>CAWCZR010000022.1:0-163930 GCA_963800135.1 uncultured Planctomycetaceae bacterium | reverse complement strand
AATCCTGGTGTCGGCGGTTCAATTCCGCCCCTGTCCACTCCCCCGTTCCCCGTTGACGATCCTGCAGGCGTTCTGGCAATCTTGCCGGAGCTGAAGGCGGAGAAACGCGCTCGGGCGACGATCAACGTCTATCTGACGTTACTTTACACCACAACTCCCGGCCGGGACGCAACGGTCCAGCCGTTCTACGGCGACTTGTCGGACTTGGTTCGTGCGGCACGCAGCTTGGTAAGGGCTTCCTCATTTCGCATCAGCGGCCGCTTCAAAGCTCAGGCTCGCAACGATCTTCTCGAAGACCGGCTTTGCATCCTCAAACAGTGACGGCGGGCACTTGCAGATCACGGTCAACTGATGCGCTTGATTGAGGGCCGTCGCGCGACAGCCCCTGATCTCCGTGCTGAAAACTCCCTCCGTCGCTGTGAAATCCGAAATTTGTGCCTCGCCGTACCCTTTCGTTTTGATGCCCCGAGATCGCGGCGTCTCGTTGTACGACTTGAAGTTTGCGGATGACTTTTCGCGCAGGTATTCGTGGATCTGTTCGGCGGCCGGCGCATCACGCCGGGCCGGCGCGGACTTTTTTCGCATGGCGACGACGGCCTCTCGAATTGCGCCGCCCGTCAGGTTCTCGCTGATTTCGACCGAGAGCCCGCCGTCGGTGAACCCGGCCCACACCGGGCCGACGTTCTTCCCTTTGCGGAACCGCTGTTTCCAATCCGCGGGCACTTCGCAACTCAGCACCGCCTCGAAGCTCTTTGGGCTGAACACGACGTACGCTGGGGGCGCCACATACGGAGTTGCCTGCCCCGAGCCACGAAGAAAGAACGCTCCGCCGGCAACCAGCGCGACCAGGCCAATCAATCCCGCGATGGGCAGGACTCGCCCCAGACCGATCGAGGCCGACGTTCTTGCGCTGCGTTCGACTTTGCCGGCGGCCTTCGACTGCGGTTTGGCAATCCGTTTCGGTTCGACCGCCGATGGTTTGGATTGAGTGGTCGGAGTGGCGGCTTGCTCCCTGACTTTTTTGGACAAAGTTTTCGGGGGCACAGCCCGCGGACTGGAGGCGGAGGGCGGTTCCGAGGTTGCGACTCGTCCCTCCGAGACCGTCGCGGCTGAGCCTCGGAGACTCATTCGGGCGCCGGCATTTGACGCCGCCTTCGGAAGCGCGGACTCATCCTGGGAAGGCGGCTCTGGCGAGGACACTTGGAAGGCCTCAACGGGAGCGACTTCGGTGGGAGAGTCTTCGATGGGAACGAGCGGGTGCGTGTCGCCATCTAAGATGGCCGTTGAGTCCAGCGCGCTCGACGAGTCGGCGGGCTGCTCGTCCGCCGGCGTAAGCGCCAAAGGATCCGACTCGCTGCTGAGGTCGATCCGGAAAGTCAAATTGTCAATCGAAATCGTGTCGTCGTGGAGCAGGATCGATTCACGCTTGCCGACGCGATGTCCATTGACGAGCGTCCCGTTCGTGCTGCCGAGATCGCGAATCCGAAGCGTGTACTCGTCCAGCAGCAGGACGCAGTGATGGAGACTGACCGATTTGCTATCCAGCCGCAGCTGACAGTCCGTTTCGCGACCGATGAGCAGTTTGCCAACAGGCACTCGGATCGTTTCGCCCGCCAAAGGCCCTCTGACGACCCGCAGTTTCGCGTCCATGTTCGTGGCACCGCCTTCTACAGAAGGTCAATCGGGCTCGAGACGGAAAGTCCCTCCAATTTCGCCGCGGCAAGTGAGAGCAAGACTGTTTGGGAGGCACCCTACGCGCGGGATATTTCGATTCGGTGAGTCGCATATGTAATTTGTGTGAAGTACTACCAGGAACGATCCCGACGCATCATGTCGCAGGACTTGCTTGACTCGTTCACAGAGACTTCACGATCTGAGTACGACAAAGCAAACGGCGCCTTTGTCAACTGACAGTCCGCCGCGCTTCCAGCGGCCGATAGTTGAAGATTGCTCGCACGACCACTGTGGCGCGCGGGGCAATCAGAGACGCCTCTTTTTGGCTCTACGGATCTCTCATCGCGTTCTTTCGAGCACCTATGTCGCGATTCTTCGTGTTTCTCTCGCTGCTCTCGGTCGCGGTTGGCACTGAGGCCTGCCGAAGTTGCGCACTGGCGGATCCCCGGGGAAAGCCAGTCGCCGATTGGTCCTCCGATTCCGTCTCTGCAAGACGTCAAAGCGCTGACTGTCGAGGGGCTCGGAGCCATGCAAGGCGCCAGCTTCCACGCAGGCAAGGTTTACCTTTATGGCGACTGCTATGACGTCAAACCGCGCGTGGGCGTGATTCGGGAGTACTCCCCGGATTTCAAAGCCACGGGGCGAGTGATTTGGCTGCGCGACAAAGACCGTCCGCTGCTCAGGCATCCCACGGGTTTGACGTGGCATCCCCAGTGGGGCACGTTCCTGGGCGATACCGTCGCCCGCAAGGGGTTCATTTATCAGCTGGATTGGGACCGCGCGCTTGCGGACGGCGACCTGAGCCGGGCGGTGCGCGCCGTCGTGGTGGACGACGCGGCTGTGAATGGCAGCCGTCCCGAGTTCGTCTCCTTGCGTGGCAAGGACTTTCTGGCGACGGCCGATTATGGGGACATCCGGCCAGAAGTCCGACTCTATGATCCGGAAAAGCTTTTGGCCGCTCGACGCACGAGTGCATCGGGCGTCATCGCATATCGATTTCTCGCTCCGACATTCAACCAGAACTTGGATTGGGACAACCGCACTAAGCAATTGACTTGCGTGCTCAATGTGATCGAAGGACGCGGCTGGCGCTTGGAGACATTGGATCTCGAGCGGGCCGTCGCGGACGGCCGAGCCTGGGGCCCGAACGTATGCCTTCGGATAAGCACCTTTCCCAATCGCGATGAGCTCGAGGGCTATCGACCGGTCTCACCGGGCGTCGGAGTGTTTGTCACATCCAGCCGGAAGAGCAATCTCTTCGTGGGTCGGATCAGGGGCGGGGGCGCCTCGGATAAATAAGCGGAGGACGCCCCCCACACACGGCGGCGGCGGGCGTGATCGGGAAAAAGGAACGATTTTCGGAGTTCATGGATTCAAAACTCGACCTGGTATTTCTTGGTCATCTTGCGGCGGATGTCCCCCAAGCCGTTATTCATGGCTTGCAGGCTGCGGGTGCGGTTTTGGCTGCTGGCGTTATTCGCCTGGATCTGCATGACCGGATACTGCTGGGCCGATGAATAACCGCCCCCGTCGTAGTAGTTGCCGTACGACGCGATTGCTGCGACCTGATTGGCGGAATTCGCGCGACCGACGTTTCGACCCTGCTCCGCGGTTTCGCGGAGGGCCTTGGCCGTGTTGGCGCCGAAGGCCAGTAGCTCGTCGTCGACGTGCAGAATCGGCATGTTGTCGATCTTGCGCGCGGTCTTTTCGTACCAGAGGGTCTTGGCATCGGTGGTTAAACCGGTCCGCAGATCATCGAGCAGCTTTTCCAACGTCTTGAAATAGCGCAGCGACGCGTCCAAAGTGGCCTTCATCGGATCGCTCTTGCTCTCCGACTCCTTGGCCAGCGTGCTGAACTTGGAGGTGGGCAGCTCGAGGAAACTCGAAATCTGCCTCAACCCCTTTTCGCTCAGCATGCCGCGCAACACGATCGTGTCCCCATCGAAGGAGACCTTCCAGACCGACATATCCTCGATGGGCATCCCCAGGCGACTCATCGCCGTCGCGATCAGGTCCTTGGCGATCGGCTTGATGGCGCGAATGCTGGATCCGAAGTCGATCCGCACTTCGGTCAGCGGCTGGCTCTGGAAGTTGATCGCGACGGTCACTCCCTTCAGGCTCGACAGAATTCCGGCCACCACCATCGGACTGATGTTTTTGCCCTCGAGTATGTTCGTCTCTTTGAGCGCTCGGTCGAGCCGATGCGGCTGCGCCACGTTTGACAGGTCGACGGCCATCACAATCTGGCCTGCGCTGCGGAGCTTTTTTGTGGCCGCCTTGAGGTAAGGAGAGATCGGCGAGAGCTGGCCGGTTTTGCCCAGATTGATCAACCGCGCGGCGGCCTGCCGATCATCCGGGTACACGATTCCGAGGATTTGGCTGTCCAATTGGATGCAATAGGCGTGGCTGGGCGTCCAGACGACGGGCGTGGAATCGATTGAATCCTGATAACCCCCTTCCGCGCGGGCAATGGTATTCATCGGAATCGGAGTCGCCAGGTCGACAATCGCGACTTCCCAATTCGAGCGCAGGTTGTTGAGCGGATCGAGATGCGAGGCGAGGATGAATCGCTTGGCTTCGGGAGGCAGCAGGATCGGCTGCTCGCTCCACTTCCGCTCGAACGTCGCCTTCCAGCCCTGTTTGATCGCCATCGGGCTCTCATAAAAGCTGTCGACGTCGATCAGGACCAGCGAATTTGCCCCGCCGGGAACCCGGGCCATCAGATCGCTGAACTGGCCGAAGGTTGTCTTCGCGCCGAGGAACAGAAGAATCGCACAGAGCGGAACGCAGACCTTTAAGTGTTGAACGCGCATATCGTCGGCCTTCAAATCAAGGAGTGGGGTCGCAAAGGAAATGGAGGCGTCGGTCTGTGATGGAATTTGATTCTAATCCCGAAAAACCTCCGAAGGAACGAGCAGCCGCCGATAGTTCTGCGGCCGCCGCCGGCTAGCGGCGTTTTTCGAATTCACCGCGGGTCTGGTTGCTGATGAAGTAGTACGTTCTTGCCGCCCTGCTCGAGCTTCGATTGGGCAAACACCTTTGGAAAATGGACGTTGGCCACCGGGTCCGTGACCATGTGATCCCGGTTGTATTCATCGGTGAAATGGATCGTGGCGTAGGTCTGCGCGAACTCGATGAGTCGATCATCGAGCCACGCTTCGACGGTTGGTCGATCCACCTTGTCGAGCGGGATCTGCAGCTCGGCATGCTGATTGTATTTGACGAAAATCGGCAAGATTTCCAGATCGTAGGTGAGCACAAGATTGTGGATATCGGTGTCGTGGGAAGCCGAGAGGCGCAGCCGCACGCGGGCGACCGGCGTCTGAAAATTGAGCAGAACGCTCTTGCCATCGGCGTCCTCGATCGGATGCCCGTCAAATTTGCAGTGCTCCCCCAGCTTATCCAGGCGCTCCTGCGCCACTCCCCGCAGATCCTCCATCACCCGACGAAAAGTCTGATAGCGTTCGGTGCGAGACTGGTACGCCTGTTGAATTTCGCTCTGCTTTTGCTCGACCTTTGTCCGGGCTGCGGCCACTTGTTCGTCGAGCCGTTTCAAAAACGTGCTGAGGTCGGCCATGGTACTTCTCCCTCGGACCGTGTCGGTCAAAAAGGTTCGGGAATGTACTTGAAGGGGTAGTCAGGCTCGCGATAGTCCTTGGCTTTCTGCCGTTTGGGCAGCTCGACCTTGTCGCGGGGAGCGTCTTTGTAGGGAATGCGACTGAGAAGATGTTTGATGATGTTCAGCCGCGCCCGCTTCTTGTCATCGGACCGGACCACGAACCAGGGTGCCCAGGGTGTGTCGGTCGCGGCGAACATGCCGTCTCGCGCCCGCGAATAGTCGAACCAGCGGCTGTACGATTCGAGATCCATCGGCGAGAGCTTCCAGGTTTTTCGCCCGTCCTGGATCCGCGCTTCGAGCCGCCGCGTCTGCTCCTCGGGACTGACTTCCAGCCAGTATTTGAGGAGCACGATTCCGGAGTCGACCATCGCTTTCTCGACGAGAGGCGTGATCTTCAGGAACCGCTCGACCTGCTCCTCGGGACAGAATCCCATCACCCGCTCGACCCCGGCGCGGTTGTACCAGCTACGATCGAAGATCACGACTTCACCGCCGGCCGGAAAGTGCGGCACATAGCGCTGCAAGTACATCTGAGATTTTTCGCGCTCGGTCGGAGCTGGTAAGGCCACCACGCGGAAGACACGCGGGCTCACTCTCTCCGTGATGGCCTTGATCGTGCCTCCCTTTCCGGCGCCGTCCCGTCCTTCGAAGACGATGCAGACCTTGAGCCCCTTGTGCTTGACCCATTCTTGGAGTGTGACGAGTTCGACGTGAAGCTGCTTGAGCTGCCGCAGGTACTCCTTGCCTTTAAGCTTCTCTGGCTTGGCTGAGTCAGCCTGCCGCTTGTCCTTGTGTCCCATGGTCACGACCTATGGCTTAGGTTCTTACATCACCACTCGCCTTTCGCCGTTGAAAGCGATGCGACTTCCGGGATGCGAGCGGACGGAAGCAGTGAAACCCGTGCGCTTCAAGACGGGGAATCGCGGCGTCTGACTTTGGCTGCCGCCGACCGGAACTTTTCTTTTTTCAGGAAACTCAATTATTTGACGTGCGAATCACATTGCGAGGTCTTAATATACAGCAACCCTTCTGCAACTTCCTCAAATTTCGTCCGAAGGACGGAGTTTTGGGACTCGCTCCGATCCACTCGACAGAGCTCACGGAGTTCGAGACTCGTCGACTGCAGGTGTCGCTGAGACCGAGCGCGATTCTTCGGTGAGAAAGAGTTGCGGTCTTCGGTCGCGGTTGCTTACGGGACCGAACCGGCATTTGCTCATTTGCGTTCTGGGCCGAACGGACGTTGCGTGTGAACATTCGCGCACGAGGCCGAACGGACTTTTGCTTACGGGACCGACCGGACATGAAACGGTGCGAAATCAACGCGGCGTGGTGCTTGTTGTTCCCGGCACTGCTGGCGCTCGTTGGCTGCGATCAATCGCAGGCCGATTCCGCAGCGCAGCCCGCGCCGACGGTTGTCGTCGTGAGCCTGCCGGTCGAGGAATCGATCGTGGACTCGGTCGACTACACGGGGCGGACCGATTCGGCGGAAACCGTCGAGATTCGGGCACGGGTGACGGGTTTCCTTAACGCGGTCCTATTCAAGGACGGAGACGAGGTCCAAAAGGGCCAGCCGTTATATGAGATCGACGACCGCGAGTTTCAGGCCGACCTGGCCGCGGCGAAAGCTCAGCGCGACACGGCCCTGGCACATCAAGAAAAAGTGACTCTCGACTTTAAGCGTGCCGAGGCCCTGAAGGCGAAAGGGGCCATCACCGCTGCCCAGTACGACCAGACGTTGGCCGACAAGAAGGAAGCAGACGCGCAGGTCGAGTCGGCGAAGGCCAAAGTGGATCGCGCAGCTCGACGTCGATTTCTCGAAGATCGCAGCGCCGATTGCTGGAAAGATCAGCCGCAGCGATTTGACCGTCGGGAACCTGGTCGACGCCAACAAGACCGTGCTGACGACGATCGTCTCGGTCGATCCGATCTACGTCTATTTCGACGTCGACGAGCGGACCTTTTTGACGCTCATGCAGCAGGTCCGGGAAGGCAAACTCGAAGGGGGAAAGGAGCAGGTGATCCCGGTCTACTTGGGGCTCACGACGGACAAAGGTTACCCGTTCAAGGGGAGAATCGACTTCGTCGAAAATCGGGTCAATCCGGCGACGGGCACGATCCGCACGCGGGGGACATTCCCCAATCCCAAGCCGCCGGTGGGACGGCGCGTCTTGGAAGCCGGCCTGTTCGCGAGAATTCGCGTCCCTCTTGGCAAGCCCAAGCCGACTTTGCTCGTCGCGGACCGTGCGATCGGCACGGACCAGGCACGCAAGTTCGTGTACGTCGTCAACGACAAGAACGAAGTCGTCTTTCGACCGGTGCAGCTCGGCCCGATGCACGAGGGATTGCGGGCGATTAGCGAAGGCTTAGCCGCCGGCGAGCGGATCATTATCGACGGCCTGCAACGGGTGCGCCCGGCGTGACTGTCGCCCCGACTCTCGGAGACATGCGCAGCCGACCGGGAGAGTCCATCGCCGCCCGGAAGAATCAAGATCGGGAAGAGGCGAAAGACTCGTCGGGCAGTCACCACTAGCCACGCAGCTCGGAAAACAGCAGGGACTGTCGCAGCAATGGCTCGGTTCTTCATCGATCGACCTGTCCTCGGCGTGGTGATCTCCGCCGTGATTCTGTTGGCCGGCTTCGCGGCGCTGAAGACGCTGCCGATCGCCCAATACCCCGAGATCACTCCGCCGACCGTGCAGGTGTCCTGCACATATCCGGGTGCCAGCGCGAAAGTCGTTCGCGATACCGTCGCCGCTCCGATCGAACAGCAGGTCAACGGCGTCGAGCACATGCTCTACATGTCGTCACAGTCGACTAACGACGGTGGCTACAACCTGACGGTGACGTTCCAGCTCGGCACCAATCTCGACATGGCCCAGGTGCTGGTGCAGAACCGCGTCGCCCTGGCGATGCCGCAGCTCCCCGACGCAGTGAAGGCGACTGGCGTTTCCACCAAGAAGAAGTCGCCGAGCATCCTGCTCGTGGTGAATTTTACCTCGGGCGAGGATCCCAAGACTCACAAGCCGCTGTTCAGCCAGCTTGAGCTGAGCAACTTCGCCACGATCAAGATCCGCGACGATTTGGCGCGGCTCGACGGCGTGGGGGACGTGGCCTACATGGGCCAGCAGGACTACAGCATGCGGGTCTGGTTGAATCCCGAAAAGCTGGCGACCAGAAACCTCACGGCTGGCGACATTGTCAACGCGCTCAAAGAGCAAAACGTCCAAGTGGCCGCTGGGCAAATCGGGCAGCAACCAGTCCCGGCCGGGCAGGATTTCCAGTACACCCTGAGCACGTTGGGGCGACTCGTCGATCCGCAGGAGTTCGAACAAATCGTCGTGAAGGCGGGCCCCTCGGGTCAGGTCGTTCGCCTCAAGGACGTTGCGGACATCCAGCTGGGGGCCAAGAACCAGGACACGCGCTGCACGCTCGATGGCAATCCGTCAATCGGCCTGGTGCTCTACCAGTTGCCCGGTTCGAACGCGATCGACACGGCCAAGAGCATCCGCGCAAAGATGAAGGAACTCGCGGCCACCCGTTTCCCGCAGGGTATGCATTACGACATCGTCTACGACACGACTCCCTTCATCCAAGAGTCGGTCTCCGAAGTCTTTCACGCGCTGCGCGATGCCGTGATTCTGGTCGCCATCGTCGTGCTCCTGTTCCTGCAGGACTGGAAGGCGATGATCCTGCCGATGATCGACGTGCCCGTCTCGCTCGTCGGCACGTTCGCGGTCATGTACTTGATGGGTTTCACGCTCAATAATCTGACCCTCTTCGGTCTGGTTCTGGCGATCGGAATCGTGGTCGACGACGCGATCGTAGTGCTCGAGGCGGTCGAGACCAAGCTCGCCAAGGGCCTCGATGCGCGCACGGCGACGATCGAGGCGATGGGCGAAATCACCGGCGCGATCATCGCCATCACCCTCGTCTTGTGTTCGGTCTTCCTTCCGAGCGCACTCATCGGCGGGATCAGCGGCCAGTTCTATCGGCAATTTGCGTTGACGATCGCCGCGTCGATGGTCATCTCGGCGATCAACGCCATGACCATGACGCCGTCGCGTGCGGTCCTGATCTTTCAGAACGCCCATCACGGCGGCGAAGGTCATGAGGACACTCGCGAAGCACTGCCGTGGTGGGGCTACGGGGCCCTCCTGGGATGGGCCGGCGCCGAGCTTCTCTGGAGCCGGGTATTGCCCGTCTTGGGTTTGAATACGGAGGGAGACGCGGGGTGGAAGGCGTGGCTCATTTGGTTGGCGTTGTGGATTCCCGGCATCGTTCTCGGAACTCTGATCGCGAAGCCCGTGAACCGCATCCTCTCGCGATTCTTCAAGTTGTTCAATCGAGGCTTCGACGCCGTCGCTCACGGGTATGGTCACGTGGTGGGAGGGAGCCTGCGGATCTCCGTGATCGTGCTGTTGATCTACGGAGGACTGATTGGGCTGACGTACTTCGGCATGACACACATTCCGACCGGGTTCATTCCGGCGCAGGACAAGGGTTACTTGATCGTCGACGTGCAATTGCCCGATTCGGCCTCGCTCGAGCGAACGATCGCCTGCTTGAAGCGCGTGGAAGATAGGCGCGAGACACGAAAGGCGTGATTCACACGATCGGCATTCCCGGGCAATCGTTCGTGCTGAATGCCGTGGGATCAAACCTGGGGTCGATGTTCATCATTCTCGACGAGTTCGACCATCGGCACGACCACTCGCTGAGCTCGGGCGAAATCGGCCGCAAGCTGCAGAAGGAGTTTTACGCCGACATCATCGAGGCGCAGGTCGCCGTCTTCGGTGCGCCGGCAGTCGACGGCTTGGGCAACGCCGGCGGATTTAAACTGATGGTCGAAGATCTAGAGGACCTGCCGCTGAATACGTTGCAGGGGCAGTCGGAGGCCGTAGCCGACAAGGGGAGCAAACTCCCCGGCATCGCCGGCCTGTTCAGCAGTTTCCGCGCGAACGCCCCGCAGCTCTATATCGACATCGACCGCACCAAATGCAAGACGATGAACGTCTCGCTCAACGATGTTTTCAACACATTGCAGGTCTTCCTCGGCGGGTATTACGCCAACGACTTCAACCAGTTTGGACGGACCTGGCAGGTCAACCTTCAGGCGGATGCGCCCTTCCGGCTCAAGGCCGAAGACGTGCGGCAGCTCAAGGTCCGCAATGCGGCCGGCGAGATGCTGCCGCTCGGAACGGTCGCCACGATCGAGGACATCGGCGGTCCGACGATGATCACGCGATACAACATGCACACGGCCGCCGCGCTCAACGGAGCCTCACTGCCGGGGGTGAGCTCTGGCACCGTGATTTCGAGAGTCGGCGGCCTCGCGAAAGAGGAATTGCCCAAGAGCATGACCTACGAGTGGACCGAGCTAACCTACCTGCAGTTGTTGGAGGGTTACGCGGCTTACTATGCCTTTGCCGGCGCTGTGGTTCTGGTCTATCTCGTGTTAGCGGCCCAGTATGAGAATTACACGCTGCCCCTGGCGATCATCCTCGTCGTGCCGATGTGCTTGCTCGCCTCGCTGGCGGGCGTGGCGATCGTCAAGTCGGACATCAACATCTTCGTCCAGGTGGGCTTCATCGTTTTGGTGGGCTTGGCGACGAAAAACGCGATTCTGATCGTCGTGTTCGCGAAGGCCAATCAAGACGGCGGGCAGTCGCGATTCGACGCAACCGTTGCCGCCTGCCGGAGCCGACTGCGCCCGATCATCATGACGTCGTTCGCTTTCATTTTGGGAGTCGTGCCGTTGATGGTCGCGCACGGCGCGGGAGCAGAAATGCGGCGCGCTCTGGGCACAGCAGTTTTTTCCGGCATGCTCGGAGTCACGCTGTTCGGCATCTTCCTCACGCCGGTCTTCTACTACGTCGTGGAATGGTTCGGGCAAACCGACCCGCCGCGAACCGCAACGGGAGAGCCGACGCTTGGGTTAGGCGGCCATCCTGTCCAACCTGAGCCGACAAGTGTCAACGGCTAAGGCGGTGCGCCGATGCGCATGAGGTCGCCGAATGGGGCATGTGCTTGGGACGAACTCCCGCAGCAAGTTCCCGAAAAGAGCTGGGTCCATTTTCTCCGTCGACAATCCCAAACGGAAATGGCAAGGTGGCAGCTCGCCCTCCGTTTGGCGGCGTCGCCTTATTTCTGCATGCTTTCCATCCAGGCATGACGCAGCACGACTTCCGGGTCGTCGCCGGCGCCGGAGTTGGTGAACATCACAGCGTCGACGTCGTCCGGGAAATGATAGAGCGAGCTGCGTAACGTTCCCGCGCGCGAGTTGGGCCTCTTTCCCTCGTCCCAGGACCAGCCGCCGTTTTTCTCCCAGGCGGGATAGGAAATGTCCCAGCCCAACAGGTCTTTATACATCATCTTCGTCGTGGCCGGGTTCAGCACCTTGTGGTCGCGCAGGCCAAGGAGGAAACGGCTCATGTCGCGGATCGAGGCATACCAGCCGTCGGGGCCGGCCGTCTTTGCGCAGTCCCAGTTGAAGGGGAAACCCGGGCCCTTGCTTCCCGGTTTGCCGTAGCCGCACGTGGGCTGGTGGGCCTCGAAGTGCGTCTCCATCCGTTTGATGCCCATCGGACGGAGCACGTGCTCTTTGACATACGAGGTGTATTCGACCTTGCCGATCTTTTCCATGACGAGCCGGGCGATGTAGTAGTTGTTGTTGTCGTAGGCCTGGTTGGTCCCCGGCTCGTGTTCGAGCGGTTGTTCGAGAAGCTTTTCGACGTCCTTGGGAGTGTTGCATCCGTCGACTTTCTTGAAGCCGCTTTTGTGCTGCAGCAGTTGACGGATCGTCACCTTTTTCGCGCCGGCGCTGGCCCGCGGGCAGATGGCCCGTATGTGCGGCCAGAACGGGGCGTCGAGCGAGAACTTCTTGTCGCGTTCTTCCCACAGCCTCAGGAGGGCCACCGCGGTGACCGTCTTGGAGACGCTGGCCACTCCCATCGGCTTTTCGACGGTCCATTTGACGTTCGGATCCTGAGGCTGCCACGGTGCGCGGGCCCAACCTTCGGCATCTTCAGCCACGACTTTGCCTTTGTGCAGGACCGCGAACGCGTAGCCACCGGGCCAGTCGGCCTCGTGGTGCCGACGGATCACGGAAGTCCATTTTTCAAAATCGTGTGCGCCGACCTCAGGCGCCACGGCGACCCAGTGCAATGAGTGCTGTTGCCGGTCGAGTCTGGCGATCATCTTGGACGCGGGATGATTCGGATCACTGGTCCACCAGCCGTTGCTGGTGAGACAGATCCAGGTGCCGTTCGGCGCGAAGCAGACGCACCGCACCGCCAGGTTCTGCTTGATGGCGTTGTTCAAGACCTTGCCCAGCTCGTCGGGGACGTTGCCGAACCGCACGCCCGTCTGGTCGAACAGCAAAACCCAGGCGCCTTTGGGGCCGAAGGCGAGCGAGCGGAGCGTGCTGCCGGCTTTCGCGACTTCCTGCATTTTTTGAAAGGCCGCATCCGGGATGGCCCCGATCGTCCAGTTTCCATTCTGGCTCCACAACAGGGTCCAGCCACCCGAAGGGGCAAAGGCTGCGCAATGGATCGTGCTCTTTCCCTTTTGTAATTCGGCGAGTTTCTTGCAGGCCGGCAAGTCGGCTTTGTTGGTGTAAAATCCGTGGCCTACCGGCAGGATGACCCAGTCGCCGGTGAGCGCAAAGCTCACGCTCTGAAAGGCGTGCTGCTTCTGGAGAGCAGCGAGCTTCCTGCAAACCGGCGCGGCCTGATTGTTGGTCCAGAAGGCATTTCCCTCTCCGAGAATGACAAAGTCGCTGTCGGCACGTGCGGCCGCCGCAACGGCCAAGCAGGCGACTGAAAAGTGGACAAGGGCGAGGCGACGGGTCTGCATGCGACTCATTCCAATTTGTGAGCGAAAGCAAGAGCAATGAATGAGCCGACATTTCCCAGATGGATTCTCAGTCGACGCTCATCACCCGACGCGAAACGTGCAGATGGCGGTGTCCTCGGCCCGTGCATGCACGGCCAAACCGTTCCGAGCAATGCCGACACCGGCAAACAGCAAAAGGCCGAAGGCGCCCTCGGCAGACCGAACGTTCGTCAGTCGGAACATAGTGCGTCCCCCGTTCGACGTGTGCTTTGAGTGCGATTGCCAGCTGCCGCTAGCGTACCGGTCGAATCGCCCGTTGCCAAATCGGAGCGTTAACGATCGCGGGGGTGCTTGAATTCGGCGATTCTCTTTTCCCTCTCCCATTCCGATGGGAGAGGCAAGGTGAGGGCGATTCGTCTTCGGCCGGGTGGCGGGGCGCACCGCTTTGCGGAAGCTCCCGTTTGCGCCTCGGCCCCAAGCTCTGTTTGGGACCGCAGCGTTCGCGAAGCTCCGCTTCGGTTCTCACGCCGTGCTCGAGACCGGGATGCTGCGTGTCAGGTTGGGGATAAGCCGCCTGATTTTCCGGCGTGTCGGGCATCGAGACGACCGTCCCATCAAACATGTAGATCCGACGCCCCTTCCATCGCCATTCCGGCTTGACCTTGTCCTCCAGCACATGCCCTGTTTGGCGAGCCACTTCAGAAAAGAATGATTCAGGCAAACGCTTTCGGGCCTGACAGTACGCACCGGTCTCTGAGGAACAGGGACGCTGTCCCTGCGCAGCACGATGGGCAATCAATCGAGCCACAGCCGCGCGGCACGAATGGTCCGCACTCAGAACCTGGCCCAAGAAAACCCAAAGAGTCACGAGCGGCGAATAAATCCGATCCAACCAGCACGCGTCGATCGCTGCCAACGCCTGAGCGAGGATCCCCTCGGACAACACATTACTGAAGGGCAAATCTCTGTCTTGCAGAAACTGCTGCCTCAGGAAACTCACCTGTTGCCGAAACCGTCCGTGGTTAGAATAGCGCACCTTGAGGCCTCCTTGCCGGTGATGGATGTGTTGCCAAACACCGTCTACGCAAGAGAGGCCTTTTTGCCTATGTCATTTTGTGCTGCCGACTTCGCGACGAACTACGTGCCATTCGTCGATGTGACCGACGTGCGCAACTCTAAAGGTTGGCGATTCCGCGAAATCGGTGGTTTTTCGGCTCTCGCAGAAAACGATTGAGTTTTTGAAGAGGCTCGCCGACCAGTGGCCGGGAGGAGCCTACCCCATTAGGCGTTGAGAATTTCCACTGCGGCGGTCAGGCCGGCCCATTGGATGGCTTCGTTGTCCAGGTCAGCTTCGATGTTGTCGGTGGTAAGGCTCTCAATCAGATCGACAGAGTTTGTGATACCAGACTCGCTGACCGTGTCGCTGCCTCCCTGCTCGAAGACGACGACTGGACCGCTCGTGCTGTAGACGCCTTCCGACACGCCGTTGAGCGTGACGGCGATCCCCGAACCGCCGTTGGGCGTGGCAGAAAGGCGGTTGCTGCCCGATGCGGTCAGCTTGACCGTCTCGTTGCCGCTGGTCCCGATGAAGAGGGCCGTCAGACACGAATTAAATGGGGCGGTCTCCACCGCGACCGGCACGACCTTGATTGTCTGAGTCACGGGGGTGCTCGTGTTGCCGAACTCATCCGTTACCGTCACGGTCACCAGGTACGTGCCCGTCTGCGCGTAGACGTGATTCACAATCAGCGAGCTGGGGCCGGTGAGTGTCGTGATGTCGCCATCTCCAAACGAGATCGCGAACGTGAATGTGGCCCCTTGAGCGAGGGAGGATGGATCGCAGACTTTGATCACCAGGGGCACTGACTCGCCTGGCACTGACGTGGGCATCGGAGTGCCGGCAGTCACCGCTGGTGCGTCGACGTTGATCGTGACGAAGCCGCTTCCGGCATCGTTGAGATCGGACACGACGACCTCTGCCCGGCCGTAGATCGCGTCCGGATTGACCAGCAGCCCGCCGGAGCCGGCGATGTTCACGCTCGCTTTGGGGGCATAAAGAACGCCGGTGATGTTGAGTACACCCGAGCCGGTCACGTTGATTGGATTCGTCGACGCCGGATTCTGCAGTATCGTGATGCCGTCATACGAGGCGTAAGCCCCGCTCAGATTATTGGACGGCGTCAGGCACAGGCTCCCGGAGCCGGTCAAGCTGATCGTGTCAGTCGATTTATTCGGCGCGTTAATCAGCAGGACGCCCGCCCCCGTTACCATCGCAGAGCCGGTAATCGAGAATCCGCCCCCTTCCATGTAGTAAACCCCTGGCAGCAGGGTCACCGCGCCGGAGCCGGCGATCTTGATGCCTCCCACATACGTTCCGGGCGAAAGAGTGAGCCGCGCGCTGCCGGTGTCGTCAACCGCCGTAAAGGTGGTCGAGGGGGCCGCGGGCAGAGTGAGGCCCAGGGGATCGGCGAGCGGGGCGGGGTGCTGAACTGTACCCAAGAATTTTCCGCTGCCGGTGATTTTGGTGCCGCCCGTAACGTCGATCGTCGAGGCGCTGACTTTTCCACTGCCAGTGATGACCGCGGCTGTCGAACTGTTGGAGTCGACAAGCAGACGCCCCCGTCGTTGACCGTGATCGCTCCGCTCCCGGTCAGGTCCAAGGCCCCGCTCCCCGAAGGATCGAGCAGCAGCAGGCCCAGATGAACACTCGGAGCGGCCGAGATGATCGTGAAGGTAACGGGCGCACTATCGGTTGATCCGGTGACATAGTTGGAATTCGTGCTCGTGAACGCAGCCACGACCGTGTAGGTGCCGACGTTGGCCGGAGCTGTGGGCGTTCCCGTGCCGCTAGCCGTCGTGCCCACATAGTAGGTGAACGCGAAGGTGCCGCTGACGGCCGCGCCGCCGATGCCAGTTGCCGTCGCAGTGGCCGGGAATGGATTACCGTTGTAGGTCCCACTGGCGTCGGTCGCGACAACTGTGGGCGTTGCCTGGCCGATCGTAAACGTGACGGGACCGCTATCGGTCGGCCCTGTGACGTAGTTGGAATTCGTGCTGGTGAAGGCCGCCACCACTGTGTAAGTCCCGGCATTGGTCGGGGCTGTCGTCGAAGCTGTTCCGCTGGCGGTGCTGCCGACGTAATACGCGAAGGTCAAGCTGCCACTGACGGTGGCGCCGCCAACCCCCGTTGCGGTTGCCGATGCCGAGAACGGATTGCCGTTGTAGGTCCCGCTGGCGTCAGCTGCGACTACTTTGGGTGTCACTTGTCCAATCGTGAACGTGACGGGGGCGCTATCGGTCGGCCCCGTAACGTAATTGGCGTTTGAGCTCGTGAAGGCAGCCACCACGGTATAAGTGCCGGCGTCGGTCGGCGCCGTCGAAGTCGGGGTTCCAGTGGCCGTGCTGTCCACGTAGTACGAGAAGGCAAAACTTCCGCTGATCGTCGCGCCGCCAACCCCGGTCGCCGTGCCGTTCGCCGGGAAGGAATCGCCACTGTACGGGCCGCCGGCATCCGTCGCTGTGACAGTGGGCGTTGCCTGACCGATCGTCAAGGTAACCGGGGCGCTATCGGTCGGACCTGTGACATAGTTGGAGTTGTTACCGGTGAATGCCGCCACCACGGTATAAGTGCCGGCATTGCTCGGTGCAGTTGAGGTCGGAGTTCCGGTGGCCGTGCTGCCGACGTAATACGAGAAAGCAAAACTTCCGTCGACCATGGCGCCGCCAACCCCGGTTGCGTTGCCGCTGGCCGGGAAGGAATTGCCGTTGTACGTGCCGCCGACATCCGTTGCCGTGACGGTTGGCACCGCGGGACTGATCGTAAATGTGACGGGTGCACTGTCGGTCGGTCCGGTCGCGTAGTTGGAGTTCGTACTGGTAAACGCGGCCACGACCGTGTAGGTCCCGGCGCTGGTCGGGGCGGTTCCTGCAGCTGCTCCGCTAGCCGTGCTCCCAATGTAATAGTCGAACGCAAAACCGCCGCTGACGGTGGCGCCGCCGACTCCGGTCGTGCTGGCCGAAGCCGGAAACGAATTTCCGTTGTACGTGCCGCCGGCATCGCTCGCAATCACGCTTGGCGTGGCTGGAGAGATGGCGAATGTGACCTGATCGGCGGTGCTCACGTAGTCCTGGCTGCCCTCGAACGAGGCCACGATTGTGTAGGTCCCTGCCGCGCTGGGAGCAGTCGAAAGCGACGTGTCGGTCGTGTTCGTGCCAACGTAATAGGAGAGAACGAGAGGGACGGTTTCCAGGCTGCCGCCGGGAGTGCTGTCGACGCCAGCGACGACGCCTGCGATCGTGCCAGTCGCCGCGTGCGAATTGCCATCGAAGACTCCGCCGGCATCGGTGAGCGTCACGACGGGACTGGCCTGACCGATCGTGAATGTCACCGGGGCGCTATCAGCGTTGTCGTAATTCGGATTGGAACTGGTGAAAGCGGCCTGCACTGTGTACGTGCCGGCGGTCGTCGGCGCAGTCGACGAGCCTTGTCCGCCGGCTGTGCCGCCCACGTAATACGTAAACGCAAAGCTGCCATTCACTGCGATTCCGCCGGCGCCGGATGCCGTTGCCGAGGCGGCGAACGGATTGCCGTTGTAAGTTCCCCCGGCATCCGTCGCGACGACGGTCGGCGTCAGTTGCGTTGGCGCTTCGACCGTACCACTGACGGTAACGTCCTGTTCTGTCGCTCCCGTGCTGTCAGCCGCGATCGTGCCACTGATGGGACCCAGAGACGCGTTGGCCGCAATGGTCGCCAACACGGTGGTCGTGCCGACCGTGCCTCCCGACTCGGCCAGGTCCAGGGTGGTGCTGTAGCTGGTGCCGCCGTTGTCCGACAGTTGCACGCCGGTCGGCGCGGTCAAGAGGATGTCGGCGGTCAGGTCGCTGCCGCTGACGGTGAAACTCTGCGGCGAGCCCGCCGTCCCCTGCGAGGTGGTGCCGAGGGCCAGCGTGTTGATGCTGACAGTAATACTTGGAGACTCTTGGCCAACAGTGAAAGTCAAAATCCCGGAGCTGTAGACGGGTATGAGGGACGTGCCATTGCCGAGATTCAGGCTGGGTTCCGAGGTGAAGGCGCCGGACTCGGAGCCAAACGTCAGGATCGGGAACGAGTCGCTGGGATCCGGCGTGAAGCCATTCTGTAACGAAACGTTCAAGGTCCCGGCGAGCGCTGCACTGCCGGAAATCGCGAGCTGGCTGTACTCGCTCAGTGCGCCGAGCGCAATGTCGAGGGCCCCGGCCGAGTTCTGCACGTAATTGCCCAGCACAGCTAGCGTGCCGGAAGAGCTCCCGGGGGCGACGGCGCCTCCGTTCGTCAAGTTGGCCTGGACAGTGCCCGTGCCGTTCAAGGATCCGCCGTCCAGGTAGACGTTGGGGGCGGTCAGCGTGCCGTCCACGGTGGTGGTGCCGGCCGATTGCGTCTCATTCGCCGTCCCGAAGCTGATGGTCGCGCCGCTGCCGACGAACAAGGAACCGGCATTCGAGAAACCGTCGGGGCTCGCGACGTTCAGCGTGCCGCCGCTCGTGCTCTCCTCGACCGTGCCTTGGTTGTCGATGGCCGCGTTTGGGGACTCAACGTAGGTGAGCACCGCACCGCTAACCGTCACTTTGGGGCCGAAGGTCAGGGTTCCGTTGCCCTGGTTGTCCAGCGTGTCCCCCGAGTCGTTCTGGCCGAATTGGAGGGTACCCGTACCGCCCATCGTTTCGGGACTGGTGTCGGTCGAGCCGCTACCAAAGTCGAGCGTGGCGTTGTTGACGGTCCCGCCGGCACCGCCCAAGTCGATCGTCCCGTTGAGGGTCAAGTTGTCGATGACGTCGGCCGTGGCGATCGCATACCGGGTCATATCCAAAGTGCCGTCGAGCGTCATGCCGTCCAGTGTTCCGCCCGTGGGCGTGGCGACCAGATCGTCGCTGCCTGTCACGTCGGCTTGGTAGATACGGCCGCCGAAGAGATAGATGGGTCCAGTCGAACCATCCAGGTCCACGACCCCGGCGGTCACGGGATTATCAGCCAGGCTGCCGTCGAGAGTCCCGGTCAGATCGAGGGTATCGTCGGCCAGGCTCTGACCGGCCGCCAGCTGATCGGCAACGAGACTCCTGAAAGTGTCGGCGGTAAAGACGCCGCCCAAATCAACCGCGCAGTCGCCGGAGAAGACGATCGTGCCCGGGCTGCTCCAGTCGTAGCCGGGGGCGGAGGGGTCGGTTGGCGAAATGTCGACCGGATTTCCCAGGCTCACCGTCGAAGCGTCGGCGATCACAGCGCCAAAGTTCGTCCAGCTGCCGAACAGATTGAGAATCGCATCGGTCGCGCTGATCAGGCCCGAAGCGCTGTTGTCCCACGCCGTGCCCGACAGCGTGGCACTCGCACCGCTCGTCACGACGATGTTGCCGTCGTTTTCGACAAATACCGGGGTCGAGAAGACGTATCCATCGGCCAGATACAGGTTGCCACTGGACGTGTTCGTCATCAGGCCGGCCAGGGCGTCGGTGTAATCGGAATAGGAAAAGTCGTGGTAGCTTTCGAGATGTGAGTTCGCTCCACTCAGACTGATCGTGGCGGCGTTGGTGGTGATATTTTCACCTTCCAGGGCCAAGATGCCACCGTTGGAGATCTTCCACGTGCCGCCGGTTAATGTCCCGTCGGACCAGTTCACGAAGGACCCATAATACACGTAGAGAACGCCACCGCTGGTGTTGTCCTCGATCGTGCCCTGGTTGTCGAAGTCGGAGGCCCCTATACCGCCCCCGAAAATGTAGTTGAGGGACGCTTCCGCGGAGATGGTGATGGCGGGGTCAAAAGTCGCGATGGACCGCGAAGGCGGCTGCGTGATGTCATACGTGGTCTCTATCTGCGCACCGTAGCCGCTCAGGTGGATGGTGGCACCACCGACAAGCGCTCCTACGCCCACCGCCTGGGAGAGACTGCCGTCGACGTAGAGCTGGGCACCTAGGCCAGAAACGTCCAAGTCGTTGTCGAGGGTCAGCCCGTCCGCGATGATCACGCTCGCGATTTCGGCCGACATGTCTAGAGTGCCGTCCAGCGTGACTCCGTACAGCGTGCCGCCGCCGATACCCACGTAGCCTTCGTTATAGTCCACGTACTGGTACTGGTATGCGGTGGCGACTAGCGGAGCGGCGATCGCGTCAATGGTGCCTTCGTAAATTCGGCCGCCGGCCAGGTACCAGCTGCCCGTGCTGCTGGTGACGCCGGGGGTCAGCGTCAGCACGCCGCCGTTCGAGGGATTATCCGCCGGGCTATTGTCCAGCGTGCCAATCAGGGAGACGATGTTCTCGCTCAGGTTGAGCGTAGCGAGGTTGTCTGCGCTGGGATTGTAGCTCAGCCAGCCGCCCAGATAGACGTTGGCGCTATTGGTTATGATCGTGCCGTTGTTCACCCAAACGTCATTGGTCCCAAAATAGTCGTAGCCATAAAAGCTGCCTACGTATTCCCAGAGGTCCCAGTTGTCGCCCAGATCAATGTTCGTTCCATTGGCGGCTGTGACGGTGCCGTTGTTGGTCCAAGCGCCGCCCAGCTCGAGGGTCCCATTCGTGAGCTGGATGACGCCGGTCGTGTCATTGGTCCAACTCACCAGCGAGAAAGAGGGCTGATACAACGGATTGTATTGGTCGAAGTTCAAGTCCAGCGTGCCGCCGGCGGTCTCTTCGATCGTACCCTGGTTGTCGATGGGGCCGTCGATCGTGCCAGTCGAGCCGGAACCGGGCCCAACAATCGTAAGTCCGGAACCAATTGTGAGCGGGAAGCTGGCAGGGTTGTACCCACCCGCATATGACAAGGAGTCATAATCAGAGTCGTTAATGTCGATCGTACCACCGGTTTCGAACACGATGGATCCGCTGCCCGAGAGCGTCTGCCCATACGGCCCACTATTGACGCCGTAAACGAAATACAAAGTGCTGCCGTTATTGAGGTCGAGTACGGCGTTGAGAACCAGATTGTTGATGATCGTGAGGCCATTGAAGCTGTAGTTCCCATCCGCGCCGGCCACGGACAGGTTCACCGTGCCGTCCAGGGTGACACCGTCCAGTACGCCGCTGACTGGATAATTCTCGTCGTCGAACGGCGGAGTCAGCGCGACGGCGTTGAGGACGGCGTCGTCGGTCGTGGTGATGGTCCCCTCGTAAATGCGGCCGCCGTTGAGGTTCCAGGTGCCGGTGCTGCTGGTGACGCCCGGCGTCAGGGCCAGGACGCCGTTGGTATAGGGATTATCCTTCGGGCTGTTGTCGAGCGTGCCATTGAGATAGACGGCGTTATCGCTGAGGTCGAGCGTGGCGATGTTGTTGGCGCTGGGATCGAGACTCAGCCAGCCACCCAGGTAGACATTGACGTCGTTGGTCGTGATGGTGCCGAAGTTCTGCCAGGCATCGCTGGTGATGGTGCCGTTGTCGACAAAGGTAGTGCTGTTGGATTGGTGGAAGTCGTAGGGGCCGGAGTTCAGGTCATCGCCCAGCTGGAGCTCTGTGCCCAAGATGGCGCCTGTGGAGCTGTTGATGATGCTGTCGGCGGCCGTGATGGTCCCGTGGTTGGTCCAGGCGCCGCCCAGCTGGAGGCGTCCGTCGGAGGCGACTTCGATCGTGCCCGTCGGGCCGTTGGTCCATCTCACCAGGCCGTATTGGTCGTACTGATCGAAGTTGATCGTCAAGGCAGCCGTCTGGCCCAAAACCGCCTGGAGATTCTCCTCCTGGATCGTGCCTTCGTTGTCGATTGGCCCGTTGATCGTGTTCGAGGTGTCTTCCTCCCCATAGGTGGTGGGTTGGGCAGAGTCGGCGGCGATGGTGATGCCGGGTTCGAAGGTCAGCGTCTGGGTGCTCTCGTTGTCGATGCCGGCGGCGTCGCCATCCAGATGGATGGTCGCGCGCGTGGCGAGCGTTCCCAGGCTGACCGCCTGGGGATTCGGGTCATTGAAATACAAAAAGGTGCTGCCGCCGGAGAGGTAAACGTCGGCGTTGAGAGTCAGGCCGGCCAGGATGGTGACGCTGGCGCCTCCTCCAGAAATGTCGAGTGCGCTATCCAGCGTTCCACCGACGAGGGTGACGTTTGCTGAACCCTGCGACATGTTCAGCGTCGCGACGGCGTCCGTGACGCCGATCGCGGTGCCACCGGTGAAGGCCAGTGTGCCGTTCTCGGCGAGGCTGACCGACGTCCCCGTGATCGTGGGCACCAGCGAGTTGGCCGTCATCGGGACGCTGGCCGTTCCCGTGAGGTGGTCGGACATATCCGTGTCAGACAGGGAGAGCGTGTCGGGGCCGTCGTAGCCATAGTTTGGCGAGTAGGACAGGCTGGCTAGGTCGGCGTCGAGGTTCGACACGTTCCCGCTCAGCGTCAAGGTGGCGCTGCCGTTGCCCGTGACCGTCAAGCCGGTGATCGTCTCGAGGGTGAGCGTGCCGTCGAGGACCGAGAGCGTCAATTGCTCGGGACCGGCCCCACTGGGGTCGCTGACGCTGATCGCGTTGCCGCCCGTGAAGTTCACCGTGCCGTTCTCGTAGACGCTGGCGGGGGCCGCGATCGTCGGTGCCGGCGACGGGTTGACCGTGATCGAGACGCTGGCCGTTCCGGTGAGAATATCGGCCGTGTCCTCGTCGGAGAGGCTGAGCGTGTCGGGGCCGCTGTAGCCGGGGGTCGGCGTGTAGGTCAGGCTGGGCAGATCGCTGTTGAGGCTGGCGAGCGACCCGCTGACCACCAGCGATGCGGTCCCGTTTCCGGTGACTGTCAGGTTGGTCGTCGTCTCCAGGGTGAGCGTGCCGTGCAGGACCGAGAGGGTCAACTGCTCGGGCGTGCCGTCGGTCGTCACTCCGTCCAGCGTGCCGCCCGAGTAGGTGGCAATGAGATCGTCACCACCGTCGGTCCTAACCTGACCCTGGTAGATTTCGCCGCCGGCAAGGTACAGCGGACCGGTCGAGGGGCTCAGTGCCAACGTCCCCTGGGTGACGGGGTTGTCCGCCGCGCTGTTATCCATCGTTCCCGTGAGATAGACCGAGTCGTCGGCGAGGCCCACCATCACGCCGCGATCCGCGAAGTTGCCGGCATATTCGTCGGTGGTGAAGACGCCGCCCAGATAGACGGTCGCGCCGCGCCAATCGTGATTGTGCCGTCATTGGTCCACGAGTAGCCGGCGGTAGCCGCGGAAGTCGGATCCATGGCGACCGCATTTCCCAGGCTGACCGTGGAGGCGGAGTCGGCCGTGATCGTGCCGTTGTTCGTCCAACTGCCGTAAAGGTTCAGCGTCGCGCCGGTGGCCGCGATCGTGCCGTCGTTCAACCAGGTGGCGGCGTCGATCGTCAGTTCGCCGCCCTCCTGTTCGATCGTGCCTTGGTTGATGAAGGGACCGTAGTACTGCAGTTGCGGATAAACGTCGCTGTCGACTCCGCCGATGCTGTTCGGATAGCTGCCGGAGATGGTGATGTCGGAACTCAAGGTCACCGGCTGGCTGCTCTGGTTGAAGAGATTTCCCTCGGACAGGTAAATCGTGGCGCTCGGGACCAGAGGTCCCGCACCCAACGTGAGCGGTGCACTGCCGTCGAAGATCAACGACGCATTGTCCAGATAGAGGTCGGAATCGAGCGTCACACCGCCTTGGACGGCTACAGATGCGTTGTAAAAAGGCACACCGTCGAGCGTCACGTTGTCGAGCGTGACATCCACGGGAAGTGGCCCTCCGCCGGTGTAGTAGTCACCGTAAATGGGCGTGCTCTCGGCGGAGGTGAGGCTGCCCTGATAAACCATGCCGCCGGAAAACGTGAGCCCGTAGGGCAGAGTGTCGAGGTCGAACCTGCCGCCGCTGACCGGATTGTCCGCCGGGCTGTTGTCGAGCGTGCCGACGAAGACGATGAAGGCGCCATTGAGATCGGGGACCAGGCTCTCGAAGGCATCGGTGGTGATCACGCCGCCCACTTCCACCGTCGCGCTGGGGTCGATGGACAGCGTGCCACGGCTGCTCCAGTAATAGTCGGGGGCGGACGGGTCGCTGGGAGCAATACTGATCTGGCTGCCCAGGGCCAATGTCGAGTACGTGTCCGCGATGAGGGTTCCGTTGTTGGTCCAGTGCCCAGTCAGGTCCAGAAACGCGTAGCCCGTTACTTCCACCGTCCCGTTCACAACGCAGTTATTGAGTGTGGCAGGGGAGTTTTGCGACTCAGCATCGATCGTTGTGCCCGCGGTGATCACCGCGTTTTGAAGGGTGCCGTCACTGGACTCTCCGAACACGACGCTATCGCCGGGCTGATCGACCCGGAACGATCCTGGCGAACCGCTGCCGGAGACATCGAGCGTGCCGGCGTCGAGGTTGAGCGTCACGTTCTGGCCCGTGACCGTGAGGCTCGCGATCGTCGCGTTCCCCGAAAAGTCGATGGTCTGGCCGCTCAAGTCGACGACGACGTTGTCCCCGGCGTCCGGAAGGACATCTCCGGGGCCGTTGTTGACCGCCGGATCCACGGAGGACCAGTTGCCGGGATTTGCCCAGTCGCCGTCGCCGGCGTCGCCGGTCCAGTAAACCGTGGAGAGTGACGGAGCCGGTGGCGTGGCAATCAGGGACAGGCCCCCGCTTCCATTGACGAATGTGGTGAGCGAATTGCCGTTGGCAAGAGGCGGACTGTTGATTGCGGCAAACGTGCCACCGATCAGGCCGCCGAATATCGGGAACGAGTCGCCGGCTTGAGGCGCGAAGCCGTTGACCAGCGCGATGTTGAGCGTCCCGCCCTCGCCGACGTTGCCCAAGAGTTGGCTGAATTGGTTCGTCCCGGCGACATTGATGTCGAGGATTCCCGTCGCGGTCTGAGTGTAGCTATAAGAGATCGTCAGCGCGCCGGGAGCGTCGGCACCGTCGCCCGGGTACACCGTGGCCGCATTGATGAGGTCGGCCGTAACCGTGCCGACGCCGTTGAGCGAACCGCCGTTGAGATTGAGATTCTGACCGATGAGCGTGCCATCCACGGTGGTCGTGCCGCCGGATTGGGTGTAGTCCGCGGCAAACCCCGAGGCGAGACCGTCCAGGATGCCGCCCGCCACGCTCAGTGTGGCGCCGGTGCCGATGGTCACAGCGCCGCTATTGGTGACGCCGTTCGGCGCCGCGATGACCACCGTGCCGCTGCCGGCGTTGTCCTCGAGCTTGCCTTGGTTGTCGACGCCGACATAAGAGTCGATGTAGCTGTCGGGGCCCGCGAGAACGGTAATGCCCGGCCCGAAGATCAGCGGCGCGTCGCTGAGGTCGATTAAGTTGTCATAGTTCTGCCCGAACCGGATGGTGCCCGTGCCGCTGATTGTTTGCGGGACGTCATCGCTGTCGCCTCCGAATGCGAGATACGTGGGGTAGGACGCCCCGCCCAGCTCGATCAAGCCGTTGAGCGTGAGGCCACCGAGCACGCTAACGCTGGCTCCGTAAGACTGGGTCATGTCCAGCGTGCCATCGAGCGTGACGCCGTTCAGTGTTCCGCCTTGCCCGGTCGCCACCAGGTCATCGCTTCCGCTGGTGGTGATGGTGCCACCGTCAATGGTGCCGCCGTCCAGAAACACTGAACCAGTCGAGGGCCCCAGCGCCAGTATCCCGCCGCTGGTGGGATTGTCCGCGGGGCTGTTGTCCAGCACGCCGGTCAGGGAGAGGTTGCTTCCCGGCGGGATCAGGCCGGAGGCGATCAGGGCATTGAGGTCGTCTGTGGTGAGGACGCTGCCCAAATTCACGGTGGAGCCCGCTCCGATCGAAAGCGTGCCCTGATTGCTCCAAGCGTAATCCGGGACGGACGGATCGCTCGGGCTGACGTTGATCGGGCTGCCCAGGCCCAACGTCGAGGGATCGATCGTGATCGTGCCGTGGTTGGTCCAGCTGCCGTAAAGGTTGAGCGTCGCGTCGGTGGCCGTAATCTTTCCGGTCGCGCTGTTGGTCCAGCCTTTGCCCTTGAGCGTCGCCGTGGCGCCGTTGCTGACGTCGATCGAGCCGTCGTTGACCCAGCCGGGCAGGTTGATTGTCAGCTGACCGCCGTCGGTGCTCTGCTCGATTGTTCCCTTGTTGTCGATCGGCCCCGAGCCGGTGTAGAGGTCGAGAATTGAGCTGTTGTGCCCGCCCTGGATCGTGAGTTTTGACCCAAGGGTCAAGGTGCCCGTGCTGAGGTTGTCGAGGCTGTCTTTGCCTCCCTGGCCAAACACGATGGTGCCCGAGCCGGCTACGGTCATGCCGGAGGTGTCGTTCTTGTACCCGAAGTCGAGAGAGGCGGAGTTCGAGCTGCCGCCCAACTCGACGGTGCCGTTGATGGTGACCGCGTCGACGACCTGCAGCGCCGCGCCGCTCTGGTGGGTCATACCCAGAGTGCCGTCAAGCTGCACGTTATCGAGCGCGCCGCCGGCGACCGTCACGGTGGTGCCTGAAGTGATCGCGGTACTTTTGAGATCGGTTCCTTGCAGGTCGACGACGTCCCCGCTTTGATCGACCTGGAACGTCCCCTGGCCGCCAACGACGCTCGAGACGCCGAGGGCCGCTCCAACGCCCGAGAGGTCAAGCGTGTCGGAGGAAAGGCTGAGCGTGACGTTCTGCCCGGTGACGGTCATGCCGCTGATCAGGTCGTAGTTGTCTGCGGCAAGGTTGATGGTCTGGTTCGAGAGGTCGACGACCACGTTGTCGAAGGCGTCGGGGAGGACGTACTGGGCCACATTACTGACGAGGGGATCGTCGTAAGACCAGTTGCCGGGATCATCCCAGTCGCCGTCGCGGGCGTCGCCAGTCCAATAGAGCGTGGGGTGAGACGTGCTCCCCGTGTTGCCCGTCACAGTCAACGTCAGGGCTGCGCTGCTGTAGGCCGGCACAAACTCGTTGTTGCTGCCGGCATCGAGCCCGTTCATTTCGGCAAAGTCGTCGAAGAGCTGGCCGAACGTCAGGATCCGGAACGCGTCGCCGACGTTGGAAAAGTAGCCATCGACAATCGCGACGTCGAGCGTGCCGCCCAGCGTTGCGATGCCGGCGACCGCAACCTGGCCGTACTGGCTCGTGCCGCCGATCTCAACATCGAGAACGCCCGTCGAGGTTTGGGTGTAGTTGGTGACCGACAGCGCACCGGTGCCTGTTTCGATCGTGCCGGAGTTAGTGACGTTGGCCTCGATGCCCAGGCTGCCATTGCCGGTGTTGGCAATCGTGCCCTGGTTGATGATGTTTGCGACCGGCGCTTCGATGTAGCTGTTCAGGCCGACCTGGACGGTGAGGTCCGGTCCGAAAGTGAGGGGCTCGTTGCTGTCGTTGAACAGGACATCGCCGGTGTTGTCCCGGCCGAACTTGATCGTGCCCGAGCCGCTGATCGTCTGGGCCACGTTGTCGCCGCGACTGCCGAAAATGAGGTCGCCAGCGTTCGAGGTGCCGGACGCTCCTCCCAGCTCGATGGTGCCATCGAGCGTCAACCCGCCCGATACGACCACAGCGCCGCCCGAGAATTGGGTCGGAGTGAAGGTGCCCGCGACCCGGGTCATGTCCAGAGTGCCGTCCAAGGTCACTCCCACCAGCGTACCGATCTGCAGCGTGGCGACCAGGTCGTTCGTGCCGCTGGTGGTGATCTCGCCCTGGTAGATTTCGCCGCCATTCAGGGACAAGGAGCCGGTGGAATCGTCGAGGGCCAGAACATCCTGGTTGACGGGATTATCTGCCTTGCTGTTGTCCAATGTGCCGGTGAGAGCGAAGCTGACGCCGGTCGGATCCTGACTCGATTGGTCCAGATCGTCGATGATTCCGTCGTAGGTCGCGGTGGTTAATACGCCGCCCAGGTTGACCACCGTGTCGGTTCCGGTGAACGCGAACGTGCCGTCGTTGACCCATTCATAGCTGGCGGCCGCGGCAGCCGTCGGAGCGATGTTCACCGGGCTGCCCAGGCTGACCATCGAGGAGTCGACTGAAATAGTGCCGTAGTTGGTCCAGCTCCCGTACAGATTCAGGATGGACGCCGTGTCGGTCGGATTATCGTCGGTTGGACCTGTACCGGTGATCGTTCCCAGGTTACTCCAGCCTTGCCCCTCGATCGTCAGCACGCCGCCGTTGCTGACCTGAACCGAGCTTGTGGCGCTGATCGTCACGCCGTCGAGGGTGCCAGTGCTGTTGTCTTCAGTGAGAGCGGCGTCGCCGGTGGTCACAAGCGTGCCGCCGTCGATTCGTCCACCAAACAGATTCCAGGAGCCACTGCTGCTAGTAACGCCCGGGCTCAGCGTCAACGTTCCCTGCGTGGTCGGGTTATCCGCGGGCACGTTGTCGAGCGTCCCGTACAGGCTGACCGTGTCCGTGCTCAGATCCAGCGTGGAAAGGTTGCTGGCACTGGGGTCCAAGCTCAGCCAACCGCCCAGGGAGACGTCAGCATTCTGGATCGTGATGGTGCCGTTGTTGACCCAGGCGTCGCTGCTCGCGCCGGAATCGGCCTGACTGGCTTCCCAGAGATCTCCCAGCACGAAGCCGCCACCGCCCGCGAACGGCTGATTGCTGATGCCGGTAATGACGGGGACGTTCGTAATGGTCCCGTTGTTCACCCATTTGCCTGACAGGTCCAAGATCGCCGTTGTGCCTGCCGCCCCCGCCATCTCGACCGTGCCATTCAATGTGCCGCCGACGATGGTGCCCAAGCCTTCGGCGTATGTCGTAGCGCCGTAAATGGTGATGATCGTGTCCTTGCTCACGTTGGCATTGGCGAGCGTCCCGCCGTTCAACTCAACGGAGCCGTATCCCAATTCGTCCTTGCCGGGCACGTTGAAGGCGCCCGCGGCGCCGCTGCCCGAGAGGTCCAGCGTGCCGGCCTCGAGAGTCAGCGTGACACCCTTGGCCGTGACGTTCAGGCTGCTGATCGTGTCGTACGTTGAGTCGTCATGTGTGATGTCCTGATTGGGAAGGTCGATCACGACGTTATCGGCCGGGCCCGGCAAGACGCTGCTCGGGAGCACACCGCCTTGGGCGGGATCAGAAGTCGACCAGTTACCGGGGTCGTCCCAGTCGTAATTGCCGTAGGCATCTTCGCCGGCCGCTCCGGTCCAGTAGAAGGTGGTGGGCAAAGGCGGTGAGCTGTCGACACTCACGAGATCGGAGACCAGCGCACCGGCGTTGGGCGTGCCGAGACCTGTCACGAGGTCGTAGCCGTCGCCTGCCGAATACTGGGGATTGCCTGTGCTCGTCCCCGTGGTGATGTCGTTGAACGCGGAGCCGTCATAGTTCGCGGACGCGGGATTGGCGATCTGGTAGAGCGCGGGCAAGAGTTGACTCGGCCCGTCGAGAGTTGTCTCTCCCTGCGCCACTCGTTCCTGGTCTGCAATCGCGATCAGGGCCGCCCACTGCGGGGCTCCGGCGCTTGTGCCGCCGATCGATTGCCAGGGTTGGTTGGTGGGACTGGTAAAACTGTCGTAAACCGAGTAGCCGGTCCCTGCGTCGTAGGCCACGTCGGGGACCGCCCGCATGGCATTAGGATCGAGATCATCGGGGACCACGCCCATCTGGTAGGACGGCTCGGGCTCGAACTGGCTCAGGCCGCCGCCCGATCCGCTCCAACCCGTTTCGAGCGACAATTCCGGGTTGCCAGAGCTGTCCTGAGGCAGCGTCGTCCCGCCCACGGCGAGCACATTCGGAGATGTGGCTGGGTAGCTGGGAGGAGATCCGGTGTCTCCGCTGGCTGCTACAAAGGCGATCCCCTGGTGGCCAGCCGGGGTTGTCAACGTGTAGTCGTTCTCGAGCTCACCGAGACCCTCCGGGCTGCCGAAACTCATCGAGACAACGGAGACAGCCGGTTGGGTCGTCGCGTATCGTTCGGCAGTGGCCACATCGGGGTAGTTGCTCGAGTCGGCCTCGATCAGCAGGATGTTGGCCCCCGGCGCGATGGCATGGGCCGACTCAACGTCCAGAGCCTGTTCGGCCGCCTCGCTCGCGGAGGCGTCCACGACGGGCAGAGTCGTGCCGCCGTCCTGGTTGACCACCTGGAAAAAGCCGAGGCTCTTCGGGTTGTTGGCCGCGCCGCCGATGTTGAAATACTCATCGAACTGCTGCAGGTCGTTGGTGATCGTCGGATCGGTGTTCCAATCGACGATGGCGATCGTCTGGCCCAGGCCGGCGTTGTTGTAGTTATTGCCCGGCAGGCCGACGATCTGGTTGAAGCCGTAGGCCTGCCGGATCTGCGCCGGCGTGTAGCCTGTGCCGCTGGGGGAAGAACTCCCCTGGGGATCGAGCAGAACGATCGGCAAGGACGCCGCCGCCTGGCCCAGGGGACTTGTCGCGGCGAGCAAACAGCGAACTTCCAGCTGCTCGATCCAGAGCCACGGTTTATCCGTCTTCCGTGCCTTCCGCGCCTTCGTTCTGCGGAGGCGCTCGCGCCAGCTGAATACCATGACCGCACGCTCCTCTCCGCGCGCAATGCCGGCGCGGGCGGGGGGAGCCGGGCTGGGCTCTGCCGATCAGCGGATGAGCGATGATCGCGTTTGCTCGAAACGCTGCACGCCTCGACCTCCTGTCCGACCGGTTCGAGCAGACGACCCTCTAGAGATACGGTCGATTGGCAGCAGCCTTACACCCGGGACCGGCGGAATCGCAAAATTCCCGTTCCGTCAAGGACTCGCGGACACGGGTAGCGTCTGGAGGCGGCGACCTGGAGATGCTAACGTGTCGAGGTGCGCGACCCTCCGACGGACGCGGACATCGCGGCAGGGGCCATCGCTTCGATGAATGAACGCCAGTCGAACCGCGATCCACTCTCCGAACTGCGCCGCGAACAGACCGAGCGCTGGCAGCAGGGCGACCGGGTTCTTGCCGAGTCGTTCGTGATCCGGCAATCGGACCTCTTTTCCGACGGCCAGCTGATGATCGACTTTGTCTTCGCCGAGTTCTGCCTGCGTCACGATCTGGGCGAATCGCCATCTGTCGACGAATACGTCAGCCGATTCCCGCAGTTGGCAAGTCAGCTCCGCCCGCTGCTGGAGGGGTTTCGGGACGGAGATCGAAAACCACGCGCTCAACCGATCGCCTCGAAGTCGACCGCTGCCACCGGAATGGCTCCCGGTATTTCGACGCAGGCGCCCGCGTCCTCCGCCTCGATCCCTCTGCCGGAACGAATCGGGCGTTACCGAATCGAGCGCGTGCTGGGCCATGGCGGATTCGGCACCGTTTTCCTGGCGCGCGACGAGCAGCTGAATCGGTCCGTTGCCGTCAAGGTGCCCCACGCGGATCGGGTGGCTCTCCCTCAGGAGGTCGAACTGTATCAGACCGAGGCCCGCATCGTCGCGAGCCTCGAACACCCGCACATCGTCCCGGTGTACGACGTGGGAAGTTCGGCGGAATTCCCGTTCTTCATCGTTTCCAAATACGTCGACGGGACGAATTTGGCCAAAAGGCTCAAGGACTCTCGGCTGTCTCTGCAGAGAGGCGGCGGAACTGGTGGTGACGGTGGCCGAGGTTTTGCACTACGCCCACCGGGAGGGGCTGGTTCATCGGGACGTCAAGCCTGGCAACATCTTGATCGACAATCTCGGCCAGCCGCATGTCGTGGACTTCGGTCTGGCGCTGCGAGAAGAAAACGTCGGCACAGGTCCGCAGTATGCCGGAACGCCCGCCTACATGAGCCCCGAGCAGGCTCGCGGAGAGGGGCACCGCGTCGACGGACGTAGCGACATTTTCAGCTTGGGCGTCGTGTTGTACGAGCTGCTCACCGGGCGTCCGCCGTTTCGCAGCGCCTCGGCCCTCGAGCTGCTCGACCAAGTCGCGACCCAAGAACCGCGTCCCCCGCGGCAGGTCGACGACGCCATTCCGAAGGAACTCGAGCGCATTTGCCTGAAGGCCCTGTCGAAACGAGCGACCGAACGCTATACGAGCGCCCAGGATCTGGCCGACGACCTGCGGCATTTTCTGAACGAATCGCCGCAGTCCGCGGGTCAAACGCCAGTTTCTTCGTCGGCTGGCTCCGGAACACCGTTAAGCGTCGCTGCCCCCTCGTCCGACGGCCGCACAATCAAGATCGTCCCGAAAGGACTTCGATCGTTTGACGCCCAAGACGCCGATTTCTTTTTGGAATTGTTGCCCGGCCCGAAAGACCGGGACGGGCTGCCCGAGAGCATTCGATTTTGGAAGGGCCGGATCGAGGAGACCGACCCCGACATAACGTTCTCCGTCGGTCTGATCTACGGTCCGTCCGGCTGTGGGAAAACGTCGTTCGTGAAGGCCGGTTTGCTTCCACGCCTCGCCGAGCACGTTCTGCCGGTGTACGTCGAGGCGACTGCCGACGAAACGGAAGCACGGTTGCTCCACGGACTGCGCAAACGTTGTCCCGCGCTCGGTGACAAACTCGACCTCAAAGAAACCTTGGCGGAGTTGCGCCGGGGACACGGCCCGCCGGGCAAGAAGGTGCTGATCGTCCTGGACCAGTTCGAGCAGTGGCTCCACGGCAAGGGGACAGAAAAAAACACCGAGCTGATCCAGGCGCTGCGCCAATGTGACGGCGGGCGCGTCCAGTGCGTCGTGATGGTGCGCGACGATTTCTGGATGGCCGCGACGCGCTTTCTGCGGGAATTGGAGATCCCCCTCCTCGAAGGCCAGAACTCTGCGGCAGTCGATCTCTTCGACCTGCGGCACGCCAAAAAAGTATTACGCGCCTTGGGAGGGGCATTCGGTGTCTTGCCCGAGCGCATCAGCGAACTCACAAATGACCAACAGCAATTCCTGGAGCAAGCCATTCAAGGTTTGGCCCAGGAAGACAAAGTTGTCTGCGTCCGCCTCACCTTGTTTGCCGAGATGATGAAGGGCCAGCCGTGGACACCCGCGAAATTGAAGGCTGTCGGCGGGACCGAAGGCATCGGCGTGACCTTCCTCGAAGAAACCTTCGCCGCGACCACCGCTCCACCCGATCATCGACTGCACCAGAAGGCGGCTCGCGGCGTCCTCCAGGCGCTGCTCCCGGAGCAAGGCACCGACATCAAGGGGCACATGCGCTCACGCGACGAGTTGCTGGAAGCCTCCGGATACGCCGATCGCCAAGCGGAGTTCGACGACCTGATCCGCGTCTTGGACAACGAGATCCGGCTGATCACGCCCACCGATCCCGCAGGCACGGCCGCTGATTCGCCCGAGGCAGCCGTCGCGGCCAGTCAAAAATATTACCAACTGACCCACGACTATCTGGTCCCTTCCTTGCGGGAGTGGCTGACTCAGAAACAACGAGAAACGCGTCGCGGCCGTGCCGAACTGCGGCTGGCCGACCGGGCCGCGTTGTGGAAGGGGAAGCGGGAGACCCGCCATCTGCCGTCGCTCTGGGAGTATCTCGACATCCGCTTGCTGACGGACAAGAAGAAGTGGACGACACTGCAACAGTCGATGATGAGCCGGGCGGCGCGATTTCATGGAATGCGGTTGGGGATCGCCGCGGCGGTTGCGGTCGTGGCTCTCTTCTCGGCTCGGGAGATCAACGGCCGCTTCCAGGCGGCTGCCCTCGTCAAGCGACTCGTCGCCGCGGACATCGCCGAAGTGCCCGGCATCATTCCGGAATTGAGCGCCTACCGTCGCTGGGCCGATCCGCTGCTGCGGGAGCGGTACGTCCAGTCTCCCAGGGGTTCCAATCAGAAGCTGCATTTGGATTTGGCGCTCTTGCCTGTGGATCAAAGCCACCTGGCCGATTTGCGGGACGAGTTGCGCGTGGCGTCGCCGAGCCGGTTTGTCGTGGTGCGTGACGCTTTGGCGCCCGACAAGGAGAACGTGATCGAGCCGTTGTGGGCGCGGCGCTGGATTCGCAGCAGAAAGCGCAAGAGCGTTTCCAAGCGGCCAGCGCGTTGGCAACCTATGCGCCCGACGACCCGCGCTGGGGCCGAATCAACACTTTTGTTGCCGGCCGCCTGGTCTCGCTCGAGGCGTCGATGCTCGTGGCATGGCGGGAGGCCTTGCGTCCGGCCAAGGGGCAATTGATCAAGCCGCTCGCCCTGATCTATCGGGACAAACTTCAAAAGGAACAGGCTCGCATCTACGCCACAGAGACGCTGGCCGATTATGCCGCCAACCGACCCAACAACTTGTTCGACCTCTTGGCCGACGCGGAGTTGTTCCAGTTCCCGGCGTTGTTCGACCAGTTGGCTCTGCACAAAAAGGAGGCTGTCGCGCTGGCCGAGCAGGCACTTGCCAAACGGCCGCCGGAAAAGGGGACAGAGGCCCAGCGGGAAGCTTTGGCGAAGCGCCAGGCCAACACGGCTGTCGCTCTCTTTCGGCTGGGCAACTCGGACGAGATCTGGCCGACTCTCAAATTCACGCCTGACCCGAGTGTCCGCAGCTACGTCATTCACTGGGTCAGTCCGCTGGGGGGCGATCCTCAACCAATCCTGCAACGGCTCGATTCCGAGCCCGATGTGACCATTCGCCGCGCGCTCGTACTGATGCTTGGCGGATTCCCGGAGTCGCAGCTTTCGATCGCTCAACGACAACCGCTGATCGAAAAATTGGCGGCGATTTACGAGCAGGAGCCGGATGCGGGCCTGCACGGCGCGGCCGAGTGGCTGTTGCGGAAATGGGGTCAAGCAAAACGCCTGGAGGAAGTGCTCGATCGTCTCAAGAGCGACGAACAGCGGTTGCAGAGCCAAAAAGCGAGCGACAAGCGGCAGTGGTACGTCAACACGCAGAAGCAGACGTTCGTTATCGTAGATGCCGGCGAGTTTCTGATGGGATCGCCCGCATCCGACCCCAACCACTCGGCGCTCGAACTCGGACATCGCCGTCGGCTGGCCCGCCGGTTTGCCATCTCGGCGCACGAATTCACCAAGGCCCAATGCCGTGCGTTTGAGCAGACGGTGAAGGGCGTCTATTTGTCCAATCATCCAGGGCTTCGCTTGGTCGTCCGTACCGACGACTCCCCGCAGACCGCGCTCACGTGGTACGAGGCCGTGCATTACTGCGATTGGCTGAGCGAGCACGAAAAAATCCCCAGAGACCAATGGTGCTATGACCCGCCGGGCGGCGTGTATGCGGCCGGAATGAAGGCCAAGCCGAAGTTCTGGGAATTGACAGGTTATCGCCTGCCCACCGATGCGGAGTGGGAATATGCCTGTCGAGCGGGGACGCTGACGAGCCGTTACTACGGGTTCTCCGAGCGGCTCTTACCTCAATATGCCTGGTTTGTCGCCAACGGCGAAAGCCACGTCTGGCCCACCGGCACTTTGGAACCAAATGATTTGGGCTTGTTCGATATGTTGGGCAACGCCATGGAGTGGTGCTTCGATCGATACGCCGACGTCGCGCAGAGGAACCAGGAATTTGCCGATACGCCGCCCACGGAACCAGTCAAGGCCGGAGATCGGCGCGTGTTGCGTGGCGGAGGGAACGTTGGTCGGCCGCCGGTCGTTACTTCCGAGTTTCGTCTCGCCAACCCTCCGGACTACCGCGGCCCCGACGTCGGTTTCCGTCCGGCCAGGACTTACCCCTGAGCGCCTTGACCGCCCCAGGCCTGTTCCTCTTCATAGTCCTGGCATCGTTCGCGAATTCGTTTAATCGTGCGGAAGGCGTTCTGGTACACGGCGTTGACGGTCATGCCGAGTTCCGCGGCGATTTCCTCCGCGGGGCGGCGCTTGAGCGTGTGCTCCTCGAAACAAGTCCAGGTTTTTGACTCGACCCGCGCGCGGACCTCCTGCATGGCATGATCGAGCAGATGGCGGCGGTACTCCCGGTCCCACACGTCCTCGAGCGAATCGAAGACAGGCGGCTCGTTCCCGATCGCGATTGCCGACACCGACCGGCTCTGCGCCCGTCGACGGTCGATCAGCTTCCGAACAGTGATGGCCTTGAGCCAGCCTCGGAACCGACCGCGCTCCTTGTCGAGCCGGAATTCGACGATCGCCTGCGCGACTTTGGCAAAGACTTCCTGCACGACTTCATCGGCATCCTCGGGCGAGAGTCCGCTGCGCCGCGCAATGCTGAGCAGAAAGGGACGATACAAACGATCGAATTCGGCCCAACTCGCCGTGTCCGTCAAATCGCGCACCCGTTGAATCAGGGACGCTTGCGTGCCGAGCGAACTCGGCAGATCGTCATCTCGCTTCGGCATGTTTTATCCCGCGCTATCCGCGCGTTTCCACCGGCAAGGCAACTGGCAATAATCGGTGCGAGAGTCACGGATCACTAGCGGCCATTGTACACCGGCCGAGTGCAGACGAATCTCGAAACCGCGCGCCCAGGATTCGGCTTGGAATGCAGCAGCCAAGTCACGCTCCTGAAGTGTTTTGCCCATTGCCTCGCTCTTTTCACGGCGACTCGATCGTGAAGGGCGGAAGGCGCCACCATCGGAAAAAACGTTCCTTTTCCGGTCGTCTTCCAGACAAATCCGAGACGCGACCGTCCCCCGACATCGCCAGTCCGGGAAAGTCATCAAGAAATTCAAAACACCGGGAACTCGTCGGATCCCGGGTTTCTGATTGGCGTGTTTCGGGGTGGCCGATCCGCTGTGCGTATCAGGCGGACCGCACCCGATAGATACGCCGGACCTCGCAGACCGGAAAAATCTTCAAAGTTGTTTACACGCCCGTAGAAACTCGGGATTGGCGGCGGGCCGTTGTTGCGGCAGGGTGGAATAGCCGGCATGCTACGAGGCGAGGGACCGTCGCCGTGCGCGCCGGTGGATCCTATTGTCGATTGTCGGTCCCCCTGTCTGGTGCGAGGCTGTGCGGCGGCGAGGAGGGTCAGAAATCTGTCCGGTGGGGATCGGATCCCCGGCGGGGACGAAAATTGGATCCCCGGCGGTGATGGGGATCTGTTTTCACTAGGGGGGAAAGATCCCCGGCAGTTTCGGTGGCCGGCTGCCAAGGGTCGAACTCCGGTCCGGACACGTTCGCCGACAGGGGGCTAAGTACTTTCACGGGGGGTTGGGTCACAATTGTTTTCTCTATAGGTGACCCACGAAATTCGTGACCCACTGCCGACCGCGGGACCGGACGGGACCGGGGAGGCCAAGGTCCAAGGTCGAGAATGTCAGAGGCTCGCAATCCTGACTTTGGACTTTGAACCACGGGACCTTGGACCAATGCTCGGACGGGACACGTTGTTTCATCGGGAAAAGCTCGAAGAATGTTGGCGGCGGAAAGAGGTTGGCCGGTGGGTCGGGACCCGTTGTTCCACTCGGGAGTTGACCCACCAAGTAGTTGACCCGCCTCACCGATGTTCACTGCTTTACGGTCGCGCCGGGAGGATGGGACGGGACACGAGACTTCGTTGTTTGTGCCGACGAGCAACGGCGTGCGGTCGCCGAGGGCAACTTAACGAGCCCGACGTCGGTGGCGATTGATCGCCGCGTGTTCGACTGGGAGATCACCAGAAAAGTCGGCTAGTTGGAGTTTGCGATGGTCGCAGGCTTGGCGAGCGGCGAGACGCGGACTCGTGAGTGCTGAAAATGGACGCCCACAATTGGAGCATGGCCGTCGCGGGGCTTCGCAACGCGAAACATGTTGTCGTGTTCAGCGGGGCGGGCATGTCGGCCGAGAGCGGAATTCCGACGTTCCGCGACGCCGACGGCTTTTGGCAGCGTTTTCCGCCGGAGAAATTTGCGACGTGGAACGGACTCTGGCAGACTGCGCTCGCCGACCCGCACTCCGTCGCCGATTTTGTCCTGAACGTGGTCGATCCGATCGCCCGTGCCGAGGTCAATCCCGGACATCGAGCGGTGGCCGCCCTGGAACGTCGGGCAAAGACGACAGTCGTGACGCAAAACGTCGACGGTCTCCATCAAACGGCGGGATCGACTGACGTCCTGGAGATTCACGGCAGCCTGCTGGAAGTCATCGATCGCTTGACGGCCCAAGTGGTTCAACGAATCGATCGCAGCCAATTGACGCAGATTGCCGACGCGCTCCGCAAGTATGCCGGCAGGCAAAGCTCCCTCGTGTCGTTAGCGGCCCAAGTGCGGGACCACTATCCGCTCGATGGGCTCGGTCGACATCGACCGAACCTGGTTCTCTTCGGAGACGCGATGGCTGAACCTGCTTGGACCAAAGCGTGCGAGGTCGTCGTCCAGTGCGACTTGCTGATTTCGGTGGGCACGTCGGGAGAGGTCTATCCCGCGGCCATGCTTCCCGACCAGGCAGCCGAAGCGGGAGCAACGGTCATCACCGTCGATCCCGAACCGAGCGGTAACTGCCCGTTGAAAGGGACGGCGGGAACCGTCCTTCCGAAGTTGCTGCACGACGCCTTTGGCGACGATCGCTGAATCTCGATCGCAGACCGCTCGATCTTCGTGGTGGTCATTTCCGCGTTGCTTCGAGGCCGCGGATTTCCGATTGCGAGCGGTGCATGTGGTCTTCCTCGTGAAAGACGTCGAGATAGTGAAGAGCAGCCCTCACCGCCGCTTCTGGGCCGCCCGTCTCCACGGTGTGCCAGTTCCGACAGGATCGGCAGCGCTCTGTCTCAGGTGAGACGGCCAACGTCGCAATCGTCGCCACGCCTGCTCCCGCCGTCGGCCCGGGGCCGGCGAGGACGTGATAGGAGAAATATCGGTCGTAGCTTGGCCGTTCGTGGTCGTCCAAGCCGAAGTAACTCACCAGACAATCCAAGATCCGATTCATCGCTCCTCCTGATTAGTCGCGGCCAAGGTGATCGATTTCGCGGTGCAGCCGGTTGGAAACCAGGCGGCTCAACACGGCGAACATGATCGCCGTGGATAACCCGAAAAGGAGCAGGCCGTTGACCGCTTCGAGTGGGCCCAAGAGTTGCCAGCGCTCAGACAAATGAACGTCCCCGTAACCCAGTGCCGTGTAGTTTTGGGCGGAACAATAGAAGGCCCGCGGAAAGCTCGCGATTTCTCCACACATCAGGTAGACGACCGCCCACAAGGCAATCTGAACCAGATGTGCCGCCGCCGTCAGCAGTGAAACGATCATCATGATAGGCACGCTTGTCCAGAATCCTAAACCGGTTCGGATCAAGTGCAGCCCCAAATTCACGACCAGCGTTGTGGTCATTGCGTAACAGACCACGCTGACGAGGAACACACCGGTGCCAACCAGAAGGCTCGGAGCCATTGGATCGAACTCCTGTTCCCTTCGCGCAGGGATGAGGTCGCCTCCAGGCCCAGTGCCTGAACGGCGCTTGTCGAGCGCGGGTCACTCCTATGACAGAGAATCGCTCCGGGAAACTCAACCCTGCTGCGGACAGTCAATCACGTGGCCCCTTCTCAAAATGCGTTCGGGCGACGCAAAATCTGACCTCCGTGCGTCTGGTACACTCGGCCTGGCTTCGTTCGAAACGGCGCGGCGTCAGAGATCCAAGGAAGCATGATGAAGCGGCGAACATTCCTGAAAACCGTTGCCCGGACGTATTTCTTCGGCGGATCCGGATTCGTTGACGGAGCCCTAAGGATCCAGCCCGACAAGACGGTCGTGATTATCGGCGCCGGAATGGCCGGTCTCGCAGCCGCTGTGAGTCTTAAGAAAGACGGATTTTCCGTCGTGGTTTTGGAGGCCCGCAATCGCATCGGCGGGCGGATGAGAACGGATCGATCGCTGAGCTGCGCGGTCGACCTCGGCGCTTCGTGGGTCCACGGAATCAACGGGAACCCGCTCGTGGAGCTTGCCAACGCGTCCGGCGCCGTGCTCGCGAGAACACGTTTCGAGGGACTGCTTCCGTTCGACAACGACGGAACAAAGCTCGAGTTGAACATTTTGTTACGCGCGCACCTTCGGCTGACATCGCTGTTGGCGCGAGCGCCGCGAATCGTGTTCAAATCCGCATCCGATGTTTCTCTCAAAACAGTCGTCGACCAAGCCGTTGGCTCGACGAATTGGTCGGGAGCCGAGAAACGGGCGTTTGAGCTCGTGACCGCGTTGACGGAAATTTCGGATGCCGCCCGATTTGAAGAGCTCTCCTCCAGATATTCGGACGAATACAAGGAACTCTCCGGAGGAGATCATCTTGTCGTGAGCGGTTACGACACCGTCGCGACTTTTCTCGCCAAAGATTTGGACATCAGAACGGGCGTTGTGGTGCACCGCATCGTTTCCACGAAAGCCCACATCAGCATCGAAACGGACAAGGGCACGCTGCGGGCCGATCGGGTTGTTGTGACTGTCCCGCTCGGTGTCCTCCAGGCGAACAAGATCAAATTCGTGCCCGAGTTGCCGCACGACAAACGAACGGCGATTGAACGGATGGGAATGGGCGTCATGAACAAGATTGCGCTGCGGTTTGAGAAACCATTCTGGCCGCACGAGCAGAAGGTGATCGCTTATGCCAGCGAGCGGCGCGGGAAATACCCGCTGTTCCTCAATCTCCACCATTACACGGGCCAGCCTGTGCTCGTCTGTCTTGTGCCGCCCAGCTTCGAGAATGCCTTGGAGAACCTGACTGCGGCAGACGCCAAGGCAGGCGCGGTTGAGGTGTTGCGCAGGATCTTCGGCAGCAAGGTCCAGGAGCCGGCGACGGTTCTCCAGACACGTTGGAAATCCGATCCGTGGGCGCTGGGTTCCTACAGTTTTGACAAACTCGGTGCCCAACCGAAGGATCGGGACACGCTGGCTTCCCCGATCGACGGACGGCTCTTCATCGCCGGTGAGGCCACGCACCGGACAATGTACTCCACCGTTCACGGCGCGTATTTATCCGGTTGTCGCGCGGCAGACGAGATCAAGAAAGCAGCTTCGTGACGAACAGCCGATGAGCCGACAAAAAAGCTCAGCGGGCGCTGCGTGCCAGCGATCTCCCGCAAACTCAAGCCTTTTTGGGATCGCAGTTAAACCACCGATTCACGGGCATGGGCGGGCGTCAGCCCACCGTCGCGGTTAGAAGGCCGCTCGGAGCGCGCGGGACCGTCAGATTTCCGCCAGCCGCTCGGTCGAGTCGCCAAATTTGTTGAGATGAATGCCGCATTTGTCGAGCATCGACAAGTACAAGCTGCACATCTTTCGGTTGGGCTTGTCCAGGTAATTGAGCACGCGGCCGCCGCGAATCTGTCCGCCGGCTTTCCCGAGTAAGACAACGGGAAGTTTCGTCGCGTCGTGGCCGCCCGTGAGCATGCTCGAGCAGTAGAGCAGCATCGTGTTGTCGAGGAGTGTCCGGTCTCCCTCGTGGATCGCGTCCATCTTCCGCGCGATGTATCCGACCTGCTCGAGGAAGAACTGATTGACCTTGAGCCAGTCGGCCGTATCGGAGTGCGACAAGAGGTGATGGATCATGTAATCCACCCCCAGATGGGGGAATCGCAGCGAGCTGTGATCGTTGTTGAGCTTGAGCGTGCAAACACGCGTGGCATCGGTCTGGAAGCCAAGCACGAGGATATCGCACATCAGCCGCATGTGGTCGGCGATACTCTGAGGAATGCCGTCGGGCGGACGGGACACATTCGGCTTGTCCAGCGTGGGCCGCCAACCTTCGAGCGACCCGCGCTTTCCGGCCTGTTCGATGCGCTGTTCGATCTCGCGGACTGATTCGAGATACTCGTCGAACTTCCGCCGGTCGGATGCGCTGATGCCCATCCGAAAGCTCTTGGCGTCGGAGATGACGGCATCGAGCACGCTGCGGTCGCCCTTGCCGACTCCGTCCTTGAACAGTCGATCAAAGGCCAGCGACGGATAAAGCTCGAGCGGCGTGGGCGTCGTCGGGGAGCTCCACGAAATGTGCGAGCTATAGAGCATGGAGTAATTTTTGTGGACCGACGGGTTCGACTTTTCGCAGCCGAGCACCAGGCTCGGCACCTTGGTCGAGCGGCCGTGCTGCTGGGCGATGAGTTGGTCGATGCTCGTGCCCGAGCGAATTTCGCCTCCCGAAGCCAAAGGAGCTCCCGAGAGCAGGTTGCCGGTTTGGGAACTGTGAATGTTGCCTTTGAGTGCCTCGGCGTTGAAGAGCCCATTGATGACGACCATTTTGTCGCGGAAATCCGACAGCGGCGTCAGCACTTTGCCGAGCTGCATGTCCTTGCCGTTACCTTTGGCCCACCATTCGCGGCTGTGAAAGCCATTGCCCGAGAATAAGACTGCCAAACGCACGGGCGCCTGGCTGGCGGCCGAAGACGCGCGGATCTGGTCGCCCCAAACGGCCAGCGATTCCATCCAGGGCAAGGCGATCGTCACGCCGACACCACGCAGAAACGTGCGGCGAGAGAAATGGTGCATGCTCATGCTCGCTTTCAGTCTAAGGTGATTCGGCGATCTTTGAGTCGCGTCCCCGGATGGCTAGAAACTGGCGGCTCTCCAGAATCGTTTGAATGGCGACGGAAATTCGATAGTTGTTCGCCGCCAGCCGCTGCTGCATCTCGGCCAAAAGCGGCTCGTCGGACAGCTGCACGCCGCGACCCAGCGCGTAGCCCAGCAGTTTGCGGCAGAACTGATGAACAAAGGTTGTGCGGCGTGTGACGGCAAGATAGTCCCGCAATCCGGCGAGACCGTCAATCGGAGTGCCGTCGGGGAGTTTGGTCTTGGTGTCCACGGGTCGTCCGGCGAGGTCACGATTGCGGAAACGTCCGATCGCGTCGAAATGCTCCAGCGCGAAGCCGAACGGATCGAATTTGACGTGGCAGGACGAACAGCGCGCGTCGCTGCGGTGCCGCTCGATGAGTTGCCGCACCGTGAGCCCGTCCGTCGCCGTTTCGCTCTCGGGAAGCCGAGGCACGTCTTTCGGCGGCTTGGGCAGCTTTTCGCCGAGGAGCACTTCGCTCACCCAATTGCCCCTTAAGATGGGGCTGGTGCGCGATGCGCCCGATTGCTTTGCCAGGGTGGTCGCCAGCGCCAAGATGCCGCCGCGCCCATAATGGCGGACTCCCTCGACACGTCGCCAGCCGTGCTCATTGGCGGCAGTCGGAATGCCGTAAAACCTGGCCAGCCGGTCGTTCACGAAAGTGTGATCGCTTTCCAGCATGCCGATCACTGAACCGTCGTTTTGGAAAAAGTCTGTGAAGAATCGAATCGATTCCTCGTACATGTCGCCGCGGAGCTCGGTGAATTCGGGGAAGACTTTTTCGCTCTTCTCCGAGAGAGAATCGAAGTCGTAGATATGCAGCCACTGGCAGGCAAACTCGGTGGCGAGACGCCGGATTCGCGGGTCGGCCAGCAGGCGACGGGACTGCTTCGCCAGGACGTCCGGATTGTGCAGTGTCCCCTTCGCGGCCGCGGCGCGAAGCTCGGCGTCCGGCTGCGACGACCAGAGGAAATAGCTCAAGCGACTGGCCAGCTCCCAGTCGGAAACCGGCGTGGGATCGGATCCTGCCGGAGCCGCCTCCCGGCGATACAAGAAATCGGGCGACACGAAAATCCGAGCCAGCGTCAGCTGAAACGCCTCTTCATGCGAGAGCCCCTGTTTGCGCAGCTGGCGATAAAGGCTGCGCAGCTCGCTCGTTTCCGCGTCGACCAAGGGACGGCGATAGGCCCGGCTGGCGAAGGCGACCAGCGCGTCGACTTGCCGAGGTTCGGCGGCAAGAAGCGACCTTTTGAACGCGGCGGCGCGATCGTTGAACGGTTTCCGCAGCGGCTCAAAGACTTTGGGATCGGCGTCCTGGGTGGCGTATTCGAGCAACTGCGCCAACGCGTCGACGCTCTTCAGCGCGTCCCGGCTGAGGAAGTGCAGCTCATTCCATAATCGATCGAGGTGCCGTGTCTCGGCGTCGCTCAGCATCAACCGCCGTAGGGCTTCGTCCTCACGGTAGTAGAGAGTGAGCGTAACGACCTCGTCGACGGGCACGATCTTCGTGTAGCAGAGGGCCACGGGAAAGACGCTGCGGAATTTCTCGAAGGAGGCCGCAATCCGGCTGCGGGCCGCGCTCCCTTCGTTAACGACGAACGGCGTCGTCTCCGACCGCTTGTGCTTGTTGTCGGTCCACGTGCTGTTCATCCGCTTGTCGGTGACGGAGATCGGCAACAGGCCCGATGTTTTTTCCGGCTTGCTCGCCAATATCTCGAGCTGGACGCTTCCTTCGCGACCGGCCTTGGGATCGAGCGAACCGACGGTGACGAATTCGGTCCCGGCGGCCAGATCGGCCGGCAAATGCACTTCGATGACCGAGGGAGCCTGAACGCACAGACTGGCCGCCTCGATGGTGGACCCGTCCGGGTGCTTGCCGAAACGCGCGCGATTCACTCCGAATCGGGTGTCCGCCGGTGATTTCTCGCGATGTTCAGCCGCCACGCGGGGCCACGCCCGCATGAAGAGTGGGCCGCCAAGCGATGACAATTGGCGATAAAGCGCGACGTCCGGAGCTTTCTCATCCGCGTCGGCCGGCGGACCGCTCTGAAGCAGCAGCAGCACCGCGTTCGCGAGCCGTTGCTTATCGGCCGGCTTTTCGGCGGCCTGCCAACGCGCGAGCAGCGATCCGGCGGGAATCACAGCGGCGGTCTCGCTGCCTCTCACCGGTTCGCTGTAAAAGTGCCACACACGGGCATTGCCGAAGCGGTCGGCGTGGGGATTGCCGGCAAGCACGTCTGCCGACACGTCGCGAGCCAGATCCCATTCGCGCGAGTGAGGGCCCGTCGTTTTGAGAGAGAGTTCCAGGTTCGTCAGGTTGCACGAATGATTTCCATCGCGCGGACCGACCAGGAGCGACACAAAGTCGCCCGGCTGCACGGCCAGCCCCTCCGTCCGGTGGATCAGGCCGACGTGGCCCCCTTGGGCACGACCTTCGGCGAGACGCTGCCTCGTCGCGCCGCGGCGCAACTCGAGCCGCCATTCCACGCCGTTGCCGCACTCCGGATGTGCGTGCGTGACTTTGCCCTCGATCTCGATCGTGCCAGCCATCGGACTGCGCCAGCCGACTGCCGCGAACAACGTCGGCGACGGATGCACGCAGACCGACTGCGGCTTCATGTTGCCAGGAACGCGGACGTGCTGGCCAGACGAATTGGCCAGTAACTGCGGCAGGTCGTTGGTGCTCCAGCCCTGGATGAAATCGTAGGTTGACGCTTTGGACACCTTGGTCGCGAGGTAATCGAGCTTAATGGCCGCACTCGAACCAATGCCCAGGTAATCGAACCAGGCGGTGAGCGAATCGACATCCACAGCGTGGGTCTTCGCGAGTGCCGCCAGATCGACTTTTCCCGACGCGAGTCCCGCCTCAGCCGCCGCCGCAAGAGCCTTGGCTGTGGCCGCAAAGGTTCGTTCGCGTCGCGCGGACATTTCGCGAGTAAAGTCGTCAACGTCGCGCAGCAACAACTCGGGCCGTCCCGGAGCGACGAGGCGCGGTCGCTGCCAAATGACCAAATCGCCCGCGCTCCCGTCCCCTCCGTCACTCGCGACGAGGTAAAGCGTGATATCCTTTCGACCCTTTGCCGGCGCGGGCAGTTTGATCCGCAGTTCTTGGGCGGCGGCGATCGGGTCGAGAGGCTCCTGCCAGGCTTTCGGGCCGCCGACTTTGCCGATATGGCCGACGCTCGCGAATCGCCAGAGCGCCTTTTGCCATTGGGCGATTTCGGCGGCAATCCGCGGCGCGTCATCTGCAGTACCGGCCCGCCAGTGCGCCCGAATCTGGTCGAGCAAGAGCGACGGCTCGCGATCGCTGAGCGTGTCCCACAGGATGCCGAGATACTTCGCGTTCAAACGGTCGTTCTTCGCGACCGTGGCGATCGCCGTTTTGACGTCTGAGCCATGCTGCAGTTGAGCGCGAACATTAAAGGTCGCCGCCAGATACTGCTCGACGGGCAAGCGGCCGCCGTCGTTGGTGTTGAAGACGATCCCCTGCAGATTGACCTGCGAGGCGCCCGCCTGGTCCGAATACTTGCGATAGAGAGCGCGAATCTGCGCCAAGAGGTCGTTCGTCCAATCGGCCCGCGACGTCGAAGGCGAGAAGCGAAAGCCGTCTGGCAAGAGAACCGCGTGTTGAGCGATGTCGCGCCCCGCGTCGAAGTACTTCGTCAGCAACGCCGGCGACATGACCAGGGCGTTGCCCGTGTTGGTGAATCCCTCACCCGCGGCTCCATCGGTGGGAAAGTCGCGGGCCGGGTTGAGGTCGACGTCCGTCAGGTCGCGAATCGTGTAAGTGTATTCGGCATTGCTCAATCGCCGCAGGACCACGGGCCCCGGATCGCCGGCCTGCGCCAATGACTCGGCATGCAGATAGCGCTCGACCCATCCGCGAAGTTGCTTGCGCTCGGCGCCGGTCGGCTGTTTGGCCTCCTTGGGAGGCATCTCGCCGTTGTCCAGCATCTCGGCCACTTTGAGCCAGACCTTCGTGTCGCGCCGCACGTCGTTCAACGACGCAAAACGCTCGAGGTCTAAATCGCCCTTTTGTTTGGCGGTCGAGTGACAATTCAGACAGACGTGCGCGATTAAGGGCCGAATGTCATGAGAATATTCGGAGGTAATCGCGATGAACTGCCCCGGCCCACTCGCCCGCGATTGCGTCCCCGGATGGGGCGTTTCGGCGCCCAGCGAGGTGCTGACTACGAAGATGGTGCCGCCAAGAAGGAGCGCGATGCGGCAAATGGCCGGGAATTTCAATGAAGAGCCCTTTGGCGGCGGGAGGGAGCTCAAATTTCGGGGGGATGCACCGGCCGTCGATCGAGTGCGGATCAAAGGCCGGTTTAATTTCGGCAAGTAGGTTGTGGACGCCCGGGAGGCTCTCGTTCCCAAAGCCTCCCGAGGCAGGCGGCTGGAGCAACGATCATTGTAACTAATGCCGCAACAAAGAAGGACGCTCAGCACGATTTACGCTCTGGCGGACGACCGGCCAAAACCAGATTCGTTCCCCCGAAAAATCGCCCGTTATATCTCGGCCGTTGCCGACGCCCTGGGAATAGAATCGCCAAATGGGCGTCTCCAATTGGGAGCGGCGGAGAAACTGCGTCGCCACAGACCGGGAAGCGCTGATTGCGGAGGGCGATTTTCTGCAGCGGTTGGAGGCAGTTCTGCGTCTAGATTAGGTCGGGCGCGCGGATGGGAATTCTTTGCGGGCTGGCTGGACTGGTCATCGTCCTGGTTGGTGTCGCGGTCATCGGACACTTGCTGTGGCTGGCCGGGGCGGCGGTCTTCGGCACTTCTTCCTCGGCACCGGTGCTTGATCGGTGCCCGAGCTGCGCCACCCGGCTCAATCCTGGCCAGATTCATTGCCCGAAGTGCGGCTTTACGATCAGTTCGGCTCACCAAGCAACGCTCGATGAAGAGTTGGCCGCCACGCGTCGGCAGCTTCATCGGCTAATGCAGACGGGCAAAATCGCGAGCTCTACCTGGGAGCAGATTCTCGACGCCCTCCGCGCCGACGTCCGAGAGCGCGCGTTCGGAGTCGCGCCGCCCGAGAGCCAATGTGCGGAAATCGAGCCGACGAGCAGCGCGGAACCTGTGACGGAGACGTCTTCTGAATTGCCGGCCGTTGGACCCGTCGCTGTGCCAATCGCCGCATCCGCGGTTGATGGGGTCTTGGCCGTCTCGGCTTCGACGCCAGCGCACGTCGAAGCCGCGATTGCCCCGTCGTATTCCGAGCCCCTGCCCGTGCCGCCCGAGCGCCCGCTGCGCTCGGCGATCGCGCCGCGCGCGTTGGCCGACATCTTCCAGGCTTTCTTGGAAGAGAAAAATATCCGCTGGGGCGAGCTGATCAGTGGATTGTTGATCGTCGGCAGCTCGGTCGGGTTGGTGATCAGCCTGTGGGCGACGCTGAAAGAAGCGATCCCCTATTTCCCCGTCGCCGTCTTTCTGACTGCGACGTGCGCCATGCACGGGGCCGGCTTGTACACGTTGCGGCGCTGGCGATTGAAGTCGACGAGCCGCGGATTGCTCTTGGTCTCCACCCTGCTCGTGCCGCTCAACGTTCTGGCCGCGATGGTTCTCAACGAAAAGAAGCCGGCGTACGGGATGATCGACTACGCGGCCTTTGCGATCGGATTGTCGGTGCTCGCGGCGATCGCAGCCTCCGCAGCTCGCGTGCTGAATCGTCGAAATCCTTGGCCGATGGTCGTCGCCGTGGTGGGAACGGCGGTCGGGATGTCGACTATCGGCCGCCTCGCAAGGCCGGGAGGCGAGCTGGGGCGAACGCTTGGCCTCTTTGCACTTCCCTTCTTCTCGTTTCTGGTCGGCGCGATGGCCCATGTCGTCAGCCTGTCGGCGGGCCGGCGGTTGACGGTCCGTCGTGTCGCGCAGTCTTTTCGCTTCTACGGAATCGCGGCGTTCGGACTCGTGCTCGCCGGCGGATTGTTGGCTTCCAAGTGCGGCGACATTCGTGGCACGTTGACGCTGTTGACTCCCATGCTGGCGGTGGTCGCGGCGGCGCTCGCTGGGGCCGGATTGATCGTTCATCAGCGAGTCATCGACCCAGAGCAAGCCGGCTTTCGACTGGCGGGAACGTCGATCGCGCTCGGGAGCGGTTTGTTGGCGTTGGCCGCGCTGGTTCTGGCCTGGCCGCGCCCCGACTTGGTGGTGGCCGTCGGTCTGCTCGACGCGGTCGCGTTCGCGGCACTGGCCCGGTTTGCCACTTTCCCTGCACTGAACGTCTTTGCGACAGCCTCGTTCTCGCTGACGCTGTTGGTCGGATTGGAATGGGCGACCGGCGCGATATCGGTCGTCGGGGCGACAACCGAGCTGTTGACCTTGCTCCTGCTGACGGCCCGTTCCGCCCTGATCCTCGCGCTCCTGTCGATCGCCGCTGACGGCGTCGGCTGTCTCTTGGCGCGGTCGAAGGCGCGGCCCCAAGCCTCGGCTTACTTTGCGAGTTCCGTCGTCCACCAGATTGTGGCGGTGGCAATCGGCGTCGCGAGCGTTGTCCGCGACCTTCCCGATCAAGACCTCGCGACGGCGGTGTTCGCGCTGGTAGCCCTTCGCTGGCTTGTGGCCACGTGGTGGGTCCGTCGCAGCTATGCGAGTTGGATTGCAGCGACCGCGCTGTTTGCCGCGCTCGCACACGGATTGGTGCTCAATGACCATCTGTCCGAAATGCTCGCGGTGCACGGCCTGGCCCCCGCCGATCCGTGGACGCTCAGCCTGATTGTGCACTCGACGATCTGCCTGGGCTGCGCCGTCCTCGCACGCCGAACCCGGCGCGAGCCCTTTGCCGCGCCTGGAGCACGCGAACCGTTCCAGCTCTCGCCATTCATCGCGGCGGCCATCGCCACCTCGGCGATCGCATTGCCGATGGTGCTGGACGTGCGGCACGGTCATTTCCTGAGACATGGCGTTTACGCATTCTGGACGGCGTCCCTCTGGTTCGCGATCGCCATCTTGCAGGGGAGCGCGGGGGTCGCAGTCGTGTCACAGACCCTGGCGACGATCGGGATCGCCTTCGCCGTCACTGGTTTTTGCAGGAAACAACTGTGGTGGACGGGCCTTTACAACGAACCGCTGTTTCTCAATTGGCAGTTCGGCGTGCTGGCGGTGTGGAGCGGGCTGTGGGTTGTCGTGCGCCGCCTGGGCCGGCGAGACGTGACTCTTTTGCGACTGCTCATTTGCACGCCGACCAGCGTCGACCGCGTTGTGCTCTGCGGAGTGGCCCTGGGATTCTCCGCAACCTGCTGGCTCGCCGTCTGGCCTGGGACGGTCGCGGAGCTGTCCTCGATCACAATTCGAGCGATCGGGAGCCCGTACGCCGTGGCCGCGCTGTTTCCGTTTGGCATTGGCGCGATCCTCGCCGCCACCCATGCGCTGGTTGGGCGAGAATGGCCAAAGACATCAGCCTGGATTTTCGTCACGTGCGTCTTCAGCGTGATGATTCTCTTGGCTCCCCGGCACTTCGAATTGCACTGGCCCGGTCTTCCGAATCCCTACGGGCAAGGTTGGGGTGCCGGAGCGTGGGCCGCTTGGGCGTTGGCCCTTGTGGCGATTCTGGCGGCCCACTGGGAGCGGCCTAACCGGGCGACCCTTGCCGGAATTGCACTGTTGCTGAGTTCCGCTCCCTACCTCGCCGCGTGCCGTTGGGATGCCGATCTGCAGACGGCGACCGCTTTGCGTTCGTCCCTGGCAATTGCCGGCCTGGCCGTCGCCGTGGCGTGGGCCTCGAGGGGGCCGGTGATGCGGGTCGCGTCGCGAACGGGCGGCGGATCATCGGACAATGTGCCGAAGGAACTCCTCTTTCTCCGCAACTCGCTCATCGCGTCAACGAGCTTGCCTCTGCTAATCCTGACCGCGCAAGCGTTGTTCGACGTCTTGGAAGTCGGCAGAGTTCCCCTCGCCCCGGTCGCTGGCTCGTTCGTTGTTCGCATGGCTCCCTACCTGTCGTACACCCTGCCGCTCGGGATCCTGGCGGCGGCGTTCGTCGTCTACGCCATTGCCGAACGGCGCGTCGAATGGAGTTTGTCGGCGACGTTCTTGGTCCAATTCGCGCTGGGCTTCGCCGCGGCTCTTGCCCTGATCCTGGCGTCTGAGCTGCAGACGGTTGCGCAAGTCACTCGCTACCTCCAAGAGATCGGCCTCTTGACCGTGATCGGGGCGGTGATCTGGTGCGGCATCGAGGCGTTCGCCCAACGAAGAGACGTAGCGTCTGAGCCGCGCCCGGCTACGTTCGCGACCCCGATTTGGACGCAGCTTGGATTCGTCGCCGTTTTCGCGAGCCTGCTGATCGTCGGAGCAACGGTCGGACTTTGGCTGTCGCCCGAGCCGCTGTTTAATTCCGTGCGGCAGTCTGGCACGGGACTCGGCTGGCTGTTCCTCGTTTCGGCAACGGCGGTGGGAATCTTGTCGCAACGCCGCAATTGGCCGCTCTCGGCGTTCAACATCGGACTGTTGTTTCTCTCAGCGGCGGCTGTCCTGGGAGCCGCGGCGCTGGGAAGTCGGAACTCGGCCGATAACTGGTTTTCGTTTCACACGGCGATCGGCGGTTGGTGCGGAGTTCTGGCGCTGGCCGCGGTCGCCACCCTCGTGACTCGTTCGCCGGAACGTCGCGGAGTTGCCATTGCGATCGCGGATCGCACCCTGCTCTTGCTGCCGCTCATTCTCGCCTTTGCATACAAAACGCAACGATTCGATCCCATGCGTCCGTGGTGGGCGGTCGGTGCGATGATCTGGCTCTCCTTCTGTGTGATGGCGATGGCCGCGCGTGCTGAGAGCCGAGTGCGATCGTATCTTTCCCTCGTGCTCGCGGTTTTGGGCGCCGTGTCGATCGGCACGCGGCCCTGGTTGGGAGCAATTGCTCCGACTAGTCCGCAGCCGTTCCTCGATTTGGCGCACATCGTCGTTCTCGGTATGGGTCTGCATGGGCTCGCCTGGCTGGCGATCGAATTGACGCACGAGCGCCGGCGGGACCGGCCCTTCGATGAATCGTCGAGCCTGCATTCGGCGCATCACTACGCCGTCGAGATTGGGACATTGTGCCTTGGTTTCGCGTTGCTGGTCGTTTTCGCCAGGCACTCGCTTTTGCCCACTCTGACGGGCGCGACGCCGCTGGGATGGGCCGGTGTCGCCACTATGGCCGCGCTGGCCGCCGGTTCGCTTTGGGAACGTCGGGCCGAGCACTCCATTCGGATCTTATACGCGTTGGGTCTGATCGCGATCGCGACGATTCTCGATTCAAGACAACTCGACAGGCGTCATTTAATTTTCGCGGCGGCTGCCTGCCTCGCCGGTTACGTGGTGCTCACGGGCGCCCTGATGACCGTCCCTCGGCGCTTGAAGGATCTCGGCCTGCGGTTGGGAATAAGTTCTTTTTCGCTCGACGGTGAGCGCGTCACTCCCTGGCTGGGGCCGACGAGTCTCATGATCGGGGCGCTCGTGATCGGAGTCGAGTTCTGGGTCGTGCTGACCTTCCAGAAACCCTCGCTACGAATCAGCGGGGCTCTGGCGACGCTGGCGCTCGGCGGCGGCTTGGCGCTCTTGGCGACAACGCGAGCGCGAGGAATTTTCCAAGCTGCGGCACTCGGCGTCGCCGCGATCGCTGCCGTGCAATTCGGCTGGAGCGTGATGGCTCCGATCGGCACGTTGCCAAACGAGGAGCTGCGGCGGACGATCCGCATGATGGCGATGCTCGCGGCGACGACCTTTGTTTACGGACTGCCGCTCGTCCGCGTAGTCTCGCCGCAAAGCACCTGGTTTGCGTCGATCCGCCGGGCCGCAATCGGCGTGGCGGCGACGACGATTGCAACTCTGTCGCTCGTGCTCTTGTTTGAGATCTCGGCGTTCAACCCGACCGCAGGGACGCCGGTGAGCGTGGGCGAAAGCCTGCTCGTGGCGTCGACTCTCGTGCTGCTGGCAGCGGGACTCGTTTCGTTGGCCGTTCTGCCCGGCCGCGATCCGTTCCTGCACGCGGAGCGGCAGCGGTTCCTCTACGTCTACGCCAGCGAAGTGGTCTGTGGGCTGCTCTGTGCCCACGTTTACTTGACGAATCCCCAATTTTTCCGGCACACGCTGCAGCCCTATTGGCCGCTGGTCGTGATGGCGATCGCCTACGGCGGGACGGCCGTCTCGGAATTCTTCCGGCGGCTGAAGGTGACCGTGCTGGCCGAGCCGCTCGAATACAGCGCGGCTTTCTTGCCTGTGCTGCCCGTCGTCGGTTTTTGGATGCTGAACTCGGATTTGAGTTATTCGACGATGCTGGTCGTCGTCGGCCTCTTGTATCTGTTCCTCAGTCTGCGGCGCGGATCGTTCGCATATGCTGCGGCCGCGGCAGTGGTTGGCAACGCGACTTTGTGCAGCCTGTTTTCCGAGCACGGAGTTTCGCTGCTCTTGCATCCGCAGATGTTCGTGATTCCCCCTTGCGTGACAATTCTGGCCGCCGCCCAATTGAATCGCGACCGGCTCGATGCGCAGGTGCTGGCGTCGCTGCGATACTTCGCCATCACGACAATTTACGTCAGCTCGACCGGCGAGATGTTTCAACACGGCATCGGCACCACGCTCTGGCTGCCGATGGTGCTCGCGGGACTGTCGGTACTCGGCGTGCTGGCGGGGATCGTGCTCCGCGTGCGCGCCTTTCTGTACCTGGGAACTTCCTTCCTTTTACTGTCGATCGTGAGCATGGTCTGGCACGCGTCGCGCAGCATCGGCCACGTCTGGCCCTGGTGGGTCTTCTTGTTCGCCCTGGGCGTCGGTCTGCTCACCCTGTTCGGCGTCTTCGAGAAAAAACGTCCGGAAGTCCTGGCCCTAGTCGGCAGCCTGCGCGAGTGGGAGGCGCTAGTCAGGCGGTGCCCCAGCTGTCCGACAGACCGATTACACCCCTTACGCGATGGGCCGCGCTTTTCGGGCGCCGCCTACGCCCAACGCCGCCGACCTCCTGGATGCGGCCGAACAGGCCATCGATCGTGCCAAGCGCGAGGGCCGCAATCGGGTCTGCGGGAGACAGACGCTTGAGCCTGTGGCCGTCGGCATTTGAAAAGTCCGCGACCCGAAGACGGCAAAGGCGAGTCGCCGCATTTCCGCGACGATTGGATATGGCATCTACGGATTGGGCGTGTGAGTGCGAGTGTTCGTGAGCGGGATCGATGAGGTGAATGGCCCAACCCAGGACGATTCCTCCAATAAGTGCAATCGTGAGTCGGATGCGGTCGTGCGAATGAAATTCCAGCTCGGGCAGCAGGTCAGTGAGCGCGATACAGACAAAGACCCCGGCCGAGGCGGCTAGGGCCCAGCCGACAATTGTTGATTGGGAGCCGGAAAATTCGTACAGTCCCAATACGAAGAGTCCAGCGCCCAACGGACAAATGAGTGAGAACGCCGAGTTCGCCAGCGATTGAGAGCGCGACGACCAGCCCGTAATCGCCATCAGAGAGGTGATCGACATCGAATCGATGGGCTTATGCAAAAGGACTGCCAGAAACGTTCCCAAGCCGAACAGGCCGGCTCCTCCCTCCAAGGCATCCGATTCAACGCTGGCGCCCGACGCAAGTCCGTCGATCAATGTGTGTAAACCCATCCCCAGACAGACGCCCACCCAACTGAGCGAGTGGGCCTGCCGCCCTGAACACGAAGAATCGGCGTGGGCTGCATCGTGCTCTTTGCCCCCGTGGGTCGGATCGTAATGGTCGTGTCCATTTCCAGTCGGACCGCTTTGTAACGAAGAAGGATCGGCTGAATGTTGGTGGCTGGCGAACATCCGCAGGATCAGGAACATTGCCACCAGGCCGACCATCATTCCAGTCGCAGCTTTATCGGGACCATCGTCGCCCAGCTCGGCCAGGGCATGTGGCAGCATGTGGAAGACCCCAATCGCGAGCATCAGGCCGGCGATCACACTGATGATCATCTGCATCCTCGTATGCGACAGCTGAACTCGCTGCGGTAGCCAACCACCCAAGAGCGAGGCGCCGACGATCAATGCGCAGTAGAAGCCCAGGAGAATGCGCGACTTTGAAACCGATGTGCCCGCGATTGGGCCGCCGACTGTTGTGGACGCGAGTGGAACACGAGACGCCGGTCGCCCAGAATCGCAGCTCTAGTTCCGACTGGAAGTGATGCCGTGGGAATTCAGCGACGGGTTGGGGGCGCGAGGCGGCAAATCCTGCGCGTGGCCGGCGCTGACCAAGCCACCCAAGAGCGCCGCCAAGAGAAGGCGAGCGAGAACTCGCACGTTCGATCGTTCCCGGTCCAAAAGCGCATCAGCTCGCGCCGGCGCGTTACGCGCGAAGGTCAACCGGTCAGACCGAACGCTGTCTAACTCTCGATCCTGATGGCAAATCGTCGAAATTGCAACTGAAAGCGGACACGGCACGCTGGAGGCCGATGTGACATGAACCAGATTTAATCTCGAGCATCCGAATTGACAGGCGAGGGAGTCCGTCCTAAACTTCAATAGTTGCACGATTCATTGAATGAGTGATGATGTCGACACGGATGCTTGAGCGTACTCCCAAATGTTTGCCCCGCGACCATGCTCGGCGGCGAAAGGCCGAGATCGATCGCGACGCTTGCGAAAGGGCGGCCGCGATCTTTCGAGCCCTTGGTGACACATCGCGACTGCACATGCTGGCGATGCTGGCTGAAGGGGATATGTGCGTCACCGAAATCGCGGATCGACTTGGTGATAGCCTGTCCGCCGTCTCCCAGCGGTTGAAGCTGTTGCGAAGCGAGCGAATCGTCAAACAACGACGCGAAGGCAAGCACATCTATTATTCGTTTGCGGATGGGCACGTGGCGGAAATGATCTCAAACGCGCTCGCCCACGCGGAGGAATAACCGATTCCGTCGCGCGGGCGCAGTGTTACCGGGCGCGATCCTGTAAGTGGCAGCGATCAATGCGGTCTGACCAGTAAGAAAGCGTGAAACGTTTCTGCGGACGACAAAAAGGAGAGCCAAATGTCCAGTACTCTGCATTCCAATCACGCGCACAAGCACGGGTCGAACTGCGGTCACACAGCTATTGAACACCAAGGCCATGTCGACTATCTGCATGACGGACATCTGCACCACCAACTCCCCGATGGGAAGGTCGAGGAGCACAAGTTGGCAGTTGGTGCGACCAACCCGAGTGCCTGCACGCCCAACCATCACTGTGGTGGGCACGCTGACGATCACGTCCACGGCCCGAATTGCGGCCACGCCGCAGTTCCTCATGGCGACCATGTCGACTATCTCGTGAATGGACATCTGCATCATCCCCATGGATCGCATTGCGACGACCATGGCCCCGTGACCGTCAAGAGCTAGGCGGCTCCTGCCAGACCGACGCGCCCGCGTCCTGCAAGGGAGCCGCGGGCGTTCTGCTTCTTTGAGGCAGCGAAGTCGATCAAGCAGAAAGCGGTCGCGCTCAAAGATTCCCAACATGACGCACGAAGTCTCAAGCCCGACGTGCGGTCACGATCACCACGGCGAGCACCAGCATCATCATCTTGCCAGCGACGACACCGGCAAGATGCGCTTCGCGTTGTTGTTGACCGTGGCGTTCGTCGTCGGTGAAACTTTCGCCGCCTGGTTCGCGCACAGCCTGGCCTTACTTTCTGACGCGGGCCATAACTTTGCCGACGCGGCGGCTCTAGGGCTGTCGTGGTATGCGCTGTGGATCGCCAGGAAGCCCGCCCACACCGGAATGACGTTCGGTTACCATCGTGTCGGCATCCTGGCCGCACTCGTCAATGCCGTTTCGCTGGTGGTCATTGCCCTCCTGATTTTTTGGGAAGCAATCGACCGGCTTCGGGATCCGGCATTGGTTGACGGCTGGCTGATGATTGGGACGTCGATCGTGGCCGTCGCCCTGAATGCGACGATCACTGTCTGGTTGCACGCCGGGGCCAAGCACGATCTCAACGTTCGCTCGGCCTATCTCCACATGGCGGGAGACGCCGTTTCCGCATTTGGTGTGCTCATTGCCGGCGTCGTCGTTGTGCTCGGCGGTTCACCCTATGCCGACGCCATCGCTTCACTTGTGATCGGCTCGCTGATCCTCTGGAGTTCGTGGGGCATTCTCAAAGAGAGCGTGAACGTTCTGTTGGAGGGAACCCCTTTCGGATTAGACATGGGTGCAGTGGAGACTGCCATCGTGGGAGTGCCGGGAGTCCTGAATGTGCACGACCTTCACGTCTGGACCGTGGGGCCAGGTGTCATTGCTTGCAGCTGCCACGTCCTCGTGACCGAACAGACAATCCGGGAGGGCCAGCAGATCCTGCAGTCGGTGGTCAATGAATTGGGAGAGCACTTCGCCATTAGCCACACAACCGTTCAAATCGAAGTTGAAGGCCACGAGGCGGACGAAATGTATTGCACATTGCAAAAACGGCCAAGTCGCTCTCATTTGCATCCCGGCCATCGGCACTGATCAATTAGCTTGCTCAGATTTCGCCCGCGTTCTGCTTAGTTCAGTCGGACTGTTTCAAGCTCACGTATTTCAGTTCGTCTGGGACTGAATAAGTCCTCACGCAGAGAGTGAGCGAGGTCACGGGAAAACGCTGAAACTCGTGCCTTCCCGTGCTTGCGCGAAGCTTGTGTGGAGGCGCGAATTTGGAGACCGCGTGCCGATTGAGTCTTCGATGTGGGCTGGAGGTCACTGAATTCGCAAGCGAAGGATAGGCACGTATCCAGCGGCTGCATTGCGCGGAGCCAACTTGCTCGGCATCTCGTCATAATCGCCGCTATCGAATGCGGCGTGCGACAACTTCCGCAAACGTGTGGTGAAGTCGCCGCGCGATCACGAAACGGGCGGGATAAGGGAAACATCGGCTGCCCCCACGGGCTTTGCCGCATCCCTCGTGGAATCGGGTCGGATGACGAAGCGCAGGCAACGGCGGTCGAACTCGCGCGTTTCGATCGCGGAAGGTCGACCGGCCTAGCTGACCGACAGCACGTCGACGTTGAAGACCAGGATCGAATTGGGCGGAATCGACGTACCCGATCCGCTGGTGCCGTAAGCGAGCGTCGACGGAATGATGAGCTGCGCCACCGTGCCGACGGGCAGCAGCTTGAACGCTTCGTCCCAACCGGCGATGACCTGGCCGGCGCCGAGCGTGAAGGTGAACGAAGTCACGTGGCCGAACTGCGAGTCGGTGTTGGAGTCGAACTCCGTGCCGAGTGTGCCGTCCGAGTTCAACAGGAAACCGGAGTAGTTGACGCTGACCGTTTGGCCGATGGCCGGGAGAGCCCCCGTGCCCTGGGTCGTGATGACGTAATTCAAGCCGTCCGCGGTGGTCGTCGCGGTGAGGTTATTGGCCTGCAAATACTTGTTGATGATGGCCGTGCCATCGGTAATCGTGCCCGTCCCGGTCTGGGTGTTCCCCTGGTTGTCGGTGCTGGTGACGGTGACGGTGGTGACCGGCGACGTCAGCGTGGCGCCTCCCAGGTTCAGCGACCAAGTGCCCGCCGAAGGCGAGGTCAACTGCGAATTGGTGCCGAGCGTGTACGTCGTGCCGTTGGCCGCGACGGTCAGCACGGACGTATTGACCGAATCGAAAGTGCCTGTGATCACGGGGGCCGTGTTGGTGGTGACGGTCTGCGAATTCACCGTCGGTGTGCCGAGCGTCGGCGTCGTGTTGTTGAAGGTTGCGTTGCGTGTTTTGGGCGTGACGGAGAAGAAGACCGATTCAGGATCCTGGTTGATGGTGATGCCGTTGTGCGGTGACCCGAGGAACGAGACGGCGCTGTCGAATTCATTCTGGCCGGAGTTGGCGCGGTTGAGGTTCACGCCGCCGCCTTGACCCATCTGGATCGTGGCTTTGCCGGTGTAGGTGGTGTCGGTCGAGGTCAGCGTGCTGTCTTCCCCCGGCTCGACGTTGTGCAGCTTTCCCGTGATGGTCGAACCGTTGAGCGTGAGCGCGCCGACGTGGTCGGTCAGGTTGCCGCCGATGGTGGTCGATTCGAGATCCAGCGTGTCGCCCGAGGAGTTGCCCAGGCGGGCGTTGAGATTGCCGGTCACCGACGAGTTTTGGATGGTGACGCTATCGGTGGAGCGCCCGCCATGGATGTTGATCTTGTCCGCGTCGACGTCGCTGAGCGCAATCGAGTTACTTTGCTGACTGGCATTCACGCCGACGTTGAGCGAGGCCAGCGTGGACGACCCGTCGCCGCTGATGTTGACGCTGTTGTCGTGATGATTGAGCGACAGCGAGATCGACGCCGGAGCGGTGATGTTGATGGTGTCGGTCGACTCCGTTTGACCGTTGACGCGGAACTCGGTGTCGGTCCCGCCGGTCAACACGACCTGAGAGCTGGTGTACGAGATTGTGACGCTATCCTGGTCGGTCGTGCTGCCGCCCCGCTGCTCGGTCAGGTGAATAGAATTGCCGCTGACGTGGACGCCGACCAGCAGGGTGAGCATCTGCCGCGCTTCGAGCGACTCGAACTGAGCGATCGGTCCGCCGCGCGGGCAGCGTCGACGTGCGCGGGCTCGCCGCCCGGCCGCGTGTCCGCCCTGGCGCTTGAGCCACGCGGCAATGTGGTGAGTCCAACCTCGGGGCATCGTCGAGTGGTAGCTCGCAAGAAGAGGATTGTCCGGTCGTCCTGGTCCGACCACAGGATGGACCGGAAAAGGGGCGGACCGAAAAGGTATCGTCCGGGGACGAATCGGCCGCACAGGCAATTTTAAATGACAGGAGGGGCACCGGCCAGACGTCGGAAGGGTTGAAAAAGGCTAATTTATACGTCTTCGCAGATTGAGGGGCTTGTGCTCGATGCGCCGGCGGCCGCCTGTGCGGAACGTTCCGAACGTACGCTGGGAGGCCGTCGGCCTGATCTCGGGCTAAATTCGTGTCGGAGGCCGGCTCAGCTTGTTCCGTCTTAATTCGTCCCGGCGGCCGCGGCCTTGTCGATCGCTTCGTCGATCTGGCCCCGCAGTGTCCCCTCGTCCTTCTCGGTGAGGGGCTCTTTTTTCCGGACCGAGCAGATGATTGCGATGTTGTAACCGTCGGGCCGCTGTCGAATGATCGCCGTCGTCCCGGGGATACTGCCAAAGAAGAACCATTGCTTGTCCTGACCCAGTTGGCGGGGCTGCCCGTTGGCCCAATAGTGGTCAAAGAATTTGCATAGGGCCGGCGCGGTCGCGACCAAGCCGCCAAACGAATCCATCAGCTCGACGGGCACGTCCTTGACGGGAGACCAGACTTCGCGCGGATCGCGGTCGCTGGCGAAGTGCCGTCCACCTCGAATGTCCTCAATGCCCAGCGGTTTCAGAATGTCGCGCACGTAATTGACGTACGACTTGGCCGTCGCCTTTTCGATCACGCGACCCAGCACGCAATAGCCGAAATTCGAGTTGACCGTCTGCGTTCCGGGATCGAACTGCAACGGTTCGCTCAGCATGTAGCGGACGACTTCCAGCGGCCGCAGTCGCCGCGTGACGTGCAGAGTTTTGTCGATGTCGTGGACGTGCAGAAATGGGTCGTACTGGCTGGCGTCCCAGCCCCCCTGCTGCTCGAGCAACTGATCGATCGTGATGACGTCGAGTCGGTGATCGGGATTGTCCGGTCGCAGCGGCTTGAGTTTGAGATACGGAAAGGCCTTGGTGTCGCCCGTCAGCTTGCCGTCGCGAATCAGCTTGCGGACGGCGGCGGCCGTGATCGACTGGGTCACGCCGCCGATTCGCAGCAGTGCGTCCGGCAGCGTGTGCTTCGTTTCTTGAGAATCGCGCCAACCGTAGCCGCGGGAAAAGACCAGCTTGTTGTTGAGGGAGACGGCCGCCGTCGCTGCGGGGCAGTCGTTGCGATCCATGAACTCCATCACCGCTTTGTCGAGCGCGGCGTAGGCTCGCACGGGCGTGCCGGTGGGCGTCGGCGCTTCGGCTGGCAGGCGCTCGCCTCCGATGGAAATCCGGGCGATCGCCGCCACGACGGTTGCCGCGATGGAGAGCACGTGCAGGCTGTGAGGGTGAACCGAATTCTGGCGTCGAAGATGCCGGGCCATCTCATGATCTCACTGAAGTTGAAGGATCACCGAGCGCCCGCCGCGGTAATCGACTCAGGTCGGCTGACCGTCGACTGTTTGAGACTCAGTCGGTTGGCGATCGGCGAAATACTTAAGGCCGGGCAAGCCGTCGATACTGTGCCGATTTTTCATGGCCTTGTACTCGGCGATTCCCTCCGGCCCCTTGCGGTCGCACCAAGCCGTTAGCTGGGTGCGGTCGCCCTTGAATTCGTAGAGCGGAATTCCGTAGCCGCACGAGTCGGCGATCATCTCCGCGTGCAGGACAATGATCGATCGCGCAGACTCGTATTGAGGCAACTGGTCCGCATACGTGTCCCAGGCGACGTCGTTGGGCTCGATCGCCTCGCCGCGGCCGCGCAGCCGCAGGATCCGCGGCGGTCCCTGGAACGCGCAGAACATGATCGTCAGGCGGCCGTTTTCGCGGAGATGGGCCACCGTCTCGATGCCGCTGCCCGTGAAATCGACGTAGGCGACCGTCGTTGGCCCGAGGATCCGCAGGCAGTCGCGCCCCTTCGGCGAGACGTTGACGTGGCCGTCGGCCGCCAGCGGGGCCGTGGCTACAAAGAAGATCTTCTGCTGCCCGATGAATTCGCGGAGCGCTGCGTTCAGTTCGGGAAAGAGGCTGCCCACGTCGGCTCCGTGGCTGGGGTTGGCTGGCCGGGCCCGACTCGCGATCTTCGCTGTATGTTAGCAAATGACGGTCAAATTGCGGACGGTCCGAACGCGATTGTGCGCGGAACGCGTACTCGCGTTTAAGCGGTTAACCCATAGATCCCGGGATCTCTCCGTCTATAATATGGCGCACGCGATGCGACCGACCGTGCCGTGCTCGTTGCGCGAATGTTCAACGCGCGGAACCGGTCCGCACCGGGCGGAGGGTCCGGATGGAACGCCGAGCCGTCACGGTCGAAGGTATTGTGCAAGGCGTCGGTTTCCGGCCCTTTGTCTACTCGCTGGCGACGCGGCTCGATCTCGGCGGGTTCGTCCAGAATCAATCCGGCCGCGTGCGAATCGAGGTCGAGGGACGCCCCAGCTCGCTCGAGCGTTTCGTTCGCGAACTGCACGAACAAGCGCCGCCGCTGGCTCGGATCGACGCGCTCACCTCCGAATCGCAAGCGCCGCGCCGCGAAACAGAGTTCCGCATCGAGGCGAGCGAACACGACGGCGACAGTCCGATTTTCATTTCGCCCGACGTCGCGACCTGTCCCGACTGCCTGGCGGAGCTCTTTGATCCGGCCGATCGGCACTACCGCTACCCCTTTCTCAACTGCACGAATTGCGGGCCGCGGCTGACGATCATTCAAGGTGCGCCTTACGATCGGGGACGCACGACGATGGCCGCGTTCCCGATGTGTGCCGCTTGCGCGGCCGAGTATGCCGACCCTCGCGATCGCCGCTTTCACGCCCAACCGGCCGCCTGCCCCGCCTGCGGACCGCGACTTTCAGTTTGTGATGCTGACGGACGGCCCCTCGAGTCGGCTGACCCGCTGGCGATCTTTGTCAACGCTCTGCGGCAGGGACGGATCGGTGCGATCAAGGGACTGAGCGGCTACCACCTGGCCTGCGCCGCCGCCAGCGAACGCGTCGTTCTGGAGCTCCGGCAGCGCAAACACCGCGACGAAAAGCCGTTCGCCGTGATGGTGCGGGACGTCGAGACGGCCGAGCGCCTGTGCGAGATCGATGCCGACGAACGCCGACTACTGGATTCGCCGCGGCGGCCGATTGTGCTGCTGCGGAAGCGATCGCCACCTGGCACGCTCGTCTGTGATGCCGTCGCACCCGGCAACTCGCGGTTGGGTGTGATGCTCCCCTACACTCCCCTGCACCACCTGCTGTTCGCGGAATTTTCTGACCGCGCGCTGGTGATGACGAGCGGCAACCGTTCCGACGAGCCCATCGCTTACGAAGACACGGACGCCTTCGAGCGGTTGCGCGGCATCGCGGACGTGTTTTTGGTCCACAATCGCCCGATTCATGTGCGCTGCGACGATTCGGTGACGCGGATCCTCGATTCGCGCGAGTCGCTCGTCCGCCGCTCGCGCGGCTATGCGCCGCAACCAGTGCCGTTGCCGCTGGCCTGCCCGCGGCCGGTTTTGGCCGTCGGCGGACAGTTGAAGGGCGTGTTTGCGCTCGGCCGCGGCCGGCAGGCCTTTTTGAGTCATCACTTGGGCGACCTAGACCACTGGGACGCGTACCGGGCGTTTGTTCGCGACGTCGGGCTTTACGAGGAGCTGTTCGCCGTCGTCCCCGAGCTGATTGTGCACGATCTGCATCCCGACTACGCGTCGACGAATTACGCTTGTCAGCGGGCTTCATCTACCGGAGTTCCCCTCTTGGCCGTGCAGCACCATCATGCGCACGTGGCCAGCGGGATGGCCGAGCACGGTCTTGATGAACCGGTCATCGGCGTGTCATTCGACGGCACGGGGTACGGCACGGATGGGGCGATCTGGGGAGGCGAATTCCTCGTTGCCGATTATCGGGGGTTCCGTCGCGCCGCCCATTTGCGCTACGTCGGGCTGCCGGGCGGTGATTTGGCCGTTCGCGAGCCGTGGCGGATGGCGGCGTCCCACCTGCTCGACGCCGGCTGTTCGTGCGAGCTACTGGCTGCGCGGATCAACCGCGCGAAGCTACGGACGATCGCCGCCATGCTCGAGCACAGAATCAATTCCCCGCTGACGTCGAGCGCCGGTCGCCTGTTCGACGCGGTGAGCGCAATCGCCGGTGTCCGCGATACGGCCAGTTATGAAGGCCAGGCGGCGATCGAGCTGGAATGGCTGGCCACGCAGTCCGAGCCGGCCGCGGCCTATCCCTTTGAGCTCACCCCGGTCACCGAGAATTCTCAACCAGCTGCCCCTGCGACCGCTCCGCCTTGGCAAATCGACACGCGGCCGCTGATTCGTGCCGTCGCTGCCGATGTGCAACAGGGCGTCGATGCCGGACGCGTGGCCCGCCGCTTCCACACCACGATTGTCGAGATGATTGCGACGACCTGCGCGATGCTTCGCGAGCAATGCGGGATCGACGCGGTCGTCCTCAGTGGCGGCGTTTTCATGAATGCGCTGGTTTCGACCGAGAGCGCGGCCCGCCTTGCCGCCGAGGGCTTTCGCGTTTACCGGCATGTCCTGGTTCCGCCGAACGACGGGGGAATCAGCCTCGGGCAATTGGCGATCGGCGCGGCAGCCGTCGCGGCCGGGATGGTCACATCTTTGCCGCAGGCATCGGAATTGCATACACCGGTCGGACTTGGCTCGCTCAATCGTTCGCAGCTTTCGGAGTGTTCCGCGATCCGTAACGAACCAAGCGCTAAAGCGGGCGACGGCTCGGAAGCCGGTCCGAGGTCGGGGCAGCCGTCGTCTCGAGCTGCTCGATCCGAGATCCGTCCCGACTCCGCTGCCCGCCGCCCGTGGGCGGCCCCGCACGCACGACAGGAAGGATAAACGCATGTGTCTTGCCATACCGGGCAAAGTCATCGACCTGTATCGGGAGCACCACGTCTTGATGGGGAAAGTCGACTTCGGCGGCGTCGCGAAGCGGGTTTGCCTCGAGCACACCCCCGAAGTGCAGCCGGGCCAGTACGTGATCGTTCACGTCGGGTTTGCGTTGCAAGTCGTGGACGAAGAGGAGGCGAAACAGGTCTTTTCGTTCCTGGAAGGGATGAACGAACTGGGCGAGCTGCAAACCGACCAGTCCTGATGGCGAGCGGCCGGTGTCAGCCGGCCGGTTCCGCGTTATTTGCCGGGCTCTTTGTTTTTGTTTGACTGGCAAGCCCGAACGAGGTCGGACGAGTCAAAAACCAAGAACCGGCGAGCTGACACTCGCTGCTCGTCGGGAGGGGTGAAAGCGTGAAGTACCAACAGGAATATCGCGACCCGGTCGCTGCCCAAAAGTTGCGGCAGGCGATTTCCGGCATCACCACGCAACCGTGGACGATCATGGAAGTCTGCGGCGGGCAGACGCATTCGATCGTCAAATATGGGATCGACGAACTGTTGCCGCCGAAGGTCGAACTGGTGCACGGGCCGGGTTGCCCGGTCTGCGTCACGCCGCTGGAGCTGATCGACCGGGCGATCGCCATCGCCGCGCGACCCGAAGTGATCTTCTGTTCGTTCGGCGACATGCTCCGCGTCCCCGGCAGCAAGCGGGACTTGTTCGACGTGAAGGCGGCGGGCGGTGACGTGCGAATCGTCTATTCGCCGCTCGACTGTCTGAGAATTGCCGAGAAAAATCCGGATCGCACGGTGGTGTTCTTCGCGGTCGGCTTCGAGACCACGTCGCCCCCCAACGCGATGGCCGTGATGCAGGCCAAGCGGCGCGGGATCAAGAACTTCGCCGTCCTGGTTTCGCACGTGCTGGTGCCGCCGGCCATGCGGGCGATCCTTTCGTCGCCGACCAACCGCGTGCAGGGTTTCCTGGGCGCGGGGCATGTCTGCGCCGTGATGGGCTACGAGGAATACGAGCCACTCGCGCAAGAATTTCAAATCCCCATCGTGGTCACCGGTTTTGAGCCACTCGATCTGCTCGAGGGCATCTACCGCTGCGTCAGCATGCTGGAGGCGGGCAAGGTGGGCGTGGAAAATCCATACGCCCGCGCCGTCCGCCGCGAGGGCAATCGTCCGGCCCGCCAGCTCGTCGACGAGGTGTTCGAAGTCGGCGACCGCAAATGGCGGGGTATCGGCACCATCCCGCAAAGCGGCCTCAAACTGCGGCCGGAATTCGCTGAGTATGACGCGGAAACGCGGTTCGCGGTGTTTCAGCTCGAGGTGCTCGAATCGGACGTCTGCATCAGCGGGCTGATCCTGCAGGGCATCCGCAAACCACACGAATGTCCGGCATTTGGCAAGACCTGCACGCCCGAACGACCCCTCGGCGCGACGATGGTTTCTTCGGAAGGGGCCTGCGCGGCTTATTACAACTACGGTCGATACCGGGGAACGACGCCGGTTCCCGTTTGAGGTTTTAGCATGACGGACGCCAGATGAATGAACCGCGCGACGTCGATTTCGACCGCATGAGCTGTCCGCTCCCGCTGACGGACTACGACCACGTTTTGCTGGGACACGGCAGCGGCGGCAAACTGACCGCCGACCTCATCCAGCGCGTCTTCTTGCCCGAGCTGGGCAATTCGATTTTGGACGCGCTCGAAGATCAGGCCATCGTCCCGTTTGGCGCAACACGGGACGGCGCGGCAAATGGCGCGGCGAGCAACGGACATCCCGCCCCGCGGCTGGCGTTCACCACTGACTCGTTCGTCGTCCGGCCCCTGTTCTTCCCCGGCGGCGATATTGGCCGTCTGGCTGTGCACGGCACCGTGAATGATCTGGCGGTCGGCGGTGCGATCCCGCTCTTTCTCTCCGCGGCCTTCATCCTCGAAGAAGGCCTGCCGATGAACGATTTGCGGCGGATCGTCACGTCGCTGGCCGAGGCGTGTCGCGAAGCGAACGTCCAGCTCGTTACCGGAGACACCAAGGTCGTCGACCACGGCAAGGGCGATCAGATCTTCATCACGACTTCGGGCATCGGTATCGTGCCGGCCGGTCGCAGGCTGTCGATCCGCAAAGCGCGGCCCGGGGATCGCGTGATCGTATCGGGCACGATCGGCGACCACGGCATCGCCATCATGTCGCTGCGCGAAGGGATCGAATTCGAGACCGTGCTCGAGAGCGACTCCGCCCCCCTGCACGATCTCACCCGCGTCATGCTGGACGCGTGTCCGGAGATCCGCTGCATGCGCGATCCGACGCGCGGCGGCGTCTCGAGCGCGCTCAACGAACTGGCGGCCGCCTCCAATGTCGGTGTGCACATTCAGGAGCCAACGCTCCCCGTCCGCGCGGAGGTTTCGGCGGCATGTGAAATGCTCGGCTTGGACCCCCTCTACGTGGCGAACGAGGGAAAACTCATCGCCGTGGTGCCGGCCGAGCACGCGGAGCATGTTCTTGAGCGTCATGCGACAACACCCTCTGGGACGCAACGCCGCCCTGATCGGGGAGATCGTCCAGGACCATCCGGGGATGGTCATCATGCGGTCCGTCATCGGAGGGGACCGGGTCGTCACCATGCTGGCAGGAGAACAACTTCCGAGAATCTGCTGAATTTGCCGACGATTGGCCACGCATCCAATTCGCTGCGATCCGCCAAAACCTCAACAAAATACGAGGAGATCCCATGATTAAAGGGAATGGCAGGAGTACGGGGCAAACGATTCAGGCGAGACGGCCACCCGACGTGAAAGAGATTCATGTCGTCTGGATGACCGGCGGCCTGAGCTGCGACGGCGACAGCGTGTCGATCACCGCCGCCATGCAGCCCAGCGTCGAAGATGTGGTGATGGGGGCCATTCCCGGTTTGCCCAAGGTCCACCTGCACAACCCAGTCCTCGCCTACGAGAACGGCGATGACTTCATGAAGTACTGGTACATGGCCGAGAAGGGTGAGCTGGATCCGTTCGTGCTGGTCATGGAAGGATCAATCCCCAACGAGCGAATCAAAGCCGAAGGGTACTGGGCAGCTTTCGGCACCGACCATGAAACGGGTCAACCCATAACCACGTGCGAATGGATTGATCGGCTCGCGCCAAAGGCATTGGCCGTGGTAGCGGCCGGCACGTGCGCCACCTACGGCGGGATTCATGCCATGATGGGCAACCCGACCGGCGCGATGGGGCTGGCCGACTACCTCGGCTGGAATTGGAAGTCGAAGGCTGGGGTGCCGATCATTAACGTCCCGGGCTGTCCGGTTCAGCCGGATAACTTCATGGAGACGCTGCTCTACTTGCTGTACCAGGTTGCCGGCCTGGCTCCGATGATCCCGCTGGACGATCAGCTGCGGCCGAAGTGGCTCTTCGAGCACACCGTGCACGAAGGCTGCGATCGCGGCGGCTACTACGAAGAGGGGCAGTTCGCACACGAGTACGGCAAGCCCGAATGCCTGGTGAAGCTCGGCTGCTGGGGACCGGTCGTCAACTGCAACGTCACGAAGCGCGGTTGGATGGCCGGCATTGGCGGTTGCCCAAATGTCGGCGGCATCTGCATCGGCTGCACGATGCCGGGCTTCCCCGACAAATTCATGCCCTTCATGGATCCGCCCCCGGGTTCACTGGTCTCGTCGTCTGCTTCCCGGGCCTACGGGAGCGTGATCCGGTCCTTGCGGAAAATCACGCAACGCACGGCCAACAAGGAGCCGAAGTGGCGCCATCCCGGTAATGCGCTGACGACCGGCTACACGGCTTCCCGCTGACCTGTCATTCGGGCCGGGCGGGCCTGCTTCGGTGCGACGCCGATCAGGCCCGACGCTCGGCCGACGGCAACACGCGGACAGAATCCTTGGTCCGGATGCGACTGCACGTCTGAGGAACACCAAATAAAACCGGCCGGCGCGTTCCGCCGACCGCCAACGGAGAATCGACCATGGCGACTGCTATTCTTCCGAAGACCGCGGCCGACAAGGAGCCGGGCAAGCTCGTCGAAATGAACTGGGATCCGATCACTCGGATCGTCGGCAGTCTGGGCATCTTCACCAAGATCGACTTTGCCAAGAAGCAAGTCGCCGAGTGCTACAGCACCTCGTCGATCTTCCGCGGCTACAGCATCTTCATGAAGGGCAAAGACCCGCGGGACGCCCACTTCATCACGAGCCGCATCTGCGGGATTTGCGGCGACAACCACGCCACGTGCGCGTGCTACGCCCAAAACATGGCCTTTGGCGTCGTTCCGCCGGCGCTCGGCGAGTGGATCATCAACCTGGGTGAAGCGGCCGAATACATGTTCGACCACAACATCTTCCAGGACAACCTGGTCGGCGTCGACTTCTGCGAGCAGATGGTCAAGGAGACCAATCCCGGCGTCTGGGAGAAAGCCAGAAAGACCGAGTCGCCCAACGCCGCCGCGCACGGCTACAAGACCATCGGCGACATCATGACGGCCCTCAATCCGTTTACCGGCGACTTTTATCGCGAGACGCTGCAAGTCAGCCGCATGACCCGCGAGATGTTCTGCCTGATGGAAGGCCGGCACGTCCACCCGTCGACTTTGTACCCGGGCGGCACCGGCACCGTCCCCACGGTGCAGCTCTTCACCGACTACCTCGTCCGTTTGATGCGGTACGTCGAGTTCATGAAGAAGTGCCTGCCGCTGCACGAAGACCTGTTCAACTTCTGGTACGAGGCACTGCCCGGCTACGAAGAGGTGGGCCGCCGCCGCATCCTGCTCGGTTGCTGGGGTTCGTTCCAGGACCCGGCCGTGTGCGATTACCAATATCGCACGATGAACGAGTGGGGCAACGCAATGTTCGTCACCCCAGGCATTGTGGTCGACGGCAAGCTCGTCACCACGAACCTGGTCGACATCAACCTGGGGATTCGCATTCTCCTGGGCAGCTCGTATTACGGCGACTGGGAGAACGAGGAGATGTTCGTGCGGCAGGATCCGCTGGGCAACCCTGTCGATCGCCGCCACCCGTGGAACCAGACGACGATTCCCAAGCCGCAGAAGCGAGACTTCGGCGGCAAATACACGTGGGTCATGTCGCCCCGCTGGCTCGATAAGCGGACGGGCGACCACCTGGCCCTCGACACGGGGGGCGGGCCGATCGCCCGGCTATGGGCCACCGCACTCGCCGGCAAGGTCGACATCGGCTACATCAAGGCGACCGGCCAGAGCGTGAAGATGATGCTGCCGAAGACGGCCACCAAGCCCGAGGTCGAGTTCGAGTGGAAGATCCCCAAGTGGAGCAACGCCATCGAACGCGACCGGGCCCGCACGTATTTCCAGGTTTACGCGGCTTGCTGCGGCCTGTACTTCGTCGAGCAGGCGCTCCGCGAACTGCACTCGGGCCACACGGAAACCTGGGCTCCGTTCAAAGTGCCGGATGAGGCGATCGGCTGCGGCTTCCACGAGGCGGTGCGCGGCGTGCTGTCGCATCACGTCGTGATTCGCAACGGCAAGATTGCCAACTATCACCCGTATCCGCCGACGCCGTGGAACGCCAACCCGCGCGACAGCTACGGCACGCCCGGCCCGTACGAGGATGCCGTCCAGGGGACGCCGATCTTCGAGGAGAACGGCCCGGACAAATTCAAAGGCATCGACATCATGCGGGCGGTCCGCAGCTTCGATCCGTGTTTGCCGTGCGGAGTGCACATGTTCCTGGGAAATGGTCGCACGCTCGATGTTCGGCACCAGCCGATGTTCGGAGTGCCGAACGCCTGACGGACGCCGTAGGGCAAGCTGCCATGCCAGCTTGCCCGCCGACGTGGGAGGGCGAAGCTCGGCTCGACTTTGTCGGACGGAAATCCGCTGAGCGACCAGCTGTTGAGTATCACCCTGAAGTAGCAGCCTGCAGTAGCAACAAAGACGCAGCATCAAGACGAAGGCTCGGTGGGAGCCTCGCCCTCCCGGATGGGATTGGTCAGAATGAGCCCCGCGTTGGTATGAAGCCGACGGATGGGAGATCGAATGGCCTTCGTGGATCGAACGCATGCCTGAGCCCACGCCCCTGCCCCAAGGAATGGATCGGATCGAAGAGCTGGTCGCCCGAATCGAAGGGGCCGCCGATCCCGCGTTACGAGACGACGCGCTGGCATTGGTTCAACTGCTGTTGGACCTGCATCGCCAAGGCTTAGCACGGATCATCGAGATCGCCGGCCATCTTGGCACGTCACGTTCGAACGGCGCCGCGTCGAATGGCACGGCGGCGAACCGTGCCGCATCGAATGGAATGGTCGAACTCATTCACCGCCTGGCGGCCGACGAACGCGTGGCTCCGCTCCTGATGCTACACGATCTGCATCCCGTCGACTTGCCGACCCGCGTGGAGCAGGCGCTCGAAAAAGTGCGGCCCCTGCTCCGTTCGCACGGCGGCGACGTCGAACTGGTCGATCTGAGCGACGGGGTCGTCAAACTCAAGCTCGATGGCAGTTGTCACGGTTGTCCGTCGTCGTCGATCACGCTGCGGAATGCCATCGAAGAGGCGATCTTCGAGTTCGCGCCGGACATCGAGCGCCTGGAAGTTGCGGGCGTCGTCGAACCGCCGCCGACCTCCGGCTTCGTCCCGTTGGAGGCCATTCGCATCCGCTAGCACCCTTCTGCTGACTCCATTTGCGTCGTTTGGAACCCCATGTCCGCCGGCTTTTCTTCGCTGAAACAATCTCTGGGCCGCTTCCGCGAGGCGACGAAACCGCGTGAACCGGTCGAGCGCTGCGAACTGTGCGGACTGCCGCTGGCGACCGAGCACCGGCACTTGGTGGAGCTCGCGACTCAGCGGCTGATCTGCTCGTGCGAAGCCTGCGGACTGCTTTTCTCCGGCCAGGCGACGAAATATCGCCGCGTGCCGCTGCGGTTCTTGCTGCTCCAGGATTTTGCCTTGAGCGACGCACAGTGGGACAGCCTGTTGATTCCGATCAATATGGCGTTCTTCTTCCAGAACATGCCGCGGGATCGAGCGGTGGCGATCTACCCGAGCCCGGCCGGCCCGATGGAGTCGTTGCTGGACTTGTCGTCGTGGAGCGAGCTGGTCGCAGCCAACTCCGCTCTGCGTACGATGGAGCCGGACGTGGAGGCGCTGCTCGTCGATCGGATCAGCCGCAACACATCGCAAGCCGGCGGCCACGAGCGGACTGGCGAGGAGGCCGGCCCGCGCTACTTTTTGGTGCCGATCGACGCCTGCTACAAGCTCGTCGGCCTGATCCGCGCGCATTGGCGCGGCCTCTCCGGCGGACAAGAGGTCTGGCGAGAGATCGAGAAATATTTCATGGAGCTGCAAGGCAAATCCCAAGTCGTCGACGATCAATCGCGACGCTTCCCCAACGTCTGACATTGCGAGGCGACAGAGCGTCTCGAACAACAGTGTCGCAATTCAAATGAGTCCAACATGCCGGACCTGAGTTTCACCATCGCGGCGGCCGAAGCGATTCGATTCGCCGCGGTTCCCACGCTGGGCTTCCGGCTGGAGGTAGCGCAGCCGGCGGTCGGGCAGCCTATCGAAAACATCCTGCTGCAGGCGCAGATTCAAATCGACACGCCTCGCCGCCGCTACAGCCCCGAGGAACAGGCCGGCCTCCGCGATCTGTTCGGCGACATCTCGAACTGGAGCCGCACGCTGCGGACCATGCATTGGACCTACGCAAACGTGTTGGTGCCGGCGTTCGAGGAACGCATTGCCGTCGATCTCGCTGTCCCCTGCACCTTCGACTTCAACGTGGCGGCCACGAAGTATTTTCACGCGCTCGACGACGGCGAAGTGCCGCTCACGTGCTTATTCAGCGGCACTGTGTTCTATCGCGACGAAGGCGGCGGTCTGCAGATGACGCGGGTTCCCTGGACCAAAGAGGCCCAATATCGGCTCCCCGCAAGCGTCTGGCGGTCGATGATGGACGCCTATTATCCCAACACGGCCTGGCTCTGCCTGCAGCGAGCGACGTTCGAAAAGCTGGCCGCCTGCAAGCGCAGTCGCGGCATCCCGACTTGGGAACGTGTCATCGAGGAACTGCTGGCGGCCGATGCCGACGCGGCCCCTGTCATCTTAGCCGCAGGCAACGGGCACGATCACGCATGAATCTCGAACTGGCCAAAAAGATCGCCGACGCCGTCCTCTACGAGGGCTACATCCTCTATCCGTACCGCGCGTCGGCCATCAAGAACCGCCAGCGGTTCAATTTCGGCGTTCTGATGCCGGCCGAATGGGCCGAACGTCAGCAAGCGGGCGAGACCGGCCGCACGCACGCGGAATGTCTGATCGAGGGGGACTGCGCCGCGGATCGACGTGCGGGTCCGCTTTCTGCAACTTGTCGCGCGAGAAGTTGGCCGGGTTCGTCCTCGCGCCCTCGGCACGGAGCCGGAAACACTCCAAAACGAGATCGTGCCGGAACTCGCGGTTGACGGGGAGATCCTGCAGACCTGGGAAGAAGCCATCGATCGCGAGATCGTGGCCCCGGATCTCAATCTCTCGCGGCTTGCCGAGGCGCCCTTCACCGTCCGTTGGGAAAGCGAAACCCAGCAATCGAGCGAGACGCTGCGAAATGCGGACGGACAGATCGTGGGCGCCATCGTCCGCCGGCACCAGCCGATCCAGGCTATCGTAACGATTCATTCAGAGCGGCTCGGCGACCAACTGTGGAAGCTGCAGGTCGACGTCGAAAACGTGACCCGGCTCTCGACCGACGTGCCCCGGGCGGAGGCCCAGTTGAGTGCACTGGCGTCGGCCCACGTGCTGCTCGCGGCACAATCCGGGCAGTTCGTGTCGCTGCTCGAGCCGCCGAATGAACTGGCTGAGCAGGTTGCCGGCTGCCAGAACCGGGGTCTCTGGCCCGTGCTGGTGGGGAGCCAGGGACAGCACGATCTGATGCTCGCGTCGCCGATTATTCTGTACGACTATCCGCAGGTGGCGCCCGAGAGCGACGGCGACTATTTCGACGGCACCGAAATGGATGAAATGCTCGCGCTTCGCGTGATGACGCTCACCGACGACGAAAAGCGGGCGATGCGGGGCGTCGATCGGCGGGCCCGCGAAATTCTCGAACGGACCGAGGCCCTCTCCCAAGCGAGCCTGATGCATCTGCACGGCACGATTCGCGATTTGAAGGAGGTCGCCAATCCCTGATGCAAGAAATCGATTTCGACAACCTGGAGGGAGGTTCGCAGCGGCAGGAAAGCGTCCGCGTGTTCGGCGTCGAGCTGCGCGGGCGACCAGGTTCGCCTCTGGCCCAAGGCCGGTGCCGACATCATGGATCTGGCGCTCGCGGGCAAGATTGCCACGATCGAGGCCATCGAAACCGACTACGAGGGCCGGACGCATTTGGCCGTCGTCATCGACGACGATCCCGGCCGTGACCTGGGCATGCTGCGGCAGCCCGGGCACCGCTTTTTCTTTTCGCTGGCCGAAGTCGAGCCGATGAAGCTGCCGGACAATCAGCCGGCGGCCGACGCGGGCAAAGGGCCGGCACCGGAAGCGAGCACCTGATGGAAGCGAGCACGCGAGTCTTGATCGCCGGCATCGGCAATATCTTCCTCGGGGATGATGCGTTCGGCAGCGAGGTGGCCCGTCGACTGCAAGCACGCCCCTGGCCGGCCGGCGTGCGGGTCGTCGATTTCGGGATTCGGGGATTCGATTTGGCTTACGCCCTGTGCGACGGCAGCGATCTGACCGTGCTGATCGACGCGACACCGCGCGGCGGGGCCCCGGGCACGATCTACGTCATCGAACCGGACGTCTCCGAACTGGCGGACGACTCCCGCTCCGCGGCCCTAGTCGATGCCCATTCGCTCGACCCGCTGCAAGTGCTGCGAATGGCCCACGCGCAAGGCGCGGCCCTCAAAGGGATTGTGCTCGTGGGCTGCGAACCGGCGGACCTGGGCGGTGACGAGGGCCGGCTGGGCCTCAGCGAACCGGTGGCTGCCGCCGTCGACGAGGCTTTGGATGTTGTGACTTCGTTGGTACGCAATTTTCTGGATCAGGGAACGGTCGGGAGCGAATCATCGGCAGGCTCGGCGATAGTCGAGCCGACGCGCGCGATACAATCATCCAAGGTAGAATCAGCCCAACAAGAGGCGCATCACTAAGGGAGTGCAGTCATGGCGTGGATTCAAGAGTCGCGCGGTCATGAAATGATTTGTCTGGCCTCGGGCATCGCAATTGGAGCGCTCGGTGCCAGCTTGATTCTGGGAGACAACGGAGCGCGCCGCCGACTGACGAATGCCCTGGGCGTGGAGCAGCCCCGGCAGAACGGTTTCCTCTGGCCGTGGGGCGCGCTCCTCGCCGGCGGGGCCGTGGCCGCGGGAGTCGCCAGCATGGCGCCGGAAATCGCGCGGTACGTGAAGATCGAGATGATGTGAGACGGGCACCGTCCTCGGAGGGACGCTCCCGCTACGGTGCTCGTTGAATGACTCGCGCAATGATGACATCCGAAATGAGCTGACGTGCACGAACTTTCGATCGCCTGCAGTATCATCGACCTGGCGGCCGAAGAGAGCCAACAGCGGGGCGGCGTGGCGGTCCGCGCCGTGCACGTGCGCTTGGGTCAGCTTTCGGGCGTGGTCAAGTCGGCGCTGCTCTCCGCCTTTGAGCTGGCACAGGAAGATTCGCCCCTGGCTGCCGCGCGGCTGCTGATCGAAGAGTCGCCGATCGTGATCCATTGTGCGGCCTGCGACGCGGATACCACGCTCGACTGGCCCCGCGAGTTCGAATCGCTCCCCTCGTTTGCCTGTGCGCAGTGCGGCGTCCCGACGTCCGACATCCGCAGTGGTCGCGAGCTGGAGGTGACGGCGCTGGAGATCGACGCATGACCGCGCACACCCGGATCGTGGAGATTCGCACCAAAATCCTGAAGCAGAACGACGTCGCCGCCCGGGTCCTGCGTGAGCGGTTCGAGTCGGCCGGTGTGTTCACCGTCAGCTTTGTGTCGAGCCCCGGGTCGGGCAAGACAATGCTGCTTGAAAAGACGCTGGTGGCGCTCCGCGAACAGTACCGCGTGGCGGCGCTCGTCGGCGACCTGGCGACCGACAACGACGCCCGCCGGCTGGCACGGTCGGAAGTTCCCGTGCGACAGATTACGACCGGCACCGTGTGCCATCTCGAGGCGGAAATGGTGCGGACGGCGCTTGACGATTGGTCGCTCGAGGAGCTGGACTTTCTGTTCATCGAGAACGTCGGCAATCTTGTCTGCCCGGCGAGCTATGACTTGGGCGAGGCGCTGCGGGTTGTCGTCTTTTCCGTGACCGAGGGAGAAGACAAGCCGCTCAAATACCCGACGATTTTCAACACGGCCGACGTCGCCGTTATCACGAAGGCCGACCTGGCGGCCGCGGTCGACTTCGACGCGGCGGCGGCCCTCAAGAATATTGAGGCCGTTCGCCCCGGGATGCAGGTGCTGACCGTTTCGGCCAAGCGGGGCGAAGGGATGAACGAATGGCTCCGCTTGCTGGCGGATCGCCGGCGCGAGGCGTTCCCGACTCGCCAATCGGTCCCGACGCGCTCACCCGCAACATCCGCGCCCGCGTGACGCGAGCGCCCAGTCCGCGACGCGTCAGGCGGATTCGCCCGCGGGCGCGAGCGTGCAGGCGAACTCCAGCGAACAGCAGGTTTGGCCGTCGACTTCGGCGCGGCCCCGCAGGAACCAGGCTTTCGCGATCTTTTCCGTCAGCTCGACGTGGATATCGAGCGTGTTGCCGGGCCGGACCATGCGGCGGAACTTGACGTTGTTGAGCCGGCCGACAACGGGCACATGGCCCGCAGGTCCCGCGTCAAGCGTGGCGATCAAGAGCGCGCCGGCCTGCATGGTCGCTTCGCAGACGAGCACTCCGGGCAGCACGGGAAACCCTGGGTAGTGCCCGCTGAATACGTCGAGCCCGGGATCGAGAAACTTGCGGGCGTGGATGCTGGTCGGCGAGTTGTCCACGACCTCGTCAATCCACAAGAAGGGCGGCCGATGGGGAATGAGCCGCTCGATTTCCTGGCGATTCATGCCCATGGCGCGGCTCTTACACGCTCGCGACGGCGGGCGTGAGATACTTGTCGACTTCGTTGGCGACGATCACACCGTAGTTCATCGCCCCCAGCCAGCCCGACATGATGATCCCCACCGACCCCGCATGGAACAATCCGGCGACCTGCTCGGGGAGCTGCTTGCTCACCTTGAGGCCCTCGAACTTGGTGCCGAACGAGGCCCCCTGCTGATGCCGCGTGTAATGCTCGAAGGTTCGCGGCGTCGAGGCTTCCATGTGGTCGATCTTCTCGCGGATGCCCGGCACGTAGCGCTCGAGGCAGTCGAGCGTCGTCTGCTCCAGGTCGTGCTTCGACGCGGCGTATTCTTCGTCCGAGAGCGAGGCCCAATCGGAGTAGTTCGCGTTGGTCGACGAGACGACCACAAAACGATCGCTGCCGGGCCGCGTGTTCGGGTAATAAAACGAGAACGTCCGGCTGCTGACGTGGCGGCTGAGCATGGCGTTGATGTCGAAGCCGCGATGCTCCGAATGGAACAAGAGGTCGCCACACGGCTCGAAGCCGACGCCCGGCTTGAGCGCCATGTAGACCTGGCAGCTGCTGTTGTTGAGCCGCACGGCCCGCGTTTCCTCGACGAAACTCGGGTCGAGGTGCTCTGGCCCGACCAGTTTGAGGATCGTGGTTTTGAGGTTGGCGTTGGAGACGATGGCCCGCGCGCGATGCGGCGGCCGTTCACGATCAAACCGGTCGCCCGCCGGCACGAATCGACCTCGATTTTTTCCACCAGGCAGCGAATCCGCACGTCGACGCCGTTTTTCACCAGCTCGTCGCGAATCTGGCCGATGAGGCGGTCGGTGCCGCCCTGGAACGTGTAGACGCCGTTCTGCATGAAGTTCGAGAAAACGATGCCGTAGGTGATCGCCGGATCTTCGAGGGTCGAGCCGTTCGCGTAGGTGATAGGCTCCATCAGCAGGCGGACGACGTCGTCCCGGCCCGGGAAGAACTCGTCGAACAACTCGCGGACGGTTTTCGACTGGTCGTCGTAAAAGTTCATGCCGCGGGCCATGTCGAAGAATCGAGCGACGACCTCGGGAGCGATGCCGAAGCGCTCGATCAAGAGACGCGTGAAGTCCTGCCGATCGAAGGTCGTCTGCAGCGAGAACTGCGGGTTCTCGAAGCGCACGCCTTTGAGCTGGACGATCGAGTCGGCGATTTCGCGAGTCCAGTACTTGCGGCAGCTCTTGATCATGCCGTACGGAAAACCGTGCAGCGAGATATCGAAGATGTGCCCGTTTTGCCGCTTGAACCAGGTGGCCATCCCGCCCAGCTGGTAGTGATGCTCGAGCAGGAGCACTGAGTGGCCCGCGCGGGCGAGCGTGTTAGCCGCGGTCAACCCGGCCAGTCCGGTGCCGATGACGACGACGTCGTATTCGTCGCGGACGTCTTTCAAGAAATCTTTAGACATGGACCTTCGAACTCGTTTCTTCGAGGACGGCGGCGATCGCCTCGCACAGCGGGCGGACGTTTTCGGTCGTCATTCCGGCGACGTTGATCCGACCGGAACCGACGATGTAAATGGCGTGATCGTCCTTCAGCCGCCGCACTTGCTCGGGATTGAGTCCGGAAAAGGAGAACATGCCGCGTTGCCGGGCTACGAACGAGAAATCGCGCTCGACGCCGACGTCGGCCAGCGTGCGGACGAACAGGCTGCGCATGCCGTTGATCCGCTCGCGGATGTCGCGGACTTCGGTGTCCCACAGGGCTCGCAGTTGGGGATCGTCGAGGATCGTGGTGACGATCGCCGCACCGTGGGCCGGCGGATTCGAGTAGTTGGTGCGGATGCAGGCCTTCAACTGGCTCAGCACGGCTTGCGCCGCCGCTTCGGTGTGACAGACGGCCGTCAGCGCTCCGACCCGTTCGCTATAGAGCCCAAAATTCTTGGAGAACGAGCTGGCCACGAGCAGATCGCAACCGGCCCGCGTCAGGGCAGCCACGCCGGCCGCGTCCTCGCGGATTCCGTCGGCCAGTCCCTGGTAGGCAAAGTCGACAAACGGCAACACGCCCCGCAAGGCGACCAGCTCGGCAATCTGCCGCCATTGCTCGGCCGTTGGGTCGAGACCGGTCGGGTTGTGGCAACACCCGTGCAGGAGGACGACGTCCCCGGCCGGAATCTCCGCGAGGGCGGCGATCATCTGCTCGAAGGCGAGCGTGTTGCCGGACGAGTCGAAGTAGGGATAGGTGGCGACCTTCAGGCCGGCCGCCTGAAACACGCCCGGGTGGTTGGGCCAGGTCGGCTCGCTCAGCCAGACTTTGGTTTCGGGGTAGAGCTTTTTGAGCAAGTCGGCCGCCACGCGGAGGGCGCCGGTGCCGCCCGGCGTGTGGACGGTGGCTGTTCGCCGCGCCGCGACCGCCGGATGGTTGGGGCCGAACACAAGGTGCTGCACGACGCGGCCGTATTGTTCGGTCCCCTCGATCCCGAGATAGGTTTTGGTTTTCTCGTTTTCGAGGATGCGGGATTCGGCCTGTTTGACGGTGCGCAGGATGGGCGTTTTGCCTGTAGCGTCCTTATAAATACCGGCGCTCAGGTTAATTTTTCCCGGACGTGAATCGCGCGAGAAGGCTTCATTGAGGCCGAGAATGGCGTCGTCGGGCGCCTTGGCGACGGAATCGAAATCGAAAGTCATGAGAATTCAAACTCACTTGCGGCCGCGCGTTGAACGGCGACGGCCGGATGACCTTGGCTAAGCTGCGGCCGCTAGAACCCCGGACACTGCAAGATATAAGGACACGCCAGCCAAGAAAAGGACTCGCCCGGCGCGGCGCCCGGTCCTCAAATTTCGGATTTCGCATGCCGAAAGTCCAGAGCGAACGGCGTGCGGGGGCTTTTTGCGCCGTCCGGCGAGCGCCCCGGAGCGACTTGCGACCAGCCTCGTTTGCCAAACCGCTTGCCGGGGAAGGATTTCGCTTGACCAGTTTTTTCGATCGCACTATAAGTCCGCCCCTCGCTTGTGCGCAACTCCCCTCATTGATCCAGTCGCGACGCAAGCGCAGCAGGTTGCATCTCGGCGTCTTTGAACCAGGAGCTGCGACGAATCTCGAGCATGGGCTGCTTTGCTTTTTTTGGGGTGCCGATGTGAAACCAGCCCTGATTCGGTAGGCGCCCGATCCGACAACCAAAGGAGATGGCGAAATGGCAGCGAAAACGAAGTCGAAGAAGAGCTCGGCGAAGAAGCGCGTCGTGAAGAAGTCGACGAAGACTCGCACCGGAGCCCACAAGTCGCACAAGGCCAAGAGCGGCGCGAAGAAAGTCGCCCGCAGCCACAAGTAAGACCTTGCAGTGCGCGGATCGCGCGGGTTGCCTGTGTCGCGCCCGCCCCGACATCCGGCTCGATTTCTCAAAAAACAGGCCGAGCGAGTTCATCGCCCGGCCTGTTTTTTTCGCTTCTGCCGCTAGCCCCAGAGGCATTCTCTGAGGGAATGCCCCCAGCGTTCGACGCCGGGGCGCGCGCTGATTAAAATGCAGCCACTCGCTGAGGAGTGGAAGCATGGAATTGTCACCGTTGCGGCAGCGTCCCGCCTGGCAGGCTCTCGAAGCGCACTACGAAAAGATTCGCGACCGGCACCTCCGCGACCTGTTCGCCGATGACCCACAGCGGGCGGAAAAGCTCTCGCTCGAGGCGCTCGGCGTCCTGCTCGACTACTCCAAGAACCGCCTCACCACGGAGACGGTGCAGCTGCTCTTGGACCTGGCGAATCAGTCGGGGCTCCGCGAACGCATCGACGCCATGTTCCGGGGCGACAAGATCAACATCACCGAGAACCGGGCCGTGCTGCACGTCGCGCTGCGGGCCCCACGCGACGAAGTCATCGATGTGGACGGCAAGAACGTCGTCCCCGAGGTGCACACCGTCCTCGATAAAATGGCCGACTTCGTCAGCCGCGTGCACAGCGGAGCCTGGCTGGGGGCGACCGGCAAGACGATCAAGAACGTCGTCAACATCGGCATCGGCGGCTCGGATCTCGGGCCGTCCATGGCCTATTCGGCCCTCAAGCACTACAGCCACCGGGACATCACGTTTCGTTTTGTCTCGAACGTCGACGGTACCGACATTGCCGAAGCGGCCCGCGACCTCGACCTGGCCCGCACGCTGTTTATCATCTCGTCGAAGACCTTCACGACGCTCGAGACGCTCACCAACGCCCGCACGGCTCGGCAGTGGTACATCGATGCCCTGAAGGACGAAGGGGTGATCGCGAAACATTTTGTCGCCGTCTCCACCAACGAGGCCGAGGTCCGCAAATTCGGGATCGACCCGGCCAACATGTTCGGGTTCTGGGACTGGGTGGGCGGCCGCTATTCCTACACATCGGCGATCGGCCTCTCGCTGATGCTGGCGATCGGCCCGGATCGCTACCGGGAGATGCTCGCCGGCTTCCACGAAATGGACGAGCACTTCCGCACGGCGCCGTTCGCGGAGAACCTGCCGGTAATTCTGGGGCTGATCGGCCTCTGGTACGACGACTTCTTCGGCGCCCAGACGCTGGCCATCCTGCCCTACGACCAGTATCTCGAAAAGCTGAGCGCCTATTTCGAGCAACTCGACATGGAGAGCAATGGCAAGCACGTGACGCTCGATGGGAGGACCGTCGACTACCAGACGGGGCCGATCGTGTGGGGTACGCCGGGCACCAACGGTCAGCATGCGTACTATCAGCTGATTCACCAGGGGACGAAACTGATCCCCTGCGACTTCATCGGCTTCTGCCAATCGCTCAACCCGCTGGGCCGGCACCACGATTTATTGATGGCGAACTTCTTCGCCCAGACCGAGGCGCTGGCCTTCGGCAAAACGCTCGAGCAAGTGAAGGCGGACGGCGTTTCCGATACGCTCGCGCCGCATCGCGTCTTCGAGGGGAATCGGCCCACGAACTCGATTCTCTTGGAGCGACTGACGCCGGCCGCGCTGGGCAAGTTGGTGGCCCTCTACGAGCACAAGGTTTTCGTGCAAGGCACGATTTGGCAGATCAATTCGTTCGATCAATGGGGGGTTGAGCTGGGCAAAGTGCTGGCGCAGCGAATCGTCCCGGAACTCGAAGGAACCGCGACGGCCAAAGTCCCGCACGACAGCTCGACCACGCGGCTCATCGAACGTTATCGCCGCATGCGGGCGAAGCCGGGTAGCGGCTAACGCAAATCTGTCACCGAGTTTGTCGCCGCGTCTGTCACCGAGCGCCTGTCGCCGACTGTGTGAGCCTGGGAGACCGAGATGGCGTTGGGATATGACAAGCCGCTCTATCTCCTGCCGTTCGATCATCGTCACTCGTACGGGGCGGAAGTGTTCGGCTTCAAGGAGCCGATGACGCCGGAGCAGATCGCCCAGGTCGGCGCCAGCAAACGAGTGATTTACGAGGGTTTTAAGAAAGGCATCGAGAGCGGTGTGCCGAAGGAGAAGGCCGGGATTCTCGTTGACGAGGAGTTCGGCGCGGCCATCCTCCCCGACGCCGCCCGGCAAGGCTTCATTACGGCAATGTCGATGGAGAAAAGCGGCCAGACCGAGTTCGATTTCGAGTACGCAGATCAGTTTGCCGCCCACTTGGACGAGTTCAAGCCGACCTTCGCCAAGGTGCTCGTCCGCTACAACCCCGAGGGGGACACCGTGCTGAACCAACGGCAGACCGCCCGGCTGAACAAGCTTGGCGACAACTGCCGTCGATCGGGCCGCTACTACATGTTCGAGCTGCTCGTGCCGGCCGAGCCGGCTCAACTCGACAAAGTTGGCGGCGACAAGCAGACCTACGACAGCGACATTCGGCCGGGCTTGATGGTCGAGGCGATTCGCCAGCTTCAAGAGGCCGGAGTCGAGCCCGACGTGTGGAAGATCGAGGGGCTCGACCGGGCCGACGATTGCGCCAAAGTGGCGGAGGTCGCCCGCCGCGAAGGCCGCAGTCAGGTCGGCTGCATTGTGTTGGGTCGGGGCGAGGAGGAGTCGAAGGTCATTCGATGGCTGCGGGCCGCCGCGGCGATTCCGGCGTTTATTGGATTCGCCGTCGGTCGTTCGACGTTCTTGGAGCCGATTTTGCAGCTCCGCAACGGAAAATTGTCGGCGATGGCGGCCTCGTCGGACATCGCCCGGAGATTCAAAAAGTGGGTCGACGTTTTTGAGCAGGCGCGGGCCGGCGGCACGTGATCTGGCGGCGTTCGCGCCGCGTTTGTCTCTTTAAGCGTCGTCGCCGTGTTAAAGCCTCGACGCAGTGGTCAACGTTCAGAGGAGATCGAGACATGCAACTTGGAATGATCGGCTTGGGGCGGATGGGCGCCAACATGGTGCGTCGGCTCTTGAAAGGAGGCCACGAGTGCGTGGCTTTCGACCGCAACGCACAAGCGGTGAAGGATCTGACCGGCGAGGGCTCGAAGGGTGCCTCGTCGCTCGATGAATTGGTGCAAAAGCTCAAAACGCCTCGCGCCGTGTGGTTGATGGTGCCCGCCGGCGTGGTCGACATCACGCTTGCCGATCTGGTCCCGAAGCTTTCGTCGGGCGACATCGTGATCGACGGCGGCAACTCCTACTACATCGACGACATTCGTCGGGCGGGCGAGCTGAAGGCGAAAGGCTTGCACTACGTCGACGTCGGCACCAGCGGCGGCGTGTGGGGACTGGAGCGAGGCTATTGCCAGATGATCGGCGGCGAGGACGCGATCGTCCGCTCGCTCGATCCGATTTTCGCCACGCTGGCGCCGCCGGTGAATGCGGCCCCGCGCACGCCCGGACGCGAGACCATGCCTGCGTCGACGGCCGAGCACGGATATCTGCACTGCGGCCCGAACGGCGCCGGCCACTTTGTGAAGATGGTCCACAACGGCATCGAATATGGCATCATGGCCGCCTATGCCGAGGGGCTGGCGGTGCTCAAAAGCGCAAACGTCGGCAAACAGAAGGACGTGATCGACGCGGAAACGACTCCGCTCCGCGACCCCGAACATTATCAATTCGATCTCAACCTGGCGGACGTGGCCGAGGTGTGGCGTCGTGGCAGCGTGATTTCGTCGTGGCTCCTGGACCTCACGGCTCAGGCGCTGGGACAAGATCAGCAGCTCGGAAAATTTTCGGGCCGCGTTTCGGATTCCGGCGAGGGACGCTGGACCATCAAGGCGGCGATCGACGAAGCCGTGCCGGTCCCGGTTCTCACGACGGCCTTGTACGAACGATTCGCCTCCCGCGGCGAGTCGGATTACGCCGATCGGCTGCTGTCCGCGATGCGTTTTGGATTCGGCGGGCACCTGGAGAAAAAGGCGCCGTCGGGTTTGTGATCGACACCACTGCCGCGACGCGGTGAATAGTCACGTGATTTGACGATTCGGGCTGCTCGCTCGGTGCGGCCCCTGGCAATACGAACGAGCCGATTGGTCCGTCGGACCGGCTCGCCGGAGCTAATCCATGACCCAAGCAAAATCCGATGCCCTGGTCGTGTTTGGCGCGACCGGGGACCTGGCGTTCAAGAAGATTTTTCCCTCGTTACAGTCGATGGTCCGGCGCGGGAACCTGAAGGTCCCGGTGATCGGGGTGGCCAAATCAGGTTGGAACCTCGATCAGTTTCGCCAGCGCGCCAAAGACAGCATCCAACAGCACAGTCAGTTCGACCCGCAGGAGTTCGAGCAGCTCAGCAAGCTCCTGCGCTATGTCGACGGCGATTATGCCGACCCGGCCACGTTCACGGCGCTGGTCAAGGAATTAGGCGGCGCACACAGCCCGACCTACTATCTGGCGATTCCGCCTGCGGTCTTCGGGCTGGTGGTGGAACAGCTAGGCAAGGCCAACTGCGCCGAAAACGCGCCGCGTCGTCATCGAAAAGCCCTTCGGGCGTGATCTGGGATCGGCCCAGGCGCTCAACAAAATCCTGCTCAGCACGTTCGACGAAAGCTCGATTTTTCGCATCGATCATTACCTGGGCAAATCGGCCGTCCGCAACTTGCGGTACTTCCGCTTCGCAAACACGTTCCTCGAGCCGATCTGGAACCGCCGGTACGTCGAAAGCGTGCAGATCACGATGGCAGAGAATTTCGGCGTCGAAGGCCGCGGCGCCTTCTACGAGGAAGCGGGGGTGATCCGCGACGTGATCGAGAACCATATGTTCCAGGTTCTCACCAACCTGACCATGGAGCCTCCCGTCGCAGATGACGCGGAATCGGTCCGTGATGAACGGGCAAAGGTCCTCCGCGCCATCCATCCGCTCGATCCGCACCAGGTCGTCCGTGGACAGTTCCGCGGCTACCGCAACGAAAAAGGGGTCGCTAAGAATTCGCGCGTCGAGACATTTGCAGCGGTGAAGCTGGAAATTCACTCGTGGCGCTGGGAGGGGGTGCCGTTCTTCATCCGTGCCGGGAAAATGCTTCCAGTCACGTGCACCGAAGTGTTTGTCGAGTTGCGCCGCCCACCCGACATTTACTCCGATGCCCCGCTGATTCCCAATCATGTTCGGTTCCGTTTGAGCCCCGAAATCGCAATCGCGCTGGGCACGATGGTGATGGACCCCGGTGACGAAATGGTCGGTCGCCCGCAGGAATTATTGGCGACGCATCAGCCCCAAGCCGACGAAATGGACGCCTACGAGCGGCTGCTGGGCGAGGCCATGCGCGGCGACCAGAGCCTGTTTGCCCGCGAGGACTACGTTGAGCAGGCCTGGCGCATCGTCGATCCCATCCTGGAAAAATCGACCGCGGTCTACGAATACGAACCCGGGACCTGGGGACCGGAAGAGGTCAACCGGCTGATCTCTCCCCCGGGCGGCTGGCATGATCCGGTGGTCGATTCGCGGCGTCCCGCCGTGCCAAAAAGCTGATCTTGTTCGGATTGCGCATCTGTGGCTAAATGAAGAGAGCACCTTTTTGCGCTCTCGCGAAGATGGTGCGCGTGGCCCGGGTGAACTCGCTCAGCCTCCCCCATCACTGTCGGTGTCCGCCTAAGAGCGGGGGCTGGCCTGGGCCGCGTAACGAAAATGTCATCAATAGGGGGTGTGGTGTGGTCAACTACTTTTACATAGGTAGTTGACGACCAGGATAGTTGACCAGCCGCTGTCAGAGTTCCGCCAATTTGCGACGTTCGAATCGCTGCGCCTAAGAAGCTGATGGTACGGGACACGTTCTAACTTGGATTCCCGGGACGGACATCAAGGTTGGGACGGGACACGAATCCGACAGGACAGATTGGGACGGGATTGAATTGCCCGCCCCCCCATGTCAACGGGGGAGGTCCGGATTCTCTGCTGGTCTGCAGGGCAGAACGGCACGGGACACGATCGTCGGGACGGGATTGAAAGCCGGGACGGGATTGATTGGGATGCCGCCAGGGCAGCAGCACGGAAGACTTTTACCACGAAGGCACCAACGCACGAAGAAATGCGGATCGGTTTGCTGGGACTGACCTTAGTGCCTTCGTGTCTTTGTGGTGAGAAGTCCGGCGAGACGGGGTTGAAAGCCTGGGACGGGACGTCGAGGTCGGGACGGGACACGACGCTGTCGCGCGTGAAAGCGCGTCGGTCAATGCTTAGCCGGTGGGGACAAGATCCCCGGCGGGAACGAAAAAAGGATCCCCGGCGGTGATGGGGATCCTTTTTCACTAAGGGGGAAACAAGATCCCCGGCACGCAGATGGAACCCAACCTGCCCTTTCTGTGGGTGAGCGACCTGCTCCCGGCCGCTGCGGTCGCGCTCGCCGGCGGGTGGGTCCTCGTGCTGCTCGGTTCCTTTCTACTGAGGCGGTTTCGCCAGTCGGGCGTGCGCTGGGCGGCGTGCGGGAGCGTCCTGCTGGGACTTTCGCTCGGGGTGGCCGCCGCTCTGGCCGACGGACCCGACATTCCCGACGTGAGCGAGCCGTTCGACTTCAAGGCATTCGAGGCGTACACGCTGACCGCCGGCAAGAATGCCGACTCCTTGTACCTCCTGGCAGAGCGGTCCCTCGTTAGGCTCGACCGCAAAAGAGGCTCGTCCGCTCAAAACGAGGCAACAGAGAAGAGCGCGCGGCAAGCGGCACTCGGCGGTTGGGGCCAAGCGAACGAGGATGCTCGGAAGTGGCTTGACGGTAATGAGAAGGCTCTGACTGCCTGGAAAGCGGGCACGACGCGGGCCGACGCGATCGAGGTCCCGATGAGCGAGCTTTCCTTCCTATCGGAGCTGCCTGTCAGCAACGATGGCCGTGCCTTTGCCACGCTGGCGTTCCTGAAAGCGAGCAAGGTCACAAGCGAGGGACAGACTGCCGACGCCTGGAGCTGGTATCGGGCAACGCTGCGATACAGTCGGCACCTCGGTCTGTACGGGGGCATCATCGAGCGGATGGTCGGGGCGCGGGTTTATCGGCTCGCGCGGGATCCGATCCTGAACTGGGCGGCCCCGCCTGAGGTCAGCGCGGCCGACCTGCGTCAGGCGCTCGCCGACGTTGTCGCGGTCGATGCGATGACCGCGCCCTTGTCGCGCGCTCTCAAGGTCGAGTATCTCTCCGTGCGACATTCAATTCCTCTGGTGCTTGCCAACGTGCGGAAGGGACATCCTTTCGTTGCCGTGGCAACGCGAGAGAGTGGACGGCCCGAAAAAATGGTGCGGATCGCGAACCTGTGGTTTTCCAATTGGCTGGCCAATGCGGAGCGCCCCCGCTGGCAGCGGAGGCCGATGAGCGACAAGGACGTCGGCCTGTTCGAGCCTGACCCCGATTCGCCGAAGCTGCCGCCCGCCCGCGACCTGAAGAAACTCGTCGCGATGCAACTGTCGGGGCTCGCAAACATGGGAATGATGAGGACTTCCCCCGACGAGGACTATGCGCTGCCGGGCTTGATGCGGCTCTTTGACATGGTCGATCAGGATCGCGTTAACCGAGCGGCCGTCCTGGTCGGTCTGGCACTGCAGCTCTACTTCCGCGAGCATGGCGGTTTTCCCGCGGCCCTTCCGGAACTTGTGCAGGCCGGTTATTTGAAATCCATTCCGCTCGATCCGTTTGGTAAGGGCGAACCCATTCACTACCGGCTGGAAGGCGATGCCAAGGACCGTGCAGTCGTGTGGAGCGTGGGGCTCGACGGCAGCCAGGCGGCCGGCAAGTTGCCAACGACGCCGAATGATTCGTACGAGAGCCAGCTTACGGTCTTTGAGATCAAAGCGGTCCGAAATTCGCAAAACCGAAAATAGCGACTTGACGGGAGCCAAGAGCGATGGCTGAAGCTTTGCCCAAAGTCTATTTGGCGCGACACGGACAAACGGCATGGAGTCTTTCCGGCCAGCACACCGGGCGCACCGATATTCCGCTCACGCCGGAAGGCGAACAAAACGCCAAGCGGCTGGGTGAGCGGCTGGCGAAGATCGAGGATCCGTTTCCGCTGGTGCTCACAAGTCCCGTGCAGCGGGCGCGGCGGACGGCGGAGTTGGCGGGCTTCGGAGATCGGGCGCTGATCGAGCCCGACCTTTACGAATGGGATTACGGGCAATACGAGGGACGCACGTCGGATGAGATCCGCCGCGAGCGGCCCGATTGGCAGCTCTTTCACGACGGTGTGCCGGGGGGTGAAACGCTGGCGCAGGTGGCGGCCCGGGCCGACCGGGTGATCGCCCGCGTGCGGACGAGTGGGGGCAATGCCCTGCTCTTCTCCAGCGGCCACATCCTGCGGGTGCTGGCCGCGCGCTGGTGCGGCTTCGATCCGTCGGCGGGGCAGCATCTGCTGTTGGGGACAGCCTCGCTCAGCGTCCTGAGCTACGAGCACAATCTCGAAGAGCCGGCGCTCCAGCTCTGGAACGATCAGGAGCACCTCGAGCCGTAAGCGATCGACCCAGCGAAGGCGGCTACTTAAGGGACGGCGAGGCTTCCGCCGAGCCGTCTTTTATGAACGATTGCGATTCCGGCTCAGCAGGAGCTTCGCCCTCCCCTCGGCTAACTGAGCTTCGCCGCGGCGGCCGGATCGGCCAAAAGCACGGCCCGCTCTCGGGCTATTCGCCCCGCCGGGATCGATCGGTCGCCTGCCATCATTTTCTCGAGCGGTTCGACCTTGTTCGCTCCCGTCACAAGCCAGAGGATTTTTGCCGCGCGATTGAGGATCGGATAGGTCAGCGTCATGCGCTTCCGATTCTGGTAGGGGCCGGTGATCGCCACGTCTCGGTCGGTCACCTCGAGCACCGGATCTCCGGGTACGAGCGACGCGGTGTGCCCGTCCGGACCGAGCCCCAAGTGGACGAGGTCCAACACGGGATTCGTCCTAGCGACTTGCCGCAACTCGGCGGCGTATTGCGCGGCGGCTGCGGCCAGATCGGCTTGCGTGACCGGCATCGGGTGCACATTGTCCGCCGGAAAAGGGACGCGATCGACCAGCGACTCGCGCAGGTGCTTGAAGTTCCGGTCCGGGTCATCGCCGGGGGCAGCTCGCTCGTCGACCTGGAACAGGTGGACCTTGCCCCATTCGACCTTCTGCTGCGAGAGCGCCTCGAACATGATCCAGGGGGCCGTGCCTCCGCTGACAGCGAATAGAAACGTTCCCCGCTGCCCGATGGCGTCGCGTGCGGCTTGGGCGATCAGCTCGGCGCCCCGCTGGGCGAGCACTCCCTGTTCGGCGATGAGTTCGATTTGCATCCCCTGCTCCTCGGAAAGACGCGGGCTGGATCAAGACGGCCCGACGGTCGGGGCGACCACCAGCGTCGAATTGGGCTGCCCCTGCTCCCACAGCCGAAAGCCGCCGAGAAACGCGTTGCTGTTGTCCCCCGCGCGGCACAAGGGCGGGAGTTCTTTCAGCTTCTTGACATTGCCGCCGCCCAGCACGACTTCGTCGGCCTGGACGGCCGCGCTCAAGTGGGCAACGACGTCGGCCACAAGCCTGCGCCATTTCTTCTTGCCAAACCGCTCGAGCCCCCTGATGCCGACATAATCCTCGAACGTCCGCTTCCTGAAGGGCAGGTGGGCCAACTCCAGCGGCTCAAGAATCCCGTCGACGACCAGTGCCGAACCGAGACCGGTTCCCAGTCCCAAAAACAGCATCCGCCCGCCGCGGTAGCTTCCGAGCGCCTGCATCGCGGCGTCGTTCACGATTTTGATTGGGTGCTTGAACGCGGCCTCGAAGTCGAACCCGACCCAGCCCTTACCCAAGTTGTGGGGTTCCACGACCGGCTTGCCGCGAAGCACGGGGCCCGGATAGCCCATGGCGATGACCTCGTAGGTCCAGCCCTCGGCCGCCTTCTCGACCCCGGCGACCATTTCAACCGCGGTCATTTCGGGCCCCGAGGCGAACTCCCGGTGGTCGGTTTCCCCCGTGACCAGAATTTTGACGTGAGTGCCGCCGACGTCGACCACCAGAACGTTCATCAGAATTTCCCTCGTGTTGGTCCGCCCATCATACCGGAATGGACGCGCGAGGGGGGTGGGTTCAGGGGGAAGAAAATGGTCCCGCGATCGGGCCAGCCGGGCCGGTCCGGATCGGGCAAGTTGTCAGCCCTTGGACGGCGGGCGGTCGCCGCGGGTGCGCTTGCCCGCGGGCGTGCCGCCGACCGCCCCGCCCGAGCGTCCGGCCCGGGGGGTTTGCTCGGGTTCGTCGCGCGGCGCCCGACGGTCGAAAGTCCCGCTGCCCATCGCCTCCTCCAAGTCCTCGACGTTGGGATCGCCGTAGCCGGCATTCGAACCAGCGAGACCCCCGACGGCCGATCCACCCCCCGGCGTTCCGGCGGCATGAATGTCGCCCGGATACTCGGCATCGAATCGACGGTCGAAGTTGCGGAACTGCGGATCCTCGTGAGGGGCAAAGTCGCTGATCGTCTCAGGTGGAATCAGGTTCTGGTCGGCCGGGCTCGGCGCGCGATTGAGCACCGTGGCGGTCGGGCGGTCAATCCCCGTCAGCGATCCGGAGATGCCGACCGCTTCGGCGCAGCGAGTGCAAAACCGGGCGTAAGGGAGCGCGTCGAGACGCTCTCGCGGAATCGGCTGGCCACATTCCTCGCAGCGCCCGAACGTGCCGGCGTCGATCCGCTGGAGGGCCTCGCGGGCTTCGTTGACCAGGTACTCCTCGTTTTCCATCAGAGTGGCGTTGATGTCCTGCAAGAACTCGTCGGTGCCTCGGTCTCCCAAATGCATCGGGGCGTTGGAGAGGTCGCCGGCGCCTTGTCCGCTCGGTCCGCGCGCTTGTTCGATGACGGCCGAGGCGTCGCTTTGCATGCGTTCGGCCAGTTGCTTCAGCTTGCGGCGGTATTCAATTAAGTTCCGGTTATTCATAGGAGAGGCTTTCATTCGAGAAACGACTCGATCGAGCGCCACGCACGGGCGCGCGTTCGCGCAAAGGCGAGGCGTGCAAATGGCTTGCCGCCAGTCGCGCAGGCCCGGTGATCGGCTAAAGAATTGCCGTCTTCGTCGGAGCACGCACTGTCCCGCGTGGAGCGGATCATGTGTCGCCGCCATCCACGGCGCGACGCGCGCTTACTGGTCCGAGAAGAAAAGTCGCTTCACTGCGTCCACCAGGCCCTGCGGTGTCCCCTTGCGGGCCTCATCGCGGAGCGCCTCCAGCGGCGGATGCAAGAGTTTGTTGACGATGCGTTCGACCGTGCGCTCGATGCCCCGGCGCTCCTCCGCGTCGAGCTGATTGAATCTCGAAAAGAGTTGATCGAGTTCATCCTGGCAGACTTTGCGCCAGCCGGCCCGCAGTTGCGAGATGATGGGGCCGGTTGCCTTGTGATAGATATCGTGCAAAAACCGATCGGTCTCTTCCGCGACGATGTGGCGGGCCCGCTCGATCTCCCGCACCCGCTGCCGCCGGTTCTGGTCACAGGTCGCCCGCAGCGCCTCGAGATCGTAAAGAAAGACGTTTTCATCGACGTCGGCCACGGCCGGCTCGAAGTCGCGCGGCGTTGCCAGGTCGAGAATGAACACCGGCTTGCCGTCCGATTTTTGCCGGGCCGTGCGAAAACGGGCCACATCGACGATCGGCTCGGTGGCTCCCGTAGTGCTGACGATCACGTCGGCGGCGGACAGCCAGTGATCGAGCTCGTCAAACGGACGGGCCGTCCCGCCCCATTCCGCGGCCAAACGCTGGGCGCGTTCCAGGCTGCGGTTGACCACGACGATGCTCTCGGCCCCCTCATCCTTGAGGTAGCGCAGCGTCTCTTCGGCCATCTCTCCCGCGCCGATCACGAGCACGGTTTTGTCGGCGAACCGGTCGAAAATGCTCTTGCCGAACTCGCCGACGGCCACGCTGGCGACCGAGACGCGGCCGATGGCCAGCGCGGTCTCGCTGCGAACCCGGGCGGAGACCCGCATCGCGCCCTGGAAGAGGGCGTGCGTGAGGGGGCCGCAGGCGTCGTTCTCCTGGGCGACGCGATAAGCCTCCTTCACCTGGCTGACAATTTGCGGCTCGCCCAGCACCATGCTGTCGAGGCTGGAGGCGACCTCGAAGAGGTGCCGGACCGCTTCGGGCCCCTTTTGCCACAAGAGGGCACCGCCCAGATCGTTTTGCGGGACCCCGTGAAATCGCGACAAAAACTCAGCCACCTGTTCCTGCGTCAAGGGAGCGTTGGCTTCATCCTGGGCCGCATAAATCTCGACGCGATTGCAGGTGGAGAGAACGACGTGCTCGGACCGGGGAAAGGTCGTGCGCAGCGATTCGTACGCACGGGTCAGCTGCTCGACGGAAGCGAACGCCAGCCGCTCGCGCAGCGCCAGCGTTGTCGTCTGATGAGTGCAGTAAATTACCTGCACGTTCATGGGCGGGCCGTCCCTTCGAGATCGGCCGATCGCGCGGGCTCGGTCGCAGCGGCCTGGCGATGCGCAGGCGCGGAGGTATGCCCGTTGAACACCACCTGCAGGCCCAACAAGGTCGCCAGCACGAGTCCGAGGGCCCAGATCGTCCGCAGTGCCACCTGCTTGCCGCCCGCATGATCGGCGCAGCAGCCAAACGAGAAAGCCGACCATCACCAGCCACACCAGTCCGCTGCCGACCACCAGCGGGTCGGCAAAACTGATCGGAGCTTGCGTGTGCCGCGAAAGATAGACGAGCCGAATTCCCGTCAGCATTCCAAGCGTCAACAGGGGAAACGAGATCACCACCGACCACCAGTTGAGCCGCGCGAGGGTCGCCAGGCTCGGCAGCGACAGGGCGTTTGTCACGGTGCGAGGGTGTTTCAGGCGCCGGTGTTGCACGACATACATGATGCTGAAGAGAAAACCGACGATCACGCCGCCAATGCCGAACACCAAGAGCGACGCGTGGAGCATGCCCCAGCCGCGGAGGGCCCGCTCTTCCGCACCGCGGCGCATCGCGTCGGTGGCCTGGGACATGGCGGGACTGGTGGCATCGCCCACAAGGTCGGAAGCGCCGATCAAGAGCAGCACGGCCGGCAGGAGAAAGAGACCCATCGGAACGTTGCGGTTCACGAGCGTCAACACGACCGACAACGTCAGATCGAACACGACGGCCAGCCACGCGAGCACCAGGAGCCAGTCGTGGCTGGAGCTCAAGAGGGGCGGCAGGTCGGCCGTGCTGCTGCGGGCGACGAGATAGAGGGTCTGCGCAATGAGCCCCGCGGCCAAAAAGCCCAAGCTCAGCCAGTGCAGCCAGTTGCTCCGCCGCACAACCGCGCTTCCCTCGAGCGCGATGGCGATGACATAGCTGGCGAAGAAGCAAAAGACGTGGACGTTGGCCATTTCCCGATTATAAGCGGCGGGCGCCAGGTATAAGCAGCGGAGCGGCGGCTCGTTCAGGGCTCCGCGTCGAGGCCGTAGTCCTGGATCTTCTTGTGAAGCGTGTTGCGGTTGATTCCCAGGCGGGCGGCCGCCTTAGTTTGAATGCCCTGGCAGACGCTCAACACGTGCTGGATCAGCGTTTTTTCCGCCAGCGAAACGACGTAGTCGTAAACGCCGGTGCCCGAATCGTCGGTGTCCGTCATGCCCCGCGCGACCAACTCGCGACAGAGCGACTCGACGTCTTTGGGGCGTTCGCGACCGACGCGCACCGGAGCCAGCCCCCGCACTTGAGGCGGAAACAAATCCAACGTGAGCGCCTCGCCGGGCGACAGCACGATGGCCCGCTCGACGTAGTTTTGCAGCTCTCGGACGTTTCCCGGCCACGAATAGTCCCGCAGAGCGGCCAGGGATTCCTTGGGAATGATGGGCATGGGCCGGCGATTGGAGGCCGCGTAGCTCGAGGCAAAGTACTCGACCAGCGGCGGGACATCCTCCCGGCGCTCGATGAGCGGAGGCAGATAAATCGGCACCACGTTCAGCCGATAGTACAAGTCCTCGCGGAAACGGCCGGTCTCGATCTCCTCCAAGAGGTCGCGGTTGGTGGCGGCCACGATCCGACAATCGACCTGAATTGTGCGCGTATCGCCGACTCGTTCGAATTCGTGCTCCTGCAAGATCCGCAACAGCTTCACTTGCAGCTTGTAGCTGACCGAGTTGATCTCATCGAGAAAAATCGTGCCGCCATGGGCCGCCTCGAACCGCCCCGTGCGGTTTTCGTTGGCGCTGGTGAACGCCCCTTTGACGTGGCCAAAGAGTTCGCTTTCCAGGAGGCTCTCGCTCAAGGCGCCGCAATTCACTCGTACGAATGGCCCAGTGGCCCGTGGGCTGAGGCGATGCAGGGCCCGGGCAACGAGTTCTTTTCCGGTTCCCGTTTCGCCGGTTAACAGGACCGTGGCATTCGTTGCGGCCACGCGGCGGGTCAGTTCGTAGACTTCGCGCATGACGGCACTGTTGCCGATCATGCCCTCGAAGCCCTGGGGTTCGTCCGAGCCATTGGTCGCAGCCGAATCACCGGGCCGACTCAGTCGCAGGTGCGGATGAAGATTGCAGCATGTTGCCATTTTCGTGGGCGGAAGCACGATTTGCAACGGTGGCCGGAGGGTGTGTGAGCGGTTCAAGATGGCGCGGCGACCTCGATGACTGGCATTATGCCCAGGGAGGGAGCAGCAAGGCACCGGTAATGGGCAGATTTCCACGTTCCGGGCAAGACCGGAGCCGCACCAAATGCGAGCGGGGTTCGGGCCAGGATTCGGCAATTGGTCGGCAATTGACCGAGTTCAATTCGCCGGATTCTACGGGACGGCTGCAGCCGGAGCCGGGATTGCTTGCAAGCGGGTGGCGACCCGCCTGGCGTTCGGCTGCAGAGTGCCAACCGCGGCGGCCAGAGCTGTGGCCAACTCAGGGTTCGAGGCATCGCGGAGGGCGCCCTCGAGCTGGGTCACTTCGCTTCGGGACAAGAGCAGCCCGTAACGTTGAATGTGCTCGACCAGGTGGCGGGCAGCGTCAACTCGAATCGCCGCGTCAAAGCGGTCGGTCGAGGCCAGCTGGGCGAAGTGCTTTTGAACTTCGCCGCGGGGAATGGCCGCGAGTGCCGTCATCGCGTTTGCGTACGTGGCCTTGTCGTTCGAGAGGGCCATCAGCGGATTTTCGGCACTGTCGAGCGGGAAGATGTCCGTGCGATTCGAGCGGGCAATTTCCGCGAGCCAGGCCGTCGAGTCGACAATCCGCTGCTCGCGATTGGCGGGGGTTTGCGCTAATGCCAGGGCACGCCGCAGAAACGGACCGACCTGCGAATCGACGGCCGCCTCGGTCGACGATTCGGCGAGATAGTCGACTTGCGGATAGCGGGTCAGGATACCCACCACGTGCTGCCGCTCCGATTCCGGGCCGTAAATCACAATGGGAATCTGCGCCGTGCGAGCGTCGGCCCGCAGGTTCGAGACTGTTTGCGAAAGGGGCCAGCGAATCACATTGACGTGAACCGCCATCAGCACGACGTTTGCCCGATCGGCGGCGATCTCGAATCCTTCGCGACCCGTGAACGCCGTCACCGTCTCGAAACCGATCTGCGTGAACAATCCAGCCATTTCGTTCGCCCGCTGGCGATTGGAATCGACGACGACGGCAAAAGGCGAATTCGTCCCCGAAATCGCGCGGGCCAGAATCTCGACGACGCGCTGTGAACCGCGAAACCGCCGGTCCGGATGCGCTTGCAGCACGGCAACGGCGGCCGCGTACTGAACGTCGGGGTTCGGATCGTTGAGAGCGGCCAGCACCGGAGAACGAGGCTCCTGCGAGCCGTAGAGCTGGTGTCGCGTTCCGACTGCCGACAGCGCTCGCAACGCGCCGACCGAGACGGCCGGGTTGCCCAGCTTGAGACCCAGCGAGAGGGCATCGGACAACACTTCGGGACCGACGATCAAGGCCGTATCGTTCGGGCTGCCCGCGAGTTTCGCTTTTTCGCCCGGGGCTTCCGCACGCCAGGCAAAGTCGGAGGCGATCAGCAACGCCTGCGATTCGCGATCTTCCGGCGAGAGACCGAGTGCTTCCCGGGCAAACCGCAGGGCCGTGTACACGTTGGCCGCGACCGGAGGCAACCGAGTGTCGACGACGACTTTTGACTCGTCGTTCCAGGTCCAAACGTCGGTCAGTCCGTCGGTTGTCGGCCAGGGGAGACGGTTCGCCAGGGCCTCGCGGGCGACTTTTCGCAGCTGGGCGGCGGCGCCGAACGACGGAGGTCCTTCTCCCCGCTCGGTCGGCAGGCCGAGAATTCGCGACAGGGCCTGGCGAGCGGCGTAGCGAATGCCCGCCGGCCGATGTTCGTCGAAAGCGGGGGCGAGCAGATAAGGGACGGCCTGTCGCGCCCCGAGGTAACCCAAGGCTTGGATGCCGGCCGTGCGGACCGCTTCGTTGGTCGATTCGAGCGCCCCCAGCAACACGGGGACGACGCGTCGACCCATGCGGACGATCGACTGCACGATCACTTCCACGCTTTCCGTCCCCTTTGGAGCGGCGACGTGCTGCAACATCCGCGGCACGACGCTGGGACCGATGTTATTGAGCGTTTCGAGTGCTGTGTCGCGATCTTCGGGCGGACCGCTGAGGTTGTGGATCAGCGAGTCGAGATAGGCCGTGTCTTCGTTGCGCTTGCGGGTGGCCGCCGTGGTCAAAGTCGCGATTTGCGCACCGACCGGCTGCAGGTCCGGGTTGTGCGAAAGTCGGAGGTACAGCGCCGGGCCGTACTTATCGCGGAGGGCCAGCAGCACATCGTCCGTCGGATTGGACTGGAGGAATTTCTGCAGATATTGCTTGGCGAGCCGCGGGCGATAGAGTCGGTCGCAGAGAATGGCCGCGTCGAACAATTCGGCCGGGGTCTTCGGCTCGGTCAACAGCGGCGATTCTTCGACGGGAGGGGCCGGCGCAGCCTGTGTGCCTGGTGCGGCGGGCGCCTTTGCAGGAGCGTTTTCGTCGGCGGGAGCCGCGTCCTTGTCCGCAGACGCGGCCGCTTTGGCGGCGGCGGCCGGCTTGCTCGGGGGGCGCGCGCCCTTCTTTGCCGCAGGCTGCGCGAGCGCATAGCCTCCGGCAAACAGGGCCAGAATCAGGACCGAGGTCCGTATCCTCACAGGGGCCATTCGATGCTGGACTCCGAGACTCCGGCCCGACACGCCGGCCGGTGTCGATCTTGCCCCGGAAGCCACGCCCCCATGGGGACGGTAACAACCGAGGAACCGCCGACCCGCGCTTCCCTTATCCTAAAATGGTGTAACCATCGAAAACAACACATTTCACCCATTTTCACACGGGAAACCAACCTCGCGGACGGATTTGCCGGTGAGAATTCCCAAATGGCGCTGGGACTTCGCCTCTTTTCGGGTGAATTTGCCTGCCTGAAACCGGTCGTCGACGGGCGGACGCTGGGGCGCAGTCTGCCCGCGAGTGCCCCGCGATGGCACGTATCGAATAGATCGGACCTGTCGCGTGCGCTCATTCAACCGCGGGCCGAATCAGGCGGGCCAGCTCCCGCTTTCGTCGGCAAGTGCCCGAAGCTAGAGGTTGCGTCGACTTTGCTGATGAGGGCGATCAAACGGGCGAATTGAACATGCGACCTGCGGCCGGCATGACTGGTAACCAGCGTTCTCGCCCGAATCGCCGCTCGCGATGCCCTCAGTTCCGTCGTGCGAACGCCGCCTGGAGCACGGTGCCGTCGAAAGCGTAGGGGATTCGTCCTTCGGCGGCGTAAACGTAAAGCGCGCCGAGCAAGATCGTGTGCAGCGCGGCCGAGATGATGGCCAGACCAATCTCGAGAAAAGCCGTGATGGCGATCCCGATCGCAATCGCAACGCCGCTGTCGACCGCGAACCCCAGCGCGGCCGGGCGCAGGCGACAATAGCCGCGATAAAGACCAAGAATCCAATCCCCTGGTTCCCGACGAAGGCTTCGCCCCAGGCCCGTCGCAGGATCGACATCGATCGCTGAACGGCCTCGAAGGGCCCGGCTTTCTCGATCACGATCACCGGCACAACGAAGAATGTGGCGATGCTCCAAGCCAGTCCCAATAAGCCGGAGACGATGGCTCCGACCTTCTCCGAACGCGACTCGAGCATCTTGAGCGCAAACCCCACGAACGCACTGACCAGGCTCCAGGCCAGGATTTGCGGCAGGCGGGCCACCGCGGCCTGGAACCCGTCATTGAGGCTCGGAGTGCCTCCCTTGAAGCGAATGATCGCGCAAGCGACCAGGGCCGAATTGAAAAAGATGATCACGAAATAGTTGCAGAAATAGAACAGCAAGAGCACCGCGTACGCGATCGGGTTGTGTGTGACTTGCTGGGCGTTCTCGTCGATCCGGTATGCGCCCGTGAGAAATAGGGGCAAGGCAAAGCTGGCAACCACGATCAAGCAGGCGATGCCGCTCACGACTGGGAACAAGAGCAGGCTCGTATCTTCGCGCAGCACTCGCGCGCTCGACTTCATCAACTCCCAGCCGTTGCTGATCTTCTCAAACATCTGGAACTCCCCTGGCGGGCTTGACCTCAGCCGTCTCCGTCGACTCGAGCGCCCGCGCGGATTTTGGCGATCGGCCGCAATGCTCCGCGCGAGCGTAAACTCTGCGACGGGGTGGGACCGCGTCCGATTCCGCTAGGTCTCACCGACGGCCAGGCGAGCGCCCGCCGAAATGCGAGTCTATCCAGCTTTTTCGCCGCTGCAAACGGGGGGCAACAGCGTTTTCTGGCGTCTGTCCTCAAGCCGTTCCCGGCGGGGCGACGAAATATCGGGTGCCCGGCCGTCGGCCGGCGCGTCTCCATTTTCCAGCGGGGCAGTCACTGATCAAAGCCGCGGTGTTTGCATGACTCGAGCGATTGGAGCAATGGCGGTTGTGTTGATCGTGGGCGGTCTGTCGCTCGCGTATCGCGATCTGCGGCCCTTGTCGGCCGGCCCGCATTCTACGATCGATCCGGACAGCCTCAGCGATCCGCCGAACTGGAAAATCGAATCAGCGGGGAGCAACAACGCCAGCCGCGTGAGATGGCGGACCAACACCGTCGCCAACTCGCCCCTGCCGACACGGTATGGCGTGCCGACGAACGGCGAGCCGCCCCTGTGGGTCCGCAGAACCGACAAAGTTCCCGCCTCCGCGCCGACTTACCTGCCGAAGAATCAGACGATCAACGCCCCGCACATCACGTTCCTGCCGACCCCGGTCACTGCCCCCATCGCCAGCGTCCACCGCACGCCGACCCCGGCCAAGCCAGCCAATCCGGTGAATACGGTGAAGACTGCGAGGACGGTGAAGACCGAGCCGATGGTCGCCGTCACGGCCCACGCAAGCGACTCCCACGCGGCCCCGGCCGCCGACCACGTCGCCGACGAGGAACATCGCGTATTGCTCAAGCATGCGAAGTTTCTGATCAACGCGGGTCTGGCCCCGATGGCGCAAGAACCCCTGCGGCAGATCATCCGCGAAGCACCGGGCACTCCCATCGCCCGCGAAGCGCTCGCGACGCTCGACGCCATCCGAAACTAGCAGTCGGCAAGCCGCGTTCAGGGATCCTAGGGGATCGACGCCGCCAACGGAGCCGTCTCGAACCGAAAATCGCAGGCGGGAATGCCGTCGATAAAATCGGCTCCAAACGCGCGCGACGGCGTCTGAAAACCGGAAGCGGGCGGCGCGTCGAAAATTCTTTCGATCGCAGCCAGAGCGGTATCGATGGTAAGCGCGTAGCCGTTGGGGGTCGTTAGCGTGGCCTCGACCCGGTTGCCGCGTGCGTCCTCCACGCGGCCCCACAACGACGACCGTTCGCGCGCCCGGCTCTCCGGGGTCGGCCCGTGCACGGACGCATTGATGCGGCGCATGATCAGGGCACGGATGGGTCGCAGGCCTAGCACGGGCAGCGCCCAGCGGAGCTTCCGCATCAGCGAAATCTGGGACGGCGGCGTCGCGGCATAGACCTCGATATTGCCGATTCCCGTGGAGTAGTAGGCACTGGCGACGTCTCCCCAGGGAATCGCCACCGCCATGCGGGGGCCCTCGCGGAAGGGAACGTTCAGTGTCTTCGAGGCGAGCGGAATTGGGGTGAGCCGCCCGTCGATCCTCACCCGGCCGCCGGCGGAAACCGATTCGAGCATCGTCTTAGCCGTCCCCGGGCTCAGTGAGCCCAGCGCATGAAACGCCAGCTTCAGTGAGGTGGCAGCGGGCAATTTCGTCGCGAGTTTTGCGGCCAGGCAGTCGCTCGGCACGACATCAAAGCCGACAGCGGGCAGCAACATCACTGAGGAGCTCCGCGCGCGTTGGTCGAGGGCGGCCGCCGCCTCGATGACATCGATTTCCCCGGTGATATCCAAATAATGCGCGTGCTCGGCCAGGCAGGCCTCCATCATCGGAGCGGCCGTGGACGAGAATGGTCCCGCACAGTGGAGCACGAGCCGCGCGCCACGAACCCCCTGCGGCAGCGCGGACGCATCGCTCAGGTCGAATACGCGGTGCTCGAGCTTCAACCGTTGGGCCAATTCGCCAACCGACTGCGCGTTGCGGCCGGCGAGAATCGGCCGCAGCCCACGACGGGCAGCCTCTTCGGCAATCGCGCGACCGGTGTAGCCGGTTGCTCCGTAAAGAATCCAACTCGGTTGAGACATGAGACTCTTTCAGGCATGCGACCGGAATTGCTGAACGTCAACGCCACGCGCCCGTTGGCCGGAATATGACTTCGTCTGCCAGCATATCCGGTCTGAGCAACCTTCGCCCTACCGCCCGCTTGTCTTACAATCCGGAATTCGGACTCCGATCTTTAGTCTCCTGTCCACAACACGGACTGCCTCCGCGCAATGTCTGATTCTGCCGACGAAGCCCGCGTGATCGCCGCCGACATCGAGACGTTGCGTCAGATGGGCTACCGGCAGGAGCTGCTGCGGCGGATGAGCGGCTTTTCCAATTACGCCGTCTCGCTCTCGATCATCTGTATTCTGGCCGGCGGCATCACCTCGTTTCACCAGGGACTCTGCAGCGTCGGCGGGGCTTCGATCGGGATCGGCTGGCCGTTGGCGTGCCTCCTGGCACTGGCCTTCGCGGCGACGATGGGCCAGGTCGCTTCGGCGTTCCCGACGGCTGGTGGACTGTACCACTGGGCATCGATTCTGGGCGATCGCGGTTGGGGTTGGGTGACTGCCTGGTTCAATCTGGCCGGACTGATCACCGTGCTGGCCGCCGTGAACGTTGGCGCCTACCAATTCACGCTGCAGGCGCTGGCTCCGTGGCTTGGATACGAACCGGAAAAGTTTTCAGAGCCCGTGCAGATCGGGCTGCAGACTGCGTGCGTCGCCGCGATCACCCTGTCGCAGGCCATGTTCAATCACCTCGGGATTCGCCTGACGACGCGGCTCACCGACTTCAGCGGTTATTGGATTGTGCTCGTCGCTGGTGCGCTGACGATCGCGCTCTTGGGCTTCGCATCGCATCTCGATCTGGGGCGATTGGAGTTTGCCCGCCTGATCACATTTTCCAACTACAGCGGTTTGCCGGCAGAACCGGGCACGCCGGTTTGGCCGCAGACGGGAAATCTGCTTTGGCTGTTCGCGCTCGGCTTCCTGTTGCCGCTCTACACGATCACGGGCTTTGATGCTTCGGCTCATACAGCCGAGGAGACCGTTGGGGCCGCCCACCATGTGCCGCGGGCCATCGTTCGCTCGGTCGTTGTTTCCGCCGTCTTCGGCTGGATCATGCTCGCCGCGATGGTGCTGGCACTTCCCAGCATGAACGAGGCGGCGGCCCAGGGCGACAACGCTTTTCATTGGATGATGCGGAGCGTCCTCCCCTCGTGGCTCGTGCTGCTCTTCGTCGTGGGGATCGCCATCGCCCAGTACCTTTGCGGCCTGGCAACTGTCACGTCGGCCTCGCGAATGACGTATGCGTTCGCCCGCGACGGCGGCTTGCCCTGGTCGCAGGCGCTGCGCCGCGTGAGTCCCCGCTACGGTTCGCCCGCCGTCGCCATCTGGATGACGGCATTTCTAGCGCTTGCCCTCACAGTCTACACGCCGATGTATTCCACCCTCGCCAGCGCGCTGCGCGATCCTGCTCTACGTCTCGTACGCGCTGCCGACGCTGTTGGGACTGTTGGCCTACGGGCGCTCGTGGACCGACATGGGGCCCTGGAGCCTCGGCCGCTGGTATCAGCCGCTGGCTTTAGTCTGCCTGCTGGGCTGTGGATTCTTGCTCTTGATCGGCATCCAGCCGCCGAACGAGAAAGCCGGGTGGATTGTGCTCGGCGCGTGCTTAGTGACCGGCACGGTCTGGTTCAGCGTGATGCGGCACCGCTTCCAGGGGCCTCCCGCGAATTTGTTGGAGATGCACCGACGTGCGGCCGCGTCGAAGCCGGCTGAATCCGTTTCCTCGCTCACGCTACCCGGTGAGTGATCGTTCGATTGAGCTGCCCCTGAGGCTCAAGTGTGACTGACGTCCAACTCGTAGGACTCGACTTCGGCACGACGACCAGCCGCTACGTCGCGGCGAAGGCGCGGCTCTCGCGAAATGTGATTTCCGGCCGGCATGAATTCTCGGACGTTCGTGAAGTCTTTCGGTCCCCGGTCGTGCTCACTCCGTTTACGCCAGCCGGTCTCTGACGAAGTCTGGCTCGAGGGGCTGCTCGACGAGTGGCTGGAGTCCGCCGCCGCGGACGAACCGATCTTCGGCGGCGGAGCGCTGGTGACAGGGCTCGCCGCACAACAGCCCAATTCGGCGGCGCTCGTCGAACTGGTTCGCTCGCGCGTGAAGGACGTGCTGGTGGCGACGGCCGGCGATCCGTGCCTCGAAGCCTGGCTGGCATTTCAGGCGAACGCGGGCCCGCTCTCCCGCGCAGCCCGATCGCTGGGTGATCAATCTCGATGTCGGCGGCGGCACCACCAATATCGCGGTCGGCAAAGGCGGCGAAGTGTCTCGCACGGGCTCGCTCTTCGTCGGAGCCCGGCACGTCGAGTTCGTTCCCGGCACGTATTGCATCGTCCGCCTCTCGGACTACGCCCGCTCCCTGTTGCAAGAATTGGCAATCGCCGCGCGCCCGGGCGATTCCCTCACTGAGGGCGAGGTGCTCCGTATCCTCGACTGGCAAATCGCGTTGATCGACGCAGCGGTCGCCGGCGACCGCGCCGCCTTCGCAAGTCCGCTCGGCCGACTGCACGAACAGGTGGCTTTTGACCGACCGGACGAAATGCGGAAGCCGATCGTTTGTCTCTCAGGCGGCGTCGGCGAGTTGGTCTACGACATTCTGCAAGGACGGCCGCTGCCGACGACGACTGCGTTCGGCGACCTGGGCATCGATCTCGCGCAGCGAATCGCCAACTCTCCGGCATGGGCGGCCCGCCTCGGCGAAAGTCGACAGCAAGCCGGGCGAGCGACGGTCTATGGTCTTCTGCTCTACGCCACGCAGGTTTCGGGCAGCACGGTTTACTTGCCCGATCCCGCGCTCTTACCGCGCGCGACGTCCCCATCCTCGGCCGCGTCACTTCCGATTCGACAGCCGAACAAATCCGGGATATTTTGCAATTGGCCGCTCGCAACGCGTCGGGCGGTTGTGTCGTCGTGTTTCTGGGAGGCGGGGATGCGTCCACAGTTCGCCAGCTGGGAGAGCGATTCGCCTCGTCAATCCGGATGTGCAACATACCGAGCTCGACATTGCTGGCGCTCGTCGTACGCGAAAACGTCGGCAAGGCGCTCGGTGGCTACGTCTCGCAATGGGGGTCAATTCCCGTGCGCCTGATCGTGCTCGACGAGATCGAAACGCTCGACGCCCGCTTCGTGCAGATCGGCAGTCTCCGCGACGGGGTCGTGCCGGTTTCGTTTTACGGCATGAATTGATTACGGGATGAATTGAACGGAATCGTCACCGCATGCGCGAACCGACACCTCTCCACGAAATCCGCGTGCCCGAGCCCAAGCTGGACGACATTTACACGGCGCGGGTCCTCGATCGCGAGGTGACGTTCGCCGGCCTCAAGCGCTTGTTGGGGGCGGCCGACTACAGCAAGGCTGGCGATCGCCAGGCGGGACTGGCGGCCGGCGCCGAGGATGTGCGCGAGGCAGCGCGCACGGCCCTCTCGGAACTGACGATCGAGCATCTCTACGAGCATCCGCTGACCGACGATCGCGGGCGCGTCGACAGCGTGATGCGCGTCAATTACGACGTCGATCTTGAGGCGTTCGCAGCAATCGCCTCGCTGACGTTGGGTGAATTGAAGGATCGCCTGCTCGCCGGGTCGGACGACGAAGTCCGGCGGATCGGCCACGGGCTGACCGGCGTGATGGCCGCGGCCGTTGCCAAGCTGTGCGACGTGCACGAAATGATTCTGGTCGCGAAAAAGTGCAGCCGGCCGACGCAGGCTCGGACTCTGCTCGGAGCGCCGGGCACGCTGTCGTCGCGCTTGCAGCCCAACCATCCGACCGACGATTCGCAGGGAATCGCCTGCTTGTGTTATTGGGGGCTCGCGCTGGCGGCCGGTGATGCGCTCTTAGGCGTCAATCCGGCGATCGACACGGTCGAAAACGTTGAACGGCTGTTGCGGCTGCTCGACGGCGTGCGGCGGCGCACGGGGGTGCCGTCGCAGATTTGTGTGCTCGCGCACATCAAAACGCAGCTGACGTGCCTCGAGCGGGGCGCGCCGGTCGAAGTCTTGTTTCAAAGCCTGGCGGGAACCGAAGCGACCAACCTGGCCGAGTTCGACATCTCCGTCGAGCTGCTCGATCGCGGCTACCGCACAATGGCCGAACACGGAGGGCTCGCAGGCACCGCCCGACAATTCATGTACTTCGAGACGGGGCAAGGCAGCGAGTTCACCTACGGACGGCATCACGGCATCGACATGACGACAACCGAGGCCCTCTGCTACGGCCTCGCGCGGCGTTACGACCCGTTTATGGTGAACAACGTCACGGGCTTCATCGGGCCGGAGACCCATCTCGACAGCTTCGAGATGATGCTCGCCAACCTGCAGGACCATTTCATGGGCAAGCTCATGGGGCTGCCGATGGGGATGGCCCCCTGCTACACGCTGCACTCGCAGACGATCCTGGAAGGACAGCAAATCGCCACGCAGCTGCTGACGGCCGCTGGCGCGAATTACTTCATGGATGTCTGCCTCAATACGGATCGCATGTTGGCCTATTTCGATACGAGCGGGCACGACGTGCAGACGCTTCGCGAGATCTACGGTCGCACGCCCGCCCCCGAATTCACCGACTGGGCCGTCAGCCGCGGCATTCTCAAGGGCGGCGCCGACGGCTCGATCGAACGGGGCCCAAACTGGGGCAATCCCGAGCAGTTTTGCGACTCGCCGGAGGAATTCGCCGAGCTGGCCCGTCGGACGCCTGCGCTCTACGGCCGGGAAACGGCAGGCCCGCGACCGGCGAACAGCGTCATGCGCCGCGTAAAGCTCAATCAAGGGGCGGCCCGCGCCGCCATTCACGCGGAGCTGCAAATTGACAAGCTGCGGGAAATTGCCGACTTCCGCCTGCTGGAGACGACGGCGGCTGACAAGGAGGCCCACCTCAACTCGCCCGAGACCGGCGCCCGCCTGTCGACCGAGAGCCGCGCGCGGCTCGTGCCCGAACACAAGCAGGTGCAAATCGTCGTCTCGGACGGCTTGAGTGCGGACGCCGTCCATCACAACCTTGCCGGCTTGTTGCCGATTCTTGTTGACGGACTGACGAGCCGCGGCGTGTCGCAGGGGCAGCCGATTGCCGTCCGCTACGGTCGCGTGAAGCTGGCCGAACCGATTGCCGACGCGCTCGCGTGCGATCTGGTGGTCTATCTGCTGGGCGAGCGCCCAGGGGGCGATGCGCTGGCCTCCCGTAGTCTGTCGGCCTATCTGGTCTATCGCCTAAGCGGACCGGCCCAGCTCGAAGCCGCGCGCTTCAGCGGCAACACACAGGTGCGGTGGGAACAAACGGTGATCTCGAACATCTATTCCGGCGGTTTGCCTCCCATCGAGGCGGGGGCCGTCATCTTGGAGACAGTGGTGCAAATCCTCGAGCATCAGGCGGCCGGCAACCGGTTGGCCTCCCTGCTCCACTGACGTGAACCTCCCTGGTTCAGTGACGAGAAACGGAAACGCTCTTGCGTTCGCGTCGGCCGGGCCGGAGAATTCGACGGAAGTCCGAATCGCGCCGCGGAGAGTGCCGATGGACGTCTTTTGCCCCAGCTGTTTGCACAGTGTGACGCTCGAAGGCCGTGAACCCGGCCAGTACGCCTTTGAGTGTCCCGAGTGCGCGGCCGAGACACACGTCACCATTCCCCAAAATCCGGGTGAGCGGCCGATCGTCCGACCGGCGCGGGCGCGATCGGCCGGAGGCAACTCCTCGATCGAACGGCCTGGCGAGTCGCAGGCTCGCAGGCCCCGGCGCGTCTCCGATCGTGACTCCATCGACTTTCCCTTCGAGGAGAGCGATCAAAACCTCGTCGAGCGAGACAACCAGCCGGACCGCGATGAGTGGCAGGAAACGGGGGACGAAATCCCGCAGCCGCTGCGCGGTGCGGTCAGAAAAGCGAAGACGGCCACGGCTTCGCAGCGTCAGCAACGGCCCGCCGGCACTCCACGGTCAGTTTACAAGTGGCTGGGTGCCGGCGCGGCGGTCTGGCTGGTGCTGGTGGTCGCGGGGTTTTTCGTCCGCGAGTTGGCCTGGGTGCCAATCGTGCTGGGCGGCCTGATCATTTTCGCGGCGCGCGGCATGGTGATGCGCGTCGCCCGCACTGAGGGCGTTGCCGTTTGGCTCGCCTGTCTGCTGGTGCCGTTCTACAGCCTGATGTTCATCTTCACGCATTTTCGCGTCCTGTCGCGAGCGGTGGTGATCGGGTTTTGCGGCTGGGGATTCTTGCTCAGCGGCGTGGCGCTGATCGTGATCCATGACGTGATCGACGCACAAGCCAATGCGCTGCCGGGCGCGGTCGATCCACTCTTTGGCGGCAATCCGAACGGCGCGGACGACGGCCTCGTACTGTCGATCGACAATAATGAGACCCCGATCGCCCTCGACGAGCTGACCTATTTTCCCGCGTCCGTGGAAGAAGGCAGCGGCGGCGAATGCTTCGAGTTCGTGGGGACCGATGTCAGCCTTCGCGGCAAGTTTCCCCCCGCTTCCGCGACCGTTGGGTAGACCTACTCGGTAAATCCGTGCCCCTCCTGCCTCAGACCAATCACCAGGACCGAGGCGCATCGCACATCAAGATCCCGGGCCGGGGAATGGTCAAAGTCGTGGGCGGCTCATTCAGCGTCGAGGGCATCGTCAGGCAGCCGGTCCATCAACTGGGCGGTTCGATCGTACTCAAGATCGACGGGCCGAACGGGATCGAGACCATTGACGGGACTTTTTTGGTCCGCGTCAAACCGAGCGAGTAACTGTGCCGTCAAAGGGCGACTGACGGGGACGTCAGCGCGTACAAGCGGTCTACGTCGTCAATTTCTGCAAGCCGCGGTCGGGCAGGATGAAAATCCGTCTCCCGAGGGCGGACCTGCTTTGCTGGAGAGAACACGTTCTACGGACGTATTATCTCGATCAAACGCTCGTCTCCGACCATTGGCGGCAGCAAACTCGTCCCAGCTGGGCGGCCATCCGGTGTCCTGAAGCTGGCGTTCCATGCGTTCCCGAATCAGGAACACGAATGCCCAGGTGATGGTTTCGTGATACAGATGTGGCTGGCCGCCGGCCGCGGTCAATCGCTGAAGCCCTTGCGAAAAGCGGCGCAATGCCGCGAGCGCTGGAAACCGACACAGGTACAAGAACGCGACCCGAACGTGATCCGCGTGATGGAACGTTTCGGGAGTCAGGCCGCCATTCTCAAAGGCAGCGATTAGCCGATCGTCCGTCACAGGGGATTCTCGGCGACTTGGGAACGCGTCGCCAGGCAGGCCACCACCGCCGCCGCGTGAACGAGGAGGCCAAGCTCAAACTCGCCGTGGAGTCCATGAATTGTGCAGGCGACGGCAAAAATGACGAGCAAAGAGTAGCCGCCGATCCGGTCGAGCCTGGGGATCAGAAACAACGCGGCGGCCAGTAGCTCAATGCCGCCCAGCGCCGGGACAATCCATGGCGGCAGCCCCATGTGCTGCAGATTGCGGATGGCCGCCGCCGAAACGAGGAATCGATAGGATTGCCACAAGACCACCAGTCCGACCGTCCAGCGCAGGGCCAAGAGAGCTGCTCGCTGCCGGGTCACGTTCATCGTCGCTTCCTCTTCTGGTGGCTGGGTGTTTCGTTGGCCTCGATGAGTCGATGGCTGGCGCGTGAGTCCAGGGTGAGGCCGTAGAACTTCTTCAAGTCGCGAATCCGCGCCAGCGATTCCGCCTCAAACGCGCATTTGCCGTCGAAGGCGTGCAGGACGATGCCCTCGAGCAAATCGCCGAGGGACAGATCGTGATACTCCGCCAGACCTTTGAGGACTTTGAGCAGCCGCTTCTCGAGTCGGACACCGGTTTGGACCCGCTCGACGATGTGAGACGCTTGATTCATTGGTACCAATGTACCTTGGTACCATATAATGTGCAAGCGTATTGCGACGGCAACGAACAGCCTTTGTCGAGGCCGCCTCACTGATTTAGGAACCGGCGCGCATCAATTGGCGAATCGGCTCGTTGTCGGCATACACCCGCCATTCGGCGACCTGGTTTTCGCGAATGACGGCGCGGATTGCCGTCGGCGTCGTCCAGCGATTCTCCGGGTTGAGCGAGCGGTCCGGGCTGTACGTGCCGCTGGCCGTTCCCAACATCACGACGAAGGAGCCCTCGCAAAACCAGTCGTCCATCACGAGCCGATAATCGGGAACCATGTCGAAATACCCGACCCAGCCCTGGCGCATGGCTTCGCGGCCCGCGACGACGTTGCCGAGCGAATCGACGAACCGATGGTCCTCCGTCATGAGGGCAGCCAGGCCGGCGACGTCGCCCGCGTTGATCCGCTCGACGAAGGCCTTCGCCACTTTCCGTGCGGCCAGATCGGTCGCATCCCGATTCATAACACAGTTCGATTCATATCTTTGACTCAATTCCGCCGATCGCTCCGTGCGGCAGGACCGCGTGCACGCCGCAGAGGCCGTTGACGACCTGGGTAATCCGCAAGTCGACGACCAGGCTCGCCAGACCCAGCGCCGATTTCTTCGGCAGACGGTACAACTCGCCCATCAGCTTGAGCATCTCGTCGGTCGCCTGCGCCCAGGCTTCGTTGACGTCCTTGTGGAAACCAAAGGTCAGCCAGCCGATCGGCGTCCGCGCCCGCGGCATCGTCAGATGCACGTCGGCGTACAGATGGATCTCGACTTCGACGCGCTCCATCGGGCACGCGAGCGCCGGGCCGGCGACTTCGCCATCCCCCTGCACCGCATGTCCGTCGCCCAACGAGAGCAGTCCGCCGTCGACGGCCACCGGCAGAAATAGGCTGCTCCCCTCGACCAGTTCTTTGCAGTCCATGTTGCCGCCGCTGAAACGAGGCGGAAAGGTTGTCTGCACTCCGGGCTCGTCGACCGGCATGCCGACCACTCCCAGGAACGGCCGCGTTGTCAGCGAGAGCCCCGCTTGCGTGCGGGCGACATTTGCGTCGGGGTCGAGCGTCCAAAGCGTCACCAGCTCGCCGGTTGGGATCGTGATGACGGGCGGAGGCCCACTCGATCCCGGCCCCAAGCCGAGCCGCGGATCGATCTGGCTCGGCAGCGCCGGCCCAGCGGACCAACCCCATTTGCCCAGACGAATTGTGCGAAAGCGAATTTCCAGCGTCATGCCAGGCCGCGCACCGCGGATGGCAATTGGTCCGGAGAGCGCGTGTCCGAAATCGCCGACGCGATCCCGGGGCTCAAACGCCACCGGTGGCACGAACGGCCCCGCTTGCTCCAGAGCGCCCCACCCGGCATCGAGCGTCTGACACTCGACTGTGTCGCCGGAGTCAATCGTCACGACGGGCGCGGCATCGCGCGAAAAGTAGCCGCGCAAGGTTTGTGGACCGAGTTCAATGGAGTGCCGCGCCATCGACCGCCTTTCCCTGTCAGCCCTTGCGGTAGTGATAGACGGGCCGCGCCGAGCGTTCGTGGGCACCCAGGTCGAGGATGACCGCGATGATGACCAGCACCAGCCAGCCATTGCTCAGTTGGTGATTGTTATTGAGCATGGCCGCCATGTAGGCCAGCGTTGTATAGGGCATGAAGAAGAAGCCCAGCAGTGGCCAGAGCACCGTCTGGTACGCCTGTTGAAACCAATTGGTCAGCAGGAAGATGAAAAACATCACCACCCGCGGCATGAGGACGGCTAAGCACGGCAGCAGGCAGCCCATGGGTTACGCGTCTCTTGAGGTGTGTTTCGATCGTTGCGGACGACTCCGTCGCGACATGGACGGCGCTTCACCGGGCCGCCACACATCGAAGTTAACGTCGTGGAACGTCGTCGGCTAACTGCGGACCAGAATTGGGGAGCGCGGCTCCATTGTGCCAGAGGCGGTCGCCTCTCGCGTCGGTCGATCCATGGCAGGATCGCTCGTCGTCCATTTGCCAGTCTCAACCCGGCCTGCGTAGCGTTTGAGGAATGAGCCGCTCGTTCCGGCCACTCGACAACCCAGATCGTACCAGCCGGACGACTTGTGCGTCGCGATCGTCAGGCGTTCCGTCTGTCCCGGCTTGAGTAGGCGTGACTCCGGCCGGTTCCCGTACGTCAGGTCGCCGATTTCGATCGTGCAGTTGCGGGCCGGGTCGCGATTGGTGGCGATGATCACGACATCGCCGTTTTCGCTTTGGCCCCGCGCACCATCGAAATGGAAATCGATATGCGGATCGTCGGCGCCGCCCGTAAATTCCCGAAAGAACCCGTTGGGTCCGTACACGCGCAGGTGGATGCGGCCGTTTGCGAATTCGGTCAGCGCCCAGGAATCCTCCAGCGTCTCGCCGGGTTCCACCGCATAGTTTCGTACCGTCACCGGCGACTTGCTGCCGAGCGCGTAGACGGTAAACGGAGCCCCGGCGGCCCGGGTCCCGAAGCGGTCTTTGCGAGCTTCAAAGCGGATCGTGAACTCAGTCCGCGGGCCGTTCAGCGAGCCATCCGCTCCGAGTTCGTAAGGCAACGGGCAGGACGTGCGGGTGCCCGCTTCCTGTCGTGGCAGCCAGGGCGATTGGGATGGAGTGTGACGAATCGTTTCGATCTCGTCGGGCTGCAGCGCGTGGAAGTTGGACGGAACCTCCTTGAACTGGGCCTCGTGGATCGACTCCAAAAATGTGTCGCGGGGCGGAAACGGGACCGTCGCGTCACTCGTTTTCGCAGCCGCCTGAAACGCCGACGTCAAATCGCCACAGACCACGCGGCGCCAATGGCTGATGTTCGGTTCGGCAACCGTGCGTTGAAACTTGCGACTGAGGAAGTGCTCCATGAATTGGAGCACCGACGTGTGATCAAACACCTGCGAGCAAACGCAGCCCCCGCGGCTCCAGGGCGAGGCAATCACCATCGGCACGCGATAGCCGAGTCCAATCGGCCCGCCGCGAGCGTTCCCGGGGCGCGTGCGCTTGCGGTCCTGATCCAGCTCGACATATTCGACGCTCGTGTCGATGCCGCCCGTTACCCGACCGGTTTCGGGATGGCCGGGCCGCGGCGCCACGAACGGTGGCACGTGATCGAAATAACCGTCGTTCTCGTCGTACGTCAGCAGAAAGATTGTTTTCTTCCAGACGGCCGGATTCCGCGTGAGGATGTCGAGGGCCTCGGCGATATACCAGGCCCCGTACCAGGCCGACGACGGGTGGTCCGAAAACGCTTCCGGGCCGACAAGCCACGAAACCGTGGGCAGCCGACCGTTCTCGACGTCGGCGCGGAACTGATGGAACAAGTCGCCCTTGGGCGCCCGCAGCCGCCGCTCGACGTTGCCGTCGCGGTAGACGACGTCGGCGAGCTGCCGGTAGTGCGGATCGCCCGTGTTGGTGCAGAAGGCTCGCTCGTGCAGGATCCGCTCCCGCTCGGTGAGCGTGTCGAGGCTCTTTCCGCGAAACGCCTCGCGCTCGGTCTCCAGCCGCTTCAGCTCGGACTGCAGCACGGCCAGCTGTTTTGCCTTGGCCTTCGCGATGAGGGCGGGGAGCGCCTGAATCCGCCGCTCGACGAAGGCCCGGTGATTGCTCGCGAGCTGTACGTGGTACTGCCGAAAGCATTCGAGCGGGTTGTCGCCGTAGTTCGCGAGCCAGGCGTCTTCCTCTTCGCTGAAGCCCGTACCGACGTCCACCTCGTTCTGATAAATCTTCCACGAAACGCCGTGATCTTCGAGCCGCTCGGGAAACGCGGGCCAGGATCCGCTGCGATGGGTTTCGAGATCTTCGTTGCGTAGGTTGGCGGGCGACGCCGCGTTTTGCCTTTCGCGAACGGTCCCCGTCCAGAGGTAGCAGCGGTTGGGAGTCGTCGGGCTGAGGGCCGAGCAGAAATACTGATCGCAGATCGTGAAGGCGTCGGCGAGCGCGTAATAAAACGGCACGTCGGCCCGCGTGTAATAGCCCAAGGTCAACGGCATGTCCTGGTATTCGCGGTTTCCCGAACGCTTGGCGGGCAACCACCGGTCATAAAGCCCGTGATTGCGGGCGTCGGACTGATCGGCCCTGTCGTGCGGCAGCGAACCCATCCAGGTGGACTTGGTCCCCTTGATGTCGAGCCGAAACGGGACGAACCGCTGCCCCTTGGCGTCGGCCTGCACCCAGACCGGGTTGCCGTCCGGGAGCGTGATGGCTCGCGGATCGTCGAAGCCGCGCACCCCCCGTAGCGTGCCGAAGACATGATCGAAGGAGCGATTCTCCTGCATCAGCACAACGATGTGTTCGGCGTCGAGGTAGCTGCTGCCGTCGGCCGGTTCGATCGCGGCAGCCCGCCCCAGCGACTCGAGGCACGCGGTCTGGAGCCCTCCCATCGTTCCGGCGGCGCCGGCCAGTCGGGCCGCAAAGCCGAGGAATTCGCGTCTGTTCTGCATTGCTGGTTGCTCACTTCCAGGAGGACGGCTCATCTAGCCGCACGGTTCAGCAGGAGCGATCGTCCCGAAACCCCGTCGGCGCCGGCTAAAGTCGCATTAATAAGGATAAGCACCGTGGGCCAGCAACCGGAACCGTTGACGCAAACTCCTCCGGATGTTCACCAATTCTTCTCGGAATGCGCGGCGACCGATGCGCATTCAGCCCTCCTTCCAGCCGGAGCGAAACCAGGGGACGTCGGCTTGGAAATCCAGCCGCAGGCGTATGATCAACTGGGCCGCATGATGCTGGAGGTGGCGGATGTTGTAAACGTGCAGCTCGGCCCGCGAAAATTCCTTCCGCGGGAATTTTGTCATGGCCATCAGCGATTCGGCCGTCTCGGCACCGACGACGTCGTGGCAGCGCCGGCGACAGTACTGCAGATACGTCTTGATCCACGGCTTCTCATAGAGATGCACGGGCGGACGCGGTTCGAGCTCCTCGTAATCGCGAAAGACGTGGGCGTTTTCGCGATGAAACGGCTCCTTGCGAAAATCCTCGTCAGTCAGGCCGAGATAGTAGTCGGCGTAAAACAGCGTGTGAAAGACGGCCTGGCAGAACTTGTAATTCACCACCGGCCGATCCCAACCCGCTTCCGGACAGATATCGATGCACGCATTGAGCGTGCTGGCGGCCGCTTCGAACTGATTCGTGATCAACTGCTTGACTGTCTCGAGGTTCACTGAGTCGAGCATTTTTTGGCCTCTCGTGAGAGAAACCGATCACGCGGCATGATGACAGACTTCGGATGCGACACGCCCGATCGTCAAGGGTTCGCAAGACTCCGGAGCGCAATCAAGACGTGTGCGCGGCGGTCGAGAATTCGCTTCATCGGTTAGAGATTGGGTTCGTCTCGCTCGGGGTCCGGGCTGTCGCTGCGGATCGTCGCAGCACGGCCCGGAAGGCAGCGTGACGTTGGCGTTCGCCGAGTGATCGATCTTCGCGGATTGCGGCCACGACGGCTGCTGCGTCGTTATGTTTTGTTCGCAACAGGTTCTCGACCAGGCGATCGGCCTCGGGTCGCAGGGCTTCCGCCTCGCGACGCGCTTTCTGGTGCGTTTCGCGCGGCAAGATGTCCCAAATTCGAGCCGTGCCATCGCCCGAGCCGGACACCAGGCTTTGGCCATCGGGGCTGAAGGCCAAGGAAAAGACGTAGTCGGTATGACCCGTCAACCGGGCCACCTCTTGTCCGGTCCCCAGGTCCCACAACCAAACGGCGCGATCGCGCCCGGCGGAAACCAGCCGCATGCCGTCCGGGTGAAAGACAGCCGCGAGCACTTCGTCGGTGTGGCCCTGCAGAACTGCCACGCAGGCTCCGGTGTCAGTATTCCAGACGCGGACGGTGCGGTCGCTGCTGGCCGACGCCAGACGATGCCCGTCGGTGCTGAAGGCGACTGAGTAGATCGGGCCGGTGTGACCCTCGAAGTGCCCGATCCGCTGATGCGATTGCGCATCCCAAATGGCGATCGTCGCCAGGTCGTCGCCCGTGCCGGCGAGCCGCCGCCCATCGGGGCTGTAGGCCAGCGCGGTTTTTGCCCGCCATTCGCCGCCTCCGCGGAGCGAGACAAGGTTCTGGCCGGCCGCTGTCGCCGATGCGCTCACGGCTCCGTACTGGTCGGCCGAGGCGACCTGGCTTCCGTCCGCGCTGATCGCAACGGCGATCGCGAACTTGCCCGTCCCGTCGATCTCGCTCCGCCGCCGCGCGGTCGCGACGTCCCAGACCTGGAGCCGCTCCTCGCCGTCGGAGGTGCTGACTAACCAGGAGCTGTCGGGCCCAAAGGCCAGAGCGCGGACGGTCCCCTTGTGGACGAGTGTGGCACAGTGCTCTCCCGTTTCAGCGTCCCACAGTCGCACCGTGTGGTCCCAGCTTCCCGTGGCAATCCACTGGCCGTCCGGACTGTACACCGCTGGGTAGACGTAGCTTGTGTGGCCGCGGAGCACGGGGAGACCATCGTCGCCCAAGTCCCAAATCCGCACCGTGCTGTCGCCGTCGTTGCCTTGACTGCCGAAACTCGAACTGGTCGAGATCACGCGGCGGCCATCGGCGTCGAACGCCAATTCCTTGATAAACGCCGTATGACCGTGCAGCACGGCGCGGTCCTGGCGGTCATCCGCGCGCCACACCCGGATCGTCCGGTCGGTGCCTCCCGAGGCAACCCATTGACCGTTCGGGCTGTAGGCGGCCGTCATGACCTCGCCCGTATGACGTTCGTAAGGGGGCACCGCCTCGTGCCCGTTGGCCGGGTCCCACTGACGCACGGTGCCGTCGGCTGAGGTCGTCAACAGGCGTTTCCCATCCGACCGAAAGGAAACGCGGAGCACCTTGCTGCGGTGACCGCGGCACTCCGCGACTTTCGCACCGGTCGTGCTGTTCCAAATGCGTGTTACGCCGTCCTCGCCTGCCGAGGCGACGCGGGAGCCGTCGGGGCTGAAGGACAATGACCAACTGAAGGTCGTGGGATCGATGCGAACCACGGACCGCTCATTCCGGTTCAACGGGTGAACGGTAATCTCCCAGTGCCGGGATGTGCTCCAACCCAGCGCCAACTTTGAGCCATCGAGACTGATCGCAGCGGGCCCGGGATTCATTCCCGCCAGCCCCTGCAGTCGCACGACTGGATGGCCTTTTTGATCAGCGACCTCAATGGCGTCCTGATCTCGTCTGACAATCCGCGGCTCCCGGCTCGCCAGGAGGTCCAGGCTCACCCAGGTTTTGGGATCGGGAAACGTCAGCGACAGCAACTCACGGCCTTCGAGATCCAAGAGTCGCGTGTCTCGATTCGAGTAGGTGACCACGCGCGGTCCGTCCGGGCTGCCGACCAGGTGGGTGATCTCGCCCGGTTTGACCGAAAACATGGCGGAGCAGTCGTCGAGTCGGCTGCGAAGGTGGTGCCATTCCCAACCGCGGAGCTTCGTCGAGTTGGTGCGCGGCGTCCGTGACGTCGTGGTCGACGAGAGCGGCGGCGGCCGCGGCGACGCGGGCCCGATAGGTTTGGTAGCGGGCGTCGACTTCTTTGTTGCGGGCGGTCGCGGCGTTGTGCCCGGCCTCCAGCGCAAATCGGAGCGTGCCGATCAAACCCAAGATCAAAGCCGCCATCACCCCGAGCACGCCGCCCACGAGCGCCCTGTTTCGCCGGGCGAACTTGCGAAATTGATAGAGCGCCGACGCGGGCCTGGCGACGATGGCTTCGCCCTGCAAATAGCGCCGGATGTCGGACGCGAAGTCTCGGGCGGTGGGATACCGCCGCGTTTTTTCCTTCTCGAGCGCCTTTGCCACGATGATCTCGACGTCGCCGCGGTATTGGGCGTCGATCGTGCCGAGCCGAGTAGGTTCCTGCTGTTGAATCACCCTGGCCACCTCGTGCACCGGCAGCTGCTCGAGGCGATAAGGCAATCGCTGGGCCAGCAGTTCAAAGAGAATCACGCCGAGGGCATAGACGTCCGACCGTGCGTCGAGCCCGTTCGGATCGGCGGCGATCTGTTCGGGACTCATATAGCTCAATGTGCCCAGGAGCTGCCCGGTCTGAGTGCGGCTCGTCGTTCTCGCCAAGTCGGCGACCGTGACATGGGCCACGCCGAAATCGACGACCTTGGGCTGACCCGACTCATCGACCAGGATATTGCCCGGTTTGAGATCGCGATGAATGACGCCGCGGTCATGGGCGTGCTGCACCGCGTCACAAACCCGGGCAATCAACTCGAGGCGTGCCGCCGCATCGAGTCCGTGAGTACGGGCATACTCGTCGAGAGGCGTCCCGCGGATGAATTCCATTGCGAAGAACGGCCGTCCGTCCTCGACGAACCCGGCATCGTAGACCTGCGCAATCCCCGGATGCTGCAAGCGGCCGAGAATTTGAGCTTCGTGATTGAACCGCTTGGCCTGCTCGGGTGTGACGAGCCCCGGACCGATGACCTTGAGCGCGACGGTGCGGCGCGGGTTATCTTGTTCGGCCTCGTAGACCACACCCATGCCACCTTCGCCGCAAATCCGCAGGATGCGATAACGACCGAACGACGCCGGCACGGCCGTGGAGAGGGGCAGGGTCGCCCGGACGCCGGCGGACGGGCTCTGCAAGAAGTCCGGCGCGGCCTGCGCAATCACGTCGAAGTGGAGCAGTTCCTCGACGGCGGCGCGCAGCGCGGCATTGCCGTCACACTGTGCGTCCAAGAAGGCGTCGCGCCGCTCGGGTTGCAATTCGGCCGCCTGCACGAAGAGCGCTTCAACGACGGCGGGCGATGGCTCGGGCATCTCGCAACCGCCTTCAACTAACTGAGACGCTTCATGAGCCACGCCCGAATGTATCTCCAGTGCCGGTCCAGTGTCCGCTCAGGCAGTCCGAGGACTGTCGCGGTCTCATCCATCGTCAATCCGGTGAAGTAGCGGAGCAAGACAATTTGAAACTTGAGCGGATCGCGCGACTCGAGCTCGTCCATCGCCTCGTGGATTGTGAGCACCTCGTCAGACGGTGGTTCCACAATCGCGCTGACCTCGTCCAATTCCTGCCGAGAATGTCCTCCGCCATGTTTTGGCGCGGCCTTGCGGCGGGCCTGTTCGACCAGGATGTCTCGCATTGCGCGGGCGGCCGCGAAGAAGAAATGTTGCCGGCCCTCAAAGTTGATGTCATTTTCGCCGGCGATCCGCAAATACGCCTCGTGGACCAACGCGGTCGGCGTCAGGGTCTGGCCGGGCGATTGCCGTGCCATTCGGGCGCGAGCGAGCTGGTGCAGTTCGGCATAAACCAAGGGCAAGAGCTCGGTCGCGGCTTGTCGGTCCCCGGCTTGCGCCGCCCGCAGCACGGCCGAGACGCGGGGATCGCCCGAGAGAGACATCGTCGCCGCTCCCAGTAAGTAAGGCGTGAGAGGCAGGATCGACTTCGAACCAGCGCCGCGTCAGAGCAAGGACAGCGTAAGAGCGGCGATATCACCGACCTTCTCTCGATCTTAGATCGCCGGATCGTGCGTACACAAGCGGCGACCGCGCCGCGGGGAAGTTTCCCGCGTCCCAGGAATTTTGTGAAAAAAGTTGGCGCCGACCGCGGCCGATTCTCGGCTTGAAAGATAGCAGGCGTTCGAGAATCGACACGACAAAATACGGGAGAGCCAACAATGGCCAAGTTCCTAAGCAGTCACACGATGTCGCCCGGAGCGCTCGAGCGCGAGCAGATTGACCAACTTGCCCAAGCCGCACAGAACGACCCCGTCGTGCGGCCCTACCGCAGCTTTTTGAATCTGGCGGAGGGGAAAGTGGTTTGCGTCATGGAGGCGCCGACGCAGGAGGCCATGGCGTTTTGGTTCAAGAAAATGAACATGCCCTGCGACTACATCACGCCCGTGGAGCTCGAGGGCGATCGGGGAACCGTCAAAACAGCCTGACAAAACGGCCTCACAAAGCCGTCTGCGAGAGTCGGATCGAGCAATGGATCGAGTTCGTCTCAATTGAAGCCGCTCGAGTTCTCCTTTTCTCAGTGGAGCCAAACGCATGCATCGTCGTGAACTGCTTGCCAAAGCGGGAATTCTCGGAATCACGGCCTTGGCCGGCCCGTCGATCGCTGCCGGCCACGAGGGGGGCAACGCGGGCATGTCGCCCTTGGCAGGGCCGCACATGCATTTTTGCGGGATCCACACGGCCAAGAACAATCCCAAGTTTCTGCTCACAACTCAACACTATTGTGCGGGGCATTCGAGCACCGGGCATGACGACCTGTTTCAGTGTGTGCTCTTCGACGGCACCGGTGCCAACGCCAAGCTCCTGGGCGTCGAATATGTCATCAGCGACGCCGCCTACCGCGCCCTTCCCGAGGCCGAAAAGAAATACTGGCATGCGCACACCTACGAGGTGCTGGGCGGCGGGCTCGTTGCTCCGGGAATGCCGGAAGCCGACGAGAAGCGGTTCATGAAGGCGCTCCTCACCACTTGGGGCAAGGCGTGGCACACCTGGCCCGATCCCAACACCGCCGTCCCGACGGGCGAGCCGTTATTGATCTGGTCGCTGGGCGGAGACGGCCAGTGCGACGAGTCTGTGATTGCCGCTCGCGACAAAGAGTTCGGCGTCGACACGGCGGCGATCCGCGCTCGTCGTAGCCGGGAACTCGGACTGCAGGTGCCACAGGTGCCCCGTCCCACTTCGATGGATGATATCGGTCGACAGTGGACGGCAACTGGGAACGACCAGCCGACGAAAATCTAGCCGGGCACTTGCGACACCTGGTCTCGAAGAATCGCGATCCAACAAAAAGTTTCTGTCAGTAGCCTCAAAAGGAAATCTCGCATGTCGACTGCCAAGGACAATTCCGAATCGATCGGTCGCACGCCGCTGGTGCGGATCAACCGGCTCTCCCAAGGGCTGAAGTGCACGATCCTCGCGAAAGTTGAAGGCCGCAATCCGGCTTATAGCGTGAAGTGCCGCATCGGCGCCGCCATGATCTGGGATGCCGAGAAGCGGGGCGTCCTCAAATCGGGCATGCAGGTCGTCGAGCCCACCAGCGGCAACACGGGCATCGCGCTGGCGTACGTGTGCGCGGCACGGGGTTACCCTCTGACGCTCACGATGCCGGACACGATGTCGATCGAGCGACGAATGATGCTCAGGGCGTACGGTGCGACGTTGATTCTCACGCCCGGTGCCGAGGGGATGAAGGGCGCCATCGCCCGGGCCATCGAGATCGCCAAGGATCCGAACTATTTCATGCCCCATCAGTTCGAGAATCCGGCCAACCCCGACATTCACTTTCGCACGACGGGCCCGGAAATCTGGAACGACACCGACGGCAAAGTCGACATCTTGATTTCGGGCGTGGGAACGGGCGGGACGATCACGGGAGTGAGCCGATACATCAAGCTCGAGAAGAAGCACCCCTTGAAGTCGATCGCCGTCGAACCGGCCAACAGCCCCGTGATGTCGGGCGGGCAACCGGGCAAGCACCGCATCCAGGGGCTTGGCGCCGGCTTTATCCCGGCGACCCTCGACATGAAGATGGTGGACGAAGTGGTGACCGTCACCGACGATGAGTCGTTCGAGATGTCGCCGCGACTGGCAAAGGAAGAAGGAATCATCTCGGGCATCAGCTGCGGAGCCGCGATGGCGGCCGCTCTCAAAGTCGCCGCCCGTCCGGAAAGCGATGACAAGGTGATGGTGGTCGTGCTCCCCGATTCCGGCGAGCGATACCTGTCGACGCCCCTGTTCGAATATGCCAAGGCGTAGGGTGCAGTCCGTGAGCGATCAAAGTGCCTGCATCCTCGTGAGAAGAGCTCGGAATCTGTTACTCTAATCGACGACGCTCTTTCCGCAGAGAACGGACGATTCGTCGTTCTTAGGAATGATCGCGTGACACGCAACGACGTCTTGATCATCGGGGCCGGACCTTCCGGGCTGTTCGCTGCCGCTGAACTTGCGCGCACGGAGTGAAAGCGCGGCTGATCGAGCAGGACTTGCAGCCGCACCGCGAGGCGCGGGCCACCGCAATTCAGCCTGGCACTCTCGAAATTCTCGACAGCGTCGGCCTGTTGCCGCAGTTTCTCGAAGCGTCCGAGCGCGTGCATTGCTCGCGCCTCTATGGACCCGAGATGCGCGTCGTCGGCTCGATGAGTCACGATGGCCTCGGCTGCAGTTGCGAATTCCAGTGCAGCTTGCCGCAGTACGAGACTCAGCGGATCCTGGAGGACCATCTCGTCTCGCTCGGTGGGGCGGTCGAGCGTGGAGTCGCAGCGACGCGTGTCGAGAACGAGGCGGACGGAGTGTTGGTCCAACTTGCTCGCGCGGATGGCAAGGTTGAAACCATCCGGCCGAGAATCGTGATCGGCGCCGGCGGGGCACACAGTGTGACGCGCCACTCGATGAGTGAGCCGCTCGAGGGGACGACCTACCGAGGCAATTTCCTCGTTGCCGATATCGCCATGCCGGCCCCGTTCCCGCGCCGCGAGGCGGGCGTCATTTGCGGGCCGAACGGGCTGCTGTTGCTCGCGCCCTTGCCGGGGGGCCGTTGGATCAGCTTCCAGGACCTGGAAGAAGTCATCGAAGCCGTCTCGGCCGAACAAGTGATCGCGCGGGTCGAACTGCGCCTCGGCAAGAAATATCGGCCAACCGACGTCTCGTGGCATGCTCCGTTTCGGATGCATCGGCGAATCGTCTCGCGCCTGGCAGACGGGCGACGATTTTTGATCGGCGACGCCGCGCACCTTTCGAGTCCGTTCGGAGGAGAAGGACTCAACGCGGGTCTGCACGACGGGCACGACCTCGCTTGGAAGTTGGCACTCGTCATGCGCGGTTATGCGAGCCGCGCGCTGCTCGATGGTTATATGATTGAGCGGCGGATGGCCGATCACCATGTTTTGGCAGTCTCCGATCAGGTCCATCATTCGATTGTCGACGTCGCCAAAGCCGCTCGAGAGCGGCGCGAAATCCAGTCGGCGGTGGCCGACCCAATCGCAACGGCGCTCGTGCGCAATTCGCGGGCCATGATTGACGTCGATTACGGGGGAAGCCCACTCGTCGTCGACGACGGATCGGGTGCAGCAAGCACCGAAGGGCCGCGTCCGGGACAGTGGTATCCCGACTGGGCAAGGTCTGGCGGAATCTCTCACCGCGTACTGGTGTTCGGAGCTTCCGCGGACACCGATTCGTTCGCGAGGACGGAGCGATGCTGGTCTAAGCTGGTGGATTTCGCTCACAATCCCAACGTCGATCCGGCCCGCGCTGGGCTTCCCGCGGGTGGCGTGGTGCTGGTCCGTCCGGACGGTCATATTGGCTTCCGCTTCCCCTCCGCCGGCGAGGAAGCATTCGCCGCGCTTGACCGTCACCTCGGTTCTTATTTAACCCCGAACGCCACCGTTGCTGCGGCCTGACCGGCCGCGATCCGACTTGTGCGTGGTCGTGTCACAGTCGCGTGGTCGCGCCACAGTCAATTGCGGAACATTCCGCCGATGTCGGACTATGTTGGGCGATTCAATGTCCTGGGCAAGCGGGCGCTCGTCACGGGTGCCTCACGCGGAATCGGAGCGGAAATCGCGACCGTGCTGGCGGATGCCGGGGCCGACGTCGCCGTTGTCGGCCGAAATGCGCAAGGACTGGAAGCAACACGGCAAGCCGTCATTGAAAAAGGCCGTCGCTGCGTGTCGATTCAAGCCGATCTCGGCACGATCGACGGGCCGTGCGCCGCCGGTCTTCGGGCCCTCGAGTTCTTTGGGACAATTGACGTTCTTGGTGAATAACGCCGGAATCTTCTACCGCCAGAGCATTCTGGAAACGACCGTCGAACAGTGGGACGGAACTCAGGCTACGAACCTGCGAGCGCCGTTCTTGCTGGCACAGACTGTTGTGCCCGGAATGATCCAGCAGCGAAGCGGCAGGATCATCAACGTTTCGTCCGTCGCGAGCGTTGCTGGATGTGAAGGCCACGCGGCCTACAGCGCGTCCAAAGCCGGAATGAACAACTTGACGCAAGTGATGGCCGCCGAATGGGGGCAATTTAACATCCAGGCGAACGCCATCGCGCCGGCCATCGTTCTCACCGACATGGCGAAGAAGGTCTGGAGCGACGAGACCAAAAGCGGCCCCGTGAAAGCCCGGATCCCGCTGCATCGCTTCGGCGAGCAAGTCGAGATCGCCGATCTAGTTCTCTATCTGGCCTCGCCCGCCTCCGACTTCATCTGCGGGCAAGTCGTCGTCATCGACGGTGGCTACAGCGCCGTTTAGCCGCGAGCGAGGCTCTTCTCCGCTCGGGTGACGGCCCTCCGATCCTTCGATTACACTAAGATCGCCCTGAGATCATCGAACTGAGATCGTCGAGACGATGCGCCGCATCGACGACCGGTTTTGCCCTACTCGAATACTGGGAGGTTCCCATTTCCTTTCCAAAAGCAGCCGCGTGCGTGGCTCTGGCCTTCGCTTCACATAATTCTTTCGCGATTGCTGAAAACTGGGCTCATTGGCGTGGTCCGACCGGGAATGGCACCGCGGCCCACGCGTCGCCTCCCGTCGAATGGAGCGATACCAAGAACGTCAAATGGAAAGTCGAAGTCCCGGGCAGCGGACTGTCGTCGCCGATCATTTGGGATGGCCGCGTCTTTGTGACGTCCGCCGTTCCGGTCGCGGGCAAGCCGGCCAGCGGCGTGCCGACGCTCGAATTCAAGGTCTTTTGTTTTGACCGTGCCGAGGGCCATCCGCTTTGGCAAAAAACCGCGACCGTCACCCGCCCGCACCAAAAAACCCACGAGACGAACGGCTTCGCATCGGCCTCCCCCTGCACGGACGGCGAGCACATCTACGCGCACTTTGGCTCGCGCGGTCTGTACTGCTATACGATGAACGGCGACTTCGTCTGGAAGCGCGATGATTTCGGGAAAATGCAGACGCTGTTCGGGTTCGGCGAGGGAAGTTCGCCCACGATTGCCGGCGACATGATTCTCGTCCCCTGGGATCACAACGGTCCCTCAGCTCTCTACGCGCTCAACAAACGAACCGGCGAGACGATCTGGAAGGCCCCGCGCCAGGAGACGACGGAGTGGTCGACGCCGCTGGTCGTGGAAAATGCCGGACGCAAACAGGTGATCCTGAATGGTCAGCGGTCCGTGCGGAGCTACGACCTGCAAACCGGAAAAGAACTCTGGCATTGCGGCGGACAGACGCTGCGGCCGATCGCTTCGCCCGTGTCGCTGCCCGGCATGGTGATCGTCGGCAGCGGATTTCAGGGAGCCTACATGGCGGCGTTTCGCCTGGATGGCTCGGGGGACATCAAAGGGACCGATAAAATCGTCTGGGAAATCAAGCACGATACGCCGGACGTCGCTTCGCCCCTGCTCTCCTCGACGGGCCGGCTCTATTTTCACAAAGCCAAGACCGGGCTGCTCTCCTGCGTCGATGCGGCCAGCGGCAAGCCCCATTACTTTGCCCGCCGCATCGGCCTCGATAATCCCTACGCATCCCCTGTTGAAGCCGGCGGACATATCTATCTGACGGCCAGGACCGGGATGACCATCGTGCTTGCCGACGCCGACGAGATCAAAATCCTGGCCAGAAACCAGCTCGACGAAACCATCGGCGCCACGCCCGCACCGGTCGATAACCAGCTCTTCATCCGGGGCGACAGGCATCTGTTCTGCATCGCGCGGTAAGGATCGAGGCTCAGGCGGGCTGTTCGGCGAGGTCGAGGTTCGTGCGCCAGTTGCTCGGCGTTTCCCTGTGTTGCAGCCTTGGGGCGCCGCTCGTTCGCTTTCGTACGACCGTCTGACGGTTAGGGTGTCGGCACCGGGGTAAGTTTTTAGCTTTGGGTCACCGTCCGGAAAACCGTTCTCACAAGGGGAGTCCCATGAGTCACCGTCTCAGCCTTTTGAGCCATGTAAACCTGCTGAAATTGACGCCGGTCGTGTTTCTCATCCTGCTTTGTGCCGCGATGGCAACGCCGCTGCGGGCCCAGGACAAGCTCGACAAGGGGGACAAGCTCGACAAGAAAGCTGTCGAGCTGTGCAAGAAGGTGGGCGACTTTTACAAGAACGCTAAAACGCTGCACATGGAGGGGACGTTCGTCACGAAGGCCGACAACAACGGCGAAAAGCGGGAGCGCAACGTCACTGCTGTTTATGAAATTGAGCGGCCGAATCGGCTCTCGCTCAAGACGCAAATAGACGGCGACGCCAAGAAGGGACCGGACATCATCTCCGACGGCAAGAAGCTGACGGTCTACCGCAAGGCTCTCAAGCAATATGTCGAAGAGGACGCGCCAAAAGACGTGAGTGGCCTCGGTGCCAAGGTGCTCCCAATCGGCCCGGCCATGACCGGAATCCTGGTTCCCAATCTTCTCAACGACGACCCAGGCGACGCCCTGTTGCAAGGGGTCAACTCGTGCTCGTATGTCGGCCTGGACAAAGTGGACGGGACGTCGGCTCACCACATGAAATTCAGCCAGGATCAGTTCGACTGGGAAATGTGGGTCGCAGCCGAAGGGAAGCCGTTCGTTCTGCGCATGAGCCAAAGCGTGGACGGCCAAAACGGTAAGAGCACGTTCACGGAAACGTACAAGAATTCGACGGTTGACGCACCGGCCGGCAAAGACGCGTTTACATTTACCCCGCCGAAGGAGGCGGCGAAGGTCGACGAATTCAAGGAGTCGAACTGACAGGCCGCGCCGACGCGCAAAAACGGCGGGTACCGTTTGCCATGTTGACGGCCTTTGCGTGAGCATGCGAACTGCGGCAAGACATTCCCACGCCGAGCCGCGAGCCCGTGCGGGAATTCGAAGCGATCGAGGAGCCCTCGCTCACGCTTCGGGTTGGTATGTTGCATTCACTAACCCCAAGCGGCGAGGGAATTCGAGTGAGGACACACTCAAATCGGACAGTTTCACGCCGATCCGTGGACATGCCACCCCGCCCGCGCGGCAGCGAGCGGCTGAACCGCGCAGGCAGTGAACAATTACGATCACTGTCACGAAGAACCGTTTGAGGCAGCAACGCGAAGAAAGTTCTCGAATGGCATACTGGCTGTTCAAAGAGGAACCCGACCACTATTCACTTGAAGCCTTGTTCCGCGACAAGCGGGCAGTGTGGGCGGGCGTCGGGAACAATCTCGCACTCAAGCACCTGCGCTCCGTGCAGAAAGGGGACCGCGTTTTCTACTATCACACTGGAAAAGAGAAGGCCGTTGTCGGTGTGATGGAAGTGGTCAAAGGCCCGTATCCGGATCCCGAACGCGACGATGCTCGGTTCGTCGTCGTCGACGTGAAACCGATCAGTCGATTGGCCCGGCCCGTCTCGCTCGCCGAAATCAAGGCGAATCCGAAATTCGCGGACTTCGCGCTGGTTCGGATGTCCCGACTCTCGGTCATGCCTGTCACTGACAAGCAGTGGACGGAGATTGAGCGGTTATCAAAACAGAGCGCGTAGCCGCCGTATCTGTCCGGTCCGTGACGGGTGCCATGCTCACGGCCTTTGCGTGAGCTTGCGAACTGGACAAAGACATGCCCATTCCGAGCCATGGGCGTGCCACCCCGCCACCACGTGCTTGGCGCATCGCCACGTATGATTGGACCTATTCGTTCATCATTTGCCATGGCGTATCGACTTAACAGCCGCATCATGCTTGCTAATTTCGATCTCCGCCACCCCTCCCACATAAGCAACCGAAAGTGTGCCGTTGAACTTAAAGGAAGTGCGTGTTGTCGCCACGTTCCATGGCCTTTGCTTCAACACTTCTGGTCCATATACCTTGACCAATACAATTTCGGCAATTTTTTCGGTGGTTTTCTCATCCAATCGCAGGTTCACCGTCTCAGCAGCGGAACTCTCACCCTTGCGCGCTACAGGCTGGTCGTCGTTAACCGCAATGCCGTCTTCCTTTCCAGGCGGTTGATCGTCTACTAGAGCAATTCACCGTTATTCGTAGCCGGGCCGCGTGATGCCACCGACGTCGCAAACGCTTTCATGCATTGGCTTAAGTGGCTGCGTAAAAAAGGAAACTGCTCTAGACCGACGTAAAAGCGTCCAAAGCTGTGCGCGAGCATCAGCGCCATCGCGAGGCCGCCGATTCCCGCAACCAGAACATGGCGCCCGCTACGGAACCCGAAGTTCCCGAGCCGTGCGAGCAGCAAATAGGCGAAGATGAGGTTCGCAGAGCCCCACAAGACGTTGACCCACGCCGGCGATAATCCTTCGCCCGGCGGGGTCGCAAAGGGGCTCTGAAACGGGTGCCCCATGACACCGCTCACGAAATGGGGAATCGCGTTCACCAGAAACGCGCCACCCATAAAGTAGCCGAGGTAGTGATACCAGCGCACTTGTCGTTCCTTTCCAATCGCGCAGCGTCCGCCTGATTCCGCTCTGTCTCGCTAAACGCCGTGACTCAACCGAACGGGAGCGGACAGACTTCCATGCTTGGATCAAGCCGTCTTCGATGGTGAAACGGTGGCCAACGTGTTCATCACCAAGAATGGCCCCGTCCCGGTCGCGCACGACTTGATGCACATCGACCAGGATTCGCCCAGCACCCTCTGGATGGAAGGAAATCGGTTCGACGTGGGGGTCAATCCTGGACCACTGCTCCGTCCAGTAAGCTCGGACATCATGATGACCGCGAACGACGCCCCCCTTAAACGCCCGCGGCCATGCCACGTCCGGGGCCATGGTGGCGAAGGCGGCGTCGAAGTCCCGCGCGTTAAACGCAGCGTACGCCGCGCGGAGCAGTTCGACTTCCGGCGAAGGCTGATCTGGCATGAAGAACCCCAAGGTATTTCTCAACAATGTCGAGGCGAGACGATTTGAACCCGATGTGGATCGTCGTCGCACTCAGGCCGGATCGACCTGCATTGCAGCCAACTCGTTGCCGCTTGGGTCGAGGAAGTGAAAGCGGCGGCCGCCGGGGAAACTGAAGATTGGTTTGGTGACTGCCGCACCGGCAGCGGTGATCGCGGTAAGCGTCGCCTCTAAATCCTTCACTTCGATTACAAGCAGGGGAGCTTTGGTGGCATCATTTCGGTCTGCCTGAAGGCCGAGGTCCACGTCCCCTGTCATGGTGCACGCGTAAGTTGGTCCGAAGCCGGTCATCTTCATCCCAAAAACCTGCTCGAAAAAGCCTTGGCTCGCCGCGAGGTCGCGCGTCGGTAACTCAATGAAATTGGGTCTGGCCATAGCGGGCTCCGGTGCTTGATTTCGTTGCTTGGGTCCGTTCTAGCCAAAGGGCCGGACCGAGTCCACAGCCGTCTGGGGCCAGAGATTCGGTCCGGAGTGTATCGCCCGGATACTTGTGGCACCGAGTGGATCCGGCGACTAAGATGGCCGGAGTTAAAGAGTTTTCACAACAATTGAACCCGACGACACGGCGATACGAGCAGGAGACCGTGGTGAGCGCAGCCATCCGCGTCGCTTGTCCCCATTGTCTCACCAGTCTCAAGCTGAAATCGCGCGAGGTGCTGGGGCGCCGCGTCACCTGCCCCAAGTGCCGGGAAGTCTTTTCCGCCGCCGAGGAGGACGACGAGCTGTTTGAATCGGCGGAGCGGACGCCGGAACAGCATCTGGAGCCGATGATTTCGCGGGTTGCGGAACAGCCGCTGGCGCCGCTCATCGCCCGAACGCCAAGACGGCGAAGTCGACGGATTCAGCATCGCTCTGGCGTGGGCTGGTTCCTGGCCGGGAGCGTCCTCACAGCGATTGTGGCTGCAGCGTTTTTCGTCCCCTGGCGGTCGCTCGTGGCGGACATCAATCTCAATCCGTGGGCGGACACGCCCGACGCGATAATGACCGAGGAGACGCCATTGATCCGCGAATATGCGGACCTGGCCGACGAGGCCGGTGCTGGCGGATCCTTTCAGGAACTGTCGGCCAAAGCCAAGAAATTGGACGGTCGAATTGTCGATCTCTATTTGCGCGCCGTGCGCGTACGTCCCGTTTCACAGGACCGGCTCCAAGCGGATCTGGAAAAGCATAAGGCGGAAGGGGAGGAATTTGCGAGTCGGGGACAAGCGCTGCTCGAGCGTGCACGATCGGGCGGCTACGGAAATGCGGCAGTCGCGGCTTCGCCCGCGGAACTACAGGCCCTCGCGGATTTCAAAGCCACGGTCATCGTCATCTTTTCTCACGTGAAAGAACTCGGTGGAACTTTCGCGAGCATGATGACAAAGCCGCCAGAGCCGCAGTCGAAATCGCAAAAGACGGAAGTGGAGATCCTCGACATTTACCGCGAGGTCGCGGTGCTCGTCAGCCGCGTCGATTCCAATTCCTCGGCACAGGCGGCTCTGCCGGTCCTTCGCCAACTCAAAGAAAAGTTGGAGACCCTCAAGAAGCGGCGTCCCGACGAGATCAATGACAATACGGTGGAGACGCTCAAAGGGATTCTCGATTACGAACGGCTCGTGGGAGCCGCCTGCCGCGAGATCGCGCAAGTTGCCGACGTCATTATCGAGCGGCACCATCTCGGCTCAGAATTTCAGGGGGCCGTTTCCCAGATCGACGCCTCCTTTGGCAATGAGCTGCGACGACTCGAAACTTCTCGACTGCGGGAACTGCCGCTACTCGGCGCGGCCAGTCCGCTGACTGCTGGTGACTCGCCGGCTGCCGGCTCCCCGCCTGCTCGGCTCTTGCGCAGGCGGGCCGGCTCCGCCGCCCCGACCCCCGAACTGAGCCTGGAAGCCCAGGCGGCGGCCGACGCGCTCGGCCCGATCGATCCGCCGTTTGCCCCACCGAACACGGGCCCCGGCAGTTTTGTGTCGACGTGTGTGCGCAAGTTCGGCTGGGATCACGTGACGTTCATCGGTTTTCCAGACAACGGCCTGTCGCGTCCGGAAATGGTCCGACTGCTGACGCAGATCCAAGCGGCATTGGCTGGCATCCCCTCGCGTTGGACGATCAACCAGGGCGCCATTCTTGCCATCGCATCGAGCGACACTGTCGAGCAGATCGCCGCCAAATTTCACATCGGCCGCATCCGCAAGATCGACTCGGCGAATCGCCGGATCATCATCGATCTCCCTGCGGCGGGTGCGTCGACACTCAGGCCCGTCCCCGGCGACATTCACCTGCCAGGGCCAATTGGTGGCACCCTTCCGGGCCCCCGTCACCGTCTCCCGGGCCGGCAAATGGTTCCGGGGGGCCCCATCCCTGCGCCGGCCGCGCCACAACCGGGGCCGGCCAAACCGACTTCCGGGCTGTGATCAAGCGCAACGGGAACGAGTTGACTGCTCGGTTTGCCGACGGTCGCGCGCCCATTCAGACGAGGCGCTTCAAACACGGCTGCAAATGGAATGAGCGAGCCGGTGCGGTGCCTTCGCGGGTGTTGACCTACGCGCGCGTCGAGAGAACTCCTCGACGTGAGCGACGGAGGAGTTCTCAATCGACGAATCCGGCTGGCGAAAACGTGGTCCGCGCCTGAGCATCCGCAATGTTCGACGCGGCGATGCCTCGCGCGGCGAGGATCAAGCCACTTTCACGCCGAACCTCGCGTCCGGTTGACTTCCCGGCGGAACGTTGGCCGAGATCTGCGTCGAGTACCGATGTCCATCGGGGCAAACAATTTCGACCCTCGTCCACAAACCGTCGGAGACTCCCAAGCCCTGCGTCGTGGCAACCCGTTCACAATGGGGCGCCGGGCAGGCGATCTGCAGCGCGGTCGCATCAATCACCGTCGGATCATCGGCAGACATTTCGTCGTCCTCTCTTCGTTTAGTTTCTGATTTGGACATGACCGTTGCGGTCGGGCCGAGGATGATAGGGTGGTCGACAGCCAAATGCGAGCCGAATGCAGCAGAATCGAGGATTTCTTCACAATTCCGCTGATTTTCGGCCCTGCGCACGTCGGCCGGCAATTTTTGCCAGCGAATTCGTCATTCAATAAGAACATCAAATAAGCCGGATTGGCGGAAGGGTCGGAGCAGAACAAGATGCGATCAAGGCCGCTGCAGGGAGAACGTTCATGACACGACCAACGACGACGACGATTTCACCATTCTTCATCGTCAGCGACGTCGATCGGACCATCGCCTTCTATCGCGACAAGCTGGGATTTGAAACGACGTTCCAGGAGTCGGAGCAGGATCCGTTTTTCGCCGTGCTCCTCCGCGACGGAGCGCAGCTCTTCGTTAAGTCCCATGGAGGCCTGACACCGCTACCGTATTCCAAACGCCACCCGTGGATCAGTTGGGACGCCTTCGTCTATGCGCCCGACCCCGATGCCCTGGCAGCAGACTTTGACGATCACGGCGCGACCTTCAGCGCGCCGCTCGCAGATACACACGACGGCTTGCGCGGTTTCGAGATCACCGACCCGGACGGATATGTCTTGTTTTTCGGCCGCCCGAGATAAGCCGGCCACCTTGCGATTTGAGGGTCAACCCATGACGATCACAGCCATCGTCCCACAGCTGCGCACGACAGACATGGCCTCGTCGATCCGCTTCTACACCGAGAAGCTGGGGTTCTCTGTCGCGTTCAAGTACCAAGATTTTTACGCGGGGATCCGAGCGGGGGATCAGATTTTTCACCTGAAGCTTGTTGATGAGAAAGACCCTTCCATCGCGTATGTCGACGAAGGGGACCACTTTCACCTCTACCTTACGACCGACGGCGTCGCGGACCTCTCGGCCCAGCTCAAGTCAAAGGGCGTGAAGTTGGTGAAGGACGTCCACGAGACGCCTTGGAATACCAGGGAGATCGCCATCCGCGACGATCAGGGGCATACGCTGTTTTTCGGTCAACCTGCGTAGCCACTCCGTTCAGTCGCCAGGCGAGATGTCTCCGCCGCTCGCCAAGAGCAACGGTGCAGAATTCACCAATTTCTGATTGCGGCTCTTGTGCTTCCTGCTTAGTCTGGTTAACCGTCAAATCCATCCACGATTCTCCGAATTGACCCGGAGCAAACGATGCGGCTCGAGCCTTGGTACGCGCGCCTGGTTCGTTCGTTTCCCAAGAGCTGTCGGACTTCGTCCCGGGCGCGACACCGTCGCAGGCGAGAAGCGACTCGGCTGTGGAGCTCCGCAGTCTGCCTTTCGCGGACGGAGGGGCTCGAGGACCGCACTCTTTTAAGCGCAGCGCCGGGGACGCCCGGCCACAGCTCGACGTTGCCCGCGCTGAGCCCGTCGCAAGTCACCGCGCTGGACACCTACGTCGCCGCCGCGGATCCCTCGTATACGTTTTCGCTTAACAGCACGCTTACCGGCCCGGGCTACACCGATTACGTCATTAACATGATCTCACAGACCTGGAGCCCCCAGCCCGGAGTCTCGGAAGTCTGGCAGCACTGGCTGCAGATCATCGTGCCAACGACTGTAAACTCGACGACGGCCGTTCTAAATATTGAGAATGGCCTCGCCGACCTGAATTCCACCACGCCTCCCACCGCCGCGGACGCCTACAGCGTCCAAACTGCGACAACGCTCAACGCGATCACGGTTTTCCTCCCGACTGTGCCAAACGAGCCAGAGAGTTTTCCGTCGCTGGGAGAGACGACGCCCCTCACGGAAGACAGTCTTGTCGCGTTTACGTTTGAGCAATACCTCGACGGCAACGGTCAGGATTGGCCGATCCTGTTGCCGATGGTCAAAAGCGCCGTCCGCGCGATGGACACGACGCAGTCCTTCGTATCGAGCGAGTCCGGCGGAGCGCTCTCCGTCGACAATTTCATTGTCACGGGACAGTCCAAGCGAGGCTGGACAACCTGGCTGACGCCGGCGGTCGATTCGCGCGTCATCGCCATCGTCCCCTACGATTTCGACGCGCTCAATCTCCAGGAGCAGGTCGAAAGTCAGCTCGACACCTACGTCGGCGTCACGCAGGACATTTACGACGGCGATTCGACGGCCGTCGAGCCCTACGTGAGTACCTTCAACTCCTTCGGCACGCCTCAAGGGGAATCGCTGCTGTCGATCATCGATCCTTACAGTTACATCGACCGCCCGACTTACGACATTCCGATCTACGACGTTGCCTCGACGGGCGATCAGTTCTTCGTCCCCGGCGCCCAGTTCTACTTTAACGACCTACCCGGGCAGAATTACCTTCGCTACGTCCCCAATACCGACCACTCGCTGGATACCGATGCCTACCAAGGCGGGATCAACTTTGAAAAGGCCGTGGTCGACGGGGCCGCCCTGCCACAATTCACCTGGACGGTCTCGAATGCCGGCACAGAGATCGAACTGAATTCGGTCACAACACCGACCTCAGTCACGATGTGGCAGGCGACCGATCCCAACAGCCGCGACTTCCGCCTCGAAACCTTTGGCGCGAACTGGACCAGTTCGACACTGACGGATCAGGGCGGCGGAACCTACGTCGCGCAGGTCACCCCGCCGACGACCGGGGCGACCGACTTCTTCATCCAGATGCAGTACACCGTCGACGGCTTGACGCTGACCTTCACCACACAGATCAGCACGACGCCGCTGTTGACGCCGATCGTCGTCGCCTCGGATCCGGTCGGCAACTTCAACGGCAGCCCTTTCGCCGCAACGGCAACGGCCACCGGTCCGGCAGGACTGCCAGTGCCGGGCAGTTTCAGTTTCACGTATTACCCCGGGAACAATACGGGAGGAACGACTCTTCCCTCGGCCCCGACCTCACCGGGCATTTACACGGCCGTCGCATCGTTCACGAGTTCGGATCCCGATTACGCCAATGGCACGAGCCAGTTCGTTCACTTTCAGATTTTCAAGGCGGCGCCGGTCATCACAGTCATCGATAGCGGCGGAACTTTCAACGGCAATCCATTCCCGGGAACGGCCACCATCGCGGGAGTCGTCCCAGGCGTGGACGACACGCCCGGCAGCAGTTTGGAAGGCGTCCCGGTGACGATTAGTTACTACCCAGGCATCAATTCCAGCGGACCGCCACTGCCCGGACCACCGACCGCCGTCGGGCAGTACGAGGCTGAGGCAGTGTTTGCCGGAAGCCAGGACTACTTGTCTTTCGGCAGGGTGTACGTCTTCCCCATTTTGCCGGCTGTTCCCGCGATCACGGTTACTGCTCCAAGCGGCCCCTTCAATGGCAGCCCCTTCGTAGCCACCGCGACGATCGCAGGAGTGGTCGCCGGCGTGGACAACACGCCCGGCAGCACACTCGAGGGGGTCGGACTGACGTTCAGTTACTTTTCCGGCGGGCTGTTCAACGGCACTCCGATTCCGGGACCGCCGACCGCCCCCGGCACATACGCGGTGACCGCCTCGTTTGCCGGGAGCGAGGATTACGAAGAGCACGGCAGCGCAGTCGCCTTCGTGATCTCGCCCGCCGTGCCGGCGATTTCTCTGACCGATGCGGGCGGCACGTATAACGGCAATGCGTTTCCCGCAACCGCGACGATCGCGGGCGTCGTTTCGGGCGTGGACGACACTCCCGCCAGCAGCCTGGAAGGAGTGCCGTTGAACCTGAGCTATTTCGCCGGCACGACAACGACCGGCACACCACTCTCGGGAGCGCCGACCAACGCCGGGCAATACACTGCCCTCGCCTCATTCGCCGGAAGCACGGATTACGGACCCCTCAGGCAGTCAGCGACTTTCCAGATTGGCCAGGCAACGCCGATCGTCGTCGCCAGTGATGCCGGAGGCAATTTCACCGGCGATCCGTTCCCGGCGACTGCGACCGCAACTGGAGTCGGCGGGGCGACCGTCAGCGGGACGTTTGCGTTCACGTACTACGTCGGAGGCACGGTGAACGGCAACGGTGCCTCGACTGCGCCCAGCGCTCCGGGAACGTATACCGTCGTCGCCGGGTTCACCAGCAGCGACGCGAACTATGTCACTGGTCCATCGCAGAGCCTGCCCGTCACCTTCTCCATCACTTCGCCCCAGTTGGTGCCAAGCGTGGTGGCAACGGACGCCGGCGGCGTCTTCAACGGCAATCCGTATACCGCGACGGCGACTGCGACAGGAGTCGGCGGGGTGACGGTGCCTGGGAGTTTCGCGTTCACTTACTACGCGGGTGGAACAGTGAGCGGGTCACCTCTCGGGTCGGCCCCCGTTCACCCGGGCACTTATACGGTTGTCGCCTCGTTCACTAGTGACGATGCCGATTATGCCGACGGTCAGAGCCAGCCGGTACCGTTCTCCATCACCCAGGCTCTCCCACAAATCGTGATCGCCAATCCCAGCGGCGTCTACAACGGCAATCCGTTCGTGGCGACTGCGACGGTTGCGGGAGTAGTGACCGGCGTCGACGACACACCGGGGAACACGCTGGAGGGAATCGGCCTCACGTTTAGCTACTACGTCGGCACAACGACTGCGAGCACGCCATTGTCCGGCCCACCAACGAATGCCGGTCAGTACACGGTGCTTGCCTCTTTCGGAGGCAGCCAAGATTACTTGACGTTCGGCAAACAACTCTCGTTCGTGATCGACCTGGCAACGCCGACGATCAGCGTCAGCAATCCGAGTGGAGTCTTCAATGGCAACCCGTTTTCATCGACGGCGACAATAGCTGGTGTCGTTTCCGGTGTCGACGACACGCCGGGCAATAGCCTGGAAGGCGTTTCACTCGTCGTGAGCTACTATGTCGGAACGACAACCACGGGGACGCCGTTGCCGGGGCCGCCGACGTCCGCAGGCCAATACACGGTGTTTGCCGATTTCGCCGGTAGCCAAGATTATCGGGCACTCGGTAAGGGCGTGGCCTTCGTGATCGACTTGGCAACGCCAACTGTCTCCGTGACCGACGACGGGGGAACGTTTAACGGCAATCCGTTCCCAGCGACCGCGACAATTGCTGGTGTCGTGGCGGGTGTCGACGACACGCCGGGCAGCAGTCTGGAAGGGGTTGGACTCACGTTCGCCTATTACGTTGGGCCAGCTTTCACCGGCACGCTCTTGCCTGGACCTCCGACGAACGCCGGAAGCTATTCTGTGGTCGCGTCATTCCCTGGAAGTCCAGATTACCGAGGGATCGGCGAGGAAAGTGGTTTCATCATCGAGGCCGCGACTCCCACCGTGGTGGTGACCGATGCGGGCGGCAATTTCACCGGCAATCCGTACCCGGCGACTGCAACCGCGACGGGCGTCGGCGGAGCGACCGTCAATGGGACGTTTGCATTCACCTACTACGTCGGAAACACAGTCAGCGCTAACGGCTCAGCGACGGCGCCCAGCGGGCCCGGCACCTACACGGTCGTCGCGGCGTTCACGAGCAGCGATAGCAACTACGTGACCGGCCCGACGAGCAGCTTGCCGGTCGTGTTCACGATCAACGCGCTGAGCTCACCTCCGTCGATCAGCGCGCCAACGACCGCCTCTGTCGTCGAAAATACATCGCTCGTCTTCTCGAGCGGGGCCGGCAACCCCATCACCGTCACCGACGCCAATGCAGGCTCGAGCATCGAGCAGCTCACTCTGACCGTCACCAAGGGGACGTTGAGTTTGGCGACGACCAGCGGAATCACGGTGACCTCGGGTGCAAATGGTTCGGCCTCAATGACCCTGCAGGGGACGCTCGCCAATCTCAACGCTGCCCTCAATGGCCTGCAATTTACGCCGACGAACGGCTTTACGGGCAGCGCTTCACTGGCAGTTTCGTACAAGGATCTCGCCAACAACCAGACGGCCAACGGCTCGGTGTCGATTACGGTTGTCGCCCCGCCTGTGACCGCATTCGTGAATGCGTTTTTGCCGTTCGTTGTTCCCGGTGAACCGGTCCCGCTGATCATCGGCGCGATTGACACAAGCCTGCAGGCCCAATTCGCTTCGTTCAAAATCAATATCTCGTTTGGTGACGGCAACACGGCCACGCTGACGTCGTACGTTCCTCTCTTGGTCAACCACATTTATAAGAAGGTTGGCGTTTACACGGTGTCCGTCACCGCAACCGATGAATTTGGTCGAACCAGCGCCCGGCCACCGTCGTGATTCACGTCGTCTCTCTCTTCTTCGGCGTCAACCCGTTCAATCCGAACCAGACGGCCCTCTTCATAGGCGAAATGCCGGGCGACACCGTGAGCGTGACTTCTGCGCCGGGCGGCGGAATTGCCGTGACGCTCGACGGAGTCTCGCAGGGCGTCTTCAATGTGACCGGCCCGGTCATCCTCCTGGGACAACAACCAACGAAGTCGCCCGTCGGCCTAAGCGTCAACCAGAACCCCTTAGTGCAGACGCCGACAGCCGCGAGCCTCGAAAACCAACTCGACAGCGAAGCCTTGCAGTGGGCGGGGCTCTCCGCGGCCACGGAGATTCTGAACGAGTAGCTGCGCAGCAAATGGTGAGCGGCCCTCACGGGCGATCCCGACCAGTTGCCGCGATGTGAACGCAAATACTGGGGAAGGTCGACCTTCTTAAAGCCGATTCATCGCGGCTACAATGCAGGGCATGGCGCCGTTGGGATCACTGAGGCCGTTCGGCTCGCTAGAAGCGATCAGATATAAAGCTTTGAATCTGGCCGCATCTGTCATCGCTTTCCTGTTGGGGGTCGGATTATCTCCGACGATGGCGGCGGACCGTGGCGAGACTTCGCTGTTCGAGAGCCGCGTTCGCCCGCTTCTGAACGCACGCTGCATCAAGTGCCACGGCGCCGCCAAGCAGGAAGCCGGGTTGCGGCTCGACTCGGGGACTCTGGCCAGCAAGGGGGGCGACCGTGGGCCGGCGATTGTCCCCGGCGATCCCGATCACAGCTTGCTCATTCAGGCGGCCCGGCGAACGGGCGAGCTGAAAATGCCCCCCGACGAGCCACTGCGGCCCGACGAAGTGGCCGGGCTCGTCGAGTGGATTCGTCAGGGTGCGAAATGGCCGACGGAATCGGTACACAGTTCGATTCGTAGCGGTCCGGTTCGTCCGGAAGATCGACAGTTCTGGTCGTTCCAACCGCTGGCTCACGTCGTGCCGCCGGATGTCCACGATCGCTCCTGGCCGCGAACTCCCATCGATCGATTTATTTTGGCTCGGCTGGAAGCGGGAGACCTGAAGCCCGCGGCGGCGGCCGACCGGCGGACGCTAATTCGCCGCGTCACGTTCGACCTGACTGGTCTGCCCCCCTCGCCTGCCGAAGTGGACGCCTTCGTGGCCGATCGCTCGTCCGATGCGTACTCGAAAGTCGTCGACCGCCTGCTCGCTTCCCCATCGTACGGGGAACGTTGGGGCCGCCATTGGCTCGACGTCGCGCGATACGCCGATACGGCGGGTGAGACGGCCGACTTTCCGGTGCGGGAAGCCTATCGCTATCGCAATTACGTCATTGCCGCGTTCAACGCCGACAAACCGTACGACCAGTTCGTCCGCGAGCAGATCGCAGGCGACCTTTACGCCCAGGACGCGCCGCCGGAGCGTTACGAAGAGTTGGTGACGGCGACGGGCTTCATTGCGATCTCGCGGCGATTCGGCTTCGACCACGAGAATTATCAACATCTCACCATTCAGGACACGATTGACACGCTCGGTCAGGCCGTGCTCGGGCTCTCGCTGGGTTGCGCACGTTGTCACAATCACAAGTTCGACCCGGTGACGTCGGCCGATTATTACGCGCTCTACGGCATCTTCGACAGCACGCGCTATGCGTTTCCCGGTTCTGAAGAGAAGAAGCGGCCGCGCGATTTCATTCCGGCCGTGCCGCCGTCGGCCGGCCAACGCCTGGCGGCCGTTCGTCAAGTGCGATTGGCCGCGCTCTCCGCGCGACTTGAAGCCGCAGGGCGACAACCCGGCGCCGCCCCCGAAGCTGTCCGCCAGCTCGCTTCGCGGAAGGTCGATCTGGAAGCCCGCGAACTCTACCCAGTGCTTTACGCCGTGAGCGATGGCGAATCCAAGAACGCGCACATTCAATTTCGCGGCGAGCCGACCCGCCTGGGTCCGGAAGTCCCGCGGAGATTTCTCGAGATCTTCGGCGGCCAGCGGCTTCCGGCCCAAGAAAAAGGAAGCGGCAGGCGAGAACTGGCGGCATGGATTACCGGCCCTGATGCTGCGCCGCTGGCGGCGCGCGTGATTGCCAATCGCATGTGGCAGCACCATTTTCGTTATGGACTGGTGCGGACCGAGAACGATTTCGGCGCCCGCGGCGCCCGCCCGACCCATCCGGAGCTGCTCGACTTCCTCGCAGCGCGATTGATCGAGAGCGGCTGGTCGATCAAAGCGCTGCACCGACTGATTCTGCAGTCGCAAACGTATCAGCAGGTCAGTGACGTCTCCACGGCGGCGGACCAACGGGACCCGCAGAACAGTTGGTTGTCGCACTTCAGCCGTCGTCGGCTCGACGCGGAAGAAATTCGCGACTCGCTGTTGTTGCTGGGGGGCAACCTCGATCGCTCGTTCGGCGGGCCGCATCCCTTTCCGCGCGTCCAAACGTGGGGGTTTACGCAGCATGCTCCCTTTTCCGCCGTCTACGACACCAACCGTCGCAGCGTCTATTTGATGACGCAGCGGATCAGGCGACATCCTTTTCTGGCGCTGTTCGACGGCCCCGACGGAAACGTCAGCACGGCCCATCGCGACTCGACGACCGTTCCCACGCAGTCCTTGTTCCTGATGAACGATCCGTTCGTGCATGCTCAGTCGTCACGGTTTGCCGAGCGCCTGACCGCGGCTGCGACGGACGAGGATCAACGCATCGCGTGTGCATTCGAGCAGGCTTTCGCCCGACCGCCCGATGCCGAGGAACGCGAGCAATCCGCACAGTTCCTGGCCCAGTATCGGCGTGAGCTGGCCCGTTCCGAGTCGGTGGCAACGAATCGCGAAAAAATGTCGTGGGCCGCCTTCGCCCGGACCTTGTTTGCTCGCAACGAATTCCTGTTTATCGACTGACCGGAGTGGATCATGTCCGAGTGCGAAAACGCCTTCTGTCGTCGCGACCTGTTGCAACGCGCGGCCGGGGGATTTGCTTCGATCGCGCTGGCCGGAATTCTGGCGGACCGGCAAGCCACCGGCGCACGTGCCGCCGCGGCCGACGATCCACTGGCCCCCAAGCGGCCGCACCTTCCGCCGCGAGCGCAGCGAGTGATCTTTTTGTACATGACCGGCGGCGTCTCTCACGTTGACACGTTCGACCCGAAGCCGCGGCTCATTGGCGGTCACGGGAAATCGATCACGGTCGACAATTGGCAGGGGAAGCTCGGGCAGTTCAAGCGCTATCTCAAGGCACCGCAGTGGAGGTTTCGCCCGGGCGGCGAGTGCGGCACGGCGATCAGCGATCTGTTTCCGCACGTCCGCGACGTCGCCGACGAACTGTGCGTCATCCGTTCGATGGAGTCGAATCACACCAATCACTACGAGGGCACTCTGGGCATCCACACCGGCTCGTGGACGTTTGCCCGGCCCAGCATCGGCGCGTGGGTCAGCTACGGGCTGGGGACCGAGAACCGGAACTTGCCGTCGTTCGTCGTGCTGGCGCCGCACGCCCCCTATGCGGGAGCACAAACGTGGGGCTCCGATTTTCTGCCCGGCTGCCACCAGGGGATGCAAGTTGTTCCCGGTCCCACTCCCATTCCGAACGTGCGGCGTCGCGTCTCTTCCGATCGGCTGCAGCGACTCGAACTGGACTTCGTGGCGGCGGCCAACGCCCGACATCGCCAAGCACGTCCCGAGGATGCTGCTCTAGATGCTCAGATTCGCTCGATGGAAACTGCCTTCGGCATGCAACGGGCTGCCCCCGAGGCATTCGACGTCACACAAGAAACGGCCGCCACGCACGCCTCGTATGGCCTCGAGCGCGGGGCCGTGACCGGTTTCGGCTGGCAATGCCTGGTCGCCCGCCGGCTCGTCGAGCGCGGCGTGCGGTTCATCGAAGTGATTGACACCGGATCGTCGAACAACTGGGATTCGCACGGCGACATGCGCGATCACGAGCATCTGGCCCGCAACGTCGATCGCCCGATTGCCGCGCTCATCCGCGACCTCAAACAGCGAGGTTTGCTCGACGACACGCTGGTCGTCTGGACCACGGAGTTCGGGCGAACGCCCTATCACGAGTCCGCCAACGCCAAAGGCCGCGAGCATCACCACCAGGTGTTTTCGTCCTGGATGGCCGGCGGCGGCGTGAAAGGGGGCATCGTGCACGGCGTGTCGGACGAGTTCGGCGTGGCCGTGGCCCAGGATCGCGTGCACGTCCACGATTTCCACGCCACGATCCTGCACCTACTCGGGCTGAATCACGAACTCCTGACCTACCGCCACGCGGGCCGCGATTATCGCCTGACGGACGTTTACGGCCGCGTGGTGCGTGAAATCTTGGCGTAACCGGTGCGCGCCGAAATGCGGTCTGCGAGCACTCAAAGTGCGCGAGGAAAACCGGTCGTTTTCGGAGGGCCGCAGAGAGCGATCAAGTTGCTGAGAATTTGCACCGCGGATTCGGCGCGTTCTGCCTGCCCGATCAGTCCAAGTCGAGATTCTGGAAGTTGCGGTTGCGATCGAGCACGGTGCCCCAGACTTTGCTCGAGGCCTGGTGACGCGACGGGCCGAAGCTAATGATCGGTCCGATTCCCAGGTCGAGATCTCGAATCGATTCCAGAGCGTCGATCAGTTTTTCCGTCGTCAAGTCGGGTCCCGCGCGCCGCAATCCCTCGACGAGGCACTCGGCCGCGATAAATCCCTCGAGTGAGATGAAGCTGGGCTCCGCCTCGGGATGATACTTGTGCAACAGCTCCCGATAGCGAATGACTCCCGTCGCTGCCGATTGATAATGCGGGACGACTTGCGTGACGATTAGCCCCTCGCCGTATTGCGGGCCCATCTCTCGCAAGCGCTCCGCGAGACTGTTGCCGCCCCCGGAGACCGAACCCAGCACAAGATTGATTTTGCGGTCCTTGAGCCCCTTGATGAACTGGGCGGCGGCAGCGTAGGTCGGCACCATGACGACCGCTTGGATTCGGTCGCGGTGCTCGAAGATTTTGTCCACGGCTTCGGCCGTCCGCAGCGTGTTGCGCTCGTAGCCGGTGCGGAAGATGTCCTTGGGATGGACTCCGTAAGCGCGCAAGGTGCGCACCGCGCCCTGAAACCCTTCTTCGCCATACGAATCGTTCTGGGCAAAGACGGCGATGCGATCGGCAGGAATCTGGCGGATTTTTACGAAGTAGTGAACCAGGGCCGACGTTTCCTCGCCGCTGCTGGCTCGGTAGTTGAAGACATAACGATCGGGCGGGTCGTGGCGGAGAAACGCGGCCCCGCTAAAAGGGGCGAAGAAAAGCAGACGATGTGCCAGCGCATAAGGGACGGTGACCTTTGCACTTGCAGTCCCGACATTTCCCACGATCGCAAGGACCTTTCGTTTTTCGAACAGGTCCCGCATGTTGGCGAGCGATCGTTCGGGCTCGTAGCCGTCGTCGAGCGCCGTCAGCTTCAGCTTTCTGCCGTTGATGCCGCCTTCGTCGTTAACCGATTCGAGAAAGGTGCGGATTCCGAGAACGATGCTCATGCCGAAGTCGCGATTCGGGCCAGAGTAAGAGACTGTTGTCCCCAGCTCGATCGTCGAATCGGTGACGCCTTGGGTCGAAGTGATGGCCGCGGCCGGCACTCCGTCTCCCTGCGGCGCCGCGGGTGCCGGATTTCTGGATCGCACGCCAAGCCATGCACCCCAGGCGCCGAGCAGAACAACGGCTGCTGCCAAAATCGCCGCCAGACGCTGCCACCGCCTCGCACCTCTTCGACCCGATTGCGGTGCGACAGGCAACGACATCGCACTCTGGAGGATCGAGTGCTGCGCGCACAAGGGTTGGCCGCCCATCGCGAGATGCGCGGCCACGAGATCGGCGTGCATCTCCGCAGCCGTCTGGTAGCGATCCCCCGGACTCTTCGCGGTGGCTCGACTGACAATCTGGGCGCACGCGTCGGGAACAGCGGCGTTAATCTTGCGAGGGTCGAGCGGCTCGCCGTGAACGTGCGCGAACATTACCTGCACGGTGCTCTCGATCTCGTGATACGGGGTCACACCGGTGAGCAGGCTGTAATAGGTGGCGCCCAGAGAATAAATGTCGGTGCGGGCGTCGAGGGTCTTGGACTGGCATTGCTCGGGACTCATGTAATACGGCGTCCCGATCACCTGTCCGGCTAGAGTCAATTGCTGGGCGCCGGCGATGTTGCGTTTGGCGAGGCCGAAATCGGCCAGCTTGACTACGCTTTCCACGTTGAGCAGCAGATTGCTCGGCTTGATATCCCGGTGAATCATTCCCGCGGCATGCGCAGCGGCCAATCCCTGGCACGCATCGGCGAGAATTCGCGTGGCTTCCAACGGAGCAAAGGCGCCGCCTTGCTGCAAGGCCTGGGCGAGGTTACCCCCTTTCATCAGCTCCATAACAATGTAGTCGGTCTGTCCCTCTTGCCCAATCTCATACAAAGCGACGACGTGCGGATGCGTGAGTCGCCCGGCCGCTTTCGCTTCGGCCAGAAAGCGGTTGCGGGTCGCTTCGTCGGCAGCGAGTTCCTCCGGCAGGATTTTGATCGCCACGTCACGTTCGATCAGCGCGTCGAACGCGCGGTATACCACCCCCATCGCCCCCATGCCGAGCAACTCCACGATCTGATAGCGCGCGATGCTGCGGCCGATCCAAGACTGGGGCGCTTGGTGGGTCGCACTCCGGCTTGCGCTTCGCGGCGACGAAGTGGAATCGGTGGTCAGCCGCGTCTGGGCGTTCCGCGAAGCATCGTTGCCGACTTCAAAGATCGGCCGCGGTGGCGGGTTGCTGGGTTGTGGGGACTCGTTGCCGGCCACGCGATATCCTTTTGGCGTCAGGCTTCTCATGTCCCGCTGCGTGCTGGAACCGCCTTTCAGCCGCGTGGGCGCTTGCGTCTTCTAAGTCCTTTTGTAGCCGTAACGCGACCGCCGTTCCACTATCGCGGGTCCCGACGGCGACGCGTATCACGTGCAGATCCAGGGAGCCAGAGATCGGAGAAGGCGCGTAGCAATGATGCGCCGGTCTGGGGAGCGTGCGTTCTCGCTACGTGCTCGATTGCCGGTTCAGGGCTGTCACTGCCATGAGTCTTGAGACGCCTCAGGGCAACCGCGAGAAGTGATGCTAGGCTGCCGGTTGCGGCACGCCCGGTCGGCGCGAGACAATCGGTCGTCGACTGAGCTGACTGGCGAGGCTCAAGAGACGTGCGACATCAACCCGGGGAAGAGAGCACCGCAACCATGAAGAAAAGCAAGAGCCCCTCGACCGATCCAAAAGGGGGAGAGTCTCCCTCCAAACTCATCGATGCGAGAATCGAGGAGCTGGGTGACTGGCGGGGCGAGACGCTGGCTCGGATCCGCCTGCTTATCCAGCAAGCCGTCCCGGACGTGGTCGAGGAGTGGAAGTGGCGAGGAGTTCCGGTGTGGTACCACGCCGGCATGATTTGTACTGGAGAGACGTATAAGAGTGTCGTAAAGGCGACGTTCGCCCAGGGAGCCGCTTTGGAGGACCCTGCCGGCCTCTTCAACTCCAGCCTGGAAGGCAATACCAGGCGGGCTATCGATTTCCATGAGGGCGACAAGATTAATGAAAAAGCGCTGAAGGCGCTCATTCGCGCCGCCGCGGCACTGAACGCCTCCAAGGGCACCCAGCGGTCGCGCTAACGTTGCGATGCGCCGGACGTCGTCTGAATTCGCCGTGCGTCGGCCTGAGGGTCCCGGGCTCACGCGTTTCGCTCGAAAGATGCATCCAGATGAAGACAGACCGTCGCGAGTTCCTCCGGAGCGCGGTTGCGGCGGGCGCGGCCGGTATCGGGCCGCTTTCCCTGGTCGCCGCGGCTGCACGGGGCGACGGCACGCACCGCTCAACTATCTCAAACGGAATGACGGACGCGACTTCGCTTACGGAGCTGTTTTTGGACAACGCGATGATCGAGGTGACGCCCGGCGTTTCGCGCCGGCTGCACCCGCCGCACAAACATCCGTTGAATCCCGTTGTCCGCCCGGAGCGTTGGTGCGAAGGAAATTGCATCGAGCCCTATACCACGATGTATGACCGCGAAGAAAAGCTCTTCAAAATGTGGGCCCGAGCCGGCAGCGACTGGAAGTCCCGCTATCTCGACGGTCATGCGGCGTACATGCTCTATTACACGTCCACCGACGGCATCCACTGGGACAAACCCGATCTGGGTTTAATGCCGATTGCCGGCCGCCGTGATCACAACATCATCTTCACGAGCGATTCCGTTTCCGCAACGGCCCCGGCACATTCCCCGAACGAACAGCGTTATGTCGAGCCGAGCCAGCCGATGAGGCCGCAGGGGAAGAAGGCCTTCTTCTGGGCGGTCAACAAGCAGGCGCATCCGGCCAGGCCCCGCGAAAAATATGTCGCGCTGGCGATCGTGCAGGATCATCGCCGCGGAGCCCATATCGTCACGTCGCCCGACGGCCTGCATTGGTCGTGCGCGAGCGCCCCGTTCTGGCAGACGCCGAACGACGTTTCAGGTCAGGGCGACGACTGCCTGATGCACATGTTTTACGATTCGGCCAAGCGGAAGTGGGTGATTTATCGCCGCGTGATTCCCGAGGTCAGCGAACGCATGATTGCGAACGACAGTGATCGCGAACGGAAGCCGGTAGACCGATACTACCGCTCCTATGCCTACGCCGAGAGCGATGACCTGCGCGAATGGAAAAACCATCGCTTCATTCTCAGCATGGACCCCGACGACCCGCCGGACACGGAGCTGTATCAGTTCGCATGCCACAAGTTCGGGCCGACCTATGTCGGGTACATGAGCGTTTACTGCGTGCATCGGCCGCAACCGCTCGACATCCATCTCGCCACGAGCCGCGACGGGATCAATTTCACGCGCGTCTGCCGGGGTCAGGCATTCATTCCGCACGGACCGCTGGGGTACTACGACTACATGGCGATGGCCTGTTCGCAGCCCGAACCGATCGTCGTCGACGGCACAATTTACATTTATTATGCCGCCGCCAACTTTCCGCACGACGCGGATATCACGCGTGCGGATCCTGGCACGTTCAAAATCGGCGCGGCACTCGCGACGTTCAAGCGCGACCGGTTCGCCTCGCTCGAAACAAGCGACGTCGATCCCGGGCCGTGCCGAGTCGTCACCAAGCCCTTCACCGTGGGGCACTCCCGATTGTTTCTGAACGCGGCCACGTGGTCGAAGGGGTCCATTCGTGTCGAGGCTTTGACGCGCGATTGGCAGCCGATTCCTGGCTTCACCGAGCCGCAGTCGCGCACGATCCAGGGCGACGCCCTGGACCATCCGGTCCGGTGGGACCACAACGCGGATGTGAGCAGGCTGTTGGGAAAAGAGATCCGACTGAAGTTTTACATGACGTGCGCGCGTCTTTACGCGATGACGCTGGCAAACGAAAACAGAAAGCTCGGAGCAGTCGAAAGCGAATCCGAGTACGCCAAACCCGGCGATGCGGCGCCGAAGGAAAACTGACGCCGTGGCGTTCGGCGGCCGAGGTGCGAGCGCCGTCACTGACGCAACGCCTCGGCCAGGAACCGGCCCGTGTAGGAGGCTTTGCACGCCGCAATCTCTTCGGGAGTACCGCAGGCGATCAGCTCGCCGCCTTTGTGGCCCCCCTCAGGGCCCAGGTCGATGACGTAATCGGCCGTCTTGATTACGTCCAGGTTGTGCTCGATCACGACGACCGAATGCCCGCTATCGACCAGGCGGTTCAGGCTTTCCAACAGGCGATCGATGTCGGCGAAGTGCAGACCGGTTGTCGGCTCGTCGAGAATGTACAGGTTGTGCTTGCCGCGTTTGAGCTTGGCCAGTTCTCCCGCGAGCTTGACGCGCTGAGCTTCGCCGCCGGAGAGAATCGTCGAAGGGTGGCCCAGCTTGAGGTAGCCCAACCCCAGTTCGTTCAAGACGGCGATCTTGCGGGCGATCGACGGTTCGTCGGCGAAGAACGCGACTCCCTCCTCGATCGGCATGTCGAGGACCTCGGCGATGTTCTTGCCGTGGTATTTGACCTCGAGCGTGTCTTGGTTGTAGCGGGCTCCCTTACAGGTCGGGCAAACGACTTCCACGTCGGGCATGAAGGAAAGCTGCGTCGTGATCGACCCTTCGCCGGTGCATTCCTCGCAGCGGCCGCCTTTGACGTTGAAGCTGAAGGTCGAGGCCGTGAAGCCGCACCGTTTGGCCTGGTCGGTTTCGGCAAACAGCGTGCGAATCGCGTCATAGAAACCGATGTAAGTTGCCGGATTGGAACGCGAGGAGCGGCCGATCGGCGACTGGTCGACGTCAATCACGTCGGTGATGTGCTCGCTGCCGGTGAGTTCGTCGTGATCGCCCGCCATCACGCGGCTGTCGTAGAGCAGCGAATACAGCCGCTTATGGACGATCTCGTGAATCAGCGAGCTTTTGCCCGACCCGGAGGCGCCGGTGACGCAGACGAATTGCTCCAGCGGAATCTCGACGCGGACGTTCTTCAGATTGTTCTGCCGCGCGCCGCGGACCACGATCGATTTGCCGCTCGACGGTCTGCGCTGGCTCGGGATGCCGATGGTCTTCTTGCCGCTGAGATACTTGCCGGTGAGCGATTTGCCGTCTTTCAGGACCTGTTTCAAGGGACCATCAGCCACGATGGTGCCGCCGTGCACGCCCGGGCCCGGGCCGAGTTCGACGATGTGATCGGCCGCCCGAATCGTGTCGGCGTCGTGCTCGACCACGATCACCGTGTTGCCGAGATCGCGCAGCCTCTTCAACGTCTCGATCATTTTGACGTTGTCTTTGGGATGCAGCCCGATGCTGGGTTCGTCGAGCACGTAAAGCATTCCCATCAGACCGGACCCGATTTGCGACGATAGCCGGATCCGTTGCGACTCGCCGCCCGAGAGGGTCGCTGAACGGCGATTCAAGCTGAGATAATCCAGTCCGATCGCGATCAACAGTTCCAACCGCGTGGTGACTTCGCGGACGATCGTCTCGGCAATCGCTCGCTGCCGGGCCGTCGGATTGATCGATTTCAGGAAGCCGAGTAGCTCGACGAGGTGCATCTCGCCCACCTCGAAGAGGTTGCCGTCGCCGATCGTGACGAGTCGGCGGGCCCGCTTCAGTCGAGCGCCTCCGCACTCCGGACAGTCGTATTCGACCATCACCTTTTTCAGGTACTCGTCCATGCCGGCGTTCGAGGTGCCCTGTTTGCGATATTGGCGATAGTGGTGCTCCAACTGATTCACCACGCCGTTGAACTTCATCTTCTTGCCGGCATGCTGCTGCCCGAGCTTTGCCCCCGGCGGCAGCACGACTTCGAACTGTTCCCCTTTGGTGCCGTAGAGCAGCACTTGCACGTGCTTCTCGGCCAGATCTTTGAAGGGCGTATCGAGGCTGAATTTGTAGTGCGCTGCGAGGCTATGAAGAATCCGGCCGCCCCAGCTATCGGGGCTGTTGCTCATCGCCGCCTTGACGAAGGCTTCCTGGTTCAAGGATCGCTTGGGATCGGGCACCAACAGCGACGGATGGACGCGCATCGCCGTGCCGATGCCTGCGCACGTGGGGCATGCGCCCGCCGGGTCGTTGAATGTGAACTGGGCCTGGTGCATCTCGCCGGCGACAAGTCGATGCCGCACGCAGCCGAACCCGTCGTAAAACTTCTTGTGCTCCTTGCCGAGTTGCTTGGGCTTCACGATATGAAAACCGAGCAGGCCGTCTCCCAATTTCAGTCCATGCTCGAGCGAAGTGACGACTTGCTGATCGATTCCTGGGCCGACGACGAACGAATCGATCACGGCTTCGACCGTATGCTCCTGTTCTTCATCGAGTTCGATGTGTTCGCCAAGATCGCGCGGCTTCCCGTCGATTCGCGCCCGCCGGTAGCCGTTGACGCGAATTTGCTCGAAGAGATATTCGTAATCCTCGCCGTGAATCTTGTAGACGGGCGCTCGGACCTCGACCTCGGTGCCCCTCGGTAGCGACAGCAGGTGTTCCATCATCTGATGCGGGGTGCGAATCGCGAGGGCCTCGCCGCACAAGGGGCAGTGCGGCGTCCCCATGGTGGCGAACAGCATCCGCAGGTAGTCGGAGATGTCGGTCATTGTGCCGACCGTCGAACGGGGATTGGAGCCGACGGTCTTTTGATCGATCGACACGACGGGCGACAAACCGTTGACGAAGTCGACGTCCGGCTTTTTGAGCTGCCCGACGAAGCGTTTGGCAAACGTCGACATCGAGGCCAGCAGACGCCGCTGCCCTTCGGCATAGATCGTGTCGAAGGCGAGCGACGACTTGCCGGAGCCGCTCACGCCGGTGACAACGATCAGCTTGTCGCGCGGAATCTCCAGCGTCGACGCTTTGCAGGTTGTTTTCGCGGGCTCCGCGAATCTGGATGGTCGTTCGCATAGGTCGATCTAGGTGTCGAGCAAGTACGCCGGCTCTTCGACGCGTTCCGTGCTGCGTTTGGTGAGCTTAAACGGAGCGGAAAGTTTCTGCAGCAAGCCCTTGCGTTCCAGCCATTCGCACGCCGACTCCAGGTGCCACGGGTACAACTGCGAGAACGCGAAGTGGTCGCTCATTTCCGACAGCGGAACCAGTCGGTTCTCCTTCCTGAGATAGGCGAGCAGCGGTTTCAGGTGAGCCGGGTAGTGCTCGTCGAGATAGCCGTCAATCGCGTCGAGCGCCTTCGAGAGCACGCGGCGATTCTTGCGCTTGGCCAGCACGGCGAGATAGATGGTCTGAAAAAGCTCCGGCGCCCCTTCAATGGCCCGATAAATCGCGTCGTCTTCCCACACCTGGCCCCGGCGGATGATTTCGGTGTGGGCCACGCTGTGCGCGGCGCCGAGCGTTTCCTGCGTCGCCAGTTCGAGATCCCCCTTGATGTCCAGTCGCTTGCGGGCGTGGCGAAGAGCGTGGATGGTCCAGGTCGAGAACGTGAGCAGCTCTCGTTCCTGGTCCTTCGTCGCCATGCTGTTGGCCTTTTTGAACCAGCTGGCGATCGACGGATCCTGGCTGTAAACGATTTCCCGCAAAGCAAAGAAGTTGCAGGAAAACGCCGTGCGCGACGCCCCCTCGACCATTTGTTTGAAGCGGCTCCGCGGAATCACCTCGGCATGAATGTTGATCCCGTTTTCGACCAGGATGCGGAAGACGCGTTCGTCATTGCCGTCGCTCGGCAGCCGGCGACCGACGCCGTCCGCCTCGATGATCCACAGGCCGAGCGATTCGCGCCGCCAGACCGTTGTGGGGGACAAGCTGCCCACCAGGACGACGGCGAGCACGTAACGGTCCTCCGCGATCCGCTCGATCAACTGATCCAACGCGGCTTTGAACCGCGCGACTTTTTCAAGATTGTCGTCTTGCGTCGTATCATCATCTCTGGTCATGGGGGCGCCTCGGAGGGAACCTCGCAGGATGCGAGCCCGGCAAGAACGGCCGTGCCCGTCGGGTGCAGGCCTCGTCGCAGGGACTCGACGATCGGGAACGACGCCAGATTATCAAGAATCGCGTCGCCGCGCCCGGTCGAGCGTTCCCGGCTCGGAGCCCTCGCTGACGCTGCGGGTTGGTGGATCGAATGCCGCGATTATCTGACAAGTCCTCGGAGCAGCGGCTCGATCAGATCGTTCAGGCGTCGCAGCAGGTCCACATTTCGGAGAAGCCAAATAATCGGCCAATAAAAAACTTCATAAGCCGGGTAGAGGTCGATTCCGTGGCGCCTGAGCACTAGCAAGGCAACATAGGCCGGAATGATGCTCAGCGGATAGATCACCAACAGGCTTACGAGCCACCAACCAATGGCCCAGCTCGCCCAAGTCGACGAGCGCTGCGAGCCTTCAGGCGGCCTCGCCTCTTCCGGCGGCCGTGGCTCCGAGGTCTCGGGGTTCGCGTTTGCGGCTGCATTCATGCGATTCTCTCACCCGCCCTGAAACCAGCACGCGCTGCTCGATCCGGCGGGTTTGCGCTCGATCAGTCCTTCGCAAGCGAGGGTGTCCGGCCCGTTCTCCGTGCAGACGGCGTACTTGGCTCCCGAGAGGAGCGACACGCCGGCGTGCCGTCCCTTGGTGTCGAGGACGCAGAAAGTTACATCGAAATTGGGATTGCCGCGGCGCTTGCGCAGCCGCTTTTCGACGGTGCTGGCTTTGGCCCGCTTGCACGCTTCGATGGCCGCGTCCTCCGGCTGCAGGCCCCACCGCAAGGACTCGACGATGAGGAATGACGAGAGATCATAAGCACGACGACAACGGCGATCCAACCGCTGCACCGCGGCATGAAACTCGATGGGAGATTGATCAGCCGGCCAAAGGCACTCTGTCGTGCTCTATTTCTTCGGTCGTCCGGCTCGGTGAGCGGTTTCCGGACCTTCGTCGGGCTGCAGGATTCTTGCCCGGACGTGAGCGATTTTCTCCAAGTGCGAGCGGTGCTCGCGGCAACGCTCCATGAGATCGTGATTCGGCTTGCTGTACTTTTCGCTCTTGTCGCGTGTGTGGTTGTCGACCCACTCGCGGAGGCTCATTCCTGTTGCAGGACCCAGGGTCTTTAGCTGTGGCCGGTGACTTGGGTCGACCCACAAGATCTGCTGCAATTCATCGTTCTCCTCGTTGACAAAAGAGATGTAGCCACCCTTCAGAAGCTGTCGAGGAGCCTTGATGGCGCCCGTGAAGCTGTAGCGCGTCCCGTTGGTAACCACCGGGTCATAGAAGTGAGGCGTGATGAAATCCGAGACCGCAATTCCTTGGATGGGATAAGCGAACTCATCCGCTTCACACGGATCGCAGGCTTCCACGAGATAATTGAACTCGCCCGTGTCATCACTAACCCCGTTATCGACGATCTTAATGGCGCGGGACGTCTGAAGGCGATTGCCGGATGGATCGACAAGCATCTCGATCGTCTCGTGGCTGGCGTCGACCGACCAATCGTCGCTACCGGGCGCGGCAATCACTTTCGCGTAAGGCTGGTTATGCCGATCGGAGTGAAATCCTCCCTCGTCCGGGGGAAGCGTTTTCACGAGTAACACCGGCCACACACCCGCAGGCAGCTTTCCGGGAGGCAAGTACCTGACGGTCGCCTGAACTGGCCAGTATTGCGGCAGGTCCCGCATCACCTGAAGATTGATCGCGGCCGCAACCGCCTGCACGTAATTCGGATCCAAATCTTCGGTCGTATCGATTATGCCAACCTGAATCACTGACATCGTTGATCCTCCTTCAGAAACTAGTCACCCAAGAACCCGAGCTTTCATCCAAACCCGATCGCGGATCAGCGTTTTCCATTCGATGCGGCGTCGATCACCGCCCACGTCGCAATGACGCTGGCTGCGGTCGTAAACGGACCATATTTCGAGTAGATTTCACCTGTCTCTTGCTCAGCAGTCTGCATATTGTCGGTCGGATTGCTGATTTGCGGATCCGAAGCATTGCGAATTGAAAACCACTTGACGCTCGGAAAGCTAGCGAGCGCCTTCCCGACCATCGCGTCACCCATGTCGCACACCTTGCCCAGGCCCTCAAGCTTGAAATGATTGGTCGAGTCATCGAATCCGAAGAAGTCCGTCGTTTCGACCAGGTCTTCGGCCGAGTGCAGAAACTTCGGATGGGAATTCCCGACATTGGGAAGCCGAGAGGCGTTGACCTGCGTCAGCTCGGGAGTAATCTCGTCCAGCGCTCCGTCGGGCAGGGGTGACGTCGAATAAGAAGATTTGGCCCAAGGCTCCTTCTCGAACTGCGTCGTGCAATCAAATTTCGTTCGGGGGGCGATGACGACGTCCCCCAATGCGACGTCCTTGCCGATCCCCCCGCCTGTCCCCGTGGTAATAAAGAGCTTCGGTTTAATCGTCTGGACCAGTTCCATCATCAGCTTGTAAACGGGAGTCGCTGGTCCGTCATAATCAAGGTGCAGCCCTGATTTGAACAACAGGACGCGCGCACTGCCGATGGTGCATGGAAAATACAGGCCCAGGCTGTGGTAGTAGCGCGCGTACTCTTCGCTCGTATCATTGAACGGAGCCCGCTTACCGGTCACCAGGTCAATATAACTCTCGACGTTGTGCCGATATTCGTACCATGTCGACGGCAGATGGTTTGGAGTGAAGAGCGCCGCCAAAGAGGCGGCTTCGGCGGCCGTCCACGTGACGACGACGGCGTCGTACCCTCGAAACCTCGAAAGATCGTCCGTCTCCTTCGGCGGCGGATCCAGCGGTGCAGCTGTTGGAGGCGAATGCGGCCATGGAACAGGAGCAGGAAGTCGCTCCCAGCGCTCCAGCAGCGCTGCTCTCAACCCGCCTGCACGAAACCGCTCCTGTGGCGCTTCCGGATCGTAATTGAGAATGAGATCGTCGATGTCGAACTGTTTTGGCATAAGGCACCCAAATGATAGCGCTCACGCGGCCAAACAGGCCGCGCGATCGGTCACACGATTGGAATCTCCACGACGCGTGAGATGGGTGCCTGAAACAAGCGACACGTCGTGTGTTAGCAGCCAAATTGTCGCGAACAAATCTTGAAGTCAAGTAGAATGCCGAGCGCGAAGAAAATTTGACAAAGATCCGGTCGATTCTCTAGGGATCTCTACCTAATGTGCACCTGCATTGATCGTCACAGGGTCGCTTTGTTGCGTCGACATATCGATGCGAGCTACGTGTCGCTAAGCTGCCCATTGTGACTCGATGCCTTAGCGGCTTCGTAGCTCACCGCTAGTACGACGGCACGTAACGCAGTTTTCTCTCCATCGTGCTGCGGCAGAGATTCCAGCGATTATTGGCAAATCCGGCAAGCGCCGTCATCAGACCCATTTACCAGGAGGTGGCGCTGACGACGGCGAGCGCCCAGGCGAGGTCGGTTTTCGACGCGGATGCCGAAGAGCACGTGCCCCAAGAGCATGAGCACGGCCGCCACGAGCACGCGTACCGGAACGCATGCCAGCCCTTTGCCGGCACCTCGACGACTCGGAGACCAATCCCGCGCGTGGTTCAAAGCCAAGTCACACGGCTTATCCAGCGGGCTTGCGCTCGATGAGTCCCTCGCAAGCGAGTGTTTCCGGGCCGTTCTCGGTGCAGACGGCGTACTTGGCGCCCGAGAGCAGCGAAACGCCGGCGTGCCGGCCCTTGGCGTCGAGAACATAGAAGGTCACATCGAAATTGGGATTGCCGTGGCGATCGAGTAGCCGTTTTTCGATGGTGCTGGCTTTGATCCGCTTGCACGCTTCGATGGCCGCGTCCTTCGGGTGCAGGCCTTGCCGGAGGAACTCGACGATCAGGAAGGAGCAGAGACCATAAAGATTCGCCTCGCCGCGCCCGGTCGAGCCGGCGGCTCCGACGCTGCCGTCCACGTACAGGCCGGCGCCCAGGATGGGGGAATCGCCGACGCGGCCGGGAATTTTGAACGCCAGGCCGCTGGTCGTCGTCACGCCGCAAATCTCTCCCTTGGCGTTGATCGCGTTGCAGTTGATTGTGCCGTTCACATGATGGACGTCGATCAGTCCCTCCTCCGCCATTTTCCAGGTGGCCGCACGTCCGGCGTCGGACCGGCTCTTGGGGTCCAGGTAGTGTGCCGGGTCGACGCGCCGCTTCCATTCCAGCCAAATTCGGCGCGATTTCTCGGTGTTGAGGTCGGGCTCAATCTTGAAGCCCATGTTCCGGGCGAAGGCCTGCGCACCGCTCCCACCAGCAGATGATGATCGGTGTCCTCCATCACCGCTTTCGCCACCAGTGACGGCGTCCGCACCCCCTCGATGGCCGCCACGCCCCCCGCCCGCTTCTTCGGCCCGTGCATCACGCACGAATCCAACTGCACCACGCCGTCGGCATTGGGCAGGCCGCCGTAGCCCACGCTCGTCTCTTCGGGATCAAGCTCGAGGATGTTGACGCCGGCGATCACGGCATCCAGCACGTCCGCGCCGTCGGTGATCATCGCAAAGGCCTTCTCGACGCACGTCACCTTGCCGCCGTTCTTGAAGTGATTGCCGTTGGCCGCGGAGATGACGACCGGCTTGAAACCCGGGCTCACAACCCGCGCCCGTTCCTGGCTCTGCGCCACCCCGGCTCCCGCAGCCACCAGGGCCGCCCCACTCATCACAAATTTGCGACGCGACAGTTCTTCGCTCACGGTGAACTCCTCGAACCTTGGGTGCCTGCCACGAATCCAAATCCCTCGCTGACACTTCGGGTTGGTGAAGCTACCCCCATTAACCCGAAGCGTCAGCGAGGGATCTGCAGAACCACTCTGAATTTCCCGACCTGATTTCCGGACCTGCTCAGCGCCCGTGCCGACGCGATCCCATTCTGAAGGCTCGCGTGTGACATTGCCAACGTTGGCACTGTCAACCAAGTGGAATTGCAGGTCAGGGCCCGGTTCGTGAACGGCCGCGCCGCTGTACACCTTGGCCATCAATACGGTCGCCCCTACCATTTCCGAGCGCTTGCGTGAGCCCTTGTGCTGGCTACCAATCGAGCGGACCAAACCTTGTGAGGAGACTCCCATGGCAAAACTGAGCAACAAAACCGCACTCGTCACCGGCGGTTCACGCGGTATCGGCGCAGCGATCGCCAAGCGACTCGCGGCCGACGGGGCGAGCGTGGCAATCACGTACACGAAAGGCGCGGAGGCCGCCCAGTCGGTGGTCAAGGGGATCGAGAAGGCCGGCGGAAAGGCGATCGCGATTCAGGCCGACGCGACCGATGCTCAGGCCGTTATCGCTGCCGTCGAAAAAACGGCCGCTACCTTCGGCCGACTCGACGTGCTCGTGAACAATGCCGGCACGGCCATTCCCAAGCCCTTTGAGGAGGCGCCGCTCGAAGAGATAGACCGCATGATCGACATTAACGTTCGCGGCGTGTTTATTGCGACTCAGGCGGCCCTCAAGCATTTGAAAGACGGTGGCCGGATTATCAACATCGGCTCCTGCGTTGGGGAGCGGATGATGACGCCGGGCCTCGTGGCCTACGCCGCCACGAAAGGCGCCGTCAAGATGTTCACGCAGGGTCTCGCCCGCGAGTTGGGGGGCCGTGCGATCACGGTCAATAACATTCAACCGGGTCCGATCGACACCGAGTTGAACCCCGCCGCCAGCGAGTGGGCAACGCCTCAAATCGCCAACACCGCGTTGAATCGTTACGGATCCGTCGATGATGTTGCTGCGCTAGTGTCGTTCGTAGCCGGTCCGGAGTCGTCGTACATCACCGGTGCGAACCTGACGGTCGACGGCGGCACGAACGCCTGAGCGGATCACCCTCGCCCGCTCGGTCGGTTCGCGAGTTTGGTATCCTGAGGTCTCCCCCTTGAAGGAGACTTCGGCATGGCGAATGTCGTGATGATTCAGGATGCGGCTCGGGTTCAGTGGGCGACTTCTCCTCTCGAGGAAATCTCGACCAGGGAGGCCGTCGAGCAACTGGTGGGCGGGCCGGTGGAAAGCACTTCCGAAGGCACCGCCAGGGTCGTCGGTTGCCCCGACCCGGTCGTGGACGAAACATTGATTCCGCGCCGCGTCATCCCGCAGCCTGACGGCGTGATGCATCCGCTGGTGGGAGCGATTCACCAGGCTTATCAGGATCACCGTCCGCTAGTGCTGTCGCCGGATATGTTCTGGTTGCTCGTCGCCCAGGGACTGGCGGTGCACGTCAACAATCATCCCGACGAGTTTCGCGAACGATTCCGCGTCGGCCCCGAGCAGCAGGAGATCGAAATTCTCAAGGACGACTTGTTGAAGGGGTCGCCCGATAACGCGTGGGAAGACGTCTTCGAAGAGTTCTGCGAGCAGATCACCGACCGCATCGGCGGCGACAACTACGCGCACATCGTGGCCACGTTCTCCACGACCGGGCTCGTCGAACGGGCGGCCAACGCCATCGTGCTGATGGACACCGTCCAAAGTTATTTTGAATATTCCTTGAGGACCCGCTGCGGCATTCCCCAGGTCGTGTTGGAGGGGACTGCCGCCGACTGGGAACGGCTGCGTGACAAGACCGAGTCACTTGGCCGGACGTACGCGCTCACCTGGTGGACCGACCGGCTGCTGCCTGTCCTCGATCGGGTCGCGCGCAACGCAGGCGGGAGAGAAGATGCTGCCTTGTGGGAATCGATTTACAAACAGGTCGACGCGAGCGGCGGCCCCTATCTGAGCGGTTGGATCACGGACTTCTTTCCCTATGTCGGGCGAGACGAGCCCAACGAGCGCAACCGTGCGTTTCGGGAAGAGCCGATTCCAGAGGCTCAACGCATTTATGAAAGCCACTTCGGCAGCGGCATCACGACGGATCGACTTCCCAGCTCGCTCACCAAGGTCCCGTTCGTGTGGAAGTATCGGGAGGAGGAATTTCCGATGGAACTTCTGGCCGGGTTCGTCGGCTTTACGCAAGATGCCGAGACGCTCCGCCTCCGTCCAAAGATCGGCTGGGCAGTGCGCGAGGCGGGGTGAAACGAACCGGGCCGGCGGCGGAGCATGGTCCAGCGTTCCCGCGCCATCATTCCCGGATTCCAAGAAAACTGATCTTGGACGAATCGCGATTTCGTGGCTGAATGCAGAGAGCGGACTTTTTGCGCGGAGTTGAGCGGAATGGGGTGCAGCGGAATGGGATAGAGAGAAACACGGGGGGTTGGGTCACAATTTTTTTCTGTATAGATGACCCACGAAATTCGTGACCCGACCCTCGATCAGGGGACGGTACAGATTGGGACGGGACATGAGAGAGTCCAAGGTTCGAGGTCCAAGGCCTTTGGACCATCCGCGCAGGAATCGGGTCGGCACGCGGGACGGGACACGTTGTTTCACCGAGAAAAGCAGGGAGAATTTGGCCCGAGGACCGCTATCCGAGGTGGGACGGGCGAGGCGAAGAGCGGGGCGAGGGGTGGAAAGAGGTTGGCCGGCGGGTCGCCACCGGGGAGTGACGGGCAAGCGTCGCGGCGGGCGAAATCGATGCCGCCGGAACGTGTTTTGCAACCGTCGCTAAGAAGGGTTTTACAGTCTCGCAATAACGCGCTCGCCGGCGGCCGGCCGCTGTTCCGCAAAATCACCGTTTTCGAGAAAGAACGGAGAGCTTTCCATGAACCTGTTTACCAGCATCGAATTCAACTCGCTCGAGGACCTGTTCATCGAGCAGATCGAAGACCTCTACGACGCCGAGAAGCGCCTGACGGAGGCACTTCCCAAGATGGCGGATGCCGCTCATTCGCCCGATCTGCGGAGCGCGTTTCAGACACACCTGCGGGAGACCGAAGGGCACGTCGTGCGGTTGGAACGCATTTTCCAGAAGCTGGGACGCAGTCCCGAGCGCGAAACGTGCGCGGCGATGAAAGGCCTGATCACCGAAGGCGAGCAGATGATCGGCGCGAAGGGCGACCCCTACGTGAAGGATGCCGCTTTGATCGCTGCCGCCCAGCGCGTCGAGCATTACGAGATTGCCGCTTACGGCACGGCCCGGACCTTCGCCCGCCAGCTCGGCCGCGAAGCCATTGCCAATGAGCTGCAAGAGACGCTCGACGAGGAGGGGAACGCCGACAAGATCCTGACCGAGATCGCCGAAAGCGTCGTCAACGTGAAGGCGCCCCACGCCTGAAAACCAGGCGTGGAGAAAACAGACACGCGTCGCCGGTCGCGTTCCCGGATTGAATTGCAGTCCGGAAACGTGGCTGGCGCCAACGCGTACAAACCGATCCAATGAGGTAGTTTCCCATGGCCAAGTACGGGTCCAAGGCAAAATCCGAAGTCAAAAATGCTCTTCATCGGAAGAAAAAGAGAACGCTCACGAGCGGGAAATCGCACAAGCGCGTAAAGAGCCGCAAACAGGCGATCGCCATCGGCCTGTCGAAAGCGCGCCAAAAGGGAGCGAAAGTCCCGCGGAAGAAGTAGCAAGGCCCCGATCAAACCGCCTCAATACCCGGCGGTCAATATGCGACGGCCGCTCCGTCTTTGCGGGCTTCGGTCCCGCCGTGCAGCGTGCCGTGCTGCTGGTCGATCAGGATGCCTTCGTAGCCGGCGCCGCTGCCGCCGCGGACGACGTGGTGGCCTCGCTTGACCAGTTCGTCGAAGGTGGCCTGCGGAATGCCGCTTTCGACCGTGACCTTGCCCCCGGCCGCATCCATCTTGCCCCCGCTGGGTGATTGCGAGCCCGAATGGCTGGTGCGTCCCGCGTCTCCTGCGGCTTGCACATCCAGACCAAAATCGATGAGGTCGACGAGAACCTGCACCTGCCCTTGCGGCTGCAGGTCGCCCCCCATCACACCGAAGCAGAGCCACGGCTTGCCCTCTTTCGTGACGAACGCCGGAATAATCGTGTGAAAGGGACGCTTGTGGGGCTCGAGTGCGTTCCAGCTCCGGCCATCGAGCGAAAAGCCAGAGCCGCGGTTCTGCATCACGAAACCGACGTGGCCGGGCAGAATCCGCGAGCCGAAGTGGGCCGAATTGCTCTGGATCAACGAACAGCAGTTGCGGTCCTCGTCCACGACGCAAAGCAACGTCGTGTCGTGGCCGGCAGCGAGCAGGGGATCCCCCGCGGCGACGGACGTGGCCGCGCGCCGCGGGTCGATCCGCTTGCGGCGATTTTCCGCGTAGGCCTTGGAGATCAACTCGGCGACGGGGAGCTTGTGAAACGCGGGGTCGGCGAAATACTTCGCCCGGTCCGCGTAGGCCAGCTTCTTGGCTTCGGTGAACAGATGCAGATAATCCGGACTGTGACGTCCCATCGAGCGGAGATCATAGCCCTCGAGGAAATTGAGCATCTCCAAGACGGCGATCCCTTGGCCGTTGGGCGGAAGCTCCCACACGTCGTAGCCGCGGCAGTTGGTCGAGACCGGCTCGACCCATTCGGAGGTGTGGTCGGCGAAATCCTTCAAGTCGAAAAACCCGTTGCGCTCCCGGCTGGCGGCGACGATTTGTTCGGCGATCGGGCCGCGATAAAAAGCGTCGCGACCCCGTTGGGCGATCAGGCGATAGCTCGCGGCCAACTCGGGATTCTGGAAAATCTCGCCGATTTCGGGCGGCTGCCCCTTTGGACAATAGGTGGCGGTCATGCTCGGGTCGCGGCCGGGACGCGGCCAGCCGCGGTCGATGATCTCGCTGACCGGGAATCCTTCTTCCGCGTACTTGATGGCCGGCGCCAAGAGCTGCGCCAAGCTCATCGTGCCGAATCGCTGCCGCAGTTGGTCCCAACCATCGACGCAGCCGGGAACGGTCCACGAGTAAACCCCGGTGAGTCCGCGGACTCCGCGCTGGCGCAGGGCCTCGCGAGTCATTGCATAAGGACTGCGGCCGCTGGCGTTCAGTCCGTAGAGTTTTTTGGTCTTGGCGTCCCAGTAAATGCAGAAGAGGTCGCCTCCCAAGCCGCACGAGCCCGGTTCCACGAGGCCGAGCATGGCATTGGTCGCGATGGCCGCATCGGCGGCAGTTCCGCCCCCCTTGAGGACATCGAGGCCAACCTCGGCGGCCAGCGGCTGCGCAGCACACGATGCCATGTCGGGCGACCGTAGCCGAGCGGCTCTGATGCGGATTCTTCGTGGGGCGATCGTACTCGCCGGTTCCCTGCGCTCTCAGTCGGCCGCTCGAGGCGCTCTCCAACAGCACGACCGCAACGACCAACGCGACATGTGAGACGAAGGCACGAAAAAACTTCCGCATGCCGGGCTCCCTTAGCTCCAGATGCTCGCTGCCCCAAGGACGTCCATGCTACAGCAGTTTTTTGCCAGTTTCCACGAGCGTCGAGCCTCGGCCGTTTGCTCAGGAGGCATCAGGACTGAGTGGCTCGACTCGCGAGAGAACTCCCTTCTCCCGAGTCGATTGGCTGTGTGACCAAGTGACCACCACTGTAGTTTTTGACGCGAGCCGGCAAGTCTGGACAATCGCCGCGGGAAGAACTATCAACAAATGCGACCCTTTAAGGATTTCACATGCCGAACTCCGAGCAATTCCCCCAAGAAGTTCCGGTGGTTGTGATCGGCGGCGGCCCCGCCGGATCAACCGTTTCGACACTGGTCGCTCAGAAAGGGCATCGCGTCGTCCTGTTCGAGCGCGACCATTTTCCCCGATTCCATATCGGCGAGTCACTGATCCCGGAAACCTACTGGGTCCTGAAGCGGCTCAACATGCTCGACAAAATGAAGCAGAGCCAGTTCACCAAAAAGCACAGCGTGCAGTTCGTCGGGCAGAGCGGCCGGCTGTCGGAGCCATTTTATTTCCTCGATCACAAGCCGCACGAATGCTCGCAGACCTGGCAGGTGCTGCGGAGCGAGTTCGACAAAATGATGCTCGACAACGCCCGCGAGCATGGCGTGGAAGTGCATGAAGGCGTGCGCGTGCTCGAAGTGCTCTTCGAGGGGCAGAAGGCCGTCGGCGTAAAATTCTCTACGGAAGACGGCACCGTCAGCGAGATCCGCGCCCGCGTTGTCGTCGATGCCAGTGGCCAAGCAACGATGATCGCCGGCCGGCTGGGTCTGCGCGAGTGGGACAAGAGCCTGAGGAAGGGGGCCGTCTGGACGTATTGGAAAGGGGCCTACCGCGATACCGGACGCGACGAGGGAGCGACCATCGTCCTGCAGACGAAGGGCAAAAAGGGATGGTTCTGGTATATCCCCCTGCACAACGATGTGGTGAGCGTCGGCATCGTCGCCCCATTTGAAGAGCTTTTCAAAAACCGTGACGCCGAACACGATGCGATTTATTTCGAGCAGGTCGAGCTCTGTTCGGAAATCAAGCGGCGGATTTCCATGGGGATACGCTGCGACATCTTTCGCGTCGCCAAGGAATACTCGTACCGTGCCCGCGAAGCGGCCGGCGACGGTTGGGTCTGCGTCGGCGATGCGTTCGGCTTCCTCGACCCGCTTTATTCCTCCGGCGTGCTGCTGGCCCTCAAATCGGGAGAGCTGGCGGCCGACGCCATCTGCGAGGGGTTCGACCGGAATGACACCTCGGCCACCCAGCTCGGCAAGTGGGCCACCGATTTCAAGAAGGGAATGGACCGGATGCGGAAGCTGGTCGTCGAATACTACGAGGGCTTCAGCTTCGGCCGGTTCGTCAAACGCAATCCGGCCGAGAAAGGGAATCTGACGGATCTGCTGATCGGCGACCTCTTCAAGGATCGGTTCTTCGACGAAACGTTCCGCCTGCTGGACGAAATGAAGGCCGAGACCCCGGCCACGTGAGTCGCGTACGGCCGCGTTTCGCGATGGCAACATTTCGCTTTTGCCTGCCCAACCGATCCAATTCGTGCGGAGCCAGGATGATTCGTCCGGACGCCGGCGTTCGCCAGCCGGGCGACGATCAAACCACTCTGCGACCCTGTTACGATCGATGGACTGTCCGGCTCGCCCGGAGTCGCGGCGCATTCTTCGCCGAATGCGACGCCCCGGACGCATCTCCTGCGAAAGTCCACCATGATCGCAGCCGCCATTAATTCGGCTCCCCCGATCAGTCCCGCGCTGGACTCCCGTCCCAAAGCGACGAATCCGCCTCCCTGGTGGCAATTGATGATCTGGGCCGGTACCGGCTTTCCGGCCTGGATCCGCCTGTTGGCCCGCAACGGTTTTCGCATCCACTGGTCGGTCCTGCACGTGGTCACTTACGTGACCATCGTCAGCATGGGGCACACGCTGCTCCGCGGCCTGCAGAACCTGGTCTACGGACGCCGGATCGCTAACACGCCGATCGACCAGCCGCCCATCTTCATCCTGGGCCACTGGCGGACGGGCACGACCTTACTGCACGAGTTCCTCGCGCTCGACGAGCGGCACGTCGGCCCCAGCACGTACGAGTGCATGGAGCCCAATCACTTCCTGCTGACCGAAGGGCTCGTGAGCCGCTGGATGCCGTTCTTTTCCCTGTCAGTGCGGCCGATGGACAACATGGCGGCCGGCTTCGACCGACCCCAAGAAGACGAGTTTGCGCTCTGCAACCTGGGCCTGCCGTCGCCCTATCTCACCGTCGCCTTTCCCAACAATCCGCCGCAGTACGAGGAATATCTCGACCTCGAAGGCATCCCGCCGCGGGCGCTGGCCCGGTGGAAGCGGGTGTTTCGGCGGTTTCTCCAGGAATTGACGTACAAGCATCACAAGCGGCTCGTGCTCAAATCGCCCACGCACAGTTGCCGAGTCAAAACCCTCTTGGAACTTTTCCCGGACGCCCGCTTCGTGCACATCGTCCGCGATCCCTACGTCGTCTTCCCGTCGACAGTCAACCTCTGGAAATCGCTCTACATTACGTTCGGTTTGCAGCGGCCGACTTTCCAGGGGCTCGAAGAACACGTTTACAAAACGTTTGATCGCGTCTACGACAAGATCGAAGAGGGAAAGGGGCTCATCGACTTCGACCGCTTTTATGAACTGCGGTACGAAGATTTAGTCCGCGATCCCGTCGGCCAGATGGCGACCCTCTACGACCACCTCGGCCTGGTGGGTTTCGAGCAAGTCCTGCCGAAACTGCAGGCGCACGTTGCGAACAACGCCGGCTATAAAACCAATCGCTACCAGCTCGGCGATGAGCAGCGGGCCGAAATCACGCGGCGGTGGGGATCGGTGATCCGGCAATACGGGTACGAAACGCAGCCGGCGCCTGCTCCAGATGCTCCTGCCGCCGCTGCGCCAACCCAGGCCGCCCCCGCGCCGACCGCCTCGGTGCGAACGTCGGCAAATCACCAGGCTGAGTCGGGTGCCGACTGAGCGAGCGTCTCGCCCGGGAGCGTTACGTCGTCGCGGGCTGCTTCACGCAGACGATGTTGCCGTCCGTGTCGCGAATCTTGATCAGATGCCCGACGGTGGGGATTTCACACTTGGGCATGATGATCGTCCCGCCGTGCTTCTCGACGGCCGCGGCGGTCGCGTCGATATCATTCGTGTCGATGGTGCACTCGTAGCCCGTCAACCGCTGCCCCGCCACCAGCTCGTGGCGCTTCTGCAACGCACCTGGCACTCCCGGCTCCCGCTTGTCGCCGGTCTCGATCAAGAGAAATCCCGGCGGCCCCCAGGGCGTGAATTTCCAGCCAAAGACCTTTTCGTAGAACCGCTTCGCCTTGGGCAGGTCCTCGGCATGAATGGCAAAGAACGCGAGGTTATGGGACATGAGTTTTGATCTCCGAGAATGATGAAAAGACGGTGATTTTGCTTCGACGCGGGCCAATCTTAGTGTTTGTGCGGCGAGCGTATCTCTCGCTAAAATGTCAAAAAATGTCGAAAAAAGCGTCACCCTTCGAAACGACGACCAAGCCGCGTCCCGGCCGACGGGATCCTGGTTCGCAGTTATGTCGTGCGACATACCGAGGACTATGCCATCCCGCCGCACGCGCATGACTGGCATCAGCTGATTTATGCGACGGAAGGGGTGATGTGGGTGAAGACCGCCGAGGGAGACTGGGTGGTGCCTCCCAGCCGGGCGGTCTGGGTGCCGGCCGGCATCGAGCACGGAATTGAAATGACCGGGACGGTGCTCGTGCAGACCCTTTATCTGTCCACGCATGTTTCTGGCAAGCTGCCCAAGCGGTGCTGCGCGGTGAATGTCTCGCCGTTCCTGCGGGAGCTGATCCGCCACACGGTCACGCTCGGTTACTTAAGCACCAAGGATCCGGTGCGTGCGCGGCTGGTCGGCGTGCTACTCGATCAGCTCCGCATGCTGCCGACGATTCCTTTACAACTTCCGTGGCCGGTGGACGAACGGGCCCAGGGCGCCGCCGCCTGGGTCCGCGAACATCTGGACGATCCTGACCCGACGCGGCAGGTAGCCCGTCGCGCGGCCCTCAGCGTCCGCACGCTCGAACGTCTGTTTCAAAAGGAGGCGGGGCTGACGTTCGGCCGTTGGCGGCAACAACTGCGACTGCTGCAAGCTCTGCGACTGCTCGCAGCCGGCCGCCCTGTCACGACCGTCGCCCTCGACGTCGGCTACGAAAGCGCCAGCGCCTTCATCGTGATGTTCAAACGCACGCTAGGCGTCACGCCGCACCGTTACTTCGCCGCCAGTGCCGTCGAACCGCGGGTAGCTGCGGATCGGCGATCGCTGCGAGCGGAAAAACATGCGCCCCAGCGCACGGGAGGACAAAAACTAGGTCATCACCTTCAGGAACGCCGCTTGGAATTTCTCCATTTGTTCCGGCGTCCCGATGGAAACGCGGCAGTGGGTGGGCCAGCTCGGCCAGGTGCGGCCGATGAAAATCATTTCTTTTCGCATGGCGGCGGCCACACGTTCGCCCGGCTGCTTCACGTCGACCATGAAGTGATTCGACACCGAGGGCACGTACGAAAAGCCGTGCTTGTCGAGGAACTTGAAGACCTTGCCCGCGTGTCGGCAATGATCTTCCGCCGTGTCGGCACAAGCTCCGCCTGCTGCAAGCTGGCCATCGCCGCCGAAACGCCCGTCGTCGCCATGATCCCCTGGCTGTAGCGGGATAGGCAATCGAGCACGTCCGGCTGTCCGAAGGCCGCCCCGGCCCGCAGGCCGGCCAGCCCGTAGATCTTGGAGAACGTGCGGAGAATGATCACGGGCTTGCCGGCCGACACCAGGTCGGACCGCATCTTGCAGCCGGCGATCCGCGCGTACGCTTCGTCCAAGAGCAGGATCGCGCCGGGCGGCATGTGGTCCACCAGCCAATCGAGGTCTTTGTCGGGCGTGAGCGTGCCGGTCGGATTGTTCGGATCGCAGATGTAGAGCAGGCCGGCGTTGGGGTCGATCGACGCCATCGCCCGCACGTCGTGCGCGTAGGTTTTCGTCAGCGGCCCCCGGTGCACTTTGGCACCGATGAACCGTGCGGCCCCTTCGCCGCCTCGTAGCCGGGGTTGCCGGTGATAAAGCTCTTCCGCGGCGATGTGTGGG
>CAWCZR010000021.1:0-324436 GCA_963800135.1 uncultured Planctomycetaceae bacterium | reverse complement strand
CGTGGGTTCCGTCCTGGACGCCCTCCAATTGCGGCCCTGATTGGGCCAATAGGAAAGCGTCAACAACATCTAGTGCCTCCTTTCACCCGCTTCGGAACGCAAGTTTCTTGCCGGATCGTTCACTGAAAATGGCTTTGAAACTGGCTCTACTCAAGTTCGCGATGTGCTGACCAATCGGTTGACATCGAGAAGCGGTAATTGTTACGGATTGTCAGTCGGGACGGGCTGGACCGATGTTTTGAGCGTGTGTTTCGGTGTCGATTTCTTTTTCTTGCTGTGGCGCGTGACTTCGGCGTCGACACGCGCGAGTGAAAGCTCCGAACCGCCCGCATTGAGTTCGCCTTTGAACTGGCCCAGGAAACTCTTGCCGAGCACGGCTCTGGCGGAAGTGCTTCTCGGGGGAAACACGTCGCACAAGACGTTCTTGGCGGTGAAAGATCCCACGCGGACCGATGTCAGCAGGACGCGCTTCGCCTGAATCTGGGACCCCCCGGCAGTCTGGATGGTCGTTGTCTCAGTTGCCGGATTGACTTTGACGCCCGCCCCGACGGCCACATCATACGGCAGCAGGAGAGTGGGAGCCGCGGTGTCGACAGCCATTTCACACGCTTTTTCGCTGTTGATTACCACCGTGGCATAATGGCTTTTTCCCTTTTGTCGGAGGGGAATTTTTTGGGAGTCGATTTTATTCTCCAGGGCTTCCAAGCGCTTCAGGGCGGATTCAAAACCGCGCGACGGTTTGAGTACGTTCGAAGTGTGGGCGGCCTCGTTGCACTCCGTCAGAGCCGCGACGACCTCTTTGTCCTGATTCAATTCGGCATATCGGGCAATCAAGCGATCAGCCAGCTCCCGCGCATCGATGACCTGGTTAACGTAGGCCTGGTGGGCCGACTTCTCGTTCTGGCGGAGTTCCTCGACCAACTTCGTCGATTGCTTCCGCGTTTGCTGGATCAGTGCGATTTCTTTCTCATTGTCTGCGATCTGCTGGTTGATCTGGCGGACGACTTCACCACGAAACGCGAAACCATTTGCGTTGATCCGCGACAATTTATTCCTGAGCAGTTGGTTTTGCTGCGTGAGCGCCTCGACTTCGGCCTCCGCTTCCTCATTGCCGGACCCGGCGGAGAGATGCGGATGAGTCGCCGCCGCGAATTTTCGCTTGAGCGAATAGGCAGCGGAGACGGACTTTGAGAATTCCGTCTCTTCCAGCAGGCTGAATCCGGAACGCGTGGCCCGGATTCCCTTCTTGGCGAGCGTGGCCTTCACCGCGGCCTCATCCCCATGTGCCGTCCCGGCCGAGGATAACAGGAACCAACCGCCGAGAATCACGACACCCCAGATGGCGACCAGACGATTTCTTCGCATCAGTCAGCCTCGCCTCTGCCGGTCACTGACCCGGGGTGTTCACGTCCGTGGACGGCGAAGACATCCGGGATGAACCTGCGGTGCGGTCGTCGGAGTCGAAGACGGCGTTTGCGGCGTAACCTCGGGCGAGTTGCCACGCAGCGTCTCCCCGTCAAAGACCCCCGTCCCCAGCAGTGCCGCAGGCGGTTTTTCTGAGCCTTGGCGAGGATCCTCGGGCGTCGCCTGAGCGCAGTCGATGTGGAAATCCAGACCTCCGACCGAGACCACATCGCCGTGCAACAGAATGAGGTCACCTCTCACGATCCGGCGGCCATTGACGAAGGTTCCGTTCCGACTGCCAAGATCGCGGATTCTCAGTGTGTATTCGTCGAGCAACAAGACGCAGTGATGACGGCTGACAAATTCACACACAGATCGCAAGTGGCAGTCTTCCTCTCGGCCAATGAGCAGCTTGCCCGGAGAAATGGCGATCATCTGCCCCGTTTGAGGGCCAGTGAGAATCTTAATGCGCGCGTCCATCATGGCCGTTTCTTTTCGTTCGGCAAGGGAGAGCGATTTGATGCTGAAACGCGGCAGCAGCAGAGGTGCATACTCATGCTAACAAGCCCCTCGGTCCGCTCTCAACACATTTGGCGCGGGTCTGAGATCGCCGAGGGTTTTCCCCTATACGCAGTTGATTCGACTTGTTTGCCGGAATTGGGCGACCTAATCTGGGATTCGTCGAAGTATTGTCATGTCTCTCACAAATCGGCCGGACGATGGTTGCTTCAACTTGCAAAGACCGCGACGAGTCAGCTTCGCATAATCAGGGCCGCAGCGATCCGCCAAAGGCAGTCGTTCCTTCGCCAGTATCGAGCGGCCAGAAATTGCCGCCAAATCTCCCGGATTCCACCGCGGATGCTTCTTCGCTGCTGGACCCCGGCCTTCCGAATGGTCTGGCGAAGATCGGATACTCGCTTCATCCGACGCGCACAATCGATTCCAGCGGCACCCGGCAATTCGAAGAACACTGCCCAATTTACAAGATCGGCGATTACGAACTGCTCGCGCAAATCGCCGTCGGGGGCATGGGCGTTGTCTATAAGGCGCGCCAAGTCAGTCTCAACCGAATTGTTGCGTTCAAGACGATTCGGGGTGGTCGGCTGAGCACGGATGCGCAGATCGCACGATTCCGAAACGAAGCGCACGCGGCTGCTATTTTGCACCACCCGAATATCGTGCCGGTTTACGAATTCGGCGAGATCGAGGGCGTTCACTTCTTTTCCATGGAGTTTGTTGACGGGCACAGCTTGGCGGAACGGATCCTCCAGGGGCCGATTGAGCCCGATGCGGCTGCCGGATACCTCAAGGAAATCTCGCGAACGATCGCATACGCGCACTCCCGCGGCTTTCTCCATCGCGATCTCAAGCCCTCGAACATCCTCGTCGATTCCGCCGGTCGGCCGCGGGTCACGGATTTCGGGTTGGTGAAACCGATTAATGCTCAGAGTGACCTGACAGGCGAGGGGGGCATTGTCGGGACGCCGAGTTTCATGGCGCCGGAACAGTCTCTCTCGAACTGCAACGCGTCACCGGCGTCTGACGTTTACTCACTCGGTGCGATTCTCTACAGCCTGTTGACAGGACGGCCGCCTTTCACGGCCGCAAACGACGTCGACACGCTAATTCAAGTTCGTACCAAAGAGCCAACCGGACCGAGGTCGATCAATAACAAAGTGCCCTCGGATCTCGAGCTCATTTGTCTCAAATGCCTCGCGAAGGAGCCGGCTCGGCGGTACGCGACGGCCGACTTACTGGCGGACGATTTGGAGTGTTTCCTCGCCGGCTCACCGGTCGCGGCACGAAGCGTCCGGGCCTGGGAACGCGCCTGGCTGTGGTCTCGCCGCCATCCGCTTCGGGCGGCTGCGACGCTGCTGATTGCCTTTCTGTTTTGCGCTTGGATCCTGACTCTAACGGCGGCGAGTGTGCGGCTGAATTACGTGAATGAAAGTTTTGCGTTAGCCAACACACTCCTGGTCAAGGTGGGGAACGACAAAGAGGTCGCGGCCACCCAAGCTCGCGAACTCCAGCTCGCGGCCGAACGTCAGAGAGCAAAGGCCGACGAGCTCCTCTATGTGTCCGACATGCAACAGGCGGGAGCGGCGTTGCGCTCCGGCGACATGCGCCGCCTGATGAGTCTGCTCGAACGTCACCGGCCGCAAGCGCGGGTCGAGACTTTTCAAGGGGGCGAATGGGAATTCCTCTGGCGCCAGGGGCGGATGGCACATCGCCTCATTGCCCGCGGAAAGCAGGCTATCTATTTCGCCTGTCTTTCCCCCAACGGGCAATACCTGGCGACGGCTGGAAAGGATGCCGTCATTCGCGTCTACGATTCGGAATCGTCGGAGTTCCTGTTTTCGATCGATACCCACCAGATCGAGGTGAACGGGCTTGCCTTCTCACCTGACGGGTCGACGTTGGCATCCGCTGGTGACGACGGGACGATCGGCCTCTGGGGAGTCGATTGGAAGCAATTGACGGCGTCGCATCTCCGCACGATCAAAGCCCATCCGCATCAGGTGTTTAATGTGCTCTACGCTCACGATGGACGGACGTTGATCTCGGCAGGGCGCGACACTGTGATCCGGCTGTGGGATGCCATGACGGGGCAATCCGTCGGTGTGCTCGCCGGACATCGTGATACGGCGGGTTCAATCGCGCTTCATCCCGCAGGCACGTGGATTGCCTCCGCGGGCCACGATGGCGAGGTGATTGTGTGGGACCTCGGCTCGCGCACGATCGTGCGCCGAGTCCCGGCAAGCGGTAAGCCGCTGCTGTCCATCGATTTTTCCAGCGATGGCGGATTGTTTGCTGCCAGCACGGGCGCGCACGACCTCCGGATTTGGCGGGTGCCGTCTCTGGGAGCTCGCGAACAAGATCGATCTCCTCGACAACGCCCAGCGAGTCGCCTTCATGCCTGGGGGCACGTCGATCCTAGCCTGCGATTGTAACGGCACGGTGCTCGCGTGCCCCATTGCGGTCTTGGGCACCGCTTTCGACAAGTCGGACCAACTCAAGGGCACGCCACGCGCGTGGAAAGCGCATATTGATCAGATCTTCTCAGTGATGGTTTCGCACGACGCTCGAGAAGTCATCACGGCTGGAAGTGACGGGTCGGTGATTGGGTGGAGTCTCCGTGACAGCGCTCATTTCAGGGATCTTCCCGATTCGCAGACCGAGATCGAAGACATCCAGTTTATTCCCGGAAGCAACCGCCTTGCTGTGAGCGACGGACGCCAGATCTCCCTGTGGGATCCGGAGTCGCCGGCTCGAACGCGCGTCCTGGAAAAGTCCGAGGTCAGGTACCCTTGCCTCGCCGCATCGCGCGACGGATCGACCCTGGCAGCGGGCGGGATGGGTGGAGTGGTCAGTCTGTACGACCTCCGCGACAGTGGTCGTCAACTCCAGTGGAATCTCGGCCGATCTTTCAACGTCTATCGGATTGCCATTTCGCCCGATGGTCGGATCCTCGCTGCGGTCGACAGGTACAACAGCGAGAAGCACGACGACCTGTTTGTGATGGACGCACAATCCGGCAAACGCCTCGATAAAATCCGCACCACGGCGTGCAACTCCGCGGCCTTCTCTCCCGACGGGCATTGGCTGGTCGCGAGCGGTCCTGCAAACCACGTGATGGTCTGGAATGTCCGCACCCAGGAGAAGGTGTCCGAACTGCCCGGACACGCCAGTTCGATAAATTCGATTCAGTTCGACCCGCTGGCCAGGTGGGTCGCCACCGCTGGGGACGATCGACTGATCAAGATCTGGAGCACGGTCGACTGGCGGCTCAAATTCAATCTCGAGGGCGCGCACCGGCCACTCAACGGCCTGGCTATTTCCCCCGACGGCCGCACACTGGCGTCTTGTGGAGAAGAGGGCATGCTCACCTTATGGCACTCGGCGAGCGACGAGGATCTCTTTCAGCCTCTGATCGAGGTCGACTTTGCTCCGGCATACCCGGAACGGCTTTCGTTCTCGTCCGATGGCCGTCTGATGGCCTGCGTGCTGAATGATCCGAGCAGCGCTTCTGCCCGGCGATTCGTTCGGGTGATGAAATGGCGATCCAAACCGAATCGCTCTGAGTCCCAGTGATTGCCCCCTTCCGACTCTTCTGATCAGAATTTGCCGTATGAGTTCTGCGATTGACGACCCTGCCGAAAAGGCGCGCTTGTTTCCGCAGGGCGTTTGTCTCCGACTTGGATCGGTCAATCGGCAGAATTGCGGGCGGGCATCAAGTCGCCCGTGGCAGAGGCGGTTCGGAATTCGTGCAACAGAGCCGCCATTTGCTGATTGCCCAGTGGCGGTTCACAGCAATTCGGGGCCGCTTTCTTAGACTCAGAGGTGGCTGCGTCTGACTCGACGCTTAAGCCGTAAAGGTACGCTAAGTATGCGTTAAACGCCTTTTCAAAATCCTCGATGAGATCGCCTTCGCGAAATTCGATTTGACGGACCGTCTTTCCGTTAATCAGTGCGTACAGAGCTTCTTCAGCCCGTTTCAGAGGCCCAACGATACGATGGGTGAGGCTCGCAATGTCCCAGAGAAGGAGCGACGAGAAGGCAGCCGCGTAAAGCACCATCCAACCGTTCTTGCGAACGAATCCTTCCAAGAATAGCGCAAGCGGGATCTGAGCCGCCGGCTCGGAAGCTGAACTGATCTGCTGGATGTACTCCCGAACGCAGAGGGCTTGCCACAGCGTCAAATTGTAGATGCCCCAGAGCAAGAGAAATCGCACGATGATCCGGCCGTGACTGTTCCAGCCCAGGTAGCAGATCGCTCGCCGCGGTCTTTTGGCACTGATTCGCGCATTTCCGGTCATTAACTCACCTCGGTCTGAGTGGACTGCCGTCGAGCGAGGCATGGTGACGGCTGCGAGCTTCAATGTTCTTCTGCGTTACCGCGAAGTTGCGCGGCTGTTCCGGCAGCCATTTCTGTCCGGTCGCTCAGCAGAAGTTCGATTCAGACGTACAAGTAATCTGGTGGACAAAAAGTGGCCTGTGCTCAAACCTGCAGCAGCAAATCCGAATTGAAGCGATTCCGGGAGCGGTAATAACGATTCTTCGGGACTTGACGTTGTGACTCGGCGCCTAGCCGCGAGTTTGATGTCGATTCTGCCGTCGAAGTGCGGATCCACGTGCCGCAATACATTCCTCAGATGGAGCACATGGAATCGACGAGTTTCTGAAACGCGAGGTCGGAAAGCCCGGCCGCGGAGCGCTTGGATTCGGACGAAGTGCACGACGGCGGTGCGCGGCAGCATCATTCCAGGTTGTCCCAGAAAACGTCTGGGATGATGGTACAGTCGCGTGAACGAATTCCTCAGACGCTGGGGTGCGCGGCGGACAACTGATCGGCAGCTCCGGCGCGATCGGCGGCGATCCCGATTGAATGCCGTTGCGTCCGCGCAAACTAGCCGCCAGAATTTACGAAGCGCTGGGTAATCTGGACCAACACCGTTGTCCGCGACCGCCTGAAACACCCGCTCACACTCTGTGGCGGTGAACCAATCTCGCAGTCATACAGACGAATGGCGCAGCGCGTCGATCCGTGATTTGCATCTAAGACTCTTCCGACATGTTGGCTGGGCTCAGAGCTTTCGCCCTGAATCTCAGCTGGTTCGCGGTGATCCGCGAAGTGCCGCGATTTCGAGCAGTGAGCAGCGGAGGTCGGAGCATGTCGCCGGTCCATAAACTAGGTCCGTCAAAGCGTGTCCAACTGGCCCGCTTTCAAGAGCTTGCCGAGTCGCTGGATCAGAGTCTCGTTCTGGTCGCCGCCGACTTGAGTCAGGTGCTCTACGTAAGCCCGGCCTATGAACGAATGACCGGGTTCTCGTGCAATGGCTCGGACGAGAGCCCGCGCTTGGATGGAGCCAATTTACGAAGAAGACCTGCGATTGGTTCTGGAGATGATGGCCAAACGGCGATCCGGGGAATTCCAGGGCCGTTCGGAGCTGGAATATCGAATCCGTACCGCTTCCGGTGAAACGCGTTGGTTGCGGTCTGTGATCACGCCGACCTTCGATGAAGCAGGACAAGCAGTTTGCTTTGTCGAATTGGCCGAAGACATCACGACACGCAAGCAGGCCGAACTGCGCCTCAAAGCCGAGCAGACGGAATTGGCGCGAGAAGTGGAGTTGCGAGCCGAGGAATTAACGCAGACGGTGACGAGGCTCCAACAGGAGATCGAGCAGCGTAAGCAAATCGAAGCCGATCTGCGTCGAAGCGAGACACGATTCCGCCGGCTGTTTGAGGCCAACATTATCGGAGTCGTTTTTAGCAACATTTACGGCAACGTCTTTGATGCCAACGAGGAATTCCTGAAGATGACGGGGTATTCCCGTTCGGATCTCCCGCTGCGCTGGGACGCCATGACGCCTCGGGAATGGTCTCACGCGTCTGAATTGATCGTGCATCAGCTGGTGCGCGAGGGGACCGCACCGCCGCTTGAGAAGGAATACATTCGCAAAGGATGGCACGCGGGTTCCCGTGCTCATTGGTTCAGCGCTCTTGGATCGCGAGACTTGGCAGTGTGTGACGTTCGTCATTGATCTCACGGGGCGAAAGACCGCCGAGGAGCAGGTCCGCGAGGTCAATCTTCAATTGGAACATGCCTCCCGACTGAGCGTGATGGGTGAAATGCTCGCCGATCTGGCACATGAAATTCACCAGCCGGTTGGAGTGATTGCCAATAACGCCAACGGAAGCCTGCTCAGGCTGAAGCAGGGCGAACTGACGCCCGACGCACTGGAAGACCGACTTCGCGAAATCGCCACAGAAGCGATGCGAGTTGCCGATGTCGTCCGCCGCGTCCGCGAGTTCATCCGTTTGCGCGAACCAGAACGCCAGCCCGTCGACCTCAACTCAATTGTGATGGACGCGCTGCAACTGACGCGTCTTGAGCGGCGGGAGCACCGCGTGGCCGTCATACTTCGGCCTGACAGCGACCTCCCGCCAGCGCTGGCGGATCGAGTGCAGATCACACAAGTCATGCTGAATTTGTTCTCGAATGCCATCGATGCGGTTTCCGCGGCAGACCGTGAATCACCAAAGATTTTGGTTTCAACGTACGTAAATGACGCCGGTCTCCTAGAGGTATCGGTGGCTGACAACGGCGCGGGGATCGCAGCCGAGTCTTTGCCCAGCATCTTCGATCGCTTCTTCACGACCAAGTCCGGCGGATTGGGCTTGGGCCTACCGATCAGCCGCTCGATCGTTGAATCGCACGGTGGCAACCTTTGGTGCGATTCGACGCCCGCCGAATCCACGGTCTTCCGCTTCACGCTGCCCGCGCATGGCTCGCCGGCGCGGCATTGACGTAGGCGCTCGATGCCCGTCAACAGTATTGTCATCCGCAGAAGATAAAACGACAAAAGGGCAGATTGAAGGAGCGGCATCCGCTGTTCTTCACTTTCAGAATGATGTCAACCGTCTTACGGTAAAGCCGACAGCCAGCCCACAGTCGAGCTCGTCGCACGCGAGATTAAGTGTAAACCCTTAGCAGAGAGCGCGCCGCGATCTGTTTAGAGGAACTATACTGGTGAGATCATGAACGCGACGCTGAAGGTCATTGGCGGCCCCTTATCGGGACAGTCCGTCCGACTCATCCGCAAACTCTTGATCGGGCGTGCGGAAGACTGTGACCTCCGACTCGAGAGTGATTTCGTCAGCAACTACCACTGCTTTCTGTTGCTGGACGAGTACACGCTTCGAGTCCGGGATCTCGGCAGCAAGAACGGGACGTTCGTGAACGGATGCCGAATTGGCGCGCATGCCGTCATCCTGCTGCACGACGACAACGTCTGCCTCGGTGAAGTCAACTTCTTGATTGATCTGTCGCCCGCGACTGAGCTCACCAGTCCGCCACGCATGACGGAAGCTTCTTCGATCGGAACGGGCGGGTTCGTCAATTTAGACGACGAACCGATCCCAGCCGACGATGCCGCGATCATTCCTCCCGGCTCGGATCCAGTCAGCCCTCCCCAGCGCGGAGGATCGCGATGCCTGAATTGAGCGGCTGTCCGTGGCGCGACGAATTACACCAGATGGTCATGGGGAAAGTTCGCGGCACCCGCGCAGACGATCGCTCAGCACGTGGATACCTGCGCGATGTGCTTGGACGCATTGCGGCAATGGATCGTCTCGGACGAAATCGTCGAAGCGGCTCACGCGGGTCGCGCCCCCAACAGCGAGCCGACGAAGACGATGTATCTTCCGCTCGGGCAGATTCGAGATGCCCTCGCCACCTGGCGGGTGACGCGCGACGATACACGTGCCGACCACGATGCGCTTCCTCCGTCGCTGGCCGAGTTCAAAACGGTGTTGTCTCCCCCGCAATCCACGGATGAAATCGGTCGGATCGCCGATTTCCGTGTCCTGCGTCTTTTGGGCATTGGCGGGATGGCGGCGGTGTTCGAGGCGGAGGACACGCGGCTGAAGCGGCAGGTCGCTGTGAAGGTTCTGCATCCCTCGATTGCTGCCAGGCCCGGCGCGAAGGATCGGTTCCTGCGCGAGGCCCAGAACGCCGCAGCACTTAAACACGAGCACATCGTGACGATCCATCAAGTGGGATTGCACGGCGAGACCCCATTCCTGGTTCTGGAATTGCTCCACGGCGAAACCCTCGAAGACCGTCTTGTCCGCGCCGGTCGATTGAGTGTCCCGCAAATTGTCCGGATCGGCCGCGAGATCGCCGAGGGGCTGGCTGCGGCTCATGCACAGGGCCTGCTGCATCGCGATATCAAGCCGGCGAACGTGTGGCTCGAAGGGCCTCCTCTCCCGAACCGCGATCAATCGACCATGCCAAACAACGGTCCTGTTGACGCGGCGGCACTGGCCGGAAGAGTCAAGAATCCTGGATTTCGGCCTGGCGAAATTGTGGTCGGCTGAGCCGGACACAAGCACCGCGGGAATGGTGATCGGCACGCCCCGGTACATGGCCCCGGAGCAGGTCACCGGAGGGGCCGTCGATCCGCGGACCGATTTGTTCAGTCTGGGATGTGTCCTGTATCGGATGGCAACCGGCCGCGCTCCGTTCGGGGGGAGCGATCTACTTTCCGTGCTGCGCGCGTTGGCGTGTGAGGAACCACCTCCAGCGCGCGTGCTCAATCCGCAGGTGCCCGCTGCCTTGTCCGATTTGATCGGCCAACTGATCTCGAAATCCCCCGACAAGCGGCCGCCGTCCGCGCAGGTGGTCGCTCACCGATTGCAGTCGATCGCTGATGATTTGGCAGCGGGAAGTGGCGTCGTAGGGCTGGCAGGCGGTCCCGCAAAGGGGGAACGGCCGGGACATCGTGGCCGCGGAGTCACCTGGTTGCTGGGCACAGCGATCGCGCTGGCCGCTCTTCTGCCCCTGGGCTATTTCTTCGGCGCACAGGTGATCCGGATCGCGACGAATCGGGGTCAGGTCGTGATCCAAATCGATGATCCGCGTGTCGAAGTGACGATTCAGGAAAACCGCGTTGCGATTTTGGACCAGCCGGGGCAAAGGGAGATCACGTTGGCCGCCGGCGAACATGAGCTGGAAGTGACGGTGAAGGAGGCGAGCCGTGAAGAGACCTTCACGACCGACCGGTTTACGCTCAGCCGCGGGGGCAGAAAGGTCATCGATGTCCGCGAGGAATTGGCGAAGGCTTCGACAACCGGTCGAGTGACGGCGCCAAGTTCTTTGGCAGGCGGGACGGGCGGCCCAGCTGGGGAGGCCCACTCGGAGCACCTCGCTGCGGGGACGGATCGGTATCGCCGCGCCGCCCAGTGGGCGCTGTCGCTCGGGGGTTCCGTCATCGTGCAGGTTCACAACCGAGCAGAACCGTTGGAAGTCCGCGCCGGCACGGCCCTGCCAACGGGCGATTTCGAGTTGAAACAGATCAGTCTCAGAGCGCGGCCAGTGACTGATGCGGGGCTTGATGAGCTGGCGGGCCTGACGAGCCTGAATGAACTCTTCCTCAGTGGAACTCCGATCAGCGATGCGGGCCTGGCGCGCCTCCGCGGGCTGACCGGGTTGCAACATCTGTTGCTGGACGGCACCCCAGTGACCGATGCCGGGCTGGCGAACATTCGCGGATTGAAGAGCTTGCGGTTCTTGGTCCTCAACTGGAGCAAGGTGGCTGACTCGGGGCTCGCGAACTTGGAGGGCCTGACCGAACTCCGCGTCCTGCACTTGCGCGGAACGCAGGTGACGGATGCCGGGTTGGAGCACCTCCGGCCCCTGACCAAGCTCGAGACCCTGGGTGTGAGCCGTCTGCCCCTGACCGACACAGGGTTGGTCCCGCTGCAAAGTCTCAAGCGGCTGCGGTGGCTCGACCTCGGATCGACCGGCGTCACCGATGCGGGTCTGGCGCGACCTGCGCACCCTGAAAGACCTGCAATACCTGGCGCTCAACGGCACAGCCGTGACCGACGCAGGGCTGGCGAACCTTGAACCGCTGACCAACCTCGACAGCCTCGATTTGGGCCAGTTGCAGATAACCGATGCGGGACTGGAGCACCTGAGAGGACTCGAAAGACTCAGCGACCTCTGCCTGAGGGGATCGCGACGCGTGGGCGATTTCGCGATCCCGAGACTGCTGCGTTTTTCCCGATTGCAGTCGATCGACTTGAGCGACACCCACGTTTCGGCCAAGGGGTTGGCCCTGCTGAAAGCGTCGCTTCCGAGTGGCGCACACGTCGCCTGGACGGAGCCGAATGACGTCGCGGCGCGGGCCGTCCTGGCGGCCGGGGGCCGCGTCGACGTGCGCGTGCAAGGAGCCGCTGAAGACCATCTGGTAAAAGCGGTCAGCGATATTCCCGCCGCGTCGTTCCGCATCACGGCTGTGAGCTTGTCCGGCGTGCGGCAACCGCTCAAAGCAGTCTTCGACGCGCTGAAAAACCCGGGCGTGGAGGCCCTCGGTTCCCTCGACCTGTCCGACACGACGATCACCGACGGCGATCTGGCCTCCTTGAAAGGATTGACGCATCTCAATCGCCTGGTGCTGGATGGAGCGAAAATAGAGGGACGGGGGCTGCCCGACCTCCAAGATCTACCGGAGCTCCGGGAATTAAGGCTCGGTTGCCCAAAATTGATCGAGGTCTTTCTGGTAGAAATCGCCGGTCTCAAAAAACTGGAAAAGCTTTCGCTGGCGAAAAGCCAGATTGCCGACGAGGGAGTCCGGCAACTTGCGAAGCTCACGCATCTCAAGGAACTCGATCTAACCGAGACCAAAGTCACGGCAGCGGGCGTGGCGGAGTTGCAGAAATCCCTACCGGGGTGCCGCATCCTCACAATCGCGGCTCACCGCTAACGGCCGGAGAGTAGAGGGGGCTCATTGCGTCGGCGGTTCCTCGTGTCCTCAAACTTGCCGCGTGCGACGAAGAAGTAGCAGTATGGAGCTCTCCGGGGACGTTCTTTGCAGCGAAGACTTGCACAGTAGAAAGTCCCGCACTGGCGCTGACGCGCTTGCACGTTCCGAAAGTCGAACGCGCGGCGCTGGCGTGAATTGGCGCTCGATCACCGCGGACGGCGTGGCAACCACCAACTATCAACTGCTGCCGGGCGACCGTGTCTACGTGCAGGCGGGCGACCTGATCGCGACCGACAACTTCTTGGCGAAAGTCATCGCGCCGGTCAATCGGGGTCCTCGGCTCAGTGCTTTTGGGTCTGTCGGTGGCTGAGGGATTCCAGTCGCTCAAGAACGGAACCTCGAGCGGCGCCGGCACGTTCTAGCGGAAGCCCACGCCGCTGGCGTCGCGCACGTGGAACTCGATCCGCACGACGGCGGGGGCGCTCGGCGGAGCGGGCGTTCGTTTCAGATCGACCTCGAACGGACGGCCGACGTTGTTGCCGGCCGGATCTTCCAGTTGCGTCGAAACGGCCAGAAAGTAGCGCCCGGCGGTCCACGGCTGCGTCGGCTGGAAAGTCCAGCGGGTTTCCTCGTCGGTCACGCGGATCGTGCCGGCAAGCTCGCGCGACGCCTGGGCAGCGGGCTGCGCGGGCTCCGGGCCGAGGACGCGTAGGACACGCTCGAGCATGGCGTGATCGAGAGATTTCGGGAAATGGACCGAGAGCGGCGTACGCGTTCCGGCTTGCGGCGCCTCGATCGTCCAAGTGCTGGGATCGAGGGGCCGCACGTCGGCCTTCACGGCACGAAAGGTCTTTCGTCCCGTTGCGGCCAGCGGTCGGCCGTCGGCATCGGGCCAGTCGGCATCGATCGAAAACGTGTAGTTTCGACCGGCGACCAGGATCGGGCCCAATTGGTCACGCGGAACCAGGTCGTGCTTGACGCGTCCCGGCTCCAACAGCAGCGTGAGCCGCTTCCCATCCGGACTCCATAGCTCTTGTGGCAACTCCAAAAACGGCTCGACGACGTCGGTCCTGGACGTCTCGTCACGCAGGTGCAGGTGAACGTACGAATTGCCTTGGCTCATCGGCGCCGAGAATTGCACGTAGCACCGCAGCAGATTCTCCGGAATCTCGCGCCGAGGGGTAAATCGCCACGACTCGTGCCGGCGGTCCAGCCGGCCCAGTCGGGATGGCGAATGTCCTGACGACGCGCAACGAGGCCTTCGCAAGTGTCGCAGCGCCGTGGCTGCCGTCCGGCAGCGGCCAGGTAAAGACCGCCCGGTATTCGGTCCCTCGCTCGAGAGGAAACCGCGGACGGAACCGCAGGCCGTCGGGAGTGGCTACGTACGTGCCCAGCATCGGCGGTTGGTTGCCCGTCGCTGTCGTCACGACATGCGCGCTGAAAATCGTTGGCCAGCGGGAATCGCGCGGTCCGAGCGTGCGAAGTGCTGCCACGATCTCGGGCGGCAACCCACGGACTTCAAACCGGGCGTCCGGCGCGGGCTTCGGCACGAGACCGATGGCTGCGGTCGGGGGCCGGTCGCCGGCATCGGCAATCGCACCAGCGCAACTGAGAAGGAGTGCTGCCGCCAGCCACAGGCGGCAGCACTCCTTCAGATTTACGACTTGCCCGAAGGCGCCGCGCATCGACGGCCCCACGCGAAGAACAGTCGACGCGACTCCGCACAGCCACGTCGCCCGACGCCCGAAAACTGTGCGGAGCTTTGCCCGGCTGTGACGTCGCTTACGGCAGCGGCACAGTCCGGAGATCGGACTTGCCGTTTTGCTCGATCAACACGATGGCATTGGCATCATCGAGCTGGTCGAGTTGAGTCACGCCCTTCCACTCCTTGATCGTTTCGTAGGGTTGTCCGGCCGTTTGCCCGTGGACCGGCTTGGTGATGCCCTCGCGATTCATCAATCCCTCGGTGCTGATCTTCATGACACCGCGGGTTTTGTTCGCCAGCAGTAGGAAATGCTTGCCGTCCTTTTGATAGGCGATGATGTCCAAGGGCTGGTTCATGTTGCCCAGCTCGGCGACCGTGGTGCCGCGAATCTTCGCGCCCGGCTGCAGATCGGCCATGGGAATGCGGACGAGCGGCGTGCAGGTGTAGGCGGCGATGATCTGCGGATTGCCCCCGAACGAAATCGGCACGAACGTGCGAATCGGCGCCCGCGTTTCGAGGCGGCCATGGCTACCGTGAAAGATCTCGACGTTTGCGCCCTTGTTGACGTCGTTGAAGGGATACGGGATAGCCCGCAGGTTGGATGCGAACTCCTCGTTCGACAGTCCGGCGATCACGACCGTCCCATCGATGTAGGCCAGATCGGTGATGGCCACGTCGCGGTTGTTCATCCGCCGGCGGCCGGCGCCGGTCTCCTTGTCTTCCGGCGGGTTGGGCAGCGTAGCTTTGGAGTAGGTCACGTTGTCGAGCGCGAATTCGTCGACCTTGCCCGTCGCGTCGACTCGCACAAGCACCGGCTGCGCGTCCGGCCCGCGACCGCGAGAGACAGAAACATAAACCTTGCCGCTCGCCGGGTTGACGGCCACATCTTGAATGCGAATCTGCTCGCTCTTGGTGCCGAGCAGGGAGGCGATTTTTTCGTTCAGTCCGTCGACGTTCACCGACGGCTTGGCGCCACTGGTCGTAGCAGTGTCATTCGTTTCGACGGCGAAGATGGCCGCGCCCTTGGGATCACCGATGAACAGGACGCCGTGTGGCCCAAAGGCCAGAGGTCCGGCGGAGCGGAGCTCGGCTTTTCCGTGTTCGGATTTTTGGCTGGCGGCGCAGGCGGCCGTCGCCAGCATCGCACCCACAACGACCCCTGCCAGAGCGCGTTTGAACTGCATCGGAGTGCCTTTCGCGAGAAATTGTGGCTCAACATCCATCCGCGGCGTCCCTCATCAATACGCGGGTCAGCCGCGCCGCGTCAATGAAGACGAGCCGACCGCGTGAAGGGCGACAAACGCCGGCTTCAATCGATGGTGTGCGTGCCGTGCGTGAGCGCCCCGCCGGCGCGAAGCGCGGCCGTCACCAGCGTGGTTTCCGCCAGTTCTTGCTCGGTGACGCCGGCTTTCTTGGCCCGCTTGGCATGAATCTCGATGCAGTAAGGGCATTGGGTCGTGAGTGCCACGGCGACGGCGATCATCTCCTTATATTTGAGCGGGATCGCTCCGTCCTTAAAGGCCGCCTCGTCGAAGGCCATGAATCCCTTGAAGGCCTCGGGGGCCAACTCACTCATCTTCTTGAGCTTGGTCAGATTCTTCATGTCGTACATGATCGGTGTCCCTATTAAGACAGCCTGGAAGAGAGCCTGCGCTCCGGCGGCCGCGCGACGCCCGCGCGATTGCCCCAGTCGAGGCCAACTCTACCGACGGTCCGCGTGCCGGACAATCCCCTCGCCGGGCGGTCGTTCAACAACCCTGACGGGTCAACAGCCGAGATCGGTTCAGCCGTGATCAGGGTTGAGATCGAGACTGGCCGGCACGACGTCCGACGCGGCACGCGACATCCACGGCAGCCAGCGGATGGCGGGGGAACCGGGTTGGGGAATGCGGCCGAGGTAACGATCGGCATTGAGCCGACACCAGAGCTGGATGACCAGCCCTAAGGCCACGTAGAAGCCGAAGTGCGCGATCGTTGCCAGCCGGGACGCTTCCCACGGAGAGGGCCATTTGGGACCGAGCCCGGTCTCCGCGGAGCTTTGCGTGCGGGTGATCATGTCGATCGGGCTGAGCGTGCGACACGCCTCGGCCAAGCCGGGGGCGTCGATATTCAAGTAATTCAACAGGGGTGCGCCGGCCTGTAAGCCGCCGACCCACAGGACGAGCAACCCCGCGGCGCCGACGATGGCTGTCAGCTGATTCGGGAACCGCAGCCCGATCGCCAATGACGTCCACTGGATGAGCGTCAGATAAGTCACCACGGTCAGTGCGGAGAGCACGAAATAATCGATCGAAGGACGCGAATTCCACCACAGTACGAAGAGAAAGATGCTGGCGAAGGGGACCGTCAGCAGGGCGGACAACCGCCGCACGCCCGAGAGCTTTTCCTCGAGAATCCGCATCGAGGACAGGGGAGTGGTCAGCAGCACGCTGAGCGTTTGCCGCGACCGCTCTTCCGAAATCACGCTGGCGGCATGCACGGCCACGAGCGGCGCCGCCACGAACCAAAGTCCGTACAAGAGATTCGTGAGCCCGTAATCACCCACACGGGAGCCGGGCGTCAGGCGAACCAGCTGGGCGTAATAAATGATCGGCGTTTCGAGCAACGCCACGATGCGAAACAAGTACCGGAAGGTGCCGAGCGATTTTTTCCGCGTTTCGCGCCAGCGGATCGGAGCTCTCCGCGGCAAGAACCCGCGATCGCGCACGAGCACCACGCCGCCAGTCACCACGTTCATCCGCTCGAAGACCCGGTCGAGGGCGCGAAAGCATTCGAGCAGATAATTCCGCGATTGCACAAAGGCGCGGTCCACAAGAAACTGCGACGCCATCATGAGGCAGACAAAGATGGAGATCAGCGCCAAGAACGAGCCCACCACATTCCCCGGGCCGGACGGGCTCCCCATGCCGCCAAAACAGCAGAAGCGAAAGGAGATGCTGGCGATGTAAGTGGCCGCGAGAGCCTGGGCCGTCGTCTGGAAATAGGCCGAGCAAGCGATGGCCACTGCTCCTAAATGCAGACTGACGATCACCAACACAATCATCCCGTCGACGAGCTCCGCGGGGGTCACGCCGCCGAACGTGTAGGTGATTGCCAACAGGGGGAACGACAGGCACACAAAGCTCAGCACCGACGCCATGCGGGCCACGAACTTCTGCAGAATGATTTGTCGCGCCGTTAGCGTCGTAACCAGCAACAGGGCCAGTGTGTCCCGCTGCTTTTCGCCGGCGATGGCCTCGGCCGTGATGATAGGCACCAACACATAGAGCGCAACCAGCTGAAAGCCCAGCAGCCAGCGAAAATGGGCCGCTCCGCGCCCAACGCCTCGCCGGCCTCGGCCGACACGCCGATATTCCCGTAGAACAACGTGCAGGCGGCGACGAACAGCGCCAAGCCGTAGAGGAAGCGGATGACGTACGTCCGCTTCCGCGAGGCGCGCTCGAGCAGATCCTTGGACAGGATCGGCAGGCGCGGCAATTTGAGTCGGCGCTTCATCGCTCTATTCCGACAGCCGGTTCACGCCGTCGTCCCCTGGGTCAACTTCATGAAGGCTGTCTCCAGTTCCATGGCCTCCGGCTGGAACATGCGCACCCGCGCCGAACTCGCGGATGTGATCGAGCAGGTCCTCGGGCGGCAGCAATTCGGCGCGGACGCGGATCGACAGCCGATCGGCCTGCACTTCCACCGATTCCACTCCGTTGATGCTGCCGAGGTGCGCGGCCAGTTCCTGCGGCCCGCTGACCACTTGCACGTGGACGAGCTGCATCAGGCCGAGGCGATGGTAGATCTCCTCGAGCGAGCCTTCAGTCAGCAACGTCCCGGCCTCGAGGATGCCGATCCGCGTGCACAGCTGCGACAGTTCGTGCAGGATGTGGCTGGAGATCAGGATCGTTTTGCCCATCCGCGAAAGTTCTTTGAGGATCTCCCGGACTTCGATGCGGGCCCGCGGATCGAGGCCGCTGGCCGGCTCGTCGAGCAGCAACAGCTCCGGGTCGTGCAGCAGCACGCGCGCCAGGCCCAGCCGCTGCTTCATTCCCCGCGACAGGCCGTCGACCTGCGAATCGAGCTTGAACCTCAAGTCGGTGAGTGCCAAGACGTCGTCGACGAGGCGATCGCGCCGCTCTTCCGGCAGTGTCGTAGGCGGCCGCGAAGAAATGGAGGTATTCGCGGACGGTCAGCCCTTCGTACAGGCCGAACGAATCGGGCATGTAGCCGATCTTGCGGCGGATTTTCATCGGGTCCTGCCGCACCTCGACGCCGTCGACCAGTGCGTAGCCCGCGTTCGGCTGCTGCAGCGTGGCGAGCACGCGAATCGTGGACGACTTGCCCGCTCCGTTGGGCCCGATGAAGCCGAACACTTCGCCGCGAGGAATCTTGAAGGAGATGCCGCGCACGGCGATGAACGATCCGTACTTCACCCACAAGTTGCGGATGTCGACCATCGGGCGAGGCGGAGGCATCTGCTCGGTCATGGCTGGCGTTCCGATTGAGGCTTCAATTTCGGATGGAACATCTTCCGGAAGACCACCAAGCCGTTGTCTTGATGGAGAGCCACCTGCAGCAGCCAATGGTCAGGCGGATCGGGACCGAGGACGGCGAGATCCTCCAGATCGCCCGCGCCGCTGGGGGCCACGTGCGAAATGATCGAGAACAGGCCCCCTTCGCCGCGCCGGGCCAAAGTCTTCAGCACGCCTTCCCAGCCCTCGCGGTGCCAGCTGCGTTCCAGGAAAGGTCCACTGCCGAGGGACGCATACACTCGCTCGGAGCTTTCCAAAAACACGTCGCATTCCGGTGCGGCCTGTCGCACTGAGTCGAGCAGTTGTTTCCGGCCGCTCTCGGAGGCCAAATCGACGGAATCGAGCTCCGACCAGGCGATCGGCGGGACGGTCACATCCGTGCCGGGTCGCGTCACGCGGTGCATGCTGGGTGACCACTGACGGGACGGCCGCGTGACCGAAAAGTTGGACGGCAATGTTCCCGCGTAGCTCGGGACCGTCAACGATTCACGCAGATCGAGATCGTCGTCGAGGTTCGTCGGCCGGAGGCGTCCGAATTCGTCCCGTTGAGTCGGAGTTGTCGACGGTTGTACGTCTGTCATTGCGAAGAGGGCGTTATGCAGGTCGAGCGACACCGGTCGCGTCTTGGGCCGTCAACACGTGCTCGATGCGCGTCGTCCGTAGCGGCTTGCCGTCTTCGCCCAGGTCGACGACGACCAGCTCGGTGCGATGATCAACCCGACCGGTGTAGTTTCCCGCGATCCAGACGGTGCCCAAGGTGAAAGCCAGGCACGTCGCGGGAAAGGCAATCCACCGAATTGGCCAACGGCGGAGCAGTCCGTAGAGGTAATAGTCGCCCGGCGCGATCGCCATGAGAAACAATGCCAGAATCGTGGCGACGACGCCAAAGGGCATGACGCGCACGGTCCGCGGGAAGAGTAGCTGTCGCAGACTGCCCGCTGTCGCGAATTCGCGGGGCCGTAACGGGCTGAGGTCGACTTCATAGCCGGGCTTGGCTTTGGGAGGCGGGATCCAAATCCCCGTGTTCAGAATGTTCTGCGTCTGCCCGCCGCTCACCTGCCAGATGAAACAGACGGCTCGCGTCCACTCGGGGGCGCTGATTCCGTTCATGCTGCCGTCTTCCTTGATCTCGGGCATGTGCGCAAGACGAGCGCGCGTCCGAATCCAAAACGACAGGGAAGAATCGCCGGCTTCGCGCCGGTCTCATCGGTTTCGAGATGGCCGAGCGGATCCAGGGTGAAGCTTCCCGGAGCGACGACGTTACTCGTGATTCGGTCGAGGAAGCTCTTGTGCGCAGGCGTCAGCACCCCGGTCGGCACCACCACGACGCGGCCGCCTTGCTCCACCCATTCGGAGATCGCCTCGAGCTGCCTGGCCGACAGGCGGGTGAACCCATCCTCCGCCAGGAGCAACAGGTCGAACGGATAAAGACCGAGTGCCTGCGTGGGGAGGTTGGGAAGGTCGATTTCGATGGGGAGGGTCAACAAGTCGGCTCGGCGGAGGTTGTTATCGGTGGGCCGAAAGGCGTCGAGCCGTAGCTGACCGGCTAATCGCGAGACGGTGTTCCGTGAAAGATTGGGAGCGGCGATCAAGAACTGGCGGGCATCGTGCATCGGCACCAGCAGGTCGTGCTTGCCGAGATCGAACACGCCCTTTGACGATTGGAACCGGACACGGACGGAAAAGGCCGCCACATCGCGACGGGCGGCAGTCGGCGGCACGAGCAAGCGATAAGAGTTCTTTCCGCTCGCGACGGCGATCGGGTCGGTGCGCAGACGCAGATTAACGCGGTCATCTTCCACGAACTCGATCTCGAGCTCGCCCGTGAGCACGTCGGCAAACGTCGAATTGAAGACATAATCGACGGAGAAGGGGGCACCCGTGCGAATCGGCGGATTGGCCGACTGAAAGCGAAAGGTGAGCCGCGCACCGCTCGCAGGAGCTGGCGGGTCCGCCGCGTCCGCCCGGCCGGACCCTACAGATCAGGGCGCAGGGGATGAGAGCACACGGTAGCAAAGCAGAGAAAATGAGCGAGACTAAAAACGAAACCGCACGGAGCCTCGACATCACAACCGCTCCATCATCGGGAGCCCGCCCAGCAGCCTACCGCGCCGCCGGCAATGCCGGTTCGACTCGGCCGAAACTTAAGACGCGTGGTCCGGTGCCGTTTGTTTCCGCGAACGCAGTTCCCCGTGCGACATTCAGACAAATTCGCGACTCAAGCGGCCTTAGGCGGTCAGCTCGGCTGAGGGCAAGAATCGGGGCGGCTTGCGGATTTTGGTCGCTTGCTCGAAGGCGTACGCCAGCTTGAGCAGCGTCGCTTCGCTCCAGGCCCTGCCGAAAAAGAGCAGGCCGATCGGCAAGCCGAAGATAAATCCTGCCGGGACGGTGATGCTCGGGTAACCGGATACTGCGGCAGCCGTCGACGCTTCGCCGCGCCAGCGATCGCCGACGACCAGGTCGGTCAGGCAGGCTGGTCCAAGCGTCGGCGCGACAAACGCATCGAGCTTGAACTTGTCCATCGTCGCATCGATCCCCTCGGTGCGCGCCAGGCGGCGGCAGCGGGCGAGGGCCTCCTGATATTCGTAGCTTTGCAGCGAGCCCTTCTTCACCGCCTTCTCGAAAAGGTCCTGTCCGAAATAGGGCATCTCGCGAGATTTGTGCTTCTCGTTGAAGTCGATCACGTCCTGCAAAGACTTGACCGGCGCGTGCTTGCCGAGCCGGGCGAAATAATTGGCGAGGCCGGACTTCAGCTCGTACAGCTGCACGGTCAGTTCCGATTCGCCCACCTTATCCATGTTGGGGATCTCGGCCGGATCGACGAGCGTGGCGCCTTCGTGCTTCAGGGCATCGAGCGCGTGGCTGAGGACCGCGTCGACTGTATCGTCGAAACCAAAATAGTTCCGGGCGACGCCGATCCGCGCTCCCTTGAGACCGTGGGGATCGAGAACCTTCGTGTAATCGGTCAGAGCTTTGCGCTTGTCGTCCGTGGTCACCTTGTCGGCCGGGTCGCTGCCGGCGAGCGCGCCGAGGAGAATGGCGACGTCGCGGACGGTGCGGCACATTGGGCCGGCTGTGTCCTGCGAGTAGGAAATGGGGATCACCCCGGTGCGACTCACCAGCCCAACCGTCGGCTTCATGCCGACGATGCCGTTGGCCGAAGAGGGGCTGACGACCGATCCATCGGTTTCGGTCCCGATGCCCACGGCACACAGACTGGCGGCCACGGCCGCGCCGGAGCCGGAGCTCGACCCGCACGGATTGCGGTCGAGCGAGTAGGGATTCTTGGTCAGCCCGCCGCGGCCGCTCCAACCGCTGGTCGAATAGCTGCAGCGGATGTTGGCCCACTCGCTCAGGTTCGTTTTGCCCAGGATGACGGCGCCGGCTTCGCGCAGACGCCGCACGAGAAACGCATCCTCCGGCGGGCGGGCGTCGACCAACGCGAGCGAGCCCGCGGTCGTATGCATCCGATCCGCAGTGTCGATATTGTCTTTGATGAGCACGGGAATTCCGTGCAGCGGGCCCCGCGCGCCCTTCGCCGAGCGTTCCCGGTCGAGCGCCTCGGCAATTTCGAGCGCGTCCGGATTGACTTCGATCACGCTGTTGATCGCGGAGCCTTTGCGGTCGACGACCTCGATTCGAGCCTGGTATTTCTTGACGAGCGAGCGTGCGCTCTCTTTGCCCGACTGCATCGCCTGCTGCAAATCGGCGATCGTCAGCTCGTCCAGCTCGAATGGCTCGACGCGGTCGGCCGGCTGGTCCGATGGGCGACTCGCTCCGCCCTTCGTTTCGGCCGCGGCCCCGAGCGGCAACGCGGCCGCCGCACCCAACAAACTGCTCTGCAAGAATCCTCGACGGTTGGATTGAATGGTCGCCGCTCCCGGGAAATGAAGGCTCGGAGGCAGAGGCAAACTGCACCCGAGCCATCATCCACGGGTGACTTGCGGCTGTCAAATCTTTTGCGGGGGGTGTGCGAAGAGCGCAGCGCGTGACGCGCGCAACCTACAGGTTGGGCCAGGTACTGTTGTTATCCACCCACACGTGCTTTACGCCGAACGATTTGGCCCAGAGAGAGTTCATCGCGCCGATCATCTGCTGCATGTTGCCGCCGAGATTGTAGATCGCGTCGGGAACGTAGACTAAGACCACGTCCTGAGGCAGGGCCGTGACCGCTTTTAGGTTCTTTGGTGCTGCCGCCTTTTTCGATGCCGCCTTTTTCTTTGCCATCGCTGGGCCTTTCACTGCAGTTGAAGGTCGTGAAATAATTCTCGGGGTGAAATGCTCCCTTCCTCCACTCGTCAGATCCGTTGGTGTCGTGTTTCGTTTTATCGCGCCGTGCTGACAAGATCGAGTGCCGATTTGCGAAAAAAGCGTGCGACGGCAGCGAGTCGTTCGGCCTGAATCCTGCGCTTTCGCCTCTGTCGGCGGAGGGGACTGGAATGGGCGACGGCAATCTGGCTATGCTGAAACCTGCTGTTGCGGCGCCGCGCCGCACAAGCTGCTTTCTTTGAAGTGATCCTCGTTTGCCGCCCGGCGCCTCTCCCGGCACGTGAATCCTCAGAGCGGCATTCGACGGCCACGCGAACGCAGTCCGCTGGCAGCAAAAACCATCTCGCTCGCTCCTGATTGTGAACGTCGCCCAACCGGCGGCGAGGCAGTTCACCGCTGGAGAGATTGATGCAGGCGCTCTGCCCAAGGTGCTTGAGTCCCCTGGAGATCCCGTCGGAGGGATTCGGCCAGGTCAGCCGCTGTCCCAAGTGCGACCTGACCATCGCATTCCAGCAGGATGTGACCGCCCCAACCGGCCCGGTTCCAGCTGAGTTCGCAGGGCCCGCGTCGCTTGGTGACGAGCTGAAAAACGTCGGGCGATTTCGGGTTATCAATCGGATCGGGCGAGGCGGCTTCGGCACCGTATTCGCGGCATACGACCCGGATCTCGACCGGATGGTGGCCCTCAAAGTGCCGCGACGAGAGCTCCCGGAGACCGCGACCGAATTCCAACGATTCACCCGCGAAGCACGCAGCGCCTCCCAGCTGCACCATCCGGCCATCGTGCCGATCTTCGATCTTTGCAAGGTCGATGGTCGCACCTGCATCGTCAGCGAACTGGTCCTGGGATCATCGCTCGATAAGCTGATGAACCAGCGGCGCTTTGCTCTTCGCGAGTCGGCGCTGCTTGTGGCGGCGGTTGCGGAGGGACTCGAGTACGCCCACCAGCGCAACGTCGTCCATCGCGACATCAAGCCGTCGAACCTCATCATCGACCAGAACGCCCGGCCGCGAATTCTGGATTTTGGACTGGCGCTGCGGCCCGAGTGCGACGTCACGCTGACGATGGAGGGGCAGATTCTCGGAACGCCAGCCTACATGAGCCCGGAGCAGGCGGCCGGCCGATCGCACGAACTCGATCGCCGCAGCGACATCTACAGCTTGGGCATCGTGCTTTTTGAGCTGTTGACGGGGGAGCGGCCGTTCGGCGGCAATATCCAGATGTTGATCCAGCGAGTGATTAACGAAGAGCCCCGCAACCCCCGCAGTTTCAACAACTATATCCCGGCCGACTTAGAGACGATCTGCCTCAAAGCGATCGACAAGGAGCCGCTCTCGCCGTTACCAGACGGCGCAGGAATTCGCCGACGATTTGCATCGCTGGCTGCGGTTGGAGCCGATCAATGCTCGCAGGATCAGCCGGCCTAAGCGGATGTGGCGCTGGTGTCAGCGGAAGCCGTGGCAGGCTGCTGCGATCGGCCTGGCTCTGTTCGTTCCGATCTCGCTTGCCATTGTGATGACGTACGATGCCTTGACGATCGCCGCCGCCCGCGATCGCGAGCGCGATGCTCGCTTCGATGCCGAGAGTAACCTGCAGGCGGCCCGACACGCGGTCGATGATTTCGCCGCCATCAGTGACAATCCCGTGCTCGACGAGCCGGGAGTGCAGTCGTTACGCCGCGAGTTGGTGTCGACGGCGATGAACTACTATCAAAAGTTTCTCGCTCAAAACGCCGAGAGTCCGAGTCTGGCTGCAGAGGTCGCGGCCACTCACTTCCGTCTTTGGCAGTTACACCTCGTCAACGGCGAGCCCGACGAAGCCCAGACCGAGATGGAACAGGGCCTCGCCGGTCTGGAAAAATTGCGGCAACAAGGCGCCGGACTGGCCGACCTCGAGCCCCTGAGGGGAGGGTTGTTTCGCTTTCCGCACTATGTGAACCGTAAATCGAGCGGCCCGTCGAATCCCCAGCGACGCCTGGAGCTTCTGCGGCAGAGCCGAGACGTCTGGCAGGATTTGGCCGACCAATATCCCGACGTCGCCGGTTTTTCGCACGATCTGGCCGGCCTCCACTACTACGTGTCCGGCTCCGAGTCCCGCGCCGGCCACATCGAGGCCTCGTTCCGCGAGATCGGCAAGTCGATCGAAATCAGCAAACGCCTCGTCGAGCGGCATCCCGAAAATTCTCAATACAAGCGCGAACTCTCGCTTTATTGCACCGAGTGCGGCACGAAGTACGAACTCAGGTCCGACGTTCCACACGAGCTGGAATGGCTCCAGCGCGCCGCCGATGTCGATCCGACCAACCCCGATCCGCACGCCTGGATGGCCTGGGTCTTCGCGAACAATCGCGATCCGAAGATCCGGAATCCGGAAAAGGCGATCGCCCTCGCGCACAAGGCCGTCGACATGTCCCCGCGAAACGCCAATTACTGGAACACGTTGGGTGTCGCCCAATACCGGGCGGGCGATTTTCGGTCGGCCGTCACTTCGCTCGACGAGTCGATGATCCTGCGGGACGGCGGCGATGGTTTCGATTGGTACTACGCGGCCATGGCCTGGTGGAAGCTCGGCGACAAACCGCGGGCCGAAGAGTTCTATCGGAAGGCCGAAGCCTGGAAACAAAAGGAGCATCTCACCCCTGGCCAGCTGACCGGCCTCGACGATGAGGCCAAAACAATGCTGGCATCCGCCGCAAAATCCCCTTAGCATCGGGGTAGGCGACTCGCGTTTAATTGAGAGAACACGACAACGGAGGTCCGACAACCAGAGTCCGCAACCAGGTTCAACAACCAAGCTCCACAACCGGGAAAGGGCCTCGCATGTCGAAAAAGAAAAAGAAGGGCAAAAAGGGGAAAAAAGACAAGAAGACATCGCTCGACACCGTAAGTCCGAGCACAGACGACAACGTTACGATCATCGTCCCGGACGCGATCGCCGACGATGTGAGTCGCGATGTGCTCCACGGAATCGGCCGGTTAACTTATGCCGCGACGTCGAAGTTTGACGTCAAGGAAATCGCCATAGTGAAAGCCAGCGCGGTTCCGCAAGGGCTCTCTTTCATGTCGATTTGGATGAAGAACGTCGACCAGGAATGAGCACTGAATCAGGACTGGGGACGATTGCGATGCCCTCGCTGTCGCCGCTTCCCGTGCTGGGTGCCCCGCCGCGATATCGCGTTCTGCGCCCCATTCGCGAGCGCCGGCTGAGCGATGAGCTTGCCCTCTTGCTCCACCCGACCAGTGGCAGCTGGGTGATGGTCAGTGCCCAGTCAGTGGGCGCGGTGCAGGAATTTCTCGACGCTTGCGAGTCGAGCGGCTTTGAGGACCCTGCGATCGAGCGATCTCCACTCTTCGATCGCCTGCGCAACTCGGGATTGATTCGGGAGCAGGGAGCAGCCTGCGCGGGAGGGTGCTCGGGCGGATCGGCATCGCTCAACACGCTGATCCTCAAGCTCGTCGGTTTCTGCGACCTCGCCTGCGACTACTGCTACGACTATCGGACCGAGACTTATTCGCGCCGCCTCTCGGACGAAGTCGCGCGGCAGGCGATCATCGATTCACTGGCCCACAGCGGCCCGGTCCTCAAAATCTTGTTCCACGGTGGCGAGCCGCTGCTGGCCATGGATCAGATCCGTTCGCTCGTCCCCTTCGCGCGCGAGGCCGCCCGCGCGGCCAAACACGAGGTCCGCTTCTCGGTGCAGACCAACGGCCGCCATTTCTCGCCGGCAACCGTCGACTTCCTGCTCGAGAACCGGGTCTCGATCGGCGTCTCCCTCGACGGACCGGCGGCCCTCAACGATCGGCACCGGGTCGACCATTCGGGTCAGGGACGGTTCGACGAGATCGAGGATGCCCTGCGATCGAACCCGCGCCTGTTGGCCAAGGTCGCCGTGCTCACGACGGTGACGCGCACGAATGCCGCCCGGCTGCTCGAAACGGCCCGCTACATGCGCGACCTCGGCATCAGGCACTGGGACGCGACGCTGTTTCAGCCGCTCGGCCGCGCTGACGCATGCGCCGCAATTTGCTCCCGACACCGACGTCGTCATCCGGTCGTATTTAGAACTCTTCGACGCGGTGGAGGCCGGCGAGTTCGACCAGATGGCCGTTGCGCCGGTCCTGCGCTATCTGCGCAACGTACTGTCGGGGGATCGGCGCAGCATGTGCCTTCGCGATGGGTGCGGCGCGGCCCGCGACCTCGTTTCGATCAGCGTCGATGGGACCATCCAATCGTGCGACTGCATCGGCGATCCTGCGCTGACGCTGGGGCACATGGATGGCGAGGGAATCGCCGCGGCCCTCGAGAGCCCCGTGGCTGATACGATTCGCGGCCGTTCGACGGCCAGCCTCAATCCCTGCCAGAGCTGCGACTGGCGGAGCTTCTGCGGCGGCACGTGTCTTGCGCGATCGGGCTTAGAGCGAATCGACGAGGTGGAGTGCCAGATTTCTCTGGCACTTTTCCCCGAAATCTTCCGCCGGCTGGCGAACTCGGATCGCCTGGAGCGATACGCACAGCTCTTTCCGTAGGTCCGTTGCCGGCTGCTGCCGCACGAGGCGGGCTGACCAAAAACCGGTAGGACGGACCGTCACCTCGGGCCCGACGACCGAGCACGATTCCTCGGTCCGTTTTCGCGAGACCGCACCTCGAATCTCAGTTAAGTCGCGGCCCTCACCGCTCTTTCCAGGATCGCGTGTGACCGACGGTGACGGGAATCACGTCGCTCACGTCGACCGTATAACGATGGATTGTCCGCACGGTCTCCAGCGGTCGCTTGGTATTGAAGAAGGCCAGCGTGATGTCCCAGCAATCGGAACCCGGACGGGAGATCGAGCTGGGCTCCACGCGAATCATGTCGAGCGTGCGGCGGGCCTTCTCTTCTTTGATGAAGATCCCTCCTACTTCCACGAGGTTTGTCCCCGCGTAGTTGAGGGCGCGCTCCTGCGACGTGCGACCATTGTTGCGCAACTCGAAATAGATCCGATCGAGAAACTCGTCGATTAGTCCGGCGATCTTCTTTTTCTGCTTGTCACTCAGGTCCTCGCTCACAGCCGATGGCTTCGATGGCCGCGTCGATCAGTTTTTCCCGCGACCAGTTGCATAGGCCCCGCGGCTCCGGATTGATGACCGGCACGGTCTGGCCACTGAACAGCCGGGCCTGCCCGGTGATCACGCCAGGCACGGCGACCCATTCGGAGACGGGCTTATCATACTTCCCGATCTCGAGCTGCTCGCTGAAATACTCCTGCAGCCGCTCGTACACGGCCTCGGTATACGGACCATCCGGCCGGATCACGTAGAGCGGCAACCCGCTGATCTCCAACGTCCACAGCAGTGCGCGTGGCGTGTCCACGGTTCCTGCTTGCCATGTCGCATCGAGAAAGGTTTGCATGCCAGCGGGATCGAAGGGATTGGACTTCATCCGCTGCCGAAACGAGTCATAACTGGCTTCGTTGGAAAAATCGTGGCTCAATTGACCGAGGGCATAGACCAACTGACGTTCGCCGCGGCAGCTGGCGCATGCGGAGGGCTCGACGGCCTCCGCGCGTTTCCTGCCGTTCCGGTTGCGTCGGCAAAATACCAGGCTGCGTCACTCGCGGAGAATCGACGTTTCGCCCGGCGCGAGGGCTGGATACTGACAGGCACGGCGTCGCACCGTTGTTCCGCTCGGAGATGCCTTCACCGGGCAGGTCGAGATTCATGCTATCGGACATGGTGTTGCTCCAGGTGTCGAGGAAGATGGTTGTTGCGGTGATGTCTAAACGACCAGCGAGAAAACGGCGCATTTCGTCGGCCGATGCACGAACCGATCGGTCGACCGCTTCTAACAGGGCCTTGCGAACAAGAAGTGGTCGGAGAGAACGCCCCAGTTTGAGTTCTCGGCTGAGCAGCAAGGCCGCCACGCCGGCGACGATGGCGGTCGCGTAGCTCGATCCCGTGCGCGACACGGGCTGTCCGTTCGCACCGCAGACGTCGATGTCCTCTCCCGGGGCCAGGATTCCCTGCGTTCGGTAAATCGATCCCCAGTTGCTGCCCGGCACAGGGCTGCCGTCCCATCGCATCGCGCCGACGGCCAGAACGCAGGGGAGTGCGGCCGGCACATGCAGACAGTCGCAACCGTCGTTTCCGACTGCGGCGACGATCAGAACTCCGGCCGAGGCACGGCGCGGACGGCCGCGGCCAACTCGGGCTCCGCGATGGCGGCGGGAACCAACTGTCCGGCGCTCACGTTGATGATGTGCGCCCCGGCCGCCAGGGCTTCATGAATCGCGCGGCCAGTTGCGTTTGATTCGTCGCGGGAGAGCGAACGGGATCGCACTCGTAAATCGGAATACTGATTCCGCGACAGCCCGGAGCGACTCCCCGCACGACCGAATCGTGCTGCCCGAAAATCACGCTGGCGACTTCGGTTCCGTGTGAAGAGCAGTGCGTCTGCTCTCCCAACCAGGCTTGATCGATCTTCGCGGCTGCCAGGCAGGGATTCGCCCGATCGACCGGCGCATCCAAGATCGCGACGCAAATCTCGGGTCGCCCTTGCGTCTCGGCCCAGAGCCCCGTCAGGCCCGGAAACGCGCCCACAACGGCAGGCAAGCGTTTGCTTTGATCGCCCCGCGAGTGAATTGCCAAAGATGACACTGTCTAAGAAACCGGTCGTTGGGCAGCCATGCGAAACCCGCGCGGCCCACCATGCCAAACGCGCCGGCGAAAAGCCGCGATTCCGAACGCCGCCGCTAACTCACAGGTTACGCGGAGTTGCGGATGCCGATAGTTCAAGCTTCTCTCAACTTCGCTCGCGGCGCCGTTTGGCGTGCGATTGTGAATCAATCACGATCCACATCCGGGCATGTTCCCCGTACAAATGCAGGAGCCACTTGAACTACAACACGCGAAGTTCCCGCCGACGCCACAGGTGCACTTCATCTGGCCCTGAAGGCATTCGCCAACTCCCTTACAACAATGCGCGGGGCAGTTTTGGCATTCTGCAGGACACGATCCCGTGCTTGGAAGCAGTTCCGCGAGGAAGCACTGCGGGAGCGAAACAATCCCGCGGGAGCCCTGAGAACAGCACCCATTTGAAGCGGCAGATTCATCGGCAGATCCTCATCGTTGGTGGCAGAATCAAAGCATCAGGTGCAGCCCGGCATCTTAAGGGCCAACACAACCCGGATGGTTACCGGTTTTCCCGCAATCGACACCGCCGTTTTCAGGGCCCCTTCGCTGTTGTTGCCGGAGCAGGTGCTGGGCGCCCCTTGCGGGCACGGGTTGCGTGAGGGAAAAACTGTCCTGGCCGTTCGAACTTTCGCGGCCCCGCCGACAAGAATTTAGAATCCCTGACGACGGCACGCATTTGGAGCGGCAGCTTCATGGCGTAACCTCAATCGGTGCAGACGGGGTAGCCGGTTGAGCAGTCGGCGTTCGGGTTCAGGCAGCACGCGGCACTATCGTCTCTGCCGCAATCTTGGCAGGTTGTTCCCGGCCAGTCGCTGCAAATGTTCCGATAGGTCGCACATACCCTGCCGGAAGCATCTTCCCGGGCAAGGTGCTTTTTTTGCGGGACAGCTGCTTTGCGTTCTTACGACAGCACCCATTTGGATGGGGAGCTTCATGGCGGAACCTCACCGGTAGTGGCATGTCCACGTGGACACAGTGACGCGACGAGTCACGGATGAGAATCGCTGTGACCGCAGTCGGTGCAAGGGTCGTCAGGCCCGACACAGTGGTATTTTTGAAGTTGGCGGCGAGCGGCATGTCCTGTTGGGCCGACCGGTCGTGCTGTCGTAACCACAGTAATTGGTCGCCGGCGAACTGTCCCGACGGAAGCGTCTCGAGGATATCGAAACTGCATGCCGTGCTCGGACCACGGCACTGATTTGAAGCGGCAAGTTCATCGCTGAACTCCTGTCGAGAAGAGAATCGGTGCGCCAGCCACCGCAGGGCACCTCAAGGACCACGAGACGCAATGATTTTGTCGTGAACGTACTCGTAATCGCAGAGACACGAACTGCAGTGGCATGCCGGTAATTCGGCCCGAGAATCGCAATCGCAGCATCAGTCCCCAGGGGCTCCGGTGGTCGGCGGGACACAGCCCATCCGACGACATCCGTAGCCGGCATCAGCTGGACGTATTGCGCCGGAACGATGAGGTCGCCTGAGCAGCAATCCAGGCTTCCGCAAAACCGCACCCGTTTGAACGGGGAAATCCATGTCGGCACCTCAAGAGTGGCAGCCAAGAGCTCATAACCAGCTGCGGCGTCAAGTGCATCACGATGGCACAATTTAACCGTAAGCTAGGCCGCAAACAATCCGTAAACCTCCCATACTTCGTAGATGGCAACACATGCGATAGTCGACATCTCTGGGAACCGCGTTTTTTACGACGTCAAGCGACGCAACTTCATCCCCCGCCGTTATCATCAAATGTTCATCGCTTTGAAGCTTGCCGGGCACCACCCTCATCGACCCCGCCCACCGAAGGGATGCTCATCTTTCCTTCCTGAGTGACGCCTGGCGACAACCTACGGATTCGGTGATGTCATCCGAACGCTTCATCTCGGCGGTTGACATTGAACGAGCTGTCCAGCGCCCGATATGCCGGGCAGCGAGGCGATCGACCGTCATCAGCGAATACTGGGGAAGGGCGAGTGCTCAAAGCAGTGCCCTTCTGCAGCGTTGTCATCGCGATCTCGAGTACCGTAAAGGCCGGTGACACCGCAGTGCCGAAGACTACTCCGCGGGGTTTCCGCAGCTTCAATCGCAGGGACAGACCATCTTGGCCTTGCTGCGGGTGGAGGCGCGGTGGAAATCGCTCCGCATCCGACGCCGAGCCAATCATATGAGATATACTGGGACGCCGACTGAACCTGGAGAAACCTGGCGTTGGGGGTGAAGAAGCCGCGGAGAGTGCTGCCGACCAGGCGGAACTCGAACATCTCCGTCTCGGCCTCCAACCAGAACTCTTCTTGAGACACCGTCTCCGCATCTCGGCCGGGGAGCCGCCACGACTTCCGGCATTCCGAGCGCTCGGGAGCCCGCTTCGTCGATTCGATCGGCCAAGGCGGGTTCGGAAGCTGTTTCGAGCTATCGACACCCGACTCGGTCGATCGTCGCCATCAAATTCCCCAGAGCAGGGGTGCTTGGGTCAGAGAAGGAGCAAGAGCGACCCATCCGCGAGGCTCAAAGTGCAGTGGCGCTGCGGCCTCCTGGGATCGTTGCGGTTTATGAGATCGGAAGATCCCGGGAGCAGCCATTCATCGTCTCGGCGTTTGTGCCTGCAGCACTCTCGCTCAGACGATGGCTTCCCGGAAGTTCGACCCTCGCGAAGCAGCCGCAATCGTCTGCACGCTGGCCCGCGCTTTCAAGATGCGCATGAGCGTGGCGTCATCCATCGCGATGCCGAGCCGTCGACGTCATGCTCGACGACCGCCGCGACCTTATCGTGATGGATTTTAATTTGCGCGGGGACCGGGCGAGGCGTGATCAGCGTTGCCGGACAAATTCTGGGAACCCCCGCTACATGAGTCCCGAGCAGGCGGAGGGACGGCCTGCGGATGCACGGAGCGATGTTTATAGTCTTGGGGTCGTGCTTTACGAACTCCTCACGGCGAACGCCCGTTTCGCGGCAGCGTGCAAACCGTTTCTGATCAGGTGATGATTCCCAACCTCCTTCACCAATCGCGGTCAATCCAGGCCTTTCTCGCGATCTCGACCGAACATGCCTGACCTGCTTGGAGAAAACGCCCGCTGACCGTTACGAGTCCGCCGAGGCCCTCGCTCAAGACCTCCGCGATACCTGGAAAGATCCGTCTGGGTGTGGAAGATTCCCGCATCGCGCGCTGTGGCTATGGGGCCGCCGACACCCGCGGACGGCGATCCCAATCGCAGTCGCCCTCCTCTTAGGCGTCAGTCTTCCGGCTGTCTGGTCGATTAACAAGGCCGAAATTGCCAGAGCCAACACGCAGCTTCAAGAGGAGTCGGAGGCGACCGCGGCAAGGCTCGACAAGCTTTTCATCTCCAAGGGGGCTGAAAGATCGGACGTGGGGAATCCCGCCCTGGGACTTCCGTGGATCCGCGGCGCTGGAACAGCTCCCGGAGGCGTCCCGTGAATCTCGCGCATCGCCTGCGGCTTTTGACGCCCATGGAGGGACAGCGACTCGACGGCTTGTGGCGGCGTCCGGGACCGATTCCGCCGTTGCATGACCCCCAAGAGCGGTTATCGCTCTGGCGCTTTTGCTCTCGAGGGACTGTGGTCGACCTTGCGACTCCCGCTCGACCACGGTGAGATTGCGGCATCCGAATACCTTGTGCCAATGTTGCTTCAGTCCGGACGGCAAGTGGTCCGCAACCGCTTGCTCGGATCAAACGCCCGGGTTTGGCCGGCCTCCGACCTGACTGCCGCTGCTCAGGTGCTGAAGCACGAGCGGAACTTGAATCGATCACCTTCGATCCGACGGGACATTTGGCCTGCCTGCTCGAGGACGGTGGAGTGCGTTTCTGGGATGCGGCAACTGGCGGTCTGGTGGGCAGCTTCAATCATCAAAGCCGGCCACCAGTTCGAATTTAGCGCGGATGGTTCGCTGCTGGCGGCGGCGGATCAGACGCGGAGGTCCATTTTTGGTCCGTTGCGGGCAAAACGATTAGCTAATCGCACGCTTGGGAGATCGGTGAATTGTCTCGAGTTCGTCCCGGACGACAGCTCCTCTTCGCCGGCAGTGATGACGGTCGGTGCGAGCCTGGGACAGAAGACTTTTGCCCAGGAATTCGTCGCCGACCTGAGCATTCCCGTCGTCCGCCTGGCCTTGATGCTACGGGACCTTGATCGCGGCGGGATGTGTGACGGCCGCATCCACGTCTGGAATGTGAAAACCAAAGCTCCCCTATCTGGTGACTTCCGGCATGAACAATCCGTTCGCTCGCTGTCTTTCTCCAAGGACGGCCAACGCTCGTAAGCGGCGATGAGGACGATCTGGTTCGGCTTTGGAATTTAAATTCAGGCTTGCCGAGCGCCCGCCGTTCGTCTGCGAGGGAACGTCGTTTGGGCGGAGTTCAATGCCGACGAGCAGCATGTCATGGCAGCCGGACTCGATGGAATTCTTCGGGAGTGGAGCTTGAGGGACGCTTTGAGATCGGAGCATCGCTGCGGAGACGTCCACGGACTTCGAGGTGTTCAACTCAGCCCCGGTGGACGCTGGCTTTTGCTTTTAGACCGGCACCACTGGTGCTTTGTGACTTAGAAGCGGCCGAACTCTCGGCGTCGCGCCCCCCAACACCGCGGGGACTCTGCACGCCGCATTTTCGGCCGATGGCAAGTCCCTCGTTCTTGCGGACAAGGGAGGCGATTTGAGTGTTTGGGATCTTTCCCTACAGCCGCGATTTGTCCGGCGACAGGCGGGAGCTGGACCGCTCACTGACGTTCGCTTCTCCCCGGACGGGCAATCGCTTGTGACGGCCAACGTCGATGGAACCGCACATGTTTTTTCCGAGGCGAGCCCCGGCACGCATCTGAGCTGAGACATGGAGCCGGACTTAACCTTACGCTCTTCGGAGACGATGGTCACATCTATACAGCGGGCGGTGGTCGTCGGGTATGCCTTTGGATCTGGCTTCTCAGCACGTCATTGCCGAGTTTCCGAATCTAATGGTTGCAAACATTGGGAACTGCATCGTGAGCCGCGACGATCGATTGGTGCTTGTCACTTGGCGCAAGGCGCACGGCAGCGATCTGCAAGGCTTCGACGCTTGAGCCGATCCGGACAATTGTCGGTTCGCCGATCTCCGCCTGCTTTTCTGCCGACGGAACGCGGCTTGTCACCACGGACGAGCAATATGTTGCCCGCGTTTATGATGTCGGCGAGGAAGATATTACACGCATAGCCCGAGCAGACATGTGGCCCGAGGACAAGGTTGTCCCCACCACGTCTCCACATCGAGCCCCCGCAACCTGCTGCGCAATCCGCGACGACGGCACATTGATCGCGACAGGCAGCGACGACACAAACGCGCGAGTTGGGACGCCGAGACGGGCGAGCCGGTGTCGCCGGCGTTTAAGCATACGGACCACGTGATCTTCGTCGCGTTTCGCGAGCACGGCAATCAGCTCCGTGACAGTGAGCGCCGATGCTGTCATTCGCCTTTGGACGCTGGACGACGGCACGCCGGGCACGAGCGTTTGATTCATCTGGCGCGGGCCACGAGCGGGCAAAGGATCGACAGTAACGGCACCGCGGTGGTCCTCATTCCGCGCAAAATTGAAGACGGAGTGGAACGCCGCCAACGCCGCCAACGACGCTCGCGGCGAATCTCAATAGTTCGACGCTCGCCTGCGGCCCGTCGGTAGCCACACGGGTCCTGGCCGCGCAACTTAGCCTCTCAGGGCGGGCGAATGCTACGAACGCGTCGCCCGCTTTTGTTTCCATTTTGCCGGCGCCGCCTGCCGCGATGACGACGTATTGACGGCCGTTGACCATGTAGGTCGATGGCGTGGCGTAGCCGCCGGCGGGAAGCGGGTGTTGCCAAAGCAGCTTGCCGGTCCTCTTATCGAACGCGTGGATCCGTTCGTCTTTGGTCGCGGCGACGAACACTAAACCGCCGGCGGTGACGATCGTGCCGCCGATCTTTTCCGTGCCTGTTTGCGGGATGCCGCGGGCCGTCAGCTCGGGATATTCCCCGAGGGGCACGCGCCAGGCGAAATTCGCCCGTGTTGAGGTTGATGGCGTTCAACAGGCCCCAGGGCGGCTTGATGCCGGGGTAACCTTCGTGATCGCGAAACTGCGGGTAGCCCGTATGGCGATAGGGACCGTATCGCTGCTGCTTGCCGGGCTTGGCTTCGACAAGCGTGATGATGAACGGCAGATTGTTCGAGTTGACGTAGAGCAGGCCGGTGGTCGGATCGAACGAGGCGCCGGACCAATTCGCTCCCCCCAACAGTCCGGGAACGGCGATCGTGCCTTTGAAACTCGGCGGCTGAAAGGCCGGGCCGCCGCGGATTTTTCGCAGACGGGCGAGGGCCGACTCGTGGTTGGCCTTGCCGATGTTCGTCACGTTTGTCTCGTCGAGGAACTGAGCGGCGAAAGGCGGAGGCTTCACCGGGATGGGCTGCGTCGGCCAGGCCTGCTCGCCGGGCGACATCAGACAGGGGCACGGCTTTCTCTTCGACGGCAAAGAGCGGCTTGCCGGTCTCGCGGTCGAACAGGAAGACGTAACCCGTCTTCGTCACCTGGGCGACGGCGTCGACTGGCTTGCCCCCGCGCGTGACGGTGACCAGGTTCGGGTACACCGGCAGATCGTGATCCCACAAGTCGTGATGGAGCGTCTGAAAATGCCACACGCGTGCGCCCGTTCTTGCGTTCGAGAGCGATCGTGCAGTTCGCGAAGAGGTTTGTTCCCCGCCGATCTCCGCCATAGAAATCGAAGGCGGCCGAACCGAGTCCGGCGAAGACCAGGCCCCGCTTCATGTCGACGCTGAATCCTCCCCAGGCATTGACGCCGCCGCGGTCTTTCCACGAGTCGCCTTCCCAAGTTTCGTGACCGACTTCGCCGGGTCCGGGCACGGTGCGAAAACGCCAGACTTCCCGGCCGGTGCGGACATCGAAGGCACGGATGTCGCCGGGTGCGGCGAGTTCGGGGCCTTCGCCGCAAGAGACGCCGACAATGACCGTGTCCTTCCAGATCGCGGGTGCGGAGGTCGGTCCGTAGGCGAGCGAAGCGACGTTCGGGGCAAGTCCCAGGCGCAGATCGAGAATGCCCGTCTTCGCCGAAATTGCGGGTCGAGCCGGCCGGTTTTCGCGTCGAGGGAGAACAGCCGGCCGTCCGCAGTGCCGTGGACAATCCGTCGCTCGCCGTCCGTCTTGCCGTCCGACCAGTAGGCACAGCCGCGGTTGACGCCGCCGGAGGTCGGCGAGTGCGGGAAGGGATGATCCTGCAGCGGATCGAAATTCCAGAATTCGTGACCGGTCGCCGCATCCAGGGCGACCACGCGGAGGTAGCCGGTCGTGACGTACATCACGCCGCCGACCACGATGGGCGTGCACTCGATCGTCTTGCCGGCGCGGCCCCTGAGCTCGTCGGTGTGATAGGTCCAGACGGGTTTGAGCTGTGCGACGTTCAGCCGATTGATTTGCTCCAACTGGAATACCGCATGCAGCCGGGATCATTGCCGACGCGGGGCCAGTCGACGTTGCCGGTGGATTGTCCAAAGCCGTTCAGTCGGCGAACATCAGCAGGCAGACGACGACGAGCACGCACCAGCGCATTGCGGTCCACTCAAAGAGGGCGGGAGAGTCGAATCGGGATTGTACAGCCGTCGATGGAACGGCGAACGTTCCACAACGTTCCACTGCGTTCGCGATGTTCGTCGCGACCACGAACAGATGCTGATAGATTGGAGTGCGACGAACGTGCCGAGGTTGAGCATCGCAACGACACCGCGCCCGATGCGTGCCAATTTCGTGCTCGATTCCTCGGGTGCAAGCTCGGGATGGGCAGGAGCATGATCCAAGTCATTCGAGTCACGTGGCGATCTGCGTGGCGGCGCTTTTAGCAGTCCGCCGCAGCGGCCGGAGATTCCGTTCCGCGGCCGGCCGGCGAGCTGTCTTCCGACGCGACAATTTGTACGCCTGGTGCATCGTCCCGTTCGACGCACAGAAACGCGGACCCGAAGAACGGGCCGCAATGCTCGAACGGCTCGGCTTCAAAGCATTCGCCTACGATTATCGCGCGGAACACATTCCGACCTTTGACGCCGAGATCGAGGCATTGCACAAGCACCACATTCGCTTGCTCGCCTGGTGGTTCCCCACGGTACTGAATGACGAAGCGCGGCACATTCTCGCGGTCCTCAAGAGGCACAACGTGCAGACACAGCTCTGGGTGATGGGAGGCGGCGCACCGACCGCTTCCGTCGAGGACAACGTCAGCGGATCGCGGCGGAAGCGGACCGCATTCGGCCAATTGCCGAGGCGGCGGAGAAAATCGGCTGCCAGGTCGGGCTCTACAATCACGGCGGCTGGTTCGGCGAGCCGGAAAATCAGCTCGCGATCCTCGACACGCTGCACATGCCGAACGTGGGAATTGTCTACAACCTGCACCACGGCCACGAGCATCTTCGCCGATTCCCCGAGCTGCTCGCGCAGATGAAGCCGCACCTCTTGGCGCTCTGCCTCAACGGGATGGACCCCGACGGAGAGAAAAACGGTCGTCAAATCCTGCCAATCGGCGCCGGCAAACTCGACTTGCAGCTGCTGCGCATCATTCGCGACAGCGACTGGCGCGGACCGATCGGCATCCTCAACCACACCGACCTCGATGCCGAGGCGCGGCTGCGAGACAATCTCGAAGGCCTGGATTGGCTCGCCGCTCAGCTCGACGGAAAGCCCGCGGGCCCGCGCCAGTTTTTCGGACGGCGCCGCCCGCACCGAAACACGCCTCGCGAACAACTGGCCTCGCCCACTAGGCAGAGCTGTTGTCGAGTTGCGTTCAAGCGGTAAAACAAATGCACTCGGAGGGATTCGAACCCCCAACCCTCGGTTCCGAAGACCGATGCTCTATCCGTTGAGCTACGAGTGCGTGCCAACCGGGCAGCGAGGATCCGCAGTCCGGCGACGGCTCGAATTTAACGTCGCTGCTGCACGCTCGCAATCACCGTGCCCTGAAGTCACATGTCGCGGTTGTCTGCCGCTCTCGCTTGGTTCGCAGGTCCGAAGAGCGCCGTAAACGTGTAAACCTGCCGGTGCCCAAGGGGTTAAGAGGGGGCGGTGATCACCCCAAAAGAACAGAAAGAACCGATATTGCCGGGCGGAACGATGCGGGCGGGAGCGGGGCTGCGCCCGCCGTCGAGGCGGGCCGATGGTTAATTCCGTCGCGGTCGGTTCTTGCGACGCCTTTGTGCGTCGAGCACAATGCATAGTGGCGATTTTTGGGGCGGGTTTCGACACCTCGGCAGGCTGCAATCATCATGCGGTTCTTCGTCGGCACGAGCGGCTACAGCTACAAGGAGTGGAAGGGGAGCTTTTACCCGGAGAAGATGCCCGCCAACGAGATGTTGAGCTTCTACGCCCGGCGGTTCTCCACCGTTGAGATCAACAACACCTTCTATCGCATGCCGGCTCCCAGCGTGCTCGAGTCGTGGGCCCCCCAGGTGCCCGAGAACTTTCGGTTTGTGCTCAAGGCCGCGCAGGCGATCACGCACTTCAAGCGGCTCAAGGATATCCAAGATTCGACGGAGCGATTCCTGCAGGTGGCGTCCGTGCTCAAACAGCGGTTGGGGCCGCTGCTCTTTCAGCTGCCGCCGAACTTCAAGAAAGACTTGCCGCGGCTCGAGACGGATTCTTGGGTATCTCATTCCGGCCGGCACTGCCGTTGCGATGAAGTTTCGCCACGAGAGCTGGTTCGACGACGAGGTCGTCGCAAGGCTTCAGCAAGAATGGTGTTCTCTCTGCGTGGCCGACTCGGAGGATTTGCGGTCGCCGAGACCTGGTGAACACGGCCCGCTGGGGCATGTTGCGGCTGCGGCGTGAAGAGTACTCCAAGCAGCACCTAGTCGAGTGGATCGACAAGGCCAAGTCGCAAAAGTGGGACGAGGCCTTCGTCTTCTTCAAGCACGAAGACTCGGGAACCGCTCCGAAATTCGCGACCCGCTTTCTCGATCTGGTGAACTCGTAATCGAGCTCACGCGCGGTTGGGCCGTGATTTGGCTTCCCCGGAGGGACGGCGATGACAGACCCGTTCACGCCCCACGAGCGTCACTTGATCGAACTCTGGGAGCGGCACATGCGGTTTACGAGTTCACCGACCGTGACGCGGCCCGCACCGTCGATACGATGTCCGACGACAACTATGTGAATCACGTCCCGGTGCTGACCGGCGGCCGCGGCCGGGACGAGATGCTCCTATTCTTCGGCCGGCACTTCATCCCCAAGATGCCGGCCGACACGCGGATCACGCCGGTCTGCCGGACCGTCGGCCAGGAACGGGTGATCGACGAGATCATCTTCAGTTTCACGCACGACATCGAGATGGACTGGATGCCGCCGGGCGTGCCGCCGACCGGTCGGCACGTCGACGTGCCCACCGTGGTCGTCGTGCAGTTAGGCAACGACGACATCGTCTGCGAGAGGATTTACTGGGACCAGGCCTCGGTGCTGGTACAGATCGGGCGGCTCGATCCATCGCAAATGCCCGTCGCGGGAGCCAAGTAGGCCCGCAAAGTCCTCGATCCCCGCCTTCCATCCAACGAGCTGATCGCGAGGGCCACCGATCGTCGCCGGTGACGGTGTCGATTGCGAACAATCAGGCGCGCTTGATCAGACGCATCAGAAAAAGCAGGACGATCGCCCCAACGGTAGCCGTGATCAGGCTGCCGATCAAACCGTCGCCGATGTGAATGTCCAAGGCCCCGAACAAGAAGCCACCGAGCAGGGCGCCGATCGCCCCAACGACCAGGTCCCCGATCAGCCCGAAGCCGCCGCCTTTCATAATCTTGCCGGCCAGCCAGCCGGCGACGATGCCGATGATCAGAAACCCGATAATACCCACGCAGCTCTCCTCGATTTGTGAGTTGCCAGACGTGTCGGGGCGGTAGAGACGAAGCGATCGTATCCGTCCCGCCGGGCTTGTCACGGTGGATTTGTAGGCCTGGTTGGGCCGGCCGAGCGTATTAACTGAGCGTGCTCAGCGCCGCCTCAAGTGCCTCGCCCAACTGCCGCATGGTCTCGTATCGGGTCTCAGGCGACTTGGCCAGGCAGCGAAGGCAGACCTCGTTGACCGTCGGCGGGATATCGGCCCGCAGCCGATCTGGCGGTGGGACGGAGATGCCGGAGACAACCTGGCAAGCGTGTCGGCGAGGCTCGCCGCCTGGAAGGGAGGACGGCCGGTCAGCAGGTGGAAGAGCACGGCGCCGAGGCCGTAGACGTCGGTTCGCGGATCGATCGGCCCCCACCATCCGGAGACCTGCTCGGGGGCCATCGAGCCGCACGTTCCTTCGATGCGGTCAATTGACTGCGTCTCCGCGTCGCAAGAGCGGGCGAGCCCAAAATCGGTGACGCGCACGCAACCGTGCTCGTCTAACAACAGATTGGCGGGCTTGAGGTCGCAATGAATGATGCCGCGGTCGTGCGCTGGGCGAGAGCTGCGCAAGCCATCGTCCAGCGGACAGCGTCGGCGACTGGCACGCTCCTTCCAGCCGCCCGCCGGGACAGGTCCGAGCCGTCGATGAAATCCATCGCGATGAAGTAGCCGCCTGCCGGAGTCTGACCGACGCCGTGCACGGGAACGATGCCCGGATGTTGCAGCCGGGAGACGATGCGGGCCTCATCGATGAATCGAGCCACGGCGCGCCCGTCCTTTTGGAAGGACTTCCGCAGATACTTGATGGCGACAGTTCGCATTTGGCTCCGCTGCCGCGCCCGATAGACTCTTCCGAAACGGCCGGCGCCAATCATATTTTCGAGCACGTAATCGCGATACGACAGTGGTGTATGCGAATCCGGCGCCTGAGCCGGTCGCCGCGGGGCAGGCTTTGGCAAGCTGCCACGTTTCGACGCTTTGCGGGCGCCGGCCGCCGCCTCACGCAACTCGCGGCGGATTCGTTCGAGCTGGCGGCCGCTCTCGGGATGCTGACTTAACAGACGTTCCCGAATTGAGGCCACAGTCCGGCGGACCGTGCGCTCGAGCGTCCGACCTCGCCGGCGATCTCCGCGGGTGATCGATCCTGCAAACGCAATTCCAGCACGCGACGGGCAAACGGATCGAGCTGACGAAAAATCGCCTGCAATTCGTCGGCGAGTGCAACCACTTCTGCCGGCGACGGATCGCGGGAGAGCTGCAGCCGCTTGGCCCACGAAGATTCCAATTCACGCGCGGCCAGAGCCCGCCGCTCGGCCCGTTGTTTGCGCCGCCTTGTCGATACAGCTTGTGCAGCGTGATGGCGACGAGCAGCCGCCATAGGTCGCCGCTGCGCGTCAGCTGGCTGTCGCGGGCTCGGATGAAGAAGCTGCGATACGCGGAGAGGACCACATCTTCGGGATCGGTCCGCCGCCAGAGCGCCGGGAGAGTCGGCTGCGAGCCAGGAGGGTCAGTCGCCCCACGTAGCGAGCGAACAGTTCGTCCGCAGCCTGTGCGTCGCCGCGGCGATACCGCTCCAGAATCTCGACAGACGTTTCCTCGGCTGGCATCAGCTGCTCGGCCCAAGCGTTTGCGCGGACTTGAGAAGACGGGATTCGCCCCGGCTAACGCCGGATTTTATCCGAGTTCGAGGATTCCGGCCGATTCTTTGTCCGCGAACCGTCGCGAAAAGGCATGTACCGGTCGATGCCGCGAATGCCCGTCCGCTAACTTGGGAGAGACGCAATGACCTATGTCGTGACCGAGCCATGCTTTGGCTGCAAATACACCGATTGTGTGGTCGTCTGCCCCGTTGACTGTTTCCACCAGGGCGAGCAAATGCTGTTTATCGATCCCTTGGAATACGTGGACTGCGGTGCGTGCGTCTCTGAGTGCCCCGTCGAGGCGATCTACTACGACGAAAACGTGCCCGAGCCGTGGAAGAGCTACATCGCGCTCAATGCCGAAATGGCCCCGAAGTGCCCGCAGATTGTCGAGCGACAGGAGCCGCTGTCCGATTGCCGAAAACGGTGTTGAGGGCGGAAATCCCTAGTTGGATTCGGAGGCGGCTGATCGGGTTTCCAAAGCGCGCTCGATCACCTTGTCGCGCTGGCCGGCTTTCCAGGCCTGTTGAGTCTCCTGATCGCTCAGACCCGCGATTCGGCCGACAAGCAGAAGAGCCATCATCCCATGGTCGGCTTTCCATCGGGCCATTTCGACCAACGACGGCAATGATCGCTGTCGCAGTTTGGCGAGCAATGCCGGATCGCGGTCGGCCGTTGCCCCACCCAGCACCGCCATCGCTTTGTTGCGATCGGTCCACGTCACCGATTCCAACAAGTCGAGGCACCAGTCGGTCGGCACATTGATCCCCAGCTCGCGATGAGCCCTGGAATAGTTGGTAAGGACCGAGAGGGCTCGAACGGCGTTGTTTCGCACCCCCTCGCTCGCGTCTTGCGTGCCGGTGATCAGATCGCTTGCAGCCCGTCTCTTATTGCTCGAATAGGCAATGATCGATGCCGCCATCGCCCGCTGTTCGGCGTTCTTCGAGTTCTGCAGGACATCGACCAGCTGATCGTAGTACTGGTCGGCCAGCGCCGGCAACTTTCGCTGGATGGCGCGAGCCGCCTCATTGCCCATCAGCGCGTAGCCGTTCGAGTCATCCTCGCTGAAGTCGTTGTGCTTGATCGAATCGAGCCACGTTCGTTGATACTCTGCATGGAGCTTGAGGATTTCTTTGTGCAGCGCGACCTTGCCGGTCGGGGCCGCGCGAAACTTCAGGTCCGGCTGGTCGGATTCCTGAATGCCGAGGTAGACGATCGGTCGGCCGATCGTGCCGCCCGTCGCGGTTTCGATCGGGGCCGTGACGACCACGATCGCTGCGCGCTTGACGCCCGGAATCTTCTCCAGTCTCCCGGAGATGGCTTTCCACTGCACGAATCGGGGCGGCCGATCTCCTTCACTCAGACCGGCGACCTCGAGCACTTTCTTGCGCTCGACATGATGCAGCCCGTAGGTGTCGACGGACGCAATGCCCGTGTCCTCAGCGGCGCCGGCAAGCGGCATGCAGCAGGCAACGATCAGAATTGCGGCAAACGGACGGCTCAAATTTCGCTCCCGCATCTTAAAAGCCTGATGACAAAAAATATTAGCACATACCGCAGCGGTCAAACATGATCAGGCCGCGCGTTCGGACGAGGATGTAACGCGTCGAGTCGAAGGGTTCTTGAACCGCCTACGGCCGAACAGCAACCACTCGAAAGCCAATATGATCGTAGCGTCTGTCGGGCTCGAACCGCTGTCGGAAGGCTGAGCGGCAGGCCCAGCCAGGATCGGTAAAGCCGCTGCCGCGTCGCGATCTTGAGTAGTCGCCGGTGCGGTTCTTGCTCCCTAGAGCGTTCGACAGATCGGGATCGGTGCCGCCCGGCAAACGCGTGTGAAACCAATCGCGACACCATTCGACGACGTTGCCGTGCATGTCGTGTAACCCCCAGGCGTTGGGCGGATAGCTGCCGACTTTTGTCGCCCGATCGAGCGCGGGCCCATCCTGGGCCCCGTTGTACGGTTTGTCGCCGAGAAAATTCGCCTGATTGCTGCTGATCTTGTCCCCGAAAGCGGTCGCCGTTGTCGTTCCCGCCCGGCACGCGTATTCCCATTGCGCTTCGGTCGGCAAGCGAAACTCCCAACCCTTGGGCAACTCGCCCGACGCGTGCGCCTTCTCGGAGAGCCTGCGGCAAAACTCGACGGCCTCGGGCCAGTTGACGTTATAGACTGGAAAGTCATCTCCCGCTCCACCGGCCGCGGTCAACGGCCCGGGCAACGTGCCGACAATCCGCTTCCAATCACCTTGAGTGACTTCATACTTGCCCGTCCAGAAGCCTTTACTCAGCGTGACCTCAACCTGATTCTCTCCCGGCCGTGCTCCGGTTCGCTGCGCGGGCTGCCCATCGTGAAATGGCCGGCCGGACACCAACACAATTTGATGCCCAAGACCTGGCGTTCTTCGCCAGCTTTGGAACCGGCGAAAGGCATCGCAGTTTTCGGTGGTGTGATGTCGGCGCCTGCTCGGGCGTTTGAGCCAAGCGGGCCGAGGGACGCGCCACAGGCGAGCAGGATCAGTAGAGATCGCGGAACCATCATCGTGTTGACCTCACGTTTCCCATTTTCTCCGGTACCGACGTCGCAGCCAAACGATGCCTCGGCGGTCAGCCGGTTGCCAGGAGCGATTCGACCTCGGCTAGACGCGGCATCGCCGGTTGCGCCCGCACGAGAGGCGGCCAAGGCGCCGGCTGCGCAGGCAAACCGCACCGCGTCCGCCATCGACGCTTTCTGGGCCAGTCGCACTGCCAGCGCCGCGGCGAAAGCGTCTCCGGCCGCGGTGGTGTCGACGGCAGTGATCGGGAACGCGGGAATGAGCACCGGCCTCGAGTCGGGCTCACAGAGAACAGCGCCCCGCGCTCCCAGCGTCACGATGCCGTACTTGGGGCCGAGCGATCGCAAACAGCAGGCCGCCTGCTCGGCATCGGCCACCGTTTCGATACGCACGTTGGTGAGGGCGAGGGCTTCCGCTTCGTTCGGACACGCGACCTCGACTTTGAGCAACTCGGCCGGGCGTCCAGCGTGGTCGTCGCCCAGAGCGGGGGCCGGTGCCGGATCGAGGATTACGGGCGTGCCGTGTTCGCCGGCCAGCTGAATGGCGGCGATCGTCGTTTCCAGCGGCACTTCGAGCTGTACCAGGACGACGTCGGCGTCGCGCAGGATCGGACTTGCGGCAAGCACGTCAGCCGGGCTCAGTCGGCCGTTGGCGCCGGGGATAATCATGATCGAATTTTCGCTGCTGTCTTCGACGGCCACGATAGCCAGGCCGCTGGCGCAGTCGGGCGTGGTCAACACGTGCGAGACGTCGACGGCGTTTTCTTGCAGGCCGGTGCGCAGCCGTTGGCCGAACGCGTCGTCACCCACGCGGCCGATCATCGTGACGTCGGCATTCAGTCGGGCGGCCGCGACGGCCTGGTTGGCGCCCTTGCCGCCGGGAACTTCGCGGACGTCGTAGGCGGAGATTGTTTCGCCCGGACGGGGCAGCCGCGCAGCGCACGACGAGGTCCGCGTTAATCGAGCCAACGACGGCAATTCGAGGCACTCTTGGCATTAGTCCAAAGTCCAAGGTCCAAAGCCCAACGTCCAAAGCCCAACGTCTGGAAATCCAAAATCAAAGACGTCCCGATATGACTGAATCCGTCATTTCGACTTTGGACTTTGGACCTCGGACTTTGGACTAATCACCAGTGCATCACAAAGCCGCCATCGACGTTGATCGTTTGGCCGGTGACGTGTTCGGCCCGATCGGACGAGAGAAAGACGATCATGTCGGCGATCGCTTCGGGCGTTTGCCACTTGCCGAGCGGCACGACCGCGCGGATTTTGCGCTCGGCCCATTCCTCGTACGAGAGGCGCTCGGCCGGCGGCGTCTGATCGTGCCACGCCTGCCACACGCCCTTGTTCAACGTCGTCGGCACCATCCCCGGGCAGACTGAATTCACACGCACGCCGTGCGGCGCGAGGTCCTTGGCCAGGCATTGGGCAAAGTTGATGTTGGCCGCCTTCGACGCGCTATAAGGAGGATCGGTCTGCGAGCCGATCTGGCCGGCGACCGACGCGATAAAGATCATCGTTCCGCTGCGTCGCTCGTACATTTGCGGCGCGACCGCGTGCACGACGTGGACCATCCCCAGCACGTTGACTTCCAGCACCCGCGGCCAGTCGGCCGGCTCGAGATTGGTGAAGGGGAAGCCAAACCGCCCGGAGCCGATGGCGGCCGCGTGCACGAGATGATCCATCGGTCCCAGCGTTTTCGTTGTTTCATCGTACGCAGCGCGAACCGAGGCGGCGTTGGCCACGTCTACCGCAACGCCGACGGAGCGCACGCCGAGCCGAGCGACCTCCGCGGCGACGGCCTGCGCGGCGTTCGGATCCAGGTCCCAGATCCCGACGTTGGCGCCCTCGCGGGCAAAGGCCAGAGCGGTGGCCCGGCCGATGCCGTTCGCGCCGCCGGTGACGACGGCGACGTGGTTTTTCAGTTGCAGATCCATGAGCCTCAGTTCGCCGCGTCAGGAGGAGGTGAGCGGTGCGTGCGCCACTCTTATAATCAGTCCAAAGTCCCAGGTCCAAAGTCCAACGTCGGAAGTCGACGGCTGAAAATCGCTTGGACGGTCGGCGCCGGCGTTTTTTGACTTTGGACCTTGGACTTTGGACCTTGGACTTCCGTTTCCATGTTTGAAGTTTTCGATCATACGGCCGATTTGGGGCTCCGAATTCAGGCCGGCGATTTAAACGGCCTTTTTGCCGAGGCGGGGCGAGCCTTGTTGGCGGTGGTTGTGTCCAATCCGGATGGGGTTCAGCCTCGCGAACAAGTGTCCGTGCGAGTGGACGGTGAAAAGCCGGAGTACCTGTTCGTCGATTTTCTCACGGAGCTTTTGTTTCTTTTCGAGTCCAAGCACTTCCTCGCCAGCGAATTCGACGTGCTCCGCGACGATCGAGGTCTGACGGCGACGGTTCGCGGAGAAACGTGCGATCCAGATCGGCACCAACTCGCACATGAGGTCAAAGCGGTGACGTATCACGGCCTGGTCGTCGAAGAGTCGCCTGACGGTTGGTGGGCCGAGGTCATTTTGGACATTTAAGCGAGGCGGCACCGTGCTACTTGATGCCGTGCCGTCTGATTAAGAGCGAAAGAGATGCCCTCGAAACAATTTGCCGGCCCGCTCGAGCGCGTGAACGAGTGCTTGTGGCGGATCCCGAAATCCTACAAGCGGGGCATGCGCGTCGACGGCTTGATCTACGCCGACAACGCGCTCATGGAGTTGATCCGTCGGGACGACGCCGCGGAGCAGGTGGCCAACGTCGCGTTCCTGCCGGGAATTCAGCGGGCCAGCCTGGCGATGCCGGATATCCATTGGGGCTACGGCTTCTGCATCGGCGGCGTTTGCGCGACCGACCCGGAAGAAGGGGGCGTGATCTCGCCCGGCGGCGTCGGCTACGACATCAATTGCGGCGTGCGGCTCATGCGGAGCAATCTGAGCGAGACCGACGTTCGGCCGGCCATCGAGACGCTCGTTCGTGAGCTGTTTCGCTGCGTACCGACGGGGGCCGGCCACGGAGGCAAGTACAAGTTCGACCACCACGAGCTGCGGCGACTGCTCGAACTGGGGCCGCAGTTCCTGCAGGAACGCGGTCTGGCGACGGATCGCGATCTCGAATTCACGGAGGGCCGCGGCCGCCTCGAAGGCGCCCGCCCCGAATTCGTCAGTGATCGGGCCCTCGACCGGGGCTACGACCAGTGCGGGACGCTCGGCTCGGGCAACCACTTCCTGGAAGTGCAAGTGGTCGACCGCGTGTTCGATGCGGAGGCGCTCGCCACGCTCGGACTGGCCGAGAAGATGGTCTGCGTGATGATTCATTCTGGCTCGCGCGGCCTGGGTTACCAGGTCTGCGACGACGCGCTGCGCTCGCTGCGGGGAGTGCCCGAGAAATACGGCATCGAGCTGCCCGATCGGCAGCTGGCCTGCGCACCCGTGCACAGCCACGAGGGGCAGCACTATCTCGGCGCGATGCGGGCGGCCGCAAATTTCGCCTGGGGCAATCGCCAGCTGTTGATGTGGCAGGCGCGAGAAGTCTTCGAGCGGATCTTCGGGCGGACATGGGACGAACTGGGGCTCGAGCTGGTCTATGACGTGGCGCACAACATCGCCAAGTTCGAGGAGCACGACGTCGACGGCACGGCCAAGCGCGTCTGGGTCCACCGCAAAGGGGCGACGCGCGCCTATCCGCCCCATCACGCCGAGCTACCCGCCGATTATCACGAGGTCGGCCAGCCCGTGCTGATCCCGGGCGACATGGGTCGGGCCAGTTGGGTGCTGTTGGGTCAGCCCGGCAGCATGGAGCAAACCTTCGGCAGCGCGTGCCACGGCGCGGGGCGGCTGATGAGTCGCACAGCAGCCGTCAAGCAGTCGAAGGGGCGGAGAATCGACCAGGAGCTGCGCCAGCGAGGCGTAATTGCGCAGGCCCGCTCGTGGCAGGGCCTGGCCGAGGAACAGCCGGACGCCTACAAGGATGTCGACCTCGTCGTCGAAGTCGTCCACCGCGCGGGTCTGGCCAAGAAGGTCGCCCGTTTGCGCCCGATCGGCGTCATCAAGGGCTAACGCACCAAAGTTTAAGGCGAGCGGCGGGTGTAAGCCCGCCGGTTCTGAAATTCAGAATCGCAAGAACCGGCGGGCTTACACCCGCCGCTCGCCAATCGCGCCGTTTGCGTTTACTTCGTCTTGGGGTTGGCCCAGCCGATGATGCCGACCGCGACGCGTCCGCCCGCGTTGCCCGTCGGCTGGCCGAACGTATCCGGCTTGGCGTGCACGACAACCGAGCGGCCGATGATCGAATCGCCGCCGGACAGCTTGATCAGCCGATCGTCCTGGTCGATGACGGCGACACCCTCGGCATTCGCCTCGACGTTGCCCAAGTCGCCGACGTGCCGCGTGCGCGCGTCGGGCGCACCGTGGATCATCTTGTGCGGATTGAAGTGCCCGCCCGCCGATTCGCCCTTTTCGCTGTCGGAGAGATCGCCGAATTGATGGACGTGAAAGCCGTGCTTGCCCGGCGTCAATCCACTGATCTTGCCGCTGACGTGGACGTGATTGTTAACCATCTCGAACACAACCATCCCGGTGACGCCGCTCTTGCCGATCGGCTCGAGCACGCAAACCGCCTTCATGCCTTCGCCGGCGGCTTGCGCGAACGAAATGCCGGAGCTCAAAACGATGACTGCGGCCGACAGTAACAAAGACGCAACGATTTTCATGCGACAGGTCCTTTCGTCTGCAGGTGTGTAAGCGAGGCTGCTGGACCGCCATTCTACTGCGGCGGCCGCGCGGAAAGTAGTTGCCCGCAAGTCACCATTGCTGAGCAAATGGCGGCTGGCGTTGCTTGCCGGGCAGGGTAGAGAAGGCAGACAGTTTGTAATGTTGGCGACCTGCCGCAATCTTGCTGCCGGGCATCGATCGAGACTGGTATCCTTAGCGAACGGCGCCCGACGAAGCGCCGTTTTCCGGGCCGAGGGTGAGGGCGCCAGCGAAAGGGGGAGGGGAAGGTATGAGGCGAGACGTGACGAGTCGAAACGTGATGAGGCGAAACGCGATCAAGCGGGACGTATCGAAGCCGGACCATGACGTCGGCCTGCGGCAAGCGATCACACGCATTGTCTGCCTGGCGGCGATTGCCGTCAGTACCCGGGCCATGGCGGCCGATGAAGCGCTGCGCTGGCGTGGCGACGTCGATGGGGGGGCCAACAAATCGTTTCGCCCGATCGTCTTCGTCCACGGGTTTGCCGGCTCGGGCGAACAATACGAACGGCCCGCCAAGCTCTTCGAGAGCAACGGCTATCCGCCGACCTGGATCAACGTCTACGACTACAACTCGATGGGGCCTAGCGGCGGAGCCGAGCCGTTGGACAAATTCATTGACGCGGTCCGCGCGCGCACCGGCTTCGACAAGATCGATTTGGTCGGCCATTCGCGGGGAACGGGCGTCAGCAAGGACTACCTGTCGGACCCGAAGCGCGCAGCCAAGGTCGCGCATTACGCGAACATCGCGGGACGGGCGGCCGGCAACGAAGGAGGCGTGCCGACCATCGTTATCGGATCAAAGGGGGACAAAATTGCTGGCCCCGGAACGGCGAGAGAGGGCGCGCAACACGTCGTGCTCGAGAAGCCGGACCACGTCGGCGCGGCAACGGGCACCGAATCGTTCGAGAAGGTGTTCTCGTTCTTCAACGGCGGCAAAGCGCCCAAACGCTCGACGTTCGACCACAGGAGCCGATTGCCGTCGGCGGTTTCGTCAAAATCTTCGGCCCCAACTCGCCGCTCGCGGGGGCGACCGTGGACGTCTACGAGATTGCGGCAGACACCGGCCGTCGCCAGCACGAGCAGGCGGATGCGCGCTTCACCGTGGAGAAGGACGGCCGCTGGGGCCCGTTCCATGCCCAGCCGGGCCAGCATTATGAGTTCTGCCTCGTCGCGTCGGGCGGGGCGCGGCCCATCCATTTCTATCGCGAGCCGTACGAACGAACCGATCTGTTGGTCTACTTGAAGACCCGCGACCCGAAGGACGCGGCTACGGTGCGGCTGGAAAAGGCGTTCAACCTGACTGATGACTCGTCGATGATGGTCGTGTCGCAGCTCAACGGCGCGATCATCGCCGGTCGCGATAGTCTGAAGGTGAATGGCACCGAGATCGCCACCGACAAAATCGCTCCGGAGCGCGGGACGAAGGTCGGCTTCTACCTGTTCGACGCCAATCAAAACAAGAAGACCGACGCCGCGCTGCCCGAGGACGGAATGTGGAGCATGCCGTTCATTACGGCGGCCGACGTCTATGTGCCCACCGCCAAGCCGGAGACAATCACGTTCGACCTGAACGGCCACGTGCTGCACGCCCCCAACTGGAAGGCGGCCAGCGAAGGGTCGATCTTCGTCACGTTCAACTAATCAGTCGATTCAACTCGCTCTCTGCCGGGCCGAGATAATGCCGACCAAAACGCGGAAGATCCTGAAGACGGTTGAGGCGCGCAGCCCGAAACTCTGGCGCAAATGGCTCGAAAAGCATCACGCGTCGCAAGCCGAGGTGTGGCTCGTTTTCTACAAGCAGCACACAGGTGAGAAATCGATCGAGCTAAGCGATGCCATCGACGAGGCGCTGTGCTTTGGCTGGATCAACAGCCTTGTGCGGCGGCTCGACGACGTTCGCTACGCGCGAAAGTTCACGCCCCGCAAGCTCGACAGCCGCTGGTCGACCATGAATCGCCGGCGGTACGCGGAATTGAAAGCGGAGGGGCGGCTCGCCCAGCCCGGTCTCGACCGGCCGCCGACAGCCCGCAGCGGCGACGCTCCGCGGCCCTCGATCACCACGCTCCCGTCTTATATGGACAAAGAGTTGCAGGCGAATCCGCGCGCGCGGGAGCACTTTGAAAAGCTCGCTCCCTCGTGCAAGCGGAATTACATCGCCTGGGTCGATTCGGCCAAACGGGACGAAACGAAACAAAAGCGTCTGGGCGAGATGATCGGCCTGCTGGAAGCGGGCCGGAAGCTCGGACTGAAATAGGAGTCGGCCCGGACCGGGGCCATGGAATAATCGCCGAGGATCGGTCATGAGCACGGGCCACAGGATTGCGGCGCGTCGTTTTCTGCGCGTCGCCTGGCTGACTTTGGGCATCGCGGTTGCGACCGCGGGAATGACGAGCGCCGCGCCTCCGTCTGCGGGCGAGCCAACGGCCAGCCTGCAGGAGTTTGCTTCGGTCCGCAATCAGGCGAACGCCGCCGCCGTCAACTGGAACAGCGGCGCGAAACTGTTCCGGGTCGATTTGTGGGCGCTTACACGCGCTCTCGCTTCCAACCGGCGGGTGCACGGTTACTCTATTTTGCGCCGAAGGCCGAAGGGATGGCTCTCGAAGTGCGGGTCGAGGGCCGCAAGATGTTCAACAGCCCCTACGCGCTCGACGCCTCCTCCAGACCCGAAGCGCTGCCCGACGGCGTCTTGTCGCCCGAAGAGGCCGTCCGCCGACTGTGGGACCTGGCTCCCACCGTCCGCGCCGATCAAATTTACGTGCAGTTGCTGCGGCCCGGCGCGGAGCGGCCGGTCGCGGTGAGCTCGAATGAAGAGCCGACGTCGTATCCGTTGTACGGCGTCCTGCGACACCTGCCCGTCAAGCTGGCGGACGACGAGGCTCACGCGCCCAAAGGCAAGGTCGTCTGGCGAATGCTGGCCGTCCGCGATCGCAACGTCGTCGTCGATCGGGCCTACGGCACCTTCTTGTATCTCGACGCGGCCACCGGCGCGTTCCTCTCCAAGCGCGAGCCGGCCGTCGGCTTCCAGATTTACACGCGCCACAAGCTGATCCCGCCGTCGCCTATCGGCGAGTTTGTCTTTCCCGAGGGGGAGATCCCGCTCGATTCGCCCGCCGAGCAGATCGGCACCTTCGACAGGCTGGCCGTCGCGCAGAAATCGGAGAGCATTTGCCGCGGCTTGCGGGCTCTCATTCGGGACGGGCGCAGCGACGAGGAGATCCGCACGGCCCTCGACAAAATGGCCGACTGGGCGACACGAGTCGAAGCGGTCCGCCGTGACGATGCGACCCGCGGGCTGGCCACGCTCGAACAGGCCGTCAAGGAGGATCCGCAGGATCTCGGCCGACAGGTTGCGCTCTTCAAGCGGCTCGTCGACGAAATCGAACGCGAGAAGAAGACGGCGCTCGCCAGCCCCGTCGTCACCGAGATCGGCAACGGTCGGAAGAGCGAGTTCTGGTTCGATCGCCAGTTCGAGACGACCAAGGAAGCGCTCGGCACCCGCAACCAGACGCACGTGGTGCTCAACCTGCGGACGGGCGAATGGCTCTACAAAATGGAGGACCCGTCGCACACGCACGTCTTTTCCAAGCACCTGCGGCAGGCGAGCGACACTCTCAAGGCGATACGCGGACTGGGGCAAAATGATCTGGAGTTCGAGCGGCAGCTTACGCGGCTCAACTGGTTGATTGGCGGGAACGGCCCCGCGCTGGGGCAGGGGGATTCGCTCAACCCGACTGATCCACTGCAATTGATGATTTACGCGGAGTACAACCGGGTCCGCGGCAGCGAGAACCTCCTAAGTGCCGAGCGCATGCGATTGCCGAAAACCTGGTCGACGAGCTCGCGCCGCAATATCGGCGGAGGCAAGGTCGAGGTCACCACGACGACCTACACGCGACAGCCGACGGCCGCCGAGTTGGCCGCCGCCGATCGCTTGGACCAGCTCACTCGTACTAATGACGCGCCGCGGGTGGCGGCCGTCGAAGATCTCGCGCTCAAGCTCGAGCCGATGGATCCGCGGATCTATTATCTTTGGGCGCGCGTCGAAGCCGTGTTCTACGATCAGCAACTGGCCGACCGTGTGATCGAGCGGGGACTGATGGTCGATCCCGGCTGCGCGGAGTTGCACGCCGCCCGGCAGGTCGCCTGGCGACGCATCTCCAAGGTGAACCAGGCAGAGGTGGGCCTGGCCGATCGATTTTCGCGTCCCTACGCGCCGGCCGACCTGCAAGGAGGCATCAAGCTGGCCGCGCTCGATCCGGTGGCCGCGTTCTTCTTCACTCTGCAGCGTTTGCGGATCGCTCCCGACGACGTCGGCTCGCACGCGATTTTGAGCCAGGTGCTCGCCCGACTCGACAGCATCAAGATCAACAACCTGGAAATCGTGCCTGACGCGCGCGAACAGGAACAGCGCGAACTGGGCGTCGGCGTCGCCATGCTGACCCGCCTGCTCGAGCACCCGGACCAATGGCAAAAGGCGGTCCCCAAGGGAATGCCGGCCACGCGCGAGAATGTGCTCAAGAATCAGGTCAACCTGCTGACCCTCCGGGGCCACGTGCTCAAAGCTCTCGATCGAGAGGATGAGGCCAAGGGCTGTTTTCGGAAGGCGCTGGCGATCGATCCATCGAACGCCGAGGCCCAGAAGGGGCTGAATTAGAGCATGCCGCGCGATCCTTCTCGTCGCCGGCGGCGTGGACGAACCCTGCGCAAACCGGACCTTCGCGCGCGGCTGGCCGAAAAATTCTCGAAATATCCGTGAACCAAGGGCACAGGCCCCGCGTCTAAGCGGGCAGGTGAGTCGCAAACATTTTGCGATTCGCGACATCAACGACGCAGTGGAAAGCACTCCTTCCATGGCATTCCTGTGGCCCAGCTCGATGCAAGAACGGATATTTGCGGATACTTCCGCCCAGCAGCGACGTCAAATTGCCAAGACGTTGCCGGGTGGGAATTCGTTTTCATATCCGCGGCACTTGTGACGCTGGCCCAACCCTCTGGAGAGCATGACTCTCGTCGGCCCGGTGTCACAAAGACATCGGGCTTTTTTGTTTGCGCCCGTCCGGCGAGGCGAGCCGGCCACGGGTCGGTAGCTGAGATGGTTTAGCGCCTGGCTGAAAACCAGGGGACGAGGATTCGAGCGCCTCCCGACCCACTTGCGCTCAGCGTGCGCGCTGATGTGACCACGAAGACAAGGCTCGTTCGTCTAACGGTGAGGATTCCGCCCTTTCAAGGCGGCGACGCGGGTTCAAATCCCGCACGAGTCAATTGAGAAGACAAAAAAACGGGATGAAGGGCTCCGGGCGCCCGCGTGTTTCGGGAACACGTGCAAGCTGGTTCGATTCCAGCCATCCCGACTGAAGAAATGCAGAAGCAATAACGCTCGGTGGTGCAACGGAAGCACGTCGCTCTGATAAGGCGAAAACGGTGGTTCGACTCCACCCCGAGCGACCTTTTGTCCTTTTTTCGGAGAATTGCAAAGTGATCCGTCTGCATCGGAAGAAACAGAGCCACGGCCGCACGCGGGGTCGTGGTGTAACGGCAGCACAGCAGACTTTTAATCTGCGAGGCGTGGGTTCGAATCCCTCCGGCCCCACTCGAATGCAAACGCGAATCGACATGCGGGATCAAGGTGTTAGCGGCAGCATGCCTGGCTCTTAACCAGGTCGGTGAGGGTTCAAGTCCCTCTGGTCCCACTGACGAGATGACGACAGTTCGACAACGACAAGCACGGGTCGTTCAGCGGCAAGGACTCCGCACCCGTAATGCGGAAACGTGGGTTCGACTCCCACCCTGTGCTCTGGTTATTTGGCACGGCCCTTCGGCCGTCGCGTTCAGTTTTGATTTCGCGGCCCCTATGGCCGCCGTGGTTATTCGGCACGGCCCTACGGCCGTCGCACCTGTGAGCAATTCGCGCCGACAACGAGTCGGCGTTGCGATCTTTGACAATTCGACCAGGACAAAAGTGCACCCATGATGTAGCGGCAGCCTGCTGCCTTGCCAGGGCGGAAGTGCGGGTTCGACTCCCGCTGGGTGCTTTTTCCCCCGGCGAGCGGGGCGTGTTAGCCCGCCGGTTCTCCGGAGGTAGAAAAAAATCGCATTGCGGTGGGGCCCGTGTTGGTACGGGCAGCCGGCTGTTAACCGGCGTGACGCAGGTTCGATTCCTGCCGCCGCAGCTGTTTGTCGAAAAGTTTGTTGCCTCACGGAAGCCATCCGGCTGGATGAGGGGCCTGTTTTGAAAACAGGAGGCGAGCACGACTCGCTTGTGGGTTCGAGTCCCACGGCTTCCGCCTGAGAAATTGAAAGCGTGCCCTTGGCCGAGCGGCAAAGGTGCCGGCCTTCCAAGCCGGCGAGGCGGGTTCAACTCCCGCAGGGCACTTTGTGCAGGGAATTTGAAAGCGCGCGTGCTCGGGGATCGGCTAACGGTAGGCTACCTGCCTTTGAAGCAGGTGATGAAGGTTCGAATCCTTCTCCCCGAACAATTTTCGTCGACCAACGCTCGACTCTTAATAAGAGGACAAAACACGCTGCGGGGCAGTTGCTGCTGGTAGTGACGCCAGGCTCTGAACCTGGAGGCCGCTGGTTCGATTCCAGCCCCCGCAACTGAATTTTTACGGAAGTCATCCGGCCGGATGAGGGGCCTGTCCCGAAAACAGGTGTCCGCCAGCGGCGAATTGTGGGTTCGAGTCCCACGGCTTCCGCTCGATCAGTGAAAAGACAGCAAGGCGACCAACGGGAGCCGGTGGTTTCGACCACGGCTCGGCGCCAGTGTCCGGTCGCGGCGCGAAACGAAAATAGTCCCGTGGTCCAGCGGCAACGACTCCTGGCCTACACCCAGGCAACGATGGTTCGAGTCCATCCGGGATTACTGCGTGATTTGAGTTGTTCAACGAAAGCGAGCCGCCAGCGTGAGTTGGCGGGCACTTCGTTTGCCTGCCGGAGGCACAAGTCGGCAACGCCGGTCTTCGTAGGGGAGTTGGCCGTCCCCGCCACCCTGTCACGGTGGAGATCGTGGGTTCGAATCCCATCGGAGACGCTTCGAGAAATCGAGAGAGGGCACGGTACGCAAACTGGCAAAGCGGCGAAGCTCAAACCTTCGTGGTCTGTGGGTTCGACTCCCACTCGTGCCACTTCGAGAGAACAAATACGCGTCGGCTGGGCATTGGCGTGCCTAAGTGGCTGTAACCCACCCGCCTGACGGCAGTGCAGGTTCGACTCCTGCCCGACGCACTCGTCAATTGGGAAATGCGACGAACAATTCGGCCCGTTCGTCTATTGGCACAGGACGGCGGCCCCTCAAGCCGCAAAGGCGGGTTCGACTCCCGCACGGGTCGCTCTCAGGCAACGAGAAGAAATGGCAGCGAGGACGAATCGACAACGACTCGGTCAACAATCGACCAAGTGGTGGAACTGGTAGACACGCGACACTCAGAATGTCGTGCCCCGGAGGCGTGGGAGTTCGACTCTCCCCTTGGTCACTTGAATCAACGAATCGTGAATTCGCGCGTCAATTCACACAATGACGCAGGGGGGCCAGTGCCCAGTGGAGCCTCATAAGCTCCACCGGCCGGGTGCAACACCCGGACCTGCTACTGATCGAACGAAGAACCTTGAAGAAAAGAAGCGGCCGAGTACGCAAACCGGCAAAGCGGCGGTGTCGAGAGCGCCGTGACTTTGTGGGTTCGACTCCCACCTCGGTCACTGATTGAGAGGGGAAGCTAGAGAGAAGAGAGGAGGAGGCGACCAACGTGAGCCGGCTTCTGCGCTGGCATTGTTACGACAAAAAGGGGCTGCTCGTCAAACGGGAAGACGCCTGGCTTGCAACCAGGAAATCGGGGTTCGATTCCCCGGCGGTCCACTAAGTGTGTTTTGTCAGTACGACATTTGGGTCGCTGGGAGAGTGGCTCGATGGCCCCTCACCCCCAGCCCCTCTCCCGCAAGGGGCGAAGGGGGCAAGAGTGCCAGTGGTGGCGAAAGCTAAAGACAGGCGTTGGATCCAAATCTCACGTCGGTACGTGCAAATCTTCTCCCCTCTCCCCACGCGGGAGAGGGGCTGGGGGTGAGGGGGCTTCGGACAGAACGGAACAAAACGGAAGGTAGCCGGATACGGTTGGCCGGGCCGCTCTGCTAAGGCGGTTCCGCCGAGTGCGGATGAGGGTTCAAATCCCTTGCCTTCCGCTCGATCGAGCCACAGGCCTCGATGGTGAAATGGAAATCATTCCTTGCTTCTAACAAGGAGTTCTGGGTTCGAATCCTGGTCGAGGCATTGCGCGAAGGAGCGCAATCGAAATCTGAGTCCTGGTTGCGGGGCGCGAACGTTTGGTTCTTGTTGACGGAGAAAAATCATGAACATCCAATCGATCCAGCGGAATTTCGCCAAGATTGGAGCGCGCGCAAGATCCGCACCGATCTCGCTCGGAGCCGGCGCGATGGAGTTGCCATCGACATTCGTCGCGATCGTGAAGGTGAGTACTTCGATATCGCCGTCGGAGGCGATCAACCGGAGCTAAATGTGCTCGATGCGCAGCCGCGCCTCCGGCACCTGCTCCTCATGTCGCGCGACGACGACGAGAAGCACAAGTTCTTGTGCGGCCACGACGAGCGGCACTGGTTCGTGGCGGCGGTTCCCGAGCGGACGCCGGCATCGAAAGTGAAGACCGCGTTCGAAGCGCTCAAGCCGGGGGCGGTGCAGTTTGAGCTCAACCGCAAGAAGGTGAAGCCCAAGCTGCGCAATCGCCGGCGCAACGCGGCGTTTCTCCGCCAAGGCGAATGGTTCTTTGTGCCGGTCGGCGCGCAGAACTTTTCCGAGCTGACGATCCGGCGTAATGAGCCCTTGAGTCGAGGAGGCACGCCGCACTTTTGCGAGGAGCTGGTGCGATTCGGGGGCGAGATCGTGTACGTCAGCCCCAAGCACCCGAATGGTGTGACGGAGGCTCAGCATCGCAAACTGGTGAGCCGCAAGCCGGAGCTGCGGAAGCTCAGCTGGCTGACGCGACGGCGGAACCCCGGTGTGTTTGTCCGCGGCACGGTGCGTCACGCCGATCACAAGAACGATCGTCCTGAACGGTTGGCATCAGGTGCTCATGAACACGGAAACGCAAGCCGTGGCCATGCGGCACGTGGCGTTCATCGACTGATGAGTGGTTATTTCGCGGGCCGTCGTTTGCCAGCGGCGGCCCGACTTTCAAACAGACGGCTCGGCCTTCCCTGCCGGAGGCACCAGCCGTCCCTTGGTCGGTCCATTAGATGGTGCCCGTGGTGTAACGGTTTGCACGCGACGCTGTGAACGTCGAAGGGGCGGGTTCAACTCCCCCTGGGCACCCTGATTTCGCGGAGGAACAAAATCATGACGACGCGAACGCTCCAGCGGCCGGCGCTGGTCCTCAATCGCAACTGGCAGCCAGTGAACGTGGCGACGGTCGCCCGGGCGCTGGTGCTGTTGTGGAACGAGGCGGCCCGCGTCGTCGATCCGCGCGACTTTCAGCTCTACACCTGGGCCGACTGGTCGCGGCTGCGGCCGGCCGACGGTGACGACTTCATCCAGTGCGTGCGGACGACGCTGCGCGTGCCGGAGGTGATCGTGCTGGCGGAGTACAACCGGCTGCCGACGGCCGCGGTCGCCTTCAGCCGGCGGAACATCCACAAGCGAGATCATTGGACGTGCCAGTACTGTGGTCGGCAGCCGGGCGGAGCCGAGCTGACGATCGACCATGTTGTGCCGCGCTCGCAAGGGGGCGTCTCGACGTGGGAGAACTGCGTGCTGGCGTGCATCGACTGCAACAAGCGCAAGGCCGACCGCACGCCGGCGCAGGCGCGGATGAAGCTGCATCGTGAGCCGGTGCGACCGGCTTGGAAGCCGCTCTACGCACGGACGAGCGAGCGGATGATGAGCTGGTCGAAGTTCATCAGCGAGGCGTATTGGAACGTCCCGTTGGAAAGTTGATTTTTCCCGAAAGAAAAACGGCCCACGGACTCAGGTTCGTGGGCTCACACGAGCGTGCTCCCGGGAGAGCCGGCGGCCTCCAAAACCGCTTCACGGGGTTCGACTCCTCGCGCTCGTGCTGTGTTGATGCAGTGATTGCCGACGTGGCTCGAAACAGAAAGGCGCCTGTTCTTGTAAACAGGATGATGCTGGTGCGAATCCAGCCGTCGGCCCTGATTGATGACGAGCAGGTGATGAGCAAGTGAAATTCGTCTCGGTGGTGTAACGGATCGCATCGGACCCTCCGAAGGTACTGGTCCTGGTTCGAATCCAGGTCGAGACACTTTTGCGAAGGAAGCCCTGCGAGTGTGGTGGACGCACGGCAGTGTTCGAAGCTGCCAGACGAGGTTCGAATCCTCGGCGGGGTACTCGCACGACAAGTGCGCAACGTCCTCGGAGTAACGTCCTCGGAGTGTGGTGGATCGCACGCGACCCTGCGAAGGTCGAGGACCAGGTCCGAATCCTGGCGAGGACATTTTGAAACTCTTGAAACGCATCTAACGCCGGAGCCAGACGGTGAGGCGGTCGCCTGCAAAGCGGCCTGAAGTGGGTTCGACTCCCACCGGCGTTTCTTGGAAAGCTTGCTTCGGTGGTGCCGGCCCGTCCAGCGGCGCAGGGCCTCCCGAGACTGGCACGCGGTCTCGTGGATCAGGTTCGTGTGTTCCGGACATGGGTTCTAAAACGGCCGTCACCAACTTCGGTTAGCTCAGACGGAAGAGCACCAGATTTAAGGTCTGGCTGTCGCGGGTTCGACTCCCGTACCAAGCACCAAGCACTCGGCTGTTAACCGAGCTCGTAACCGAGACGACGCGGTCGCAAGGCCGCGTCGCAACGCCCGAGGAGGGAAAGCGCTCGTTCGATCGGCTTCAGTCACGTGCGGGAAACCGGGCCGAGGATCGCGAAAGCGGTGCTTCAGCAACGGGTCCGGCCGTGCCTGGGCAGCACGTAAGCACGCTTTGCAGGGCGCGGATTCCGCCGTGATGCTCGCTCGGCAACGGTGCGGGGACGGAATCGCTGAGGGGTTCGACGGCACGCCGTCGAACGAAGGCGATTCTCGAGACGCGTCGACGCCCAGCGACCCCGCGGCTCAAACGTCTTCCGCGTTTTTGCGTGTGATCGGCGAACGTTGTTCCCTCTGACGGCGTCTTTATTTCCTGCCTGCGATTTGTTTCGAAGAACCGCGCACGAAGTAAGCGGTGTCTTTGATTGTCTCGCTTTGTTTTCCTTTTTTTCTCTGTTTCGATTTTCGGACCGGCACGTCCTGCGTGCCCAAGAATGGTGTGCCGGCGGCCCACAGCGGGCCTTGTCACACCCTACGAAACAAACCCTCCGGGAAGGAGGCACAAAATGTACCCCTTCAAGCGTTACAAGATCCGCAGCTACGAGATGGGTCTCTACTTCCGCGACGGCGAGTTCCGCCGCGTGCTCGAGCAGGGTACGCACTGGTTCATCGATCCGCTCCGCAAGGTTGCGGTCGACGTCGTGTCGCGGCGGGCGACGTGGCTGACGCACGATAAGCTCGACCTGATCGTGAAGTCGGGGCGCTCGGCGACCGCGCCGTGGTGCTCGACCTCAAGGACTACGAGCGGGCCCTCGTGTGGATCGAGGGTCGTTTCGCCCACGTGCTGGCCGGCGGCCAGTACGCGTACTGGAAGGGCCAGAAGCAGGTCGACGTCGAGGTGCTCGACGCGCGGCACGTTCGCTTCGAGCACGACCAGTTCAAGGCGATCGTCCGCTCGGCAGGGGCGCAGCGGTACCTGGACGTGTGCACGGTGAAGCGCGATTGCGCGGGCGTGCTCTTCGTCGACGGCCGCTATGTCGAGACGCTGGCGCCGGGCGAGTACGCCTTCTGGAAGGGGCCGGCCGAGGCCATCGTGGTCGAGGTCGACCTCCGCGAGACGATGGTCGACGTCGGCGGCCAGGAGATCATGACGGCCGACAAGGTCACGCTGCGGCTCAACGCCGTGGTGACCTACAAGGTGGTCGACGCGCGGCAAGCCGTTAGCCAGACGGACGACGTGCGTCAGGCGCTCTATCGCGAGACGCAGCTCGTGCTGCGGAGCGTGATCGGTGCGCGCGAGCTCGACAACTTCCTCACGGACAAGGACGCCGTGGCGCAGGGACGTCGAGGAGAGCGTGCGCCGTCGGGCGGGCGAGTTGGGTCTGGAAATCGCTTCGGTGGGCATCCGGGATGTGATCCTGCCGGGCGACATGAAGGACCTGATGAACAAGGTGACGGAGGCCAAGAAGGCCGCCGAGGCCAACCTCATCGCCCGCCGCGAAGAGACGGCCGCCATCCGCAGCCAGGCCAACACGGCCAAGCTGCTGGCGGACAACCCGACGCTCATGCGCCTGCGTGAGCTGGAGGTGCTGGAGAAGATCGCCGGTGCCGGCAAGCTGAATGTCGTTGTCGGCGAGAAGGGCCTGACGGATCGCATCGTGAACCTGCTGTGAGGCGCCTCAGGGCAGGGCGGTGCACTGTCTTGTAGATTCCGGCTGGCTTGTCAGTCGTCGGCTCAGCCGGGCCGCGGTGTTCAGCGACCGCGGCCCGGTGGTGAGTCGATTTCAGTCGGGCCATTTCAGAGCCGGCCATTTAGAAGTCATTTCAGAAGCCCGGAGACATTTCAACGCCCCTCCCCCAGAACTTCTTGTTCCCCTCTCCCCTCGCGGGAGAGGGGCCAGGGGTGGGGCCAGGGGTGAGGGGGCGGGCGTTGACTCGTCATCGGAGGACGCGCAAGAGAGGACGACATCCTCAACAAGCGAGACGCCATCGCGGCAGCGAGGTCCCAAGCTGCGAAGGGACCCCTCACGCCCACCCCCTCTCCCGCAAGGGGAGAGGGGAGATAGGATATGGCGCTCCCTCGCGAGGCTACGATTAAGATTAAGCCGACTCCGAATCGACGCGATCACGAGGCCGAAGGGATCGAATGACCGAAAAGACTCGCTGCCCGTGGGTGCCGGCCAACAAGCCCGACTACGCGGACTATCACGACACGGAGTGGGGCCGGCCGGTCCATGACGATCAAAAACTCTTCGAAATGTTGATTCTCGAAGGCGCGCAGGCCGGGCTGAGCTGGTACACGATCCTGCAGCGGCGGGAGGGCTATCGGAAGGCATTCAAGAATTTCGATCCAAAAAAAGTCGCGCGGATGACCGACGCGCAGCTCGAAGCCCTGCTCCAAGACGAGGCCATCATCCGCAATCGCCTCAAGGTCTTCTCGACGCGGAAGAACGCCCAGGTCTTTCTGACGATCCAAAAGGAATTCGGCTCGTACGACGCGTACCTCTGGCGGTTCGTCGGCGGCAAACCCAAGATCAACCGCCCGAAATCGATGAAAGACGTCCCCGCCACCACCTCCGAGTCCGATGCGCTCGCCAAAGATCTCAAAAAGCGGGGCATGAGCTTCGTCGGCTCGTCGATCATGTATGCTTACATGCAGGCGGTCGGCCTGGTGAACGATCACATCGTGGACTGTTTCCGGGCGGCGCGATAGCGTCCGTCGGCCACGGTTCCGCAGCGAACCGCGGTCGGCCGCGGTGTGTCGAGGCTTGCGATTCGAGAAGCAGTGGTTTCAAACCCTCTCCCATTCCGATGGGAGAGGGCCGGGGTGAGGGCTCTTTTTGCACTTCCCCGTTTTTCAAAGGCAGCCCTCACCCCGACCCTCTCCCGGCGGACCGGGAGAGGGTGACTGTTGATCCGTTTCACGTCAGGTCGAATCCCCCTTTCGCGGAGTCCATTCATGCCACCGGCTGTTGGAGCGTTGACTGCCGAGGACGTTTCGCGACAGGCACTCGGAGAGGCGAACAAGTTGCTCGGCGAGTGCGCCGCCAAGATCGGCCATTGCGTCAACCAGCTGTCCGACGAGCAGATCTGGTGGCGGCCCGCCGCGTCGCTCAACTCGATCGGCAATCTCATGTTGCACCTGTGCGGCAACCTCGAGCAGTGGATCGTTTCGGGGATCGGCGGCGCGGCCGACACCCGACAGCGGCCGGCCGAGTTTGCCGAGCGCGGGCCGATGCCGAAGTCCGTGCTGATCGAAAAGCTGACGCGAGTCGTCGCCGCTTCCCAACAGACGCTTGCGCCAGCAGCCCCGCTGAGCTGGCGCACGAGCGGACGATTCAGGGTTTTGCGGTCAGCGGCTGGGGCGCGATCTTCCACTCGGTTCCGCACTTCAACGGCCACACGCAGGAAATCGTCAGCTACACGCGGATACAACTGGGCGAGGCCTACAAGTTCTATTGGCAGCCGCAAACGCCCGAGCAGGGAGCGGGCTGAGGGGGCTTGCCGTCGGCGTCTCAGAATCGCGCGACGCGATCTACCCGATCGGGGAGACGTCCGACTCGGCCACCGATTCGGGCGACTGCGGTCGTTGGGCGAGTTGGCGGGCCATGGCGCGGAGGCGGGCGCGGGCGTCGAGGGACCGTTGAGCGACGATGGCCGGCCGGTCGAAATAGGCTTGCTGCCGCCGCGCCCACGGGCCCAGCGCGGGCCACTTCGTCCATCGACTTGAATCGCTTGTTACGGTCGGGCGTCATCATTTTCTTGACGACTCGCACAACTTCCGATGGCAGATCCGACACAAACGATCGTAGCGGCTGAGGCGTGACGAACGCGGCCGGACCGTTCTGCGGCCGCGGAGCGTGGGCGAACGGCGGCGTGCCGCAGAGCGCGTGATAGATGCTGCAGCCGAGGCTGAAAATGTCGGTCTGCGCGTGTCCCGCCGGAACTTCTCCCAAGAGCTCCGGCGACGAATAAGCCGACGTCGCGAAGGGCAGGGGCGACGCGTCGTCGTCGTGAAGGAACGGGGCGTCGGCCGAACCGAGGTCGGCGACTTTCAGCCCTCCCTCGCGGTCGACGAGCAAATTCGCCGGCTCGACGGCCCGATGCACGATCCCCGCGTCGTGTAACTTCCCCAACCCGACGGCCGCGTGGAAGGCATAGTTGCACGCCTCCCGCCACGGCAAGGCACCGTGCAAGCCGATCAGTTCAGCCAACGAGAATCCCCGCCACCAGCTCCATCGCCAGGAAGGGGCATTCTTCGTCCGGGCCGCCCGCGAGCGTGCGCACGACTGCGGAATGATCGACGGCCTGCCCAAGTCGCACTTCCGCCGCGAGCCGCCGCCGCGCGTCAGCATCGGCCAGGAGAGGCCGCGCGAGGATCTTGACGGCAACGCGCTGCTTCGTTTGGGCATCGATGGCCTCGCAAATCCAGCTCTCGTCCCCTTTCGCGACGAACTCGACCGTCTCGAAGCCGGCCAGCCGCGACTCGCCGTATTGATCGGATGCGAACCATTCGGCCTGGGCCTCGTCGAGCAACCCCTCGTTCACGAGGACCTGCGCCAGCTCGCGGTCTTCGGCGACTTGCTTCGACCCGATGCGGCGGCGGCGTTGACGTTCGCGGTCGCTGCGGATCGCGCTGATGGCCATCTGGAAGCGGCGATTCTCGGAGCGGAACTCGTCGACCGTGGTCTGGAACTGCTTCTTGGCGGCGCGGGCAAACGCTTGCTCGGCGCGCAGCCGCCTTGCCCATTCTTCGAGCCGCTCGCGCTCGGCGTCGAGCCGCTCGGCCTCGGCCGCCAGCGTGATCTGCCGCGTCGAGAGATCGACTTCCGACTCGGTGACGCGCCGCTCGCGCTCGTCGAACTCCTCCTGGGCCTTCGCGAGATCCTGTCGCGCGGCTTCCGCGGCGGCCCGATCTTCACCCAGTCGCAGGTGCTGCTGATTGAGTTCTCCCCGTACGAAATCGAGCCGCCTGCGCTCCTGCTCGACAGCCCGCTCGCTGGTCGCCAGTGCCTCCTGCTTCGACGCATGCTGCGCCAGCCGTTCGTCGAGCAGTGAGCGATCGCGTTCGAGGGTCTCTCGCAGCCGGGCCGTCGCGGCTTCGGCGGATCGAAACGTCGTTTGCTCTTCCTGGAAGCGCGCCTGCTGTTGCTCGAATTCCGCGAGCCGCGTTTCGAGCTGGCTGTGCTCCTGTCCCAGCGCGGCCAGGCTGCGGCCGAGATTGGCCTCGGTCTGTTCGACCTCCCGCAACCGCTTGCTGAGCTCGTCGCGCCGGGCGTCGTGCTTTTGCCACTTGCCGGCCAGGTCGGCCTCCTGCGCCGAGAGTTGTTCCGCGCGATCCGACGCCTCGCGAGCCGACTTGGTCAACGTCGCCTCGTTCGCGGTGACCCGATGGGCCCGTTCGGTGAGGTCCGTTTCGAGCTGCGCGAGATCGGTCGCCCGGGCGGCCAGCTGCTCCGCTTGTCGCTCGAGGTCGCGCCCGCGAGTCTCGAGGGCAGCCGACTCGGCGTGGAACCGTTTCTGTTGGTCGGCGAGTTCCCGCCGATTCGACTCGAGCGCTGTTTGGCTCGCTGCCGCAGAAGCGGCGGCCAGTTCGAGCGTCTTTTGCGCGTCCGCGATCTGAATTCGCTCCGACTTGAGCGCCTTCCGGTCGTTCGCGAGGGTCGCGGCCGCCTGATCGAGCTTCTGGCGATCAGCGGCGAGAGCCGTTCGCTCCGCTTCGTGACTTTGCCGTGCGGCGGCCAACGCGACCGAGGACTCCTCCAGGATGCGGCGGCCGGTCGCGAGCTGCTTATGGTCTGTCTCGGCCGCACGGAGTTTCTCGGCCAGCGTCCGCTCGCGCTCGGCCAAGTGGTCGCCGTCTTGGGCGAGTTTCTGTGATCGCGCCTGCAACTCGGCCGCTTGCGCAAGCAGGCGTTCGGACTCCTGCTTAAGAGCGGCCCGAGCGCTCTCAAGCTCGGCGGTTTGCCGTTCCAGGGCCCGACGGGCTTCGGCGACGGCTGCCTGTTCGGTCTCCACCGCCTGTTGTCGCGTCGCGAGATCGGACTCGCGCCGCGAGTGCTCGTCGCGACGCGTCTCGAGCGCGGCTGCGTGCCCGGCCAACTCATCCTGCCGCTGCGTCAATTCCTGGGCGAGCCGCTCTTGCTCCCGGGCCTTGGTCTCGTGCGCCCGCTGCCGTTTCTCGAACGCGGCGCGATCGGTTTTCGCGGCCTGTCGATCGGCTTCGTGCTTTTGACGTGCCTCGGCGAGCGATGCTCGATCGGTCTCGATTTGTCGCCGCTGCTCCGCCAGCTCGGCTCGGTCAGCCTCGAGCCGAGTTCGCGTCGTGGCCAGGGCGTCGCGGTCATGATCGAGGGCCGTCCGCTCGCGCGCGGCCGTTTCGTTGTGCTGACGGATGCGCTCGGCCTCGGACTTGAGTCCGGCCGAGCCCGAATGGAGATCCGCCTCGCGCAGCCGACACTCCTCCTCACGGCGGCGGCACTCCTCCTCGCGCTGCCGGCAATCGGTCTCCCGCCGTGCCGCAGCCTCGTTCGCCGCGGCCAGCCGATTCTCCGCAGCGCGGAAGTCGGCGTCCCGCTCCTCGAGCCGCGCCGACCGCTTTTGGAGATCCTGCGTCGACGTAGCAACCTGGCGGGCACGAGCGTCAAGCGCGGCCTCCAAGGTATCGAGCGCCGATCGATCGGCCGCGAGCGCGCTCCGCTCACTCTGCAGGCTCGCTCGGTTCGTCTCGAGTTCTTTGTCCCGCGCCTGCGCCGCGACTTCGCGCTCTTCCAGCGCGGCCGCAGCCGTCCGATGTCCGTCGCGCCCGGCCTCCAACATCGCGCGATCGGCTTCCATCCTCGCGCGCTCGGCTTCGAGCGTCGCGCGATTGGCAGCTAACGTCGCACGCTCGGCCGCCAACTCGGCGCGCGCCTGCTCAAGCTCGCGAGTTGCGGCACTCAATGCGGCTGCCGACTCTTGACGGTGACGCATCTGTTCGTCATCGAGCTCTACCCGGCGACGCGTTTGTTCGTCGTCGAGTTCCGCGCGAAGCCGGGCCAACTCTTCCCGTTCCGCGACGACCGCCTCGCGGGCGGCCGCCAGCTCGCCGCGTTCCTGTTCGAGACGGGCGTTTTCTTGACGAAGGTTTTCTTGACTGAGCGCAGCGGACGAGGAGCCGAAGCGGGTGTCGAGCTGATTCTCCGGATCGTTCGGGACGCTCGGTAGACTTGTCTCGAGACGGGCGCGGAACGGCCCCACTTCGATTTCGTCACCGTCGGCCAGCGTCCAGGCGGTGACGGCTCGGCCGTTGACCCGCGTCGGAAAACGGGTCCGCAGGTCGCGAATCCGCAGTCGGCCGGCAAAGACGGTGAGGACGAAATGGGCGGGGGAGACGTCCGGACCGCCGAACTGGATATTGCAGCCGGCCCGGCTGCCGCCGAGCGTCGTCGCGCGGAAAATATCTTTGACGATGCTGCGGCCGTCGGTGCCGGCGATCACCAGGCGGGCGTGGCTGCCGGTGTCGGTTGTGTCGGCGATTCGTGGGAGATTCGTTTCGACGCGGCACTCGAACTCACCGACCCGAACGACGTCTCCCGACGCGAGGGAAGCGACCTCGATTCGCTCGCCGTTGACCCAGGTGCGGCTGGCCGCGCGCAGATCGTGGACGCGCAGGCCGCCTCCCTCGACGGCAAACACGCAGTGCACGGGGCCGACGCCCGGGCCGACCAACTCGATATTGCACGGCCCGACCGCTCCGACCAGCGTGGTGGGGCGGAGGATGTCTTTCGTGACCGACGGGCCATCTGAGACGCGAATCACCAGACGGGCGAACGGCGAACCGGACGCATCATGCGTCGGCAGGGAGACCGCCGAATTGTTCGCCGATTGGCTTTCCACAGATCATCGTCAGTCCAGAGGCCGCATCGCCGCCCGATCCTTCGAGTCTATCCGAGACCAACACGCGGCACTACAAGTTTCCGGCACGGAAGACGGACGGCGGCACACGGGTCAACAGTCGCTCCAGCGCGGCCAATTTGACGCCTGATTTTTTTGACGACTACAATGCGGGGCGAACCGTCTCCTTTCGTGCCACTTCTCCTCTAGCCGCCACGGAAAGGTCCGCCATGCGTCGACGTGAGCTTTTGACGGCTGCTGCCGCGGCGGCCGCCTCGTCTGCTTTGGGGACTCGCGGTCTGGCCGCCCACCATCACGCGGAAGGGGGCTCCGGTCACTCCACCTACGCGTCGCCGCGAGAGGCCATGCAGAGCGAGCGCGAAAAGATCGCCTTCGTCACGGCGACGTATGCCGCAACGTCGGTCAAGAAGCCGGACTTTCTGGCGATCGTCGACGTCGATCCGGCTTCGTCAACTTATTCGCAGGTGATCGAGCGCGTGCCCATGCCCGAGCTGGGGGACGAGCTGCATCACTTCGGCTGGAACGCGTGCAGCAGTTGCCACGGCGACCCAAAACACATGCGGCGGTTCCTGGTCGTGCCCGGCCTGAAGTCGACTCGCATCCACATCATCGACGTCGCCGACCCGCGGCGGCCAAAGATGCACAAGGTGATCTCCCCGGAGGAAATCATCTCGAAGACGAATCTCACCGGTCCGCACACGGTCCACTGCCTGTCGACCGGCGAGATCATGATTTCCATGCTCGGCGACGCGAAGGGCGACCTGCCCGGCGGGTTCCTGCTGCTCGATGACAAGTTCAACGTCGCCGGCCGCTGGGACCCCCCCAAGAGCGGCATCACCTTTAATTACGACTTCTGGTACCAGCCGCGGCACAACGTGATGGTCAGCAGCGAATGGGGGGCGCCCAACACGATCAAAGACGGCTTCAAACCGCCCGAAGTGGCGGCGGGCAAGTACGGCCGCCATCTCAATTTCTGGGACTGGGAGAAGCGGCAAATCCTGCAAACGGTCGACCTCGGCGAGGCCGGGCTGATTCCGCTCGAAGTCCGCTTTCACCACGACCCCGCAAGCCAGCACGGCTTCGTCGGAGCCGCGCTCAGCAGCGCGATCTGGCACTTTCACCAGGCCGACAAAACGGACCGCTCGTGGCAGGCTGAAAAAGTGATCCAGGTCGATCCGGTGCCACAGAAGGGCTGGCCGTTCCCGGTCCCCGGACTAATCACGGACCTCGTGCTCTCGCTCGACGACCGCTGGCTCTATTTCTCCAACTGGCTGCACGGCGACATCCGCCGCTACGACGTCAGCGACCCGGCACATCCCAAGCTGACGGCCCAAGTCTGGCTCGGTGGAGTCCTCGGCAAGAAACGCTCGGTCCAAGGCCGCGACCTCAACGCCGGCCCGCAAATGCTCAACCTGAGCCTCGACGGCAAGCGGCTCTACATGACCAATTCGCTCTATAGCACCTGGGACAACCAGTTCTACCCCGACTTCGCCAAGAAGGGCTCCTACCTGATGCAATTCGACTGCAACCCCGACGGCAGCCTGACCGTCAACGAAAACTTCCTCGTCGACTTCGGCAAGGAACCGACGGGCCCGGTCCGGGCGCACGAGATTCGCTTCCCGGGTGGGGATTGCACTTCGGACATCTGGATCTGAGTCTTGGTTCCGTGTCGGGGTCCGACGACGTCTCGCTGATCGCCCGTTGATTTAACGGAGAGCGCTTCGCGCTGCGCGCCTCGCGTGCGAAGACTCCGGCTGCGTCAAAGGAAGATCGATGAGCTTCGCTAAGCCGGCTGCCGGATCACCGGCGCGATCCGCATCCATTAATAGAGTGTGACTCGCCAGCGTCCACAGGTACCTCCCAACTATACTCGGAAATCCAAGTCACGATTTTCGCAGTGAGTCCGCTAGGCTGCGAGCACCGTTGTTGAAAGACTGGTGAACGAACCGAATACGGCCTATGGGTTTGCCGGCGCAGCCGGTGCGGCCCCAGCAGCGGGCGCGGCCGGCGCGGCAGCCTTGGCCTTGGCGGCCGCGGCTTTAGCGGCTTGTGCGGTTTGAGCGGCTTGCTCGATCGCAGCGACTGCCGTGTCAATTTGCGAGTCTAGCGTCGGATCGTTGCCTGCTAACCCCTCAATTACTGAAACTTGACCAATCGCCCAAGAGCCTGCGTTTGCCAAGGCCTGAACGGCATGTCCCAAGATTCGGGTGTCTTTTTTGGGGTCATATTTCCCAATGATTTCAACCAAAGCATCGACTGCCGTCCGGGGATCTGTGGCCAGCGTTGCCTCTTTAGGCCCGTAAACCTCCTGCAACAACCGCAGCCGCTCGACCTCGCCGGTTCCGGTCGCCAGGATGTAACGCTCGGAATGCCCGGTCATGCCTGCGAACTCGTCGGGCTCGGGCGGACGTCAGCGGGGCAGATCATAAGAGGGAGACGACTGACGGGCCGACTCACGAACTCGGGCCGCCCGCCGCGCGTCTCGAAGAAAATACACCCCGTAGGGCTCGAACCTACAACCTTCGGTTCCGTAGACCGATGCTCTATCCAATTGAGCTAGGGGTGCGTGCGGCGTGACGCCTGTGGAGTCGTCGAATCGCGCGTCCGAAAGTATCTCGACCGCTGCCGGCGTTTGCAAGGCGACGGCGGTCGACGCGAAAGACTCTCGATGAGACGTCGTCGCCGCCCCCTCAACCTAGGCAGACTGCCAACGCGCACCCGGTCCGGGCCACTCAGGACGGTTTGGTCCGCGGATCGGCATCGGGAGGGTCGCTCGATCCTTGATCGCCACGTTTGTCGCCTTGGGGGACAAAGCGGGCCAGCAGTTCGGATCGCGAGCAAACGCCGACGGCCTTGTAGATTTTTCCCACGTGGCAATGGACTGTGTTGGGGCTGATGTCCAACCGCGTGGCAACCTCTTTTTCAGACAGACCCAGCAGCAGGGAATCCAAAACGCGGCGTTCGGCGGGCGACAGGGGCAACTTGTCCAGTTCCGCGGTGATTGAGCGCACGCGGCCGCTCACGCTGTCGGTTTCCAAGTCGGAATCGGGCTCGGAGTCATCGACACCGGCAATCCGAACCTGAAACGATACGTCGCCGAAATTCAATCGCTGGCCTGCCCGCACGTCAGCCGCTTGGATTCGCTTGCCATCCAGATACGTTCCGTTGTGACTATTCAAGTCACGGACGGTTACCAGGTTCCCGCGAACGGAAAACTCCGCGTGATAGCGGGAAATCGAAGGGTCCAGCAGCACGATGTCGCAGGCCGAATGCCGACCGAGCAGCATCGTGCCGTCAGAAAGCTCAATCGGCGGTGCCGACGGGACCCTGGCTTCGTAGAATGAGTTGGCCATTCCGCATGACGTGAGTCTTTGCGAGTACACACTATTAGTGATTCGCTAGAGCCAGTTTCAAAACCGCTTGAGGATCGTGACGGCGCAAGCCAATTCAAGGAATCCGAGAAAAAGAAGACTGTGACGCTCGTAGCGCACAACAAGGCGACGATAGTTGAACAGCCAACTGATCGAGCGTTCGACCCTCCAACGTCGTTTGTAGCGTCGAAGTGGCCGTCCGTCCTGAGTTGCCGGGCGTTTGCGGCTGCATCGGTGTGGACAAATCAGTTCAATGCAACGCTTTGCCAGCCGCTTTCGCAAGGGATCACTGTCGGCCGCTTTGTCATAAATCAATCGCTGGGGGCGCTCTGCGCACGGTCCGCTTGTTCAAGAGCGGCTCAATGAGATTGACTTCCGCCGGACTGGCGCTGGCGATGTCCACGCCGAGCGGCGTGCCGCGGCCGTCGATGAGGAGCATGATCTTCGTCCCCTTGCCGCGCTTTGTCTTGCCGACGCAAAGCCCCCTTTTTTGGCCGGGGAAAACGTGCCGTCGGCCATCGCCTCGTCCAAGCGGAGCGACTTCATTCCGTCGAGCCGGCGGAGCAGTCGGCGCCAAGCGATCTGGAAGATTCCGCTTTGAGTCCACTCGCGTAGCCGCCGCCAGCAGGTCGCTGGGGACGGAAAGTATGTTGGTAAGTCTTTCCACCGTGCACCACTGGTTAACACCCAAAGGATTCCTTCCAGGCACGGGCGCGGTGGGACGGGGGGACGCCCGCCGACTTTTTTCATCCTCCTTACAGGAAACAGATCCGCGATCAGAAGCCATTGCTCATCGGTGAGTTGCGGTTTGGGTTCCGTCCTGGACGCCCTCCAATTGCGGCCCTGATTGGGCCAATAGGAAAGCGTCAACAACATGCGAGTGCCTCCTTTCACCCGCTTCGGAACGCAAGTTTCTTGCCGGATCGTTCCACTGACAAATGGCTTTTGAAACTGGCTCTAGTGTGATCGATCGAGCAGCAAGCAGCAAATCCTCTTCAAGTATTAACATTTCGCATGTGATCTACCTAGAGAATTCTAGCCAGCGTCTAGCAGAGCGCTCGCTAACGAGGTTGTCGTGGTAAGAGTTTGTCCTACTCGCAGCGTAGCGAGGCGCCGAACAGCATGACTTGCGATGAGCTTTCAAAGCTCTGGGGCTGTTCGTGGCAGCATACCGTCTTGCCGCGGCCGATCAGACGGTCGACGGCCGGACCGAAGCGCGATATGCGCAGTTCCAGAGCCGAGGCCTGCATTGAAGCGAGCGGCCGAGGTGCCCGGAGACGCAAACCGGTCCGGGCTCTACGCCTGCTCGGCGCGGCGGACGTTGATGCGGCGGCCGCCGCGGTCGAAGTAGACCTCGCCGGCGGACAGGGCAAAGAGCGTGTCGTCGCTGCCTTGGCCGACGTTGCGGCCCGGGTGCCACTTGGTGCCGCGCTGGCGGATCAGGATGTTGCCTGCCAGGACGGCTTCGCCGCCGAACTTCTTGACGCCGAGCCGTTGTGCGTTCGAATCGCGCCCGTTGCGGCTCGAGCCTTGCCCCTTCTTATGAGCCATTGCCGCCGACCTCCAAAATATGCGAATCCGCAGACGGTCGTTTTGACCACCTGCTGTGATGGACCGAATCTGGACCGAATTTATCGAGTTCTGGATTCTCGGGAGAACGGGCTCGTCTTGCAAGGGCGACTGGCCGGATGCCCCCTTTTTTTGGCTCCCGCGGAGGTGGCGGGCACCTTCTGGGACGGGCAAAAAGGCGGTCGCCCCCAAAGAGGATTCACAAATCCAGGGCGATTGGCGGCACGTTGCAGCGGGGCGATCGGCTCAGGAACCGGCCGGATTGCCGGGTTGAGCCGCGAGCGGGGCGTTCATTTTGCCTTTGGCGGCCTCGGCTGCTGGGACGCTCGGCTCCGTGGGGCCGGCAGGAAGCTGGGCGGTGCGGACCGGCTCAGCCTCGCGGAAACGCTCGAGTTTCTGCTGGCGGTACTGGCGGAACTGGCCGGCCGATGCGTTGCTCCAGGCAAGCTCCTTCGAGAGAGACTCGCGTTCGAGACGGATCGCTTCGTCGATGTGTCCGCACTGAAAGTGGGCTTCGGCCGCCGTATCGAGGATGGTCGGCTGTCGCGTGATCGTCAGCGCCCGCTCGATCAGTTCCAGCGCGCGTTTCGGATCGGTGCGGCCCGACTCGTCACGCGTGAGATAGAGAGCGGCCAGATCGTTGAGCACGGCAGCGTCCTTGGGGACGTAGGCGTGCACGAGCTCGAGTTCCAGCCGAGCCTTTTGAAAGTGCCGGGCCTGGGCGTCCTGATCGCCCCGCGCACGGACCCCATGCACCCACGCGCCCTGATCCTTCCAGGCGTCGTTCAGGGTGAGGTGCTCGCCGGAGCTTCCGCCAACTTCGTCGGCGACTTCGACCGTCTTTCTAAACGCGTCGCGGACGAAATACCCACTAAGAAACGTCGCCAGTCCCACGACGGCCGCCAATTCGAGCGACAGTCGCGGCAGACCGACGCGCCCGCTCTTGGCTGCTGCAGCAGGAGCAGCGGGAAGGGCATCGAACTCGTCGAGCGGATCGAGCGGGTTGCTGACGTCTTCGAGCGCGGCGTTCGCTTTTGCTGGCTCGATATGCGGCCGTGGCGAGGGACGCGCCGCCCGCGACTGGGGCGAGGAATACCGATCGGCATTCGCGTGTCGCGTCGGTGGAATCGGTGTGCGGGCGTCGGACAGACAGGCCGTCTCGCGCTCCAAATCGTCGTCTGCGGGCGGCAGCGGCAGTCGCGCGCGCACTCGTCGAAGCACCTGTCGGCGTTCGTCCGCGCTCCAGGCGGTGAGCCGCGCCGCGACCGACTCGAGCGTGGCGATGGCTTCTCGCAGCTCGGGGTCGTCGTTGGCAACAGCCGAATAGCGGACGCGGTTGTAGACGGCCGACAGCCGTCCAGCGGTTGCCGCGTCGAGAATTTCCTCGGCCGTCAGTGCGGCGAGGTATTCAGCCAGGAGGATGTTGGCCGGCCGGACCAAGCCAAGCGCTGCGAGTGTGGCCAGCCCGCGCTCGAATCCGTTTTGGGCGACGTGGGTCGATTCCAACATGACTGCCCCATTTTGAAATCGGTCGGCCCGCTGTTTCCTTAGCATCTCAATGCGCAATTCCTAACGCAAGAGTAAAAAGCAAAATTTTAGCATTTCCAATAATTTGCGGCCACAGGTTTATGGGCGGTCCGGGGCCGCCCGGACCAGCGCCGGAATCGATTTGACCGGCCCAAAGCGTGACCTAGGCTTGTCGAGGTCGTGTTGCGCGAGTTCGGCGCAGCGAAAGCGTCGCCTGGGGCCGCCTGATGCTTGAGGCATTGCTCGAACCGGCGGAAGCGTGTGCGCACGCCACCGCCTCCCTGCCGGCCCCTTCAGAACGCATGGCCGGCATGCCTGACCCGTGCGTGCTGGACGTGCTGCGGCGAATTCCGGAGATGGAGTGTTTATTCACCGGGGGAGTCGTTGCCAGCTGGCACTCCAGCTTCGGCTCACTGCATTCCCGACGCTGGCATCGCGTCGCCTACGACAAGCCGCTGTTGCTCACACCGCTTGACGACTTAGGCGACGGTGCCAGGAGTAAGCTCGTCGTGCAGGGGCGCGATCTGTCGCTCTCGGGCTTTTCGTTCTGCCACGCGGAGCCGCTGGCGTCACGCCGAGTGATCGTGCAGTTCCGCGACGAAGTCACGTCGACAGTGGAGGGCCTGCTCGCGCTGCTCCGCTGGTGCCGTTTCCGCCGCGACGGCTCGTATCAGAGCGGCGGCCAATTCGTCCGTGCGGTCGCGCTCGACGGGATTTTTTTGCCGGCCGAGTCGGAGAGCGACGGCGCCCCGGCGGCTGTCGAGTCAGGGCGCCTCGAGGCAGTGGCGGTCGAGTCGGCGGCGGTCGAGTCGGCTCCTATTGAATTGACTCCAGCATTTTGACGATGTCGGCCTCTTTGTAGGTGTCATCGAAATCGATCGAGATGAGCACCAGGCCATCCTTGCCGTCAAAGTCGCCGTAAATGCTTTCCCGCTCGCTCCGGCTGCTGGGTTTTTTGGCGCCGGCGACTTCGCCTTTGCCGGCCCCAGCCTTGCCGGCCCCAGCCTTGTCAGTTGCACCCTTATCTCCGGCCCCCTTGTCTCCGCCGGCCTTACCCACTGCGCCGTCCTTCGCGCCTTTTCCCGCCGCCGGCTCGGTCTTCGTGAACGTGAACGTGCAGTCCTGCCCCTTGATCTTGAGGACTCTCGTCTCGATCTTCGTGTTGTTCATCGGGCCGCCGGTGGTAACGTGGGTGACTCGCTTTTGCTCGAACTGCTGCCGCACCGGCGCCATGGAGTCGCTGCTCCCCATTTTGGTGTGCATCTGCAGCATCATCAGGCTGGCATGGCCCGGGTTTTCGTACTCGACGGCGATTGTCGAGAAGACGAAGTTATCGATCTTCGTCACGCTCTTCGGCTCCAAACCGGGAGGCAGCGTGATCTTGCAAATGTCGTCGAGGCCGGCTTTGACTTCGGCAGGATTCTTGGAAGCGATCGGCGCGGTGATCGATTTGCCGATCGTATAAAAGACGTAGCCAAAGACGCCGCAACACACGACGCAGCAAAAGCCCACCACGCAAATCACGATCAGGCAGGCTTTCATGCCGCCGCTCATGCCGCTGGGCGGAGCAGGCGCCACCCCAATCGTCGGGCGGGCGCTGGCCGAAACGGTCCGAGTTTTCCGGGCGTCGACCCTCTTGCGGCCAATCCGATTGCGACATAAAGCGTCTCGGCGAGCTGAATTTGCGTGGTGCGAATCACAGAGCCGAAGATCAAATCCCCGACCCGATGAGCGTGAAGTTACCGAGCATTCTGCGGGCAACGTGCACTCCCGTCAACCAGGGCCGTGGCCCTGGACCCGGTGCCTGCGGCAACTCCTCGGCGCTCGGGTGCTCGCCATTGCGGAACCGTGCTTGGAAGTGCCGGCGAAATCAGGCGGAGCGGCGCACTTGCGTAGGTTCGGTGCGCATCTGCTTTTTGAGGAGACGACGCTCGCGGCGGCTCATGCCGGCGAACTGGCCTTCCGAGTGGTCGCTACGGCTCGCGGTGGAGTCTGCCTCGCTCGATGTTGTCTCGTCTTCCTCCGCGTCACCCTCTTCGGGCTCGTCTTCGCGGACGACGGGGGTCGGCTTCCGGGCGCTGCCCGGTACAGACTGCGGGGCGGTCGGCGGATTGTCCGATTCGTCTTCGCTCGGTTTGCGGCGGAGCGTCTTCGTGCGCTTGGGCGTGCGTTGCTTGAGGGCTTTGACCGTTTCTCGCTCGGCCGGCTTGCTGCTCTTCTTTGTCGAGCCGGAGCGGCTGAACTTGAAGAGGGCCCAGGGCCGGAACGAGCGGAGCAAGGCCAGTGAGCGCGACGGTCGGATGGCCGGCGGATCGGCGCAGACATAGACGACGTGCCGCGCGTGAAACGGCGCTGGCGAACGCGCAGAGGACGAACAAGAGTGCCACGCCGCACTCGATCAGGCGTGCCTGCGGCGTGGGCCAGGGCAGCGGGCGTGCGAGCACAATCGCGCCCACGCCTCCACCCAGCACGAACGTCAGCCAGGCGAGCGTCAGGCTCACGCGGCAATCGCGCATCTCGCGCACGCAATAGCCGTGCACGAAGATGCCGCAGCAGGCGGTCGGAATCAGCCAGAGCAGCGTCGCCTTGTGGGCGAATTGAGCCGTCCAGAGCCAGCCGGCCGTGGCGCTCCAGGCGGCGGCAAGCTGGGTCTGCATGCCGAAGGCAGCGACGAATGCGAGGAGTGCGCAGAAGACCCAACCTCGATAGCGGCCGTTGAAGTCCTGCAGGCTCTGCGAGCGGGCCCAACTGATCAAGAGGGCCAGCTGGCCGGCCAGCAACAGCCCGACGGCGGCGAATCCCCGCACGAGTCGGGCCGCGTTCAAGCCAAACAGCAGGACGAAGCCGGGACCAAGCTGTTGTCCGTAATTCGCGGCCGCCCAGCCGCCTCCCAGAATGCCTGCGCCGGCAAACGCGGCACCCAGCACGATCGCGGCCAGTTTCCAGTAGCGGGCGGAAATCACTTTCCGCAGGGGAAAGTGCGACGGGCTGCGACGCTTCTGTTTCACTTTGGCGGGAGCGGCGCGTCGAGGCGCCGGTTCAGCGACGGTCTCGAGCGCGACGGTTTCGGCACCGGTGGCCAGACGCCGCCGTCGACGCTCATCGAGCGAACGCGAACCGGCAAAACCCGTCATGGGGCACGCCAATCTCGGCACCGCGAGTCGCCCAAGGGCCGGGATCTCGGTGGAGAATCCCTTCTCCGGTGCCGCACCTCTTGAACATCGGCCCAAGCTGCCGGTGGCGCACGGCGGGAATGGTGAAGTTCGTCTGCGAAGCGAACAGTTCGCACGCGCCCGCGGCAAAAACGCGCTGATCGGACGCGCCAACTAGGAAGGAAGCGGGGCTTCCGTTCACGGAAATCGGAACGCGGACCCGTGATTGTGCCAATTTGGCATGTGCAATTTGTGCCAAAAATTGCCGCGGCTTTATTGCTGCCAATATGGCATTATTGGAGGCTCGTGCTGGACTAGTTCCGATTCAATTCTGAGCGAAATGTGGAATCATAAGTTACTTTTGCGAATTGATTTGCGACTATTGCTTCGGTCGCGCCGTTCGATTGGTATAGCCCTTGCTTTTTGGAAGGCTGAGCGATGGCACCGTCGGTCGAAATGACCCGGGCCGCCGACCAAAGAAAGAGAGGATCAAGAGATGAGCCGAATGAGAACCGTCTGGAATCCCTGGCGTGACATGAATCGCCTGCGGGTTGAGTTGGATCAGTTGTCGAACGGGGATTGGTGGCCCCAGCTACGCCGTGGCGCGACGTTTCCCGCCGTCAATGCGCTGCAGAACGAGCAAGGCCTCACCCTGACGGCCGAGCTGCCCGGCATCGATGCGTCCGAGCTGGAAGTGCACGTCGACAAGAACTCAGTGACGATCGCCGGTCAGCGGGCGGCGGCTCCCGAGACGCGCGAGGAATCGTACGTTCGCCGCGAACGCTGGTTCGAGCCGTTCCGCCGCACTCTCGAGCTGCCCTTTGACGTCGACGCCGAAAAGTGCGAAGCCGTTTACGAGAAAGGGATGCTGACGCTGAAGCTGGCTCGCACGCCGGAGCACGAGCCCAAGAAGCTCACGATCAAGGCGGGCTGATTGGCGGCGGCCGACCGGGCCGCGCTCTTGTAGCGGCGGCCGCGCTGGCTGCGCCGATCAACCCTCCCTAGGAAATCATCACGCATTCATCCGTGAAACGAACAGACGATAGGAGCAATCCATGAACCAGACTTATGCCTGTGCGGGTGGCAATGGCACCGAGCAACGGCCCGTTTATCGCCCGGCAGTCGACATCGTAGACGGCCCGAGCGAAGTGGTCGTGTGGGCCGACATTCCGGGTGTCGACGAGACGCATCTCGATATCACTTTGGACAAGAACGTGCTGACGATCCGCGGGACCGTCGAGCCGACGACGTTCGAGGGCTTCACGCCGTACCAGACGGAATACGGCGTCGGCAATTTCGAGCGGACCTTCACGCTGTCGGACGACGTCAGCCGCGACGGCATCGAAGCCAGCGTCAAAGACGGCGTGTTGCAGCTCAAGCTGCCGAAGACCGCGCGGTCGGCGCGGCAGAAGATCAACGTCGTCGCGAGGTGAGCCATCACGAATGTCAGCACTTTGGGTGGCACTGGACTTCGGCGAGCTCAGTCGAGTCGCGGCTCGTCCGCCAGTGCTGACCGCCGCGTTGCCGAAAGACCATCCGGCCAGCGGCGGTAAGAAAATCATCGTGGAGAAATCGACATGACGCCTCACCGCAACGACTGACCCATGGAGGGGTCAGTCGTGGGGCAGCCACACAGCGCGCCACGCATTGTTCAACCCACGGCTGACCGGAAACCCGGCCAGCCGTTTTTTTGCGCGTTCAAAAATGGTAGAAACGCATAAAATCCCTCGGGGATGTCGAACTGACTTCGCGCCATTCGACTAGAGGTTGGGCATCAACGGTTTGAACGCATTTTTCAGCGCGGCGCAATCAGGAGCCACCGATGAAGTTCGCCTTCTTGGGCTACAGCCAGAAGAACAATTGGAACGCGATGTCGAAAGCCGAGCAGGACGCAATGTTCCAGGAGTGCTTCGCTTACGACGGCAAGCTGATCAAGGAGGGTCACTTCGGAAGCGAGGGAATGGCCTTGCAACCGAGCCCAACCGCCAAAACCGTGCGCTGGCACAAGGGCAAAGTGATTGTGACCGATGGTCCCTTTGCCGAAACGAAGGAGCAACTTGGCGGCGTCGCGGTTTTGGAAGCCGATGACATGGCGCGGGCTGTCGAGCTGGTCTCGAAGCATCCCGGCCTGCATTACGGCGCGACGTTCGAGATTCGACCGATCGACGAAGAATCGCTCCTGCGTCAGACGGCCTCCCTCGCAGCGCTGCGCCCGAGTGCGCCCGCTGATCCGCAATGGGTGAGATTCGCGAGCCTGGGCTATCTCGATGAAAACGGCTGGAGCGCGATTTCAGAGGACGAGCGCGCGGCGATGTTCAAGAGTTGCATCGCCTTCGACGAGACTCGCGTCAAAAACGGACAATGGCTGAGCGGCATCGGGCTAAAGAGCGCGCGCACCGCGAAGACATTGCGGGCCAAAGGCGGCCAGGTCACCGTCACCGACGGCCCCTTCGCCGAGACCAAGGAATTCCTGGGCGGAATTGTCGTCCTGGCGATCAAGGACCTGGACGAGGGCATCGCGATGCTTTCCAAGCATCCGGCCCTTCCGTTCGGCCTGGCCCTCGAGCTTCGGCCCCTCGATGAGCAAATGAATCGTCGCTGGGAGAGCAAGCACGGGCGAGTTCAAACAGCTGGGTCGGCGGCAACTTCGCGAATTGGCTGACGCTTTATCGCAGCTGCAACGCGTTTCACCGGATGCCCAGAGGCGATGTCTCACGCGTTGGGACTTTGTCTCGCCCCGATGGGCCCGATGGGCTTTCGGAACATGTAGGGTGTGGGGCACTGGCGCTGAGCAAAAGGCGCGCTGCATGCCTCACCACAAAGCGGGTGAGCATGGCACCCGCGCTACTCCATTCCGTAGCCCCGCCAGGGGCGACCGATAATAGCCCAGCGATTCATCGCTGGGTATGTGAGGCAAGAGAATTGGGAAAGCCCCGACAGGGGCAGAAGGTTTTGTTTCCCCACACGATCGGACTCTGTCGCCCCTGGTGGGGCTTAGGAATCATGGAGAAGCGCCTCTGAACCCAGCCATGAATGGCTGGGCTATTATCGGTCGCCCCACTGCGGGGGCTTTCCACATGCGGACCGCCGCTGCTCGATCACGGCGTGAAATCGCTCTTTTCGTTCACCGATAAGCAGAACTCGGCGAGCAACTCGGCGGCATGCTCGAGGTCGGGGAGCGAGACCATCTCGACCGGGCTGTGCATATAGCGGTTTGGGATCGCGACGATGCCGGCGGCCGTGCCGCCGCGAGTCAGTTGCAGCACGTTGGCGTCGTTGCTGGCGGGGACCGAGATGCCGTTGGGTTGAATGGGAATCTCGTGCTGTTTGGCCAGTTCGGTCAGGCGCTGGAAGACGATCGGATTAACGTTCGGGCCGCGGTAGACGACGGGGCCTTTGCCGAGCTTCACGCGGCCGAACTGGTTTTCGTCGATCGTCGGGCAGTCGGTGGCGTGCGTGACGTCGACGGCGATCGCGATCTGCGGCGCGACGGTGAACGCGCTGGTCTGGGCCCCGCGCAGTCCGATTTCCTCCTGGACCGTGGAGACGCCGAAGACGGCGGCTTGCGGCTTGGCCGCCGCGACCCGCTTGAGCGCCTGCATCACCACCCACACGCCGACGCGGTTGTCCATGCCCGGGCCGGCGACGATGTCGTTGCGGAGCGTGTCGAAGCCCAGCTCGAGCGTGACCGGATCGCCGACCGCCACGAGTTCACGCGCTTCGTCGGCGCCGGTCGCTCCGATGTCAATCCACAGATCTTTGATCTCGGGGACCGATTTCCGCTCCTCCTGCGGCAAGAGGTGAATGGGCTTGCGGGCGATGACCCCGACGACGGGCCCCTTGGCCGTCCAGATATGCAGCGTCTGCCCGATGAGCATCTGCATGTCCCAGCCGCCGATGGCCGTTACGCGGATGAACCCCTTGTCATCGACGTGCTTGACCATCAGGCCGATCTGGTCGCAGTGCCCGGCGAGCATGATCCGCGGACGCCCGTCCGGGTTGACGGCGGCGATCACGTTGCCGTGCCAATCGGTGGTGACGGTGGCGGCGAACGGCTCGACGAACTTGCGCACGACGTCCTGAATGGGCCGCTCGTAGCCGGAGGGGCTGGGCGAATGCAGCAAGGCTTTGAGGAACGCAAGCGACGGCTGATCCATGACGGCTCCTGGGCGCGGGAAAGCCGGATTATAGCGAGCGGTCGTGAATCCCGGGTTGCGTGTGGAAGGTATCAAATGGTGAACGAGGCCGTTCGATTTGACGGACGGGGGGCGAGGTCATTAAAGTTTGTGGACACCTGCCGCGGACCCACAACCTGTGGACGCCGAGACGATTGCCATCGGAGGGATTCAACTTCGTCTGCCGGACCGCCAGTGCGATCATTTCCGGCCTGCCGGGTTCTAGGTTCCAAGCCGATTGCCAGGTCCCCGCAGAGCGTTCTGTCTCCCGCTCGAAAGCGGCTCACATCTCGCGGAGCTTCGAGCCTTTGGCGAATTTTTAGCGGGTCGATCGTGAATTACGCCGAGTTAAACGAGAGAAACTACGCCGAGTCAAGTGAGAGAGAAGTGGCCGCGGATTGCCGCAGGAGCGGCGAGATTGCGCGTCCAACACATGGAGGAAGGACGATGGCCGTTTCTGTAAGGGGCGGGTTGACGGAATCGCTCGCCGAGCAGATCGCTCGTTTGGTGCAATCGAAGACCGGCGGCCGGATCGACGGCTTGAACGTGGCGGTCGCCGGGGCCGATGTCACAATTTCGGGCCGCACGACGACCTACTATCTCAAGCAGCTGGCCACGCACGCCGCACTCGACCTGGCCGGCCGATTCACGACGCTTACGAACGATATCGTCGTGAGCTGAGCGCGAGGTTGCTCCTCTTCTGATTGTGCCCCGCTCGGTCAGCGGTTCCGCGTTTTCAGCGGCGGACGATAGTCTCGGCCGTAGGCCACTTCGCACGTAAGCCCCGTCGGGCGTCAGCCCGATGGTGCTTTTTCCTCACTCGAATCTTGCGCTGCCGGAACGCCAATTCGAAGAGGAAACATCCACAAGCTCACGCTGAGGGCTCGCCAGGACGCCTGGGCGGTGGGCCGCTGTCGGATGACTTCGAGTCGGCCGTCTTGCCTTTCCCGCCAAACGCGAACCTGGGTTCCGTTCCCCGCAGCAAGCGAACCAGGTTCGCGCGGTGCCGGACGATGATCAGCGCCGGAGCCAGCATGCTAAACGCGGCCAGGCTCCAGATTTCCTGGCTAAAGGGGGCCGGTCGCAAGAGCCAGAACTCGACGCCACAAAACGTGCAGGCGGCCAGCATCGAAGAGAGCGACACGATCCGCGTCAGTGCGATGCAAATGACAAAAAGGGCGAAGGCCACGGCCGTCGCGATCGGTCCCAGGGCGAGGGCCACCCCGAGTGCGGTGGCAACCCCTTTGCCGCCGCGGAACTTGAGCCAGCACGGGAACATATGGCCGAGGATGGCTGCCGTGCCGGCGAGCACCGCCAGATGCAGGGATGGGACGCCCGCGTCGGCCAGTAGCCAGGGGAGGACGAGGGTCGGCAGGGCCCCTTTCAAGCAGTCCAGAAGCAGGACGGTGAGGCCCAGTCCCTTGCCCAGCACCCGGGCGACGTTCGTGGCCCCGATGTTGCCGCTACCGCTTTGGCGGATGTCGACCCCGGCCACGTAGCGTGCAATCAACAGCCCGAACGGCAGCGAGCCGACGAGGTAGGCGGCCGCAAAATCGATCTCCAAGGCCAAAGCCGGGCTCATGCGGGGACCCTCGCGCGGCCTGCGGCTCGGGACGACTCGTGCTTATCTCTATTCGCGAGCATGACTTAAGCTCTCGAAGCGGAGGCCCGGCCGCCGCCCGCAAGTTGCCGGCATTTGCCACGACCGGACCCTTGGGCACGCCCGGAACAAGCCGCATATCTTGCAGCCGGTCGGAGAAGGCCGATGGAAAACCCCTTCGGCTTCCCCAAATGCCCTATTCCATCGTTTATGCTTAGTGGAGTTGAAATTGATCAACACGTTTCGCCACGTTTTCGCCGATTGCAGGGAAAAGCAATGCTGGTACTCAGCCGCAAGAAGGACGAAAAGATCATCATCGGTGACAACATCACCGTTATGGTGATCGAGATCCGCGGTGACAAGGTGCGTTTGGGCATCGAAGCGCCGAAAGAGATTACCGTCCACCGCCAGGAAGTCTACGACGCCATCAAGCGGGAACAGGTCGAGAAGCGAGACATCTCCATCGACGCGCAATAACGAGGCGTTGGGGAGACTCGCTCACGGCTACGGTGATCTGCGACTTGGTTCGCGTCAATCACCCGAGTGGACGTGGCGATTCGCTCGGGATGTGACTGCTGTCTCCGCTGTGCTCGCTCGTTTTTGTCGCTGGCGGATTGGCTGAGTCGACAATAAAAAAAAGCCGTGGCATAGTTGCCGCGGCTTCGCTTTTTTGCAGTCTTCGCTCAACCCGTCGGACGCAGAGTCTGCTCCGCGGACTCGACCGTGAGTCGAGGATGAGGAATGACGGCGGAGGCGACCGGAGTGGGCGGATCGGTGCCGGCCAGTTCGCGGCGCGTCAGCTCGCTGTCCAAGATCTTCAGCAGCACGGTCAGATCGCGGAGCTGCTCGGTCTTGTAACAGCTCAACAGCTCGGCCATCCGCTCGTGATGACAGACCTCGAGCTTGTCGAGCGTCTCGCGGGCGTGATCGGTGAGCACCAACAGACATTTGCGACGGTCCGACTTCGAGCGGAGGCGATACAGCAGATCGGCGGCCCGCATGCGGTCCACCAGCGTGCTGACGCTCGACTCGGATTGCTGCAAGCGTTCGGCCAGCTCCGTCTGCGTGCAGCCGCGCGGCAACGCGTCGCGCACGATCTGCAGCACGGCGAACCGCGCGTCGCTGAGCCCAAACTCGGCGAAGTGGGCCGCGAGCACGCCGCGGATGCGATGAGCCGACCGCAAAATATCAGAGATGATTTCCGCAGGCTTGGCCTGAACGGTTTCGATCCGATAGGTAGCGATGTCTGATTCCGACCAGTGCACGTTCATGTTTCCGCGTCCGAATGAGCCGACGATGAGGACCCTATCGCTCTCCTTCGGCTACCAATCGTTCGCGCCTGAACGAGAAAGTTGGGTGCGTAAACGTTTTTTTTCGAAAATCCCTGCAGGCAAAGGGCCGGAGCCCTTACCCAATGAGACCTGCTTATCCAGCTTCCGCAGCCTCCGCGAATTTCAGGCGCGCGACCCTTCGGGCGCTGTCCGCGTTGGGCAGGCTGTTTCTGCGGTCCAGTGACACGCGTTTTTCCTCGCCCGCGCGTTGCGGGTTAGGTAGTTGGGGCGACGTACTCCCCGCGCCCGATGCGGGCTTCCTGGGACACGCGGACGCCGACTCCAGCCAGCAGCACCACCCCCGGCAATTACTGCAGCTCGGCTTCCTTCAGTCGCTCGACCACAATCTCGATCAGCAACGGATGCAGCGAGAGGGGCTGGCAAAGCGCGAATTGCACCGCCGGAAACTCGAGCGCGAGGTCCGCGCAAATCCGCTCCAAGTCCTCCACCACGTGCGCTCCGGCCGAAAGGAAGTAGGGCAGCAGCGAGACTCGCGTGGCGCCTTGCTCTACGCATCGGCGGGCGCCTTGCGGAATCGTCGGCTCGACGACTTCGAGATAGGCCACTTCGACGATCGGGTAGTGCGTGCGGCCGCGAATCGCTACGGCTAGGTCGACCAGGTCGCGGTTGGCTTCGGGACGGCGGCTGCCGTGGGCGATGAGCAGCGCGGCGGTCTTTTCTGCCGGCGTAGGCTCTGGCATTGATTCGCGTCGCACGGGAAACTCCAGCTTCAGAAACCCAGCGAGGACTGCGGCGGAAAATCGCCGGGATGTGACAACCCCGGCCAATTCTGGCATCATGGACGAACCTCGACCAGCACCGGACCGCTTTGTGAGTGTCCGCGTTGGGCAGGCTGTGCCTGCCGGCCGGCGAGATTCGCGTTTCGCCCATCCTCCAGCCAGGCACAACCGGCGTGTCCGCCCCCACTCCTGTCGGCACCGAACCGAGCCGTATCGGGCCGTATCTGGTCGAGCGCAAGCTCGGCGCGGGCGGCATGGGGACGGTCTACCTTGCCAGTCACGAGCAGACCGGCCGAATCGTCGCGCTCAAGCTGCTCTCGCCGTCGCTGGCCCGCGAGGAGGGGCTGGTCGCTCGCTTTATGCGAGAGATCGACGCGCTGCAGAAGCTCAAGAACCCGCACGTCGTCGAGCTGTTCGACCATGGCGTCGACGGCGAGATGTACTACTACGCGATGGAATACGTGCCGGGCGAGACGCTCACTGCCCGGCTGCGGCGCGAGAAGCGGATTCCGTGGCGGGAAGTGATCGACCTGTCGATCCAGATCTGCCTGGCCCTCAAAAGCGCGCACGACGCGGGGATCATTCACCGCGATCTCAAGCCTTCGAACCTGCTGCTGACGCCCGACGGCGACATCAAGCTCACGGACTTCGGCGTCGCGCAGGTCTTTGCCGGCTCGAAGCTGACGGTCACCGGCGGCATCATCGGCACGGCCGAGTACATGTCGCCCGAACAGGGGCAGGGACGCCGGATCACCCGGCGGAGCGATCTCTACTCGCTCGGCGCGGTGATGTACGTGATGCTCACCGGGCGGCCGCCCTTCACGGGCAAAACGACGCTCGACGTCATTCACAAGCACAAGTACAGCCAGTTCGACCGACCGCGAACCATCGTCCCCGACATTCCCTACTGGCTCGACGATATTGTCTGCCAGCTCTTGGAGAAAGATCCCGAAAAGCGGCCGGCCGACGCCTTCGTCGTCAATCGCCGCCTGCAGGAGGTCATCCGCAAGGTCGAAGTCTCCTCCGGCGAGCTGACGATGGGGCACGGCGTGCAGGAGGATGCCTCGACCTTCAACGCCGCCGGCCAATCGGGCACCGGCCGCTCGGCCGCGTCGGGCGGCCACGGCACGCTCATGCGCGATCTGTTTCGCGCCGAGATCGAAGGCGAGCAGCGGCGCGGCATTCTGCGGCGGCTACTGGAGAACACGTGGGTGCTCCTGGGCCTGTTCGCAGTCGCGCTCTTCATCATCGTCTACGGAGTGGTGAATGCCCGCCTCCGCAGCGTCGAGCAGGGCGACGAGGCGAACGGGGAACTGAGCGCCTGGCGACGCGAGCCGCGCTCGGAGGTCGAGCGCGTGATCACGCTGGCCCGCCATCAGCACGACGACGGCGACATGCCGGGAGCCGAACGGACGCTGGCCGCCTTTGCCGCCCTGCTCCCCGAGGGAAGCCCGGAACGCACGCGCGTCGAAAAGCTGCTCTCCCAGTTATGGACACGGGACCAAGAGCATCCGCGGGACATATCGTTCGTCTACGAGGCCCTGGACCGGGCCGAGATGCTGGCGGCTGAAGGCAAGCGGACCGAGGCCCGCAGCATCTGGAACGGTGTGATCGCACTCTACGCCGACGATCCGAATGCCGAGACCGCCGTTGAGCGGGCCCGCCTCAACGTGGCGAACTTGAAGAATGCGACGCCGACCGTCGCGCCGAAATCCACGCCCGCACCCACTGCGACTGTCCCACCGCCCCAGCCGTCGACGCCGGCGCCCGCGTCGAAACCGGCTCCTTCCAAACCGTCCGGCCAAGGGAGTCCATGAACGCGGCCCTCGATCTGAAGAGCTACATCCGGTCGATTCCCGATTTTCCGAAGCCGGGGATTTTGTTTCGCGACATCACGCCGCTGTTGGCTGCCCCCGAGGCTTTTCAGCATGCGATCGACGCGCTGGCCGATCACTATCGCGACGCGGGTATCCATTCGGTGCTGGCGGCCGAGGCGCGGGGGTTCATTTTCGCCGCTCCGCTGGCTCTGGCGCTGCGGGCCCGCTTCATCCCGATTCGCAAGCCGGGCAAATTGCCGTTCGACACGCTGTCGTTTCGCTACGAGTTGGAATACGGCACCGACGCGCTGGAAATGCACAGCGACGCGATCTCACGCGGCGAGCGGGTGCTGATGGTCGACGACTTGCTGGCCACCGGCGGCACCATGGAGGCCTGCATCAAAATCGTCGAGCAGGTCGGCGGCGTGGTCGTCGGGGCCGCGTTCATCATCGAGCTCGACTTCCTGCAAGCCCGCAAGCGCCTGGCTCCGGTCGAGGTCTTTTCGCTGCTGCATTACGGAAACGAAGCTGAGCAGTGAGCGATTGGGAATCGTAGCGTGTGCGCGTTGTCCGTGAGGCACAGCCGATGACTGATACGCCGGAGGGTGCACGTTGTGAACAATTGTCGGTCGTGTTGGTATTGCGCGGCTATGCGAGGTATCACGAAGATGCCGATGTCTGGGTGACCAGAGGCATTTACCGACCGTATCATGATCCGCTGCCCGAGGAGATGGGGGAACAGGCGTCTCTTGCACTCGGGTCGTCTGAAGGTGGCAAGGCGGGGGCGTTCGCGGATCGCCTGGCCGTGTTGCTCCGGTGGCTTGGCCATCAAGTCCACCCAGAAACGGTCTCCGACGATTGAATCGACCCCTCAACAGAACTCGCACCATCACCGGGAATCGCAGACTGAGATTCGGAAATGTTTCTGGGCATCGAGATCGGCGGGACGAAGTTACAGGTGGGGGTGGGCGACGGCACGGGTCCGCCATTCGCCGGCTTTCGTCGCCTGGACGTCGATGCCGGGCGCAGAGCGCAGGGGATTCGCGAGCAGATTGCGCAGACGGGGCGGGAACTCTTCGCGGAGTTCCCCATCCTGGCCATCGGTTTTGGCTTCGGCGGCCCGATCAACGCGTCGGCCGGCATCGTGACGACCAGCCACCAGGTCGAGGGGTGGGACAACTTTCCGCTGGCGGCCTGGTGCAGCGAGCAATTCGGCGTGCCGACCTATTTGGGCAACGACTGCGACATGGCCGCACTGGCGGAAGCCCGTTTCGGCGCGGGTCGCGGGAAGCGGAGCGTCTTTTACGTGACGGTGGGCACCGGCGTCGGCGGCGGACTGGTGCTGGGCGGCGCGCTCTATGGCTCCGATCGCCCGGCGATCGCCGAGATCGGTCACTTGCGGCCCGGCCTCGACGCGACCGAGCCGAGCCAAACGGTCGAATCGCTCGCCAGTGGTCCGGGCATCGAAGCGTCGATCCGCACCGCATTGGCTGCCGCGCCTAGTGATGATCCCGACGCGGCCCGGCTGCTCAGCCGCTGCGCTGGCGATTTCCAGCGGCTCACCGGGAAGCTCGTCGCCGAGGAAGCGGCCGCCGGCAACACGCTGGCCGTCGGCGCGATGGATCTCGCGTGCCGCGCGCTCGGCTGGGCCATCGCGCAGGTCATCACGCTCACAGCCGTCGAAGCGGTGATCGTGGGCGGCGGCGTGTCGCTGGCGGGCGAATCCCTCTTTTTCGAACCCGTGCGTCGCTACGCTCACACTTACGTCTTTCGACCGCTCCGCGATTCGTACGAAATCCTCGCCCCGCGCCTGGGCGAAGAGGTCGTGGTGCACGGAGCTTTGGCCATGGCGGCCGATCGCTCCGGGCGGCGGGCTTCGTGAACGATTCCGCACGGCGCATGTTGGCAGTCAGACCATGGCCGACTCGCTGATCCAGCTTTCGGGTCTCGCCAAATCGTTCGCCGGCGTGGCCGCGCTCAAGGGCGTCGACCTGACGCTCGAGGCGGGGGAGATCCTGGGGCTCGTCGGCGAGAACGGCGCGGGCAAGTCGACGCTGATCAAGTTGCTGAGCGGCGTCCAATCGCCCGACGCGGGAACCATCTGCTTGAACGGACGAGCGGTTTCGTTCGCTTCCCCGCGCAATGCGCTGGCCGCCGGCATCGCCGCCGTGCAGCAGGAGTTGGAGTGCTTTCCCCACCTGTCGGTCGCCGAGAACCTGATGCTGGGCGAGCGTTGGCCGCGGCGAATGTGGGGCGGGGTCGATTGGGCCGCCCTGCATGCGGAAGCGACTCGCCGGCTCACGCAGTTCGGTGTCGCCATCGAATCGCACCGCATGGTCGAGGAACTGACGGCGGCCGAAAAGCAGGAGATCGGTATCGCGGGCGCCGTCGCGCGCCGGGCCCGGCTCCTCATTCTCGACGAGCCGACGGCCAGCCTGAGCGAGCCTGAGGTGCGGCGACTCTTTACGCATCTGCGACGTCTGCGCGAGCAGGGGGTCGCCATTCTGTATGTGTCGCATCGTCTCGACGAGATCTTCGAGCTGACTGACCGCATCGCCGTCTTGCGCGACGGGGCGCTGGCCGGCGTGCATCGCACTGCGGACATGGACGCCGGCCGACTCGTGGTCGATATGGTCGGTCGGCCGCTCGAGCAGGTGTATCCACGGACGCGCGGCGGCACGCTCGGCCCGCCGCTGCTCGAGCTGGAGGGCGTCTCGCGTCGCGGCCTGTTTCACGACGTCAGCCTGTCGGTGCGCGCGGGAGAAATCGTCGGCCTAGCTGGACTGGTCGGGGCCGGCCGTTCCGAACTGGCCCGCGCTGTTTATGGACTTTATTCTCTCGATGGCGGTCGCATGACGGTCGCCGGCGAGCCCTGGTCGCCGCGCCGCTCGCGCAATGCGCTGGACCGGGGCCTGGTCTATATTCCCGAAGAGCGCAAGCGGCAAGGATTCGTGCTCGACCATCCCCTGGAGAGCGCGATCGGCATCGGCTTCTCCGACCAGCTCACCCGCTGGGGCATGATCCGCGGTCGACTGGAGCGAGCCCGCGTCCGCGAGGTCATCGAGCGCTATGCCATTCGCGCGACGGGGCCGCAGCAGCCGATCGCCACGCTCAGCGGCGGCAACCAGCAGAAGGCGCTCCTCGCCCGCTGGCTCGAACGCGATCCGCGGGTGGTGATCCTCGACGAGCCGACGCGCGGCGTCGGCGTCGGAGCCAAGGCGCAGATTCACGCCCTCATCGATCACCTGGCCGCCCGCGGCAAAGCCATTCTGTTCATCTCCAGCGATCTAGGCGAAGTCGTCGGCATGAGCGATCGCATCCTGGTGATGAATCGCGGCACGATCGAAACCGAGCTGAGCGGCTCGGCCATGACGGCGCACAACGTGATTCTCGCCGCCTCCGGCCTGTATTCGCATTCGAGCGACGTGGCATCGTCCAGATTATGAGCATGTTCACTGCACAAGCACCGATTTGGGTGGCACTGGCGGCTCGTCCGCCAGTGGGCCCTTTCGCGCAAAGACGAAGACACTGGCGGACAAGCCGCCACCGCCACCCAAACGAAGTGCAATGCCACCCAGTCGCGACGACGTCTTTCGGATGGGGCGAATTGATGCGCTCCTTCTGGCGGCGGATGCCGAAAGCCGTGCGGCGGCGGATCGTGTTTCTCCTCGCAGCTGACGCGCTCTTACTCGGCTTCATCTGGTGGCGGGCGACCGTGACGGGGGCCTCGTTTGCCGACGAATCGCGCCATATCGCGCCCAACGTCGCCCCGACGATTCTGGCCGCGCTCGGGCAAACGGGCATCATCTGCTGCGGTGCGATGGATCTGTCGGTGGGCTCGATCCTGGGGGTGGCGGGAACTGTGTTTGGCGTGCTCTACGCGCGTGGTGTCGGCCCGTATGGCTGCTTTGCCGCCTGTTTCCTCACCGCCTTCGGACTGTCGGCTTACAACGGCCTGTTGATTCGCGCGCTGCGGATCCCGGCGATCATTGTCACGCTCGCCGGGCTGGCGTTTTACCGGGGACTGGCGCTGATCCTGGCCGAGGTCGCCACGCGTGGGTTCGGCGAGCAATTCACCATCGCGGGCGACGCCTATCATCAGCCTGGGCTGGTTTATGCCGGCTGGATCCTGCTCGCCGCGATCGTCGTCGCTTTGTGGGGCGAATGCTTCGCCAAAACGCCTCGCACCTGGCTCGCGCTCGGCAACTCGGAGACGGCTTGCCGGCTGAGTGGACTCGCCCCCGCGCGAATTCTGTTCAGCGCGTTTCTCGTCGGCGGAGTGCTCTTGGGACTGTCGGCCCTGGTCGACGTCACCAATGACAACACGATCGAACCGGCCCGCCTGGGCGCCGGCTTCGAGCTGAACGTGATTGCCGCCAACGTGCTGGGCGGCACGAGCATTTTTGGCGGGCAAGGGAGCGCAGCGGGGACGGCGCTTGGCGGACTGTTTTTGTACTTGCTCGGTCCGGCCATGCTCTACGCAGGAGTCGGCGAGTATTGGCGGACGGCCGTGCAAGGAGCGGCCATCCTGGCGGTGATCGGCATCGACTGCGCGCTCAACCGCCGCCGCCAACTGATGGAGGAGCTGCGATGAGGCGCTCATGGGGTGCCATGCTCACGGCCCTGAGTGAGCATGTGGGGCGCAAGAGGCATGCCCACGCCGAGCCGTGGGCATGGCACCCGAGCATCGCTCCCCGTTTGATCCTGCCCGTCCTCTTGCTGGTGGAGATCGCGCTCTCGCGCCGTTGTCCGGCGTCCGTGGGTCGCATTTTCTGCCGACGTTCGCAGCCTACGCCAACGACCTGTTGATCGAAGCGGCTCCCGTGCTGCTGCTGTCGCTCGGGATGACGGTCGTATTGATCTCCGGCGGCATCGATCTGTCCGTCGCGTCGATGACGGCGCTCGTGGCCTGCGTCCTTTCGACGTTCGAGCCGGGCCCGAAATTCTGGGTAACCGCTGTGCCCGTCGGCCTGGCGCTCGGAGCCGGCTTGGGGTTGGCGAACGGACTGTTGGTGGTGGCCTGCGATGTGCCGTCGATTATCGCCACCCTCGGCACACTCTTTCTCTATCGCGGCTTGTGCGAGGCTGTGCTCAAGGGGGCCAAGTACAACCCGTTCTTCGACGTCCCGGGCTACGGCCGGCTGGGCGAACTGCCCGGCGCGCTGGCCCTGGTCGGAGCGGTGTTGATCTTGGGCGGCGGCTGGTTTCGCGCATCGCGCTGGCGACGCGAGATCCTGATGATCGGCGGCAACCGCGTGGCTGCCCGCTATGCGGCGATTCCGGTCGGCCGCCGGCTGATCGAGGTTTACACGCTCAGCGGCATCCTGGCGGCGCTCGCGGCGATTTGTTTCACTGCCCACGACGGATCGGCCAGCCAGGCGTCGTACGTGGGGCTCGAGCTGCAGGTGATCGTCGCGGTCGTGTTGGGCGGAACGGCGGTGACGGGCGGCCGCGGCACGCTCGGCGGCTCGATCCTGGGCGTGCTGCTCGTCGCCGTGTTGGTCGAGGGACTGCAGGCCGGCGGATCGGATTTCTGGATCCGGGAACATGTGCCGTTCAGATTCGGCAATCTGCGTTTCGTGCTGCTGGGAACGCTCCTGGTGATCGGTGTCTGGCTCAACACGCGCCGCCCGGGCGAGCGGCGGGTGTAAGCCCGCCGGTTCTGGTTTTCCGGAGCGTTGTACGCCGACTGACGGCCGGTGTACGGTATCGCTATGACGAATTCGATCGAGTTTTTGACTAGGACACGATTGTCGATCCCGTTTAGGAAGAACCGGCCGGCTTACACCGGCCGCTCGCCAATTCGTCGGGTTTTGTGCAGCCTGCTCATGCTGGCGATCGCCGGCTGTGCGCAAGACCCGCCGGGCACCGGCACGGGTCAGGCCGGCGGCGGCAAGTCCCGCGATCAGATCACGATCGCCATGCTGCCCAAGCTGACGAACATCGCCTACTTTCGCGCGTGTCAGGAGGGAGCGCAAAAGGCGGCGGGCGAACTCGGCGTGCGCCTGGTCTACGACGGGCCGACCGATCCCAGCGCCAGCGATCAGAACAAGTTCATCGAAGCCTGGATCCGCCAGGGAGTCGACGCGATCTGCATTGCCCCCAACGAACCCAAGGCGATCAAACGCCTGGTGCAGCAGGCGCAGTCGCACGGCATCAAAGTGCTCACCTGGGACAGCGATGCGCCCGATAGCGGCCGCGATCTGATGGTCAATCAGATCGACGACCAGCGGCTCGGCGAATCCTTGATGGACGAGATCGCCCGCCAGATGCACGAGGAGGGGGAGTGGGCCGTCGTCATCGCCAGCCTGAATGCCGACAATCTCAACACCTGGCGGCGGTACGCCGAAGCCCGGGCGGCGCGAAAAATATCCGAAGCTCGTAAAGGTCGACACGGTGGTGACCGAAGAGGACGTCGACAAGTCGCGCAAGCTGGTCGAGACGCTGCTCAACGTCCATCCCAATCTCAAGGGGATGATCGCCTTCGATTCCAATTCTGTTCCCGGCGCGGCCGAGGCGCTCAAGCGGACCGGCAAAGCGGGCAAAGTGGCCCTGTGCGGCAACACCACGCCCGCGCCGATGAAGCAGTATCTCAAAGACGGCGTGCTCGAGAGCTTCTACCTGTGGGATCCGCGGCAGCTGGGGGATTTAACCGTGCGGCTGGCCGTGGCCCTCGTCGAGGGGAAGTCGCCCAAGGCGGGCCAATCGATCAACGGTTCGCCTCCTTTGACCTTCAGTCCGCGGGAAGCGACGACGGTGATCATGTCGCCCGAACCGCTCAAGTTCACCAAGGACAACATCGACCGCTACGACTGGGGCTTTTGACGGCCGCTCGCTAAGATCGACGCTGGCTGCACCTGGATCGGGTCGGCTCGCCGGCCCGACCAATTCGAAAGGAACATCATGAGAATGCTTGCGAAGAGTTTGGCGGTCGTCGCCCTCGCCGTCGCGCCGTGCTGTGTCGATCGCGCGTACGCGGACGGCACGGGCACTGTCGCGGGACAGTTTGTCTTCGACGGAGAGATTCCGAAGTTGGCGCCGCTGGTCAAAGAGGGGGATGGGAGTGTCAAGAACGCCGAGGTTTGCGCGAAGCAGGCCATCCCGGACGAATCGCTGGTCGTCGACCCGTCGACCAAGGGGATCGCCAACATCTTCGTCTATTTGGCGAAACCGCCCGCCGACATGCCGGCCGACGCAAAAGAGAGCAAAGAAAAGGTCGTGAAGTTCGACCAGAAGAATTGCCGGTTCATCCCGCATACGCTCATTCTGCGGACGGACCAGTCAATCGCCATCCTTTCGGACGATCCGATCTCGCACAACACGCACGTCTACCCGATCCGCCAGGACGGCAAGAACCAAGTGCTCTCTCCGAACGACCGCTCGGGAAACGTGAAATGGGAGTTCTCGCAGCCCGAAAAGATGCCGACGACCGTGAAGTGCGACATCCACAGCTGGATGGAGGCCCGCTGGCTGATCATCGATCATCCCTACGCGGCCATCACCGACAAGGACGGGAAGTTCAAAATCGAGAACGTGCCCGCCGGCGAACACAAGTTCCTGATCTGGCACGAGCGGGCCGGCTGGGTGTTCGGCGCGGACAAACGATCGATTCCCGTCACCGTCGAGGCGGGCAAAACCACCCAGCTGGGCAACGCGGCCTCTATCTCTGTCCCGGCGGCGAACTTCGAGAAAAAGTAGACGTGAGAGTGGGAATGACGAAGCACGAATGCTGCCTCAGTCCGCCCGCGGCGGGACGAAAGAAGCACGAAGCCAGAAGCCCCGAAAAGTGATGCCCGTGCCTCGACCGTTTCGTGCTTAAGTCATTCGATCATTCCTTCGTCATTCGTTTCGAGATCCTATGCGTCGGCAAATCGGCTTTTTGTTGCAGGTCGCGGCGCTCACCTTGCTGCCGATGCTCATCCTGTGGCAATTGGATTTCGGCATTCCGTTGATCGTCATGCCGGCCCTGACCGTGGTCGGCATCGTCATGTTCTACGTTGGTCGCCGCATGTGCGAGGGTTAGGCCGTTGAGCGCGCGCGTCGCGAGCGCGAACCGTCGAGCGGGCGACCGTCTACGGACGGGCCCCGTCGCAGTCGTTCCGGTCACAGCGCTGCTCGCGTTCGGCCTCGGCTTGTCTGTGGTCGTCGCCACGCCGGCCGTGGGACAGCAGTCGGCTCCCGCTGCGCGAAATCGAGCGGCCGCGCCGCAACGTGCATCGGTTCCAGTGGCGACCCCCGCGCCCGCCGCCTCCACGCCGGCTCATACCGCGGCCGAGCGGTGGTTTCGTGAGTCGGTCGCCATCGAAACGAACCTGACGGCCCAGCGGCAGCTCGAGCTGGCCCGGCAGTATCTGGCCGAGAAACGCTGGAGCCAAGGGATCGAGCTGATCCGCCAGGTCGCCGCCAACGCGTCCGGTTCGCTGATTGCGATCGGCCCCGGCCGCTACGTTAGCGTCGACCTTTACGCGCAGATGCTGATGGCCGCGCTGCCGGCGGAAGGGTTGGCCGTCGCGCGGAAGACGCTCGACGACTCGGCGAAGACGGCGTTCGACGACGCCGTGGCCCATCGGGACGACGCGGCCCTTCGCGCGCTCGTTCACAAAATGTTCGTCGCTCATAGCGCCGAGCCGGCTCTGTTGACGCTCGGCCAGTGGGCGTGGGAATCGGGCAATCTCACAGCGGCTCGCGGCTACTGGTCGCAGCTCTTGCCCCTTCCCGACGCGGCGCTGGCCGAACCGGCCGACACGGTGCTGCGTTATCCCGACCCGCAGACTGAACCGGCCGAGATCGCCGCCCGGCTGGTGATGACGAGCATCGTGGCCGGCGACTGGCACCTCGCGCGTTTTCAACTGGCTGGCTTCCGGCATCGCTTCGGGCAGGCCCGCGGTCGCCTGGGCGACCGCGAGGGAATTCTGGCCGATCTGCTTGCCGAGAGTGCCGGGCGGGCGCGGGACTGGTCGTTTCCGCCGCGCGACACGGCCGTTGGCACGTTCGGCATCAACGCGGCGCGAAACGGCGTGTTGCCGCGGGAAATCGAAGTCGGCGCTGCCCGCTGGTCGGCCGAACTGCCAGCGGACCTCTATGCGCCGGTGCACGCGCTGGTCAGCGATCGTGAACCGCTCCCCACCTACCCGGTCGTCTACAATCATTTCTTGATTGTGAACACGGCCGAGCAGATCCTGGCTTGGGATGTGCGCACCGGCAAGCCGGCCTGGGCCGACGATCGCGGCGAGAACCCGGCCATCTACTCGGGCACGCCCGACGTCTCGGCCCCCTCTCCTCCGCCATTTCTGGTCGGCACGCCGCGCTACACGATGACGATCGACGACGGCCGTCTCTATGCGCGGATGGGCGATCCCACGACCGTCCGCCCGCGGAGCACGCTGCACGAGTCGGACAGCTCGGTCGTCTGCCTCGACTTGAAGCGGGGCGAAGGCAAGCTGGCTTGGAAGATCGATGCGTCGTCCCTCGATCCGCAATCGGCGTTCGAGGGCTCGCCCCTCGTCGCGCACGGCCGCGCCTATTTGGCCGTCCGCAGGGGCCGCCCGCGGATGCAGACCGAGGTCGTCTGTCTCGAGGCCGAAAGCGGCCGCCGACTCTGGAGCCGGACGGTGTGCGCGGCAGTCGAAGACGTCGCACAGAACGCCAGCCTGCTGAGCCATCAACTGCTGGCGGCTGGGGACGACGCGCTGTTCTTAGCGACGGGGCTGGGCGCTATCGCCGCGGTGGAGGCCGAGGACGGCGCCTTACGGTGGATCGTCACGTACGAGAGCGGCGACCGCGACAGCACGTCGCTCGAACCGGAGCGTTGCGAAAATTCTCCCTGCCTCTTCGCGGAGAACATTGTGGTTGCCGCGCCCGGCGACTCGAAGACGCTGCTCGCGATCGATTCGCGCTCGGGCACGCCGCTCTGGCGGCGCGTGCTGTCGGGGGGCGTCAACCAGTTGCTGGGGGCGAAGGACGGCACGCTGATCGTGAGCGGCCAGAGTCTCTGGGGGCTCGACCTGGCGACCGGGCGAATCGACTGGCAACTGGGTTTCACCGATCCGGCCTCGTTCGGCTTCGGCCGGGGACTGCTGGCCGGCGACGTCGTCTATTGGCCGACGCGTGAAGACATCTACGTGGTCGAGCAGGCCACGGGCCGGGTGCGGCGGCGAATTCCGCTCCTCGCCCGCTACGTGGAGTCGGGCGGCAATCTCGTGCTGGCCGGCGACTACCTGGCGATTGCGCAGTCGCGGCGGCTGGTGGTCTTCGGGCCCGCTGCCGGTCTGCCGCTGCAAAAGAAGCAGGCCCTGCCACCGACTCTCACGCAACACGAAGGCCCGAACGCGTTTGCAAGTGGCAAAACCGGCCTGTCCTCGATTTTCGAGCCCCGGTAAAATCATTGCGGGACCCACGGAGGGGGAGGCTAAAGACCGACTGCGGCGGTCGATTTTGTGCCAGGCATTTGCCGGCCGTTACGAAGGATCGTGAAATGGTCGACCGTCGCGCCACCAGTGTTTTCGCCGTACGGGCGTTCACGCTGCCCCTGTTCGTCGTGTCCGTCGGGCTGGTTCTGGCGGGGAACGGATGCTCGCCGACGACTCGGCTGCCTTCGATCTATCCCAGTCCGGGCGACTCCGATGCGCGGTCCTTCAATGTTCACGATCCTTTGCCGGAAACGAACATCGGCCCCGATATGGGGGCTCGCCCGCCCGGCTTCATGCAGGACTGGAGCGAGCCCAGGCGTACTCGGGCCGCTCAAGACATGCTCGGCGTGCCCCCCGGCGGCGGCTCGAATGGGCCGGGTGGTCCCATGGTCCCTGGTGGACCTGTGCCCGGCGGACCGATGCCTGGCGGACCAATGGTCCCGCCGCAGGGACAACCGATCGGTCCCGGCCCCACCAGCCAGATGTATCCCGACGCGGTCCCCCAGTAACGCGCCGGTCAGGAACGCGCCAGCCAGGAACGCGCCAGCCAGTAACGCACCCGGCGCGTCGTCTTCCCGGAGACGTTATCCGCGCGGCAGTCGGTCCGGGCTCGTCGCGCTCTTGCTGGTCGGCCTGCTCGTCGACGCACGCAACCTGGCTCGCGCGCAGCCGCCCCAGCACATCGATCGTTCGATCGAGGCCGAAGCTCAAAAGCTGATCACGCCCGACACGCAGGCGGCCATCGATCGCGCGCTCGCGTTTCTCGCCGCGCGGCAAGCGGCGCGGGACGGGTCCTTCGGCTCCAGCGCCAGCGCGCCGCCGCGTGGCGATTACCGCACTTGCCGGCATGGCGTTCTTGTCGTCCGGCAGCACGCCGGGGCGCGGCAAGTACGGCGCCAACGTGCAGCGGGCCGTCGATTTTCTGCTCACTCGTTGCCAGCCCAACGGCTTCATCTATGACGAAGGGAACACCGGCGGACATTTCGGCCCGATGTACGACCACGGCTTCGCCACGCTCTTTTTGGGCGAAGTCTACGGCATGACCCGCAACCCGCAGGTCCGCAGCAGCCTCGAGCGGGCCGTGCGACTGATCGTCAATTCACAAAACAAGGAAGGGGGCTGGCGCTACGAGCCCGACTCCAAAGACGCCGACCTCTCCGTCACCGTCTGCGAAATCATGGCCCTTCGCGCGGCCCGCAACAGCGGACTCTACGTTCCCAAGCAAACGATCGATCGCTGCACCGAGTACGTCCGCAAGTGCCAGACGCCCGACGGCGGTTTTCGCTACCAATTGACCACGAGCTGGCAGGCGGTGACCTTTGGTCTGACGTCGGCCGGCGTCGTCACGCTCTACAGCGCGGGCGTCTACGACGGGAAGGCGGTCGAGCTCGGCCTGCAGTACCTCGAGCGCTATCGCCCGTCGGCCGCCATGCACCAGCCGGCCAACCACTACTTCTACAGCCACTACTACGCGGCCCAGGCGATGTGGCACGCTGGCGGCCCCCGCTTCGAGCAGTGGTACGGCGAAATCCGCGACGAGCTGATCCACGGCCCCTTCCCGTTTCACAACTCCGGCGGCGGCTGGCGCGACCCGTCCTCCTACGGCGACGACTACGGCACCGCGATGGCCCTCATCATCCTGCAGACCCCCAACAACTATCTGCCGATCTTCCAGCGCGAGGATCGTTCTTCCAGCGATTCAGATAGCGCCGAACGCCTCAGGGTGGCGTGCTAGGGCTCGGGTGCGCCGCGCCCGAAGGCATGCTGCCAAGCGCCAAGCCCAGGAGGCCAAAGAAGCCGCTAGAATGATCGCATGAGCAAGAAGATCAGCCTTGCGGCGCTCTGCACGGGCCTTCTGTGCTTGGGGCTTTGTGCGGGCGCCTGCTTCGCAGAGCATCGGCCGGGAAACGAGCCAGAGCCGGCGTTTTGGGATCTCGCCTGGTGCGGCGCGACGGTTTTGATCTTGGCGCGCGCGGCTTGCTGGGAGAATTCGACCGCTAAACTTCCGTTCCCGATCGTCAGCCCGGCCGGTAGAAAACCGATCTTGGCAGGTTGGCCATTTGTGGCAGAATGGAACTTGGACCCGTCGTGACGACCGAGGTCGGACTGCGCGCCGGGGACTGTCGGCCTCGATCCCAGCGGCCGGTGTCTGGCTGGCTTGAGGCCAGGACGATCGGTCCGGTCCAGTCTAATCTTCACAATTCGGATTTAGACCGGGGTTAAGAGCTGCGATGGATGTGGGTTAGAACAAAGTCTGAATCCGGTCCGGACACTTTCGTCTGAACACAGGAACCAAGTAGACCGGCGATCGCGGACCTGGGAGCGATGAGGGTGCAGCTCGACTCCAGCTGCAGGTCGCCGAACGTGCGTTTCTGGTTGGTCCGGTCAGGTCCGGTCCAATCTTCACAATTCGCAATTAGACCGGAGTTAAGAGCTTTGATCGGCGCTGCTTAGGGTGAAGTCTGAATCCGGTCCGGACACGTTCGCGGGAATGGTCAGCGGGGCTGGCCGGCGCTCACTAGAATGACGGCATGAGCGACCAACCGAAGAAGCGGCCGAGCTTCGTGGCCGTGCTGGCGCTGCTGCTGACCAGCTCTCTCATGTGGGTTCTTGGTGCCAGCGCTGCGTTCGACAGGAAACCCCAATCCGATCCAGCTCTCACTGCTTTACATCGCTCCCTTTGTCACGATTGCCGCAATTGTCTGGACGGCGATTATTCTGCGTCGATCTCGAACCGACTAACTTCCGTGCCAATCGGCGGAATTCGTTCGGGAAACGCGCCCACTACCCGGTCCGGACACGTTCGCGGGGATGGTCAGCGGAGCTGGCCGGGGCTGACTAGAATGACGGCATGAGCGACCAACCCAAGCAAAGATCGCTCGCGTGGATCGGCTGGGCCTTGATCCCCCTGCCGGTTCTCTATCTCCTGAGCCTCGGCCCTGTCGTTTGGCTGTGCTGTCACGACTACCTCTCATTGAAGGTTGCCTTCGCCATCGGCACGCCTGTTGATTGGGTGTACGACAGATCAACAACGTTTCAGCACTGGGACTGGTACGCGAATCTCTGGGCACAGACGTGACGGCATGAGCGAGGGGCACCACAATCGGCCGCGACCGTGGGTGTGGTTAACCCTTCTGGCCCTACTTGTCCTATACCCGCTGTCGGTGGGACCGGTGGCTTGGATCGCTGCTCGTGCCGATAGCCCGGCACTCTACGCGTTCGCTCAGGCATTTTATTCTCCGCTGCGATCGCTCAGCAGTAGGTCGAAAACGGCCGAGGACATTCTTACCCCCTACATCGTCTGGTGGGTATCTCGATAGACGATCCCCTAGGAGAGCCATTGATCGTCGGAGATTCTCCCTGCGCGGGGAACCGCTAGCCCCTTGCTGCGGGGAGTTGTCAAAATAGGCTTATGACGGTCTACTCCCGAGGCAACATCGATGGCCGCTGGGCGCAGGTTGGTGCGATGCTCGCGGTCCTGTTCGTTGCGGGCGCGGCGCGGGCTGCGGAGGATGCCGACTCAGCGACTGTTTACCTGGCGGATGGGACGCATCGGGCGGCCGTCGTGCGTTCGCTCGCGCCGGCCGAGGTCGTGCTGGGAGGCGATGCGACGCAGCGGTTCGCCACGGCCGACGTTGTGCGGCTCGAGTTTCCGCATCACGCCGTCATGCCCTCGCGGGGCTCGCTGATCCGCCTGGCCAACGGCGATCAGATCGTGGCCGGCCTGTCGAGCATGGGTGACGAGTCGGTGGTCGCGCTCTGGAAGTCGTATCCGGATTTATCGCCCGTGCAGATTCCGGCCGCTTCGGTCGCCGGCATTCTGGTGAATGTGCCCGACAGCGTGGCCGAGAAGACGCGGGCGTTCCGCCAGGTCTTCGGGCGGCGGGAAAAGTCGGACACAGTGCTCCTGGTCAACGGCGACCACCTGGCCGGCGATTTGGCTTCCTTCGATCAGGCGGCGCTCAAGCTCACGCAGGCCGGCAAGCCGCTGCAGATCGAGTTGCCGCGCGTCCGCGGAATCGCCTTCAGTTCAGAGCTGACGAGCTTACCTCCGACGCATACGCCGCGGGTGATGGTCACTCTGGGGGACGGGTCGCAGCTGACGGGCTGGAACGCGAGCTACGAACCGGGAGGCCTGTTACGCCTGTCGTCGGTGTTGGCTTCGACGTTGGAGCTGCCACTGGCCGACGTCGCCGGCATCCGCTTTCTCGACGGCCGGGCGACCTGGCTTTCGGACCTCACGCCGAGCGAGAGCCGGCTGGCACCGTACTTCGGCCCGGCGACCTCGCCCGCCGCACTCCGCGATCAGAATGGGGCGGGCGGTCCGTTGTTCGTCCGCGGGCGGCCGTGCGGCAAGGGACTGGGGACGCGGAGTCAGAGTCGCATCGTTTACGAATTGGCGGGACAGTACCGACTGTTTCAAGCGACGGCGGCGATCGACGACTTTGCCGCGGGTAAAGGAAGCGTCCGTTTCGCGATCGAAGCGGACGGAACGCGGTTGTGGCGCAGCGACCTCGTCACGGGCGGCGCGCGGCCACTGAGCGTCGGTCCGCTCGATGTGACGGGCAAACAGCGGATCTCGCTCATTGTCGACTACGGCGAGCTCGCTGACGTCGACGACTGGGCCGATTGGTGCGACCCAATAGTGATCCGATGATCACGAACGAATGGGCCCATTCTAAAGCTTGGCGAATGCGGCGCATGCGAGAAAAAAGTAAGAGTCGGCTGGCTGCGCAGAATAATCGGGCCACATCATTGGGCGTTTGTGTAAAGTTTGACCGGTCCCGTGGAATTTTCGTGTTTGGGGATTTCGGATCAGGCGTTGAAGCTGCGGGGAACGGGGGTGCGTGTTGACACGGTTTTCGGGTCCCTGTAGAGTCCAGCGCCTAGCCCGTCGCGGCAAAGGATTGCACTTCGGCGGGTCCGATGGATCGGCGGAAATCCCAAGGTGGGGAGACGGCGTTGGCGCTCAGGGGGGTAGGGATCCTTGGGCTGACGGCGGCACCATGCGCAGTGATGGTGGGTTGCTTTCAGCCGGGACGGATGCCGTCGGCAACGCTTCCATCCGACGTTGAACCGGCAAATCCCCGCATGGTCACTCGTACGCCCATGTTGCCAGCGCCCGACTCGCAGGCCGCCATCAGCGGCCGGATCGATCCGTATGGGCCGCCGACCTTGGCCATCGACCCCTGGCGGCCCGACGTTCCTCCTCGGCAATGGACTTACATCGTCTTGCACCACACCGCCTCGTCCCGCGGGAGCGTCGAAAGCATCAATGAGGCCCACCTGCAGCGCCGTGACAAAAACGGCAATCACTGGATGGGCATCGGCTATCACTTCGTCGTGGGCAACGGCAACGGAATGGGGGACGGCGAAATCGAGCCGACGTTCCGCTGGCGTCAGCAGTTGCAAGGAGCCCACGCCGGCGAGGATGAGCACAACAAACACGGCATCGGGATTGCGGTCGTGGGCAACTTCGACCTGGGACCGCCCAGCCCGGCGCAGATCGCCTCAGTGCACCGCCTGATCCGCGTACTGCGGGTGCGCTACGGCATCGAGACGACCAACATCATCAGACATAGCGACATCAAGGCTACTGCGTGTCCGGGAAAATACTTCCCGATGGACGAAATCGCCCAGGGGCGCACGGACCCGCTGCTGGGTGCCACAAGGCCGCGCGACGAGCATCTCCATCTCGCCGTGACGCCAACCGACGGCCGCTTGCCGGCCGTCGCAACGCCAACCGTCGACCGCTCGGGGGTCGCCGTTGAGTCCGGGGGGGGCCTGTTGCCGGTCGCCGCCGAGGAAAGGAACCATCCATGACGTCGTCACGCTTTTCGCAGCCCTCCTGGTCGGATGCCGCCGGGTCGGAGTTCCAGTACTCCTCCGGTAGCGGCGACACATCGGGCTGCGCGTCGTCCCCCGCGGAGATCATCCTCTCGTCCGAGACGGCGACGCGGGTTTGCGACGACGATCGCGAATTCCCCGCACCGCAGGCGCATCCATGCGGCGTCTTCGTCCCCGAAAACTACGAGCCGAACTACGCCTACCCGCTGGTCGTCTGGTTGCACGACGCGGGACGCAGCGAACGCGATATCGTTGAAGTGCTGCCGATGATCAGCATGCGGAATTACATTGGCCTGGCCCTCCGCGGCACCGCGCGGACGAGCCGCGACGCGTCCGACGCCTTCAGCTGGAGCCGTACTCGCAACGCGGGACTGGATTTCGAGGAACGCCTTTACGCGAGCGTGCGGCAGATGCGGCGCGACTTCCACATCCACACCGAACGTGTATTTCTGGTCGGTGCGGGCGAGGGCGGGACGATGGCCTGGGACCTCTTTTTGACGCGGCCGCAGTGGTTCGCGGGAGTCGCTGCATTGGGCGGGCGATTTCCCTGGGGGCGGCGGCCCCTGCGTCAGTTCCGTGCGCTCTCTGGCAAGCAGGCCTTGATCGTCGCCGATAACCAGAAGGCGCCCAGCCACGCGCAAGCCGAGCAAGTCGGCCGGCTGCTCTATACGGCGGGACTCGAGGTCTCCGTTCGCACGTCGGCGTGCGGGCAACCTTCGTCGCGACCGCTGTTGCGCCAGGTCGATCGCTGGATCATGCGGTCGATCGGCGGCTGCCTGTAAGCGGCGGCGGCCGCGCCGCTATTTGCCCACGAGTGGGGAGAGCTTGCCTGTCGCGTCGGCCTTGTAGACCTGGCCCGTCTTGGCTTGCGGGTTCGGGTCGGCAATCAGCAGGCTGCCGTCGTGCCAGGCGAGGCCGACCGGATTGATGAGTTGTTTATCGGCGATCCAGCTCGTCGGTTTGCCGCCGCTGGCGAGCTTCCAGATCGTTTTGGCGTAACCGTCGCTGATGAAGACGTTCCCCTTGCCGTCGAGCGCGACGTCGTTGGGAAATTGAAAGGGCCGATCGGTGACGGCGGCTTCCACTTTGCCTTCGGGCGAGACCTTGAACAGCTGCCGCTTGGAGCGAGAGACGACCCACAGCGTGTCTTTGTCGTCGATGGCCATGCCACAAGGCGCCGGCACGTCGGCGAACTTCTCGGCCGCGCCCCCCTTGGGAGGAATCTTCCAGATGGCGTGAACTTCCAAATCAGCAACGAAAATGTTTCCCTTGCTGTCGACGGCGATGGCCATCGGGATCCCAATGCCGCCCTGGGCGCCCTTGGTGAGCGGAGTCGGCTTCCCGGGCTCGTCGAAGCGGTAGACTTCTCGGGTCGCGGAGTCGCCGGCGAGGACTTTGCCATTGCGATCGACCGCCACGCAGCGGACGCGATAGAGGGGCGTGCCAATTTTTTTCGCGGCCGTGAAGAACTTTTCGATCGTCCCGTTCTGGACGACGACAATGCCCGGCAACTTCAGATCGGCCACGTAGACCGATCCGTTTGCCGCCACCGCCGGCTTGAGCGGGTAGTGAAACTCCTCAGCGGCCGATCCGACCGACGCGCATGCCACCAGAATCAAAGTCGCCGCTCTACCCACACGCCAAGACATGAACCCAGGCCCCCAATTGAAAATCAGCGAAGATTGACGGAGATGATCGCCCTCGGAAATGTCGTCGGTTCCAGAATAGCCGTATGCGCCGCACGGGGGCAAATCCGCCCGCCGGTTCCGTGTGAGGCGGCCGACGCCCAACCGCTTGTTCTCCCCTGCGACTTACGGCGTCCGGTTCGGCGGTGTTTGAACCAAGGTCTTGTTCTTGGCCGGCTGAGGCACGTTGACCGGCACGCCCGTGTTCCACAGCACGCGAAGCACTTGGGCCGCATCCAGGCTGCCCAGGCCGAAGTGCGTCACTGGCTTTGTGACCATTTGCATCTGGGATACCCCCCGATTCTTGAGGCACAGCGTTGCACCGCGTCCTTTTGTTGGAACGCGGGTTTGTCCCATGGTCTTCCCGTCGCCTGCCATCCCGTCGGCCGCTTTGGACTCGGCTGGGCGGTTCTCCAGCCGCACGTCGATCCAGTTGTTCGCGTTGCCACCTTCGTTCAGCAGCAGGGCCACGCGGCCGACAGTTTTCCCAGGCTCGGACTTCACCACGAGCAAATCGCTATCGCCGTCTTGATCGAGATCGCCGAAGTCGGCGGAGAGGATTGTGCCCAATTCTGCCGGCAACACGTCGTTCGTCGGCCCGAAATGCCCTTCAGGGCTTCCATGGAAGCACCGAACGGCGTCACGATTCCAGGCGATCAAATCGGGGCAGCCGTCGTTGTCGTAATCGAACGCCAGCAGGCCGTCGGCGGGGAAGTCGGAGACGGCTTCCACCCCGATCGTGTCAACGCGGCCGTGTTCGATGGTCGAAGTGAGCAGCAACTGCATGCCGTGCGGGCCACTGGCCAGCAGGTCCCAGGACCCATTGGAATCGGCATCAAGCACGGCCAAAGTTGTCGCCGATTGGACGTCGCAGTCCTTGACAGGGAAGCGTTGCGATCCGAAACGCGCCAAGCCGCGTCCCTTCAGGAAAGCGAGCTGGGACCGGCGCCCGCCTTGGGAGCCAGCCCTGGCGCGAGGAGATCGATGTCGAGATCGTTATCCCAGTCGACGGCGACCAGCGAGCCGATGCCGACCGGTACGTCTTTGATCCAGGACCGAGCCGTCGCGTCGCGAAATGTGCGTTTTCCCTGGTTTCGCCAGACGCGGAGCGTTGCGCCGGGCCCGTCTGGCTTTCGGCAGGCGACGACCAGGTCGTTCAAGCCGTCGCCGTCGAGGTCGATCGCGACGACCGACGTCGCGCCCTTGGTGCCCTCTGCGAGTGCCGGGGCGGGCACGGCGTGCAGTGTCAGCGGATTCGGGCTCCCGCCCGCACGAGTCTCCAACACAAGCAGGCCGGCTGGACCAAACAGCACGAAGTCGGGCGTCGACGAGTTCGTCGCGCCGTTCGGATCGCCGCCGAGATCGACGGAGAGGAAATGGCTGTAGGCTCCGCGGGGCAGGGGAACGGAGGCCGTTCGGGCCCAGGCTCGGCCGCTCGACTCCTTCGCATCGCGACGCAACATCGCGAAGGATTCGTCCCGCAGGAAGGCAATGTCGAGCCGGGGACCGGCATCGACCTCGACAAACTGGGCCTCGTGGACGTCAGCGATCTCGACCAGCGCCCCGGACAATTGAATCTCGCGAAACTGCACTGGGTGGCCGGCCGATGGAAGTCGCCGATCGATCCGATGCTTTTGGTAGAAGGCATGCGTGTAATCGGAAACGATGTGCCAGGAAAGATCTCGCTGGATGCGATGCCGGTCGGACTCGACTTCAGGGAGCGGTCGAACCATTTGGTCGATTGCCGCCACTTTCTCCCCGACGTCCGGCCAGTTCGCCGCTTTGAGCGCCGCTTGTGCTTGATCCACCAGTCCGCGGAAACGGGCGGCCGCCTCGGGACCCTGGTACGCAAAGATGGGGCTGAGCAAGCCGTCGAGCCGGCTCAAGGTGTCGGCGAGCTCTTTGTCTTTGGTGCGGGCTTGGACCCCCAGCCACTCGAGTTGCGCGTACAAATTGTCGGGAACCAGCGACTGGAGGGACTTGAGGGTTCCCTGGCTGTCGGCCCGGCCGGCCGCCGTGCCGGAATTGGTTTGAGCCTGATAGAGTTCGCCCCATTGCACGGGGTCGCCTGGAGACATTCCAGCCGCGATGTGCTGCTCGAAGACACGCACTTTGGAGGAATTGCGGGCCTCCGCAAGTTTGGCGGCCAGGTAATGGCGGACGGCCGTTTTGGACTCGAGGGCCGTTTCCAGATTGAGAGCCGTTTGGGCTCGTTCGACGGCTTCGTCGTAGGCGCTGGGGTCGCGCTTGAGGTCGAGGCCTTGAATGGCCAGCAGCCGTCCGATGATCCAGTTGCGCCCAAGCGGCTCGCGCATTCCGGCGGTCGCCAAGTTCAGCAGCACAGGGTCGGCCTGGGCGAGCTGACCGTTTTCGAGGTCGGCGACGGCCGAATTCTTCAAATCGACCTGGATTTCCGCCTCTCGCGTGTCGCGAAATTGCTTGGCCTTCGCCGCCGCTTCCGCCCCCTCAGTCTTCGGCCGGCCACGCCCAAACCAGGCATAGCCGCCCACGGCGATCAAGCTGAGGATCACCAGCGCGGCCAGAAGAACGGCCTTTCGAGAAGACGCCATTTTTGCTCAACTGCCGCCTAAAAGGGACCGGGAAACTTCAACATAGATACGCACGTGGGGAGAGTAAAGCGGCGTAGCCGAGCCCTCGACTGGCGTTCGCGTCCGTCGCTTGCCGCATTGCCGTCTCCCCCTCTTCGTCGCCCGAGCACTGGGGGCCAAACTACCTAAGTTCATACGGATACGGCTGTTCCTCTGAATTTAAGAATCACCTAAATTTTAAAAAGAACGTGGTTTAGATAACGAATTGCTGATGGAAATTTGCCCCGAGTTTGGCAAACTGGGGGCAGGCTGAGGGCGAAGGGCGAAGGGTTTCTTTCTTGATTCGTGTTCCCGTCGGTGATTGCGCGCGCAAAACGCGCGCGTGCCATCTTAATTTTTTTGAAAGGGACGAAGGATGAGGCGGCGGACTGGTTTTACCCTGATCGAGCTGTTAGTTGTCATCGCAATTATCGCGGTGTTAATCGCGCTCTTGCTTCCAGCTGTGCAGGCGGCGCGCGAGGCGGCTCGTCGCACGCAGTGCCGCAACAATCTCAAACAGATCGCGTTGTCCGCACACAATTATCACGACGTCAACAACAGATTTCCCGATGTGTTGGGAGGCATGGTGAGCGGCGAAAACCATGGTTGCTGTTGCAACCTGGGGGGCAGTGGCGGAGCCCACGGCTGCTATTGCGATCCGAACATGCACACTTGGGCGACCCAGCTGCTTCCGTTTCTGGAAGCGACCACGGTCTACCAGAGGATTTGCCAGAACGCGCCGAACTTTTCTCCGTTCTGCATGCCGTCTGGCCCTTGGTCCTCCGCTCGCACTTACACGTACAAGAACTCGGGGTGTCCGTGCGTCGATCCCTGCGCGAACCTTCGCCCGACCGCGTCTATCATTCCCGGCTACGTCTGCCCGTCGTCGCCGCGGAATCAGAATCCCTTCGTGGAATTCACCTACCACATCACTTGTTGCTGGCATCCGTGCTGCTTCCAGTTTTCCCGGTTGAGCGGTGCCAGCGACTATTCGATCATTTGCGGCTACGGCGGTTGTCTGGGTAACTGGTTCCAGACCGCCGGCGGCAAATCGGTCAACAATTCCGGCCTCTTCTGCTGCACGATGGGGGGGGTCAGCATTGACCAGATCACCGACGGCACGTCGACGACGATTTTTTCAGTCGAGATGGCGGGTCGGCCAAACCTCTGGATTCGAGGCGTCAACCAAGGTTACCCGTCGAGCGCAAGCCCGAGCCCCGTCGTCGGATTCAATCACGGCAATCCGGGCGGCTGCTGGGCCTGCTTCTACAATGCCGAGGCAACCACCTGGTACCAGGGCTCGCTCTTTAACGGGACAAAGGGTCCCGGCACGAACCCGAGCCCCCCGATTTGCTTCATCAACTGCACCAATGAAGCTTCGACGGACGTGATTTACAGCTTCCATCCGGGCTCGGGGGGGGTGGCAATGTGCGACGGCTCGGCTCACATGTTGAGCGAGAACATCGGCGTGATCCCCTTCTGCAACATGATGAGTTTTGCCGGGCATGAGGTCGTTACGGACAGCAACCTGTAGCGGACCGTCAGAACCGGAGTGACAACGCAGGGTGGCTGACGAGCTGCGAGTAAACGAGGGGAGATCGAACCCCCGCCGCTCGCCGTGCCAGACCGACCTTGGTACAGTTCGAAATGAGAGCTGCCCCGTGGAAGGGTTCGCCTTCCATGGGGCAGCTTTGCCGCTTTGACGGGCGAATGGAGAGGACGAATCAGAAGATGAGTGGCAGGAGCAATTCGGTTTTTCGCGTGGCGGGAATCCTCGCGGCGGTGATGTTCCTTGCCGTCGCCGGTTGCGGACGCCCCACCGCTACGCAGTCAGTCGACCAGCTCTTGAAAGAGTCGGGCCAGTCCCGGGCAGATGTTTTTCCCCTCGCGGGCAAAATCACGATCGACGGTGAGACGCCCCCGGGGGGCGGATTTAAGCAACAGCGGATGACGCTCGTCCTGTTCGAGCAGGGGAAACTCGATGCGAGACTGGAGCACCTTCCCAAAGCCTACTGCGACGCAACCGGGGCGTTTGCCTTCAGCACCTACGGCACGGGAGACGGTGTCCCGCCGGGCAAGTACGTGCTGGCGATCGTCGAGATGAAATTCGAGAAACGAAAGGGCGCCTCGGGCGCGGACGTCCTGAAAAACCTGTACAACGACCCCGATCAGAATCTGAAAGACCCGGACCTCGTCATCGATCATCAAGCGCCAGGGAAAAAGGACTACTACATCAATTTGAAGCTGGCCGGTCGAGAAGCGGGATCGAAGGGGCCGCATTCGGTGCTGAAAATCAATTAGCCGTCTCTCCAACGGGTTCGGAAGAAACGCCGGCTTCTTTCGTTTGTTGACCGACCATCGCTCTGAGCAGCGCACTTCCATCCCAGTTTGAGACGGCGAGAGCCTGCTTCACCGTGACCGCATTCCGCGCCGTCAATTCGCTCGAAGTGATACCAAATCATCGCCCTAATTTGAGCGGAACGGCTGGAGTTTTGGCATTCGCAATGCTGCTCCTGGCGGCGCATCCCGCGCTGTCGAGCGACGATTTTCTTCCCGGTCATTCGCATCGCGGTGAAGCCTTCGATCACGGACCGCGGCACCGGTCCTACTTGATGGGAGGAACCGGCAAGATCCACTTTCCGGTCTCCTCGCGCGATCCCTTGGTGCAGAAGTTCGTCGAGCAGGGAATCGGCCAGCTGCACGGTTTCTGGTTCGCGGAAGCGGAGCGCTCCTTCCGCGAGGCGGCCCGCCTCGACCCCAATTGCGGCATTGCCTACTGGGGCATGGCGCTGGCCAACCAGACCTTGGATCCCCGCCGGGCGCGGCAGTTTGTCGACGAGGCGGCGCGGCGCAAGACGGGACTGTCCGACCGCGAGCAAATGTATCTCGCCGCGCTCACGGACGAGGCGGGCTACCAGAAAATCGCCGCCAAGTATCCCGCCGATCTCGAGGCCAAGGCGTTCGAGGTCTGGCGGCTCTGGAACAAGCGCGAGCGCGGCGACGAGTCCGATGCGCTGGCGAACCAGGCCAACGAATTGATGCACGCGATTCTCCGCGCCGAGCCAATGCACCCGATCCATCACGCGATGATCCATTTTGCCGACTCGCTGAACCGCGTGCAGACGGCGCTCGACTCCGCGGCGAAATGCGGTCCATCGGCCCCGTCGATCGGCCACATGTGGCACATGCCGGCCCACATCTATTATCCGCGCAAGGACTACGCGCGGGCCGCCTGGCAATTGGAAGCTTCGATCCGCACGGAGAATCGTCACGCCAGCCAGGATTGGGCCAGCCCCAGCCACTTGTACGCGCACAACAACGAATGGCTGATCCGCACCTTGTTGCGGTTGGGCCGCGTGCACGAGGCCCGCCAAATCGCCATCAGCATGATCGACCTGCCCCGGCAGCCGGACCCATCCGCCGCGCCGTCGGGCGGCGAACCAGCGGACGAAACCAAAACCGAGCGACTCAGCGAGACGCACGCGACTAGCGCCAATTACGGCAGCGACCGCCTCATTCAGTTGCTCCGCGATTACGAGTACTGGGACGAGTTAGGCGAATTGTGCCGGTCGGGTTACTTGCAGCCGACTGGCTCACCGATCGAACAGGCAGCATTCCACGCGAACCTCGGTATCGTGGCGTATTGTCGCGGCGACGTCGCGGGGGGCGACCGCGAACGGGCCACGCTGCAGAGCGCGCTTGCCGAAAAAATCGCCCGGCAGCAGGAGCACGCCTCAGGCAGTGCACCGACCTCGTCGCCTTCGCCAAAGGCTTCATCGGCGCAGGCGGCCGATTCGCAGTTGGCAGTCGAGATCTCCGAACTCAGGCGCCAGCTCGAGATTCTCGAGAAGCATCGCAAGGTGCTGACGGCGATCTACGTCAATCGGCCGACGTTGATCGGCGCGCTCTTATCGCTCGCGGCCCTTGACGCGCTCGGCATCTGGTTTTTCCGCCGACGGTTGCTGGTGGCGGCGCTCACAGCGGTCGTCTGCATCGGGGCGGGAATCTGGGTCTGCGAACGGCACGTGGCCCTGCTTGATCTGCCTTACGACGGTGAAGAGATGGACGTGGCCGTGATCTGCAAGAAGCTGCTCGACGCGGGCGATCCCGCAGAGGCGGTCTGGTCCGCTGAAAATATTGCGATGGAGCGGCAGGGAGAGGTTCGCCCGCAGGCCAACCTGGTGGAGATGTTGTACAAAGCGGGCAAGCAGGATGGGGCGCGGGTGGAGTTTGAAAAGCTCCGCGAGCTGGCGGCCGCCGCCGACTTGGACAGTCCGCCGCTGGCCCGCCTCGCCCCGATCGCCCGCGAATTCGGCTATCCCGCCGATTGGCGGCACGGCGAAAAAATGGCCAAAGAGCTGGCCAGTCTTCCGCGACTCGATTCCCTGGGACCGCTCGTCTGGGAGCCACCCGCTGCTCCCACCTGGAGCTTGAAGGACGCGACCGGACACGAGCACTCGCTGGAAGAGTTTCGCGGCAAGCCGGTCGTGATGGTCTTCTTCCTGGGAGCCGGCTGCGCGCATTGCCAGTCGCAGCTGGCCGCCTTCGTCAAAGAAAGCTGCGCGGCTGGCTCGAGCGGGCTGGCAGGTGGTTGCGATCAGCTCCGACGATGCGGCCGCCGTTCGCAAACTGCTGGCTAGTTACCGGCCGGAACCGTTTCCGTTTTTGATGCTGACCGATCCGGAGCTGACGGTATTTCGCTCGTACCGTGCCTACGATGACTTCGAGGGGATCGCCCTGCACGGCACGTTTCTGATCGATCCATTGGGCCTCGTGCGCTGGAACGACGTCGGCCCCGAGCCGTTTATGGACGTCAGCTTCCTGATCGGCGAGTTCCAGCGGCTCTTGTTGCGCCTTGGCACGGCGAAGCAAATTGACTCGCCCGACGTGCGCGGCGTCGCGAACTAGTCATAGCCGCTTTCAGGCGAGTGCGATTGCCGCGGCTTGACTCCGAACGGCAGACTCAGAGAGCCCGATCGGCTGAAGTTGTCGGCAGCCGATTAATATCGCCAACCCCAGCCCCAGGCCGGGCGGACGACGACGCCGACAGCCGGTCCCGGCGGAGGTCCGTAAACGACTCCTCCGGGCGGCGGCACCATGGCGCTGGGCGGCGGAGTCGTCTGCATCGCATAGACCACGGCGTCGTCGACGCCGTTGGATTTCAGATTGACGATGTCTTGCGGGCTGGTGTCGAAGCGTCCGCCCCGCTCGCGAATGCTGTTGATGATCACCTGGTCGCTCACGCCCGTCTTCACCATGTACACGACGTCGTCGTTATGCAGGGCGCGTTGCTCGGCCGCGGCTTGAGCCTGTTGATATTGGGCCTGGATCGCGTCACGCGTCTGCTGGTTCCTTTCGTCCTGGGCATGGCCGACCAGGGCGCCGCCCAGGCCGCCGGCCGCCGCTCCGATCAACGCACCGGCCGCCGCGTCGCGACGACCAAACGCGCTGCCGACGATGGCTCCGGTCAGCGCGCCCAAACCGGTGCCGACCACGGCGCCGCCGACGGCGTTACTGTTGTCCGGAGTCTGGCAACCGGTGTTGGAGAGACAGCTTAGAACCAACATCCCGCAGAGGGGAAGAAGTCGCTTTCGCAGCCGCATGGCTCAAATCCTTTTGGCCCCCCGCCCGGGTCCGCCGGTCCTTGCTCTCAAGGACACTTTTTTCGGCAGCACACTCTGGGCGGCGATCACTTTTGAGACGGTCCGGCGTGGGCCGGCAGCCTTGCCGTCCAACGACCGGACAATCCTCCGAAATTCTCATGTCGTCATGCCGAGAAGGCTCACTTGAGTCGGTTTGGGCGCTGAGCATTTCTACGGCCAGGGCGACCCAAGCCTGTCTTCAGAAAGCGGAGAACGGGGCGAACTGGAAAGACAGAGAAATTGCGTGAGTGTCAACAAGATGCGGAGACAGCATGACGACGTGGCGAGTGCGAAAGATTAGGCAGGCGGGGACGAGCGGGGCGACAAGCTATCAAATCGGCCGTTTCAGGAAAGGATCAAGTCCAGTTTCGTGACGGCTTCAGTTGATGTAGTCGACGCTCTCGCTGCCGGCGATGGAAGAAAGCGCACGATAAACGTCGGGCACGATGCCGTCCGAAACAAAGTGGCTGGCTCCGTCCGCGAAAAGAAAGTACGCCCCGCCCGGATGCTCGCTGCGGAAATTGCTGACCGAGTGAAACCCGTTCTTGTAGCGCGGTCGGCAGTCGTCGAGTTTCTCGGTGTTCAGAATCGTTTCGACGGTCGGCTGTCGATTCAGGTCGACGGCCGTCGTGCCGAAGATGCCGGCGGCCACGACCTGGGTCCGCAGCTGCTCCTCTGAGGTGTTGAGGAAGGGCCAGCACCAGTAGTTGCGTGCGGGCAGCGACTGCATGGTCGCGCGATCCACCAGGGTGAGCGGGAAGCGGTCCTTCAGCGACAATAGGCCTCCCGATCCTTCCCCCACCACAATCGTTTGGGCCAGTCCGTCCGCAATATCGCGCGGCGCGAGCGGACGCCCAATCTCGAATACGCCGCGTTCCTTGAGCGGGATGTCGGACACGCCGTGCTCCAGGCACCAAGAATCGTTCGGCCCTTTGCAGACGACATAGTCAGTAGTTGCCAGCAGCCTCCCGAGGGGGCACTGGGTGCGCTCGGCGGCAATCGACTCGATCGGATTACGGTGCGTCGACGCGGGGCAGCGGAAAGTCGGCACAATCACTGCCGCCACGCCGGGCTGCTGGTGAAACCAGGGCTGCGCCGAGTCGTAGGTCGCCTCCGCGCGGGCGGCCGGCGGCAAGAGCGGGACCAGTAAGGCCAGCGGACTTTGGGCCAGGCGATAGCCGGCACCGGACAGCGTAATGGTCGGCAGCGTGCGCTGCGTGTCCGTGTATTGTGCGAGGGCCGCACCGATCTGCCGCAGGTTGTCGCGACAGCCGAGCGCGCGGGCGCGAATTCGTGCCTGTTGGATCCAGTACACGCCAAGTGCAGTGACCAGCGCGACCGCGCACGCGACGGCAATGAGATCGACGAGTGAGAAACCGGATCGGAGACCCAAGGTCTCGTAGGGCAGGCTGTGCCTGCCATCTTTACCATCCGAACTCGCGCTCGCGGCAGGCACAGCCTGCCCTACGGGAGTCGGCCGCAATGCAGGCGAGGCGTCAGGCCAGGATATCCTGGACCACATGGCGCGGACGTCGGTGAGGCGAAAATCGCGGCCGGCATAGCGGTAGGTTAGATGCTCGTGGTCGAGGCCCAGGATGTGCAGAATCGTCGCGTGGTAGTCGTGCACGTGGACCGGGTTGGCCGCGATTGTGATCCCGTGTTCGTCGGTCTGCCCGTAAGTCGTTCCCCCTTTTATACCCGCGCCGGCCAGCAAGCAGGAGAAGGCGGCCGCGTAATGGTTTCGGCCCTTGCCGTTCGGGGCATCGGTCCAGGGTGTGCGGCCAAACTCGGTGCAGATGGCGATCAGCGTTTCGTCGAGCAGGCCACGCCGTTTGATGTCTTTGATCAGCGCGGCGAGGGCCCGGTCGACGCGGAGCGCCTTGGGCCGATGATCCTGCATGTTGCCATGCGCGTCCCAGTTGTTGCTCGCACCGGTATCGATCAGCTCGATGGTGCGGACGCCGCGCTCGACCATGCGGCGGGCGATCAGGCACTGCCAGGCGAACGAGGTCTTGTCTGCCGAGTCGACTCCGTACAGGTCGAGCGTTTCGCGCGTCTCGCCGGCGAGGTCGAAGACCTCGGGGGCGACGCGCATCATCCCACGGGCAATGTCGAAGCTGGTCTGCCGCGCCCGCAGATTGAGGTCGCCCGGCCGGGCTGCTGCGTGCAGTTCGTTGGCGTCGCGGAGCATGCGCTGCTCGAACTCGTGGAGCGACTGCGTCGGCGCCCGCGAGGCCAGGTCGGGTAGGGGATTTGGCCCGGGAAAAATCCGCACGCCTTGATGGACCGGGGGCAAAAAGTTACTGTCCCATACCTGCGAGCCGCCGTAGGGAGGATGCTCGCAGAAGACTACGTACGAAGGCAGATTCGCGTTGAGCGTGCCCAGTCCAAAACTGACCCAAGCACCAATGCTTGGCAGCGGCACCGTGGCCGAACCTGTGTGCATCGCCAGCACTGACTGAAAGTGCTCGATGATGTCAGTATGCAGGCTTCGCACGACGCACAACTCGTCGGCCACTGTTCCCAGGTGAGGAAACAGCTCGCTCATCGGGAGGCCCGATTGCCCGTGCTGCGAGAAGCGGAACGGGCTGGGCATGAGCGGCAGCACGTCGGTGCCGCGAAGATGAATCGCCGACACGCTCTTGCCGGCGTCAACCGCGAGCTGAGGCTTGGGATCGAAGGTGTCGACGTGCGAGAAGCCACCGGTCAGAAAGACGAAGATCAGATGTTTCGCCCGTGCCGGATGGTTCGACCGCCGAGGAGCCAGCGGATGCCCGCCCTTGGCTTCGGCCGCCTCGGCGAGCGCACGATACAGACCGGCACTGCTTGCCGCCAGGCCGAGCCCAGCCGACTTCAAGAAGTCACGACGTGGCGAAATCGCGGGTCCCTGCATGCTGGGCCGCTCCAACCGGGTGACGAAAATCTTGTCGGGCAGGTCCGCTGCCGCAGATCAACGGCGGACTCAAACTCTCGGCAGGCCTAAACCTGCCCCGCATTTTTTCGGCAGGCCCCGAAGCCTGCCCGATATTTCATGAGGAACGGTGCGCCGCCGACCGAAGTCGTTCAGTCGACGTAAAAAAATTCGTTGGCAGCGAGGATCACGCGCGCGTAGCTCAACCATGCTTCGGCATCAGCTCGGGAGGGATTCAGGCCGGAGGACAAGGCAAGGGTGCGAAACTGTTTGAGATAGTCTTCCGCCCGCACGGTTTCTGCGGCCGAGGGCGGATGACTGTAGGCTAACTCTTCCATCCGCGAAATGCGATCGCGAGGGGCAGATGCGTCGCGACAGGCGCGCTGGGCGAAGGCTGCAGCTGTGTCCCGCATGAACTGGCTATTCATCAAGAAGAGAGCCTGCAGCGGGACGGTGGACGAAGAGCGGACGTCGGTGGTGGTGTTGGTATCGGGGCCGTCGAACAAGCCGAGAAACGGATGCCGATGGAGCCGCTGCGTCATCAGGTAGACGCTGCGATGGTTCGATGGGTAGGCAGCCTTGAAGGGGACGTGCTGCGTCCACGTCCAATCGTCGATATCAGGAAATGGGTGCCGCCCGGCCCGCGCGAGGTCGAGCGTGCCGGCCACGTCGAGCATCGCGTCGCGGATGGCTTCGGCGTCGAGTCGCTGCCGGTCGAACCGCCAATGCCAGGTGTTCGATTCGTCGATCGCTTCGTTGTGCGGATCGGTCGTCGATGCGAGCTGATAGGTCCGCGAGTTCATGATCTCCCGGTGCAGCCACTTGATCGACCAGCCGTGCTCGATGAACGACGCGGTCAGCCAATCGAGCAGCTCCGGGTGCGGTGGGCGGGCTACCCCGCGTGCCGAAGTTCGAGGGGGTGCCGACGATCCCGCGGCCGAAATGATGCTGCCAGACGCGGTTGACCATCACGCGGGCCGTGAGCGGATTCCGCGGCGAGGCGATCCAGTCGGCCAGCTCGAGCCGCCCGCTTTCGTTGGCGCCAGGCGCCTTGCCGGGGAAGTCGGTAAGGAAACGGGGCGCGCCGCGTGGCACGAGGGCCCCTTCCTGGCTCGGCTCGCCGTGCAGTTGAATGTGCGCATCGGTCACGGTCCCTTCGCTGACCGCGTAGGCCACCGGCAACTCCGCAGGACTGCCGCTTCGTTCGAGGACCTTGAGCCGGCGCTGCAGCGATTTGAGCTGCTTCGCCCCCGGTCCCCGTCGAGGATGTCCGGCCTGCAGGTGATCGATTTCGTTGCGGTCGGTGTCGATCTCGCGTCGGTAGGCGACCAGCCGCGGAGCGGCCGCCGCCTCCGGCACGAGCGGAACAAATCCGGTGCGGCCGAATTTTTTCGACACCAGTTCTTCGGAACCGGCATAGGGGAAACGAGTGCTGGCGAAAATGCCGTACAGCCGGTAGTAGTCGGCCGTAGGCACGGGATCGAACTTGTGATCGTGGCACCGCGCAACGCAGCGTGATCCCCAGGCAGGCTCGTCCCACCGTGTCGATCGTGTCTTCGAGTGTCAGATGCCACAGCTCGTAAGGGGCGGTGGCATAGCGGCGCGAGAGAGCGAGAAAGCCGGTCGCGGTTACCTGCTCGGCGTAGTGGCCGGCAGTTCCGTCCTTGGCCAAAATGTCGCCGGCGATTTGCTCGCGAAGGAACTGATCGTAAGGTTTGTCGGCGTTGAACGAGTCGATAATGTAATCGCGATACAGTCGCGCTTCCGGGACGGGATAGTCGGCGTTGTCGCCGGCCGTGTCGGCGTAGCGGACGACGTCCATCCAGTAACGGCCCCAGCGTTCACCGTACTGAGGCGACGCGAGCAGGCGGTCGATCACCTTTTCGAATGCGTCGGGTGAGTTGTCGGCCACGAAGGCCCGGACGTCGGCGGGAGTCGGCGGCAAGCCGATCAGATCGAACGACGCCCGGCGCAGCAAGACGGACTTGGGCGCCGGAGGCACGGGCTTGAGCCCCCGCGCTCTGAGATTCTGTGAGATGAACCGGTCGACGGCGTTGATCGACCAACCGCTTGGATCGGCAGGCGGCGCCGCTTTCACGACGGGCCGAAACGCCCAGTGAGTCTGCACGGCTGGAGCCGGCGACAGTCGCCACGCAGTGCTTCGGCCTTCGTGCTTCGGCCAGGTCGCGCCGTCGCGAATCCATTCCTCGAAGTCGGCAATGACGGAGTCGGGCAGCCGGCGAGCGGGCGGTGGCGGCATCTTCAAATCGTCCGCCTGACGCATCGCTCGCAACAGCAAGCTTTGCTCGGGGTGCCCGGGAACGATCGCAGCGCCCGAGTCGCCACCGTGAATCAACGACTGCCGGGCATCGACTCGCAGCCCGTTGTTGATCTTCTCCGCTCCGTGGCACCGGACGCACTGCGCCACCAAAACCGGACGAATCCGCGTCTCGAAAAAAGTCTCGCGGTCGTCGGTCGCGCGATTCGCACCGGCGAGTGCGAGTTCGGTGGGCGAACCGGCGAAAAAGAGCAGCAGAAGCAGCCGCGAGCAACAGCGCATTCTGACCACGGCCTCGATAGATAAACATATCGTGATGCGTCCCAGTATAGCCGTCGACCGGGGCGTCTAAAAGCAAAGGCAGCCCTGAAATGGGACGCGCGAGTGGCTAATCGACGACCGGTCCGCGCGACTCCGCGAACAGCCTGAGGCTCGCCGGATCGGGGGACCGCGCATCGGAGGTGGCGTGTTGAAATCGCGGCGTCGACGGAACGCGGACGAAACACCGGATTTGGCGGGCGAGCAGAGCCGAGAGACTGAGCGCCACGAAGACGAAGATCAGAAACGTCGTCAACTCGGGGACGACGAGGGCCGCCGCCAGCGTCGCAAAGAGACCGCGTTCAAAGAAGAGTTCGGACATACGTCGCACCGAGCGATTTGCAAGAAGAGCACCGGGGACGTGCCTCTCTTCATGCTAAACGCTCGCGCCAAGCGTTGTCCAAGACAAAACAGCGACCTTCTGCGGGACGGGGAGCGGTTGCGATGAACAGACCGACACCGTCGGGCGCTGGCGAACGGCGGCCCGCGACGAGGTGTCCTCGAACTAGGCCGGGACTTCGCGAATCCAGCGGCGTGGCGGCCAGGCGGCGGGCAAGACAGCCAGAATACCGGCGAGTGCTGCCAGTACCCCGCAGCCGGCGGCGAACCAGTCGCCGTGATGCAGATAGAAGCTGCTGCGGTTGTCGAGCGGCACCGAATCGACGAGAACGGCATTCAGCAGCCGATTCCACTTGCCCGTCTTCGGATCGCGCATCGACGTCCGGCCCTTGCTGGGCGGCTTGGCGTCGGCATCGATGTACACATCGGGCTCGATGACCAAACCGTCGCCGTCAATTATGGCCGAGATCCCCGTGTTGACCGCACGGACCATGGGCTTCCGCAATTCGACGCAGCGAAACAGGGCGGTGATCAAGTGCTGGTCGAGCCCCGCCGACCCGTGGAACCAGCCGTCGTTCGTGATATTCACCAGGCAATCGACTGGCTTGTTGCCGGCGGACGGGGCATCGAGCCGGGCAACGATGTCTCGCATCAATTGTGGCACGGTGTCCTCGAAACAAATCGTCGGCGCGATTCGCCAATCTTTGTAATCGAAGGCGACGGCCCGGTCGCCTGCCGCGATGCCGAAGCCCGAATCGTACGGCACCAACGTCTTCAGGAACGGCAGGTAGTCCTTGAGCGGGATGTACTCGCCAAAAATCATACGGTGAATTTTGTCGTAGCGGCGCAGGCTCGTGTTGCCCGGCACGGACAGCACGGCCGAGTTGAAGTGCTGCATCGAGTCCTTCTGGGCGACGAGCGTGTCGATGCCAAAGATCATTCCTGCGCCGGCCATCTGCGCCAGTTCATGCAGCCGCTCCGGAGCCTGCGATGTTTTCCACGCGTAGGGCGGAATCCGCGGCGCGGCCCGTAGCAAGTCGGCGTCGGACAGGTTCGGCGAGGCCAGGAACAGCGGATCGCGATACATGGTTTCGGGCCAGATGATCAGGTCGGGCTGAAACTTTACGGCGGCGCCCGTCAGCGTGTAGTGCCGATTGAAAATCGACGTCGCTTCGCTCGGATCGTGCTTCACGGCCGAGGTGAAGTTTCCCTGAATGAGCGCAATCCGCGGACCTTCGCGAAAGTCAGCCTGGGCCCGGCGGACATATCCGTAAGTGAGGCAGCCGCCCACAACGACGAGGGCATAGGCCACGGCCAGCACGTCTCGGAACCGCACACGGCCGGGCGACGCACTCGCCGCGGTCGCGCCGTCGACCATCATCTTCATTGCCGCTTCGGATTCCGCGTTGGCGGACGTGCCGGGAGCCGGAACCGCGTTTGGCGCTAACCACCAGGCGGGCACTATTCCAGCCAGTGCGGCTGCCGCCGTCATCACGACAAAGCTGACGCCGTAAGCGCCGACCAGATCGCTGACTTGAATCATCTCGAGCCAGCGGTACTGCGTATGGCCGATGTAGTACCACGATGCTCCCGTGAGCATGTAGGCCCGCAAATATTCCAACCCGACCCAGATGACGGGAGCGGCGATCACCAGGGGCACGCGCAGGCGATGCACCGCGCCGCGGCACAACAGCAGAAACGTCGGAAAGTAGAGGGCGAAATAGAACGCACAGGCGACCATGGCCACGTACATGCTGGGGTCGCCGTAGCGGAGCCACTGCAGGATGAAAATCTGCGACACAAATGTGGTGACGAACGTTGCCAGCGCCGCGCGGGGGGGCGCTTGGCCGGGCGGACCAAGAGCAACAAGGGGACCAGGGCGATCCAGCCAAGCGCACCCCAGTCGAGAGGCGAAAAGCTGGCCCACAACAACAGACCCGACAACCCGGCTGCAATCCAGCTGCGGCGCGAAGAGGCCGGGGCGTTGACCGAACGAGCGGCGCGGATGATCGAACGAACGGTCGGCTCGGTTGAGGCGGGAGGCATTGACATCGAACGGGGACGAGTGAGGGGTGTAGTCTGCAAAGTATCGGCTCCCGTCCCTGGGTTCGCATTCATTTTGATCGTTACACCGATCCGTCCGTTGATCGGTCGAAAGGAATGACTTCGATCAGAGTGCCGCGCTCGTAGCTCGCGTCGCCCCCCGGAAAGACGGCGACCGCGTTGGCCTCGACCATCGCCTGCAGGTCGGACGAGCCATGCCAACGCACTGGGGTAACTTGGGGACCCTCGGCATCCCACCGGAGTCGCGCGGGATTGTACGTGGGACGCTCTCCGCGGGCAACGTGATCTTGGGTCAGGCGGGCACGGACCGGCCGTGGCCCGGCGGGTTCGTGCCCCATGAGCCGCTGCAAACAGGAGCGAACAAACACCTCGAAGCAGACGAGGCTGCTGACCGGATTGCCGGGCAAGCCGAAGACAGAGGTCCGCCGCGAGCCGGGCTGGGAGTCTGGCCGCTCCCAAACGCCAAACCAAAGCGGCTTCCCCGGCCGCATCAGCACCTTGTGAAAGACATTCCGCACGCCCAGGGCCGCCAGCACCGACGGGACCAGGTCGTGCGTGCCCTCCGAAACTCCGCCTGACAGCAGCAAGAACGTCGTTTTCGAGGCCGACGATGATCCGTTCGCGAAGCTCGGCTGGGTTGTCCCGGGCGATTCCCAGGAGCATTGGCCGCCCCCCGCGCGCTGCGTCTGGGCACCGAGCATGGCCTCGTTCGAGTTGCGGATCTGCCCCGGGCCCGGCTTGATTGCCACCGGGACCAGCTCGTCTCCCGTGGCCAGAATGCCCACCGTGGGCCGCGGATAGACCGGTAGACGCTCTTTGCCGACTTCGGCCAGCGCTCCCACCGCTTGCGGTCCCACCAGTCGGCCCTCGGGCACCACAGTTTGACCTTTCTTGAGCGATGTGCCGCGACGAATGATATTGGCGCCTGCCGTCGCAGTGCCTCGAATGACGACCGTCCTGCCGACGACCGAAGGATTCGTCGCACCGGACGAATGCGTTGCAGCCGACGGCTCGATGCGAGTGTCTTCCACTTTGATCACGCAATCGACCCCTTCGGGGAGCGGTGCCCCGGTCATGATTCGCGTTGCTGTGCCGGCAGTTACCGGCCGCGAGGGAATCATGCCGGCAATGACGTGCTCGATGATTCGCAGGCGGGCCTCGGGGGCGGCGACGTCGGCCGAGCGGACGGCGAAACCGTCCATCAGCGCCTTGTCGAAGGGGGGAGAGTCGACGTCGGAGACGACGGCTTCAGCCGTAACGAGTCCGAGGGCATCGGCGAGTTCGACGATGATTGGCGGAGCCGGCTGGGCCTCTTTCAGGATCGCGTCGAGAGCCTCGGCCACGGTCAGCATCCGTCGACCTGCAGGCGCAAGAAGTTTCGCAACAGGTCAATGCCGCCGTCCGTGAGAAAGCTCTCCGGATGAAACTGGACGCCGTGCATGGGGAACCGGCGATGCCGCACCCCCATCACTTCGCGAGGGAAATCGTCGTCGGCCGTCCACGCACATAATTCGAGGTCGTCAGGCACGTCGTCGAGCGGGATGGCTAGGCTGTGATACCGCGTGGCCGAGAAAGGATTCTTCAATCCCGTGAAGAGTCCCCGCCCGTCGTGATGAATGTTCGAGACCTTGCCGTGCATCAACCGATCGGCCCGCAGCACTCGGCCCTGATACGTCTCGCCAATGCACTGATGTCCCAGGCAAACGCCGAGCACGGGCACCCGTGGCCCGAAGCTTTCGATCACCTGCTTGGAGATTCCCGCCTCGCTGGGCGTGCAGGGCCCGGGCGAAATAATGATCCGCTCCGGCTGCAATTGCCCAATTTGTTCGACGGTGATCTGATCGTTGCGCGCGACACGGATTTCCAGACCCGCATCAATCTCGCCCAGCCGCTGGACGAGGTTGTAGGTGAACGAGTCGTAGTTATCCAGAACGAAGATCATCAATCAATGCTAGCACCCGGCCAGAAGGGGGACCAGATGGCGGGATCGTTGGCCCGTCAGCCGACCTCGCATGCAGGCCTGCGGCGAACCTCGGTCTTCACAGGCCCGGCTTGATGTAGAGGAGCGCGCCGGGATCGGTGGATCGAGCTTTTTCACCCCCCTCGAGGTGGACGTCGAACACGGTGACATAAAGATGCCCCGCCGGGTCGAAGGCGAGGGCACAGGGTTTATCGAGCGCGACGACGCGGGTCGCTTTCATTTTGTCGCCGTCGACCGTCAGCTCGAACAGCCCCCCTTCGCGCGGCTTCTTCCAGGCGAAGTCGGTCGCGTAGAGTTTTTTGGTTTTGGGACTGTAGGCCAGGCCCGTGACGTCGTAGAGACCGGCCTTCAGTTTTCGTTTGAAGCTCCCGTCAGTTGGGTCGAAGAAGGCGATCACGCTGTCTCGTTCCTCCGAATTGAGGTCGCCCATCAAGCCGACGACCAGCTCCTTGCCGTCCGGCGTGAACGTGAGCGGGCCCGGACCGGCAACCTGCGTTGCCGGCCGAGTGGCAATTGACGGCGTGAGCGGGCCGGGCTTGCCGTCGGTGACTTCGCTCTTGGCGATCCAGCCCTTCGTCTCGTCGCCGTGGCAGGTCACCCAGATGGCATTGTGACCGACGGCCACGCCGAAGAAGTCGCCCTCGCCGGTCGAGGACTCGCTTCCCGCCTTGATCGGTCCGAGCGTGTACTCGGCACCGTCTTCCTTGATCCAGCGGTCGGGGGGCGGCGGGGGCGTGGGCAGGTTGTAGACACGCACCAGCTCCTCCCCGTTCTTGCGGCTGCCGTCCCCCACGACGAGGTGGGTGCGATCCAGAAACGCGAGGCCCAGGGGACCGATCTCGTATTTCGGCCCGCTGCCGAATTGGTCGACCGTCTTCGGGTAACTGTCGATTTCGATCCCCGCTTTGTGCTCGGCAGGCTGCTTGTAATTGGGGTCGTAGCGATAAATGCCGTACCGCGAAGAGACGAAGACGTAGTCGGTGCCAGGCTGGATGGCCAGGCCGGTCGGATTGAGCAGGTTGTAATAGACCCGCTCGGGCCGCGACTTTTCCTGCGCCCGCACAGTCAAGGGGCCGAGCGAGACAACGCCGCAGACCAACGTTGCCGACAGCAGGTGACGGATGCCCCGTGCATCCGAGGATTGGGCGAGCAAACGCATGGCGTAACCTTGCGGACAAACGGAGACGATCTGACAAACGCGGCTCGAAAGCACGAGGCAACGCGCGACGCTGTGATCCTACAAGAGGCGCGAACACGATTCAATTTGCCACCCGGCAGACCAGGCGAACGGCCAAATCGCCTTGCTTCCGACGGGAGCTGAGCGATACGATTTTTTCGGAAGCGGCGTCTTCACGTTGGAAGCAACGGGCTTGCGGATTCGGGAATCGAATCTGCTCGGAGGAGAGAGATGATGCATGGGCGAAGCTTGGCCTGGTCATTGTTGACGTTGGCGCTGGCGTGGGCGCCGGCCGGTTACAGCCGGGGGGCGGATGCCAAGAACGATCCGACGGGGACCTGGGTCTGGTCGCGGGAGCTCGAGGGGGAAAGCAACCGTAGCGTGCTCAAGCTCGTCAACAAGGACGGCAAGGTCACCGGCACCTACCGCCGCAGCGGGCAGACCGTCCCTATCTCCAACGGCAAGTTCGAGAAGGGGGAACTCTCGTTCGAGGCCGACGGCAAATTCAACGACCAGAAGATTCACGCCAAGTTTCACGGCAAGCTGAGCCAGGACGAGATCAATGGCGAGATCGAAGTGATCATCGAGGACAACTCGGTCCCGCTCCCGTGGACGGCGAAGCGCGGCGTCGATCTGGACGACGTGGTGGGGACCTGGAAACTCAAGATCGAAGCCAACGGCGACACGATCGAGTCGATCCTGAAACTGACGGCCGACGGCGAAAAGTTGAAAGGGACTTATACGGGCCGTTTGGGCGAGCAGCCGGCCCAGGAACTGAAGCTGCAGGGCAACGACCTGAGCTGGCAAATTGCGGTCGAACGTGAGGGCCAGAAATTTAAGGGCGTTTACAAGGCCACGCTCGAGGGGAATTCGCTCAAGGGGAACCTGGCCTTCGAGCTCGGGGACAACAAGGGGACGATCGACTTCACCGGCGAGCGGACCGCGGCGAAACCGAGCGCCGGCAAGAGCGATGGCTCGAGTCCGAAGAGCGAAGAAAAGTCGGAAAAGTCGAGCCGCGCGACGCGGCCCGAGCCGCAGCCCATTGTCTCGCTCAAAGGCCGCGATGAGATCCTGACGGTGCACTATGCCGGAGTGAGAGAGGTGACCTTCTCGATCTTCAGCGTCAAAGGCGAGCGGATCGCGAGCGCGATCACACTGAAGACGCTGCAGGCAGAGTATCCTGCCGTCTATGGGGCCTACCGTGCGTCCTATGCGGACGCATGGGCCACGAGGGACTAACGGGTACCTTGCGAACTTCGCTCGTGCCGTTAGTCACGCAGTCTGCAACAAGAGCGTACGGATCCGCTCGATGTCGGCCGCGGGGATGCCTGCGTCTTTCAGCACGATCTGCGCGGGCGAGCCGACGCCCAGGCCGATCTTGATGGCGTGGCGCAGGAAAGGATTGCTCCAGATCGGGCGGTTCTGCAGCCGCGGCTCGGTGCCGATGTTCTTGAGCACGGCGATGCCCGTCGCGTCGGCCGCGATGCGGTCGGTGCTGGCGACGATGACTTTCGGCTGGGCCGTGTCGCCCTGCGAGGGGCCGCCGAACACGAACGAGTTCGAACCGTCCAGGATGTTGAGCGCCGGCGTGAGTCCCAGGTTGAGCTCGGCGATGCGGTTGACGAATGGAGCCACAGCCGCGTCTTCGGCCGCCACGTCGGGAATGATGCCGCGGCGGCGCCGCCGGCGCGACTTCTGATGGAAGAGATCGAAATCTCCTGCCAGCGACCGGTGAAACTCGAGGCGCGAGCGATGATGGCTCATGCCGACGAAGGCCTTCATCGACATTGTGAACCACGCCTGAAAATGCGTTTTGATTACGGGCACGTTGATCACGTGGTCGACCGCGAAGAGCAACTCGGCCTGCTCGAAACCGTTGGGCCAATGCTTGGCGTTGGCCGGCTTGATTTTCCGCCAAACTGGCGTCCCCTTCGGACGCCCCAGGCGCTCCAACTCGGCCGCGGCCGATTCCAGGCCCAGGGCCATCACCGGCGCTTTGACGTCCTTTTTGGCCTGCTCGATGGCGGCGATGTGTCCCACATAGCGCATCACGTCGATCGTTTTTGGCGCGGCTGTGCTGAAGGCCGGCGAGAAGCTGCGGTCGGAGACGTAGATCTGCTTCGGTCCCTGCGCGGCCACGAGCTTGATCACTGCGTACAACACTTCCGGGTTGGTCGTCGTTGGGAACTTGGCGGCCCCGGTGACGTTCGGCTTGATCAGCACGGTTTGGCCCGGCTTGATGAAGTCGAGCCCGCCCGCCAGCGCCACGGCCGACTTGACCGAATCCTCGATGCTCGAGCCGCGGGCGATGCCGACGAGCGCCTTGTGTTTGGGGTCGATTGGCCCCGCCGGCGCGGGCGTCGACACAGCCGCCTTTTCGCCCGCGTGCACTCCTGCAGCCACCAACCCGCCCAGTGCCATGGCACCCCCGGCTGCCAGAAAGTTACGACGTCCGAACTGAGGGCAGTTAGGGTGCATCTTTCGACCGATCTGTTGGAGTTGAGGGAGTCGTGTTGGAACTGGGAGCGTGCGCTGTCGGAGACTTTGTGGTGGAATGAGCAGCGTCTTCAAGCAGCCACCGTTCGAGTCGTCCGCGCACCGTCTGCACGTGAACATTAAGCTCGGCGGCCTGCTTTTCCGTGATCTTGTGGGCCGGATGGATCAGCTCGGCCGTCAGGTGGCGGGCCGCCTCCAGATCCTGGTGAAACTGATCGGGGACCGGCCTTTCGTTCTTGACGTTGCGTTCCTGCACTTTGCGAATCACGTCCCACAACCGATCGTTCTCGATCACCACTGCGGCCGCGTGGGGCATGTCGTGCTCGAAGTTGAGATGACACTCGCGGCAGACGGTTTTGAGCGAAAACTCGGCCGGCGGCTTTTCCACGTCGTGGTGCCCGTGGCAGTCGCTGCAGACGGGGTATTTAAGATTCACGTGCTTGGAGAAATCCCAATAGTGCGGCCCCGACTTCACCGCCTCGGCTTGTTCGTCGTGGCACTCGGCGCAACTGGCCATGTGGGCGCTGAGCTTGGTGCCGATGAAGCCGAATTCTTCTTCGTGAGCCGACTCGTCTTTGTCCCGATTTCCGCCGTGACAGTCGGAACACGTCATCCCGTGCAGGTCGTGCACGCTGCGAGCGAAGTCCTGAGCGGGAGCCGTCAACTCGCGACCGGCGGTAAGGTGACAGCGGACACAATTCGATTTGACGATTGGCACCGGCTCGCCGGCCTTCCACCAGCGGGGCAAACGCACGGGCGCGTCTTTGTCACCCGGATGCACGCGGCCGATTGCCGCTTTCTTGCGACTGCTCGGTTTAGCCTCAGCGGGCTTCGCGTCGGCGTCTTTCTGGGCCAAGGATACGGCTGAAGGCGGTTCGGCCGACAGAAACGCAGCCCCGGCGGCGAAGACTGCGACACCAACGACAATAAGCGGGGCGACAGCCCCAGATCTGTGCATCGCCGGAAATCCGCAGAGAGGAGTCGTCTCACCAGAGCGCTTCGTGCCGACAACCGGGTCTACGCTATCAGAGCCGACCGGGCCGGGCAAGAACCTGACGCCAAGACGGCTGCCTTACGATTGGGGCACGCCGTCCTGAAATTCCGGGGGAGCCATGGGCTCTTCGGCGCCGGGCACGGGTTGCGGGCGGGCTGTGCGATTCGGTTTCCACGGACCCTTCGACTTCCATTTGGTCTTGGACTCGGGTTTGCCCGGCTTCGTCGTCGGCTTGGGCTCCAGTCCCGTGCGGCGGTCCACTTCGGCGTCGTAGCTGATCTTCAGTCGCTTGAGCAGCTCGCGTTCTGTGTAGATGCGGCCGGTCGGCTTGTTGAAGTCTTCCCCGTTGACCCCTCCCGACACCAGGGCGCCCAGATTTCTCCCCTCCCGTGTGGTGGTCATGTACTCGATCATCGTGTAGCCACCAGGACTCTCGATGAAGTCCGAGATCTGGTACTCGCCGTTGGGCATGTTGCGGAGGCGATCAACGCGGTCATACCCGCCCGGCATCGTGGCGATGCGTCGCATGAATTCCTTGCCGTCGCCGCCCGACAGTCGCTCGGCCATCCAGTCGCTGTCAGAGAGCACAAGCTTCACAATGTCGCGCGCGTCGGCGACCTTCCAGTTAGTCTTTTCGAGCTTGCTCAGCACGCGCTCGACCTTTGGCGCCGTCAGCAGGTCGCCCGTTTGATAGTCGGGGTCGAGGGCCAGCACTTGCTGCACCTGCTTGGTCACCAGGTCGAAGCTGGGCAGAGGTTGCGTTGGCGCCTTGTCTTTGGTCGCTGGTTTCGGTGGCTTGTTGCCGCCGGCAAAGGAATCGCCCGCGAAGACCAGCAGCACGACCGTCAGCAAGAGCCGCAGCGAGTTCACTTGTGCTTCTCCGGGCGACGAGACGGCGCGCACGCGAACGCTATGCGGCTATGTGAAGGCGGCCCACGCGCGTTATCGGTCCGCAGAGTCCTCAAACTTGACCCAATCCGCGCGCTCTGCCGTGATTTCCTGTCAGTTACCGGTCGAGGTGAATGACTAGGGCGCGACAGACTCTGCCGGCAGCGCGAGGCTTCGCCAGCAATACCAGCTAGCGACGGTGGCATAGGGCCGCCATGACTCGGCGATGCGGTGCGAGGTCTCTTTGTCGGGCAGTTCTTCGAGGCGATAGAAACGCTTGATGGCCGCGCGCACGCCCAAATCGTCGTGCGGAAACACGTCGGCCCGCGCCAGGGTAAAGATCAAAAACATCTGCGCGGTCCAGCGCCCGATGCCTTTCACTTGAATCAGCTCGGCGATCACTTCTTCGTCCGGCAGGCGATGCAGACGATCCAAGCGCACGTGCCGCTGTTGGATCCGTCCGGCCAGATCGCGCAAATATGTTTGCTTCTGGGGCGAGAGGCCCGCTTTTTGCATCTTCGCAGTCGACAGTTTCAGGATTGCCTCCGGCGTCAGGCCGCCGTAGGGCTCGACCGCCGCTTCGAGCTTTCGGCGAATCGAGTCAGCCGCCTTCGTGGAGATCTGTTGGCTGACGATGGAACGCACGAGAGTGTGAAAGCGATTGCGCAACGGCTTCAGGCCGAACGGTCCGATCGACGCGATCAAGTGCCGCATGACGGGATCGACGGCGCTCAAATGGGCGAGCGCGACCTCGGCCACTTCCGGAGAAAGCCTCACGTGTTTGCTCATGACATTTTAGACCTCGCGATTCTCTTCTACCTGAGGCTAGCCGGCATCGGAAAGGCTGCGCGGCCATGCGGCTCTCGTTCTGAGCTTGGGCAGAATCAACCGGGGGAGAATGCGCGCTTGGGCAGAAAATGGTCATAAGCTCATGTTCGAGGGGCCACTTTTGGTCCGGCAATTGCAGCTACCCGTCACCGACAATTGGATCAGTACCAAGAAAGAATTGGATCAGAACGAACACCCACGGGCCAATTCGCGGGATAAGGATGCGATATCGCGTTCTCGCCAGCGACTACGATGGCACTCTTGCCGACGACGGAAAAGTCGATGGACGCACGGCACAGGCGTTGCGTCAGCTGCGTGCTTCGGGTCGCCACCTGATCCTGGTGACGGGCCGCGAGCAGATCGACCTTCAACAGTCGTTTAGTGATCTATCGCTCTTCGAGTACGTGGTGACGGAAAACGGCGCGACCCTCTATCGTCCGGCAACGAAGGTCGAAGAAGCGCTCGCGCCGCCGCCACCCGATGCTTTTGTGGCGCTGCTCAGAGAACGGGGCGTGACGCCGCTCTCCGTCGGACGAACGATCGTGGCGACCGTTCAGCCGAATGAGCACATCGTCCTGCAAACGATCCGCGACCTGGGCTTGGAGTTGCAGGTGATTTTCAACAAGGGGGCCGTGATGGTGCTCCCCTCGGCCGTCAACAAGGGGACCGGCCTGACGACGGCGCTTGAGCGGATGATGATCCCGCCGTCGGAAGTTGTCGCGATCGGCGACGGCGAGAACGACCATTCGCTCTTGTCGACTGCGGGGCTGGGAATCGCCGTGAGCAACGCAGTGCCCTTGCTGCAGGAAGCGGCCGCGTTCGTCACCGAGCAGCCGGCCAGCCGGGGTGTCGTCGAGGTTATCGATCGTCTGCTCGCCAAGGAGAGCACGTTTGAGCTTGCCAAGTGAGGACGAAACGACGGCGGCTAGGCAGAGTCCCGATCTAGTTCCGAGAGATTAAAGGATTCGCCAATCGGCCGGGCAGGGCGGTCCGGGGCAATCGGGAATCTCGCCGGGCGACAGGGTCTTCACGTCCTCCAAATTCCAGAGGCGAAAGCCGCCGCGAAAGGCCGTCTGGTTGTGCCCGATGCGGGCCCCTGCCGACAGGTCCTTGACTTCCTTGGAATTCCCGCCCCCCAACACGACGTATTCGACCTCGAAGGCGGCCAGGAATTCGTGGACGATAGCCGCGACCGCCGCGCGCCACGCCTTCTTCCCGATCCGCTTGAGTCCGTCACGCCCCAGCACCTGGCCGAGTGTTTGCGTCCGCGAGTATCTCAGGCCACCCAGTTCCAGTGGCACGATCGCGTTTTGCGAGATGAGCGTCGACCCGAGTCCCGTCCCGAGACCGAGGAACAACATGCGGCCACCTTCGTAACTGCCGAGAGCCTGCATGGCCGCATCGTTCAGGACGCGAACCGGCATTTGAAAGGCCGCGGCGAAATCGTAACCAACCCACCCCGGCGCGAGATTGCCCGCCTCCGAGCTGGGGCCCGCTGGACCCACCCGCCCTGGGTAGCCAAGCGAGACTGCGTCGTATTTCCAACCCTTCGCCAGTTCCTTGGCCGTCTCTACCAGCTTGCTTGGCGAAAACGACGGGCCCGATTCGGTCTTGCGGACTTCGGTTTCGCCCGAGGCCAGCACCTTGACCTTGGTGCCGCCGACGTCGATCACCAGGATGCGATGAGGCGCTCCATCGCGGGCCTGATCAAGTCCCTGTTTCGACTCAGCCACTCCATTGCGTCGCACCGCTTTTTCGGAAGGTGGCCGCGTGGCGGCCTTTGCGGACACCTTCGCTGGCTTGGCTTTCGCCTTGGTCTGATTTTTCACGAATGAACTCTGCCGGATCGCGTGGTGGAGCGAGCACGCCGTGCGCAAATCAGAAGACGTCGCCGCTTTGGGCGGCGTGGGTGCGTAGGGCGTGCGGGCGTGATTGAGATGTCGTCGGCTGTTAAGCGGAGCAAGCGGCGTGCCGCCCGCGGGAATCGACTGGCCCAGCGATCCGCGGGACAAAAGAATTGGGTCCGGACGCTCTCACAGTTCGGGAATGCGTCCGGACCCGTCATCTCGCAGCCGAGCGACTGGCCTCAGTGGGCGTGGGGGATGTGCAGCCAAACCGTGCCGTAGGAGTCGCCTGGGAACTGGTAGACCTTGAGGGGTAACTGCGGTATGTAGTGCGGGGTGTCCTTGGTGTTGACCACCAGCCAGATGTTGCGGAATCGGACCGGATTCCCGTGCTGCTGGAAGACAATCGGCAGCAGGTTGGGCGATTCCGGCTTGCCATGGCCGGTCGGGTGCGGAATGGCGATCTGCTCGTGGATCGGATAGCCGTTCTGCCAGACGTTGACCATCGCATCTTCAGTCTTCCCGCTTTCACGAGGAGGGCATCCGGGACACGACCCGGCGACCGTGAAACGCGCGTCGCGAAAATCGATATCGTACGTCTGCCAGACGAGCGGGGGCAGGCACATGTTGACGTCGGGCCGGCGGAAATTGTAAATGCCGCCGCACTCGTTCGAATTTCCCACTAGGGCGAACGAGTCGAGGATCTGGATTTCGTAGCGCGACTGCAGATAGACGCCGCTGTTTCCTCGCTCCTGTCCCCGAGCGCAGGGCATATAGGGACACTGGAATTCGACGTGCAGGAAGTAGTCCTGATACGTGTCGCGGCTCGAGGCCCCTGCTTTGAGCAACTTGTCCGCGGTGAGCTGTGCGTTGACGAGCGACTCGGAGTTTCGTCCGTCGAACAGGACGACGGCGCCGAGCGGTGGGGACTGGCCCAGCGTGGGGCTGATGCGGTTGACCTTGTTGACCCAGCTGTGAATTTCCTGATTTTCGTCGATCCGCCAGGCCATGTTGTCTGAGACAATGAATCCGAGGTTGCCACCGAACAGCTGCAGGCGATCCGGCTCACGTCGTCCGCGGAGATGCATGGGCGGCTCGCCGAGCCAACCGAGGCCCGGCAGGCCGCCGGGATAATAAGTTGCGATGTACTCGCCGGCTCCGCGCAGCGACTTGAAGTCCAATCGTTTCCCATGGGCCGCCGCCGGTCCGGGCAAGCGTTCCGTAGTACTCGCCCTGGAAAGCGTAGTCGGCGTCAACGTCGTCGAGGCTGGTGATCACCGGATGATCGGCGGCGCACGCCGGTGTCCCGAGCCAGCCCCCCGAAGGCCCAGTGAACAGCGACGCAGTGAACACCGACGCAGAGAATAGGAAGACCGGGAGAGCGGACCGTCGTGTAAGCATCGATGACTCCCTGTTGCTGATCGTGGCCGGCGAACCGGATGTTGAGTTCCCAGTCTGATCGCTGGACCCCTGCGATGACAAGGGAGGATGGGCAAGCAAACGGCGTTCCGGTAAAACTGATCGATCTCGCCGGGCTGGCTCCGAAACGACCAGTAAGGCCGATCACCCGGCAAGAAGGGCCTCGTAGACCTCGCGAATGCGGCGGGTCATCGTCTCGTGGCGGAACTGATCCACGAACCGTTCGCGTCCAGTCCGACCGAGTCGTTCGCGCAGCGCGGGGTCTGACACCAACTCACAGAGCGCTACGGATAACTCATTGACCGACTGCCGCGGGAGCAAGTATCCGGTCTGTCCGGGAATCACGACTTCCCGGGCTCCGTCGACGTCATAACTGACCACCGGTTTACCAGCGATCAACGCCTGTGGGAGCACGCGAGCCAATCCCTCCCAAAGACTGGTATGCACGATCACGTCGGACGCCTGGATCAATTCCGGCACTTGCTGCGGAGGTACGAGGCCGGTGAACACGAACGCGTCGCTCAGCCTGGCTTCTTTGATCTGACGTTGGAACTGCTCGCGGAGAATGCCGTCGCCCACGAACAGAAAACGCACGTTGGGATGTTCGCGGGCTACGCGGCCGGCCGCCGCGATCACGCTCTCGTGCCCTTTGAGATGAAACAGCCGGGCCACCTTCGTGATGACGACGTGCTCCGGACCGAATCCCAACTGCCGCCTGACTTCGTCACGCGGTCGCGGCGGGTTGAGGAACGGCTCGACCTCCATGCCGCTGTAGATCGTCACGAATCGTTCGCGCGGCGCGACGCCGGCTTGCACGTATTGTTCGGTCATGGCGTCGCAGACGCTGATGAACTTCCGGCAGTGTCCCGCGGCCCATTTCTCGGCCAGGATGTAGCTCTGGTGTGCGAGCGGATTCTGGCCGTAATGAAACGAGGCGCCATGAATTGTGTGCACGGCCGGAATTCCGAGACGGCTCGCTGCCAGGCGTCCGAGGATGCCGGCCTTCGAGCTGTGCGTGTGGACAATTTGCGGTCGGATTTCCCGCAGCAGTGAGAGCAATCGGCGGTAGCTACGCCAATCCCGCCAGGGATGGATGCTGCGTCGAAGCTCAGGAATGATTCGCAGATCGAGCCCGCCACTTTGGGCCCGCTCGACGAGCGTTCCCTCCGGCCCGAGCCCCGGACCGCAGATGAGCGTCACCTCGTCGCCGTAGATGCGATGCTGATCTTCGACAGTCAGCAGCGTGTTCTCCTGCGCACCGCCGATGATCAACCGCGTGATGAAATGCACGACGCGAAATTTCACGTGCGTAACTCGTCGTACTCGACTCGGACGAGGTAGAGACCGCACGCCGGGGCAGTCGGGCCCGCCTGCGGGCGCGTCCCACGCTCGAGGATCTGACGTACGTGCGCCGCGTCCCACTTACGTTCGCCCACGCGGATCAACGTCCCGGCTATGGTGCGGACCATGTTATAGAGGAAGCCGTTGGCAACGATGTCGATCGCGACAAATTCTCCCGCCGGGTCAGCCGCCGTCAACTCGGAGTTTGGCTCTTCAGGGCGCACGGGCCGGCAGGCGTTCCAGGTCGTCCATTCTGCCAACCGGCGGACGCTCAGCTCGAACACAGTTCGCACACTGCTGGCCGTGTTGGGGTGCTGCGTCTCGAAGGCGCGAAAGTCGTGTGTGCCGACGAAGACCTGGGCGGCGGCGTGCATCTCTTGCTCATCGAGTCGAGCGTGATACTCGTAGGTGTAATTCCGTAAGAAGGGGTGAGCCGCGCGGGTGTTTTGAATTACGTAGCGATACCGCTTCCGCTTGGCCGCATAGGTGGCATGAAAGTCGAGCGGCACTTCGTCGGCGTTGACCACCAGCACGTCGTGGGGCAGATACGCCTGCAGTCCCGCGCGAAATCCCTGGCAGGGGATAGCGGACTCGGTCTGGAAGTTGGCCACCTGGCCCAGCGCGTGCACGCCGGCGTCCGTCCGGCCCGCCGCGATCAACGACGGCTTGGTTCCGCTGAATTCGCGAATGCCCGCTTCGACCACCGATTGCACCGAAACTCCGTTGGGCTGAATCTGCCAGCCGACATAGCCGGTGCCGTCGTACGCCAGCGTGAGCCGGATGTTACGCATGCATGCCGAGCTTCGCCTGCCAGCGGGCCAGCTGCTGGAGCACGGGCCCGCGCCCGCCGGAGCCGAAGCTCGAGAGGGCCTGCATCGCGTTTTCGACGCCGAGCACTCCGGCGACGTCCGGCCCGATCTTGTCACAGACCGCTTGCAAACGTTCAAGCGGCAATTGGGCGAGACGAGTCCGCTCGGCTTCGCAGGCGGCGACCAGTTTGCCCACCGTCTCATGCGCCGTGCGCATCGGCACGCCGTGGCGAATCAGGTATTCCATCAGCGCGGTCGCGTCGAGGAATCCTTCCTCCAACCGGGAGGCGATCCGCTCACGCTGCAACTCGGCGCCCGAGACAAGTTTGGCCGCCAGCTCCAGGCACGCGGACAGGGTGTCGTACGCCTCGAACAGCGGCACCTTGTCTTCCTGCAAGTCGCGATTGTAAGCCAGCGGCAAATCTTTGAGCAAAAACAGTCCCTGGGTGAGGGCGCCGACCACGCGAGCCGACTTCGCGCGAATCAGTTCGAGCACGTCGGGATTGCGCTTCTGCGGCATGATCGAGGAGCCGGTCGTCAGCGCGTCGGGCAACTTCAGGAAGCCGAATTCTGTGGAGAACCAGGAAATCCATTCCTGCGCCCAGCCGCTGAGATGCACGGCCGTCAGCGAAAGCGCGAACAAGAACTCGACGAGAAAATCGCGATCGCCCGTGATGTCGAGGCTGTTGGCGGCCGGACCGGTGAACTCGAGCAGTCGCGCGGTTAGTTCACGATCGATGGGGAGCGACGTGCCGGCGAGGGCTGCCGCTCCCAACGGGGAGAAATTGAGCCGTTTGACGGCGTCGTGGATCCGGCCGCGATCGCGTTGGAGTTTCTCGCAGTAAGCCAGCCAGTAATGCACGACCATCACGGGCTGGGCTCGTTGCAGATGTGTGTAGCCAGGAACAACCACGTCCACGTCGCGGGCGCTGCGGGCGATGAAGGCACGCTGCAGGTTTTCGAGCAAGGCGTCGATCCGCGCGGCCGCGTCCCGCACGAAGAGCTTGAGGTCGGTCGCGATCTGGTCATTGCGGCTGCGGCCCGTATGCAGCTTGCGGCCCACGTCGCCAGTGCGGGCAATCAGCGCCTGCTCGACGTGCATGTGGATATCTTCGAGCTCGGTGCTGAACGGAAAGGCTCCCGCCTCGATCTCGGTCCCGATCTCGTCCAGGGTGGCGAGGATTGTCTGGCATTCGGCGGTCGTAATCAGGCCGGACTGCGCCAGCATTTGCGCATGGGCCTTCGAGCCGCGAATATCGACGGCGGCCAGTCGGCGATCGAAGCTGATCGACTCGGTGAACCGCTCGACGCGGGGATCGGTTGCCTGCTGAAATCGACCGCCCCAGGCTTTGGCTGCCAACTCGGATGTCCTGTCTGGGAAACGCCAACGAGCTTCAAATCAAGGTGAGCATTTACTTTAGACGTTGTGGTCGAGCACGGTCAACGACGCCAACGGATTCAGCCGCGATCCCAAAGAGCGAAAACCAACGTGTTGACCACGCTAAGTGAAGATGGGTAAATTAAGAATAATCGGCAAAATGAAATCAATCCGAACAAATCAATCAACCCTTCTGAAGCAGAGTCTCCTATGACGGTGCGTGAGAATTCCGGGATTCAAGTCCGCCTGACGGCCCCCCGTGCGCACAACACGGTGGGGCTCGTCCGGCGGATTTCGGTTCCTCGCCTGTGCGTCGCTTTGTGTGTTGGGGCTGCCTTGTCGTCCGCGGCCGTGGCCGCTGACCAGGACGCGTGGACGATCCGCATCCTGCCGGCGACCAAGCTGAGGTTGGCCCAGGCGACGCCCCCGTCTCATCCGGCGTTGCCCTCACAGCCCGCGCCTCCGCCGTACGAGCCGGGAATGAAGTCGGCGCCTCAGGCCAACCCTTCGGCACCGACGGCGACGCACGCGCCGCCCGCCGATGGCCTCCGCATCATTCCGGGTAGCGCGCACGCGGCTGGCCCGATGCGGCGTCCCAGTTACGCCGAAGTCTATCGGTCGGTTCCGTTCAGCCGCGCCGAGTATGTGGCCCATCCCTCTTACCGCAGTGAGGCGACGCTGGGGCTGATGCTCAACCAGATGCCGTACCCAGCCACGGGCGAACCGAACGTGCCGCAGTACGGCTACGTCGCGCCCTACCAGTTCGACAACACCTACGGCACGCCATTGTCGTATAGCGTGTACTATGGGGCTCCGTACGGCTGGTAAGCGGTTCACGTTTCTGGCGATTCCCGCTGATAGCGTTCTCGCTCTCGGTCCTACGCAAGCGTGACGTCGGCCCGCGGCAGTAGACCGGAATTGTTCGACCAAGCAGCGGCGATGTCGGCGAGGCGTCGTCGTTCGACAGGATGCACATAGTCCGGAGCGACCTCGGCCAGCGGAATGGCGACGAACGGCTGGATCAGGATTTCTGGGTCCGGCACGCGGTGGCCGGCGAACTCGAGCACGTCGTCGTTGAAGAGCGAAAGATCGACGTCGATCGTCCGCGGCGCATTCTTGTCGCGCGGATTCCGCACTCGAGCCAGCCGGCGCTCGACCGACGAAATGGCCTGCTCGTAAAGTTCCGCCGGCGACAGCGGCGTTTCGAGGACCAGGGCCGCATTCAAGAAGTTCTTGTCGGCAGGGCGATCGTTACGTTCTGGGGCGCCATCGCGGAACGGCGCCGATTCCCAAACGCTAGACACTGTTAGGATGCGGCCGAATGCCGCCAGTTCGCGAACGGCGGCGGCGAGATTTTGTTCCGGCTCGATATTGGAACCGAGCGACAGGTAGGCGCGGTTGGCCCGGCGCTCAGACATCCGCTCGGGTTCTCCGGATCACCACGCCGACGGAGCGGGCAAACCGCAGGGCGGCCGGCTTCTCGATACTGACCCGCACCGCATCCACGCGCGAATCGCGAAGGCACAACCGGGCGATCTCGTCGGCCATCCGCTCGACTAGAAAAAAACGTGAATTCTCCACCAGATCGATGACGTTCTTGGTAATCGTCCGGTAATTCACCGCGTCCTCGATTTGATCGGTGCGAGCGGCGGGCCGCGTGTCGACGCTGAGGGACAGGTTGATCAACACGTCCTGTTTGTGCTCGCGCTCATCGTGGTTGATGCCGATGATCGTGCGCAGAAACAGGCCATTGATGCGGATCTTGTCGGACATCGGCATGACTCGGCGAACCACGGCAAGGGCCACGCTGGACGACTCAGATTGGGCGCTGTCCGGCCGCAGCAACTACCGTTCTCTATTTTCGGCCCGGTTCTAGGCGTATGCCAGAGTGAATTTCAAAGGCACCGCTGCGTTCGGGTACCGGTGCACTCGATCTGGGTAGGCGTCACTGAAGTTGCTCGCCGCCGGTGACGGCGATCACTTCGCCTGTCACGAAGTCGGCTCGCAGCAGATAAAGCACGGCACTCGTCACGTCGCTCGGGTCGCCGTGCCGCTTGAGCGGGACTTGTTTCGCCAAGTGTTCGAGATAGTCCGGGCCTGCGCCGGGGGGCGGCAGGATCGACCCGGGAGCCACGGCATTAACGCGGATGTCCGGTGCCAGTTCTATCGCCAGGATCCGCGTCATGGCGATGAGCGCGGCCTTGGTTAACGTGTAAGAGAAGTGCCCGGGAAGCGGTTTGAGACCGCGCCAGTCGGCAATATTCACGATGGCCGCTGGCACTCCCGGCTGATGCCGCGCGGCAAACTCGCGGCACAGGAAGGCGGGGGCCTTGAGATTAATCGCGAATTGCCGGTCCCAGTCCGACTCGGTGGTCGACGCGAGCGAGCCTGGCTCAAAAATGGCCGCGCTGTTGATCAAAATATCCGCGCGGCCAAATCGTTCGTATGCCGCGCCGATGACTTGAGGGATCGCCGGGCGCGGATCGCCGAAGTTGGCGCCGACGCAGTCAGCCTGTCCGCCCAAAGCGGTGATCTGCTGGACCGTGCCCCGTGCCTCGTCCGCCGAGTGCGAGTAGTGCACCATCACCGAGCAGCCGGCATCGGCCAGGGTGAGGCAAAGGGCGCGGCCGATCCGCTTGCCCCCGCCCGTCACGACGGCGACCCGACCGGTTAGTTGCACCGCAGCCGCCTCCCGAAAGGTTTACTTCGCGCCGAGCACTTTGGCGAATTCATCCTCGGCGAAGCCGATCAGCAGAGTCGAGCCCCGGCGAATGACGGGGGCACGGAGCTTGCCGCTCGGGCCGATGATATGCTTGAGCAGCGTTTCGTCGTCGGGCGGATCGCGCTTCATGTCGAAGTCGACGACCTTTTTCCCCTTGGCCACAATCACCCGATTCGCCTGACGCGCCAACTCGAGCGCCTGCTTGGGCTCGAAGCGAATTTTGGCGGCGTTGACTTGCTCCTTGACGGCAAGCTTTTTCTTTTCGAGAAACGCAAGCGATTTCCCGCACGTCGTACAGCCGGGACGGTGATAGTACCAGTCGACCGACGGCATCCTAGGGCAACTCCTTGATGAAGATGTTCCGGAAGTAAAGCGGATGATTGTGGTTTTGCAGCTCAATCTGCTCGCGGGGATAGATCGGCTGTTTGCGATCCCAGTAGTTCTCCATTACCACGTTGTCGGTGACGAGCTTGCCGTTGAGCCAGACACTGACACGGTCACCGACCATTCGAATTTTGAAGTGATTCCACTCACCGATCGGGTTGTCGGCACGCACGAGCGGGAACCGCTCGTTTATTGCGTTGTTCCAAAGGCCACCCGAGCCCTTGGCGGCACCGTTTTTCTGCTGCGACGGTTCATCAGGATCCCAGATCTGCACCTGGGGTGAGCCGCGGAGATAAATGCCGCTATCGCCGGCTTTGCTGATCTTCCAGTCCACCAGCATCTCGAAATTGCCGTATTGCTTCACGGTGCAAAGCGGGCCCGACACGTTAAACGGCGCCCCGTCAAACATCAGCGCACCGTCGACGACCTTCCAGTGGTTGCGCATTCGTACATCGGCTTCCTTTTGCCGCTCGCCATGTTCTTCAGCCGACATGGCGGCACGCTGCTTGGGGTTCAGAACGAGCCCCTTCCAGCCTGTGAGATCTTTGCCGTTGAAGAGGGCGACGTAGCCGGGGGGAGGGACATTGAGGGCGTGTTCGGAGGGCGGGTCGTCCCCGCGCGTCCCTGGGGCTAGGGCGAGCAGACCTGCTGCCGCCAAAACGGCGCGCGCAGCGAGCGTGTTATGAACTTGGTTGTGCATCGTGAGGAACTCCGCAAGACGGTGCCGCTGGATCAGGGGCGGGCCTATGCAAGAATCTCGTGAATCGGTTCGGCCTCGATCACGCCGGTGAGGCGCTGGTTCAGGCCGTTGTGGAAAAACGACAGCTTGCGATGGTCAAAACCCATCGTGTGCAGAATGGTCGCATGCAGATCGCGAATGTGACGAGTGTTGACCGCCGCTTCGTGGCCGATTTCGTCGGTCTCTCCGTAACTGATTCCCGGCTTGATCCCGCCGCCGGCCATCCAATACGTGAAGCCCTTGGGATTGTGGTCGCGGCCAAGGCCTGCCTGCGAAACGGCTTGGCGGCCGAACTCGCCTCCCCAAATCACCAAGGTCTCGTCAAGGAGCCCGCGCTGCTCGAGGTCGGTGAGCAGCCCAGCGATCGGCTTATCGATTTCGGGGCAGTGGATTTGCAGGTTGTTGTCGACGTTGGAGTGGGCGTCCCAATTCTCGTCGTTGTGTCCGCCGCCATGATAAATCTGGACGAAACGGACGCCGCGTTCGATCAACCGCCGGGCGATCAAACACTGCCGGCCGAACGGACCGCTGCCTAACGACAGTTTGTGTGGCGGCTTGGGATCGTGCACGCCATACAGTTCCTGCGTAGCCTGTGTTTCGACCGAAAGGTCGAGTGCTTCGGGGGCCGTCGACTGCAGTTGAAACGCCAGTTCGTAGGCCGAAATTCGCGCCTGCAGCTCGGAATAGCCCGGGCGCGTCGCCAGGTGTTCGGCGTTGAGCGCGTTGATCGCCTCGACCTGCGTCCGCTGCCAGGACCGGTCGATGCGGCTGGCTGGAGCCAGGTTGAGGATCGGCTGGCCGGTCGAGCGGAGCACAGTGCCTTGGTAGGCCGCCGGCATGTAGCCGCTCATCCAATTGGCGGCGCCCGCGATCGGTCCGCCCCGCGGATCGAGCATCACCACGAAGCCGGGCAGATTCTCGTTGAGCGTGCCCAGTCCGTAATTCACCCAGGAGCCTAGGCATGGATGCCCCTGGAGCACGCGGCCGGAGTTCATCTGAATGAGCGCCGACGCGTGCGCGAACGAATCCATCTGCAGCGATTTAATCACCGCCAGCTTGTCCATGTGCCCGGCGATGCAGGGAAGCGCGTCGGAACACCACTGGCCCGATTGGCCGTGACGCTCAAAACGCCGCTTCGAAGCCAACAGCGTTTGCGGTACGACAAAACCTCGCCGCACTTCGACGTTGACGGTTTGCCCGTGCCGTTTCTGCAGATCGGGCTTGTAGTCAAAGAGGTCCATCTGCGACGGACCGCCGTACATGAACAGGAAGATGCACCGCTTCGCCTTCGCGGGAAAAGGGGCTGGCAGAGGCGCGAGGGGACGATTCAGCGATCGCCCGGGAGGCGTGCTGCCGCCGAGCGCACGCCCGCTGAAAAAACCGTCGCGATCGAGTAGGGCGGTGAGCGCGACGCCGGTAAAGCCGGCCCCAGTTTCCCAGAGAAACTCGCGACGTGTGCGTCCGCAGAAGCCGCCGGTCGGAGTTCCAGGCTGAGTTGAACGGTCGCTCATCAGATCCCCCGTCGCATTCTAACAGACTTTCCGCCTGAACAAATCGATCGCCGAGCGGGCCGACAGTTCCGTGTGGTGACTGCGGACACCGTCAGTCCAAGTACACAAACTCGTTCAGATTCAGCACCACGAGGCACAGGGCACGCAGCGGATCGGCCGCCCCGTCGGGACCGGGAGACTTTTGCAGCAGCTGGGCAGCGATTTGCGCTTCGCGCGGCGTCGGCAAACGTCCCAGCGCCAGACGGAACAGCCGATCGATTTCCAGAGCGGGGGGGTCGCCCGCATCGCGGCGCACACGGTCCGCGAGGCTCCGTGCCTGCTCATCGGTGAACTCGCTGTTGAGCAAAAGCAGAGCCTGCGGCGCCACCGTCGTGGTCGGACGGGTGCCGACCGATTCGGCCGTATTCGTGTAATCGAAGGTTTCCAGAAACGGCACCATCAAGGTCCGCTTGAGATAGATGTAAATGCTGCGCCGCGACTGTTCCTCGACGCTGCTTTGACCCCAGCCCAATCCGGGCCGCGATTGCGTCGCCAGCACGTCCTTCGAGAGCGAGGGAAAGATGCCGCGTCCGCCGGGGGCAAGATTCAGCCGTCCGCTGACGGCCAGCATCGAGTCGCGGATCGCCTCGGCATCCAGCCGTCGCAGATTTTGTCGCCAGAAGAGGTCGTTATCCGCGTCGATCGCCAAGCCTGCGGCATCGGTCGCGGCCGATGACATGCGGTAGACGCGCGACAGAAGGATCCGCTTGTGCATCCGCTTGATCCGCCAGCCGCCGTCGACAAAGTCGCGCGCCAGCCACGACAGAAGTTCGGGATGAGTGGGCGGGACGCCGGCGCGGCCAAAATTGTCGGTCGAGCGGACGATGCCCCGGCCGAAGTGCTCTTGCCAGATTCGATTCACCATCACGCGGGCGGTCAGCGGGTTATCCTCGCTGGCGATCCAGTTCGCGAGCGCGCGACGCAGACCGACGGTCGGCCGCACTCCGGCCTCCACCAACATCGGCTTGAGCGAGTGCTCGCCCGAGGGGCCGGTGAAAGAGGCAGGAATCGCCTGTGGCGCTTTGCCTCCCAGAATCGTCAGAAACCGGGGCTCGACGCGCCTCCCCGGCGTGGCGACGTTTCCGCGGATCAGCACGCGTGTTTCGCGAAGCGGCGGGCCGCATTCGCGGACCGAAAGCGCGCGTTCCAAAGGGGCCGCTTCTTGCAGTTTCTTCAGCCGGGCCAGCTCGTTAACAAGACGCTGCCGTTCGGCCTTGTGCTCGGCGCTTTTGGGCAGCTTGGCGAGTTTCGCTTTAGCACGCGCGATTTGGGGCGACAGCTCGCGCCGCCGCGCCTCCCATGCAGCAAACTCCGCGCGCGTGCCGACCGGAGTAAAAATGCCGGCGTCGTTCGTGCCGAGATGCGTGCGGCTCAGCGCCTTACCGTAAGGCTCGACGTTACGGAAGAAGGCGGCCATGCGATAGTAGTCTTCCTGGGGAATCGGATCGAACATGTGGTTGTGGCAGCGGGCGCAGCCGAGCGTGAGCCCCAGAAAGGCCGCGCCGGTCGTGCGGACCATTTCATCCACTTCGTCCCAAGCGGCTGCGTCCTGGTTGTCGGGCTCGTCGTCCCAGATGCCCAGCCGATAGAAGCCCGTGGCGATGATCGACTCGGGCGTAGGCTCGTCGAGCTCGTCGCCGGCGAGCTGCTCCGTGATGAACCGGTCGTAGGGCTTGTCGGCGTTGAACGCATTGATGACGTAATCGCGGTAACGCCACGATTCAGGCTTTTCCGCGTCTCGTTCGTAGCCGTTGGTTTGGGCGAACCGCGTGACATCGAGCCAGTGTCGGCCCCAGCGCTCGCCGTATTCCTTTCTCGCCAAGAGTCCGTCGATCAGCCGCGAGTAGGCCCCGTCCGAAGGATTCTTGACGAAGGCGTCGACCTCTTCGGGAGTGGGCGGCAACCCAATGACATCAAAAAACACCCGGCGGATGAGCACGCGAGGATCGGCCGGCGGGTTAGGCGCCAGGCCTTTTTCTTCGAGGCTTGCCAGCACGAAGGCGTCGATTGGATTGGCCACCCAGTTTTTTGCGCACGGCCGGGGGCTGCGAGTGGCCGATCGGTTGAAAGGCCCAGTAGTGGCGGTCCTCGTCGGTGATGGTGAAGTCGCCCCGCGACGGGCCTGCCGTTTTGCCGTCGTCCTTGGGCCAGGGTGCGCCCATCTTCACCCACTCGACGAGCGCCTGGATCTCGCGGGGCTTAAGCTTGCCCGTCGGCGGCATCTCGAGCCCCCGATAGTTGATCGCGTCGATCATGGGGCTGGCGTCGGGATTGCCGGGCACGACGGCCGCGCCCGAGTCGCCGCCCTTGAGCGCCGCATCGCGCGAGTCGAGCCGCAGGCCCCCTTTATGCGTGGAGACGCCGTGGCACTTTAGGCACGTGCCGGCGAGCACCGGGCGGACTTTCGACTCGAAGAATTCGGCCTGATTGGTGGAAACCTGTGGAGCAGCAGCCGGAAGGCTGGCGGGCAGCCAGCACAGGGCGGCGGCAAACGCGAAGCAGCAAAACGCGAGGGGCGGGCGGGTCATTGGCAGCTTCATCCGCTGTCAGACCAAGGAGTTCGGCGGGCAATCAGGCAGGCAGCGAGGCGGGAACATCAACGGATGCTAATGCATTTAGGATACGCGGTGGACTGTTCTCTCGCAACGTCAGGCAGGCGAGCCTGGGGCCGATCGCCAGCTTGGATTTAGTGTGCATACGTTGCTCATTGGTGAGCCGGTGAGATACTCTGACAGACAGCCTGATGGAACGTAATGGCAGGCAATTAAGGAGAATGCCATGTCGGAGGCCCTCAATGTTCCGCGCGAACTCTTTCCCCGAGTTGCCGCCACAGAGGGCCACTTGCCCTTCGGTCTGCCGTTGGAGCTGAAGGTCGACGACCCCGACACGATCCGCGAGTTGGTGACCTTTCGCGAGGGGGAGCCGCGCGAGCGTTTTGCTCTCAATGCCTTGCGGATCGGCGTGCTGGCGCTACGGCAGGCCCGCGGTCAAATCGACGCTGACCTCGTCCGCCGTGAAAGCGAACGGTTGCTCTCGGAGTTGACCAGCAAACTGGGCAGCCACGCTCAGACAGTTCACGAGTGCGTGGAGGAATCCCTCAAGCAGTATTTCGATCCGAAGGACGGACGCCTACAGGAACGGATCGATCGGCTGATCGGGCGCGACGGGGAGCTGGAAACCCTGCTGCGTCGCCAAATCGGCGATCGCGACTCGCAGCTCACCAAAACGCTTTCAGCCCACGTCGGCGCGGAGAGTCCGCTGATGCGCGTGCTCAGCCCAGACCAGTCACGCGGAGTGCTGGCGGCGATTCGTGAGGCGGTCGAGCAACAACTCGGAGTCCAGCGCGACCAGGTGCTCAATCAGTTTTCGCTGGATAACAAGGAGGGGGCCCTCACGCGATTCATCGCCGAACTGAGCCAGCAGCAGCATTCGCTTTCGGACGATCTGCAGGTGAAGATCGACCGCATGGTCCGCGAGTTCACGCTCGACGAAAAGGATTCCGCGCTGAGCAAGCTCGTGCACCGGGTCGACGACGCCCATCAGAAGATTGCCAGCCAGTTCTCGCTCGACAACGACGGCTCGGCCCTGGCGCGAATGAAAAGCGAGCTGCAGACGCTGATCAACGAACACCGGCAGGATAGCCAGCGGTTTCAATCCGAAATCCGCGAAGTGCTGGCCGGCATGGCCACACGCCGCCAGGAGATTCAACGCTCGACGCGGCACGGCGACGAATTCGACCAGGCCGTGTTCGCCTTCATTCAGCACGAATCGCAGGGGCGCGGTGATATTGCCACGTGCGTTGGGACCACGACCGGGCTGATCAACAATTGCAAGAAGGGGGACACGCTGATCGAGCTGGGGCCCGAGAGCGCGGCTCCGGGACAGCGGATCGTCATCGAAGCCAAGGAGGTGCAGCAGTACCAGGTGGCCGATGCCCGCGAATACATCGACCTGGCCCGCAAGAACCGCGCAGCCCTGATCGGCGTGTTCGTTTATTCCAAGCGCACGGCGCCCGAAGGCCTCGATCCGCTGCAACGGATTGGCAACGACATCTTCGTGGCGTGGGATGCCGAAGATGCGCTGAGCGACCCCTACTTTCGCGCGGCGCTCCTTTTGGCTCGCGCTTTGTGCGTGCGGCAGCGAATCGAGGAGCAATCGGTGAAGGTCGACTTCACCGATATCGAGCGGGCCATTCTGATGGTCGAGAAGCAAGCCGGATCGCTCGAGGAGATCGAAAAGTGGACGAAGACCATTCAGTCCAACAGCGAGAAGATCCTCGATCGAATCCGCGTCGCTCGCAACAACTTCGAGCGGCAAGTGACGCTCTTGTCCGAGAAAACGCAGTCTCTCAAAGCCGCACTCCGCAGCGACGGTTAAAAAGCGGCACATCGCGCAGGCAACACGAGCGAGCGTCGCCCGGCCGGCCCGGGTTTTATACTCGCTCGGCGCGCGAGCTCCAGCGGACCCATTATGCCGTGAACCGGCGTCCCGTGGCCGCCAGCATCCAGGTCGGCATGGCTGATTCGTTAAGCAGGATCGCTCCACCCAGAACCAGCATTCCAACCAGCGTCAACGTGAGCGGAACGAACTGCACCAGTCCCAGGATTCCCAGCAAGATGGCGGCCAACGCCACCAACGCCTGAGCCCCCGAGGCCGCGATCGTCGCTTCGTGGGCCACTTCGCGCAGGGCCGGATGTTCGGTCCGCGGCTCAAACGCGTAGTTGCGAACGTGCGACGTCATCGTCGCTCCCATCAACAGACAGGCCCCGAATGTAATGAGGGCGACCGATAGCAGAATCATCGGCGCGATGCCCACCAGGGCCAGAATGCCCAGGACGATGCCGGCGGCCCCGCCCAGGAGTTCGGCGGAAACGCCGCCGCCCGCTTCAAGCCGTTCGGAACGAGCGGTCTCGAACTGGGTCGCCATCTCCGCTTGTTTGGCCATCAGCACGGCACCCTCTAGGACCAAGGCCGCGCCCACTGCGATTACGGCGATGGCCGCCATATAGAAGGACTGCACTCCGGCGAGCCCTATGATGGCTAGAATCATCGCACCCCCGCCGATGAAGGCCTCGGAACCGGTCCCCGCCGAAAGCTCGGTCAAAAACCGTCGTCCATGTCCGAACATGCCCATCGGATGTTCTTGTGTTGTCGTCGACATGGTTCACCTCACTGACTTCTTCACGAATGACTCAAACGCGGCGACGAACGGCTATGGCAAACCGTCGCTGCGGCGACTCGGTTACCCTTTGACCGACCTCCAAGAGACGGCCGATCCTCAAGCCGTGGTCATTCAGTCGCGTCCGTTTCCCCAGGCGTGGGGAACTGAGATGTGCGTCGTCGGGATGGGCTGCGTGGTCGGTTGCTCCATCCTCGATCCGAGGTCGCAGCGATGTTCGCGTGGCCAACCGTCGCTCGCTAAATCATTGATAGTGCAAATTTTGCGCCGCCATTGAGGGCATGCTGGCTTCTGCGGATCGGGCTAAATCTCGGAATGATGGTCAAACGTACGTCGAGCGCGGCCCGCAGCACCGCGCGAACGTCGGCCAAGTCGGACGCAAGCGAATCAGGGGGCGCCGCCACGTTTGTGCGCGAACGGCTCGGTGTCGCCGGCTCACGTGCCGCTTGCCAGATGCACGTAATGAATCAGGATCGACAGCACGAAAAACACGGCCAGCAGCGTGCAGAAGAACAACAATACCGTTCGGATCCTCATGGTTGGGCCCTCGCATCTCGTCAGACCCGGATGACGCAAGATGCGTGCCGATCACGTGCCCTTGGGAGACGCGGTCGGTGTTGTTGCCGGCGGCTTCGTTGGAGCGGGCGAGGTGACGCCGTGTACCGCGTCGACCAAGTCTTTGGCGAAATGCGTCCCGCCGCCGATAAAGTGACGCACCACCTTGCCGTCGTGATCGATGATGATCGTTTGCGGGATCGCGTTCACGCCATAGCGAGCGGCAATGGCTCCGTCGCGATCGAGCGCGACGGGAATCTCCAGCTTGAGCCGCTTGAGCAAGGCCTGAATCTGCTGGGGAGTTTCCTCGAGGTTGACGGCCACCACCTTCAGCCCGCTACCGGCTGAATCGTGATGGAGCTGGGCGACGTGCGGAATCGTTTGCAGACAGGGCCCGCACCAAGTGGCGAAGAAGTCGAGCACGACCGTTTTTCCGCGATGGTCGGACAGGCGAAAATGCTCGCCGCTCAACAGATCCAGCTCGAAATCCGGCGCGGGTTTGCCGACGAGGGCCGAATCCAGGCCGTCCGCGCCGCCGCGGGGCGCATTGGCGTCGGCCGTTACGAACTTGGGCTCCTGCGCGTTTCGCAGCCGCCACTGTTGATACGCTGTCTTGGTCACGGCCTCGTCGATCGTATTGCCGATCAACAGTTGGTCGACCGATTCCAGCGCGATCCGGCAGGGGCCGAGGGCGTCGCTCACACCGGACAGGATCGAGTCTTTGAATTGAATCGGATGGAAGGTCAGACGCGTGCCGTTGTTGTGAACGGCCTGCACCAGGGGACGCGGCCCGGTGTTTGTCTTTTTCTTCGTTGCCGTTGCGCCTTGCAGCTCGTCGGGATGCAGCCAGATGATTCGCGAGATGCGGTCCCGCGGCAATTCCCTGGGTTTCGTCCGCAATTCGACTACGAGCTTGTGCTCGTCCATCTCGATGACGTGCCCGCGCAGGTAATCGCCGTCGCACGAACGGATAAGATGGGTGGGCGGATTGTCCTTGTACATCCGCGGCAGGGTCAGCAGACGATCGCGTTTTTCCTTGGTGAGCTCGACCGGTCCGCGGCCGTCGAGCGTGAGCACGACCGCCTTGATCTTGTCGTTCGCGATGGTGCCCGAATCTGCGAGGGGCGTTTTGTACGAGACCCCTTTCTCGTCGATCCGCGTTATTTCGCAGGGAACCATGTCGCCCGTGCGCAGATACAGGGCTTTTGTGAGCGCTTGCCGCGGCTGCGAATCTTCTTCCAAGGAAGAGCCGGACGTGGCGGCGGCACCGGCATTGCGGCGCGAGACGCGCCCTTCCCGGTTGGCGGGCGGGGTCGCGATGTCGCGAAAGACGATCCGACCATCGACGTTCGGTTTGAGCGCGCTGCCGACCTCACAACCTCGCGGCCGCCAGACAAGGCAGCTGGCGTTTGCCGCTTCGTGCCCCCCGACCAGGGTGCCAGGCAAGCGCACGCCTTCCATTTCCAAGGTGCCGCCGGCTTCGGGCTCGCTCTTTTTCTCGGCGGCGCCCTGATGGACGATGAGCGAACGCAAGCCTTTGAGCGGCAGATGCAGCGTTTCACGGGCGGCCGGCGACTCGAGCAAGATTATTTCGTTTTCGATCCGCAGCAGCTTGCCGCTGAACCGCGACGAATCCTGATAGTCGACCGTCAGCGGCCGCGGACCTTGATCGCTGGTTTTTCCCAAGTAGATATCGACGACGCGGTCGGCGGGAACGGGAGATCCCTTGCCGCCCCGCATTACGAAGGCCTTGGCCGCCGCGTCGAACCGCGCCACCTCGCTGTATTTGATCGATCCGTCGGCCAAGCACACGCGGGGCTTGTCGACCGTTTCGCCCGCCAGCGGACGACCGCGGTTCCAATGGTCGATCCGGAGCCGCTCCAGGTGAATGTCGCCGCGGTTATTGGTCAGGCGCAACTCGTTGAGTCCGTGTCCCTGAGGACCGGTCAGCTTCATGTTTGCCAGCGGTGCGCCTTTTGACGAGTAGACGATGCATTCGCCCGACTGCTGGTCGAGAAACAGGAACAGGTGAATCCGCCCCGCGTCGTAATCAAGCGGCTGCAGCGAGGCGAGATCGGCCTGATGCTCGGTTTCGCCAACCAGCACCAGCTCGCGCTGCCAGGCCTCGATGCGGTAGCCCATCCCTAGCGCCAGCGCGAAGTTCGGCTTGGCGCTCCACGAGAGCACCAGCTCGATCGCGCAGCGCGGCGGGAGCTTCAGCGTGCTTTGGGCGGTGGAGTCATTCTGATCGGTCCAGAGCTGTCCTTGATCGTTGTGCCAGGCGCTCGTTGAGGACAGCTTCCAGTCGGCAAACCCGTTGGGCCCGCGATAGATCATGCCGCCGTCTTCGAGCTTGCGAGTCATCCGTTGCAGGTGGCTTCGCGGCACGCGCAGGCGGCCGAGCATGGGGACGTCGAGTTCGGCTTCGTGGTCGTCGAGGCTGGACAGCGATCCGAATACGACGTCTCCCGCGGAAAGCTCGAAGCAATAGTCGCCTCGCGGACGCTCGGCTTTCATCGGGTCGGGGAAGTAAACGGCGTCGATCCGATGAATGTCGAATTCGAAAGGCGCGACGAAATCCGCGCCTTGCCAACGCAACTTCTCGGGCGCGGGGGAATTTCGCAGTTCTCCGCGGATGTAGCCGCTGTTGAGATACAAAACGGCGCTCGGACTGGGAGTCGACGACGGCTCGGCCCCGTTGGCCACCGCAGCGAAGAGGCAAACTGCGCTGCCGACCAGGCACCGAGCGGCGCGGGAAGCCGCCTTGGGCAAGTATCGCGAGACGAAGGCGTTCGACATCAGGCGGGGTCCTAGCGTTCGGAACTAACGTTCGTAAATCGGCAAGAAACGAAAGTTGACGGCTACGGCCAACAGCGATAAGGACGTGGACGTCGAGACGCCGAACTGACCCTCGATGCTGCCGTCGCGTTGCTGGGCCTGCTTGAGCTTTCGCACGAGCAGCTTATTCCATTTATCCCACGCTTCGACGTCTCCCTGGAAGAGGGCCTGGGCCTCGTAGTAGCGAGTGTAGTCTTCGTAGCCGCGGCCTTGGTCGGGCGATCCCTCCGCGCGGTCTTTCAAGAAGCCGAGCGCGGCCTTGTATTCCGCCAGGTCTTTTCGCCGCGCCACCGAGTAGACGAGCGCGGCGATCGAGACCCGCGCGAGCGATTCGTCGAAGCCCCCCAGGCCCGCGTACGCGACCTGCCCGGACGACGACGTCATCTGTCGATAAAACGAAATGGCCTTGTCGATCGACTGATCGGGGATTTCGATGCCCGCGTTGCGGGCCGCGAGCAAACCGACGAGCACGGCCCCGCTGACGGAGGTATCGGCGTCGGTGGAATCGGGCGAGTAACGCCATGCGCCCTGAGAATTGTTTTTCTGCGACGTGATTGCGGCCCGCACGGCCAGCTCCAGGGCGGCGCCGATCGTACGCACATTCTTGCCCTGCGGCCAGAGATTGCGGTCGTCAACGGCACCATAAGCCTCGGCCAGGGCCAGCATGCCGAAACCGTGGTGGTACATGCTTTGGCCCAGAAACCCGGTTTCGGGATCCTGCGCGGAAATGATGTAACGCAGCGACCGCCGCACGTGGACGCTATAAAGGCCGAAGTTCGGATCTTCGCCCGACGCGAGAAACACCATCAGGCCCATGCCGACCGTTCCGGCTCCGTCCTGCATCGAATTGGGCCAACCGCCGTCCTCGCGCTGCGTGCTGGCGAGGAAGTTGAGGCCACGATCGTAGAGCTCGCGCACGTCCCGCGGGACAACTTCGCCGACGCGCGCGCCTGGAGGCTGGGCCGATAACCGAGTGCCCGGTGTCGACACGCCAAGGACGCTAATCGCCGCGATTGCCCCGCAGATTGCCGATAAACGCCGGCGGGGAGGTTGTGCCTCACCTCGTGCAAAATCCGTCGAGTGCATCATGATCTCTCGTGGTTTCAAGTCGTGCGCTCTGGGGCTCGCACGCAAAATACGCATTAGCTCCGCGGACGGTTGGCCGGGATCAGAATCGCCGGGTTGACGTCGCCCCTCTTGTCCGGTTCCGTGCCGTCGTCGAAAACAACGCCGCTTTGTTTGAGCACCCGCACCATTCGCTGGGCATTGGCCAGCTGCTTTTGCAACTCCCGCCACTGTCCGGGGTCGAGCAAAGACTTCATCGACTCCTCGGGCAGATGCGACATTTGCACCAGGACCAGAAAACGGTCGGACTGGCCGAACACGCGCGGCGGCCGCGTTTTATCCAGAATCAATTGGACGAGGTGGCGGCGTTGCTCGTCGCGGAGGCCCAGGACGGCGTCCAACTGCGCGACCAGTAATTCGACTCGCCGCGGTAGCGAAATGTCCGCCGATCGCGGTCGGTGCGCTCACAAAGGGCCGTCTGCTCCGGCCGCAACGTGGTGAGCAGCGTCTTGTGGAAAAGCGAGCCGCCATCAAAGAGACCCTGTTGGAGCGCGGCGCGCAACGGCTGAGACGACTGGTACAGCTGATTGTACTGGTCCGCCTGGATCTTGCCCGACTTGCACCTCGCTCTGAGCTCGTCGACGCGGCTTTCAAAGTGCTGGATGTCGCCCTTGCCGGCAAGGGTCAGCTTTTCCTTCTGCACGTCCGTGAGCCGGCAGATCCGGACAATTTCATCCACGCGCTGTTTCAGCGATGCCTCGATCCATTCGGGGCCACGGGATTGGTTGCCGTAAACCCACGCGTCGATATTGCGGTCGGAAATCTGAATTTGGGCGACTGCCCGGAATACCATCTGCCGCGGCTGGGGCTTGATTTCGACCAGATCGTCGTCGTCACCATCTGCGCGCGCAGCCCCCGTCCCCGCGATGGCCACAAGGGCGGCCGCGAATCCGAGTTCCCAGGCGTAACGGTGGATGCGAGTCATTGAACGTCTAAATCGGCCGCATCGAGCGGCCGGAAAGGAACATCCGTTTTGACAGTCGAGGAATGCGCGCGACGCACGCGACTACTCCTCATCGTCCGCCGCCGGAGGGCTCATTCCCAAAAATGCGCTGGTGCGAACTCCCAAGACCATGTTTCCTCGCTTGGGCAGGCCGTCCCACAGGGACCTCTGGGCGGCGTCCAAATAGGGAACGATCAGCTCGTCGGGTACCGCGGGGATCAAGGCGGAGTTGCTGGAGGAGCCAAGCACGACGGTCATGGTCCAGGCATCGTCCCAGTTATCCGTCAATTCCTTGGTGATTTTCTGACGCTGCCATTCCGTCAGCGACAGTTCCTGGTCGATGACCACCACGAGGTTGCGCGCGGAGACCTGCCGCAGGTTTGCGGTTCGCTTCTTGATTTCGCTGTCGAAACGGTTGGCCTGCGCGGGCGACAGACGGGCGCGAACCAGATCGGCCATCCGGCTCTCAACCGCGTGGCGCGGGTCGCTGATCGCCTTCCGCAGCGTTTCGGGATCGTTGTGATCCAGTTCCTCACCCACGATGTGCTTGAGCCCGTCCTGCTTGAGCAGATCCAGTTGCTCGGCCGTCGGCGAACAAAGGTGCTTGATGAATTTCAGTTCGAGCTGCATCACCAGCTGCAGTTGGCTCCGGACCGTCGCGTCGTCGTTGAAGGTCCTCACGCGTACCGCCCGTCCGAATCCTGCCTGCGGCATCCGCACTCCTACGCCTTCCCGTTTGATGATGACAGGCTGGGGCCGTCGCGGACGCGGTTCGTCGAGCGGAATGCCGAGGTCGTCGATGACGACGGACCCGTCTACGACACGATACTGCAACTTGAGCGGTCGCAGGATCTGCCGCAGGGCGACGCTCAGCGGAACCTGCTTGAATGAAACGGTGATTCGCGTGCCCGGATCGACGTGCGCCCGCCGAAGCCCGTTCTTGTCGAGGCGGATGGGAATTCCGAAGCGTTTTTCCAGCCTTGGGGCCAAGTCCTCAAGGCGTGAATCGAGGTCGAGGTCGACCTTCGTCGCAAGGACCTTGGCCACGGCCGCGTCACGGCCGGCTGTCGGCTGATCGGCGCGCAGCCCAACACCCGTCGTTGCCAGGACGATCACGATCAACGATTCACGGAGCGCCGTGAACCGATTCATGGCGCCGACGCCTTATCGCCGGCGCCGCGCTCGAGCTGGTTGAAATACTCGTCCAATCCCGCGCGGAATTCCTCGGGTAGCGTAGAGCCTCGCTCGCCCGTCGTTTGCGACACGCCTCGATCTTCGCGCACTTCCTTGGCGTTGACGCCGGTGCCCAGCAGCGTCAGCGCCGAGTCGTGCGTGGTGCCGCCGCCACCGCCGCCGGGGTTCGACCCGCTGCCACCGCCCGCCTTCGGATTGATCCGCTTGGACTGCAGCAACAGTTCTATGACTTCGGTCTCGGCCCCGATCGCCCGCTTGCCGGTGTTGGGTTGCGCCAGGATGTCGCGGGCCTCGGCCATCACCGTTTGTACCGCATCCAAGAGGTGCAGCTCCTTGCCGAAATCGGACTCGGCATCGGGCAGCTCGTGAATCCGGGCGACGACCTTGATCACGCGATCTCGCAATCCGTTTTGCGTCTTGGAAAGCTTGCCGGCTTCGATCGTGTAATCGTCGTTGGCCAGCGACGGCCGGGCCTGTTCGGCGACCCGCGTCTCTTCACGGAGGTTCATCTCGCCTTCGAGAATCTGCAGCACCTCGAGAATCAGCGCGGGGGGCAGGCAGCCCTTGCCTTTGCAGTTACACGTGCCGCTACAGGCGGGATCGACCAGGTCCTCGGCCCAGCGGTCGAGCGTGTCGGACCAGAACTCGCATTGGGCGATCGAGAGGCCTTTTTCGGTCTTGAGGTCGCCGGCCAGCTCGCGCAGGTTGCCGACGACGTCCTGCTTGCGCATGTCGTCGAGCACCGACTTGATTTTGACGAACCGGTGGCGATCGTAATACGCGTCCATATCGTCCATGATCAGGGAGATCTTGTCCCCCTCTTTGGTTTCCTGCTCGGAAATCTGGCCGAGTGCGTTGAGGCGCGCTTCTGGCAGATCCCGCCGGCGCAAGCCGAACAGATCGCTCACCTGATCGCCCAGGCGACCGGCGACTTTGAACTGCAAGCGTGACGCCGCCTTGAGACGCTTGACCAAGGTGCTTCCTTCGAGCTCCCCCAGGATCTTTTTCAACTCGTCAGCCACCTTGTCGAATTCGGCCAGCAGATCCTCTTGCTGCTTGATTGCCTGGTCCATCTTGGCGGCAGCCGGCGGCGGAGGGGGCTCGCTCTTGGACGAAGCGCCGCTGCCGAGCAACGTGGTGACGGGCAGGCCCACGTGCGTATTCTGCGAGTTTTTGGGGGGCGCGGGCTTGCCGTCCTTCTTTTTCTCCGACGGCTGCTGGGACGATTCCTGGTCAACGACTTTGGGCACCGTAACCTGCTTCTTGTCGCTGGCTGCCGTGTTGCCGGGCTTGCCCTCGCCCACGGACTTCACCTGACCGTACATGCCCGTTTTCTTGCCGCCGGCGCTGTTGCCCAATTGGGGAGCCTGAGCGGCCTGCTTGAGAAGATCGGCCACCGAAGGCATGCGGTTGCCGGCAATGTCTTTGAGGATTTGCAGCATCTCGGCCCACTTTTCCAGATGGCCGATAGCGAACTCGGGATTGCGCGTCGCCTGCTGAACGAGGTCTTCGCCCGACCGCACCAGGTTCGACAACCGCCGGCCGTTGGCCCACTCGGACGCCGCCTCCGTTTCGATGCGGCGGCGAGTTTCCGGTTTATCGAGTTCCTGCGGCGGGAGCGCGCGAAGTTCCTTATTAGTCTGGTAGAGCTGCATCTCGCGATCACGGACTTCGAGCGCTTGCCGATGCCACTTGTTGAGCTGCTCGGTCAGCCAGATCGCGTGTTGCTCGGGATTGAGCACGTAGAGAAACGACGCCGGGGCGTAGACCCGCTTGCGTTTGGGGAAGTAATCTTCGGCGTAGACGCGAGCGCGGATGAGCTGCGGCTCGATCCCGAGCGACTTGGCTGAAAACGTCCCGCCGACGTCGAGCGCCTCCTTGTCGTTACCGCCCGCTGCCAGCACGCGTTCGCCCTTTGCGGGTTTGGTGATGGCCGCCTCTTCCAGCCCGAGCCATTCAATGCCGACGCGCTTCACGCCGAAATCATCCCGCGCGTGCACTTTGAAACTCAGCATTTCCGAGTCGAGCACGACTTTTTGCCGCGGCAACCCTTCGCATACGAGCGACGGAGCCTCGTCCTCATGGCCGGCAATCGCCAAATTGAACGGCTCCTTCCCCGTGAGGCCAAGTCGATCCTGCCACTGCAGCTGGAGCTTACCGGTGCCTTTGACTTCCACAGGCGGGCTGGTGAACGAGCTCCCGGCGGGGTCCTGAGCCTGACCGTTGACCTGCGAGCTGGCCAATTCACGGCTCGCGGTGGCCGCAACTTGAATCCGGCTGCCGTTGACCGAAGAGATCGTTCCGCTGCGCACATCCTTCGTTTGCGTCTTGGGCAGTCCTAGGTACGCCGGAAGCGAAACTTGGGCGGTCACGGACGTCAATTCGGGACGCGCCATCGGTTCGATGCGGACCCGCTGACGCCAGTCGCCGACGGCCAACTGCAGCGCGGCCGGCGCGATTTGCGGCGGCAGATCGAAGGCGTAACTGCCCTCGCGGAGCGGCGCTGCGACCGACGCACGCTCATCAACCCGCGCGAAGGCTTCGCCAGGTTTCGTGATCGTTTGCTGGGCGAGATGCACGGCCAGCGAAATCGGCTCACCATGCGCCACGACCACGGGATCGGGCAGCTTGTCGACTGCGGCGAAGGTGTAGCGCGGCGTCGCACGCCACGGTGCCAGCAACCGGGTCCAGGCGTTGATTCCGGCAGATGGAAAGATCGTCGAGAGCGCGATCGAGGCGGCTAGGGGAATCACGGCCAGCGCGACCCACAAACGGTGCCGCGGATTGGGCACCGAATCGCGGAAGTCGCGTTTTTGCGCATCTTCGGCAACTTGGCGGATGGCGGCGACGCACAATTGCGGGGAGCGCGCTTGCTCGAAGTCGTTCCGCACGAGCTCGATAATGCCGAGCAGCTGGTCGCCGACAAGCGGATGCTTGCGGGTCAGCAGGCGAGCCAGTTGTTCCAATCGCCGATTGCGCCAAACCCAGCGGTGCAGGGCGAGCGGAACGCAGGCGCAGCTGGCAACCGTCAAACCGAAGAGGGACAACCGCGCCCAGCCAGGTGTCTCTCCCAAGCGGTCGAGCACGAACAGCGCCAGAAAGGCGACCAGAACACCGGCAGCGGCCCCACAGACCGCCTCGATCATCTTGATCGTCCAGACCAGCTTACGGAAATCGTAGAGCTGGTTCTGTAGGGTCTCGGGCAGTTCCAGACGGTCGGTCGTTCGAACAAGGCTCATCGGACTCTCCTAAAATCGTCGCGGCGCCTCGTATCGCTCTGCACTACTGTAACCGATCCCCGCAGGGACTTCAGTAATTCTTCCACTCAGCGGCTCCCCCCGGCACTCGTCCGAGACCGGCCGCCAACGTTAGATCAACCCGTAAATCTTTCGCACCGACCAGAATACTCCCAGCAACGTCACCAGGAGGCCGATGGTCAACGGATGGCTCCACAACGGTACGCGGCGGACTGACGGTGGCGTCTCGGGCAACTCGACCAGCGATTGCACGATCTGCTTCAACTGGTCCGCCGGGACCACCCGACCGCGAGTCACGCGGGCCAATTCCTCCAAAACCTCCGGACGCGCGGGACGTCCCGGACGCTCGACCGCGTCGCCCTGAACGAAGAATGATGCGTCGAGCGAGGCCCCCGTTTCCACGCAAGACAGGTGCACCTGGTGCTTGCCGGCTTCTTCCGGTGTGTAGCGGCCGGAAAACATGCCCCACTCTTCTCCCACCGAGGCAAAGCGAATCGTTTCCGCCTTGCCCGACGGGGCTGTGATGCGTCCGCTGACGCGTCCGCTGTGCAACGGCTCGCCCCCTTTTTCCATGACATTGGAATCGAAGTTGACCGTCTGCCGGATCTGCGGCTGATCTGGGACGTAATACAACCGCATCGTTTCGCCCTTGGCCATGTTCCGCTGATAGGCCATCCAGCGGACCACTTGGCCCCAGAAGCGATAGTGATATTTGTCCTCGACCCCCTTACGCCAGCGCCACGCGCCGTCGGTTCCCATGAATAGCACCTTGCCGGCGCCGAACGTGCGCGTCGCCAGCAGGGGCAATCGCCCGAACTCGTTGGAAACGTCCTTGTGCACGCACAGAACATCGCTGCCAGCCTTAGCTCGCAGTACCGGTGCGTACCACTGAAAGCCGGGCAATCCCTCCCAGACTTCGATATTGTCGTCCTGCGTGTCGGCCAGCTTCGTCAGTAGGCTGCGGCGGCCGAGGTCGGTCAACTCGAAGTGGCTCGGCGTGCGCAAACCCCATCCGGTCGGCTGTGCTGGATCGAGCACCACCGGACACAGGTCGCCAAGTTCCGTGTCCAACAGGGAGAATTCGCGTCCCTGCCAGCCGGGCATGAAGACCAGGCCGCTCGCCTGGCGCTCAACCAGGCCCTTCAGCAGTCGGCATTGCTCAACGGTGAGCTGCCCGTCGCCGACACCCACGTCTCCGAGAAACACGACGTCGAATTTCGACAGCTCGTCGAGCCGCGACGGAAACGCCTTGATGTAGTCTTTGTTGCCCCCTCCTCCCTTGCTCAGTCCGGGGTGAAAGAGCAGGCAGGCGACTTCCACACCCGGATCGCGGGACAGGGCATTGCGCAAGTAGCGGTATTCCCACCGCGGATACGACTCGACCACCAGCACGTGGAGCTTTTCTTCGCGGATGGCGATCGGCGCGGCCCGGCGATTGTTGTCCGTCAGCGTTTCCTCCGGATGAGGCGGCACGTCGAGCGAGACCGTGAAATCGCCAATCGCCGTCGGCTTCCAGAGAACCCAGTCGCTGGTGCGGCCCATCGGAGCAATGTGCACCTCCTTGGAAAGCTCTTCACCGCCGGACGTGCGCAGCGTGACGGTGGTCACATATTCGCGGGAGAGCGAACTGTCGATCGTGAACGGAATCCGCACGGCTTTGCCAACAACGCCAAAGGTCGGCGCGTCGACACTGAGCACCTCGACGTCCGGCAAGCGCGTGGGACTTCCGACCGGAACGGCGAAGATCGGAATTCCCTTTTGTCCCAGATTGTCGGCCGCCCGCACCGGGGGCTTGCCGACATTCCAATCGCCGTCGGACGCGATGACGACGGCCCGTAGATTGCGGAATTTGTCGGGAGCCTGGGCGAGCGGATCGTAGAGGTTCGTCCCGCGCCCCGGCCTCTCGGAGGCGAACGGCTCGATGAAGACGTCCATGCGTTCCTGCAAATCGCTCCAGGAGCTGGGCGTGGTCAACGCGGTGATCGCCTCGTGCCGCGCGACCGGCGCAGTCCCCGCGCGGCCGGGCACCACAACGTCGCGGGTTTCCATGCTGGGGGAGCCATCCCACAACACGGCGACGGAGGGCTTTCCTTCGGGGCGGAATTCTTCGATCCACTCGGGCTGGTTGAAGAGCAAAACGGCCAGGCAAACGATGGCGAAGCGAAACAGCTCCAGCGCGATGAATGCCGGCCGAAACGCGTTGCGGCGCGCGGCGGCAAAGCAGAAGCTGGCGGCCAAAAGCACGGCCAGGATCGATGCGGTCAGCGAGGCTGGCGTCCAGAGAAAGGTCAGGGCCCGGGAGACGCTCATGCTGGTCTCCCTGCTTTGGCCGCGGTCCGAGGCATGCAGAGCGCGGCCTCCGCAGTGAGCGCGATAATCATGGCGGCGAGAAACGGCCGCCAAATCTCCGCGATCAGAATGCCGATGTGCCCGGCCCGGTGATCGACGCGGATGAAATTCAGCCCATCAAACAGGCCGGCGACACGCCCGTCGTCGAGAACGGTCGCTTGGTCTTCTTCGGCGGGACGGTTGAGCGCGAGTAGCTGATCGCCGGCGAGGTAGACTCCGCGATGAACGGAGTACGCGCCCGACCGCGCGTCTTCGGGGCCTGCCAAGCGTTGCCACGAATCGGGCAGCGAGGCGGGGAGCGTTTCTCCGGCGTTTAGTTGGTGAGTCGTGCCGAGGGCTGAAGCGCCGGCCGCCATCGCTCGTTGGATGAGGACATAAAGCACGACGCCGTCCGTCGCGAGCGACGAATCGGCCGGGGAGGTGGTTGTCGCAAAGAAATACGCGCCGTTGTGATTCTGCGCGGCCCGGGCTAAGAGCGGCGTTCCGCCCTGCAGGCTCGCGAGCGGCGTGAAGTCTCCCGTCAGTGTGCAGTAGCGATGGATTTGGAGTTGGCCCACCGGAAGCCGCGCGCCGCTTTGCGTATTGGCGAGCAGATCTTGGTCGCTGCGCCAATTTGCGATCAACGAGTCCTTGCCGCCCGCCGGATTCCACGCTTTCCACCGGGCCCCCAAAAACTCCTGATCATTAGGCGTGCGCGGCGGCAGAAAGATGGCGGAGCCCCCGCGTTTGATGAAGTCTTGCACGTGCCGCCCGGCGTCTCCTTCGGGGAGCGGACCTTGCCACATCAAGAGGGCCACCTTTTCCCACTCGACGTTTGGCGCTTGCTCGGGGGCGACGATTTCCACCGAACATTGGATGCCCGGCTCTGGAGGTATCGCCGCCGCCAGTTGCAGCGCTTTGGCAACCTGGTTTTCTTCGACCACCACCACGGCGCGTCGAGCAACCGCCTTCTCGAAGGCGAAGTAAAAATCATTGTCGGCCGCGTTGAGATCAGCGGGGATCGTCACTTTGCCCCAGCTGCGCGGCTGCTTGGATTCCAGCGGGATGCGGTAATCCTTCAACTCGTAGGGCGACTTGTCCATTTCGACGGTCACCTCCGAGCGAGCGCCGTCGATCTCGAAATGCAGTGGAATCGAAACTCGCGACTGATCTTCGCCTTCCCGCGCCAGCCGCACCGAAAGGACGAGATCGGCGGCTGGTCCATTTTGCACGCGGCGGACATCCGAAACCCGCACCGAGACGTTGCCGTCGGCCGCTTCGGGATAGGCCAACAGATTGATGCGGATTCCCTGCCGCAGCGCCAGCAATGACTCGCGAATGGCCTGCCAACGTCCGCTTTTCGGATTCCAGTCGTTCTGGCGGAGATCGGAGCAAATCCAGATGTCCGTCCGCCCTGACTTGTTGGTTTGGATGTATTCGCAGGCCGCTTCGAGCAGGCCCGGAATATCGGAGGCGGCACTGGTCGCTTCGGCCACGGGCGATTTCAAAAGCGCCTCAGGCGAATCGAGCTCGACCGGTTTCCGGGTCATGCTGTCGATCAGCACCCAGTGAGCCGACTTGAGCGTTGCCAGAGTTTGCGCGAGTTGTTGGACGCCGGTGGCCAGCTTCGAGTCGCCACCGCCGCTCCCTTTTTGCTGCATGCTCGGAGAGCGGTCGAGCAGGATGATCGTCGTATCGGGCCGGCCGCCGGCCGCCAGGCCGAGCCAGCCACTGGCGAGTGGGCGGCTGACGGCGAAGATCAGGCCGGCGATGGCCAGCATGCGCACCGCCATGATCAGCCACTGCCGCAACCGGGCGAATCCGCGCGCCATGCGGTTCGCGGTGAGCAGGAACATCATCGCCCCCCAGCGAACCGTCTGATAACGCCGCTGGTTGATCAGGTGAATGATGACCGGCAGGAGCGCGAGCGGAAGCGCGAACAACATCCAGGGCTGCAGGAAACTCATTGCGCGCCCCTTCCCCGGGCGCGGCCGATCAGAAAGCGAGTCAGGACCCGTTCATAATCCTCGTTGAGCAACACTCGTCGGTAGTCGACGGACGATTCCAGCACGACGCGTTTCAGTTCCGTCAGGTAGGTGTTGAGCGCCCGGTGATAGCGGTCGGCAATCTCGTTGGGGTCGGCGAAGATCGACGTGCCCCCCTCCATGTCGAGAAACCGCATTGGCCGCCGGAACTCAAAGTCGATCTCTTGAGCCTCGAGCAAATGAAAGACGGCCACGTCGTGCCGGCGGAATCGTAGATGCTGGAAGCAGCTCCCGAGCAGCTTCGGTTCGACGAACAGGTCCGAGATGATGACGATCAGGGCCCTCTGGCGGATTGTCTCGGCCAGCTCGTGAAGCACCGGAACGAGTTGCGTTTCACCGCTGGGCTTGGCTTGTTCGAGCAAGTCGAAGAGCGCAATCAAGTGTGTTGGGTTGCGTTTGGGCGGAATGTTCCGCACGAGGCCATTGGCCACGCACGAGAGTCCCACAGCGTCTCCCTGCTGAATGGCCAGGTAACCCAGCGCGCCGGCGACCCGGCGGGCATAGTCGAGCTTTGTCGCGCCGGTCGGTCCAAATCCCATCGAACCGCTCGTGTCGAGCACGAGGCACAAGCGGAGGTTCGTGTCGGCCTCGAATTCCTTGACGTAGAACCGGTCGGAGCGGCCGTAGGCCCGCCAATCGAGCCGCCGCAGATCGTCGCCGGGAACGTATTTGCGGTACTCGGCAAACTCGACGCTCGAGCCGCGATGCGGACTCGGATGCCGCCCGGACACGGTTCCCTGCATCGGGAGCCGCGCAAACAACGGCACGGCGGCCAACCGAGACAAGGCGGCCGCATCGAGAAAACTACGGGCACGGCGGTCGAAAAGCACCGAAACCCTCACTCTTCCGTGCTGGTCTCTTCGATCAGGCGGCGAACGATCTGCCGAGCGTCGATCCCCTCGGACTGCGCGGTAAATGTCGTAATCACCCGGTGCGTCAACACGGGCGCGGAGACTTGTTGGATGTCCTCCAGCCGCACCATGTATCTCCCCAACAGCGCGGCACGCGCCTTGGCTCCGAGGATCAGATACTGCACGGCTCGGGGACCGGCGCCCCAGGCGACCAGAGGCTTGAGCCAGGCTGGCGCAGTCGCGCCGTTGGGACGCGTTTTGCGAACGAGCCGAGCCGCGTACTTATAGATATGATCCGGCACAGGCACGCGGCGCACCAGGTTTTGATGCTGGATAATGTCCGACGCGCTGAGAAGATGATTGAGTTCGGGCAACGCGTCGCCCGTGGTTGTGCGGGCGATCTGCACTTCCTCGGCTTCCGAGGGATAATCGAGCTCGATTAAGAACATGAAACGATCGAGCTGCGCCTCGGGCAGCGGATAGGTGCCTTCCTGCTCGACCGGGTTTTGAGTGGCCAGCACCACGAACGGCGGTTCCAGTCGAAACGGCTTGCCGACCACCGTCACCTTGTGCTCCTGCATGGCTTCGAGCATGGCGGCCTGCGTCTTCGGTGGGGCGCGGTTGATCTCGTCGGCCAGTACGATGTTCGCGAAGACCGGCCCATGCACGAACTGAAACTCCCGCTTCCCGCCCGCTTGGTCCTGCAGGATGTCGGTCCCGGTGATGTCCATCGGCATCAAGTCGGGAGTGAACTGGATGCGGCTGAATTTCAGCGACATGGTTTCGGCCAGCTTGCTGACCAAGAGCGTCTTGGCTAGCCCGGGCACGCCGAGCAGCAGTGCATGCCCGCGGGCGAAAAGGCAGAGCGCGAGCCGCTCGATGACGTTGTGCTGGCCAACAATCACCCGTCCCAATTCGCTGCGTAACCGCGAATAAGTCGAGCGGAGGTCATCGATCGCCTGAACGTCGTTCTCGCTGAGCCGCTCGGCCGGCAGAGTCGAAGCCGCGACTTGGTCCATCGGATGCACTCTCTCTGTGCTGGGGTCTCGAGTCCGGATGATTCTACGCCGGGCACCTTCGGATTCCCTGAAGGTTTTCTCCCGGCTCTCGGGCCACGGACGGATCGGGCGGTCAATCCGCCTCTCCATTCGGAAGTTTCCGCCCTAATAGACGCTGCGAGAGGCGAAAATTGTCCTGGGTGTTTGGCCCAAGGCGCGCGGTCAGGTTCGCGGAGGTCCTGCCCTACCTTGTTCGACGCCGGTCACCCCGCAATGGTTTCAAAATTTGCGCATTACCTGCGTCGGTCCCTTCCGCGGCGAAGAAAACCGCCTTCCAACTATTGTGTCCCAGCCTGGTGCCAGCGCCAAGCACCGACTTGCAACCCGAGGGTTGTCCCCTGGGGCGACTTTCGCCGAGCGATGCACTCTTTGCCGTCGGCGGTGCGACCGATTTCGTGCGGCCACCGAGTTTTGCGCAGCTGAGTCCTGGCAAACTATTGGCCCAGGAGCGAGCCGCGGCGCAGCCTTTCGACGAGGCGACTTGTAAAGACCAGGGCGGAGTCCGCGGATAGATGTGACTCATCGGGGCAGTCGAGATCGTTTTCGTGCGAGAGCTCGCGAAAGTCGATCCAGGGCGCGGAAGTTCTTTCTGCCAACACCCCGAAATAGAGCGCAGAAGGATAGGTCGCTTCTTCGAGTTGCAGTCGGGCGCCAGTTGCTGGTAACCGCAAGAACACGACCTTGCCGCCGTTGTGTTGGATGCGGGCCACTGAGTCGGCCACGTCGCGGATCGCTTCCCGGAATTCGTCCATGTTCTTGTAACGACGGGCCTTTGCGTAGCGGCCGGCGTAGTCGCGAAAACGGTTCTCTCGAATCGACTTGAGCGCTTCGTCCGTGGGATAACTGATCTCGAGAGTCCGATCCGCGTGGACCCTCAGGCGCGGACCGACACTCTCCGGACGAAACGAGTTGCGCCGGGCAAACCACTTGCGGATGGATAGTGCCGAGTTGAGGACGACCAGTCGGTCACATAGCAACGAACGCAAATAGGTATTGAAAGTGTGAGCCGCAGCATTCTGCCTGTGAGCCATGGTGACCTGCTCACGCCCTTGCTCGGGTGCCTGATCAAACCCATCAAGCAGATCGATCTCGAAGTGGCCGTCGCCGTGGCGATGCGCCGCTTTCGGGAGCATCGGGCTGTTTGCGATATGGCGGCCGCGTTGCGGCAGTCGCTGGAAGAGCGAAAACAGGTCGAGCGCGCCAAGGGCGTGCTGATGCGGCGCGGCCGGCTGGGCGAAGAAGAGGCGTACAAGCGTCTGCAAAAAATCTCGAAAGAAAACAGCCGGAAATTACCGGAAACCGCACGGATGGTGATTGCCATCGATCGGGAATTTTGTGCGGACACATGAGTTTTCCGGGTCCTAGGTCGACCGCCGCCCTGGGCCGAGAGACCGGCGACAGCGGATCCCTTTTCAGGTTCGTTGATCGGTGCCTTATCAAAAACCATTTAATTGAAAGCTGCCTGGGACTGTGTTGGCATTGGGTAGAGATGGGCCCTTTGCCAACGTCAGCCCAGGCAGCGTTTTTTTTGGAGCGAGTGATCCGGTGCCGAGCTTGCCGAGCTCAGGCATGCGGCCGCCAACGGGCAACAAGCGATGGAGTTGGCGGAGGGGCAACCCGAGGCTAAGATTTTTCGCTGCATGGCCCGCTTCTTTCGTTACAAAACGCCCGCCGCTCTGACGAGCGAAGCCGCACACCTCGGTCACACTCTGTCGCTTTCCCAGCGATACGAGGCCCTGTTTCAACCGATTGCAATTGGCCCCAAGCGCTGCGGCAACCGCCTCGCCGTTCAGCCGATGGAGGGTTGCGACGGCACGCTCGACGGCCGACCCGACGAGTTGACTTTCCGCCGCTACGTCCGCTTCGGCAGCGGCGGCGCCAAGCTGATTTGGGGCGAAGCGACGGCGATCAGCGACGAAGCGCGCGCCAATCCCCGTCAGCTTTGGCTCTGCGACCAAACAGCCGCGTCGATCGAGGACATGCTGAACCGTTGCCGCCGCGCTCATCGCGAAGCGTGCGGCAGTGCCGACGATTTGGTGATCGGTCTGCAACTCACGCACTCGGGCCGCTACGGATATCGCCGCACGCTCCTGGTTTCACACGATCCTATCCGCGATCCGCTCACGATCGACAAGGCTAGCGGCCGGCCGGTTGATGACTCCTTTCCGCTCGCCGCCGACGAGGACCTCGCATGCATCGCCGACCAATATGTCGCCGCGGCACGCCTCGCGGCCCGGATTGGCGTTGACTTCATCGACCTCAAGCAGTGTCACGGCTATTTGCTCTCGGAGTTGCTGACCGCCCGGAATCGGCCAGGCCGATTCGGCGGAAGCTTTGAGAACCGGACGCGGCTTGTTCGGGAAATCGTTGCTCGCGTTCGCGAGGAGCTGCCGTCTTTGATCGTCGCCACGCGATTCAACGCCTACGACGGCATTGCCTACCGCAAGGGAACCGTGGGGGCCGCCGGTGAGCCGGCGCCGCACCACTTGCCGCTCGAAAATGTGTTCGGTACCAACCCCTACAATCACCAGATTGAGGATCTGCGAGAGCCCCTGGAGCTGGCACGGCGCCTGCGTGATGCCGGCGTGAGCCTGCTCAACGTCACCGCCGGCAACCCCTACGTCAATCCGCACGTGGTCCGGCCGGCCGATTATCCACCGATTGACGGTTACGACGCGCCCGAACATCCGCTGTTGGGCGTGCTCCGCCATTTTCGCCTGGCCCGCGCGGTTCAAGCGGCCGTTCCCGACCTGCCCGTCGTCGGCAGCGGCTACAGTTGGCTGCAGGAGTTTGCGCTGCAGGCGGCGGCGGCCAATGTTACCGACGGTTCAGTCGCAATCGTCGGACTTGGCCGTGCGACGTTGGCGCAGCCCGATTTTGCGCAATCTCAAGGAGCAAGGCGGTCTCGATCATTTTCGAACTTGCCGGACCTTCTCGTATTGCACCAACCTGATGCGTAACCGGGTTCATCCCGCGGGCCAATTCCCAACGGGTTGCCCGCCGTTCGACAAGGAAGTCTACGGGCCGATCTGGAAAGAAGCTCAACGCAAGCTGCCGCCTGGAGATTCCTTGTGCCCCTGACACTTCGCGAACGGTCGGTCCCTTTTATCACTTGGATGCTGGTTCTCGCCCTGGTGTTGACGGCGCTTCGCTCGGCGCATGCGGACGCACCCATGCAGCTCGCCTTCCCCGGAGCCGAAGGATTCGGCCGATTTGCCCGCGGGGGGCGCGGCGGCGACGTTTATCACGTCACGGACTTGAACGACGACGGGCCCGGATCGTTGCGTCACGGCATGCGCTCGGCCTCCGGTCCGCGGACCATCGTTTTTGACGTGTCGGGCACGATCGAATTGAAGAAGCCGCTCGTCGTAAACAAATCCTTTCTCACGATTGCCGGGCAGACCGCGCCGGGCGACGGCGTGTGTCTGAAGGATTGGACGTTCGAGATCAGAAAGGCCTCGCACATCATCGTCCGTTATCTGCGCGTCCGCTTGGGTGACCAGCACAAGCCGCACGGCGACCCGGACGCCATCACTACGAACGACGTCGACCACGTCATCTTCGACCACATCACTTCGACCTGGGGGATCGACAGCAATCACGACTTGCGTCGCGGAAGTAACTTCACGCTGCAATGGTCGATCTACGCGGAGTGCCTCAATCACAGTCTCCACACCAAGGGCACCCACGCGATGCTGTCGTCGTTCCGCGACCTCACCGGCAACATTTCGATTCATCACAACCTGTTCGCCAGCAGCCGCGATCGCCACCCGACGCTGGCCAGCGGCGAGAAAACGCTGCCCGGCATGATCGTCGATTACCGCGACAATGTCGTGTACAACCTGAGTGGTGCCACCAACCTGGGCGACGCTCACATCAATTTCATCAACAACTGCTATCTTCCCGGCCCCGACACGCCCAAGGGCAATCATCCGCTGGCGACGAAGACCGGAACCGAGGATCACCTTAAGGCGTTTCTCAGCGGCAACGTGTTTGAGGGTAACGCGGCCTTCACTGAGAACAACTACCTGGCGATCACCTTCGATCGCTGGGCCGACGGCGGTTATCGCCGCATGTCGCTTGACCGAATTCGCGTCGATCGTGAGTTCGACGTCGACGGGGCCTTGCCGAAGACGCAGTCGGCAATGGAAGCCTTTCAAAGCGTCCTGCAACACGCCGGGGCGTCGCTCCATCGCGACGCCGCCGACGAGCGGCTGGTGAAGGGAGTTCGCGACCGCACGGGCCGACTCATCGACTCTCAGGACCAAGTGGGCGGATGGCCCCAACTTCGCAGCACGCGTGCGGCCCTGGATAGCGATGGCGATGGGATGCCCGACGACTGGGAACGCAGCCACGGGCTTAATCCGCACGACCCCAGCGACCGCAATGGCGATCGGGACGGGGACGGATTCACGAATCTCGAAGAATACCTCAACAGCCGGTGCCCGCCTGCCGCCGCAGCCGAGCATTCCTGACCGATTCAAGCGTTGTCACTGTCGGTCGTGGTAAACCCCCTAAGCGGCCGCAGATACTCGGCGCTCTTGGCAGTCGCTTCGCGGGGTCCCATCAGCTCGGCGTAGGCTTGGTGCACCGTGACGAAGCCCGTGTAGCCAATCGTCCGCAGTCCTTGGATGACTTCCGCAAAATCGACGCCGCCCGCTTCCCAGAGCGGGATGTGATGAAAGCGCCGCGGGCCCCGGCACCAAGTCTCGAGCGCGGCCGGTCCGTTGGGATCGAGCCGATGATTCTGCAAGTAGACGTTCATCAGGTAGGGCGCAAACGCCTCGAGCGTTTTCAATCCGTACGGCTGTCCGCAAATCAACAGATTGATCGGCTCATAAATCAGCCCGAAATTGCGGCGGTTGATCCGCTCCAGCAGCACGATCGACGGCTCGACTTCTTCAAAGAGCGTCGTCGTATGGCACTGGTGGGCCAGCCGAATTCCCCGTGCCGCGGCCGAATCGGCCGCCCGTTTGGCCGGTTCAACGTCCGCCTCGCACTTGAGGCAGACACGGATCAGATCGCAGCCCAGCGCCTCGGCCACATCCAAGCTAGGGCCGATGTTGCGCAGACTGTCCGGACCATGATCGTTGTTAAGTGGCACGTCGGAGTCGGCCGTCACCATCGAAACGACGAGCCCCGCGTGCTCGACCTGGTCACGCATCCGCAAGAGTTCCTCGCGCGGCGTACCCACACCGCCGGCGCTGGCCCGCATGCAAATCGCGCGGTAACCGTACTCGGCTGCGAGCGCGACGACGTCCGCGAAGGGAACGTTGAGACGGGTTTTGCAGGGTGCCTCGGCCACCCGGACGGAAAGAGATAGCTTCATCATTGCCAATCGTTGGGAACAAGCGAAGGCAAGTGCTCGCGCAGGCCTCAGTCCTCTTCATCGCCCAGGCCGAGCATGGCCTTGAGCGATTCCGACAGGCGGTCGTGAATGTCGGACAGTTCGTTGCACTTGGCCTGGTAGGTGAGGTAACTGCCGCGGGGATTATCGACGTAACTCTTCATCTCGAGGTAGTTTGTCCAGAAGTCGGCCAGCTTCTGGCGGGTCGGTTCGGACACGTTCGGATCGCTCGTGATGTGCGGAATCTCGCTTCGCAGTACGCCGAGCAGAACGTGATCGATGGACTGCAGCTTGGATTGCACCTTGTCCTGCACGGCCGATAGGCCCGCGTCGGGTCCCTGTTGCTGGTCGATCGCGGATTGCATGGCCGAAACGTAGAGCCGCATTCCGGACTTGTAGGCCTGCCCCAACAGGGCGATAGACCGGTAGGTGACGCGAAGGCGATGAGTCGCCTGCATCAGGTCGATCTCGTGCTGGGTCACAGTTTGCAGCCGATCGCGCAACCGGCGGACTTCGGCCACGGGAATACAGAAGCCCAGCCCCTCTTTTTCCGACGCCTTGAGCGTCACCACGCCGATGACCTGAGCGTCCGAATCGAAGGCAGGGCCTCCGGAATTGCCCGGGTTAATGGAAATGCCGAGTTGATAATACGGGAGCCCGTGAATCGTGATTTCCGTACTCATCACTCCGCGACTGACGGCGTTCTGCAGCAGGGCGCCACCGCCGAGTCCCGGACTGCCGATGACGGTAATTTCCTGCCCGCGTCGAAATTGATAGTTCCGTGCGAGCGTCACAGGCTTGAGGCTGGTTTTCACTCGCAGCACCGAGAGATCCTGCTTCTCGTCTTCCACTAACAGCGTCGGCCTAAAAGGGCCCTGATCGGTCGCTTTCGCGGACGGGAAATAGACCTCGACCAGGTCGATCAATTCGTGCGAAAGCACGTGCTTGTTCGTCACCAGGATGTCCGGCGCGATCAGGAAGCCGGTGCCGCTGGAAACCCGTCCCTTGATCAGCGCGACGGCTGACTCGCATCTTGCGACGATCTGTTCCGTCGACAGCCCGGCACCATGCATTGCCGCCGGGTTGCTTGCCGGAAGAGTGGCGAGGTCGGGCGGCTGGACTGCCTGTTCCGTGACGGCCGCCGCAGGCAGCTCGGCGACGTCCAACGCGCGGGCGGTTGCCGCGAGGGCTTTTTTCGCTCGGGTAGCCGCCAAGTAGACCAGTAAACCAGCCACCAGGAGGGCGGCGCTGAGGCACGTTCCGATCAGGATCGCTTTCTTCCGTCGCGGGCGAGCGGGCGCGACAGGTTGACTGTCGCCTGGAGCCATGGCGCGCGCAGACGAGTTGGAAGGGCGGGGCGGCAGCGGCGGTGGCACGTTGGCGAGACGCGCGGCTTTCGGTCGGTCCGCGACCCATAGACTCTTTACCTGCGACGCGAGGATCCAGTCGCCATTCTTGCCCGGCCGGACCAGGGTCGCCGCAGTGATACGGCCCGACTGGGCGAGCTGCCGCATTTGAGCGCCGGTATAGGGCCCAAACTCGGCCGCAGTCTGCCGGTAGTACCACTGATCCGTCATTCGTTTGGCCTGGCGTGATCGATCGCCCGCCGCCGCTGCCCAAGTGGGCTCGTTTGCCTCAGCGACTCAAGGTCCGTCTTTCACGCAACGAGGGTGTCGCATTCAATACAAAATCGGTGGTCTCGCTAGGCAAAAGGGGACGTCAGCACGTGCAGCCAGAAGAGCAACCAAAACATCCAACCGAGCGCGCCGATCGAACCCATGATCAGGCCGGCGAGAGCCAGGCCCCACCCGGTCACGTATCCGCGTGCGCGGCCGATGTCTTTCATCGCGGCCGCTCCAAAAATGATCGCGAAGATATTGCTGGCTCCGAGAAAGAGCCCGACGAATCCCAGGACCACGCTCGCGATGGCCATCGCCGCCGTTTGGGGAATGAGCACAAACAAAGTGCAGGCTGCCGGAAACAGTCCAATCACTCCCAGCGTGACGCTGGCCACCGCCAGACCGCTTGTTCGAGTCAGGTGGTGGGGCACGGCGGCCGCCATGCCGTGCAACGCCGGAGCATATTGCTGAAAGCGGTTGCCGCCACCGCCGATTTGCGCCTGGAACTCGGGTTGATTGGCGACGGGCACCCAGTCCTCGAGTCCCTCTTTCCAGACGAGGTCGTGCGGCGACACTTGTCCGTTCACGACGAGTTGTCGCAGGTCCATGAGCGGAACCGGGCCGTGCCGCTCGTCCCCCACACTGTAGTACCACTTAGCTGTTCCCGGCGGCGCGGTTGTTTGTTTGTACGAGTCAGCCGGTTCTTCAATTTCCGGCAGGAACACGTTGTCACCCGCTTGGGGAAGGCGCAGCTCAGGTGCGCCGAACAGCTCGGGAAGCGTTCCAGCCGGCTGCCACGAGCGCTTGTCCCGCGAAACTTCGTGGGCGCGGCTGAACTGACCGCGCGCGTGCAGCTTCTTCAGTTTTTCCACGTCGAACGGGCCGTGGATTTTCCCGCGGATGCGCACGAAATAGGTGATTGGCTCGAAGCCCGTGTCCTCGACGGAGGCGTCGGAAGTCATTTGGCGGCCTCCGGTGGGCGGGCAAGGATGAGTCGCCCCTCGCGGAGCACGGTGGCCCGTTCCTGGCGCGCGATCGTTACCTTGCCGTCCTTGACGGTCCCAATCGGCTCCCAGCGGGACGGCTCGCCGTTTGCTCCGGGAACGGCCACAACCAGATCGTAGTTGCCGTCTGCCGTCCAGCGCGTCACGCAGCCCCATTGTCCCTCGGCATTGCGGGACAACCGGCCGATGAACAGGCAAGGACAAAAGAACGCTTGGGCGAGCTGTTCGCGACGGCGGTCGGCCTGGGTCCAGGCTTTGTCGAGGTCGATGATGCGGAACACCACCTGTTCGGCTTCGGGGCGGGCTTTTTTTGCGGCCGCGCTATCCGGCAGCATCCAAGGGGTCGAAAGGTCCAAGCCGTTGTGCAACACCCCCAGCGGCTGCTGCAGCCCGGGATTGAGGAGATCGCTGCCGGCCGCCCCGTATTCCAGCACGTATCGCAACAGCGCGTAGCGGAGAAATGGGTCGAGGTTGGGCGGCGCATCGAGTACGAAATGCGCCAGATGACCGATGCTCGGCTCCCAGTTTTCGACCGAGAGCTGCGCCAGCTCAATGAGCGCCTTGTCGGAAAGAGGGCTTTGCGGCGCGGGCTCCGACACGGCTTTCTTCAACGATTCGGTGGGGAGAGTTTTGTTTTTTTCCTCTCCCCCGAAACCACTCAAGTATTTGACGTTCGCGAAGCGCTTGCCGGAAAGGTCGACCGCCTTCTTCAGATAGTACGCGTTCCCCTCGTTGTCCCACACGACGTGAACGTTGTGCATCAGCGGGCCCGCGAACAAGTCGTGCAATTTGGTAACCAGGCCGTCGCTTTCGCGACGCTGCACGGCCTCCGCAAAGGCCGCATACTGTTGCACTAGCGGGGCCGCCGGCGACTGGGCGTGTTTCTTGAGAAACTCCGCACATTCGCCCGCCCGTTTGCGAGCGTCGTTCAAATCGCTGGGATTGAGCGTCTTCCATTGGGCGGCCAGGTTTTGCCAGGCGCAGATGCCCGCGTAGAGCGCCGCCTCGTTCCGCACCTCTTGAAAGTCGGGAGTGCGCGGATCGTCGGGAAACGCCTGCGTAAACGCGGCGAGGGCGGCAATGTAGTCGCTCACTTGCTTGCTCGAGTCGGCCTCGGCCGCATGAATCAGCGCGGCTTGTTTGATCGCGTCGAGCGCCGCCACATTCTGGCTGTCCGCGTGAACAAGATCCTTGATCGCCTTCAACTCGGTTTCGAGCACGGCAATCCGCGATCCGTAATCCCCCTCCGAGCCGCTGGCGGCCTGGCGAAGCGCGGTCAGCCGCTCGCCAATCTGTGAGAGCAGGGCGGTGATGTCGGCCGCCGGCGCGGAGACATTGTGCATTGTCTGGGCACGATGGAGGTCGGCGGTGATCGCGTCGAAACGCTGCTGCAGCTCGCTGGTTTTCGCCGCCACGTCCTTGCGGTGCTGCTCCTCGACCTGCCCGCTTAACCGCTCCGCCTGCGATTTTTCGTCCGCCGTCCGGGCGAGCCGCGCCGCTTTGTCGAGCTTGGTACGAGCCTCGGAGTAATCCCCGGCCTTGGCGGCGGATGCGAGCTGGCCGGAGAAGTCGGCCGTGCGGAGTTTTTCCTGATCTTCCGCGTCGGTCAAGTTTTTGACTGCTGTCTCCCAGTGCGCGTCGCCTGCCAGGTCGACGTGCTCGTTCGCAAAGTCCCGCCCTTGGACGAGCTTCCCCTCCGCGACCGATTGCGACAGCGCGTCGGCCAGGCGGCTCACTTCGGCGTTCTGTAGCGACCGCCGAACCAAGAGCGCACTCAGACCGGCAAGCACCAGCACCGACGCGACGCTGGCACCAATAATCGCCAGGCGTCGGAATTTTTCCTGCCGTTCGATCCGCTGCACGCGCTCGAGGAAGCGTTCCTCGAGCGGCGGCGGGATCGCGGGATCGATGCGGAGCAGGGCGGCGCGCGAGCGCTCGAGTGCGTCGCGGGGCGTGCGCTCATCTCCGAGCAGCTGCCGGAACGAGGCGACGGCCTTCTCCAACTTTTGCCGCGTCGCCTCCTTCGCGTCTTCTTCCGCCACCCAGCGGAGCGTCGGTTGAGCGCGGAGGGAAACGGGATCGAAGCCGTCGAGATCGGCCGCCTCCTGCAAATCGTCCCATTGAGATTTGAGCTGCCGGGCCCGTTCCAACGCCGATTCGGCAAGGGCCGTTTGCAGGGCCGCCGCCACGATTTCGACTTGCGTCCGCGCGTCCCGCCGGGTGATCTCCCGAGCGGACTGGGCGATGGCCGTCTTGAATTGTTGCGAGATCGCTTCGATCCACTTCCCGTGCTCGAGCTCTTCGGCGATCGCGCTCATGCCGGAGGCGTCGACGTGCTTGACCGTATCGCGGGTCTCGGCCTCGATCTCGCGGAGCCGGGCCCGCTCCATCTCGCTGGCATCCGTCTCCCAACTGCCGATCGTCGGGTCCTGCTCGACGAGTTTCCACAAGACGGCCAGCCGCTGCTTGAGCGGAGCTCGCGACAGCGCCAGGAAGCGATGCTTGTCGAGCAGCTTTTTCACCGGCTCCTGCAGCGCATACGCCTCGTTGAGCGCCTCGGCCACCTCCATCAACAGCGGCTCGACGGCCGGCAAATTGTAGAGACTGACCACCGAGTCCCAATTTTCGCGGCCGGCGAAATCGAGGGTGGAAACGGCCTCCAACAGGTCCGGTTCGGCTTCGGACAGCTGGATCGCCTCGGAACGCAGGTTGCGATTCAAGAACTCGCCGCACCGCCGCAACCGCTGATTGGCCTGATGACACGCCTCGGCATAATCACTCGCCGCCTCGCGCACCGACTCCGTCATCTCCGCCTCGTTAGAGTCGAGGTAGAAACGGATTTCATCGACGATGCGGCGCAGATCGGGCATTGGTACGTTCTGAAGGTTGCGTTGCCTACTTTACGTCTATCGCTGTCTTTCGGAAGTCGATCAGAGTGACGTTATGCTGTTTTTCACCCTTCTCAACGCGATATAAGACGCGCGCCTCTACGACATACGGCCTTTTGAGGATCTCTCTAATCTCCTGCCATCGTGTGCGCCGTTGATCCAGGTTAGCGAGATCCTGCAATTGGGACTGTGTTGCCGCGCGAGCAGTCGTATCCCTTTGCTTGTTTAGGACATCGTTGAGAGTCTCCCGTTCCTTCTGCACAGCACTGACCAAGTCTTTGAGTTTAACTGGACTCATACGCAACGTTTTCGCGGCTTTGGCTAAAAGTCGCTTTTCGCCGACCCTAAGCGACTCATTGAACGAGTTGTACATGACGGCGATTGCGTCGGCGGGACTTTCGTCCTTGATCCCAACATATCTCAGAAACAACCTCGGGATCTTTGGCGGCGGATTCTTTGGGTTGTTGTCATGCTCAGCGAAAAAGTCGTAATCCTGCTCAGTGGGAATCAGAGTCGCGGAAGCCGACTGGCGCTCGCCTGCAAAGACAAACTTAAATGTTGCCTTTCCGTCGGAGAGTGAAACGAATTCAGGCACAATCGCTGGCAAAGACGTTTTCGCGAGACGTGCTGGGAGCGGCCACTCAGAGATGATGCGGCGCTCAGAACCTGTCTCTCGATCTGGTCCTGTGACTGGCTGACTTCTCGGCGTAAAGAGTTGAAAGAGAGATGGCTCGGCTGATCCGTCGGATGGAGCGATTTCTAGCAAACAATACCGCGCGGCACCTAGATCCTGGGAATGACTTTCAACCTTAAGTGTCACCGTCCGGTTTGCAGACGTCGAGATGATGGTCGGATCCGGTTGGCCTTGAAAAGCGATTGAGAGCCTTTCTGAAGGCTCGCGCTGGGCCGTATAGTTCGCAGCCGGCATAGGAAGCCAAGGCACAATGAGAAAATGTTTGGCGGCGACGTCTTTGCCAACATCTACCGGTCCGGTAATGCCCGGTCCGACGTCATCTTTCGCGAGGAATGCTGGGCAACTCACGCTTGGACCGCGACGGTCCGTTTTCACAGACGCCGAGTTTTTCTCTGGTTTTTTCTCGACTACGGCGACCGCCGCGGTCTTCGGCCCGTGTTTCGCGTCTTCCAACTGTTTGGGGGCGGGATTGGGGCGCACGTCGGACGGAGACTTCTTCGGATCGTTACCGCCATTGGTAACACTCGCGGGCGCTGGCTTACTCTTCGAGTGATCGCCTTCGCTTTTCTTGACAATCTGGGCCGCCCGAGCCTTTTCAGCAGTATCAGGGACTCTTGGCTTCTTGTCTGGATTCTCTTTCGATTGCGGGCGGCTTGCCTTCTTGTCGCCGCCTTTTTCAGTCGCCGGGTCTACCTTGGCAACTGCTTGCGGTACGACTGCTTCCGGTGCGTTTTGACGATCACCGCCTTTGCCGCTGACAGACGGTATTTGACGGTTCACTAAAGCCCAAAGGCCTCCGACGCCGAGAACGAGTGCAGCCGCGATTGACCCCGACAACCACCAGATCCAGGCCCGTTTCGGTCTCTGGGTTGAGTCGCCAGAGGGAGGCTGTCGTACCCGCATCGGGGGCGGCTCGGCTGGAGATTTTCGCAGGGAGTAGGCGCCGCCGTCGCTGGTACTCGGGGCGATAGCGATCGACACATTGTGTGAGATAACGGGCGCTACGGCCGCCGGCGTTCGACTTACTTTCTGTTGGCCTGTGCGAGCGACCTCGACAAGTGGGCCGCCTTGGGCGCGGGGAAGTTGTCGATTCAGCGCGATCCTCAGCACATTCGTCAGGCGTGCGGCCTGCACCGCCTCGGGCGAGTCGGCGAGCACGCAGCGGCAACTGCAGCTGGCGCTACCGGGCAGGCCGGTGTAATAAGTCGAGAAGGTGGCATCCCAGCGTTTGTGCGGAGGCAAGAGGGCGACAGCTTCGCGGAGCAGGGCGAGAGTGTCGGTGCCGGCGGCGAAGATCAAGTAGCTACCCGTGCCGGTGAGAAAACTCTCTGCCAGGACGCCGGCCCAGCCGGCATCGCCGGTGATCGCGGCCCAGCTGGGGCAGGCGGCCGCACGTTCGACCCCAGTCGGCACGCGGCGTCCCGCGGGCAGCGTGCGGGGTTGGCCGTCCCAGCGCGTGTCCATGAAACCGGGTTGAGCCAAGAGCCAGGCAGGGCCGGCCTCCGGCCGCTCGTCGCTGGCCAACGCCACGTGGTGGGCGATTTTGTTCGTGCGCTGGCTGTAATCGAGACCGTAATCGGCTACGCGCGACAAAACACTATAAGTCTTGCCGCCGGCCGCCACTCGCACGTGCGAATAGCTGACGGGGTTTTCGGCGGCGCGCGGATCGTTGAGCGCGAACGCCGGGCGATAACCGCTCAGCGACTCCAAGAGTGGTGCCAGCGGCGCCGGCATGCCCCGCGTGCGGACCACGGTGCAAAAACCGCGGCTCCCCGGGTCCAAGCCTTGCGCGGCCGACGTGTAGAGCAGTTCCTGTGTCACAGTCCTACGGCCCCGGGAAAGAAGTCGCATTGCCGCGAGCGGCTCGGTCGAATCAACCGGTTTGGCGGTCCTTGCTCTTCCTGGTGATCAGCGGAACGAGTCCGGGAGTCGCACGCGAAAGAGCGTAGACGAAGGGGACCGTGGCCCAGTGAGGCTCGGTGTCGGCCGGGCGGATAGCGAGCTGCTTCGACGATTCGCTCCACTGCGTTTTCCAGCCGACCGCGCTGACGGGAATGAAAATCACCTCGTCGGCGAAGCCCTCGGCAGCAGTGACGATTTCGGGCGTCAGCTTCAACAGGGCCTCGCGGGCGTGGCGCGATTGACGTTCGACCGCGGCCGGATCGAGCGCGTGGACCCGCCGCGTCTGGCCCGGCTTCGACTGTCGCGGAATGTCGACGGCCACCCACGGCGGGGGCGGCGGGGCGGAACCGAGCAATTGGGACCACTCGTCGAACTTGGTGAGAATCACGATCAACGTCCGGCGGTGTTTTTGCGTCTGCGGAATGCCCGCATAACGACGAATGCGGGCGGCTGCCTCCTGGAGCACGGGTTCCTGCCGAAACGTGCGCGACGATTCCTGAACCACGCGGTGACCGTCACTCTGCAACTGGAAACGGCTGTCCTGCGTCGGATCGAAAACGAAGAAGAGCACGCGCGACTGGGCCATGTGCCGCGTGACTGGGTTGGCGGCCGTGTCCTTGCCGGGCAGAAACGATTCGCCCGCGTTGTCGTAAAGGCAGAGGACTCTCGACAACTGATCCATCTTGTCCGCGCCCGGATGTCCGGACTGTGGCTGCATCGCAAACAGGAGGGGCCGCGGATAGCTCACGGTCTGCGTGCCGAAGGCCACCGTGTCATAGAGGTCGCCTTGCTCCTCCGTCTTGCGGATCAGGCTGCCGAGCGGAACGAGGCTCTTGGGGGAGCCGCTGGAGAACAGCGACTCCTCATAATCGTGCAGGTGCCGATTGGAAGCCGGATCCGCGTCCGAGAATCCGATCGAAAACGTGAGGGGCAGCGTCTTGCGAAGTTCCCAGGCCATCGCGGCCAGGAAAAATGATTTGCCGCTGGCCGGGGCGCCGAAGATCGAAAAAAAGAGGGGTTCCATTTCCAAGAGCGCCGACGGCACGCCGAGATGGCACTTGGGACAGGCCAGCGAGTGGCAGGGAAACCCCTTGCCGTCGATGGCTTCGCCCGCAACGGTAAACCGCGTAGGGAGGAACCGCTGTTGATGCTCGGGACCGAGCCGCGGGTCGCCCAGCAGGTCGGTGTGCTCGGAGATCCACAGAATGCGTTCCGGCGCGAACTGCTCCCAGCAATGGGGGCAAGTGATTCGTCGCAATATCCGCCGCATGGTCGGAGAGCCGGAACGCCCGCCCGCCTGGCTCTTTAACGCTGCCTGAGTTTGGGTACCCGTCATGCCGGTTCCAACCGAGAAGGCAGGCCATCAGGATGGGCGGGTCTCGATCGCCCGCGAGACCCGGAATGACGGCGATCGGGATGAAAATTGGCGGAAACTTGCGCGACGCTCGATGCTAACAAAGACGGCGCGGCGAATCTACAACCTGCGAGACAGGCATTCGCCAAGCGCGTTGATCGGGCGAGGCCATTCTACTAAATAAAACCTCCACCGAAGCGGAGCGCTAAGCGGCTAAGGAGTACAGGTCTGTGAAGCTGGCCGTTTGCAGGAAAAATGTTTTTTGAGCCGCGGGCCAATCGGTGACTTCTCGCAGGAGTTCGTCGATCGACTGACAGCGGTGATTGCGGGTGATCGTCTCGTGGAGGTGCCACCAGACGCGCTCGATGGGATTCGTCTCGGGCGCGTACTTCGGAAGAAAGTGGAGGACAATTCGACCGGGGTGTTGAAGCAGGTAATCGCGGATGGCGCGGCAATCGTGGAATTTGGCGTTGTCGCAGACCACATGGATCACCCGATAGGACCGCAGTTGCCGACGCAGGTCGTCGAGGTGGGCCACGAAGAGCGCCGCGTTGCGTTGCTTTCCTGGAGCCGACAACAACAGCCGTCCTGTCCGCCAGTGAAGCGATCCAGCCAAATGCCGTTTTTCGTTGTTGCCTGGCGTGACGACCTCGGCTTGCTGGCCGCGACGCATCCACATCGACCCGATCTTGGGGTTCAAATGGACATCCACTTCGTCTTGGAACACAACGGTCTCGTTGGCCGGCAGTTGTCCGATGAATCGCTGGATTTGCTGCAGCTTCCGGGCATGCTCCGGATCGCGCGGCCCGACGACCGGCCGGGGACGACGCCAGACAAACTCCCGCCGGTGCATCCCCCGGCGGACCGTTTCGGGGCTCACGCGGATGCGTTCCTGTTCCCACAACAGCAAGGCCAACAGACCGCACGACCAGCGGCTCCGGAAGAAGCCGAAGTCCTGCGGCGTCGACTTCAACAGCCACCGCACGACGAAAATCAGCCACGAAGGAACTGTGTCTGGTTGTTCTTCGGTTCGCAAAGCCATTCCCAGCCGACCTGTCGCAAACTCCCGTTTCACCGAGCGGATCAAAGTCGGGCTGGCAAAGGTGGCCGCGCGGATCTCGCGGTAGGAACGTCCTTCGGCCAGCAACAACAGGACCAGTGCTCGCCGAGCCGTCCGCGCTGTCCGCAAGGTCTTCAAACACGTCTTGCGTTCCCGCGTCGAAAGACGAAGATGGCCATCCATGGCTTGGTCTCCGGGGATTGTGGTCGTCTATCACCCACAACCTTAGAGCCAAGCCTGTTTTCTACTCCAGATCATTCTCCCTCCGCGCTACGCACGGTGCGAGGTCTTATTTAGTTTGGGGCTGACGCTCCTTGAGTGCTCGAGCCCGCCCGACCCGCCTGGTTGATTTTCAACCTCACACCCCTGTGCATTGAATTCTTCCAATGTCGCATCTTGTCCCGCAGTTGAAACCCACTCGTTTGCTCGCTTGTCGCTTGGCGTCCGTCGCCGCGGCAAGCCTGGGCGCGCTCATTTTCGGCGCGGTCGCGAGTTCCGCAGGCCCTGTTGCAGCTCCACTCGCGAGCCCGGATTACGCGGTCGTCGATCCCGAGGTGCGATTGGAGCGACTCGATTCGTCGCCGAGCGAGTCCTTTCTTTCGGTGCGGGGCGACACCACCGGACGGCTGTTCGTCGGCGGACGGGAGGCGCTGTTTGTTTACGAGCCGACGGGCGACGGGCGATTTGCTCCGCGCCGCGAGTTGGTGAGATTCCCGCCGAACTCTTGGGTCTACGACGTCGACTTTCGTGGCAACGATCTCTATGTCCTCACGCTCTCGGCGCTCTACGTCGTCCCCGACGGCGTGGTGAAACGCGAAGGACTGCGACCCCAACGCCTGCTGTGGGGCGTGCCGCTCTACCACGTGCACCAGTGCTTTCACGCGCTCGCGTGGGGGCCGGAGGGTGACCTCTATCTTTCCATGGGCGACACGCTCGTTCATTACGGAGACTTCGATCGCGCGGATCATTGGGGACATTGGACGTTTTTTACCCCGACGCAGCCGGCCGGGATTCCCTACACGGGGCAGGGGGCGATTCTGCGGATGCATCCCGACGGCAGTGGGCTGCGCGTCATCGCCCGCGGGCTCCGCAATCCGTGCGGCCTGGTCTTCGATCGGGACTGGAATCTCTTCAGCAACGACAACGATCACGAATCGCTGCCGCACGCATACGTGCCCGGACGGCTGATTCATGTCGTGCCGCAGGCGGACTTCGGTTGGCCGCGGGGCTGGATGCCGCACATCACGCCGGACCGGGCCGATTTGCTCGAAACGATGTTTAACGGCATGGGCCGCGCCGTCCCGGTCGCCGAGGCGTATCTCGACGGCGCCGGCTGGCCGCAGCAGTTGCGGAACAATTTGCTGGTCGCGCGGTGGGGCGTGCGAGCCGTCATGCGATACCCGTTTGCGCCGCGCGGAGCCAGTTTTTGCGCGGACGAGCGGCCGTTGCTGGTCGGGAAAAATCAGGCCCGCCCCGTCGGCGTGACGGTCGCACCCGACAATGCGATCTACGTCACCATCGCTTACATGGCACACAACGAAGGCTCGCCGATTTATGCCAGCGACCTCGTTCGCTTATCGCCGCGGGCAGCGGACTCTCACCCGGCGCCCGAACGCGTAGAAATCACAGCGCGGATTGCGGCGGCTTTTTTCCACGCTCTCTCGTCCCCGGTTTGGGAAGTCCGCCGCCGCGCCCATCTCGAGCTGCTGCGACGGGGTGAGAATGCGCTGCAGCAGGCCGCGGATCGACTGGGGAAAACGAAGTCCACCGATGTGGCCTTCGTAGATCTCCTGTGGCTGGCGGCCGCGGGCCGCTCCGATGCGGTGCGAGACCATCTCGTCAAGTTGGCGGCCGATTCGAGTGCCGCCGTGCGCCTGCAAGCCGTCCGTGCTCTGCACGAGTTCTTCGGCAGCGACTCGCGTGTCTCGCAAACCCTCGCGGCGAGGTTGACGGATTCGGATCCCCAGGTGGCATTAGCCGCGACCTGTGCCTTCTTCGAGGCGTGGCCTGTGCCGCTGGATGCGATCACGCGGATCGCGCGCTCGACGGACACCTACTTGCGGCAGTCGGCCTCGCGGGTGCTCGCCGAGCGGGCGCCGCTGTCATTCCTCAAGACGACCTGCACGGACGCCGACGAACCGACTCGTCTGGCCGGAGTGCTGGCGGCGGGATTCCGCCTGACCGTCCCCCGGGCGATGGTGCCGATTGCAGCCGAGCTGCCGCTGGCCCCCTGGGCGACGGCTGACGTTTATCGCGTGAGGTATCTCCACGAGACCGTCGACTTGCGCATGCGCGGCCGCCTCGGGCTGTTCACGGTGGCCGAGCATTGGCGCGCGGCAAAACATTCGGACGAGCAAGAGGCACTCTTCGCGTTGCTGCGCGAGCGGCTGGCCGACCCGAGCGATCGCGTCCGGTTGCAGGCCGCCTATTTTCTCTGGCTGCTCAATGATCGTCGCACCGAGCCGGAAATCGGCGCGCTGCGGACGCAGACGGAACGCCGGCGATTGGCGAACGCGCCTCTCAAGCAGCTGGGTCGAGCGTGGGCGATTGGCCCCTTTCCCGACGGCGGACGCGGCCTGGCCACGGCACATCGTCCCGAGCAGGGACCCATCGATCTGGCGGCGACTTACGGCTCGCAGGCCAAAACGCTCGCCTGGCAGCCCCTCAAGAACGAGCGGGCCTTCGATTTCATCAAGGCGTTCGGCCCGTCGGCCGATGCGTCGTTCTATGCTTACTGCCGTGTGACGAGTCCCGTCCGACAACAGATGATGCTGCTGCCCGGCTCGGACGACGGACTTAAGATCTGGCAGAACGGCAAACAGATTTGGACGTATGTCGGCGTCCGCGCCGCGCTGCCGCTGCAGGACGTGGTCTACCTCGATCTGCAACCGGGCAGCAACGACCTGTTGTTTCGCGTGAACAATGTCGACGGGGCCTGTGAGCTGTACGTGCACTATCGGACATTGCGCGAAGTGAGCGCGGCGCTGCCGGAGAAGTTCGACAATGGCGCACTGCTAGGACGGCTCAAGTCGGCCGGCGCGGGTGGCGGCACAATCGGTCCAGAGTTCCTCGCGATGAACTGGCCTGACGCCGCCCGCCGCGGCAACCCCGAACGGGGCCGTAAGCTCTTTAGCGCCGATGGCATTGGCTGCGCGAAGTGTCACGCGATCGACGGCACCTCGGCGGCCGTCGGCGGTCCGAGCCTGGCCGGAGCGGCCGCCCGCTTCACCGTTCCCTACCTGGTCGAGTCGGTCCTCGACCCGAGTCGCACGGTTTCGCCGGTCTTCCGCGCGACGTCGTTCGTGATGCGCGACGGCAAGGTGCTCACAGGGCTCGTCCTGAGCGAAACGGCCGACAAGATCGAGCTGCTCCTGCCTGATGCGACGCGGCGGACGCTGGCCGTCGCGGAGGTCGAACAGCGTCGCCTGCAAAAGACGTCGCCGATGCCTGCCGGCTTGGTCAAAACGCCAGCTGAGCTCGGCGATCTACTCGCGTACTTGCTGCGCTCGACGAAATGAAATCGCCGCGAGCGGACATCATGCCATCGCGGCCCCGGCCGTCGCCGTCGCTGTGAGTAGCCCGCAAAGCGGAACAGTTCGCGCGATCTGGATCAGGGGGATCGGGGATTCCCCGATGCAAATCTCAGTGACACCCCGGTTGCTCAATTATTCGTTAATGCTGTATCGTCGCGCGTACCTTTTATGAGTCTGTTCGCGTTCCTAATCCTCAAGTTTCCAAGCGGTCTCGAGGTGCTACTAAGTTCGTTTGGTTTCCAAACTTTCCAAGGAGTCTGTCGATGTTACGACTTGAGCCGAAGCGCGATCGGCGCGCTGGCTTCACCCTGATCGAGCTGTTGGTGGTGATCGCAATCATTGCGACACTCATCGCCCTGCTACTTCCGGCCGTGCAAGCGGCCCGCGAGGCCGCCCGCCGCAGCCAATGCCGCAACAACCTGAAGCAGTTCGGCATTGCCATGCACAACTACCACGACGTCTGCCGCATGTTCCCCCCGGCGCGACTGTATATGGCAACACCTGGATATCCCAGGGCGCCCCGCTTCCGGGCAACGTCTACTCTCACGCGATGGCCAATGCCTTCGTGATGATGACGCCGTACGACGAGCAGACCGCCTTTGCCCGCGCCTATCAGTGGAACCGCGCGTGCAATAGCCAAACGGTCACGGCGTCCACGAACGGGATTGGGCTGACGCAAACCGCGCTGCAAGCGGCCGGTGCCAGTGGGCTCTACCGCTGCCCGTCCGACACCTTCCCCGATCAGTTCCCCGGACTGGGGGTGGCGTCGCAAGGACTTTATGACGTCCCGATCAACTACGCCCTCTGCCACGGCGTCTGCGACCAATATTGCTGGACGACCTCAAAAATTCCGGCCCGGGAACTGGGCGTGTTCAACATCAACGGGAACACCCGCATCCGTGATATCACGGACGGCACGAGCAGCACGTTCGCCATCGGCGAAGCCGCGATGTCTCCCTTGATCCTGACGCCGAAGTTCACGATTTGTCGTGGCCGCTACTGCCTCACTCCCCCCACCTGGCCGTCCCCGGTACCGGCCGCGGTCTTGGCGCTCGGCGTCCCAGCGTCTGCGGCGGGTGCGCCCCAGCCCGTTTGGGTCCAAGTGCTGGTCAACGACCAGTTCGTGAACAGCACGAACAACTCCGTTGCTGCCCAGTTTGTGCTGACGGCCGGCAACGGCGGCTGCACGATGGAGCAACTCAACAAGAACCCGGTGACCGACACCTTTGCGGATTTGGGCGGTCCTCCGGGCGGCACCGGTCCCGCCTTCGTGACCAGTGCCTTTAACACGTGCTTGAGCACGTGGGCTTCGGGAGCCGGCGGCCCGCCGATCAGCCTGTCGCTGACCGGAGTCGGGAATGCCAGCAATGGCCTTCCCAATCCGGCGCCGTTGGCGGCTACGAATCCCGAGATCGGCAGTATCTCGAACTTCCGTAGTGACCATCCGAACGGGGGCCTCTTCCTGTTGTGCGATGGCTCGGTGCAGTTCATCAACGACAGCATCGACATGTCGATCTACACCGGCCTCTCCACCATGCAGGGTGGCGAAACGGTGTCCGGCTCTGTCGGCGAACCGTAAGCGTTCTGCTTTGCGGTTTAAGTTCTCGTAAGATTGGCGGGCTGCCAACGATCGTGTTGGCAGCCTGCCCTTTTTTGCGTTTTCTTCGCGCAGGTGATACGCGTCGCCCCTGGTCCAGCAGGTCACCGTGTCGACTGGCCGCGTCACTTGCGCTCTTGGGCATTAAAGCGAAGGATCAATTGACGTGAGGAATGCCAGTTACCTCGCACTTTTGTTTGGCGTGCTCTTTGCCGCCGGGTGCGGCAAGTCCGGAATTGCTCCCCCCAATGTCGAATCGGACACCTTCAAGGACAGCCAGTATTACCAGAGCCTGATGGGCATGGGCTCGAATACATCGTACGGGAATTTTCTGGCCGGCCTTACTCCGCCTGAACGGGCCAAATACATCAGGAAAAGCGCCGAAGAGGAGTCCCCGGCACGCATTTACGGGCTGAAGGCGGCCTACGAACGGTTTGTCAACGATCCGGATCCCGATGTCGCGGCGGCGGCGAAAGAAGCCCTGGCAAAGGTTCCGTCGAAGGACGAGCTGGACGCGCTCAACAAAGAGGAACTTGAAAAGCTCAAGGCCCACTAAACGATCGCATCACACGTTTCGCCACAGTTAACGCAGATGTCGTCGATCGCGTGAATGTGCGCGAGACGAGAAATCTCGTAGGCCAGGGGTTCACCAGCGCTGGTGGATCTCCCGAAGTGGCCGGACGCGAAATGGCACGAGGCTCGCAGGGCGTTTGTTGGTGCTCTGCGAGCCTCGTTCCTTTCAAGCGGTGAGATCGGGATTCGACGAAGGCCGAGCCCCTTACGTCGGCTGCAAACGATCTTGTGATCGTAACTCCAAAGAGACCAATGAGATTGGGTTGGTCATCTTTGATCATCCCTATTCGCCGCTTTACGAGGGGCATTGGAGGGGCTGTCTGTAGCAGACTGGGCAGCTCATTCCACCGATCGGCGCAAGTACTTCGTCGGACTTCGAATCGGCCATTACGCACAGCTCGGGACCCCGACTCGCGCAAGCCTCGGGATCCTAGGGTTGCGACGATTCTTCACCATGGGTTCGGATGCGGGAGACGCAGGGCTGGCACTATCGATGATCCGAATGGCACCGACTGCAATTGGCCTTGAGGCGAGCAAAAGCCTGCCGCACTTCGGCAATGCTGCGCCGATCGGCGGCAGCGGCTAAGGCGGTAGCGGCTCCGCGATACGAGGCCGCGTGCCGCTGCCAGCTCGACGGGCTACCTTTCGGCGGCTGGAGGCCCATGAGCAATGCGCCGGAATCCGCCATGATTGCCGCCCGGGCGCGAAGCAGCTTCCAATCTTTCTCTTCCCGTGGATCTTCGTTCAGCGATTGCGCCACGTCTCCGCATACTCCCGAAGTACCGTTGACCGCGCGCATCACATCGCCGATCGAGACAAAAGGATGGGCCGCAGGCGCAACGTTGGGACTTCGAACGATGATGAGTGGCGTCTTGAGCTCCGCATCTTCGACATGCTTGCCGAGGAATTCGTAGATCTCGAACCAGGCGCGATCGGCCGACTTGGCGTCGAATGCCTCGCGTCGCTGGCTATCCATGAAGCCCGTTTTCGCAGATTTAAGTTCTAGGACGCGCTGCTCGACGTGTGCGATCTCAAACGCGCGCTCCAGCCTCGCGACAAGTTCCCTATCCAACGGAGTCACCTCCGACGTGCCGCGGACAATGAGCACGACCGTCTGTCTGAGTCCGATTGCAAGCGGCGCATCGAGCACCAGAGGCAACTCGACATCCGTCAGGACGGCGGCCTGCAAATTCTGCGCGGCGGCGAGTTCCAGCGCGAGGTGGGTCGTTTTTCCCCAACCCAGGACGCCGATCTTGTTGGGGAACACGTCATCGCGACGCCGCAACCACCGCACGGCCGAACACAGTTGCGCGAGTCCTCGCTCGAGACGGATCACATCATTGTGTTGGGCCGGAGCGGGTCCGGAAAGCACTTCATTCTGTTTCCCATCGATTTCCACAAGCAAGACGGCGAAGCCGATGCTGGCCAACTCGCGGGCCGACTGCAGAAAGAAATCGTTCGAGCGATCGCTTGCAATCAAGAGCAGGGCGGGAAGCCGTTCATTGACATTCTCCCGAACTAGCCAGCCTTGTTGTTCACCGAAAGCGCTGACCCATTGCACGGGCTTGGCGATGACGGCCGGCTTCGGCGCAAAAGGGCATCCAGAAAAGGGCTCGTCTCAGATTGGGGATGCCCCGGGGCCTCCTTGGCGTCGTCAGCAGGCAGTCGTGCGAGGAGCGCCGACGTAAATAGAGCGGAGACCACCCAGAGTATCGCTTTGACCAGAGAGGGCACAGCCATGGCAACTTCAGCTCGTTAAGCAACAGGTTCCAGAGGAACAGAACGAAGCACGAGTTGGCGGGTGACCCGCCTGAGCACAATCCGCGCTCATTCGGCCACCAGGTCGATGGCCGAGAAATGTTCGTGATCGCTCTGAGTGCCGACCGTTTCGACGCGCGCGCTATAGAGGCCCGGTTCGGTAATTTGAAACTTCAACCGGGTGCCAACGCGGCAGTCCGGCTTGAAATCCGCGACGAACTGCCCCTTCGTCACGACCCCCGTTTCCAACGCCGGCTGCGCATTTTTGTCGGGCTCGGTTGGTTCGCTGAACGACGGCGCCGCCTTGCGGCCGAGCTTGTCCACGCGCACCACATAGTAAAGAACCTTGACGTGTTCGATAACTGCGTGCGGGTACGCGTTCGTGAGAAAAAACTGCAATACGAGCGGCTTGTGCACATGGACTTTCAGCACGGGTGGTTTGTTCCGCCCGCCCGCCGGCGGTTCCTGGTCCGCGGCGGCGTACACCTCCTGCCCCTCGCCGATCACGCGTAGATCGATTCTGGCGTGTTCCGCCTGCAAGGCCGGTGCCGCGATGAGTACCACGCTGATCACAATGAACGCGCGGAACGAACCGATTCGTTTGCAAATTCGCAACTTCAACCCGCACATAGAGACCTCAACTGGCAGGACGTCGTGCGGGGCGAGCGCGGCGCCTGGATCGTAGCCGTCGATGCTCGGCAGACGCTTTGAAACTGCCTGTTGACGGAAGGGATTCACCGTGTGCTCCAATGATGTCTGTTTGCGAACCAGATCCAAACGCCGCAATTGTCGCGTTCATACGTGTTGAGGATGGTGCACATCGCTGGGAAACGCTGACGGCCGCCGGGTCATGCGAATGCCGAACGACGCTGCCCCTGCACTCGATGTTAGCAACAAAAACCCGCGGCTATCGCACTTTTATGGCCGGCACTGCAGGTTGTGCCTTCCCGGAACAGTGATTACCGTGAGCCCTCGCGCTCGTTGTCGCCGCTGAGGCGGGACTGTGTTGTGTCGTCAACGAGTTCTCCCTCGCGCGCGTAACTCACATGGTAGCCGATCCATCGCTTTTATTCGGCGGGAAGTGCGAATACTTTAGGTCTCAACAGTTTCCGCAATGCTTTTCCGGAGGCGACTGAGGTGATTGTGAAGTTGTTTGTCGTGGTTTCACTCGCCGTGTGCACGGCGATCCCTGCGGCCGCCGACGATCGGGTCTATGACAACGAACTCCAAGCATGGCGGGAGTCCCGCGAAAAGAGCCTCCGGGCCGACAACGGATGGCTAACGCTTGCGGGCCGCTTCCCGCTGAAGTCGAGGGACAACACGTTCGGCACGGGCAAAGACAACGACGTGGTCTTCCCGCCCGAACTCAAGGGGGTCGGTCCGGATCGTTTGGGAACGCTGCACATCGATGCGGACGCGGGAAAGGTCACGCTGCGCCTCGCACAAGGCGTTACGATGCTCAGCGGCGACAAGCCGTTCACGAAGGAGCGCGTGCTCGGCACCGATCAGCCTGACTGGGTGGTGACCTGCCCCCTTAACCGAGTCCAGCTGCTGCGTGATAAACTGCGGCAGTTTGGGCCATTGAGAGGGAGGGCACGATGCCTGGGAAGCGATTCGGAGCGGAGCAGATCATCCCCAAGCTACGGGAGGCCGAGGTGGACTTGGCCAAGGGTCTGACGGTGGCGCAGGCCTGCAAGAAGATCGGCGTGACCGAGCAGACGTACTACCGCTGGCGGAAGGAGTACGGCGGCGTTCGGATGGACCAAGCCAAACGGATGAAGGACCTGGAGAAGGAGAATGCTCGGTTGAAGCGGCTCCTGGCCGACGCCGAGTTGGATAAGGCCATTCTGCGAGAGGCCGCTTCGGGAAACTTCTGAGCCCGGCGAAGCGGCAGCAAGCCGTGCAACACGTGCGGAATTCGCTGGGCTCGGAGCAGGTCTCTGAGCGTCGAGTGTGTCGGGTGTTGGGACAGCCACGTGCGACCCACAGGCGCCAGCGACACGTACCGGACGACGAGCCTCGGCTCATCCGAGAGATGGTGGCGCTGGCGACGCAGTACGGTCGGTACGGATATCGTCGGGTGACGAAGCTGCTTCATCGAAGGGGATGGCGAGTGAACCACAAGCGGATCGAACGTCTCTGGAGGCAAGAAGGGCTTAAAGTGCCGCAGAAACAGCCCAAACGCCGAAGGTTGTGGTGCAACGACGGTTCGTGCGTGCGGTTGCGGCCGGCGCATCGAGATCACGTGTGGAGCTACGACTTCGTCCAGGCACGAACGCACGACGGTCGAGCCTTTCGGATGCTGACGATCGTGGACGAGTTCACCCGGGAATGCCTGGCGATCGACGTGGCCCGGAAACTGAGCAGTGAGGATGTCCTGGAGCGGCTGTCTGATCTGTTCATCCGGCGTGGTGTCCCCGATTACGTTCGCTCTGACAACGGACCGGAGTTCACGGCCAAGCGGGTGAAGGACTGGCTGGAACGGGTCGAGGTGAAGACGCTGTTCATCGAGCCAGGCAGTCCTTGGGAGAATGGCTACGTCGAGTCGTTCAACGGGAAGCTACGAGACGAGCTGCTCGATGGAGAGATCTTCGACACGCTGCTCGAAGCCAAGGTGCTCATCGAGCGCTGGCGCGTGGAATACAACACGATCCGACCGCACAGTGCGTTGGGGTACCGACCTCCGGCACCGGAAGCGATTCAGCCTTGGAAGTCCAACCTCGCTACGCTCGGCTGGACTTCCAAGGCTGAGACGACCGAAGAACTAACATAACGACTGGTACCATCCTCGGGGGCAGGTCAGTTGTCGAAGAGCTGCCGAGTGCTTCGGCAACCTGCGGTGTCGACCGACCCGCGAAAGAATTCGAGCGAGCGCTCCTCGGCGACGATCTCGACGTTCTCCAGAGTTTGCCGACTCAGCGCATCGCCTCCACATTGGCTTTGCTTGCGGCGCGCTTGGTCAATGAGGATCCGCCGCATGGCCTCGGCCGCCACGCTTCCGACAGGTCGAAGCCCGACAACACTTGTTGACTGTCCCAGATTCGACGAGTTTCTGAAACTCGATCGTCAACAATCCGAGTTGTAACTGTCTGGAACCGGACAAAGTGAGCCCAGGCTCGGAGCGAACCCTCAATCATTCGCGATCAAAATCAAGCCACCTGTAGTCAGCGGTCTGTGGTATACCGTCCGCGACGGAGGGGGTGATGGATGATGTGAGCCGATCCACCTCGCTGTTAGACTAAGTGGCGTGATCTGGCAGTGCGCAACGTGAACGCTCTCAAGACACGGAGCATTCGCACATTGTCACTCGGCGCGTGCTAAAGAATTGAGCGACTCGATACCTGGGAGTCGCAGCGCCGACGAACGAGCGACCGCGCGTTTACGCCAAGAGCGATAGCGGTTCTTAGAGTCTCAGGAACAGCTGCAAGGTAAACTCACCAGGGTTGCTATGTAAGGCAACAATCAGACAATCCAGTCCCGGAGGCGGGTGGAAGTCCTCGGCATCGACGATCACCGTGGGCAAGGAAAAGCTAAAGTGGTAAGGAGTGCCGGCGAGCAGAGCCTTGGCCTGGCCGGCGATAACGTTGCCGATTTCCCCTACGCAATCTCGGGTCAGTTGTTCGTCGACTTCCGCTGAGACATCGGCGAGCATGCGCTTGGCGAGAGTCGCCGCTGTCCGCTCTGGAAAGCTGAGGACCAAGCAACCTTCTATTACGGACGTGAGTCGGATCACGGCCGTGACGTCTGCCAACATGTGGTGACCCCGATTTTGATACACGGCTCGAGCGACCACCTCAGTTCGTGCCATTTCTCCCAGCGCCGCGCGCGTCGCCGTGATGAACGGGTCCACGAGTTTGTGGCGGATTTCTGAGGATGCTGGTAGTAAACCCTCGGCGGCGAATTCGGACATGGTCGACGAAACCTATCCTAGCGTATGTTGCGTTGATTGAGCCTTAATCCCGCTTATGAGTGCACCAACTGATAGAGGCCGGCCTTGAGTGGTTCCACGCGGCAGTACGAACAATCGAGGTTGATCGTCGTCTCCGCACCGCCCAACACGAGGTAGCCGTCCGGCCTGAGCAGACGAGACAATCGCCCCAAGATCGTTTTCTTTGTTTCGATATCGAAATAGATCATTACGTTCCGAATCAGCACCAGGTCGACGGGCGGCATGAGCGGCCACGGCCGGGAGAGGTTGATCTCTTCGAACTGGACCATGCCGCGCACATTTTGATTGAGCTGCCAGTCGGTGCCTTGTTGCTCGAAGTACTTCACGAGCAGCGAAGCGGGCAGGCCCCGGTTGACCTCGATCTGGTTATAGCGCCCCTCGCGAGCGCGCGCCAGGACTTCGCGCGAAATATCGCTGGCCCGCAATGTGATACGCCAGTTGGCCAGCTCTGGAAAATGCTCCCGCAACAAGAGAGCAATGCTGTACGGCTCTTGTCCGTGAGAACTGGCGGCACACCAGATGTGCAGGCCGCGCTCGTCCCGACGGCGTTTGATCAGGTCGGGGATCACGACTTGTCTCAGGGCCTCGAACGGGTGATGGTCGCGGAAGAATGAACTCTCGGTGGTGACCATCGCCTCGACGATTTGTCGGACCAGGCCATTGCCCGGCTCGCACCGCAGGCGGGCCATCAAGTCGCCGATCGACGCCAGGTTCAGTTTGCTCAGGACCGGCGCCAGCCGGCTTTCGACGAGGTAGTGCTTGTCCGCATCGAGCAGGATCGCGCTGCGCTCGTGCAGCAACTTGCGGATTGCCCCGAAGTCGTGATCCGTCACCGAATTCCCGACAGTCACGACGGCACCTGGCTGTGCTGGATCCGGCGCAAGATTTCGTCGGCGATCAAAGCGAGCGGAACTACGCGGTCAGCCAAACCGGCGCGTGCCACGGATCCCGGCATGCCCCAAACGACCGAGCTGGCTTCGTCCTGGACCACGATCTGTCCGCCCGCTTCGCGGATGTGGTTGCAGCCGCGCAAGCCATCCTGCCCCATGCCGGTCAGAATCACGCTCAAGGAATTCGGACCGTAGACCTGGGACAGCGAGCGAAGGAGCACGTCGACCGCGGGCCGACAGGAATTTTCCGGCGGATCCTGATGGAGCTGCAGCCGGACTTGTCGGCAGTCGCGGACAACGACCATGTGATAGTCGCCCGGGGCAATCCAAGCTTTGCCAGGTTGAAGCACGGCGTCTGAGCTTGCTTCCTCAACGGGGATCGGGCACTCGACCGAGAGCCGCTCGGCCAGCAGTCGCGTGAACATGGGCGGCATATGCTGCACGATTACAACCGGCACCGGAAAGTTCGCCGGCAGGCGGCGAAAGAGCTCGGCCAAGGCGTTGGGCCCGCCGGTGGACGCGCCGATGGCGAGTACCTGGACCGGCCCCGGAACGTGACGAAGGATGTGGGGCAACGCAAGAGCATGCGAGGGCGGCGAGCGGGCAATCGGAGTTTCCAGCCGCGCGTCCCGCACGCTGCGCTCGCACAGAGCTTTGATCTGCGGGATCAGTTCCTCCCGGATGACCTCCAGCGAGCCCTCGAGTCCGCCGGCGCTCGCAGGCTTCGTGAAATAGTCGGTGGCGCCGGCTGCCAGGGCATCCAAGGTCGCTTCGGCGCCGCGCATCGTCAGCGCGCTAAACATGATCACCGGCAGACGCGGATAAGTCTTCCGCAAGACCTTCAGCGTGGCGAGCCCGTCCATCTCCGGCATCTCGACGTCCAGAATCACGACGTCGGGATTCACTTGAGTCATCCGGGCCAGCGCAATGCGACCGTTGGATGCGGTGCCGACCACTTCGAGCGCCGGGTCGCGGGCCAGTTCGTCGGCCACCAGCCGGCGAAAGGTGACCGCGTCGTCCACGATCAGGACGCGAATCTTGGGCACGCGCAACTCCTACAGCACGTCGAGCAGGTTCAGTTTGGCCACAAGGACGTCCTTGTTGAACGGCTTCATCAGGTACTCGTTGGCGCCCGCACTCAACGCTTGGTTCACCTGCTGTCCCTCGCTTTCGGAGGTCACCATCAGAATCCGCACGGCATCGTAGGCCCGTTCCGCACGAATCGTGCGGATCAAGTCGAGGCCGTTCATTTGCGGCATGTTCCAGTCGACCAGCAACAGTTCGACGTCCGAGTTTTGTTTCATCTGCTCCAAGGCCTCCAGGCCGTTCGACGCCTCGAGCACGTCGAGGCCGATCTCGCGCAGAATTTGTCCGATGATCATCCGTACGGCCCGCGAGTCATCGATGACCAGCGCCAGCATCCTGTGTTTCTCCCGAGCAGGCGGTTCACGCTCTCGCGTGAGACTCTGGGGCCCTTTTTCCGATCCCAGCCCCGTGACCCCAAATTAATACTTAAATTGGGCGACTAACTTCTGCAAACTCATCGCGATCTTGGAGAGTTCGTCGGCCGAACTCTTGGTGTTGCTGGCACCCTCGGTTGTGCTGCGTGCCGCCTGCGCCACGCCCGTGATGTTCTGAGCAATTGCACTGCTGCCGATGGCCGCTTCGCTGACGTTGCGGCCGATTTCGCCCGTCGTCGCGGTCTGCTCCTCGACTGCGCTGGCAATCGTGTTCTGAATGTCGTTGATCTGGTTGATGATCTTGCCGATCTGGGCGATGGCCTCGACCGCGCCTTTGGTATCGCCTTGGATCGCCTCGATCTTTCGGCTAATGTCCTCGGTGGCTTTGGCGGTTTGCTTCGCCAGCTCTTTCACCTCGTTGGCGACAACAGCGAAGCCCTTGCCCGCCTCGCCGGCGCGGGCCGCCTCGATCGTGGCATTCAGGGCCAAGAGATTCGTTTGTTGGGCAATCGAGGTGATGACCTTGATCACATTGCCGATCTCGGTGCTGCTCTCACCGAGCTTGGCGACGATGGCGTTGGTCTTCTCGGCCACTCTGACCGCCGACGTTGCGACCTTGGCCGCTTCGTTGGCGCTTTTGGCGATCTCTTTGATGCTGGCCCCCATCTCCTCGGTCCCCGTGGAGACGGTCGCGACGTTCTTGCTGACCTGCTCGGCGGCCGACGAGGCGACGTTCGCCTGAGTCGCGGTTTCCTCGGCGTTGGTTGCCATCTGCTGGCTGACGGACGTGAGTTCTTGACTGGAGCTTGCCAGCACCTGGGCCGTCTGAGCGATCTTGGAAACGCTGCCGCGCAAGTTGCTGAAGAACTTCGCCAATCCGTCGCTCATCTGGCCGACCGCGTCGGCGCCCTTGACGGTCATTTCCCGTGTCAAATCGCCGTGGCTGGCGGCGTTGACCACTTCCAGGATGCTCTCGACCTTCACGCGCAGGTCTTCCGCCTGCTGCCGCTCCCGTTCGGCGGCGGCCGTGATCTTGCGCTCGCTTTCCAGCTTCTCGGTGATCAACTCCCAGGTGACCATCGGGCCAAGATAGTTCTTGTCCTGGTCGTAGATGCCAGTCACGAGGAGGTCGGCAATCTCTGGGCCGATGTTGATATTGGCCCGAACGGGCAAGTTCTTCGGGTCGCTGAGAATCTTGCGCTGGTGAGCCGGATTCTTGTGGAAGATGTCAATGCTCGAGCCGAGGACGTTCTCCGCCGCGACAGGCAAGTGCTGTTGAATCTTCTTTAGTGTGGCGAGCGAAGCCGGGTTCACGTAGATGATTTGCAGTTCCCGGTCGGCCAGGAGCACATTCGTCGGGGCGTTCTCGACGATCGACTGAATTCGCGCTTGTTCCTTGCGGAGCTTTTCTTGCTCGGTAATCAGTTCCCAGGTGACCATCGGGCCGAGGTACTTGTGGTTCTGGTCGTAGATGGCCGTCACGAGCAGGTCGGCGATCTCGGGGCCGATTTTGATCTTGGCCCTCACCGGCAGATTGCTCTCGTTGCTGAGAATCTTGCGCTGATAGGCCGGATTCTTGTGGAAGACATCGATGCTCGAACCGAGGACTTCTTCCGCCTTCACCGGCAGGTGCTGTTCGATCTTCTTGAGTGTGGCCAGCGAAGCCGGATTGACGTAAATGATTTGCAGGCTGCGATTGGCCATCAGCACGTTGGTCGGGGCGTTCTCGAGCATGGAGGCCAGGCGCGATTGCTCGGCTTCCATGATCTGCCGTTTGCTCACGTCTTCCCAATTGACGATGTATCCCAGAATTTCGCGGCGCGGACCAAAGATTGCGTTGATCCTGGCCTGCAGTGTGATCGGTCCAAATGAGAATTCCGCCTGGTGCGGCAAGGCGTCTGGGTTGCGCAGCAGTCGCTCTACGCTCTGCTTGTCTTTATGGAAGCGGTGGATCGACGCGCCGACGATATCGTCCACGGCGACTCCGAAGGCCTTGCGGATCTCCTCCGCGATCCCGCGCAGCGTCTCGAGTGCCCGCTCGTTGGCGAAAATAATTGTGAAACGCGGATCCGCCATGAAAATATTGGCCTGGACACTGTCCAAGCTGGCGCGAACGAAACCGAGGGAGTCAAGTTGACCGTTGCTGCGGCGCGGCGGGAGCCGGTCGGGCGAATTCGGGGGCGAGTACTCATAGATGTGTCCGTGACCTCGCAGCGTGCCGAGGGTGTTGCCAATCTTGGTGGTAAAATCGTGAGTGCGACTGCCGCCTTGTCGAGGCTGGCGACTCGCATTCAGCGTCACGTTGAACGCCTCTCCGTCAGGCAGACCGTCTGCTCGGTATCCAAGATGAGCAGCAAACAATCGGGCAGCTTGTAGGCGCCGCGGACGAGTTCGCGCGCGGCTCCCGTGAGCGTCTCTGGCGAACGCTCGAACAACTTCTCCGGAACTTCCAGCACGTCGCCGATCTCGTCGACCAGCAAACTGACCGCACCGTCGGCGGTTTTGACAACCACGTTGACGGGCAGTTGATCGGACGGGCGGTCCTCCAGCTCGAGTCGGCGGCGGAGGTCGATGGCCGTGACAATCTGACCCCGCAAGTTGATCAACCCACGCACCACCGGCGGCGCGAGAGGCACCCGCGTCATGTCCTGGTAGCGAATGATTTCCTGCACGTTGATCACATCCAGCCCGAAATAGTGGCCGTTCAAGTAAAACGTGCAGTACTGATGGGTATCCGCCACGGATCAGACCTCGCCAACCAGCGTCTGTCGCGGATCGAGAAGCTCGGGATCGACCGAGCCGACAATACTCTCGATATCCAGAAATTCGGTGACTCGGCCCTGGACGACCGCTGTAAACAGGACACCGCTGCGGTGAGCCTCGGAGCGAGAAACGAGCGTCTCTTCGACGATGTCGAGGATGCGATCGACGACCAAGCCGACGCGCCGGCCGGCTCCCGTGCAGACAACGGCCTGAATCATCTCGCTGTCGCTCGCCTCAGCCGAGTCCTCTGCAAGCTGCCGCGATGGCGCCGGGCCGCTCTTGGAATGTTGTCGTCGCAAAGTCTGAGCGACGTGGATCAAGGGCAGAATCTCGCCGCGGTACTGCACCACCTCCAAGGGCCCCACTTGTTCGACGGAAGAACGGGGGAACTCCTCGAGTCGAGAGACTTGGGAAAGTGGAATGGCCATCCGGCCCCCCTCGCGCGTGGCGAAGAGCAGGACAGTCTGACGATCGCCGGCGGGCTCGGCCGCGCTTGTCGGCTTTTCGCTCAAGGCGCGATCGCGCACTCCCGAGATGACGTTTGATTTTTGAGCCACCCCCAGCACATCGAGGATCAAAGCCACGCGGCCGTCGCCCATAATTGTGGCTCCGGAGTACGTACTGAGACCCTTGAGCTGCTGTTGCAGCGGCTTGACGACAATCTCTTCGGTGTCGTGGATCGCGTCCACGACCAGGCCGAACTGGCGATCGTCGGCTTGCAGTACGACAATGTTGACGGAAGGCGCGTCCGCGCTGGAAGTCTCGTCTGCGGGAGTTGACTCGTGGGCTTGCGGCGCCGGCCCTGCCCCTTTGCCGAAACCAAGTTGCTGGTCGAGGTAGACAAGGGGCAGCAGGTTGCCGCGCAGCCGATAAACGGGCACTCCCTGAATCTGCTCGATGCCGCGCCGCGTCTGTTCACCCTCGAGTCGAACCAGTTCGAGCAAGCTCACCTGAGGAATGGCGTAGCGGTCGCCCGCGCTGGTGATGGTGAGCGCCGGGATGATCGCCAGCGTGAGCGGGATCTTCATCCGGACGGTAGCACCGTCTCCCGGGCGGCTGTCGATCGTCACCGAGCCGCCGATCCTTTCGATGTTAGTCCGCACCACGTCCATGCCGACGCCCCGGCCCGAGAACTGGGTCACCTGGTCGGCAGTTGAAAATCCCGGCAGGAAGATCAGGTTCACCAAATCACGATCATTCAGCCGGTCGGCCTGCTCGGTCGTTACGAGTTTGGCCCGAATTGCCTTGGTTCGGATGCGTTGCGGGTCGATGCCGGCTCCGTCGTCGGCAATCTCGAGAATGACCTTGCCCCCTTCGTGGAACGCGTGAAGCGCGAGCCGACCTTCCGCGGCTTTGCCCCGCGCGACTCGTTCCTCAGGAGGTTCGATGCCATGGTCGATGGCATTGCGAACCAGGTGCGTCAGAGGGTCTCGGATGGCCTCGATAATCGTCTTATCCAACTCCGTCTCCTGCCCCTCCATTTCGATTCGGGCCTGCTTGCCGCAGGCCAGTGCCAGGTCCCGCACGACGCGGGGGAACTTGCTCCAGATGGTGCCGATCGGCTGCATCCGCGTTTTCATCACGCCGGCCTGCAACTCCGTCGTCAGCAAGTTCAGCCTTTGCACGGTGCCCAAAAACGGCGTGCTTTCCTGAGAGACGCTGAACTGCATAATCTGGTTGCGGGCCAGGACAAGCTCCCCCACCAGGGTCATGAGCTTGTCGAGCAGCCCCACATCGACCCGGATTGACGAATCCGAGACTGCCGGCCCTCGAGATTCGGCCGGCTCGCGCAGCGAGGCCTCCGCCGCGACCAAAGTTTCGGGGCTCCTTGCCGCGACTCCCGTGGGGGCGATCGATTCGGATGTCTTGAGCACCTGGGTCGGCGGAGCGGGAACTTGCGTGACGACGGACGGAGGACTCGGAGTCTCCTGGCCGGCCGGCGCGACCTGCAATCGCTCCAGAGTGGCAATCAGGGCCGAGAAATCTCCGTCGCCGTCCGTCTCGGTCGCTTCAACCGCCACGAGCATTTTTCGTACGGCGTCCACCACCGTCAGCAGGGCACTCGCGATCTCGGCGTTAAACAGCAGCTCGCCATCGCGCAATCGGCTCAACAGGTTTTCGGCGGCGTGAGCCACCGCTTGCAATCTCTGTAAACCGAGGAAACCCGCCGTTCCTTTGACGGTGTGCAATGTGCGAAAGACACGGGCGAGCGTCTCTCGCTCCGTCGGATCCTTTTCCAGCGTGATCAGGTCGATATCGAGCTGCGCGAGGTTCTCATTCGTCTCAATCAAGAACTCGCGGATCACTTCGTTCATCACAACACTCAGCGAACCGCAAAGGCCAGTTCGTCGACAATCTTCCGCACGATCTCGTGGGGAAAGCTCTTGTCGCAAATTGCGGCAACGCCCATCCCGCGGATTGCTTCGAGCTTGGCCGGATCGGTTTCCGTAGTGACCATGATGATTGGCACCGAGGCTGTGGCCGGGTTCTGTTTCAGGTAGCCGACGAGGCCATGCCCGTCCATGAACGGCATGTTGTAGTCAGTGACGATCAGGTCGAAGGACTCTTTGGCGACTGCGGCCACCGCTTGGGCTCCATCGGCCGCCTCCACGAAACGGGCCACGCCGACCTCCGAGAGGACCTTGCGAACGTGCACCCGGGCGGGCTTGCTGTCATCGACGATCAGCACGCGCAGGCTGGCTCGATCGAATGTGTTGGCCCGCTGCGGCGTTTGCGTCTGCGGCGCCGATGACACCGACACCGTGTGGAGAGCGTCGAGCAATTGCTCGGGTGTAAACGGCTTTTTCAAGAGGAATGCCTGGCCGCACGCACTCAGCGGGCCGACCTCCGCTCCTTCGGCTTCGCTGGAGATGAGGACGAATGCCGGCGCGCCGGCCGTGAAATGCGCGCGCACCTGTTGGGCCAGTTGCAATCCGGTCATGTCCGGAAGGTGCAGGGCACTGACGATCGTATCGGGACGTCCCGTCCGAACGGCTTCCAGCGCTTCCTGACCTGAGGCGGCGACGACGATTTGCTCAACGCCCTGGTGTTGTAAATATTTGCGTAACATGCCGGACAGCGTTCGCGACGGCTCGACCAACAACACCTTGAGGGTGGCGAGATGCGTTACAGCGGGCGTTTCGTGCCTCAAGGAAGACGTTGAATCGGTCGCCCCAGTCCAAATCGAACGGTTCGTTTCGGTACTGCGACTGGCGGCTAGTTCGGGACTTGTCGTAGCGGGGTGAGCGGGATTTGCGAGCGCAGGGCTTGTCGTCGCACTCAGGCCGCGAAGGCTGGTCTCGATCGCCTCCAACGTCTCGACAACCTCTCCCATGGTCTGAAAGCGTTCGCCGGCTTCCTTCGCCATCATGCGTTGAAAAGCCGCGTCGAGAGCGGCCGGAACATCCGGGCGGGCCGCGGTGAGCGAGGGGATGGAATCCAGCTTGTGCTTGAACACGGTCGCCATCAGGGTTTCCCCGTGATACGGAGGCCGGCCAAGCAGGAGAAAGTGCAGTGTCGCACCCAGGCTGTAAATGTCCGCGCGGTGGTCGATGTCGGTCGAGTCCATGGCCTGTTCGGGCGGCATGTAATCGACGGTGCCCAGAATCGAACCGGCTTGAGTAATCGCCCCGTCGGAGGCGGCGGCCGCATCGCTCGCGAAGCGCGCAAGACCCAGGTCGGTCACTTTGACGGCCCCCGCCGCGTCGCGCAGCAGATTGGCCGGCTTGATGTCGCGATGGATGATTCCCTGGTTGTGGGCATACTCCAGTCCCCGCGCCGCCTGCAGCAGACAGCTGACCGCAACAGGGACGCTCAAAGGTCCCTGTTTCTGGACCAAGGAGGCGAGGTCTTGGCCGTCAACGAATTCCATAACGAGAAAGTGGCCGACCTCGGCCTCGTCCGCATCGTAGGCCATCACGATGTTCGGATGAGTGAAGCAAGCGATCGTCTCCACCTCGCGCTGGAAACGCTGGACGAAAGATTGGTCCTTGGCCAAGCCGCGTGAAAGGACCTTCAAAGCCACGATCCGCTTCATGCGACGGTGTCGCGCCTTGAAGACGGTCCCCATGCCCCCCGCGCCCAGCCGATCGAGCACGTCGTAATTCCCGATTCGCAGCTCCGTGGGCCTGCATTCACAGAGGGCCGACGCCTGGAAACGCGTCAGAACGCCGGTAGCCACCAGCGCCTGGGCGACCAAGTAGCCATTCCCCTTCGCGTCGGCGGCGACTTGCATTGCCCGTTCTTGCTCCTCACCCGAAACGAGCCCGCTCGCTTTGAGGCATTCGAGAAACGCTTCGGCGCTAAGCCCGTCGCTGATTTGGGTTTGCTCCATAGGTACACCCCTGACGCCGACTCTGTGGAGATTGGGATCTGCCGCTCAAGGCAGAAAATCGGGACAGTGCGACCTGCATGCACCCCCGAGATCGCGACTCGACGCGAGGGAACAACAGACGTGTGAGATGCGGTCAATTACTTCTCAGGCTAGCAGTCGCCCAGGGCCTGAACAACGGTGTAAGGGAGTGCGGAGCCGAATTTCAGCGGTATCCTTCGGGGTTTCCGACGGATTCGATGGGCTAGTCTAGTGCGGCCAGGGACCGGCCGGCCCGATTGTTGAGAGCCACGTGGTGGCGGGGGGGTTAGGGGACTGGGAAAGTCTGGCGCGTCAACTACGCGTCGACAACGTCGAATTCTGCCGCCGATTTCGCGGCGTTTTTCCCCGCTTCGCAGCCTGAGGCCCGATTCCGCCAAACGCATGGCAATCTGGCGTCCTAAAAGGGTCCCGAGAATCGCATGAGTTTTTGGCTCGGCTGATCGGTGGGTCGGAGTCAACGTGGGTGATTCCGCGACCGAATCACGCGCCCTGTCGCGATTTCCACATAGCGGTACAGGGTGGTCTTCGAAATCTTCAAAGTCGCGCAGATGTCATCCGGATCCACTGACTTATCGGCGAAGAGTTTATTGGCAAGCGCTACCTTGGCGTCGTTTAGAGTCAGTGGGGGCCGACCACCCGTGCGACCCCGGGCACGAGCGGCGGCGAGACCGGCTTTGGTCCGCTCCTGGATGAGCCGTCGCTCGAATTGTGCGAGCGATGAGAAGATGTGAAGGATTAACTCGCCCGAGGGCGTTGTCGTGTCGATGGCGCCGTCGCAGACGGACCGGAATTCAACGCCAAGGTCCTGAAGCTGATCGATCAGCGTGACCAGGTGGCGGACCGATCTTCCCAGTCGGTCGAGACGCCAGACCAGCAAGATGTCGCCGGAGCGAAGCTCGCGGAAGCAGGCATCGAGCCCTGGCCGGTCACGCTTCGCGCCCGACGCCTTGTCGGTGAAAATCAGCTCGTTTGCGACTCCGTGATTTCGCAGGGCATCGAGTTGGAGAGCCAGCTCTTGGCCTTCCGTGCTGACCCGAGCGTATCCGACAAGGCGAGCGCCGTCGGAAGAGGCGATCACGGAATTGCTCTGTTGTCAGACTTGAATGTGCGTCTCGATATTGGACGCCGACCGCCTTCACAGCGTTCCCAGATCCTGGACAACGAGTTTCAGAAACTGGGTCGTTTTTCTGGAATTTCAGAAAAGGTTTGAGTAAACGGAACTGCCACTCGCGGGATCCCGGAACGGCGGACATGGACGGGTTATAATGCTGAATTTCTCAGGAGAAACGGTCAAGATCGCCGGCCAGAATCTGAACGCGTAGGCCCGTCCGACCGTCCGCCTTTTCGCGGGCATTCTGCGCCATCGCGTGCGACCCACGAGAGCCGAACGGCCCGAGGTCGTAATTGCGGCCGTAGATCGTGACGATCGCCAGACCGCGGCCCTAGCGAAGACGATAGGACGGGACGCACGACGATCGAGACACGGGGCAGCGCTCCAAGGTTGGACGGTACACGTACCGTCTTTTTTTCAACCTCTTTACCTCTTTACCGCGCTGCCGAACGTCGGCAGGGAACCTCTCCCGAGTGCGCCGGTTGTGTAATGGGAGACGGGGCGTCGTCGCCAATTGTACCCTGGCGGAGTGAGGTCCGAGTCGTCCCAAGCTCTCAACGTTTTGCAAAGGTGGTCATAAAGCGTTATGCCGGTTTGGTTTTCCGGTCTCGAATCGCCGGCCCCGCCCCGATCCGGCGGAGAGCCACGAGGTTGCGAGGAAGGCCCCCATTACGGCGTAAGGTCTTACGACCACCTTTGCAAAACGTTGTCTGCACGGACCACCCGCGAACGATTCAATGTGCCGCCCCCCCTGCCGCGGCACCCATTCCGTCGGCTCGTTGTCGGGTGGGATGCACTGGCGCGCTAGTTTTGTCGTCGTGCAACCGAGCAGTGTTCCCTCCGCCTCCAGATGTGGCTTTCAAATTATCGTTCAAGCCCGCAGGAATCAAATCCCCAGAAGGGCCGCGTATCTTGGGTTCGTTGGGGTGGGCTTCATTCCATATCTGTAACGCCTCCTTCGGCCATGTCTTGAGCACTCCCGCCCGCGTGAATGCGTAATTGTAGTTGTTAGGGACGTGCTTTATCGCTCTGAAGATGTAATCCGTTTGCCATGGCGCGCTACCCATCTTCTCGCGTAGCTGAGCTATCCAGGCCTGGATTACCTTGCTGGCCGCCCACGCGCTTTCGATGGCAGGCGAGACACGCTTATTGCCCGAGCGATGGACGTCCATAAGGAAAGTCGCGTCATCCATGGTTAGGCCGCTCCCCAGGGCAGGAAGCAGCTGCAGAAGCTTGTCTTCAGCGGCCTTAATCCTTTCGGGTGTTTCGTGTTTTGCGCGTGGGAGTAGCTTCCGGCCAGATGCCCTCAATTCGCCAACGGCCGCAATCTCCTTCGCATCGTCAATGGCCTGCTTCTCCTCAGCAGCGGCCTGCTCGAGCTTCCGCTTCGTTTCCTCGTCCGCCTTTGCTCTGGCGATGTCTTCCTTCAGCTTCGGGCCGTTTAGATAGGCCATGAAGCGTCGGTTTTCTTCGTTGCCAAGAGTGACAGGAGTAAACCCGCTGGCGAACCACGCGCTTTCAATGGCACGCGAAATACGCTCATGGCCGCAGCGATGCACTGCCCTAAGGATCAGCGCGTCATTCATCGTGAGGCCGCTGCCAACGGCAGGAAGCAGCTTCAAAAGCGAGTCCTCAGCGGCCTTGACTGTTTCGGGGTCGTTGCCTGGTTGGAGGAGCATCCAGGCATTCGCAGCGATGCTCCCGGGCCCGCCCGGACTCACCCCGATGTGCTGGAGATACTCGAGCTGCACAGCCGCATCGCTTGAGGGGCCCCTCGACTCGCCTTGTCCTTCGACGCGGTGAATCGGCGATCGTCGCGGCCCGCGAGAGCAATGCGTTGCGACTCTAGACGCTTCGCTTCGGCAATCTTGGCTTCTTCTGTCTGACGATTCGCTTCGGCAATCTTGTTTTCTTCGCGGCGCCGATTGGCCGTTTCCAGGTTTCGCCGCAGTGTTGTCGCGCACAGCTCAACCAAAATCGGGTGCGCGATTTGGCGGCCGTCTAGTTTCCCCGACTTTCTGAAATGCTCGAATTGTTCATCGCTCAGCGCCATGAGTGTCTTGATCGCCGCCGCATCCGAGGTCGCCAGATCGCAATCGGCGAGCAACTGCTTGGCCTCGGCCTTTTTCGTGGCGTGGCGGTCGGAAACGTACCGCTGCAGCAGCGCGACGGCTTCAACGATTGCCTTCGCGTCGAGCTTGGTTTTCGCCGATTCGAAGAGGGAATCGGCTGCCAGTTCCGCGCACCGCGTCCGCACCTTTTCGAGCACGCCGTCCGCGTTGGCCTCCGTGTTGGCATTTGGGGAAACATCCTTCGCGGCGATCGCCTTCGTCAATCGCTGTTCGACATCCTCTGCTTCTTTCGCGCTTCCCAGCTTCAGCCAGCCATCGGCCCCTTTGACTGCCTCCCTCACTTCCGTATTGGCAGCGTCGATTCGCGCCTGCTGTCGCCATTTTCCGTCGAAGCGAAGATAAGCGCCGGCACCACGACACCCGCGATGGGCAGCGACCAAAGCATGAGCATCAACAGAACGCGCGTGAACCGCCGCTTGCGCCTCTTTTGATGAGGTGCCGACGTTGTTTCCGCTGGGGTCGGAACGACGCCTCCCTGCACAGGCGGCACAACAACGGCGTGGCCGCACGAAGGGCACTTGAGCCGTTTCCCGGACTGCGTCGCGCCGGCGGCAAGCTTTTTCCCGCAATCGCAGACGAGGGAGATCCGCTGCGGATTGTCCGGCAGGCCCGAATTCGCTGGCATGAAATTCACTCCCAACAAATCGAACGGGATCTCCCAGATGGATTCGATTCTAACGCTTGCACACACCGTCGATACGGTAGTTACACTGATCGGGCCGGCGAATCAACGTTTTTCGCTCTCCCGCAGCGACCCCCAGCCGTCCCTTGCGCGGACTCCGAGCCTCGGTTTTGTGGCTCGGGGGTCGACGGCGCGAACCTCGAACACTGCAGCCGCAAACGACGCGCCCCAAAAAACGTTCGAATTCTGCCGCCGATTTCAGGGCCTTTGATCTGCTCTGTCAGCGCGAGGCTGCCGTCCGCCAAAAGGTATGGCAATCTGGGGCACGGAACTGCGCGTCGAAAAACGGATGAGTTGGCGGTGCCCGTGACGGCGGCACTTATCGGTCGTTTGATGACGATCTCGGAAAACGGTTGTCTTTTTGCAAGACACGGCGGAGCTCCTCGGGCTCGTGTTTTGGGTTGCCGCTCACAGCTCAGAGTTGTCCGACTGATCCCATGCAGCGTGCCTATTCCCAGGGTACGCTAAATAAGACCTCGCACCGTGCGTAGCGCGGAGGGAGAATGATCTGGAGTAGAAAACAGGCTTGGCTCTAAGGTTGTGGGTGATAGACGACCACAATCCCCGGAGACCAAGCCATGGATGGCCATCTTCGTCTTTCGACGCGGGAACGCAAAACGTGTTTGAAGACCTTGCGGACAGCGCGGACGGCTCGGCGAGCACTGGTCCTGTTGTTGCTGGCCGAAGGACGTTCCTACCGCGAGATCCGCGCGGCCACCTTTGCCAGCCCGACTTTGATCCGCTCGGTGAAACGGGAGTTTGCGACAGGTCGGCTGGGAATGGCTTTGCGAACCGAAGAACAACCAGACACAGTTCCTTCGTGGCTGATTTTCGTCGTGCGGTGGCTGTTGAAGTCGACGCCGCAGGACTTCGGCTTCTTCCGGAGCCGCTGGTCGTGCGGTCTGTTGGCCTTGCTGTTGTGGGAACAGGAACGCATCCGCGTGAGCCCCGAAACGGTCCGCCGGGGGATGCACCGGCGGGAGTTTGTCTGGCGTCGTCCCCGGCCGGTCGTCGGGCCGCGCAATCCGGAGCATGCCCGGAAGCTGCAGCAAATCCAGCGATTCATCGGACAACTGCCGGCCAACGAGACCGTTGTGTTCCAGAACGAAGTGGATGTCCATTTGAACCCCAAGATCGGGTCGATGTGGATGCGTCGCGGCCAGCAAGCCGAGGTCGTCACGCCAGGCAACAACGAAAAACGGCATTTGGCTGGATCGCTTCACTGGCGGACAGGACGGCTGTTGTTGTCGGCTCCAGGAAAGCAACGCAACGCGGCGCTCTTCGTGGCCCACCTCGACGACCTGCGTCGGCAACTGCGGTCCTATCGGGTGATCCATGTGGTCTGCGACAACGCCAAATTCCACGATTGCCGCGCCATCCGCGATTACCTGCTTCAACACCCCGGTCGAATTGTCCTCCACTTTCTTCCGAAGTACGCGCCCGAGACGAATCCCATCGAGCGCGTCTGGTGGCACCTCCACGAGACGATCACCCGCAATCACCGCTGTCAGTCGATCGACGAACTCCTGCGAGAAGTCACCGATTGGCCCGCGGCTCAAAAAACATTTTTCCTGCAAACGGCCAGCTTCACAGACCTGTACTCCTTAGCCGCTTAGCGCTCCGCTTCGGTGGAGGTTTTATTTAGAATCTCGTTCGCTCACGCGACTGCGAATAGCAGGAGGGCAACTCCCTCCTGATCGTTTCGGAGCTGGGGTCGTTCAGGGCATTCGCCATGGCAGGGTTTCAGGGTGATGCGCAAGGAAAGGCTCGCGGCGAGCGCTACCGCGCCCTGCTTGCCGTCTCGGAGGCAATTATCTCGCATCGCGATCTGGAGGGGCTGTTCCAAGAACTGGCCGGCCGGCTTCATCAACTGGTGCGCTTCGATTACGTGGTCGTAGTCCTCCACGAGGCAGCGACCAACACCATGCGCTTGCACGTCGGAGTTGCTTCCGAGCCCGGCCCGCTCACGCCCGCGATCGTCCTCCCCCTTCAAGACGACCCAGCGGGTCTCGTCTGGCAGACCCAACAGCCGCTCATCCTTTCCAGTACCGAGGAGCTGAGGCGCTGGCCGCGATTATTGGAACGAGTGCAGCCGTACGGGATCCAGTGCCTGTGCGAGGTCCCGCTGACCACGGCTCGGCGGCGGCTGGGTACGCTGGTTTTCGCCAATAAACTGCCGTCCGCGTACGACACGGCTGACTTGGACTTTCTGCGACAGGTCGCCAATCACGTGGGCTTGGCCGTAGAGAACGCTCTCGCCTTTCAGGAAATCGCGGCACTCAAGGACCGGCTGGCCAGGGAGAATGCGTACCTGGAAGAAGAGGTCCGCAAGGAACACAATTTCGGAGATATCGTCGGAGGAAGCGAGGCGCTCCTGCGAGTGCTGAAGGAGGTCGAAACGGTCGCCCCCACGGGATCCACAGTCCTGATTCGCGGCGAAACGGGCACCGGCAAGGAGCTCGTCGCCCGGGCACTTCACAACTTGAGCCCGCGGCAGGGCCGCACGTTCGTCAAGCTGAACTGTGCTGCCATTCCCACGGGACTTTTAGAGAGCGAGCTGTTTGGCCACGAAAAGGGCGCCTTTACCGGTGCCGTGAGCCAGAAGGTCGGCCGCTTTGAGCTCGCCGACAAAGGGACACTGTTCCTCGACGAGGTCGGCGACATTCCTGCGGAGCTTCAGCCTAAGCTGCTTCGAGTGCTGCAGGAGCAGGAGTTCGAGCGCCTGGGTGGCACGAAGACGATCAAAGTCGACGTGCGGCTGGTAGCAGCCACGCACCGCGACTTGGCTGCAATGGTCGCCGACGGCCGATTCCGCGAAGACCTCTACTACCGCCTGAATGTTTTCCCGGTGATGTTACCACCGCTACGAGAACGCCGTGACGACATCCCAAAACTGGTCCGCCATTTCACCCAGCAGTTCGCCCGGCGGATGGGACGTCGGATCGAAACAATCCCGTCCTCCGTTATAGATGCCTTGGTGCACTATCCGTGGCCGGGCAACGTCCGTGAGCTGCAGAATGTCATCGAGCGAGCAGTGATTCTTTCTCCGGGCTCTTCGCTTCACATTCCTCCTGGCGACCTGCAGCCCACTCGGATCGAGGCCCCCGCGCCGCCCGCCGCAGCGGTCACGCTCGCCGATGCCGAGCGAGAGCACATCCTCGTTGTCCTCCGCGAGACTGGCTGGGTGCTTGGCGGGCCGAATGGGGCCGCCGCCCGCTTGGGGATGAAGCGCTCCACGTTGCAGTGGAAGCTGAAGAAGCTCGGCATTTCCAAGCCGCAGTAGTGCCAGCCGATTGGCGGCTGTGACCGGCCGTTGGCACTTAGCCATTGGCACTTGTCGTTCTTTTCTTGCGTCGACTTCCTCCGCGAAATCCGCAAGTCACCATCGCCGCCTTCCTTACGAGGCGAGTTGCCCGCACGGGACGGCCGCCCGGCACGGGCCCTGCTTTAGACGCGTGCACGTCAAATACAGGAGACACGCAATGCTCCGAATCACTGTTCACGACCAGCCGGAAGCACTCACCTTCCAGCTCGAAGGGAGACTGGGAAGAGAGGGCGTGGAGGCGCTGGAGGAGTGCTGGCAAACTGCCGTGACCCGCGAGCACAAAGCACTCCTACGCGTGGACCTGACGGAGGTGACGGCCATCGACGCCGCGGGCCGAGCCTGCCTGGTCGCGCTGCACCGGCAGGGTGCGGAATTCATCGCCGCTGACTGCCTGACCAAAGCCATGGTGGCCGAGATCAGTCAGGAGCATGACCGCGATTTCTCGAAGTGACGGGCAATTTGCACAGAGGCCAATCGATGGACTCATCAATGATCACGGCGACTGCGGCTCTACTCGGATCACTGGCGGGTGCCTCAGCTTCAATCGTTACGAATTGGATGACCGAGCGAAGCCAGTTCGCTCGCTTGCACGCTGTCGAGGAGCTGCGACGCAGACAACTGCTGTACGAGGAGTTCATCAAGGAGGCGTCGAATTCGGTCATCGACTCTTTGAGCAACTCGTTAGACCGACCGGACAAGTTCGTGAAGCTCTATTCAAACGTCAGCTGCATCCGACTTCTCTCGTCACAGTCCGTGCTCACGGCCGCGGAAGAGTGCTGCCGGCAAATCGTCGAGCTCTATTCAAAGCCGAACATGACGGTTGAGGAAATCCGCACATCCTTCGAGGTGAACCACTTCGATCCATTGCAGGCGTTCAGCGCTGCTTGCCGTGCGGAACTGCATCAATTCGCACCCAAAAGTAACCGGCTCTCTTAAACGATGGTGAGGAACCCGATGAATACTTTCGCATCTAAAAAACGCATCGTGATTCTTGGCAGCGGTTTCGGGGGGATCGCCACCGCCCGCCACCTGGAACGACTGTTTGGCAAGCGGCCGGATGTTGAAATCGTCCTGGTGAGCCGAGACAACTTTCTGGTCGTCACGCCCCTGCTTTTCGAGGTCTTTTCCGGTGTGCTCGATCCGCGTTCATGCTCGTTCCCAGTTCGGGCCGCTTTACTCGCCACTCGGTTCATGGAGGGCAGTGTCCAGGACATTGACCTGGACCGGCGCGTGGTTCGCCTGGCAACGGCCGAGAAGTGCACGGAGCTGGTCTACGACGAATTGGTGCTGGCGCTCGGGTCTAAGACGAACCGCGAAATGATTCCCGGTTCGGAGCACGCCTTTACGTTCAAGACCCTGGCCGACGCCCTGCTGCTCCGCAACCACGTCATCGAACGCTTCGAGCGCGCCGACATCGAGACCGATGCACAAAGGAAAGCGCAGCTCCTCACATTCGCAGTCATCGGTGGCGGGTTGGTCGGAGTCGAGTTGCTCGGCGAGCTGTCCGCCTTCGTGGATGGCATCATCCATCTTTACAAGCAGATCGACCGAGGCGAGGTCCGCTTGCTGTTACTCCACGCTGGCGACCGGATCCTGCCGGAAATCGATCCTGCGCTCGCGGCGTACGGTGCGCAGGTCCTCGCCGGCCGACCTGGCGTGGAGCTGCGGACAAACACACGAGTGCGGTCCATCGAACCGGGCACGATTCATTTGGCGGGCGAAACCATGGTCGCGGACACAATCGTGCTGGCGGCGGGGAATGTGCCAAATCCGGCAGTGACGCATCTTCCCGTGGCGAAGGACAAAAGCGGTCGCATTGCGGTTGAGCCAACCATGCGCTGTCCGAGCCACCCCGAGCTTTGGGCACTTGGCGATTGCGCCTCGATTCTCAGCCCCAATGGCAAACCTTATCCACCGCTCGCCCAGCACGCCTTGCGCGAGGCCCGAGTCCTGGCCAAAAACATCTTCGCTGCATTGAATCATCGGGCCCTTGAGCCGTTCGTCTACGACACGGTCGGAATGATGGGGTCGTTGGGCCATAGCAAGGGCTTTGGTCAGCTCCTGAAAGTCCGCTTGCACGGGTTCCCTGCGTGGTTCATTCGCCGCACCTATTACTGGCTGCAGACGCCCGGCCTGGTCCGAAAGCTGCGCATCGTGATTGATTGGACCTTCGCCCTGCTGTTTCGGCCGGACGTCGTCAAAGTCAATCTCGACACCGAGACCGCCTCGCTCCTTCGCGAAGTCGCGCTTGACGAAACAGCCCCCGAGCACGAAGAGGCTACGGTCTTCACTGAGCTCGCGCGCAGTTTGATGACGAGGTCCGGGCGATCGGCATTTCTCACATTTTTACGGTCTCACATCGGAGTTCAACCATGAAGACACTGGTCAATAACGGTTCTCAAACCGCTCCCAATTCGGCGGAGCCCGCACCAGTCCATCGCGACGAGGCGCTCACGCACGTGTCGGAGGAAAGGTCGGCCGCCACGGTTGACCCACCCCCGAAGCAGGAAGCACTGCGCAGTTCCCGCGCCGCCTATGCGGCGCTATCGGAAATGGTTGCTTTTGGCCGGGATCGTGGCCGCGCTGGGAGTCGGCGGATACTTCACGGTCCCCTGGGTGAAAACGGTGCTCAACACGGTGAGCACGGACGACGCTTACATCAACGGCCACGTGACTTTCGTCGCGCCGCGAGTCTCCGGCCAGGTGAAGAAAGTACTGGTCGACGACAACGATCGTGTGAAGAAAGGGGATTTGCTGCTTCAACTCGACAAAGAGCCCTTCCAGGTGCAGGTGGCGCTCAAGCGTGCCGCAGTCAAGGTCGCGGAAGCGAACCTGGCGGCCGCCGAGTCCAAAGCCCGCAGCCTGGAGGCTCAACTCGGCAGCCAACGTTGGAAGCTCCAGAAGCGCTTGCGAGCAGGTCGACTGTCAGGTCGCCCTCTTGGCGGCTCAGGAAGCCAACCTGCGAACGCAGGAAGCGACACTCGACGTGGCCCGAGCTGACTACGATCGCGGCCAGCGATTGTTGCCGTCCTCGGCGATAAGCCGTGAGGACTTCGACCACCGCTATCAGCAATACCGGGTCGCTACGGCCAATGTAAAGCAGGCCCGCGAGGCGATCCATCAGACGCGCGCGGCACTCGGACTTCCCCCGGAGCCGGAAAAAGGCAAAAGCCTGACGGATGTGCCACCGGACCTGAATCAGACCTTCTCCGCAGTCCGAACCGCACTGGCCGACTGTATGGACACGATGACCCAGCTCGGACTGCCGCTGGGATTCACCGACCTGACGCCGAAGAAGGCCCTCGAAGAGTTCCGTCGGCTCGACAAGGAGGGAGACATTGACCGCATCCTTCGCAATCTGCTCCCGAAGGTGCCCAGCGTGCTCCAGGCCAACGCCGCATTGGAACAGGCCCGGCACGACCTGGAGCAAGCTGAGTTGAACCTGCGCTATTGCGACATTGTCAGCGAGATCGACGGAGTGGTGACCAGCCGCAACGTCAACCCCGGCAACGATGTCCAGTTCGGGCAAAGTTTGATGGCCGTCCGCTCGGTCAACGAGATCTGGATCGACGCCAATTTCAAAGAGACGCAGCTTGCGGACCTGCGGATCGGCCAGCGGGTGCGCTGCGAAGTGGACATGTACGGCGGCCGCCGGGAGTTCGAGGGCCGCATCACCGGCTTCACGATGGGGACCGGCCAGACGCTCGCCCTGCTGCCGCCGCAGAACGCCACCGGCAACTTCGTCAAAATCGTCCAGCGGTTGCCGGTCCGGATCGAACTGACCGACTACGACCCGAGCAAGAATCCCCTGTTCGTCGGCCTGTCGGTCACGCCCTACGTGTACTACCAGGAGCCGCCCACGGGGCTCGCAACGCCGGAGAAGTCTTGCAGCCTTACGCCGCAATGCCCAAAGGCCACACAGAACCTAAATCCTGAACTGTGAGACGACTTGAACCGGAGATAGCAGGGTAGGCCGTCGCACCTCGCTCGGCTACCGGAGGACGCATCATGAGTACCATCGCACTCAGCCCCGCCGCAGTCAGCCGACCGGCATTCAATTATTGGGTCGTCGCCTGCGTGGTCGTCGTGCCCACGTTCATGGAGATTTTGGACACGACGATCGCGAACGTGGCCCTGCGGTACATCGCCGGCGGCCTGTCCGCCGCAGCAGACCGACGCCGATTGGGTTATCACTAGCTACCTGGCCGCCAACGCCATCGTCCTGCCGATCACCGGCTGGCTGTCGGCCCACCTCGGCCGCCGCAACTACTTCCTGCTGTCCATCGCCCTCTTCACCCTCGCCTCGGCCCTGTGCGGCCTGGCCACCAGCCTGCCAGCAGATGATCCTCTTCCGGGTGATCCAAGGGCTGGCCGGCGGCGGGCTGCAGCCGTGCAGCCAGGGCGTCTTGCTCGATGCCTTCCCGCCCGAGAAGCAGGGCACGGCCATGACGCTTTTCGGAGTCGCCGCCATTATCGCGCCCATTGTCGGGCCGACGCTGGGCGGCTGGCTTTGCGTCAACTACGACTGGCGGTGGATCTTCCTCATCAACGTCCCGATCGGCCTGTTGTCCCTGGTCGCCGCGTACGCCGTGGTCGACGACCCCGAATACCTCAAGCAGGAGCGGGCCGAATTAAGTCGCGGGCCGCTGAACTTCGACTACATCGGCCTGGGGCTTGCTGGCGCTGGTCATGTCCTGCTGGGAAATCATGCTCAGCAAGGGACAGGAATGGGACTGGCTGGGCGACCCGTTTGGCCGGGTTCAGACGCTGATGATCCTGTTCGTGCTGGGGCTTTGCCTCTTGATCTTCCGGGAGATGCGGATCGCCAGCCCGATCATTAACTTCCGGGTCCTCGGAGAGCGGAACTTCGCCGTGAGCTGCATCATCATGTTCTGTGCCTTCGGCGTGCTGTACGGCGCGAGCATCGCCCTGCCGGGAATGCTCCAGAGGCTGTTCGGCTATGACGCCCTTCGCTCGGGGCTGGTGATGTCCCCCTCGGGCGTCTCCTCGTTGGCCGCGATGGTGGTCGTCGGCGTCCTGCTGGGTCGGCGGGTTGGACGCCCGCTGGCTGATCGCGGCCGGCCTGGTGGTCATGGCCGCCGGCAACTACTGGATGGCGCGGATGAACCTCCAGATCAGCCCTGGGCAGGTGGTCGGGCCGCGGATGCTGCTGACGCTGGGTCTGGGGCTGCTTGTTCGCGCCGATGAGCGTGGCCGCGTACAAGTACACTCCGGTGCATCTCCGCGGCGCGGCCGTGGGACTGCTCAGCCTGCTCCGCACCGAGGGGGGCAGCGTCGGCACGTCGATGGCCCAGACCATTCAAGAGCGGCGCGAGCAGTTTCACCTGTCCCGCCTGGGCGAAGGCCTGAGCCCGCTGAACCCCCACGTCCAGGGGTTCCTGGATGGGGCTCGGACGGTCCTTCTGCAGCGGACGGGTGACCCGGCCCGATCACAGCTCTTGGGCGTCCAGACGCTCGACGACCTGCGCCAGCAGCAGGCCGCGTCGCTTGCGTACTTCGACGTCTTCTGGCTGTGCGCCGTCCTGGCCCTGGCCCTCGTCATCCTCGTGCTGTTCATGAAACGCTCGGTGGCCGAGAAGGGCGAGCATATCGGAGGGGAGTAGGACCTGGCGCGGCATTCGGGCAAGAAGAAATGGCCTAAGTGCGACTGTCTTTGCGCAGCTTAGGCTGGATCACCATCGGCGGAGTGCCGAGCCGCGGCGGCAACGGACGCCAAAAAAGGTTCCTCAAACGGAGCGTCCCGGATTCCACGAGTTTCTGGGACTCAAAGGGCGTGCCGCTGACATGGTGGCTGTCCGAAGCCGGACAGGGCGCAACGAGGTGATGCGCCATTCCCGCAATTGGGTCGATTTTCGCCACTGCTCTAAAAACGTCTTAGATCGTAAAGACACGGCCTCGGATTAACTGGCAAGGATCGCCAGCAACCTATGATTGGGCAGCGGTCGCCCGACCGACTAGGCTGAGGATCCGCGTCGGGAATAGCTTTTCCAGCCAAACAGGGATAAGGCGGCTTGCCCAGCCGCGATCCAGGCGAGAATTAGATACGCTCCAATGGTCGTGACCAAAATGTAATTGCTTGTGCTTGCCTTCAACCGCCGCGCGTTGGCCTGCATCTGGTTCAGACGATTTGCCGAGTCTTCGAGGCAGGTGTCAATCGCGGCTGCCGTCAATTCCGTGCTACCCAGCAACTCAAAGACCCGAGAAAGTCGATTGTTTTCCGATTGACCCACTCGGTTAACTGTGAACTCGCCGACATCGTTGATCGACCTTTCGATCTCTCGCAACTTGCCCTGTGTTGACGTCAGTTTTTCAAGCACCTTGTCGGGGGAGATCGAATCCGCCGGAACACCGATCAAGACGAGCCACTCGCGGGCATTGCGAATGACGTCAATGGAGTCTATCGATTTCTGCAGCAATTGGTCCGCCGTCTGAAGCCGGCCAACAATTATCTCCACCCGGCTTTTAATTTCGACCGCCGATGCGAGCCGTTCTTTGGCCTTGCTTGCGCCAATCTCGGAGTTTCGGACCGATCTCACTGGTCCTGATCTTCGACTCTCTTATGCGCTGTTGCACCGCGCGGACGCGGTCCTGAGCGGAGACCAGCCCCTTGTCAATCGTCACGAACACTCTTTCATTGGTTCGATCAAGTCGTGTTTTCACCAGAGAAATCGGGTAGGCTCCCGCGATGCAGGCAACGAATCCGAGAGAGCCCGCCGCCAAGGCCAGGAGGGGCACGACTCGCTTGAATAGCATGTTGATTTCCCGAGTCCTGCCGCCCCGACGGCCAAGAACCCTTGCAACCGGTCCAAAGCGAAGTGTACCCCAACCGCTCTCATCGAGGCCTTTGGCCGCATTGGCGCGCCGCTGTGAGGCTCGTCGCGCTACCCAGGCGATTCCCTCAGGTGAACAGTTCGGAGATCCACAGATCGGCGCTGAGGATCTCTAGGCAAGCATTACGCTCATTCGGGCCTCAAGTGGTGCGGCTGACGGTGATTTTGGAGGCGTATTTGGCGTCGCCTGCCCGGGAGCTTCAGCAAATCACAATCGCCCGGTCGTCGCCGCCGCGACAAGGCGCTCGCCAGCCGATTGGACATCGTGTCCGCAGATTCACTGACGCGGGCAGTCGGACTTCGGCTCGGCGCGCGACATTCGAGTTCGCAACTGCGAGTTGGAAGTCATTGATGCGCCGACGCGGTGCCTGAGTCTCGCTGGTCCCCAAAAAGAGGCTCAGTACGCGGATCGGAATTGTGAATCAACGATTTCCCTCTTGCGGCAAGGGCTCCGAACCGACTGCAGCCGGAATGTTGCTCGCACAATCGCCGGTGCCAAAATACGGATGAGTTTCCGGTGCCAGTCACAGCGGCACTTATCGGTCGATTAATGGCGATCCGGGAAATGGCTTGAGTTTCTCGGAACGTGTCAGCGAGAATCGGCCGAAAGTCCGGACTTTTGTCCTTGTGCCTTGCGAGGATGAACGGGACATGGACTGCTGAACCAATGACGACGGATCCTGCGCATTGCGCGCCCGCCGAGCCTCGCCCGATTGAATGGCTGGAATTTCGAGGAATCTGTCCGGACAATTGACCAATGAAACTCAAAGGCGGGCGCCAGTCCATTGACCATTGATCATGCCAACAAACCGCCAGGCTCCCCTTTGAGCACCACGTCACTTGAGCAAGCGACAACGACGGCGCGTGACGGACTCGGATCCGGCGGGACGCCTCCGGCTGACACCAGGCGGTCGGCCGCCAGCGACCGGATGTATCGGATTATCTGGCGCTGGCATTTCTACGCGGGAATGATCATCGCGCCGGTGGTGATCGTGGTATCGGGCACCGGCGCGCTTTGGATCTTTAAAGATGAGCTGGAAGGAATCCTCCACCCCGGCGTCGTCTATGTCGAACCGACTGCCGAGCGCGCCACGTACGAGCAGCAGCTGGCTGCGGCCCGCGCCGCGGTCGGCCCGGAATATCAGATCCTGATGCTTCAAGTCTTCATGAACCCGAAGCGGGCCACCTGCCTCGCGATGGGAGGCAAGAACTTTCAATACGGTTACGTCGATCCCTGTCGAGGCCGCTATCTCGGCGCGATCGAGAAAGGGGGCTTCTCCGACATCGTGCTCGACTTGCACCGAACGCTATTTCTCGGCACCACAGGCCGGATCCTTGTGGAGCTCACTACGTGCTGGACGATCGTGCTGGCGGCGACGGGTATTTATCTGTGGTGGCCGCGCAGGGCCAATCAGGTGTGGGGCGTGTGGCTGCCGCGATTCCGGCAAAAGCCGTATATCATTTTGCGCGATTTGCACTCGCTGAGCGGTATCTACGTGGCCATCGTCGCGATCGTGATCGCGCTCACCGGCCTGATCTACACGTACGTATGGGGCAGTGGTTATCGGTATTTGGCGCAGAAGACTGATGCCTACGACATGTTTTCAAAACCGATGCTGTCCAAGTCCCCGCCCGAGGCCAAAGACGTGTCCATCGATCGGCTCGTCGAGATCGCGCAGCAAAAGATGCCCGGCAACAACTTGACCGTCTCGTTCCCGCGGACCCCCAACGCGGTGTTCCTGGTCACAGGCAACAACGAGGCCTTGTTCATCGACCGGGCCTCCGGCGAAATCCTCGAGGACCGGTACAACAGTCAAATGAAGACGATGTATTGGCTGGGGACGTGGAACTTCGCGCTGCACGTCGGCACGATCTGGGGACTGCCGTCCAAGATCCTGTGGCTCGTGACTTGCGTGATCCTGGTCACGTCACCGGTGACCGGCGTGTGGATGTGGTGGGAGCGCCGACCGACTGGCAGGTTGGGCCTGCCGCGCCGTGTAGACGGCCGGCGCCCCGGCTGGCTCATCGCCACAATTACGGTGACCAGCATTTTGCTACCGACTTTGGGCCTCTCCGTGGTGGTGGTGCTGGCGGGAGAGCAGCTCGTGGCGCGTTTGTGGCGGCAGTGGCCGATGAACAAGACCTCATCGTGAAATGACTGGACCCGGCCAACAGCAGCGACAAATGACAGCTCATGGTCCGATCAAGCCGCAAGCTCGAAGTGCAGCTGACCCTCGAACGGTTATCGAAAATCGTTCGATTTCTGCCGCCGAGTTCACTCGCGTTTTGTGAGCTTTCGCCGCCCGAGGCGGGATTCCGCGAAAATGTATGAGTTCCCGGCACGCAGAACCGCGTGCCGAAATACGCATGAGTTTCCGGTGGGGCGGCACTTATCGGTCGATTTTCGGTCGGTCCGCGAAAATGGATGAGTTGACGGGACAGACCCGTTTACCGCGCGGGAAGAAGGGATGTTGCCGTTCGAGGTCGTCCGGGGCCTGGCCCCTGATCCTGGCGGCAATCCAGCGGATGAAGTGCCGCGGGAAGAATATGAAGAATCGCCTTAGATCGATGACATCGACTTGAAACTGCGGAGGACCCTATTCAGACTGACCAAGCTCGTCAAAGGACGCGAAGCACGGCGGCAGTGAATGCCTTCACCGCACATTGGTGTTTTGCTCCGATCGGCTGGCGGCACAGGAGATGACGACATGAGGACTTCAAGGTTACAGGGTTTCTTCGCGATCGGGTTGGGGGCGCTGCTCGGCTATGCAGCGGCGTCGGAGAACGTAGAGCTCTTGCTGAGGGCGAACGCTCGTGAGCCCGAACAGCAGGTTGGCGCCAAGGCAACACTCGCTGCCAAATCTGTCACCGCCGCGCGCTGTTCCGAGAGTCTAACGAGGGGCCAACTCGTTGCGATGATGGGGGATCCCGAAGCGAGTGATGCCGCACAGGTTGACCAGCCGCGGACGAACCCAGCACCCGGTTCGCCCAGCGGCACGACCACGATTGACGGAAAGTACCTCCCGAACCCCGCTCCGAAGTTCGGCGGTGTCATCAACCTCAATGCCAAAGATTCCAAGCCGTACTGGCCGCCGCAGGTGGTCCCGCCTAAAGGCGCGCCCAACGTGCTCTTGATCATGACCGACGACCAGGGCTACGGCGTGTCGGGCACGTTTGGCGGTGTGGTGCCCACACCCGCCATGGACCGGGTTGCCAAGGCGGGTCTGCGCTACACCCAGTTCCACTCCACGGCTCTCTGCTCGCCGACGCGCGCGGCTTTGATTACGGGCCGAAATCATCATTCCGTCGGCTTCGGTGTCATCGGGGAGATGTCAACAGGCTACCCCGGTTACGACTCGGTGATCGGCGTGGACAATGCGACGATCGGCACAATTCTCAAGCAGAACGGTTACGCCACCTCGTGGTTTGGGAAGAATCACAACACGCCCACCTATCAATACAGCACGGCGGGGCCCTTCGACCAATGGCCCGTCGGCATGGGCTTCGACTACTTCTACGGTTTCATGGGAGGCGAGACCGACCAGTGGACGCCCTACCTTTTTGAGAACACAACCCAGGTCTTTCCGTGGATCGGCAAGCCGAAATACAACCTGATTACGGACATGGCGGATCAGGCTATCCACTACATGAACGAACTGAATGCCTCCGCGCCGGACAAACCGTTCTTCCTCTATTACGTTCCCGGGGGAACCCACTCGCCGCACCAGCCCACCAAAGAGTGGGTCGATAAGTTCAAAGGCAAGTTCGACATGGGCTGGAACGAGATGCGCGACCAAATCTTCGCCAACCAGAAGCGTCTGGGCGTAATCCCTGCGAATGCTCAACTCACGCCCTGGCCCGATAGTCTGCCGAAGTGGGACACGCTGCCCGCCGAGAATAAGAAGCTCTTTGCCCATCAAGCGGAGGTGTTCGGCGCCTACGCGGCGTATACCGACCACGAGATCGGCCGCGTGATTCAGGCCATCGAGGACATGGGCAAGCTCGACAACACGCTGATCATCTACATCAGTGGCGATAACGGCACCAGCGCGGAGGGCACGTTGGTCGGTACGCCCAACCAGATGACGGCCTACAACGCCATCCTCGACATCCCCATTGCCGACCAGATGAAGTTTTACGATGCCTGGGGCTCGGCCGGGACCTATCCGCATATGTCCGTGGCATGGTCCTGGGCGTTCGATACGCCCTTCAAATGGACCAAGCAGGTGGCCTCATTCTTCGGCGGAACGCGGCAGGGCATGTGTATCTCGTGGCCTGGCCACATCAAGGACGTCGGTGGCGTCCGTTCACAGTTCCACCACATCATCGACGTCGTGCCCACCATCCTCGAAGCGGCCGGCATCCAGGCGCCGGTAATGGTGAACGGCATCGCCCAGAAACCGATCGAGGGTGTCAGCATGGCTTACACCTTTGACCAAGCCAACTCCAATGTTCCCTCCAGGCGCGACACGCAATACTTCGAGATGTTTGGCGCCCGTGCGATCTACCATGACGGCTGGATCGCCGCCACGCCGCCGCCTGTTCCCGTCTGGCTCCTGGGCACGGCCCAGCTGCCCGACGTGGTCAATGGCTACAAATGGGAGCTGTACAACATCGCCGAGGATTACTCGGAGAACAACGACCTCGCGGCAAAGAATCCCGACAAGTTGCGCGAGTTGCAGGAACTCTTTCTGGTTGAGGGGGCAAAGTACAACGTGTTCCCACTGGATAACTCCGTCCTCCCGCGGATCATCACGCCTCGGCCGAGCGCGACCGCCGGGCGCACTTTATTTACCTACTCGGGAGTGACGGCCGGCCTTCCCGTCGGTAACGCGCCGAGCATCCTAAACAAGTCTTACAGCATAACAGCCGAGGTCGAAATCCCCGAAGGCGGCGGCGAGGGGATGTTGAATACCCTGGGCGGCCGCTTCGGCGGCTATGGTCTGTACCTACTTAAAGGCAAACCGGTGTTTCTGTACAACGGCCTGGACATCAAGCGATTCCGCTGGGAAGGCAAAGAGGCTTTGACCCCCGGCAAGCATACGATTGCATTTGATTTCAAGTACGACGGACCCGGCCCCGGTAAAGGTGGCACCGGCGTGTTGAAGGTTGACGATCAGGAAGTCGCCCGTGAGACGATGCCACACTCAATTCCCTTCCTGATGTCAATTGACGAAACCTTCGACGTGGGAATGGATCTTCGGACTCCGGTGGACGACCAGGACTACAAGGTGCCGTTCCGCTTCAACGGCAAGATCGCCAAATTGACAATCAAGCTCGGGCCTGAGCAGTTGACAGCCGGTGACCGGAAAGTGATGCAGAAGCATCTTGTCAGGGCCAAGGATTAGGCGCGCGACGCGGCGGCAAATCGGGTAGGGGGGGCTTACCGACCCCTCCTAGAGCAATTCACCGTTATTCGTAGCCGGGCCGCGTGATGCCACCGACGTCGCAAACGCTTTCATGCATTGGCTTAAGTGGCTGCGTAAAAAGGGAAACTGCTCTAGTGCATCGCCGCACAACGCGAGCGTCTCGGGTTGTTTCTCCCAAGGTGGTAGCGTCACATACCGTCTGCGACCATATTCCGTTAAACGTTCGTTTTCTGAATTTGAGCAGTCCGATCAGAAGTGGGAAATTCTCAGGGAAAACGTCAGTCCCGAAAACTCATCTCGGAAATCAAATTCCCGGAATCTCGTCGGATCAGAGTGAGCGTTCGCTGGCCCCATGGTGTGTGTGTGTGGGGGGTAGCGGGCCGGGATTTAGTGGCATCCCGCCTGAGCACGACGGCGAGTTCGGCGGTCGCGTTTGATGGCCGCTTTGTTGCGTGACTCTTCCAAGCGGTAGGTCAGCATGGACTCGGGATGCTGGATGGCCCAACGATCGGGAAGCAGGTCTTCGAGTCGTTGGTCGTCTGCGTTCAGTTGCATGAGAAGTTCTCGGACGTACGCCCAGGGCTCAATGCGATGACGCTTTGCGCCGGCCAGGATCGTGTACAGGACCGCCGCCCGTGGACCCGTATCTTGGCTGCCGATAAACAACCAATTCTTGCGGCCGATCGCTTGGTGACGCAGCGTTCGTTCTGAGGTGTTGTTGTCGATCGTAAGACGGCCGTCCTGTGTATAGCGCCGCAAGGCGTCCCATTGATTGCGGGCATAGGCGACGGCCTTGGCCAGAGCACTTTTGGGAAGCACGTGCGACGCGAGCTGAGTGAGATACGCGTCAAGCCGGTCGAGTAGGGGAACGGCCTCCACGTTCCGCAGTTCACAGCGCACGGCAGCCGTCAGGGGTCGCGCTCGATCTTCGATGTCGTACAACTGCCCGATCCAATTGAGCACCTGATGCGCTTCGCGTGGAGAGCTCTTCCGCGCGTCAAAGAACTTTCTGCGCATGGGCCCAACAGGCGACCTCGACGATCTGGCTGCCTGGTCCCAGGAAGATCCCGTCGTAGCCGGCATAGGCGTCCGCATGAAGATAGCCCCGAAAATCCCGCAAGACGCTTTGCGGACCGTCTCGACCCCGACTCATCGTGAAATCGTACACCGAGTACGGATGCTCGTCGTCGCCCACGTAGGTCCAGAAGCGACCTTGCCGGCTTCCTTCTTCACCTCCCACCAGCACGGTGACCGGTGTGTCATCGGTCCAGAGGACGGCCGACTGCAGCATCAACCGCCGTTGCAGTTCGTACAGCGGCGCAAACAGCTCAGCCGCAGCCGACACCCAGTCGCACAAAGTACTCCGCGACAGGTGCAGGCCGTGACGCACAAAGATGTCTTCCTGACGGTACAGCGGCAGATGGTCGCTAAACTTGCTGACGACGATTTGAGCGATCAGACCGGGACCGGCGATGCCTCGCGCGATCGGCCGTTCCGGGGGCGGAGGACTCGACACCCCATCTTTGCAGTAGCGGCATGCGTACTTCGGCCGCACGTGCTCGTGCACTTCCAGCTTCGACGGGACGTATTCGAGAACCCTGGTCACCTCTTCGCCGATCCGGTCCTTCGCGCGCCGGCAGCCGCTGCAGATCTTCTCCGCGTCCGGCAAATCTCGCTCGTGCCGATGGTGCGGTAGACTGGACAGATCCAGTTCGCGTTGGTGGGAACGACGGCGAGAATGGCCCGCAATCTCTTGGCGTGGCGCCCGGGAATCGAGAGGAGCGGGAGCTTCCACCGCGCCGGACGGAGTCAGATCAAATAGATGCTGCTGGCTTGGGGCCTCGACAATCCGCTCCCGACGACGGCCGTGAACCCAGCGCTTGTACCAAGCCAGCTCCTCCAACATTGAGGCATGCTCATGTTGAAGATCCTCGTACGAAGCTGACGTCGCGTCCAAGACACGGTCGAGCTCTGCGATCCGCTGTTGGGACTCGGTCGCACGTCGCTCGGACTCCGTTGCACGACGCTCCAGCTGCACGGCCTGTTTGTAGGCCGCGAGCAACAGTCGGTGACATTCCACCAGGTCGGTCGGAAGCGAGTCGGCGCGATCCATCACGTCGACTGTTTTACCGACTCTCGTCCATCGAGGAAGATGTATTCTCGAAAGAATTCGCCTGTCGAACAAATCTATCCGTGCGCCGATACCGCTTCCGTCGGCGCCCCGTCCTCAGATCAAGGCCGCCCAGCAAATGAGCCAATTGGGACGAGTCCAGTTCGATGCCTTGCTCGTGACTGGCAACGGTTGGCAGCTGAAACGTGCCGGCTTCCAGTCGCTTGTACCAGATGCAAAACCCGTCGCGATCCCAGAACAGGATCTTGATCCGATCCCGCTCACGGTTCAGAAACAAGAACAAGTGGCCCGACAATGGGTCCTGCTCGAACGTTTGCTGAGCCAGGCCCATCAAGCGATCGAAGCTGTAAGTCATACTCGTGGGCGTCGTACACAGAAAGATCCGGAGGTCTGAGAAGTTCATGATTGCGGCGCCGTCCAGGGGCGTAACGCACCCACAACCCGGATGACTTCCACGAGCACAGCCTGGCCAACGCCGAGGGGCAGTCGCACTACGCCTCCGTTCGGCAATGCGATCTCCACCGGAGACGCCTTGAGCGAGACAGGCAGGAACAGGGCCTCACCTGACTCGGCTTGCTTCCGGGCCGCTTCTTCCGCAACCAATGCTTCCGGGATACCATCCCGCAGCTGATTGGTCCAACGATAGAAGGTCGTCTTCGACACGCCTTCGCGAAGGCAATACAGGTCAATGCTCAAACCGCTGGCCTTCTGACTCTCCAGCCGTTGCTGCCAATCCAGATGCTCATCTAACCCAGCAGGTGGCCGTCCCATCGCTCGCCTCCAAAGAGATTGCATCGCAAATCCTCAGGCTAAGCGACCTGGCAAGTATGGATTCGGCGAACGCTCACTCGGATCAGAGGTTTTCAGGTTGGGGTTGCTCGCCGCCAAAGCATTCGATCGGCCAGCCGAAGGTCCCCGGTCAGTCAAGCTTCTCGCGTTATTTCGAGAAGAAGCCAACGTTCGAAAGCCACCATCTGGAGCTTTACCGAAGGTGTGGAAATGACTCTGATCCCGACCTGGATCAACTCCAATTCAACGCGATTCGTGAAGCCTCCTAATAGTCGACGGAGTTTGGACTTGTGGCGTTGCATTCGTGTCGCGGGAGCGCGTCGCACCATGAAATCAGCGAACTTTGCTCGCTACGGCTGTTCGTCAGTCTGCAAGCAAGGGTGCTCGCTTTGCGCATCCGTCGCAATAGGTCCGCTTCATCGCATCGATCGCCACGTCGATGTCGTCCGTCTCAATCACCGTTCCGCAATTCAGCAATGTGCATGCGCAGGTGTACTTCGTCGGCCTTGTGTAAATCGTGTCGGGCGACAGCGTGTGCTCTAGGTTCTGCACCGGCTGAAGGTACCGACAGAACTTGCGTTGGACCTCCTCTGAACGGGCCAACTTTCGGACATCATCTTCCACGTGCCGCCGGCGATCTTCCGGTAGCCCCATTGCCCTCATGTTCATTTCGACGAAATCTTGAACAGCGTCCTCGTTTTCAAGTGCAAATGACCGGGCAGCATCACTATTCGGCGACATGCCGTTGCGCGCGTGCAATTCCTCTAAGTCTTCCAATTCCTTGGCAAGTTCTGGAATTCCGCGGCCACTTTCGATAATCGGCGTAAATCGAGCCACCTGCGCATCGTCCTGCAGGATTTCAGCGATGAATCGACCTTCGAACGCCGCTTGCAGCCGGAGCAGCTGTCCATCGGTGCCCTCGAGGGACGCGGCAAGATCCACGCACTCAGAAAAGTCCGTGAGGGCGGAGCGAAACCATTCCCGCCAATCGGTCGCAGCCTGATTCAGGCGCCGAAGGGACATTCCAACCAAGTGCCGCTGGTCACCCAAATCCCTTAGAGCGAAGGGGAGGTCGCTGCCACCTTCGCGTGTGGCGCGAAGCTCGGCGACGACTCCTTCTAAGTCACCGATTGCAGCTCTCATCGCGGCAAGCGATTGATCGAACTGACAGTGAGCCGCTGCGCTGGCGGATCCCGCGACCAGATGTCCCAGGCTCCTTTGGGTCCCCAATAGAGCGACTGATTGCACAAGCGTCTTCGTGGCCGTGCGTGCAATGGCGCCGTAATGCACGAGGGCAACGCGGCATCGGAGATAGGCCGGCAGCGTCGTCGAACGCGCCAAACGACCTGCGTCGGCCGACGAGAGCACTGCGTTGACCTCGTTGAGTCGCGCGATCGTCATCGGCTCGGATTTAATCGTATGACGCAGCCACACGTAGTAATTGGCTGCAGAAGCATCCATCGTGAAATGAGGCACCGCGCGAGCAGAGACTGAGCAACATCGTTGTCGTATTCGGTTGCAGCACGTGCGAATCGACGTACGCAAAGAGCAACCGCAGCCCCGCAACGTCGCTTCCCCATTTCTGGCGTTCCGCATTGTCGTTTCTCTGGGGCTCGCGCACGGCTTCTTCCAAGCGTCCTAAGTCGGCGTTCAAGGTGGCTTGACGCTCGCTCGCCAGTGGTGACAGCACAAGTTCGGCCAGTCCCTGAATCACGCGTTCACGTGTCGGTATGAGCCATTCCAGATCACCAAGGGCCGTCAGCGTTTCGCCGGCGGCTTCGCAGAGCGACGCCATTCCGGCTTCAGTCGCGAGCGTTTCTGCGAGCAGAGCTCGGGTCGCGCAAAGAACCTGCCACGCGTCCCCTTCCCGACCTAGCGCGTCGCGAATGCGCGCTGCAAACGATTCTCCATCCACAGAGCTTGCTAGTCGGCTCCACCAATCGTGCAGCTGAGTCCGGAAGGCGGCCAAGAACGACGGATCGCGCGCGCCGGTTTCGAGGGACGTCCAAACGAGCCGCCACTGCCACTTTAGAAGGTCCCCCAGACTCAAAGGTCGTCCAACTGCATGACGGAAGCACCAGAACCAAGCCAGCTCCCGGGCGACGTTCAAGGCTTCGGAACGAACGGCCGAGGAAAAGGCCGTGTTGAGACCAGCGTCTTCTCCGTCCTGGAACCAGTGCTTTAGGCCCATCAGCGCATCCCGTAGGGTACGGGCCGCGCTCGGGCCTTCGATCAGCTCCGTGGTCTCGGCGGCCGCTGCCACTGCTGTTTGGTACTCCTCAATGGTGACCGCTTCGGCGGCGAGAGACACGACTCGCGATATGTGGAAGTTCGTAACAGATGTTCTCTCTGGCGCTACCGCCAAACCAGGATCGGTCTCGTAGGCGTGCAGCAGCCTCGCGCAGAACTCAGTAGCACGCACTATGTCGCGCGAGACAGCGCGGCTTCCACCCCAAATAGCGACACCCCTAACGATGCCATTGGGAGTTTGACCTGCTTCGCCACGTCGTCGAAGAGCCGCAAGGCGCGATGTGGAGAGCCCGCCAGGGCACACGCGCGTCCCAGCAAGAGAGTGGGAGCCGACGGTTCCATTGCTGTGTCGGCTTCATTGCGTCGAATTCCGATTGTAAAGCCGGGCGGGGCCTGTTTGATTTCTGCCGCACGCGAATCGAGCCTGTGGGATAATTGCATTCCCAGCTGCGCGAGGACGACCCATTGTGGTGACCCGCGATAGTCCTTCTCGAGCAACGCGTGTGCGCGAAAAGCGGCCGCAGCGCTTTAGCGACGGGCAAGCCCAAAAGCGCCGCATTCGCGGCCTCAAAGTAACAATGGACAGCGCTCAACGGCCCAGATGAAGGACCGGTCGAGAGATAGAGTTCGGCCGCCTCCTCGACACGATCGAACGCGTCTTTGTAAGCCGCCATGCGCGCCTGACACACGCCCAGCATAAAGGTCGTTTCCGCCCGTTCCGACGTGCTTGACCGGGGCCAGTGCCCCAGTGCCTTTCGATAGGCCTCGGCCCCGGACGCGGGATCTCCAAGGCATCGATGCGCGTTTCCGAGCGCGTGGAAACCGAACGCAGCAGCGCGCGTATCGCTAGGATCACCGACGAATTCAATCTTGCGAGCCGTGCTGAGAGCGGCCGCGAAATCTCGGACATAGTCAATTTGGATGCGGCCGCGGACGCCCAGAGCCATGATTGCGATTTCGGTTTCCCCAGTGGCGGCGGCCACGTCTGCAACTTCTTGAAGGGCCTCGCAGGCTGATGTGGCCGCTTCCAAAGTTTGGCGTTGATCGAGGAATTGGTATATCCGGAAACCGACGCCACGCCAGAAATCGAATCCAAACCGCTCGTCCCACAACTGCAGCGGACCCCCATCGCGGTTCTGCAGCGCGAAACGGATGCCGTCAGTCGGATCGGCGTCTGAGGCGAGATACGCAGAGAGCACAGCACATCGGAGCATCCCCACACTTGCAACCTCCGATCCATCCACCGCGCCGTCTTTCAGGTGACGGGCGGCTGACAGCGCCCAATGGACTTGACCGAAGGTTGCAGCGTGGATCATTAGCGTTGCCCAGCCCAAAAGTCCGGCCGGGGATGTCGGATCGTTCCCGTCGTCGGTCAGTGCACCGTACAGCATGTGACCAGCCGCTAAGGCCCGCTCCTCTTGGTTTGTGTTCCGATACGCGGTTGCTCGTGCGACGTACCAGCGAACCAGTGTCGCCCAATCCACGGCTTTTGCGATGCTGCACGACTCGAAGAGCCGCTCGAAGCGAGCCACCAAGAGTCGGCTGGCCACCCTGCGGAAGCGTCCGCCAGCAATCAGCAAGAACTGGCTTGCTTGATGAACGGCGACTTGCGTTCGGCCAGCGAGCATTGCATGCTCGACGGCGTCTCCTGCATCAATAACCTCGATGCCGCCGTCGACGGGTTTGCTTAGCACGTCGGCAGCGATCTCATGCCATGTCTGCTTCTCGGGCAGGGTCGAGCGCTTCAGCAGGCCGTCGCGATAGAGAGCTGGAAGCTGGTGTCGCGCTTCTCCAATCGGGTCAAATGCTCTGCGAAGGCAGCCGTCCCACGCGTCAGCGAACTCCACCGGCGCGTCGCGGTGTTCCCAAAGCTGTTCCGCCAGACGGCGTGAGAATCCGTGTATTGCAATTGCCAGGCGCTGGCATAGGTCAAGTTCGTCTGCAGAAAGTCCCGCCTGAAACGTGGCGAACAGAGCAGCATGAAATGCATCCGGTCCCGTGCCAAATCCGCCGTCCAAGCCCGTAATGAATGCTGTCGCGTCGTTGGCGGTCTCAATTCGCCGAATGCGATCACGGCATAGCCGCACGATGCCAGGGTGGCCATCTGTGCGGTCGCGCAAGGCGGCCAAGGCTGCGAGCTGTGGTGCCGCCAGGACGCCAGTCGAATCCTGTAACAGAGTAACGCATTCGTCCAGCGCGAATCCTGGGATGCGCCATGTCGGAATGGCTTGTGAACGCATCCGATCGACGAACGCGGGCTCGTCCACGCCCGCCAATATCACTGCAAGCTGTCCATGGCTCGCCGCCACGGCTTGGTCTAAAAAGCGCATGCCGGCGAGATCCCGCAAAAGATGAGCGTCATCAATGACGATGATGGCGCGTTGCCGTTTGACCTCGTCGAGTAGATGCTCGCCAACCGCAGCTGAAGTAACGTCGCTCAACCCAAAGTGTCCCGCCAACTGAACGACCGCCAAGTCCCACCACTCCTCGTCAGATGACGAGCGCCGCTCAACGGTGAGCCACATGCAGCTAGATGGATGACCGCGCACAAATTCTGCGAGCAAGCTCGTCTTGCCGGACTTTGAATATCCGATTACGGCCACCGTTCCCGGTTGGCTCAACTCGTAGGCAAGGGCTGGAAACGTCTTGGAACGAGAGATGTGCGGCGCGGGTAATCTAGGCGGCTCCACGGATACCGGAGTCGTGACGTCGGTCGGCACACCGGGTCCCTGTGCGAGCGACGAAGTAAGCATCGCTTCAAGGGGAATCGAATGTGCCTGTTCGTCCGCAACACCGACAGACCGTCGCGAATCGTCAATGGCCGCGTTGCCGCTTTTGGCCGCAAACCCCAGTGAAGCGTCGGTCGTCGCGTACGACTTTGCAGGCTCTCCTGCGATTTTGGGTGGCTCCGAATCTGACACACTTGGCATCGCGGCCATGCGCCTGATCAGGGCAGCAGCGAATGCTGCTGCGGCGTCAGCGGCATAGGGGTGCCAATCATCTCCTTTGTGCTCATCGGCGAAATCGCAGACCGCCTTGATCAACAAAAAGGAGACCGGTGGACTTGCCTGATGGCAAGCACTTGCGACACCGAACCCCTCCATCTCCACGGCGATGGCTGCGGGGCATACTTGCCGCACTTCGCTTAGAAAGGCGACATCCGCCACCACTTTCTCGCCGGACAACACGGTTCCGAATGACTCTGTTGCCGAATCCCGGTCCGAACCAACTGTCGGTCGCTTTGCGCGGAGGTCGACACTCCAATCGTCCGGGCGCAGCTCACGAGCGGCACGGATCAACCGGGCTGCGGCAGGATGCGTAAATGGCCTCCGTTCGATGCCCGATGCCTCCATCTTGGCCAATTCATAGTCGACCACCTGCTCGGCGACGATGACGTCGCCCAACGATCTTGGATCGGGAGTGCCTGGATTCTTAGCTTGCTTCCGAATTCCTCCGGCAATGCCGACGAGTAAGACACTCTGTGGGCGAAGCGCCATGATGAGAGTTGTAGTCACGGTCGCAGCGTTAACGTTCCCCATTCTGTCGGCGAGGGCTACCGTCACAGTGAGGCAGCCGATTGTGCCGACATTGACCGTGTAGTCGGCTACAAGCAGTTCACGACGGTCTTGGAGTCGAGCGAGACACGCGTCCCGCTCTTTGGGCAACGCGGTCACAATCAGAAAATCGGTGGACACCGGACGTCTCCATCGAGGGGCGGGCACGCCGCCGTCATTTTAGGAGACGCAGCACATAACGCGAAGTCGCTCCACACTGGTCGAGTCGCCTTCAACCGCGGACCGAGCGACGAATCCTCAGGAACTAAATTTCTGGCGTTTCGGTGTTATAGTTACGTGGGGACGATAGCCATCGAAGCGGTGGGGCGAAGTACTTTCTGCGCGTCTTGAAGGTCTTGCGCCACGTCGCTCGGACAAATGAGGTCGGCTGAGCTAAATAAATGGCACTTTGGTGTTATAGTAACGTGAGGGCGCGAATAGGCATTCGTGCCCGGCCTCGATGCGTACCGTAACCAGGCCCGTCAAGCTCCCGGCTAAATAACTGGCATAAACGTGGTATAATGTGGTGAGTGAAGTGTAAGAGTTGAGAAAGAAAATTGTTGAGTTGCCCGCGGTCGCGCCGAAAAGCGACCGCGGGTTTTTTTGTTTCGAGAGTCCAGAACGCACGAGCGGAGGATGAAATGACCGTCGCCTTAGCCAGTTGTTCTCTTCTGTTGCTGGGGACTTTGGTGCTGTTGATTCGAGAGGTCCGGCTCCGCCGAGCCCTGCAGCAACTGCTGTTTCGACTGCTGACCATGTGGAGGAGCTTGCATGCCAAAGACCGCCCGATTGCCCCTGATTTCGACGGCGACGACGCTAATCGCTGTGATCGCAATCGGCTGTAGCTCGGACGATGAGCGACTGGTCGAACTGTCCCGTCAAAGTGCCGATCGTCAGGCCGAGCAGAACCGGCTCGTTGAGACCAACAACCGCCAGGTGCTCGAGGCCACCGATCGACTGGTGGAAGCGGATGCAAAGAGCCGCACGGAAAACATCGAACTGCATCGACAAATCGAAGTCGAACGCTCGGGCATCAATCTGCAGCGCGACGCCCTGGAGCAAGAGCGACGACAAATCGCTCAGGAGCGCAATCGAGATCCGATTGTCGCTGACTCGATTCTTGCGGTTGGCGAATTGATCGCAGCCATTTTGCCCCTGCTCGTTTGCCTGTTTCTGCTGCGTGGACTGTTTCACAGGTCCGACCAAGAATCGCTCGCTGAGGTCCTGGTCGAAGACCTGGTTTCGCGGCAGCCATTACTTAGCGGGCCCGCTGCCGTATCCCTGCCAGGAACTGGCCGAGAGCCACTCCTGCCCGCTACCCCCGCAGAAGAACCGCAAGAACCGTTCTAAGGCTGGTCTCTCGCCCCTCGACGTGTTTGCGCGTCTTCGAGCTGATCGCGTGCGCACCGGCTGCGGTTCGCCTTCAACGTCTCGTTCCTAGCAAGGAGCACAAACATGAACCAGTCCGAGGTTGAGCGAGCCGTGGCTCGTGCAACCGGAGAGTCTCGCCGCTTCATCAAGCGCTTTGGCTTCAGTTTGATCGATGACGAGCCCGAGCACTCCACCGATCTGGCCCTCGTCATCGATTGCCCGGGCTGCGGCGCTGCCTGCAGTCCGGACGACGTTGTCAATCTTCTCAGCGAACTTGAGTGCCCTCGGTGCGACGCAGTTTACCCCGTCGCAGCTGACGAGCTTTACGTCGTGAACAGCCCGCGTCCAGGGTCTGCGGCCTGTGCCTGACTTTTCTCGATTTCGACCCAATTCCCAAAACACGAAGGAGCAAAACTTGAGGTTATTTTTCATCAACAACGATGGCGGTGGTTTCGCCGACACGATCGAGGTGGCCGATGGCACGTCGATCGCCCAACTGTTCGAACAGCGCGTGCCACACGGCAAGCCGGCGGACTACTTGATCCGCGTCAATCGACAGCCCGTGGCGGCCGACCAAGTTCTCCGCGAAGGGGACCGCGTCAGTGTCACTCCGACGAAGATCGAGGGCGCCTGACCTCGATTGAATAATAGACATCCTATGAGGGGCGTCGGCTAGCCGACGCCCCTCGTTCTTTCAGGGCCCCTTGCGAAAGGAAACCATGCACGACAACCAGAAAATCCTGTTGCGCGCTGCGGAGCGGATTTCGTCGCATCTACACGGCTTGAAAGCCGCATCGATTTCGCTCGAGTTACCGGACGGAGACTGGACGCAGTGCCATTCCCTGATTCGGCAAGTCGATCTGTGCACGACTCGCAACTGGCATCATGCGGCCGCTGTCCTCAAGGACTGGCTGGAGCGGACCCTTGAACGCTGTTCCGAGCGCCTGCAGGAAATCCGCCGACAAGTGTCTGGTTCCAGTCGGCTGCTCCCTCCACAGACGACACGCGAGATTTTCGGCGACATGGTTGCCCTATCGGATGAATTTGAGGGCGTCGCGATCGATCAGTCGAATCAGACGGTTTCGGTCACGACGGAGCCGATCGTCCTCGAGGAGATTGACCTTGGGCCTTTCGAGATCCGGTTGCACTGGGACCGCATCGGCGAGCGGCGCCCCTACGAAGTCGTCGCACGCGAACCCAACCCCGCGGGGGAATCGAGCGAGACCACACACCCACACGTCAGAGGAGAACATCTCTGCGAAGGAGACGGACGAGTCTCCATTGATCGAGCCCTCCGAGCAGGACGGTTGTTGGACTTTTTTCAGATCGTGAGCCGGATCCTTGACACGTACAACTCCGGCAGTGCCTACGTCTCGCTATCGCATTGGAACGGGAGCCCGTGCGCCGACTGCGGGGACGCTGTTTGCGACGGTGACCAATACGCATGCGATCGCTGCGGCGACCTGCTCTGCCGCGAATGCCTGAGCTCGTGCACCCGGTGCGACGCGATCTGCTGCCACACTTGCACAAATTATTGCCGCAGTTGCGAAGAGTCGATTTGCTCCGGCTGCCAGCACGACTGCGGCCGATGTCAGCGGCCTGTCTGCAATTCTTGCCTTTCAGAAACCGGCCTCTGCGAAGAGTGCCAGGAGGAAAAAGATGCCGAATCTTTCGACGAACACGAATCCGATTCCACGCCCGCTGAAGCCGAGACGCCTAGTGCGCCGGCCGCGCGAGACACGCAGCCGGAGCAAGCGACGGCCCCGGCTCCGCTTTAGTCCGACTGCGTGGGCCAAGCTCTTGTTTCTGCGAGACAGAGGGCCGACCGAAGTCGGCGGGTTCGGGATCGCCCCCGCCGCCGACTTGCTCTACGTCGAGGAAATCCGGTTAGTAGAGCAGACGTGTACCTCGATTTCCGTCGCGTTCGATGACTCGGCCGTGGCCGAATTCTTTGATGATCAAATCGACGCAGAACGTCGACCCGAGCAATTCGGACGGATTTGGATCCACACGCACCCCGGCGAATCGGCTCAGCCTAGCCATGTCGATGAGGACGCGTTTAAGCGGGTGTTCGGCCCCTGTGATTGGGCGGTCATGTTCATCATTGCCCGCGAGGGCGAGACGTATTGTCGCCTCCGGTTTCGTGCCGGCCCCGGCGGGGCGTTCAAGATTCCCGTTCGCGTCGATTTCGAAACCAACTTTTCAGGATCGGATTTCGAGGCCTGGGCCGAGGAATACGGCACCACTATCCGAAAAGCGGAATTTGCTTTCGCCCGACCGCCGCAGCTCGGCTCCAGCGTCGGTCTGACTGCGGCGGCTGACGCTGATGATTTGTTTGACGCCTTCTTCGAGACCTTCGACCAGGAAAGGGGTGACGACTTCTATGAACGACCGTTTTGAACGCCAACACGACCTTGTGCCGATGGATCGCCTGGCCCAGCTAACGGCGACAGTCATCGGCGTCGGTGCCATCGGCCGCCAAGTTGCCCTTCAGCTTGCGGCAATCGGGGTGCGGCGGGTGGAACTGGTTGATTTTGACCGAGTCGAGATGAGCAACGTGACAACACAGGGATATCTCGCGGGTGACGTCGGCCAGCCCAAGGTCGATGCGACTCGCCGGGCGGTCGAGCTGATCGATCCGACGATTTCTGTTCGAACAGTCGCCGATCGGTTTCGGGCCAAACAGGCAGTGGGCGAGGCTGTCTTCTGCTGCGTCGACAGCATTTCGGCCCGAGCCGCCATCTGGCGGGCCATCGAGCACCGCTGCCAATTCTGGGTCGATGGTCGAATGCTGGGGGAGGTGATTCGGGTGCTCACGGCCGCAGACCGTGCCAGTGACGACCGATACGCGTCGACGCTCTTTCCGCAGGCCGAGGCCCAGCTCGGACAATGTACGTCGCGCAGCACGATTTACGCAGCTGCAGTCGCCGCCGGGCTGATGGTCCACCAGTTCAGTCGCTGGTTGCGGAAATTACCGGTGGATGCGAACGCAACCCTCAATCTCCTGGCCGGCGAGCTCGTTCAAGGGTGCTGAGGGCGCGATGTCCCAGCCTTCTGACATGCAGCTTCGGTGCTGCTCGCTGCCAATATCCGGGCGGGCAGGATCCGTCGGGGCCGGCACGGACGCCGGCCCAGATGAACAGGTACGATGGAGTAAATGATCTGACTAAATAAAACCTCCACCGAAGCGGAGCGCTAAGCGGCTAAGGAGTACAGGTCTGTGAAGCTGGCCGTTTGCAGGAAAAATGTTTTTTGAGCCGCGGCCCAATCGGTGACTTCTCGCAGGAGTTCGTCGATCGACTGACAGCGGTGATTGCGGGTGATCGTCTCGTGGAGGTGCCACCAGACGCGCTCGATCGGATTCGTCTCGGCGCGTACTTCGGAAGAAAGTGGAGGACAATTCGACCGGGGTGTTGAAGCAGGTAATCGCGGATGGCGCGGCAATCGTGGAACTTGGCGTTGTCGCAGACCACATGGATCACCCGATAGGACCGCAGTTGCCGACGCAGGTCGTCGAGGTGGGCCACGAAGAGCGCCGCGTTGCGTTGCTTTCCTGGAGCCGACAACAACAGCCGTCCTGTCCGCCAGTGAAGCGATCCAGCCAAATGCCGTTTTTCGTTGTTGCCTGGCGTGACGACCTCGGCTTGCTGGCCGCGACGCATCCACATCGACCCGATCTTGGGGTTCAAATGGACATCCACTTCGTTCTGGAACACAACGGTCTCGTTGGCCGGCAGTTGTCCGATGAATCGCTGGATTTGCTGCAGCTTCCGGGCATGCTCCGGATCGCGCGGCCCGACGACCGGCCGGGGACGACGCCAGACAAACTCCCGCCGGTGCATCCCCCGGCGGACCGTTTCGGGGCTCACGCGGATGCGTTCCTGTTCCCACAACAGCAAGGCCAACAGACCGCACGACCAGCGGCTCCGGAAGAAGCCGAAGTCCTGCGGCGTCGACTTCAACAGCCACCGCACGACGAAAATCAGCCACGAAGGAACTGTGTCTGGTTGTTCTTCGGTTCGCAAAGCCATTCCCAGCCGACCTGTCGCAAACTCCCGTTTCACCGAGCGGATCAAAGTCGGGCTGGCAAAGGTGGCCGCGCGGATCTCGCGGTAGGAACGTCCTTCGGCCAGCAACAACAGGACCAGTGCTCGCCGAGCCGTCCGCGCTGTCCGCAAGGTCTTCAAACACGTTTTGCGTTCCCGCGTCGAAAGACGAAGATGGCCATCCATGGCTTGGTCTCCGGGGATTGTGGTCGTCTATCACCCACAACCTTAGAGCCAAGCCTGTTTTCTACTCCAGATCATTCTCCCTCCGCGCTACGCACGGTGCGAGGTCTTATTTAGCAGTGCGGTACAATGGAAACGCTGTATACCCAGCTGTAATCACTTCTCACGACGACGGCATCGAACTTTCGAGGGGAACGCGACCCGGTGAAGGCTGGGGAATTGTGGGATTCGAGGACAGACAACGCTCCCGCGTTACCTACACTCCGTCTGAGTTCGAGAAATACCTTGCGGAGATACTCTCGTCAGGGAAAGTCAAATCCGCTGTCCTCGCGCTTATCGCGAAGACTAACGAAGTACGACGCGGCCCTTTAGTTCGTACTGACAGCGGAGATTTAGTGACCTACGCAAGCACGGCGTCGGATCCTGCGCAACTCGACGAATCTCCGGCCCCCCCCGAGGATTCTCTCCCCGCGGACGATACGGGCGATGGTAACTGAACCGCCGGTAGCCGTGTCGATGGTTTCGTTCGGGATACGCGGCGGTGACAGAGTTCGTCCTCGGTCCCAGGCTCGGCCTGGGACCGCACCTCCTCGAAGCTCCGCTTCGTTCGTGTGAGTCAATCCGCGGCGTCAGAGCGCGGATTCCGCGGAAACTGATCTTGGGCGAATCTCGATTTTGTGGCTGAATGGAGAGAGCGGATCTCGGCGAGAGCGGTTTTGTGCGCGCGGATGGCGCCCGCGGGGACGAAAAAGGTTCCCCGGCGGGGTGGGGATTCTTTTTTCACGTAGAGGATCGAGGGAGAAAGAGATCCCCGGCGCGGCGGGACAAGTTGACCCGCCGGGTCCGCCTTAAAGTGGTCCCGCCGGGACGGGTCTCTCACAATTGATATAAGGGGGGTGGACCCACCGACGAGAGTCCCACCGGTCAGTGTCGATCCGTTGAGTGGCGATCCGGCCCGGCAATCGGGACGGGATTGGTTTGGGACGGGACCGGATGCGAACCAGCTTGTGACCACCAAGGCACCGAGGGCACCAAGTAGTACAAAGTCGTGTGAAAGAGTCTTGCTTGGTGTCTTGGTGGTTAGAGATCCGGATTCGTTCCAATTTGGGGATCGGGACGGGACACGCTGTTTCACCGAGAAAAACCCGAGGAATGCGGAGGTGGAAAGAGGTTGGCCGGTGGGTCGGTGGGTCGGGAAGCCGCCTTTCGCCACTTCACGACCACGGCATTCCGGTCCGAGAATCACAAGTGGCTGACGTGCGCGACGTTGTGGTAGGCTGCGGCAACAAATTCTTATCGGCCTCGCGAAGGCATGGGAGAACGCCATGACGGAATCGGCAACCCCCCAAATCGTTACTCGTGGCGAGTGGGAGCGGGCTCGGGCTGAGTTGCTGGTCCGCGAGAAGGCGCATACGCACGCCGGCGACGAACTGGCCGCCGCTCGTCGGCGTCTGCCGATGACGCGGATGGAGCCGGTGATGGTGGTGGGTGCGGATGGCCCCGTCTCTCTGCAGGATGTGTTTGAGGGTCGGCGGATGCTGCTCGTCTATCACTTCATGTGGAACAAGGGGGCGCCTCACCAGAAGCAGTGTGAGGGCTGCACTCACAGTCAGACGGCGATGAACTCCGCCGTCTGCGCCTATCTGGCCGAGCGCGACGTCCAGTATGCCGTCTTCAGCCGCGGTCCGTGGAACGAAATCGTCGCCTACCGAGACTTCATGGGCTGGACGCCGCCGTGGTACTCGACCGCCGACTCCGGCGACGTGCTGGCAACCCGAACTGGTGGTGACCTTCGCTGCTATCTGCGCGTCGGCGACGAGGTGTTTGAAACGTATGAAACGAAGTGGCGCGGGATCGAGGCCATGTTGCCCACTCTGCAGCTGCTCGACTTGACTCCGTACGGCCGGCAGGAGACGTGGGAAGATTCACCCGCCGGCTGGCCTCAGGACGACAGGGCGGGGTCGTGGTGGCGGCGCGACGGCCGACCCATTGCTCAGTGGACGCGGACCAACGCAGCGGTGAAATAGCGGGGCATGCGTCCCCGCCGGTCAAATGGAAGCGGGGCATGCGACGCCGCCGCTCTGTCGTCCCCTTCTCAAAGAAGTGCCGGCGCTGTGCGCGACCGTCAATCTGTACCGATTTGGTGAATGAGAATTAGTGCTTAACTCGATAGGTAACGTACACACAGCCGTTCTTAAACGCGCGGCACTCTCTCAGCTCGAGGTCGATTTGGTGGCTCATCGGGTGAAACAGGGGCACGCCGGAGCCGAGCAGGATCGGATGGATGTTGAACCCGATTTCATCGATCAGCCCGGCCTCGAACAGAGATCGGGCCAACTCGCCGCCCCCCATCAGGCAAATATCTTTGCCGTCCTGCTGCTTCAGGTCGCGGACGAACTGGGCCGCGTCCGCGGAGACGAACGTAACCGGGCCATCCACGTGCCGAGGCGTCCGCGAGAATACGTAGTTCTTCACTCCCGGATAACCCCGTCCTTGGCCTTTCCGAACCGCGACCTCGAACGTTTTGCGACCCATCAGAACAGTGTCGATGGTCTTCCAGAAACTGGCCATGACTGCGGCGGCTTCATCACCCCACAGGAGCCAGTCGACCTCGTGGTCAGGACGGGCGAGGTAGTTGTCGAGGCTGTTAGCCCCGCCGAAGGTCACCTTGCGCACAGTTCACCTCCCTTGGAAATGTGCAGCTCTTGGGCAAATCAGCTGGCTTGATATTGGAATCGGCTGACAGGCCCTCGTCAAATTGACGCCGAACGCGGAGCAAGAATTTCCCCATTTCTGTCCCACTCGGCGGATAGGCCGACCTGGCTGAGATGGCGTACGGACCCGTCCGCATTCTTTCAACACAACAGCAGCTGGAAAATTTTAGGCGACTTGTCGAATTTCGGTTCGGCCATTCGACTAAATAAGACCTCGCACCGTGCGTAGCGCGGAGGGAGAATGATCTGGAGTAGAAAACAGGCTTGGCTCTAAGGTTGTGGGTGATAGACGACCACAATCCCCGGAGACCAAGCCATGGATGGCCATCTTCGTCTTTCGACGCGGGAACGCAAAACGTGTTTGAAGACCTTGCGGACAGCGCGGACGGCTCGGCGAGCACTGGTCCTGTTGTTGCTGGCCGAAGGACGTTCCTACCGCGAGATCCGCGCGGCCACCTTTGCCAGCCCGACTTTGATCCGCTCGGTGAAACGGGAGTTTGCGACAGGTCGGCTGGGAATGGCTTTGCGAACCGAAGAACAACCAGACACAGTTCCTTCGTGGCTGATTTTCGTCGTGCGGTGGCTGTTGAAGTCGACGCCGCAGGACTTCGGCTTCTTCCGGAGCCGCTGGTCGTGCGGTCTGTTGGCCTTGCTGTTGTGGGAACAGGAACGCATCCGCGTGAGCCCCGAAACGGTCCGCCGGGGGATGCACCGGCGGGAGTTTGTCTGGCGTCGTCCCCGGCCGGTCGTCGGGCCGCGCGATCCGGAGCATGCCCGGAAGCTGCAGCAAATCCAGCGATTCATCGGACAACTGCCGGCCAACGAGACCGTTGTGTTCCAAAACGAAGTGGATGTCCATTTGAACCCCAAGATCGGGTCGATGTGGATGCGTCGCGGCCAGCAAGCCGAGGTCGTCACGCCAGGCAACAACGAAAAACGGCATTTGGCTGGATCGCTTCACTGGCGGACAGGACGGCTGTTGTTGTCGGCTCCAGGAAAGCAACGCAACGCGGCGCTCTTCGTGGCCCACCTCGACGACCTGCGTCGGCAACTGCGGTCCTATCGGGTGATCCATGTGGTCTGCGACAACGCCAAGTTCCACGATTGCCGCGCCATCCGCGATTACCTGCTTCAACACCCCGGTCGAATTGTCCTCCACTTTCTTCCGAAGTACGCGCCCGAGACGAATCCCATCGAGCGCGTCTGGTGGCACCTCCACGAGACGATCACCCGCAATCACCGCTGTCAGTCGATCGACGAACTCCTGCGAGAAGTCACCGATTGGGCCGCGGCTCAAAAAACATTTTTCCTGCAAACGGCCAGCTTCACAGACCTGTACTCCTTAGCCGCTTAGCGCTCCGCTTCGGTGGAGGTTTTATTTAGATGGTGAAGGCAGGGCAACCGGCCCGCCCGAAGACCTTTACAGGAGAAATCATGACTCAGTTTTTGGTTGCCATTCACCACCCCGACGACTACGACCCGTTCGTCGCAGAAGACGAAGCGATGGGCCGCGATATCGACGTGCTCAACGAAGAGATGATTGCTGCTGGTGCCAGGGCTTTCGCCGGCGGCCTGCACCCGGCACGCAGCGCGAAGTCGCTACGGGCGCAGTTGAATGGTGCCGTGCTCATCACCGACGGGCCGTACCTGGAGACCAAGGAGCACATTGGCGGTTTTTGGATACTGGACGCCGCTAACCTGGAAGAGGCGCTGGCGTGGGGGCGTAAGGCCGTAGTCGCCTGTCGGGCGCCGGTCGAAGTCCGCCAGTTTTACGCCATGCCACGCGACTGAGGGCCATCCGACTGAGGCCACTCGACGACGGGGCATCCGACTGAGGAGGCATCCAACGGAGGCAACTGATTGCCATGGCCTCAGCGAGGACCGACCCGAGCCGTCTGTCCGAAACGAGCGATCACCCGGTCCCCCGCGTTATACTGTTTGCGAAAGAATGGGCGAATCACAGGCCCCGGGGGGCGGAAGGCGAGCGGGTCGAGGCAATGGTCGAATTCTCGGATTGGTTTGAACGCGTTTGGGCCTGCCGAGAGGACGTCTTATACCCGGCCCTTTTCGGGGAACAACGCGAAGGCATCTTCCCCATTCCGCACGAACGCCTCGAACTCGGGCGGCTTTCCGACCCGCGATGGTCCACCTGCGGAGTATTCCGTTTCGCTCCCGCGTCGAGCCGGAAAAGTTGGCTCTACGTTTCTTCGGGACTCTCGAATGCGTGGTTCGACGAATCGCCCGATCCAACCGGCGTCTCAGGGTTCGGCTGCGAATTCGTGATCGAGACTCCCTCGCATTGCGACTGGCCCATTCAACGCCTGCATCAATTGATGGTTTATCAGATCGGGCTCTTTGTCGGACGTTATCCCGGCTACGATCCGCTTGGCGTTGGCCACCGCGTGCCGCTCGGCAACCCCATGGATTTTGCAACGAGCGCGCTCTCGATCGCCCTTCTCGTCAAGCCGACAAGGTTTGATCCCGAACTGAAGCAAGAAACCGGCGTAGCGGATTTCCTGCAAGTCCTCGGAATCTCCGAATCGGAACGCGATTTTGCCAAACAGCACGACCACCCGGCACTGCTCGCCTGGCTCGCAAACTACACGCCGTTTCCCGTCACCGATCCCGAACGTGCAACTATGCCGTCGAGCGCTTGATGTGCTCGGCCTGGATTAGCGGAGAAGCGCAATGACAAGCCTTCGGCCCTCGCTCGCTCTGGCCATTGGAGCCGCATCCCTGGCATTCGTCATCGCAGTCGTGGCAGTCCGTGCACAAGACCGCTCAAACGGCGCGACCCAGACGGTCCCAGCCGTGTCAACGCAATCGCCGGCGCCGACAAATCCGGCACGCGGCCGCGTCGTCGACATGCAGGGTCAGCCACTGAAAAACGTCAAAGTTCAATTTCATGACGAGCGTCGCGACGAGTTTGTCAGCACCGACGCGAATGGCCACTTCGTAGTTCCGGAAAGTTGGAGTAACAAGCCCTTTCGCTTCTCGATCATTGTGCGTTTGGAAAAGGGCGCGATCGGCTGGTACGGCAGCGGCTTCGACCGCTGGGGCGATAAGCCAATTCCACGGCAGTTCGACGTGCCTGTTTACCCGACGTCAAAAACGGTTCGCGGGACACTCGTTGAGAAAGGCGGCAGACCGGCCGCCGGTGTTCGACTGAAGGTCGTCCATTTGGGCAGCAAGCCGAACGGATTTGCCGAAGACCAACGGCCCCTTGCCGAGCCGGCGTTGTTGGGGGAAGCCGTTACCAATGACCAGGGTAAGTATTCCCTGCTCGTTCCCGACACGATCTTCTGTATGGTCAGAGTTGTCCACCCGCGCTATACGGCTCAGAGGCTGGCAACCGAAGAGGCCGGCTCCGAGTCGCCCGGCTACGCGACTCTGCGCGAGCTCGGGTTTGCCCGCAGAACGGATTCTCAAGCCGGGGATCATCGAGTTGACGCTGGCGGGACGGATCGAGGGCCGAGTTGTCGACGGACACACGGGCCGGCCGCTCGCGAACGCCTCCGTCGGCTGTCAGGCGCTCGCCCGCGATGCGGCAGCGGGAGGATGGGGCGAAGCTGTTTCCGGGGCGGACGGGCGTTATCGCATCGAAGGACTGACGCCGGGGGTCTACAACGTAGTGTTTCTCGCCGGCTCGGATACACACCACACGGCGATCGCGAACGACGGCGTCCTGGTCGAATCGGGCAAGGCTGGTGTCGCCGATCTCGTCGTAGCGTACGCCAAGCGTCTCGCGGGTCGGGTGGTGGATGCTGACACCGACGAGCCGATGCCGGGCATCCAAATCGGCTACTACGGACCCGCCGCACCTCGAAGCGGGGCCATGTGTCTGAGCGCCAAAACCGACGCAAAGGGCGAGTTCGAGCTGCACGTGCCGCCCGGCCCGAGTCACGTTTATGTCATGAGCGGTGGCTATCGGGGCCCGGTCCGAGAAGCCGACATGACGGTTCCGGAAAGTCAGGAGGCGGCTCCCATCCTGTTTCGGTTGTCGAAGAGCGCCGGGGCGCGGACACGCACGGTCACGGTTGAAAAATCGGTGGCACGATCCGTTGGACGCGTCGCAAATCCCCGGCCGTCACGGACGAAGCGTGCTGACTGCGTGTCGGGCGTTGTCGTCGATCCATCGGGTAAACTGATCGCCGGAGCCAGGATCTTTCACACAGGAGACGGGCCCGATAATTACATCACCAGCGATGATAACGGGGAATTCGTCTTTCGACCGATGGGACGCAGAGTCAGCTTCACCTTGCGCGTCTTTCGCGAAGGATTTCACGTGTGGGGCGGATCGCCCAGAACGGGCGATCTGCTGCACATCGTTCTTGGAGCCGAAGACGCCGACACGGCAGTCTCCGCAATAGGGGCTGTGCCAGTTTGAATCCGCGCCGGCTGGGCATCGTCTCGCGCAACTCAGCCAAAGAGCACGGGCGGCGAAGCCGGCCGCTCGGCGCTGAATGCACCTAGTGGCTTCCTTCGCCGAGATTCTTGTTGAACCGTGCCAGGTCGACGAGGGCACGAACGTGGGTGCCCGCGCCGATTTGGGCGACTCCGTCGTGCGCTTCGACCGAGAATTTGATGAATCGTCCGTCGATCGACTCCAAACGGGCTGTCGCGGTGACGGTTCGGCCGACGGGCGTCGCAGCCAGGTGTTTGACGTGGACCTCGTATCCCACCGAAACCCAACCCTTGGGAAGGTGCTGTTTGATGGCGTTGCTCGCGGCGACTTCAATCAGATAGATCATGAACGGCGTGCCGTAGACTTCCGGCATTTCGGGATGAAAATGGGCGACCGTGATTTCGCGCGTGACGACCGTTTGCTGACGGCCGGTCATCCCTGGGCGGAGTTTTTCGGCAGGATCCATGCTGTTGGGCCTCAAGAAGCCGGGGAGGTCGAAACACAGCCCGCCCCACAAAACGCGAATTGGCCCTCGTCACTCACTGCGGCCAAAGCCAGGCGAAGAGGGCTCCGGTGATGAGGCCATACACGATGCCGTCGACAACGTTCGCGACGATGGTGCGCTTGTAGGAGCCGAACCAGACGGCGTTGGGGATGAACGAGAAGCAGTAGGCGAGGATGCCGGCGGTGCCCGCGACCTGGAAGACCTTGGCAAACGGGGCCGGGCCAGGGAGGGCGACGCGAGTGAGGTAGGCGATGAGCGTGCTGACCACGAGATAGACGATGAAGGTGGCGACCATCTTGCTGCCCATCGTCAACGGCGTCGGCCAGACGCTGAGGTGGCCGACCGGGCCTTCGTTCAACGCCTTCTCGACCTTCGGCGATTTCATCGCCTCGCGCTTGCGGAAATCAGGAAAGATGTAGTTGCCGGGCTTGATGCCGCTCTTGCGGACGGCGTCCATGAAACCGTCCTCGTCGGGGAGGCCGATGAAGTCCCGCTTGTGATGGGGCAGAGCCATCCAGACCACGGCGGAAATGATCCAGACGACGACCGTGGAGAGCAGGATCGGGAGCCAGAGCGGGATCAAGAGTTCCATGCGATTCCTTTTGAGATTGGAGCGTCGGGATCTCTCAGCGGCGAGTGCCGGCCGGTCCCGAGCAATCCGGGGAAGCGGCTCGGGATCGTCGTAGGATCGTCGGCACGGGTGGGTTGCCATTTCTCAGTTCGACGACCGTCGCGTCTGGTGAGAGAGCAAGGTAGTCGAATTCATGGTCATCGACGACATCATTCACGTGCTTCCATTCCAATGTAATCCTGGTCGTTATGGTGCGGTGTGAATGTATCGGTAGTGACGCGACAATGGATAACGGTACAAACACTCCCTTCTTCTCGGTCCATTGCACGTCTGTGATTTGCGTGGCCGACCACTCACCAATTCGGTTGCCCTTCGACGTTCGTTGCCGCATTGCTGTTTTTAGAGGCGCGAAACGCTTTAACGGATCCACCCAGGTCTGCCGCTCGGTCTCGACAACGGTGCCGTCCGCGGCAACCTTTTGATAGTGAATTGTGAGCCTAAATCCTTGTCCAACACTCGTCGCCGTTACTTCGTTCTTGTCGCGGCGTGCCGAAAGAAAATCCCTAAACCGCTTGGATGATTCATGGCGTGAGACCTCGCCCGCGGTCAGAAGCCCTGCAATCATTGGATCGAGTGGCCTCAGATAAGTTGGCTCATAAACGGTCTCCGGACGGTGGAGAACGATCGTTTTGTTGCTCTCGATCCACTGTGCTGACAGATCTGGGCGCCTGATGACGATCGTGTGCCGCGGCGCGAGCGGGGCAGCGGCAGTTTGCGATGAATCAGTCTTCGGACGCTGTCCACTCGACCGCTGAGTCACAAGGACTTCATGTCGAACTCGATTGCCACGACGGTCAAAAACGCATCGTATCCGATTGCTGCTTTCTCGAGGCGCGGTTCCCACAGAACTCACGCCTGTTATCTCTGTCGCCTCAAATTCACCTGTCACGAGGTCTTTAGCGCAGCCCTCCACGCCTCCAAGTACCGCTGACAGGAGCTGAGCGCTCCCATCAGAGGTGGTGTTCGGCCGCGATCGGGCGTCGGCGGTGGCAGGCGGCTTCACCTCGGCTGATGTTCCGGGCTGCTCGCATTGCGCGCTTTGCACATTCCACAAAAGAATTCCGACGCCCATCGTGAAGTGAACGCTCGCACGCGCAGACCGACGCTGAAGAATGAATCTCATGCCTCTAATCCGCCCTCCGATGCGAACGATCAGGACACGCGCGGAGCCAATCGCGTCAGCGCCGGGCCGCACGTGGCTGCCCAGCACGAACCACCGGCTCGACTCGACACATTGTAAAGTCTCGACACGTAGATCGCTCACTCGCTCTTGCTCGGCTCCGCCGGCGTCGGGAAGTGTTTCTGGATCCACGCGTCCCACAGCGGTGTCTCGCGGGCGATGGTGCCGGCCGCGTGATCGCCATATAGATAGAACTTCACCGCAACCATGCTCGGACCCCCCATGTTGAAGGTGCCCAGGGCAGCGACGCCCGGTCCCGGCTTGTCGACCCGCAACAGGGCGTCGTACGGTTTCTGAGTGATGTACTCCAGCACGCCGCTGATCGCCGGGACGCCCGCGGGCGCCGTCCAACGCTGTCCGACACTCTCGCCTTTCAGTCCCAAGGCCGCGGTCAGCGCTTCCCAAGCCTCCGCATCGGTCCCCGCGGCGGGGGCCATCCACTGCATGATCGTCGAGCGTAGGCCGCGGAAGTGCGTGAGATAGATCCGCAGGGTGCGCAAAAACGCAGGCCATCCGGATTCGGTGCCTTCGAGCTGGTTGTCCCAGTCGTCCGTGCTGGCAAACAGGCTATGGACAATGCAGACGACGCAGATGCCTCCTCCGCGCGCTTCCACGCTCCACTCATCCGCGATGGGCGGCGAGCCAGGGACCCAGCCGGCGGACTCGGCAGTCCACTTTCGCGGCGGATCCCAGCCCGTCACGGGGGAATTGGTCTCCATGCCCGCGCCGAAGTTCAACTTCACCGCCACGGGCTTGCCGTCGCGCATCTCGAACTCAGCGGGCACGAACCAGGACGAAATTCCGGGCCCGGTGGCGATGGCCTCCCAGACTTCCTCCGGGGTGCCGGGGACCTCGACTTCGACCTGGACTGAACGGCGCCCGGACGCTTCTTTCTTCACGCTCATGATGGTTCCTTGGGATCGGAGTTCTGCGGGAGAGTGTGTGCCACAAACCACCAGTCTCCCCTGAACACCGGGGAGGGTGGAACGCTGTCGCGCGGTCTCACTTCTTCCGCTTATACGTGATCTGTACCGTCGGCTGTTCCTTGCCGTCCTTGTCCACCATGAACAGGCTGAAGTTGACGGTATCGGCGTCTTTGATTTCTGTGATCGACTTGAACTTGGCGGTCGTGCCTTCTTGCCAGGGGCCTTCTCCTGTCATGGTCATGACTTTATTGTCCTTGTCCAAGGTGCCTTCCATGATCCTGGGCGCTGTGGAGAAGGAATCCACGCCAACGCTCCGGTACTCCTTCGTCGCCGGGTCGTAAGTATCCAGAAACTTGCCCTGGAACTTCATGCCGCCGAATTCGCCTTCGAAGTCTCCAATCAGCCACAGCCCTCCCAGACCCATCTTGTAGGTCATCGTCCCCGTCCCGCTTTCCGTCTCTGCATCCCAGGTGCCCACCAGCCGCTTCAAATGGTCATGTTCCTTTCCCGGCTTCGGCGGTTCCTGAGCCCGCGCCGACGCCAGCAGGGTGAGAAGGGCGACGCCGGTCAAAAGCGCGCGAAGGTAGAGTGCGGGCTTTCCGTCGCGCATCTCGAACTCGGCCGGCACGAACCAGGACGAAATCCCCGGCCCGGTAGCGATGGCCTGCCAGGCTTCTTCCGGCGTGCCGGGGACTTCGACTTCGACCTGGACTGAATGGCGCCCGGAGGCTTCTTTCTTAACACTCATGATGGTTCCTTGGGATCGGAGTTCTGCGGGAGAGGGTGTGCCACAACCACCAGGCGATGCGCGCGGCCGCCGGGGGCAGATTCGTCGTGATACTTCGAGACGAGTTTCGTGATGGCTTCGGTGAGTTCGTTGCTGAAAGCGGCCCGGTCCGTCGCCGACCGGAAGCGAACCTCGGTGTCCACCGCCAGGGTCGCCAGGCGTTTGCCCGCCTCCTTCGCACGACGAACGAGGTCGCCCACCTCGCGGACGACCCGTGCGCCCAGTGCGATGAGATAACTGGCGGCCAGCCGATCGGCTTCTCGATTCGGATCAACGGCGACTGGGCCCAAGGCGCTCGGCGAAACGACGTAGGAAGCCGCCGTCGCCACGAGCAGGCGTTCCGTCAGCCCGCCCCACTTGCGTTCCTGGGCCAACCGCACGAGCCCGTGCGCCTCCAGCGCGTGCAGATGGTAGTTGACCTTCTGCCGAGCCAAGCCGACCCGCGTGGCTAATGTTGCCGCCGACGCGGGTGCGTTGAGCTCGGAGAGAAGCCGACTCCGCACGGGCTCCAAGGCCACCGTCGCCGTCGCCGGATCGTCGATGACTTGGATGTCGAGCATGAGAAGACGGTACCATTGACAACTTTTGTTGTCAATGAGGAATCAAGGCTTTTTCTGCCGAATTCGCGGAGTCGATGGCGGGCCACAGAAATGGCGTGCCGCGGCATTGTGAAGTTGCGGCGAGGTCTTCTCTTCTGGCGGCTTGCAATGTTCCGACTTCGGTTGACCGGGACAGCCGCATAGAGTGCTGTGAGTCGCCATCTGGTCCCATTTCGGGTGTCGAGCGGATTCGAGTGCCGGAAGCCGCGCGAGCAAGGAATTGGCCCACACGACACCCGCCATTTCATCCCGGAACAATTCGAACATGCCGACACTGAAGCTACGTCAGCAGTTTGTCGCGGCCCTCGAGGACCTGGCTGATCCGGCCGTTGTTGCCGATGTGTCGCGTTTCTTCCGCGAGGACCCGAATGGCCACTCCCGCGGCAACAAGGTCCTCGGCGTGAGCCATGGCAAGATTTTCGCCGTGGCGAAGCGTTTCATCGACATGCCGCTCGCTGACATCGATCGGCTTCTCGGAAGCCCGTACTACGAAGTCCGGATGGGGGCAGTGAGCATTATGGACTTTCAAGCCCGCGCGAAACGCATTTCGCCGGAGCATCGCCGGGCCCTCTTCGATCTGTACCTCCGGCGTCATGATCGCATCAACAACTGGGACCTGGTCGATCGCGCGGCGCCCTATGTCGTTGGCGGCTACCTCTCCGACCAGCCGCGTGACGTCTTATACCGGCTCGCACGTTCCGCCAACCCCTGGGAGCGCCGGACCGCGATCGTCAGTACCTATTACTTCATCCGGCAGGGCGACATCGAAGACACGTTCCGAATCGCCGAGTTGCTGGTTCATGACGAACACGAGTTGGTCCAGAAAGCGGTGGGCTCGTGGATTCGCGATGCCGGCAAAAAGGACCAGAAGCGGCTCTTGCGGTTCCTCAAGGCCCACGCCGGCACGATGCCCCGGCATATGCTGCGCAATGCTGTGGAGCAGCTTGCCCCCGAGGTGCGAGCAAAGTACGTCTCGACGAGGGGCTAACTGACCGCACTGTTGCTTCGACCCGTGGTCCGCGTTTAGAGTGGACTCTGGCCGTGACGAGCGGCCGACGGTCCGCGTGCAGGGTTGAACCCACTCGTCAGCCTGCCAAATTCTGATGGCCTTCTTTCTGCCCGCGATCGCGGACGCCGGGCGCAGTTGAAAGAAGGTATCACCATGTCTCGCTCGCTCCCCCTTCGCGCCAGTCTCGAGTGGCTCAAGAAACTCAGCAAAGACCGCCTCGACGCGCTGCGCGCGACTAATCCGACCGCTCGGCTCAGTGACGTGCAGCTTGAGGTCGCCCGCGAATTCGGCTTCGCGAGCTGGCGCAAACTCAAGGCCCACGTCGAACTGGTTCGCGAGAAGCTCGATGCGGTGGTACCCGCGGACGTTCGACAGCGTGCCGCATCGGACAGCGTGGCGCCCGACGATCCCGATCTCATGCAACTCCTGTCGGCAGTCGAGGCGGGCGAAGAACTGGCCGTGACCGAACTGCTCAGTCGCCGCCCGGCTCTGGCGGCAGCCTACGGTTCCGAAGGTCAAACGCCGCTGCATGTGGCCGCGCAGTGCAACGACCCGCGATTGGCGGCGGTGCTGGTCGCTTATGGTGCCGACGTCGATGCCAAATTCGGGAGGTCGGGTCACACGGCCGTCTCCTGGGCCGTGACCTGCAACGCGCCCGAATGCGCCCGCACTCTCGTGGCGCTGGGAGCAGAGGCCGACCTCTTTTGCGCGGCGGGAATCGGCGCGCTGGAAGAGGTTCAAGCCCACTTCGATGACGCAGGCGAACTCGTTCCCGGCGCATTGCGCACCGGCAGCAGTCGTTTTGCACCCGATGGCACGCGTTTGCCGTGTCCGCCGTTGTCGGGTCGGGAGCAACTGTCCGACGCGCTTTACATCGCCTGCCGCAACGGCCAGGCTGACGTCGTGCGATTCCTTTTGGAGAAGCGGCCGGATCTCTCGTTTCGGGCCTTCTTGGGAGCGACGCCCCTGCACTGGGCCTACTTCGGCGGCTCGCGCACGGTGATTGCACTGCTCGAGCAGGCCGGGGCCGATCCGGAAGTGCGTGACCCAGTTCTGGGCTGCAAGCCGCGATCTTTTGGGATTTGCGTTGCGGCCAACTGGGGCTTTGACTTTCTGGTCCGTGCCCGCCTTGCCGAAGATCCAAGTCTGCTCAACGTCATGGACGGAAAGACCAGCCCTCTCCATGAAGCGGCCGGCAACAACCACGCTCAGATCGTGCGACTGTTGCTCGATCAGGGAGCCGATCCGCTGCTGATAAACGGGGATGATCAATCGCCGCTCGACCTTGCGATAGAAAAGGGACACGCAGAGGTCGCCGAGGTACTTCGTAGCGCGGGCGAACGGTCGGCGAGCTGAGCAATCGGCGAGGAGCTCTGGATCTGCGCGATCCCCTCTTCGACCTTAGAGGGTTCTCGGAGCGACCTCGCAGCAATCGACGCCGAAGTCGGTCCCTGTCGACTTTGGATTCTTGCCCACGATTTCGAACCGGATCGTATGTCGGCCGGCCTGAAGACTCTTGGTCGTCAGGATGACCCGTCCGCTGGCGATCGGCCTGGGTGCGTAGAGATCGAGGGAGTCACCCAGGCGCTCGCCATCCAGCGATGGTTGAATCCGGCCGAAATCCGGGGCCATCGTCAGGTAAACGCCCAGTTGATATTGGTCCGTCTTCGCGACGGGCAAGGCGAGGACCAGTGCATCTCCGGGTTTCCCACCGACGTGGAGCTGAGCGTCACCGCTCCAGTTGCCCCGGCCGAACTCCTCCATGCGCTGCACGTTGGTCCGGACCCCGCGTCGCTCGACTATTTCTGCGGTCTCTGCCTCCAGCGGAGATCTCCACGCCAGGTTCGCCGTCAACAGCATTCCAGACTTTAGTCGCCGCTGGACGAACCATCTCACGATCTCGCCTTGCTGTCGCGAGAGCGTCTTAGACGAGTTGTACCAGTATCCCATGATGTTCTTGCGATCGAATGTGATTCTCTTTCCCTGGAGGACGACGCTCGACGCACTGAATGGCTCTGATGAATGGATCCGGCGGCGTGTCCGAGAGGCCGTCCCCGTCGAAACTCGACACCTGACCTTTGTGATCCCTGAGCCACTTATCGGCCTGGGCGACGGTCTCAAACTCACTTGCGAACGTGTGCGACAGCCCCAGGTAATGGCCGACTTCATGCGCGAAGACGCCGATATTCTGCCTCCCACAAATGGTCGTCACCTCGAAGCCGGGCATCACAACGAAGTCATAATCAACCCACGAGAATCCGCCACCCGTGGGTCGAGGGCCGGGTCCATGGCGGAAGATCAACGTCAGCTTCCCGGGGTGCTCGGCCGCCAGCTGATTGCCCGCCCGCTTGAACTGAAGCCAATCGCGGTCGCCGGTGCCGGTTGGATTGTTCAAGAGCGTGCTCTTCCGCTCGAGCACTCCGTCGGATGTCTTGTAGAGGAAATGAATTCCTGTGGAGGCGTAGACTTGATTTCCGCGGTCGACCCACCGCTTGACCTGGGCCGGGGAGATCGCGGCCGGACGCCCACCGTCGTCGTCCGAGACCCGCACCGCCAGAATCGGGACGGTTGCCCGAAACGACGCGCGATCATCTGCCGTTTCGGCCAATAGCACCGCGATCGCCAGACCCACCAGTGCGTGCACGGCCGTCCTCGGATTAGAAACCGACATTTACCCAGCTGGATTCTCATCAGGCGCTGGTTCAAACGGTCGACGCCCAACCTACGCCGATGGGATCGGTGAATCAACGATTTGCACTCTCCCCAACGATCACGTCGCGCGTGGAGAGTCCCAATTCATCGCGGGCCGCTACAAGAAACGCCTGACGCACCAGCTCGCGCATGCCCATCGGCGCGATGCCCACCCCGCGGGACCGGCAACCTCGGGTTCGCGAACCGTCAAGTAAACGGTCTGGCCGGCCAAAGGACCGTCATCAGCACGTGTCGCGCTCGCGACATGCAGCGTTGCGATTGCGAGAAAGAGAATGCCAACGAGCCGTGACATGCTGCACCTCGGATTGCGGCAGACCGTGCAGGGACGATCGATACAGAGATTCGGCGGAGATGATGCGTTCGAATCTTATCGTGGTCGGACGATTCGATTCCTGCAACCGTTTCAAGATCGATAATCGCCACGATCAGCCATGCCCACGCAGGTTTCGCGAGCAGCAAGACGTGTCCACGCCGAGTCGTGGGGCATGCCACCCTGCCGTGGGCATGCTGCCGCGCCGATGAACTGAGCCTCATTGCTTCGGCCCGAACCTCGCGGCAGACCGGGCCCGTAGTTTCTCGGACTCAACCGCGCGGTTGCGCGGCTCGGCCGTGGTGACCAACGACCGAATAACTGCTCTGGCTGATGCCGTCACTTCTTCGACCGCGCGCTCGAACGCAAGTTCGTTTGCTTTGGACGGTCTGGTGAATCCACAGATCTTTCTCACGAACTGGAGCGATGCGTCCCGAATCTCCGCTTCAGTCGCGGGCGGATCAAAGTTGAACAGGTTCTTGATGTTTCTGCACATGGCGGCTCTCGTAAGTCCAGTTGGCCAGGGTAGATTCTGGTGACGAGGTTGAAATTAGTCGCTCGTGAGCGAGGGCTCCGAGATCCCACCGAATATCCGGGACAGTCTCACGACGTTTGCTTGGGCATGCGAACTGCAGCTAGACATGCCCACGCCGAGCCATGATGCATGCCACCCCGCCGCTAAAACGATTGGATTTTACGGCTGGCGCACCTTGCCCATCCGCGGCGGCTGCACCGGGGCCGCGACGCCATAGATGACCGTGATGCCCGACCCTCCGCCCCAGGTGGAGGTGGCGCTGGCTGGGTTCGGCTCGACCGCTGCTCTTGGATCGTTCCAGTTGTTCGCGGCCCAGACGTTGCCGGCCGGGTCGATAGAGACGTCGGTGAGCGACTGGATGGAACCGCTCTTGAACAAATGGATGACGTCGCCGGGCTTCGTACCCGCAGGATGGCCCTTTGTGTCAACTCCCGCCATCAGCGCCACACTACGGTCGCGAGGCGAAAAGTTGCCGACCCACACATCGTCGTTGCCATCGATGTTCAACCCCCACGGAATGTCGATGGCGCCGTCGCCGGTGAAGCCTTTCGGATCAAGCTGCGTGCCATCAGGGCGGATCATGTGGATCACGCCCGTGGATTTCGTGTATCTCAGCATGGCTGCCCCCATCAGTTCAAACTGCTTCATGATGGACGCGCCGTCGGGGATTTTCGGCATCGGGAAATCCAGCGACGTGTTGCTCGCCACCCAGACATTGGCCTTCGAGTCCAACGCCAGGGCGCGGACGCTGATCCCGCAGCGGAAAGTCTCTGTCTTGGAAGGATCGTCAACCGGGAAGCGGACGACTGTGTCCGACTGCGAGTTGCTGACCCAGACGCGATTCTGGGGGTCGATGACAATGTCAAAGGGGGACCGCAATCCCGCGACCTTGACGATCCGTCCCTCCTTCACGTTTCCACCGGGAAAATGTAGCAACTGATTACCGGCGCCGTCGGCGATCCAGACATCGCCGTTCGCGGCGACACCGATGCCCATCAGTCCGAGGAGTTTCTCTTTGAAGGGGATGTCGCTCTCCTTGACGACGGGACGACCCTCGAAATCCATCACGAGGAACTTGCCGTTGAAGCTGGACGCCCAGACATGCTCGCGCGTGACGGCTGTGCCCCAGCCGACACCGTCGATGCCCATGCCGGTGAAGCCAGTGATTGGCGGTGAGAGCGCCTTCCCGTTGGGACTCAACTTGACGACGCCGCCGCCAATGCTCTTGATGGCGCCGGACTGCGAGCCGGCCATCCAGTTCTGGCCGCTCCAAAGATTGCCTTCCGCATCGAACATGAGCCGACCGGGGGAGTAAACGCCGCCACCGGCGAAGCAAAGCGAGAGGGAAAAGTCGGGCGGGGACCACGCGAGATACGGCACGAACGGCGCCGCACGCCGCGCACCGTCCTTCGGTTCCGGGTAGGCTTCGTCGAACAACGCATAGAGTTCCTTCGGGTTGGCCCACGGCGTTTTGGCGATCCCGGCCATTGCTTCGAGCGTGGTCGTTGGCGTCGCGCCGCCGAACGGCGTTGCGGCCTTGAAAAAGCGGGCACGCCAATCGTCGTCCGCCACCGTGAGGGAAGCAGTCATCAGCGAGCCGAGCGTGTTCAGATTCGCGAGGGCCGTCGTCTGTGTGCTATTGAGTGGATCCAGCAACACGTTGCCCCAGCCGCCAGTCACCGGATCAACCAGGTTCGGCGTGTTCCCGGCGGCGATCTTCAGCCCGAGCGGCTTGCCGGAGATGGCTTCCCCGTTGATGAAGCGGGCGGCGGTGAATGCCGACGCGACGGTGGTGAGTTCGTTCACCGTGACTGTCTTCGGCAGCGAGGGTCCCAGCACCGACATCAGCGAGATGGCAGCGTTGGGCAGCCCCTTGGCACGGCCGGCCTTCGGCGTGCCTCCTTTGGCCACCAAGTACAGCACAGCTTCTCCGGCGCTTGTTCGGCAGTCAGTGTGAATGCGCCGTTAGCGTCGGACTCTGCTTGGGCCAACTTCGTGGGAGCGCCGTCCCCGGCCGCGTAGAGCAATACCGTCGCACCGGCGACCGGACTGCGGGCGACCTGGACGTTGCCCGCGACCTCAGCGGCTTTCGCCTGAACATCCGCCGACAAGAACGCAGCCACGGCTGCCAGTGCAGCCAGGCCGCGAGCGCGCATTTCGTGAATCACTGTGCTCATGATCGTCCTCTTCGTCTCTGCGATTCGTGAATCCGTCTGGGACTTGCGAATCCTTCCGGCCAAGGGGCGCTATTTTCGGCTCGACGGTTCACCGTTGTCCAGCCGCGCACCCCGCTTTCTGGCCACCTCGCGAGATTGGGCCCGAATCAGGCGTTCGGGTAAGCAACTCGACCAGTCGGTCGCGCGAATTGGTTGGAAGCCGCTGAGTCGCATCTGCCAAGCGGACGAGAGCGGGACGGGACTTGTTGTTTCACCGAGAAAAGCCCCGGAGAAACTCTCGGGAGGGTGTCGAAGCACCCGACAGCTGACGCAGTCGGCTCGCCTGGCCCGTGAGTGCGCGGCGCGCGCAAAAAATTTCCGGCAGCATTTGCTCGGACCCTCGAACCGAGCACGCCACCGGAAATTTTTTGCGAATCTCTTTTTGGGATTGGAGGTTCGCGGCCTGAGGCGAGAAGTCTCGGGCGGCCTCCCGCTGTCACTCCTGTTGAGTGTTTGCTAAGTGTCCGACTAACTGTTGAGTGTGCGACTGTTGCTGAGTGCCGACTACTGCTGAGTATCCGGGCCCGCACAGCGGATCAGGTGATCGTGGTCGACGTAGACCACTTCCTGCGTCGGGTGGTTGTTCGAGAAGGGGATCGGCCAGTCGGAGCGGATCAGCTTGTCGAAGTAGACCGTGCACTTGTAGTGGCACTTCTTCAACTTGCACGGGCCGACCAGCGGGTACATGCGGCACTCGCCGATGCTGTCGACGATGTTCTCCACGACGATCCGCACGTTGTTGCGATGGGTTTCCGCGAGGAAGTAAACGCTGCCGGACGTGTCGTCAGGCAAGGACCGCATGACTTCGTCGGGCGACGGCGGATCGAGACAGAACAAGGGAGCGTGCTCGCCTTCCACCGGATCGAGCACCGGGACTTTGGCGTAGCGCTGTTCCCAGTGATAGCGGTCTTCGATGAGCTGGCTCCAGTAGGGCGAGACCGGGATCAGCGGACTGGTTTCCCAGAAGCACATCCAGCCCCACGTTGCACTCAGGAACCCGGTGAACAGGGTGCAGCCGCTGCTCGGCACCGTCATCACGCACAGGGCGATGATGAGGGCGATTCGCTTCGCATGTTTTCTCACGTAGGGCATTCTGTTCCCCTTCGGGTGATGCCGAGCCAACGAGGGTTTGTTGCTTGGATGTCGTTTGCGAAATCGTTGTTGGCGACTGGTGTTGTGGCAGTCGCACGAACGCCTTCGGCTCTGAAGGCTGCCTCTTACTTATCGATTGTTAAGCGACGTGGACTTTGGCGAATTTTCCGCTTCTGACGAAAAATCCGACGATTCGGTCGGGCGATCCACGCGGCCAACCATCGAACGAGAAACCGAGACGGCCCAAAGACATTGGGCGCCTTCGAGGCCGGCACCTCGAAGACGCCCTGTGTGCTGTGCCGGCAACCGCTCACCAGTTGACCGGATTCAGGAACCACCACCAGCGATCGGTCCGGGAGTCAAACTTGAGATCCCAGTGTCCGTCCGACCACTCGAGGCTGACCTTGCGCCAGTTGAGCGGCACCTGAGGATACGGATAGAACGGTCCGATGTAAGGCCATGCCGAAGCACTGTATTGGCTCGGGTAGGTCACAGCGGCGTAGTTCGGATGTTGGGCGTACGTCGGCCAGGCGTACTCGGGGATGTTCGGGTTGTCGTAGACCGGGCCAGCGGGCACCGGGCCCGTCGCCGGAATCGGCGCTCCCAGCGGACCGCCCGGACCAGCCGAAGGAGCCGGTCCACCCGGACCGGGAATTCCCGGAGCGACGCCCGGAGTCATCGGAGCGCCGGGACCCGCCTGGTAGCCGGCCATCGCGTAACGCGCACCGGCAGGAGGCTGACCCTGAGGCTGACCGAGTCGGAGCTGGTTGGCGACCGACTGGACGCCCGGCACCGACTGAGCAATGTGTCCCGCGACGGCCACCTGCTGCGGCGTCGCGACCGTGCCGCGAAGCACGGCCTGACCATTTTGGAACAGGATTTCGATGTCATACCCGCTGAGTCCGCCGGCTTCGAGAGCACGGCCGATCAGCATGGCCTTTTCCTGGTTGCTGGGGCCGGCCGGAGCCGCTCCGCCAGCCTGCATGGCGGGCTGAGCCGTGACCTCGGAATCGGCCGACGCCTGGCGGATCGGCCCGCGCGAGGCGGTGATCACCGCGAGGCGGTTTTCCAGGCGATGCACGCCGGGAACGGCGTTGACGACCTGGTTGGCCTTCATCTTCTGCCGGGGGTCGGAGACCTTACCGGTCAGAACGGCCACGCCATCTTTGTATTCGATTTCGATCTCGTAGCCGTGGAACTGGGCCCGCTTGAGGGCGACAGCAATGTCCTCGGCCACTTTCTGGTTACGGCTGGATCGCGGCGGAGTCGCCGTGGAAGAGCTGGCGTCGGTGTCGCTCCCGAACGGGAAGGCGGCCATCGACAGACCAGGAGTCACCGCCACGATTCCCAGGGTCAACACCCATTTCGGGTACCTACGCATCGAGTGCTCTCCTTAACGTACATGGACCGTGGGAGCCGGTCTTGGGAGGACTCCCGCGGTTATATTGATCGGTCCGGTTGGCCTGATTAGATAAACTATTCTGCTTTTTTCGGACGAAACGATCGTTCCACTCAAGGAAATTGACCCGGAATCGAGGGGCAAATTCGGCTCGGAACCGGAGCCACAGCGCCGAGGAAGGCATGATAGGTCCCTTATTCCATTGGCGAACCGCGCCTCGCCATATGGTTCGGCACTTCCTGCCGCTCAATGGTCGCCGCGAAATCCATCTGTTATCTTCTGCCGTTGGCCCGTCGGCCGTGCGTTTGGGCCGTGCATTCGGGGCAGCCAGACGTCGATTGCAACCCGTGAAAATGTCGACGAGCGGCAAAGCGAGAATTCACGCCGCCCCTCATTCAGTGCGGGGCGCGAATCAAGAGAGCTGAGGATTTAAGAGATGGCGCGGAAGACTCCCAGTCGGTTGGAATTGCGGCGACAGGTCGAAGCCGCCGGCGAGGCCGATTCGTCCGGCGAAAAGGGCGAAAAAACTGCCAAGAAGAAAGTCAAAAGCAAGGACGGCACCAAGAAGCCGTCGACCCGCCGCACCAAGACCAAGGTCGCCGAGCGGAAGCGGCTGATGTGGGCCGTCTACAACGGCAGCATGAAAGAAGAAGGGCGCTTCGCCTACGACGCGCGGGAGTCGGCCGAGGAGAAGGTGCAGCAATTGAAGCTGAAGTCGCCCAAGAAGATTTTCTTCATCCAGGCGATCAAAGAGACGATCATTCCGCCGGCCAAGCCGGTCGAAGCCGCGACGTCGAAGTAAGCGGCGACCAAGTAAGCGACGGCGAAGTCAGCGCCGCACGGAAACAAAAAAGCCCCGACCTGTTTGGCCGGGGGCTTTCGTTTGTATGTTTGCTTCAAAGGCGCGACTGCAGGGCGGAGCCCGTTTGCATTCACGCAGTCGCAATTATTGCCAGGCTGGTTTACTGGCTGACGGGCATCCGCAGCATCCGCGCACGGCGTTCGGCCCGACGGCGGGCGCGGCGGCGCTGGTCGCTGGGCTTTTCGTAATACTCGCGGCGGCGCATCTCTTTTTTGATTCCCGCGTGTTCGACCAGCTTACGAAATCTCTTCACAGCATCCGAAATCGATTCATGCTCGCGCAGACGCAGCTTGACCACGAATTTCCTCCTGTGACTCTGAATGTCGGTAACGGTGGCGGTGCACTTGAATCACCGTGCTGGTGAGTCACCTGCAATCGGCTCCCGCGCAGGAGTCCGCCAGGTCACTCTGGGCCGCAGCCAGGTCGACTGGAAAAAGCAGGGCCAGTCGAGCGCGAGTCCGGGTGTGGACCGGACGGCTGTCGGCGCTCAGAAACAGCGCAGACCACCCCAATTGGACTCTTAGGGTACCAAGATCCCCGGAACCATGCAAACCGTGCCGCGACCGATCGTTGGAGCCCGCCGGTCAGCTCGACTCGTCGGCCAGCAGGCCCAGACGCCGCAGCTTTACGGCACATTCCTCCCGCTCCCGGCTGCGGCTGAGCGACCTCCAGGATTCGTCCTGCACGGCCAGAAAGGTCGTCTGATCGTACGGAGGTGCGGTCCCGGCAGTCCCTCCCGCGGCCAACAGCCGCTGAATGACCGCCAGGTCGAGCCGCGTCAATTCCATCGACTCGCGGCGGTAGTCGCAAAAAGCCTCCCACACGACGGGGAAGAGCGGAGCTACGATTCGCTCGCCGATCGCGCAGGCGTAGTCGCGGATTTCCTGCTGGGCGTGCGCGTCCATCCGCAACACCAGAAAGTGGAGCAGATTGTGCAGGTCGACCTTCCAGTAGGCCTCGGTGTAGGTCGCCAGCGGCAGGTCCTTGCGGGCCTGCTCGCGGGCCACGCCGCGATCGAGTCGCTCCTGGTAGACTCGGCGGCATTCATCCTGCAATCGTTGCTCGGCCTCGGTGAGCTGCTGGCCGAGTTCGGCGGGCAACAACTCGCCGCTCCCCTGCCGGTTCGTCTGGGCCTGGCTCCGCCACTGATCGGCGGGCGTGGACTGGGCCGAATCGATGGCGATCGAGTATCGGGTGCTGTACTCGTTGACGGACGCCGTGCGGTGGCGAATCCATTGCCGCCAGCAGTCCATCGGCACGCGGACGAGCAGCTTGATCTCGGCCATCTCGAAGGGCGTGGTGTGGCGGTGCCGCATCAAGTAGCGGATCAGCGTGCGGTCGTCGGAGACGCGTTTAGTCCCCTCGCCGTAGCTGACCCGAGCCGCCTGCACGACCGAACCGTCGTCGCCCATCACGTCGACGAGGCAGACGAAGCCGTCGTCGAGCACGGGAAACTTTTTCCAGCGCAGCTCGCCGAGGAGATCGTCGCGCGTGGTCACGTCGAGTCCTTCAACTAGTCGTTCGCGAATGATGCCCGCGCCCGATCGCGAGCGTCAGGCGCGAACGGAAGCTTAATGGACAGCGATTGCGTTTGCAAAATGCCACCGTTATGTTCGAGCCGTCCGCCCCGGCGGCGTTCTCCCCCGATCGTCTGCAGGATTCTCGAAAATGCCCGACGTCTCCATTCGCACGCGCGAAAACGGCCCACTGCTGGTCACCGGCCCGATCACCCTGGTCGATCCCGACGGGAACCAATTCGATATCGCCGGCAAAGAGACGGTTGCTTTGTGCCGCTGTGGCCAATCGAAAAACCGCCCCTTCTGCGATGGCCAGCACAAGGCCTGCGGATTCGTCGCTGGCGAGCGAGCCGTCCCGACACCTCCGGCGCCGCAATAAGACGCCCAAACTGTGCGTCGGTCGAGATACCGGGAAACACGTAGCGGCTCGGCAGGAGCCTCGTCCTTCCCCTACCACTCGACTCCCAGCATCAGCGCATTAAGACCGCTGCCAATTCCCAGCAGCGCGACGCGATCTCCCGCGACGATGTGACCTTGCTCGATGCCGAGCGACCAGGCCGTGGGGAGTGCCACGGCGCCGGTGTTTCCCAGATATTCGACGGTCGGAAAATCGATCTTCGGATCGAGTTCGAGCCGCTCTAACAGTAGCTTGCGGTGCGCTCGACCGACCTGGTGCGTGAAGGTCTTGTCGACGTCCGCGTTGGACCAGCCCAAAGCGCGCTTGGCGTCCTGCCATGTGGTGGCCGCCAGGGCGACTCCCGCGTGCAGCAGAGCTTCCGCGTCGGTCTGCATCCGCAGTGCGTCGCCGGGCTGGGCGCTATCTCCGCCCGTGCACAGCTCGTGATTGCTGGTTTCCGCGCGAAAAGCCCCGCCCAGCAGCCGATGTCCGCGGGGGGCGAGCTTGCGGTCGCAGAGCACGATAGCTGCCGACCCCGATCCGATCGTCAGCGAGGCGAAGTCTCGCTTCACGTCCTGCCGCGTGAGTGCGCGGTTGGCCAGCAACGATTCGATGGTGCCCTCGACGAGCGGGCGGCCGTCTTCCGTGCCGACCACTACGCCGGCGCGAATTTGTCCCAGCTCGATCATGTCGGCCAGCAGGATCATGCCGTTGAGCAGGCCCAGGCAAGCATTGCTCACGTCCAGCACGAAGGCCGATTGCGGCAGTCCGGCCGCGTGATGCACGAAGCTGGCCGTCGCCGGCTCGAGTTGATCGCGACAGACCGACCCGTGCACCAGTCCGCCGAAGTGCGCCCGAGGGATGCCGGACATTTCGACAGCCCGCGTGGCCACTTGGCGCTCACCTGGCCGGGTCGCGTGCCGCGGGGGAAAAATCGCCGCTCGCGAATGCCCGTCATCAGCTCGAGGCGGCCTTCGGGCAGGCCTAGCCGTTCGTAGACCGGGCTCAGCCGGGTTTCAATCTCGGCCGACGTGACGATTTCGAGCGGCAACACGTGGCAGACGGCCGCGATCGAGACGTGGCGATAACGCATCAGGGCATCGGCGAGCGGCAGGTGTCAGCCTGCCGGTTCATGCGGGCTGTTCGACGACGCCCCCACGGAGTGTGTTAGACCCGGGCGGTCGTACCGGCCGGCCGCGCGCCTTCCAGGTATTCGGCGAGCTGCCGGATCTCCCGTAGCTTGCTCGATCGCTGGGTGTCGGTTTCGGGGGTCGAATCGTAAACCTCGAGGGCCACGGCACTGCGAACGAATCGCAGACCCCGCAAAAGGATCTCGCGCTGATCTTCAGTCAGTCCGACGCTCATAGTTTCGCTCATCGGAACGAAACCTCCTGCTGTTGCACCCGCCCCTGCCGGGAAGACATTTCCCACACATTCATCGTAACGCCGGCCGTGGGGGTTCTCAACCGGCAGGCAGAGCAAAGCAGCCCAGTTTGCCCCAACATCCGCCCTCGCATTTGTCGCGGCACGTGCAACCGGCAAACTCGAACGGCGTGAACTCAATGCCGGAGTTCGCCCGGTCTGAACCGCGTCCGCCGCGTCGTGTTCGCGGCTTCGAATGCCAAAAGGATCGGCAGCGAATCAGCAAACCTTTGGCGGGCGAACCGCCCCCCTTCAGCACCGGAAAAGGCCTCACCGCTCCGCGCTGGGGGCGGGCAGTCCGGGCGGGCCCACTTCGTGCACCTCTCCATTGGAGGAAATGCGGGCTCGCAAATTGCCCATGCGGTACGCCTCCGCCATGGCTTTGGGAATCTCGGCTTCGGACATCACGACGGCCGCCTGATTTTCCTTGGTGAGCGCCTGCATTTCCTGCTCTTTGGCGACGGCGTTGGCTCGTCGCTCCTCGGCCTTGGCCCGAGCGATCCGCATGTCCGCTTCGGCCTGGTCGGCCATCAGCCGGGCACCCAGATTGTCGCCAACGGCAATGTCGGCAATGTCGATGGAGACGATTTCGTACGCGGTCTGCGAATCGAGCCCCTTGTCGAGCACGGCCTTGGCGATGAGAGTCGGGTTGGCCAGCACGTCCTTATGCGATCCGCACGAACCGATGGCCGACACGATGCCTTCGCCCACGCGGGCGATGACCGTCTCTTCGGTCGCGCCGCCGACGAGCTGTGCGAGGTTCGTGCGGACAGTGACGCGCGCCCGCGCCTTGAGCTGGATGCCGTCTTTCGCCACGCCGTCGAGCGTCGTGCGTCCGGTCCGCCGCGGATCCGGACAGTCGATCACTTTCGGATCGACACTGGTCTGCACGGCTTCCAACACGTTGCGGCCGGCCAGGTCGATCGCCGCCGCCGTGTCCCAGTTCAAATCGATGCTGGCCCGATGAGCGGCAATCAGCGCTTGCACGACGCGGCGGATGTTGCCGCCGGCCAGGTAGTGGGCCTCGATCGCGTTGGTGGTGATGTCGGCGAGGCCGGCCTGTACGGCCATGATCTTCGTTTCGGCCACGACCTGCGGATTCACCTTCCGCAGCGACATGCCGATGAGCGCAAAGGGCCCGATGCGAGCACGCGACACGAAGACTCGCAACCACAACTTGAAATAGCGGGCAAACATGAACAGCACGACCAAAGCCGTAATCGCCACAAAGATGGCGAGAATGGCCAGCGGAGCCGTCCAAGCGAAGTTTTCCATGCACGTTCAACCTTCTCGGACGGCGATCGCCCGCGTATCACCCAGGTTCGTTCAGACAATGCCGTCCGTGCTTCCAAAGCCAGTGCCACCCAGCCAGTGTCACTGTCAGAAGACTTTGTCATTTCACGCTGTCATTGTCATTGTAAGAGGGCCGGAAAGCTCAGTCCACAAGATGGGCGAACGGCGGCAACCTGTCGGGCGGCAAACGGTTGGCTCCCGGGTGCGGAAAGGACGCCGCGACTCGATTGGACTGGAGCGCGGATCCGGGTATCCTCAGCGACCGCCTGCTCTTACCACGCGGGCTTTGCCACAACCGTCTTGACACGTGGTTTGGGCACCGCGGCGCAATTTGCCCGACACCGAGAGCACGCCGCCCGAATTCAGGTCCGTTTCGTTCGCCCAGGGGTTTGCCATGAGCGCCGACGCACGAATCCAGGAATTGAAACTCGAACTTCCGCCGCCGCCCAAGCCGGCCGGCGTCTACAACCCCGTCGTGCAAGCGGGCAATATCCTCTATGTGTCGGGGCACGGACCACTCTTGCCCGACGGCAGCATGATCTGCGGCAAGGTTGGGGCGGAACTCAACGAAGAGCAGGGGAAGCGGGCGGCGCGGCAAGTCGGGTTGACGATCCTCGCCACTCTTCGCACTCAACTGGGCAGTCTCGACCGGGTCGGGCGCGTGCTCAAAGTCCTGGGCATGGTCAACGCGGTCCCCAATTTCGAGCGGCATCCGCAAGTCATCAACGGCTTTAGCGAATTGATGGTCGACGTCTTTGGCGAGGCCGGCCGGGCCGCGCGGAGCGCCGTCGGCATGGGCTCCCTGCCGGGCAACATCGCCGTCGAGATCGAGTGCATTCTGGAACTGCGCAGCTGACAACGCTTGGTGGCTCGCCCCAGTTTTCCAGCTCGCGCAGATTCCCTCTTCGAACGCCGTGAAATTGCGGCCGCGCTGCGTTTGCTGAAATCGCCTTGACCCGCCGGGGCGCGGGTCGTATTCTCCCGCTCTCCAATCTCCCCTCTCTTCCCGTCCGCCTTTCATTCCGCTGCCTTTCATTTCACTTCCTGCTCCAACCGTTTGTCAGAACCGCTACGTTGCGCCGCGCACCGACGCGCGTCCGCGGCTCTGATTTAATCTCTCGCCTCGACACCCTGCCGATCTGCACTCGAGCGATCCCGTTCCAAGGAGTGCCTCGCCATGAAGCGCCCTCTGCTTGTCGTCTGGATCACCACGCTGGCTCTATTGGTTTCGGCGGCCGTACCGCCGGCAGGCCATGCGGCGGGTTTATTCGGTTCCAAGAAGAAAGCGGCCAAAAACAAGGACGATGACGACACGGGCGAGCTCGACGAGTACGACGCGCGGGCCAAGGTGCCTCTTATCGGCGAGCATACGCAGGTTGCGGGCGGGTGGTGGATTCAGCTGGAAGGCGCCGGACTGGTCGTGGACCTCAACGGCACGGGTGAAGATCCGCCGCCGTCGGAAGCGCGTCACGTGGTGCTCGAAGACCTCAAGCGCCGCGGGATTCCAAATCCCAACAAGATTCTCAAGATGCCCAACGTCACGGTCGTGATCGTCACCGGTTACGTTCCGGCCCTGATCCGCAAGAACGAACACTTCGACGTCGAAGTCCGCCTGCCCGACGGGAGCAAGGTGAAGAGCCTCAACGGCGGCCGGCTGATGCCGTGCTATCTGCGCGAGCACCTCCACGACACACGCGGCGTCGACCACACCAGCCACGAGTTCGCCGTCGCGCAGGGGCCGATCCTCGTGGGCAGCACCCATAAGAACACTTCGGACCAGGCTGGCATGCTGCGTCGTGGCCGAATCGTGGCGGGCGGCACCTGGAAGTGGGAAGACCGCGAACTCGAACTCTACCTCCGCAACGAGTTCCGCAGCGAGCGTAACGCGGTCCGTATTGCCAATGCGATCGGCCGGCGATTCTTCGACTACGACCGGCACGGGCAACGCATTCCGCTGGCCGAAGCCAAGACCGATCAGAAGATCGTACTGAAGGTTCTGCCCAAATATCGGGACAACTATCCGCGGTACGTCGACGTCGTCCGCAAGATTGCCTTTCGCGAGACCGACGTTGCTCGAGCGGTGCGAATCCGCGCGCTCAAATGGGATCTGCTCGAACCGGAAACGTCGGCCCAGGCGGCGCTCAAGCTCGAAGCAATTGGCGATCAGGGAATTCCGACTCTCAAGAACGGGCTGAAGAGCAAGGATCCGCAAGTTCAATTCTATTCGGCCGAGGCACTCGCTTATCTCGGCGATTCCGCGGGGCTGGATGCGCTCTTCGAGGCAGCCCGCGACCAATACGCGTTCCGCATCTTCGCGCTGGCGGCGATGGCCTGCCTCGACGATCCGGAGGTGCACGTCAAGTTGCGCGAATTGATGAACGTGCAGAGTGCCGAGACCCGTTACGGCGCATTTCGCGCGCTCACCACCCTCGACAAGAACGATCCCTTCGTCCGCGGCGAGATGCTGGGCAACCAGTTCCGCCTGCACACGCTGAAGTGCGAGGGCTCGCCCATGGTCCACATCACCAATTGCAAAAAAGCGGAAGTCGTGTTGTATGGCGCCGAGCAGGAGATCAAGACGCCCATCTTCGCCCGGGCCGGCAACAACATCATTGTCTCGGGCGCGCCGGGTGCCGACCGCGTCACCGTATGCCGCTTCGAGGTGGGCAAGGAGGACCAGCGCAAGACGATCTCGCCTCGTCTGCAAGACGTGATTCGCACGCTGACCGAGTTCGGCGCGACGTTTCCCGACGTCAATCAGTTTTTGACCGAAGCTGATCACCAGGACAACCTGGCCGGCCACCTCGAGATCGATGCCCTGCCCCGTGCGGGCCGCAGTTACCAGCCGCCCGAGCAGGGCATCGCCAAGGCGAAATTCCGCACGAAGAACCTGGTTGGCAATCCGGAAACCGGTCCCAACATGTTTGCAGTCGGCGAGGACCGCAACGCTAAGAAGAAAAAAGCTGCCGCTGATGACGACAAGGATGACGGCTCCTCGTCCGATGGGACGTCAAAGTCGATCCGCCCGTCCGACCTCGGCAGTAGCACGCCGGCGACGCCGAAGGCGGCTTCCGGCAGCGCGTCGACGACCGACGGAACGCAGCCGATCAAACAGGTCTCGCAAACTGACGCGACTTCGACCAACGCCGGTGCGACCAATTCGGCCGCGACCAAGAACGGGCGCGGTCAAGCCGGCCGTCGCGGAAACCGACGACGACGATTCCAAGAGCGCCGATCCACCGTCCAGCCATTGGAGCTTTTGGCAACTCTTCAAGTTTGGCGGCGGGGATGTCTCCGGGAACAAGGAGCCATGACCGGAATTGGCTGCTTGTCGATGGGCCGGATCAACGAGTTGCACCGCCCCCGCGCCGACGCTCGCGATTGTTCGCGTCGTCGGACGGTGGGGGACGAGGAAAGCCCACGGGCGGCCGCCGGTGGGCTTCGCGCCGCTTTTGGGGCAGGATGATGGCCGCCGATGTTGAAGTCTCTCGAAATCTTCGGATTCAAGAGCTTTGCGGACCGCATCCGGTTTGACTTTGCGCCCGGAACGACGGGCGTCGTCGGGCCCAACGGCAGCGGCAAGAGCAACGTCGTCGATTCGATCAAGTGGATCCTCGGCGACCAAAGCGCGAAGAGTCTCCGCGGCAAGGAGATGACCGACGTCATCTTCAACGGTGCGTCGGGCCGCAAGCCGAGCGCCTTCGCCGAAGCCACGCTCACCTTCGACAACTCCACCGGCTTTCTGCCCGTGGAAACGGCCGAGGTGCAAATCGGACGCCGCATCTCGCGCAACGGCGAGGGCGAATACCTGATCAACCGCGCGCCGGCCCGCCTCAAGGACATCCGGGACCTGCTCATGGGCACGGGGGCCGGATCGGCCACCTATTGCATCATCGAGCAGGGACGCGTCGAACAGATTCTGCAGGCCAACGCCTCGGCCCGGCGGCTTGTGTTCGAGGAAGCGGCCGGCATCAGTCGCTACAAGAGTCGCAAGCTCGACGCCGAGCGCAAGTTGGAGCGGGTCGACCAGAACGTCGCCCGGCTCACCGACATCGTCAACGAGGTCGAGGCCCAGCTCAACGCCATCCGCAACCAGGCGGTGAAGGCGGCCAAATACCGCCAGATTTCCGAGCAGCTCCGCGAGTTGTGGCTCGGTCTGGCCGCCGATCAGTATCGCGATCAGTCGGCCAAACTGGCCGAGGTTGAAGCGCAGCTCGCCGCTCAAAACTCGACCGGCGCCGAATGGGACGGCCGGATTGCCGAGATTCAATCGTCGTTGGCCCGGGTGGAGAGCGAGATTGCCCGGCTCGATGAAACTCTGCGCGACGTCGACGGGCGTCGGGCCGATCTCCGCGAAGAATCGGCCCGGCAGGAGGCGACGGTGCGGCATCAGTCGTCGCGAGTCCGCGAGCTGGAGGCCGATCTGGTGCGGCTGCGGCGGCAGCGGACCTCGATCGAATCGCGCGGCCGCGATGCGGCGCAGGGACTCGAAAACGCCCGACAGCAGGCAGCCCGGATCGATGAAGAGCTGGCCGCGCGAGAGGCTGTCCTTGCCGAACGGGCCCGCGAAGCCGCCGAAATCACCGCCGAACTGGCCACTCAGCGCAAAGCCCTCGAAGCCGAGCGGCAGGGCCTGCACGACAAACATCATGAGCTGTCCGAAGCGTCGCATCGCCAGTCGGTCCTGAACGGTCAAGCCGACGAGCTGCGCGTTTCGCTGGCGAGCAACCGGCAACAGCGGGCGGCCCTCGAAAAGCAAATCAACGAAGTCCGCGACGACCTGGCACGTCAGGCGGAGCAGGTCGCCTCCGCAGCTGACGCCGCGGCCGCCGAACGCGAAGTACTCGATCGACTGGAGCGCGACCGGCTGGCGCTCGCCGGCGTGCAGGAGCAATTCCACAAGACGCTGGCCGACCGCCGCGAGCAGCGCAGCGCCTGGCGTGCCCGCAAGAGCGTGCTCGAAGATCTCGAGAGTCGGCAAGAAGGGCTCGGGCTCGGCGTCCGCGAAATCCTCAGCCGAGCAGCCAGCACCAAGGTCGCGCCCTGGAACCAGGTGATCGGTAGCGTGGCCGACCTGTTTGAGGTCGACCTCGAATGGGCACCGCTGATCGAAATCGCGTTGGGACGCCGTTCGGAGGCCGTCGTCGTCGACGATTTGGTGCCGTTCCTCGATTACCTCAGCCACTCGTCGGTTCCGCTGTCCGGCCGTGTCGGTTTTATTCCCTCCGCGAACACGGCTCACGGACGCGATTCCCGAGCATCGGCCAATGAGGCTGCCGCCCGTCGGCCCGCTGGGCGATCCGTCCATCGCTTCCTCGAAACTCTGGCCGCCGACGCGGCCGCGCGCGTCGATTTGCGATCGCAGCCGGGCGTCCAATGCCGGGCCGATTCGCTCGTGCGAACTTCGGACAAGGCGCCCGCGCTGGCCGAGCAACTGCTGGCCGACGCCTGGATTGTCGACACAGTCGAAACGGCTTTCGCTTTGGCCGCCGGTCCGGGTCGCGGCTGCCGCTTCGTCACGTTGCAGGGCGAACTGGTCGAAGCCGACGGCACGCTCACGGTCGGGGCGCTCCGCGGCGAAATCACGCTCGTCTCTCAAAAGAGTGAACTCCGCCGGTTGCGACAGGATCTTGTCCGCATCGATCGGCAGATCCAGGAGGACGAAGAACGTAGCGAATCGATTCTGGCGTCGCTCGGCGAGGCGGACACCGAACTGCACTCGGGCAAGCTGCGACTGGACGCGGCTTCCGAAGACCACCACACGTGCAAGCGAGAGCTAGCCGAGCGGGAGCGCGAGCTGGCACGACTCGATGCCCAACACCAGGCACTGGAGGTTGCCGCGCAGCAACAGGAAGCCAAGCTCGAGCAAACGCAGGAGGAATCGGCACAGGCGGCCCTGACGTTCGCCGCACTCGATGGGCAAATCCAGGCATCGCGGCAGCATCTGGGAGAACTGGAAACCGAGCTGGCGACGCTCGAGTCGCGGTCGGTCGTCGTCGTGCGTCGCCAAAATACCGAGCACCTGGAAATCGCCAAGCACGAAGAGCGTCGCGGCGCCCTCCGGCAGGATGAAGAACGATTGGAGCGCGAACAGCTGCAGTTTCGCCAGCAATCGGCAGAAGCCGACCGCCGCGTCCAGCAGGTACTGGGCGACCGGCGGCGAATCTCCCTGCACATCCTCAATACGAATGCCGCTCTGGCTGAGTGCTGCGTCAAGGTCCAGGAGCTGTCGGCCGACTCGGCCCGCTTGGGCGCGGAGAAAGACGGGCTGCGGAAGGAACGCGCCGGACTGATGAAAGAAGAGTCGGCTCTCAGCGAAGAGCGTCGCCGGGCGGGCGACCGTCTGCACCAGCTGGAGCTGCAAGCCCGCGAGCTGAGCCGCGAACGCGAATCGCTCGTCGCCCGTATCGACGAAGAGTACCAGGTCCGCTTGTCCGAGGCCGTCGAATCGGGCATCTCCGCGTTGGCGAACTTCGCCGCCAAAAAACAGTCCGAGGCCTCCACCGAAAAGCCGGCAGCACCTCCGGCCGTCTCCGTCGCGAGTGACGACGTTCTTGCGACCGTCGAGCCGGCCGAGGTCCGCGAAGAGATCGAGGCGCAGGTCAATCGCCTGCGGCGTCAACTCAAGGCGATGGGCAGCGTGAATACGGAGAGCCTCCACGATCTCGACGAGATGGAGAACCGCTTCACCCATCTCAGCGAGCAGCTGGCCGACCTGGTCGAGGCCAAGAAGACGCTCGAGGAAATTCTCCGCCGCATCAATACCGAGAGCACGCGGCTGTTTGCCGAATCATTTCAGTCCATCCGCGCTCACTTTCAGGAATTGTTCCGCAAATTCTTCGGCGGCGGCGAAGGTGACGTCGTGCTGGAGAACCCGGACGACATCCTCGAATGCGGCATCGAGATCGTCGCCCGGCCCCCCGGCAAGGAGCTGCGGGGCCTGTCGCTGTTGAGCGGCGGCGAAAAAACGCTCACCGCCGTCGCGCTCTTGCTGGCCATCTTCAAAAGCCGGCCCAGCCCGTTCTGCATCCTGGACGAAGTCGACGCGGCCCTCGACGAAGCGAACGTCGAGCGCTTCGCCGCCGTCCTCCGCGAGTTCAAGCAGACCACGCAATTCATCATGATCACGCACAGCAAGCGCTCGATGGCCGCCGCCGACCTGCTCTACGGCGTGACGATGGAAGAATCGGGCGTCTCGAAGCGACTGTCGGTCCGCTTCGAAGACGTCGACGAAAATGGCGCCATCCGCGGCGCCGCCTCCCCGCCGCCCCCCCGCCGCGGCCGCGATGCCGCCTAGGTCGCCGGCCCCGGTCCCGTACCGCGGAACAGTGTCCGGACCGGCTCATCAATTCTGCGGGTCAGCTCCCTCGAGTGGGCTCCCTATTTGATGATGAAAAACGGTGTCCCGACCCACCGGACCGACCGGCCAACCTCTTTCCACCCCCCGCATTTCCGGGGTTTTTCTCGATGGAACAACGAGTCCCGTCCCGCTAGTCCCAGTCGAAGCGTGTCGGGTGACCGGATTCCGACCGTCCCGAGTCGGCTCATTCGTCGGCTGCCGGGGAACTTTCCTCCCCCTATGTGAAAAAAGGATCCCCCCACCGCCGGGAACCGCCGGGGATCCAAATTTCGTTCCCGCCGGAGATCCTTTCCCCCCCGGCAACGACCGTCCGTGTCACCCAGCGGGCCTGGCACCAAATCCAGACGGATCCTGAGCGATCGCCTCCGGAAAGAGCATTCTTCAACCTAACACGCCCGCCGCGGATCGCGAACCCCGCGTTTCTACGCGCTCAGAAACAAAGTCGGAAATTTGTTCGCACCGGTCTCGGATGACGGCTTATCCGATCGTTGTCCCGCCCCGTTGGGACTTCGGAGGGAATGGAACAATGCTGTCACTTGCCTTGCGGCTTCGCGGGTCGCTTCGGTTTGACCAGATCGGCGTGGCCCGCGAGCCGCCAGTATTCGTCATGCGAAATCGCCCGCTTCGACCCGCCCGGCTGGACGACGTAATAACGAATGGCCCCCGCGGCGAGTGGGTTCTGTGTCGGCTTTTTCAACGCCAGAGAATCTACGACAGGAGTGCCCGGCGGAAAATCCAGCGAGAAGACGTCGGGGCCGATTCTCTCGTTGATCGCATAGGCGGTGACCTTGCACTCTTCGAGCATGTGTCCCGGATAGTCGCACGTCCATTCCGAGGGGATCCAACCGTAACGTTCATCCTTCTTGTACTTGATCGACCCCTCGGCCTTGCTGCCTGGCGTGAGAGTGGTCCAATGGACGACCACGTCGCCCCGCACCGGACTGACCCAAAGAGTCTCCTCGCCGGGGTTCTCACCCTTAAGCACTCGGTGAAACTGGGTGCAGCGGCCGTTGTCGATCATGGCATTTTCATCCACGAGGCGGCATTGCTCCCCTTTCAAGAACGGCCAGGGGGACCGCGATCGAAACGTCAAGGCGAGGGCCTGGAAGGTGAAATTCGGAGTTTCCGCATCGGGCACAGCCCTCGGGTAAAGGAGTCCATAAGGGGCGAAGGGAGCGTGCTGCGTTTGGCCAGTCTCCCACCAGGAGGCGGAATAATACGTGTAAGAAGTGTCGCCGGCTGTGACGAAACGCGCGACGACGCGACGCGCGTCCTTCGGTTTTGCGATCGGCACCTTGAAGCTCGGCGTGACGAGCAAACACATCCGATCTTCGTCGACCCAAATCTGGCTGCCGAATTGGTCGAACGCCTGATCATGATCGAACTTCTTGCGAGGGTCCTTAGAAAGATCTAACTGTCCCTTGCGGTAAGTGGTTCGGCAGTCGTAGGTGAAGTGAAACGACCGCACCCGATCGTGCCGCGCTTGCCAGTTGGCAAAGATGCGATCGAGCACGGCGGCTTCGTGCGACGATTTCGCCCCGTCATCCCCCCGCGCCGGCCACTCGAAGAGCAACGCCGAGGCAATGAGGAGAACCGCCCTCGTGACGATGACCAACCGCTGCAGGAGACGAGGCGACATGACAGCTCCTGAACTCGGAATACAGATCGGTTTCGCGGCGGCACTAAGCAGCGAGCCTACTGCCCGCAGCCGTTGAAAGCCACCGCGAAGACGATTGGTTTTTTCGAGCAGATCGCGGAGTTCGAGTGCAGGCCCATCCCGGTCCCGGGGAAGGGCCGCCGCGCGGGCCGGCGGTCGTTGTCTCAGCCCGTTGGGCCTCCGCAAAAAATCCAAATTTGGGTGGGGGATTGGGGGCGTCCCCGGGATCCCGGGCCTGCGCTGCGCTCCGACCCGGGCTATAGAATCTCAGCCCCTTGGGCCTCAAGATGGGACAATTCGTGCCGCCCCCCAGGGTCCTGGTGAGGTCGACGATCCGGCGATTCGATTTCACTGACGGAGCAGAAGACAGTGCCGCAATCGTTATCGAACGTCTTGGTGCACGTCATTTACAGCACGAAGAACCGTGAGCCTTACCTGCGCGACGTGGCGCTGAGGCGGGAGTTGGAGCCGTATTTGGTCGGGTCGCTCGAGGGGATCGGGTGCCCGTCCATCAGCCTGTCGAGCCATTGCCGACCACATGCACGCGCTCTGCCGGCTCTCGCGGACGGTATCGCTGGCCAAACTGGTCGAGACGATGAAAACCGAATCGTCGAAGTGGATCAAGCGTCACAGTCGGGGCACGCCGACATTCCAATGGCAAACGGGCTACGCGGTCTTTTCCGTCAGCGCCTCGAATGCGGCCCGGGTGAAACGCTACATCGAAACCCAGGACGAGCATCACCGCGCCAAGACGTTCCAGGATGAGTTGCGCGCCTTCCTCCGCCGCCACCAGGTGGAATTCGATGAACGCTACGTATGGGAGTAGCGCCGAATTCGGGATTTGTCTTCGCGCCTTGAGCCCTGAAGGGGCGAGATTCTATAGCCCGGGTCGGAGCGCAGCGCAGGCCCGGGATTCCGGGACACCAATCCAACCACCCCATTTTGCATTTTTCCAGAAGGCCCAACGGGCTGAGACAAACTCGCATCGACGGATCACCCAACCGTCGGATCCGGGGCCATACGCCTAAGGGCGACCATTGATCCGATCGTCGCCCCTCACCGTTTTGAAGAGCAGCGATTCGGAGGAACGCCATGGATCAACCGACAACCTGCAAAGAATGCGGCTCTCAGAATGTGGAAACCGGCTGGGCAGTCGGCCGTTGGCCGCTCGGTTTCAAAAAAGGCCCCCGCCCCCGGCTCTTTGACCCGAAGCGGCCGATGATTGCGATCGCCTGCCTCGACTGCGGCCACGTCGCCTTGCGGCTGCAAAAACTCCCCGGGAAAAGCATCACGCGAAAAGATTAGCGGCGTCAGTTCTGGACGACCTGGGACGACTCGTGTGCAGGCAGTGTAGACACAAAAGGTGACGCCTAGGTCAACCGCCTTCTTGGAACCGATCAAGCCTAAAGGTCACGCGTTCGACTGGGCGCCCGGTCTCGTCCGGCCAGAAGTTTACAACTAAGCCAGCGCCCTAATCGCATCCCAATCGCGAGCTCCACGCTGAATTGAGGCCCAGGCACCGCGGTCTCGATAAACTGGGCGTTCCTCATCGGCGCCGAGGCGCGCCATCAACTCATCGATGGAAAGCGCGATCGACTGATCGTCTGACAAGGCGCGGAGCTCGTTGGCGAACTGCTGCGCAGGCGCGACCCACTTTGCCCTTGCCATCAGATCGCCATTCACTTTTTTGGGCCGCGTCGTTTGTCGCAAGTTCGGCGGCTATGGGTTTTTCAGCGCGGTCCCGCGTCTGCCGGCTAGATTTCGGCAAATTCAATAGATTCTGCCTCTTTCTCGGAACCGTTTGCTTCGATCATCGAAAGGGTTTTGCGATACTCTTCGGCTTCGGGGACAGTGACAAATGTGACCACGCCGAAATGTGCCTCGACTGCATTTTGGATCTCTTGCAACGTGACTCTGAAAAACTCTCGCCGCGGATTCGCCATGTTTACCCGCTTTGCTTTAAACGAGTTGTGCAGCGTAGTCTCGAGTGCCGGCGCATTCTCGCTATAGATCATTGCGTGGACGTCGTACCTGAACGGCACCGACGCATCTCCAAGCTCGTACACCCTTTCGAGCGGCTCGAGCCGTCGAGTCATTCCAATTTTGTAGACGTCCTTTCCAAAGGAGCCGAGATTCGACAGCACATAAATGTGGCCCGACCGCGTAAGTTGGGCACGAGCGATCGCCTTTGCTTTGCGATCGAGGGCGTCTTTTAGCTCCGCCTCCAGCCTATCGACGATCGCCTGGAGGCGGTCGACCTGCTTGCCGTTGGCCTCGGCCAGTTCTTGTTTTGCTTTCGCGAGCGCCTTGCCCTTGTTCGCCTCATCAGTCTCCGCCTGCTTTTTTGCGTTCTCAATTTCCCGTAGCGCCCTTTCCTCCTCACGCATCTGCTCTTTAATTCGGTGCTGCTCTTCACGCTCTTCTTGGACTTTCTCGCGATGCTCGTGAACCAAGTAAAGCTCTTCGAGCTTCAATTTGAGATAGTCCTGCGTAATCCAAAGTTTGTTGGAGGCCCCAGTCTTATTTATCAGCTCGAACGAGCGCGTGATGCGGGTTTCTAAATTGTTGACGTTGTTATACTTCACTTGCCCGATCGCAGCGTCGCATTCGCCATTAAAGGCACGCAGCATTAGTTGGCTGTGCTCCTTGATCATCTTTCGCCCTTTGGCGGCGCTGCCCTCAACCGTCCATTCGGTCGGGCATTCCGTAGCAAGATCAGATTTCACCATGACCTTCTGTCGATCGCGGACATCCGTAAGCTGGTGCATGTAACGCTCTGAGTTCTCGAATCCGTATCTGGGCCTATAGAAGCCAAACGACTGCATGTTGAGCTGGTCTTCCACGGCCTCCGCTTGCGTCTTCAGCCGTGCGAGGGTCATCTCCTGTGCCGACGCTTCTTCATGTATATGCGCCTCGGTACGACGAAGGTCTTCGACGGTTTTCGTCAACTCCGACCTATGGTTCTCCATCTCGACCAAAGACTTGAATTTTGGAAGCAGGGCGCGTTCAGCATGCACCTTTGCATCCAGGTCAGCCTTGTACGCCTCCAGGTCCGCAATTCCCTTGTAACGAGCGAGGGCGGAGCTCGCCTTTTCCTGGACCTGCTTAAGCTCCTCCTCAAGGCGCGTGGTATCGCGTTCGGCATTCTGAAGCTCAGTCCTTGAGTTGAGGTATAAGGTGCCGGCAAGGAAAAAGAGAAAGCCGAAAATGCAGGTCAGAACAACCAAGAGCGCAGTCATGGTGTCGCTCCTCAACGTTGGGAGAGCTGTCGCGTGGTGTCGAATGGTACCGGTAACCGGTTGGCCTAGCGGGGGCGCAACAGGATTGATGGTACCGCCGTGGTGATCCATTCGCGACTGAATTCAGGCCTGTTACCGAGGCGCTCGATTTATCCCTTCTGCGTTAGCTCTTGCGATATCGAACCAGTGCGACGCCTTAGGCACGCGAAGGGCGAGGGAAGCGGGACTGTGTTGTGCAGAAATGGAGGCGCCGTTTACGTCGTGCGCGACTCCTTCACGCAAATGCAAAGCCGCTGACGCAAGCCGCGCGCGCCGGCATGGATCCATCTGGCGCTGTGGGCGCAATAAAAAGCACCGCGGTCCCTCCGAGGACCGCGGTGCCACTCCACACGAGACGCGGCTGATCCGTCAGCTACATCCCATGCTGTTCCCACAGTTGTGACAGAGATAGCAATTGCCGTTGCGGACGGTGATGGCACCGCAGTTGTCGCAGGCCGGGGCGTCGTCTTGGAACGTCGCGAACTGTTGGCTGCGAATGGCCGGGCCGTCAAGGACGGATTCGTCCAGGCTCGGGGCAGAGTGATGCTTTCCGTTTCCGTTCGCGGCGTGGCCGTTTGAGCCGTTGCCGTTGGTGTGTGGGGCGACGAGTGACTTGATCGCGCCCGCGACGGCGCTCGGCGTCGTTTCGGGTTTGTTCGTCCCGTTCTTGGCTGCGGCACCGGCGGCTCCTGCCACCGGGCCGTTCTTAGGGTCCGACTTGGATTCCGCTCCGGCCTCCGGTTCGCGTTTCGGCGTGTTGGCTTCGCGGTAGCCGGGGATGAATTGGATGCCGAGCCAGCGGAAGATGTAGTCGACCACGCTCTTGGCGTGCGGGATCTCCTGGTTGTTCGTCCAGCCGGACGGCTCGAACCGCGTGTGGGAGAACTTGTCGACAAACACCCGCAGAGGCACGCCGTATTGCAGGCCGAGCGAGGTTTCGGTGCCGATGGTGTCCATCAGGCCGCCGATGGTGCTGCCTTCCTTGGCCATGGTGATGAACAGTTCGCCGGGCGCGCCATCCTCGAACAGGCCGACGGTGATGTAGCCCTCGTGTCCGCCGACGGAGAACTTGTGCGTCAGCGATTGGCGGGTGGCCGGCAGACGGCGGCGCGTCGGCTGGAAGGCCCCGCCTTTCTTGGTGTCGGTTCCCTTGCTGGTGTTGAGGGGCTGGCTCTTTTTTGAGCCGTCGCGATAGATGGCCAGCGCCTTGAGGCCGAGCCGCCAACCTTCGAGGTAGGCGCTTTCGATGTCCTCGACGGTCGACTCCTCGGGCATGTTGACCGTCTTGGAGATCGCACCTGAGAGGAACGGCTGGGCCGCCGCCATCATCTTGACGTGCGCCTGCCAGGCGATCGACCGCTTGCCGTTCTTCGGCTTGAACGCACAGTCGAAGACGGCCAGGTGCTCGTCGCGGAGCTCGGGGGCGCCCTCGATCGTGTCGTGCTCGTTGATGTACTTGACGATGGCCTCGATCTCGGCCGGTTCGTAACCCAGAGTCGTCAGCGACTTGGGCACCGTGCGGTTGATGATTTTCATCATGCCGCCGCCGGCTAGCTGCTTGTACTTCACGAGGGCGATGTCGGGCTCGATGCCTGTCGTGTCGCAATCCATCATGAAGGCGATCGTGCCGGTGGGGGCGAGAACCGTCGCCTGGGCGTTGCGATAGCCGTGACGGCGGCCGCTGGCCAGGCACTCGTCCCAGACTTCACGGGCCGCTTCCGACAAGTACTCCGGACACGACGGATCGATTTCATCGACGGCGTCGCGATGCATCTGCATCACGCGAAGCATGGGCCGCTCGTTCTCGTCGTAGCCGGCAAACGGGCCCAGGTGGGCGGAGATGCGGCTCGACGTGAGGAAGCCCTGGCCGTTCAAGAGGGCCGTGAGCGACCCGGCGATACCGCGACCTTCGTCGCTGTCGTAGGGAATGCCCATCGACATCAGCAGGCTGCCCAGGTTGGCATAACCCAGGCCGAGCGGGCGGAAGCGATGGCTATTCTCGGCAATCGCCGGCGTCGGATAGCTGGCGTGATCGACGAGAATTTCCTGGGCGGTGATGAAGATAGCGGCCGCCGCGCGGAACCGCTCGACATTCAAGCGGCCGTCCGCTTCCTGGAACTTCTTGAGGTTGAGGCTCGATAGGTTGCAGGCCGTGTCGTCGAGGAACATGTACTCGGAGCAGGGGTTCGACGCGTTGATCGGCCCCGTGTTCGAGCACGTGTGCCAGCGATTGATGGTCGTCTCGTACTGCACGCCCGGATCGCCGCAATACCAGGTGCCGTCGGCGATTTGCCGCAGGAGGTACTTGGCGTCGTGCTCGGGGCCGGCGTGCTTGGGATCGGTGACCCAGTGGGTCTTCCACTTCTTGCCGTCGACGGCCGCATTCATGAACTCGTCAGAGACGCGAACGGAGAGGTTCGCGTTCTGGAACATGATCGAGCTGTAGGCCTCGCCGTTGAAGTTGGAGTCGTACTCGCCGCTCTCGATGAGTGTGCGGGCCTTTCTCTCTTCTTTGCGTTTGGCCTGGATGAACTCGAGGACGTCCGGATGCCAGTCCTTCAGGCTCTGCATCTTGGCCGCGCGACGGGTCTTGCCGCCCGACTTCACGACGGCCGCGATCTGGTCGTAGACCCGCATGAAGGAGAGGGGGCCAGAGGGAATGCCGCCGCCGCTTAGCTTTTCGCGGGCGCTGCGGATGGTGGAGAGATCCGTGCCGGTGCCCGAGCCGTACTTGAACAGCATGGCCTCGCTGGTGGCGAGACGCATGATGTCTTCCATGTTGTCTTCGACCGACTGAATGAAGCAGGCGGACGCTTGCGGGTACTCGTAGGGCGTCGCGGGGCGGTCGATTTTGCCCTGCTTCACGTCCCAGTAATAATTGCCGCGCGAGCCCTTGATGCCGTACTCGTGGTACAGGCCGACGTTGAACCAAACGGGCGAGTTGAACGAGCCGTACTGATGGAGGCAGAGCCAGGAGAGGTCGCGGTAGAAATTCTCGCCGTCTTCGCGAGTGGCGAAGTAGCCATCGCCGGTGCCCCAGTCGGCAATCGTGCGAGCGACGCGGTGGATCAGTTGGCGTGCGCTCTGTTCGCGTTCGGCCGTGCCGGGTTCGCCGTAAAAATATTTACTGACGACGACGTTGGTCGCCAGGGCGCTCCACGACTCGGGGATTTCGCAGTCGGTCTGCTCGAAGAGGACGTCGCCCGATTCGTCCTTGATCTGGGCGGTCCGATTGTCCCAGGAGACGGTGTCGAAGGGGTCCTGATCGACCGGACAGAATTGAGCAGGCACTTTCATGGCCGTGCTGCCGTCATTGCGTTGCCGATTCGCGCTGTTGCTATTCAAACTGTTGCTGTTCAAGCCGCTGCTGTTCAAGGTGCTGCCAGAATTATTGCCGGCGTGACCACGTGAAAGGCGATCCTGCACAATTCCCTTTGCTTCGTGCATCATGCACACTCCTGGTCTAGGATTTCCTGGATGAGTTCCCGATGCGTTGATTAGCCGGGCCGTTCTTAACCGAATTCGGCGGTCGCCTGACGGAAGGGCTGGGCCACGATCAGGCGGACGGCCTAGCCACTCGGCAATTCAGTTCGCGTTCCAGAATAGCCGAATGGATACAAAAGTCCACTAACTTTCTTTCGTGGTTTTCACCTCCTCAGAACCACTATTTATTGGGGAATCCAATCAATTATACGCAAGATGTTGTGAGTTGAGCGGCTGGCCACTATAAAACTCCGGCCCTAAAAGTCAAGCCGCCGATTTCTGAAAACTTTGACCGGAAACCGCTCCGCGACCCCAATCCCTAGTGGCTCTTTGGACTTACTGCATCAAGAAATTGTGAACTGGATGTGAACTCGTGCGGAGGCCTGCGCAAGCCACGAAAAATGGGTCGCCGTACCATTCCCTTGATGCTCCAAATGCCCCTTCCGTGGCGCTCGCAGGCCCCGTTTTGGGGGCGGCTACGAGATGATGGAATTCGTCGGCGGCCCATTTTGAGATGCCATGATCTCGGTCCATGAACTGACAAAGGTCTTTGTCACGAACAACCAGGAGGAACTGGTTGCTGTCGATCATCTGACCTTTTGCGTGCGTGCGGGCGAGGTCTATGGACTGTTGGGGCCCAACGGCGCGGGGAAGACCACCACCGTCCGCATGATCCTCGGACTGCTCAATCCGACGAGCGGCTACGCCGAAGTCGAAGGGCTGCGATCGTCGGAGGCGCCGGAAGAAGTGAAGCGCCGCGTCGGCCTCGTTTCCACGAGCGCTGGGCTCTACCAGTGGCTGTCGGCCCGCGAGCTGCTTTTGTTCTTTGCGGACTTGTATGGAATGTCGCGGGAGCGGGCCGAGTCGCGCTTAGCTGAATTGACGCCTTTAATGGATCTGGGGCCGTTCCTCGATCAGCGCTGTGCGACGTTGAGCACCGGGCAGCGACAGCGCGTGCATCTGGCGCGGGCGCTAATTCACGATCCGCCCATCATGCTGCTGGACGAGCCGACGCGCGGGCTGGACGTTTTCGGCAGCCAGGCGATCTTCGACTACATTTCGCAGCTGCGGCGAGAGGGACGAGCGGTAATCGTGACGACGCACCGGCTCGACGAAGCCCAGCGCCTGTGCGACCGCTTCGGACTGATGCATCGGGGCCGCTTCGTACTCGAAGGGACGCTCGAAGAATTGCGGCAAAAGAGCGGCCGCGACACGATCGTCGAAATGTTCATGGAGATGACGGGCCATCGGCAGGGGGCCGGCCTGTCGCCGACCTTGACGGGCTCTTCGACCGGCGGCGCCACGGCGGGAACAAATCCGAGCGCTGACACCCGGACCGCGGAAGGTTCGTCCTCATGAGCGGTCCCGATGCCACCGGAAACTCAGCAACAGCGAATGCTCCGCGCCCGCCGCGGCGGCAGTCGCCGCTCTTTCTAAGGTTGATGCTCAAAGAGCTGCGGGAGACGCTTCGCGATCGGCGGACGATCGCCACGCTGATCCTGATGCCGCTGCTCGTCTATCCGCTGTTGAGCGTCGCCTTCGAGCGATTCTTAATGTCGAGCATGAAGACGGTTGCGGGCCACAGCGATCCTGTGCTCGGCTTCGTCAGCGACGCGGAGGCCCAGGAGTTCGGCCAATACCTGCTGCGGGGCAGCGAGATCCTGGGTCCGCAGACGCAGGACCGCACCACCTTGTCGCCAAATTCCAAGCGGCCGGCGATACCGCTCAATTACGAGGTCGTCAATGATGTGCAGCAATCGGTAGCGGACGGCCGCGTCGACGTCGGCGTGCGGATTCACAAGCTGGCGCTGGGTTCCGCGGGCGATCGCAAGAACAAGAAAGGGGAGCGGGCCGTCGACTGCGAGCTGATCTACGATCCGCAGTCGTCGGCCAGCCGTGATGCCTACCACTGGGCCGATCGCTGCCTGGCCGCGGTGAATCTGCACAGCGTCGAGCGGCGGTTGCGGGAGAGCGGCGCCACGAATCGGTTGAGTCCCGTGCAAGTGCTGGCGGTGCCGATCGAATCGGGGGGCGAGTCTGCCAGCGCCTCGGCCTCGCACTCGCTCTCCGCCCTCGTCCCGCTGATTCTGATTTTGATGACGATCACCGGAGCCGTCTATCCGGCGATCGATCTCACGGCCGGCGAGCGGGAGCGGGGCACGCTCGAGATGTTGGTGGCCGCACCGGTGCCGCGGATGCAGCTCCTGTTGGGCAAATACCTGACGGTGGTGATCGTCGCCCTCTTGACGGCCATCATCAACCTGGCGGCGATGATGGTCACCATCGCCAGCATCGGCCTCACGCCGCTGCTCTTCGGCCGCAAGGGCATCTCGTTCGAAGAGCTGCTGGAGATCACGGCGCTGCTCGTGCTGTTCGCGGCGTTTTTCTCGGCCGTGCTCTTGGCGGTGACGAGCTTTGCCCGCAGCTTCAAGGAGGCCCAGGCGTACCTGATTCCGCTGATGCTGGCGTCGATCGCGCCGGGCATGCTGTCGATGATTCCGGGACTCAAGCTGCAGGGACCGCTGGCCGTAACGCCGCTCGTCAACATCGTGCTCTTAGCCCGCGACCTGTTACAGCACACGGCCGAACCGGCCACTGCGCTGTGGGTGGTGACGTCCACGGGGCTCTTCGCGCTGGCGGCGATTGGTGTCGCCGCGCGAATTTTTGGGACGGACGCCATTTTGTACGGCAGCCACGGCACCTGGTCCGATCTGTTCCGCCGACCACGACGGGTGTCGGCCGCACCGACGCCGACGAGCGGCCTCTTGTGCCTGGCGATCATCTTTCCGACGTTCTTCCTCGCTTCGAATCTGCTGAGCCGCTCGACGCTGGTCGGGCTCGACGGACGGCTGCTCTTGGCCGCGCTCGTGACAATTCTGGTCTTCCTGCAAATCCCGCTGGCCCTGGCCGTGCTCAACCGCGTCGACCTGACGAGCGGCTTTCGCTTGGGGCCGGCGCCCGTGGGGGCGTTCGTTGGCGCCGTCGTGCTGGGCGTTTCGCTTTGGCCCTTCGCCCACGAAATCCTGGTGTGGCTGAGCCAATATGAAGTGATCGAATTCGACCCGCGAACGATGGCGGCCGCCAAAGAGCTGTTGGGCCAGATTCAACACGTTTCGCCCGCGCTTCTCGTCGTGACGTTGGGCGTGGTGCCGGCGGTGTGCGAGGAGTTTTTCTTCCGCGGCTATCTGTTGTCGGCCTTACGCAACTCGATGTCGGCGACGCGGGCCGTGCTGCTCTCAAGCATTCTCTTCGGCCTGTTCCACCTCGTGGCGACCGACCGTCTGCACTTCGAGCGGCTGATCCCGAGCACGGCCCTGGGTCTGGCGCTCGGCTGGCTCTGCGTCCGCTGCGGCAGCGCGCTACCCGGCATGCTGCTGCACGCGATCCACAATTCGCTACTGCTCGTCGCCGCCCACTTTCAAAAGCAGCTGATCGATTGGGGCTGGGGCCTCAACGAAACCACCGACATCCAATCGGCCGGCCTACCGACCAGCTGGCTGGTCACCGCGACGATCGGCACGGCGGTCGGTGCCGCGCTTATCCTCCTGACCACGCGTCGCGTCCAAAGCGAGCGGCCGGTGTAAGTCGGTCGGTTCTGATTTTCTTTAACGAGCTCGCGGCGAATGCGCGTAGAACAACAGAACAAAGCACCATCGGGCTGACGCCCGACGCTCGCCGGGCTGTTTCGCGGTGGATGCGGCCGGTTCGAGTGTGACACCGGCGAGCCGCCTGCGTGAGCTGGCGGGTGCTTCTCTTCTTAGAGTGGAGTCGCCCAAGCCGCGCTCACCGGCTCGCCACTGATGCGCCGGTGCCACTGCAGACTGCATGGCAGTTCTTCGCTTGCGTACTCGATGTGAATCACGCGGCGATGGTTGGGCGAGACGGCCTTCGAGGAAGCGTGGAGGATGAGCGGGCACATCACGACCGCCCCGCCGGCCCGCGCGAGGCACGTTACCGGCTCGACCGTTTCTTTCCAGCGGCTGATCTCGTTATCCAACCAACCGTGGCGATGGGAGCCGGGGATCACCCGCAACGGCCCGTTGTCCGGGCCGCAGTCGTCCAAGTGAATGCGGACGGTCACCATCGCGGCGAGAATCTCGGGAGGCGGCTGCACCTGCCAGACGCCCGCCTTCTGACCCCACGCCAAGAATCCGGGCACGTCCCGCTGCTCGGCGACGGCGATCACACTGTCCTGATGCCAACCGAGCGCCCAGTTGGCTCCCGGCACTTTGTCGAAGAAGATCGCCCGCGCCGCGAAGGCCGCTTCGCCGATGATCGGCGTCACGAGCTGGCGGACTTCGGGCAGCGCGGCCAATCGGCGGACGTCGGGAGAAAGATCCAGCAGATTGCGGACGCCGTACACGTTGCGTTTTCGCCGAACGGCATCGCAATCGGGGATGGCTTCGATCGCTCGCCCTAAGCGTTCGACCTCGGCGTCGGCAAGCAGCTGCGGAAAGACGGCAACGCCGTCGGCGCGAAACCGCGCGGCATACTCGGTTCGCTGGATTTCGAGAACAGCATTCGTCATCGACGCTCTCGCCCTGCCGAATTGAGAACCGTCGGGCTGACATTCGACGCTCGCCAGGCGGGTCTGCGGTGGATTCGTACGCTCAGAGCGCCGCGATCCGCTGTTGCAGCAGCTCGCGGACGACTTGCGGATCGGCTCCTTTGGTCTGCTTCATTACCTGCCCGATCAGTGCCCCGACTGCCTGTTGCTTGCCGCCTTTGACGTCGGCGACGATCTTGGCGTTGGCTGCCAGCACCGCGTCGATGATTGGCGTTAACTCGTCGGCTCCCGACGTGATGGCCAGTGATTTTTCGGCGATGATCGTGTCGACGCTGTCGACGGCGAGCGTTTTTCCTGTCGCCGATTGCTCGAGCAGGGCCGCGAAGACGATGCGGCCGCTGTTGACTGTGATTTTGCGGCTGACGATTCGCTGCAAAAGCGTTCCCAGGACGTCGGCCGAGAGCGGGAAGGTCTCGATGGCGAGTTGCCGCTCCTTCATTTCGCGAAGCACGTCCTGCGTGACCCAGTTGGCTGCTTGCTTGGCGTCGCCGCAAGCTGCGACCACGCGCTCGAAGTAGTCGGCGAACGTGCGGCCCTGGGCGACGATCACCGACGCGTCGTAATGCGAGAGGTGATGCGCGGTCTCGAAGCGGTGGCGTTTGGCCGCGGGGAATTCGCTCAGGCCCGCGCGAATTTGTTCGCGCCAGTTGTCCGCGATGGTGACGGGGACGAGATCGGGATCGGGGAAGTAGCGATAGTCCGAGGCTTCCTCCTTGCCGCGCTGGCCAAACGTGACGCCCCGGTCGGCGTCCCAGCCGCGCGTTTCTTTGGCCACTTCGCCGAACTTTTTGCCCGTTTCCTTCCAGACGTCGAACTGCCGCTGGGCTTCGTACTCGATCGCCTGCTCGACGCCGCGAAAACTGTTGAGGTTCTTGATCTCGACGATCGGCGTGGCGACCGTGCCGCCATCGGCGGTGATGTGCAGGTTCACGTTCGCGTCGCAGCGGCAGGCTCCCCTCCTGCATGTTGCAGTCGGAGACCTCGAGATAGGTGAGCAGAGTTTCAGCTCGTCGAGATAGGCGTGCGCCTCGGCCGCGGAGCGAATGTCGGGCTTGGTGACGATTTCCAGCAGCGGCGTTCCCGCGCGGTTGAGATCGATCAGGCTCTCGCCACCGCGGCCCGTCTCGTCGTGCAAGTTTTTGCCGGCGTCTTCTTCCAGATGGGCGCGGATGATGCCGATCCGCCGCGTCTCGGGCGGCTTTGGGGTCGGCGATCTCCAGCCAGCCGTCGGAGCTGAACGGCAGATCGTACTGGCTGATCTGATAGCCCTTGGGCAAGTCGGGATAGTAGTACTGCTTGCGGTCCCACTTGGTGAGCGGCGGGATGTGGCAGTTGAGGGCCAGCCCCGTCTTGAGCGCCAGCTCGAAGGCGTGGCGATTCATCACCGGCAGGCTGCCGGGCATGCCGAGGCAGACCGGGCAGGTCTGCACGTTCGGCTGTGTGGGGTTGAACTTGTTGACGCAGCCGCAGAACAGTTTTGTGCGAGTCAACAGCTGCACGTGGACTTCGAGACCGACCACTGTCGTATAGTTCGCGGCCGTGTTGGGGTTTTTAACGTCGCTCATGACGCCACCTGCAGCGACGGGCGCTTCGTGTGCCAGGGCGTCTCCCGCTCGAACATCCGCGCGGCACGCAGCAGCGTTTCTTCTGCGAAGGGGGGGCCGAGCAATTGGATGCCGATTGGCAGGCCGCTGGAACTCTGTCCGCCGGGCAGCGAAATGCCGGGCAGTCCGGCGAGGTTCGCGCTCAGCGTGTAGATGTCCGAGAGATACATGGCCAGCGGATCGTCCACCAGCTCGCCGACTTTGAAGGCGGGCGTCGGCGTGACGGGCGAGAGCAAGACGTCGCATTGCTCGAACGCGCGGTCGAAATCCTGGCGAATCAGTCGGCGGACTTTGAGCGCCTTGAGGTAATAGGCGTCGTAGTAGCCGGCCGAGAGGGCGTAGTTGCCCAGCATGATCCGCCGCTTAACCTCAGGGCCGAACGCCTCGCCGCGCGACGTGGCGTACATGTCGATCAGGCCCTCGAACGTTTCGGCCCGGTGCCCGTAGTGCACGCCGTCGTAGCGGGCCAGGTTGCTGGCCGCCTCGGACGGAGCGATCAGGTAGTACGCGGCCACGCCATACTTGGAGTGGGGCAGGGTGACGTCGACGATTTCAGCGCCGAATGAGCGATAGACGTCCGCCGCCCGGCGCACGCTGGCCGCCACTTCCGCATCCAGCCCTTCGGCAAAGTGCTCGGAGGCGAGGCCGATGCGGAGCGGCGAAAGCGGGCGTTCGAGCGTGCGGCGATAGTCGGGAACGGGGTGATCGACCGACGTCGAGTCGCGCGGGTCGTGACCGGCGATCGCTTCCAAGAGCGCAGCGGCTCCCGCCACGTCGGACGCGAACGGCCCCAACTGATCGAGCGAACTGGCGAACGCCACCAATCCATAACGCGACACGCGTCCGTAGGTTGGCTTCATCCCGACGACGCCGCAAAAAGCCGCCGGCTGCCGGATCGAGCCACCCGTGTCGCTGCCGATGGCCAGGGGGGCCATCGCCGCGGCGACCGCGGCCGCCGATCCGCCGCTCGATCCGCCCGGCGTTCGCTCCGTGTCCCAGGGATTTCGCGTGACCTGAAAGGCCGAATTCTCGGTGGACGAGCCCATCGCGAACTCGTCCATGTTCGTTTTGCCCAGGAGCACGGCGTCGGCCGCGCGAAGGCGGCGAATGAGTTCCGCATCGTAGGGGGGCACAAACTTCTGCAAGCTGCGGCTGCCACAGGTGGTCGGCAGCCCGCGAGTGCAAACGACGTCTTTAATGGCGATCGGCAGCCCGGCGAGCTTGCCCAGCGGCTGTCGGGCGCGGAGCTTTTCGTCGACTTGCGCGGCCTGCCGGAGCGCGCCCTCCCGATCTAGGTGCAAGAATGCGCCGATTCGGTTGTCGTGCTTCGCAATTTGGTCGAGAAACGCGGTCGCCACGCTGACGGCCGACGACTTTCGTGCAGCGATGGCGTCAAGCAGCTGTGAAGCCGTGGCGTCGAGGAGAGACATGCCGTTCTGTCCTGGGCCGTTCGCCTGGCACGGCCTGTCACGATCCGCTGCAGCGAGGTCCGTCAGTGGTTGCCGTCGAGAATGGCCGGCACGACGAAGAAGCGGCCGTCGGTCTTGGGGGCGTTGGCCAGCGCCTCCTCGCGCGACAGGCACGGCCGTTCGACGTCCTCGCGAAAGACGTTGGCCAATTCAACGGGATGGGCTAGCGGCTCGACGGATGCAGTGTCGACCTCGTTCAAGATGTCGACGTATTCAAGCACGCGACCCAGTTGCGAGGTCATCCGCTCGAGTTCTTCGGCCGAAAGCTTCAGCCGACCCAGCAGGGCGACCTTGGCCACGTCGTCGCGGGTCAGCCGCGCGGTCATGTGGCGGCCGGCAGGGTGAAGGGCTTGCGGACGACGGCTTTGACGATGCGTCCGCTGCGAATGCACTGCGTGCAGACGCGCCGCGTGAGGACCGAGCCGCCTTCCTGCACCTGAATCTTCTGCAAATTGGGGCGGAACTGTCGCCGCGAGATGCCCGTCGTCTTGCGGCCGTTGCCGCCGAGGTACTTCGCCTTGCCGCGCATGGTCACTTGGTTGCCCATCACGGCTTTCTTGCCACAGATTTCACACTCGCGAGACATGACGCCAACCTCTATTCCGGTCTGACAATTCGCCGTGAGCACAATTCGCGGTCAAGACGACTCGCCGAGAGAACGAGCCGCGGACGAAGTGAGCGGTCACTGCCCCGCGACAAGTTGCCGGGAGAAACAGAAGATACGGCTGACTTCGTGCGCGGCTCTTTAACCGCGAAGGCGAAGCGGTAAGTATAGTCAGGCCGGCCGGGAAAGCAAGTGAGATGAGAGCCGAGGCGCGTGACATAAAACGGGCCGCCGAAAGAGCTTCCAGCGGCCCGTCGCTGTGCCGGAATGCCCGGCGACGTGAGATGCTATGAAGAGATGGTCGGCTGGCGGCTGACGCCTTTCGAGCGCGGCAGACTGGGCGGCGGCAGACTGGGGGCGGCGAGACGCCGACCCCAGCCACCCGGACCCGGGAGCCATGAGGCATCGGGGCCATTAGTTATAGAACGGGCTCTCCATCTGGCCGTCGCGACTGAGCGGCCGGCTGTCGTTCCGCCAGGTGCGGTGCGAAACCGGCTGCTCGAGTGAGGCACGATCGCGGAAGTCACGATCCCGATAGTCACTGTCGCGATATTCCCGAGAAACGGGCCGCTCGGTCGAGTAGATCGGGCGAGCGCGGGGCCCGTCCGGCGTGCCGTAATCGGGCCGATCGTAGACCGGCGCGTTCGGCGGGCTCAGCGAATCGGCGGGCTCGCGGTAGCGGGTCGTGCACCGGCCGTTGGGGCAATTGCCGCTGCAGTGGCCGAGATCACAGTCCCCGTTGGGGCAATAACCACAACGTCCGCTGCGACAGCTCCCGTTGGAGCATTGCCCATTAGAGCATTGGCCGTTCGGGCACTGGCCACTCGCGCATTGACCATTGGAGCATTGCCCACTGGCACACTGCCCGCTGACGCACTGGCCGCCCGCGCAACTGCCGCGGAGGCTGCACATGCCGTTGGGGCACGATCCGCAGGTGCCGGTCGGGCAGGTCGCACCATAAGTCGGATAAGACGAGTAGACCGGCGCGTAATTGGATCCCGAGCACTGCCCGTTGGGGCAGGTGGTTCCGTTCGTCGCCGGATAGCTGCTGTAAACCGGACCGTAGCCGTAGTCGTAGACATCCGCGCGGGCTTGCGGCAGGGCCGCAAAGGCGAGAACCGCCAAAGTCAGCGCTATTGCCGCTAACTGTATTTTCCTCATGTGTTCGCTCCAAAGGCGTCTATTCAAACCGGACTTTGCAGACCGTTGTGCTTCACTTCGAATTCACACGCAGTCCTTGAATCAAAGATGCAACGCCCGTACCGCCGTCTTTGGAGGCATCAGAAGACATACCGGAGAATCAGCTTTGTTAATCTGGTCATTCCGTATCAGATTCACGGACCGCCAGCTGGCGTTTTTACAACAGTGGTGTCGCGTTTTTTACAAAATCCGCGGCGCGCCGATCCATTTTTGTGACGCTTCGCGCCCGAATGTCTAGCAGACCTTACCAGTGAATCTTTGCAATCGAGCGCAAAAACGGTGTCGACGGCGCTCACGGAATTCTTCCACATTCAAACGTAATGAAATGGCTCTGCTGATCTTACGACATAGACCATTACTGAACATACGCACAAAGACCAAGTTTGGCACAGACTTCGCGAAAGGCGAGCCCTGTAGTCAGTCAATCCCAGTCGTCCGGAGAGGGACCGAGTTCAACTCCGAACGACTGTGCTAAACAAAAACAGGGAGCTGAAGGGAGTCATCAATGTTGGTACTCACACGAAAACGAGCTGAAACGATACACGTTGGCCAGGACATCTTAATCAAAGTGATCCGCACCGGGCGCACCAGCGTGAAGATCGGCATCGAAGCGCCGGCCAACGTCCGCGTCGTTCGCGGCGAACTACTCGATGGCCACGACCCGTCGGTCGTCCACGAGATGAACTGGTGCCCGTCCGAGGCCGAGGAGCCCGAAGCCATGGTCACCTGCGCGGATGAGTCCCCGCAGACCCATCTCGCTTGAGCAGGCCCCATCTCGCTTAAACGGGATCTGTCCTGTCGCTCGAATCGATCGCGTGTGAAGCGCGAACACAACTACGTGTCAAACAAAAAAAAGGAAACGGGAGTGCATGACGCCCACGCACGAAGCGCTCTCGCGAGAACTACGCAGGAAGCGTCCTCGCGGGAATCCAAAGGACGTTTGTCATGGTCCATCACCTTCAACCGCCGCGCGGCTCGAGAAAGCCGTCGGCCGTCTGGCGATGTACAGGGCTGGTGCTCGCTCTGGGCGCCATCCTGTCGATCTCGGTCGGCCTGGCTTCTGAACCCGCCCCCACGGCCTCTGAAGCCGTTCCGCCTTCTAAACTCGTTCGGGTCTCTAAACTCGTACGCAGTGTCGCTCGCGATGATTCCCCGCGCGGAGAAAACTTCGGACCCGGTGCGCCCCCCGCAGACCCCACCCCATTCCACACCGAGGATGCGGAGACGCCGCCCGTCCCTCAAGAAATCCCGCTGCCTCCTGACCACCCTCGCACCCGGGAATTCGACCGGATGTCTCCTCCAGCCGCGCCGCACCGCAGGTCCGAGCCTCGGCGCCCGCACGAGGAAGACCTGCTTCCCGAACGCGAGCTGATCCAGCGCAAGCTGACCGTTCGCTACGGCAACCCGGCCGTCGTGCATCTGCTGCGGTCGCTCACTCCTGAGCAGGGGCTGCAGCTCTTCGCCGAAGTTTCGACGCTGATCGACGGGCGGCACCTCAAGCCGTCGACCTACGATGCGCGAGTGAAACAAGCGGCGAAGAACCTCCTCGGAGGGCTCGAGAACCGGTCGTTCCTCCGCGCCAATCAGCTCGATGGTGATCCGTCGCGCGTCGCGGCCTTCCGCTCGGACCTGGAGCAGCTCGTCAATTGCCGGCCGATCAGCGGGCGCGACGAGGCCAACCAGGCGCTCCGCTGGACGATGCGGGCCGCTCAGGAGCATGGCGGCTTGCGACCGGCGGTGGCCGTGCTGGAATTCGTGTACGGCTCGACCGAATCGCTCGACAAATTCTCGGGCTTCGTCCCGAACATGGACCACGCCAGCCCCAGCGCCGAGCTGGAAGATCACATCGTCGGCGTGGGCGTCGAGATCAAGCCGGACGAGCACGGCATGCTGGTCGTCAATGCGCTGCCCGGCAGTCCCGCGGCCGAAGCCGGCGTGCAGAAAGGGGACTTGATCGAATCGGTGAACGGCCAGTCGGTCGCCGGCGAAACGCTGGATGCGGCCGTCAGCCTGATCACCGGTCCTCCGGGAAGCCGCGTCACGCTGAGCGTCCGCCGCGAAGAAAAGGTCGCCGAGATCCCGCTGGTACGGCGGCGCGTCGAAGTGCACAGCGTGAGCGAAGTGAAAATGCTCGACAACAACGTGGGCTACATCAAGCTCGACAAGTTCGCCCAGAACAGCTCGGAAGAGTGCGATCGGGCATTGTGGCAGCTCTATCGTGAAGGGATGAAGTCGGTGGTGATCGACGTCCGCGGAAATCCGGGCGGCCTGTTGACCACGGCCATTCAGATGTCCAACAAGTTCGTGCCGTCCGGAACCATTGTCTCCACCCGCGGTCGCGACAGCTCCGATAACACGGTCGAGTACGCCAACCGTCAGCACGCCTGGAAACTGCCGCTGGTGGTGCTGGTGGACGAAAACAGCGCAAGCGCCAGCGAGATTTTCGCGGCGGCCGTCCAGGAAAACGGACGCGGCCTCATCGTCGGCGAGCGGACTTATGGCAAGGGGACGGTGCAAACGCATTTCCCGCTGCAGACCGTGTCGGGCAATCTGCGGCTGACCACCGCTCGATTCTTCTCGCCGACCGGCCGCGTGATGGCCGACGCCGGCGTCGAACCGGACATTCGTGCCGAGACCGAGCGTGTGCCCCATCACGCTCGCCATCGGCACGAAAGTGAATACCGACGTGACGGTGAGCCCCACCCGGAGGGAGACGATCGACACGAGCCCTCCGGCGCGAGGAGTACGGTTACGGCGACGATTGGCGCTCGCGTGACGGAGAACATCATCACGAGGCGGCCTACCGTCACGGTGCTAATCCGTATGCGGCGGAACAACAACGCGACGGCTTCCGGGGCGAAGGCCTCAATGGTTCCGACCGTGTGCTGCAAGCCGGCATCGAAGCGGCCACCAGCCAGCGGGCGCTCGAACTGGCCCAAGCGGCCGGCGGTCACCGCGGCCCGCAGACACCGGAGCGACCCCTCAGCAACTAAAGACTGACAACCAGTTACGAATTGGGGGGATTCGCCTCCCCGCGAGTGAGATTCGCCTGAGCGGCTGCTGTCACACAACTGGACCCACCCGCCCCGCAGCAGCAGTCGTTCAGGCGGTCTCACCGCGGGGAGTTTTTTTGCCGCCACTGCTGGGATGGAGGAAGCGGCCTGGATGCGGCTGGAATGCTTTGGGACGAAGGTAGGAAGTAAAAAGAGAAAAGAAGACAGAGCCGGCGGGTGTCTGGGCCGGCAATCTCTCGCGGCTGGGCTGGCCCGCTTTGGCGGTGAAACGCCGGACTTTAACAGCTTCTTCACAACGGATCCCTCTTGTGGAAAGACCGTTGGCTGCTACACTTCTGCGGCTCCGCGCCCTAGAATCAGCTTACGCTGCAGCGAACAACCATCGGTCGGACCGGGATTCGGTCTGATCGCTGGGTCTGGCCGGGCGGCTGGGTTCCTTCTGTCGGGGAGATTGTGACACGGGAATTATGAAGCCTTAGGCCGCAGCTGCGGCCGGCTCATGCCCGTGCCTCCCCAGGCGGCCCGCCCCGTAAGATCTTTCCCTAGCACGAGTTCTGAGATTCCATGCGACGCACAGATATCCGCAATATCGCCATCATTGCACACGTCGACCACGGCAAGACGACCCTGGTCGATGCCCTGTTGCGTCAAAGCGGGCAATTTCGCGATTCCCAGCTTTCGGGCGAGTGCATCCTCGACTCCAACGACCTGGAGCGCGAGCGGGGAATTACGATCCTCGCCAAGAATATTGCCCTGGTCTACAAGGGCGTGAAGGTCAACATCATCGACACGCCGGGCCACGCCGACTTCGGCGGCGAGGTCGAGCGCGTGCTGTCAATGGCCGACGGTGCCCTGATCCTCGTCGACGCGTTTGAAGGCCCGCGGCCGCAAACGCGGTACGTGGTCAAGAAGGCGCTCGAGGTCGGGCTGCAGCCGATCGTGGTCATCAATAAAGTCGACCGTCCGGACGCCCGTCCCGGCGAAGTGCTGTCCGAGATGTTCGATTTGTTCGTCGAGCTGGGGGCCGACGAATTGGCCCTCGACTTCCCCTACGTCTATGCCAGCGGCCGCGAGGGTTATGCCTCGCACGATCCGGCGGCACGCTCGGGATTGATGGAGCCGCTGTTGGATCTCGTGCTGCAGAAGATTCCCGGGCCTGACGTCGAGCCCGAAGCCCCGCTCCAGATGATGGTGACGTCCGTCGAGTGGTCCGAGTATGTCGGTCGCGTGGCCATCGGACGCATTCAGAGCGGGACGATGCACCGCGGCGAAAAGGTCGTGCTGATCCGTCATGACGGCAAACATGAGCGGGGCGAAGTCGCCGCCGTCGAGCTGTTCGACAAGCTGGGCCGCAACGAAGTTGCCGAGGCGGACGCGGGTGACATTGTCGCCCTGGTCGGTCTGCCGGACCCCGAAATCGGCGATACCGTCGCCTGCCCCGAGCGTCCGTCGGCCCTCAAGCGGATCAGCGTCGACGAGCCGACGCTCTCGATGGTCTTTACGATTAACAATTCGCCGCTGGCCGGCCGCGACGGCAAGTACGTCACGAGCCGTCACCTCCGCACACGTCTGTTGCGCGAGCTCGAGTCGAACGTGGCGCTCCGCGTCGAGGAAACCGGCGAGAAGGATTCGTTCACCGTTTCCGGTCGCGGCATTTTGCACCTATCGATCCTGATCGAGACGATGCGCCGCGAAGGTTACGAGCTGTCGGTCGGCAAGCCGCAGGTCATTCGCAAGCGGATCGAAGGGCACTGGCACGAGCCGTTTGAAATTCTTGTGGTCGACGTCCCCACGCCCGACATGGGCAAGGTGATGGAGCAGGTCGGCGTGCGCCGCGGCCAGATCCTCGAGATGGTGACTGGCGAAACAGGGCAGACGCACTTGGAGTTTTCGATCCCCGCGCGGGGCCTGATCGGCTTGCGAACCAAGCTGCTCAACGTGACCCGCGGCGAGGCGATCATTCATCACCGCTACGAATCCTACAAGCCGATGCAGGGTGACGTGCCCAAGCGCCCCAATGGCGTGCTCGTGTCGCAAGATTCGGGCAAGATCGTCGCCTTCGCCCTCGGCAAGCTGCAGGAGCGGGCCGACATGTTCGTCGCTCCGGGTGATGATGTGTACGAGGGAATGATCGTCGGCGAGAACTCGCGTGAAGGGGACATGGTGGTCAACCCGGTCCGCGAGAAGAAGCTAACGAACATGCGGGCCTCGGGCTCCGACGAAAACATTCTGCTCAAGCCGCCGCGCGAGATGACGCTGGAATCCGCCCTCGAGTACATCGAAGAAGACGAGTACGTCGAGGTGACTCCCAAAGTCATTCGGCTCCGCAAGATCGGCCTGACCGAGGCCGACCGCAAGCGCAAGAACCGCTCGCAACGCAGCTGATCCGGTTCGATGCGAACAGGCGAGCGGTCCGCCGCGGCGGATCAGCCCGCCGGTTCTTTCATTTCTTGCTTCAGCTTTTGGTTCCTCGCTTCGTCTCTCACTTGTCTCATTCTCGCCGGTGCTCTCAGCTCGCCAATCGAATCAGACAACCGTAAGAACCGGCGGGCTGATCCGCCGCGGCGGACCGCTCGCCCAACATGACTCGCGTCGTCCTGCTCGGTGCCAGCAACATCGCGATCGCCTTCCCGCAGATCGTGCGGCAGTTGTCGGCCGGGCTGCCCGGGCCACTCGAGCTGTTCGCGGCGTTCGGCCACGGCCGTTCGTACTGTACGTGGAGCCGCGTGCTCGCCCGCCGACTGCCGGGCATTGACCGCTGCGGACTGTGGGCCGATCTGGAACGGGCAGTCGCCGAGCGACCGGCCCGCACGCTGGCTCTCCTCACGGACATCGGCAATGACCTGATCTACGGTTCGGCGGCCGACGTGCTCGAGCGGCATCTGGTCACGTGCCTGACCTCGCTGTCTGCGTATCAGCCCGAACTGGTCGTCACGCGTCTGCCGCTGGCCAGTATCGAGCGACTTTCCGCGCTGCGGTATCACTCGACACGTTTCTTCTTTTTCCCGAAGACTCGCGTGAGCTGGCCCGAGATGCTCCAGCGCGCGCGGGGAATGGATGACGCGCTGGCGGGGCTGGCCGAACGGTTTTCCGCCCGGCTCGTCGATCAGCCGCTCGCCTGGTACGGCTTCGATCCGATCCACATCCGTCAGCGACGACGCGTGGAAGCCTGGCGCGAGATGTTTTCGGGCTGGCCCTCGTACGAGTCCAGTCGCCCGTTACCGCGCTGTTCGCAGCGGGATCGACTGCGGTTGCGGATGGCCGCCCCGGAAGAGCGGCTGCTCTTCGGCCGCCGTCAGCTCCAGTCGCAGCCCGCCCTCACTTGGAACGGCGTTTCGCTGCACCTTTATTAGTGCGTCGATTCCCGCTGCGATCGCCGGCCGGCGACGGCGACTTCGACGGCTGCGAGGCGATCGCTGCGCTCTTGCTACGGCCGGCCGGGCGCCGCCCGACGCGCCCAAGCATTCGGACATGATGGCGAGCGCCGTTTCGCAGTGTTCCTGCGTGACCACCAGCGGCGGACAGATCCGGATTGCACTCTCGCCGCAGCGCAACAGGAGCAGGCCTTTGTGGAAGCAGGCTTGCACGAGACTCTCGGCCTCGTCGGGCGCGGGCGAGCTGTCGGCCGCCACCAGATCGAAGCCGATCATCAGCCCCTTGCCCCGCACGTCGCCGATTGCCGGGTGCTTTCGTTTGAGTTTCTCCAGCTCGGCCAAGAGGAAGGTTCCCTGCCGGGCCGCGTTTTCCATCAGCCCGCCTTCGAGCAGGGCGATCGTCTCGAGCGCCGCCGCGCAGGCGACCGGATTGCCGCCGAACGTGCTGGCATGCGCCCCGGGCGGCCAGTCCATCAAGTCTGCGCGGGCGACGATCGCCCCCAGCGGCATCCCCGACGCGATTCCCTTGGCCAGGCAAATGATGTCCGGCTCGACGCCCCAGTGCTCGATCGCGCACATTTTTCCGGTGCGTCCCATCCCCGACTGAATTTCATCGGCGACGAACAAAATGCCGTACCGATCGCACAACGCCCGCAAATCGCGATGAAACTCGGGCGGCGGCACCAGGTATCCGCCTTCGCCCTGGATCGGCTCGACGAAGATCGCGGCCACTTCGTCCGGCGCGACCTCTTTGCGGAAAACAAACTTTTCGATCATCTCAATCGGATTGATCGCCGAGTGCTTCCCGCTGCGGGAGTCGGGATAGGGGACGTGAATCACCCCCGGCACCAGCGGTCCAAAGCCGCGGCGCTGCGTTACCTTGCTGGCCGTCAGCGAGAGCGCGCCCATCGAACGGCCGTGAAAGGCCCCGTAGAAGGCGATCATGTACTGCCGCTTGGAGTGGTAGCGGGCCAGCTTGAACGCCGCCTCGACCGATTCTGTTCCCGAATTTGTGAAGAAGACCCGCTTGGCGAATTTCCCCGGCGTGATCTGCGTCAGCTTTTCGGCCAACTCGAACTGCGTCGGGTAATAGAAGTCGGTCCCCGACATGTGCAGCAGGTTGGCGGCCTGCCGCTGGATGGCCTCGACGACGCGCGGATGACAATGCCCGGTCGAGCAGACAGCGATTCCCGCGTTGAAGTCGAGAAACCGATTTCCGTCGACGTCCTCAATCATTGCCCCTTCCCCGCGGGCCACAACCAGCGGATAAACCCGCGTGTACGAAGGCGACGTGACCCGCTCATCCCGCTCGACCATCCGCCGCGCCTTGGGCCCCGGCAGCTCCGTCCGAATGGCGGGCACGCGAAACTGACGATTGACGTCGAGCATGGAAACACTCCGAGCGCAAGAGAACGCAACGGACAGAAGAGAACCGGCAATCCAATCGTAGGATAACGGAAAAGACCGGCAAGGTAAGGGCAGGTTCGCGCGGACCTAAATGCCAATCCCAGCCATGATTTGCGGCTCTGCCGCGAGCGTGGATCTTGGGGGCCGCCAGTGGTGGCGACGACGGCGATCTGCCTGGTGGGATCGAGAATCGAGTCGACAGCGACACGACCGAGCTTGCCGCCGACAAGGTGCCTTTAAAACGCGGCTAATTGGTGTTCCGCGGCGAGCGGTGATACACCGTCGTTTTTTTGCTCGCCTCGGGCGTCACTCGGACGATCGCGCGTCGGCGAATAGCCGAAATGTCGTGCCACCGGACCGGCTTCGCGCCAGACGGTTTCGCGGAAATCGCGCGGAAGGTGGAGCGAGTCGTGAGGTGATGCGATGATGTGCTCGAAGGGGCGCGCTCCATTCGTCGCGAGAGGTTCGAGCTGGGTGTGCCGGCAAAGGGCAGTCATGACCTCGGCCGGGCGGTCGCAGAAGTCCTCGTAGCGGATTACGGAGGTGCGCTCGGCCAGATCGCCACTGCTTTCGAGGAGAGCGTGGACGAAGCCGTAGATTTCGGCCCATTGGATGGCATAGCCGGTCGCGTCGTCGCCACGGTGCCAGGCGTCGCGAATGCGGTCGCCCGCCTCGTGCGTCAGGCGGATCGGCACGCGTTGCGGGCCGAATTCATAGTGGCCGGCGGCTTGCAGATAGCGAGGCGCGCGCGGGTCGCGTTGCGCGTACGCGGTGAAGAGGGCGTGCTGCCGCACGAGCGATTGCACGTGGGTGAAGGGATGCCGGATGGGAATCACGAACCGGGCATCGGGAAAGAGGGCGGCCAGGTACTCGATGCGGACGACGTTGTAGTTGCCCTTGGAGAGATAGCGGCGGCCTCCGCGGAGCAGCAGAATCTTGCGGATGTGGTCGCGAAAAAAAGCATCGAACTCGGCCGACCGCCGCTCGCCCGTCAGTCGATGCAGGGACTTGGCCGCGTGCAGCTGGGGAAAGAAGAATTGCCAGAGCGGCTCTTCGAAGGCTTCGGGACTTTCGGCCGAGATGCGAATCCGGTCCTGATGCGGTCGCTCGGTCGCCGGCCGCTGCGCGGCCCCCACCCCAATCAACCAGGCGGCTCCAGATCCAGGGGGTCATCAAAAAGGGAAAGTCGCGATACCGATGGGTGGCGACGCTCGGCATTTGCGACAGCTCTTGCAGCAGGATCGTCGTGCCCGAGCGCGCCAGTCCGCACACAAAGATCGGCGCCTCGATCGGAATCGCGTCCAGGCGTCGCCTGAGAATCGACGATTCGACATTTCCAACCGACTCGAAGAGCGCCGCGCAAGCATGGGCCAGCCGGGCCAGCCAATAGTCGGTGCGGCTGAGATTCACGACCGCTTCCGCGACAATGACATGCCGATGCCCGAGCCCACACAGACGCACACCAGGGAAGCGACCTCGACGCTCTGGTGCTGGGCCGTCCAACTCCACAGCCCGGCAGTCGCGACAACTGGCGCTCGCGCCACCGGGCACTGCAAACGCCCGGCGCCGGGCCAGGCTCGCGCCTCTGCTGCGGGCAGAACCAAGAGGGCAAACGCGGTCACGACGACCACGGGCAAGGCGATGACCAGCGCCTGGCGGCCCAGGTAGCGCACGAGCAGTTTGAGCAGATCGCCATATCGGGCGAAAAAGTCGTCCTCTTCTCGGATCGCAATGAGCGAGCGCGCGAGTGTGGCCGCAGTTTGCCAGAAGTCAACTCGCGGCATCCGCGAGGCGACCCACTGGAAGAGCACTCCGGCGAAGAAGCCTGCCGCCAGGCCTCCCACGATCGCAGCCAGATTTCCGGGGTTCATGGGTGACCTCAAGCTCGCCCGGAGCGAAGCACCGAAGGAGATCCGAACGCGGTCGCCGAACCGCTCGTCGCGCGCGTCCGTCGCAGCCAGCGGATCGCCAGCTTCACCGGATAAAGAATCAGTCCCACCAGCCCCAGGAAGACAACCATCAGGACAGCGAGCAAGCTTCCGAGGAATCCCAGTCCCGCACCGGGGCCGATGTAGGCCACCAGAGCGGGCCCGGTCGCGGCCGCCTGTGCCGCGGAGAGGGGCAATCCGACCAGGCAGATTGCGACCGCCAGCACCGCCATCGCGGGCAAAAATGACTTCCGTGTCACGACATGTTCCTTCAGGCCCGACTCTTCAAACCATCTTGGCGAACTTATTGGCTTTTATTCATCGGAAAACCGACGTGCCGCACGTACTCCGCGGTGAGCAATTCGCGGCGACGGCGGTGTTCGGGATCGACGCAGACGTACTCCCACAGCACGGCCCCAGTCTTCAGGTTGATTTCCCAGACTTTTTGCGCCTTCGACAGCGTCACCAGCACGCGCCCATCGCCGCTCAAATCGAGGTGACCGGCCACTCCCGAATAAAATTTCCCGGGCAATGACGTCGCCGGACCGGGAAAAAGCACTTGGGAACCGCGCGTCTCCAGGTCGATCTGGACGAGGCGCGAACCTCCCGTCGTGATCGAGCCGCCGCGGTTGTCAAAGACGAGCACGCCGTCGTCGTGAAACAGCGGACTGTGCTGCATCACCGTCGTCCCCGCCGACATCCATTTGAACCGCCGCGTGTGGGGATCGAGGATGCCGACCGCGTTGAGGCTCCGCATCGACAGCAAGAGATCGCCGGCCCGCAGCGACGGGTGGCGGGCGGCGAGCGCGGCATCGACGAGTTGAATGCCGTTCAGGTGCGTCGGATCCTGATCCATAATCACGCACGTCTCTTGGCTGTCCCAATCAGACCCGGCCCGAGCCGCCAGCAGCCCCTGCCAGCCGGACTGCACCAACGCGTCGAGCAGGGGAATCTCTTCGAGCACGTTGCCGTCCGCGTCGAGGATCACGACGGCGTCGTCAAGAATCTTGGCCGCTCCAGAGGACAGGGAAAACCGCGTCTCTCCAACCGGTCGCGGCGAGTCGATGACGCGGGACTTGAGCGCGTAGATTCTGCCGTCATCGGCGACGGTGAACCAATGATGAGTGTGGAGTTCTTTCTTCCAGATCAGCTTCGAGTCTTTGTCGAACCGGGCGAGTCCGATGCCGACGGGAAACGTGTACCAGCCCTGAAAGGTCACCAGCAGCCCGCCGTCGGGATAGAGGTGCAAGCCGACCGGATAGATTCTTGCCGCTCTTCCCGGAGTGACCGCGACGCCATCGAGCTGCGACCAGAGTCCGGGGTCATACTGCCAGACGTGCTTGACCCGTCCCTGGCGATCCATGATCCAGGCCAGACAGCCGTGCCCCGCACTCTGGTCCTTCAGATAATTCTCGCCGCCCGAGACCAGCAGTAACTCTGCTCCAGAGTCGGGCGAATAGCGGTGCGTCGTGGGCTCGGCGACGTCCTTTAAGTCCGGCGGCTCGTGGAACTCGGCGTCGTCGTTGGTACGGGCGATTGCCAGCACCGCCTCGTGGGCGTTGTGCAGGACGGAGAAAGGAAAGACGCGGAAATAGGCCGTCGCCACCCCGTAGGCAAAAAACGCCAGGCAAACCGCGGCCCGGAACAGAAATTTGGGGGCATCAAGGCGCATCATGGTCGATCCGCAGGACGGCAGGCTGCCCGCCGCCCCGTGAGAAGTGCTCGCAGGCGATTAGGCAATTGTTTGGCCGCGGCTCGGTTGAACCGCGTCCGTCATGGCCCAGATGAACTCAGTGCTGGCGAAAATGCAGGCCTGATGAAATCTCAGCGTCGTGCCCGGAGGCAAGATTCGGCTTCGAGGGGCGATTGTGAGGAGGGCGCGCGAGGAACCCGACCGCCGCGCACTCAGAAAGCGCAGCGCAACCGGTCAACCGGTCCGACAACTCGTCAGGCAGCCAGCTGGCGGTTGAAAGCGCACCAACCGTCAGGGTCGGCGAATCGCTCATCGTGGCTAGGCAATCCGTTGCTTTCGGGAGTCGCGGCTTGCGGAGTTTTAAGATAGGGCCCGCGACGAGGTCAAGCCGAATGCCGCTGTCCGAGGCCTCTCGGAGGGCGAATTCAGACAGCATTTGGAGGAAATTCAGGCAGCACTTTGGACACGCGGGCAGTTCGGCAATCCGAGTCACCGACTGGTTTGACTCGAAGCAATGTGATCCGACGCTTTTCGGCTAAGCGTCGCCCCGTAAATCCCGTCCCAGAGTTCGCGCCGCGCCTCCAGCGACTTGGTCGCCGTTTGTTCAGCAATCGCCCAGAGGGATTCGTCGCTGCCGCACAGCGATTGCATGAGCCGGCCGGCCATCGGACCGTGTTCGTCGCCGTCCAAGCCGATGTGCCGGTTGAGATAGTAGCGGAACAATTCGAGGCCGCCGCCGGTTTCGAGGTTCAGCTCGTCGACGATGCGTTGAAAGAGGGCCGGGAGCAGATCCTCGCGGCCGAACGTGAAGGCCGAGGCGATGGCGCAGAGGTTGCCTGCGTCGATGATCGCGAACGTTGTCTGCACGAACGACCGAGCCGCCTGAGCGACCTGCGCGGCTGCGAGTGCGTCGGCCAGCGACTGGCCCTGGCGGAGCGCCGCCAGGAAACCGTCGATGCCAAGCGTGCTGGCTCCAGACTGCTTCATTGCGCGGCGATAGAGCTCGAAGTGGCTGCAGAACGCGCCTTGTCCATCCTCATCGCTTTCTTCGGCCAGCACGATTTCGTTGATGAAGCGACAGCCCAACCGGTTGTCGCCGGGGAGCCAGGGAACGTCGACGCACGAGAGCCGACATTGCAACGATTTGAGCAGCGACATGAAGTCCCACACGGCGAAGACGTGGTGCTCCATGAAGACATGCAAGGCGGTCAGAGAGTCGATCGCCGAGTAGACGGGATGGTCGAGCAGGGCCGCCTTGAGCGGCGCGAGGCGGTCGTGAAGTCGGGCGAGCGGGTCCATCGGTGCGCACACGGCCAGGATTCGATCCGGAGTCTCTGTGCGCTCGACGTTAGCGGAAAGTCCCGGGGAAGGCCACCACGATCGGAGGTCTGGTCCGTGTTGCAGTCAGTCTAAGCAGAGTGATGCTCGACGAGTCGTTGTGGAGCACGGAAGAAGTTTTCGGAAGGCAGTTGGCGACCGAGTGGGACAGGCAATCAGCCAATCAGCAATTGGGCTAAGTCAGTTGACGCCGGCGGGCGAGGGGCTGTAGTTTCGCAACGTTGAATCGCCCGCAGGGGCGACGATCAGGCCGGAGTGGCGGAATTGGCAGACGCGCTGGATTCAAAATCCAGTATCCGTAACAGGGTGTGTGGGTTCGAGTCCCTCCTCCGGCACTGAAAAACAAGTGGTTTCCGAGAGATTTCAATAGAATGATGACAGACGGATTACCGAGCAGAATTTTCTGTCATTCTTCTGTCAACCATGGCCTGATATTGGGGTGGCGTTGGCTTTCAGGAGCCAGCGATGGCGGGACTTCAGCGCAAGGGCGATAGCTGGTATTGCACGTTTCGATACTTGGGCAAACGCCACACCTTCACGGTCGGGCCGGTTCCCGATGACATCGCCGATGCGACGGGTCGCAAGGTCGACCTCCTGCTGTATCGCTTGAAACAATCGCCTCGTCGAAATCCCTTCTGGCATTTCTGTCGTCGACTTCGTGCAGTTCGATGGCAAGCCCGCGGCTCCGATTCCGATGCTCACACGCTCGGCGAGTTCCGGGACAAGTACGTCGACACGCACAAGGCGTCTCTTGAGAAGACGACCCTCGACGGGATCGAGCTGCATTTCGGCTATTTCGTCGAAGAGTGGGGCGAGAATTTCCCCATCAACGACCTCAGCCTGTTGAAGCTCCAAGAGTATGTCGACGGCCGCACCAAAGACGCTGGCATGAATGGCCGCAAGGTCTCCGCGGCGACGATCAAGAAGGAAATCGTGACGCTCCGCACTGCATGGAATTGGGCGAAGCGGGCGAAGATCGTCAAAGAGCCTTTCCCCTACGCGGGCCTGCGGTATCCCCGAACGACCGAAAAACCGCCCTTCATGACGAAAGCGGAGATTGAACGGAAGATCAAGGCGGGGCTGACCAAGGCGGAGGAGGCCGATCTTTGGGACGCCATGTACCCCACGACCGAGGAAACGAAGGCGATCCTCAAGCTGATCAAGGGCAAGGAGACGCAGCCGTTCCTTTACCCGATGGTCGGATTCGCAGCCTACACGGGAGCCAGGCGTTCCGAGATCATTCGGACGAAACTTTCCGACCTTGACCTTCGAGAGAAGGTCGTGACGATCCACGAGAAGAAACGCGTGAAGGGTAAGACAACGACGCGCCGCGTTCCCGTTTCTCCCGTCCTTGAGAAAATTCTTCGCGCATGGTTGAAGGATCATCCAGGCGGACCGCATCTCTTCTGCCAGACCGCCGTCGTGACGAGGAGCAAGAAGCGAAGCCCGACCACCGGGCATCAGAGCAACGGTCGAGCGACGACGTCTGCAGGTAGAGCGGCCACTGTCACCGCAAGGAGCGACGCAGCCCATAGAGCCGCTGACGCCGAGCGAGGCTCACAATCACCTCAAGCGAGCCCTTTCCGACACCGATTGGTCGGAAGTCCGGGGATGGCATTTCTTCCGTCATGGTTTCATCAGCGCGTGCGCCACGATGGGGATCGACCAAAGATTCATCGAGGAATTCGCCGGCCACATGTCCGAGGAGATTTCGAGGCGTTACCGACACCTCTATCCCTCGACGAAATACGAGGCGATCAAGAAGGTGTTCGGCTAGTCCCCGCGGATTAGAGGGCGTCGAATCGACGCGTTTTCGATGCCTGCCGTGCGGCCTTCCGCCATTCCACGGGGCCCTTTGGATGCGGTCCGCCAAAACAAGCCGTGTCGATGCTCTGGGGGAGGGCCAGCGTGCATCCCGCACGTCGGTTCACCGCCCAGCGGAACGCTCGACCTGGAGGAATCTGTTGCCTTTGCGAATGGCTCGGGTGAGACTTGCACTCGGTCGAGGAAACCAACTCAACTTTGTCGTATGCGGAATCAATTGGCCGGCAGCGCAATTGGCTAGCGCACTGGACTGTCGATCCGGGGGTTGCGGGTTCGAATCCCGTCGGCCTCGCTCAATGGAAGTAGCCGCAAGATAATAACTTGCGGCTACTGTCGTTTACCGAGTCGTGAGGGCGTGAATCTGGTCTGGTAACGATTTGGTAACGTTGTACCAGTGACATTGCGGTTGCATTGCAATCGGTCGGCGACGATCGAGGGCTGCGAATTGGACGCTTGCTGGAGGGCAAATTTCCGTTTGCGCAAGGAGTTGTTGGTAAGTGAGTGAAATATGCTCGACAAGTTGCGACAGGACTTTGAGTGTTGTCCATTCGAAGCGTGGGAGGACTTCCCGCGTCGCTGTGCTCGGAGCAGAACCGCATGGATGCCTGAGCTGATTGCGTTCAAATCAGCGATGGCTCGAAGCCCTCTTGTCCAACGGGAATTCGTTCTTTGGCTGTGGGAGCGGGAGTGGCTGATTCACGTTGTGCCTTCTTCTGTTCTGCCGCACGGATTTTTCGTCCAGATCACTCAAAAGGCACCCTTCGTTTCTAAACGGCGGATGAATTGTGTAGCGCGGGGCGGCCGAATTGTGCAGCACTAGGTCAACGGGTTCCTTCAGTTCGCATCCGGCCGGCGTTGCTCCGGCGGAGTTGGTACGGGTTAGGTCGTTGCCCCAACGGGCCGTCGGCGTCTCTTGGCGTCCTGCAACCGATAGCTCTCGCCGCGGGTTTCCAGGATGTGGCAACGATGCGTTAAACGATCCAGAGCGGCGCCGGTCAGCCGCTCGCTCCCCAGAACTTCGGTCCAATTCTCGAACGGCAGGTTTGAAGTCACGATCAGGCTCTGCCGCTCGTAGGCCGTGGCGATCACGTCGAACAGCAGTTCCGCACCCGACTTGCTGGCCGGCACGTAGCCCAGTTCGTCCAGGATCAACAGGTCGAGCTTGGCCAAGTAACTGCGGAGCCGTAAGAGCTGACGCTCTTCCTTCGCCTCCAGCATCGTAGTGATCAGTTCCGTTACTCGCCAGAAGCGGACTCGCTTTCCTTGACCGCAGGCGGCAATCCCCAGGGCTGTGGCCAAGTGCGTTTTGCCGGTCCCGGAGTTCCCCACCAGCAGGATGTTCTCACGTTTGTCGAGGTAATCGCCGCGGACCAGTTCCAGAACTAGCGGCTTGTTGATGCTGGGCCGAGTCGCGAAGTCGAACTGGTCGAGCGTCTTCTGGGCAGGGAACTTGGCGGCTTTCAAGCGGCGCTCGGCAGCCCGCTGCTCCCGGTCGATCAGCTCCAACTCGCACAGTTGGAGCAAAAAACCCAGATGATCGATGTTCTCCCTCGAGCAGCGTTGCGCCACCGGTTCGCACTGGCCGTGCATAGTCGGCAACTTCAATTGCTTGAGGTGGTGCTTCAAGAGCACCAGGCTCTTGGTCTCGTGGTTGGTCATGGCCTGCCCTCCACCAAGAGGGTTTGGTAGGCCGAGACGTCCGTGCGTTCGACTGCCACTCCCTTCAAGTGCGGCCGGCCGTCGAGCGAGAACAGAGGCACCGGCTCTTCACGGCGGTGCTCAAGGATCACTCGGATGCTGTCGGCATCCGTGATATCCAGGTCCAGGGCGTATTCCACGGCGTCGGTCAACTGCGGCAAGCCAGCGTGTTCCAGCAACCGCAGCACGCGGATGAATTCCCGCATTCCCAAACCGCCGGGGTGATGTTCCATGCGCCTTCGGAGCGTGTCGAAGCAGTCGGGCAGTTCCCACTTCTCCAGCGGTCGGGCGAAGTCAAAGCCGCCTGGCTTCCGCTCCAACAGCGCCAGGTAATGGATCGGGTCGAAGAGCGACTGCTCCCGGCCCCAACAGCGTGGATGCCGGGCGATGAGCCGATCCTCATAAACTAGCCTGATCTCGTCGACCGTGGCCAGCACGGTGATTTGCCGATAAGCGTACTTCACAGGCACCGAGTAGCGGTTGGTCTCGAACTGCACCAGCGACAGCGAATCGGCCGAGGCATGAGTGAGCCGCCGGGCATCGAAGTTTTGCTTCGGCAACTCGAGCATCGCGGCCTGCTCTTCGACCAAAAGCTCTTGCTTCACTGCCGGCTTACCGCGGAGTTGCCGTTGGAGATCCTCAGTGCAGCGCTGCCGAAGCTGGTCGTTCAGTGCGGCCAATCCCTCGACCTGGGGCACGGGCACCAGGTAGTTCTTGCGGCCGAAGTCCAAGAGATGTTCCACGTGCCCCTTCTCGTTGGGTCGCCGCACGAGGCAGAAGTGGTCCTGGAACAGATAATGACTCTTGAGCCGTAGGAACTCTTTGGTCACCTGCCGCTCGCGGCTCCCAGTGATCCGGGCCACGGCAATCTTGGAGTTGTCGTAACTGATCCGACGCGGCACACCGCCAAAAAAGGCAAAGGCCCGCTTGTGCCCTTCCAGGAACACCTCGGTGCACTCCCGGGGAAACACCTGACAAAAGAGGGCGTCCGAATAGGGCAGCGTCATCACGAACAACGCGACCTTCGTCAGTTCCCCGGCCAGCTTGACCTGGGCAAACCCGAAGTCGACCTGGGCCTCGCCGGGTGGGTGTGACAGTGGCAAGAACACTTCGCGCTGTCCCTGTCGCGAAGCCCGCACCGCGTCCTTGACGGTGGTATACCCGCCGTCAAAGCCTTGCTCATCGCGCAATCGCTCCCAGATCCGGTGGGCTGTGTGCCGTTGCTTCTTGGGGGCCTGGCAGTCGGCTTCCAGGATCTGGCGGATGATGGGCAGGTACTTCTCGATCTTCGGCTTGCGCCGCGCCTGAGCCTGCCGGTAGCCCGGCGGCTCCGTGTGCTCGAGAATCTTCTGGAGTGTCTTCCAGTGCAGCTCGTACTCGCGGCAGGCCGCTCGCTTCGTCAGCTCGCCGATCAACACTCGCCGACGAATCTCGGTCCATTGCTCCATGTCAGCGTACACTCCGGCGCCTCACTGCTTCCTGAAGAACGGGGCAAAAGCCCCAATTCTCTCCAGGCTGCAGCTACCGCACGAATGTGCGCTGCAAAATCCGACCGCCGCAACGAGCTACCCGCGCTGCACAATTCGTCCGCCGTTTAGATTCCACGATGTCGGAGGTGAGACCCGTGCTAATCCGTGCATTTTCCGTGTTAAACCGCGTCTTTACCGTGCTATTCCGTCTTATTTTCGTGCTTTGGCCTTACCCTTGGAACGACTCCTCGCGGCCTGTTCCAGTTGCCAAAAGGCTCCTCTCCCATGCCCTCCAGATCGAACCAAATGCAGTTTCCGCAGGAGATTCAAATCGTCGCGAAGCGTACTGCTCGGAAGCTCAGGATCAATCGCTCGCTGCATTTCGCCCAAGCTGTGTCGAGCACCGTCGCGTAGCACATGAAGGATTCGCCGTTGTCTCTCCGTGAGGTCGTGGCTGATTCGGTGCGGCGGAATGTAAGCGGAAGGAATGAAACGAACGACCACCTCTCCTGCCCGCTCCTCGAACTCTGGTTCCGGGTGTCCGGCTTCAACACAAAGCGACACGATTTTTTGCGTCCCTCTTCCCCAGCGTTCAATCAACCCTCTTCGATAAAACACCTCAGCCAATAGCGGATTCCGAGGATGCGATGTGTGTTCCTTCTTCAGATCCTCGATGGTGAGACCGAAAGGGAGCGTGCCCGTGCTGGCGATCTCCAGGCGGTCGTCAAAAATTGCAATGCTGATGGCCCCACCGGCGATTGAATAGTCGCGGTGACAAATTGCGTTGACGACAGCTTCGCGAAGAGCCAGAGTTGGGAAAAGCGGCTCGTCGAGACGTGTCAGCACGCCCGGCTCAAACCGCCCAGCAATGGGCAAGTGCCGACGAAGAAAAAGCATGGCCTCTTCGAGCAGGTCGAAAGCGTTTCCGTGTACTTGCCGTTGGTCGATAAACTCATCCTTTCTTACACCACGAAAGCGGGCCATTCGAAGGCTGCATTGCGGAAAATCTGGAAGCACGTCTTTTGCAAAGGCCACTACGGCTGCTTGCAGGACGCTGTGATCCGTGACCAGGTGCAACTTCGTCAGCACCTCCTGCGGGCTTTCGGCTGATGCTTCCAAGCGGTTGGCGTTCAAAGCCTCGCGGACAGTCCGTTGAATCTCCTTACGATTCAGGTCTCCGAGCCGATAGCCTTCGGCGACCTGATTCTCCCAACGCTGTCGTGAGTGCCCCCTCTCAAGTAGTCGCCGCTCGTATTCTTGCTGTGGCATCAGCGAAGTCGTGCTTCCAACCCGACGAAATGGCCGACCGTTATAAGCGTAGGGGGAGGTGGAACGCACTGTGGTCTTCAGGACCAGGACATCGTGCGTTTCTGACACCTTTACTCGACTCTGAGTGATTGTTGCGGGGGGATCGAGCTTCGCAATCTCTGCGGCAACGTCACGTAAGGTGTTATCGGAAACGGTTTGACCACTGATTCTCCTTGTCGTCACGCCGAACAAGACCGTTCCGCCCTGCCCATTCAGGAAACCGCACAGCGTTTCCATCCCACCCTTCAGTTCCCCCGTGGACTTTTTGAACTCAAGACGGTCCGATTCGCCCTTGGTGACGAGCCGTTGTATTTGGTCCAAGTTCACGTCTCGAATCCACCTTCGGCTCTTGCAGCAACGGGGGACGTTCTTGTACGTCTTAAGCTTCGGCTTTGATCCGAATGACGCACGGATGATCGGTCGCCGAAGCGGCCCGATTTTACGCCGCGTGCCGCCATCTGTGCGAGCAACGCCCGGTTCTCTGGCGACAGATTCCTCGCCATGAATTCGATGAGTCGATTTATGTTCTGACGATGGCGTTTCCGCCCGTTCAGTCAAAACTAGCCGGTTGAGCCAGTGGCAATTGAAGCAAGGATACGAAGATCCGACTGAGCCACGACTCGATTTTGGATCTCCCCAAAATCTCCCCAAGTCGGTGTCCAATTCGTGTCAACATTGGTGGAGAAGCGGAGGTTCACGAAGATTGACGGGGAGGAGCCTTTTGTGATAAGCAAAACCCCTCGTTGGAGTTACGGACTGCCAAAGGATTTAGGGCGAGCAGGGTTCTTTCCGTTCAAAATCCAGTATCCGTAACTGGGTGTGTGGGTTCGAGTCCCTCCTCCGGCAATACTCAGCAAGGACTTACGGCAATTCGTCGTGAGTCTTTTTTTGTCCTCAACGGGCATCTCCCCAAAATCTCCCCAAATTCTGCGTTGGAGGAGGAGTCGGAGGCTCGGTTTGTTTCGCGGAACCGTTGGCTGAGTCGTGGAGTCGCTCCATCACCCGGTCGGTGATGTCTACCTCGTTCAAGGCGAGGTAGTGCCGTCGCATCGTCTCAGGATTGCAACCGAACGCAACCGACGCATCGTCGTAGGTGATGCCGAGCATCCTAGCCTTCGACATCGCCGTCCCACGAAGGTTGTGGAGCTTGAAGCGCTTGGCATTCGGGTTCTCTGCGAAGTACGTGAGCTTCTCGGCCTGAAGCCAGCGAATCAGGATCGTCGGTGAAAATTGCTTGACTAAGCTGGCGTACCGCGTGGTCCCCCGTTTTCGGTGAATTTTGCCACGATCCGTCTCGAACCGCTCGAAGACGAATTCTTTGCCGGCGTTCTGCACAAGCTCGGCATAGAGCGAAGCAGGCAAACGAACCATTCTTGTCTTCCGCGCTTTGGTCGTCTCGGCATCGAAGTGAATTCGACCATCCTTCAGTTGGCTTGTCCGAGTCGATGCGAGTTCGCGGATCCGGCACCCGATTGCGGCCTTAACTTCGAGGAAGAGCGTCGGCAGCCGCCAACCGCCCCACCGATGGTCGAGCCAGTCGAGAAATGCCTGCAATTCTTTCTGCTCGATGAGCCGAGGTGTTCGGCGATTTGTCTTCGGCGGAATCACGTCCGCAAAGGGATTCACGTCGAGCAACTTGGTCGCCTTGATGAGCCAAAGGTTGTACACGACGCTGAGTGCGTTGAGATCACCACGGATCGTGTCAATGGCCGTTTGGGAATCGTGACCCGGGGAAGTTGTTCAAGGGCCGACAGTTGGGCCAGACGCAACGCATCATCGCGATCGGTCTTCCGCTTGGTATTGCTCCAACGCCAGGCGGGAGCGGCCGTATTGGCGACCTGCAACTCAATTCCTATTGTCCCCACCAGGTCCGCCACCCATCCGGCTGCGGAGCAGACTTCAATGACAATTCGATCAGGTCGCACCTTGAGGATCAATTCATGCAGCTGCCCCGGACTTGTGCCCACCTTGTGAAACCGCGATTCCGCGGTCTCAACGGAATAGGCACATGCGACGCTCTTGCTCTTTCCGAGATCGATCGCAAGGATCTTCATGCCGGTCTCCTGAGTTGGGGAAGTCGTCCGAGACATATTCACACCGACAAACATCGTCTCAAACGCCTCTTATGCCTAGGAGGCCCGGCCTTCATAGATACTCATACGTTTTGGCGGAATCCGGCGTCAGGCTGTGAGGGCGGATCAAACGCCCGGAAATCGGCGGCAGAATTCGAACCTTAATTGGGACAGAAGGTTCGAGTCGGAGGAGGGCATCGCCTCGTCGCAAGCGGCCTCGAACACGCGCGTTCATAAATGATTCTCTCACTCATTCTGCGCCGGCGTGGTTTGTTCAACGGAAATCTTCTGGGATCCCTCAACGTCTACCAGTTGAGGGCTGCCGTCCCCAGTTGCTCGTTGACCCGCGGCAAGTTCAACATGCGAAAGGCCGGCGACACGGGATTTGGAACGACAAAATTGGCGTCGTCTGCATCGAAGGCAAGATATTGCGGCAAAAAGGATTCTTCCGCGTGATCGCCGAACGCATGCCAGTCGAATAATTCCTCGCGGACTTGCGTGTCCCAGAACCGAATCGCTCCGTTTGCCATGCCGACCGCGAGATACCGGCCATCGCGGCTGAAAACGCGAGCGATGGGATTCGACGCACCGTCTATTTGCATGTGCCGTTTCCCGGACTCGACATCCAAAACATCGGCTGTCCACGGTTGCTGCGCTATTCCCGAACCCAGATAGCCCGGACCTGCGCTACCGAACGATGATGTGACCTCCTGAGGGTTAGTCGTCGCTGAGCGGCCGAAGTGCAGAGCGAGAAGCCAACGGCCGTTTGGACTGAATTCCCGCAGCGTCGTGTGAACGGCACCGTTCGGTGCGCCCGGCAATTGAGACCGCTCCTTGCCTGTGGAAATGTCGACAAGGGAAACGGATTGCTGCGTCCGACCTAGCACCGAAGCAAATATCGTCGCGAACCGGCCATCAAGACTGACCAACGCAGCCAATCCCGCTCCCCGTCCTCGCCAGATTCTCTTTCCCGTTGGACGCCTCGAACACAGCCGGCATGAAATTGGCGATCCCTCCGACGAGCACACTTCCATCGGCGCGAAAGCCGACAGACGTGAAGCCTTGTCTCTGAGAAGGATTGGCATCCACTCGGACTCTTTGGGTCGCCGTGTCAACGTCCCAAACGACGACACTTTGATGACTCAGGCCGACAAGCTGCTTTCCGTCCGGACTGAACCACAAGTGGGACGGCAACATATGGTCGGACACATCGTGTGGGAGGCGGCGAACAAACTTACGTGACGTGGGGTCGTAGAGTTTAACGTTCGGCACCCCGCTGCTCTGGACGGCAATGAAGCGGCCATTTGGGCTCAATGCGAATGGAACCTCGAAGCTCGTCTCGCGCTCGACCTCCAGTCGCAGGTCGGAAGCCGCCGATTCGTCCGCAAACTCCCAAGTCTTGAGCGATCCCAAGCCGCCAGTCAGCAAATGCTGGCCGTCATCGGTCCACGCGAGCGTTCGTGTCATCGCCCCGTGGTTCAGCGGCACGGCGGATTTCCTGTCCGCGAGGTTGAAAACTAAAATGTTGCCCGCCACGCCATGGCTGATGGCAACGGAGGCCCCGTCAGGAGAGAAGCTGATAGAGTTCGGAACGCTGGGAATCGTCCCGGTCCGTTTCATTTCGCGATTGTGCGTAAGATCCCAAATCAGGAGCGTTTGTGGTCCAGGGCTCCCGCTGCCCCGTTTCTCGTTGGATTGTGCACAGGTGATTCCAAGCGTTCCGCCCGGTCCAAATCCGACTGCACCACTCGGCTCGAGAGGCAGTTCAATTTCTTTATCCAAGCGATTCGTTGCAACGTTCCACAGCACGACTTTTTTGCTTCTCGACACAAACGCCAAGAGTTGGTTGTCCGGACTAAAAGCGGCGATTGGCAGTCCTTTCACAATTCCCACCGGCTGACCCGCGGCATCGCTGTCCAAATCCCACACCACAACGCGATCGCCCGTCGGTGAATTGGTAACACCGCAGACGTAACGGCCATTGGGGCTTAACAAAACCATCGCCTTCCATTCGCTTGGAGCCACAGCTAGAGTTTTCGACGCACCCGACTTGGCACTGCGGGTCTTGGATGCGGGCGCCTCTGAGCCTTGTTTCGCAATCGCAAGTTTGCGCAGCCGTTTTTGTGACAAAAGATCCCACACTTCGATCCGTTCCATTGGGTACGGAACGATTGCCAGACGCCTCGCGTGCGGACCAAGCGCAATCGCCGTGGGAATACCGAGAAGCCGCGACGGGTCGTTTCCTTTCCATTTCGATATTTCCTTGCCCGTCTTCACGTCGACGATAGCCAGGGTGCCGCTCTCGTGTTTCGGGTCGGCCCCAAACGTGGCAGCGAGAGTTCCGTCTGGGCTGACCGAGTGAGCCAGCCCGCCCCATTGACGGATCACGTGCGCGTCGTCGATCAACAGCGCAGCCAGTGCCTCGCTCCGCAACTGCGACCGGGAAAGACTTTCGTGTTGGACCGCCGATTGCTCTTTGCCAGCGACCAGCTTCGCCGAGTCGAGCCGCTCTCGACTCCGCAATTGTTCGGCCTGCTTGAGTAACTCCAGCGCGCGCCACCGGCGGCCCGGCAAGCCGGACAGCCGAACGGCATGAGCCTGTTCGAACAAGCTGGTAGTCAGGGCGTCCTGTGTCTGCTCATTTGCCACGACTGCCGCGATTTCGTTGGACTCGGCGCACTCCGTTTCTTTCAATGCCGACGCTTCGGCGTTTGTGGCGCGAATGGCCTGCCAGGTGCTGACGACGGCGCCGATCAGCAAGACGGCGACAAACGTGGCCGCCGTCGCGAGTGCCTTTTTGTACTTGCCGGCAAATTTGCGGAGCCGATAAGTGGAACTCGGCGGACATGCCTCCACGGGCTCATCAGCCAGGTAACGCTCCAGATCGTGGGCCAGTCCGTTGGCGGTCTCGTAGCGCCGCGACCTGTCCTTTTCCAGACACTTCATCACGATCCAGTCCAGCTCGCCGCGCATCAGCTTTGCCAGCCTGGCCGGCTCCGTCCTGCGGGTCGCGGCGATACTTGCCAGGGCGTCGGACGTGCTGAGTCGGGTGCTCGGCCGTAGCGGCTCCTCCTCGCGAATAATTCGCAAAACCTCGAACAGCGCCTTGGCCCAGACGCTTGCGGTCGATGGGTGTCGTGCCGGTGAGCAATTCGTAGAGCAGCACACCCAGGGCGTACACGTCGGAGCGGGTATCGATGTCGAGCTGGTTGAGCTGGGCCTGCTCGGGGGACATGTATTCCGGAGTGCCGACGATTCCGCCGAACCCGGTCATCAGACTGACATCGGTGAGTTGCAGGCCGGCGGCTTTGGCCACGCCAAAATCGATCACCTTCGGCACCGGGCGGTCGTCGTAGAGCGCGACCAGCACGTTTGCCGGCTTGATGTCCCGGTGGATGATGCCCTTCTGGTGAGCGTGCTGAATCGCCTGGCAGACCGGGATGAACAGCTCCAAGCGTTGCCGGGGGGAGAGCTGGCGCTCATCGCAGAAGCGGGTGATCGGCACCCCCTTCACCAGCTCCATCACAAAGAAGGGGCGGCCCGAGTCGGTCGTTCCCGCGTCCAGGACCTTGGCGATATTGGGATGATCCATCAGGGCCAACGCCTGCCGCTCGGCCTCGAAGCGGGCCAGGACTTGCTTGGAGTCCATGCCCAGCTTGATGAGCTTCAGCGCGACGAGCCGCTTGACCGGTTGCATCTGTTGCGCCATGAACACGGCGCCCATTCCGCCCTGGCCGAGAGTTTCGAGCAGCTTGTATTTGCCGGCGATGACCGCTCCGACATCCTCCACGGGACTGTCGTCGAGGACGGTTTCGCCCCGGCCCGGACCGGCGGGACGCTTCTCATTTGGCGGGATGGTGGGGGCCTCGGCAGCGGCAACCGCTTCACGGACCGGCGGCTCGAGAAAGCTCCCAACCTGCGGATGGGCGGCGAGAAGGCGATCGACCCGTTGCCGTAAGTTGTGGTCATCGCCACAAGCAGCGTCGAGATAAGCCACGCGTTCCTCGGGCGTGCCCTTTTCCAGGGCAGCGAAGAAGATCGCCTCGGCGGGGGATTGTTCGGTCATCGCCAGAACTCCGAAAACGCATTGATGGACCTCTTTCAATGCGTAAGAACGGGCCGAGCCCCCTCATCCAGAGGGAAGGATTTCTTGACTTCTGTCCTCCTGGAGTTCGCTCAACAGCCAGGCGCGTGCAAAAGCCCACCACCGCTCGGCAGTCGCGACGGAGATTCCCAAAGCGGCGGCAGCCTCGGGCGTAGACAAACCGGCAAAGAAACGCAATTTCACCAGTTCGGCCTTGGCCGGCTCCTCGCTGACGAAACGTGTTAAGGCTTCGTCGATTGCCAGCAAGCCGTCCGGCGATTGCGTGATGCAGTGATAATCGTGAAGGTCCACTCGGTGCCTTCCGCCGCCGTGACGGATTGCCTGTTTGTGGCGGGCGGCGTCCACGAGAATTCGCCGCATGGCCTCGGCAGCGGCAGCGAAGAAGTGGCCGCGATGGTCCCAATGAGGCCCCGACCCATCTCCGACAAGCCGCAGGTAGGCTTCGTGAACCAGAGCGGTCGCTTCCAGCGTCTGCCCCGGATTTTCCAGGGCAAGTCGCTGGGCAGCCAGCAGGCGTAGTTCGTCGTAAACAAGCGGCAGCAACTGGGCCGCTGCGCGGGGATCGCCGGCATCGATGGCGTTCATGATGCGAGTAACTTCGCTCATGCCGACTTAGTATATGACGCTGCTGCACCATCGAAGAAGGATGCCGGGGTCGCCATGCAGATTCAGCCACAAACGCAAGCAAAGATGTGTGTGATCACCTCCTGCTGCGTCGAGGGGCATCGACGAAGCGAATTTGAATCAGACAAAGGGTGCTGTCCCATTCCGCGAAACTCAACCCTTTGTCGGGAGCGCCATTAAACCACCGTTTGACGGGTGCCGCCGCTTGCCTCGTCCCGGATTCACATACGTTTTTTGACACACGATTTTCGTGCCGAGAACTCAAACGTTTTGTGAGAATCGCGCTCGACTGAATGATGGCCGCGGAATTGGGTTGAAGGGCAGCGCATCAAACGAACGATTTTCAGAAACCGTTTGCCTCGGGCTTCGACCGGCCGGAAGCGGCGGCGTTGGCGGCAGGGAGTGGATTCGGCGAGTTGCCTGTGGCTATGCTCAATGGACCGCATCGAAGGCTCCTTTGGAGCGGGCATGAGCGACGTTACGCGAATCCTTTCCGCAATCGAGCAGGGCGATCCTCAGGCATCCGAACAGCTTTTGCCTCTGGTCTACGAAGAATTGCGCCGATTGGCGGCGCAGAAGATGGCCCAGGAGAAGCCCGGCCAAACGCTTCAGGCCACGGCTCTGGTGCATGATGCCTACGTTCGGCTGGTCGACGTGGCTCGTCCCCAGCTCTGGAAGAGCCGGGGACACTTCTTCGCCGCGGTGGCCGAGGCCATGCGGCGGATCCTCATCGACCAAGCGCGTCACAAGCAAAGCCAACGGCGAGGTGGCGCGCTGAGTCGGCAACCGTTGGAAAACGTCGAGATCGTCGGCCCGGAGCCCTCGCTCGACATCCTGGCCGTCAACGAGGTTTTGCAGCGATTCGAGAAGCAGGACAAGCTCAAGGCCGATTTGGTCAAACTTCGCTATTTCGCGGGCCTTTCGATTCGCGGCAGCGACGGACTCGGATCTCTTCTACAACGGCTGATCGCTATTGGGCTTACGCTCGGGCTTGGTTGTACACCGAGCTGGGGCGGACGGAAACGCTCCAGGCCGACTGAGAAATAGTTGCGGGAATTCGGTCCGATTTGTGGAGTGATTTCGTCGCCGATTCCGCACTGTTTTATAGAGCATCAGGAATGACGATGACCGAGGTCCCCCGGAACGAAGAGGCCATTTTTCTGGCTGCCCTTGAATTGGGCACACCCGAAGAACGACTGGCCTACGTCAACGGCGCCTGCGCTGGCGATTCCGAGCTGCTCAGGCGTGTGCTGGAGCTCTTGAAATCCCACGACAAATCGATTGGTCCCTTGGACGTCCCGCCGCCCGGTCTGGCCGCCACCGTCGCGGCGCACGGTGTCACTGAAGCTCCCGGCACAGTCATCGGCCCCTACAAGCTGCTGGAGCAGATCGGCGAAGGGGGCTTCGGCATTGTTTACATGGCCGATCAGCAGGCCCCGGTCCGCCGCCGGGTGGCGTTCAAGATCGTCAAGCCGGGCATGGACACACGGCAGGTACTCGCGAGATTCAAGGCCGAGCTGCAAGCACTCTCATTGATGATCACCCGAACATCGCTCGGGCCCTCGTCGCTGGGTCGACCGATTCCGGACGGCCATACTTCGTAATGGAGCTGGTCCGCGGCGTCCCGATCATCGACTATGCGATCAATTCAATCTTCCCGTGCACGAGCGGCTAGAGCTTTTCGTCCAAGTCTGTCATGCCGTGCAACATGCTCACCAGAAAGGGATCATTCACCGAGATATCAAGCCCTCCAACGTGCTGGTCACGCTGCACGATGGCCGGCCGTTGCCCAAGGTGATCGACTTCGGGGTGGCCAAGGCGATCGACCGGCAGCTCACGCCAGAGACGCTCTTTACACGCTTTGCTGAGATGATCGGAACGCCCGCAGTATATGAGCCCCGAGCAGGCGGAGATGACCAGCCTTGACATCGACACGCGCAGCGACATCTATTCGCTGGGCGTGTTGTTATATGAGTTGCTCACCGGGAGCACGCCGTTCGACAAGACCGCCTGCGTGAGGCGGCGTTCGACGAGATTCGCCGCATCATCCGAGAGGAGGAGCCGCCCAAGCCGAGCCTGCGGATCAGCACGTCGGCGGACACCCGAGTCGCGGTAGCGGCTCATCGGCAGGCCGACCCGCACCGCTTGAGCCAGCTTGTGCGCGGCGACCTGGACTGGATCGTGATGAAGTCGATCGAAAAGGACCGAACACGCCGGTATGAGACGGCAAATGGTTTGGCGATGGATTTGCAGCGCTATCTGGCCGACGAACCGGTCCTGGCCTGTCCTCCCTCAGCCGTGTACCGCTTTGGGAAGTTCGCCCGTCGCAACCGCGCGGCGTTCACGACAGCCGTCGTGGTGTTGTCGGCGATCCTCTTGTGCACGGTGATCAGCGTCACTCAGACGATTCGGGCCACACGGGCCGAGCGGTTGGCGCAGGTTCGGTTACAGACCGAGACCGAGGTCCGCAATGAGGCCGAACAGGCACGTCAGACCGAAGCCGCGCAGCGACAAATCGCTGAACGCGAACGCGCAGGCAACAAAAGCGCGTGAAATGGCGGACACCCAGCGACATCTGGCCGACCAGCAGCGCACACTTGCGGAGTCTCGGGAGCTGACCGCCCGCCAGTATCTTTATGCGTCGCAGATGAATCTGGCCGAACAGGCGTGGGACGCCGGGCGCGTGCGGCGCGTGTTGGACTTGCTGGACAGTCAGCGTCCGCAGCCTGATCAGCAGGACCTTCGTCGATTCGATTGGTACTATCGCTGGCGACTTTGCCACAGTGAGCGTCTGACGTTCCCCAGGCACGATCATGAGATCTTTTCCGTTGCGATTTCCCCAGATGGCAAGACGCTGGCCACCTCGACCAACGTCATTCAACTCTGGGACCTGGCAAATGCCCAGCTGCGTGCCAAACTCGACGCACGCGGCGGCGACATCGGTATGGTGGCGTTCTCGCCTGACGGCAGCAGACTGGCATCGGCCAGCGATGACGCTCTCGTGAGGATCTGGGACGCCGGTACGGGCAAGCAGCTCGCGAGCCTGAAGGGTCACTCCAAAGACGTCGTCGCGCTGGCTTTCTCCTCCGACGGCAAGAGACTGGCTTCCGGCAGTTGTGACGGAACCGTGAAACTCTGGAACCTGCAGCCACCCGTTGCTCATCCTCCGCCCCACGACTTGACCAATCCTTCAACGGGGACCCCCGGCGCCCGCACTTCGGGCCAGCCCTTGACCCTCAAACATTCCGCAGCGGTTTACGGCGTCGCCTTTAGTCCGGATGGCCTCGTGGTCGCCTCGGCATGCCGCGACAAAACAGTTCGGATTTGGGATGCCCTCTCGGGCAAACTGAGCCGGATTTTGGAAGGACACAGCGACAACCTCGGTCCGTTGGCTTTCTCACCGGATGGGAAGATTCTGGCTTCCGGAAGCGACGATACCACGATCAAACTCTGGGACCCGGCCACCGGCCGCGTACGCGCGACGCTGACCGGCCACAAGGACTGGGTCCAAACGCTCGCGTTCTCGCCGGACCGCAGATTTCTGGCCTCGGGAAGCCGAGACAGCATCGTGAAAGTCTGGGAGCTGGCACCCCTCATTAAGGCCGATTCCAGTCAAGACGCGCCGGCCTCTCCCGCACGAACGATCGTCGAATGGACAACCTTTAAAGGGCATACCGATCGAGTTAATTCTCTAGCCTTTACGCCGGACGGAAAGACGCTCGTTTCGGCAAGTTCGGATCACACGACCAAGCTTTGGAACGTCGTCCAAGGGCAAGAGCAAGTAACCCTTCGCGGGCATACTGGCAAGCTGCGCTCCCTTGCCTTCTCGCCCGATGGCAGTTTATTGGTTTCAGCGGGCGACGATGCCGTAATTCGGGTCTGGGATGTGGCCACGCGCCGGCTGCGAACGGCGCTCGCCGGGCATGACAAGGGCGTACTGAGCGTCGCCTTTTCTTCCGATGGCAAGTGGATTGCCAGTGCAAGTAATGACAAGACGGTCAAGATCTGGGACGTATCCAACGCAAAGGAGCGGGCCACGCTGCGCGGACATAACGCGCTTGTCTTCTCCGTCGCTTTTTCTCCCGATAGCAAATTGCTCGCTTCCGGAAACTGGGCCGTCAAACTATGGGACGTGACCTCAGCGCATGAGAAGATCACGCTGGATGTGACCGCTTCGCCGCGCACTTCGGATACCGGATCTCTGGCTTTTAGTCCGAACGGTCACATATTGGCCTCAGGCAGCTCGGACGACAGCGTGAATCTCTGGGATCTGCCCAGCGGTCGACATCGGCCCGCGCTCCTCGGCCATACCGGTGCGGTCAACGCCGTCACGTTTTCGCCGGACGGCAAGGTGCTCGCCTCGGCAAGTGACGATGCCACCATCAAGCTCTGGGACGTGGCCGCCGGGCGGAATCTTGTCACGCTCACCCGACAGACAGCGGCGATCGGATCGATTGCTTTTTCGCCTAATGGCAAGCTGCTCGCGCGGCCAGGCGACGATGCGACCATCAAACTGACCGATAGTGGCCACCGTGACAGAACGTCGTCACGCTCAAAGGGCATACAACCGTCGTTTCATCTGTCGCGTTTTCTCCCGATGGGAAGACCTTGGCCAGCGGAAGTTGGGATCAGACCGTGAAGCTTTGGAATGTGGAGCCCGCGACCGAGGCGGAGGTCCTGGCGTGCGATAAAGAGAACGCCACGGAGCGGAGCTCGGCTGGGGATGCCAACAAAGCACTCCAGTACAACGCCGCAGCGCGAACCCTGGTTTCAAATTCAGGAGCGATGCTCGGCGAGCCGCGGCGTGACCCCGAGCTGGCACAAAAGGCAGTCGAACTGTCGAAAAAGGCTGTCGAGCTGGCCCCCTCGCGCGGTCATTACTGGCACACTCTGGGCATTGCCCATTACCGGGCGGGAAACAACAAAGAGGCAATCGTCGCGATGGAAAAGTGCATCGAACTCAGGAATGGTGCTTGTAGCAGCGAGCGGTTTTTTTTGGCCATGGCCCATTGGCAAGTCGGCGACAGGGACGAAGCCCGCAAGTGCTACGATCAAGGCGTTGTGTGGATGGCCACGCGACAGCCGCAGAACCAGGAACTCCGCCGCGTGCGAGCGGAAGCCGCCGCGTTTCTTGGCGTCAAAGAGAAGAAGGACTAAGAGCGGCGATCGCTTTGTCGCAACGGCGAAAAAGGCTCGATTGCCCCGAACTCCCCAGCCCACGTGTCATCGGAACTTGGACTCGAGAGGAACACGGTTCCCCAAACCCGCCGCGTTCTTCCAGGTTCCGACAAACTGCGGGCTGAGCTGACGCGTAGTCAGGAGCCGGTTACTGAATCTCCCCCGGCTTAGGTCGACAACCGGCGACCGGCAGTGCACTTACGTCCTCGCTTGGCGGCATGATGAGCGGAAGGGGACAGGTACGCTCCAGGCCAAGTGAGAATTCTTGCGAGAATTCGTTGCGAATTGTGGGGTGATTTCGTCACCGATTCCGCACTGTTCTGTAGAGACACAGGAATTATCGATGGCCGAAGTTCCCCGGAATGTAATGAGCCATTCTTCTTGGCGTTCACGAACTGGGAACACCGGAAGAGACCTGCGGTCTGCGTCGGCGTTCGACGTCAATTTGCGATACGGTCCGTTCTCTGTCTGAAAGAGGAAAGCTCATGCGACAAGCAACCCCCAAACTTTCTCTCGTCCTGCTCCAAACTCACGTTGTGGCGCACCTCTCTAAGTGGACTTTGCGGGTGCTGTTCCTGCTCGGCGTCTTACTCTCCCTGGCAGCTCAGGCGACGGCGGCACCCGTTGTGTTCGAGGCATCGGGGGAGTTCGAATATGTTGGGGAACTGTCCGGAACCATCACGATTGATACCGCCACGGGCAAAGTACTGTCTGTAGATTTGATCCTCAGCGGAACGGAAGTTGGCCCAGGCGTGTACGACGTCATTCCCGCGCGTGAAGCGACCCTTCGTTCAGGTCCGTTTTTAATTCTCAGATTTTTGGGGATTGGTAACTCTTTAGGACTAGCGTTACGAGTACCCACATTGATCGGTTATGAAGGCGGTCCAATCGTATCGGGTCTAGAGCCACCCGAAGCGTCGGGCGTGTCGTCTTTTCCACAAGCACTCACCGAAGTAGTAGAGGCCAGCGATTTGGGAATCATCCCACACCAATTGCTCGTGAGCGGCTCTCTAGAGCCAATTGAGTAACCGAATCCCCCAGGCAAAACGCCGCCAGGCACGGGATTCTTGGCAATCGGTGTCGCCTTTCGTCGACCGCGACGAAGGGCGACTCGACAGGGTGCGCAGCGCTGCTGCGTATTGAGCGGTGCACCTTGTCCCGCCCCGGATCGAGGCTGGAAGGCTGCGTTTTGTCGGCAACCGCTGTCGATCGGCGCAAATCGGCGAGGTTCGAGTTCGAAAGAAACAGGGCCGGTGAGGTCTCGCCTGACAGCAAATGCCTCACCGGCCCGATGACCCTGCCCCGGCGCCTGGTCTGCGCGCCGGGAACGCGGGCCTTCTCATTCTATCGCGGACCGCAATAGAAATGAAAGATTGACCATGTTGCTTTCCTCTTGGCTTCCCCTGACTCTTTCACGCAGCCATGCACGTAGCGCCAAGCGTCGTCAACTCGCGGCGCGGCCGAACGTCTCCTTGGAGCGGCTCGAAGATCGAATTTTGCTCAGCGCCTTCACGGTTTTGAATCTGAAGGACAGCGGTGCCGGCTCGCTGCGGGCCGCGGTCGCCGCGGCTAATGCGAACCCCGGCGCAGATTCCATCAACTTCGCACACGGACTGCACGGCACAATCCCGCTCACAAGCGGCGAATTACAAATTACCGACAGCTTGACGATCAACGGCCCTGGGGCAAATAGTCTGGCCGTGAGCGGCAGCAATACGAGCCGCGTCTTCGAGATCGGGACCGGCTCGAGCGTGAGCATCGAGCGGCCTGACGATTGCTGACGGCAAAGCAGTCGGAGCCAACGGGGGCGGGATTCTGATCGACGCGGGGGCGGCCCTCGCTCTCGATCAGGTCTTCATGACCGACAACAGCGCCTCCGCCGACTCGCTGGGCAACTTCGGCAGCGGTGGCGGCATCGAGAATGACGGCAGTCTCACCGTCACGGATTCGCATCTTCACGAACAACCTTGCCTCCGGCGGCAACGATCACCGACCCCATCACCGAAGGTTCTGCCGGAGGAGCCATCGACAGTCAGGGGCCTTCGCTCGACGGTCACCGGCGGTGCATTCACCAACAACCAGGCGGTCGGCCCCTCGACGGGGACCGGTGAAGGCAATGGCGGTGCCATCAACAACAGCTCGACCGCGAGTATCACTAACTCCATGTTCAACGGCAATCGGGCGCTCGGCCGCCTCACCAACGGCGGCGCCATCAGTACCGGCGAGAACGAACTCACCAACCCGGCCACGGACCCGCTGGCCATCAGCCACTCCTCGTTCACCGGCAACGAGGCTGTCGGCGCCAACGGCCCCAACAACTCCACCGAGCTATTTGGCGGTGAGGCCCTGGGCGGCGCCATCGCCAATGCTTGCCCCGCTGACGATCACCGGGAGCACGTTTACCGACAACCTGGCCAAGGGCGGCAACCAGGGCGACAACGTCGGACGGCGTTGACGCCGACCCCGTCGTCGGTGAGGCCTACGGCGGCGGCGTGGTCAACTTCGCTAGCTCGCTCGCCGTCACCAACACGACCTTCAGCGGCAACCAGGCCATCGGTGGTAACTCCGCCGTCGGCCCTGGCGGGCCGGCGGCGGGCGGCGGCCTCGCTGCGGAAATCTTCTGCGGTCGACGACGCCTCACCAACGTGACGTTCGTCGGCAACCAGGCACTCGGTGGCGGGGCGGCGGCAGCAGCCCCGGATACCCTGGCACGGGCGGCAGCGGGTTCGGCGGCGGCTTCTACAATGGCGTTGACTCGACCGCCGACAGTCTCGGACAGCCCCTTTAGCGGCAACCTGGCCGAGGGCGGTTCTGGGCGGCTCGGGAGCCGCGGGCGGTGTCGGCGCTGGCGGCGCCATTGCGAATGGCGGAGGTGCCGGTGCATTCGAGGTCGATTTTCCTGGGTCTCGGTACTGACACTTCGAGCCTTTCCCTGGACGGGCAGTGCGCTCAGCCTCAACGTGGCCGAAGGCGGCGCCGGCGGAGCCGGAAACAACGGCGGCAACGGGCTCGGTGGCGGCGTCTACGTGCTTGGCGGCACCACCGCCTCGATCGATCCCACATCAATCGTTGCCAACGCCGCGTTGGGTGGCATTCCCGGCACGGGCGGCGCCAGCGGCCAGGGAGTCGGCGGCGGCCTCTACATCGGCACAGGTGCCGACGTAACGCTCGAGCACATCGAGCGAGATCATTTTGGACTTCGCGTCGACGAGCGATGACGACATCTTCGGAATCTACACCATAGTCTGAGCACTGCGCTTCACGACGAGTCGTGGCCGGCAGTGCCACTCGTAATAACTTTTTTGATACAGACCTTTCGAAAGGATGATTACGATGCGAAATCTGATTCTTGTTGTCTCTCTCGTTGCCCTAGCCCCGTTTGCAGCCGCAGGACTCGCTGCTGCCGACGCAAACTCTCAGACGGAGGCTGTGCGCAGTCGATCTGCCGATTGGCGCCCCAGCACCGGTCTTCAAGAGCGTCGATGATCGGGGCCGACCGTGGACCTCTGGCGACCACGTGGGCAAGCAATACGTGGTGATCTACTTTTACCCTGCCGACTTCACGACTGGCTGCACAAAGCAAGCCGAGAGCTTCCGCGACACGATGAACTTGCTGACTGATCAGAACGTCGCAGTGATTGGCGTCAGCGGCGACTCAGTCCTGAACCATCGCTTGTTCAAAAAGGCATGGAAGCTGAACTTCACGCTGCTCGCGGACGAGGCGGGGGAAGTTGCGGCTAAATTCGGCGTCCCCGTACAGCCGGGGGGAAAGTCGTGCCCCGCGGACCGGACCGGAAGATCCTGATGCACGAAAACGGCAAACAGGTCCGGCTGGAACGAAAGTCAACGTTCGCTCGCTGGACGTTCATCATCGGTAAGGACGGGAAGATCCTCTACAAGAACACGAAGGTCCATCCCGTCACCGACAGCCAGCAAGTTTTGGGATTTATCGCCAAGCTGAAGAAAGAATCAAAGACAGTCCTCTAGTAAGAATGTCCGAGAACAGCACTGCGTCAGGCGGCGAACGCGTTCAGGAGCCCCGATGCGGTTTTTGCGCCGTGTTCTAAACAAGCTACCAGAGCCGATGGATCAAAGGAGTGCACCATGAGCGGCGCTCTCAAACCGTTCCCCATGATATGGAGTCCGGCGCTGAGCGAAATCCTCCTTGACCACTTGCGGTCGACGAAGGCAAATTTCTGGCACGGGATTGACGGCCTGACGGTGGACGACGCGCTCAACTGTTACTGGGAGGCAGCGGCTGACCGCCAGGTTCCAAGCAAAGAGGAATTGCTCGGCCAACATCCCGAGCTGACAGCGGAGCTGGAGAGGTTTTTTGCCCTTTCACAAGTGTCCTCGGCGAAAGTGTCGAATGATCCGTCTGCGAACGTGTCAACCACGACAGTCCACGTCGACTAGCACATTTGTCTATTGCACATCGCGCCACGGTGTCCGAATCGACAGGGCTTTCAGCTATTGCTGCCGAAGAATTCTGTGGTCGCTCGCGCGGTTGTCCCATAATCTCAAACGTTTGTCGGACGTTGCATCAAACGACCGATAAGTGCCGCCGCGACATGACCGGAAACTCACACGTTGAACTAAGCCGCTACGCGGCAGAGCTGGAGGTGTAGGAGGTGGTTGCCTGGCCCGTTTTGGCCGGGCTTTTTTGATGCGCAGAGGGTGCAGCGGCGTCTTGCGAGGGGAAAGTGGAAGGTGGTGTTGATCTTCCTCGTTTCCCCTTTTGCAAGGAGCTGCCGACATGACTCCCCTGCGCAACAAGATGATCCGCGAACTCGAACTGCATCGCAAGGCCCCTGGTACCATCAAGCAGTACGTCTCCGCCGTGGCCGAGTTGGCCCGGCACTACCGGCGGTCGCCCGATTCGATCTCGATCGAAGAGGTGCGTGATTTTATCCACCATCTGATCACCCAGCGCAAGGTCGCCTTCAGCACCTGCAACACGAGGCTGGCGGGGATCCGCTTCTTTTTCCAACAGGTCCTTCGCCGAGACGATTTTCCCCTGCGCGTCCCGGCGAAGCGTTCGGGTCGGCTGCCCGAACCGCTCAGTCGCAGTGAGATTGCCGGGTTGTTCGAGGCCACGACGAACACCAAGCACCGCGTGCTGCTGATGACCACGTATGGCGGCGGGTTGCGTGTGGCGGAATTGGTGCATCTGAGACCGCAGAGACATTCACTCCGAGCGGATGCTGATGCGTGTGAATCAAGGCAAGGGGCACAAGGATCGCTACACGCTGCTCTCGCCTCGGCTGCTTGAGGAACTACGCGCCTATTGGCGCGAGTATCGGCCGCAGGAGTGGCTGTTTCCAAACGCGAACGGCAGCGGTCCCTTGCCAACGGATACCGCCCAGAAGCTGTTCTACCGGGCCAAGGAACGGGCGCGCATCCGGCATGGGCACGGCATCCATTCGTTGCGGCATTCTTTTGCGACGCATTTGATGGAAGCCGGCGTGGATCTGCCGACCATCCAGCGATTGATGGGGCACAACCGTCTGAGCACGACAGCCCAGTATTTGCACGTCACGAGCAAGCACCTGGGACAAATCCACAGCCCGCTTGAACTGCTCCGTCTGCCAGAGCCTGCGGACGCCGGGGTCTAGTCGCCATGCCAAACGCCGTGCAAGCCTGCACGGCACCGGCAGAGACACCTGGCTGCGAACTGGCCGACATTTTTCTGCGCTACGGCGAGGCATATGAGCAGACCCATCGCCTGACCGCCGCGCAGCGTAAAGTTGCCTGGGCGATCATCCGTTGCCGTACGGCCGCCTTGGGCGGCCATCGAGAATGGTGCGCGGCTTGCGGTTTCGAGCGCTACGCGTACCACAGTTGCCGCAACCGGCATTGCCCCAAGTGCCAGACGACGGCCACGGCCGCGTGGGTGGCGGCCCGCAGACAAGAGCTCCTGCCGGTGCCCTATTTTCACAACGTGTTCACGCTGCCGCATGAGCTGAACGGATTGATCCTGTACAGCCAGCGCAACCAACGCGCCCTGCTCAAGCTATTGTTTGACGCGGCGGCTCAAACGCTCTTGGAGTTTGGCCGCCAAGAGTTGAGCGGCAAAGTCGGTTTCACGCTCGTGCTGCACACGTGGGACCAGCAACTGCGGGCTCACTTCCATGTGCATGGCCTGATCGCCTCCGGCTCTGGCCGATAATGGCTCACGGTGGATCGCTGGCGGCCGTAAGTTCCTCTTTCCCGTGCGTGGGCTCAGCAAGATGTTTCGCGCAAATATCTGGACGGCCTGGCGGCGTTGCTGGCGCGGGCCAGTTGGACATCCCCCCGCAACTGGCCGAACTGGCCAATGCACCGTCGCGCGACCGGCGCTTGCGACAGTGGAAGAAGAAGGACTGGGTGGTCTATTCGCAAGCCCCGTTTGCCGGGCCGCGCAAGTTGCTGGATTATCTCGCACGTTATACGCATCGTGTGGCCATCAGCAATCACCGCCTGCTCGATTGCCAGGGCGGCCAAGTCCGCTACCACTACCGGGATCGCCGCGATGGCGACCGGCTGAAGACCGACGTCCTTTCTGCCGAGGAATTCCTCCGCCGGTTCCTGCAACACGTGCTTCCGGACCACTTCCCGCGCATTCGGCATTACGGCTTGTTGGCCAATTGCGTGAAGGGGCAGCAACTGGCCCAGTGCCGCCAGCTGCTCGGCACACGACCGCCCACGGGTGACGACCAACCCCACTCGGCCGCCGACTGGATGCGCGTCCTGCTGGACATCGACATCACGCGCTGTCCCTGTTGCGGGGCCACGTTGTATCGGCAGGAACTCCAGCCATCGGTTCCGTCGCTGGCCGAGCCCTGCCTTCCGCTCCGCGCAGGCAACTTCCGCCTTTGGGACACTTCTTAAACCGAGACCCAGCGATGATCCTGAATGTTCTTCTGATCGCCAGAATTGCCAGCCACCGGTTGCGACTGCGAAGGCACTGCGCAGGCCTGGCCATCCGCTGCTCTACGAAGGCTCCCTCGAGCTCCAGCTCTCCAAACCAGCGACCGTCACCTCACCCCGACCGTCTCCGTCACCCCCGGTCCATCCGCCGCCACGCACTCAACCCATCTCCCCGTCTGATTCAATCCCCAAGAGAACAACGCCTTCAACGTCCGTGGCGCTCCGCGGCTCAGTTCAACGGCGTCTTATCGGTCATCGCTCCGCGACGACGCGATAAGACGCTACTTGTTTTCCGGAGTTCAAATTCCGTAGCCCCGACAGTTCTTAGAAATCAGCCCTTCGGCGAGAACGTCGAAGGGCTTTTTTATTGCCGGGACAAGAGTTGCGTCGTCGAGCCGGCAGTTCAAAAACACGATTTCGAGAATTCGCAGCTTCGGGGCGGAAGGTGATCAGGCGCACGCGACAACCTTTGGAGTACGCGCGGTCAGTTTCGCCTCTTCTGATAGAATCGGAGCCAAAATGTCGGCAATCAACCGACCGAGGGGATGATCGTCTGAGCTGATCCTGACGACGATTATGAACAGCACTCCCAATCAAACTGGCACTGCAAG
>CAWCZR010000020.1:0-137584 GCA_963800135.1 uncultured Planctomycetaceae bacterium | reverse complement strand
AAGCAAGCACTTTTTACCGCGACTTAGCCCGGGTCAGCTCGAAGTTCCGAACGCAACTCGGCTACATGGCCAGCAAATTCGGCCATTTCTTTCTCAAGCCGCTGTTTCTCCCGATATTCCCCGGTGCCGCGTTTTGGTTTCGGTTGCCGCTCCGACCGCTTGGGCTTTCCGTCATCAGGCATGCCCAGCCGCGCGATCTCGTGCTTAAGTTCATCAGCTTGCCGGTCGCGCATTGGAATCAGCTGGACCAAATATGCGCGTTCGTCCTCATTCAGATCGTCGCCCGCGGTCGCCGCATTGAGCGACAAGAGAGCGATGAGTACCGTCGTCATGGACCGCGGGAACGAAACGCTGAGCATGGCCCGACCCTTTCAAGCGAGTTGCCGATTATTCAGCGGCCAGCATCCACGAGCCGGGCCCGAAAGCAAGCACTTTTTACCGCGACTTAGCCCGGGTCAGCTCGAGCCCCAGCGCTTCGGCCAGGGCCGCGGCACTGTCGAGATTCATCCCCCGTTCGCGTTGCACGAACCGCCACAGCACGGGGACGGGAATGCCAGCCTCAACCGCCAGGGCGTTGATCGTCCGCGGGTCGGCTTTGATCGCTTTCCTCAGTGCCCGGACGATCGGCCGTTCGCTGTTCGTCGCCTTCATCCTCCAAGTGCTCCTGCAGGGCCCGCAGTCGGTCCGGGCTCAACAATCGCTTCCACCGTCGAACGGCCGCCTTTAGGCCGCGTTCCGGTCGAGGATGCCGCGGATCGTCGTGTGCTGCCAAGGTTTGCCCTCTTTCGTTGGCACACCCTCACGGTTGAGCGCCGCCGCGATCTTCCGCAACGAAAGCCCACTGGCCCGGAGTCCGTCAATCTCGCGAAGGATGGCTTGTTCGGTCGGGTCCTCGACGAGCAACACGCCATCGTCGGCCAACCGAAACCCGAAGGGGATGCGGCCCGAGATCCGCTGTCCCTTGCTCCGCTTGTGCCTCAACGCGTCGCGGGTCCTCTCGCCGATCGCCTCCCGTTCCCACTGGCCAACGGACATTAGCACGTTCAGCACGAGCCGGCCGGCCGCCGATCTCGTGTCGATCGAGTCGGCAACGGAAAACAGCTGCCTCCCGGCCCGCTCACCGAAATAGAGGTCAATCAGCCCGTTCCAGTCCTTCACCGATCGGCTCAACCGGTCGAGTTTCGCGATCAGCAGCCCGTCGGCCTGGCCGGCCTTCAATAGCTCGAGCACCGCTGCAATCCGGGCCTCTTGAGCGACTTGGCCGACTCGCCGGCGTCCTCGATCATCTCGACGATCTCAAGGCCGTAGAGGGCCGCGTAGGCGGTCAGTTTCTCAGCCTGGGCCGCCAAGCTTACCCCTGTTGCCGCTTGTTCGTCGGTTGACACACGTGTGTAGCCTATGACCTTCATACCGTTCGCCTTGAATGTTACCGACTGGTAATGTCAGATTCCATATTACCAAACGGCTGTCGAGATTCATCCCCCGTTCGCGTTGCACGAACCGCCACAGCACGGGGACGGGAATGCCAGCCTCAACCGCCAGGGCGTTGATCGTCCGCGGGTCGGCTTTGATCGCTTTCCTCAGTGCCCGGACGATCGGCCGTTCGCTGTTCGTCGCCTTCATCCTCCAAGTGCTCCTGCAGGGCCCGCAGTCGGTCCGGGCTCAACAATCGCTTCCACCGTCGAACGGCCGCCTTTAGGCCGCGTTCCGGTCGAGGATGCCGCGGATCGTCGTGTGCTGCCAAGGTTTGCCCTCTTTCGTTGGCACACCCTCACGGTTGAGTGCCGCCGCGATCTTCCGCAACGAAAGCCCACTGGCCCGGAGTCCGTCAATCTCGCGAAGGATGGCTTGTTCGGTCGGGTCCTCGACGAGCAACACGCCATCGTCGGCCAACCGAAACCCGAAGGGGATGCGGCCGAATCCGCTGTCCCTTGCTCCGCTTGTGCCTCAACGCGTCGCGGGTCCTCTCGCCGATCGCCTCCCGTTCCCACTGGCCAACGGACATTAGCACGTTCAGCACGAGCCGGCCGGCCGCCGATCTCGTGTCGATCGAGTCGGCAACGGAAAACAGCTGCCTCCCGGCCCGCTCACCGAAATAGAGGTCAATCAGCCCGTTCCAGTCCTTCACCGATCGGCTCAACCGGTCGAGTTTCGCGATCAGCAGCCCGTCGGCCTGGCCGGCCTTCAATAGCCCGAGCGCCCGCTGCAATCCGGGCCTCTTGAGCGACTTGGCCGACTCGCCGGCGTCCTCGATCATCTCGACGATCTCAAGGCCGTAGAGGGCCGCGTAGGCGGTCAGTTTCTCAGCCTGGGCCGCCAAGCTTACCCCTGTTGCCGCTTGTTCGTCGGTTGACACACGTGTGTAGCCTATGACCTTCATACCGTTCGCCTTGAATGTTACCGACTGGTAATGTCAGATTCCATATTACCAAACGGTAAAACGGCAGGAATGGATCATCGGAAACTGGACGTGACGGTCAAAATTGGGCGTGAGGGGTCGGTTAAGCACAGCGTGCCCGCCCCGTCAGGCCCTCTCAGGTCTCCTCATCGGCCGGGAAGCATCAGTGCGATCCATCCCCGGCGGAAACCAAGGCCGCGTCGGCAGTCGGCGCTCCGCCTCTTGCTCCGGCGTCCAGGTCTTCGGATCTTCCGGCATGCAGCCCGAATCTCCTCCGGTGACGGGAGGTAGAGCGGCCGCGGGCTCGACGTTCCGTCGGTGTCCTGTCGATTTGGCTTCCGTGTCATGCACCGGAGTATCGTTTGTCCGTTGCGGATTCGGCAGAGCGCGAACAGCCCCGCAAGTAGACCCGCGCCACTCGCTGATCGTCCGGGGCCCTTTCGCGTGGTCGCACCCACGACAGCAGAGCATGGCGTTGCTGGGCTGATTGCTGCCGCCCTGGCTGCGCGGTGTCGCGTGATCTAAAACGCCAGCGTCCGGGCAAGCCAGCGGCCGCCGGCAATAAGCGCAGTGCGGGTCCTCCATGTATAACTCGAGCCGCAGCATCCGCCGCACCGTGCGCCGGCTGCGAAGCCACAGCTCCATGCGGCGGGTCGTGTGAATCTCGGGATTGATGATCGGCAGGAGGTGCATCATGCGAGCACGACCTGATCAGTCGGGATGATCATTCCAGGGCAGGCGGAAAAGGGCGCTCCATTGGGCGGATCGACGCGCCAGCCAGCGCCGGGAATTTCTCGGCACCACTCGCGAGGTATGTGGTAAACCCTGACCGTCACCCCGTATCTGTTCGGGACGTTCCAGATCAGGCTGCCCCGGAAATTGTCCGCCGCGATGCCGGAAGAGGCGATCGCAGCGCCAGGATCCGAGACAGCCAACTGCGACGATTCATTTCATAGCTCATTGGGGTTTCAACCTTTCTTTGAAAAAACAAGGGGCGGATCGGCCGACCGCGCCCCTCGGATCCGAGTCGCGCCGGCTAAAAGCGCTTCCGGGATCGTTCGCGCGAATCATACTGGCACCGCGTTTCCGGCGAGCAGCTTCATTGAAAGTGATTTCGAGGGAATGGCGTTCTAGCTCGGTCGCACCTCGATAGGCCTCCCCGTCGGCAATCCACGTCTCGGGATTCACAAGGACGGGCTCGCCGTTTTGTACCGTGGCCTCGCACCACAAGCGCTTGGGGCTGCGTCGAAAGAGATTGACGGCCTGTTCGATCTTCGCAGCCTGGTCCTCGGCAACTTCGCGCACCTCGGCGGTCAGCGGACGAGAGAGCCGCTTGTATTGCCGCTGGGCGATTCGATCGACGTCGCGAGACATGGGACACCTCCCAAAAGAGAAAGCCGCAACGTCGCTGGTGCTGGCAGCGACGCGCGGCCTTCCGATTCGGCCGAAGCCGACTTCAATCCAACTGGGTTCCGTCCCGGTCTCCAGCACAGACCAGACTTTTCCCATCACCCATTGGGATACCATTGGGATGCCACGGCGTCAAGCCCCTGTTGAATGCTTCCGGCCGACCGGTTAGAAACCCTTTGGGATACCAAGGGGAACCTCATGGCGAAGAAGGCCAAATCGCAGCAGCCAAAAGAACTCCGGTTGAACGTCCGGGCGACGCCCGCCGAACTGGCCCTGTGGACGGAAGCTGCGCAAAGCGACGGCCGCAAAATGGCCGGGTGGGTGAAATGGACTCTGACCCGGGCCGCGAAATCGCAGCTCGGGAAACAATGATGCTCCCCAAGCTCATCGCCCTGTTGATCTTCGGTCCCGGTCGGCCATCATCAGGAGCCCTGACATGCAAGAACGGTTTTGGAGGATCGTCGCGATAGTCGTGTGCGCCGCACTGCTGTACATCGGACACGGACTGCACGGTACGCAGCCGCTCGGCATTCCGTCGCTCGAAAACAGGGCGGAGGCAGGCGGGATCGCATGGGACCCAGAATATCCCGAGATGTTTACGGCGAGCGAGGACGGTCGGATCGTCTATACCTGGAAGCGATTCAAAGACGTCCGCGAAGGTGCGACTGTGGTACGGTACGTGGGCCGCACCGCAGCCCCATCAGAAGGCCGGCGCATGGCTCCCGGACAGCCTCGTTTCCAGGGTGGTCAGCCGCAGCCTCTCCCGGCTCCCGCCCCCGTCAAATAGCTGGATGTGTCAACTCAGCGGCACCGGTCCCGGTCCGTCTGGAATTTTCAAACTGACCCACTACCCAAGATTCGCCTGGCGGGCATCGACGCGCCCGACTGTGGAAGCCGACGCCCGCGAGCATCGACGGGGACTCTGGGTCGATCGCGACCCGGTGCCGCCGTATGTCGCTCTGGCATGAGATTCTATCCCTACGTCTCGCCCCGGCAGGTTCGCGGTACCACCTTCAGCCAATCAACATGACCCCGGCGATGAGGGGGCGTGGCAGGCTGGTTAAAAAGAACGTCGCCCACCAGACACCTTTAAAAGCGCCTCGCAACCATCTTTTTTAGCAAGCCAGGCGGTGATCCGATGACCGACAAGCCGGACGGTAATAATTGACGAGCAGCGTATGCGTTGGTGGCAATTGTTGCTGTTCTTGTCTGTCGTATGGTGCCTCTGCGTCGTTGCAGCAGTGACGGGGATCCGCCTTAAGGATGCTCTTGATCCCTTACCGGACGGTAGCCGCCGTGGCGATTCCTCATGTGCTATGATTCCGATTCCCGTGATGGCATTTTGGGGCGCAGCAAAGTTCACTGATCTTTTCGTGGACCCTTGGGGCACAATTGTCGTTGCGTCCGTTCACGCAGCATTTGCAGTGGCGCTTATCGCTTCGATCGTGCGCGACCGCTGGCGATTAATGCGGCATCGGCGCAGGCGCGTTTGATCGCAATCAGCAACACAACTCGCACCCACTACCCAAGGACGGAATGATCAAGCCGCCCATCAGGCGGCTTTTTCATTGCGCTTTCCCGCTAGAATGACCGCATGATGCGACTGCCTAATCGCCGTGAGGCACTCGTGCTCGTCCTAATCGGCCTGGTGATTCTGGCGGTTGCTTTTGTCAAATACATCTTGCCGCTGCCGGAATGACGGCATGAGCGACGAACCATACTACCGTGGTTATTTCGGCATCAAGGCTGTCGACACATTCGGATTGGCTTGGTGGCTTGGACCACCGATGCCTAATGGCATTCGGATGACGATCCGTCGCCCCGAGCACGCTGACAAATTTCCGACGCGATCGGAAGCGCAGGTCGCACTGGGAAGCATGCCACCGGAAATGAGGACAGCCCGATTCATCTATAGCGTTGAGGTTTTTCGCTGAATTCCCGTGCCAATCGCTCAAAATCGCTTTTCAAGCGGAGCCATTACCCGAGGAACGCCCCTGGCGCGGCAATGACAAGCTGCTGATTTGCTGCGGGGTCAACAGTGCGCAGGTTCGCTACTTGGCCAGCGAGCCGGTCCGCCGCTCGTGGGATTTCTCGTTTAAGCCGACGCTCACGGCCGAAGAGCTGTTCGATTGGCTTGCCTCCCGCGATTAGTTGGACTCCGACGAATGGTCAACTGCGCCTTGGCAGTCGCCGGACGGCCGACGGGCGGGCTCTTGCAATCGAATTTGAACGACGTGAACGCAACGCAGGCCGAACCCGCAGCAGCAGCCTTCAACGCCTTTCGTAGCCGGACGGCGGCCGGAGCCGACCAGCCAGGTGTCGATTCAATGGTCAGTTGGAATCGCTCAGGACCGCCGGTCATTTGAAGTCATCCCAGCCATCCGGTTGACCAACTCCGTCTGAGCCAGTCGCGTTGGTTGTCCGACCCGACTGACCACCACCACCGCGACCCCCCTTTAGGGGGCGCGTGTGGAGTTGGTCGTCGGCCAACGCGACTCCACCAACTTGGTCACCAACTGCAGTCGAGTTGGTCACGTCGAGTTGGTCGCCACGGGCGAATATGCTGCGGCGGAAAACTTCGGTGTCGGGGTGTCTTGGTCTGTCCTCTTTGCCGGCCTCGAGCAGTCTCGCTTTCACGAGCCGTGCGATCGCCCGGTTCGCCCGCCCCTCACTGAAGGTCTTCTGGGCAATCTCTCCCCGGGTCATCCATGTCTCGCACACCGCGAGCACAGCGTCGTCGGCTTCCCGGTCCTTGGCTGACTGGTTGTCGTCGCCCCGCGTCGGCTGGCGCTTCAATTTCGATGTGTCGACCGTGCTGTCCGGAACCCATACCGGGAATTGCCAGACCAAAGCGATCGGCTCAATCGGCTTGAACGAGCGGACGGCAGCCTCTAACACGAACGTGTCCGCGCTCTCATGTTCGCGCAGAGCGATGTGCGTGTCGGCGGCTCGTGATTGGGCTCCGCCCCCAGCGCCGATGTCCGTTACACGTTTTTCGCTCTGGTCACCCTTCGTTGAGTGGTGGACATTGAAAACGCTCGCCTCGAGCATCTCGGCCCACCGATCCTCTTCGTTGTAAAACGCGGCCTCAGCGGCGTTATCGTTCTCGCTGGTGCCGACCGGTAGTGCCCTGTACTTTGCATCGAGGATGACGCACGAAAAAAAACGGGCCGGCACGCGGTTCAGCCTGCGCCCGATCGCGTAGACGTCCATCCCCCTTCCGCGGAACGGCCAGACTGTGAGGAAGTCGACGAAGTCATCGAGCCGCAGCCCCATTGTCTTTCCAACCTTTTGCAGCCGGTCCGCAATAGTCGCCTTATGCAGCTCATTGTCGATGAGAAGCACTCGGCCGGCCCGTGTCGGAAATCCGAACCAGTCACGACCGGTGATGATTGAGAGCGCCAGACCATACGAGAGCCAGCTTTTCCCGACCTTAGTCGGCGCAATCAGGTTCGCCACTTCTCCACGGCGAACCAAACCGTCGACGAGCGGCTCGGCGAGATTGGGGTATGCCTCAATCAGCGATCGCAGCGTGAAAGAGTCCCGGTCGGGTAAGTGTAGGTCGGCGAAATCCGCCTGCCCAATCAGGGAGCTAAGGTCGCGAGACTCATCATCTGCCGTATCGGCAAGTAATAAAGCCCGCTCTTTCAGTAACCGGCGCCGGGATTTTTCTTTGACGATGCCGGCGTAGTACGACAACAAAATCACGTCCGGTTCACGGACGGCAATCTCATCGAAGATCACCTGGCCGCCGACTGCTGAATACAACTCAGCGTGCTCTTCCGTCTCCAGAAAATGCCGAACGGTCGAGAGCGACAGCGGGGCATTCGCCAGTTTGATGGCCTCTACAACGCCAAAGAGTGCCAGTGCCTTAGGGCTATAGAAGTCCGTCCGGTCGATTCCCGCGGTCGCCCAGCAGCCCGGCTTAAAAATCTCGCAGGCGATGACCGACAGTTCGGCCTGCGGATCCACCGGGGGAAGCCTCAGCGCGACCCTCTCGAATCGCGAGAGTGTACTGTGGACCCCGTTGGCGCGGCGAGGGCATCGATCACGAGCGCGCCGCCCCCGCTGCCGCCGCGGCCCGATGGCCATTCCTGCCACCGACCGGACGTCGATCACCTTCAAAATCTTCCGTGGCACGATCCACGCTCGGCCTCCCTGCAACTCCCATCGCCGAACCGCCCGGGCAATCACCTTATGCATTGGCCGACAGGGGCACACCGCAGTTAGGGGAAAAACTCCGTGACCGCGAGCTGCCGCTTCCGACGTCGCGGCGCGAGTCGGCTTGGCAGACGACCGCGCTTGCAGGAATCGCTCGAATTCTTCCGGCGCAATGCGCCACCGCGGGCGGCCGCCGCGATTTTCAGCGACGTTGACCGCGCAGCTCGCCCCCGTTGTTGTTGATCCACGCGAGCACCTTCGCCGGCTTGACGCCGAGCAGCTTGGCGACTTGCGGTGGACTCAAGTAAGTGGCCGTGCGGTCGATCATCGACCGTAATTCAACACGGTCGGTCCACGACCGGGAATGCCGCAGGGCATCACAAAGGGCCCAAATTCGTCGAATGTTATGGGGCGCCACAAATTCCCAAGGGGCGCCACAAATTCAGGGCGCCGCCGACGTGCGGGCCGCTTTTCGCGCGCGGTGAAGGGCCATTCGCGCCGATTTGACCGTGGCCTTATTGATCACGATCTTCTTATCGGGATGTCTGGCCCTGAATTCTTCCATCGCCTCGCGGATGGTGATCGTCGTCTTGCCCTCGCGGTGCGCCCCCCAATCGATCCGCCACATATTTATGGCAGTCAGTCCAATCGGATGGTCGGCCTCGCCGGCCATGCTTCATCAAGTTCGCGACGAATCGCTTAGCCCACTCCGGGCTGTACGCGAAATGCTGCCCTTTGCCGGGAAGTCGCATGTAATCAGTTTCCTTCCGCGCGTTCTTCCGGGCATCGCGCAATTGGACGTGCAAGTGCTGACAGGCTTGGAAGCTCGGTTTGGGAAGTTTTGCGACGATGTCCTGATGGGTCAGCCATCCTTTGGGCAGCTTCACCTCGCGCGTTTCCAGCCACAAGCGAACGTTGTCGTCGGTCACACGCCACTGATAGCCGCGGATCCCAGGACTGGGCACCTTGGCCGCTTTGAGGACTGGGTCATCGTTCATCGCGGCTGAGCTGAGAATGTGCCACGACACGCCGAAGTGTTCTGCCGCTTCGAGCAGGCCACGCCCAGGTGGGGATGAAGCCCGCGTTTGGGCGAGAGCCTCCATCTCTTTCCGCCTCCACCGCTTTTGCCTTCCACTCCCTGAGGAGCGAAGCTCGCCTCGCTTTTTCATCCGTCCCAGGAGTTGCCTATTGGCTCCAGAAATACGCTCTGCCTCCGATGTCGTGCAAAAGGTTGAATCCGGTGCGGGCAGAATGGGCTGGTCTTCGTCGACGTCGTCTCTATTGGCTGATCGGGCTGTCTTCAATTCGGAGTCGTGCTGCTTTTTCGTCCGAATCACTGCGCTCTCCAGAAACGCGATGACGTGGCGGCCGGTGATCGTCGATCGCATTCGGATTCGACGAAGCTTGTGCTTCTTGCACAGGTTGTTGAAGCGCGCGTTCGGCCATTGCCCAAGCAACGCGAAAGCCGCAGCCGATTGAATCAGCACCCACTTTCCCTTTCCATCGCGAAAACGCTCCGCGGTCTCCCCCGGTCTGGCTGCACTCACACGCCTTACATCGCTCGCCAGCAGGAAGCGCATTTTCGTTCTAGTGCGACCAAGCGAGTCGGGTTCCAAGACTTCGCGATTGATCACGCGGAGCGATCCTTGTCCGAACCAGCCGCCCCGCTGTCGCGCTTCGAGTGTTTCGATCGTGATTGCGAGCTTCCAAGCTACGAAGGCGAAACTCCACAATTGGTCTTTCGAGCCAGGAATCGGGAGACGAATTATGCGATGCCGAACGCCGTTACTGTCGACGACAAAAGCTGGCCGACCGTTTTTCTTCACGACTCGCGGCGTGGCGTTCTTGCTTGCTTCAGTTGTGGCCATCCGTCTCGCCTTTCATGTTTCCACCCACAGCCACGCGCGAACCGTTTCGACAACCGCCCTCAGCCGGGCGTCGCTGATCGCTTCGCGATACTGCGCCCCCATGCTCGGATCGACGTGGCCCATGATCGCGTCGACGGCCACTTGATCCTTCGACTCGCCCGCGATCGTCTCGAAATTGTGCCTCAGCGCGTAAAAGTTCCGGCGTGAGTTGATGCCGAGCGATTTCAACACCTTCCCAAATTCAATGGAAAGCGAATTGACTGAAACGACCGCATTCGTCTCAGTCTTTCGCTTCGCCTGAACGCGCACCCATCGGCGCCCCCTGCCCTTCAGGAACACGAGCCCAGCGTCCGCCGGATCCTTCGGCTCGGGACGTGCGGCGATCGCCAGCCGGAGCGCCGCGACAGTTTCGGGCCAAAGCGGGATGCGACGATTGATGCCAGTCTTGGGACGCGGGTAGTCGATCCACCCGCCGGCCAGGTCGAGAGCGCTCTTGGGGAGCGTGGCGACGTCGGTGTTGCCGAAACCGCAGTTGAGCCCCAGCAACGTCATTGCCCTGAGCACCGGATCAGGCGTCAGCTCGATCGGTTTATGCTGCCCGTCGATTTTGACGGGCTTGCCCTCGAGCCCCGCAAGAATCCGCGTAAGTTCCTCGACGTCGAACATCCGCCGTCCGCCGGCATGGCGAGCCTTCCGCAAAGTCTTCGCGGACGGTCGGTCAAACGACTGGCCGAAATGGACGGGCGCCTTAATCAGCCGCTGATCGAAAGCGTACTTGAGCACGACGCGGCAACGGTTCACTTCGTTCTTGAGCGCGACGACGGCCCGCGTCTCGGCGAGCGACCTGCGGAGCCTCTCGAAATCGTCGGGCCGTAAATCATCAACGCGCTTGTCGCGCCCGAGCCCGTCAATCAGCAGCTCGCACGTGCGGTAATAATCCTGAAACGACCTGGCCGACAGCTCGCCAGTATCGAGCTTCGTTTTCTTGCTGGTCAGGAACGCGTTGCAGAGTAGCCGCACCGAGCAGCCGTCGCCCGTGTCGATCGGCGGAGGTGTGCGACCGTCTTTGAGATAGGGCCACTCGCGGTTAAATCGCTCGAGCGCGGCGTCGGGAGCATCGAGCTTGCCGAAGTAGTGGAGCCGGCCGCGAATCTTCTTGCACCAACGGCCGGTCGGATGCGCGGTGAGCGGGAAGCCAGCGTAGGGCTTTGCGGTTGTCGTTGCTGACACCCGGCGCGCCGTCGTCTTGCTCGGAAGGGCAGATTTGCTAGACTTGGCCATCGTATCACCCGCGTCAAAAGCTCGGTGATGCCAGACGCCCGGCGGTGACCGCCGCGCGGGTGTCTTTTCGATGGCGTCAGGTTAGCGGTTGTCCAAGCGGTTGTCAAAAAGAAGCAGTGAGGGTCGACCGAAAACCCAGAATTGCCTAAAAAAATAAGGTATCGGAGAGATGGCTGAGTGGCCGAAAAGCGCCGGATTGCTAATCCGGTGTGTCGGAAAACCGGCGGCGAAGATGCGATCGTTTAGTGGGGCTTGAGCTTTTCAAGTTCCTCTTTGTTGAGCGCGTCAAGCTCGTCTTTCGACGGAACCTTTGCCAGGGCTTCTTTCGCCGCCGCCGCGACATCGGGATCCGGATCGTTGACAAACCGTTCGTAGGCCGCCTTCAGCCCGTAAATGCGTGCCGGGGACTCCTCTTCGGCGCTTTTCCTGATGTATTTGGCCCGTTCAGGCGGAGTAAGGCCGGCCAGAAAATTCCCGTACGATGTATTCGAGCCCATGCCCATCAGGCTCTGGTAATACTGGCTGTCCTTGAAGGTGTCCGATTCGACATTGGGGGGAGCAATTCCGGACTTGCCGCACCCGGCGGCAAAGAGCACGCCAAACAAAAGTGCGAGGTAACTGGCATTCCTCACGTCAATTGATCCTTCGCTTTAATGCCCAAGAGCGCAAGTGACGCGGCCAGTCGACACGGTGACCTGCTGGACCAGGGGCGACGCGTATCACCTGCGCGAAGAAAACGCAAAAAAGGGCAGGCTGCCAACACGATCGTTGGCAGCCCGCCAATCTTACGAGAACTTAAACCGCAAAGCAGAACGCTTACGGTTCGCCGACAGAGCCGGACACCGTTTCGCCACCCTGCATGGTGGAGAGGCCGGTGTAGATCGACATGTCGATGCTGTCGTTGATGAACTGCACCGAGCCATCGCACAACAGGAAGAGGCCCCCGTTCGGATGGTCACTACGGAAGTTCGAGATACTGCCGATCTCGGGATTCGTAGCCGCCAACGGCGCCGGATTGGGAAGGCCATTGCTGGCATTCCCGACTCCGGTCAGCGACAGGCTGATCGGCGGGCCGCCGGCTCCCGAAGCCCACGTGCTCAAGCACGTGTTAAAGGCACTGGTCACGAAGGCGGGACCGGTGCCGCCCGGAGGACCGCCCAAATCCGCAAAGGTGTCGGTCACCGGGTTCTTGTTGAGTTGCTCCATCGTGCAGCCGCCGTTGCCGGCCGTCAGCACAAACTGGGCAGCAACGGAGTTGTTCGTGCTGTTCACGAACTGGTCGTTGACCAGCACTTGGACCCAAACGGGCTGGGGCGCACCCGCCGCAGACGCTGGGACGCCGAGCGCCAAGACCGCGGCCGGTACCGGGGACGGCCAGGTGGGGGGAGTGAGGCAGTAGCGGCCACGACAAATCGTGAACTTCGGCGTCAGGATCAAGGGAGACATCGCGGCTTCGCCGATGGCGAACGTGCTGCTCGTGCCGTCCGTGATATCACGGATGCGGGTGTTCCCGTTGATGTTGAACACGCCCAGTTCCCGGGCCGGAATTTTTGAGGTCGTCCAGCAATATTGGTCGCAGACGCCGTGGCAGAGGGCGTAGTTGATCGGGACGTCATAAAGTCCTTGCGACGCCACCCCCAGTCCGGGGAACTGATCGGGGAAGGTGTCGGACGGGCAGCGGTAGAGCCCACTGGCACCGGCCGCTTGCAGCGCGGTTTGCGTCAGCCCAATCCCGTTCGTGGACGCCGTGACCGTTTGGCTATTGCACGCGCGGTTCCACTGATAGGCGCGGGCAAAGGCGGTCTGCTCGTCGTACGGCGTCATCATCACGAAGGCATTGGCCATCGCGTGAGAGTAGACGTTGCCCGGAAGCGGGGCGCCCTGGGATATCCAGGTGTTGCCATATACAGTCGCGCCGGGGGGAACATGCGGCAGACGTCGTGGTAGTTGTGCATGGCAATGCCGAACTGCTTCAGGTTGTTGCGGCATTGGCTGCGGCGGGCGGCCTCGCGGGCCGCTTGCACGGCCGGAAGTAGCAGGGCGATGAGTGTCGCAATGATTGCGATCACCACCAACAGCTCGATCAGGGTGAAGCCAGCGCGCCGATCGCGCTTCGGCTCAAGTCGTAACATCGACAGACTCCTTGAAACTGGAACGGCCGGAAAAAGAACTAGAACACCAAAAAGCAAAACACTGACGTAAAACGTTGAGGTGAAAGCACTTAAGAGACGGCTGAGTAACTACTGAATTAGTTTACACTGCAGAAGGGATTTACAGCGCACAGGTGAACCTAAACCTTCAGATCGAACTAAGCAAATAGGGGGCTACCTGAAAGAGGCATCAGGGAATCCCCGATGCCAGTCAGCAAAACCTGAAGAAAGGGCTGCGAATTTGCTGAAAACTGAGCGGCCCTGCCGCGCTCTTGCGCAGCATGGAGAAAAATTAAGGCGGAAAACTGAAGGCCCGCTAAGCCAAATTGGCCTTTTCGGACGCGCCGCACGGCGGCACGACCCGGGGCCGCGGAGTTGGGCTCCCGCCAAACGCTTGCCGACCTCCCGAACGGGGCCGGGAAAGCGGTGGCAAGCGGCCATCACCTGGTCACCGAGCCCAGGCTCAGCCTCTAGCCCCTCAGCTGGGCTCCCGCCAAGCGCTTGCCAACCTCCCAGACGGGGCCGGGAAAGCGGTGGCAAGCGGCCATCACCTGGTCGAAGGCGCCGACCAGATAGTCGACGTCGTCCTCGTTGATAACCAGGGACGGTAACAGCTTGATGACGTCGAGATGATGCCCGGCCACCTGCGCGAGCACGCGGTGCTCGCTGAGCAGGGGGATCAGCATGGCCTGGCAAAACAGGCTCGCATCGAGCGAGTGCAACAGGTTCCAGCCCATCTTGAGGGTGAGGCCGGTCGGCGGCTTGAACTCGACGCCGATCATCAGTCCGCGGCCGCGCACTTCGGAGAACATTTCATACTGGCTGCCGACTGCGCGGAGCTTTTCGGCCAGCCGATTGCCCATCGCGGCCGAGTTCTCGACCAGCTTTTCTTCCTTCAGCACCGTCAGCGTGGCCAGTCCCGCCGCCATTGCCAGATCGTTCTCGGTGAAGGTAGACGAATGGACAAAGCAGCGGTCCAGCCGCGAAAAGACTTTTTCGTGGATCCAGCGTTTGCTCAGCACGGCCCCCACGGGCATGTAACCGCCGGAGAGGGCCTTGGCGACGATCAGAATGTCCGGCTCGACGCCCCAGTGCTCGCATGCGAACATCTTGCCCGTGCGGCCCAGGCCCGTTTGCACCTCGTCGGCAATGAAGATCGCCTTGTGCTTGCGACAGAGCGCAGCCGCTTCGGGCAGGTAGCCGTCGCTGGGGACGAAAACGCCCTTCCCCTGAATCGGCTCGACGATGAAGCCGGCCACGTCGCCCCGGGCCAATTCCCGCTCGAGCGCGGGCAGATCGTTGAACGGGACGGCCGACACGGGCTCGAGCATCGGCCCGAAGCCCTCTTTGAATTCGTCGTTGCCGTTGACCGACAGCGATCCCAGGCTCAGTCCGTGAAAGGATCGCTTGCAGTGGATGATTCGCGACTTGCCCGTCGCCGCGCGGGCGTATTTGATCGACGTTTCGACTCCTTCGGTCCCGCTGTTGGTGAAGAAGACCATGTCGAGCTGGCCCGGCGCGAGCTGGATCAGCTCGCGGGCCAACAGCCCCGACAGCGAAGCGACGCCCATCGCGACGAGGTTGGGCAGGTCGAGATCCATCGCCTGCTTGAGAGATTCGCGGATGGCCGGGTGATTGCGGCCGCAGGCGAACGTGCCGAAGCCGGAGAGGCAATCGATGTAGCGGTTGCCGGCCTCGTCGAACAGGTACGCGCCTTTGCCCCGCACGTACTGCTTATTGTAGCCGATAACCTTGAGCGCCTTACATAGGGCCGGATTGATCCGCTCTTCGGAGAGCAGCGCCAAATGGCCGCGCTCGTCGGTGAGCAACGCTTTCAGGTCCAGCATGCTGAATCTCGCGGCATCCCGTCCGCTGACAATCGCGCCCGGATCCGTGCGCGGCAGCGAGCCTGCACACTGTAAATACCGCGGAAATCACCGAGGGAATTACCGGGGACGAGCCGATCCTCTGGTCCCTGTGGTGAGAGCCACGACCGGGCCGCCGCCGCGCGACGAGAGTCGCCCGACCACGGCCCGTCCCAGGGACTTCGGCCGAAGAATACTTTGATTCCGCTCAGAGGGGCAAGTGCGCTTTGTGTCCGGCCCCGTTCCGGCGGTCAATCGCGAGCAGTCATACCTTGTTCGGGGCCGGCACTTCGAAACCCCGATTGTTGGCGTCCTTGAGCAACGCGTTGGCTTCGGTCGCGAATTCGCCGACGCAGCGCTCGGTCTGGGGATCGAACGTGAGCCAGGGCCCGACCACGTATTCGGCCTTGTCCTCGGGCACGCCCACGCCGTCCCGCATGATGGCGTGCAGCTTCATGAAGTGCTCGTGAGCGTCGGCATTATCGCCGAAACGGCCTGCTTTGGCGTTGAACGGAACCTTCTTGCCCAGGCGGTAGGAGTTGTTCATCAGGTGGCCCATCAGGCTGCCGTAGTGGGCCTCGACGGCGTTGCCATTGGCCATCTCAGGCTTGCCAGCGCGACAGGCGGCGATGAAGGCCGCCCAGTTGCCGCCGGGAGTCACTTTGCCGGGAGGAACCGAGATCTTTTCGCCAGTCTTTTTCCCCTTCGCGAAATACATCAACTCCTTTTCGTCCTTCTTCTTCTTGTTCGTCGCGACGGGCACGATCTTGCCGCCGTCCTCGAAGTAATACTCGTTCTCGACCTGGTGTTCGTAGCCGTCATAGTTGACGTTGCGGACGTTGAAAAACACTTCCTGGCCGTTGGGGAATTGAGCGATGCCGAACATGGTGTTCGGAGTCTCTCCCTGGTCGTTCCACTTGAATCGTCCGCCGATGGCCATCGCGCGGACGGGTGACGTCTGATCCTTGTCGAGGGCCCAGCGGGCGATATCGAGCTGGTGGGTCCCCTGGTTGTTCATGTCGCCGTTGCCCGTCTTCCAGAACCAGTGCCAGTTGTAGGGGACGAGGTTGGCGTGATACTGGCTGACTTCGGCCGGCCCCTTCCACAGGGTCCAGTCGAGGTAAGCGGGCGGGTTCGTCGGCGACTTGAAGCCGATGCCCGCCCGCGGCTTGCAGCAGTAGCCGTAGGAGATCTTCAGCCGGCCAAACTTTCCCTCGTGAATGGCTTCGTGCAGGCCGGCGATTTTCGCGTTGCTGCGGCTCTGCGTGCCGTGCTGCACCACCACGCCGTACTTCTTCTGTGCCTCGAGGGCCGAGCGCCCCTCGCCGATGTCGTGGCTCATCGGCTTTTCGACGTAAACGTGTTTCCCCGCCTGGCAGCCCCAAATCGTGATCAGCGAGTGCCAGTGATTGGGCGTGGCAACCGAAATCGCGTCGAGCGAGCGATCTTCGAGAGCCTGGCGCACGTCGGCCAGTCCCTTGGGTTGCGAGCGGCCTTTCGACTGTTTCGCGACAGCCTTGAGCGTCCGCGACAGCACGTTATGCTCGGGATCGATCAGGTACACGATCTCGACGTTCGGCTGCTCCAGCCAACCCTTGATATGCGCTTTGCCGCGGCCGTTAAGGCCGGCGACCGCGATTCGCAAACGGTCGTTGGCTCCGATGATCTTCCCGGAGGCGCGGGTCCCCGTAATCAAGAGCGAAGCGCCGGCAGCGGCAGTGCCTTGCAGGAAATTGCGTCGTGAAAGAACCATGGGGAACTCCAAAAGCGCAGGGGGAGTGAACGGGCGGGACGGAAGGGGGACAAAGGCGGCAGCGGAGGATCGAATCGGCATCAATCCGCGGGAAATTCATCCTAACACGGCGCTCGGGTGAATTCGACCGGACGGCGACCCTGGCCCGCTCCCAACTCGAAGCACCGCGCCGGTTTTGAGGTTTTTCGTTCGGGCGGGGGCTGCTCTCAGCCGGGTGAGTTTGTCGTCTCGGTCGACCCGGCGTCCGGTTGCGGGGTCGGTTCGACCGGCCCGGGTCGCAGGTGCGGGTGGCCCGCCACCGTCGACGGGGTCCACGACGGGGGGTCGCTGGCCGGAAAAGTCTCCATCCCGGCTTCGTCGACGAGGAAGTCCTCGAAAGGCACGTTCGGCGCGTCGTCGGCTTGGCTGTCCGCGTCGCGCTGGCTTTGCTCAGAGAGTTTGAGTTGCTCGGAGGACGTGACCTCGGTCGCCTCCACCGCATGTTCCTCTTTGGCGTCGAGCATCGGTTTGGCCTCTAGAAAGCTCGCGGATCGTGGCGTAGGGCGCGGCACCTCTGGGCACCGCCGAATGTTCCGCGCGCTAACGCTTTCCTCTGCACGTTTGGGACCTTTAGCTTGCGCGATTTCGCACGCTTGCTCAATGCGTCGGTTAGATGGTGAGCGCCTGTCGAGTGAAGTCGCCTCGGCCGCCGCTCGGCGATCCGCCCCATTGCCGTATGCCGCTAAGCTTCCGTCCTCTTCCGACTCCCATCACTGCCGACAGCAACTCACGAAGCCTGCCGCACTGCTTCCGAAATGCACCTTGATTCGCCTTCGGGCCGGCTTGTTCCGTATTCCGCGCTCCAGCAGCTGTATTAATCCAGTCCGGGTTGATTGCTGCGACGCCTACGCGTAGATTCCCGTTCCGCTCCGGGCCCGGCGGAGGCGCGGCTGCAAAGCTCGCCGCCTATTCGACGTCGGCCGCCGACTTCATGAATTCTCGCAACAGACACGTCGCGTAACTGCCGGAGGACAATTCGAAGTCGAGTCGCAAGTTCCGCTCGCCCGCTTGCACGACCAGGTTATTCGGCCAAACGAGAAGTGGTCGGCGCGTGCCGCTGGTGAGTTGTGAAAAACGTGTGAAGTCGGCGGCCGCGAGCCCCCAATCGTCGAGCACTGCTTGTTCGAGTTCGGCCGCGTCGCCCTGCGGGGCCCGCATCTTGGGGCCGAAGATCGGTCCGGTGATCACCGTTTCGCGAGCGTCGAAGCGTCGCTGCTCGACGGCCCGATCTTCCACCACGAACGGCCCGCCGCTCGCTGCCACTTGCATCACGTCTCCGGGAAGCACCGTGTGCAAACGGCCACCGCTGAGCCGTGCGGCGAGCACCGCGTTGAACAGGGCCGATTGCACGGCCGAAAGCGCCATCCGCAGCAAAAATCGCCGTTTGGCAGGCGGAATCGACCTGGGCGACGCGCGTCCGCTGATCAGGTCGAGGCCCAGTTGCAGCGTTTGCTCTGCGTTGCCGAAACGCTGCTCTCCGAAGTAATTCGGAAATCCTAAGCGGCCGATGGCCTCGGCGATGTGTTTCGCGCGCTCGGCGGCGCCGTCGACCACGTCGCGCAGCACGAGCGAGAAGCGATTGCCGCGCAAGTGTCCCGTGCGGAGTTTGTTGCCGTGCCGCGCGCTCTTTAGAACGCTCACCCGATCGCTCGCAACTTGGGCAACATTCGCCTCGGAGCGGGCAGGAACCGAAATCCACTGGCGAGTCACGGCGCGGCGATCTTTCACTCCGGCCATGCCGATGTCGGCCGAGCGCACGTCTAGCCGCCGGGCCAGGTGTCGCAGCAGCTCGTCGGCCGACAGATCCCGTTTTTCCAGCCACAGAAACAGGTGTTCGCCCGCTCCGCTCGGCTCGTATGCGGCAATTTCCTCGACCACAAAATCGTCCGGCTCGCGCTTGAGCGTGCCACCCACGCCGGGCAACTCCGGGGTCAAATAGGGAAGAGAGGCGAAGGCGGCGGTCCGCGTTTTGCGGTTGTGCGGGCGCATGTCCATGCAACATTCCAGCAGCCGGTCGTTCGATTCTCCGGCAAAGCGGTCGTTTTATCTTCCGGCAAAGCCGGTCGTCTTATAATGTGCTGACCCGCGCGGCTCATCCCCACGACGGCCGACGGGCCTTGCCTGTCGCGCCGGGCACGCGGCGTCTGCTCTCTCAAGGTACGAAAATGAACACCCACCCGTGGCACGACATCCCCTTGCCGAGCGACATCGTCGAGTGGTTTCCCGTCTACGTCGAGATCCCGCGGGGCTCGAACGTCAAGTACGAGCTCGATAAGGCGACCGGCCTGTTGATGGTCAGCCGCGTGCTGTTTAGCGCGGTCTACTATCCAGCCAACTACGGCTTCATTCCGCAGACCTATTGCGAGGACGGCGACCCGCTCGACGTGCTGGTGCTGGGGCAGGAACCGGTCATCCCGCAGGCCGTGATGCGGGCGCGGGCCATCGGCGTGATGCCCATGCGCGACGAAAAGGGGCAGGACGACAAAATCATCGCCGTCCACATCGACGACCCGGAGTATCGCAGCTTTCGTGACATCGAGGAACTGCCCGACTATCGCACGCTGCAACTGCAGCGGTTCTTTCTCGATTACAAGGTGCTCGAAGGCAAGGAAGTCGTGATCGACAAGCCGTTGGGAGCCGAAGACGCGCTCAAGATCATCCACCAGGCGATCAGCGACTACGACCGAAAACGCCGCCAACTGATCGCCAAGACGCGCAGCCCGTTTGACAATTGATGTCAGATCGTTGACGTCGGATCGCTGACGTCGCTGGCGAGACTCGCGCCCCGCCGGTTACAGTTGCCGCCTGCTTTCTTCCGCGGCAACGGGGCCCGAATTGATTATGAGCGTCCGCACGGCCGGGCTGGTCACGGTTACGCTGTTTTACGCGATTTTTTTCGCCCTCGGGACCTACGTCGGCCGCCGCACGAAATCGAACCAAACGACCGACGGGTTGCTCCTGGCCGGCCGGCGGTTGCCCCTCGTGCTGGGCGTGCTGACGATGACCGCCACCTGGCTCGACGGCGGCTACATCAACGGCACGGCGGAAAACGTCTACGCCAACGGCATCGTCGCCACGCAGGCCCCCTGGGGCTACGCGCTGTCGCTGATTTTGGGCGGGCTGTTCTTCGCCGCTCCCATGCGGCGGCACGGTTTCACCACGATGGTCGACCTGTTCGACCGCCGCTACGGCAAAGAATCGGCGGCCGTACTGTTTGTGCCGGCGGTGCTCGGCGAGATCTTCTGGAGCGCGATGATCCTGGCCGCGCTCGGCATGACCTTCAGCACGATTCTCGAAATCAAGCAAACTCCGGCCGTGCTGCTCTCGACGGCCATCGCCGTCGCCTACACCGTTCGCGGCGGACTGTGGGCGGTCGCCTGGACCGACGCGCTGCAGTTCTTCTTCATGGCCGGGGGGCTCTGCCTGTCGATCCCTTTTCTGCTCGATCACGTCGGCGGCCTGTCCCACGTTTGGACCGCCTATCACGAGCAGTTGGGCGCCAACGCGTCGCTCGTGCCTCCTGCCGCGGCCTTCCAATTTGCGAATTGGCACGAGTCGTGGGGTTGGGGCTGGCTCGACACGGCGTTCCTCCTGATCTTCGGCGGCATTCCCTGGCACGTTTATTTTCAGCGAGTGCTGGCCTGCAAGACCGAGCGGACGGCCGTCGCCTTCTCGGTCTGCGCGGGCTTTTTGTGCCTGGCCATGTCCCTGCCGCCGGCCCTGATCGGCGCCATCGGCCGGACGATCGACTGGTCGCAGGCGCCGGTCGGTCCGCCGGCGAGCGCGGCCATGATCCTGCCTTACTTGCTGCGGAACCTGACACCGCCGCTCGTGGCGGCCGTTGGCCTGGGGGCGATTGCGGCGGCCGTCATGTCGTCGATCGATTCGTCCTTTCTCTCCGCGTCGTCGATGTTCGTCTGGAACGTGTATCGACCGATCTTTCGCCCGACGGCCGGACACGCGGAGATTCGCCTGATGGTGCGGTTGGCCATTCTGGCGGCCGGCGGCGCGGCGGCCTCCCTGGCGCTCGCCACGACCAGCATTTATTCGCTGTGGGTGCTCTGCTCGGATCTGATTTACGTGATCCTCTTTCCGCAACTGGTCTGCGCGCTCTTCGTGCGCTGGACCAATGCGGCCGGTGCGATGGCCGGCGCGTGCACAGGGTTGGCCCTGCGCGTGGCGGCGGGCGAGCCGTCGCTGGGCATCCCCGCGCTCCTGCCCTTGCCGATCGACAGCCAGCACGGGTTCTACGTCTTCCCCTATCGCACGACGGCCATGCTCGCCGGATGGCTGGTGCTCTTGGTCGTCTCCCGTCTGACGCAAACGGCTTTCCCGCCGCGGAGTCTGGCCGTACCATCGGCGGACGGTCTCCTTCCCCAGACAGACTCGCCCGCATGAGCGATCCAGCACCACCGATCTACTCGCCCCGGGAAAAACTATTCGCCTACGCCGTCCACGCCTACACGGCGCTGGGGCTGTTATGCGCCGCGCTGATTGCCGGCGACATCCTGCAGCAGAACTACCGCCGGGCCTTCATCTGGATGATCGTGGCCGTGCTGATCGACGCCACCGACGGCACCTTCGCCCGCAAGTTCCGCGTGAAGGAAGTCGTGCCGCACATCGACGGCCGCAAGCTCGACGACATCGTCGACTACGTCAATTACACGTTCCTGCCGCTGATGATGATCGCCGGCGCCAACTGGCTGCCCGCGCCCGGCTGGCTGTGGATCAGCGTGCCGCTGGTCGCCAGCGTGTTCGCCTTCGTCAACACCGGTGCCAAAGAGGAGACGAACGGCTTCTTCTTGGGCTTCCCCTCGTACTGGAATGTGTTCGCCTTTTACACGGCGGTCTGGCTTTCGGAATTCGGCCGCGGCTTGGTGCTGGCGATCGCGCTGGTGCTCAGCGGGCTGAGCGTGCTGCCGCTGCGGTTCGTTTATCCCAACCGCGCGCCGCGATGGCGGATGCTGTTCATTGGCGGCGGGCTCGCCTGGCTGACGATCATCGGCGTCATTCTCTGGTATTACCCGCAGCAACCGGTGCCTGCCGCGCTCCTCTGGATCTCGGCGGTCTATCCGGTGCTCTACGTCGTCGCGTCGCTGTATCTCGACCGGCGGCTCCGCGAGACCTAATTGGCGCGGCCGCTCGTGTCCCGCTCTTTGTGCTTCTGCGCGAGCTTGGATTGGACTGTCCAGCACGTGAAGACGAGGGCGACGAGCGTCGCGATCGCGACCACCCATGTGAGACCCGGGCTCATTTCGTTCATCGCGATTACCTTTGGAGCCGTTCTCTTCGATCGGTTAGTGGTCCCGCTTGCGCAAGAAGTACCAAGCGGCGCCGGCCGCCGCGATCAAAAGTGCGCCCATCAGGAAGGTAGCAACGACCCACCCGAGGGCGGAAAAATCATACGGAACCGGGTCGTAACTCATCGCACCTCCCGGGGAGGATCGGAGTAACCTTCCGCCGAACGCTCAGGGCAAGAAGCCCCGCTCGCGCAGTTCTTGGATGTTGTCCGACGCGCTCTTCCAGACCCGCTCGGCCGCGTAACGCAAGAGCGCGATGCCGGCCAGCTCTGGCGGAGCGGTCAGGATGGCCGTGTGGTCTTCTTCTTCGTTATCGAGCTCTTTGTTGAGGCGATTGACAACTTCCTCGACGCTGTCGCTTTGCACCTGCTTGGGGCCGCTGGCGTTCGTCAGCTTCAGGTGCGAGAAGCCGGCCGTCCGCGCCAACAGGAACTGGGCCACCTCGGCGTTACTATCGCTGTCGAAGAAATTCTGGAATTCGGGGCTGGCGCTCTGGGGCGTGATGATCGTCGGCCGCGCGATCCGCACCTCGCCGCGGGTCAGCGAGACGGTCTCCCCGGGCCGCGGCGCGCTCAAGACCAGAAAGTAGGGCAGCAGCGATTCGCCAAACGTAAACAGCGAATAGTGCACGTTTCGCCGAATCGAAACGGCCTCCCAGGCTGCGCGAAACCGCTGCTCCTGCTCGAATTCGTTGAACCACATACCGCTGGAATTATAGCCGCCCGAGCCAGACACCACATCCGGATGCCCGAGCCGGACGCCACAGCCTGCCGGCACACTCGGCCCGCGCGGGTGGCCCGCCAACGTCCGGCGACGCGTGCCGGCCGATTGTTTACGATCAAGGCATGGAACAGTCACTCGATCGCCGCGAGCCGCAGGTCTTCCTCAACGGCCGGATGGTCCCCGCCTCGCAGGCTCACCTGACGGTATACGACGCCGGCGTGGTGCTTGGCGCGACCGTCACCGAGCTGGTGCGGACGTTTCGCCAGGAGCCGTTTCGGCTCGACGACCATCTGCGGCGGCTGGCCCAATCGCTGCACTTCGTCGGCTTCGACATCGGCCTGTCGATGGAGGAGCTGGGCCGCACTGTGCGGCAACTCGTCGCGAACAACGCCGCGCTCCTGACCCCCGAGGACGAGCTGGGACTCGTGATCTTCGTGACCGCGGGGGAGTATCCGACGTACGCCGGCGGGGCGGCAGGCAGCGTGCGGACGACGCCGACCCTCTGCGCCGACACGTTCCCCCTGCCGTTCGAGCTGTGGGCGGCCAAAGTGCAGTCGGGCGTGCACCTCGTCACCCCGTCGATCCGCCACGTGCCGCCCCAGTGCTACGACTCCAAAATGAAGTGCCGCAGCCGCATGCACTATTACCTGGCCGATCAGCAGGCGCGGCTCGTCGATCGGGACGCCACCGCCCTCTTGCTCGACCTGGACGGCAACGTCACCGAGACGGGCGCCGCGAATTTCCTGATGGTCGAGGACGGCACAATCGTCTCGCCGTCGCTCCGCAACACGCTGCCGGGCGTAAGCCGCGCGACCGTCATCGAGCTGGCAGCAAAACTCGGCGTCCCGTTCGCCGTCCGCGACTTTCAGGTCTTCGACGCGGTGAACGCGGACGAAGCCTTCTTGGCCAGCACGCCCTACTGCCTGATGAGCGTCACCAAAATCAACGGCACGCAAATCGGCACGGGCAAGCCTGGCGCAATCTATCGGCGGCTCGCCAAGGCGTGGAGCGAACTCGTCGGCCTCGACATCGTGGGTCAAGTTGTCGACGGGGCGAAGCGGCGCACGGGAGCGTGACGCCTACTTCGGCAAATCGAGCGGGGCGTAGTACGGCTTTTTCGACTTCGTGACCTTGCTCAGCCAGTTGCGGTTCTGGGCCTTTTTGTCGGTGATCGCCCAGTCCTGCCGATGGATGTTCCAGTTGTCCGGGTCGAGCGCCTCGGCCTCGGCGAAGTATTGCTTGGCCTTCTTCAGGTCCTTCTGGTTCGAGAAATAGACGCCCAGCTCGAACAGCGACTGGGCTCGCCCTTCGTCGAGCGTGCGCGGGTGGACATGTTTGGCCATTTCGGCCGCGGACCAGATGAACTTGCTCTTAGCGCCGTTCGTCACCCAGTCCTCGACGGCCGGCGCGTAATCGTCCGTGCCGAACTTGATCATGCCCAGGTTGTGCTTCTTGGCGTACGTCCCCTCGTTGAGCCGCACGATGTGCCCTTCCTCGTCGATCCATGCGGCCGACGGGACGTTCACGAAGTTGTAAAGCGCGCTGATCGTGTGATTCGGATCGACGATCGTGACGAAGCTGACGTGGGCCGCATCGAACGTGGGGCCCGCCGCCGCCTCGCCGCCGCTGTCTTCGGCGACCGAGATAATCTCAAACCCGCGGTCCTTGAGCCGCTGATAGATCGGCTCCCAATTCTTGACGTCAAATCGGCAGCCGCACCAACTCGCCCAAGTCATCAGCACCACTTTCTTGCCGCGAAAATCGGACAAGCGAATCAGCTTGCCTTTGCGGTCCGGCAGCTCGAAATTGGGCGCCACGGCCGACTTCAAGAACGGCGTGCGCGTCTCGGGAATCGGGCCGAAGCTCCAGGTGCCGCTTTCGCGATCGACGGCGAACGGCTGCTGAATCTTTTGGGCCAGGCCGGTCGCGTTGATCCATTCCTGGCCGTCCTTCTTCTGCAGCAGGGCGGCGTCCCCCTTTTCCGTCAGCTTGATGCACACGTCCCCCACGCAGAGCACGCCCGGCGGCTTGAGCGCCAGGCCGTTGATCCGCTGCAGGTCGGCAGCCGTCACCCACAAATCGCCCCCCTCGATCTTCGGCTGCTCGATCTTGATCGTCGCGCCGTTGGAGAGCACGGTCGCCGCCGGATGCGAGGCGGGCGCCGCCGGTTCGCTCATCAATCGGCCGCTGCTGGCGACGAGAGCGAATCCCGCGAGAACGGCCGCAATCACAAGCGTTGGGTGGACGCGAACCATGTCGAGCCTCGTTTGAGGAGCGGGTGCCGAGCTTCGGGCAAGAATGCCCCGTTCGACGTTACGGTGCCATGTTACTCGCACAAGGCACTCGCGACCACGCGGGGCACTATTTGGCGGACTGGACCGCGTGGACGCCCCGGTCCACGCTTGCGGCGATGATCTCTTCGATATCGGGCGCCCAGCGTTCGGCCGGCATACCGTAGACCAGCATCGACGTGTTGCCTTCGTAGCCGCCCTCTTTGAGGACGCGGACTGAGGGGATGTAGGCCATCACGTCGTTGGCGTAGGCGCTCACCCACGTTTCCGGGCCGTAACGTTCCTTGAACCGCAGATCGAAATCGACGACGACCTCGCCCCCGAGCGCGATCCACAGCTGCTTCCCGCCGAGCCGCCAGACCTCGATTGGATAGGGATAAGTCCGCGGCAGCGCACGGCCGGCATCCAGTTCTTTGAGCAGCCGCGTCCCCCAGCGCGACACGTAGCCCGCGCGGTCGCGTGCGCGGGCCTCCAGCTCGGCCCGCGTCGGAGCGGCCCCCAGGTGCAATGTCACCGTTTCGTAGTGCTCCTCGAGTTTGGGGGACAGCGATTCCAGCTTGCCGGCGAGCACCGCCTCGACCGCCGTCGTCATCATGCCGCCGTATTTTTTCGCCAGCTCGACGGTCCGCCGCGGAATGGGATTTTGATCGGCCCCGCAGCCCATGAAGAACAGGGCCGTCGCGCCGGGGTGAGCCGCTTCCAGATTGCTTTCGGCAAACCCGGCGTAGTCGCCGTTCCATTGTTGAATGCTCAGGGTCGTGTTATGGCAGGCATAACCGAAGACAACCGCCAGCAATTGTCCGTCCGCCCGCCGAACGGCCAGCACGGGAACCGAGTGATCCACCGGCCCACGGAGCGAATGACTGGCGATGAGCGCGGGAACGTCCGGCTCACGATTGTTGCGGCGATTGACGGCAAAGTCAGTCTCGCCCTGCCCGACCGCCAGGCTCGCCGGCACGAGCTGCGCCAACGCCTCGCCAACGGTCCGCACCAGCGTCGCCTCCGACTCGCTCGAATAGGCCTCGATCTTCCGCTTTTCGGCGTCGTCGAGCGGATAGGCATCGTAGAGGGCGCCGCGGAGCACCGGGCCGCAATGCGTGTGCGACGCATTCAGCATCACGGCCTCGCGCGACAACCCGAATTTCTCCTTGAGCATCCGCGTCACGTGCTCGGAGATCGAACGGGGGATGCCCAACAGATCGCTGCTGACCAGCACGGCCCGATGCCCCTCGGCGTCCTCGATCGCCAGCACCCGCACGTAAAGCTCGTGGAGCGTGCCGGACGCCGGACTGGTCCGCGCCGCATAGCCGGCCATCCACAACGGATCTTTCGGCGTGATGACAGCCTTGGCCGTTCCGGCCTTCCACAGCGCGTCGGCGGCCGGGGCGAGACTCGGGGCTCGAACCGTCAACCAGAGGAAGCTGACGGCGAATAGGATGCGGCGGGCGGTCATCAGGGTTCTTTCAGGCGAGCACGTCGCGGATGACCGTTCCTTCGACGTCGGTCAGTCGGCGGTCGATGCCGTTGTGGCGGACGGTGAGCCGTTCGTGGTCGATGCCCAGCAGGTGCAGCATGGTCGCGTGCACGTCGTGGCAGCTGGTCGGGCGGTTGCGGTCGGCCGGCTTGTAGCCCCATTCGTCGCTGGGGCCGAACGTTATGCCGCCGCGAATGCCGCCGCCGGCAAGCCAGTTGGTGAACACGAATGGGTTGTGGTCCCGCCCGCGGCCACCCTGGGCGCATGGCATGCGGCCGAATTCAGTCGTCCAGTGGATCAGCGTGTCGTCGAGCAGGCCCCGCTGCTTGAGGTCGAGAATCAGGGCCGCCGTGGCACGGGCCATGCCCAGCGCCAGCGGCCGGTGATCGCGGGCGATGTCTTCGTGCGAGTCCCAGTTCCGCCGCGGGAAGCCGTTGTCGCAGCCCGACCAGATCTGTACGAAGCGGACGCCCCGCTCCAAAAGCCGGCGAGCGATCAGGCACTTGCGACCGAAATGGACCGTCTCTTCGCGATCGTTGATTTCCGACGAAAAGGCGGCCGGCACGTGATCGAGTCCGTACATCTTGAGGACGTGCTTCGGTTCGCTCGACAGGTCGAGCGCCTCGGGCGCGCTCAACTGCATGCGGGCAGCCAGCTCGTAGCTGCGGATGCGGGCCTCCAATCGCGAATCGCCGGGCCGCGACGCCGCGTGCTCGCGATTGAGTTCACTCAAAAGTTCGATCGACCGGCCGCGCAGCCTGGCACCGTCGTGGCCGGGCGGCGCGTGCAGGTCGGCGATCGGATTGCCCGCGCCGGGACGCAGAATCGTTCCCTGGTGCTCGGCGGGGAGAAAGCCGGCGCTCCAGTTTTTCGGGCCGTTGGACGCGAAGCCCCGATGGTCGGGCAGCACGACGAAGGTCGGCAGATTTTCATTTGCCGAGCCGAGAGCAAAACTCACCCAGGAGCCTGCGCCGGGAAAGCCGGGCCGGTCGAAGCCGGTCGCCTGCAAATACGTTCCCTGGCTGTGCACGCCCGTCTTGCCGACGAGCGAATGCACGAAGGCCATCTCGTCGACGCACGAGCCAAGCGGCGCGACAATTTCGTTCAACATCTTGCCGCACTGGCCGTAAGGCCGCCATTTCCAGGGCGAACAAAACGTGGCGCCGAGCCCGTCTTGAAACAATTCGATGTGCTCGCCCGGATCCCACTTCTCGCCGTCGCGCTGATGCAGCAGTGGTTTGTAGTCGAACGTGTCGAGATGGCTCGCCCCGCCCGCCATGAAGAGCTGCACCACCCGCTTAGCTTTGGCCGGATGATGCAATCGCTCGAGCGCGCTGCCGCTCCGCGTTTGGCTGCCCGCCGCCAGCAGGCCGTCGCCGTTGAGCAGATGCGCGAGCGCGATTCCGCCCAACCCGCCGCCGAGTTCCCATAAGAACTGCCGGCGGCCGAGTGGAGTGGGGTCCTCGTGTTGCATGGTTGGCAATTTCGGGGGAGAGCTAGTCGACGTAGACAAACTCGTTCAGGTTCAATAGCACTCGGCACGTTTCGGCCAAGCCGAAGTCGTGGGCGAACTCAGTTAAGCGGCGCGACTCCGACGCGCTCGGCCCGCGTTGCAGCGTCGCGTGCACGGCCTCAGTAATCTGTCCTTCCAAGTCGGGCCGCTCCGCGCGCACTCGATCGGCCAGGTGTTCGGCCATGCGGATCATGAACCGGTCGTTCAAGAGTGCGAGCGCCTGCAGCGCCGTGATCGACTCGTCGCGCTTCTCTACAATCTGCGACGGGTCGGCACAGTCGAGCGCCTCCAAAAACGGATCGGGCTGCGAGCGAACGAGGAACCGATACACGCAACGGCGATGCGTGCGGCGATCGTCCGGATCGGACTTGTCGTATTCGTAGTGCGGTGAGTGTTCGGGCTTCTCGATGACAAACGTTTGGAACGACGGGCCGAACATCCGCCCCTCGAGCCGGCCGCTCGCCGCCAGCACGCTATCGCGGAGCGATTCAGCGTCGAGCCGCGTGCGATTCATACGCCACAGCCGAGCATTGCCCGCGTCGACCAACTCGCCGCGCGCGGACGATGTCGACGCCTGGCAATAAGCCGCGCTCGTCACGATCAGGCGATGCAGCCGCTTGAGCGATTGGCCGCCGTCGCGAAAGTCGGCCGCCAGCCAGTCGAGCAGTTGTGGATGCGAAGGCTGCTGCCCCATCCGGCCAAAGTCGCTGGGACTGTCGACGATGCCGCGGCCGAAGTGATAGAGCCAGACTCGATTGACGATCGACCGCCAGGTGAGCGGGTTGCGACGATCGACGATCCAGTGGGCGAGCGCGATCCGCCGTTCCTGTTCGCCGGCGCCGGCAGGCAGCTCGATCCGCCAGGAAACGTCTTTGACGATCGGAGGTGTGCCCGGGCCGACGAGCTTGGCCGGCCGGCGGACGTCGCCTCGTTCCAGCACGTGAATCACGCGGGGCCGGCCGCCGTTGGCGCCGGTGCCGCGAAACGCTCCGCTCCCCTGGAAGACCGTGCCGCAATAGACCACGCTCTGCGCGGGCAGTGTCGCCAGCGCCGCCATGAGCGCGCTCCGCTCCGCCACGACGCCGGCCGCCGCCGTCGCGGCGGCCGAACCATGAGACGGCAGCGGTTCGAGTTGGCGTAAGCGGTCGGCCAATTGACGGCGACGCCGAGCCACGGACGGGTCGACGTCGTACGAGCGATCGGCCCGGTCGATGGCGGCGAAGACGGCCTGCAGGCTGTAGTAATGCTCCTGCGTGAGCGGATCGAATTTGTGATCGTGGCACCGCGCGCATTGCACGGTCAGGCTGCAAAACGTGTTGAAGGTGGTGGTCACCATGTCGTCGCGGTCGAGGTTCCGCGCGATTTGGCCGTCGATCTTCGTCTCCGGCACTTCCGCATGGCCGATGAAATCCCACGGCCCAGCCGCGAGAAAGCCGGTGGCCTCGATGCCGTCGTGCGAGTCGGGTTCGAGCGCGTCGCCGGCCAGTTGCTCGGCGACGAACTGGTCGTAGGGCCGGTCTTCGTTGAACGCGCGAATCAGGTAATCGCGGTACGGCCAGGCGTGCGGCCGCGGCTTGTCCTTGTCGTAACCGTGCGTCTCGCCGTAGTGCACGACGTCGAGCCAGTGGCGAGCCCAGCGCTCGCCGTAATGCGGCGAAGCCAGCAGGCGATCGACGAGCTTTTCGTACGCCTGCGGATCGCGGTCGGCGACGAACGCTTCCACCTCGGCGACGCTGGGCGGCAAGCCGAGCAAGTCGAAAGACAGGCGGCGGATCAGCGTGCGGCGATCGGCCTCGGGCGCGGGGGCGAGCCCGGCCGACCGCAATCCTTCGAGAATGAACGCGTCGATCGGCGTGCGAACCCAGCCCGTGTTCTTGTCCGGCAGGTTGGACGGCGCACCGGGAATCGGCGGCTTGGAAAGCGGCCGGAGCGACCACCAGTCGAGCGGGTCGTCTTTGAGGACCACGCTGGCCGGCCACTCGGCCCCCGCGGCGATCCAATCGAGGAGCGCCTGCACTTCGCTGGCGGAGAGCGGCTTGCCGTTCTTGGGCATCTCCGGCTTGTCGCCCGAAACGACTTCGATCAGCCGACTCTCCTGCGGCTTGCCGGGAACGACGATCGGCGTGCCGTCCGCGCCGGCCGCCAGCCCTTTGGCCGAGCTGAGATCGAGTCCGCCCTTCGCTTTGGCGCCCTGGTGACAGCGGATGCAGTGCTGTTTGAGGATGGGAGAAACACGATCGCGGAACGTGTTCGAATCGCCGACAGCGGCAGGCGACGCGCAAAGCGCGGCCGCCAGCAGCAAAGCGAAAAGCGTCAGCAGACATCGCGTCGGCAAGCGCGACTCCCGGCAGGACTGTCGCACGCGGGTGATCTGGGAAGTTTTCCCAGGTCGCACGGCGCGGGGGGATCCCCATCTTAATCCGCGTCGGGACTTCCGGCCACGACCGCCTTCGAGCCGGGCTGTTCGGCCGGGGCGCCGCTCGGGGATGGCAGCCCATTCGCGGCCGCCTGACGACGCACGCGACGCTCGAACAAAAGGTAAAGCGGCGCGGCGACCAGCAGTGGCAACCAGTTGTAGAGCACTCGAAAGACCACGCATGCCGCGAGGAAAGCCGGCTGCTGCTCCTTGGGCGCGGTCGCCACGATCACCGCTTCAAAAACTCCTGCACCGCCCGGCGCGTGAGTCAGCACGCCCGCGACGATCGCCAGCAGGTAAACGCCCAGAATCTCGGCGTATCCCACTTGCAGATGGGCAGGAAAGAGCACCCAAAAGCAGGCCGCCGCCACCAAAAAGTCGAGGGCAGCCACGCCGAGTTGCGCGCCCGACATCCAAAACCCAGGAAACCGCCACTCCCGCCCCCAGAAATGGATGGGACGCTTCCAGAGGGCCGAAACGAGCAAGTAGGCCACGGCCATGCCGATCAGCATCCAGGCCAGCGAATTGGTGTTCTCGACCGGGATGTTGAGCTCCGGGGCGATGTCCCTCGGCGACAGCAGAAAGACGACGCCCGCCAGCCCGAAGACGCCAAACCAAAAGGTGATGCCCAAGATCATTACCAGTTGCACGATCTCGGCCGGCTTCAGTCCCCACAACGAATAAAAGCGGTAGCGGACCGACCCGCCCCCCAACAGCGAGCCGAAGTTGTAGCTCATCGCAAAGCCGACAAATGAGGCGAAGGCAATCCGCCGTAAAGGGAGCGGATGGCCGGTCGACCTGACGGCGATGTAGTCGTACCCCATCAGGATGATGTAGTTGATCACCGTCAGCCCGACGCAGAAACCCATCCGCCAGGGATGAATTTGCACGAGGGCCTTGCGGTACTGCTCGAGCGAGTGTTGCCGCAGCTCGCGAAACAGGATCACGCCCGCGAGGACCACGATGATCAACACGAGGATCGGCGCGAGTTTATGGATCCAGTCGGCGACGCTTGCGCCTCGTCGTTCGTCGGACATCGTCCCCTCGCGCCCGTGAATTCGTCTCCCCGGACGCTATTAACTCCGCGGGGCAGTGTCAAACGGGCGACTGTCAAATCGGGGCGAGGTCCACATCTCCGGACAGGGTCAAATCTGGGGGCACGGGGCGCAGTGATGCTCCTACATCAGGCAGTCGCGGTCGCGAACTGACTTCACTCCCTGCGGGCCAGCTGGTCTTCCGTTCGCGGCATGCGAGGCGCCGTGCGCGCGGCCACGCTCTCGCCGGGCAGGCGTCCGCTTTGCGCGGTGAGCACGTGGGTATGGAAGCCGGCCGACACGCTTTGACGAAACAGCCGCTGCGACGGCCGAGGAACCGGGAGCTCCGATGGCTCCGCGTTCTGCGTCAGGTCAGTCGCAGCGGCCGTGTTCGAGGTTTCCGGCGGCCGGCGCTCGAAGCGCGTGCCCTTGTCGTCGGGCGGCGGCTGCCGCTTGGGAATGGTGGTCGGGACAACGCCGGGAATCGGATCGCCGAGCGGGCCGCCCGGCGGATAGCCTGGTCGGTTGATCGCACCGGGCGGGAGGGCGGGATTGGTCTCGAAAGTGGGGCAGCAGCCGTCTCCACAGGGGGCGGGCGCTCCGAGACAGCTTGCCCCGCATCTGCCGCAGCCCGCGCCGCAACCGGCTGGTCCACACGACGGGCCGCAAGATGGACCGCAAGCCATGCCACGCGGCGGCCCACACGCCAGCCCGCAAACCGGTCCGCCACAGACAGGACTGCCGCAAAACGCGCCGCCGCAGGGAGCGCAGCCGCACGGTCCGCCGCAACTGCCTCCGCACGGCATGCCGCAAGGAGCGCCACAGGGCGGCGAACAGCAGCGTCCGCAGACGGGACCACAACCACCGCAGCTGCCACACCCGCCGCCGCACGGCGGTCCACAGCAGGAACCGCAAGGCGGACAACAGCGTCCGCCGCCGAACAAGCTGAGGCCAAACGGCGCACGGGGACAACCACAGCCCGCCGAGCATCCAAAGCCGCAGCCCCCCGACGGGCAGCAGCAATTGGGTGCCGGCGAGCCGAATCCGAACGAACCAAATCCGGGCGAGCCACAGCCGGGCGAACAACCGCCGCCGCCGCAGCCCGAGCCGCAACATTGTGCGAGGGCCGTCGCCGAACCAAGCAACAGCGCGCCGACCGCCGCGGTCAGCATGAAGACGCGACGCGGCCACGTGTGAATCGGCGCAATCGGCGCGCCGAAGACCGTTGAATCAAGAGTCGCCGGGACCGGGGACGACCACCAGACCGAGGCTGCCAGCGGACGCGACGTCCCCTCCCCCGAGTAACCAACGGTCGCACGATGCGGCCGTCGCCCGCCGCTGGAAACGGGCACGGGAACGAGGACAGGAACGCGGACGATAGCGAAGCGGCTCCCGCCCGGCAGCGAGTTGCCGCCACCGCGGGAAGCGGGCGGAGGGATCAGCCAGTTTCGCAGGCGGCGGGGACTTGGCGCCCGTCCGAGCTGGCGTACCCCGAATGAGAACCTGCGCGCAGCAGCACGCGCTGCTTCAATCAACCCTGACATGGCAGACACCTCCGGCGAAGCGCCGAATCGAGTGGAACCAGCGGCCCCGCAGGGAGTGCTGTCACACGGACACGCCGCGGCAAGCTGACCTTCCGCTTTGCAATCAGCATGCCGGGGCCGCAGTTGTCATGTCGGCGCCGCCCCCGGGTGCGGCCGACCTTCGCCCAACTCGCCGAAGCCGCGCGATTTCGCAAAGTTCGACGCGAAAGCACATCTCGGACGCCCGAATTTCGCCGCCGCACCGGACAAACGCCTGCCGTCCGATTGCACTTTTTGCATTGCGCAGACGGAAGAATCGGCACTCAGCCGTGGCACCAAGACTCGCTCAGGCGGTGACAAAGCTCATGTGCAGCTCTGCATGGCGGAGGCACATTTGAGTGCACTCGTCGACGGTCATTGGACCGAGAAACGGATGCGCGGCTCGTTTTTGCTCGTTCTTCAGTCGCTCGGTCGAGCGACGCAGGTGCTCGAGCGCCGCCGTCGCATCGATCTCGTCCGGCACCAGCACGGCCGCAGCCCGCGGACTGAGCTTGAAGCCTGGGGTGAGCCCCTTGACGAGCAAACGCTTTTTGAGAAAGAACCGACCGACGGTCCGGATCGGCAAGGGGGCCTGAAAACCAAATCCGTCGATCATCTTGTCGTTCGCGATGGCGAGGTGCTCGAGGATCTGCCCCAGCGACCACTTGCCCGTCGTGGCCGAGTTCGCGCTCACCGCCCGGGCGGCGTCTTCGACGACTTCGTCGAGGGTGCTGTATCGAATGCGGCGACGAGTCGGCGTGGCACTGGCCATAAAAATCGCTCCAGGCAGAGGTGCGGTCTGAGGTGCAGACCGCCAGTCAGTATACGGACGCTTCCTGCGACGAAGCAAAGTCCCCACGGAAACAACGCCGCAACGGAAACGGAACGGCGACGGCAGCAGAACCGCGCCCGAAAGCAGAACCGGCGAGGACGAAACTCCGGAGATAGTGGCCCATAGGGCGGCTTTGCTAAGATTCCGGGTGACCCGGGCCTGTGGCTTTGGTACAACCAACTCTGACTTGAATCCGCGGCGATGATGTGGCACTGGCCTCGCAAGGACCGTTCGATGGGTCGCCTGGAGCAGACTCAGTTCCACAAGGTCTTCCTGACCGAACTCGAGGGGCACACCCTCGTCGTCGCGCCTCGGGGAGACGCGGTCGGCTTTCGCGATTCGGACGTGGCCGGCGAACTCAGTAACCTGCTCTCGCTCATCGGCACACCGGGCATCGTCAACCTGGTCGTCGACCTGAGCAGCTCCGAGTATTTCGGCTCGACGATAATCGGCGCGATCAATGAGCTGGGGACGCGGTTCCGCGAGATCGGCGGGAAGACCGCCTTGTGCGCAGTCTCCCCGCAAATGTCCGACGTACTCGAGATCATGCACCTGGGCGACGTGTGGATGAAGTTCGACACGCGCAAAATCGCCCTGCGCTACATGAGCAAGTTTTGAGCGCCGACGTCCTGCTTGCCGCGCTCAACGCCCGCTATGCGCACGCGTCTTTCGGCCTCCGCTACCTGCTGGCCAACATGGGCGATCTGGCGCCGCGGACCGAGCTGGTCGAGTTTGTCGCCAATACGCCGACCGATCAAATTCTCCAGTCGATCCTCGCGCGGAATCCTCGCATCCTGGGGCTGGGCGTTTACATCTGGAATGTGGACGCCGCTACCCGGCTCGTCCGCGAGTTGAAGCGGCTGCGGCCCGAGCTGGTCATCATCCTCGGCGGACCCGAAGTGAGTTACGAAACCGACGACCAGGAGATCGTGCGGCTGGCCGACTACACCATCTGCGGCGAGGCTGACCTCACCTTCGCCGCGCTCTGCCGGCAAATCCTGGCCGGCGACGCACCCGCACGCCGGGTGATCGCAGCCGAGCTACCCGTCCTCGACCGGCTATCGCTGCCGTATCAACTTTACACGGACGAAGACATCGCCCAGCGAGTGATTTACGTCGAGGCGTCGCGCGGCTGCCCTTATTCGTGCGAGTTCTGCCTGTCGGCCCTGGAAATTCCCGTCCGCCAGTTCGCACTCGAGCCCTTCCTGGCGGCGCTCGGCGCGCTGTTCGAGCGCGGCACGCGGCAGTTCAAGTTCGTCGATCGCACGTTCAATCTGAATCTGCGGACGAGCCGGGCGATTCTCGACTTCTTCTACGAGCGGTACGAGCCGGGGCTGTTTCTGCACTTCGAGATGATTCCCGATCGCTTCCCGGAGGCGCTCCGCGACGCCATTCGCCGCTTTCCGCCCGGGGCGCTGCAATTCGAGGTCGGCGTGCAGACCTTCAACGAACAGACGGCCGAGTTGATCAGCCGTCGGCAGGACAATCACAAGCTCGAAGAGAACCTGCGATTCCTCCGCGGTGAGACCGGCGTCCACGTCCACGCCGACCTGATCGTCGGCCTGCCGGGCGAGTCGCTGGAGAGTTTTGGCGCCGGCTTCGACCGTTTGCTCGCTCTCGGCCCGCAAGAGATTCAGGTCGGCATGCTCAAGCGTCTGCGGGGCACTCCCATCATCCGGCACGACGTCGAGTGGGCCATGCGCTACAGCCCGCGAGCCCCCTACGAGATTCTCTCCAACCGACTGATCGACGAGCCCACGATGGCGCGCTTAGCCCGCTTCGCGCGGTTTTGGGACCTGGTCGCCAACAGCGGCAACTTCGTCGAGTCGGCGCCGCGCTTGTGGCGCGACGGTTCGCCATTCGCCCGCTTCATCGCGTTTGCCGACTGGCTCTACGCGCGATTGGGCCGCACCTGGGCGATTCCGCTCGCCGAGCTGGCCGAAAGCCTCTTTCGCTACCTGGTCGATGTGCTCGGCGACGGCGCACAAGCAACAGCCGAGGTGATCTGGCGGGACTACCAGCGCGGCAACCGCCCCGACCGCCCCGCCTTCTTGAGCCAGTACGTCGAGCCGCCGTCGCGCCGCGCGCTGCTCGGCCAACCGTCCCGCGCCCGCCGCCAGGCCCGCCACCAACTTTCGTAGCCAAGCGACGGTTGCGGGCGTGGCGCGACAAATCGGCGCAGGTTCTCAAGAAAACGCCGTTCGCGACGAATCGCTGTGCAGGCGAAGCTGCGCCGCAGGGACGCGTCGCCGCAATTTCCTAGCTTCCTTCGACCTGAAGTGGTTTGACCCGTGGTTTGACCGCCGGCGGCGAGCGCATTCCGCTCTTCACGAGCAACTGTCACGCGCTTAGGATCCGACGAGAAGACACGCTCGCTGCGATTTTGAGGAGAAGTACCGACCATGTCCGCTCCCGTGGCTCAGACTGAATCGATCCCGCAGCCCGTAACTCCGGTCGCCAAGCCGCGGCCGCGTCTCCGCGTTTGGCCGGCCGTGGCCATCGCCGTCGCCTATTGGGTGGCGATCGCCACGATCAGGTCGCTCGACATGGTGATCTCGACGACGTTCTTTTCGAACGTGATCACCAGCTTCGTGATCGGGCTGGCATTCATGGTCTGGCTCTACACCCGCCGTGCACTGCCCGGCAAGGACCGGTTGATCCTGTTGGCCGCGCTCGCGGTCGCCTCGGCGCTGGTCATCGCGCTGGGCGATCCGTCGGTCGGCCCGGTCGGTCTGCTCTTTGCCGGACCGGGCTTTCTCTCTACGGCCGCCGCGGTGTGGCTGTTGATTGCCCGCAAGTGGTCGACCACCGTGATCCGCAACGGGCTGTTGGTGCTGCTTGCGCTGGTCTGTGGCCAATTCCTGATGGTTCGCATTAACGGCATCGACGGAAGCCAGCAGGCGTCGATCAGCCCGCGTTGGCAGAAGACGGCCGAAGAGCTCTATCTTGCCGAACATGCGTCGACGCCGACGACTGCGCCCGCGAATGCCGAGGCTGCCGACACACACCCGCTGAGGCTCGCCTCGGGAGATTGGCCCGATTTCCGCGGCGAGAACCGACAAGGCGAGCTGCACGGCGTCAAAATCCCCACGGATTGGAAGGCCGCGCCGCCGAAGCTGTTGTGGAAGCAACGCATCGGCCCCGCCTGGTCGTCGTTCGTGGTGTTGGGCAATCGGCTGTTCACGCAGGAGCAGCGCGGCAAAGATGAAGCCGTCGTCTGTCTCGACGCGGCCAGCGGCAAGGAGTTGTGGGCCCACCTCAACGACGGACGCTTCTCCGACGGTCAGGCCGGCGCGGGCCCGCGGTCGAGCCCGGTTTTTGCCGACGGCCGCATTTACACAATGGGCGCGACGGGCGTCGTCAATTGCCTCGACGCGGCGACGGGCCGCCAAATCTGGTCCAAGGACGCGGCCAAAGAGGCGGGAGCCAAAGCTCCGATGTGGGGCTTTTCCAGCTCGCCGCTTGTGACTAACGGCGTGGTCATCGTCTACGCCGGTGGAGCTGGAGACAAAGGGCTCCTCGCGTATCGGACGAAGGACGGCCAACTCGCCTGGTCCGCGGCGACCGGTCCGATCAGTTACAGCTCGGCCCAGCTCGTGAAGTTCGGCACCGAAACGCAGGTGCTCTTCCTCAGCGACGACGGTTTGATCGCCATCGATCCGGCGACCGGCAAGCAGCGGTGGAGTTACGACGCCCCCGGTCACCAAATGTGGCGCGTCGCTCAGCCGCGACAGATCGACGGCTCGGCCATTCTCTTTGGCTCCGAGGATCTGGGTCTGGTGCGGCTCGACCTGACGCCGCACAGCGACGGCACCTGGACGACGAACGTCGCCTGGAAGTCGCAGGCCCTGCGCCCGGCGTACAACGACTTCGTCTACCAGGACGGCTTCGTTTACGGCCTCGACAAGGGCCTCTTGTGCTGCGTCGACGCCAAAACGGGCGAACGGCGCTGGAAGCAGGGCCGCTACGGCTTCGGCCAGATCCTGTTGCTGGCCGATCAGAAGCTCTTGTTTGTGATTTCCGAGTACGGCAAAGGCGTGCTGGTGGCCGCCACTCCGGAGCGATTCCAGGAAGTCGGCGGCTTCGAGGCGATCAGCGGCAAAACGTGGAACCACCCGGTGATCGCGCACGGCCGCCTCTACGCCCGCAACAGCGAAGAGATCGCCTGCTACCAGCTCGCCCCGCCGGAGACGCACACGGCCCAGGCGCGCTAGCCCGCCGCCCGCAAGTGTGAGGATGGCCTGGGCGCTCCGCGGAGCGACCCGCTGGCGGAGTCCGTGCTCAGTCGTTGCACGGGTGCAACTCCAGGGCCGTCGGCGATCAACAAAAAAAACCCGCGGACATTCCTCCGCGGGTTTGTGTGGTGCTCAGATTGCCACGGGGCAAACGCCTAGTCCTTCTTCGCGTTGTGGCTGATGGGAATCGTCACGCAGTACTTGCCGAACATGTTGATCACCAGCGTCGCCTTGTTGTCCTTGACGTCTTTGATCGTGAGCGCGAGGTCGGCCTTGGGCGCGTCGGTGGCCTCTTCGAACGACGACTTCGACAACGGCTCGTTTCCGCCGCTATACACGTGCAGCTGCCAATCGTCTCCCTCGGCGTGCTTGACGCTGCAGACCAGGCAGGTAATGTCGCGTTCTTCGTCTTCGGTCTTGAACTTCAGCTTGCGGAGCTGCTTGTCGGTCGCCGGCTTACCGTCGACGAGCGGATTGAACTCAGGCGACATGAAGATATAGCACAAGCCGACGCCGCGGTCCTTCTCCGAGTCCTTGGTGTCGCGGTCTTCGCGAAAGCCTTTGAGCGGGACCAGGATGATGCCCTGGTGCGCGTTCGGATTGAGCAGGCCGACCGCCTTCTCCGCGTCGGGATCGACCTTGACCGGCAGGTCCTTGTAGGTCTTGGTGAGCAGCTCGGTCAGCTTGGCTCCGAATTCCTTCGCGACGTCCGGCTCCATTTCCGCGAGCGGACTGTCTTCCGCCCGGCACTTGGTGCCAGCCCACAACACGCACGCCGCCGCACACAGGAAGATCGGAATCAGCTTTCTGGCAAACATGCTCGTACCCTTTGGCCGCAAGGTGAGATTCGTTTGACTGCCGAGGCAAGAAATTTGACGACAGCGCCGGAGCGGTGCGCCCGCAGTTCCTACCGCCGTCGGAGCAAATGGGTTTCAGGAAAACGGGCCGCTGGGCTGCGCGAAGTGCGAGGCTCGCGTTCCTGCCCCGCCGGGGCGGGTCCTTCATTCTATGTCGCCCGCGCCGCCCTGACCATGACGGGGCGCGCGGGGCCGCCACCGGTCCCAGGTTACAAAAGCGCAAAAAAAAGCCCGCGGACCTGGGGCCCGCGGGCGATTAAGCGACGGCACGCTCTACTTCTTGCTCTCGGCCTTGGTGTCTTTGGTGTCCTTCGTGTCCTTGGACTCGGTTCCCTTGTGGGCGATGGGGATCGAAGCCGAGTACTTGCCGAAGATGTTGAAGACCAGCGTGGCCGAGTCCTTCTTCGGATCTTCGATGGTCAGAGCCAGGTCGGGCTTGGGAGCGTTGCTCGCTTCGCCCCAGTTGGTCTTGATGATCGGATCTTTGTCTTTGCCCCAAACGTAGAGCTCCCAGTCATCGCCTTCGAGATGACGAATCGTGCACAACAGACAGGTGGCGACGCGCTCGGCGCCCCCTTGACCGTCGTCGAACTTGATCTGGAAGGCCTTCTTGCCGTCGACCGGTTTGCCGTCGATCAGCGGGTTGTAGGTCTGCGACATGCACAGGAAGCACACGCCGACGCCCGGATCTTTTTCGACTTCCTTGTTCTCGCGGTCTTCTTTGAAGTTCTTGGCCGGGACCACGATGATCCCCTCGTTCGACTCGGCGTTGAACAGGCCGCTCGCCTTCTCGAAATTCACTTCGAACTTCGGCTTCGCGTCCTTGTTTTCCTTCGCGAACTGCGTGTGGATCATTTCGCCGAATCGCTTGGCGATTTCGGGATCCAATTCAGTCAGCGGCGTATCGGCCGCTTGTGCTTTTGCCGCGAACGACAGCATCGAAATCGCGAGGACAAAGACAGAGAACACTCGTGTCACGACCATGAAACACCCCACAGACAATTGAGTAGGTTTCTTCCCGACGTCGGAAAGCTTGACAACCCAGCCAAAACGAGCCAGCCTTCGCGCCGGCCAACGTCCCGAATCTCCCGAGCGTCGTCACCTTGCCTCCCGGCAGATTCGCGGAGTGGTGGCGACGCACGACGACGCCGTTCGCTTGGACCTCGGCGATTGCCGGGCGAACGGCTCAAGCCATCTTAGGAGGTCGCCCTTCGCTTCGCCAACCAAAACAGCCCCGGCCCCCCAAAAACTCACACGGGATAGCTCACGCGGGCCGTGACCCATGAACAAAATTTGATCCGGGGGAACCGCCCAGCTTCGCGCGGACCGCGCTCCTGCCAAAAACTCAGCCTTCAGCCCGCGGGCACCGCCACGAAGCAACCCGTCCGCTGGCTCTCGAACACGGCTTCGATCACCCGCATATTCGCCACCGCGTCCGTAATCTTGGGCAAGGCCGGCGTGCCGTTCCGCACCGCCCGCGAAAACGCATCCCCCTGCCGCCCGTACTGGTTGCACACCGGCAGCAGAATCTCTTCCACGGGTCCGCCCGGCTTGTTGCCCGCATAGTGCCAGATGCGGGCCGGACGGTCGGGCGGCGCGTTGAACGGGATTTCGATCTCGATTCGCCCCTCCGTCCCCAGCAGATTCACCCGCTGATAGGGAGCCAGCTGAGTCGAGCAGGTGAACGTGGAGGTGCCGCTCTCGAAATCCAGGATCGCCGACGCCAGCCGGTCCGTCCCGAATCGCGGGTCGAACTCCACCCAGCCCACCACCCGCTTGGGCTCACGGCCGAAAAACAGCCGCGAGAGCGAGATCGGGTAACAGCCGATATCCATCACTCCGCCGCCGCCGATGTCGGCCTGGTTGCGAACGTTGGCCGGATCGTCGTTGTAATAAGAGAAGAAGCTCTGAATGGTGCGGAGCGACCCGATGCCTCCGTCCCGCACGATCGCCCGAGCCCGCTGCCACTGCGGGTGATGCGGATAAACAAAGGCCTCGACGACGGAAAGCGTCGGATGCCTTTCCGCCGCGGCCAGCAGTTGCTCCGCCTCCGCCGCGGAGAGGGCGATCGGCTTTTCGCAGAGCACGTGCTTGCCCGCCTCGAGCGCGCGGATCGACCAGGGGACGTGCAGATGGTTGGGGAGTGGATTATAAATCGCCTCGATTTGCGGGTCGGCCAGCAGCGCGGAGTAGGAGCCGTAGGCGCGGGGAATCCCCAACTTCGCAGCCGCCGCGTCCGCCCGCGACTGTTCCCGCGAGGCAATGGCCACAATCTCGCAGAGCTCGGCCTGCTGCATCGCGGGAATGACCTTGTTCACGCCGATGGCCGCCGTGCTCAACACGCCCCAGCGCACTTTTTGCATCACGTCCTCTTGTCGTCGTCTCGCGTCACGCGTTTCCCGGTTTTTGGGTTCCGTTCTAGCCTCGAATTGCGGACACTGGCAAGTCGCCGCGTGACAGGGCCAGAGTTCACGTCAGCCGCGAAGGCGTGCCGTGTACGAGACACTCGAGACCGAGCGACTGAAACTCCGCAAGTTCGTCGAGGCCGACCTCGAGGATTATGCGCGGATGTGCGCCGATCCGCAGATGATGCGATACATCGGCGCGGGCACGGTCATCTCGCGCGCGACGCGTGGCGCTCGCTGGCCATGCTCTTGGGTCATTGGCAGCTGCGGGGCTACGGCATGTGGGCCGTTGAAGAGAAGGCGACGGGCGCGTTCATCGGCCGGCTCGGCCTGCACTATCCCGAAGGCTGGCCCGGGATCGAAGTCGGCTGGTTCCTCGATCGGGCGCGCTGGGGTCAAGGCCTGGCGACCGAGGGGGCGCGAGCGGCGATCGCCTTTGGCTTCGAGCGTCTCGGCCTTGAGCGCATTTGCAGCGTGATCCATCCGCAAAATGCGGCGTCGATCCGCGTGGCAGAGAAACTCGGGATGACCGCGGAACGCACGGCCCAAATTCTCGGTGTCGACGTGGTGATCTACTCGCGCCTTCGCTGATCGGCTCGCACATTGAATCCCGCACCCACCAATTCCGTGAATCGCAGCACGCCGCCGACGGTGCTGACCGAGTTGACCGATTCGCGCGAGTGGCTCGAGCCCGACGGGCTGGGGGGCTACGCGTCGGGCACCGCCAGCGGACTGCGGATGCGCCGCTACCACGGGCTGTTGTTGACGGCGACCACTCCGCCGACGGGCCGCGTGATGCTCGTCAACGGCTGCGACGCGTGGATCGACACGGGGACCGAGCGGCTCGCGCTGTCGAGCCAACACTACCTGCCCGACGTCGTCGCTCCGGATGCCCGCCCGTCGCTGCGGTCGCTCACCTGCGATCCGTGGCCCACATGGTTGTGGTCGCACGACTCGCTCAGTGTGTCATGCGAGCTGTTCGTGCCGCTCGGAATCTCGGCCTGCTTGCTCCGGTGGCAACTGGCGGCGGGGTCAACCGTTCCCGGCGGCCGCCGTCTGCGAGTTGTCGTCCGCCCGTTTCTGTCGAGCCGCGATTATCACGGCACGCAACACGAGAATCCGGCCTTTCGCTTCGCCGCCACGCCGCATCCGCTGGGCGTCACCTGGCAACCGTACCAGGGCCTGCCGGCCGTGACCGCCCTCACGAACGGCACGTACCAGGCCGAGTCGTACTGGTACCGCAACTTTCTCTACGCATGTGAGCGGGAGCGAGGCCTCGATTTCGCCGAGGACCTAGCGTCTCCCGGCACGTTCACGATGAATCTCGAACCGGGGGCCGTGCTCATCTTTGCGGCCGAAGGACACGTCGAGGCGCTGACCCGTCTTGGAGCCAGCGCGAATGAAATTGCCGGCAATCTGGTCGACAGCGAGCGGCAGCGCCGGGCCTCCTTTGCGAACCGGCTGGCGCGCTCGGCCGACGCCTACCTGGTGCGGCGCGACGGCCCGGCAACTTCCACCGGTTCGACCGGGAAAACCAAAGCGGATGCGTCCGCCGCCGGCAGCACGATCATCGCCGGCTACCCCTGGTTTACCGACTGGGGCCGCGACACGTTTATCGCGCTGCGCGGTCTGTGCCTGGCGGGCCGCCGCCTCACCGACGCGGCCGACATTCTCGGCGCATGGGCGGCGCAATCTCGGAAGGAATGCTGCCCAACCGGTTTCCCGACCTGGGCGCCGCAGCGGAGTACAACTCGGTCGACGCGTCGCTTTGGTACATCGTCGCGGTCGACGATTTTCTCCAGCGAGCGAAGAGCGAGGGTCCCGCCGCGTCGCCCGCGCTCGTCCAGCGGCTCACGACCGCCGTCGGTGCGATCCTCAACGGCTACCACGACGGCACGCGCTACGGCATTCGCTGCGACGCTGACGGCCTGTTGCGCGCCGGCGTGCCGGGCGAGCAGCTCACCTGGATGGACGTCAAGATCGGCGACTGGGTCGTCACGCCTCGCATCGGCAAGCCGGTCGAGGTCGCCGCACTGTGGCTAGCCGCACTCAAGATCGGCGCTCAATTCGACAGCCGCTGGGGCGATGTGTACACACGGGGCCGACAATCGTTCCGCGCGCGGTTTTGGAACGAATCGCAAGGCGCGCTCTACGACGTCGTCGACGCCGATCACCAGGCGGGCACGCTCGACGCGTCGATCCGACCCAATCAACTCTTCGCAGTCGGCGGCCTGCCCGAATGTCTGCTCGACCCTGGGCCAGCGCGGCGCGTGGTCGATCTGGTCGAACAACGGTTGTGGACGCCGCTCGGGCCGCGGTCGCTCGATCCAGCCGATCCCCGCTACGCGCCGCATTATGACGGCCCGCCGAGTCAGCGGGATCCGGCCTATCACCAGGGAACGGTTTGGCCCTGGCTCGCCGGCGCGTTCATCGAAGCGTGGGTCCGCGTTCGCGGCAACTCGCCCGAAGCCCGAGCGCTCGCGCGGACAAAATTCGTCGAGCCACTTTTGGCGCAGCTGGACGCGGCTGGTTTGGGACATTTGCCCGAAGTGGCGGACGGCGATCCGCCGCACACGCCGCGCGGTTGCCCGTTCCAGGCCTGGTCGTTGGGCGAGCTGCTACGCGTGCAGGCGCTGCTCGCGCCCAGCGATCGCTGAACGCCGAGTTACCAAGGCCTGCGAGCGCTGTGCCGAGGTCCGACCGATTTGCAAAAAACCACCGACCGGAGTGCAATGGCGCGTGATTGATTGCCATGGCCGGTGCGTCGTGGCCTGCTTCGTGCAAGTCGCTCGAGTTCACTCACGGCGGAGGACTGACGATGGAAATGCGACAATTCGGCCGGACCGACATGCGGGTGAGCGTACTCGGTTTCGGCGGGGCCGAAATCGGCTTCGAGTCGGCCACGCCGGACGACGTGACGGCCATTCTGACGCCGGCCTTCGAGACCGGCCTCAACGTGATCGACACCGCCGAGTGCTACATGGCCAGCGAAGAACTGATCGGGCAAACCGTCAGCGATCGGCGGAAGCGGTATTACCTGTTCACGAAGTGCGGCCATCCGGAGACACCGGGCGTCGGCGATTGGCGGAAGAAGTCGCTGCTCGACAGCATCATCCGGAGCCTGCTGCGACTCAAAACCGATCGCGTGGACCTGATTCACCTGCACACCTGCTCCGAGGACGAGCTGCGCAAGGGTGAAGTTATCGAGGCGCTGCAAGAGGCCCGTGAAAAGGGTTACACGCGCTACATCGGTTACAGCGGTGACAGCTCGGCCGCCCGCTACGCGATCGAAAGCGGCGTCTTCGATTCGCTGCAGACCTCGGTCAATATCGCCGATCAGGAGGCACTCGAGCTGACGTTGCCGCTCGCCCAGCAGAAGAACATGGCAGTGATCGCCAAGCGGCCGATTGCCAACGCGGCGTGGCGCTATGGCGAAAAGCCGCCCAACTCGTATCACGTGACCTATTGGGAACGGCTGCAAAAGCTCAACTACGACTTTTTGAAAGGCGACCCCAAGCAGACTGCGTCGATCGCCCTGCGGTTCACCCTCAGCGTGCCGGGCGTGCACACGGCCATCGTCGGCACTAAGAACCCGACGCGCTGGCGGGAGAACGCCGATCTGCTCAACGCCAGCCCGCTGCCCAAAGAGCAATTCGACGCGATTCGCGCGCGATGGAAAGAGGTCGCGGAAAAGTCGTGGATCGGGCAGACCTGAGCGGAACGTTGACGGGAAGCCGTCAAGGCTCGGGTGGCTGGGGTCGGCGTCCTCGCCGCCCCCAGTTCGCATGTGATTAGACCTGGGGGCGAGCCTGCGGCTCGACCCCAGCCACCCGCCACCCGAAATTCAGCAAACGCTCCAAGAACCGGCGACTCCCGGCGAATAAGAACCCGCGGCCCGATTTCCATGGAGGGAAACTCGCGCACCGCGGCACGCCCCCTTCACGGAGTCCAGGTGATGGCCACGACCACAATAAAAAAGGGTTACCGCGGCATGGGCATGGAAGGCCCGGTTGCCCGCTGGTATGCGCGGATTACGCGTCCTTCCCTCCCCGAGTTCCAGGCGCTGGCGCGCCGCATCGCCGATCAGGTCCCCTCCGGCGGCAGCGTGCTGGAGGTCGCCCCCGGGCCCGGTTATTTCGCGATCGAGCTGGCGAAGATCGGCGGCCGACACGTGACGGGCCTCGACATCAGCCAGACGTTCGTCGAAATCGCGAAAAAGGAAGCCACCACTGCAGGCGTCGAGGTCGAGTTTCGCCAGGGCAATGTCTCGGCCATGCCGTTCCCGGCCGACAGCTTCGACTATTTGCTCTGCCGCGCGGCCTTCAAGAATTTTTCGGACGCGCCGGGGCGCTGGCCGAAATGCATCGCGTGCTCAAGCCGGGCGGTCGTGCGTTGATCATCGACCTGCGCCGCGACGTGACCCCTGCGGCCATTCGCCGCGAAGTCGAAGGCCTGAAGCTCGGCCGCCTCAACACCTTCATGGTGCGACAAGCGTTTCGCTTCATGCTCATCAAACGCGCCTACACGAAAGGCGAATTCCGCGATTTGATCGCCAACAGCCCGTTCCAGTCCGGCGACGTGAAAGAATCACTCATCGGCGTGGAAATCACGCTGCCGAAGTGAGACATAGGGCGCCAGCGCCCACTGGCAGGACGAGCATAGAAGCGAGAGAACATCCACCCCTTTCCCAAGCCGACGGCTCCGCCGTCGATTTCTTTTTTTCCGTTTCAAGACGCGATCTAAATCCAGACGCGATCCGAATGAAGATCCGACGGCAAGCCGTCGGCTTGGGAAAGGGAACGCGGTCACGATTCCGGCACGCGTTTGCCCGAATCGTCGCTCGATTTGCGGGCGAAGAGCGCGTGCACGGCTTACGCCGTCCGCTTTAATAGAGCGCCGTGGCCAGTTTGCGACGGTAGGTGCCGACGAGTTCGGAGCCGGCGCCCAGTGTGTCGAAGATGCGGATCATCGTGTTCTTCGCCTCGACGCCGACGCCCGCTTTGTCCTTGTGGATGATGTCCAACAGGATCTGCAGCGCCTCTTCGTGGCGGTTGGCGACGGCCAGCGCGTCGGAGAGCTTGAGTTGTAAATTGAGGTCCGACGGCGCGGCGGCGGCCAACTTGCGGGCTTCGTCGAGCGGGCCGGCTTCGGCCGCGGCGGCCCGCAGCTCCAGCTGCGACTTCACCTTCTCCGCCTCGGGCTCGAGGTAGCCTCGCGATTCGAGGTCGGCGATGATCTTCCGCGACTCGTCGTCGAGATTGAGCTTGAGCAGCACGCGGGCCAGCGCGATCTTGATGAACGCGTTCTCCGGATCGAGCGCGGACGCCTCGCGATAGGCTGCCATCGCCCCCTTCGCGTCGGTCGCCTCCAGCGCCTGCCCCTTTTTGAGCAGCTCTTCCGCCTTCGACGGCAGGAGCGAGTTGAGCCATTCGCGGAGTTTTTCCTCCGGGTGGACGCCCATGAACTCGCTGACCACTTGCTGATCGCGCAGGGCGACCACGTAGGGGATCGACTGCACCTGGAACGCTTGCGCCACCTCCGGGTTCTCGTCGATGTTGATCTTCACCAGCTGAAAGCGGCCGGCGAATTCGTTCGTCAGCTTTTCCAGGATGGGCGTCAGCTGGCGGCACGGAGCGCACCAGGGAGCCCAGAAATCGACGACCACGGGCCGCTGATCCGACGCGCGAATCACGTCGGCCTCGAATTTCGGCGTCGTCGTTTCGGAAATCCACGGTGACGATGCGGCCACGGCTGTGCGCTCCTGGAAATGGCGGCCCGGGCGAAGCGGGCTCTCGGCGATTCAATGGAGAGTTCGTCGCGTCGAGAACGTGTAGCGAGCAGTCAGTGTAGAGAATGCCGCGTCGCCCCCGCCACTGCGAGGCCTCGTCGGGTGTGACCAGCTCGCGAAGCGAGCGCCGGCACACCATCTTTTCGATCGACGACGCCGCGCGGGCTCGATGTTGCCAAAAGGCAACACGGCGCCCCAATTGATTTTTCGCGAACAATGCGACGCCCGGCGTGGCCGACGTCCGGCCGCCCTTGCCCTACAACCGGCCAGAACGCTTCGCGATCGGCAATCTGCCGAACGGCCGAACTCCTGCCGCGAACGGGAACCGATGGGCCGTGCCGCCGCGCCGCATACTTGGACTTAAGACTCGGGACACGCACGCGCAGCGTGATCTGTCCCGACCTCTTCGGTTTGATTCTGCTCTGTTGTTTCATCCTGAATGTGGCGAAGAGCCGTGCGCATTTCACCGATTGGCGCCGGCATGGAGGCGTGGGGTTCGCACCCCCTGTTTGAGCTGCGGCCGCCCGCGATCAGCGAGCGCGTCTTGCCGCCGCCGTTCGCCTGCGCCGCGTGCCAACCGTGGGCCCGCGATTTCTTCCGCGGCCTTCCCCGCTTTTGCTTGTTGCCTTTGTGCGGCCCCCTCGAGTGCCGTTGCGGCCTCTTGGGCTGCCGCTGCTTTCCGTTTGTGTGCTGCTTTCCGTTCGATCGATGCTTCCCGATCGAGCGCTGCTTTCCGTTTGGGCCCTGTTTCCCGTTCGGCCCGGGGGAATGCTGCGGTCCGTTCAGCTGGTGGTGCGGTCCGTTCTGGTGGGGCGAGCGCTGCTGCGGACCATTCGAGTGCTGCGGGCCGCTCGACTTCTGGTGTGCCGAGTGCTGTCGCGGCCCGTTTGCCTGTTGCGGTCCCTGCTGGTGCGGGCCGTGTGCTTGCGGCGGCGGCTATTGCTGTTTGGACGGCTGCCCGTCGATCGAAACGATCCTGCTCGAGCGGGCCAAGGCCGGTGTGCTGACGCGGATGCTCCACTTCGACTGGCAGCTCAAGCACGGCAATCGCGTGTCGCACGGGCTGAACGCGGGAGTCGTGCTCGACGTCAGAGCGTAGCGCGGGCGCGAAGGGCCAGCTGGCGCTCTACGATGCGCAGCCGCTTACGAGCTCGACGAGTCGTCCGACAACAGCCGCACGTCGCTGCTGCTCTGGGCCGAGTCGACCGGCTCGAAATCTTCCGCCGACAGCTCCTGCGGGTTGATTTCGACGGTTTCCTCGTCGACCCCAATGCTCTCATCATCGTCCTCGCCGGGGATGCTCGGCCCCAGGTGGACGCGGAACTTGATGCTGGCGAAGGCCAGCTCGTCGCCCGGCAGCAAAGCGCCACGGGTGACTCGTTGGCCGTTGACCTTGGTGCCGTTGGTGCTGGCCAGATCGCGGATGAAGAGCAGCCCGTCGGTCTTGGAGATCAGGCACTGCAGCTTAGAGACGCTCGCCGATTCGATGGCCAGATCGCACAGCTCGCGGCTGCGGCCGACGATGGTGACGTCCCGCGTGATGGTATAGGCTGCCCCGCCGTCGACTGGGATCAATTTGGCTTGCATGCGCTCCACATCCGCTCGGTACGAAATCCGCAGCGTCCGAACCCGCAACGTCCAAATCTGCAGCGTCTGAATCTGCAAACGGGGCGTCCGGCTGCCCGCGCAACTCTCCTTATTCGGCAATCAAACGGAGGGCGTCCAGGCGATTTCGCGCGAGAGATGGGCGCTGGTGCGCGGCCTCATCTTCGATTGTCCGCAACCGGGAGTCGAAGTCAAGCGGACCCCCAGCGGGCTTTTCGTAAAACCTTGTAATTAAAAAGCTTGCGATGTTCCCGCCGGCGGGAACGGGGGTTGGCCGTGCCTTGACGACCGCGCGCGGCGCTGCTAGGTTTCGTCCCGGCACAACCGACGGGAGCCAGGTTCGTCGGCCTCGCTGCGGACCCCTGCTTGGGCTTCCTGAGCTCGAGTCTTCGCATCCGGTCGCAAGCTGCGCAATGCGCCCAGGACCGACGCCGAACAGACGGCCTCCGACCGCCGCCCTCGGACGCGGCCCCGTCGCTGAACCTGCCGGGGCTGGCCCGTCGAAGGGCGCCCCACAACGAGCCACAAAGGTTGCAACATGTCTAAAGAGCACAAATACGTCTACACGTTCGGCGCGGGCAAGGCAGAGGGCGACGCCTCGATGCGCAACCTCCTCGGAGGCAAAGGGGCCAACCTGGCCGAAATGTGCAACATCGGCCTGCCCGTCCCCGCCGGCTTCACGCATCACCACCGAGGTCTGCACCTACTACTACGCCAACGATCAGACGTACCCGCAAGGAGCTGAAGCAGAAGGTCGAGGCCGCGCTCGAACACGTCGAAACGATCATGGGGGCCGAGTTCGGCTCCGACCAAGAATCCGCTGCTGGTCTCCTGCCGCTCCGGCGCTCGCGAGTCGATGCCCGGCATGATGGACACCGTGCTCAACATCGGCCTCAACGAAAAAACGCTCGAGGCCCTGGCCAAACAGTCGCAGAACGAACGCTTCGCCTGGGACAGCTATCGCCGCTTCGTGCAGATGTACGGCGACGTCGTGCTCGACATGAAGCCCAAGGACAAGCGCGACACCGACCCGTTCGAAGAGATTCTGGAAGAAGTGAAGCACAAGGCCAAGGTCGAGTACGACTCGGAGCTGTCGGTCGACCAGCTCAAGGACGTCGTCGCCCAGTTCAAGAAGATGGTCAAAGAGCAGACGGGCAAGGATTTCCCCACCGATCCGATGGAGCAGGTCTGGGGGGCGATCGGCGCCGTCTTCAGCAGCTGGATGAACGACCGGGCCGTCGTCTATCGCCGGCACATACGGCATTCCGCACGAGTGGGGCACAGCCACCAACGTGCAGGCGATGGTCTTTGGCAACCTGGGGAACGACTGCGCCACGGGCGTCGGCCTCACGCGCGACGGGGCGCTGGGACTGCCCGGCTTCAACGGCGACTATCTGGTCAACGCCCAGGGCGAAGACGTCGTCGCCGGCATCCGCACGCCCAAGCGGATCGAAGATCGAACTGTCCAAAGAAATGCCCGAGGCCTTCGAGCAGCTCGACAATATCGGCAAGACGCTGGAGCGGCACTACAAGGACGTGCAGGACATCGAATTCACTATCCAGCGCGGCAAGGTCTGGATGCTGCAGACCCGCAACGCCAAGCGGACCGGCTTCGCCGCCGTGCGGATCGCCGTCGACCTGGTCAACGAAGGGCTGATCACCGAGCAGGAGGCGCTGCAGAAGCGGCGGATTCCGGCCGACGATCTGAATCAGCTCCTGCAGCCGATCTTCGATCCCGAAGCCAAGAAGAAGGCAGGCGCCAGCCGGCAAGCTGCTGGCCAAGGGCATCGCGGCCGGTCCCGGCGCGGCCACGGGCAAGATCTGTTTCCACGCGTCCGATGCCGAGGCGATGCACAACGCCGACCCCAACGTCGATCTGATTCTCGTGCGTCGCGAAACCAGCCCCGAAGATCTCCGCGGCATGAGAGATCGCCAAGGGCATCCTCACTGCCTTCGGCGGCGCCAGCTCGCACGCGGCCCTCGTCAGCCGGCAGATGGGCAAAGTCTGCATCGTCGGCTGCGGCGCGCTCGAACATCGACTACCACAAAGAGACGCTGCTCGTCGGCGGCAAGACGCTCAAGCCGGGCGACTGGATCAGCATCGACGGCTTTTCCGGCGAAGTCTACGAAGGGAAAGTGCCGACCAAGCCCAGCGAAGTGGTGGAAGTGCTGCTCACCAAGACCAAGAAGCCCGAAGAATCGGAAGTCTATCAGCGCTACGCCCAACTGATGAGCTGGGTCGACAAGTACCGCAAGCTGCGGGTCCGCACGAATGCCGACCAGCCAGACGCAGGCGGCCGCGCGGCGGTCGCCTTCGGCGCCGAGGGGATCGGCCTGTGCCGCACCGAGCACATGTTCTTCGAGCACCTCGACGAAATTCCGCGAGATGATCGTGGCCGACACGAAGGAATCGCGGGAAAAGGCGCTCGCCAAGCTGCTGCCCTTCCAGCGGGACGACTTCGCCGGACTGTTCCGCGAAATGAAGGGACGGCCGGTCACGATCCGCTTGCTCGATCCGCCTCTGCACGAATTCTTGTCCGAACACCACCTGCACGAGCAGCCCGACTTGGCTGCCAAACTCGCCAAGCAGCTAGGCGTGTCGGCCGAGGCGATCGCACGGCGCGTGGCCGAGCTCAAAGAGTCGAACCCGATGCTCGGCCACCGCGGCTGCCGGCTGGGCATCGTCTATCCCGAAATCACGCGCCATGCAGGCGCGGGCCATCTTCGAGGCGGCGTGCCTCGTCAAGAAAGAAGGCATCGACGTCCATCCGGAAGTCATGATTCCGCTCGTCGGCTTCCTCGCCGAGTACAAGAACCAGGAGGCCATCGTCCGCGAGGTGGCCGAAAAAGTGTTCAAAGAGAAAGGCGCGAGCACGTCGAGTACCTCGTCGGCACGATGATCGAAATCCCGCGGGCGACTGTGGTGGCCGATCAGATCGCGAAGGCGGCCGAGTTCTTCAGCTTCGGCACCAACGACCTGACGCAAACCACGCTCGGCATGAGCCGCGACGACTACGGCGGCGTTCATCGGCTACTACCAGGAGCACGACATCATCGGCAGCGACCCGTTCCAGACGATCGACAAGGACGGCGTCGGCGCGCTGATGAAAATCGGCGTCGAGCGGGGCCGCAAATCACGCGAGAATCTGAAGATCGGCATCTGCGGCGAACACGGCGGCGACCCGGCCAGCGTGATGTTCTGCCACGAGATCGGACTGGACTACGTGAGCTGCTCGCCCTTCCGCGTGCCGATCGCACGGTTGGCCGCGTCGCAGGCCGCACTCGCGAAGTAACCGCAGTGTCGCGCAAACTACTCCGGCGAGCCGCCAGCGCGAGCTGGCGGGCGCTTGGGCTTCTCGCGTTTGTCGTGCTCTGCCTGACGGAAAATTCTGGGTGACACGGGCGGCTTGTCCGCCCGTGTTCAACCGATGCCGAGCGTGCAAAGACACTGGCGGGCAAAGCCGCCAGTGCCACCCGGAGTCTGCCATTGTCGCGGCTCGCATCGCCTGCCTGACTGCGCTAAGCTTCTGCATCGCACCGGTCGCATCCGTTATTGTGTGGGGCACCTTCACGAACGGGTGGACCAGGCAACGCGCCAGACTTTGGCCGGACGATCGATGACTGTCGCCAATCTGCTTTTTGGCAAGACCCTCGCCTCCGACGAGGAAGGCGAGCAGCGCGTGGGCGTGCTGTCGGCAATTCCGATGCTCGGGCTCGACGCATTAAGCTCCGCGGCGTACGGCCCCGAGGCCGCGCTGACATTGCTGCTTCCGCTGGGAGCCCTGGGGGTGAGGTATGTCGGGCCGATCAGCGCGTTGATCGTGGTCCTGTTGTTGATCGTGTACGTCTCATACCGCCAGACGATCGCGGCCTACCCGCTCGGCGGCGGCTCCTATACCGTCGCCAAAGAGAATTTGGGGACAGTCTTCGGGCTCCTCGCCGCCTCGGCCCTCCTGTTGGATTACATCCTCGTGGTGGCGGTCGGCATCTCAGCGGGCGTCGGCGCGCTGATCTCGGCTGTGCCCGTGCTCCAGCCCTATACGCTCGGCCTGTGCCTCGCGATCCTGGTGCTGATCACCCTGGTGAATCTTCGCGGCGCGCGTGAATCGGGGTTGGCGTTCATCGTGCCGACGTACCTCTTCGTGGTTTCGCTGTTGCTGGTGCTCGCGATCGGAACGGTCAAGGCGGTTCTCGCCGGAGGCCACCCGCAAGCCGTCGAAACGCCCCCACCCCTGCCTTCGGTGGGAACGGCTGTCACGCTTTGGATTCTGATGCGCTCGTTTTCCAGCGGATGCACGGCGATGACCGGCGTCGAGGCGATCAGCAACGGAGTCAGCGCCTTTCGCGAACCGGCGGTCGATCGCGCTCGTCGCACGTTGACGACGATCATCGTGCTCTTGGCCGTCATGCTCATCGGCATCGCGTACCTTTGCCGGGCGTATCAAATCGGCGCGACGCCTCCGGGTGAAGCCGGTTACCAGAGCACCCTGTCGCAGTTGACTGCCGCGGTTGTGGGCCGCGGCTGGTTCTATTACGTCACTCTCAGCTCGGTGCTCGGCGTGCTGGCCCTCTCGGCAAACACCGGGTTTGCCGACTTTCCGCGCTTGTGCCGCGTGATTGCCCTGGACGGCTTCTTGCCGAACAGCTTCGCGCATCGCGGACGCAGGCTCGTCTATTCGCGCGGCATCCTCGTGTTGGCGACTCTTTCAGCGGCGATACTCGTCGCGTTCGGCGGGGTGACGGACCGGTTGATCCCCCTGTTTGCGATCGGGGCGTTCCTGGCCTTTACGCTGTCGCAGGCGGGGATGGTCGCACACTGGCTGAGAGTCGGCGGACCACACGCGCGGTCGTCGATGGGAATTAACGCCGCCGGGGCGGTCTGCACCGCGGTCACGCTCGTGGTCGTGCTCGTCTCCAAGTTCGTCGATGGCGCCTGGATCACGGCCCTGATCATCCCGGTCCTGCTGGCACTGTTTGCCAGCGTGCGGAATCACTATCAATCCGTCGCCCGCGAACTGGCCTGTACGGAACGGTTGGACGTCTGCGACCTGACGGCCCCCGTAGTGCTCCTGCCGATCCGGGGCTGGAGCGGCATCACGCGCAAGGCGCTGCGATTCGCGATGAGAATCTCGCATGACGTCTTCGCCCTGCATGTCGTCGACGACGACGAGACCATGGCCGACTTGGAAGACACGTGGGACGAGCGCGTGTGCAAGCCGGCGACTGCGGCCGGGCTGCCGACACCCAAGTTACAGGTCGTCTATTCGCCTTATCGCAAGCTCTACGGGCCACTCAGGCAGGCGGTCTCAGACTTGCAGCAAAAATACCCCGGCCGCGTCCTCGCCGTGATCGTGCCCGAGATGGTCTCGACGCACTGGTATCACTATCTCTTGCACAACCAAACCGCCGCCGTGATCAAGACCTACCTGCTCTTCAGCGGTTTCCCCCGCGTCGTTGTGATCAACGTTCCCTGGTACCTGACCAAGGAAGGCAAAGTTTCGATCTCACCAGCGCCCCGGTAGAGACGAGGGCACTTCCTCCCCCCCCGACCGTCCGCGTAACGGTCGGGTGCTTCGCTTCGATTTGGCATTGCATGTCCGCGGCGGACGATGAGCCGACTGTGGGCGGCAGACAGCCTGCCGCCCGGTTTTGTCGGCTCAGTCACCGGAACTGCTCGGAAACAATTGCGATTCGCCTCGCCGCGCGCACAATTCCTCAACCTGTCGAAGTCCCTCGCGGGTGAGCGAAACCATGGTCGCGTCCCCTCAAAGCCCGGCGGAACCACCGCATCCGACAACATCGAGCTCCCCGAAGAGCTGCGGCCCCGCCTCCGCGCAAATCCCCGAGGCGATCAAACAGGGGCGGCTCTATCTCAAATCGAGCCATGAGTTGGACCCTGGCGGTGTTGGGGATGGCCTGCCTGCTTGGCGACGGATTGCCGTTCATCCAAACATTGGCGCTACTTTTGCCGCTTGAGTATTGCTTTGGATTGGAATCGGACGTGCGCGGTGTGCGGCCTACGCTTATCTCGGGCCGCGTGAACTGAGGCGGGCGAAACAGTACATCGAGCAAGGCGAGGCGGCGTTCGGCCGGGTGACCAGCCTCGTCAAAACGCCGACAATGGTGCAGCACGGCCGGGCCGTATCCTTCGCCATCGTCGCCAACGTGCGACTGCGGAACCCCGAGAGCGGCGTCGACTGCCTGCGCGAATGAGAGCCGCAGCTTCGTGAACAAAGCGAAGCAGGTGCGATTTCGAGTGGGAGACCTCGTTCCGGTGGTTGGTTCCCGGGAAAGTCGAGGCACGGCCCAGATCTACGATTTCCTGGAAGTCATGCCGGGACATGATCTTCGCGATGGTCCACGCCGAAGCCCCTTTGGATGGTGATTGGGATAGTCGTCCTGTTGCCGCTCCTTTTCTTCGTTCTGCCTGCAACGCCTATGCGAGGGGACTATGAACCGATCGAGTTCACCGTGGGGGAGGGATTTGCCGCTTGGAGTCGGAGCCAGCGTCGCCCTGCGATCATGGTTTGGATCGGCGTCGTTCAGCTCGCCAAGCGGAGAAATGAAGCGGCGAAACGCCGAGGCGGTCGCCACCGGCGGGATCGTGGAAGTCAGGCCAAGCACGCGCCAAAGCCGTGCAGTGGTGCTCCTGCCGATCGGCGCCGTTTTGATTGGCGGCATGTCGTCACTCAGTCTCTGCTACAGCGCTAACGCCCTCTCGACAAGTCAGCGGCCAGGCCTGTTTCGATCTTCGTCACCGAAATGATTCAGGAAACGCACGAAGGATCTCCCGCGAGTACAAACTGAAATATCGTCACCAAAACCCAGAGTGCATAGTTTGATGACGACGCCGCAGCACCTTTCGCAGTTCACGGTGCCATTCGGGTTGCGCAGGTGCGTTCCGGCTGGCTGGGTGGCCTGGTCCAGAAGGTGACCCAGCGGCAGTCGCGCCGCCGACCAGGCAGAAGTGAACAAGGCGGTACGGCAGGCCCTTAGTCTGCCGAGGGTGAGTCGGCGGTCCTGTCCCGGGTAGGCCACAGCCTGCCGCAGCAGAGGGCACTCGCGAAGTAACGATAGCGCCGTCGCGAACCAACACCAGCAAGCCGCCCGCGTAGCTGGCGAGTACTCTCGCATTCCACTCAGTACCTTCTGCGCTTTCCGCTCAGTGCCTGTCTGTTCGCCTTCCGCTCAGGCTGTCCGCTCCGATTCAATGCCTGACTTTTAAATTGGCGCGGCGCGGATGAGCGACTTGACTCCGGCAACCGTCACGTCGGTGCCCTTGAGTGTCAGTTTCCGCAGCGCGGTCAAACCGGCCAGCGCCGCCAGGCCGCGATCCGTGATGGAAGAATTGGTTAGATCAACTGCGCGGAGCGTGGTCTTCCAGACCTCAAAGTGATTCTGCAGCCCAAGCAGCTGAAAGTCGCTCAACCGATGCGTGAAAAGAATCTCGATCAGCTTTCCGTTGTCGTCGAAAAACACGGCACCACCGGCATTCGTGATTGCCAGCTGGGACAGGCTCTCGGCACGAGACAGATGGGTCACCTGCAGCTGAGGCAAGGCCTTCTTCAGACTGGCGACGCCGGCTTCAGTGACCTCGGTGTCCGAGACAACCAAGAGCGTCAAATGAGTCATGTCTCTCAAATGGACGAGCCCGGCATCGGTAATCGCGGTCCCCTTGAGGTTGATTTGCTCGATATTGTTGATTCCGTGCAGCGATGCCAGACCCGCGTCAGTTACCTTGGGGCCACGCAGATGCAGGCCGGTCACCGAGCTCAGAGCTTTGATCTTTGGGGCGATCTTCGTCAGCAGCGCGTTCGCCCTTTGATTCGTCCACTTTGACATAATTCCTGGCCAGTCCAGGTTGCGTGTCATCGGAATCCGCTTCTCCGCCCAGCTCCCGAATCGCCAAAATCGCACGGGCATCTCGGACTCTTGTGCCGGCCGCGGGGGACGTGTTGCGCTCGAGGATGACCATCCAGTCCCAATCACCCGAGCGAGCCTTGACCGAAAATCGATCGGCCGCCGCCTGTCCCGCACTCCCTGGTTGATGCGAAGGCGGAGCCGATGCTGCTCGAACGCGTAAATGCCAGGGAAAACCAGTTGGCGTTGAACGGGGCGATTTTGGCCCGCGGCCACAACCCATACTGTCCATGCAAGAGATCGATTTGCTTGGGATCCTTAGCAGGATCAACTGTGTACGGTCCCTCCGAGTCCGGGTCTCCCCCCGACAGGAACAACAGCTTGCTCCCCTGGAACACAAATTGCATTCGAAGCGTGTAGGCCTCGGGTCACGGGAGACCACGGACCTCGCGGACTCGCCAGATGCCTTGCAGTGCTCTTGGTCCTCGGCAACCCGCGTACCTTGCGCCGAGCTGACGCGCTGCTCAGAAGTAGGATGGCAGCAATCGTCCGGAACATGACCGATCCTTTAGCGTCGCTGCACCGCAGTCGCCGGATCGCACGAACTGAGAAGCACCCGCCAGCTCACGCTGGCGGCTCGCCGGGGAACCCATTAGTCCGGCCACAACGCTGAAGTTCGTCCCGGTGTGGTACCAGTAAAAATTCTACGCTCCAGGCGGCCGCTTAAACCGCCGGTTACTACAAAATCGACGAGGTAGACTGGTTGAGCCCCAGACTTGATCTTCTCGATCACACCCGTCGTGCCGATCGAAACTTTTGGAGAGTACTCCGGAACGCCCGGAGGACCACGAGGTCGCGGTACTGCGGTTCGTCGCCGCAGAGCGAGCAGACTTTGGGAACCAGGTCGCCGATGCGCAGTTGGGGCCGTTCTTCCGATACCACTCGTCGGTCGAGTCGCGGCCCATTCGTAGATCGCGTTGCAAACGGGACACTTGCCGAACGGGAGGCCGCCGCGGGAGTGAGTTCACATCGGTTGGCTCGATGAGTCCTAACTGCCGCAGGATTTCGGCGACGTGGCGGGTGACGTCCGCGACCGTCTGGCGCAGCACGATGTCGAAGTCCCCGAAGGTCGTCGGTCGCCAGTCCGCGATCAGGCGCGGAACTTCGGTCTGGTCGTCATCCCAGATGCCACCACTTGTCTTTCCCGTCGACGAGCCCTCCGATCCGATGTCCTTCGGAAGATTGCCGAGCGAAGTCCTCTTTGGGCGGATCCCATTGGCCCGGCGGCGAATTGGGATCGGCGCGGGATGACGTTGAGGGTGAAATCGTCGATTTTCGAGGCCTGGTCCGACTGCTGAAACCAGGATAAACGTGCCACCCCGACGGCCGCGCCGTTCCCGCGTCGAATGTGCTCTCCCCTGGACATTGGAGTCGACCAGCGGGCTCTGTTAACGAGCGCACGAATGGGAAGGACAGCTCCCATTGTTTCTGAGCGCCGTGATCAAGGCGAGAAATGAGCCACTCTCCGGCGCCGGCGTCGCCGAACCCTCTGGCAGCGAATTCGAGACCACCATTCGTCGCATCAGTGCGCGGCGCGATTCGGCTTTCAGCTCTTCGTCTGAATCCTGCTGTCGACGGAGGCCTGGGCCGGCGTCGGCTGTTTGGCCTGCAAAGCCTGCATCCGCCACTGGAATTGGAGGTCGTCTTCTCGCGACGCGGTTCGCGTCACGCTCAAATCCGGGCGAGGCGCGGCGCCGCGCCATCGCTCGCGATGATCGCGGAGAAGCTCGTCGGGTAAGTTGCGCAGGATGCCTTTTGCAGTCGATCCCAAGATTGGTCGCGCCGGAAGCGCTCTCCAGCGTGTTGGTCGTCGTCAAAAAAGTTCCATCGCTCAGCTCGACCCCAGCTCGATCGTCCGGATGTTGAGAGTCCGCTTCGCGGTGATCGATTGGAGGTGATAGTGATAACTCGAGATTGTCCCATCCGCGCTCACCATCACTCGAACGAACGTCCGCAGCTTGGGAAATGCGCGGGTCAATGTCAGGTTCTCCCGGTCACCGAGCAACCGAAAGCCGAGCGACTCGAGCGCAGCCTGAGTCTCGTCGTAGAAGTCGTGATCCGCCGTTCGAAACTTTGCCGGATCGACCCATTGATACTCATAGCGATCGGGCATGGCGATTCCTCGGTCGACGCTGACGCGCGCTCCCGGTCGAATGCACGTGAGTAGGGCTTATGGCTCACCTTCGAACAGCTCCTGCAGCTGCTTGTTCTCTTGCTCGCCCAGCTCTTTGGCGTTGATGGCGCCGGCGCGTTGGAGCATTTGCCGCAGGTCGGTGCTGAGCTGGGTGCGGCGTTGCGAAAGGTCGCCCAGGTCGTAGATCAGGGACTGCGACTTGCGGTAGTCCTTTTGCAGCGTGGCGATGACCGCTTCGCCCGCAATGCCGATCGAGTGCTCCTTCGGGTTCTCGCGGCCCATGCCTTCCAGCTCGCTGAAGAGTTTGCCCGCTTCTTTGAGGCGCAAGGTCCGCAGGTAGAGCACAGCCAGCGCTCTTTCGCCTGCACCGTGTAGACGCGGTCGTCCGGGAAGTAATCGAGGACGGCCTTCCAGGCGTCGGGGTCGGAACGGAGCTGCCTGGCCCGCTCGAATTGTTTTTGCGCGTTGATCTCGCGGGGCGCGTTTTGCTTGATCGTCGGTGTCTGCAGCGGATCGCTCGGCCGCAGCCACCATCCGACCGCAGCCGACGCGCTGCCTAGAATCAAGGCCGCGATGCCGAGCGCCGTCAGGTGCCGGGAGAGGGGCCAGTCGAGGAAGCGTTCGCGCCACGTCGGCGGGCCGCTCGGCGCCGCGACGGTGGCTGCGCTCGGGCTCGACGCCGGCGTGGAGGCGGCCGTCGGAGTGGTGATTTCCGAAAGCCGCACGGCACCGGCCGCGTTCGGATCCTCTTTGATCATCCGTCCGACTTTTTTGAGATCCTGCGTGATCTCGCGGGCGTGCTGGTAACGGTCGGCCGGGGCGCGGGCCATCATCTTGTGGATGATTTCCGAAATCACCGGCGGCAAGTCGGGCCGCAGCGTCGCGAGATCGTCGGGCGTGTGCGTCATGTGCTGCATCGCCAGCGTCAGCGTCGTGTCGCCGCGGAACGGCGGACGGCCCGACAGCATGCGATAGCAGGTCACGCCGAACGAATAGATGTCGCTGCGGTGGTCGACGCTCTCGCCGTTGATCTGCTCGGGGCTCATGTAGAGCGGCGTGCCCATCGTCATGCCGACCTGCGTCAGCTGCTGCACGCGATGCTCCGATTCGGCCAGCTGAGCCAGGCCGAAGTCGGCGACCTTCGCCTCCCCCTTGCGGGTGATGAGAATGTTCTCGGGCTTGATGTCGCGGTGGACGATGCCCGCCTCGGCGGCGGCCGTCGAGCGCCGAGGCAACTTGCCGCATGATGTGATAGGCGACCAACAGCTCGGGGGGGCCGCGGCGATTGAGCAGTTGCCGCAGGTTCATCCCCTGCACGTATTCCTGCGCGATGTAATACAGGCCGTCCTGCTGGCCGAACGAATAGACCTGCACGATGTTGGAGTGCATCAGTCCGGCGGCCGACTTGGCCTCCAGCTCGAACCGTTTGAGAATCGTGACGTCGGACAGCAGCTCGGGCCGCAACACCTTGACGGCGACCTGCCGATGCAGCGACGTCTGCTCGGCCAGATAGACTTCCGACATGCCGCCGCGACCCAAGGGCCGCAGGATGCGGAATTCGCCGAGCTGCTTGATCCCGTCTTCGGAGATTTCCTCGAAGAGCTCGGGCGCGGTTTCGTCGGAGCGGCCAGAAGCCAGACCGGCCCCACTCGGTGGCGATTCGTCATCCGGCGGCGCAGGCATGCTCGATCGATCCTCAAAATCAGGCGGCACTTACAGTTGTACAAAGGCGCGGGAACGAGCCGCAAGCTGTCTCGACGGCCCCGTGACTTTACCCGGGTTGCCGGGGTCTTGTATCATGATTTGTCGATGCGTTATTGGTGAGCGCTCGATTGGGCCGCTCCCATCTGCGTCAACTTCCTTGGGTCGAACTGCTGAAGGGGAACGCGCGTGCCGATTCGAAGCCCGAACGCCTTGCGCCCTTGCCAGTGGCGGGCTTTTGCGGCGATCGCAACGTTCACCCTCCTGACGAGCGCCGTCCTGACGAGCGTCTCGCGAGCCGCCGAAAAACCGGCCGAGACCAAGAAGGCCGACGGGACTGCGAAGGCAGCTACCGCAACCAAGACCGCCAAGGGCGCCGACAAAGCTAAGCCAGCCGCCAATCGCCGCCGGCGAAAACAACGGCAAACGCGGCGTCAAAATCACTCGGCCCGGTGAGCTACTACCGCCAAGTGCGGCCCATACTGCAACGCTCGTGCAGCGGCTGCCATCAGCCGGCCAAAAAAGGGGGCGGGTTGCAGCTCACCTCTTATGAAGAGTTCAAACACGGGGGCGAAAGCGGAGCCGGCTTTACGCCCGGCAAGCCCGACGAAAGCCCCGTCGTCCAATACATTTCCGGCGACAAGCCCGAAATGCCCAAAACGGGCGACAAGCTCAAGCCGGTCCAGGTCGAGCTGATCCGCCAGTGGGTGGCCCAAGGCGGCAAGGACGACACGCCGGCCGGCGTCAAAGACCCAGTGACCGCGGAGAACCCGCCAAAGTACGCCAGTCCGCCGGTGATCGCGGCGCTCGCCTACTCGCCCGACAGTAGTCTGCTGGCCGTCTCGGGCTTTCACGAGATCCTGCTGCATCAGGCCGACGGCTCGAAGCTCGTCGGACGGCTGATCGGCCGCGCCCAGCGAATCGAGTCGCTCGCCTTTTCGCCGGACGGCAAGATCCTGGGAGCCGTTGGCGGCACGCCAGCCCTCCTGGGCGAAGCCCAGTTCTGGAACGTCGCCGACAAAAAGCTGACGCTGGCCCTGCCCGTCACGTACGACTCGCTCTATGGCGCGTCGTTCAGCGACGACGGCAAGCTCTTCGCCTTCGGCGGGGCCGACAACCGGGCGCGAATCGTGCGAGTGCCGGGCGGCAAAGAAGTGATGCGGTTCGACGCCCACTCCGACTACGTCCTGGGGACGACGTTCTCCCTCAAGAACGATCACCTGATCACCGTCAGCCGCGACATGTCGATGAAGCTGATCATCGTCGAGAACGCGCAGTTCGTCGACAACATCACCAGCATCACGCCCGGCGCGCTCAAAGGGGGCCTGGTCGTCGTCGAGCGGCATCCGACGCGCGAGCAGGTGATCTGCGGCGGGTCCGACGGCGAGCCCAAGCTCTATCAGATCTTCCGCACGAAGACCCGCGTCATCGGCGACGACTTTAACCGCATCCGCAGTTACGAGGCGCTGCCCGGCCGCATCTTCAGCGTGCAGTTCAATAAGGACGGCAGCCAGTTCGTCGTCGGCGCCAGCACGGCCACCTCGGGCACGGCCCGCATTTATAACACCGACGACGGCACCCTGCTCCACGAGTTGCCGCAGATCGCCGGCCCGATTTACGCCGTGGCCTTCCGGCCAGACGGCAAGCAAGTGGCCGTCGGCGGGTTTGAAGGAAAAGTCCGCCTGTACGATGCGGACAGCGGCAAGCTGGTCAAAGAATTCCTTCCTGTTGAAATCACGCCCGTTCAGACCGCCGCCCGCTAGCTTTGATACCCCCTCGCCCGGTACTCCGGGAGAGGGCCGGGGCGAGGGTCCTTTTCGAGACACTGCTTACGACACCTGTGCGAGTCACAAGCAACAAGACCCCTCACCCAACCTTCTCCCCATTTGAAGCAAATGGGCGGAGGGCTGAAGTGCGACCCGCCCACGACGACCTGCCTTGCAAAGTAGTTTCCGTTCCCTGATAAGACGAATCGGATGCCGGAGATTGGACCGCTCGGACGCGGCACCGGCGCCAGCCAGCGAGGAGAACGAAATATGAAAACACGAACCGCAATCGCGACGGCCGCGCTGGCTGTCGCACTTGGCGCCACCGCCCAGGCGGTTAACACGGGCACCATCGCTCAGGCGGCCAACACGGGCACCACGGCCCCGGCGACTAAGCCCGCGGCCCCCGCCAAGTTCACCACGCTGGAAGTCTTCCCCAACAAGCTCGAACTCAGCTCGGTCCGCGACACCCGCCACGTGATCGTGACGGCCGTCGGGGCGAACGGACTGCACCGGGACGTCACGGCCGAGGCGCACTTCACGACGACGTCGCCGCACATCGCCGTCGACGCCGACGGCTTTGTCGTCCCGAAGTCGAAGGGCGACGCCGAGGTGTCGTTCTCCGCCGCCGGACTCACGGCCAAGGTGCCGGTGCACGTGGCCGATGCCGCGGCGCAGCCCGTCGATTTCGTCCGCGAAGTCATCCCCATTTTGGGCAAGATCGGCTGCAATCAGGGGACATGCCACGGTTCGCAAGCGGGCCGCGCCGGATTCAAGCTCTCGCTCCGCGGATATGATCCGCTGTTCGACTACCGGGCGCTGGTTGACGACGTCTCGGGCCGCCGGTTCAACCGCGCCCTGCCCGCACAGAGCCTGATGCTGCTCAAGCCGACGCAGGGCGTCCCGCACGAAGGGGGCTTCCTCTTCAGCGAAGACTCGCGCCACTACAAACTCTTCCACCAGTGGATTGCCGAAGGCTGCGTCTATAAAGACACCTCGCGCGTCACGAAGCTCGACGTCTTCCCGGAAGCCCCCGTGCTGCAAAATCCCAAGGACTCGCAGCAACTGATCGTGATCGCCCATTTTCCGGACGGCACCTCGCGCGACGTCACGCGCGACGCCATCTTCGACACGAGCAATTTCGAGGTCGCCACCGTCGGCACGACGGGCCGCATCGAGGCGGTCCGCCGCGGCGAGGCGGCCGCCCTCGTGCGATACGAAGGGCAATACGCCGTCGCTCCGATCACGGTCATCGGCACGCGCGAAGGTTACGCCTGGAAAGAGAGCCCCGAATTCAACTTCGTCGACACTCACGTCAACGCCAAGCTGCGGAAGATGAAGCTCTGGGCCTCGGACCTCTGCTCCGACTCCGAATTCCTCCGCCGCATCTCGCTCGACCTGACCGGCGTGCCGCCGAACATCGAACAAACCCTGGCCTTCATCGCCGACACGCGCGACTCGCAGGCCAAGCGTCAAGCGAAAGTACGAGCAGCTCTTGGCCAGCTCCGGCTTCGTCGACCACTGGACGCTCAAGTGGAGCGACCTGCTCCTCAACAAGCGGAAATACGTCAGGAAAAAGGGGTCTGGTCGTTCCGCAACTGGATTCGCCAGGCCCTCACGGACAACAAGCCCTACGACAAGTTCGTCTTCGAGCTGATGACGGCCAGCGGCCACTCGCTCGAGAACCCCGCCGCCAACTACTACCGCATCGCCCGCGAGCCGAACGTCGTCATGGAGAACATGACGCAGGTCTTTCTCGGCATCCGCTTCAACTGCAACAAGTGCCACGACCATCCGTTCGAGCGGTGGACGCAGCAGCAATACTACGAACTCTCGGCCTACTTCTCGGCCGTCGGACGCGCCAAGGCGCGTCGGCCGACGACGAGATCGTCTACAGCCTCCCGGCGCCCGAGGCGGTCATCAATCCGCGGACGAATACGGCCGTCAAGGCGGTCTTCCCCTTCACTACGCGGACATGCACGTCGTCACGACGACCGCCGCAAGGAGCTGGCCGAATGGCTCACCTCGAAGGACAACCCGTATTTCGCCAAGAGCCTCGTCAATCGGTACTGGAGCTACTTCCTCGGCCGCGGGATTATCGACCCGGTCGACGACATTCGCGCGGGCAACCCGCCGTCGAACGCCGAGCTGCTCGACGCGCTGACCGCCGACTTTGTGGCCCACCACTTCGACCTCAAGCATCTGATCCGCATGATCGCCGCGTCCCACACGTATCAGCGCAGCTATCGCACGAACGATTGGAACACCGACGACCAGGTCAACTTCTCGCACGCCTATCCGCGGCGGCTGACGGCCGAAGAGCTGTACGACGCGACGATGGTGGCGACCGGTTCGCCGTTCAACATTCCCGGCGCGCCTCCGGGTTCCGGGCGGCCCAGCTTCCCGATCCGCAAATCGACGTGAGCTTTCTCGACATGTTCGGCCGCGCCCGCGCGAGTCGCCCTGCGAGTGCGAGCGCACGACCGCCGTCAGCCTGGGACAGACGCTGAGCCTGATCAACGGCCCGACGATCGCCAACGCGATCGCCAACCCGAACGGGCTGATCGCCCGCCGCGTCGCCGCAGGAGCCAAGCCGAAGGACCTTGTCGAGACATTTACCTATCCGTCCTCTGCCGCCTGCCCGACGGCGGACGAATCCAAGAAAGCCGAGACCTACATGGCCGAGGTCAAAAAACCAGCCGAGGCCGCCAAGACCTGATGTGGGCCCTGATCAACAGCCCGGCGTTTTTGTTCAATCGGTAAGCGCGCGGCGCGGGTGGTGCGGAGCGTGCTCGAAATTGGGTGGCCGGGACAACTCGTTGTCCCGGCTGCGCAGCAGCAAGAGGCTGGTCACGACCCCGACGTTGTCTTCGAATGGCCCAACGTTGACCGTAACGCCTCTTGTCGCTTTGCGACCCGGACAACAAGTTGTCTCGGGCCACCCTCGCGGCGTGCGACGGCGCAGCGGACAAGAAATCATTGACAAGCGGACGCCCGCATCACATCCTGAGTGCTGCCGAGTCGTGGCGAGCGCTGTCCGACCGGCATGCCGTCATCAATAAGGTGAAGCGAATGCAAGACGCCTGGATCAAACCGGCTGCGGAAGAATGCTCGGTCAACGGCGAATGCACGGCCTACGCCGGCGTCGATGCCGCCCAGATGATGGCTCAGGAAGCACCGGCCGTCGCGGCGAATTCGGAAGCGGACTAGTCCGCCACCCGTGAAAGTCCGTCTTCTCGGCACGGCCGCCGGCGGTGGCTTCCCGCAGTGGAATTGCGCCTGCCCCAATTGTGACGGACTTCGCCAAGGGACCCTCCGCGCGCGTCCGCGTCGCGAACTGTGCGTCGCGATTTCGGGGAACGACCGCGACTGGTTCCTGATCAACGCTCCGCCCGACCTGCACGCGCAGATCGCGTCGTTTCCGCCGTTGGCTCCCCGCGGCAACGTGCGGTCGACTTCGATCGCCGGCGTGCTGCTCACGAGCGCCGATCTCGACAACGTGCTCGGCCTGATGGTGCTGCGGGAAGGGCCGCCGGTGCACGTCTATGCGACGGCGGGCGTGCAGCGGGCCCTCGCAGTCGGCGGACTCGCGTTTTCGCAGCTCTTGGCCAACTACGCCCCTCCGGTCTGGCACGAACCCGCCACGTCGCGCTCGCCGCTGCCCCCGCAAAGTGGCCGGACAAGCGGACTGGAGTACCAGGTCTTCGAGGTCGACTCGCACCAGCCCCGCTACCTGGGCTCTGAGGATTCGAGCGTCCGCGAACTCGTCGCCGATCGCAGCGGGTACGAGTTTTGGGACACTGCCAGCGGCAAGCGGCTGGTCGTGTTGACGGGAGTGTCTTCGCTGATGCCCGACGTGCACACGCCGATGGCCAACCATCGCGAACGGATTCGCGATTGCGACCTGCTCTTGCTCGACGGCTCGTTCTGGAGCGAGCACGAGCTGCGGACGAAAACGGGAAGCGGACGAACGGCATCGGAAATGGGCCACCTCCGCGTCGGCGGCCCGCGGGGCAGCCTCGACTTGATCGAAAACTTGAACGTTGGCCGCGCAGATTTACGTCCACATCAACAATACGAACCCGATCTTGAACGAGGACTCGCCCGAACACAAAGCGGTGCGCCGGCAGGCGTCGAAGTCGGCTATGATGGGCTGGAAATCGAGCTGTGACTGCGGGGATGGCGCGCGATGGCCGACGAAAACGGCGAACTCTGGGATCGGGCGACCTTCACCGCGAAGCTGCGGGCCGTCGGCGAGAAAAGCTATCATGATCGGCATCCCTTCCATCGGCTGATGAATGAAGGGCGGCTCACTCCGCCGCAGATTCGCTGCTGGGTCGCCAACCGCTTTCATTACCAGCGGCACCTGCCGATGAAGGACGGGGCGATCATCGCGAACTGCCCTGAACCCGACGTACGCCGCGCGTGGCGGCAACGGCTCGTGGATCAGGACGGGCCGCGCCCGGCGAAGGCGGCATCGAGGCCTGGCTGCGGCTGGCGGAAGCGACCGGCCTGTCGCGCGAGGAAACCTGGGACGCGCGGCACGTCGTCGCCGGAGTGCGCGAGGCGGTCGCGGCGTACGTCGCACTGGCGCGGACGAGTCCCTGGCCGGTGGCCGTGGCCTCGTCGCTCACGGAACTCTTCGCTCCCGATTTGATGACCACCCGCGCGGCCGCCTTCCGCCAGCACTACACCTGGATTCCGACGTGGGGCCTGGCCTACTTTGAGTCGCGGATCACCATTGCCCGCAAGGACTCCGAATTCGGTCTGGCCACGACTCTCGCCTATTGCGACACGCCGGCCCTCCAACGGGCGGCGGTGGCGGCCTTGGCCGAAAAGTGCCGCATCCTCTGGACGCTCTTGGACGCCATCGCCGAGGCTTGCCACCCCGCCGCCGCGGAACCCATCGATGCCTAGCCGCGGCGACGATCGACCGGCACTTGGCCGCCAAAACACGCGTCCGCCGCGATCCGCTCACGGGCGAGCCACTGGTGCTCTACCCGGAGGGATTGCTCCGACTCAACCGCACGGGAGCCGCCATCGTCGCCTTTGCGATGGGCGGCGCAGCGTGCAGGCGATCGTGGCCGAACTGTCTGAGAAGTTTCGGCCCGATTCCGGAGAACCGGGCCGAGATCGGCCCCCGTGAAATCGCCGACGACGTCGGCACGTTTCTCGAGGAGCTGGACGCCAAGGGTTTACTCGCCTGGAACGTCGAGTCGCCGCCCACCTCGACGAACTGCCCGACCTACTGTCGCGAACGGAGCCCCCTCGCGGTCCCCACACAATCGCCGGCGATCGCCCGCTCGGGTTGCTGGCCGAGCTGACCTATCGCTGTCCGCTCGGCTGTCCGTATTGCTCGAACCCCACCAGCCTGCGTCACGACGGGACCGAGTTGACGACGGACGAATGGCAACGCGTGATCGACGAGGCGGCCGAGCTGGGCGTGCTGCACGTCCACTTCTCGGGCGGCGAGCCGCTGTTGCATCCGGGACTCGTCCAACTCGTCGCCACGGCGCGGGCAGCCGGCCTGTATACGAATCTGCTGACAAGCGGCATTCCCTTCTCTCGCACCGCGGCGAATCGCTGCGAGCAGCCGGCCTCGACCATGTCCAGCTCAGCCTGCAATCCGACGAAGCGTCTCGCCGACACGATCGCCGGCCGCCGGTCGCACGCGGACAAACTCGCCGCCGCCCGACTGATTCGCGAACTGGGCTGGCCGCTGACGCTGAACGTGGTGCTGCATCGCGCGAATGTCGCGCGAATTCCGCAGCTGGTTGCCCTGGCGGAGGAACTCGACGCGGATCGCCTGGAGCTGGCGAACGTGCAGTTCTACGGGTGGGCCCATCGGAATCGCGACGCGCTCTTGCCGAGCATCGCGAACCTGCCGCGGCGGCCACCTGCGTGGCCGACTCGGACGCGGCTGCGCGGGACGATTGCGCATCGATTACGTGCTCCCCGATGCGCTTGGCCGATCGACCCAAGCCCTGCATGGAAGGCTGGGGGCGCCGCTATCTCACGGTGAATCCGCAGGGAGACGTTCTCCCCTGCCCAACTGCGCCATGCATCGAGTCGCTGCGGTTCGACAATGTCCGCCAGCATTCGCTCGGCTGGATTTGGCGGGAGTCGCCGGCGTTCAACCACTTTCGCGGCACGGCCTGGATGCCCGAGCCTTGTCGCGAGCTGCGACTGGCGGCACACCGATTTCGGCGGCTGCCGTTGCCAGGCCGCCCTGTTGACGGGCGACGCCGCCAACACCGATCCGGCCTGCGCCTTTCCCCGCACCGCGCCAGGTTGATCGAGGCCTTTCAGCTCAACAGCGACACGCCCGCCGCCGACGCTCGCCCTCCGGCGAATACGTCGTTCGAATACCGCCGCCATCCCGCAGCGGTTTCGTTGCCGCCGCGTGGTCGCTGACACGCGGCCCCTCTCGCGACTAGCTGTTTGCTTTCCCTTGTTGCGAGCTCAGCTAGCGATCCGCATCAAATCGCCAATTCGCTGTTCCAATCTCTCCTCATGGAGAAGCTTGGCGACGATTATGCCGCGCTCATCGAGGAGGTAGGTGGCCGGTGACGTCATCACGTTCCATTCGCGGGCAATGGGCCCATTTTCGCCGTCAAACAGACAGGGCCAGTTCATCCCCTTAATGGTGGCCGTCTTTTTCGCTTTTTCCAGCGACTCGTCAGTGCAGACGCTCACCATAGCAAACGGCCGGCCCTTGTACTTTTCGAGCAGGCGTTGATGGCAGGGAATCTCGTGCATGCAACCGGGACAGCCGGTGAACCAAAATGACACCATCACGACGCGGCCCCGGTTTTCGGATGAGGTCGAACGGGTTTCCCCCAAGGTCAGTGCCGACAAGCTGGGGCTGCCGCCGCTCCAATCGTGAGATGCTCCCACGCATGAAGGCTCTTCTTGGCCTTCTCGCCCAGATTGGCACTCGCCCTCGAAATAGTCCGCGGTCGCCGTGACGGAAATGTCGGCATGACTCCTCGAAACTTCGCGAAACAGGCGGATGCTCTCGGCCTTGAACCGCGGCGCAGTTCGGCGGGCACCAGGTCCTTCCCCCAATCGGGTGACCGCTGCCGGAAAAGATGGAGCACAAACTCATCGCGTGGCGTAGGGCTGGGCAAGCTCAATCCATTCGTAATTCTGGGCGAGTAATTCTGCGAGCGCGGCTATCGGCATAGCCCCGTTGCTTGCGCGAGTCAATCGTCGCGTTTTAGCAAACCGCGCAGAAACCGTTCCTGTGCCGGTCCGCGACGATCGACCGCCTCGAGGCACATCAAGGGAAGCTCCGGCCGGTGCGTGTGAAAGGCCCCGAGGATTTCCCAGCCTTTTGCTCGGCCGCGAAGATCCGCCGGTCCTCGTTGCTCCGCCGCGGATCACCCATTGGCAGCAACGGTACGCGACCTCGTCGTCGGGCTTTTCTGCGGCCAACTGGATGAAGAGTGGACTGTAGCGCAGGCCCGGCCAAACTTCGTAGCGGTGGATCTTCTCTGCCGCCGTCGACTCGTTGGTCGAGGGAATTTTGCGGCAACTCTGTTGCTTCCGCTTCGTAGTCGCGTAGCAGCGTATCGCACTGGGCAGCCCGATCTGCCCGCGCGCCAGCGGAGACATCGCGCACAGCGTTCCCACAACAGCAACGAGCCACCGCATGGCGTTCTCCTGCGCAGTGGAACATCGAATTGAAGATTCTCAGCCGGCTTTTACCATTGGGGGTCCCCCCGGTCCAGCCTTGCTCAGCCGTCGCATCGCGCCCAGCTTTGCGGCCGGCGACCTCAGGTCGAACAGAAAAACTGATCTTGGCCGAATCGAGACTTTGTGGCTGAATGAAAAGAAGCGGTTGCGCGAGCCCATGTGCGCGCGCGGTGGACGTCCGTGTGCGTCCTGGCGAACGACCTGACCGGGGCGGTGCGCGGTGGGACCGGTTTCGACTCATGGGTGCTCGCCGCAATCGAGGGCAACGAATTCGTCGTTGTTTCCCAGATCGAACCGCCTGTGCGAACGGAAAACCATCAGCGAACGGAAGTTAGGTCTCGACGGTCGGTCAGATCGCGGGGGAGCGGAGTGCGCTCTTGGACGGTGGGACAAGTGGACCCGGCGGGTCAACCTGAAGTGGACCCGGCGGGACGGGTCTCTCACATTTAATATAAGGGGGGCGCGGAAAAGTGGTCCCACCGCGCGACGACCGGGGTTGGGAAAATGAGTGGTCATTCGTGGTGTGCCGGCGGCCCGCGAGCGGGCTTGGTCACACGCGTACAAATGCGAAACAAAAAGTCCCTGGCCGGGTGGGGGCCAGGGACTCGTGGTAAACCTCGCGTTCGCGAAGTTGGGTATCAGCAGGTGCCGCAGCAGCAGGGAGTGTTGTTGAAGCAGACGTAGCAGCAGCAGCCCTGCTCGAGGCAGGTCTGCAGCGTCGCGCAGCAGGATTGCAGGATCGCGCCGCACGCCTTGTCGCCGCTGGTGCAGGTGATGCTGCAGCCGTCCTTCGTGTTTTCGCACTTGCAGATGCCGCAGGTCAGATTGCACTGGCAGACGCAGAGGCCGTTGAGGGTGCAACAGCACGAGCACAAGCCGCCCGCCAGCGCGTCGCACAGGTGGTGCAGCGTGTGGGAGGCAACGTCGTCTTCACAGTGGCAGTGAATCTTGAAGCCGCCGGTGCACTTTTCCACTTTCATCGTGCAGCGGGGGACGACGCACCACCCTGCGGCGGGGCCGCCGGCGGACAGGCCGGCCGGCGAGGGCGAGACGGCCGAAGCACCGGCCGCACCGAAGAACAATCCCCGCTCCAAAACCATCGTACTGGACATGGACTCGACTCCTTTCAAGAGCCGGCCGCACGTGGGCTGCGTCTCTGGGGACGCAGCTCGCCAGCCGGCAGGGAACGTCGACGCGCTGCGGCCGACGCTCGGTCGGCAGCGCCGAGGCCCGACAGTGCCAGCCCCGAAAGCGGGGGCGGCAAAAAACTCCTTTTAGTCACCCCAACGATGGTAGACCGTAGGACTTATAGCTTTTGGAACGGCGACTTGCAATTGAGTTGGCCGTAACTCGGGCCGTGGCAACGCCAAAACTGCGCCCCGACTTGGGCCGCGGACGAATCAATCCTTATGGACTGCTCCCTCGCGAACGCATGCTCGTGTCGCTGTCCCCAGAACATCTCCGGGGCTCTCGCGGCGCGGTAACGCTCGCACTCGACCACACAGAATACCGAGAGCCCGGATGCCGTCCGCGGCTCTTTTTTTGTCTCGACGCGCGGACCAGGGCCGCTCGCACAATCGGCCGGTCCGCCGCCCCCGGGCCGCAGGAGTCTTTCGATGACGACCAATCGCATCACCGCCTATCTGTCGGCCGACGCAGACACCACGATCGCGGAGAACGCCATGCCGCAGAACTCGCCCAGCTTCCACAACCCGCTTGCACCGCCGGCCAATTTCGCACCGGTGCCCGAAGCGCTGCTGCAGAACGTCCCGCCGCCGAAGCTCGCCTGGCAGCAAGAGCTGTATCGGGCGGCCTACCAGTCGGCGCTGGCGGCGATCGCGGCCGAAGCAACGCGCCGCGCGCAGCGGAATTGAGCGAGCGACGATCGCAGGGAGAAGTGTGGGCTCGAATCGGGTCGGGCCGCGCTCAGAACCCGTGCACCAGCCACCACAGGCTGCCCAGCAGCACCGCGGCTGCCGCCACGCCTCCCGATATGATCGCCAGGCGCTTTTTCGATTTGCCGACGATCGGGACGGCGGCCGGTTCGCCCACCCTCTCGGTCCCGGAGACTTCGACGGCCGGCGCCAGCTCCAGAATCAGCGAGTCTTCCCGCTCGAGCTTGCGGCGGAGATCTTCGATCCGCTGCAGCTGTTGGTTGATGGCGTCTACCGACGCTTCCTTGACGGCCCCTTTGTCCGCGGCGTTGGCGTTGGCGGCGGATTCGATCGTCTTGGGCTTGCGGCTCGCGCGGACAGCGGCGTCGGCTGCCAGCACGTACGACGGATGTTCCCGCGACGCGGTGTCGGCCAGATCGAAGTATTTCGCCTGGCCCGCGTCGAGTCGCAGGACCATGAACAAGCTCGCGCTAAAGCGGTCCCAGTGCGAGGCGCTGACTTTCGACGCCCCCTCGCCGGCGGTGAGCTTTTGCGGCACCGCGTAGATCTCAACAAATGAGCGGTCGTGAGCAGCCGATGCGTTGGCGTCGGGTCGCGCGGCCGGCTGACCGGCAGCCGTTCGCGCAGCCAGGGCCGAAGGTTGCCAGGTGCGGCACTCGCGAGCGATGAACTCGACGCCCGGGCCGCCGAGCTGCCGATCGAGCACAGAGAGTTCGGTCAGGAGATCACACATCTTCGACGACGAAGCCGAGCCCGGTTCGACGATCATCCGCAGCCGCGGACCCTCGACCCGCGGTCCGGCATCGGCAGCGGCCGCGGTTTTTCCAGTCCGCGCTCCTGCGAGTCCCCCCGCCCGGCTGATCAGCGAAAAGACTTCCGCCAGTTCTTCGCGCTCGACCTTGAGCCGCGTCCGCTCCTCGTGCAGGCGGCCGAGCAGGATCTGCAGGTCAGCGACGGTTTCCTTCGGCGTTTGCGTGAGGCTCCAAGTGTGGAGCGAGTCCTCGCCCGGCTGCAGCCGCTTCCGCTCGTCGCGGAGCTGCTTGAGCGCCTTGTGGATGTCGGCCTCTTTCTTGGCGACCTGGGCCCGCTCTTCCATGTACGCGACCCGCGAAGCCTCGAACTTTTCGTTCTGCTGCCGCAGCTCCGAGCGGGCCGCTTCCAGCTCTTCGCGGGCGATTTTGAGCAGCCGCTGGTCGGCCTCGTATTGGGTCCGCAGCTCGCCGTATTTCTTCTTGTCGCGCTCGACGTCCTTCGCCTGCTCGCGGGCCTTGGTTCGGTCGTGCTCGAGGTGCTGGCGGGCCGACTCGACGGCCGCCTTCTGGTCGCGGATGTCGTCGTGCGCCGCCTGCAATTCGTCCCGCTCGGCCTGGATGCGGGCCGCCTCCGATTGGACGTGGGCGATCTGGGCTTTGAACTCGGCCAGCTCCTTGTCCAATTGCCGCCGCCGCTCATCGACTTCCCGCCGCAGCTTCTCGGTTTCTGCCCGCTCCTTAGCGGAAGCTGCCTCGCGAGCCGTCACGCTTTCGACCGCGTGGTCGAGTTGTTTTTGCCGCTCGGTCAGCGACGACTCGCGCGTGTCGATCTCGCGCAGACGGTTTTGCAGTTGCTGCTCGCGGAGAGCGAAGTCGGCTCGTATCGCCTCGGCTTTGGCGGATTCGGCCCGGAACTTCTCCACCTCCGTCTTGAGCGTTTCCCGCTCGTCGGCCAGCGACTGTTCGGCGGTCGACAGCTCGTCGCGACGGACCCGGAATTCGTCTCTGCTGCGTGCGGAGCTGTTGCTTCTCTTGCTTGATCTTCTCCGACGCTTCGCGCAGGTCGAGGGCCGCCCGCTCGGCCTGCTCGGCTTTGACCACGAGCGTCGTCCGCTCTTCGTCGAGCCGCGTCTGCAAGGCCCGCAGGTGCCCCTCCCGCTCGGCCAGGTCCTTCGAGCGATCGGCCAGCTTGTCGGTATCGGCTTGGAGCGTTTCGAGTTGGCCGGCCAGCCGCTCGCGCTCGTCTTCGAGGGCCTCCTTCTGGCGATCGAGCTCGGCCTGCACGCTCGCGGCCTGCGCCGCCTTTTGGCCGAGCGACTCGCGCTCCTTTTCGATGTCCCCCTTCTCGCCCTGCAGCCGTTCGATCTCGGCCAGCAATTTTTCGCGTTCGGCGGAGACGCGGGCCCGTTCCTCTTCGATCGATTCCTTTTGCCGCTGCAGGTTGGCCTCGTCCGACTCGCTTTGGGCGGCCCGATGGCCGAGCGATTCGCGCTCTTTTTCGAGCTGCGCCTTCTCGCCTTGCAGCCGCTCGATCTCCGCCAAGAAGTTCGAGCGTTCTTCGCCCAGACGGGCCCGTTCGGCCTCGAGCTGCGCCTGCGTTTGCTCCAGGTCCTTTTGCCGCTGCTCCACCCGCGCCGCGGCTTCGGCGGCCGCTTCCGCCGCCTGGGCATCGTTGATGCCCCGCGCGGTCGAGGTCGAGTTCGGCGGCCTGGCGGTCCAGATCGGCCTGCTGCGTTTCGAGTGCGCCCTGCTTCGTCTTCAGCGCTTCGCGATCGGCTTCGAGCGCCTGCCGTTCTTCCTCGAGTTTCGCTTCGAAGGCGCACAGGTCGTCCTGCCGGGCCCGCAACAGCTCGGCCGCCTCGCGCAGCTTGAACGTGGCTGCCAAGTCGTCGGACGGGGTGACCTGCGGCTTTGCCGGCTCGGCCGTTTTTGCCGGCTCGTCGCCGCTGGCTGGGCCGGCGGGCTTGGCGGGCTTCTTCTTGGCGCCGGCCGCGCCCTTGCGAAAGAGCGGGCCCAGGATGCCGCTCTCGGCCGGGTTCACTTTCTCGCCGACGGCCGGGAACTTGCCCAGATGCATCCGGTGAAGCATCTCCCAGTCGAGGCGGGCCGCGCGAGGAACGTCGTCCCGAATGGCAGCCGCCGCATCGTAGGCGATGGCGGCCGCGTCGGCGACTTTGTCGCCCACGGCGTTGAGATCCTCACCGTCGGCGACCGAATGTACGGCGGAGGCCGCGTCGATCGCCGCGTAGGCCGCGTTGGCCGCGTAGGCAGCGGACGAGTTCCCGTTCTCCTCGCCGCTGACCAGGATCATCGCCTTGACTGCGGCTTCCTCGGCCTGGGCGAAGAGGTTGGCATCGGGCTCTTCGTCCGCCGCGACTTGCTCGGCGATGCGGATCGCGTTCTCGATCGCCTCGATGCAGGCGGCCGACTCGGGATTCGCAGGGTCGGGTGCATATTCGGATTGCACCCGCCTGGCGCAGCGGGCCGCGTACGCGACCAGCGCTCGCAAAGGAAGTTGTTTGAGATCGGTGGCGGTCTCGACGGCGGGCGAACCCATCCTCATCCTCGACTTCGGCAACCAAACGGGAGGCTGCGCACTCCCGGCGCAGCCGATGCGGTTGGCCCGTCCCCGCACGACAAACCTAGCTCACATCCGCCAATTCGCCCGACCGGCGAGCCAGCCGCGTCCGCGAAATCTGGACATCGTAACAGCGGGAGCGGCCGGCAGACGCGGCGCCAGCCATCAGCGTCGTTGAAACCGGCACAGCTGCGCCAAAGCGTTCGCGAGGCGGCCACTGCACGAGCGAAGCCCACCGGGCGACGCGGTTAGATCTTCTTGTGCTCGAGCAGCCTGCGGGCTTCTTCGAACCGCTTGCGGAGGTCCTTTTCGACCTTCGGATAGCGGAGGTCGAGCTTGTGGATTTCCCGCGTGATGATTTCGGCCACCAGCGCCCGCGTCACCCATTTGTGATCGGCTGGAATGACGTACCACGCGGCCCACGCGGTGCTCGTGCGGCTCAGGCACTCTTCGTACGCGGCCACATAGTCGTCCCAGTAGCGGCGTTCGTGCACGTCGCCGGGCGAAAACTTCCAAAACTTGTTCGGCTGCGAGAGGCGCTTGAGGAACCGCTGGCCTTGCTCCCCTTTGGAGACATGCAGGAAGAACTTCACGATCCGCGTGCCGTTGCGGTCGAGATGCCGCTCGAAGTTGTTGATGTCGTCGTAGCGGGCCTCCCAGAAATCCTTCGGCGGCTTGCCCGCTGGAAAGTGCTGCGATTGCAACAGCTCCGGATGCACTTTGACGACGAGCACGTCTTCGTAGTGCGAGCGGTTAAAGATGCCGATGCGGCCGCGCTCGGGAAGGGCCTTCGTGCAGCGCCACAAGAATGTGTGCTTGAGCTCCTCTTCCGACGGCGGCTTGAACGAATAGACCTGGCAGCCCGTCGGATTCACTCCCGACATCACGTGCTTGATCGTGCTGTCTTTGCCGGCCGCGTCCATTGCTTGAAAGACGACGAGCAGCGCTCGAGAGGCATCCGCGTAGAGCAGGTCCTGGGCCTTGGCGAGCCGGCTGACGTCCTGCGTCAGCAGCGATTCGAGTTCTTGCTTCGTGCGGCGATCCCGCAGATTGCCGCCACCCCATTCGGTATCGAAGTGAGACAGCCGGACCTTTTGACCGGGAGCAATGCGGCACCCGTCGATCCGCTGCCGGATCGCCTTTTCGCCGTTGGTTTCTTTCCGTCGCGCCACGTCGGCCACCTCTCTCGATTCAGCATAATGGATGGGCAGACCGGGCGGGGGCGGCCTCGGCAATCTTCGCGCCGGAGCGCACGGATGGTATCCTATTAATATTGGCTGATGCGTTCGCGCACGACCCACCTGCACCCCTGCCCCGCCCTCCATTTTTCCTTCCCGCTCGAACGGATGCATAAAATGACGGCGACATATCCAGCCTCAAAAGTGCAGCCCAGCGCGGGTTTGACCAGTCAGACACCGCCGGTCACCCAGATGCCGTCCGTTAGCCGGCGGGGATTTCTGCAAACGGGTGCCGCGGCGACCCTGGGTCTCAGCCTGCCGTCGCTGTTGCTGCGGGCGGAAACGGCTGGTGCCCGCATCGCCGGCCGTCCCGGAGAGCCCGGCCGCTCACCGATCCGGTCGTGCATTTTTGTCTACTTCTATGGCGGTCCCAGCCATATCGATTCCTGGGATATGAAGCCGTTGGCTCCGAAGGAGGTCCGCGGCGAATTCTCGCCCATCGCGACGACGGCCCCCGGAATCACGGTCTGCGAACATCTGCCGCACCTGGCGCGGATGGCACACAAGTGGTCGATCGTCCGCAGCATGCACCACCCGATGACGAACCATAACGCGGCCGCCGTCGAAGCGATGTGCGGGCGAACACCGCTGCGGGGCGATCTCGAGCTCTTGGACGACGACGCGCTGAGCTTCCCCAGCTACGGGGCCGTGCTGAGCTACTTGATGCCCGGGTCGCCCCTCGGTTTGCCGCATGTATCGTTGCCGCACACCATGTTCAACGTCGTGCAGCTGCCGGGGCAGACAGCCGGCTTTCTCGGCCCCTCTTACGAGCGATTCCAGATCACCGACGATCCCAACGCGGCCCAGTTCGACGTGTCGAGTCTCAAGCTGCCGGCCGACGTTTCGGCCGATCGGCTCAAGACTCGCAATAAATTGATGTCGGTCATCGATCGGCAGGCAGCGAGCCCGCCGACGACCCGCAGCCGCAGATCGGTGGAGGAGTATTACGGCAAGGCGTTCGCGCTGTTGCGTTCGGAGGCCGTCCGACACAGCCTGGATATCGCCAAGGAGCCGGCCCCGCTTCGCGATCGCTACGGCCACAATACGCTGGGGCAAAGCATGCTCCTGGCCCGCCGGCTGGTCGAATCGGGCGTGCGCTTCGTGAACGTGAACGACCGGATCCACAACGGGCAGGAGGCGAACTGGGACAGCCACCAGAGCGTCTTCCTGCGGCATCGCGACCACCTGCTGCCGCCGGCCGACCAGGGTCTTTCCGCCCTGCTCGAGGATCTCGACGCGCGGGGATTGCTGGATAGCACGCTCGTCGTCGCCCAGGGCGAATTCGGACGCAGTCCACGGATCAACGCCAGCGCTGGCCGCGACCATTGGCCCCACGTCTACTCGGTGATTCTGGCCGGCGGCGGCATTCAGGGCGGCCGCGTGCTGGGCAGCAGCGACAAAATCGGGGCTTACCCGGCGACCGATCCGGTCTCGCCCGGCGACCTGGCTGCGACGATTTTTTCGTCCTTCGGCCTCGACCCGCTCCACGAAATCCGCGACATCACCGGACGCCCCTGGCGGCTGGCCGAAGGCCGTCGGCTGACGGCTCTCTTCTAAATTGCCCCATCAAATTACGACGTTAATTGCACCGGGTGTACCGTCGGCTTGTCCCGCGTTCGAACCGGCGCGGCTTGTCCGACCGTATCGTTTTCTATAGCGTGCGACGAAACAACTGTGAGGTCGAACACGCATGCGTTTCTCGCTCCCGTGGTTTCGGGTCGGTGCCGTTCTCGGCGGCTTGGCCGTGGCGTTCGGCGCGTTTGCCGCACACGGCCTCGATCAATACTTCCCGGAGAAGTACCGGGACGCGCCGCCGAAGAAAGTGGCCGGGCTGGAAGTCCCCGCCTCGTGGAAGTATCTACAGGACTTCAAAACCGGGGCGGAGTACCAGATGTATCACTCGCTGGCGTTGCTGGCCGTTGGCCTGGCGGCCGCTCACGCGACCCGGCGGCGAGCCCTCGACGTGGCGGGCTGGTGTTTTCTCCTCGGCATCGCGCTCTTTTCCGGCAGCCTCTATGTGCTGACGTTGACGGGTGACAAGCATTGGGGGGCGGTGACACCGTTCGGCGGCGTGTTGTTTCTGGTCGGCTGGGCGGCGCTGGCGGCTGCCGGCGTTGACCAGCTCGTCGCGACACGCGGTTCCTAATAGCAGAGTCGACTGACAAAGGGATAACGCCCGCTCACCCAGCGGGTCGTTCGATGTGAGTTGCTCATTGTGCTCTGGACGTTGAGTCGATGCACACCTTCCCCAAGCCGACGGCTATGCCGTCGGATCCGGAACGACAGCGGGGCTGTCGGCTTGGGAAAAGTGAAGCCCGCGAGTGATTCCACGATCACTTGGTGCAGCCCACCTCGCCTTGACGGACTCATGACGCCGATGCGAAACGTTCTTCGTGCGCGGCTCCGGGAGACTTGCCGACGATGATCTTCGACGCCCATCTGGACATGGCCTGGAACGCCTGCGACTACAACCGCAACCTGATGTTGCCGGTGGCCGAAATTCGGCAATTCGAAAAACATCTCGTCGGCGCGTTTCCGGGGCCGAACACCGTTTCGTGGCCCGAGCTGCGGCGTGGCGGCGTGGGTACCGTCGTGGCGACGCTGTTGCCGCGGCTGCACCGCACGAACAAGGCGCTCACCTTTTACCAGTCGCGCGAGGCGGCCTTCGCGGCCAGCTGCGGGCAGTTGGCCTATTACCGAGCGATGGTCGCGGCCGGACATTTGCGAGAACTTTCGGATCGGGAAACGCTTGAGGACCACGTGCGAGCCTGGCAGAAGGATTCCGCGTCGTGCCCGATCGGCTTCATCCTGAGCATGGAGGGGAGCTGGTCGATCCTGCGGCCCGAGCACGTCGCCGAGTGGTTCGCCGCCGGCCTCCGCGCACTCGGCCCGGCGCACTACGGTCCCGATTATTACTGTCACGGCACTGGGAGCGACGGCGGACTCAAAGAACAAGGTCCCGCGCTGCTCAAGGAAATGGACAAGGTCGGCCTGATCCTCGACGCGACGCATCTCGCCGACAAATCGTTCTGGCAAGCACTCGACATCTTTGGCGGGCCCGTGCTCGCCAGTCATCACAACTGCCGCACGCTGGTGCCCGGCGATCGCCAGCTCGCCGACGAGCAGATCAAGGCGATTGTCGCCCGCGGCGCCGTGATCGGTGCTTCGTTCGACAACTGGATGCTCAAGCCCGATTGGATCCGCGGCGTCACGTCGGCCGAGACCGTATCGCTCGAGGACGTCGTCAATCACACCGACTACATCTGCCAGCTCGTCGGTAATGCCAAACACTGCGGACTGGGAACCGACCTCGACGGCGGTTTCGGCACCGAGCAATCGCCGCACGACCTCGACACGATCGCTAACTTGCCCAAGATCGGCGAGATCCTGGCCCGCCGCGGCTACTCGCAGGACGATATCGAGGGCATCCTCTGGCGGAACTTCTACGACTTCTTCCGGCGTTCGCTGCCGAGCCAGCGGCCTCCGGCTAAGCCGTGTCCCGCGCCGTAGTTGCGACGAATCCATTTTTTGCGTGCTTGCCCCGTGATCCAATCGACCTTATATTTCGTTAGTTAGCGAAATATGGAACTATATGCCCGGTTCTGACACATGAACGAAGTTTTTCAAGCCCTGAGCGATCCCACGCGCCGTGAGATCCTGCGGCTCTTGCAAAGCTCCGACATGACGGCGGGCGAAATCGCGGAGCGGTTTCCGCTGGCCAAGTCGACCCTGTCGGGCCACTTCAACGTGCTCAAACACGCCGGGCTGATCGTCGCGGAGAAGACCGGCACGACCGTCGTGTACAGCTTGAATGTCTCGGCTGTCGAGCAGACGCTCACCGCCGTGATGAACCTGCTGGCCGTCGGCAAAAAGACCGCTGCAAAGGCCAAAACATGAAGCCCAACTGGCGGATGGAAGTCATTCAGCTTTTGCCCATTGCGGCGATGTTTCTCGCCGGCGTGCTCTGCTGGCCGTATGCTCCCGAGCACATTCCCGCGCACTGGAATTTCCAGGGCCAAGTCGATCGCTACGGCGGCAAGTTTGAGGGATTGTTGCTGTTGCCGCTGGTGGCGCTCGGCCTCTATGGCCTGCTGCGGGTGCTGCCGGCCTTCGATCCGGGGAAGGAGAATTATCGCACGTTCCTGGGCGCGTACGACGCGATTCGTCTGACGGTCACTCTGTTCCTGGCCGCCATCTATACGGTCGGCGTGCTGACTGCGTTCGGCTACCACGTCAACATGACCACGGTGGTGGGCCTGGCGATGGGCGTGCTGTTCCTCGTGTTGGGCAACGTGATGGGGAAGATTAGGCCCAACTGGTTCGTCGGCGTGCGGACGCCGTGGACCCTTTCGAGCAAGCTGTCCTGGACGAAAACGCATCGTCTGGCCGGCTGGCTCTTCATCCTGATGGGCCTGTTTGCGATCGTCTGGGGAATCACGCAGAACGTGTGGGTCTTCGGCACGATGCTGGGCGTCGACGGCTTGTGCGCGGTCACGATCATGGTCTATTCGTATTTGGTCTATCGTAAGGACCCCGCGCGGATGTCTCCGGCCGACACACGGCCCGTGGCGGATTAGACGGCGATCCTTCGCGCGCTGAGTGCATCCGCGCCGGCACCGATTGCCTAATCCGCAGAGCTTGCGCGACCGATACAGGATAAGTACGAGCGCGGCCTGCGTCAGGGGGCGCATTGCGGGTCGGGGGGTCGTCTCATCTCCGCCGTCGGCTGAACGCTCGACAATTCTTCATGGGCGGAAGGGAATCCGATGGCTGCGGTCTCGGAGTCGTTGCATCGCGCGATCAAGTATCACGAAGCGGGCGAAATCGAGCAGGCCGAGGCCCTTTATCGCGAGATCGTTCGCGTCGACCCAGGACATGCCGACGCCCTGCACCTCTTGGGCGTGGCGGCTCATCAGAAGTCTGATCACCCGAAGGGCGTGCACTTCATTCGCCAGGCGATCGCCAAGAGCGGCGGCTCGGCGTTGTACTACAGCAACCTGGGCGCGTGTTACCGCGCGCTCAACCGGATTGATGCTGCGATCGACGCCTTTCGCGAGGCCGTTCGACTGCAGCCCGGGTTCTTCGGCGCGCGCTACAACCTGGCGATGGCCCTCGAAGCGGCCGGCCGGCCCTATGAAGCACTGCAAGCGTACGACGAAGTCCTCCGCATCAATTCCGGCTACGTGGAAGCGCTCAACAACCGCGGGGCCCTGCTCTCTTCGATGGGTCGAGCGGAAGAGGCCGTGGCCAGCTATCGCCGCGCCGTCGAATGCCGCCCCCGATCCGCGGGCATGCACTACAACCTGGCCAATGCCCTCTCGCGGTGCGGGCAGTTCGAGCCGGCGGTCGCCGAATATCGTGAATCCCTGCGACTCGACGCTTCGATTCCCGAGGCTTACAACAACCTGGCCACCGCGCTCGACGCGCTGGGCCGCAGCGAAGAAGCCCTGCAGGCAGTCGATCAAGCCCTGGCGCTACGGCCCGACTACTCCGAAGCCCGGCTTAATCAGTCGACCATTCAACAGTCGATCCGCGAACGGGAAGTAGCCAGTGTGATCGACCCGGACACGCCGGCGCTCGCCAGTGTGCCGGTCGCGTCGAATCCCGCACAGTGGTGCGCCCGTGGCGGGCAGTTGCAGGCCATCGGTCAATTTGAAGAGGCCGACGCGCTCTTCCGTCAGCGCGCTTGCGGTCGATGCGAACTGCGCAGCGGCCTACTTCGGCTTGGGTTTCAGCCTGCTGGCCGTCGAACAGCACGAGGAGGCGGCCGCCTATTACGAACAGGGACTGTTGATCGACGACACGGACGGGACCGCCTGGAACAACCTGGGCTCTGCCTACACGTCGCTCGAAAAGTACGAAGAGGCCATCGCCTGCTACGAGAGCGCGCTGCAGATCGACGCGGCCAACGCCAAGGCCCATTTCAACCTGGGCAACGTCTACAAGGATCTCGGGCAGCCGACCGAGGCCTCGGCTTGTTATCGGCGAGCGATCTATGTCGAGCCCGGCCTGACCGAAGCGCACATCAACCTGGGCGTTGTCCTGCAGCAGTTGGGCCGTTTGGACGACGCGCTGGCCAGCCACGATCAGGCCGTCGAGCAGCGTCCCGATGACGCCGAGGCCCATTTCCACCGCGCGGGCACGCTGCTGATGAAGGGCGATTACGCCCGCGGCTGGGACGAATACGAGTGGCGATGGCGCTACGACCTGACGCCCCGCACGTTCGCCGCTCCGGCCTGGAACGGCGAGGATCTGGCCGACCAGACGCTTTTGATTCACGGCGAACAGGGAGTGGGCGACGAAATCTTCTTTGCCTCGTGCGTTCCCGATGTGCTGGCCTTGTCGCGGCAATGCCTGCTCGAATGCGATCCGCGGCTGGTCCCGCTCTTTGCCCGTTCGTTCCCGCTTGCCGAAGTCGTCGCCCGACCCCTCTCAAATGACGAGGTCGAGCTGGCGGGCATCACTGTCCACTCTCCGGCAGGCAGTTTGCCGAGATTTCTGCGGCGGACGTCGGCCGATTTTCCCAAGCGGCTGCGGTATCTCGCGGCCTGCCCCAAGCAGCGGCGTCACTGGAGCCGCCGCCTGGCCGAGCTGGGTCACGGTCTGAAGGTCGGCATTTCGTGGCGAGGCGGTGGCAAGGCTATTCAGCTGCGTCGCCGCTCGACGGTCCTCGCGCAGTGGCAGCCGGTCTTTGCCGTCCCGGGCGTTAAGTTCGTCGACTTGCAGTACGGCACAACGCCGGCGGAGCTGGTCGAAGCGGCCGGCCTGCTCGACGCTCAGCTGCAGCATTGGGACGACCTCGATCCGCTCAAGGATCTCGACGGCTTTGCCGCACTTGTGGCCGAATTGGATCTGGTAATCTCGGTCGACAACGCGACGGTTCACATGGCGGGCGCTCTGGGCGTGCCCGTTTGGAACCTGCTCCCTTTCGCGCCGACGTCGCGATGGCAGCTCGGACGCGACGAGACTTCGTGGTACCCGTCGATGCGGCTCATGCGACAGCCCAAGCACGGCGACTGGAGCCCCGTGTTCCAAGAAGTGACCGGCCATCTTCGACTGCTGGCGACCTCCCGCGGCTCAAAGACCGACGCCGGCGCCTTCGCCTCGACACAGCCGGCCAAAGTGGCGCCAGCCTCGACGTCGGCGGCCAGCCTCGTGATCTTCGACTCGCAGGCGGCCGAGGAGCGGGCGAAGTACGAACAAGTCTGGAAGTTCGATCGCTACCGCGACTTTTCCCCCGGGGCCGACGCTCTCGAGCGGCTGCCTTTGCTCGACGCGCTCCGCAATCACAGCGTGCAAACGATCCTGGACGCCGGCTGCGGTTCGGGCAAGCTGATGTGGCGGCTGATCCAAGAGCACGCCGGCGAATTCCACGTGCACGGCTTCGACATCACCGACAACTGCCTCGACCCCTGCTTCGCCGAGATCAGAGAGCGGGTGCTGACCGTGGGCTGCTTGTGGAATCCAGACGATTTCCGCCGCTTGTACGACGCGGTCATCTGCTGCGACGTAATGGAGCACATCCCCACCGAGCGAGTGCCGGCCGTGCTGGCCAACCTGCATCACAGCAGCCGGAGGTTCGCCTTCTTTTCGATTGCCGTCATCAAGGACGTCTTTGGGCCGCAGATTCTGGGCGAGGCGCTCCACCTGACGGTGCAAAAGCCCGAATGGTGGCTGGCGCGACTCACGGAGGCTGGCTTCAAAATCAGCTCGCACGCGCTGGGCATCTCCGGCGACGGCACCGAGGCCCAACTCTACGTCTTCGCCACGCCGTAACGCACTCAACCCCGAGCGGGGGACGTCAGTCCCCGAGCGACTTCGCGTTCGCTCATTCCTTCGCTCGCGAACCATTTTTTCCCTTCTTTCGAGCGCCCCGCAACTCCGCTGCCGCGAAGGTCACTTCATTCGCTGGAGGCCCTAACGCCGATACAGATTAAGCCGTTTCGTCGGCTGACGTCGGCATCGCAGGGCCGGCCTGCGAATGGACTTTCGCTGACCGTCGCGCACGTGAACTAGCGCGGGAACAAATATGGCGGTTGCCGCTTCCGATCTTCTGCAGACCGCGTTTGAGCACCATCGCGACGGCGACCTGCCCGGAGCGGAGGGCGCCTGCCGCGAGACGCTCCGCGTCGATCCGCGTCATGCCGACGCGCTGCACCTGCTGGGCGTGATCGCCTTTCAGAAACAGGAGCACGTGACGGCAGTCGACCGCATCGGGCAGGCCATTGATGCCGATCCGGGGCGAGCCGAACTCTACAACAGCCTGGGGAACGTCTATCGTGCGCTCGACTGCCCGGTCGAAGCGCTAGCTGCGTTTCGTCGGGCCCTGCAGCTGCGGCCCGATTTCTCGATCGGCTATTTCAACCTGGGCGTCGTGCTGAGTGAACAAGGCCAGCAAACGGGCGCGATCGCCTGCTTCGAGCGGGCCGCACAGCTCGACCCCAAGAACCTTGCCGCCTGGATGAACCTGGGCTCGGCCCTGCTGGAACGCGGCGAACTCGACGACGCGGCGGCCTGCTTCGAGTGCCTGTTGGAGCTCGATGCGAATCATCCCGCGGCACTGGCTCAACTCGGGCGTTGCCGCGCCCGCGGCGGACACATTGCCGAGGCGATTTCGGTCTACGAACGGGCTCTTGCCCAGGGCAGCGATACGGACGAGCTGCTCAAGAGCCTCGCGGAGTGTTACCTGCAGAGCGGACGCTCGGCCGATGCCGAAGGCGTCTATCGACGGGCCCTCGAGCGCAGCCCGCGAGAGGCCAATCTGCTGTTGAACCTGGCGCAGGCGCTCAAGGACCAGAAGAAGTTCGACGAAGCCATCGACTGCTATCGTCGCGGCCTGAGCCTCGATCCGCAAAATGCAAACGCCCATTATGCCTGCGCCCGCGCGCTGCATCTGAGCGAGCGCTTCGAGGAAGCAATCAGCAGCTATCGCCAGGCGATCGCGCTGGGCTCGAAGGAGCCGCAGGCGCTCTACCATCTGGGCAACGCCTGTAAATCGGTGAAACGGCTAAGCGAAGCGGTCGAAGCGTACCTGGCCACGCTGGAGCGCGACGCCGACTTCCTCCCCGCGATGTATCAACTGGGGAACGCTTACCGGCAGCTGTTCGATCTCGACAGTGCTCGGCGGTGCTACGAAAAGGTCCTCGCGAAAAAGCCCGACGATCTCACGGTGCTGGTGGCGCTGGGCAACGTGCTGAAAGAGCAGGACGACCAGGTCGGGGCCGCGGCCGCTTATCGCAAGGTGATTCGCCACGTGCAGGGCGAACCGCTCTGGGAGCTGTGGCTGGACACGTTGTGCCCGGTGGTCTTTCACAGCACAGTCGGCATCGACCAGTATCGCGCGCGGCTGCTGGCTCGCTTCGAGGAATTTGCGACGAAAAACTTAGCGATCACGCCGTCTGTCATCGCCGGCCAGGGCTGCCCGCCGCCGTACACGCTGCAATTCCACGGTCGCGACAATCGCCCGCTCAAAGAGGCCTACGCCCGGATCTTCGGCGGGCTGGCCGAAGCGGGCGGGGGCTACGATCGTTGGTGGCCTGCGCGGGCAAGCCGCGCGTCGGCTTCGTCGTCACCGACGGGCACGAGGGAGTTTTTCTCCGCTATTTGCAGGGAGTGTTGGAGCGGCTCGATCGCCATGACTTCGAGCCGGTGGTGATCTGCTCGGCCGGCGGGCAGCGGCGGATCGAGGCACAGGTTCCAACCCGAGCGTTCGAGACGTTGGTCATCCCCAGTCGCTTCGATCGGATCGTGGACCGCATTCGCGAGGGCCGGTTTGCGGTCCTCTACCATTGGGAGATTGGCTCCGACGTCACCAATTATTTTCTGCCGCTCTGCCGCCTCGCGCCGGTGCAATGCACGGGCGCCGGGCTGCCCGACACGTCGGGGATTCCGCAGGTCGATTACTTCCTGACGAGCACCGTCTGCAAACCGACCCGTGCCGAGCGGGCGCATAGCGAACGGCTCATCACCTCCACCTCGCTGCTCACCTGGCAGACGCGGCTCACGGTCGGCGAAAACTCGCGGACGCCAGTATTCAGGCCGAGCCCGACCGAGCACGTTTATCTCTGCCCGCACAAGATCGAAAAGTTTCATCCCGACTTCGACGGACTGCTGGGTGAAATCCTCGAGCGCGATCCGCGCGGCACGATCGTCATTCCCCAGGACCGTCACGGCTACGCGGCCCGCAAGCTGCAAAACCGGCTGCGGTTGGCGTTGCGCCACGTCGCCGAGCGAATCCGCTTCGTGCCCTATCAGTCGATGGACGCATACCTGGGTCTGATCGACGCCGCCGACGTGCTGCTCGACCCGATTCATTACGGCGGCGGGCTGACGTCGTTCGACGGCCTGTCGCTCAACAAGCCGATCGTCACGCTGCCCGGCAAATTCCTCCGCGGCCGCTTCACGGCCGGCTTCTACCACACGATGGGTGTGGACGAGTGCATTGCCACGGACCCGGACGACTACGTCGCGCGGGCGGTGCGACTCGGCACCGACGTCGAATGGCGCCGCCACGTCGTCGAGCGAATTCGGCAAACGAGCGAAGCGCTATTCGAAACGCCGGGTGCCGTCGCCGAATACAACCGCATCCTCTCACAGCTCGTCGAGGAGGCGGTCCGCCGCGGCTAGCGAACCGAAGCCAAGGAAACGGCATGACACCAGCGGTCCGACTTTCGCCCCAGTTGTCGATCCCGGCCGCCCGCGAAACGGCTTCCGCGGACCGCTGCCGTAAGTCGGCGATTGCCCTGCAGAAGCAGGGGCGTCTCGACGACGCGATTCGTCTCTATCTCCGCGGCCTCGCGCTCGACCCGCGCGACGCGGCCGGCTACCGCTGCCTGGGAACGGCGTACAAGCAGCAAGCCAAGCTCGACCTGGCGGCGGCCTGTTTTCGCCGGGCCGTCGAACTCTGTCCGGCCTTTCCCGAAGCTTGGAACAACCTGGGCAACACGCGGCTCGAGCAGGGCGACCCGGCTCAAGCAGCCGAGTGCTTCGCCCACGCGTGCCTCATCCAGCCCGACTTTGCCGGGGCGCACTTCAACAGCGTGCAAGCGCTCGACGCGCTGGGCCGGTTCGACGCGGCGATTGCTGCCGGCCGCCGGGCGCTCGAGTTGGCGCCGCGCAGCGCCGAATTCTGCAACGGCCTGGGGATCGCGCTCTTCGGCGCCCAGCGCGTCGACGAAGCAATCGTCTATTACGATCGGGCGTTGGCCCTGCGGCCCGGCTACGCGGCCGCCCACTACAACCGCAGTCTGGCTTGGCTGACAAAGGGAGACTTCGCTCGCGGTTGGAGCGAGTACGAATGGCGCTGGCAGCTGCCCGGAGTGATGCATACGCCGCATCGCCAGCCCCGCTGGGACGGCAGCGTCGCGCCCCACGCCACCATCCTGCTCGACGCCGAACAGGGTTTAGGCGACACGATTCAATTCGCGCGCTACGCTCCGCTGGTGAAGTCACGAGTTGGGCGAGTGATCCTGCGTTGCCAGAAGCCACTGGTCGGACTCTTGCATTCGCTGGCCGGCGTCGACGTGATGCTCGCGCAGGAGGATGCATTGCCGGAGTTCGACGCGTGGCTGCCCCTCCTGAGCGTGCCGCAGTTCTTCACGCCGTCGACCGAGTCAATTCCGGGCACCGTTCCGTATCTGTCGCCCGACGAATCGCACGTTCGTTTCTGGCAGGCGCGGATCGAAGGCTTCGCCGGTTTGCGCGTCGGCATTCACTGGCAGGGGAATCCGGCCTTTCCGAAGGACCGCTTTCGTTCGATGCCCCTGTCCTGCTTCGAACCCTTGGCCAAGCTGCCGGGTGTGCGGCTTTTCAGCCTGCAGAAAGGAACTGGAACCGAGCAGCTCGCGCAGCGCTCGGCGACTTTTCCGGTCGTCGATTTCGGCCTGACGCTCAGCGAAATTCACGGTCCATTTCTCGACACGGCCGCGATCTTGCGCTGCCTGGACGCGGTGGTCACGTCCGACACGTCGCTGGCCCATTTGGCTGGCGCTCTGGGAGTTGAGACCTGGCTGGCCGTGCCGCACGTTCCCGAATGGCGCTGGCTGCTGGAGCGCGAGGACACGCCCTGGTATCCGTCGCTGCATCTGGTGCGGCAGCCGGAAGTCGGCCAGTGGGGCGGCGTGTTCACGCGAATTACCGCCGCCATTCGTCAGCGCGCGGTGTACTCGTCGCGGAAAAGTCTCGCTGCTTCCCGGAACCTGCCCGACTTGCCCACTCGGTAAAACCCAAAATTCAAGCCAGACTTGCGCCCGGCCGATACCATCCGATGCGGCTTCGTCTCGGCCGCAGACGGGCCGCATTGCGCCGCGACCGTATTCCAGGGTGGCTTTGAATGTCGACGATTTCAAGCAGCTCCAGCACGTCCTCGCCAACGACGATCGTCAACACCAACGGAACGGTGGCGCCGGTCACGTCGTCGGTCGGGCCCGTCAGCGGCATTAACTACCAGGCGCTAATCACCGCGCTCGAGGCCAGCCAGCAAGAGCAGGTCACCGACCTGCAGAACGACATCACGACCGTGCAAGGGCAGGAGACCGGCTACCAGACGCTGGAGGCGAATCTGGCGCCGGTGACAACGGCACTGCAATCACTCGCGCAGGCATCGACCTTTGAGGATTACCAGGTCCAGCTGTCCGACCCGACGCAGCTCAGCGTGACGGCTGGCACCAGCGCGGCCCCCGGCTCGTACCAGTTCCAGGCGCTGCAGCTGGCGTCGAACCAGACCGACCTGTCGGCCGGTTTCGTCAATGAAAACTCGCAGGCCGTCGGCGCCGGAACGCTGACCATCGCCGCAGGCGGGGGACTGGCGCCTCCCACGCTGCTGGCCGCGCTCAACGGCAACTCGGGCGTGCAGGCGGGGACGATCAGCATCACGGACGGCGCGGGACACTCGACGACGGTCAACCTGTCGAACGCGAACTCCGTCAACGACGTCGTCAACGCGATCAACGACAACGGCGTGGCGAACGTCACCGCCTCCGTCTCGGGCGGACATCTCGTCATCACCGATAACTCGGGCGGCTCGGGCACGCTCAGCGTGGGCAACGTCGACGGCGACCAGACCGCCACGGACCTGGGCATCGCGCAAACGAGCAACACGGGCACCATCACCGGCCAGAACGTCTATCAGACCACCAATAACACGCTCCTCTCGCAGATCAACGACGGCAACGGTATCTACACGGTCTCCGGCGTGTCCGACATGGAGATCACGCTCTCCAACGGCACGCAGCTGCAGGTCAACCTGGGCAGCGCCGAAACCGTCGGTGACGTCCTGAACGACATCAACAACGCCAGCGGTAACAACGGGCTCCTGGTGGCCTCGCTGTCCAACGGTGGAATTCAACTCACCGACAACAGCGGCGGCTCGGGCACGCTTTCCGTCAGTAACCAGAACTCGGCGTCGGTCGTCAGCGAGCTGGGATTGAACGTGGCCGCCAGCGGCAACACGATTTCCGGCACCCCCCTGTTGGCCGGCATCAACTCCGTGCTGTTGTCGAACCTGAACGGAGGCCAGGGAATCACACAGACGGGCGAGATCGAGCTGCAGGACCGCACCGGCCAAACCGCCACGGTCAACCTCGCCGGGGCGACGTCGCTCAGCCAGGTCATCAATGCCATCAACTCGGCCACGACCACCGGTGGGCAGAAGCTGGATCTCACCGCGAGCATCGATCCGGCAGGCAACGGCATCGAGGTCACCGATACGTCGGGCTCGACGGCCGACGATCTCGTGGTTCAGGACGTCGGCGGCAGCACGCTGGCAACGCAACTGGGGATTTCGGTCAACGCAGCCACCAACTCGGTCGATTCGGGACCGCTCAACCTGCAATACGTCAACGAGTCGACCAGCCTGGCCACCTACGCGCCCGGTGGAACTGCCGTGCCGAACGGGAACTTCACGATCACCAACTCGGCTGGCAAGTCGGCCACCATTGCCGTCACCAGCGCGGATAAGACGTTGGGCGACGTGATGAGCCTGATTAACACGTCCGGGCTCAATGTCACCGCTTCGCTCAACAGCACCGGCGACGGCATTGTGCTGACGGACAATGCCGGCGGCAGCGGGGCCCTGTCGGTCAAGGACGATAACGGGGGTACGACGGCGACTGACCTCAGGATCGCCGGGACCGGCACCCAGAACTTGGACAACCAATCGCAGATCGACGGACGCTCGGCCACCGTCATCACCATTTCGTCGACCGACACGCTGCAGAATCTCGTCAATGCCATCGGCCAGTCGGGCAGCGTCAGCGCCTCGATCGTCAACGACGGATCGGCGTTCGACCCGTACCACCTGGCACTGACGTCCAACACCAACGGCGCGGCCGGGCAGTTTTACGTCACCGAGACGGGGGGCAACCTGGGCTTTCAGACGACGACGCAGGCTTCCAACGGGCTGTTGCGCGTCGGTTCGGGCTCGTCCGGATTCATCCAGACATCGAGCACCAACGAGTTCACAAACGCGCTGCCCGGCCTCAACGTGCAACTGTTGGCGACGGGCCAGAGTCCGGATACCGCCACGGTGACGCAGGACACCTCGGGCATCGTCACGGCGTTGCAGAACTTCGTGTCGAACTACAACAGCTTCGTGTCGCAATCGCAGACGCTGACGTCGTTCAACACGACGACCGATACGGGCGGCGCGCTCGAAGGCTCGCCGACCGTCATGGAGGCACAAAGCCAGCTCGCCCAGCTGGTTACGCAAACCTTCGGTTCGGGCGCGAGCGGCATCTCCAGTCTGGTCGACCTGGGGATCACGATCGGGTCCAACGACCAGCTCGCCTTTAATGAAACGACGCTGCAAAACGCGCTGCAGGCTAATCCAGCCAGCGTGGCCAGCTTCTTCACGACGGCAAAGACAGGTTTCGCGACCGTCGCCCAAACCGCGCTCAACGCCATCACGGCCCCGCAAACGGGCTCCTTCAGCGTGGCGAGCGACACGCTGAACGACTCGATCACCAACTACCAGAACCGCATCACCGAACTCAACCAGATTCTCACCGACCAGGAAAACCAGCTCTCGCAGACGTTTGCCAACCTCGAGACGAACCTGGCGAAAATGCAGGCCCAGCAGCAATACGTGGGGCTGATCGCCCAGGATAGCCCCAGCAACAGCAACAGTAGCTCATCCAGCTCGAGCAGTAGTAGCAGCAGCAAGGTCGCCTAGGCCAACCCAGCCTGACCGCCCGCGCGGTCGAGCGATTGCCGCCGCATTCCACGGAGGGAATCGAAGCGATGTCCTTTTCCACCGAGTATCTCGAAACCAAAGTCCTGACCGCGACCCCGCACCAGTTGCACTTGTTGGTCATCGACGGAGCGATTCGCTACGCCACATCGGCGGAAGCGGCCATGCTTGCCGGCGACTTTGTTCGGTCCGACGCTCAGCTCGAGCGCTCTAACCAATGCGTCTCTGAGCTGATGGCCGGCCTCAAAGCGAATCGGCAGCCACAGGTCGTCGAGCAGTTGAATGCGGTCTTCGCGTTCGTTCAGCGAACCCTGGGGCAGGCCCAACGCCGGCACGACCCCGCGCGTCTGGCCGACGCGCTGTCGGTGCTGCGCCTCCATCGCGAAACGTGGCTGGCGCTGGGCAAAAGGCTGGCCCAAGAGTCGGCAGCAGCCACGCCAGCGGAAGGCGGGGCCGGCTACTCCTGGTCTTCGTAACCGCGCGCGATCGGCGAGTTGCAGCCCGGCAAGCTGCGATCTCTCGGCTGCGATTCGTCCGTTTCGCTCGGTCGTGGGGCCGAGTATTATCGCGGTGCAAGAGCGCTAGCCGATCGTCGGCGGTGCCGCGCGCTTCGACTCCCTCGCTCCCAGGCTGCCAGCGGCAATGATCCCACGCATTCTCGAACCGGAGGTCATGGAAACCGACGAAGAGGCCATCGGCTACAACACGATGGATCATTCGGAGGTGAACCGAGTCTTCGTCGACGACCTGATGCGCTTAAACGGCCCGACGCGCGTGCTCGACGTCGGCACAGGCACGGCGCTCATTCCGATCGAACTCTGCCGGCGGGGCGATCAATGGCGCGTGGTCGCCGTCGATTTGGCCCGGTCGATGCTCGACGTCGGCGGTAAAAACGTCGCGGAGGCGGGGCTTGCGGACGCGATCGAGCTGAAACTGGTCGACGCCAAGCGACTGCCGTTCGACGACGGCGCGTTCCCCGTAGTGATGTCCAACAGCATCATCCACCACATCCCCCATCCGGCCGACTGCCTGGCCGAGATGATCCGCGTCGTCGCATCGCAGGGAGGACTGTTGTTCGTCCGCGATCTGTTGCGGCCCGACACCGAGTCACATCTCAAGCACCTGGTCCAAGCCTACGCCGGCGACTCCGACGCCCATCAGCAAAAAATGTTCGCCGAGTCGCTGCACGCCGCGCTCACGCTCGAAGAGATCCGCGGCCTGGCCGGCAAATTCGGCATCGCCCCAACCTGCATTCAGCAGACCACCGACCGCCACTGGAGGCTGGCCTGGAAGCGCGGCTAAAGGAGAGTCCCCGTTGGCGGCCGCACGTGCGCGGTGTCCGGAAGAGTCGCCCGGGAACGATTGCCCGGGTCCTGACTGACGAGTCGATTGACGAGGGTCTGCGCACCCGAAAGTGACGATTGCCCGCAGCGGGCGCGGTCCTCCGGCGAATGTTTGCCCGCAAAGCTTCGCTGTCCCCTCAAGTCGCCAGGGATGCGTGTCGATTAAGTTTACGCATTTTGACCCGTTTCACCTGGCACTCACTCCGAAACCGCCGCCGGAGCCCTCCATGCCGACGATCCCGCTGGATGCCCGACCGACTCGATTGCGGTCCCGTCTCGAAGATTCGCTCATCCGCTTGCAGACCGTACTCCGCCGGGGCATCCAGCGGGAAGCCGACGATGAAACGCTCTACGCACAGTGGCAGAGCCGGTGGGCCGGTCGCCGCGAGGAACTGTCCCGACGGCTGACCGCCATCGACAGCCAACTCGAGTCGTGGGCGCCCGAGAGCCGTTCCACGCCTCGCCTGGCGCTCCTCGACGACTGCGAGGAGATGGCGATGTTCGGATTCTGCGACGAGTCGGGATTTGGGCCATTAGTTGAAGTGAGCTGAGGGTCGCTTGCCTGGGCAGCAAAGAACGAGCATCAAAGAACCGGCGGGCTGACACCCGCCGCTCGCCGGGCCGGCAGGTGACCGTCGGACCAGGGCTTAGCGGGCAATCGCGCCGCGTCCGCCCGCGGCTTGCGGCTCGCGGAAGAGCTGCTCGGAAAGTCCGTGGTCGCTGGCCATGCCGAGCGCCTTCTGCCCCGACTTCACGATTCCGTAGGCCGCTCCCTGCGCGCAACGTCAACAGCGCTTCGAGCTTGCTGGCGTTCGCATCGATGACAGGCATGGTGCGGGCCAGCGCCGTCAGCGGCCGCTGCGTGAGCGAAACGTCGGCAACACGGACGTAGGCAAACCAGGCGTCGGGCTCGCTCGCGCGGCGGAGGGCCACGTTCGTCAATCCGTAGCGGCGGGCGAAACTCAACACGTCCTCCCGGCTCGCATTCTCCGCCAGGCCCAGAATCCGGTTCGTCGGCGTGACCGACGACTGGACCGATTGCACGGCCAGATGCGTCATTCCCTCGATCAGCTTGCGCTGCACGTCCAACAGCAGCCCCTCTTGATGCCCCTGGCTGAGCACTTGCACCAGCCGCGCCCGCCCCAGCAGTTGTCCGGGCCGATTGGCGGCCGTCCGGCTGAAGCGCTGCAACACGCGGGTCAGCGCCATCAAGGGAAAACTGATCGGCAGGAACAAGCGATAAAACAGCGCGAACCAGCCGACGTTCCGCCGCAGGAGCCAGAGCGGCGCCCGGTAATAGAGGTTTTTGGGAATCAGCTCGCCGAAGGTGAAGACGAACGGCGCGATGAGCAGCGTGGCGACGACCTCGACCGCCATTCCCTCGGACAGCCCCGCCTCAACCGCGGCAATTCCCACCGCGACCGTCAGCAGATAGTGCGCGACGTTGTTGCCGATGAGCGCAGTCACGACGAAATTCGTCGGATTCTGGCAGAACCAGAGGATGCGTTTGGCGATTGGATCGCCGGCCTGCGCATCGATGCTCACCCGCAAATAGCTCGCGCGGTAAAAGCCCGTTTCGGCCCCGCTGAAAAAGGCAGCCAGCCGCAGGCCGAAGACGAACAGCGCAAGGGCCCCCAGGTAGGGCAGCATGCCGCTCATGCGGACGCCTCCGGGGCGGGCTGCGCGCGGGTGAGCATGGCCCGCAGCCGGCCACGCTTCGAGACTTCGATCACGCGGATGCGGAAGTCGTGCCAAGAGCACTCGTCGCCGACGGCGGGCAAGTGTTCGAGCTTTTCCTGCAGCAAGCCGGCGAGCGTCACCAGCGCGTCGGCATCCGCGTCGTAATCAATGCCCAGCCGGCCGGCCAGGTGCCGTAGCGACGTAATCCCCTCGGCGTGATAGCAGCCGGGAGCGACCTCGAGCACGGGGGGACGCGACAACACGCGGGCCGCGCGATCGGGTTCGGGGATCAAGACGGTGTTGAGGATGTCGTCGTACGTGAGCATGCCGATGGTCTCCCCAAATTCGTTGACGACCGACGCGACGCTGACAACCTGCTCTCGCAAGAGCGTCAGCACGGCCCCCAACTTGGCGCACCAGGGCACGTGCACAACATCTTCTGCCCCCTCCGCGAGGTGCTCCCCGGAAATCATCGAATAGCTCGACAAGGCGATGGCCGCCTCGACGTCGTCGCTCCCTTCGCGGACGACGGCCACGTAGTCGCTGTCCGGCATCCGCGACGCCAGATCCAGCACGCGGACCGGAGTCCGGCACGTCGGGTAGGTGCCCCGCGGCCGCATCACTTCCTCGGCCGTGATGTCCGACAGGTCGAGGATGTTGTGCAGGATCTGTTTCTCCTGGCGGATCATTTCCTCGCTCAGGTCGGAGACGTTGACCGCGTTCTCGAGATCTTCGGGGCTGAGATAGGGCTCTTGATGGATGTGCGGCAGAAACGTCCGCCGGGCAATCCGCGTCAGCCCGCGAAAGAAAGGGAGCGCGGGGTCGAGCAGCCGAATCATGGCGACGATCGGCAGCGTGACCAGCGGCGCCACTCGACGCCGAAAGAGCGCGGCCGCCACCTTCGGCACAACTTCGCCGAAGAGCAAGAGCGCGATCAGCGACACGAAACCGAACACGGCGGCCGCCGTTCGCAAGTCGGCGGTCAAGAGCCGCTCGGAAACGACGATGCTAACGGCGAAATAGAGCAGGTTGACGACCAGGTTCCAGAAGAGGATGCCGGTGAGCACGCGGTCGGGGTCGGCCAAGAGCGAGGCGGCCGCCCGTTCGCGAGGACGCCCCACGCGGAAGGCGCGGATTTCGTCGTGCGAAAGAAAGAAGAGGGCCGTCTCGCTGGCGGACAGGAACGCACTGAGGGCCATCAACGCCAGCATGGCCACAAGGCCTGCGAGCCAACGGTCCGTCGAATGCAGGAATTCGCTCATCGCGAGTGGCGAACCGTACCTTCCAGTTCGAGATTCGGGCTGGCAGCGTCAACTGTTAGTACGCGAGGTGCCATTGAGGGCTGCCCGCCACGCAAATCACCCCAGTTCAAAACCGTGTCCGCCCATTATCAAAACAGTGTCCGCGAGAAACAACGTGCGGATGAAGAATGGCCGATGAGGCGCGCCAAATCAACGCTCGGCCAATCGCCCCGGCGCAGATCGACCCGGCGCCAATCCGCCGGCCGCGTCGCGTCTCGGGTTACGTGTTGTTGAGCGTTGTGCGGCCCAGCGAGGCGTCGAATTCGCTGACGGCGGGGACCAGCATCGCCAGCGTCGTAAAACCGTAGGCGATAGCGATGGCGAAGCAGACGCCCAGCGACCCCTGCAGCAGGAATTCCGTGATGGCGTAAAACGTCAGAAACGGCAGCGCGCCGGCCGCCAGCATCAGCGCTCCCGACGGGTTGCGATGCGACAACGACGCGTAAAGGGCGATACTGCCGGCCAGGATGAACACCAGGAAGCTGGCGAACTGCTGGGCAAACGACGAGCGGGCCTCCACCAACAACAGCATGAAGATGAAGATGCCGATGAACAGGAAGAAGATCGTTCCCAGGCTGTTGGCGATCGCCGTCCGCGACCGGTCAAAGCTCAACCCGGAATGCAGGCCGAGCATCGCCGCGAACAGCACCAGCACGGCAAAGCCGATCACCACGTACAGAAACGTCTCGACGGTGACCGTTCCCCCCAGCCACGCGACGTAGCCGGCCAGGGCGAGCGGAATGAGGATTAGCTCCTTCGTGTTGTAAAGGATGCCGCCCAGCTTGCCGTAAATGAACTCTTTCGCGGAGACGTCGGTCATCAGCAACAGCTCGAGCGTCTTGCCGTCCCGTTCGGACGTGAAGGCGGTGACGGCCTGGGCGTTGATGATGATCAGGCTGATCAGGCACAGGCCGACGAAGGCCACGCCGCTAGGCGTAATCATCCCCAGCACCAACTCGCCGGAGGCCGGGTGACGGCTCACCAGATAGCCGATCATCACCGCCATCACGACGTAAGCCGCCTTGATGGCCAGGATCTTGCGGCCGTAGGCCTTCGTGCAGATTTCCCGCCACACGACCGGGTTGGCCCAGATTCGCCGCGTCTGTGCCACCGGGCGCGCGGCGCGGACTTTGCCGTCGGCCGTTTGAGCTTCGTCCTCGGGCATCATGGCAGCGGCGAAGAAGGTACGCGACGGATTCCAAACACGCAGCCGCAGCAGAGTGATGCCGTTGATCACCACCGCCACAATTGCCATCACGAGCAAGAAGTCCCACGAGGCGACGTGGGCGGTGGTCAGCCCGTGATGGGCGCTCGAGCGCATCAAGGATCGAGAAGAGGACGCGATACGGATCGAGCAGACCGATCCAATGGGCGGCCGCCGAACCGGCGGGCAGCGCGGCCACGATGCCTTCGACCAGCCCAAGGAAAATGACAAACCCTAGCACGGTTACGGCGAGCGTCTGGAACGTTTTCTCGCGCCAATAGGCCACGAGCAGTCCCCAGCTGCCGGCCGGCAGCGCCGACGCGACGCAGATCACGAGCGCCCAAATCACCTGGTCGGTACCCGTGCCCCCCAACAGCGAGACGAAAAACAGCACGGGGATCGACACGACGATCAGCGCCATCACCATCAGCAGGCTGGCAAACAGTTTGCCAAACACCAGCTCGTAATCGCGGAGGTCGGTCATCAAGAGCAGGATCAGCGTCTGCCGGTCCTTCTCCTGGGCCACGCCGCTCGCCGCAAACAAGAGCGCGAAGAACAAAACGAGCGAGAGCTGTACAATGCAGAAGATCTGAAAGACGAGACTGCCGAAGCGTGCCACGTCGCCAAAGCTGCGGACCTGCTGCCAGCCGAACATCGCCTGCATTGCGGTGTACATCAGCACAAACAGGGCGGCCACATAGCCGGAGCGGATGAGAAAATGCTTCAGCTGACGCGGCGAAGTCAGTGCTTCGCGGCTGAAAATCGGACCGGCAAACAATGAAACTCTCCCGGCTCGCGGCTCACTGGATCGCGGGTGAACGAACGGCCCGCAAAAAGAACTCTTAGGCCAACCGTAGCCGAGGCGGACAGACCATTCAAGCCGGCCTCCCCAGAGGCTCTGCAATGCCAGTTTGGGCGTCAGCCCGTCCGCGTCGGCCGAATTTCCCCCGCTGGTGGCGATCGGCTTGAGAGAAAAGTGGCCTTTCTGGGATTCGGCCGGGAAATCCCTCGATTCAGCCCGTACAGCTTGCCGATAACACCTTAACAGCACCCCAGGAAATGTCCCCATGCGCATCGCAACTCGGGCGGCAGCCGCCCTGCTCGTGACGGCAGCCCTGTTCATGGACGAATCAGCGACCCTCGCCCGGGCGCCAGTCCTGCCCATCCCGACGCGCCGCCCGTCCCCGTCCGCGATCTCGCCCAAAACGGGCGGCCAGGGCTCGATCATGACCCCCAACTCCAAGGGGGGTCAGAAGAAGGGCTGGTCGCCGTTCGGCGGCAAGAAGAAAGTCGGCTCGCGACACCTCAACTCGCTGAAGTAAGCCACCTAGCTCGCGTCAGTCAGCTCGCTGGCCTATGTCGCGATCGCTAGCGGTAGCCAGCGCGACGAAAACGCTCGGCCGGGTCCTGGTGGAAGAAGTTACGAAACAGGTCGTAGAGCTGTGGGTGCTCTTCCTGCATGGCGAGCGGCTGCTCGAAGAACGACTCGGTCACCACCGCGAAGAACTCGGCCTCGCTCACCGTGCCGTATGGATCGAGCAGCGTCGGTCGACCGTGCTGCGTCCGCAGAATGAGGCGGTGGTACTCCGCCGTCATGATTTGGGACCACGTCTGATACTGGGCCCGGCTCTCCAACAGCGGCGCACCGTCGAACCCGTGACCCTGCAGGTCGAGCGCGTGGGCGAACTCGTGGAACACCACGTTCACGCCGTCGTCGGGAACGCGGCCACTGCGGAGCACGTCGGGCCAGGAGAGCACGATCGCCCCGACCGATGAAGCCTCGCCCAGCCGAGGCGAATCGCTCTCGATCACCACGCCGCCGGGCTGCATCTCGGTCTGCTTTGCCACGTAGCTGCTGGGGTAGACCAACACCGAATAAATCGACTCGAAATATTCGTCGTGGAGTCCGATCGCCAACAGCCCGGCCTGCGCGGCGATCGTGACCTTGATCTCCTCTCGCATCGTCAGGCCGTTGCAGCCTTCCCAGTTCTTTTCGGCGACGAGGATTTGCGTCGAGCGCGTCGAGCCGCGCGCGGTCCTCCGCGGCGAGCCACGCGTACTGGGCGAAGTTGGTGGCCAGGAACGCTCGCCATGCCGGCGGTAGCGGCCGAGCCCCAAGGCGACGTCTGCGGCGGCGACGGAGCCAGCCGATCATCCGGGAAAGTACTTTGCGAACTGCGACCGAAAGCCGTCGAGCCCCGCGTTGATCAGGCGGACGTCATTCGTCGGCGTAATCAGCCGGCAGCCTTTGCTCACGAGCAGGTCGCAATGCTCCAGGTTGGCGGTCACCGCCCCCCAGTGCTTGCCATGCTTCGCGCAGGCGGCCGCCACCCGGTCGATGGCCGCAATGCACTTCGGATGAAAGAACTCGCCCGTGACGCCCAGGCTCTGGCTCAGGTCGACGGGACCGATGAACAACAGGTCGACCCCGTCGATGGCGGCAATCGCGTCGCACTCTTCCACCGACTGCAGCGTCTCGATCTGGATGGCCAGAAACGTGTCGCGATTGGCCTTCTTGCAGAACTCGGCGGGCGGAATGCGGCCGAAGTTGGCGTCGAACCCGCCGTTGTTGAGACCGCGCGAGCCGCGGGGCGCGAATTTGGTCCAGCGGGTAAATTGTTCGGCCTGTTCTGCCGTGAAGATCTGCGCGGCCATCACCCCGCCGCCTCCCGCCTCCAAGCAGCGGGTGACCATGGCGTAGTCGGTCGGGGCGATGCGGACGAAAGTGTCCATCCCGTAGCTGCGGGCGGCCAGGGTGCCCACTTCGAGCTGTTCGATCGTCAGCCCGCAGTGCTCGTGATCGAACCACAGCGCGTGAAAATTGCCGGTGAGGCCCAGCATCTGCACGATGTTGTAATGCGGGATGCGGCCGACGGCGGCCGTCATCACGATCTCGTTGCGGGCTAGACGCTCTTTAATCGTCGCAAACATGGCAGGCTATCCGATGAATTCCAATTCGACGGGCCGCGGGATGATCCCCTCCTCGAAGCCGCGCCGCAACAGCACAGCGACCGCCTCACGTCCGCGAGGGCCGAAATCGAGCGTCCAGTCGTTGACGTACATGCCGACAAACGAATCGGTCTTCTCCAGGTCGAGGTGCCGGCCGTATTTCCGAGCGTGGGCCAGCGCCTCGCTGCGATGGTCCAGACCGTATTGAATGCTTTGCTTGAGCAGCGCGGTGACTTCCTGCATCCCCTGCGGACCCAGGTCCTTTCGAATGGCATTGCCGCCCAGCGGCAGCGGCAGTCCGGTTTCGTCGTGCCACCACTTGCCCAAATCGACGATCAGCGACAGTCCCTGGTCTTTGTAGGTCAGTTGCCCTTCGTGGATGATCAGCCCGGCGTCGAACTTTTTCTGTTCGACCAGGTCGAGAATCTGATCGAAGGGCTGCACCTCGTAAGTGAAATGATCGCCCAACAAGAGCCGCAGAGTGAGGAACGCGGTCGTCAGCTCGCCGGGGATGGCGATGTGGCGGTCGCGGAGCCAGTTGATGTCGGCCGGGCTGCGGGCGACGACCATCGGCCCGTAGTTGTCTCCCATGCTGGCGCCGCAGGAGCACAAAGCATACTGCTCGGTCACGTAGGCGTAGCCGTGCAGGCTCACGGCCGTCAGCTCCAGCTCGCCCTCGAGTGCGCGGCGATTGAGCGTCTCGATATCCTGCAGCTCGTGCGTGAAGCGATAGCGGCCCGTATCGATCTTGTCGTTAGCCAGCGCGTGAAACATGAACGCGTCGTCCGGATCGGGACTGTGGCCGACGCGGATGAGAATTTGTTCGGACATGGCTTGAGACTAATGACCGGCATGGATGGCCGCAACCTTCGTGCTTCAGGCTTGCCCCTCACCATCTTACGTCTTGTCGGAACGGTCCAAAGAGCATATACCAAAGCGCGAATTTGCCGGCGGCCGTCGCTGATTTTGTGCAGCGGCTGATCGAGCGCTCCAAAGGGAATTGGCGCCATGAAATTTCTCGCCGCATGTCTCGTCTCGTCGGTGCTGGGCGGACTGTTCGTCGTGTGGCTGATCGATCCGGCCAGCCGCCACCAGGCCTCGGCCCAGGAGGCGTTTCCGCAGAACGGACCGCGCTTCCCCGTGCCCGACAATCGTCAACCTCCGGCCGCGCCCGTCGTCCCCGAAGCCCGCCGCAGCGGCGAACTCATCTTCAACGCCGAGGGACTTTCGCCCGAAGAAGCGATCGGCGTGGCTGTTTATGACCACGTCAACAAGTCGGTCGTCAACGTCACCACCAAGAGCACCAACACCGTGATGATGGTCGTCGACGTGTCGTCGGAGGGCTCGGGCTCCGGCTCCGTGCTCGACAAGGAAGGTCACATCCTCACCAACTATCACGTCATCGAAGACGCGCAAAAGATCGACGTGATGCTCTTCGACGGCAACAGCTACGAGGCACGGCCCGTCGGCGCCGACCCGATCAACGACATCGCCGTCATCAAGATCGACGCGCCGCGCGACGCCCTCTTTCCCATTCACCTGGGCGACTCGGCCGAAATGAAAGTCGGGATGCGGGTCTTCGCCATCGGCAACCCGTTCGGCCTCGAGCGGACCATGACCACGGGCATCATCTCCAGCCTCAATCGCACGCTGCAGGTCGCGGCCAACCGCTCGATCAAGTCGATCATCCAGATCGACGCGGCGGTTAATCCAGGCAACTCCGGTGGACCGCTCCTCAATTCGCACGGCCGCCTGATCGGCATGAACACGGCCATCGCCAGCCGCACGGGACAGAGCGCGGGGGTCGGCTTCGCCATTCCCAGCAGCCTGATTGCTCGAGTGGTGCCGCAGCTCATCGCGCACGGCCGGGTGATCCGCCCGGAGATCGGCATTCAAATGGTGAAGGTGACCGAGAAAGGCATCCTGCTCGCTAAGCTGACGCCCGATGGTCCGGCCGCCCGTGCCGGACTGCGCGGTCCGCAGGTGGTCCGCAAGCGGCGCGGCCCGCTCTCGTGGGATACGGTCGATTTCGCCTCGGCCGACCTGATCACCGCCATTGACGGCGAACCGATCAAGAACGCGGACGACTTTTTGACGGCGATCGAAAGCAAGCGGCCGGGTGACCGCGTCGAACTCGCCGTCGTCCGCGATGGGCAAGAGTTCAAGGTGCCGGTTATCCTGGGCAACGGCGAACGCACGCCCTTCCGCGATCGGCAGGACCAGCGGCTGCCGAACCCAGCCATCGGCCGCTGACGGCTGCCTTGGGCGAGCGGTGGGTGTCAGCCCGCCGGTTTTGGTTTTGTCGAATCACCGAATGCAGAACCGGCGGGCTGACACCCGCCGCTCGCCAGAACACACCTTCAGTCCATCTCCTGAGGAACACCCCTGTGGCGTTTGACCCCAAAGAGCAGCGGCGGATTTTCGGACGGTTTGCCACCGGGGTCACGGTGCTCAGCACGATCGCCGACAAGGAAACGTGGGGTATGACAGCCAACGCGGTGACCTCGCTGTCGCTCGAGCCGCCGCTGGTGCTGGTCGCCGTCGTCCGCAACAGCGCGACGGACGGCTATCTCAAAACGAGCCGCTGCTTCGCGCTCAGTATCCTGACCGCCGAGCAAAAGAACCTGTCGACGCGCTTCTCGGGCCCCGGGCCGCGCGATTTCGCGGACCTCGAAACGAAGACGGCCGTGACCGGATGCCCGGTCCTGGTGGAAGCGCTCGGCTGGGTCGACTGCCGCGTGGTCGACGTCTTTTCCGGCGGCGATCATGAGATCTTCATCGGCGAAATCGTGGCCGGCGACGCCCACGTCGGCGACACGAAACCCCTGCTCTTCTACAGCGGGCAGTACGCGCAACTGGCCGACTAGCGACTTGGCGAGCCGCTTGCGACAGCTGGCGGCTGCTTTTCTTCTCTCCGCAAGCCCGTGACAGGGTCGAAGGGCGACCGGTCACATATTCGTCTTCGTGTCACCGGCGTCGCCCAGGAGCGCACCGAGCGATTGGATGATCGCCGCGTCGTGCCGGTGGTCTTTCGTGTAGACCCGAAAGATCGCGAAGCTCGTCGGCAACGCGCGGAACAACTCGTCGTCGTTGAGTTCCTGCACGCCGTCCTCGCCGGGATTGAGCAGGAAGTTCTGACCGCCGGCCGGGCGACGCGGCGCTGGGGCGATGGTAGTGGCGCGCCACGTCGACGCGGAGCGGAATCGACTGCAGGCCGGCGGGCAGTCCGCTGCGGACCCGCTGCTCGACCAGGTCCGGCTCGGAATAGATGGTCGTCCGCTCGGCCGCGCCGCTGTGAAAATTGATCGTCCGCTCGCAGGCCATTTTCCAGCCGACGTTCCGCGACAGGATGGCGGCCCACCGCTGGCCCAGATCACGAAGCTCGGGCTCGCTGCTCTCTTCCCAACGGCCGACGTCGACCAGGAACGACGACTCGGTGAAGCGGCGGTAAGCGTCCAAGTGCTCGAGCGGATTGCCGGGGAAGAGTCGCGGCATCGTGTCGGGAAAGACGTCTTCGAGCGCCAGGTCGAGGGCCCGGACCGTGCGGTGAAAATAAATCGTGCGGAACAGGTTGGCCCGTGTCTCGATGAAATTGATCAACGTCGGCAGGCCGCGAGCGTGAATCGTCAGGCCGGCGTCGGTGAAAAACGTGTAGTGCAACAGCCGCCACAGGTCGAAGGCCCGCATGTTGTAGCCCGACATGTAGGCGTCGCGGAGCACGAAGTCCATGTTGTCGACGGTGTAGATGCCGCTGAACAGGGACCGCAGCTTGCGGAGCCATTCGGGCTGCCCCTCCGCGCCGTCGCCCCGCGGACGCCGAATCAGCCAGGCGACCTGTCGCGGCTCGAGTTCTTCGAGCGGCTGCAGTTGTCCGCGGGGATTCCGCCGCACGCGCCGCAAGAGTTCGCCGAGCTCACCCTCGATGATCCGTGAGCCGACGTCTTCATGCGTGATGCCGAACTGGTCGAGATAGTGATCGTCGAAGAAGTGGCCGAACGGTCCGTGCCCGACGTCGTGCAGCAGGCCGGCCATCCGCAACAGGCTCTCGACATAGGCCCGCGAGGGCACGTTCGCGCATGTCTCGCGGAGCGATTCGTACCAATGGTCGATCGCCACCGACGCCAGGTGCATCACCCCGAGCACGTGCTGAAACCGCATGTGCTCGGCCGAGGGAAAGACCCACCAGGCCGTCTGCAGCTGGTGGATTTGCCGCAGCCGCTGCACCCAGGGGTGGTCGATGATTTCCTGCTCGGCCACTTCGCCGGCCGGCAGTCCGCTCTTGGAGATGAAGGGGATGTACCCGTGGACGGGGTCGTGCGACAGGCTTTCCGTCGAGAAATCACGCGCCATGGAAGGGCCATTGTAGAACGCCCGTCCGCATCAGGCGAGCACGCGGAGCACCCCCGCCCGGTCGCCCCCGAAACGAACTCGCCCGGGGGGCATGCCCGTCTTACGGATTTTCGGCCCCTCGACTATGATCCGGCCGCGACACACGGTGCCAATTTTTTCCGGCCGGCCAGCGCATGTCCACGAGCGAATATCGCGTTGCTCTCGAGCTCTTCGGCGGGCCGATGGACCTGCTGCTGTATCTCGTCCGCCGCGACGAGCTCGACATTCTCGATTTGCCGCTGGCCAAAATTGCCACGCAGTTCCTGGAATTCATCGAGGTGCTCGAGCTCCTGGACGTCTCGCAGGCGGCCGACTTCGTCTCCACTGCCAGCACGCTGGCCGAGATCAAGAGCCGCACCGTCCTGCCCCGGCAGGAGGAAGAGGCGCCGACCGAGGAGCCGCTCGAAGACGAGCCGCAGAACGACCTGGTCCACAAACTCCTCGAGTTCAAACGGCTGCGGGAAGCCTCGCAGGCGCTCGAGGCGCAGGCCGCGCTCTGGCAGGAGCGCTATCCGCGGCTGAGCGACGAGCGGCCGCGGCAGGGGCGCGACCTGGCCGACGACTTAATCAAGGAAGTCGAACTCTGGGACCTGGTGAGCGCGTTGGCCCGCGTGCTGAGGCGTCGGACGGTTGAGCACGAAGCCAGCGTCCGCTACGACGACACGCCGATTTCGGTCTACATCGAGCGGGTGGGCGAGCGAGTCCGCCGCGAGGGACGCGTCGCGTTCAGCGCGCTCTTCGACGCGGCCACCAAGCGGGGCGTGGTCGTCGGACTGTTTCTGGCCATTCTCGAATTGCTTCGGCACCATGCCTTTCGGGCCGAGCAGCCGGTCGACTATGGTGAAATCTGGATTCTGCCGCCGGTCACAGAGGTGGCCGGCACCGAGACGACCGACGCGGGGGCGGCCGATCCGTCTCCCGCGCCGGCGGCCGCCGCGAGTCCATCCACACCTTGAGCGACCCCGACAGCCAGACCGGCCCGCATGAGCGATTCGCCGCAAGCCGCGCCACAGCATCCAACGACACCGCACGAAATGACGCCGTCGAAAACGATTGTCTTCGCCGGCGGCGGCTCGGGGGGACATCTCTTTCCCGGAATCGCCGTCGCGCAGATCCTGGCGGCGAGCGTGCGGCCGATCAAATGCGTGTTCGTCGGCTCGTCCCGCAGCGTCGAGCGACAGATTGTCGCTGACCACGGCTTCGAGCATGTGCCCCTGCCGGTCGAGCCGTCATCAACGTTGTTGACGCGGCCGGTGCGATTCGCGAATCGGCTGTGGCAAAGCGCCCAGGCAGCCAGCGACTTTTTGCCGTCTCGCGGGGCCTCCCTCGTCGTCGGATTGGGGGGCTTTGCCAGCGTTCCCGTTGTGTGGGCGGCCCGCATGGCCGGTGTGCCTCTTGTGCTGCTGGAACAAAATGCCGTGCCCGGGCGGGCGACGTCATGGCTCTGTCGCAGGGCGAACCTCACCTGTCTGGGCTTTTCCGACGCCGCGCGGCGACTGCCCCGAACAGCCACACATCTGGTGACGGGCAACCCGGTCCGCGCTCCGATCGCCGCGCTGGCTGCTGAGCCGGCCGCCAACGGCGAGCGCCGCTCGGTGGTCGTTCTCGGGGGCAGCCAGGGTTCGCTGGCTCTCAACGAGGCCTTTGTCGGATGCGTGGAACAGCTGCCGGATCATTTCGCCGATTGGAACATCGTCCACCAAACAGGCGCCCGCGACATCCAGCAAGTCAAACGGCGTTACGCGGCAGCCGGCGCGAACGCCCAGGTCGCCGCATTCTTCGACGATCCGGTCACGCTCTATCGCTCGGCCGCGTTAGCGGTCTCGCGGGCCGGCGCCCTCACGCTATCGGAATTGGCGTGCGCCGGCGTGCCGGCCGTGTTGATTCCCTACCCCAAGGCGATCCGCAATCACCAGCGACTGAACGCCTACACCTTCGAGCACGTGGGAGCCGCCCGCGTCGTTCGTCAATCGAGCGATCCGGACAAGACCCGCCTGCACCTGCAGGACGAGCTCGCCGCTCTCTTGCCCAACGCCGACCTGCGGAACCGCATGGCCCGCGCGATGCGTTCACTCGCCCGACCCGACGCCGCCGCGGTCGTGGCCGAGGAAGTGTGCAAATTCCTCTTCGCCTCAGACGCAGCCGTGCAGGCCGCAATCAGTACGGAATCCCCAAGCGGCGATAGATGAAGCCCAAGAGCCAGATCGGGCCAATCAGCAGGAACTGGATGTCCTCGAAGAACGCGGGCTTCTTGCCTTCGAGCTTGTGGCCAACGAACTGCAGGATCCAGGCCACGACGAATATGCCCAGCGCCACCGCCCAGACCGGCCACCAGGCGAGCTTGCTAAAGGTCACGATCAGCGCGAAGAAGAGCGCAGCCAGAACGAACATGCCGATCGCCAGCGGCGGCGAGAGCCGCAGGTAAAAAAGTATCGCCGCCACGATGAAGAGCGAGGCCAGGTTCACATAGAGGGCTGCCCCGCCTAGCGCAGCGGGCATCGGTACCGACCAAAGCAGGCCCAACAGGCTGAGCGTGATGGCCGGGATGCAGATCCAGTGGATCACTTCGTTGACCGTGTTGTGATGGCACTCGCCGTATTCGGCAAACCACTGATCGGCCGATTTTTTCATCGCTCTGCCTTTCGGAACCGTGCCCTTCGGAATGCGGGCCGCGGCTCGATTTTAACGCCACTCGCCGAGTGTCAGATCCGGCCTTTTTCCAGCTCTTGGCGAATCCAGGGAATGACTTCGTCGAGGGCCGTTTCGAGCGAGGTCTCGGCCCGGAATCCCAGCACGCGCTCAGCCTTGCTCACGTCGGGCACGCGGTGTTGCACGTCGTACGTGAAAGGCTCGTCCGACTCGTAGCGAAACGGCTTATGGGATCCGTTGGCCGCGTGGATTTTGTTCCAGATGAGCTCGGCCAGCTCGAGAACGGTCGTCGCGCGGGGGGTCGAGAGATTGAAATCGTCGTTGAGCGCGGCCGGATGGAACAGGGCCGTGCAGATGCCGCGAGCCAGGTCGCCGCCATATGTGTAACAGCGAACCTGGTTGCCGTCCCCCAAGATCCGTAGCGGGTCCTGACCTTTGAGGATTTTTTGCACGAGATCGGGAACGACGTGGCTCATCGCCAGCTTGACGTTGCCGCTGGAGATATCGCGATCGCCCAGCGCCCGCCGCTCGCCCACGCCCACGCAGTTGAACGGTCGGCAGATCGTGTAGGGCAAGCCGTATTGTTCGTGCGCGCCCTTCGCGAAATATTCGGCCGCCAGCTTCTGAAAGCCGTACGTGCTCGAGGGGGGCGGGCAGACCTTGACGTGGTCCTCGGGCGTGGGGAAGACGGTCGCGTTCTCGAAAACCATGCTGCTCGACAGCACGGTGATCTTCTTGAGGTGCCCTTCGCGGAACGCGCGGATGGCCGCGTCGAACGTGGCCGCCAAAATGCGTTCGTTCTCGGCAATCAGGTCATAGGCATAGGCGTGAAAGTACGAGATGCCGCCGATGCGGGCCGCCGCGGCAATCACGTGGTCGCACTGCAGGGCCAGCTCGGTCAACAGGCCGATGTCTTTCGCGTCACCCTGCACGAACTTGTAGTGCGGATGCGATTCGTAGCTGCGCTCGACCGGCCCGTACTTGGAAAAATTGTCGACACCCAGCACTTTGTGGCCGCGATCCAAAAGCTCCTGCACAAGATAGCCGGAAATGAATCCGGCCGAACCCGTCACGAGCACGGTTGTGGGCGTTTCACTGGGAAGTTTGTCGGACATGAGGTGTCGCGGGACCTTCGCTGTTGGGCGCGTTCAGATTCAGACAGCCGCGGTGCGGGCCTGTTTCGTCGCCACCTGCCGGGCGCCGAGCCAGGTGGTGGCGAACGCGTAAAAATACCACCGCAGATATTTCGGAAGCCAATGGAGCACGCGAAAGCGGCTCTGCCCCGCCGTCCGCTCGTACCACTCGATCGGCACCTCGCCGATGGGCCACCCCAGGCGATGGCACTTCACCAAGAGTTCGATGCTGTAGGTAAAGCCGCTGTCGGACTCCACGGGAATTTCGTCGATCACCCGCCGCGAAAAGAGCCGCAGACCGTTGCTGGGATCGCGGACCGGCAACCGCGCGAGGTGGTACATCGTGAACGACGCGCCCCGGACGAGAAAGCCCTTGAGCCAAGGGGCACCGACCATGCAGCCGCCGGGCACGAAGCGGCTGGCGACGACGATGTCGTACCCTTGCTCCGCCTTCTCGACCATGCCGTCGATGCGGCGGGCGTTGAACGTGTCGTCAGCCATGTAGACAAGCGCGAACGGGGCCGTGCTTTGGGCCAGGCCCGTCATCACAGCGCCGTGCGGGCCGCGGCCACGGTTTTTCACGAAGACAATGTCGACGGCGTCCCGTTTTGGGTAAGCGTTGATCGCCGGCAGCGTACTGTCGTCGTCCCGGTCGTAGCAGATGAGAACGCGATGCGAGGTGTGGACCTCGGCGAGGAACGTGTCCAGGAGACGAGTGATGTTCTCGCCCTCTTGATACACGGGGATCACGATGTCGAGTCGAGCCATCAGATGACCACGTCCACCGGGCGCCCCTCCGCGGTCGACTTCCGCCAGAAGCCCCACACGTCGATCATCGGCTTGTTGCGACGGTCGAGCTGGCGATACGCGGTGTGCGGCGTGCACAGGACCAGCAGATCGCTCCGCTCGACAACGTCTTCGACCGGCAGCAGCTCGGAATCGGTCGCCACGTACGGATCGGTGGTCAGCACGTCGGCCGCCACCAGCTTGAGCAGTTTTTTTAGCTTGTAACTGAGCGAGGAGCGGGTGTCGTCGCAGTCGGCCTTGAAGGCCATGCCCAACAGGCCCACCGTCATTTCGGACAGAGGATATTTCCGCTTCATCTCCTCGACGAGGTAGAGCACTAGCCCCTCATTGACGAGCATGGCCGCGTGCCCCAGCGGAAACTGGTTCTGCGAAAACGCGGCTAGCTGAATCGTGTCTTTGACTAGGCAGGGACCCGCGCTGAAGCCGGCCGTCGGCATCCCTTTGGCCCGCGGGTAGTTCGCCTTCAACCCCTCGAGCACCCGGTTGTAATCGACGCCCGCCGAGCTGGCGATCATGTAGAACTGGTTGGCGATCGCAAACTCGATGTAGCGATGCGCGTTGGTGAACAACTTGGCGAACTCGGCTTCCATCGGAGCCAACCGCACAATCTGCGGCGCGATCGTGGAGAAGATCGCGGCCGCCGCCTCGGCCGCCGCATCGGTCGTGCCGCTAATGATCTGAGGCAACGTCTGCAGTTCGCGAACCGCGAAACCCTGCACAATCCGCTCGGGGCAGTAGGCCAGCAAGACTTCCTTGCCGCAACGGGTCAGATAACTTTCGAGCCACTGCGTCGTGCCGGGATAAATCGTCGAGCGAAACACGAGCAGTTGGCCCGGCGACAGATACGGCAGCGAATCGTCGGCCCACTGCTTGATGACCCGCGTCTCCGGGTTCATAAACTCATCGACCGGCGTGCCGATCGTCACGATCACCGTGGGCACGTCGGCAATGCTGTCGGCCGACGAGCTGAACGACAGGCGATTGGCCTCGAGCGCTTGCTGCAACAAGGGCTCCGCGTCGGCCTCGGCGAACGGCATCACGCCGTCCTGGATCCGCTTGAGCACCTCTCGGTTGAGATCGTAGATGCGGACCGAATGCCCCTTGCTGGCCAGCACCAGGGCCAACGGCAGACCAACGTGGCCCGCTCCCCCCACGATGCAGATGCTCGGACCGCCGATCGGGGATCCTGGGGACGAAGATTGACGTGGAGTGTCGGTCATCGAAAGGAAGTCCTCGCGGCAACGGGCCGGACGGCGCAAAGGAGGGAGCGAGCGCCCCTCCCCGGCCACGGTTTGCCGTCCCGCGGCTCGCCTGTTCGGCGACGAGATTCGTGCGAAATCCCAGATTCGCCCGAAATCTCAGTATAGCCAGAGGCCGCCGCGGACCGCGACTGGCAACGCGGCTATTTTGAGGCGTGTTCGGTGGAGAGGGGCGGCTCGTGGATCTCGCGGATCCAGATGTTCCGAAACCGCACCGGATTGTGATGGAACTGCAACTGCAGCTTCCCTTTGGGAGCATGCGGCTCGTAGTGCGGCGGCTGGTCGTAGAACGTGCTGCCCAAGAGTTCCGAATGGTTCTGGATCAGCACGCCATTCTGAAAGACCGTGACGTACCCGGGCTTCAGCAGCCGGCCCCCTTCGCCAAACCGCGGAGCGTTGAAGACGATGTCATACGTCTGCCATTCGCCCGGCTTGCGACAGCAATTGACCATCGGTGGCTTCTGCTTATAGATGCCGCCCGCCTGCCCGTCGAAATACGTCTTGTTGTTGTACGAATCGAGGATCTGAACCTCGTACTTGTCCATTAAGTAGACGCCGCTGTTGCCGCGCCCCTGCCCCGATCCGGAGACGACCGACGGCGTGGCCCACTCGACGTGCAGCTGGCAATCGCCGAAGGCTTCCTTCGTCTTGATGTCGTGCCCGTGGGGAATGGCGTAGCCGTCCTTGATTTCCCACTTGTCGGCCTTCTCCCACCTCGAGAGGTCCTTGCCATTGAAGAGGATGATCGCATCTGAGGGCGGTTCGCCGCACTGCGCCCCCGGCTCGATCACCTTGGGCTCGAGCCACTTGATGCCGCTCTCGTATTCCTTGGCATAAGCCGTCACAAAGGTCGCCACACCGATCGCCAGACAGGCGACCGAACCGAACTTTGCCGACCGCCCGATCAACGTCCGAAAGTCACGGATGCTACTCATCGTTTCCCCCATCAGCCCCGCAGAATTTTAGTCTTCGTCCCGAGGCCACCGCCGGCCCGGCACTTGCGATCGTATCGCCGGAGGCGCGCGGCTTCCACGCCGGGGCACGCGCTGCGATTTTCCACCAAGCGGCGGTCCCTCGCTCGTGGGGAATCGGCTGTTTACTTTTTCTCCGGCGGGTCGCTTTTGAACAGGTTTCGCGTCTGGACTTGGTAGCCGGCCGGAGGATCGACGCTGAAGAAGGCGGCCGGATCGGCGATGGGCGGGTCCCAGACGAAATTTGTCATCGTGGTCTTCTGCTGAAGCGGGCCGGAATGCTCCATCACCAGGCGAACCGGCAGTTCGGTGGCTCGATCGACCCAAAGGGTCGAGTTCACCTGATCCTTCGTGAGTCGATAGACCACGACGGCCACGCCGTCGAGTTGTTCGTTGGTCGCGATCGTTGCCTTGTCCTTCATAAGTTCGTCGAGAATCGCGAAGAATCCATTCCGCTTCTTCACTGGCGGAAACTTCGACGCGACCGCGGTCTTTTCCTGAGGATCGAGTCGCAGCAGAATTCCCTTGGCCTGATCCACGATGGTCAAAGTGCCACGGCTGTCCTCGATCCGCGCGTGCATCGTGTCGAGAGTTCCATAACTGATTTGGGTGACTGGCCATCGGGGGCCCCCGCCGCCCAGTCGGCGTTTGGTCTCGTCAGACAGCTCTCGCGAGTTGCCGGGGGCTTCGACGGGAAGTTTCTCGCGTTTGACCTCGAAACGGAACGTCTTGTGTTTGGACATGGCGGTGACCACGTCTGCCAGGAGCACTGTGTCCGTGCGCCGGCCCCAGCCAGTGAGCACCAGGGCCGCCAAAACGGTGGCCACGATCGAATAGCGAACGATGGGATGCACGCGCTGGATCCTTTGCAAAAGTTTTTGAGGAATTCGCCCGAAAACGCTGTTTTCACTCGCCGAAATCACATCGAGCACGGATCGATCCGGGGGCCGCTGCGGAACGGACGTCCGTCGCATCGCCGCGACGGCTTCGTCGAGTCGACTCGGTTCATGCTGGGGTGACTGGTTCATCGCGTTTCGCTCCCGGCCACCTCGTCCCTGGGGAAGAGCCGCGCCAACGAGGCCCGGGCCCGGTGCAGCAGCACCCCCACCTTGTTGATGCTGAATCCCATTTGATCGGCGATCTCCGCATAGCTCAGTTCTTCGACGTTTCGCAGCCAAAACACCGTCGCTTGGGACGGCGGCAACTCGGCGAGCGCCGCGCGCAGCGCGTCCGTCAAATCGACGTCCACGTGCTGCGGCGCCGGCCCGACCGGATTGCCGACGCCTTGCGACACAGGCTCCGCGCGCGGTGATTGCGGGCGGCGATGCGCTCCCTTAATCGATCAATGGCCCGCCGCGTGGCAATCCGCGCCAAGAACGCGGCCCAATTGCTCGCCGGCCGTCGACGACTCGCCCGGAACGCGTCGAGAAAAGTCTGCTGGTAGCAATCCTGCGCGTCGGCCTCGTGTTTCAGGATTCGAAAGACGGTCGTCCAGACAGCGGGCCCGTGCTCCGCGACAATCCGCTCCCAGTCCGTCCCGCTCAGATCGCCCAACTCCGGCAGCTCCTCGAAAACCGCGGCGACCCACTTTTCCCATAAGATAGTCGGGCGCCGGCCGCGGTTTCTTACAGTCGCTGGCGGGCTTTTTGAGCGCGAGCCGAATCTGACTTCAGCCGTAGGGTGCGCAACCGGGACTTCGAAGCGTCGAAGTATTCGGGTCCGCCAGCGCAATTTTGAGCGGCTTGGAACGCACCCTGGAAGGGAGCCCTCACACGTGCCGACGATCGCGTTACCTAGCGGCGTCGCCGCGGAGACGCGAGTTCGCGCTCGACCCGATGCAACAAAAACCAGGCGCCCAATGGCACCGCTTCCAGACCAACAAAAATTCCCGCGAGCCAGGGCTTTTCCCAGATCGCATACCTCACAACGTGGTGCACGTTCGGCAGCTGAGCCACCCCTTCGACGGCCAATCTCACGGCCAGCGCTCGTCTGCCCAGGCCGGTGGTGCTCACCGCCCCCAAGACTTCGTAACCGGGCTGTGCGTCGGGCTCGGTGTACTTGGCGTAGCTGGCCGCAGCGATCGACCAGGACAACAGCCCAAACGCGAGAGCCAGCACCAAACACGTGCGGGTGTGAGTCCAGAAGCCCGCGTTGGATTGGTCGACCATGGGCTCACCGGGGCGCGCAAAGACGCTCGTATCGAGCCAAGAGACTGAGCACCGGAGACTGGGCCAAGCGTGCCCACTCGGCAACGGCCTCGCCATCAGTGCCGGAGGAGGGACTCGAACCCACACACCCAGTTACGGATACTGGATTTTGAATCGCTTCCGACCATGCCGACGTCGACCGTACTCGACAATTAACCCCTGAAAATCAAGCGATTTCGAGGAGATCGCGTCACCTGCAGTATACCTCGCCAGGCCTCCGTTAGTAGGAATGGGGTAGGAACAGACAGATTCTCTTTTTCCACGTGTCCGATGGGCCGCGGACGATGACGATTCTGAAACCGTTTCGACGCGGACCTGCACGCCCGGGGGCACCTCGGATTTTGGACCTTAATCTCGCGTCGGCATGTACGGATGGGCGCTCAAGTCGGCCTGACCCCGGAGAAACCGCCCCACGTCTCCAAAATCGTCGTGAGCCCCGTTGTTGAGTCATAGTGAAGAGCCAGGCCGACCGGGTGCAAGAGGGTCTAGCGTCGCCTAAGCTGACGAATGCGGGGCCGGTGCCCCCCCCGTCGACGACCAAGGACATGGGCGGACATCGTGTCCAGGCAAGGTAACCGATCTGCTAACTGGTTGCTGACAACCGTTGTGTTCGCGCGTGACTTCATTCTCGCAATTGGGTGCATGGCTGTCGCGTTTCTTGCACTCTAAGGGGCCGCTATCGCTAAGGCGTAACGCGAGACCGCCGCGACGGTGGAATGGATTCTGACAGTAGCGCGGGGCACGGGGCAAATTCTTGGACGCAATGCCGCGAGCGGTCTCTCTCTCGAGCAGCTCTGCCCACTGTCGCACGGGAGCTAAAGCAAACTCACCCGTCTCAATGTGGTGCGACTTTCGGAAGTTACGGATGAGGCGGGGCTCGAACACCCTGCAGTTTACCCGGGAAAAGTGAGGCTTTCGACGGAAAGCGACGCAAAATCCGACGCACTTTCAGCTGGTTTGGCAATTTTTGATGACGCTGATCTGGCCTGCTTGGTTGCGGCGTGGCCGAATCTGAACGACAAACTGAAGCTCACAATAATTCGGCTGGCCGCCAGCTCACGCGCAGCGCGTGAACACAAATCGTTCCTCGCCCTCCTCGTCAACAGCGATACTGCAGTTTGTTACTCTGTCGTTCACGAGTGTTGGGCGTGCTGTTGTACAGCGCCCCTCCGACCCACGTTCTGCTCGCCTCCTGGGGACGCCCGACTTCGGTCTGAAAAGTCGAGGGTCGGCGTATTCCTGAAGACCGGTTCGACCTCTGAACCTGCGCGGGACCTATGTCACGACCCTCGGTTTGAACAACCGAAGACTGCCGCCTCGAGAACTGTCTGCAGACGGTCGGCACATCATGCGAGCGTGAAAAGTCGTTGCGGTCGACCTCTCGGCGGCGTAACCTCAATTTCCTGCTGCATCCTGCGAGCCAGAAAGCGTTCGTCTGGAAAGATGGGCCTTGTTGTCGGTTGATCGGAGCACGATTGCTTGAGCACTTTTCTGGGTCGGACCGTCCTGATCTTGGCGTTTGTCGGTGTGTGCCAGGTGTGTCTCGGCGCCGACACAGTTGCGGCTGCCGAAAAGCGGGTCGACATCATCTGGGGAGTGAAGATCCCGATGCGCGATGGCGTGAAACTCAACGCCACGCTCTACAGACCGACGGACGCCAAGGAAGCGTTGCCGGCCGTCTTCACGATGACCCCGTATATCAGCGACACCTACCACGACCGCGCGCTGTACTTCGCGCGGAATGGCTACGTTTTCGCCCTGGTCGACGTCCGTGGACGCGGCAATTCCGCCGGCGAATTCGAGCCCTTCGCCAACGACGCCCGTGATGGGCACGACGTCTTGGAATGGCTGGCGAGACAATCGTGGTCGAGCGGCAAGGTGGCCATGTGGGGCGGATCCTACGCCGGGTTCAACCAATGGGCGACGCTCAAGGAGTTCCCGCCTCATCTGTCGACCATTGTCCCGGCCGCGGCCGCACACCCTGGAGTTGATTTCCCCGCGCCGCACAACGTCTTTGTTTCGTACGACGTCCAATGGCTCACATTCACCAGTGGCGCGACGCCCAACGCGAAGCTCTTCGGTGAGTCCGGTTTCTGGATCGACAAGTATCGCGAGCGATATCTCAATCACATTCCGTTCCAAAAACTCGACACGCTCGTCGGTAATCCGTCGCCACACTTTCAAAGATGGCTGCGGCATCGCACGCGGGACGAGTATCTCGACGCGATGGCTCCCGCCGCCGCCGCGTATTCCCGAATTGGGATCCCGATCCTCACGATCACTGGCAATTACGACGACGACCAGCAGGGTGCGATGACGTTCTATCGCCGGCACATGCAGTACGGCTCCGACAAGGGCCGAGAGGGTCACTATCTGCTGATGGGCCCGTGGGACCACGCCGGCACGCGCACTCCGACGCAAGAGGTGGGCGGCCTGAAGTTCGGCGCCGCCTGTCTTCTCGACCTCAACAAACTGCACCGCGAATGGTACGACTGGACGATGAAAGGAGGCGCGAAGCCCAAATTCCTCGAAAAGCGAGTCGCCTACTACGTCGCGGGAGCCGAGGCGTGGAAATATGCCGACAGCCTCGAGGCGATCCCGGCTAAGGCGGAGAAATTTTATCTCGCGAGTACGCACGGCGCGCCCACAGACGCGTTCCACTCCGGCACGCTCACCCGCACAAAGCCCAGCCAGTCGCCCCCCGCATCGTACGTGTACGATCCGCTCGACATTCGCCCAGCGGAGCTGGAGCGTGAGCCGATCAAGAATGAAGTGACCGATCAGCGCCGCGCGCTCAACCTCTTCGGCAACGGCCTGGTGTTCCACAGCGATCCGTTCCCCGAAGCCGTCGAAATCACCGGCTATCTCAAGCTCGTCGCCTGGATCGCGCTCGATGTGCCGGACACGGATTTCGCTGTGAATGTCTACGAAATCAAGCCCGACGGAACGAGCATTGCCCTGACGGACGACCTCAAACGAGCGCGCTACCGAGAATCCTTGCGTCAGGAGAAATTGGTCAAGCCCGGGGCGATCGAGCGCTACCAGTTCGACTCGTTCAACTTTTTCTCTCGGCGTCTGGAGAAGGGGAGTCGGCTCCGACTCGTCTTCTCGTCGCCGAACTCGATCTACCTGGAGAAGAACTACAACAGCGGAGGCGAGGTGGCCGCCGAGTCGCGAGCAGACGCGCGGACGGCCCACGTGGCTCTGTACCAGGACGCGAAGCACGCCAGTTACTTGGAAGTCCCGATCGCTTGGGCGTCGCCCGGCAAACAGTTTGACGTCTTGATTCGCGGTGGCACGGTCTACGACGGCTCCGGCGGGCCGCCGCGCCGAGTCGACGTCGGAATTACCGGCGATCGCATTGCTGCGGTGGGCGACCTGGCTGAGGCGACCGCAAAAACCGTCGTGGACGCCAAGGGCCTGGCGGTGGCTCCGGGCTTCATCAACATGCTCAGCTGGTCGACCGATTCTCTGCTGGCGGACGGCCGCGGGCAGAGCGAAGTCCGACAGGGCGTCACCACGCAAATCATGGGCGAGGGGAATTCTTGGGGGCCTGTGAATCCGGCCATCAAGAAGCGGATGAAGAACGAGCAATTCGACATTAAGTACGAGATTGAGTGGACAACGCTGAGCGATTACCTCTATTTCCTGCAGCGAAAAGGGATTTCTCAGAACGTGGCCTCATTCCTCGGCGCCACGACCGTGCGCGAATATGTGCTGGGACTGGGGAACAAAAAGCCGACCAAGGACGAACTGGAACGAATGTGCCAGCTCGTCGACCGAGAGATGCGTGACGGTGCGCTCGGAATCGGCTCGGCCCTCGAGTATGCCCCCGCCTATTACGCAGACACCGAGGAACTCATCGCCCTGTGCAAGGCGGCGGCCCGGCACAAAGGGAAGTACATCACTCACATGCGCAGCGAAGGCGAGCGGCTGTTGGAGGGCATCGACGAGGTGATTCGCATCAGCCGCGAGGCGGGAATCCCCGCCGAAATCTACCATTTCAAGGCGGCCGGCAAGAACAACTGGAAGAAAATGGACGCCGCCATCGCCCGTGTCGAGGCGGCCCGGCGCGGGACTGCCGATCACGGCTGACATGTATTGCTACACGGCCGGCGCTGCTCCCCTCACGGCCTGCATTCCGCCGTGGGCGATGGAAGGAGGCGATGTCGCCATGCGCCGCCGGCTCGGCGATCCCGCAAGCCGCAAGCGAATCATCAACGACATCACGCAGAAGACCGACTGGCCGAACTTCTACCACAACGCAGGCTCACCCGAGAACATTTTGCTGATCAGCTTCAGGCACAGCTCGCTCAAACCTCTGCAGGGCAAGAATCTGGCGCAGATCGCGCGCGACCATGGCACGGACCCAGTGGAGATGCTGCTCGACCTGCTTGCCGAGGACCAATCGAGCATCGGCACAGCGTACTTCATCACGGCCGACGCCAACATCCGCAAGCTGGTCCCGCTCCCCTGGATCAGCTTGGGGAGCGACGAGGCAGCCCAGTCGCCGGACGGCGTTTTCCTCAAGTCGATGCCGCATCCGCGGGCGTACGGCAACTTCGCCCGCTTGCTTGGCAAATATGTCCGCGAAGAAAAATTACTGACTCTTGAGGCAGCGGTCCGCAAGCTCAGCCATCTGCCCGCGACAAATCTGGGACTTGACGGTCGAGGCCTGTTGCAGGAAGGGTATTTTGCCGACGTGATCGTATTCGATCCGAAGACCATCAAGGACCGGGCCACCTACGAGAAGCCCCATCAGTACGCGGTTGGGATGCGCCATGTGCTCGTAAACGGCGTTCCCGTGCCAAAGGAGGGCGAACACACAGGCGCGAAACCGGGCAAAGCATTGTGGGGTCCGGGAAAGGTTGATCGCTGAAATGGAGATTGGCGGGCAACGGATGATGGGGCCGGTTGGGTCATGCCGATGGACACTCCGGGCAAAGGAAGCGAGTCGGAACCGCCCAATGAGGTGCGCCCGTTCGTCGGTCACGCCGATTCGTCGGAAGCCGCGCGTTAAGCATTGGCAGTTCCGCCATGCAGTCGAACGTCGCTGGCGCTGATCAGGACTCTCAGATTGAGTCCGACCCACTGGGTCGGACGAGGTCAGTGCCGTCGTTCGGCTCAATTGCAGGCGTGGCAATCAATGTGTCGGCGATTTCGTCTTGCTCGAGTGATCGGCCGGGGTGAGATGGGTAACGTCTAGAAGGCTCGCCAACTCGGAATCAACCCCGTGGTCGCCCTCAAGATGGTCTTGGCGGGCACGTGCCGACCGGGCGACCTTGGAAAGGTTTCGGGCCGAAGCAGAAGCGGCCGGAAAGGTCGATCACCCGCACGACCGAGCCGGCAAAACGTCCGGGGTAGACTCATAGTTCGCTTCAGATTTGTCCGCGGTAAACTCATTCTTCGCAACACAGACCGAGGCACCGGGGTTACGCTGGAAAGATCGGGCTCTCGTCACCGCAACGGAGCAAGTGGGGTTAATACTTCGCAGTGTTCAGTCGGCGCTTATCCGACACGCTTTATTTAGTCGAAACGGGGTTCAGTCCCAAGAGCTGGGCGAACCACGCCCAAACGGCGGGCGAGTTCTCTTGTGGATTCGATCGAACCCGTCCATCCAAAAGGACCGCCATCATGCGTCGCAACGTGATTCCGTGGCCCTGCGAGCCCGCCTCCTCAATTGCTGTTGTCGCGGCATTTTGTTTGGCGTTTTTCGCACTGCCGTCCATACCCGTAATGGCGCAGACAGTCCTCGTGCCGGACCCATTGCCTTTTGACGCTTTCGTCGAGAGCCAACTGCCCGGACTTACTGTCGCCAGAGATAAGGCGTTTCCCAGCGGGATTTTTCGGCTTTCGCTCGATGACCCACGCCGCAAAATGCTCGCGGTGGATTCGCATACGGGTCTTGTTATCCCCGACAGCCCGTTTCCCCCGATGGAACTCCTGCCCAAGAACGATCCGAGGACTCGGGAATATTCGCAAAAGTTAAGAGAGTTTCTTGAACGACGCGAGCAACTCCTGCAGTTGCGCGTTCAGTACTTGAATCTCTTGGGCGACAAGCGGCGACTTGAGCTACAAAACGCGGCTGCGCTTAATCACAACGATTATTTTTCCGCAAAGGTAACGAAATGGAACGGCGATATCTTCTGGCGCCTGCGAGCAAAACAACGGACGTCATTATTCGTTTTGGCGACGAAGTTCGATCCGTCCTCGGGCCGATTCCGCCATTTGACGTTACGACCCTGGGGACGCGCACGACTCCCGACGGGTCGACAATTACCACTGCGACGCTTGTTGTGGAGGTCGAGGGCAATCGAACCGAGCTGAAGCCCAACACGTGCAAACCCGGCAGCCCACTCGAATTCGAGCACCGTGACGATCATGGCAATTTCGTGAAATGGACGGCAACCATAGATCAATGCGACAAACCTTCCCTGGCCGGCGACGTGACGCCATGTGGGACCGGTTCTCGACTTTCTCGCCGCGTCAAGGGAAATGTCGAATGGATTGCATTGGCCCGCAAAACTCAAGGCGTAGCCCCACTGACGGCCGATCCCTATTGGAAGCTCGACAATCCGTCATTCAATCTTCTTGGCTACATTGGATTTAACCGTGTTTCGGGAGAGGTGGCATTCTTCGACGGCAGCTACTCAGGAATCACGTTTAATTGGAATGCGTCGACGGTGGCACCGGGGGGGAGCGGATACGGCGATGACCAAGGCAGAGCCCAGTCATCCCAGACCTACGATGCAACGTTCAAAGCTCGCTGTGTCCTGTGCCACGACAACAAAGTTCCACGAATCATCACCCCCCACATAGGGATGGCACGCGTGGGATATCGCGATCCAGATCGGGCTGCTGCCTTCAGCCTTAAAGACCTGCTCCCTCAGCTGCCCAGGGGAAAGCGAGATCCCTATCGCGTTGTGGGGGGCGATTTCACGGCTTTGGATGCGCCGATCATTGCATCTGCGCGAACGATCGTTGACCCAACGGGCAACTGTACGTCATGCCACGGGATCACTAATAACGAGACGGGCATCTTTGCATCCGACGCTGTCGCACAGTTCGGTTCTTTGGGGACCACGCCTGTCCCAGACTCCTATAGGACAGGCTGGGCCCTTCGAACGGCGCCGGCCAAATTTATCCCTGGATGGTCCCCGGCTCGGGGAACGACATCTCAGGTACGCCACCGCCGACTGAAATCTCGGGCCCTGACTGGGCGGCCCTCACGGCGGCGATCCAAAACGCGAGCGCAGATCCTAACTCACTGAAGGTCTACACCGAGGCACCGGCACCCGAGTCGATTGCCAATGACGCGACACGGATTGCGGACCCCTCTGGCCCGAGCAACATAGTTGTCTCGGTGAGCGACAATCCGGATGGAGCGGCGGAAGTTTTGCCGAAGGCTGTGCATCTATCCTGGAATTATTTCAACGAGCTGGGAGGTGTGCCGGAGCGCGATGACGTCCGTTTTCATGTTGCCATCCGCGAGGCTGACACGCCCATCGGAAGTGGCGCGGCTACACTCGCCGATTTTCCAACGATCGAGCAAACCAAGGGCATCGGCGCCACGAAGATCAGCGGAGAGACGTACACGGATGGCCAAATCTTAATCGTGAAGGACATTTCCTTTGCCGGGCACGTTCGCTGGACCGATCCGACGCCAACGTCAACTGCCCGGCTGTATCGCGTTGCCTTTCCAGCGGAGAGGAACAAGCGCTACCTCATCCGCCTAGTGGCGAAGAGGTTTTGTTTCGATCAGAGTCGAGAAAAATACAGCCCGATCGACCACGTTGTTTCGGTCGATGTCCATTAGCACCAAGCGCGGATCGCGGCCGCGACTTGGCGGCGGTTACTCGGGACTGCGCTCGCCGCAATCAGTCGCCTGACGACCTCGTCAACGCCACTTTTAAGCCGAGGAGAGGAACGGTAAGCTAAATCCAGCGCGCGTGCTGTCCTTACCGCAAGGCCTTGTTCCCCGACGTTCAGACAAACGAGCCGAGCTTTTGCTGTGCCCGCTCTGATGCTCAGGCGACCCCAACGCAGAGCGAAGCCGAGATTTTGTTCAACAGCAGCGCGCGTCCTGGCCCGAACGGCCGCCGTCGCAACAACAGCCCGCGCCGCTCGCGCAGCATGCGTGAGTGCCATTAGGGCACATACATTGATCCGGAGTGGCACCCAGACATATCCAGGATGGACGCACGTTCCCGGGTTGTTCAAGCTTTCTCAATTGGCCGCGCGTTCGCGGAACAGCTGGCATTTGGGGTGGCAGGTTCATAGCACCTGACTCCGGGGTTGGCGATCAAGCACACTCGAGCAACAGTTAACCGGGCTGATGATCCAATTTACGACTCCCTGTGCCGCCAATCAAGAACCTCGGGTTCGAATTCTGGCCGATTTCGGAGTACAAACAGGGATTGCGGCCTGAAAGCCTCCCAGCCGCGGCCTGCCACTCAGAGTCGTCGTGTATGACAGACAAAGACCTCAGCACCGGATTCAACGCTGTCTTCGCGACTGTCCTCCAACGGTTCGCGAAATCGTGGCAGATGGGCGAACGCCCGTCTGTTCGTGAATTCTACGCGGCCGAAGGACTTGATGCTATTCCGCTGCTCAAGGAACTGGTGCTGATCGATTTTGAGTTCCGCCTAAAGGCCGGAGAAGCGCCCACGCCCGATGAATATCTGCAGGAATTTGCGGAGCTGCGAACCGATCCTGACCTGATTTCTCAGCTGCTCAAACTCGATTCCGGCTGGGCTGATCCGTCGGAGTTTCAATTGTCGACCGGCGCGGCATCAGTCACTGGTATTCCGCCGCTAGGCAGCACGCAGTCGTCACCCCCTGCGAACTCGGCCGCATTGGGCCAAAGATCTTCGACACGCGCGGAAGGTCAGCCGGCGGCCGCCTTGGGACGGTTTCGACTGATGGGCGCAATCGGGCAAGGTGGTTTTGGCACGGTTTATCGTGCAATTGATGTCGATTTGGGCCGATCGGTCGCCGTAAAGTTTCCCCGCAAGGGAAGTCTTCGGACCGACGCAGAAAAGGAAAGATTTTTTCGCGAAGCACGAAGCGCGGCGATCCTCAGCCATCCTCACATCGTGCCGATTTACGAGGTCGGCGGCACAAGCGACCGCCCTTACATCGTCTCGGCATTCGTCGACGGTCGGACACTTGCTCAGGAAATTGCCAATCGCCGCTTTGACTTTCGCGAGGCAGCCAAAATCGTCGAGTCTCTCGCCGAGGCGCTTGAGTATGCGCACGACCGTCAGATCATCCATCGCGATGTGAAGCCGTCGAACATTATGCTCGATGAGCACGGAAAGCCATTCTTAATGGATTTCGGCTTGGCGAAACGCGGTGGCGATGCGGTGTTGACCGTGGATGGGCAAATCCTGGGCACACCGGCTTATATGAGTCCCGAGCAAGCGACCGGAAAGGCAACTGTCGACGCGCGTAGCGACATTTACAGCCTGGGGGTGGTCCTCTACGAATTGGTGACTGGGAAGCGGCCCTTCCTTGGCGCAATCGCGAACATACTTCCCCAAGTAATCCACGAGCAACCAGTTTCACCCGACGTCGTTGATCGACGCGTTCCTCGTGATCTGGCGATGATTTGCCTTCAATGCCTCCAAAAATCGCCGGACGACCGTTACGCCACGGCGCGAGAGTTGGCGGACGACTTGGCGAGGTACCAGCGAGGCGAACCAGTTCATGCACGCCCCCTCTCACTGCCGACTCGCGGATGGCGCTGGGCTCGACGCCATCCGAAGACCACTCTGCTTCTCGCCGCCGTCCTCGCTCTCGGAGCGACTCTTCCGGTGGTCTTGACGCATTCGGCAAATCGCTTCGAGACCGCCCAAAAGGAGCTCGATCAAAAGAGCCGGCAGGCGAGTGAGGCGCAGGCCAAGGCGCTGCGCTTGGAAGCGGCCAACAGAGATCGTCAGGAACGGCTCTTCGTTGCGAAGGGAACCGCGCGCCTCGATGCGGGGGAGCCGATCGGTGCGCTCCCGTGGTTTGCAGCTGCCTTTGAAAGATTTAGCGATTCCCACCGCAAACCAGCGCATCGCGCCCGGCTCATCAGTACCTTGCGGCAGGTGCCGCGATTGGTGCAGCTCTGGAGCGAAGGGAATTCCATTGTCAGTGTCTCGCGCAGTCCGATCGAGCCGCTTATCGCCGTCGGGAGTACTGATCGAAAGGTGGTCTTGCATAATCTAATGAAACGGGACCGGCCTGGTGTCGTTCTGGCCTGCCCAAAGCATGTGGCCCAGTGTCTCTTTAGCCCCGATGGAAAACGCTTGGCGGTGAGTGGCGGTGACGAGGTCAGGATTTGGGCGTCAGCCAATTGGTCGGCGCCTCCTATGGTGCTTCCACAACCGGGCGGGCCAAAATGGATGGCCTTTAATCGCACGGGTCGGGTCTTGGCGGTCGCAGCCGAGGAGGAGGGCGTGCGTTTGTGGGATCTTTCCAAGGGCACTTTGATCGAACCGATCCTCTTCCCCAAGGCAACGATCAATCATCTAGCATTCAATGCAGACGGCTCCTTGATAGCAGCCGCCGGAGCTGACTCGACGGTGCGTCTCTGGTCTCTGACGACAGGCAAGAGGCACGGTTCTCCCCTGCGTCATGAAAATGCGGTGAATCGCGTCTGTTTTACGCCTGACGGGAAAGGGCTCTTTTCTGCTAGCAATGATGGGACGGTTCGGCTCTGGGAGGTCGCGACAGGATCGCAGCAATCCGTGTTTCGGATGGGCAGTCCGGTTGTTCGCTTAGTCTTGCATCCGGACGGAACTTTGCTGGCGGCTGGCTGTCGAAGTGGTCTCGTCCAAGTTCGGAATCTGAAGGCGGGAACTGGCTTTGAGTTGCGGCATGGGGGAGCAATCTCTTACCTCGATTTTGCCCCGGAAAGTCAGTTGTTAGTGACCGCAAGTGATGACCGCACGGCTCGGTTTTGGGATTCCTCCAGCGGAGAGTCGGCCGTACCAGTTGTTGTTCACGAACGGCCTTTGAATTGGGCGGAAATTGACGCAGACAGAAGCCGTGTCATGACCGCAGGCCTCGACGGCACGGTCCGGACTTGGCAGTTTGACACTCACTTCGACGGCGAGCTTCGATTGAAGCCGTCGGTTTCACTGCCAAGCGTTCAACTGAGTCCAGATAGCCAACGGCTCTTAGTCACGCAACATGCCGGCCCCGCAGTCCTCTGTGACTTGCGTGGGGCCGAGCTTGTTGCAATGAACATCGGCAAGTCGATCGCAAATTTTGGCGCATTTTCGCCCGACAGCCGGTCCCTTGTTACCGTGAACAGCCAAGGCAAGCTGGAGCTTTTTGATAGTGCGGGAAAGCTGCTGGCCGAGCTACCGGAGCCGGTCGGGGCTTCGAGCCAAGTCAACTTCTCGCCGGACGGCAAGCGTCTGGTGACATTCGGCATGGACGGAATTGCCCGAGTCATTTCAGTATCGGGCGGCATTGCATTGCCGCTCAAACATGGGGTAGGGCTGCAGCGCGCGTTTTTCAGTAGTGACGGCCAAGAAATCTACACGGTCGGGGATCGATCGATTGGCGTCTGGGACGCCGTTTCCGGTGAAAGACGCTGGACTCGCGAGAACTTCACGAGCATCAAAGACTGTTGTTTGACGCCGAAAAAGCATTGCCTGGTAATCATGGATTTCGGTCAAGTGACAATTCGCGACATGGCCACGGGCAAAATCGCTTGCACAATCCCTCCAAGGCGGAACATGCGGATTGCGCTGAGTCGAGATGGCGGACAATTGGCAACAATCGACGCAGACTATGCGGCTCGGGTTTGGGACACATCAACGGGCAAGCCCTTGACGGGCTCCCTTCAACACCGACAAGAACTAACGTGCTGCGCGTTTCGGGATGATGGCTTCTTATTTGCGACGGGGGGGGAGGCAAAAACGGCTCGCGTTTGGGACGCCCAAACGGGGGAAGCTGCCTCGCCGCCATTTGCTCATACCGCAAGCTTAGTTTTCGTCGGGTTTTGCAACGGTGGTAGAGAGCTCGTTTCCGTCAGCGCCGATGCGGCCATTCGTCGGTGGCCGTTGGATGACGACCGGTCGGGCGAAGATCTGCTGCGGCAATCGAGAATTGCCACCGGCCAAACCGTGGATCGCGCCGACGAACTCGCTCCCGTCAACATCCAGCGCGAATGGGCTGCAGAATTGGGCGCAGCGCAATCCGCTTCTCGCTGAAGCGGTCTATCGCTGACTGAAATCAACTGCCATCTGCGAAGATCTCAATTCTACGCGACTCTGAGCTTCACTCACGTCTGCGTCATGCTGCTCGCGCGGTATCCCGTGGAATTGGCGAACCCCTAGATTCTGGTTGCGATTGGAATCGTGCTGGTTTACGCTGTGCATTTGAAGTCTTAAAGCTGCTCGAAAACACGTCTCGAGGATCGCGGCAATGGCAAAGAAGAAGGTCGCAAAGAAAAAGAAAAAAGGGGCGAAGAGATCCAAGTCGTCTAAGAGTCCGAAGCTGATTAGATTAACGCCGACTCCCCCGACGCTGACGGCAACTGCGCAGGGACACAATTTCTCGCTTGATCTTCTCGACCATGTCACAATCCAGGCTCTCGGCCAATATCAAATTGACGTAAATCTAGCCGCATACCAGAGCCCTGGCGGCGGACCGGTCGTCGCTTCGGGCGTCGCCAGCTTCGTGGTTAACGGGCTTGGTCTTCCGATCAGCGTGCCAATTGAACTCACTGTCCTTCAATACAAGCCATCCAAGGGGACATACCGTCTGATAGGCGACATATCAGGAACGGATGCATTGGGTAATGAGACGGATCTCGGCTATAGCCAAATAACGTACTCCGTTCCATAAGACGGTCGAATTAGCGTAAACGATCCCGCACCTTTCTCTGTCGAAGCGCTAAGGCGGAATCCCCCGACGGTGCTGGATTGCGAAAACTGCCCGGGGGGTAAGGAGAACTGAGCCGTTATGCGGCCTCTTCTGAGGCGCCGCTGAGGTGTGGCGTGACAGCCGATAAATCTGCACAGGCGATTGTGATCGGCCCGGAAAAGCTGCGGAAGCAAACCAAATCCGCCGCGTGGGCTCTACCGGCGCCAACCGGGTCAAGGCTTCCTCCCGCGCCAATCTTATCGGCACGCCCTGCGGATGCACTGCGAGGTCAACGAGAAGAACGACCGGCGACAACGGCCTTTTTCGGCCCGGCAGAGCTGTTGTACTTTTCGTTGTCCTCGAGGAAGCACAGTTGACGCGCATTTGACGCGTAAACAAGTGCACGCGGAGAGATTCGAGTCATTAACCCTCGGTTCCGAAGGCAAAGCCTCTCCCCTGGCTGGCAGGCATGCTTCAGCGTCATGAGACACGTTCAGACCGTTGAGCCGAGCCTCAGCCGTACTGGTGGACGTGGCAGGGCTCGAACCCCAAGTCGAAGACTGTTGCCTAGTCCCACTTTGACCTCCGGTTGCGAAAAACTCGACCGCAGGGTCATTTTCGCGGGCCAAGAGGCAAGCACGGCGAGGATGTCGTATCGCGACCGTCCGCCACGGCTTGCACCGTCGCGTGCTCAGCCGCGAGCACAAGGCGCCATGGGAGCGACATCCCCGTCGAGCCTTTGACGCGCATTTCTGTTGAGGGCGGTTCAAAATGGCGGCGCGGGGCGGCCGAATTTGGTGGCGCTGGGTTGGTGAAGGTCTCCGTACGTCAGGGATCAGGTGTCGCGGTTGCAGTGTGAACGAAGTTGCCGGGGCGATTATCCCGTGCGGCGTCGGCGGCGTTTGGCGTCCTGCAGGCGGAAGCTCTCGCCCTTGGTCTCCAGGATGTGGCAGCGGTGCGTGAGCCGGTCCAGGGCCGCCCCTGTGAGCCGCTCGCTGCCCAAGACCTCCGTCCAGTTCTCGAACGGCAGGTTGGTCGTCACGATCAGGCTGTTGCGTTCGTAGGCCGTGGCGATCACGTCGAACAACAGTTCCGCCCCGGCCTTGCTGGCCGGAACGTACCCCAGTTCGTCCAGGATCAACAGGTCCAGCTTGCCGAGGTGCTGCCGTAGCCGCAAGAGCTGACGTTCCTCTTTGGCTTCCAACAGCAGGGTGATCAACTCGGTCACCCGGAAGAAGCGGACCTTGCGCCCCTGGGCGCAGGCGGCCATGCCCAGCGCGGTGGCCAAGTGCGACTTGCCCGTCCCGCTGGGACCGACGAACAGCACGTTCTCGCGGCGGTCGAGGTACTCTCCCTTCACGAGCTCCAGCATCTGGGGTTTGTTGACGCTGGGCCGCGCGGCGAAGTCGAACTCGTCCAGCAGCTTGTGCGCCGGGAAGCGGGCGGCCTTTAGCCGGCGCTCCGCCGATTTGCGTTCCCGCTCGATCAGCTCCAGCTCGCACAGCTGCAGCAGGAACGCCAAGTGATCGGCATTGTCCTGAGCGGCGCGGGCGGCGATCTTCTCGCACTCGGCGTGCATCGTGGGGAGCTTGAGCGCTTTGAGGTGGTGCTTCAACAGGACCGTGCTCTTGGTCTCGGTCTTGTTCATGGCGCCACCTCCTCGAGCAGGGCCTGATAGAGGAGACGTCGGTCGTCTCGACACGGACGGCTTGCAGCCAGGGCCGGCCGTCGAGCGAGAAGATCTCGACGGGTCGGTCCGCGCGGTGTTCCACGATCGTGCGGATGCTGTCCGCATCGATCACGTCGATGTCCAGGGCGTACTCGACCGCCGCCGGTCAGCTGTGGCAGAGAGAACTTCTCCAACAGCCGGAGCACGCGGATGTAGGACCGTGTCCCGTAACGCGGATCGGCCGCTTCCAGCCGGCGTCGCAACAGGGGAAAGCACTCCGGCAGCTGCCAGTTCTCCAGGGGCCGGGCGTAATCGAACCCGCCGGGTTTGCGTTCCAAGAGTGCCAGGTAGTGGATCGGCTCGAAGAAGGTCCGCTCGCGATCCCAGCACCGCCGATGCCGGGCCACGAGCCGGTCTTCGTAGACCAGTCGGACTTCCTCCACCGTGGCCACGACGATCAGCTTCCGGTGCGCGTACTTCACGGGGACCGAGTAGTCGTTCGTGTCGAACCGCACCAGGGACTGCGAATCAGCCGATGCGGGGACGATGCGTCGCGCCTCGAAGGGTTGCTTCGGCAGTGGCAGGAAGGCGGCCTGGTCTTCCAGGAGCAACTGCCCCTTCGGAGCAGGCTTCCCACGCGTGCGCTCTGCCAGGTCGGCCAGGCAACGCTCGCGCAATTGCGCGTTGAGCGACTCCAGGGACTCGACCTGCGGCACGGGGACCAGGAAGCTACGCCGTGCGAAGCCCAACAGCCGTTCGACGTGTCCCTTCTCGTTGGCGCGGCGGACCAGGCAGAAGTGTTCCCGGAATAGGTAATGGCTCTGCAGCCGCAGAAACTCCCGGGTCAGCTTCCGCTCACGGCCGGAGAGCACCTCGATCACGGCGATGGCCGAGTTGTCGTAACTGATCCGCCTCGGCACACCTCCAAAGAACTCGAAGGCTCGGCGATGCCCTTCCAGGAAGGTCTCCGTGCACTCTCGAGGAAAAACCTGGATCGAGATCGCCCCGGAGTAAGGCAGCGTCATCACGAACAGGGCGACCTTGGTCTCCTGGCCAGCCAGCCGGATCGTCGCCTCGCCGAAGTCGACCTGGGCCTCACCCGGCGGATGCGACAACGGCAGAAAGACTTCCTGGCGAGACTGCTTCCAGGCCCGGACCGCGTCCTTCACTACGGTCTGGCCGCCCTGGTAACCATGCTCGTCGCGGAGCCGCTCGAAGATCCGCCGGGCCGTGTGCCGCTGCTTCTTCGGCGCCTGTCGGTCGTCCGCCAGGATCTGGTGAATGATCGGCAGGAATGGTTCCAGCTTGCGCTTCGTTCGCGGCTGGCTCTGCCGATAGCCCGGCGGCTCCTCGTGGGACAGGATCTTCTTCAGGGTGTGCCAACCCAGGCCGTACTTCCGGCAGGCGGCACGCCGGCTCAACTCGCCAGTCAGCACCTGCCGACGAACGTCTCTCCAGAACTCCATGTCGGATCGCACTCCAGTGCCTTCCTGAGCAGAGGGGTCAGATCGGGGAATGGCTCCCCATCTTGCCTCCTCACAGGACTGCACTCATGTGCGCCGCCAAATTGAACCGCCGCGACTCTTCCCCCGCGCCGCCGTTTTGAACCGCCCTCAACATAGGATTCGACCGAGCGATCGGCATGTGCTTCGCAGCGGCCATGTGCGGCGGTTTCGCATTACTCGTCGAACGGGAGAAAGCCAAAACAGCGCGCCGCCGTCGCCATTGGAATTCAGGAAATGCTGAAGCTCCGGTTCGGCATGGATGACAACGGCAAGAAAGACAAAAGCGAATCCGAAACGCCGCGCCGTGAACGGTGCCGGGGTTTAACGGTGCTCACGCCTCGTCAAGCTGCCGCAAAGCTCGGCGTTTCAGTCAGCCTGGTTTATAGCTGGGTGGAATCCAAACTACTCAGCCATTACCGGGCGGGAACGAGGGGCCGCGGCGGAAAAATTCTCATCGCGGAGGGCGATCTGCTCGCCTTCTGGGAAACCCTGAAAGTGGAAGCGGCGCCGCAGGGACGCCGGGCGCCGCCTCCGCCTAAGGCCAAGCAACCCAAATTCACGCCGCGGCATATCCGGCTGTAGCAGCGGGGGCACAGCTGTTGATTCACGCGTCCACTCCAGGCGATCTCGACACCCTGGCCTTGCGCCTCGCCCGTCAATGCCGGCGGCTTGTGCAATCTTGCCTGCGCGAGGAAGAATGGGCGGATGCCGATTGGGAATTCTCGACGGTCATCCGGGCTGGCCTTGAGGAATTCGTCGAACGACCATCCTCGATCACATCGCCAACCGAGGACGCTTAGCCCACCTATTTTTTGTCTGCATCTCTCTGCGCATGCTGCTTCGGCTGTTTGGCTTTGGCCTGTTCCGCTTTCTTTTTCTCATACGCATCCGCGAAACCTTCATCATCTGCAAAGACCTTTTCCGAGGCCTTATGCATTTTTCCGAATGGCTCTGCAAATTTATCCTCCATCTTGCGGACTGCGTTATAGAACGTTGCGACCGCTTCCCGCCATCCTTCCTTGAATTGTGGGGGCTTTCCCTGCCATACGGATTGCTCGATGCCATAAATATAGTTACCTTCCTTGGGGCGCATTGCCGCGCTCGAATGCGCCTGTATATCCCCTAACAGCTTTAGCTGGCATGTGTGCCTGTAAAGTCTATAACGTGTATCTTCATCAACAACGGTATGCTCATTCATCTCCTGTACTTGCGCCGCTGGCAACAAAGGGAAAGTAATTGCGTCCCTTGCTATTGTCTTTATCACTTCCTCCATGTTGATGATAATTTTGGAGCCGGTTTCATCGGGCACGACTAGCGGTACTACGCGGCCATCCTTTATCTCTTTTGCATAGGACGGATTCGTGATGTAGAAAAATGGCCCCAGCAAAGCCATCATATTTACCATTTTCTCCTCGCCAATATCCATGCTCTTGTATCGTTCAAGCCGTTGTGAAAACGGGCCTTCTTGCTCCTCGGCTTCTTTGGAGTCCAGCATCAAGCCTGGTTGCTCAGCCACAGCAGCCTTGTCGGCTCGGGAGGCTCGGAGGGCTTCGATGGTCGACACCGCTATGGCCACGAGCAGGGTGACAGCGCACACGGTGAGTATCGTCGCACGGTGCCGTTGGCCAAGCTTCTTGAGCCGGTATGCGACGGATGGCGGCCGTGCCTGAATTGGCTCGTTGCGCAAATATCGCTCGATGTCATCGGCAAAGCTTGCGGGACTGGCGTAGCGGCGATTGCGATCCTTTTCGAGGGCCTTCATCACCACGCAGTCGAGGTCGCCGGCCACGAGCTGCACAAGGCGTTTGGGCTCCAGGCCTCGGTTGCCCGCGACGACAGTTGCCGTATCCCGCAAAGACGACAAACGGGTGCTCGGTCGTGGCGGCTGTTCTTCTTGAATCATCCGCTGCATGTTCGCGAAGCCCGCCTCGCGCAATTGCTTTGCTTCAAGTGGCGTGGTGCCCGTGAGGAGTTCGTAGAGCAACACGCCTAACGAATAGACGTCGGTGCGGGTGTCGATGTCGAGGCCGCTCATCTCCGCTTGCTCGGGGCTCATGTATTCCGGCGTGCCTACCATCTGGCCATAGGCCGTAAACAGCGTTTTCTCGGTCAACTTCTGCGCAGTCGCCTTGGCTACGCCGAAGTCGATGACTTTTACGACCCCAACGCCGTCTTGCAGTGTGACCATGACGTTTGACGGCTTGATGTCGCGGTGAATTATGCCCTTCTGGTGGGCATGATGAATGGCGCGGCAGACATCGGCGAACAGTTTGAGGCGGGCATCCGGCGTGAGGTGGTTCTTGTCGCAGAATTCTGTAATCGGCACTCCTTTGACCAGCTCCATGACGAAGTAGGGATGCCCGGAACTGGTTGTTCCTGCGTCGAGCACTTTGGCGATATTGGCGTGGTCCATCAGCGCGAGGGCCTGTCGCTCCGACTCAAAGCGGGCGATGACCTGTGCTGTCCATACCCGGTTTAATGATCTTCAGTGCAACCACGCGCCGGATCGGCTTTTCCTGCTCGGCCATGTAAACCACGCCGAAACCGCCGTGGCCGATTTGCTGCAGCAGCTTATAGGGACCGATGACGGTGCCGACGTTTTCGGGCGGCATGTCTGCAAGCACGGTTGACGCGACGGCCGGTCGATCAGACGCCGACTGCTGGTCGTTCAAATCAATTCCTCTGACTTCGATCAGTGCTGACGCGGTTCAACCGCGGTGGCAACTCGCTCGCCGAAGGCTCTACGGCGTGACTGTCACAACTTCAACCGACCGGCCGAGTGCAATCAAGCTTTTCCGCCGAAATGCCCTGTTGAGAGGCTATGCCTGCGAAGGACTGGGCGGCGAACAGTCACGCCACCTTCTGACGACGTTTAGCCTTTTATTGTTTGGCTGTCGATCGGTGGTTCCCTGCTTGCACCGTGCAATCGCCCTTGTTCAACTGCCGGCCGAGCACGCGTCATGACGGTTTCGGCGTTTCGGTTGCCGGCCACCGCGTGGCGATTTTCGCTGTCGTCATTTCAGGATCGGAGTGGCTGTGGTAGAAGCCGACACCTGCACGCAGGCATCGCCGGGATGATAGAAGATTTGATAAGGAAACCGGCTCAAGGTGACGCGGCGGATGCCGAACTCGACTTCGGCGTACATTTTGGGGAGCTTACAATATGCCTGACTGTGGCGACTAGCGAAGCGTGGAATGCCAGGGCCAATTCCGGGGCGATGTCGCGATACCAGCGGTGGCACGTTCTGATGTCGGCGGCAACCTCCGGGTGAAAGAGGACGGGGACAGCTGTCATTCAGCGGGCGAGAACAGACTTTTGCAGCTCCTCCCAATGAACTCCGTGGAGTTCGGCGGATTCAATCTCTTTCAGGCGGCGGCGCATCTCCTGCCGCTGTTCGTCGGTTAGGCGAATCGCCTGCACTTCGTCATGAACGCTGTCCCAAGGTCCTGCACGAGCTGAATGTGCTCCGGGACGGACATTTTCGAGAAATCAAATTCCTTAGCTGAATAAACCATGAGCTGATTGCCTCCTTGCATGGTGGTCATGGGCCAGCTTCCAGAGTTTAAGGCCGTTGTAAACCAGTGAATGCAAGCCTACGCATTGGCCGCGACTCACGGCTTGTGGACGATCAAGCCACCTTCTGACGGCGCTTAGCATTTGATTGCTTCGGCGGCTGTCGATCGTTGGTCCCCGCTTGAGCCGTGCAAGGGCCTTTGTCCAACTGCCGGCGCAGGTGCTCCGCGTCGCTGCTGATGTGCTCGTAGTTCTTGCACAGCATGGTGCCGTCGACGTGGCCGAGCAATCCGGCAACGCTGATCGGATCGCTGCCGTGCATCAGCAGGCGTGTGGCGAAGGAATGCCGGAGGTCGTACAGGGCGAATTGCCGGCCGAGTTTCTCCTTGAGCCGTGAAAATCGATTGCAGATCGCATAGTTCTTCCACGGCTGGCCGCGGCGGTTGCGGAACAGCTTGCCGGTCGGCCTGGCCAGAGCAAGCCGTCTTACGAGCTGCAGGGCGTTTTCCGGCAGGTAAATGATCCGCCACCGCTTCTTGCCTTTGGCCTCCTCGGGCGGCGTTCGATCGTCGATCGCTCGGGAACAAAATGCGGGGCTTCGATGTGCCGGGCTTCCTGCGGCCGGCAACCCGTATCCCAGCAGAATTGCAGCAGGTCGCGGAACAGCTGGTCTTTGACTTCCGCGATTAACTCCTCGAAGTCTTCCTGCGACAGCGGATTGTCGCGTCGCTCTGCCTTGGGCTTTTCGACGCGCCGGATCGGCGACTTGTCGAGGTGGCCCAGCTTCTTGGCCAAAGGAACGCACGTTGAACGGCGGTGATGGCTCCCCGCTTGCAGGACGCACCCCACGTCTTATGGGAATCAACCCAGCGATGCACGTGGAACGGCTTGAGGTCGTCGGTCGCAAGCTCTGTGTTGGGCAGCGAGCTGATGAAGCTCTGCAGGAAATCGAGTAGCGCTCGTAGGTCCGGGGCGCTCGGCGCTGCTTGGTCCACTCGAGGAAACCATCGATCACGCCTGCGACCAGCGTCGAAGCGACGGGCGTCGGGGCCTGCATCAGCTGGTGATAACGGCGGAACGCCTCTTCTTTGTCGGAGCCGAGGCTGTGTTGCTTGCCGTCGATTTGAACGTATCAGAGACCGCGATTTGCACGGTGAAACGGCTTCCGAGAGTGCGGCATGAAAAGACCCGGATCCAAAGGTCTTGAAATGGTCAGACTTCTTGACCTGTCAGAAACCTTTCGAATCGGGTGGTCGTAAATGAATGCCCCCACTTGGACTCGAACCAAGAACCTACTGATTAAGAGTCAGTTGCTCTACCAATTGAGCTATAGGGGCTTAGTCGTTAGAACACAGGTGTTTGCGTCATTCTGTCTTTCCCGAAGAGCACCGCTTTACAACCGAACTGACAACCAGTATCCTAAAATTGTCCAAAAATTACAAGCCGCGGGTTACCATCCCGCCACGCTTACGGCGACCAGCTTTTTTCTCTGGCGGTTGTCACGATGGCAAAGTCTACAGAGTCCAAGCACCCTGTCAAATCCCCGAAGCCGTATCCCGGATTCCCGCTGACACCGCATCCGAGCGGACGTTGGTGCAAGAAGATTCGGGGCCGCCTGCATTACTTCGGAAAGCTCGCCGAACCGGAAGCCGCACTTGAGCGGTTTAACTTGGCTTGGCCTTACCTAAAGGACGGACGCGCCGTCCGGCCCCTCGATTCCACCGACGTCTACACACTCCGGATGCTGTGCAACGAGTTCTTGACCAACAAAAAGAACAAACTGGATGCGGGCGAGTTGTCGCCTCGCACGTGGCAGACACATTATCAGACCTGCAAGACGCTGCTCGCCCATTTCGGGCCCGACCAACGCGTCGATGACCTGCGTCCGGATGACTTCGTTACTTTCCGCGGGGTACTTGCCAAGCGGTACGGCGTCGTCGGATTACACAACGCCATCAACTGCGTCCGTGGCGTTTTCAAGTTTGCCCTTGAGCAAGAGAAGATTGAAAAGCCTGTTCGTTACGGTCAGTCATTAGACCGGCCGAGCAAGAGGACGCTGCGGAAGGCTCGGGAGGAAGCCGGCGAGCGACTGTTCACGTCGAAGGAGCTGCACCAGCTTCTCGACGCGGCCGATCCGCAAATCCGTGCGATGATCATGTTGGGACTCAACGCCGGTTTCGGCAACTCCGACGTCGCCAATCTGCCGCGGAGGTCAGTCGACCTGGCCAGCGCATGGCTCAGGTTTCCACGGCCGAAAACGGGAATTAGCGACGCATCCCGCTGTGGCCCGAGACGGTCGACGCATTGCGGAAGGCTGCCGCTCTGGCCCAGACGCCCAGGACCCTGCTGATGCCGGGCTCGTGTTCCTAACACGCACCGGCAAGCCGTGGGTTCGGGTGCAGCCGCGGCGACGGGGCAACGAGCTGGCGGCAATCGTGGCTTTGGACGCGCTCTCTCAAGCGTTTCGCAAGCTGCTCAAAAAACTCGACATCAACGGCCGTCGTGGGCTCGGCTTTTATACCCTGCGGCACGTGTTTGAAACCGTTGCAGGGGAGGCGAAAGACCAAGTTGCGGTCGATGCCATCATGGGACACGTGGACCCGTCGATGGGCGCCCAGTATCGTGAGCGAATCAGCGATGAGCGTTTGCGGGCCGTGGTCGAGCACGTCAGGAACTGGTTGTTCCACAAAGAGAGCTTGACCGTACGTGCGACTGCGCAATGGCCGAAGCAACCTACTAGGGATCACGAAGCGGCTTCGGATTCCTGCTCGACTTGATTTCCCTCCCCAAGGCCAGTGCACAAAGCCGTTCTCTGACCGGGAAAATGTCGTGGTTGATGACCGCCCGAGGTCAAAGGGTTCCCGAGTCCGAGGGCGATCGAAGAAAGCGATACCCTCGCGGCATATCACGAAGTCGGCCCGCACCAACCTAGAGATGCGACAGGCGAATCCTGAACCGAGTGCGGACGACCCGTCATCAGATTTTGGCTCGAGCCTTGGATTTCTAGCATTGGCGCAATGCGGGGCGCAGGCACGCAGAGCCTCCGCCGATCGGCGAAGCGAGCGAGCCCTCTGGGAAATGTTCATCTACTCGACCGAAGAGATTGCAGAACAGCTGCGATCGATGTCGAAAGGGCGATTTCGAGAACTTATCCGCCCGGTCAACGCCCTCCAGAAATTAAGGAGTGATCCCGGCTCAGCCGAGGCCTTCTGCCGATACCTAGGCGACAAGCGGCCGGACGTCCGGTTAGTGGCCATCAATGTAATGCTAGCCCTCGGGCAAGCTGAAGAGCCCTCGGTCTCGTGGAGCATTTTCGGCCGCATGTTTTTCGAGGTCTCCAGGATTCAGCCCCGGATATTCGCGAACTACTGGTCTCTTCGATCAAGTGGTTTTCATCAGCCAGAAACCCGCACCATCGAGAGGCCTTTGAGGCTGCGGTTAAATTGCTTGCAGACCCAGTCACTCCAATCCGGCTACAAGCACTAAATCACTGAAATCCTTTGCGGGTCCCGATCATCCGCTGCATCGTGAAGTCCTCAAGTCGCTGGAAGCCTTACTTAAGGACCGGGATGCACAAGTCCTCGAGGTTGCGGCACGATCCCTTGAATGGTTTGCGTTATCGAACATCCGCTTCGACAAGAGGCGTTTGAGGTCGCGGTCGTTTCGCTGAGGGCAGACGATCCGTCTCTTAGATCGACCGCGATGAAATCTTGTCAACTTTTGGCATGGACCGTGCTTCAGCTGCGGTAAACGTTCTGGTCAACGCGCTGGCGGACCCTGTGTCAGATGTACGCCGCGTGGCCTGCCGCGTGCTTGGCGAGCTCGCCGAAGACGGCTCCCGAGCGTACCCGCGCTGATCAAGCTGGCCACAGATGGTGAGGCATCAGATCGGCGAGCTGCCGGGGCGGCCATCGTCCTGGTAGATCCCATTGGAGCGGAAATCGGTGCCTGCGGCCTGGACAGACAGCAACGAGATCGGCTGCTGGACACCCTCAGCGACCTTGGCGAACCGGCGAGAGGGCTTCGTCGGTGCATCGAAAAGAGATTGAACACATCTGACCAGACAGTTGATCGGACTCAGCTGCAAGCGCCGCTCCCTCGACAACCGCATCGCGGCTCGACGAGCATTTGGCAGGTGCTCTGACAAAGAAACAGTTGAGTTCCGTGCAATGCATCCTTGCCTCGGCGGTGCCAGTGAGTTTCGCAGATCTTCGCAACCGCCTGTGGCGTGGGCAGATAACTGATGACACGATCACAAAGACGGTTTACCGCGTGAACGAACGCCTCGTCGAACAGAAGATTCCGCTGCTA
>CAWCZR010000019.1:0-21070 GCA_963800135.1 uncultured Planctomycetaceae bacterium | reverse complement strand
GGGGGGCTTTGCCTAGAAAACATCAAATTGCCTCGACTTTCTGGGCAACTTGGGATTCTGCCCAGAAAAGCGGATCGATCCCTAACTCGTACATTTCCTGAATCAAAACACAGAGGTTGTGACAGAGGATTTTGCACAGCGCCTCATTCCGCATGGCCACGTCGGTTTTCGAGCGAACGTGATCGCGGAACTTCGCCTTAATCATGCTGAATGTCGATTCGACATTGCTTCTCTTGTGGTAATGGCTCAGATATTCGTCGCGGCGGAAATTGAAGTAGTGGAACATCTTTCCCCACAGACCGCCGCCCTGTCCGGTGTGTCGCGACTTGAAGGGGATGAACGGCACGGCGCCCGTCCGCTCAATCGCGTCGTAATTCGAGAAGCTGCCGAATTCTTTGTCCCCCGAAACCTCGCGGGGAGTGAAGGTCTGAGCGGTTTTGCTCAAGCGTGATGGCAGCATCGGCGATGAACTGGCTTCGCTGCCCGCAATTTCCACCGCCGTGACGATGTTCGTTTTGACGCCGCACATCAGGTGGACTTTCACCCACTCGTGATGCACGCGGGAAATTCCGTAGCGATGGTCGTACCAGCGAACGAATCGTGACGACGTGAAGCCCGAACCGTCGACGGCGAAATCAACTTCGACCGCTTTCAGGGGCCGGCTAGATTCGACGATCAGCCGATGCAGGATCGGCGTGACCGCTTCCGATTCCAGACAGACGAAAATCGAGTTGTAGGACGGCATGCGGCCGACGTGGCCCGCTTCGTGGGCAGCGCGCAAGTCGGTCATAAACCGCCGTCCGCTGAACGTGCTATAGACCTTGAACACAGCAGAGAAGATCGCGTCTGAGAGCGGAATGCGGGGACGGCCGCGCTTTTGCGTCGGCTCTTCGATCCCCTCGCACAACTCGTGCAGCAACGCCTGAAATTTGGCCTTCTCCGTCGTCTGGGCTGCGTTGTACGCCTTCCAGTTCTGCGGATACGACTTGCGCACGCTCCCCGTCACGGTCACGGTTTGCGTAACGGTCTCCGTCCCGTCCTCGAATAGCTCCCTTTGACGCACGATGCGCACTGCGAGAATGTGTTTGCAAACGCAGCCACGCAATTCGTGGTCTGGGCAATTGCAATGCGGAGTGTCCCCGTCGAGGTCGACGGTGTAAGCCGCGTGTCCCCGTCCCGACTGAGACGGAACGCGCCAGCCTTTCGCGGCCTGGGTGATTTTGACCGACGCCGCGAGCAAAACCGCCCGACCTTCGCGATCCAGCAATTTCCAATCTGGCATGACTGTCATCGATGCGTCTCCGCTTGGTTTATACAAGCAGTATATACCAATGGGAGATTGACAGTCAATACAAACCGTATATACTTTTGGTAAATTCCTGGAAGGGATCGGGGATGAAGAAACAGCCGGAAATTGGGATGGTCCAGCTACTGGGCTGCCGTTGCCGTTGCGGGCATGAATGGCTGCCGCGAGATTCGACCAACAAGCCGCGAGTCTGCCCCAAGTGCAAGAGCCCGAATTGGGATCGCCCGAAGCTGTACGAAAGAAAGAAGTGAGCCTGCCTGAAGTCGCGGGACGCTCTGGGGGCTTTATCGACCGCGACGGCGAAGGCACACCGGATCTGAGAAGGTAGGCATTCAGATTGAGACAGCAGTGCATGGAATTGGTTCGCTTGCGGGTCAATTGGACCGCGCTATTTGTTCAAATCCGTTATAGTCTTGCGGGAAGCATGCGCAGGCGTTGTCCATCGCCTTGTTGAACATTTCGCGATTGCGCTGCTTGGCCTCTGGGGTTGCCCAGGACGGACCCTCCGGCGCTAATCCGGCCCACGGAATCAGCGCCTCTAACGCCCTCCGCAGCCTGTTGATCTCTGCCTGTAACTTCTGTTCCCTTGTGAGAGGCGCGGAATCGCCCATTTTTCAAACCGGCTTCATGGAGATTGCGAATGGATCTTGTGTTTCAAAATTCCCCGGAGGTGCAAATCGGGACGCTTACATTTCGAAACGTCCCCACGATCCTGCAATTTGAGGATGTGCCACTGATTTCGGTCGGGGACGTAGAATCCGCTGGATACAGCACGCATTTCCACATTTTCCACCCAGACGGAACGCCCCTCGCCGTGGTTAAGGGGGCGCGTATGTTCCTTACGGAAGAGGGGGAAAAGGCGAATTTGAATTTGCGGCACCTTCCTGGGGTGGTTGCTTGTGAGCTTTCTGGGCAGACATTATTCGAGTTGCGCCACGCCGGAGCATCGGCGTTGAAGGCATCGGCCGAGCTGTATACGCCGACCGGAATTCTTATCAAGGCGGCAGACAGCTTCGAATGCCTGATGCCGGAGCAAGGCGGATACATAAGGGTCGGCGGAGTGGGCATCAGGAACGCGGTGTTTGAGAACTGGCCATTCGGAATAAAAGTCCGTAAAAACGGCGGGATCGAGATGCGTGTGCTCGTCAGCCAAACGCCCGGTGGCGAGATGCTAGACATCCAAGGTTTAGGCAAATTCATCACGAGACGCGCCGACCAATCTGGATGCGAGATTGAAGTTCACACTGCGGCTGGAATGACCATGAAAATCGAGGAGATGCCACCCGGATTTGTCCCTCCGCCGCCCCACTGATTTTCTGGGCAACTCACGCCTTTTCTGGGCAAACGCGACTTTCTAGGCAAAGCCGGCGGGTCGGGACACTTTGTCTCAATAGGTAGTTGACCCACCAAGTCGTTGACCCACCGCTCCCGGGACGGGACACGTGGCATAGCGGGGCACTACGCCGTGGCGGCCGCGGTGCGTGGCGCTGTCCATTCCTTGACGGCGTCGGGGCACGGGGCGACGGTCGGCCACGCGAACCAGGTACGGCCGTCGTCGGCGATGAGCACCAGGCCGCTCAGGGCTTTGGCGCGTTTCATCGCTCTCAGCGCTTGCGAGGGGGTTTGCACGATCGGGCTGCCGACGTTGAGGGACGTGTTGACGGATACCTCGACTCCCAGCCGCCGGCCCATCGCTTGGAGATAGGCGTACGCAAAGGGGTCGTCCTCTTCGCGGACAATCTGCACGCGGCCCGTTCCATCCCGGTGGACTACGGCGGGAATTCTGTCGTACGCATCGGGCCGAGCCCGCGCCGTGAGCACCATGTAGTGATAGGCGTTGTACTGATCGTCGGCACCGCCGGCCGAGAGCTCGAAGAACCGCCGAGCTGCCGCGAGCGTCGCCATCGGCGCCAGAGGACGGATCGGCTCGCGAAACTTGACGCGCAGGTTAATCGTTTCCAGCGTCCGCGGGTTACAGGGGTTGGCGAGAATCGACCGATGTCCGAGAGCCCGCGGCCCCGTCTCTGCCGACCCCTGAAACAATCCCACTACGCCGTCCTCGGCGACGATGCGCGCCATCAAGTCGGCGATTTGCGTCTGCTGGTCCGGGTCACTGATGTTCCCCAGCGTGCAGGACTCAACTTCGGCATCGTTCTCGAGAGCCGACGCAATCTCGTTCGCGGCAGGTGCTTGCCCACACCAGAAGGCGTGTTTGAGGGCCGGCCCCGGACGCACTCCGCTCCGCAGCGCGAAATTGTACGCGGCCCCCATCGTGACGCCGGCGTCGCCCGGAGTCGGCGGGACCCACATGTGCAGTCGGGTCCGCTTGCCCAAGTTGCGGCGATACCATTCCTCGTCGTAACGATCGACGAGGTGCATGTTCGCCAGGCAGTTGAGGGCCGTCCCGCCCGTCAACACGAGCTGATCGCTGCCTGTCGTCCGAATCAGATGATCGACGACGTGAAACAGCGCATCCTCGAAAACAAGCTGCGTCGCCGCGGCCAGATCGACTCGCTCGTGCGTTGCGGCGGCGTGCTGCGTCTCCTCGACGCGGAGCACCGCATCCGGGTTCCACATCTTTTCCGGAGGGATCGGATCGCCGGTGATGTCGCGAAGGTGCTGCGTGTACGCATCGCGCTCGCCACCGATATGCCAGTGGGCCAACGCCCGATTGACCCGCACCTGCCCTTCTTCGCCGAAGTGGAAAATCTGCCGCAGTTGCCGGTAATAAGGGTTGGTGAGTCGGTCGGAATCCCCCCAAGCGACGGCCCCCATGTACCGTCCCTCGCTCGAGAGGACCGTCCAGCCTCCCTGAGTCGAGCTGAGGACCGAATAGAAACATCCCAGCGAGTCGCTGAGGCTGTCGTTCGAGCGCAACCGCTGCAAACGCCCTCGTTCGGCCACGTACAGCGAAATCGCCCCGTCGTCGCCAAATCCGTCCAGGACGGTGACGATCACCGGCTTGTCGCTGTGGTTGAAGGGGGAAGCGGCGTAGGAAAACGCGGCGTGGTTTTCGTGGTGCCCCATCGAGATCAGCGGCTGCGGCGCGTCGAGCCCGAATTGCTTCGCCAGCCGTTGCGGGCCCTTTCGCACGGACGGTCCAATTTCGAATAAGTTGAAGATCGCGATCGCATTTTTGCGCCAGTGCCAAACTGCCGGGGAAATGCTCGACGGCGCTCTGGACTCCGAAACAATCCAGTTTGATGTAATTCCAGCTGAGCAGCACGGCATGCAAGTCGCGTGGCCCAAGCCCCATGCTCGCCAGCCGTTGTTTCAGCGACTCGATACTTTGTTCCGGATAGCCGCCGAAGTGCTTGACGCCCGTGAATCGCTCTTCTTCGTCATTGGAGAGGAGCCGCACGCCGTCGCGCTCGGAGACTTCGACGAGCGCGGCGCCGCTGTTATGGCCCGCGATCCCCAATCCGGCAAGATAGGCCGTTTCCCGGCGGGCGAGCTTGGCACGCAGCGATTCCATCCGCTCGCGCGAAATGGGCTCTCTGGCTCATGCACGTGACTCCGAGCGAAGAGAATCCTGCAAACAGGGTGCGCCGCTGCGGAAGCCAGTTTTCCCAGCCAGGGATGTGCCGGTCCGTATTTTCCGTAGACCGCTGACATGGCGATCCGAGCCGTATGCTGAAAGGACCCGCGGAGGATGCAGTTTCGATGTTGTCGAATTCAAACGACTTCGATGCCGTCGTTTTGGCGGGGGCACATTCGCGCCGCGAGCGAGAACCGCGGAATACCGCGACGGCCGAGCCTTCCTCACGGCGCGTGCGAGGAAATCGGCCCGCTGGGGCCGACCCGCAGCACACCGCTGGGCCAGCCGCGTCGAGAGAGAGGCTAGATGCTATCCGCATCTGTCCAGCCGTTCAATCCCTCGGGTGCAAAATATTTGCCTGCGACGGTCAGAAGCGCGAACTTGCGTTCGCACCCGGCAGCTCACAAGCGGGGGTGACCGATCTGCGCACGAGTCCGATCGTTAAATTGAACGTGATCGTGCCGAGAAAAAGCCGCTACGTGCGATTGGGCTGGGAATGCATCACAGGAAGATTGAACGCTTGTCCGTGGGCGACGAGGGCCGGCTGCGACAGATTCGGTTGCGGGCGCTCCGCGACGCGCCCGAGGCGTTCGAGACGACCTTCGCTGAGGCGAATGCCCGTCCGTTCGAGAATTGGCAGCAGCAGCTCGAGCAGCTGGCCACGTTCGTCGCCGTGGCCGACGATCTCGACGTGGGGATGGCGCGAGGTGCTCGACATGACGTGCGGGACGACACCGCCTACTTGATCTCGATGTGGGTGGCGTTCGAAGGGCGTCGCCGGGGAGTTGGATCGGCTCTGATCGAGGCTGTTGCCGCCTGGGCACGGGACCAAGGATTCAAGCGACTGTTGCTGGATGTGGCCGAGGGAAACGCTGCCGCTCTGGCCCTCTATACGCAAGCGGGCTTTGTCGCGACAGGCGTCGTCGGCACGTTGCCGGTCCCCCGCCAGCACATTCGCGAAATTCAGATGACCCTCACGCTCTAAATATCACACACGTTCTGGTGCCACCGGCGGGAGCTTTGGCCCGCCAGTGTCTTAAGTGTCTTACCGACCATCGGAGCAACGGTTGAGCCTTACGACACCCGGCGCGAACGAACCGATACCGGCGCGGGCGGCGAAGCCGGCCTGCGTAGAACTTTGGGCACGGGCGCAACGAAGCGTTGGGTACCAATGCCACCGTCTGAGCGAAATTCTCCCAAACGGGGGCTTGGCCCATCGATCACGGGGGACAGAATGGAAGCAGGTGGTTTGCATTGGGCAGCGGGCATCCGCGCCGAAAGGCGGGGTGCGCACGGCGTGGATCGTACCTGTCGAGGCATTTTTCCACGCGTCGACGCGTGAGCCTCCATCCGGCAGACTGCCGTTGGTCCGGGAACCGGACGGGACAAGTTGGGACCGGACTAGGATGGGACGAGTCGTTTCCAGACGGGACAGGATTGGAACCAGCTCGAAGCGCGTGGGACGCTAAGCGGGTGGGATGGAAAACGGTTGGGACGGGATTGAAAGCCCTGGGACGGAAGTCGGGACTGGGCTCATTCGACGGGACGCGGGACAACTTGTATGAGCAGGGTTCGTCCCGTCCTTAAACGATTGCCGGATGGTGGGTTAGGAAGAAACCTGAATTGGGACTGGATTCGCCTCATCCAGAGAAATCGAGTGAATGGGATCGGGCGGACCTGGGTCGTCCCGTCGGCTGGGAGGTTCGACTCGAAGCCTAGCCGTCGGGATCGGGCCGGATTGACCGGGCCTGGGATGCCGATAGGATTGGGGAGCGTCGGGGCCGACGGGTTTTGGCCGGTTGGCCCTCGACGCGAAGTTTCGGAGATTCAGAGCTCGGAACTCCAAAAGGGGGGCGATTGGATTTGACTGGGTCACCGTAGGTGTCGGTGGCGTGCCGTGGTTGATCAGTAGGCCACGTAAAAAGCTGATCAAAAAACATCTGCCGAAAAGCAGGTTGCTCTCGCTGCCTAATTAATTAGGTGGCTCTGGCTGCGGAATCCCTGCCTGAGGAGTCCAAAAGTCGGATCATCAAATTCGGGCTGGCGCCGGTTCATGCCTCAACGACCGGCGCGAGATTTGTCGTGGCTGGCCGGCTCGGGGCCTTGTTCGCTTGAGCCCCGGTTCGGCGAGACTTAATCGACGAAATACGCATGTAGAGGCCGACACTCAGGGATCACAGGACGCGGGTTCGATTCCCGCCGCCTCCATTCGACTCGCTACGCTCGCTCATGGCAGGCCGTGCAAGCCATGAGCGAGTGTTGCCTTTTAGGAGCGAGTCGAATGCCCTGCCTGCCCTGAGCTTTGTCGAGGGGTCGAAGGGCATTCTAGCAGTTGACGTTTCACGCGGCGGCGCGGCGCCGCACGGCGATCAGGAACAGACCGAACAGCGCGAGGCTGAGCACGGTCATGGCGATCCCGAATAGCGGCACGGAGCTCGCGTTGTCGCCCTCGACGAAAGCCGTCGCCGCCAATGGCCCGAACGCCGCGCCCAAGAGCTGTGCGGCTGGAACTAGCAAACAGGTGTTCCGCGTCGAATCCGCCACCAGGGTCATGCCGATCATGAATGGGACGATGAACATCCAGACGAAACTGATCGCTAAGACGGCGACGCAGAACATCAGGAGCGTGGGGCTGGCGCCCAGAATCGCCGCGGCGATCAATCCAACGACTCCGCAGCCGAGAATACCGAGCCGGTAGTCGAGATACGCCTCGAGCCACGCTGCGGCGAGCGAAGCCGCCACCTGAACGAAAAGGCCTATGGAGACCAGCACGCCAACGGTTTGCGCGTCGATGCCGACTTTCCCGCCCAAGGGCTCCAGGAATGTCCAGACAGCGACGACAAACATGAAAAAGAGAACGATCATCAAAAGAGCGAGAATGGATCTCGCCGTGAGCACGCCATCCATGCTCGCGCTCTGCCTGGGCATCTCGCCGTATTCCGTGGGGACGAGGAGGGCCACCCCAATCGAGACGAGGCTAACAATTCCGAGCGCGAAGAAGCCGCCATTCGCCCCCATTTTCGGAACCACACACCACGCCAATCCTAGGGCGAGGAGGCCTTGGGCAAGGGCCTGCATGGCAAGGAAAAATCCGCCAAGCCGCTCGGCGTGGCGGGAGCGGGCGATCAGTTCGATTGAGACGGCGACCATCGCGCCTTCGACAAGGCCAGCGAGCGCCCGGTCGATCAGGATCAGATTGGGGCTGCGAGCGACAGAGACCGCAGCGTCGAGTGTCGCCAGCGCGACGAGCAGAATCGTGCATTTGAGGCGCAGATTCGCGCCGAAAAAAGCATCGCCGCGACCGCGGAGCTCACTCCGATCAAGAGCGTCTCCGCCGTCGCGATCACCCCGAGTTCAGCGAGATTGATGCGGCTTTCGGCGTGCAGCGCTCCATAAAGGATTGGGATCACGCCAAGAATAAGAAGGCCCGCGGAACCGATCCACAGGGCTGCGGCCGTGGCGGTCCCCGAAGGGCTTCCTACGAGCCAATCCTTATTCTGTTCCGCTACGGAGCCGGCTGTCGAACTACTGTCCGCCATTTTTCATTCCTTGCAGGCAACACCAGTTTCAGCGCCGCTGGCGTGCGCAACTGCACAACCGCTATGCTCGCTCATAATAAGCGAGCGTACTTTTTTATGGGCTTGCGACCCATCGAAGCAGCGAGTCGAACGCCCTGAGCCTGTCGAAGAGCATTTCTCTGGTCGCGCGGACGCGGGTTGATTTCGCGCGCCGCAGACTCCTTTCAACGTTTCACTTCTCGATAGCCCTCCACCTCGCGCGTTTCCGTCAATGTCCCAGAAAAGTGTGCCCGAAAGAAATCTGCCTGAGCGATATTTTGACGCGGGAAATCGGCCGATTTGGAATTCTCGCTAATATCCGCCCCCCGTCGGCGAATCAATGGCCGCCGGCGGTTCGGCGGGAGTCGCCCGGCCTCTTCGTTTCGAGACGGCGTGCACCACGCCTGGAGGCAGTCGAATGACGTTGAACTTGCTCGCGCGACGGGTGGCACTCTGCGGATTGCTGGTTTCGGTGGCGTCGGTCGCGGCTCGGGCCGAGGATGCGGCCGAGCTTGTCCAAAAGGGGTTCTACCTACAGGTTCACGAGGGGGACCTGGCCGGGGCGGCGGCGGCGTTTGAGCGGGTGGTGTCCGATTCGAGCGCGCCGGCCGGGCTGCGACACGACGCCGAGACCCGGCTGGCGCAGTGCCGCGAGGATTTGGCTGCGGCCGATTTGGCCCGGCTGATGCCGGCCGACGCGATCGCCTATCTCGAACTCAACCGGCCGGGCGACCAGCTGGCCCGCCTGGCCAAGATGATGGGGCTGATCCGCGAGCCGGGTGCCGAGCCGGCCGCGACCGACGGACAAGCTGCCGCGGGCATCCCGCTCGGCAACGGTTTGGTCTTCCCCGCCAATTTCACGCTCAGCCCGGCCCTTGTGGCGGAACTGAAAAAGTTTCGCGGCGCGGCGGTGGCTGTCACGGGATTGGACGAGCATCTGAAGAACATGCCGGAAGGCGTGCTGGTGGTCCATCCGGGCGACTGCGACCTGGTGCGCGGCTTGCTGGAAACCGCCGTGCAGTTGGTCCAGCCGGACAAGGCGATCGGCGGCTTCAAGACGTATCGGTTCGAGAATGGTCCGCATCACTTCTGGATCACCGTCACCGCGCGGCTGTTGATTGCCGGAACGAATCGCGAAGCCGTGGCCGCGACCGTCGAGCGGCTGGGAAATCCCAAGACCGAAGGCCTTGCCACGCGACCGGCGTTCAAGGCGCACGAAGCCGAACGCCGCAACGGGCTACTGTTTGCTTATGTCGACGGGCGCGAGACGGCTCGTCGGCTGCGATCGTTTATGAAGGGCAACGAGGCGGGCATGGTGGCCGGGCTCCTTGATTTGGAGCACCTCGAATCGCTGACTTTGAGCGTGGGCGTGACGGACAGCAGCGTGCAGGTCGTCGCTCGGATGAACCTGCTGCCTGGGCACCACAACGTGGCCTACAACCTGATTCGCACGGCGCCTTTTGACGGTCGCTCGCTCAAAGCGGTGCCGCGGGGGACTGCGGGGGTTGTGCTCGTCGGGTTGAATCCGGCGACGCCGCCACAGGCCGCCAAATCGTCGTCGCCAGGACCCGTCGAAGTGACGGGCATGGACCTCGGGCGGGAGATCTTTGCCAACGTAGAGGAAGTCGCGTTTTTCGTGCTGCCCACGATCGCCAAGAGCGAGGGTGGGCCTGCGCACGTTCCGGAGATGGCCGCCGTCTTCGCCGTGAAGGACGCGGCGAAGAGCGAGGCGATCTGGAATCAGATTCTGGGGATCGTGGCGATGGTGGGAGTGCATCACTCGCCGCCCCGCGACGTGACGCTCGAGGGGATTCGCGGCGAACAATATCAATTCACGGGGATGCCGCCGATCGTCGTGGTGCGGGCCGCGGATCGAGCCTTGATCGTGGGCACGCATGAGGCGGCAAGCGCCGCCCTCCGTGCAAGCAGCGGCAAGGACTCCATCCTGGCCGACGAGGCCTACACCAAATTGTTGGCCCGACTGACGAAGACCAGCAGCAAGGCGGTGCTCGTCGACGCCGGCCGCGTGATGCAAATCGTCCGCAGTTTCTCCGGCGGAGAGAGTAAGCCCGAGATGGACCTGGTGAGCGCGGCTTTGAAGGACTTGCGCTTCTCGATCGTGACGGACGAAGCGCCCAACTGCCTGACCGTGAGCGTCGAGGCCAGCGGATTGCCGAATGTGCCGACACTGATCAGCAAGATCGGCAGCGGATCGGCGCCCCGTTCGCACGCAAAGAAGTGAGCGTTCGCGGGCTTACCGTCGGTTTCGGACCGACAGCGGAGCTGTCGGCTTGGAAAGGTGAGGGCTGTGAATGATTCCATCATCGCTCGGTGCAGCCCAGCTCGCTCTGAGACGAACGACTAGCGAGCGGGGTGTGCCTCGGGGGAGCCACGGTTGCCTTCGTCATAGTAAACACGGTTGCCGACGCGCGAGATGGTGAGGTACTGCTGCCAGTGCGTGCCATCGACGTCGTGCGCGGCCCGCAGGGTCTGGGTCTCGACCGGTTCGCTCGGCGCGTGGCCGCTCGTGAGCGCTTCGCCGAGGACGCGGCCGTCGAGATGGTCGGTGGGGAAGCCCAAGAGGTGCAGGATCGTGGGGGCGACGTCGGCGTTGCCGGACGGCAGCTCGTCGACGCCGTGCGACTTGAAGTCGGGGCCGGCCGCGACGAGCGTGTTGTGCATGTCGTAGCGGCTGAGCGAGGAATGGTTCCCCTGCCCCGGCCCACGCTTGCCTTCGGCGACCAGCGTGCCAGGTAGCCCGTGCTGATTGGCTTCCGGCGACCAGCGGGCGGAAAACATGACGTCGGGAGCGCCTGGCGTATCGACGCCGACTTGCGACAGCGGGAAGGTCCCGGCCAACGCGTCGCGCGAGAAGATCGCGCCGGCGAAATCGGACTTTTGCAGGAAGTCGACGAGCCGTTGCGAGACCGACGTGTCGTGTCCGATCACGTACAGACAGGCACTGCCCGAATTGCCGACGACGACGACCTGGCCCGGCCGCGGTGCGGCGGCGAAGGTGCTGGCGGCGTCGAAGCCGGCTTTCTTGAGGACCTTGGCCAGGTCGTAGTTTTTGGAGATCGTCGAGAAGCCGTGGTCGGAGACGACCACCACGTCGGTCTTGTCGCGGATCCCCTGGCGGTCGAGCGCCTCGAGCACGCGGCCCAAATCTTCGTCGCTATTGTGCAGGGCCTGGCGGGCGGCGGGGGCGCTGGGGCCGAAGCCATGCTGCGTATAGTCGGGATCGCTCAACCACAGCACCGTGTACACGGGAACGCCGTCGGCCCAGAGGCGGTGCACCAACATCCGCGTGGTCCACTCGTCCTGCTGGCGATTGGGAGTTTTGCGGTTGTCGGCCTTGGCCGGGAAGCTGCCGGTCTCTTCCGGCGCGAGCAGGCCGGGCGAGAGCGACTTGCCCTCGACGAGAGCTTCCGACCGACGACCGGTGGCGGCGTCGCGCGTCGCGCGGTCGAGCAGCAGGGCCACTGGCTTCGTCCCCGCGACGGCCGTCCGCAATCCGGCCGCGCGGAGAATCTCGGCGACAGTCGGCAGCTGAATGTACTTCCCGCTCGATATGGCGTCGCCCTTGCGCACGGCGGCCAGCTCTTCGATGGCGGTCGACGTCAATGGATCGATCTGCGGGCGATATTCGTTGTTGGCCATGACGCCGGTGTGTCGCGGGTAGCCACCCGTGGCCAGGGCCGTGCCGTTCACTTCGGTTGAGGAGGGATAAACCGGGTGATGCCGGGCGAACCGCGTGCCCGCCTGCCCGAGGGCATAGAGGTTGGGCATGTCCTGCTCGGTGACCGAGTCGGGCCGCAGCCCGTCGAAGACCACGACAACGACATGGACGTCCCGCGCGGGCCGCGTGGCTTGGGAGAGCGCCGCTGCGGGACCGAAACAGGCGATCGCCGCGGCCAGCAGCCAAAAACAGCAAAGCCGAGTCATCGGGAGACCTTTTTTCTTTCGCAGACAAATCCAGCCAGCGCGGTCAAATTCGGGCGCCATCGTATCGCGAACGTTTGACATTTAAATCGTGCGAACGTCACCGGCGGAAGTGCATCCGCCGGAATTCATACGGAGTTAACATTGTTACGCGCCGGTAACCTTTGACGGCTGCTCGAGTGAGCGAAGTGAGGACGCCAATAACGCTGTGACGACGTCAATTGAGACGACGCGCGGCGGCGAAACTTAGACAATTGCCAGCCCGAGCCCCGTCGGAATAGCGGATTCGTCGGGCGGACGAGCGTCGGCGGCACGCCGAAGGGACGCCTGGCGCTTTAGCGAAACAGAAACGATATACTGTTCCGAGGTGCGCCGGGCGCTGGCGGTACCGAGGCAGCGTTGGCTGGAATCTCCCGTATTTTCACGTGAGGAGTTGAGATGCAGCAGATCCTTGGGCCGGAGCGTGAGAGCGAACTGTTGGCGCGCGGTTTTTCGCGGCGAGGCTTCTTTAAAGTCACCTCGTTGATGGGGGCGGCCGCGAGCCTGCCGTTCTTCGGCGAGGCGGCGCTCGCCCAGTTGTCGTCATTCGGCAACGAGGTTCCGCCGGACGCGATCTTGATCAACGCCAACGAGAATCCGCTGGGCCCCTGCCCCCAAGCGATCGAAGCGGCGACCGGTTTCCTTAAGGAGGGGGGCCGCTATCACTTCGAGCTGACCGCTCAATTTCGCGAGCTGCTCGCGCAGCAAGAGAATCTTTCGCCGGAGCAGGTGCAGGTCTTCGCCGGCTCAAGTCCGCCTTTGACCCAGGCGGTGATTGCCCACACATCGCCGCGGAAGAGCTTTATTACGGGCAACCCCGGCTACGAGGCGGGCGAAGGGGCCGCACGGTTCATCGGTGCCAAAGTGCACCGGGTGCCGCTGACGAAAACCTACGCGCACGACGTGCGGGCGATGGCGTCGATCGACCCCAACGCCGGCCTGCTCTACATCTGCAATCCGAACAATCCGACCGGCACGCTCACGCCCGACAAAGACCTCGATTGGCTGGTGGACCACATGCCGCCCGGCGCGATCCTGCTCTTGGACGAAGCGTACGCGCAGATCGCCGGCTGCAAGATGCGGTCCGACCTGGTGTCAGCCGGTAAGCCCGTGATCATTCTCCGCACGTTCTCCAAGATCTACGGGCTGGCCGGCCTGCGGGCCGGGGCGGCCTTCGGACAGCCGGACGTGCTCAATTGCCTATCCCGCTACAGCCAGGGGATCATGGCGACGACGGGCGTTTCGGCGGCGATGGCCAGCTTGCAGCAGCCGGAGCTTGTGCCGACACGGCGGAAGATCATTGCCGACACGCGGGCGCAGGTCTTCAAGTTCCTCGACAAGCACGGCTTTTCGTACGTGCCCTCGGTGTCGAATCACTTCATGGTCGACGTGAAGCAGCCGGGCGAACGTGTGGCCGCCGCCATGCGAAAAGAAATGATTTTCATCGGCCGCACCTGGCCGAGCTGGCCCACCCACTGCCGCGTTTCCATCGGGACGCCGGAACAAATGGAGAAATTCCAAGCGGCGTTCCTGAAGGTGATGACCTAGTTTTTGTCCTCCCGTGCGCTGAGGGCGCGTCGTTTTTGCGCTCGCAGCGATCGCCGATCCGCGCTACCGCGGTTCGACGGCACTGGCGGCGAAGTAACGGTGCGGCGTGACGCCTAGCGTGCGTTTGAACATCACGATGAAGGCGCTGGCGCTTTCGTAGCCGACGTCGAGGGCGACGGTCGTGACAGGGCGGCCGGCTGCGAGCAGTCGCAGAGCTTGCAGCAGTCGCAGTTGTTGCCGCCAACGGCCGAACGTCAGCCCCGCCTCCTTTTGAAACAGACGTTCGAGCGTGCGGACGCTGAGGGCCGCGCGACGGGCTACCTGCCGCGTCGGGTCAGGATCGTCCAGATGTTCGCGGACCCAGGCGGCGGCGCGCTGGGCCCGTTCGTCCACCGGCCACGGAAGTTGTAAAGGAATCGTCGGCAGCATGCGGAGCTGATCGAGTAGCACGCCGACCAGCCGCGCACGCACCGGATCCTTGGTGCTTAAGTAACCGAGCGTGACCGTGTGGCGGATCAGCTCCCGCAGGAACGGCGAGACATTCACCGCGCAGCACCGCTTGGGCAGCTTGCCAGAAACATGCGTGGACAGATAAAGGGTCTGCACGAGCACCGTCCCGGTCATTTCAATTCCGTGCTCGATGCCGGCCGGCACCCAGACCGCCCGGCTGGGAGGCACCACCCAGTCTCCCTCGGCGGTCTTCACCCACATCACCCCTTCCGTCGCATAAATCAGCTGATGCCAGTCATGCGCGTGCGGCGGGATGGCATAGTCCTCGGTATGTCGCACGACATAACTGCGAACCAGGATCCCGTCGGCCGGGACGCGGCTTGGTCGTCGTTTCGAAGGGTGACGCTTTTTTCGACATTTTTTGACATTTTAGCGAGAGATACGCTCGCCGCACAAACACTAAGATTGGCCCGCGTCGAAGCAAAATCACCGTCTTTTCATCATTCTCGGAGATCAAAACTCATGTCCCATAACCTCGCGTTCTTTGCCATTCATGCCGAGGACCTGCCCAAGGCGCAGCGGTTCTACGAAAAGGTCTTTGGCTGGAAATTCACGCCCTGGGGGCCGCCGGGATTTCTCTTGATCGAGACCGGCGACAAGCGGGAGCCGGGAGTGCCAGGTGCGTTGCAGAAGCGCCACGAGCTGGTGGCGGGGCAGCGGTTGACGGGCTACGAGTGCACCATCGACACGAATGATATCGACGCGACCGCCGCGGCCGTCGAGAAGCACGGCGGGACGATCATCATGCCCAAGTGTGAAATCCCCACCGTCGGGCATCTGATCAAGATTCGCGACACGGACGGCAACATCGTCTGCGTGAAGCAGCCCGCGACGACGTAACGCTCCCGGGCGAGACGCTCGCTCAGTCGGCACCCGACTCAGCCTGGTGATTTGCCGACGTTCGCACCGAGGCGGTCGGGCGCGGGGGCGGCCTGGGTTGGCGCAGCGGCGGCAGGAGCATCTGGAGCAGGCGCCGGCTGCGTTTCGTACCCGTATTGCCGGATCACCGATCCCCACCGCCGCGTGATTTCGGCCCGCTGCTCATCGCCGAGCTGGTAGCGATTGGTTTTATAGCCGGCGTTGTTCGCAACGTGCGCCTGCAGTTTCGGCAGGACTTGCTCGAAACCCACCAGGCCGAGGTGGTCGTAGAGGGTCGCCATCTGGCCGACGGGATCGCGGACTAAATCTTCGTACCGCAGTTCATAAAAGCGGTCGAAGTCGATGAGCCCCTTTCCCTCTTCGATCTTGTCGTAGACGCGATCAAACGTTTTGTAAACGTGTTCTTCGAGCCCCTGGAAAGTCGGCCGCTGCAAACCGAACGTAATGTAGAGCGATTTCCAGAGGTTGACTGTCGACGGGAAGACGACGTAGGGATCGCGGACGATGTGCACGAAGCGGGCGTCCGGGAAAAGTTCCAAGAGGGTTTTGACTCGGCAACTGTGCGTGGGCGATTTGAGCACGAGCCGCTTGTGATGCTTGTACGTCAATTCCTGGAGAAACCGCCGAAACACCCGCTTCCACCGGGCCAGCGCCCGCGGCGGGATGCCTTCGAGGTCGAGATATTCCTCGTACTGCGGCGGATTGTTGGGAAAGGCGACGGTGAGATAGGGCGACGGCAGGCCCAGGTTGCAGAGCGCAAACTCGTCTTCTTGGGGTCGGTCGAAGCCGGCCGCCATGTTGTCCATCGGCCGCACTGACAGGGAAAAGAACGGCATCCAGCGGCTCACGAGCCCTTCGGTCAGCAGGAAGTGATTGGGCTCCATGCACTCGTACGTGCTGGGGCCGACGTGCCGCTCGTCGAGCGCGAGGAACTCGTGCAGTAAGGTCGTGCCCGTCCGCCAGTGGCCCAGGATGAAGATGGGCGGCTGGTCGATCGGCGTGTTAGCGATCCGGCGTCCGTAGACCAGGTTCTGCAGGCCGCGGAGCAGCGTGTGCCCCATGCTGACGATGGTCACGTAAGTGACCACGTGCAGGACCGACCAGTGGATGCGAAAACCGTTGCGGGCCAACAGGCGGATCCAGGCCGGAAAGCCGGAACCGGCCCAGATCATCAATTGCCACCAGGGAGGCGGATTCGTCGCTTTGGGACGGGAGTCCAGCGCGGGACTGATCGGGGGAGCCGAATTAATGGCGGCTGCGATCATGGTGGACTTTCGCAGGAGTTGCGTCCGGGGCGTCGCATTCGGCGAAGAATGCGCCGCGACTCCGGGCGAGCCGGACAGTCCATCGATCGTAACAGGGTCGCAGAGTGGTTTGATCGTCGCCCGGCTGGCGAACGCCGGCGTCCGGACGAATCATCCTGGCTCCGCACGAATTGGATCGGTTGGGCAGGCAAAAGCGAAATGTTGCCATCGCGAAACGCGGCCGTACGCGACTCACGTGGCCGGGGTCTCGGCCTTCATTTCGTCCAGCAGGCGGAACGTTTCGTCGAAGAACCGATCCTTGAAGAGGTCGCCGATCAGCAGATCCGTCAGATTCCCTTTCTCGGCCGGATTGCGTTTGACGAACCGGCCGAAGCTGAAGCCCTCGTAGTATTCGACGACGAGCTTCCGCATCCGGTCCATTCCCTTCTTGAAATCGGTGGCCCACTTGCCGAGCTGGGTGCCCGAGGTGTCATTCCGGTCGAACCCCTCGCAGATGGCGTCGGCCGCCAGCTCTCCCGATTTGAGGGCCAGCAGCACGCCGGAGGAATAAAGCGGGTCGAGGAAGCCGAACGCATCGCCCACGCAGACCCAACCGTCGCCGGCCGCTTCGCGGGCACGGTACGAGTATTCCTTGGCGACGCGAAAGATGTCGCAGCGTATCCCCATGGAAATCCGCCGCTTGATTTCCGAACAGAGCTCGACCTGCTCGAAATAAATCGCATCGTGTTCGGCGTCACGGTTTTTGAAAAGCTCTTCAAATGGGGCGACGATGCCGACGCTCACCACATCGTTGTGCAGGGGGATATACCAGAACCATCCCTTTTTGCCCTTCGTCTGCAGGACGATGGTCGCTCCCTCGTCGCGTCCGGTATCGCGGTAGGCCCCTTTCCAATACGTCCAGACGGCCCCCTTCCTCAGGCTCTTGTCCCACTCGCGCAGACCCAGCCGGCCGGCGATCATCGTTGCTTGGCCACTGGCATCGACGACAACGCGGGCGCGGATCTCGCTGACGGTGCCGTCTTCCGTAGAGAATTTTACGCCGACGGCCTTCTGCCCCTCGAAGAGCACTTCGAGCACGCGCACGCCTTCATGCACTTCCACGCCATGCTCGCGGGCGTTGTCGAGCATCATTTTGTCGAACTCGCTCCGCAGCACCTGCCAGGTCTGCGAGCATTCGTGCGGCTTGTGATCGAGGAAATAAAATGGCTCCGACAGCCGGCCGCTCTGCCCGACGAACTGCACGCTGTGCTTTTTGGTGAACTGGCTCTGCTTCATTTTGTCGAGCATGTTGAGCCGCTTCAGGACCCAGTAGGTTTCCGGGATCAGTGACTCGCCGATATGGAATCGGGGAAAATGGTCGCGCTCGAACAGGACGACGCGATGCCCTTTCTGAGCGACCAGTGTCGAAACGGTTGATCCGGCGGGGCCGCCGCCGATCACAACCACCGGAACTTCTTGGGGGAATTGCTCGGAGTTCGGCATGTGAAATCCTTAAAGGGTCGCATTTGTTGATAGTTCTTCCCGCGGCGATTGTCCAGACTTGCCGGCTCGCGTCAAAAACTACAGTGGTGGTCACTTGGTCACACAGCCAATCGACTCGGGAGAAGGGAGTTCTCTCGCGAGTCGAGCCACTCAGTCCTGATGCCTCCTGAGCAAACGGCCGAGGCTCGACGCTCGTGGAAACTGGCAAAAAACTGCTGTAGCATGGACGTCCTTGGGGCAGCGAGCATCTGGAGCTAAGGGAGCCCGGCATGCGGAAGTTTTTTCGTGCCTTCGTCTCACATGTCGCGTTGGTCGTTGCGGTCGTGCTGTTCGAGAGCGCCTCGAGCGGCCGACTGAGAGCGCAGGGAACCGGCGAGTACGATCGCCCCACGAAGAATCCGCATCAGAGCCGCTCGGCTACGGTCGCCCGACATGGCATCGTGTGCTGCGCAGCCGCTGGCAGCCGAGGTTGGCCTCGATGTCCTCAAGGAGGGCGGAACCGCGGCCGATGCGGCCATCGCCACCAATGCGATGCTCGGCCTCGTGGAACCGGGCTCGTGCGGCTTGGGAGGCGACCTCTTCTGCATTTACTGGGACGCCAGGACCAAAAAACTTTACGGACTTAACGCCAACGGCCGCAGTCCTTATGCCATGACTCGCGAGGCCCTGCGCCAGCACGGAGTCCGTGGACTCAGCGAGGTTTACTCGTGGACCGTTCCCGGCTGCGTCGATGGTTGGGACCAGCTGCGGCAGCGATTCGGGACGATGACTTGGCGAAGCTCTTGCGCGGCCATCAAATACGCGGAAGAAGGATTCCCGGTCAGCGAGATCATCGACCGCGGCTGGCCACGTCCCGGCCGCGACCCGAGCATGACCGCCACCTATTGTCCCAAGGGGCAGCCACCCGAAATCGGCGAGATTTTCCAGAATCCCGAGTTGGCCGCGAGCTATCGCCTGATCGCCCAACGGGGTCGCGACGCTTTTTATCGCGGCCCGATCGCCGAACAAATCGTCGCCGCCAGCCGGGAGCGCAACGGGTTTTTCGACTTGAAGGATTTCGCCGACCATACGTCCGAATGGGTCGAGCCCGTCTCGACCAACTACCGCGGCTACGACGTGTGGGAGCTTCCGCCCAACGGCCAAGGGATCGCCGTCTTGGAGATGCTCAATTTGCTCGAGGGCTATGATCTCCGCTCGATGGGACGTCACAATCCCGATTATCTGCATCTGTTCATCGAAGCCAAGAAGCTGGCCTACGCGGACCGGGCGAAGTATTTCGCCGACCCCGGGTTTCACAAGCTCCCCGTCGCCGAGCTGATCTCCAAGGCCTACGCGGAAAATCGCCGCAAGCTGATCGACCCGCAGCATGCGGCCACGTCCGTCGCCCCGGGGGATCCCCTGCTCGCTGCCGGCCACGACACGACGTTGCTTTGCGTCGTGGACGAGGACCGCAACTGCTGTTCGTTGATCCAGAGCAATTCGGCCCACTTCGGCTCGCGGATCCTGCCCGGCCACGTCGGTTTCGTGATGCAGAACCGCGGCTCTGGATTTTCGCTCGATGGAGAGAGCTGGAACGCTCGAGCCCCACAAGCGTCCCTTTCACACGATTATTCCCGCCTTCGTCACGAAAGACGGCAAGCCGTGGCTCTGCTTCGGCGTGATGGGGGGCGACCTGCAGCCGCAAGGGCAGGTGCAGGTTCTCGTCAACCTCATCGATTTTGGTCTGGATGTGCAGGCCGCAGGAGACGCGGGACGCACCAGCCACTCGGGCTCGCAGTCACCCAGCGGAGGCAAGATGGATGCGGCCGGGGGCAAGGTCACTGTCGAAAGCGGCATTCCGCAGGCCACCTTCGACGAACTGGTCAAGCGAGGCCACCACGTCGTCCGCGGCGGCAGCGGCGCCGGCTACGAAGGCATCCTGATCGACCAGCAGCACGGCACGCTGCACGGCGGGACCGAAGCCCGCAAAGACGGAGCGGCCGTCGCATATTGACCGCCGGGTATTGAGGCGGTTTGATCGGGGCCTTGCTACTTCTTCCGCGGGACTTTCGCTCCCTTTTTGCGCGCTTTCGACAGGCCGATGGCGATCGCCTGTTTCGGCTCTTTACGCGCTTGTGCGATTTCCCGCTCGTGAGCGTTCTCTTTTTCTTCCGATGAAGAGCATTTTTGACTTCGGATTTTGCCTTGGACCCGTACTTGGCCATGGGAAACTACCTCATTGGATCGGTTTGTACGCGTTGGCACCGCCCACGTTTCCGGACTGCAATTCAATCCGGGAACGCGACCGGCGACGCGTGTCTGTTTTCTCCACGCCTGGTTTTCAGGCATTAGGGCGCCTTCACGTTGACGACGCTTTCGGCGATCTCGGTCAGGATCTTGTCGGCGTTCCCCTCCTCGTCGAGCGTCTCTTGCAGCTCATTGGCAATGGCTTCGCGGCCGAGCTGGCGGGCGAAGGTCCGGGCCGTGCCGTAGACGGGCGATCTCGTAATGCTCGACGCACTGGGCGGCAGCAATCAAAGCGGCATCCTTCACGTAGGGGTCGCCCTACGCGCCGATCATCTCTTCGCCTTCGGTGATCAGGCCTTTCATCGCCGCTTGTTCCCGCTCGAGAACTCCGTCCCAGCTTCTGGAAAATGAGTTCCAACCGCACGACGTGCCCTTCGGTCTCCCGCAGGTGTGTCTGAAACGCGGATTCCGCAGATCGGGCGAATGAGCGGCATCCGCCATCTTGGGAAGTGCCTCCGTCCAGCGCTTCTCGGCGTCGTAGAGGTCTTCGATCTGCTCGATGAACAGGTCCTCGAGCGAGTTGAATTCGATGCTGGTAAACAGGTTCATGGAAAGCTCTCCGTTCTTTCTCGAAAACGGTGATTTCACGGAACAGCGGCCGGCCGCCGGCGAGCCGCGTTATTGCGAGACTGTAAAACCCTTCTTAGCGACGGTTGCAAAACACGTTCCGGCGGCATCGATTTCGCCCGCCGCGACGCTTGCCCGTCACTCCCCGGTG
>CAWCZR010000018.1:0-68901 GCA_963800135.1 uncultured Planctomycetaceae bacterium | reverse complement strand
CGGCGGCCAGCTCTTCGATGGCGGTCGACGTCAATGGATCGATCTGCGGGCGATATTCGTCTTTGGCCATGATGCCGGTGTGTTGCGGATAGCCACCCGTTGCCAGGGCCGTGCCGTTCACTTCGGTCGAGGAGGGATAAACCGGATGATGCTGGGCGAACCGCGTCCCCGCCTGCCCGAGGGCATAGAGGTTGGGCATGTCCTGCTCGGTGACCGAGTCGGGCCGCAGCCCGTCAAAGACCACGACAACGATATGGACGTCCCGGCGGTCGCGTGGCCCGGAGAGTGCCGCGGCGGGGTCGAAACAGGCGATCGCCGCGGCCAGCAGCCAAAAACAGCAAAGCCGAGTCATCGGGAGACCTTTTTTCTTTCGGAGACAAATCCAGCCATCGAGGTCAATTTCGGGCGCCATCGTATCGCGAATGTTTGACATTTAAATCGTGCGAACGTCACCGGCGGAAGTGCATCCGCCGGAATTCATACGGAGTTAACATTGTTATGCGCCGGTAACCTTTGACGGCTGCTCGAGCGAGCGAAGTGAAGACGCCAATAACGCTGTGACGACGTCAATTGAGACGATGCGCGGCGGCGAAACTTAGACAATTGCCAGCCCGAGCCCGTCGGAATAGCGGATTCGTCGGGCGGACGAGCGTCGGCGGCATGCCGAAGGGACGCCTGGCGCTTTAGCGAAACAGAAACGATATACTGTTCCGAGGTCGCCGGGCATGGCGGTACCGAGGCAGCGTTGGCTGGAATCTCCCGTATTTTCACGTGAGGAGTTGAGATGCAGCAGATCCTTGGGCCGGAGCGTGAGAGCGAACTGTTGGTCGCGGTTTTTCGCGGCGAGGCTTCTTTAAAGTCACCTCGTTGATGGGGGCGGCCGCGAGCCTGCCGTTCTTCGGCGAGGCGGGCTTGCCCAGTTGTCGTCATTCGGTAACGAGGTTCCGCCGGACGCGATCTTGATCAACGCCAACGAGAATCCGCTGGGCCCCTGCCCGCAAGCGATCGAAGCGGCGACCGGTTTCCTTAAGGAGGGGGGCCGCTACCACTTCGAGCTGACCGCTCAATTTCGCGAGCTGCTGGCGCAGCAAGAGAATCTTTCGCCGGAGCAGGTGCAGGTCTTCGCCGGCTCAAGTCCGCCTTTGACCCAGGCGGTGATTGCCCACACATCGCCGCGGAAGAGCTTTATTACGGGCAACCCCGGCTACGAGGCGGGCGAAGGGGCCGCACGGTTCATCGGTGCCAAAGTGCACCGGGTGCCGCTGACGAAAACCTACGCGCACGACGTGCGGGCGATGGCGTCGATCGACCCCAACGCCGGCCTGCTCTACATCTGCAATCCGAACAATCCGACCGGCACGCTCACGCCCGACAAAGACCTCGATTGGCTGGTGGACCACATGCCGCCCGGCGCGATCCTGCTCTTGGACGAAGCGTACGCGCAGATCGCCGGCTGCAAGATGCGGTCCGACCTGGTGTCAGCCGGTAAGCCCGTGATCATTCTCCGCACGTTCTCCAAGATCTACGGGCTGGCCGGCCTGCGGGCCGGGGCGGCCTTCGGACAGCCGGACGTGCTCAATTGCCTATCCCGCTACAGCCAGGGGATCATGGCGACGACGGGCGTTTCGGCGGCGATGGCCAGCTTGCAGCAGCCGGAGCTTGTGCCGACACGGCGGAAGATCATTGCCGACACGCGGGCCCAGGTCTTCAAGTTCCTCGACAAGCACGGCTTTTCGTACGTGCCCTCGGTGTCGAATCACTTCATGGTCGACGTGAAGCAGCCGGGCGAACGTGTGGCCGCCGCCATGCGAAAAGAAATGATTTTCATCGGCCGCACCTGGCCGAGCTGGCCCACCCACTGCCGCGTTTCCATCGGGACGCCGGAACAAATGGAGAAATTCCAAGCGGCGTTCCTGAAGGTGATGACCTAGTTTTTGTCCTCCCGTGCGTGAGGCGCGTCGTTTTTGCGCTCGCAGCGATCGCCGATCCGCGCTACCGCGGTTCGACGGCACTGGCGGCGAAGTAACGGTGCGGCGTGACGCCTAGCGTGCGTTTGAACATCACGATGAAGGCGCCTGCGCTTTCGTAGCCGACGTCGAGGGCGACGGTCGTGACAGGGCGGCCGGCTGCGAGCAGTCGCAGAGCTTGCAGCAGTCGCAGTTGTTGCCGCCAACGGCCGAACGTCAGCCCCGCCTCCTTTTGAAACAGACGTTCGAGCGTGCGGACGCTGAGGGCCGCGCGACGGGCTACCTGCCGCGTCGGGTCAGGATCGTCCAGATGTTCGCGGACCCAGGCGGCGGCGCGCTGGGCCCGTTCGTCCACCGGCCACGGAAGTTGTAAAGGAATCGTCGGCAGCATGCGGAGCTGATCGAGTAGCACGCCGACCAGCCGCGCACGCACCGGATCCTTGGTGCTTAAGTAACCGAGCGTGACCGTGTGGCGGATCAGCTCCCGCAGGAACGGCGAGACATTCACCGCGCAGCACCGCTTGGGCAGCTTGCCAGAAACATGCGTGGACAGATAAAGGGTCTGCACGAGCACCGTCCCGGTCATTTCAATTCCGTGCTCGATGCCGGCCGGCACCCAGACCGCCCGGCTGGGAGGCACCACCCAGTTCCCTCGGCGGTCTTCACCCACATCACCCCTTCCGTCGCATAAATCAGCTGATGCCAGTCATGCGCGTGCGGCGGGATGGCATAGTCCTCGGTATGTCGCACGACATAACTGCGAACCAGGATCCCGTCGGCCGGGACGCGGCTTGGTCGTCGTTTCCAAGGGTGACGCTTTTTTTGACATTTTTTGACATTTTAGCGAGAGATACGCTCGCCGCACAAACACTAAGATTGGCCCGCGTCGAAGCAAAATCACCGTCTTTTCATCATTCTCGGAGATCAAAACTCATGTCCCATAACCTCGCGTTCTTTGCCATTCATGCCGAGGACCTGCCCAAGGCGCAGCGGTTCTACGAAAAGGTCTTTGGCTGGAAATTCACGCCCTGGGGGCCGCCGGGATTTCTCTTGATCGAGACCGGCGACAAGCGGGAGCCGGGAGTGCCAGGTGCGTTGCAGAAGCGCCACGAGCTGGTGGCGGGGCAGCGGTTGACGGGCTACGAGTGCACCATCGACACGAATGATATCGACGCGACCGCCGCGGCCGTCGAGAAGCACGGCGGGACGATCATCATGCCCAAGTGTGAAATCCCCACCGTCGGGCATCTGATCAAGATTCGCGACACGGACGGCAACATCGTCTGCGTGAAGCAGCCCGCGACGACGTAACGCTCCCGGGCGAGACGCTCGCTCAGTCGGCACCCGACTCAGCCTGGTGATTTGCCGACGTTCGCACCGAGGCGGTCGGGGCGGGCGGCCTGGGTTGCGCAGCGGCGGCAGGAGCATCTGGAGCAGGCGCGGCTGCGTTTCGTACCCGTATTGCCGGATCACCGATCCCCACCGCCGCGTGATTTCGGCCCGCTGCTCATCGCCGAGCTGGTAGCGATTGGTTTTATAGCCGGCGTTGTTCGCACGTGCGCCTGCAGTTTCGGCAGGACTTGCTCGAAACCCACCAGGCCGAGGTGGTCGTAGAGGGTCGCCATCTGGCCGACGGGATCGCGGACTAAATCTTCGTACCGCAGTTCATAAAAGCGGTCGAAGTCGATGAGCCCCTTTCCCTCTTCGATCTTGTCGTAGACGCGATCAAACGTTTTGTAAACGTGTTCTTCGAGCCCCTGGAAAGTCGGCCGCTGCAAACCGAACGTAATGTAGAGCGATTTCCAGAGGTTGACTGTCGACGGGAAGACGACGTAGGGATCGCGGACGATGTGCACGAAGCGGGCGTCCGGGAAAAGTTCCAAGAGGGTTTTGACTCGGCAACTGTGCGTGGGCGATTTGAGCACGAGCCGCTTGTGATGCTTGTACGTCAATTCCTGGAGAAACCGCCGAAACACCGCTTCCACCGGGCCAGGCCCGCGGCGGGATGCCTTCGAGGTCGAGATATTCCTCGTACTGCGGCGGATTGTTGGGAAAGGCGACGGTGAGATAGGGCGACGGCAGGCCCAGGTTGCAGAGCGCAAACTCGTCTTCTTGGGGTCGGTCGAAGCCGGCCGCATGTTGTCCATCGGCCGCACTGACAGGGAAAAGAACGGCATCCAGCGGCTCACGAGCCCTTCGGTCAGCAGGAAGTGATTGGGCTCCATGCACTCGTACGTGCTGGGGCCGACGTGCCGCTGTCGAGCGCGAGGAACTCGTGCAGTAAGGTCGTGCCCGTCCGCCAGTGGCCCAGGATGAAGATGGGCGGCTGGTCGATCGGCGTGTTAGCGATCCGGCGTCCGTAGACCAGGTTCTGCAGGCCGCGGAGCAGCGTGTGCCCCATGCTGACGATGGTCACGTAAGTGACCACGTGCAGGACCGACCAGTGGATGCGAAAACCGTTGCGGGCCAACAGGCGGATCCAGGCCGGAAAGCCGGTACCGGCCCAGATCATCAATTGCCACCAGGGAGGCGGATTCGTCGCTTTGGGACGGGAGTCCAGCGCGGGACTGATCGGGGGAGCCGAATTAATGGCGGCTGCGATCATGGTGGACTTTCGCAGGAGATGCGTCCGGGGCGTCGCATTCGGCGAAGAATGCGCCGCGACTCCGGGCGAGCCGGACAGTCCATCGATCGTAACAGGGTCGCAGAGTGGTTTGATCGTCGCCCGGCTGGCGAACGCCGGCGTCCGGACGAATCACCCTGGCTCCGCACGAATTGGATCGGTTGGGCAGGCAAAAGCGAAATGTTGCCATCGCGAAACGCGGCCGTACGCGACTCACGTGGCCGGGGTCTCGGCCTTCATTTCGTCCAGCAGGCGGAACGTTTCGTCGAAGAACCGATCCTTGAAGAGGTCGCCGATCAGCAGATCCGTCAGATTCCCTTTCTCGGCCGGATTGCGTTTGACGAACCGGCCGAAGCTGAAGCCCTCGTAGTATTCGACGACGAGCTTCCGCATCCGGTCCATTCCCTTCTTGAAATCGGTGGCCCACTTGCCGAGCTGGGTGCCCGAGGTGTCATTCCGGTCGAACCCCTCGCAGATGGCGTCGGCCGCCAGCTCTCCCGATTTGAGGGCCAGCAGCACGCCGGAGGAATAAAGCGGGTCGAGGAAGCCGAACGCATCGCCCACGCAGACCCAACCGTCGCCGGCCGCTTCGCGGGCACGGTACGAGTATTCCTTGGCGACGCGAAAGATGTCGCAGCGTATCCCCATGGAAATCCGCCGCTTGATTTCCGAACAGAGCTCGACCTGCTCGAAATAAATCGCATCGTGTTCGGCGTCACGGTTTTTGAAAAGCTCTTCAAATGGGGCGACGATGCCGACGCTCACCACATCGTTGTGCAGGGGGATATACCAGAACCATCCCTTTTTGCCCTTCGTCTGCAGGACGATGGTCGCTCCCTCGTCGCGTCCGGTATCGCGGTAGGCCCCTTTCCAATACGTCCAGACGGCCCCCTTCCTCAGGCTCTTGTCCCACTCGCGCAAACCCAGCCGGCCGGCGATCATCGTTGCTTGGCCACTGGCATCGACGACAACGCGGGCGCGGATCTCGCTGACGGTGCCGTCTTCCGTAGAGAATTTTACGCCGACGGCCTTCTGCCCCTCGAAGAGCACTTCGAGCACGTGCACGCCTTCATGCACTTCCACGCCATGCTCGCGGGCGTTGTCGAGCATCATTTTGTCGAACTCGCTCCGCAGCACCTGCCAGGTCTGCGAGCATTCGTGCGGCTTGTGATCGAGGAAATAAAATGGCTCCGACAGCCGGCCGCTCTGCCCGACGAACTGCACGCTGTGCTTTTTGGTGAACTGGCTCTGCTTCATTTTGTCGAGCATGTTGAGCCGCTTCAGGACCCAGTAGGTTTCCGGGATCAGTGACTCGCCGATATGGAATCGGGGAAATGGTCGCGCTCGAACAGGACGACGCGATGCCCTTTCTGAGCGACCAGTGTCGAAACGGTTGATCCGGCGGGGCCGCCGCCGATCACAACCACCGGAACTTCTTGGGGGAATTGCTCGGAGTTCGGCATGTGAAATCCTTAAAGGGTCGCATTTGTTGATAGTTCTTCCCGCGGCGATTGTCCAGACTTGCCGGCTCGCGTCAAAAACTACAGTGGTGGTCACTTGGTCACACAGCCAATCGACTCGGGAGAAGGGAGTTCTCTCGCGAGTCGAGCCACTCAGTCCTGATGCCTCCTGAGCAAACGGCCGAGGCTCGACGCTCGTGGAAACTGGCAAAAAACTGCTGTAGCATGGACGTCCTTGGGGCAGCGAGCATCTGGAGCTAAGGGAGCCCGGCATGCGGAAGTTTTTTCGTGCCTTCGTCTCACATGTCGCGTTGGTCGTTGCGGTCGTGCTGTTGGAGATCGCCTCGAGCGGCCGACTGAGAGCGCAGGGAACCGGCGAGTACGATCGCCCCACGAAGAATCCGCATCAGAGCCGCTCGGCTACGGTCGCCCGACATGGCATCGTGTGCTGCGCAGCCGCTGGCCGCCGAGGTTGGCCTCGATGTCCTCAAGGGGGGCGGAACTGCCGCCGATGCGGCCATCGCGACCAATGCCATGCTCGGCCTCGTGGAACCGGGCTCGTGCGGCTTGGGAGGCGACCTCTTCTGCATTTACTGGGACGCCAAGACCAAAAAACTCTACGGACTGAACGCCAGCGGCCGCAGTCCTTATGCAATGACTCGCGAGGCCCTGCGCACGCGGAGTCCGCGGACTCACCGGGGTTTACTCGTGGACCGTTCCCGGCTGCGTCGATGGTTGGGACCAACTGCGGCAGCGATTCGGCACGATGAGCTTGGCGCAGCTCGGCGCCGGCCATCAAGTACGCGGAAGAAGGATTCCCGGTCAGCGAGATCATCGACCGCGGCTGGCCGCGTCCCGGCCGCGACCCGAGCATGACCGCCACCTATTGTCCAAAGGGGCAGCCGCCCGAAATCGGCGAGATTTTCCAGAATCCCGAGTTGGCCGCGAGCTATCGCCTGATCGCCCAACGGGGTCGCGACGCTTTTTATCGCGGCCCGATCGCCGAACAAATCGTCGCCGCCAGCCGGGAGCGCAACGGGTTTTTCGACTTGAAGGATTTCGCCGACCACACCTCCGAATGGGTCGAGCCGGTCTCGACCAACTGCCGCGGCTACGACGTGTGGGAGCTTCCGCCCAACGGCCAAGGGATCGCCGTTTTGGAGATGCTCAATTTCCTCGAGGGCTATGATCTCCGCTCGATGGGACGTCACAGTCCGGATTATCTGCATCTGTTCACCGAAGCCAAGAAGCTGGCCTACGCGGACCGGGCGAAGTATTTCGCCGACCCCGCGTTTCACAAGCTCCCCGTCGCCGAGTTGATCTCCAAGGCCTACGCGGAAAATCGCCGCAAGCGGATCGACCCGCGGTGCGCGGCCACGTCCGTCGCCGCGGGGGATCCCCTGCTCGCTGCCGGCCACGACACGACGTTGCTTTGCGTCGTGGACGAGGACCGCAACTGCTGTTCGTTGATCCAGAGCAATTCGGCCCACTTCGGCTCGCGGATTCTGCCCGGCCACGTCGGTTTCGTGATGCAGAACCGCGGCTCTGGCTTTTCGCTCGATGGCCGGAGCTGGAACGCACTCGAGCCCCACAAGCGTCCCTTTCACACGATTATTCCGGCGTTCGTCACGAAAGAGGGCAAGCCGTGGCTCTGCTTCGGTGTGATGGGGGGCGACCTGCAGCCGCAAGGGCAGGTGCAGGTTCTCGTCGACCTCATCGATTTTGGTCTGGATGTGCAAGCCGCAGGAGACGCGGGACGCACCAGCCATTCGGGCTCGCAATCACCCAGCGGGGGCAAGATGGATGCGGCCGGGGGCAAGGTCACGGTCGAAAGCGGCATTCCGCAGGCCACCTTCGACGAACTGGTCAAGCGAGGCCACCACGTCGTCCGCGGCGGCAGCGGCGCCGGCTACGAAGGCATCCTGATCGACCAGCAGCACGGCACGCTGCACGGCGGGACCGAAGCCCGCAAAGACGGAGCGGCCGTCGCATATTGACCGCCGGGTATTGAGGCGGTTTGATCGGGGCCTTGCTACTTCTTCCGCGGGACTTTCGCTCCCTTTTGGCGCGCTTTCGACAGGCCGATGGCGATCGCCTGTTTGCGGCTCTTTACGCGCTTGTGCGATTTCCCGCTCGTGAGCGTTCTCTTTTTCTTCCGATGAAGAGCATTTTTGACTTCGGATTTTGCCTTGGACCCGTACTTGGCCATGGGAAACTACCTCATTGGATCGGTTTGTACGCGTTGGCGCCAGCCACGTTTCCGGACTGCAATTCAATCCGGGAACGCGACCGGCGACGCGTGTCTGTTTTCTCCACGCCTGGTTTTCAGGCGTGGGGCGCCTTCACGTTGACGACGCTTTCGGCGATCTCGGTCAGGATCTTGTCGGCGTTCCCCTCCTCGTCGAGCGTCTCTTGCAGCTCATTGGCAATGGCTTCGCGGCCGAGCTGGCGGGCGAAGGTCCGGGCCGTGCCGTAAGCGGCAATCTCGTAATGCTCGACGCGCTGGGCGGCAGCGATCAAAGCGGCATCCTTCACGTAGGGGTCGCCCTTCGCGCCGATCATCTGCTCGCCTTCGGTGATCAGGCCTTTCATCGCCGCGCACGTTTCGCGCTCGGGACTGCGTCCCAGCTTCTGGAAAATGCGTTCCAACCGCACGACGTGCCCTTCGGTCTCCCGCAGGTGTGTCTGAAACGCGCTCCGCAGATCGGGCGAATGAGCGGCATCCGCCATCTTGGGAAGTGCCTCCGTCAGGCGCTTCTCGGCGTCGTAGAGGTCTTCGATCTGCTCGATGAACAGGTCCTCGAGCGAGTTGAATTCGATGCTGGTAAACAGGTTCATGGAAAGCTCTCCGTTCTTTCTCGAAAACGGTGATTTTGCGGAACAGCGGCCGGCCGCCGGCAAGCGCGTTATTGCGAGACTGTAAAACCCTTCTTAGCGACGGTTGCAAAACACGTTCCGGCGGCATCGATTTCGCCCGCCGCGACGCTTGCCCGTCACTCCCCGGTGTGCTGTCTCAATCTGAATGCCTACCTTCTCAGATCCGGTGTGCCTTCGCCGTCGCGGTCGATAAAGCCCCCAGAGCGTCCCGCGACTTCAGGCAGGCTCCCCCGGTGGGGTTGGCGACGGTCAATCGTCTTCCAGATGGGATTCGATCGCGGACGCGCGCGGTCCGCCTGAAACCCCTTCGGAGTCCAGTCCGCGATGCGTGCCGGGGGCACCGGTCAAAGCGTTCTCGACAGGCTGCATTGGGGGGTTTACGATTGACCCGAGTGCCGCAAGAAATTGCGGGCACAGGCTTTTGGCCGGAGTAGCGGGACAATCTGCTTATGCTGATGACGCGCCGGTATCCTGCCTGGGGATACCTGATCGCAATTCTCGGGTCGGCGCTCGTCTTCGCGATGCGCTACAGCACCGACAGTCCGCTGCGCGGATTCTTCACCTCGCTCGCCTTTTTGCTCGCCGTGCTGATTGCCGGCCTGGTCGGCGGTTGGAAGCCGTCCCTGCTGACAACCTGCATCTGCCTGGCGAATGAGCGGTTTTTCTTCACCAATCCCAAGCACTCGTTCGCGCTCCCCTCCAGCAGCGACACGATGCGGATGATGGTTTACGCCGCCAGCGGCATCGCCGTCGGCTTGTTGTGCGAAGGGTTGCAGCGGGCCTGGGGGCGGGTGGCTGAGCGTCAGCGGCAGCTCGAACGCGAGATGAGCGAGCGGTTGGCCGTGGCGCAAGAGCGGCTCTACCTGGTGGAGCGGCTGCGCGAGGCCGATCGCCGCAAAGACGAATTCCTGGCCACGCTGGCCCACGAGCTGCGCAATCCGCTGGCCCCGCTGAGCAACGCCCTCGAAGTGTGGGGCCTCGCGAAGGAGGACCCGGCGCAACTCCAGGAACTTCGCGGCATGATGCAACGGCAAGTCCGCCAGATGACTCGGCTGATCGACGACCTGCTCGACGTATCGCGGATCAGCCAGGGCAAAATCTCGCTGCGGACCAGCCGCGTCGAGCTGCGGGCGCTCGTGCACACGGCCGTCGAATTGGTGCGGCCGGTCATCTCCGCGAACAAGCAGCGGTTGGAGATCGCGCTGCCGGAGGAACCGCTCTTCCTCGACGCGGACGCCACGCGGGTCTCGCAGGTCATCGGCAACGTGCTGCACAACGCGGCCAAGTACACGCCGGAGGGGGGCCAAATCGCGCTGGCCGTGCGGCCGGACAACGGCCGCGCGGAAGTCTCGATTCGCGACACGGGCTGCGGCATTCCGGCCGAGAAGTTAGCGAGCATTTTCGAGATGTTCGCACAGGTCGATCAAACCCTCGACCGGTCTCAGGGCGGACTGGGGATCGGCCTGACGCTGGCCAAGCGCTTGATCGAAATGCACGGCGGCTCGATCGAAGCGCAGAGCGCCGGTCCCGGACAGGGGAGCGAGTTCGTCATCACGCTGCCGACGGTCCCCGGCGATGCCGGCTCGTTTGAGACTTCACCGAGCACCGCGACGCCCGAGCTGCCGCGGCGGCGCATTCTCGTCGTCGACGACATGCACGAATCGGCAACGACGCTGGCCCGGATGCTCCGTGCAATCGGCCAGGACGTGACGCTCGCCCACGACGGTCAATCCGCCCTTGATTTGGTTCGCGACGACAAGCCCGAGGTCGTGTTCCTCGACATCGCGATGCCCCGGATGAATGGCTATGAGGTCGCCCGCCGCATCCGCGCGTTCGACGGCGTAGATACTCCCGTGCTGATCGCGCTGACCGGATACGGCACGGACGAAGATCGCCGCCGCTCCCGCGAAGCGGGCATCGATTTTCATCTGACCAAGCCGACGTCGCTCGAGCAGCTGACGTCGGTTCTGTGGCAGGCCAGTGGGGCGGTAGCGGCGGGTTAGTTTTGGACGCGACCGTTTGGTCCGCGATCAGTCACGCGCTGTGAAAAAGACCCTGCACACCTGCCCTCTCCCTGTCGGAAGGAGGCGAGATTGAAATGTCGACGCCGTCGCGGCAAGTGCGAGGCCGATCAGGAAAGCGTCGCTAGGCGCTCGCCGTGCGGCGGGCTTTATCGGAGATGTCCTTGCGGCACCAAGCTCCCTCCCAGCGGATACACTTCACCGCCTGGTAGGCGCGGAGCTTGGCGTCGGCAATCGTGTCGCCGACTGCCGTCACTCCCAGCACGCGCCCGCCGTCAGTGACGACCTGGTCGCCCAGGCGCGTCGTGCCGGCGTGAAAGACTTTGACGTCCGGCACGCGCGCGGCTTCCGCCAATCCGCGGATGGGATAGCCCTTTTTCACGTCGCCCGGATAACCGTTCGACGCCATCACCACGCAGACCGCCGGCCGCGGATCCCACTCAAGCGGAGGCAACTTTTTCAGCCGTCCCTCGGCCGCGGCCAACAGCACCTGGGCGAGGTCCGATTTCAAGCGCATCAGAACGGGCTGCGCCTCGGGGTCGCCGAAGCGGACGTTGAACTCGAGCACCTTGGGGCCTTGCGACGTGATCATCAGCCCCGCGTACAAAATGCCCTCGAACGGCTCGCCTTCGCGACGCATGGTGTGGACGATCGGCACGAGCACTTTTTCGATGACTTCGTCGAGTAAGGCCGGCGTGACGAGCGGAGTGGGTGAATAGGCCCCCATCCCCCCCGTGTTGGGGCCGCGGTCGTCGTCGTAGGCCGCTTTGTGGTCCTGCGCCGGCTCGAGCGGCAGGATCGTGCTGCCGTCGACGATCGCGAGGATGCTCGCCTCTTCGCCGACTAAAGCTTCTTCGATTACGATCCGCCTGCCCGCGTCGCCGAACGCCAGGTCGACCATCGCGTGACGAATGGCGGCGAGAGCCTCCTGTCGGTTCTGACAGACAATCACGCCTTTGCCCGCTGCCAGGCCGTCGGCTTTGACGACGAGCGGCCGCTCGCTGCGCTCGTCAACGTGGGCGGTCGCCGCGGCCGGATCGTCGAAGACGGCGTAGTCGGCCGTCGGCACGTTCGCCAGGCGCATGATCTCCTTGGCGTGGGCCTTGCTCGCTTCGAGGGCCGAGGCGGCCTGAGTTGGTCCAAAGACGCACACGCCCGCGGCCCGAAAGGCGTCGACCATTCCCAGGACCAGCGGCGCCTCGGGGCCGATCACCGCCAGGTCGATCTCTTCGGCCTTGCAGAACTTGAGCAGGCGGGCCGTGTCGGTGGCCCGGATGTCGAGATTCTCGGTATTCGGCTCGTCGGCCGTGCCGGCGTTTCCCGGCGCAGGTAGATGCGCGTCACCGTGGGAGACTGCGCCAGCTTGTAGACCAGCGCGTGCTCGCGGCCTCCGTTGCCCACAACTAAGATTTTCATCAACTCGATCCGGAGCTGTGTTTTCGACGAATGTACGTAGTCGGAACGCGTCGTTCCAAGCAAACGCCCGCTTGTCTGCAAAGTATCAAAGTATATCGGGGCGTGCCGCGAACCGTCGAGGACTTGGCGGTGTCGTTTTTGTTGACAGCCGCCTTGCGCGCCGCGTCGCGGCATTGTTTGTCATGCGGAGCGCGGGCTCCGCGAACGTTTCGCCGGGCGTGCCGCGCGAGCGGCCGTCGACGGCTGTGATTGCTGGCTTTCCCCAAACCTCTTAAGATGAGGCCGATCCGCGGAAATCGCTTAAGAAAACGGAGAATTTCAGTGTTCGAGACTGTCGCCCTGGTCGGCGCCACCGGCGCCGTGGGCCGCATCATGGTGCAGCTGTTGGAAGAGCGGGAATTTCCCGCCGGCCGGTTCCGCTTTTTGGCCTCGAAGCGCAGCGCCGGCGGAAAGCTGTCGTTCCGCGGCCGCGACTACGTGATCGAAGAGCTGACAAAGGACGCGTTTGCCGGCGTCGACCTGGTCATCTCCTCGACACCCGACGACGTCGCCCGCGATTACCTGCCGAGCGCCGTCGCCGCCGGGGCCACGGTGATCGACGAGTCGGGCTATTTCCGCATGCGGCCCGAGGTGGCGCTCGTCATCCCCGAGATCAACCCGGAAGCCGCCCTCAATGCGACGGGCATCATCTCCAGCCCCAACTGCTCGACCACGCAAATGGCCCTCGCGCTCAAGCCGCTGCACGACGCGGCCCGCGTGGTGCGTGTGATCGTCAGCACGTATCAAGCCGTCAGCGGCGCGGGGTTGCAGGGAAACACGGACCTGATCGAGGGGACCAAGTCGCACCTCAACGGTCATGATTATCAGTACCGGGCCTTTGCGCACCCGATCGCTTTCAACGCCATCCCCCAGATCGGCGGCGTGAAGGAAGAGGGATACACGAGCGAAGAAATGAAGATGGTCTACGAGACCCGCAAGATTTTGGGCGACGACTCGATCAAGATCAGCGCCACCTGCGTCCGCATTCCCGTCGCCAACTGCCACAGCGAGTGCATCACGGTGGAAACGGCCCGTCCTGTCTCGCCGGAAGAGGCCCGCCGGCTGTTTGCCGCCTTCCCTGGCCTCCGCGTGATCGACGATACTCCCAACGGCAAGTATCCCCTGCCCTCGATATGCTCGGGCAGCGACGACACGTTCATCGGCCGCATCCGCCGCGACCTGTCGCACCCCAACGGCCTCAACTTCTGGTGCGTGAGCGATAACCTCCGCAAGGGGGCGGCCACCAACGCCGTGCAGATTGCCGAGCTGTTGGCCAGGCATCGTAGCGCAAAGGCGGCCGTTTAATGGACGGCTTTCCATTTCGCGACGGCCAGTTTTATTGCGAAGACGTTCCCCTGCGGGACATCGCCCGGCAGTTCGGCACACCGGTCTGGGTGTACTCGAAAAACTATCTCCTCTCCCGGTTCCGCGAGATTCAGACGGCGTTTGCGGCGGCCGAGCCGGTGATTTGCTACTCGGTCAAGGCGAACGCCAACCTGACTCTGCTGCGGACGATGCACGAGGCCGGCAGCAGCTTCGACATCGTGTCCGGCGGCGAGCTGTATCGCGTGAAGGAGGCTGGCGCCGACCTGCGGCGGGTAATTTTCGCCGGCGTCGGCAAGACCGACGAGGAGATCCGCTTCGCCCTCGACTCGAACATCCTGATGTTCAACGTCGAGAGCGAGGCCGAGCTCGATGCCATCTCTTGCGTCGCCAGTCAAATGGGACGCAAGGCCCCCGTGGCGCTCCGGCTCAATCCCGACGTCGACGCCAAGACCCACGCCAAGACTACGACCGGTAAGCGCGGCAACAAGTTCGGCATGGACATCGATCGCGCGACGGCGCTTGCTGCCAAGGTGCTGGGCGACCGCCATCTTTCGCTCTCCGGCATTCACATGCATCTCGGCTCGCCCATCCTCACGACCGATCCCTACGCGCAGGCCGTGGAGAAGGCGGTGAAAGTCGTCGAGGATTTCCGCAGGAACGGTCACGAGATTCGCTGGATCAACCTGGGTGGCGGCTTCGGCATCAGCTACCGCAAGCAGGAAGGGCCGCCCGCTGCCGAATACGCCAAGGTGATCGTCCCTCCCGTCCGCGCCGCTCGCTGTCAGCTGGCGCTCGAGCCGGGGCGGTTCATCGTCGGCAATGCCGGCGTGATCGTCAGCGAGGTGATCTACACCAAGCAGGAAGGGGGCAAGACGTTCGTCATTCAGGACGCGGCGATGAACGACTTGATCCGGCCGGCGATGTACGACGCGTTTCATCGCATCTGGCCGGCCGTTCCCCGCGTCGCTCCGCCGGACGACTACGAGGCGGCCGTCGCGGGCTGCCAGCCGGTCGACGTCGTCGGACCGATCTGCGAGTCGAGCGATTACCTGGCCAAGGACCGCTACCTGCCGTCGCTGGAACGGGGCGACGTGCTGGTCACATTCAGTGCCGGGGCCTACGGCATGGCCATGAGCAGCAACTACAACAGCCGTCCCCGCGCGGCCGAGGTATTGGTCGACGGCACGTCGGTCGAGCTGATTCGCCGGCGCGAGACCTACGCCGACGTTGTCAGCCACGAACTGATGGCCGCTCGCTGAGCGCCGCCGCTAGCCCGGCCAGCACCTGCTCGCTGTGCGCGGTCCAGCCGACGATCCCGCCTTGCGCCCGCACCATCGCCAGCGTGGCCTGCTTGAATTCGGGGAAATAGCTCTCCGTCCCGTCTTCGACGAGCAGGCATTCGTAGCCGCGATCGTTGGCTTCGCGCATGGTCGTCTGGACGCAGACCTCGGTCGTCACGCCCGTCAGCAACAGGTGCGTGACGCTCCGCTCCGGCAGTTGAGTGTGCAGATCGGTCGCATGGAACGCCCCCTTTCCCGGCTTGGCGATCACCACCTCTCCGTCGCGCGGCCGCAGCGGTTCGATGAAGTCATTCCCCGGCTCGCCGTCGACAAGAATTCGTCCCATCGGCCCGTGATCGCCGATGCGCAGTCCCACGCCCCGCCCGCGGGAACGCTTGCTCGGCGGACAATCGGCCAAATCGGGTCGATGGCATTCCTTGGTGTGGACGACGGTGAGTCCTGCTTCGCGAAACGCGGCCAACAGCCTCGCAATGGGCTCCACGGCCGGCTCGAGATGATGCACCTTGTTGCCCAAGGCAGCGCCGAATCCGCCCGGCTCGATGAAGTCCCGCTGCATGTCAATGATCACGAGCGCGAGCTGATCCGGACGAAAGACGTATTCGTAAGGTTCGGCAGCGATCGTGGCGAGTGTCGGTTTCATGTCAGTAGTAGGCAGGGAGCCGGCGGAATGATTAGTGCGTGGCCGAGTGATTAATGGCCGGCCATGTGCCGGACTAATCTCTAATGGCCGGCCATGTGCCGGCCAATGACGTGGCGGTCGGCTTCCTTCGCCGGTGTTTCGTAAACGATTCGTCCTTCGGAGATCACCAGGATGCGGTCGGCCAACTCGAGGATTTCGTCCAAATCCTCCGAGACTAAGAGGACGGCTGCGCCTCGGTTGCGGGCCTCCATGATTTGCGAGCGAATCTCCGCCACCGCCTGAAAGTCGAGCCCGAAACACGGATTGGCGACGATCAGCACTTCCACTTGCTCGCCCAGCTCGCGGGCCAGCACAGCGCGTTGCACGTTGCCGCCGGACAGATGGCCGATCTTGGCGGCCGGCGAATTCGGGCGGATGCGATAGCGGCCGATCAAATCGACTGCCCGGTGCCGCATGGCTCGCGGGTTGACGAGTTTTCGCAGCCGCGTCATGTGCGGCCGATCGAAGACGCGAAACGCCAGATTTTCGGCGACCGTCATGTTGCCGACGCATGCATTCTGCAGCGGCATTTCGGGCAGCACGTGAAAGCGGTGCCGCCGCATCTCGTGGCGGACGGCGCGGTAAGTCTCGCCGGCGACGAGGACTTGGCCGCCGGTCGCCTCGCACTGGCCGGCCAGGACCTGGACCAGTTCGCGCTGGCCGTTCCCCGAGACGCCGGCAATCCCCACGATTTCGTGGGCGCCAACCCGCAATGACAGCTGCGACAGCGCCTCGACCCCCGTTTCGTCGTCGGCCGCCAGCTCGCGGATTTCGAGTCGCACGTGCTTCTCGGCATGGCCGTTGGTGTCTTTGCGGGCGGCCTGTGCGGGCAGCTCTGCGTGGCCCATCATCATCTGGGCCATCGCTTCGGGCGTCAGGTCGCGAACGGAGCCTTCGCCCATCAGCTGGCCTTGTCGCAGCACGGAGACTTCGTCGCAGAAGGCCATCACTTCGCGGAACTTGTGCGTGATCATGAGCACGCTCAGCCGGCCCTCGCTGCACATGCGGCGGACCATGCCCAAGACTTCGTCCGCCTCGTCGGGCGTGAGCACCGAGGTCGGCTCGTCCAGGATCAGCACCTTGCGGCGGAGGTAAAGCTGCTTGAGAATTTCGACTTTTTGCTTCTCGCCGGCCGACAGGTTACGGACCATCGCCTTGGGCTCGACGCGAAAGGGCATCGTCTGCATGAATGCTTCGAGCTGTGCCGTCTCGGCCTTCCAATTGACGACGGCCGGCACGTGCTCCCGTGCCATCAGCAGGTTTTCGACCACGCTCATGTTTTCGACGAGCGTGAAGTGCTGGTAGACCATGCCGATGCCGAGCGCATGGGCCTGCCGGGGATTTTTCAGTTCGACCTCGTGCGTGCCGACGCAAACCGAGCCACTGTCGGCCCGGTAGGTTCCCATGATGCATTTGACCAGCGTGCTCTTGCCCGCTCCGTTTTCGCCCAAGAGCGCGCGAAAGCTGCCGGAGGCGAGCGTCATCGACACGTCGATCAGGGCCTTGAGCGCGCCAAACCGCTTGGAGAGATTGCGGACCTCAATCCGCGGCGGAGCGCCGGCATTGATGGCCGCAAGCGGCTCGATGCGATCGATCGTGTCGTCGTCGGGGACGGAGAGTGTCGTCGTCATCCCAGCACCTCTAACAGGGCACGCGACGGCGCAATCGCGCCGAACACGCCCCCTTGCATGGTGACCATCTTCAGGGCGGCCCGATGATTCTCGTAATCGGTCGCGCCGCAGCAGTCTTCCAGCAACAGGCACTCGAAGCCCCGGTCGTTTGCCTCGCGCATGGTGGTGTGCACGCAGACGTCGGTCGTGATGCCGGCGAGAATCAGATTTTCGATTCCCCGCTGGCGAAGGATCAACTCGAGGTCGGTCGCGCAGAAGGAGCCTTTGCCCGGCTTGTCGATGATCACTTCGCCTGGGAGTGGAGCCAGCTCGGGAATGATTTCCCAGCCGGGCTCGCCGCGGACCAGGATGCGGCCGCAGGGACCGGGGTCACCGATTCCGGCACCGATCCGCTGCGAGCGCCACCGCTTGTTGGCCGGCAAGTCGGACAGGTCGGGCCGATGCCCCTCGCGGGTGTGCAGGATAGTGAAGCCTCGTTTGCGGAGGGCGGCAAGGACCGCTTGAATCGGTTCGATCGGTGCGCGGGTCAACGAAATGTCATAACCCATCGCGTCGACATAGCCCCCTTTGCCGCAGAAATCGGTCTGCATGTCGATCACGATCAGGGCCGTGTTCGTGGGCTCGAGGTCGCCCGCTGTAGGGCCAGGGATATGGATTGGCTGCGACGGTTGTGGTGGGCATGAGTCACCGCACTCGCGAGAGTTCGGCCGGCGCGCCGACCATCGCCCGCAACCGCGAGCAGGTCACCACCATGATCAACAGCGTCAGCACGTAGGGAGCTGCGAACCAGAGGTAGGCGACCGAGGCCGACGTGAGATTCTGCCCCTGCATGGCCACACCGAGCGTGCCAACGCCGCCGAACAAAAGCGACGCGAACAGACAGCGGACGGGGCTCCAGCGGGCAAAGATCACGAGGGCGACGGCCATCAGTCCCTGGCCGGAGGAAATCTGTTCGGACCACGAGCCCGGATAATAGAGCGACAGATAGCTGCCGCCGACGCCCGCCAGCGCGCCGCCCACCGCCGTCGCCACCAATCGGATTCGCGGGACGGAGTAGCCCATCGCCGCGGCGGCCTCCTCGCTTTCACCGGCCAAGCGCAGAATCAGTCCCCAACGCGTGTTCTTGAGCACCCACGCCAGCGTCGGCGCGAGAATCACGCCAACGACAAACAGCGCGTTGATCCGCAGGGCGTCCTGCACTTGCTCGATCGACGACCAGAAACCGAGATCGAGCGCGGGAAGTTTCGGCGCGCTGGGCTGGATGTAGGGCTTGCCCAGGTAGAACGCCAGCCCCATGCCGAAGAGCATCATCGCGATGCCGACGGCGATGTAGTTGACACGTGGCAGGTTGCACATCACCGCGTGAAGGGCTCCCAGCAGCGCACCCACGCCGGCCGCCGCCAGCACGCCAACCCACGGGGAGCCAGTCCTGTAGCTGATGGCGAAGCCGGTCATCGCGCCCATCACCAGCGTCCCCTCGAGGCCAAGGTTCACGCGGCCCGATTTTTCGGTGATGCATTCGCCCAGGCTGACAAACAGAAACGGCGTTCCCACCTTGTCGGCGCCGGCGATCACCGCGATCACCAGGCCCCACAAGCCGAGGTCGGTCGCCGAGCTGGCTGCTCCAAGCGGCATGGGGGCGAAGCGAAAGCCCCGCGCGAGGTCGAAGAGCGCGGCAAAGTCGAGCTGGGCAAGCACACCACTCATGCGGCCGCCGCCTCGCGCACTTCGCGCGGCTGGAAGATCCGCAGGCGGCCGTAAAGCGACTCGGAGAGCAGGATCATCACGAAGATGATGCCCATCAACACCTGGACCGAGGCGTCCGGAATCTGCAGCCGCCGCTGCATGATGCCCGAAGCGGCCCCCAACCCGCCGAAGAGCACCGCCGCCGGAATAATCCCCAGCGGATGGTGACGCGCAATGAATGAGACCAAAATTCCCGTGAAACCGTAGCCGGCGATCAGGGAGCCGTTCGCCTGGTGATGCACGGCAGCCACTTCGACCATTCCGGCCAGTCCGGCGGCGGCTCCGCCGAGCAAGCAAGTCACGAGAATCAGCCGACCAACTGGCAAACCGGCCGCCTGCGCCGCCCGCATGTTGCCGCCGGCCATCCGCGCGGCAAAGCCGAACGTCGTGTGGTCCATCAGCACCCAGGCAAGCACACACGCCGCGATGCCATAGGCCAGCCCCCAATGGACGTCGAGGGCGAACATCTTGCCGAGCGCGGCTTCGTTCGGAATCGGGTAGGTCGCCGGCTTGTTCAAGCTCGACGGATCGCGCATCGGCCCTTCGACGAGAAAGTTGAAAACGTTGATTGCGATGTACGCCAACAGCAGGCTCGAAATGGTCGCGTTCACTCCCCGCAAGTGGCGCAGAGCACCGCACAGGAGGATTAACAATCCTCCGGCGACACATGGCGGCTGCCGCCATGCCGAACTGGATCGCGTATGGCGAGTGACCGGCGAGCAACAGTCCCGTGCCGGCCGCCGCCAGACCACCCAAGGCCAGCGAACCTTCGCCACCAATGACGATCAGTCCCAGCCGCGCGGGCAGCGCCGTGCAAAGCGCGGCGAGAATCAGCGGGGCGGCCCGCGTGAGTGAGTATTGCCAGGAGAATTTGGTGTCGAAGGAGCCGATGTACATCCAATGAAAGAGTTCGCCGGGCCGGACATGCGCGAACGCAAACATGAACGCGCCGAAGATCACGAGCGACGCCACCAGCGCGCCAATGTGATCGTCAAGGTTTCGGCGAGGGAACGGCTATTCATCGAACACTCGGCTACGGGGCGACACTGCCACGGCTATCGGCCCTGCACGCCTTCCACCAGGTAATCCATGCTTTCCAGCTCGATCGCGGTCTGTGGGTACTCCTTCCCCTTGGGAATCACGACCTTGCCTTCGTTGTCTTTTAACTCGCCCTTGAAGATCACAAAGGTGCCCGTCATCAGCTTGGCCTTGGCCGTCTCGGCCGCGAGCTTTGCTTTGTCGGTGACCATCGATCCGTAGGGCGACGTCTTGACGGTGCCTTCCTTCAGTCCGCCGCGGACCAGATTCGGCAGCTTCTTGCCGGCCTGATACAGACGGATGTAATCGGTGTAGACCTTTTCCCAGTTCCACTCGGCGCCGGTGAGATAACCGTTCGGTGCGAGGCTGGCCTGGCTGCAATGATAGCCGCAGGTGTAGATGCCGCGCTTCTCGGCGTTCTCGACGACCACCTTCGGGCTGTCGACGTGGCAGGTGATCACGTCGACTCCCTGGTTGATCAAGTTGTTGGTTGCCTCGGCCTCTCTCACCGGCATCGACCAGTCGCCGGTGAAGATCACCAGGCAAGTGATCGTGGGGTCGACGCTGCGTGCGCCGAGCGCGAAGGCGTTGATGTTGCGCCGCACTTGCGGGATCGGCTTGGCGGCTACGAAACCGAGCTTCTTCGACTTGCTCATGTGACCGGCGACGATGCCGCTGAGGTACTGGCACTCGTCGATAAAGCCGAAGTAGCTCCCCACGTTTTTCGGATGCACGCCTTCCTTCCAGAGTCCGCCGCAATGCAGGAACATCACGTCGGGGAATTTCTTGGCCATCTCGAGCACGTGCGGATCGAAGTAGCCGAACGAGGTGGGAAAGACGATCTTCGCCCCGTCGAGCTGGATCATGCTTTCCATGGTTTTTTGGACGTCGATCGTTTCGGCAACGCGCTCCTCCTCGCGGACCAGCACGCCGTCCATCTTGCGGACGGCTGCCGCACCGTCGGCATGGGCTTGGTTGTAGCCGTAATCGTCACGGGGCCCGACGTAGATGAAACCGACGCCGATCTTGCCTCCGCCCGATTCGCCGCCGGCTGACGTGGTGGTGGCCGCGCTGTCGCCGCAGCCGGAGAGTCCCGCCCCCAAGAGCACTGGGGCGATCAGGAGCGCCAGGCGAAAGGGAATGTTGCGAGAGGTCATCGTCATACGTGGGATCCCATTCAGCAGGAGGCCGGTTTCGCGTCGGCCGGTTTCAGGTCGGCGCGAGTGCGCGGCCGCGACGTTTGTTCGCGGAAGGCCACCCAGCCGCCGAACTCCGTGATGTCCCGGGCGGTCGCGGCGGCCGAGGATTCGCAGAGAAAGCCTTTGATCTTCGCGCCATCTTCCAATTCGACGGTACCGATCGCCAGTGGCGGAGCGACCGACGCGACGAGGCGTCCGAACCCTTCGCAGGGTAGGTCGTAGACTTCGACCGTGACCGCTCCGCCTCCCACCTCGGTCTGCAACAGACCGGGGCGCGGCGGATCGAGTTCGAGGAAGGCGAAGAAGCGGTATTTCGCCGCCGTGCGACATGTGCGGACGAAGCGGGCGCCGAACTGCCGCAATGTCGGGTGCAGCGGCTGATTCCGCAAGTGGGCTCCGGCCACCGAGACACGCACCCAGCCGTCCGCCGCCTCGTTCGTTTTCTTCGCGGCGACTCGTTCGATCGGCGGCAGATGGGCCTGCGTCGCGCCCAGCGGCAGGTCGAGTTGTCGTTGCCACCAGGCGCCGATCTCGCACAACGGCCGCTCTCTGCCCGCGCGGGCCAGCAGCGTGATGCCAAACGGCAAGCCCGACTCGGTGAAGCCGGCGGGCACCGCGATCGCGCATAATCCGAGCAAGTTGGCAAAGTTCGTATAGGTTCCCAGCCGCCGGCTCCAACCCAGCGAATCGGCCTGAACTGCGGCCAGTGTCGGCAGCGTAGGGAACGTCGGCACGACCAACGCGTCGGCGTGTTCGAAGACCTGTAGACACGTTTCCTTGAGCTGTGCCAGCCGATGCTGCGCGCGGAACACGTCGACGGCGGTGTATCTGGCTCCCTGCTCGATGATCGCCCGCGTCACCGGATACACGTCGCGCGGATGATCGGCAAAAAAGGTCTGCATGGCCGACAATCGCTCGGCGACCCACGGACCCTCGTAGAGCAACTGGGCCGTTTCGCGGAAGGGGCCGAAGGCGATCGTCTGCCGCCGGCATCCGGCCGCCTCGAGCCGCGCCAGGGATTGGCGAAAGAGGTCGGACCGCTCGGCGTCACCGCAGAATTCGAGTTCCTCTGCGGCGGCGACGGCGAAGGAAAACGGGCCGATCTCCGAGTCAATCGGAGGCGGCGCCTCGCCGGCGGCCAGCGAGAACAAGACTTCGGCGTCGTTCGCGGTCAGCGCGAGAAACGCGACGCAATCGAGCGACGCGCAGGACGGGACGACTCCTTGTGTGCTCAGCCGCCCGTGCGCCTGCTTGAAGCCGACCACATTGTTGGCTCCCGCGGGCACACGGCCGGAACCGGCCGTGTCTGTCCCCAAGGCAAAGCTCACCAGCCCGGCAGCCACCGCCACCGCCGAGCCCGAACTCGAGCCGCCCGAGATGTACTCCGGACGAAAGACGTTGCGGCACGCGCCGTACGGACTGCGGTCGCCGGCCAGGCCGGTGCCGAACTGGTCGAGATTGTTCTTGCCGATGGGGATCGCCCCCGCGTCGATGAGCCGCTGCACGACGGGCGACGAATGCTTGGGGATATAGGAATAGGCGGGGCACGCTGCGGTCGTGGGGTGGCCGGCCAGGTCAATGCTGTCTTTGATGCCGAAGGGGACGCCGAAGAGCGGCAAGCGCTCGCCGGCGGCCCATTGGCGTTCCAGCCGGCTGGCCCGCTCGAGCAGTTCCTCTTTGGGAACGAGGTAGGTCCAGACCGCTCGGTCCGAGTAGGCGGCGATCCGCTCGAGGACCAACTCGATGACGTCGCTCGGTGTGATTTCGCGAGCCTGGTAAGCTCGCGCTAGAGACCTCAGATCGAGGCTCGAAATCTCGTACGCTGGCCGCATCTAAACCTGCGCTGGTACAGGGGCTCGTACGTTGGAGGGATCTTGAATCGGGCAAGGAATCGCACGAGTTATGCCAATGGCAAAGTTACCGCACGCTGGATCCACGCGAGTTTTCGATTGGACGGGGCACGCGGAGCCTAACTCGTAGGCTGCTTCTCACTTGCATCGCCCTTGGCGAGATGCGCCAAACCATTGGCGAAACGCCGTTTAGCGATTGACGCCGACCCGTGCGAAGGGCGGCACTGCATAGCGTTCAAGCCAGCTCGCCTTGAATGCGGGCACGCGGCCGTATTGGACAATTTGTTATGCTGGCCCGAGTTCCTGTCGCCGGTCACTGCTGGTGGGAACTCTCGTCGACCTCGTCCATTTGAGTCTTCAATTATGTCGCGTCTCAATCCGATTTGGACCGCCAGTCGGCTCAACGAGGCGCTGGCGAGCGGGCCGCAACTCATCGTTCTGTCTCCCGATGGTCGCGTTTTGCCGCCGGTCGATGCCGAGGCTGAGTTCAGTGAGCTGGCCGCGGCGATCGGCGCGGGAAAGGCGGCGATCGCGCCTCCGCACGCGTCACCCGTCGGCGAAGGAATGGTCCTAGTACGGCCCGTGATGCCGACGGCCGAGTTTGAATCCGGTCTGACGCAGTTACCCCCCTTATTGTCGCTGCTCGCCATCAACCCGGAACCGTGCTGCGAGACCATGATTCGAACGGGAAAGTACGAAACGGTGGGGCCGTTTCTCGCTTACTCCCATCCGCTCTGGGAATGGTTGCTGCGTGCAGCCCGAGGTGGTCTCGTGCGCTTCATCGCGACGCGCTTCCCATTTTCGTGGGAAGCGGGGGAGAGCCACGTGCGACTCGACGAGAAACGGATTCCCCTCCCCGAGCTCGTGCATGGCAGTCCCCGCGATGCGCCGGCCTGGCTGCGGAATACCCTCGAGGATTTCGATCTGTGCCAAGTCGCCCCGAATGTGAAATCGCCCGCCGACGCCGTCGCCGTTTCGGCCGGCCTCTTGGAACTGCACGACTTTGCGACCGAGAGCCACGAACGAGCCCAGAGCGTGGAGGGCCAGGGGCGACACCAAGCAGGTGATTACTGGCACGCGATCCATCATCGTCGCGAGCCCGACCCGGGGAATGCGAAATATTGGTTTCGTCACGTCGGGTCGCACCCAATTCACGGCCGGCTTGCGAACGCGGCCAGTTCGCTCGCGGCTGATCAAAAGACCGAAACGCGGACGGCCATTGAACGATTGCTGCCAAACGGGACCTGGGACAGCTTCGCATTCGTTGATTTCTGTCAGCAGGCGGCCTCCGATGGCGATCCGGAGTTGGCCTGGGTCGCCCGCAAACTGCAGTTGTTCGAGATGACTTTACTCCTGACCCAAAGCTACGAAGACGCGACAAGTTGAGCGTCGCAGGCAGCTTAGCGTTGACATTCGATACGGCGGGGCTAGAATCGAATTGAGTTCCGCTCGCCGATCCTGCTCACCGCAGCGGGCAAACCGGGTGGACATCCGATTCCAGGTAAACGCAGGCCCCGCATTGCTTTGGGGCGGGGCGTTGGGAGCTCTCGCTGGGGGTTCTCGCCGGGAGCGAGGATGTTCCGACCAATGGTTGCCTCCTCTCCTCTGAATTTTACCCTGGAATCGCGTCAGCCCGTGATTGCGGCGTTGTTCCGGTGTGCCGTTTCGCCGCTGGGTGCGAACGGTGAGTTCAGACGAGGACGGGTCGGGTGAGGCCGAACGTCCGAAAATAGAGGATCTATCATGTCGCCAATGCTTGCCTTTTGGGAAAGCCCTCCGCAGCTGATTCTTGTGGCCTTCATCGCCCTGTTGCTCTTCGGCAAACGGTTGCCCGAATTGATGCGCAGCCTGGGCAAGGGGATCACCGAGTTCAAGAAGGGCATGAACGGCATTGAGGAGGAGTTGACTCGGGGCGGCGGCAATAACAGCAACTACAACAACAATCCGAACTACAACAGCAACAACTATCTGCCGCCCCCGACGTATCACGAATCGGCGCGTCCGCTGCCGACCGAGGAACGCCCGGAGATTACGGCTCCGAAGTTTCAGCCGCCCACTGCTGCCCCGACCCCGCCGGCGACCCACATCAGCTAAGGCGCACGAATCGGACGCGGCCCGACACTACGTGGCGCGGCCGCGTCCCGAATCGGCAGCCGACCTCCCTCTGGAGCCCGATCTCGCTCCGTCCCTGTGCATCTCCGCACCGGATTGGCGCTTGCGCCGTCTGATTCGCGTACTCGCCTTGGCGTGACCTGCGCCAAATCGCAACTCTTTCGCGTTCCATTGTGATCGATATGACTCTGATGTTGTTATCGATCAGATTCAATTCGCGGGCGGACTAATGGCTTTCTGCGCGAAGTAATAATTCTCTTTTCATTCTGCAGTATGACTTTACGAATATTGAGTCACTCCGACAACGAATTGGCACGCTCTTCGCTTTTGTACTTGCGTAACTGCGAGAAACAGAAAGAGCTGGCTCGGGAAATTTCTGAGTCACCATGATTTGGAACCGAACCCAAAGGTGAAGGAGTTAGCCATGAAAAAGTTGCTCGTTGCTGGTGTCGCGGGTTTGATGTTGATGGCGGCTGCTGGGACGCAGACGGCGATGGCCGCTCCGTGGCGGGGTGCTTACCGTGGACATGTTGTGGGTCGCACCGCTTACCGCACGGCTTACGCTCACCCGCACTTCGTCCGTGGTCCGGTCTATCGCCCCTACTGCTGGTAAGTACTTCGGCTAGCGGGACGCGTTAAAGAGCCGAGCAAGAGCCGCCTGCTCCTCTCCCAGGAATCGCCTGGGAAGGGACGTCCGGCTCAATTTTTTTGCGCGGTCTGAGAGCCTCGCTTTACTTCGGGTCGGGTTCACGATGCGACACACCAAGCCGAAGCGTGAGAGCGCGGGCTGTTCAATCGCATCAACGTCCCGGAAGTTGCAGCATCAAGCGGCGGACGAATGGGAGCTTCAGGCCGCTCAAACCGCGCGCTTCGCGGGCTGGACCGATTTCGCTCGTGCTCGACGCGAGGCCGCGCGTCCCGCGTGAGCGCCGCGCTTGGACTGCGTGCCCCGCGGATGGACAAGCGAATCGATGCAATCGCACAAGGCGGCGATGCGAATCGGTCGCTGGACGCAGCGCACGACCGGCGGTTTGCGCAGACCGCTGAGCGCATTAAAGGGCATTATGTCGGCCATCATCACCACGGGGACGTGGGGACCATCATCGCCGCGGAGCTGCGCAAGATTTTTTCGCCGCCACCGCCGGGCAGCCCCCAATCGAGCAACAACAAGTCCGGTAGCCGGCGTCGGAGCTTCGACATGCACTCGGTGCCATCGAGGGCCGTGTCGACCTGGTAGCCGAAGTGCGTCAAATAAGCGCGACAGAGACCGGTCATCGCCGCGTCGGCATCGGCAAGCAGCAATCGCGTTTTCACTTTACAGCTCCCTCTTGCGCTTCAACTCCTGGCTGCAACGAGGCCGCGATAACAATCCAGCTACCGCGCCAACAGTTGCGACCGGGAGGTGCGCCGGGCGGCGGCGAGCGCGGTGGGTAATCTCGTGAGCGGTGCGCGCCGCCGCCCGGGCTCAGGCTTCATGGTCTGATTTTCCGATCTGCCCGCGGCCCCGTCTGTCGGTCGAGGGACGATTTTCCTGTCCATGAAATCACCACACTCGGTTAACTGCTGACCGGGAGCGTCCTCCCCGGACATGCTGGCTAAGGACGATTGCTTTCCGCCGGGCATAGTGTTTGCACCTAAACGGGTGCGACGCGGCAGTTGCGCGATCTCACGCCGGAAGTTGCCGCTGGCTGCAGGCCGTGACCCTCAAAAAGGAGAGCTGCCGTGTTGCAACGTGAGGTGTCCCCCTTCCAAAATGCCGTGTCCCGGCCGCGAAGTTCGTTCGAGCCGACAAGCTCTGCCGATCCGCGATCGATGGCGCGCTCCGTGGTGGTGCTGTTCCTGGTGGGGGCCGTGGCGGCGGGCTTTTTGTGGTGGTGGAATTCCTCGGTGGCCATTTCGGGGATCGATCCCGACGCCCAGCCGCGTAACCCGGCACCCGCGGTCGCTCTGAATAGCCAGGAGCAGGCGAACATCGCCATCTACGAGCGCGTCTCGCCGAGCGTGGTCCAAGTGACGAACATGGCGGAGCAGAGCGACGGCATCAGTCTCGATGTGCAGCAAGTGCCGCAAGGGGTCGGCTCCGGTTTCGTTTGGGACAAAGACGGGCACATCGTCACCAACTATCACGTGGTTGAAGGGGCCGCGGGGGCGCGGGTGACCCTTTCGGATCACGCGACTTACGAAGCCCGCAACATCTGGGCGGATCCCGATCACGACATTGCCGTGCTCTGGATCCGGGCTCCCAAGGACGGGTTGCATCCGATCGTCCTCGGCTCGTCGCACGATCTGAAGGTCGGGCAAATCGCCTACGCACTGGGCGACCCCTTCGGCCTCGATGAAACGATGACGGCCGGCATCGTGAGCGCGCTGGGCCGACAGATCGAAACGTCAAACGGCCGCCAGATCCAGGGCGTGATTCAGACGAGCGCCCGCTCAACCCGGGCAATTCGGGCGGCCCACTGCTCGACAGCGGCGGACGGCTGATTGGCATGAACACGGCCATCCTCAGCCCGTCAGGGGCGTTTGCGGGTATCGGCTTCGCTATCCCCATCGACGAGGTGAACCATGTTGTTGCGCAGTTGATCCAGCACGGCAAGGTCGTGCGTCCGCGGCTCGGCGTGCAAGTGGCGGAGGACGAGACGGCCCAGCGGCTCGGCGTCGAGCAAGGTGCGCTGATCGTCAAGGTAATGCCCAACAGCCCGGCCGCCCAGGGTGGTCTGCAGGGGACGCGGCGCGACGGTTCGGGCGATATTCAGATTGGCGATGTGATCGTCGCGGTCGACGGCAAGCCGGTCGCCAACGCGCATGATCTCAATTCCGTGTTCGCGCAGCACAAGGTGGGCGACGCCGCGACGCTGACCATCGTTCGCGGCGGAAATCGTCAAGAACATCCGCGTGACGCTGGGCAGCACTTGATGCGAACGCACTTCCGAGCGAATCCCCTTGCCGCGAAGACAGCCGACCGGCCCGATCTTACCCCGTGGGCGTGACAGAGCCGCGGCGGATGGCTCAGGCTGACGGTTTCTGGCCGGGATCGCTGAGGTGCGTGCGAAAGACGGCCCACGAATCGGACACAACTTTGCGGGCCGCCCCTTCGATGAGCGTGCGGCTGAGAGCTTTCACCAGGCCGGTCAACTCAGTGACGCGGCTTTCCCAATCGAGGCGCGTGCCCGTTCCCTCGGGCTTGAGGTGGATCGACGTCTCGATCGTCAATCCCGCGCCGATACCTTTCCCCGTCACCCGCATCCGGGCGGACGACGGCCGGTCTGTCTCGAGGATGTCGAAAGTCATCTGCATGCTGCCGGTGAGGAAGGAGAATTTGGGGCGCACGCGGCACTCAAGATGTTTGGGATCGAGCCGTTCGACTTTTTCCAGCCCGGGTAGCGTCTTGGCCGTCACGCGGAGGTCGGTGATCTCGTCGAACACCGTTTCGATTGGATGCTCAAAGTGCTCGGAGCCGGAAAAGTTCATGTCGTGGGTTCTCTCACTGTCCGAGCGGGTTTCGACCGTTGCGCCGGCCGCACGAATGTCGGCGGATTGATTCAGGCGAAATTCGAGACGTAGGGGAGTTTGCCGGCTGTCTCGCGAATAGCGTCTTCCCCCTCGAGCAGCTGGGCGAGGAAGTCGAATTCCCCGGTGACGAGGGCTTTGCGCGCCCATCCGGCATCTGGAACGCGAACGAGTTGCCGCCGAAGCGGACGACGCCCGCGACGAGGTCGATCGTCACCGGCAGGCGATGGTCGCGTTCGATGGCAGTCGCCAGCTGCTCGAGCACGCCGCGCGGCAGACAAACGCAGGCCATTCCCAGCGACGTGCAGTTGCCGAAAAAGATCTCGCCGAACGATTCGGCAATGCAGGCCTTGAGTCCAAAACGAATCAGCGCCTGCGGTGCGTGCTCCCGCGACGATCCACAGCCGAAATTCCGGCCGGCGACGAGGATCGAGCCCCCCTCGAAACGCGTATCGTCGAAGGGGTGCGTCGTCGGATGCTGCTGGCGATCGTCCTTGAAGGCGTGCTCGCCCAAGCCCTCGAAGGTCACGCAACGGAGATAGCGGGCCGGAATGATCCGGTCCGTGTCGATGTCATCCAACAACAGCGGAATGGCATTTCCGGTAATCGACTCGATCTTGTGCATAAGAGAGTTTCGGAATCGGGGTCGACAAAACGAACGGAACAACGTGGATCAGCGTCGAACTACGACACAACCGGATGTGAGGCGCGGTCACACGGGAACGGCATCGAGGACTTCGCGAACATCGGTGACGCAGCCATCGACGGCGGCGGCCGCCACCATCGCCGGGCTCATCAGAAGCGTGCGGCCGGTCGGGCTCCCCTGCCGCCCCTTGAAGTTGCGGTTGCTCGACGAGGCGCAAATTTCGCGGCCGACCAGCTTATCCGGGTTCATCGCAAGGCACATCGAGCAACCGGCACCTCGCCACTCGAATCCCGCCTCGGTGAAGATGCGGTCGAGGCCTTCGCTCTCGGCCTGCTTGCGGACTTGCTGCGAGCCGGGGACGACCAGCGAGCGGACGTGCGACGCAACGTGCCGGCCGCGGACGATTCTCGCGGCTTCGCGAAGGTCGGAAATCCGCGCATTGGTGCACGATCCAATGAAGGCGACGTCGATTTTCAGGCCGCGAATCGGCGTGTTCTCCTCCAGGTCCATGAAGCCGAGCGCCTCGGCAATTCCTTTTTGTTCCTCGGTGGGAAACGAGCCGACGGGCGGGATCTTTTCGCTGACGCCGACCGACTGACCCGGGTTGATCCCCCAGGTGACGGTCGGCTCTAGTGCGGAGCCGTCGATGGTGACGCGGTCATCGAACTGGGCGTCGGGAGTAGAGGCCAGACTCAACCACCATTTGGCGGCGCGGTCGAAGGCCGCTCCCTGCGGCGCGAAAGGCCGGCCGCGGAGATAGTCAACCGTCGTCTTATCGGGATTCACGTAGCCGCATCGCGCCCCCCCTTCGATGCTCATGTTGCAGACGGTCATCCGCTCATCCATCGTCATGCGGTCGAAGACCTCGCCCGCGTATTCGTAGGCGAAGCCCACGCCGCCGTGGACGCTGAGCCGCCGGATGATGCTCAGAATCACGTCCTTGGCGTAGACACCCGGACGCAACCGGCCGGTGACTTCGATGCGGCGGACCTTGGGACGGCTAAGGGCCAGGCTCTGAGTGGCCAGCACGTGGGCCACTTGGCTCGTGCCGACGCCGAGCGAAATGTTGCCGAAGGCCCCGTGCGTGCTGGTATGACTGTCGCCGCAGACGAGCGTGATGCCCGGCTGCGTGACGCCCAGCTCCGGGCCGATAATATGCACAATTCCCTGGCGGTCGTCCCCCAGCGTCAGCAAGCGGACGCCAAACTCTTGGCAGTTCCGCTCGATGGCCGACATCATTTGTTCGGCCATGTCGTCGGCAAAGGGGCGGGCGACGTTGTCGGTGGGAATGATGTGGTCGACGGTGGCCAACGTCCGTTCGGGGAACAGGACTTTCAGCCTCCGGTCCCGCAGCATCTCGAACGCTTGCGGGCTGGTGACCTCGTGAACCAGGTGCTGGCCGATGAACAGCTGGGTCTGCCCAGACGTCAGCTCCCGGACGGCGTGGGCGTCCCACACCTTATTGAATAGATTGCGACGGTCTTGCATTGCGCGTCAAAACTCCTCTCAGAGTGGAATTCTAGCACATTCGCCCCATGCCGTCAGGCTTCTGGGAGCCTTGCTTGCCGGCGTCGCGGCGACCATCGCGCCACGGTCGCAGGGCGGTCAAACGGTCCGCTACGAGCGGTCGGTCGTCTAAGAGACGACCTCGACACGGGCAGGTCGCCTTGCGTTCAAACCCGGTCGCGACAAGAATGCGTCGGCCGCGTCCCCGCGCACGACCGGCTCTGACGTAAAATGCGTAGCGTAGGTTTCAAAAAAACCCTTATTTTTAAGGCTTTTTTTCGTTGTCTGTAAAACCGCAAACGCCCAAAACTCTTCCGTTGCTTTTACACTGCCTTTCCTTTTACACCGATTTTTTACAGCAATTCTTTTACAGAGCCGAACAGCGAAAAACCCTATAATTACCGATGAAAACAGCGATGTCGGCAAGCGGTTTTTGGCAACTGCTTCCGTAAAATGCATTGGGAAGGATGAAAGGCAGGCTCCCATGGCCAATGCAAAAGTCGACGTCGTCGGGCAGGACGACATCCCGATTGTGCTCGAGTTGTATAACCGCATCTACCGGCCCACTCACGACGTGCAGTTCTTCCGTCGGCGGTTTTTGGGGCGGTACAACGTGCTGATGCTGGTTGCCACGCTGGACGAGGCGCCCGTCGGCTTCTTCTGCGGATTCGAGTTGAAGCCAAGCGTCTTCTTCGCCTGGCTGTACGGCGTGCTGCCGGAGCATCGCCGGAGCGGCATCGCCTCGCAGCTGATGGACGCCGCCCATGCCTGGGCCCTCAGCCACCAGTATCCGACGGTCCGCTTCGAGTGCCACAACACGCACCGCCCGATGCTGCAACTGGCGATCAGCCGGGAGTACGACGTCGTCGGCATCCGCTGGGACCCGGACCGCGGCGAAAACCTGGTGATCTTCGAGAAGGTGTTGTCGCACGAGGGGCACGAGGGGTAGCTCGAGACCACCGTCGCGAGGGCTGTTGAAGATCGCCCGGGCGATCCATAAGCCCTAACGCGGGGCCTGCTGCAACTGGGCGATCGATTTGATCGCCGCGTCGGTGATCCGCTGCTTAAGCCGGCTGTAGCCGTCCCACGGATCGCGTTTTCGCTTTTTGATGTGGGCCAACGCGTTCTTGACGTTGAAGGCGGCGCCGCTTTTCACTCCGCGGAGCTCCGTCCAACTGAGTGGCATCGACACCGGCGCGCCGTCGCGGGCGCGGCTTGAATAGGGAGCGACGGCCGTCGAGCCCCGCTCGTTGCGAAGATAGTCGAGGTAAATTTTGCCGGGCCGGGCCGCCTTCGACATCGTGGCCGCAAAGTGCGCGGGGTCCGCCGTCGTGATGATGTTGGCCACGCCGTGGCAGAATTCCTTCACCTCGTCCCACGAGCGGCCGCGGGCGATCGGGGCGACGATGTGCAGGCCCTTGCCGCCGGTTGTCTTCACGAAGCTGGTCAGTCCCAAGTGCTTCAAGAAGTCGCGCACCAAGAGCGCCGTGTCGATCACGCGCGACCACTCGACATTGGGACCGGGGTCGAGGTCGAAAATGATCCGGTCGGGCTTCTCGATGTCGTCCGCGCGACTGCCAGGCATGAATCTCCATCACGCCGAATTGCACGAGCGCCAATAGCCCGGCAGTGTCCTCGATAAACACACCGGTGGTCGATGTATCCTTGTAACGGATCTTGATCTCTTTGACCGAAGGCGGCAGGCCTTGCGGCGGCTGCTTTTGATAGAAACATTGTCCCGCCAACCCCGCCGGGCAGCGGACGAGCGACAACGGGCGGTCGGCGACGTGCGGTAAGAGCCAGGAAGCGACCGCGGCGAAGTACTCGGCCAGCTCCCGCTTGGTCACGCCGACGTCGGGATAAACGACTCGGTCCGGGTGCGTCAGGCGGATGCCGGCCAACGGGTCGGCATCCGCTGGCTTCTTTTTCGTCGTACGCCGCTTCACCGCCATGATCGCCTTTCCACTCTGTCGGCCCGTCATTCGGCCACCGGAGCTGGCCGTTCGAGGACCACCTCGCGCGCGGGCTTGTCTTCCCGCAGACCCTGAAAGGCTGCCTGCCGCACGACGCCGTCATCCGTCCAATTGGCGAACTCGACCTGACCGACGAGTTCCGGTCGCACCCAATGCACGCCTTTGCGGGGAATATCGTGGAGGGGGCCGGTGAATGGGGCTTGCTTCTGCTCGAGCAGTTTGAGCCGCGGCGCCAGTTGGCGGAGCATCTTGGTGTCAAAGCCGGTGCCAACGCGGCCGGCGTAGACCAACTCACCCTTCCCCCGGTGATAGCCCAGCAACAGCGCACCGAAGCCGATCCGCGACCCTTCCGGCTTGGTGTAGCCGCCGATCACAAATTCCTCGGTCTGGCGGCACTTGGATTTGAGCCAATCGCCTCCGCGCCCCCCGACATACAGGCTGTCGCGCTTCTTGGAGATGATGCCTTCGAGCTGCGCCGGGCGGCCTGGCGGTAGAACTGCCGCCCATTGCCGACCACGTGCTCGCTGACCTGAATTTGCGAGCCCAGCTTGGCGTGCTTCAGCAGCGCCTCGAGCTGTGCCTTCCGCTTCTCGAGCACCACGCCGGTGAGATCGAAGTGGTCCAGATAGATCAGGTCGAACGCGTAGTACAGAAGCGGCGCTCCCTGTGGCTTCTGACCCTCTTTGCCCAGGGCATTCTGCAGCAGCTGAAACTGGCTGACGCCCTTCGTGTCGAGCACGACCACTTCGCCGTCGAGAATCACCGATTCCACGGGGAGCTGGGCCGCCAACTCGACGAGCGATCCCATCTTGGCTGTCCAATCCTGGCCGCTGCGACTGATGAACCGGGCTTTGCCCTCCTTCACGCAGCAAAACATGCGATAACCGTCGAACTTGATCTCGTGGAGCCAGGCGCTCGTTTCCGGCGGTTCCTGAACGAGCGTCGCCAGTTCGGCCTTGGGCTTCGACGGCATCGCGCGCCGCTTGGCACCGGCCAGCTTGCTGAGCGTGGTTGTGGGCACGCGCGGACGTTTGGCCGGCGCGATGACTTTGACCGGACCCGGTTCGCGCTTCACGCGTCGGGACGGGCGATGGCTGTGCCAGACGTCGGGCGTGTCGGATTTTTTGGAACGGCGACGCCCGTTCTTGTGCGCAGGGCGCACCCTCGGCAATCTCTTCGAGCGAGCGGCCCGTCTTTACGCTTTTGGTCGCCGTCTCGATGATGTCGCGCTTGGCGTCAGGGCGCGCGGCGTCGTCGCGGTGCTTGATCAGCAGCCATTGTGGTTTTCGTGCGTCGCCGCGGCGCGTGCGGACCAGCACCCAGCTCCCCTGCAGCTTTTCGCCGAGCAGAGTGAATTTGATCTCACCCGCGCGACGTGCCGCCTCGGGATCGCCATTTTCGGGAGTCCAGTCGCCGCGATCCCAGACCATGACGGTGCCGCCGCCGTACTCGCCTTGGGGAATGGTGCCTTCGAAGTCGGCATATTCGATCGGGTGATCTTCGACCTCGACCGCCAGCCGTTTCTGCGCGGGATCGAGACTGGGACCTTTGGGCACCGCCCAGCTTTTGAGCGTGCCGCCCATCTCCAGACGAAAGTCGTAATGCAGGTGGCTGGCCGCGTGCTTTTGCACAACGAAACACTGGCCCTTTGGAACGGCCCGTGACCCGGCCGGTTCGGGCGTCTTTTTGAATCGTCGCTTCTGACGATATTTCTGCAAACTCATAGGCGAGGGCTCAACGACGCGACGGGTGGTCAACGGGACACTGCAGTATACGCGCCGAACCGATGCCCGACCTCACTCACCTTGCCGATCCATCAACGAAGGGGTGGCGTTCAGGCGGTCAGACTCCGGTATTGGATTTGCATCCATTTTGAGCGGACTCCGCACCGTTGCCACGCGCGGGACCGAGATTGAGGCGGGGACCGAAGGTCGGCGGAAATCCCAGGGAGGAAAACCCGATGTGGCAGAGCTGGATTAAGGTGGCGCTCGCGGCCAAATCGATTGTGGAGCTCACCTTGGCGTGCGAGGTCGCGGTCGCCGGCAAGATCATCATGGGGATTTGCGTGGCGCTGGTCGGAGTTGCCCCGCACGTCTGGTCGTTCAGCCGACATTTCGTGGATGGACACCTGAGCGACGCACACCTCGTCGACCGGCACTTCCCGGAAGGTCTACGCGTCCGCTGACCGGTGGAACTCCGCCGTTGGCTGTCTTACTGAGAGCGTTGCGCAAAGGCAAAACGGAGCGCCGTTTTAAGGACACTCCGTTCGCCGTTCCTAATTCACTCGGCCCGTCTTACCACCAACCGACGCCACAGTGGTAATTGCAGCCGCCGCCCAGGTGGCCGTAAAGGTACGGAGCGTAAACATCCGGCGTGAAGTAGGCCGGGCGCGACGGGCTGTCGGCCCGCGCGCCGTAATAGCCAGGTCCGTAGTACGGGAAGATTCTCTCGCCCTGTGTTCCGGCGTAGGCAAACGGGGCGTTGTACCCGCGCGTCGTAATAGTTGTACGGGTTCGTGTCGCCGATTGCATCATAGGGGTAGGACTGCCACCCGGGCCCGTAGGGACTGCCGCCAGCGAAAGCTTTGGGGCTGTGCGCAGCCGCACTCAGCATCAGACCGCCAATCAGTGCCGCGCACGGCAACAAGCGTAAAGTGTGTCGCATCGACGAACTTCCCCTGACATCGAGGTTGGCCCGGAGCGACCCTCCAACTTGGCAGACTCAGCGGGCGGGATCGGACGGATCAGGAGGATCGATGCCGAGCGCCGTCGCCAGGTCGATCTCATGGTCCTGCTCTTCTACTAAGAGCTTACGCACGATTTCGGCAATTGCAAATTCGCCGAGCGACTCGCACTGCGTTACGCGGTCTCGATAATTCCGAATTGTCTGGATTTCATTGTCGAGATCGAATTGCAAGAGCTCGCGCGGGTCGTCCGACATCTTCACGGGCTTGGGCTCGACGGTCGGCGTGCCGCCCAGGTAGTCGATCTGCTTGGCGATGACAAGCGCGTGCTGCAGCTCCTGCGCAGCGTGCAACTCCAGCTCGGAGGCAATCTTCATGTAGGCCGCCCCTTTGAGCACCTGCGAATAAACGACATAAGCGATGATGGCCTGATACTCGCGCGCCAGGTCTTCGTTGAGCAACTCGGCCAACCGTTGCCGAGTCATTTCAGGTTTGCCGTTGTGATCGCTCTTGGCGGGCTGCGATTTCGCGGGCGACTTTGCCGGCATTGGCTTGCTGGCCGGTGTTGGCTTGGAAGTCAGCGGGGCCATGAAACCTTCTCCTTTCAGGAAAGACGTCAACGCGGGGAGCCGTGATCGAGGGCGGCGGATTGAGAAAAAGCGGCAGGCGTCAAATCGACGGCCGGCGTCGACTCGCATTGTGCATGCAAGTCGACGCCGGCCTGTTGCGCGTTCCCGGCGGACCGTTCCGCTAAATCTGATGCATCAGCACGAGCACCAGGAGGATCACGATGATCAGTCCCAGTCCGCCACTCGGGTAGTAGCCCCAGTTGCGACTGTGCGGCCATGCCGGCACGGCTCCCAGCAACAAAATGATCAGCACGATCAGCAAAATGAGGCCCATGGCGGGTCTCCTTGTCGTAAAGGTTGAACGCGCTCGCGGGCGATCAGATTTCTCCTGACCGATGCACTACGCGGACACGTGGGATAGAGATGCACTTCCCGAGCTGCAGCTGACTTTCGCGGAGAGATGCAAACGGAGTGCCAACGGCGCGAACTCGCCCTTGCGGGCCGCTTCCGATCAAACTTCGCCCGGGGCCCGCTGCTCAACTTGTGTCGTTTTTGATTGCGTGGCCGACATGTTGGCTGCGGCCGGACCAACGCGGCCGAACGCAATGCTTGCACACGTCGGCCACTAACTTGCTTCGAGCGCAAATTGACTGCGCGATCTACACCGGCAGGCAGCACACTCTTGAGAAAGTTCGCTGCCTCGATGCGATGTCACCTGTTTGGCATAACCCTTGCATTAAGTTGAGCATTCGCCGGGCGGCTCGTGCTGATGCTCTTTCTTCGGTGCGGACCCGGAAATCTCGATAAAACACATTTAACCGAAGGAGTCGCGGTCATGATTAACCAAGCCACGCTTCAAGGGAACTGGAACGAGATCAAGGGAAAGCTCCGTAAACATTGGGGGCAACTGAGCAACGACGACGTGCAAACCTTCAACGGCAACATCGATCAGCTGGTCGGTCTGATTCAGCGAAAGACGGGCGAAGCCCGTTCGCAGGTCGAAGATTATCTCGACGAGCTCACGACCAAAGGCTCGGCATCCTTCACGGAGGCGACCGAGGACGTGCGCGAATACGTGCAGCAGGCTGCCGATCGAATCCAAGAGGGGTCGCAACAGGCGCTCGACAGCGTCCGCGGCGGTTACGAGCAGGCCGAGGACATGATCCGGCAACGTCCCACCGAATCGGTGGCGTTCTGCTTCGGCATCGGCGTGTTCGTCGGTCTCTTGATCGGCGCCAGCCTCCGCAGTCGCTGAACGCGGCGGCGTTGTTCGCCCGGGCGCGGGTGCCCGGCGATGCATTGCACCGTGGGGGCCTGCGTCGGTCGGGCCTTCGCCTTTTCGGGAGCCGGTCATGAGTTCGCATATGCAGCAAGGCAATCGCCGACGGGGAATGTCGTCGTCGGCGCGAAGCTCAATCGCCTCGTCGTCGCGAGAGATCGTCGATTCATCGCGCGAACTTGTCGAGGACTATCCAATGGCTTCGACTCTGTTGGCCTTCGGCGTCGGTCTCGGCGTGGGCGTGCTCGTCGGTCAGACGATCGCCGGCGCACTGAGCCGGGAGTCGACGACGTCGTCGCGGCTTGATTCGTTGAGCCACCAGGTCTGCGACGTGGTACGGAACGCCATTCCGGAGGCCATCAGCCGTCATCTCCCGCGCTAGAGGCCGGATGGCGCGGTGAGAGGCCGGAGAGACGGCCGGATTTGGTTGCTGCCTCGACCTGGGCAATGCGGTATGCTCGAATCAGAGCACAAATTCGCGGTGAAAACAGGGCTGCCGGGAATTGTCGGTCGCCGACCGAGGAAGAAATGAGATCATTGCCATGACCCGCTCTGAGGCCACGATCGAGCAGGTGCGCGAGGAGATGCGCCAGATCCGGTCGAATCTGGACGACGAAGTGGAAACGTTCGTGCAGAGCACGCGGGGGATGTTCGATTGGCGCTGATATGTGCGCCACGCTCCGTGGCTCTGCCTAGGCGCGGCGGCCGTGGCGGCGTACCTGGTCGTGCCGTCGAAGCCCAAAGTCGTCTCGCCTACTCCGGAGCAAATGGCGGAGCTGGCCAAGCATGCGAAGGTGACGTTGGGCCAGTCCGCGACTCAAGAGAAAGCCAAGTCGTTGGGGCGCGAGTTGGCGGGAGTGGCGCTGGGTCTCATCCTGCGGGCCGGCCTGTCCGTCGCGACGCAGCAGTTCAATCAATTCATGAACCGGCCCCCCGGGCCGAGCGGGCCTGAGGGGGCAGGAGGTCCGAAGCGATGATCATGAAAAATCGACTTTCGGAAGAGGCGTTCGCGAGCAGCAAGGAGCGGCGCTCTCGACCTGCCGCGGGCCGCGGGATGATGGGACCGGCGACCAAGTATTTCGATAGTCTCGAAGACACGATTGCCGATCATCCGGGGTTCAGCCTGGCGGCCGCACTTTTGGCCGGCGTCCTGCTGGCCTTTTGGATCAAACGACGATGAGCGCGCGCGTCGAGGAAAACGGTCACTCGGCAGGCGGAACGGCCGCGCGAAGCGTGGGCCAGATCCTGCACGACATCTTGACGCTGGGTCAGCTCCAGGCCCAGCTCTTCACGCTCGACGCGAAGGAGGCCGGCTCCCGCATTCAGCGGCCGCTTGTGGCCTTGGCCGCTGGCGCCGTGCTAGCGGTCTGCGCCGTGCCGGTGGCGTTGTTTGGCATCGCCCTTCTGCTCATCGATGTCGCCGGTATGAGCCGGCTGGCGTCGGTCTGGATCACGTTCATTTTCGCGATCTTTGTGGCCGCATCGCTCGTCGGCTATGCGATCGCGTGGTTCCGTAAACCTCCGGGGATCTTTACACATTCCCGCGAGGAGTTGGTCAACAACATCGAGCGCGTCAAGGAAATGCTGCACCGTTCGGGGCCCACCACAGGGTCGGGCCTGCCGCGGTCCAGCTCCCGGACGTGAAGATCTCGCACGATTTTCTCCCAATAGAGGATTGTCACTCATGCCTCAACATCAATCGCAAGCCGGTCGCCTGTCCCAACAGCGGACCGGGGACGGTGGGCGCGTGGCCCGGCAGGGCAGCTCGCAAATGCAACCGTTCGATGATCTGCTCCAATACGCCAAAACGTACGCCCGGGAACGCCCCGAAACGTTCGCCCTGGCCTGTTTCGGCGTGGGCTTCATTCTCGGATGGCGTCTCAAGCCGTGGTAAGACTGCTGGACGACGCCCGGATTGTCACCAGGTGCGGGGTTGCGTGATGGCGCTTGCCGGACGCAGCCCCGCTCGTTTTTGCCAAGCGGCGGTGCTCGGTCCAAATTTCCGCTCCGCTCCCGTTTCCACCGAACTTCCCCGGATGAATCTCTAAGTGGCGAAGCGCACGCATCGCACGACCTCGGCCTGGACGCTGCGGATCCCCCCCACGGTCGGAAAGTTTTTGCTGGCCGTCGTCATCATTGCCTGCCTGTCTCTGGCGAAGGTGGTGATGGTGCCGATCGCCTTTGCCGTGCTGTTGGCCTTCATCCTCAACCCGGTCGTGATGTTGCTGACGCGACGCGGGGTGCCTCGCGCTCCGGCCGTGGTGACCGTCGTGACTGCGACGATGGTGCTCGCCGGCGTTTGTGGCTGGATCATGACGAGCCAGTTGTTGCAGTTTGCCAACCAGTTGCCGGAGTACGAGGGCAACGTCTCTCGCCGCATCAGCGAGCTGCGCAGCTCGAGCCGGCACTCGGTGCTGACGCGGATCGAAGAGTTCGGCAACAAGGTGACCACGGCGATCAACGATGCCGCCGAGAAGCCCGTCAAGGAAGAAGTCGAACCGCAGGCCGTCCGCGTCGTCAACCAGGAGGGGACGATGCAGTTCGGGCCGATTATCACCACCGTCGACGTGGTCTTCGAGTTCCTTGCGTCGCTAGCGCTGGTGATCGTGCTCGTCATTTACATGCTGATCAACCGGGAGAAGCTCCGCAATCGCTTTTTGTGGCTCTTCGGCGAAGGACACATGACGGTGACGACGCGGGCCCTCGACGATGGTGCCCAAGGCCTCAGCGCGTTCTTGTTGATGCAGCTGTTGATCAACGGGTCGTTTGGGCTGGTGGTCGGCTGCGGGCTCTGGCTGATCGGTATGCCCTATCCCCTTCTGTGGGGCGTGCTGTCGACTTTCTTGCGATACATTCCGCTCGTTGGGCCGTGGATCGCGATGTTCTTCCCCTTCGCACTCAGTCTGGCGATCATGCCCGGTTGGACGAAACCGGCGTTGATCGTGGCCCTGTATGTGGGCTACGAACTGGCCGCCAACCTGGTGCTCGAGCCGCTCTTGTACGGGCATTCGATGGGGGTCTCGCCGGCGGCACTGCTCGTCGCGATTGCCTTCTGGTCGTGGCTGTGGGGAGCGCCGGGACTGGTGCTCTCCGTGCCGCTGACGGTGTGCCTGGTGGTCCTCGGAAAACACTTTCCCAATCTGGCGTTTCTCGACATTTTGCTGGGGGACGAGGCCGTTCTCACACCCCAATTGCAGCTCTATCAGCGGCTGTTGGCCCACGATCAGGACGAAGCGTTTGAAATCGTCCGGGAGCAATTGCAGAAAACAACGCTCGGCGCCGTCTTCGACGAGGTGATGATTCCTGCCCTCACCTCGGCCCGCAGCGACTTCGAGTCCGGGCTGATGTCGGAGAACGAAGCCGCCTCGATCTTCGAGGTGGTGCGGGAAATCGTGGAAGAACTGGGTCCGGTCCCGGGGAATTTCGACCAGGCGGCCGCTGCGGAGTCGGCGAGCGGTCACTCGACGATCAAGATCCTGGCCTGTGCGGCGCGGGATGCGGCCGACGAAGTCGCGATCGAGATGTTTTGTCGCCTGCTCGATCCGCGGGTCTGCGCGGCCGAGGTGCTGTCAACCGACCATCTCGTCTCCGAAATTGTCACGCGTGTCGACGAGGGGCATCCGGGCATCGTCTGCATCGGCTCGCTGCCGCCGGGCGGCCTGTCCCACACGCGGCTGATCTGCAAGCGTCTGCGGGCCAGTTTCCCCGACCTGAAGATTGTCGTCGGCCGCTGGGGATTGCCGACTGACTCCGAGAAGGGAAATCGCGAGCAGTTGCTGGAAGTCGGCGCGGACCAGTTCGGCACGAGCATGCAAGAAACCGCGGTCCAGCTGGTTCAGCTGCAGCAGCTCGTGCAGTCGATTGCGGGAGACGAAGCGCGCCGGCATCCCATCGCCACGGCCGACGGACCACTGGCTGCCGTCCAGAAGTCAGCCTGAGCGTCCTTCGCGCGGGCTGACGCGTTCACGAGAACGGGTTTTCCAGGAAGATCAGCAGACCCGTCTGGAAGGCGCACAGGGCGAAGGCGATGGGGCTGGCCAATCGCTTCGAGCGCCGATGGAGAAAGGAGAGCGACGTGAGGGCCAGGATAGTGCCGGCCGCTTTCACGCGGAGAAATATGTCAGGACTGCCGTTATCGATACGAATCAGATACAGGCCAACCGGGTTTTTCTCGAAGTCCACGATTTCTTCGCCGGTCCGCACGACGAGGTAACCGTCATAGAACGAAACGGCGCCGACGAACACGAGCACGCTTGTAAAGATCGGAGCCCAGCCGTGCGGCTGACAGAGCGAAGGCTTCGGGCCCGCCGCCGATGGTGCGGCGTTTGATTCGCGGGACTGCAAAGCTTCGTCTGAATGCGGAGCATCTTCGATGCTATCGAACATGGCCCGGCTCCTTACCGGCTGGGGTGTGACTTATTTCGTTCGGTTGGATGTCCTCGAGAGTTGATTGAGCGAATAGCAAAACGGATGCCGAAACGGTGCGCGATTGGATCGACGCGACACGGCCGCGTATCCTTGACAGGTTCGCCAGCGCGGGTTGCGTCGAATAATAAAAGTCTAGCTCACGGCCCCTGATGAGTCGGTTAAGTCTGCCACTTGGGCGGCGTTTTCCGCAGATCTGTACAGAATCCCTGATGGGGGAAATGGCGTCACGGAGACATTCTGCTCCCGGAGATTCCTGGGTGGTTCCCGCTCCCGCCACACCGAACCGTTCGCTCGCCAGGAGGCTTGGCGCGCCGCTTGCAACGAAGCCACGTTAGAATGTGAGCGAGTTGGAATCTGGGCGTCAGTATGTGAGTGAGACCGGAGCGGCCCGGCAATCCTCGCACTCGCTCGGAGTCCAAGCTCCCGATGGGGAGCGAGGGATAGTTCAACCGGATCGGTTCGAGCCCATGGGCCTCGTGAACTTCGGTCGGCGCCATTTCAATTGCTTCGCGGCCGCCTACGACCGTTGGAGCCGCGACGATGGTCCGGTGATGGCGGCTGCCGTCGCCTACTACATCGCGCTGTCGTTCTTCCCCTTGTTGCTGCTCTTGATTTCGGGCCTGGGGTTGTTCTTCCGCTTCGCGCATACCGGCCAGAGCGCCCACCAAGCGGTGCTGACATTGATCGAAAGCGATCTTTCTCCCTCCGCTCGGACCGCAGTCGAACAAGCGCTCGACCAGGTCCGCGATCGCTCGACCATTCACGGGCCCATCGCCCTGGTGATGATGCTCATCTCGGCGATCGCCGGGTTCGTCCAATTGCAGCAGGCCTTCGACCGCATCGGCGACGTACCGAAGAGCGATCGCAAGGGAGTGGCCGCGGCCGTGCGGATGGTTCTCTTCGAGCGGCTGGTCGCCTTCCTGATGCTCTGCAGCCTGGCGCTCCTGGTAACGGCCGTGTTCATCGGGACGCTGGTGCTGTACGCTGTCGAACAATACACGACGGGCATCCTCCGCGGCTCGCAGATGTTCTGGCGGCCGTTACAGTCGCTCGTGAGCTTCGGCACTAACACCCTGCTCTTCTCATTGATTTACCGCGCGCTGCCGAAAAAGCCTGCTCCGTTTAAGTTCTGTCTGCGCGGCGGAATGCTGGCCGCGGCGATCTGGGAAATTGGCCGTCAAATCCTGGCGAGTCTGTTGATCGGCACACGCTACACGGCGGCGTACGGCGTTCTGGGATCTTTCATCGGCCTGATGCTCTGGTGCTACTACGGCGTCGCGGTGTTGCTGCTCGGCGCCGAATACATCGAGGTTCGCTGGCACTCGCCGGACCGCGGCTGCAAAGAGCCGCCGAAAGACGACGCGTCGGGCGGGAAGCCCGAAGATTCGGATCAGACCGGCCAGTCGACCGATGCTCTGCATCACGTGCGCACCGCCGTGCACCTCTTGCGCATCCGATTCAAACTCTCTGCCAATAAGCGCGGCGAGCGGACGAAGCGCGTTGAGAGATCTCTCATCCAATGCGATTGCCCCGCTCGATCCGCAGCGTCTGCGAGATGACGTGTCGCTTTTCGCGCTTTCAGCCGAGGTCGGGCGACGATCAGATCGGTCGCCTCGCTTTCAAAAACGAACTGTCCGGCGCGGCTTTTCCTCGGGATTGCAGCGCGCGACTGAACATCGTTTTATCGCTCGCCCTCCGCGGCATGCTCGTTGCACCAATTTATCTTGTGGAAAAAAAGTGACCGGCCTCGACGCACAGGATGAGCAGGGTGTTGGACTCCGCTCGCGGGGCCGTCAAGACGGCGCGGAAGCCCCGAGGAGAAAGACGATGAACTGGGACACTGTGAAGGGCGACTGGAAGCAATTCAAAGGTAAAGTGAAGGAGCAGTGGGGCAAGCTGACCGACGACGACTTGAACCGCATTGAGGGGAAGCGCGACCAGCTGGCCGGCGCGATCGAGAAACGCTACGGCATCGCGAAGGACGAGGCCGACCGCCAGGTCTCCGCGTTCGAGAAGCAGTGCGGCGAGTGCGACGAAGACGAAAATCGCATGGCGGGGGAATCGCCAAGCCGGCAACCGCATGAGAAGAACATGGCCGGCACGAAACCGATGCACAACCCGGGCAACAATCCGCAACGAGAGACTGCGGAAAGCGGGCAAGCGCGTCAGGAAACCCATCGCGAAGAGTCGAAGGCTGCGGCTCACGATCCGAAGTTCAACAAGCAACAGTCCGGCAACAGCGGCCAGCGCATGCAGGACAAGGACATGGCCGGAGAAAAACACGAGGAAAGCACACGTCCGACCAGCGGCCAGAAGCAGCATTCGCAGCCGCATGGGAAGCAGTAGTCCGCGGCAAATGTCCGTGAAGAAGGATGCATGCCCCAGGCCCGTGGCCGTCGTTAGGCCGCGGGCCTTTTTTTGTGCGCGCCGCTCCGTGGCGGTCAACTCAAGGACGGGGGGATCCCGCAGCGGGAAAAGAGGCCGCTCGCCGCAGCGCGGTACAGGCTTTGCAGTCGTTAACGGCCACTGCCGACGTAACTTCCCGGGTCGGCTCGAAGGAGCACCGCTCATGTTTACTTTGCGAAATCGGATACTGCGAAACTTTGCCTCGCGAAAGACTGTCCTGCGAAATTCTGCGATCTCGATCGGCGCCTTGACGGCCTTTTCGTGCGCCGCCTTCGGCCAGGCGCCGGCACCGACGAGCACGACGGTCACGACGACGACCTCGCGAATGTCGGCCTCGCCCACCTTGAACACGGACACCAACTCTCAGCCCGACATCACCGGCTCGTCCGGGCATCCGGACACCGACATCCGCATCCGGGCCGGCGCCGGCAAGTTGGGCGTGGCGATGGCCAACTTCAGCGTTCGGACGGGTCTGGAAGTTCGCCCAAACAGAAATGCCCAAGCGGTCGTGCAGCGAGTTCGGCCGGAAACGCCGGCGGCGCGAGCCGGCGTCGAGCCCGGCGATATCATCGCGAAAATGGACGGCAAGGAGGTCGCGACGTTCGATGCCTTGCAGAAACTGCTGATGCGTCGGCCGACGCAAGCCGCCTTCCTGCTCGCACTGCAGCGCGGCGATCAAGCGTTTCGCGTTCCGCTCGGGCGTCAATTAACACTGATGGGCATGACGCTGTTTCCCGACCAGGCCGACCGCCCCGTCGTCACCGAAATCGACCCTTCGTCCCCGGCGGCCTTTGCCGGCTTCCAAACCGGTGACGTGATCGTCGGTTTCAATCATCAAATGACGTCGTCCATGGACCGCATGCTCGACTTCGGTATCCCCTTTATCCGCTCCGTTCCCGCGGGACAGGGACTCGCCTTTCAGGTTGCCCGTGACGGCAAGATGTACGCGTTTTCGATGACTCGCCCGGCCGACGCTGATTTGCCGGTCCTCACTCCCGACCAGGAGCGGCACCTCCGCCGCATGGGAACGAGCGTGAATGAGCCGGCGCCGCGGCACGTGATCAGTCAGACCACGACGTCGATGACGCAAACCGTCAATCCGCTGTTCCCGGGCGTCGCTCCTCCGGTCGGGTCGACTGTCGTTCCGGCCGCGATCCCCGTCGGCGTGGCCGGTGGTGTGCCACAGTCGATTCCGTATAACACGGCCGTGACCCAAAGCGGGGCGACTTCGTCGATCGTCGCGGCGGATGATTTGGGACTCAGTCTGCCGACTCAGAACGGATCCGGCGTCGGCCCTGCCCCGGCGCAGCCAGAGACTTTTGGACCGTTGCACCACATCAACGCAGCAGTCGCGGTGCTTTACGGTAAGCCGTCGAACATGGTGCAGCAGACGCTGATGCCGAGCCAGAACGCGCCGACGGCCTCGACCGTCACAGCGACGACGCCCGGGATGAATGCCGGCGTGGTCGGCTTTGTGCAGATTCAATTGACGGCGCGGCCGACCCCGGTGAACCCGCCGCCCCGCACCTCGCCCGTCGACAGCAATACTGCGCCTGCGACGACGGCACCGCAATCGCTTGTCGGTGCACGCGTGAGCGGAGTCCCCGCAGGCGTCTACACGCTGGCAGTGAACGAATACGGTGATTGCGGCGACGCGACTGGTGCTTCGGCTGGTCCGGCCGCCATCACGCTCGGAACTATGACGGTCGACGCCAATGGGCAGGGCCGCATGCGGCCGGTGACGATCAACTATTCGCCACAGGCGGTGCTGGGCCGGGTGGTTTCGCTGGTCCCCGCGGGCATCTTGCCTCCGGCGCTGCCGCCGGGACAACCGCAGCCAACTCCTCCGGCGGCGGGCGTTCAGGCGAATGCCAGTCTGGTTGCCTGTGGCGTGTTTGGTGTGTCGAACCCGCGTCGTGCGATGATCGCGGATACGCTGCCTCCGGCCGCGGTTCCTGGTTCGACGGTGACGACCGGCGCGCCGGCTCCCGCTCCGCCCGCACCCGTCCCGTACTCTCCGCCCGTCGCGCCTCAAGCGGCCGCACCGTGACGGTCGAAACAACTGACGTCAATGACCTCGAAGTGAAAAAAAGACGTCGGACGATTTTTCGTCCGGCGTCCTTTCATTCGCGGCGTCGCATCGCGGGGGCTCGAGCGGAGCCGTAAAATGACCCTCGATCGCTGAACGGCGCATCCACGGTCGGCCGCCAGCGCCTTGGCCGTTGATCCGCCACTACTCCCGGGGAAAGTGATGTCACAGTCACCGTGCGTGCTGACGATTAACGCCGGCTCGTCGAGCATCAAGTTCGCCCTGTTCGAGTCGAGTAGCGAACCGCAGCGGACGATCAGCGGCCAGCTGGAACGCATCGGCACGCCCGACTCGGCGATCGCGTGGCGGACCCGGCAGCAAAGCGAGTTGAGGCGGCAGCCGCTGGGGGCGAAAACCACCGAAGCCGCCGTGGAGCCATTCGTCCGCTGGCTCGACGCACAGGTGGGGCGGGCTGCGATTCAGGCCGTTGGGCACCGGGTTGTTCATGGCGGCCCGTCCTATTGGCAGCCGACGCGCGCGACGCCGGAGGTCATCGCCGAACTGCGCCGACTCAGTCCGCTCGATCCGAAGCACCTACCGGCCGAAATCGAACTGATCGAAGCTTTTTCGCAGCACCTATCGGGCGTGCCGCAGGTGCTCTGCTTCGACACTGCCTTTCATCACGATTTGCCGCGGGCGTCGCGGGTGTTGCCGGTGCCCCGCCGCTTCGAGGCCCAGGGCGTGCGGCGTTACGGCTTTCACGGACTCTCGTACACATTTCTGATGAGCGAGATCGAACGACTCGCCGCCAAGGAGGCGGCGCGCGGCCGAATCATCCTGGCACATCTGGGCTCCGGCGCGAGCATGGCGGCGGTCCGCGACGGTCGCTCGATCGACACGACGATGGCCTTCACGCCCACGGCCGGACTGGTCATGGCGACCCGCTGCGGCGATCTCGATCCCGGCTTTCTGCTGTACCTCATGCGCACAGAGCGAGCCGGGGCCGACGCGATCGACGAATTGGTCAACAGCCAGTCAGGCTTGTTGGGAATTTCCGAAACGTCGCCCGACATGCGCGACCTGCTCGAGCGGGAAAAGAGCGATCCGCGCGCAGCCGACGCCATCTTGGTTTTTTGCTACCAGGCCAAAAAATGGATCGGCGCCCTGGCTGCCGCCTTGGGCGGGCTCGATCTTCTGGTCTTCAGCGGCGGAATCGGCGAGAACTCTGTCCCGGCCCGCGCCCGCATTTGCGAAGCGCTGGAGTTTTTGGGCGTGCGGCTCGACCCGGCCCGAAACGAGCGGAGCGCGGACGTCATCTCCGCCGACGGGTCCTCGACCTGCGTGCGCGTGATCCGCACCGACGAAGAATTGGTGATCGCCCGCGCTGTGCAGTCGCTGCTGGGCCGCTCGGGCGTCGCCTGATTGCCCGGGGAAAACTCGGCTCCAAACCGGCGAATCCGGTTGACCTTCCGCAGTCACGACGTAGAGTTGCAAACGATTTTGCCGCCCATCTCCGGCGTATCGGGACAGTGTCGACGATCCGTTTTGTGACGATTGCATCGGCAAACTGAACGGACCGGTCATTCATTCGGTTTCGTCCTATTGCCGGCTCCCCCGGCGCGTCACGAGCAGATCACATCGGTTCAGTCGTGCGGATCCCGCTGGGACGCCGCGCGGGCGCTTTTGGTCGGAGATTTCGGGTGCGCGTGCTCATCGTCGACGATGACGAAATCGCCCTCGAGCTGTTGGGCGCGGCCATTGCCAGCGCCGGCTACGAGGTCAGCACGGCCAGCGACGGTTGCGAGGCGCTCGAGATTTTGCGCACGGGCGTGTTCCGCGTCGTGATCACCGACTGGGAAATGCCGAACATGAACGGCATTGAGCTGTGCCGGAAGATCCGCGAACGGCAAAGCTGCAGCTACGTCTACATCATTCTGGTCACATCACGCGAAGGGGCGCAGCACGTCGTCGAAGGCCTCGACTCGGGAGCCGACGACTTCATTAGCAAGCCGTTCCATCCGGCGGAGCTGGCCCTGCGGGTCCGCTCCGGCATGCGGATGTTGTCGATGGAGAGCTGCGACGTCACGATCTTCACCCTCGCAAAGCTGGCCGAATCGCGCAGTGCCGAGACGGGCGCCCATCTCGAGCGGATCCGCGAATACTGCCGGGTGCTCGCCGAGCGGCTGTCGCATCATCCGAAGTTCCACGAAGAGATCGACGCCGACTATATCAATCTGATTTATCGCACGAGCCCGCTGCACGACATCGGCAAGGTGGGCGTGCCGGACTCGGTATTGCTCAAGTCGGGTCCGCTGACGGACGACGAATTTCAGACGATGAAGCTGCACGTGCGGCTCGGGGCGGAAACGCTCGAGGCGGCGGCCGGCGTGCAGCCCGACGCCGAATTCCTGCGGATGGCCCGCGAGATCGTGCAGACGCATCACGAGCGCTACGACGGCAGCGGTTATCCGCAAGGCTTGATCGGTGACGAAATTCCGCTTTGCGGGCGGATCGTGGCGCTCGCCGACGTGTACGACGCGCTCACCGCGCGGCGCGTCTATCAAAACACGCAGGTGCACGATCTGGCCAAGGCGATTATTCTCGAATCTCGCGGCGTGCATTTCGACCCGGACATCGTCGATGCGTTCCTCGAGGCCGAAACGGAATTCATGAACATCCAGCAGTGCTTCGCCGATCACGGCAGCCAGCATGAAGCGGGTGCGCCCGGAATGTTGGCACAAAGCATGCTGGGCGAGGGAGTCGGAGCCCGAGCCGTGCTCCGCCGCTAGCGGCACGAGCTTCGCGAGTCGGTGGAGCGAGCCGCCGACCGACGCTCAGCGGCACAACTCCTCAGCGGAAGAATTCTTCCGCTTCATTGAGGAAGTCGGGGTCGAGCGTCCGCATCGTTCCGACCGCCTCGGACAAGAGCACGCTGACGATCTTGGTGCCGCGCAGCGCGACCATCCGGCCGAATTCCTTGCGGAGCGCCAGGCGGGCCGCATGAATGCCCAGGCGGGTGCCGAGCACGCGGTCGTAGGCGCTGGGAGTGCCGCCGCGCTGCAGGTGGCCGAGCGTGACGACGCGCGTCTCGATGCCCGTCCGTTTTTCGATCAGGTCCGCGATGATCTCGCCGATGCCGCCCAGCCGCACGTGGCCGAACTCGTCGATTTCGGCCGCCCGCGTGACGAATTTGGCTTCGTCCGGTAAGCGAGCGCCTTCGCTGACGACCACGATGCCGTAGGGTTTCCCCGCCGCGCGGCGCTTCTTGAGCAGGTCGCACATGCGGTCGACGTTAACCTCGGTTTCCGGAACCAGGATGAAGTCGGCCGCCGACGCCATGCCCGAATAGCAGGCGATCCAGCCGGCGTGACGGCCCATCGTTTCGATGACCATGATCCGCCGGTGCGATTCGGCCGTCGTCTTGATGCGGTCGATGGCCTCCATGTTGATGTTGATGGCCGTGTCGAAACCGAATGTGACGTCGGTCGAGCTGAGATCGTTGTCGATGGTTTTCGGCACACCGACGGTCGCCAGTCCGCGATCGTTAAACAGCCTGCTGGCGACGCCCAGTGTATCGTCGCCGCCGATGGCGATCAGGCAATCGAGCCCGAGCTTTTTGAACGTTTCCTGAACGCGTTCGACGTCCTCGACCCGCTTGTAGGGATTGGTCCGCGAAGAGCCCAGAATTGTGCCGCCGCGATCGATCAGGCCGTCGGTGTACTCGGGCGAGAGGGCGATGCAGTTGCCCTCGATGGCGCCGCGCCAACCCTCGAGCAGTCCCAGGGTTTCACCGCCGCCGTTATGAATCGTGCGGACGATCGCGCGGATCACCGCGTTGAGACCGGGGCAGTCGCCGCCCCCGGTCAAGACACCCGCTTTCATGATGCCCAGGTCCTTTCGATGAAGGTCGTATCCACCTCGCCGGCGAGGAACGCAGAGTGACTGACGATTTTTCGCAGGAGGGGAATCGTCGTCTTAATCCCCTCCACGGCGAATTCGTCGAGCGCTCGACGCAGGCAGGCCAGGGCTTCCGCGCGAGAGTCCCGGTGCACGATCAACTTGCCGATGAGTGAATCATAATACGGGCCGATTGTGTAGCCTTCATGGGCGTGCGTGTCGAGACGAACCCCCGGCCCGCCCGGCGCCCGCCACTTGGTGATCTTGCCCGGGCAGCCGCGGAAACCGTTTTCCGGATCTTCAGCGTTGATCCGCACTTCGATCGCCGAGCCGCGACAGGCGACGTTCTTCTGCTTGAGCGTGAGCGGCTGTCCGTCGGCGATGCGGATCTGCTGCTGGATCAGATCGAGGCCGGTGACCTGCTCCGTCACCGGGTGTTCGACCTGGATGCGGGCGTTCACCTCGATGAAGTAAAAGCGGTTTTGGGCGTCGACAATGAACTCGCAAGTGCCCGCATTGGTGTAGCCGGCGGCCTTCACCAGCCGCACCGCCGAGCGGCAAATGTCTTCCCGCACGGAGGCGGGCAGCGCGGGGGCGGGGCTTTCTTCGATCAGCTTCTGGTGGCGGCGCTGCGTCGAGCAATCGCGCTCCCACAGGTGCAGCACGTTGCCGTGATTGTCGGCCAAGATCTGGACTTCGATGTGGCGGGGCCGTTCGACGTATTTTTCGATATAGACGCCCGGGTTCTTGAACGACTTTTCCGCCTCGGCCGCGGCCGCCTTGATCCCGCCTTTGAGCGAGATATCGTTCATGGCGACGCGCATCCCTTTGCCGCCGCCGCCGGCCGTGGCCTTGATCAGCACGGGGTAGCCGATCCGCCCTGCAACGGCCAGCGCCTCCTGCTCGTTGGTGACGAGACCGTCGCTGCCGGGGACGACGGGGACCTTCGCCTCGATGGCCACCTTGCGGGCGCTCACCTTGTCGCCCAATAGGGCCATCGCCTCGTGCCGCGGGCCGATGAACTCGATGTTGCAGCTGCGGCAGACCTCGGCGAAGTGCGCGTTCTCAGCGAGAAATCCGTAGCCCGGATGGATCGCCTGCACGTTGCCGATTTCGGCCGCGCTGATGATGCGGTTGATCAGCAGATAGCTTTCGTTCGACGGTCCGCGGCCGATGCAATAAGCCTCGTCGGCAAGCGACAGGTAGTGGGCGCCACGGTCCGCCTCGCTAAAGACGGCCACCGTTTGAATGCCCATCTCGCGGCACGCGCGAATCATCGCGCAGGGCGATTTCTCCGCGGTTGGCGACCAGGATGCGTTGGAACATTGTGCGCCTTGCGACCGGCCTGGCGGCCCGGTCACGTTGTCGGTTCGCTGCTTGTGTTTGGTTGCCCGCCCTTCAAAGAATGCGGTCTTCCAAAGGAGGCGGTCTTCGTCAACAGCCGTTCCCGAGGGCGAACCTGGGAACGCCGCAGAAGCCGCTGCGAGCCGCCGGGGATTACAAGTCTCTGGGGACTAGCCGGGACGGACGCGGAACAACGGCTGCCCGAATTCGACCGAATCGCCGTTCTTCACCAGGATCTCGACGACTGTTCCGCTGACCTCGGCCGGAATCTGATTGAACACCTTCATCGCCTCGACGATGCAGACGACGGTTTCAGGAGAAATGCGCGACCCGATCGATACGAAGGGATTATCGTCGGGCGTTGCGGCGGAATAAAACGTTCCCACGGTGGGACTGTTGATCGTGATCGTGCCGTCTGGCGGGCGCGCGGCAGGCTGCGCGGGATTGGCGGCCCCAAAGGCCGGAATTTCGCCGGAGGACGGGGGCGGAGCGACGGCCGGCACATAGACCGTTTGGGCGGCCTGCTCTCCGCCGCGCCGCAATGTCCACTTCTGATCGCCGCTCTTCAGGCTGACTTCGGTCAGCCCGTGAGTTTCCATCAGCTTGACCAGCTCCACGAGCTTGTCGAAATCGAAGGGGGCGTCTTGCGGTTTTTCGGCGTCAGACATGCGAGCGACCGTCAGTCTCTGCTTCGGCTGAAAAGATGGTCCCCGGGACAGGCAGCCGTGCCTGGCCGAGGTCTCGTGGACCCTCGGGCAAAGTTGGACGGACCGGGCGACGGCGGAATCACGCCGCGGATTCCAGATCCCGCGACAGCGACGACAGGACTTCATGTCCTGTGCGCGTGACGAGCACGTCGTCTTCGATGCGAATCCCTCCCCAACCGGGCAGGTAAATGCCTGGCTCGACCGTGACTACCATCCCAGGTTTCAACTCAGTTTTCGAGTTCTGGGAGACGCGGGGACCTTCGTGAATCTCCAGCCCAATCCCGTGTCCCAAACCGTGACCGAAATTCTTGCCAAAACCGGCCTGAGCAATGACGTCCCGAGCGACCGCGTCGACCGCAGCCCCCAGAGACGCCCGGACGGATCGCCTCGATGGCGCGGCGTTGGGCCTGCAACACAACTCTATGTAGCTTCTCAAGTTTGGGCGAGATCGTACCGGTGACTACCATCCGCGTCAAGTCACTGTGGTAGCCGCTAACGGTCTTCGCCCCCCAGTCGACCAGCAGGAAGTCCGACTCGCCGATGCGGGCGGATGTCGGCCGGGCGTGAGGCAGTGCGGCCCGCGGACCGACGGCGATGATCGTGTCGAAACCGGCCTGCTTGGCCCCGAAGTGCCGCATGGCCCGTTCCAACTCGTTGGCCGCCTGCTGCTCGGTCATCTGCGGCTCGAGCGACGCCTTGAGGAGCTGAAAACCCCGTTCGGCCTGGACGATGGCCATGCGGATGTCCGCCAGCTCATCCTCATCCTTGATCAGTCGTAGTGTTTCGACGAGATCGGACTGTGGGACTAGTTCGAGCGGCTTGACCGTTTGGGCGATCGCCTGCCACTGGGCAAAGGAGGTGGTCGCACTCTCGAAGGCTAGCTTTTGCAACTTGGCGCGGCCGACCACTTCGCCGACGGCTTCGGACAGGGTCTTGGTCCGCGGGCGAATGTGCGCCTCGAGCCCGGGGCACTCCTCGGGGATTTGGGTCTCGAAACGACTGTCGCTGATCAAGACCGTCACGCCGCGCCCCACGAGCAAAAAACTATCTTCGCCCGTGAAACCGGTGAGATAGCGCACGTTGACCGGCGAGGTGACCAACAACGCGTCGGCTCCGACTGTTTTGAGCTGCTTGAGCAGGCGGTCGCGTCGCAGGGCCGGTCGATCGGCGCGGGCAGATCGATCGCCGCGCACGGCGCCCTCGGTGCGCCTCGGGCGAGCGGGTCGGGCAGGTCGGTTCAGGGTGCGCGGTGAGATAAGATTGCGCCTTCGTCGAAGATCAGATGATTGACGACGGTCCGCTTATCGGACGTGTAGACGACGTGGATCTTGCCGTCGCGCGTCTGCAGGGCTGTGGGATACGCGGCCGAGTCGCCCGGCTTATCCACGATGTTGCGTTTGTAGGGATAGCTTTTGTCCTCGTCAACCGAGATCGCCGCGGTGAGCGGCATCCTCGTGTTGCCGCCGTTGTCGTTATAGATCAGCACCAGGTGGCCGTTTTTTAACTTGATGAAATCGGTGGCTGCGTTGGGATTGGGGAAGTTCGATTCGGTGCCCCGGCTCCAGGTGTAGCCACCGTCGCGGGATTCCATCCTCACCAGGTGCCCGCCGTCCTGCTGCGTGTAACCTCCGCCGCGACGTGAGTAGGCCACGAGGTCGTTGTCGGTGATCTGCACGACTGATGGCTGCAGGTTCCCGAATTTCGAGTGGACCAATTTAGTCGGCACCCACTCGGTCGCACCTTTCTTCTTCCGGAGGAAAAACGAAGCCGTGTCCGGCCCGACGAATTCTTGATCATGGCCCGTCTCGCGATAGACGGGCAGCAAATAGTCCCCGTTGTTGAGCGCGATTGGCCGGGCGCGGACCATCGAACCTTCCTCGAAGGCCAGCATGTCCGAGTCGGACCAGGTGTTGGCTCCGTCGCGTGAAATCTTGTACTTGATCCGAGAGTTCGACCAGGTCGGCCCGTAGCGCACGACGTAAAACAGCCAGACGAGGCCGTCCGGCGCCTGCCAGACGACGCCGTTGCCGTCGGAGCGGAACGGCGTGTCGGCGATCACTGCGGGCCGAGTCCAATGATCCGTGCCCTTCACGAGCCGCGAACCGCGGACCCACGTATCCTCGCCGTATTCGCTCGAGCCGCCGTAGTAAACGAGGTACAGATCACCATTGGCCAACTCGGTGAAGCAAACCGGATGCTTGTAGGGATCGGGCAGCTCGGGCCCAAAGACCCGCTCGTGACGAATGTCGTCGGCCGCCCGCGCCGGCGTTCCACTCGTCAGCGCGAACCCGAGACCCAAACCGATCGCCAGTATCCCAACTGTCGCGAATCTCACGCTGCATTGCTCCCAAGAACGGGCCGACGCTTTTTTCCTCTCCCGCTCCCATTCCGATGGGAGAGGGCCGGGGTGAGGGCTGTCTTCGATTTTCGTTCGCCCCACTGCACGATTTCGCACCACCGCAAGAGCGCGTCGGCCCTGGCGCTTCCACCCGACTTCAAGTTTGCCAACGGCGGTGAACGCTGACAATTCAAACGGCAGATTTGACGCACCGGCCGGCGTACGAGATCCTCAAGGGCGCCATGTGGCGTTCATACTTACGATCTCCGTTCCGCAGTTTCGAGCCACTTTCTCGTGACGCTCCCTCCCGATCGGCCCCAACGAGCAAACGACCAACTCGCGCTGAGCGACAAGCCGGCCGCGCCCGACGTCCGTGCGGGCGGCGGGATGGTCTCCTGGATCGTGCTCCTGACAATTACGGCCGCCGCGATCGCCATGGCCTTTGCCCATTTTCCGCCGGACTTCAAAAAGCTCGGTCTGTTGGCCGTCGCCTATGGCGTGCTGGTTGGCCTGACCGGTGTGTGGCTGGCGCCCCCGGCGGCGCGCACCCGCTCCCGGCCCTGGTTGCGGTTGATTCTCGTCGTGATCCTGGCCGTCGCCGGTCAGATCGGCATCGCCGCCGAATCTTTTCGGGTTGAGCGGGCGGAGGAGCAGCGGCTCGAGCGAGCCAACCCGAATCAACTGTTGGCTCGCCGGCTGCTCGAGTCGGCCCAGGAACCGCCCGACGCAAAGTCGCGGGCCTCGCTCGATGAGTTTCGACGCACCCACGTCCGAGCGGGCGACTCATTCGGCGACTATCTCGAATTTCGCGTTTCCAATTTGGGCATTCGTTCTAAATGGGGGGCGGAGTTGTTTTGGGCGGCCGAGATGGTTCTGGGCGGCCTGGCGGCGGGATGGATCTTTTCTCGGCGGAGCGGAGCACGGTCCCCCGATCCTCCGCTCCGGACTCCGACGGCTGCGTTTGACGCCACGGGCGGCTCCGCTAAGCTGGAAGAATGACCCTCAAGCCGCCGCATCCGCAGCCCAATCTGGGAAGGGCGACCATGATCGTGGGAGTCGGCACCGACATCGTCGAGATCCCGCGCATCGGCAAGATGATCGAGCGGCACGGCGAACACTTTCTGCAGCGGGTCTACACGGAGGAGGAAATCCGCTACTGCCAGCGGCGAAAGGAATCGTTTCAGCACTTTGCCGGTCGCTGGGCCGCCAAAGAGTCTGTGATGAAGACCCTCGGCACGGGCTGGACGCGGGGCGTCGGCTGGCTCGATATCGAAGTGGCCACCAAGCGCTCCGGCCAGCCCGTAATCAACATCCGCGGCAGCGCTCGCGAGATTGCAGATCACCTCGGCATTGGTGAGGTTCTGATTTCGATCTCGCACTGCCGCACCTACGCCATGGCCACCGCCATTGCACTGGCTTTGCCGCAGCACGACAGCGTGAAGTGACCGACCTGCAAAGTGACGGCCGGGCAAGGTATCATTTCGGCGAATTGGCCGATCCTACAGATTGACCCGACCGCGCCAGTTTCGAACAAAAAACACACACATTCGATCAAACGACACGTTTCGAACAAAAAACACAGTGAAGGAGCTTCGGGCTCATGTACCTGGCGAACCGCCTGGCGGAGTATGCGGCGAAGTTGCGATACGACCAGCTGGACGCGGCCACCGTTCACGAAGTGCGCCGCCGGCTGATCGACTCTCTGGCGTGTGCGCTGGGAGCCTACGACGCCGGCGCCCGTCGGTCGCGCGACGAGTTGCCGGCCGCGTCAACTGCCAGCCGGGGGCCAGCTTTCTGGGCGGCCGCAATAAGACGGTGCCGCCGCTGGCCGCCTTTTGTAACGGCATCCTGTTTCGCTACCTCGACTACAACGACACGTATCTTTCGCTCGAGCCTGCTCACCCAAGCGACAACTTCGCGGCCGTGCTCGCCGCGGCCGAGGCGGCGGGCGCCGGCGGGAAAGACATCATCACGGCCGCGGTGCTCGCCTACGAAATCCAGTGCCGGCTGTGCGACGCCGCTTCCATTCGCAAGCACGGCTGGGACCACGTGACCTACGGCGCCTTTTCGACGGCGGCCGCAGCGGGCAAACTGCTCAAGCTCAACGCAGAACAAATCACCCAGGCCCTCAACCTGGCCGGCACGCCGAATATCACGCTGCGACAAACGCGGGCGGGCGAGTTGTCCGAGTGGAAGGGCTGCGCGTTCGCCAACGCCTGCCGCAACGGGGTCTTTGCCGCGCTGCTCGCCGCGGAAGGGCTGACCGGCCCCGCGCCGATCTTCGAGGGCGAGATGGGGTTCTTCAAACAGGTCTCCGGACCGTTAACGCTGCCCAAGTTGGGGGGTGAAGCCGGCGGCGACGACTTCATGATCAAGAAGACGTCGATCAAATTCTGGCCCGCCGAGTACCATTCGCAAAGTGCCATTCATGCGGCCCTCGAGCTGCGTCGCGAGATTCGCGACCGCTCCAAGATCCAGTCGATCGACATCGAATCGTTCGACGCGGCAGTCGACATCATCGGCAAGGATCCGGAGAAATGGCGGCCCAAGACCCGCGAGACGGCCGACCACAGCCTGCCCTATTGCACGGCCGTCGCGCTTATGGATGGCGACGTCACACTGGACTCGTTCAGCGAGGCGCGGCTACATGACGAGGCCCTGCTCGACCTGGTCGCGCGGATCAAAATCCATCGCAACGCCGACCTTACGGCCCGTTATCCCAAGGGAATTCCCAACCGCATCACCGTCACGCTGCAGGACGGGACGCAGTTGACGGCCGAAAACGAATTTCCCCGCGGCCACGACCAGAACCCGATGACCGACGACGAAGTCGCCACGAAATTTCACCGCACGGCGAAGGGACGCCTCGACGCGACCACCCAAGAGCGCGTGCTCGATCTGTGCTGGCACCTCGAATCACTCGACGACGTCGGCAAGCTGTTCGCGCTTTTCCCACCGGCCTGATTGTTTCCTCGCGGCGCAGAGGGTCGCGGAATCGACGTAGGGTGTGACAAGGCCGCAGGCCGCCGGCACACCGATTCCCTGGCGGATTGACGAAACGGTGTGCCTACGAGCTACTTGGCCAAGTCAACCTCGTAGCACGCGGCTTCGGCGTCGTTGCGGACGAGCAGATATTTCCCCGCCAGGGCCGGGCAGTTCCACGTCTTGCCGGAGAGGGCGGGCACTTTGCCGTGCTCGACGAGCTTTTTGGGACTGGCCTCGATCAGCACGACCGGTCCCGGCTCCGTCTGCACGATGATCAGATCGTCGACTAGCAGAATTTGGCCGTGCCCGTAACGGCCCCCCTTCCACTTTTGCTGCCCCGTTTTCACGTCCACGCACTGCATGATGCCGTCGTCGAGCCCGTAGACGTAATCGCCGGAGAGCACGGCCGTCGTGAATTTGGTCTTCATGTGGCGGCTCGGTTGCTCCCAGACCGGGGTCGCCGACCAGTTTCCCTTGTCGTCGCGGGTAACCTTGAGCAGTTGGCTCCCTTTGGAGTAGCCGGCGGTAAGCAGCACCTGATCCGGCGCTCCCGCGTGCACGATCGGCTGCGAGCACATCACGCCTTCTTCGTTGGACCAGTCGTAATGCCAAAGGACCGTTCCGCTGCGGGGGTCGTGACCCGTCAGCCCGCGCGAGGTGTTGTTGAGAATCTGCGTCGAGGAGCCGAGCGTCGCCAGCATGGGCGAAGCGTACGCCGCCGGGTCGTGCCCATTGGCCCACACCCGCTCGCCGTTCTCGCGTTTGTAGGCCGCCAGGCTGGCGTCGGCCTTGCCGGTCGGATCGACGATCACGAGGTCGTCAACGATCAGCGGCGATCCGCTTACGCCGTGACCGGGGAAATCGCCCCCGACGTCGTCCAGGATATTTTTCGACCAGATGACGTGGCCCGTGCTACCGTCGAGGCAATTGAAGATGCCCGTCGCCCCGACGGAATAAATGCGGCCTTCGTAGATCGTCGGCGTGGACCGCGGGCCGGGGCCGCCCATCAACTGCGTCTTGGGTAGCTCGGCATCATCTTTGTGGACCCAAACCTCGCGGCCCGTTTTCAGCTCGCGGGCGACGACGCACTCCTGATTGCCCCGCTGCTCGAGCGTGAAGGCATAACCGCCGACGACAGAAAAGCTGCCCCAGCCGGCGCCCGTCGGCACCCGCCACAGCTCGCGCGGCGGATGCTCGTTCCAGTCCCGCGCCAGCTTCACGTTATGCAGCACGGCCGTGCGATCGGGGCCCTGAAACGCGGGGAAATCGGTCAAGTGGTTCTCCACCAGCTTGATCCCCTGCCCTTCGAGCTCGCCGGCCTGCGTGGCGAAGCTGGCGGTCTTGCGCTGCGAACGCAGGGCGAAATTGACGTGCGTGTCGCCGCTCAGGCCGGTGACTTCAAACAGCGTGAGATAAGGGATCGTGGCGAAGAGGAGCACGCCAAGCACCGCTCCCCGCACCAACCAGGGGATGGGGATAAAGAAAATCCAGGCAGTCCACAGGATCCACAGCGTCGCCGGGAAAAACCCGGCGAAGACCAGCCACGCGGGCGCCTGGTCCCCATTGTAGGCGAAGACCAGGAACGCATAGAACGCCGACCAGATGGCGAACACGATGCCGAAGGCGATCCAGGCGGTGCGACGACTGAACTGCGGGGCGAGCCCCAGAGTCAACAGCATGATGGCGGGCGTCGCGATCAGCAGCATGACCAGAAACCGCGGCTCGATCACCCGGTATTGCGAGTACGTCACCAGCTCGCGCCCGTAGGCGTACGGCAAGACCACGGTGGCTGCCATCGCCAGGACGAGCCGCGTCCGGCTCGCAATGGCCTGCCAGCCGCACCGCGGTTCGGCCGCTGGCAAAGCGAGACTGGGAGCATTTTCCGACATCGCCGACATGGATTTCTCCCGAGGAAGCGATTGCTGCAATCAGACATCATGTACGGTAATCGATCCGTCCGCGGAAGGAAAAGGCGCCACATGATCGGCGGCGGGGGCCGCTTGACTTCGCTCGCGGGGCGAGCGAGTCTTGAATCGTCGATGAGCGACCGTTTGCTACAACCCAACCACGAGCGCCGCCTGCTGACCACTTTTCGGCACGTCGACGAACTCGTTTCGCAGGCCGTGGCGCGGCTCGAACCGGCTTCCTCCGACTCGCCCCTGTCCGAGTTTGTGCGCGATGGCAAGGCCGCGCAGTACAAAGCGGCGGCGGAATCTCTGGACGGACTCCGCGAGCTGATGGGTCGCTTTCTCGTGGATCATCAAATCCCGGTCCCTAAGCGGAACGTCAGCGCCTTGTGGGCGGCCCACACCGCTTGCCTGCACGCCCGGCTCTCGGTCGAGGAGCTGCGGGCCAGCCCGATGCGCGGCTGCGGCAAGCTGACCTCCGCGGCCGAGCGCGAATTGGAAACGCTCGCCGACGGACTGTCGAGCGTCCTCCAACGGATGAGCGATCTCCTCGCGCCCCAGCCGCGCCTGTCTCGACTTCGCCGCCTGCAGCGGCGAACTCCAATCCGGCCCCTGCTCCGCCCGCTTCCGGACCCAGCGGCTGAGGCTGGTCCTGCAGCCGACGCTGTGTGTGATGCAGCTGACGCTCAGGCGTCGGCTGCGGCCGCTCCGTCCCGATACAGGATGACGACGACGAATTCCATCGTGATCATGCCTTCCTGAACCATCTCGTCCAGGTGTGGCAGCAGCCGCTTGACCTGCTCTTCCGTATCAACGATCTCGATCACGATCGGGAGGTCCGTCGACATCTCCAACAGCGACGTGCTGTGCACGACACTGCGAGCGCCGAAGCCCTCGGTCCCCCGGAGCACCGTCGCTCCGGCCAGCCCCAGCTCGCGGGCCTTGGCGACGATGGCGTCGTACAGCCGCTGGTTGGCGAAGCGGTCCGATTCGCCGATAAAGATCCGCAAGAGAATGCCGTGCTCGTTGACCTTCATACGTCCCCTCTCTGCGATCTCGGCCTTCTTTACGATGTCGGGTACTGTGGACAACGGCTCGAGCAAACCGCCCAGTTTCAGTTCGCCCGGCTCGTCGTGCCGGCGGTCGCGATAGAGCATCACGTTGGCCCGCTCCATCGTGACCATGCCGTGCTGCATGATCTCTTCGAGCGGTCCCTCGACGAAATTCACAATTTTCTCGCCGCTATCGACGATTTCGACAATCACCGGCACGTGCTCGACGATACTCCATGCCGAACGCTGGATCAGCCCGTGCGAGCCGTAGCCCACAATCCCCCGCAGCACGGTCGCGCCGGCCAGACGCTCCTTTCGTGCCGCCTTCACCAGCCGCTCGAACGTCGGCGTATGCGGGGCCCGATCCGCACTTTGCAGATAGACCCGCAACAAAACCTGTTCGCCGAGAAGGCTCATGGCGGCTCTCGTATTCTCCGTCAGCGGCCGGCCAACGCGATGCCCAGCCGCACCGCGATGACGCCCCCGATCAGGCTGCCCAGCATGTAGGCCGCGGCCTTGATCCCCGACCCCTCTTCGAGCAGCGCGCTCGATTCGTAGGCGAAGGTCGAAAACGTCGAATAGGTCCCGATAAAGCCGACCGCCACAGCCAGACGCACCGTGTCGGACACGCCGCGATTGGTGACGATCGTCATGAACCAGCCGATGAAGACGCACGCCGTGATGTTGATGATAAACGTGCCGACGGGAAAGCCGGTGCCGAACAGCCGCCCACACGCCACCCCGACGACATAGCGAAGGATGGCCCCGACCGACGCAGCCACTCCGATCGCCGCATAGGGGGCGAAAAACGTCGCCGCGCTTTGAATCACTTCCCTCATCGCCCCTCCGAAATCGGATGACGCGGCCTCAGGAAACGGCACGAACGCTCGCACGACTCCAAAAAAAATCCCCCACCGGAAGGCACTGCCTTCTAGTAGGGGTCATCAGCCGTTTCTGGGTGACACTGGACTTCGGCGAGCTCAGTCGAGTCGCGGCTTGCCCGTCATGTCTTCCCGAATCGGCGGTTGTGGCGAACCCCATCGCCTCGAAATGTTCGATTACGCAAGCATTCTAAGCGAACGAACACACGTCGAAAAGCCTGCTTGATTCGCACTTTCGCTCAAGGCTGCACGGTGGCCCGCGGGCTGTCGGCGCTACCCATTTTCTTTGAGGGGGGATTGCCGATCGCGGTATCCTCACAAGCACGTGCGGAGTCGCCAAGCCGGATGCATGTGAAGGAAGGGGTGCGCCTATGAGTCTCCTCGATTCGCAGGAGACGTTTGCGGGAAATCGTCGTTGCTCTCGCAGTTCCTTTGGCCATCCTTGCGGCGGTGGCCGCGCGGTCAGCGACGGCTTTCCACGACCAAGATGCAAAGCGTTCTCAGACGTCAACTGCCTCGGCTTCGGCGAGAACGGTCGCCGGCCGAGTTGTCGATGCACAGGGAAATCCGGTCGCGGGCGCGCGAGTCTGGTGGGTATGTGCAGAGGCAGCCTGGCTTCAATGTGAGAGGGCGCACGGACGGCGGGGGCCGATTCCGATTGAGCGCCTCCTGCCGCTTGGCAGCCGGTTAACCTCTGGCAGATGGCGGACCTCGTCTGGGCGTTGGGGCCGACTAACGAGATCGCGGTCGCGGAGGCCGAACACCTCGTCGACTCCGGAGAATCGCGCGACTCTGTGCTGCAGCTCAATTCAACAAGGGACGTCACCTTCGAGATCGTTAGTCCGAATGGCGCCGCGGTGGCAGGAGCGACAGTTGAACCGGTGAACTATCGCGGTGGGAGAGGAGTTGATTTGATCCCGGATCCCATTTGCGAAGTGCTGCGCGGAACGACCGATGGGGCTGGCCACGTGCGGTTGCATCTTGGAAGTTCCAAATTTTTCAACATTCGAGTGACGTCGGAGGGATTTGGAATCCAGCTGCAGAGGCTTAAGGCACGTAATTCGGCGACCGAACGCACGTTCGCTCTAAGCGACGTTGGACGCATTGAGGGGCGAGTGATCACAAAGGAGCCGAAAGACGCAATCGGCGTCCGGCTTCATTTTCACAGCATTACCGCAATCACCGAGGGCGCTGCGACTGCAGTCACAGACGAGCGGGGCAACTTTGTCGTCCCGAATCTCGCTGTCCAATTCTATCACCGCCTCGGACGCCTCTGCGGAAGACGTCGTCGGTTGTTGCTCGGCTGCCCAAGGGCTTTGGACTCAGACCGGGCCAAACAGTACGCCTGGAGATTCCCGTCGAGCGCCTTGTAATCGGCGCGGTTCGGTTCAGACCGAAGACACTCATGCGCCGGTCGCCGGCGCGACCGTGGGAGTGTCGTTCGGAACCGCTATGCAAGTCGCTCAGGCGGTCACTGATTCCAATGGGCGCTTCGAGGTTCGCGTTTTGCCGGGATTGGTCAACCCGCCGGCGATCGGTGGCGCTCCCCGAGGCCTTTGGGTACGATTATCAGCAGGTGGGTGAACCGTGGAACGACAAGGTCGAGGTGCCGACCGGCGACAAGCCATTTGAATTCCCTCCCATCGTGCTCGTGCGTCGGATCACGTTACGCGGTCAGGTGATCGGCGAGGACGGGCGGCCGTTGGCGAAAGCCAGAGTCTGCGGGGATGCCGGTAAGCGTTGTTACTCTTCTCCGAAAACCAGCGAGGGTGGCGAATTTTCCATGAGCATTCCGCGAACGGTAACGCTCAAAAACTACGAAGTGTGGCTACCGCCCCACGACGCCGACGCGATCGTTACCGTCGTTAAGACAAACCCACTTGTCCTCAGAGCCGTCGCCCGACAGCCGGCCGCCCGCAAACCGTGAGGCGAGGTGCTCCGCGAGATCAGCTGGTGACGGCGTCGACCAGCCGATCGATGTCGTCGCCATTGCAATAGGCATGCGGCGCAGCCCGCATCCTTCCCGCGCGGGCGTTGACGATCACGCCGCGGGCGCGGCAATCCTTCTTGAGTTGCAGTGGGTCGCGGCCGGGCACGTCGAAGGAAACGATCCCCGAGCGGCGCTCGACTTCGCGGCAACTGGCGATCGGTAGCCCAGCCCCCGACAGCCGCTCGCACAGCTGATCGGTGATCTCCAGCACCATGCGTTTGCCGATCTTGCGCGGGCCGATTCCGACCAAAAGCTCGAGGCTTTTCGCCAGGCCGCAGATCGAGGCCAGGCAGTGGGAGCCGCCTTCGTAACGGCTGGCGTCGGGCTTGAGATTGAGCCGCGTGTCCGTGAAATCGCCCGATTGCCGCACGCTGTTCCAACCGACGCCGATCGGCCGGAGCATGTCGAGCCGCGACTGGCGGACGTAGAACAGCCCGGCCCCTTCCGGCGAGAGCAGCCATTTGTGCCCGTCGGCCGCCAGCGCGTCGATCGGCAATTGCCGCACGTCGAGCGGAAAGACGCCGAGCCCCTGAATGGCGTCGACGAAGAAAAAGATCTTCCGCCGCGAGCAAATCTCGCCCGATGGCTGCCAGGTCGTTCCGCCAGCCGGTCATGTAGCCGACCCAGCTGACGGCGACGACCCGCGTCCGCTCGTCGCAGGCCCGTTCGATCGCCGCCGGGTCGACCCGTTCGATGTCGGCCGCAACCTGCCGCGTCTCGACGCCGCGAGCCGCGAGATTCAGCCACGGGTACAGGTTCGACGGGAATTCGCTCGACAGCGTGACGATGTTGTCGCCGGCCTGCCAGGGAAAGCCTTCGGCGACGAAGTTGATCCCTTCCGTTGTGTTGTGAATGACGGCGACTTCGTCGGTCGCCGCACCGATCAGCTTCGCACCAAGCTGCCGCGCCGTCTCGACGGTGGTCCGCCAGCGCGTCCAGTTGGCGACGCCGTTGGCCACGTTGTCGCGGGCAAATTCGATCAGCACGTCCGCCGTCGGCCCCGGTCAGCGGGCCGACGCCCGCGTGGTCGAAGTAGGCCCACTTCTCAACGACGGGCATCTGGGCCCGAAAGTCATCCCACCAGTTACGTGCTGAGTTCATAGATCTTGTAGGGGAGCGGATTGTGCCTGCCGCGCCTCTTCTGAGTTCAAAATTGCGTCGCCGTCAGCGATACATCTTGCCTATCTGGTCGAGGCCGCCCGCGGCCAGATCGTCGGGCGTCATGCAGGGGCGAATGTGCACGGCCGCGTCGAACGACAAGAACCACGGCTCGGCAATCGCAGGGATTTGCGACGCCTTGTCGAAGTTTACGACGATCAGCCCCGTCCGCTGCCCGTGCTCCTCGTAGAAATACGCCGCCTCGGGCTTCATCGCCTCGAGAGCCGTCTTCAGCTTCTGGTTCGCGGTGCCGTCCAGCACGGCCGCATTGAATTTCTCGACTGGCATGCAGACTTTTACGAGGAATCTCATGGTGCCCTTCCGAAAAATCGTGCGGCGGATTTGACGAAGCCACTTCGATCCACCGGGCTCATTCTGATTCGGTCTGACGCCTCTGACAACGGTGAAACGTTCGCCGGCCCCTCAATTTGCGAGGTCCGGGATGGCACTTCTCAATCCACCGTTCAATATTCGCCTGACGTCAGATTCGCTCGGCATTGTGCAAATCGAGCGTTGCGCGGCCGGAGTTCCGCCGCCTTTTCTGTGTGGGACGGGCTCATCCGGCAATTACGTCGAGAGAGCCTGAAATCGGCCTGATTGCGTGGAAAGGCGGTGACATGGATCGAACGAGCCGAATTGTGTTGGGGTTATGTGTGGCCGCGGGATTGGCCGCCTTATCGTGGCTGACCATTGCGGGCTATCCGACAGTCTGGCGGCCGCTCAATCTCTTGGTGCTGCTGCTGCCCCTGTCTTTCTTTAGCGGCGCCTCGCCCGTCGCGTTCGTGGTTGCCTTTGCCGCTGTCCCTCTCGCGTATCTCGCGTGGTGCGCGATGCTGTTGCGCGACGGCCGTCCCACGGTCCCGATCCGCTCGTTTGTCCTGTTCTTCGTCGCCGCCGGGATTTCAGTTTTCATGCACATCGTCGGCTCGCCGTACGCGGCCGAGTATCAAGGCTGGGGGTACTTGAAGGGCGTGTGGATCATCAGCACGCTCTGGTGGGTTGGCCTGACCGGGCTGGCGTTCCTTGCCGAGCGAAAGCCAAGCTTCGCACGGAGTTTTGCCTTCCACGCCGCCTTATTCGCCTGGTTGGCCTGGTACGCAATTCCGTACATGGGCGAACTCCCATGAACGGGGCGGCCGTACGCTTCACTCAAGGACCTTGCCCATGCTGATCCGCTCTTCGACGCGGTAGCCGAGCTTTTCGTAGAACGCGACCACGGCGGCGTTTGATGAATGAACCTGCAAATTGATCTTGGGGGAGCCCGCCCCCTCGAGAGCCCGCTCGACGTGGCGAACCAGGGCCGTCCCGACTTTCTGCCGGCGATGAGCCGGATCGACAGCGAGCGAATAAATCCAACCGCGATGTCCGTCGTATCCTCCCATCACGGTGCCGACCATCTTGCCCTCGTCAACGGCGACAAAAAACAGATTTCGCTGGGCGGCGAATTTCCGCCGAATCACCGCCGCCGGATCGTTCCGCGGCTCGGGATAGGCGAAGACTTGCGTCCAGAGCGAAATGACTTCTGTCTCGTCTGATTCGTGGAAAACACGGATCTCCATTGCACATCCTTTCGTCGGAGCGAGCGACTCAGTCCAGCCGTAGGCTGACGACGGCGTCGATTTCGCTCGCTGGGCTCACTGGTTGCCGATTTCCGCGACGCCCGGCAAGGAGGGCCGCATCAAAGGTAAGACAGCCAGCCACCGGGATGCCGCGCCTTGACCCCGGCGAACCAACGGCACGGGAGGTAGAGGACGGCCAGCACCACGGCCCAGGCGACATAGATGCCTGGAAGGCTCAGCGCCCAGCCCTCGGGAGGCGTGCCCAGAGCGGCTGGAGAGAACTGCCAGGCGACCGGCAATCCCCGCACCAGACCCGCCAGCACGGCGAGCCCGTGGATGACGTACCACTGCAACAGGTAATAGAACAGTGGCACGCGGCCGAAGCGTCACGAGGGCGCGGCCGACCGGGCCGCGGATGCCCACGCGGTCGATCACCGCCAGGGACGCGATCGCCGGGCCGAGCGTCATCAGCACGAAGAGCAGCGAAGGCGGTTGCTTCGTGCAGTTGATGAACGAGAGCGCGGTCAAAAGCGGAGTTGCCTGCGTCGTCCACGGGCGCGGGTCGCCATAAACGCCCCAAGCCCGCAGAATCACGAAGGCGGCGGTCATGGCAACGCCTGTGATCCACATCACCCGCCGCCTTTGCCCCGGCTCGAGCCGGATGACCTCGCCGAACCCGTAGCCCGCGGCGACCACTCCCAGCCAGGGAAGGAGCGGATAGCCGACGACCACGGTGATGCCGCCGGGCAGCGGCAACGCCCCGGGTCGCAGCAGAAGCGCGCGGCCGCCCGCAACGCGGCGGATCCCAGAGCCCGGCGAAAACCCGCCGGCCAGGCCGTGCGTCGCGATCAGCAGCACCCCGAGCGCCCCGACCACCCGGCTCGGCAGAAAGACCAACCCCGCCAGCACGATGAACGATGCCCCGATCGACCACAGGACCGTCAAGATCACCGGGGCGTATACGGGATCGAAGAACAGGCCGAGTCGCACGACCGTCAGCTCGAGGAAGATCAGCCAGAGCCCCCGCGTGGCGAGGAACGCCGCCAGGTCGCCCCGCGACCGGCCCCGGGAGCCCGCCAGATAAGCGCCCGTCCCCGCGAGGAAGGCGAACCCCGGGCGCAGAAGTGGGTCACCCACCGCGTCATGAAGAGCGCCGGACTCGCCCGCGATAGGTCCGTGGGGTTGAGGGACGCGTCGCCGAAGTAGTCGCGGGTGTGATCGAGCACCATCAACACCATCACGGTCCCGCGAAGGACGTCGACGGCGTCGACGCGACGGGCGAGCGGCGCCTGTGGCTCATCCGACTCTTGAACACCTCGGATTTCCATTTTCCATCTTTTCGTCGTGCGGCGTCGCGACGGCGCCCCCGCACGCATGCGGACGCCGCCTCATCTTGTCGACAAGAATACCCGAACAGGTTTCTTCCTTTGTCGCAAGCCGAGAGAGGTCGCCATTCCAGGGCTGTTCACGGTACAGCCTCTCGTGAGTCGCGATCTGCTGCAGGCAGTCGGCGATCGTCGCGTGCCTTCGATGATATTCGTGTTTGCTGCGAGCGCGCAGACTCAATAAGAGTTCCAGCGTCGGTTGAATGACAAAAAGTTTTGGCTGCACGGCCTCATCGGCATGGGCCGCCGCGAGATCCAGAATGGCGTCCCGCCAGACGCTCTCCCGCAGCTGCCAGCCCTCAACGACGAGCGGCCGCGTGCCCGTCCAGGCGAACGCCGCACTGAACGCGGCAACGAGGTCCAACCGGAGACTGTTGTCGAGCCAAATCTGCTTGTCCCGTTTGTCGCCGACGTGATTGGGAAAACTCCGCTCGATCGAGTCGCGCATCAATCGGTCGTATGAGAGGCAATCGAATTGGGCGGCCAGCTGGTCGGCGACGAAAGTTTTGCCAGAACCGCTAGGCCCTGTGAGCAAGGCGATTCGCATGCGGTCTGGCTCGAGTCGCGTGTGTTCGAAAACGCACTTACAGGGGCAGCCAACACTGAGGCGCCGGCCAAAGGGGGCTGAGAGGGTTTGGTTCTTGAAGATATAGGTCTTGCCATCCCTTTGACTGTTGTGTCATTGCGAAGGCGGAGATGCCTCCCAAGCAGGCGTCACGTTCGTGATCGCTGGCTCCCGCGATGTTATTGCCGGTGATCCAGTCATGTAGATCACCGAGTGCGATCTCCACTGAAGGCTTCCCACGCCGAGCAATCCCAAGCAGCCATAGTAGGGCCTTGGGATGCGCCTCGGTAATCGGCAGCTGCTTCTGGTTCGTACGCAATAGCATTGCCGCCATCATGCCCTGGATCAGACAGGCGCCCCTCATCGAGTTCACGGAATTAACCGTTCCACCGTGGGCGCCCAGCTGGATTATCGCATTCCGCAGTCTCTGGTCGACGGTCCGGTCTCCTTGGTCATGCCAAAACAACGGGGCATCGATTCCTGCAGCCGTAACGGGACTCTGCCCAGCAGCGACCAAGACCGAGTGAACTGCTTCGTGTGCGTGATTCGCAATACGTCGCGCAACAAGTCGCAAAGGGAACTGAGCGCCTGAAGCAGCCGCCCACCCAAATGCGCCGGCACCACCGGGATCGAATCCAATATAGATTGCCATGTGACGATCACCTTCCTGCGCCTTGGATGCTTCGGAACAATGCGAAGATTGTCGCCGACGGGGAGCCCTCAAGGATTTGGCGGCCCCTGGCCCCATTAGTTCTCCGCGCACATTCGAAACGCAGACACCCCGGAGCGACGGATCGCTTCGGGGTGTCTGTTTATGCA
>CAWCZR010000017.1:0-156028 GCA_963800135.1 uncultured Planctomycetaceae bacterium | reverse complement strand
CGCTGGACGAAGAGATTCGCCTGTGGGACGTGCAAACCAAGCGCGAGATCGGCCACCTCATCGGGCACCGCCAGGCCGTCCGCACCGTCGCCCTCTCCACCGACGCCACAGTGCTGGTTTCCGGCAGCCGCGATCGTACTGTCCGCATTTGGGCTTTGACTGGCGCGCGAAACGGATCGCCGCACGATGCGCCGCCCGTCAGCCAGGTCGCCGCACAGAGCGACGCCCTCGGGTCGAGTTCGAGCGCACCAACCCCGAGCGAATGGGACCGCACGCAACGAGAGGCGCTTTGGTCGTTTGATTACCTCACCGCTCCCTTTGATCAGAATGCCGCACAACAGCAAGACCCGCCAATCGATGGAGAGCAGTTCGATCCGACGATCGAAAGCTGGGCCTTCGAGAGCGGGGATGGCGCCTGCTACTTCTGGAGCGACTTGATCGGCTTGATCCAGTTCGACTCGCCGCCCGGCCGGGCGGGGTCAAACGCTCCGCATAAACCGGGCTCCGTCAGTCCTCCGATCGTTTCCCAGCCCGTGGGCCATAGCCCGGAAGTCGCCGCGTGGATCGAGGGAAATTCGCGCGCCGCGGCCGGCGCCGCCGTCACACACGACACCGCCGGTTGGAGTCGACGGCTCAGCTACCAGGGTCCGACCCGTTTCCCGGGCTCACCAAGCGCCGGCAGCTCTTCCGGCCGCGGCGGAGCGCTGCACCTAGACGCCATTCGCCAAGGTTTGTCCGGGCTCGGAGGCAGTCACGGTGGAGGCGGTCATGGCGCCGCCAGCCACATCGAGAGTCACGAGGAGCACGACCGCAACCACGATCACGACAAGTAGCCATCCCGCGTACGCCCGAGTGCGAGTGAGCGCTTCGGGGGAAGTATCACTCAGGGTCACTCATCCTCGATCGCGCGGACTGTCGTCACCGACTTGAATCGCTTGTGGTCGGCGAAGGTCCAGACGACCTTTTTGTCCCGCGTGATCTCGAAGGCGTGCGCCCGTGCCCTTCGTGATTGCGGAGGAAATTGCCGACCAGATAGTTGCCGTTCTTCAAGATCTGGATGCTGGAGACCCAGACCAGGTTGAGCTGCGGTGCGTCGGCCGCGGTGAACTCCCACACGATTTTTCCGTCGGGTGAGACTTCGATCAGACGCTTCTGCGTCCCGCCACCGATCAGCGTGTTGCCATTGGGCAGGCGCCGTGCGTCCCCCGTGTTCTCGACGCCCGTGTACTGCCAGACAATCTGCCCGCTCGGGCTGTATTCACGGATCGCTCCGTCCCCTTCGTGAGCAGCCAGGATGTCGCCGTTTTCGAGCCGATGAATATTGCGGACCTGCAGATGATAGGCGGCCTGGTTCGTGAACAGCTTCGTCACGTGGACCACTTTTCCGCCGTGGTCAACCTCGACGACCTGACAGGGCCCCTGTTCGGCCACCAGCGTATTGCCGTTGGCCAATCGCTCGCAGCCGAGCACCTGCGGGCAGTGACTCACGTAGTTCCACGCCGTCTTGTTGTGGGCATCGATCTCCACGACCCCAGTCGGCTTACCGCCGTAGGCGTAGACAAGATTGCCATTAGGGAGCGTCTGAAAGATGACGGCGATGCTCAGCGGCCGGAACTCGCGAATCATGGTGCCGTCCGCAGCCAGTTCGACAAACCGATTCGGGCAGTTGCCGTACTCGAAGAACGCCAGGCGGTGCCGAATCGGGCCGTCCGCTCGCGACGTGGCGAGCGTGGCCAGGATGGCAACGAGTGACAACGCGAGGCGCAGATGCCGGCGCATGGCTGGGCCCTCGAGCGGAAGGTACGAATCGGTCAGCGAATCGCCCGCACAAGTGTGGGGTCGATTCTCAATCATGCGACGTGCCGCATGTTCCCGCCAGTGACTGCCCGCCGCCGATTGACTTTCGCGGGGACGGTTTGCATTGTTGAGACATCTGGAGCGGCCTCAATTTGCCGCCCTCGCAACTCCGCTCTTTCGAGTGAGACATGACCGAACTGCTCGACCCTAAGGCCACGATGCGCCGCGCCGCCTACGATGCGCGAAACGCCCAGCCGGACAAGGACCCGATCAGCGAAATCGCTGTTGCCTCACTGATGCAGCTGCCCGAATATCAGGCCGCGCGGACGATCCTCTGGTACATCGACTGCCGCAGCGAGCTGCGGACCAAGCCCGCGCTGCCGGCCGCGCTCGAGAGCGGCAAGCAGATCATCGTCCCGTATTGCACGGTCGACGAAGCCGGTGCGAACAAGCTCGGATTGTGGCGGCTCGAGCGGATGGAGGAAATGATTGTCGGCAAGTGGAAAATTCTCGAGCCACCCCACGACCGCTGGAGTGAGCCGGGGAAGGAGTTCCAGGCCGAGCAGCTCGACCTGGTGATCGTTCCCGGCGTCGCCTTCAGCCGGGAGGGGGGCCGCATGGGGAACGGGCAAGGTTATTACGATCGCCTGCTCACCAATGTGCGGCCGGACTGTGTCCTCGTCGGCCTCTGCTACGAGTCCCAGTTGTTCGATGATCTGATCATGGGTCCCCACGACGTCTTCATGGACAAGGTCGTGACGGAGCGGGCCACTTACGACGGCCGCCGGCGCTCGAATCGCTGAGGTCGAGCTTTCGCGATTCGAGGTCTCTCCATGCCCGCGATCATCGACGATACCTATGCAGAGGCGTTTCGCAGCATTTACGTCGAGTTTTTGATCACCGCCCGCGATCGCCGCTGGGTGCAGCACGCGGTCGATGCGGCGACCGGCAACGCGTCGAGCACCATCTTGTGCGACTGCGAGGCGGGCCTCGATCGTTTCGTCGGACCGGGGAGCGGCGGCGACGAATCGTTCGCGACACCCGACGGACGGCCCGGGGCCATCGTCCAACTGCACGTGCCGCGGTTTCGCAAAGATCGCCTCGAGGCGCTGGAAAAATCGGCACTCGTCCGCATCAGCCAGAACGTGCTGACTTGCCCGACCGCGTCGTGCTTCAATCTGATCGACTCGCCCAACTATTACCGCATGGGGAAGAAGATCGCCTTCTTCGGCGACGGCTTTCAGAAGCGGATCGAACGGTTCGGACGCAAGCTGTGGTGGATCCCGACGCTCGGCGGCGAATTCATCCTCGACCGCCGGCTGGGCTACGCCGACGGCTTGATGGGGGGCAACCTCTGGTACTTCGGCGAAAGCGAGGACGCGGCGCTCAACGCGGCCGAGGCTGGAGTCGCGGCCGTCGCCAAGTGCCCCGGCGTGATCATGCCGTTCCCGGGCGGCATCGCCGGCAGCGGCTCCAAGGCGGGCAGCAAGTACAAATTCATGTTCGCCAGCACGTACGAAAAGTTCTGCCCACTCTTGGCCGACGATCCCAAGGCGAATTCGGCATTGCCCCCGGGCGTCCGCTCGGTGCAGGAAATCATCATCAACGGCCGCGACCTGGCCTCGATCATCACAGCGACGCAAGCCGCAATCAAAGCCTCGGTCGACACGCCCGGACTCTTGCGGATCTCAGCCGGTAACTACAACGGCCGACTCGGGAAGAGTTTTATCTACCTGCATCCCGAGAAGCAGCCGGCTCTTGCCGCGACCTGATCACCGCCGCCCCTGACCCGTCACTTCGTGCGGAGCATCGGTCGAAAGTGCTTGGGCCCGGTGACAGATTCGCGATACGACATCAGCGTCAGGCCGCTGCCGGGGTTGGAGCTGAACTCCGTCGGCCGCGGCTTGCCGGGGGCCGCGCGGCAGATCGTCAGTAGGTTGTCTTCGAGTTTATAGATGCCGAGCGACCTGCCGCCCTTCCCTTCGCCGCCGGTGAAGGTGATGTCGATCGTTGCTGGGCTAGCCGTCGGATCGATCTTGGTCGAACTCGCGATGAAGAGTTTGCCGTCATTGAGCGCCTTGGTGTTGCCCTCGGCATCGAAGACCAGCTGGATCTTCTTGAGGTCGGCGGCAGAGGCCGGCTTGCCGTCGAGCGCGTACGCCTCGGCCTGCCAGGTTGCGGTCAACTCGCGGCGACCGGCGGCAATCAGGGCCTCCTTGACGGTTTCGCGCTCGCGTTTGAAGACCTCGAACAGATGGCCGTCGTTGGGCTTGCTCTCCAGCACCGTCGGCCGCTCGCTGCCCCCGAGCGGCATGCAAATCGTCAACGTGTCGCCGGACAATTCGTAGATGGCCGGCACCGAAATACCTTTCAGGCGACCCGTTTCGATGCGGACATCGTATTGCTTCGGCGTGTGGCCCGGGTTGACCTTGAAGGTGCCGTGGGTAATGCCGAGCCGCTGCACCACCGTAAAGCGGCCGTCCTTCTGAAAGATCAGTCGATCGGCCTCGTGCCCCGCGCCGGGTTGCGGCTGCCCGTTCACTTTCACGGACGCGAAGCTCCAGACGCCTTCGAGACGGGCCTGCTCGTCTTTGACGGCAGCATCTTTGGCGGCGGCATCTTTGACGGTGGCATCTTTGGTGGCGCTGTCGTCCGCAACGGCCGCCACAGTGCCGCAGGCGATCGCCACAGCAACGCCCAGCCCGAAACAAACTCGCGACAACACGCGGACCTCGCGATCGTTAGTCTTCCTCAGCAAATGCGGCACGTCTGTTCCCCTTAATCGCTTGATACTGGAGGCCGTCTTCGCAGCGGTTCTTTCACTCGATGACGGACTACGCGATCCTAACGCCGCCCCAACGCGAAAGCACGACCGAATCAGCCTCACGGTGGCGCGCCCGGCGACGCCTACGGCACCTTCCGGGCGTCAAACGACCGGCGGGAATCCTGGGCAAAGACGGAGGCGATCAGTACGCTGGAGGTTTCGGCTCGTGCACGTCGCGCCGCGTTTCGTGCGACGCTGCGCGGGACCGCCGCGAATGCTAAGGGTGATGCCGAATGTCGCAGTGTGTGCAGTTGCGTTCGAGCCGAATGTGCGGATCGGTGGTGCTTGTCCTGTGTGTGCTTCGGCTCGCGCACTTGCCGGCGGTCGCCCGCGACGACGCGGACCTCTTGATCGCCCGGACGCCCCCGCACACGGCGCAGGAAGAACAGCGGATGTTTCACCTGCCGCCCGGCTTTCGCATCGAGTTGGTGGCGAGCGAGCCCGACATTGTGAAACCGATCAACATGAAGTTCGATTCGGCCGGGCGGCTCTACGTCACCCAATCGTACGAATACCCGTTCCCTCATCCGGAGGGGGCGCCCGGCCGCGATACGATTCGGCTGATCGTCGACACCAACGGCGACGGCGTTCTCGACAAGGTTTCGGTTTTTGCCGACGGGCTGTCGATCCCCATCGGCGTGACGCCGATTCCCGGCGGCGTTTTCGGCTACTCGGTCCCCAACCTCTATCGCTTCTTCGACAAGAACGGGGACGGCGTGGCCGACGCGCGCGAAGTCGCCTACAGCGGCTTCGGCCATCGCGACACGCACGGCATGGTCAACGGCCTCAACTACTGGCTCGACGGGTGGGTTTACTGCTGCCACGGATACTCGAACACCTCGACCGTGCGCGGCACCGACGGGTCGACGATCACGATGACGTCGGGCAACACGTTTCGGGTGCGGATCGACGGTTCGCACGTCGATCAGTTCTCATTCGGGCAGGTCAATCCGTTCGGCATGACTTTCGATCCTCGCGGCGACATGTTCACGGCCGACTGTCACAGCCGGCCCGGCATGCTCGTCTTACGCGGCGGCTGCTATTCGAGTTTCGGCAAGCCGCACGACGGGCTGGGCTTTGCGCCGGAGATCATGACGCACGAGCACGGATCGACGGGGATCGCCGGCATCGTCTATTACACGGGCGGCCCGCTGCCGGCCGAGTATCGCGACACGATTTTTCTCGGCAACCCGGTCACGGGCATCATCAACCACGATCGCATCACGACGCACGGGTCGACCCATTTCGGCGTCGAGCTGCCCGACTTCATGACGTGCGACGACTTGTGGTTCCGGCCCGTCGATTTGCAATTGGCGACCGACGGCTCGATCTACGTCGTCGACTTCTACAACTGCATCATCGGCCATTACGAGGTGCCGCTCACGCATCCGCTCCGCGACAAAACACGGGGCCGCATCTGGAGGATCTCGTACGTCGGAAAAGACGGCCGCACGCCGCAACCCAACCCGGTCGACCTCTCGCGAGCGTCGGTAGAGACGCTGGTGTCGTCGCTCTCGAGCGACAATCTGCCCACTCGGACCTTCGCGACACACGAATTGGTTGATCGGATCGGCCTGCCGGCAATCCCCGCCGTTCTCAATGCTTTGGAAACGACGCACGGCCCCGCCGCGCGCGCCACGCGATCTGGGCCTTACAGCGGCTCGGAGCGTTCGACAGCAAACTGGCACGGCGCGCCGTCCGCGATGCCGATCCGCTGGTGCGAATTCATGCGGTCAAGGCCGTTAGCGAGATGCCGTGGGGCGAGGGCGAGCGATTTCTGGCTCAGAAACTCCTCGCCGATGAGGATCCGTTCGTGCGGCGGGCTGCGGCCGAGGTCCTCGGACTGCATCCCGACCTGCGGAACATCGACCCGCTAGTCGAGCTATGGCGGACCACCGATGCGTCTGACACGATGCTCGTTCACGTGACGCGGATCGCGCTTCGCAACACCATTCGGAGCGCGTCCGGTCGTCAATGGGACGAGCTGCAACAACGCTATCAGGCCGCGGCCGATACGCAGGCGCGCTTAATCGACGTTTGCATGGGCATCCATACGCCAGCGGCCGCGGGGCTCGCGCTCGCCTTCTTGACCGCCAATTTGCACGTCACGCCGCGCCTCGCCGATTCACTCGCTTACATTGCCAATACGGTCGAAGTCGCCCGCTTGCCCGAGGTCGATCGGATGGCGCTCGCGTATCGCGGCAAGGATCGGGACCTCGAAGCGGGCTTACTCAAGTCTTTGTTCCGCGCCAGTCGCGAACGGGGGGCGGCAATCCCCGACGAGCTCAAGAACTGGGCCGATGCGGTCGCACATCGTCTGTTCGAGGGGCACAACGCCCGCAGCGTTCGCGCAGGCATCAGCCTGGCCGAAGAAGCCCAACTCACGTCGGCCGTGCCGGTGCTGGTGGAAATCTTGAAGACGCCTCGCCAGCAACGCTTCCAGCCGGCCGCGGCCGAGGCGCTCGTGCGGATTGACGCAGCGGCCGCCCTGCCGGCCATCGAAGTGGCCGTGCGCAACCCCGAGAGTCCGCTGAAAACCCGCTGCAGCGTGGTCGAAGCCTTGCGACAGACGAACGATCCGGCCAGCCGGGCGTTTCTGGTCGCCTTGCTGCAAGTCGCGCCGCAGCAGCTGGCCACGTCGGTCGTCGACACGCTGGCTCGCAGTCGGGACGGTGTCGCTGCCGTGATCGAGGCCGCCGAAAAGGGGCACTGCGCGCCGCAACTGTTGGTCGATCCGGCCCTGCGGGCGCGGCTGCAGGCGATGGCCGGGCCAGCGCTCGCCGGTCGCGTGGCGAAGCTCTTGGAGAACCTGCCGAAAGTCGACGAGCGCATCAACCAGCTGATCGCCACACGGGCGGCCGAATTCACCAAGGCGTCCCCCAATGCCGAGCGCGGCGTGGCGATCTTTCAGAAAACCTGCGCGGCCTGTCACCAGATTGCGGGCAAAGGCAATCGCGTCGGCCCGCAGCTCGACGGGGCGGGCAATCGCGGCGTCGAGCGGCTGTTGGAGGACGTGCTCGATCCCAATCGCAATGTCGACGTCGCTTTCCGGGCGACGATCCTCGCGCTCGACGACGGCCAGGTCGCCAACGGCATCATCGTGCGCGAAGAGGGGCCGGTCCTGGTGCTCGTCGACAGCAAAGGCGCGGAGCAGCGTATCGCCAAGAGCAAGATCGAGCAGCGGACGCAGACGAAACTCTCCCCGATGCCTGCGAACGTCGCTGAGCAGCTCTCGCCGCAAGAATTAAACGATTTGCTGGCGTATCTGCTCAAGCAGCGGAAGCCGGGCGAAGCCAACCGTTAGGAAGCTCAAGCGCGACGCCGCACCAGTCCGAGTCTAAGGAAAACAGATGCCGCTTGACATTTTAGTTATAACTAAATAATATCAAAGCGCCTGATCGAGAGACCGCTTGAGCAATCAAACCCTTTAGTCGCAAGGAGCCAGAAACGATGAGCATCAACTCAGTTGACGAAACGCGGAAGGGACAGCTGATCATCGCGGGCGATCACGCGACGATCGTCTTCAAGCGGCTGCTCCGCCATTCCCCCGAGCGAGTCTGGGAAGCGATCACGAACCCCGCGGATTTGAAAGAATGGCTTTTCTGCTCGCGGGCCACGATCGACGGGCGAACCGGAGGCAGCGTCGACATGGTCTCAGGTCCCGGCCAGTTCCACGCGACGGGAAAGATTCTGAGATGGGACCCGCCTCGCGTGTACGAGCACGAGTGGAATGTCGCCCCCGTCCCTCCCATGCCCAAGGGTGAGAATGCCATCTTTCGCTACGAGTTGGCTCCTCAGGGAGGCCATACGCTGCTCACCGTCACGTACCAACGGCTCACCGCGCAAACGGCCCGCGGCTTCACTCCGGGAACGCACGTATTGCTTGATCGCCTCGAGGCGCAGCTGGACAGGCAGCCGCTGCCGCAATGGATGCCGCGGTTCGAGGAGCTGATGGCCCTTTATCCTCAATGGCAGAAGTGACGCATGCGACCGCTGCAGCAAAACGACGTGTTTCACGCCATCGCGCATCCGGCGCGGCGGACGATTCTCATTCTGCTGCGAACAGGAGAGAAACGAGCCAGCGAGCTGGCTGAGCCGTTCGGGGTTTCGTTTTCGGCCGTCTCGCAGCACCTCAAGATCTTGAAAGAGGCGGCCCTGGTGGACGAACGCCGCGAGGGGCGCAACCGGGTCTATCAGTTGCATCCGGATCCGCTACAAGAAGTCTGGGCCTGGGCCGACGAGTTTCGCGCCTTCTGGAACGCGCGACTGGACGCCCTCGAGCAGCACCTCGATCGGAAATACCCAGAGAAGAAACTCCCTGCACCAAGAAAGAAGAAGAGGAGGAGGAGAAAGTAGTCAGCCACTTTGCTCTCGGAGATTGAGAACTCCATCCGATCGGTGGCGACCGCTCCGGACGGCAGCTTGCGGAACGCCGCCAAAAGCGCTGAAAGATTTGCCTTCGTCGTTCGTGTATAGATGAAGACGGAGGCTTTATGCCGGGCGTTCCCGAGACTCGTGCCAGCCTGATTTTGCGATTGCCTCGCACGGAAGATGCCGAGGCCTGGCGCGAGTTCGTCGCGATCTACGAGCCGTTCGTGTATCGCTTTGCCCGCCGCAGCGGCTTCCAAGAGGCGGACGCCCGGGAGTTGGTACAAAACGTTCTGCTGGCAGTGGTTAAGGCGGTGGGACGCTGGCAGGCCGACTCCGAACGGGCCCGCTTTCGCACCTGGCTCTTCACCATCGCCCGCAACCAGTTTCTGGACCTGATCGCCAAGAAGCGGCGGCGGCAACCGGTTCGCAGCGGATCGAGCAGTCTCATCGATCTGCTCCAGCAACAGCCGGCGCCCGATCAGCTGGCCGAGCAATTGGCGCTCGAGCACCGACAAACGCTGTTTCGCTTTGCGGCCGCGCGGGTGCGGCAGACGTTTAAGCCGACGACCTGGCAGGCGTTTTGGATGACGAGCGTCGAACAGTGCCCGGTCGAGGAGGCGGCCGAAACTCTGGGGCTGTCGACCGGGGCTGTTTATATCGCTCGCGCACGAGTCTTGGCTCGCCTACGGGACGAAGTGCGACAGATGGAGGACGATCATGCGTTGTGACGACGTCCGACTTCAAAAAGTCCTCCGCAATGCCGACGAAGCGAGCGCCGAGTTTGTTGAAACGGCGCGGCACCTCGAATCGTGCTCCCACTGCCGCGAGCGACTGGCCGAGCTGTCCGGAATCGATGACCTCATCAAGGAGGCCTGCGAGACCCTGCGGAACGACGGCGAGGTGACGCTCGAACCGGCGGAGGGGCCTGCGTCGATCGTGGTGGCCGTCGAGCCGCTCTTTGGTGACGAGGTTCCCATCGATTGCGAGACCCTGTCGCTCGATTTTCTCGAGCCGGCCGGCCATCCGGAAATGCTGGGACGGATCGGCCGCTACGAGGTCGAGCGGCTGATCGGCGCGGGCGGCATGGGGGTCGTGCTGAAAGCGTACGACACCGAGCTGCATCGCGTCGTGGCGATCAAGGTGCTCCTACCGCACCTGGCGACCAGCTCGGCCGCGCGGCGGCGGTTCGCTCGCGAAGCGAAGGCGGCCGCCGCCGTCGTGCACGAGCATGTCATTCCCATTCACGACGTCGAATCGGATGGGTCGCCGCCGTACCTCGTGATGCAGTTCGTCCCGGGGCACTCGCTGCAGACTCGCGTCGACGAACAGGGGCCGCTCGAAATCAAAGAGGTGCTGCGGATCGCGCGGCAGGCGGCGGCCGGACTGGCGGCGGCCCACGCGCAGGGAGTTGTGCACCGCGACGTCAAGCCGGCAAACATCCTGTTGGAGGACTCGGTCGATCGCGTGCTGCTCTCGGATTTCGGGCTGGCCCGCACGGTCGACGACGCCACGCTCACGCGGTCGGGAGTGCTGGCCGGCACCCCGCATTACATGTCTCCCGAGCAGGCGAGCGGCCTGAGCGTCGATCAGCGCTCCGATCTCTTCAGTCTCGGAAGTGTAATCTACTTCATGTGCACGGGCCGGCCGCCGTACCGGTCCGAATCCCCGATGGCCATTTTGAACCGCATCTGTCACGAAGCGCATCGGCCGGTCGACGACGTCAATCCCGACGTGCCCATCGAGCTGGCTGAGGTGGTCGACCGACTGCTGGCCAAGGATCCGGACGAGCGATTCGCGACGGCTCGCGAAGTCGAGACTCGCTGTGCCGAGCTCTTGGCCCACATGCAGCAGGGACGCCGGTTGCGCCGTCGCAGCTGGTGGCGGCAGTTGCAGCAGCGGTCTCTGCGCAACGGCGGGAAGACGCTCAAGCGATTGACCATTGGGCTGACCGCCGCGGCCGCCTGCATGCTGATCGGGGCGTCGTTGACGCGATTGCTCACACCGCGAACGACCGCGCCAAGCGATGGTCCTACGCCGACCTCGGCCAACGCCGAGATCCTCAAGGCGGTCTTACCCGATACCTTTGCTCGCGAAATCACCGAGGTCGACGGACAGCTGGCGACGATCGAAGCACGCAACGACTTCGATTCCGCGGCGCTCGTTTCCGGCGATCCGCTATGGCAAAGCGAGCTCTCCAAGTTGCAAGCTGACGTTTCGCAGATGGAAGAATCCTTCGGGCGTCGGCCACCCACGCCCGCGTCCGACACCCCTCACCCCGCGTCCGAAAGGAAGAAACGATGAATCAAACGGCTCGACGCGCCTTGTTCGCCTTCGTGCTCGGCTCCGGCACACTGCTGACCCTGTCGCAGGTCTGGGGACAATTGCCGGCCCCGCCACCGGCCGAGCGCGCTCACAACAACGCTCAAAAATCCGCCGCGGAACCGCCCGCCGGACTGCCCGGCTTACAACCACCCGCCGAACCGGACGCGGCAGAACCTGCGGATCCGCCTGCCCAGGATCTCCGGGCACCGATCGGCGATTTCGGGGGCAGTTTCGGAGTTGGTGGCGGACGTGCTGGGCTCGGTGGGTTCACCTTGCGTGGGCGGCATCACAGTCACGCCCTGTCCGAGGCAGAGATCAAGGACCTCGAAGCCCTGCACCAGGCGATCGGCAAGCTCAAGTCGGCGAAGAATGAGACCCAAAAAACGGCCTTGACGAAGGAAATCTCGCAGCTCCTCGACAAATCCTTCGAGCGCGACATGCAGCGGCGCGAGAAGCAAATCTCCGACGTCGAGGCTCGGGTCAAGAAGCTCCGCGATCAGATCGAGAAACGCAAGAAGGCCAAAGACGACATCGTCAGCCTGCGGCTCAAAACCATCGTCAACGAAGCGGACGGCCTGGGCTTCCCGGATCGAGTCGATGCGGAACCCGGTTTCGGCTGGCAACCGGAAAACTTCAGCCGTCACATGCTGCCGATGCCCTTCAATCCAGCCGCCCCCAAGGAAGGCGACGACGCTGAGCCTGAATCTCGGTAGCTACCGGGAATCTCACTAGCCGCGATCGCTGATCCGTGCACTGAAAGGCCAGTCTCGCGGCTGGCCGCGACCTGCCGATGAACCGGACACCCTTCCCGCTGTGGCTGTCCGGCCACCGGCAGGTTTTTTTGTTACTCGCGCCCCGTGACCCGTCCTGGTTCGCCAGCGAACGTCTCCTGCGCAGACGCTTCTGCCTTTTCCAGGCGCGACCCCGCCCAGCCGCGGCAAACAGCAAGGGATCGACAATCCGGCCGAGCCGCACCGGGTCCAGGGGCAAGCCCCTGGCTAGTCGCGGTCGGGAATGGCGATTTCGGGGTGGGATTCGTCGTCGATGGCGATCGGCTGCAGCCACCAGCCCCAGATGAGGTAGTTGATCGCCCCGAACGCGAAGAAGCCGACGATGACCGCCAGAAAGCCGAAGGCCTGAGGCATCACGAGGGCGGTCAGTCCCAGCAGTCCCGCGCCGACGGCCAAAAGCGCCAAGAGGGCGAGGATCGTCGGCGCGTTGCTTTGGGCCGGTCTACTCATGTTCCTTCCAGTATACGCTTGAGCGAGCTGTGCCGATGGACGAGGCCTTGGTTGAGCGTCGTCCGCAGCCGGTCGGCCGTGAGCATGAAGCCGAGCAATCCGCCGGGCGGCTCAAAGTCGATGCGGTCGGAAATTAGGACGGTGCCGTCGTTCACAACGGAAAAGTGATGCTCGTGCACGTATCGCGGCAGGATGCCTTTCACCTGCGTTTCGGTGAAGCGATGCGGCCGCGTGAAGTCGGTCACTTCGTAAGTGACATTCTGCGGCGGTCCGAAGGCCAGGATTTGCACTTCGAGCCGAGATCCCAGCTGCAACTGCGGCGGAGCGCTGACCACGCGAAGTTTCAGCTCGTCGGGAATGATCTGAAACAGGTTCTCGGTCTGCGTGAGGAAGTCGAAAGCTTTTTCGACGGGGCAGCGAATCGTAACGGAGGCTTCCAGCGACGGCATGTTTCAGCGCACTCCCAGCGGCACGACAATGATCCGAATGGCGGCAGCGCAGCTCGATCGGTCGGTTCGATCTTAGAGGAAGGCACGGGTGCGCGATAGTTCGGCGCGTTCAGGCCGTGCAAAGCGTCCGACATCAGAGGACGAAAGCGACGCTAGTCGCCGATCGGCGGCGCGGTGGGCGCGTCGGCCGTTTCACAGTGACCGTCCGTTGGCAAACGATCGTCCGTTGGCGAACGATCGGCTGTCTCGCTCGTCGCGGACGCATCCGCACTCGGGCCGCGATAGAGGATCAAGATGCCGAAGCCCGCCATGATGGCCATGTCGGCGACGTTGAAGATCCCCGTTCGCACGGGACCGATGCCGACGTTCAGAAAGTCGATGACCAGTCCGCCATGAAACAAGCGGTCGATCAAGTTGCCGATGCCGCCTGCCAGGAGCAGCACCACCGCCAAATGTTGCACGCGGCCGGCCGGACGCTTGAAGAAGACCAAAGACGCGATCAGCACCAGGAACACGGCATTCACGACGACGAGAATCGCGAACCGTGCGTTGGGGGCCAACTGCGAGCCGGCACCGAGAAAGGCGCCCGGGTTTTCCGCGTATTGGATCCGCACGGTGCCCCCCAGGAACGACATCGCGGGCGCCTCACGGAGGTGTTCGGTCGCCAGGCTTTTCGTCCACTGATCGCAACCGATGCAGGAAAACAGAACGGCGGCCGGCAGCAACATCGGCAGGATCCGCCGTGACAGGCCGCGAATCGACTGCTGCATTGCTTTCATCTCACGCACGAACTTGAAAAACGGCAAACCGCGAGGTTCCGGAGGCCGACTCGGCAGACGTTGCCGCTCGCGAGTTTCCCCGGTCGCGCCGCCTATATCGTAGTTCGCGGTTGGCTGTGCTCAAAGATCGAATTGGCCCGCCCAGTTGGGCGGTCGTCTCCCATTGCAGGTGGTCCAACAAAAAACGCAGCGGAGCCAAATGCTCCGCTGCGTTGGAAAGTAGCGAGGACTTGCTCGCGAGTCAGTTCTTCGGGGAGGCTTAGTTGCCGGAAATGCCGTTGCGGATGTCGTCGAGGAGCTAGTGGCGCTCGCCGTCGGCGGAGGCGGGCTGGATTTGGCTGCCTTGGTTCATCGCGCTGGGCGCCATCGGATGGGGTGCCGGAGCGGCCGGGGGAGGCGAGCTGGGGGCGGCCGGCACAGTCGGCCAGTTGTTCGACGGCTGAGCGGGAGCCGGGCTCGGACTGTTGACTTCGACTCCCGTACCAACACTGGGCCCGGCGGCCGGGCCGACGGCCACACCCGCGGTCACAGTGTTGCAGGCGCCGCCACCGCTGCCACCGGCGTAGATCACGTGACGGTGCCAATCCTCGGGTCGCGGGGCCGGCGGATACATGTTGGGGTTTGGCATCCACTGGGGCACGCGGGCGTAGTAAAAGCCGAGTTGCGTCGTATCGGTGGGCATGTAGACCTGCGCGAACATCGGATGCAGGTTGAAGCCCGGCTGGCCGTACCACTTATCCGGCCAATACCGGTAGTAGACGATCGCATCGCGATTGACGGGTGCGGCCGCATAAGGCTGAAAGCCGCGCGTCGGGTTGAACAAGCAGCCACCTCCGGCGTACGCGCCGGCGCCACAGGCCGCGCCGTCACAGGGAGCGCCGGCGGCCGCGCCGTTGGCGGCGGGGGCCGCGGCCGGTCCAGGATCGGGCACGGGGGCCGGCCGATCCGAAATATGCACAACGGCCATGTCGTCGGCATGGGCCGCCGCGACGAAACTCGCCGCGATCAACGGGGCCCAGCAAGCTTTGGTCCATGCTTTCATCGCGTGATTCCTGAAATCGAAGAGCATTCGGATCGATCGGCGAAGTGGTTGTCGACTCGCGCTCGTCTTAAACCGTTAACGAGGAGCAGCAGTGGGCATCATCGGGGGAACTGGCGCGGCCGGGGCACCGTAGGGCGCGGCCAGTGGAGCCATTGCGCCCATCATCGCGCCGGGTTGGTACGCAACGCGCGAAATCGGCGTGATACGGCTGGCCGGAATGCCCCATCCGTAGTTGACCTGCGTCTGCACGGTCGGAGCCAGGGGAACCGTCATCGGCGCGCCGAAACCGACGGCTGCGTAGACCCGGGTGTCGCGCGGATCGTAGTACCACGGGTTGACCGGATAGGCCATCGAATAGCAGTGGTAGTCGAGGAACCGGCAGCCGTAGCCGTGGTCCGGACCGCCACAGAGGCAGGTGTGCCAGATGCCGCAGTGCGACTGAGCCGGTCCGCAAGCGCCGTTGCAGGCGGCGCCGTCGCAGGCTTCGCCGTGTCCCAAGCCGACACGGCCGACAGGGGCCGCGTCGGGAGCAGGCGCCGGAGTGGCCTGGTCGGAAGTCGCCGCGCTAATCCGCATCGCGCCGGGCGAGTCTTCACCGCGGGCGTTGCCGCAGAGCAGCAATCCGCATACGGCGGCGGCCGTCAGGAGTTCGGACTTGCGGGTAATTTGCGCGGCGATCGTCTGGGCGATCGCCATAGCGGGGAGGGCGAATTTATTGCGTGTGAACATCACGTTCTTCCCTGAACTTTCTGAGAGGCCGCGAGCCGCCGTGCATCGCTCTAGTAGTTTCTAGCCGGCATGCAGCCCGGTGACTTCGATCCGTAAGCGGGGTAGTGAATCCCGTCTCGCGGGTTGGAATACCAAGGACTCATCGGAAAACAGGCTCGATACACACAGATGTCCCAAAAGCGGGACGGCGGACAACTGCCGGGGCCGAAAAACTGGGTCAGATGTCGGTAACAGCAGCTCCGCTGGCAGCAACAAGCATTTTCGTCGGGGCAGTTGGCCTGCGCATTTCGGCAACACCGATCGCAGCTGATGCAGTAACCGTTCGGGCCGTAGCAACGCTCGTAGTACTGCAGGACGCGATCGCTTTCGCAGTCGCCGGCGTGAGCCGTGCTCAGGGCCAGGCCGGCCAGAGCACCGATACAGACGATCGTCGACAGCGCTTTGGAGTAAGGGGTCGTCATAACAGAAGCTTTCTGAGTGCAAATCGCGGCGAACAGGCGCGGTCGCTTGCCGCTGCGTGCCAACGGCCGTCGGCACGCGTCAGCAAGGCAATTCGAGGCGGCGCACTACTCTTGGCTCCACCGCTGGCCGGACCAGGTCTGGCACAAAGGCGGGTTGCCGCTCTTCGGCAGAGCCGGCGGGCACCAGCCGCTGAACAGTCCGCACGACGAGTGATATTTCACCGTCACATACGTGCCACGCAGCTTCCAGTGTTCGCTCTGGCCGACGCCCCAGGGGAAGACCTTCCATGCCCCGGAGACTTCGTAGTAGTACGGCGGATAGAGCGACCGGTACGTGTGCGGGTACAGCATCTCGTGCGGATCGAACGCCTGGTTGGTGATGAACGTCGCGCCGACCTGGTACGGGATGTACGGCAGCGGACAGGGATACATCGGAGCGTTCAGGGACGGGTAGCCGTTCGGCGTAATGTTGGGCGCCGTGGGCGGCAGGTAGAGCGGAGCGGCAACCGGGCCGGCCGCATGCACCACCACGTTGTGTTGCACATCGCAGCCAGTCTGCTGGACCGTCCGGTCGTAGGCATAGCCCGGCGGATTGGGGACCGCCTCGGGCTGGGAGGAAACTCTCCGGCTTGCAGCTGAGGCACGCGCGCTGGCCGCCGGGGAGAGGGACGCCGAGTCAGACTGAGCGAAGCAGCAATTGAGCGAAATCGCCGACACGATCGCCGTGCAGGCAGCCGCTCGAAGCGTGGTACGGACCATCGATTCCTCCCTGAATCATTTCCACTCGGCCGTCACGCTCGGAGGCGAGTGACATCCATGCACAGGCCGTCCGGGCGAGGGCGATCTGTCCTCACGTTAGCAATACAAGATTCGGGAGAATCGAATCGCACGAATCAGTTTTTCGGGCCGTAACGGCAGGAGCGGTCGTGCCCCAGGAATCGACATCCCGGTTAAACCTTACAACCGGAAAAATCAGTCAGCCGCCACCACAAACGGGCTCGCTCGCCAGGCACGAAACGCATAATCGCCGGGCAATTCTTCGGGGATCAAAACCTCCTCTGCGATCGGGCGCTGCACTCCGCCGGTGCAATCGCTAGAATCCGGCCAAATTGCCAAGCCGGCCGCCGCCGCCCCAATCGGTCGCGCGCAGAGGAGTCGGCGTCTAGGAGGGTGAGTTGTCCAAGAAGGGTTCTCGATCAACCGGCGATCCGTCGGCGTCCAATCCGGACGCCGCCGCCAACGCCGGCGGGCCGCCCGCTCGCAGGCCGGGCACCGGAAACAACGGCGCGAACGGGGACGACGGCGACCAGATCACGTACGTCTCGCTCAGCCAGGAAACTCGCCGCAGATACCTCAATTACGCGCTCTCCGTCATCACGTCGCGGGCTCTGCCAGACGCCCGCGACGGTCTGAAACCCGTGCAGCGCCGCATTTTGTACGTCATGCACCACGACCTGGGGCTGACGGCAAATGCCAAAACCCGCAAAAGCGCCAAGGTTTGCGGCGATACCACAGGCAACTACCACCCGCACGGCGACATTGCCGTTTACGACGCACTCGTGCGGATGGCCCAGAATTTCAGCCTCCGCTATCCACTGGTGATTGGCCAAGGGAACTTCGGCTCGATCATCGGGCTGCCCGCGGCCGCCGCCCGCTACACGGAAGTGAAGCTGACGGCGGTGGCCGACCAGCTCATGAACGAGCTGCGGTTCGAGACGATCGATACGCGCACGACCTACGACGCGTCGAAACAAGAACCGATCGTCCTCCCCGCGCGGTTCCCGAACCTGCTCGTCAACGGCACGCAAGGGATCGCTGTGGGCATGGCGACCAACATCCCGCCGCACAATTTGCGGGAGGCGGTCAAAGCCTGCGTCCACCTGATCCACGAGCCCGACGCCACCGTGGCGCAGCTGATGAAATACGTGAAAGGCCCCGACTTTCCGCTCGGCGGCCGCATCGTCACCGATCGCCGCTCGATCCGCGAAGCGTATGAAGAAGGGCGCGGCTCGATCAAAGTCCGCGGCGAATGGAAGCTGGAGAAAGACCGCAAGTCCGAGGCGACGACGCGGATCGTGCTGTCGTCCGTTCCGTACGGAGTCGAGACGGGGCCGCTGCTCACGGCGATCGGCGACATTATCAACGCGCGGAAGCTGCCGCAGCTGGTGAGCGTCGCCGACGAAAGCAGCGAAAAACATCCTCTCCGACTGGCGCTGGAGATCAAGCCGGGAGCCGACGCCGAAGCCATCATGGCGTACATGTATCGCCATACGGCGCTCGAGCAGAATTTCGCCTTCAACACGACCTGCCTGGTGCCCGACGAACACGGGGCCCTCGTCCCAGCGCGTCTCAGCCTGAGAGAGCTGCTGCGTCACTTCCTCGACTTCCGCTTCAAGACGGTGACGCGGCGGTTCGAGTACCAGCTGCGTCAGCTCGAGCGACGGATTCACGTGCTCGAAGGCTTTGCGATCATCTTCAAGGGACTCGACCTGGCCCTCAAGATCATTCGCGGCAGCGCGGGAAAGCAGGACGCGGCCGAGAAACTGATGAAGGCGTTCCCGCTCGATGCGGAGCAGACGGAAGCCGTCCTCGAGCTGGCCTTGTACCGCATCTCCTCGCTGGAAATCGATCGCATCCTCGAGGAGCTGAAGGAAAAGCGGGCTGAGGCTGAGTCGATTCGCAAGATCCTCGCCTCGAAGGCCCGCTTGTGGAAAGTGGTCGAAACCGAGCTCGAGGAGATCGCCGAGAAGCACGGGGACGATCGCCGCACGGCCATCGGCTCCGAAGAAGAGGTCACCGAGTTCGATCCGCAGGCTTATATCGTCCGTGAGAACACGAACGTCGTGCTCACCCGCGACGGCTGGCTCAAGCGCGTCGGCCGGCTGCAGAAGGTCGAGAGCACACGGGTCCGCGACGGCGACGCGGTGCTGGCCGTCGTCCCCAGCAGCACGCTGGAAAACGTGGTCGTCTTCTCCAGCGACGGCGTGGCCTTCACATTGCCGATCGACCAGGTCCCGGCCTCGTCGGGTTACGGCGATCCGATCTCCAAGCTGGTCCGCGTGGGCGACGGCGCCCGGCCGATCTGGGCCACGAGCACCGACACGCGGTTCACTGCGGCCGACGGGGTCGTCCGCAAGAACCAGCCGCCGCGGCCCTATTTGCTCATCGCGACACGTCTCGGCCAGGTGATGCAACTCTCGTTCAGCGCGTTCCGGGCTCCGTCGACGAAAGCCGGCCGCCGCTATTGCCGGCTCCGGGAGAAAGATCGCGTGATCTTCGTCGAGCTGGTGAGTGAGGGCGAGACGATGTTTCTGGCTACCCGCGACGCCCGCGTGATCCACTTCAAGATCGGCGACGTGCCGATTCTGGGTGGACCCGGCAAGGGCGTACGGGGAATCAAGCTGGCGCCCGAAGACGAAGTGCTGGGCGCGATTCAACTGGCCCGCGCGTCGGACTGCCTGCACGTCATCAATGACCACGACAAGCCGCTCAGCTTCGGGCAAATGAAATACGGAGTCACGGCTCGGGGCGGCAAAGGCATTAAGACCAGCACTCGGACCGGATTCAAAGAGATCGTCCCGCCGCCGATCCAATTGGTGGACTGGGACCAGTTTGAAGAAAAGCCAGCGACGAAGGGTTAGGACGGGTGGCGACTGCGATCCAAAACAACGCGCCTCAAGCCGAGCGGAAATTACGCCGCGGCCGATATCGAGGTGCTCGAAGGGCTCGAGGCGGTCAGGCGGCGTCCGTCGATGTACATCGGCGGCGTCGATGCTCGCGGGCTGCACCATCTGCTTTGGGAGATCGTCGATAACTCGGTCGACGAATATTTGGCCGAGGCGGCCGACCACATCTCGGTCACACTGCATAAAGACGGCACGTCGATCACCGTCAGCGACAACGGCCGCGGCATCCCCGTCGACAAGCACCCGAAGGTCAAGAAGTCGGCGCTAGAAGTCATCCTGACGACGCTGCATGCCGGCGGCAAATTCTCGGACAAAAACTACCTCCGCAGCGGCGGCTTGCACGGTGTCGGCGCGTCGGTCGTCAACGCGCTGTCGATCGAGCTGGAGGCGACCGTCCATCGCGACGGCTACGAGTGGAGCCAGCGCTACAAGCGCGGCAAACCGACCACCGAAGTGAAAAAGGTCCGCCCTTTCCGCGGGCACGGCACGAGCATTTTCTTCCGGCCCGACGACGAGATCTTTCGCCGCGTGCAGTTCAACGTCGAGACGATCCGCCTTCATCTCGAAGACATCACCTACATTCATGGCGGCCTGCGAATTACGCTTCTCGATGAGGCGAAGAACGAACGGGTCGACTTCGTGCATCCGGAGGGAATCGCCGGCTTTCTCGAAAAACTGACGACCGAGAGCCAGAAGCGTCCCAGCCACGAGCAGATTTATGCGACCGAAAAGGACGAAGGGAGCACGCGGATTGAAGTCGTCCTCCGCTGGAGCGAGTCGACCGACGAAAATATTCGGAGCTACGTCAACGGCATCCGCACGCACGCCGGCGGCACGCACGAGAACGGCTTCCGCAACGGCATTGTGCGGGCCGTCCGCAGCTATCTCGAAGTGCACGACATCAAGCACAAAGGTCTGAGCATCACCGGCGAGGATGTCCGCGAAGGGGCCATCGGCGTCCTCTCGGTCTTCCATCCGGACCCCATGTTCCAGGGGCAGACCAAGGAGCGACTCAACAATCCTGAGTTGACCGGCCTCGTCGAAGGAATTGTGCGGCCGGGGCTCGAAACGTGGCTCAACAACAATCCCTCGATCGCCGACGCGATCATCGGACGCATTGTGCTGGCTGCGCGGGCACGGCTCGCCAGTCGAGACGCTGCCAGCGAAGTCCGCCGCAAGTCGCCCGGTTCCCGCCGCACGAATCTTCCCGGCAAGCTACTCGACTGCCGGCAGACCGACTCGGCAAAGACGGAATTGTTCATCGTCGAAGGAGACTCGGCCGGCGGCACGGCAGCGATGGGCCGCGACAACCGTACGCAGGCGGTGCTTCCGCTACGCGGGAAAATCCTCAATACCGAGGCCCTGTCCCTCAGCAAGATTCTCGAAAATCAGGAAGTGAAGGACCTGATCGAAGCGCTCGGCACGGGCATCGGAGCGCAGTTCGACATCCACAAGCTCCGCTACGGCCGCGTGATCCTGCTGATGGACGCCGATAGCGACGGCTATCACATCTGCACGCTGCTTTTGACCTTTTTCTTCCGCCACATGCGCGAGCTGATCTCACAGGGCAAACTCTTCATCGCCCAGCCGCCCCTCTACCGCATCGTGACCTCGAGCGAGACCTTTTACGCGCAGGACGACGCCGCCAAGGAAGAGATCCTGCTGCGGCTCGGCAGTCATCGCAAATTCGAGGTCTACCGATTCAAGGGTCTGGGCGAGATGGACGCCAAGCAGCTCAAGGAAACGACGCTCGATCCGAAGGCCCGCGTGCTCCTGCAAGCGGAGATCGAAAGTCAGGTGGAAACGGACAAAACGTTCTCCCAGCTCTTGGGAAAAGACGCGTCCGAACGTTATCGGGTGATCATGGAAGAGGCGTCGTTCGCCGACGACCTCGACGTCTAACCCGCGAGCGACCCCTTCCTGCAGCCTGCAGCCGTACGACCGGTTCTCCGGTTCCCCGCGACACGCCGGTCTAGCTCGCCACTGACCGCGTCCGGCAAACGCAGCGCCGGTGCCCCTTCGCACGGAAAATCCGCCAACTCTTCTCGGCTTTGACATTTCGCGCCGTCAAGTGCCGAATTTGCCCTAAAGTCTCCGACCAGATTTGGTCCGACCCACCCCACTGGCAGCATCTGCCGCAGGGAATCGGTTCGATACTAGAGATAGAGCCAAATCGTCCCGGTCGTAGCGGGCCCGCCCAGCTCTCCCTTCGGCGGTTTCTTGGCGTCCATTCCGACGGCCTGCCGTTCGTCCTGGGGCGAAGTTCACTCGAAATCTCTGCTTGATGAAGGCGCTGCGAATGCAGTCTCTCAAATTCTGGAGTGTCTTCTTTTGCGCAGTGTCCACGGCCACCTCGTTCGCCGTGGCGACGGAATACGGCTCGCCGACCTGGAAACATGATTTTCGCTCGGCCGAAACCGAAGCCCGGCGGCTCAACCGGCCGCTGCTCGTGCACTTCCACGCGAAATGGTGCGGTCCCTGCCAGATCATGAACCGCGACGTCCTCGGCGATCCGTTGGTGCTCCGGCAACTCGACGTGTCCGTCGTCGCCGTCAAAGTTGACGCCGATGAGCGCCCCGACCTGATTCAACGGTTCGGCGTCGAATCGCTGCCGACGGACATTTTCCTCGACCCCAGCGGCTTCGTGATGGACCGCTCGTCGGGGATGCGGGATCGCGAGCGTTATGTTTCGCTGATCGCGCGGATCGACTCGCGATTCGCGCAAACACACAGGGCCCAGATCGCGCTACAGACGAAACCCATCGGGCGCGAACCGGCAAGCCTTTCGCGGCCGACTCCGCCCCCCATCGCTCCCAATCCGGTCCGACGCACAATCGAAGATCGACCGATGATTGCGTCCGCGTCCCCGCCGGGCGTGGGGCACCCCGGTCCGCTGCGGCATGCGGGTGCGTCGCTCGGCCTCCGCGGGTTCAGCCCGGTTGCGCTGGTGGGCGATCGCAAATGGATGCGGGGCGACGATCATTGGAAGTACGAGCACAAAGGGGTCACGTACTACATGACGTCGGCCGAGGAATTGCAGCTGTTCAAAGACGGCCCCGATCGCTACGCTCCGCAGGTCCTCGGCTGCGATCCGGTGATCCTGGATATTGCGGACCGCGCGGTCTCCGGAGACATCCGTTATGCCGCGTTCTTCGACGGCGAGCTGTACCTGTTCGTCAGTGAAAAGTCGCGGCAGACCTTCCGCGAAGATCCCGATCGGTTCGTGAGAACCAAACACGTTTTGAACATCGACGACCTGCAGGGCAAGCGTTTGGACTAGCGCCGCCGCCCGGTCGCCTGGCGGTGGCAGAAGCCATGCGAGTGATGGACGTGGGAGGCCTGTTACGGGACGTTCCGCACGACCGGCCCGGATTCGGCGATTTCCTCGCGGGCGTCAAAAGAGAATGAATTGACACAAACCCGCCGGAAGCTATGATAGGGGCAGCATTGGAGCCCGCTGGCCTCCTAGAACCTGTTGCTTTTTCCCCCGATGACTTCTGCGGAACGAGCAACCAAAAGGCAGCGGCTCACCGGCTAAGTGACTTCCCCGCTTGTGGAAGTTCGCGTCACGGTGGCCCACCGTTTCGGCTTTCGGGCTAAGTGACGAATCCGTCAGCCCAATACGTGCCTTCCTCAGCTTTCTGAGCCCAGATTGCACGTGCGGGAATCGCGGTGTCAGGGCGGCACCGTTTTTTCTCGATGGACTCGTTTGGAAAAGACAAGGTCCGGCGCACGCCGCCGGACGATTGCTGCCTCGAATCGGCTCGCTCGCACGGTCGGATTGTAGGGATCCAGAACCGTTCGGCACTGTTTCGAGGCACGCGGGTCAGCCGAACCAGCGGCCCGACCCGGAAGACCGGCAATCCGGCGGATCCCATCCGCTCGAATTGCGACAGACGATGCCCAATCGTCAGCACGAAATAAGCAGTGCGTGCCGCCAGTTTTAAAGTTCCGGGCGGCCGCGAAAGCAGTTTTCTGCGATCACGCGAGACGAGAGCGCGTGGGGATAGCGAAGAATTGAGCGCTCGCTGGCAGCCTTTTTGCGTTGCTCGGACGATCAAGGCCACGTGCTTTGGTCGAACGATCAACGCAAACCGGGCCGACTCGGCGTCGCCGATTCAGGGTCACGTTGGCGATCCCCGAATTGCGTCCCACCGTAAGAATTCGCGCGGGCCTGAGGGTTGTTTCCGGTCATTGAATTGAATCCGGAAACGATCGGTCTCGATGGAAACTTGTTCCTTGGGTCGATGTCTGGTGCGAACCGGATGGACTTGAGGTGCCCCTGTTTTTTCGGCCTAGGAAATTGGCCGAACCTTTCTCTTTGGATTTGCGAATGACCGAACAAAGTTCCGGTTCTCCCTCCAGGGGACGTCGCCGGACGCCGCGCCGTGCGCCGGAAGTTGTGGAAGAACAGCCCGTCCAGGAAACCCCGTCCCACGAGGACGACTTCGGCGCGGGCGTGGACGATCCCGTCAAGCCGTGGGACAACCACTCCGACGACTTCGAGCCCGATATTGCCGAAGCAGATGTCGATTCGGCGGGCCCGGTCGCGCAAGGGGGCGACCGGCCTCACTACAGCGGAGGCGGCGGCGGAGGCGGCGATTACGACGCCTCTGGAATGCCCCGTCGCCGTCGGCGTCGTCGACGTCGTCGTCGGCCGAACGAGGGTGGCTACAACGACCAGGGACCTAGCCAGCAGCATCGCGGCGGCGGCGGTCCGCGGGGCGGTCATTTCCCGCATCACCAGAACCGCAACAATCGACCCCGAGGCCCCCGGCCGATGCAGCAGAATCAGATGCGTTCCGGACCGGCTGTCCGCACGAACGGCCAGGAAGTGTCCGGCGCGGCTGAGGGCGTCCTCGAGCTGCATCCCAAGGGTTACGGCTTCTTGCGCGACATCAAGCGCGACTATGCCGCCCAGGAAACCGACCCGTTCGTTTCCAGCTCGCTGATCGAGAAATATCAGCTGCGACCAGGCGTATTGATTCACGGCGACGTGGGCCCCGGCACCAATTCGCAAGGTCCCCGTTTGCGGACGATCGAATCAGTCGACGGCCGCACGCTCGAGGAATACGCCAAGATCAAGCACTTCGACGGACTGACGGCCATCAATCCGTTCGAGCACATCAAGCTCGAGACGGGGCCGCAGCCGATCAGCATGCGGGTCATGGACCTGCTCACGCCGATCGGCAAAGGTCAGCGGGCGCTGATCGTGGCGCCACCGCGGACCGGCAAGACGATTCTACTGCAGCAGATTGCCGACTCGGTGAGCCGCAATCACCCGGAAGTGCACCTGATCGTGCTGCTGATCGACGAGCGTCCTGAGGAAGTGACCGAAATGCGCCGCAACGTGCACGGCGAGGTCATTGCCTCTTCGATGGACCGCGACGTCGAAAGCCACGTTCGCACCAGCCAGCTTATCATGGAGCGGGCCAAGCGAATTTCCGAGTCCGGACGCGACGTTTTCGTGCTCTTGGACAGCATCACGCGAACCGCGCGGGCCTTCAACAAGTGGGTCGGCAACACCGGCCGCACGATGTCCGGCGGTCTCGACGTCAAGGCGATGGACATTCCGAAGAAGATGTTCGGAACGGCCCGCCGCTTCGACGAAGGCGGCTCGCTCACTGTGGCAGCCACCGCCTTGATCGACACCGGCAGCCGCATGGACGAGGTGATCTTTCAGGAGTTCAAAGGCACGGGCAACATGGAAATGGTGCTCAGCCGGGACCTGGCCGACCGCCGCATCTGGCCGTCGATCGACATCACACTGTCCGGCACGCGTCGCGAGGAGAAGATTCTGCCTCCCGAAGCGCTCGAAAGCATTGTGATGTTGCGTCGCAGCCTGGTGGCGATGAGCCCGGTTGAAGCGATGGAGCAGCTCATCAAGACGCTGCAGCGGTTCCCCACCAACGCCGACTTCCTGGCCAAGGTCAAATCGGTTCTCTGACCGGGCTGGACACGGGCCGGGATTACGGCGGACTCGGTGCAGCGGGGGCTCGAGCGCGCGGCGGCCGTTCGCTAGGGAATTACGGAACCCGGAATCACGGCACCCAGACGGCGTACGGGACCGGGCAGGCTCCGTACATGCCCCAGGGCGCGACGTAGAGCACGTTCTGGTGCAACGGCTGCACATACATCGTGGGCCGTTGCGGCGAAACGCCCATAGCGTGCCGGTATTCGATCCGGCTCAGCCGTGCCTTGGCTTCCTCGGCGGCGCGTTCGTGCACACGCTCGGCGGGGGTCGCCTGGTGAACTGCGGCCCGCGCTTCATCCTTCTCGTAAAGCTGCTGACCGGGCGACTGCGCCTGAGCCATGTTGCCGCAGGACACGATCGCCGAAAGTCCCAGCCCGATCATCAGCGTCCGCATGTGTGCCTCCTCCAAGCCGCCGTCGGTCGGCGCCCCGAACGAACGCCGTTTCATCTGTATCGGTCCTGCCGGTCAGAGAGTTTAGGCGAAATTTGCCAGCTGGGGCCGACAAGGCAGACGGCGGCCGCGAAAACCAAGCTGCGGCGGAAGCACGGTCAGCTAGGCTGCCGGCTGCTCGAGGACTTGCTGCAGCCGCGACAACGAATCGGGCCCGCCTCGCACCAGGCAGACGTAGACGTAATCGCCTTCCTGCCAGGCCACGCAGACCGATTCCCCAATTCGCGCCGTCAGGTAGTCGCTGGTCGGCACGGCCATAGTCAACGACGTTTCGGCCGGCGGGTTGCGCACGAGACTTCGCGGGATAATGGCGATCAGTCCCCGGATCGGCTCGGGTTGTCGTGCCCGGACGTCAAATTCGAAGTCGAAGCCGTAGACGGCAATCGCGTTCGCAGCCAGGGGCAGCCCTTTGGCCTGCTTTGCGCACTGCCACTTGAGATGGTCCCAGCCCGCCTCGATCGGAAGTTGCGCCGCTTTGCCACTGCCGGTGAAGTCCGGGAGGGCCTGAAGCGAGGCGAAGTCGATCTCGGTCAGCGATTGAGAAACTTCAGCAACGCTCCACAGCGGCGAGAAGAACCAAACGACGCCGAAGAACCCGGTGAGCGCCACGGCCGAAGCTGTCAATGGAATCAGGCTCTTGAGGAATCGCCGCCGCGTGGGTTTGCCGACTGGCTTCGCGGGAGTGATCGACGGCGGCTCGCTGTCGACGGCGGGCGACTGTCCCAAAGCGGCCGCGATGCCGTCATTGGCGTCAGGCGAGCTGCTTTCGTTCGCTGTGGTTAAGACGCTCGGTCCGGCCGCCTCGAGTTCCGCGATCTGGGCCAGCAGTCGCTGCTGAGCGCCGCGGGGAACGGCCACCGTCCGCATGACACGGCCAATCGTGCGATCAAGCTCGCGGCGATTGCGCACCGTGCGGGCACAGGCTGGGCAGCTTTCGAGATGCGCCAAGGCGGCCGCATGTTCCTCGGCCGAACAGATCTCCTCTGGCAGACTGTCCGTGTCCGGCAAGTCGAATTCGAGGATTTGCAGAGCCTGTCGACAGTCCATCATCCCACCCAGCACCGTCCGACTAGCGCGCCGGAGCGGATTGCAGCGCCTCCAACCGCCGTCGGAGATGCGTTTTGGCCCGAGCCAGCCGGCTCATCACCGTGCCGATTGGCACGCCGAGTTGGTCGGCGATTTGCCTGTAGCTGAACTCTTCAAAGTAGTACAAGATCAGTGCAGCTCGAAATTCCTCCGGGAGCTCGTTGAGCACCTGTTGCAGGTCGTTCGAGTCAAAATCCGCCGACGGCGTTTCTTCCCAGACCGGATCCCAGTAGCCGTGCAACGGGACCATCCGGGCGCCCCGCTGGGCCGAAACACGCGTGAGGAACGTGTTTCGCACGATCGCGCACAACCACGACTTGGCGGACTGCGGGTCACGAAGCTGATGCAACCGCCGATGCGCCGTGAGAAATGCTTGCTGCGTCAGGTCTTCCGCCTCTTCGGCCGAGCCGCAAAGACGATACGCGTAGCGGTAAACTAGCGCGTAATGCAGACGGGCCAACTCCGATAGGCTCGGAGTGGATCGACTGTCGTCCATAACGAAACCTCACAACTCTAGGACATCCCAGCTGGCCGGTTTATTCCCGCTGCCGCACGCAAGGAGTCCCCTTATGAGCAGAAAACTCGATCGCGGCGGTCGGCGGGTCGGATCCCTCCGCGCTTTGAGTCTGTGCCCAATCGGAAGAATCCGCAAGTTTCGGCCGGTTCGTCGGACGGGCAGCTTCGGTCGACCAGAGAAGATTCGGGGAATAAGTCCGCCCGACCGCGGTCTTACTCTTTGTTCGTTACAGTTCGGTTAATCTTGGGCAGCTCGGACCTCGCCACATGCAAGAAACGCGAGGACCCTGCCGCCTCCGGATTGGCCAACATTCGGGCAACACCGAAGGAGCTTCAAATCATGCGAAAGACACTGGCAGTGGCTCTTACGATCTGTCTCGGGGCGCTTGCGATTGGGTGTGGTGATACGGAAAAGCCGAAGCCCCCAACGGTGCCGAAATCGGACCTGGGAGCACCGGCTAAGCCAGGCGACAAGCCGGCCACGCCACCCACGACGGCTCCCGTTAAGAAGTAATCGCGCCGCCCGTTTGGCCGCAACCGCCAACGAGTGCGACCGCTCACTCGCCGACGTATTTCCAGAATTCGTCTTCGCCCTCATCTTGTGGGGCCGACGACGGCTTGCGCTTAGGCCGCTCGGGAGACGGCGGCTTGCGCTGCGGTTGGGCGGACGGAGGTTTGACCATTTCCTGCGTCGGCGGCTTGGGAGCCGGCCTCACGCCCGCAGTTCGTGCACCGGGCTGCGGACGGCTCGGCGTTCGGTCTGCGGGGGACTTGGCGACGGGTGACTTTGCCGCCGGAACGGGCTTGCTCTTCGCCAGGGCGGCCGCCGCGCAGGTCGGACATATCCCCTTTTCGTCGAGCGGACGTCCGCACTCGTGACACACCGGAATGGGCCTGGACGGCGTCTGATCGAAGAACGCCTCCCAGCGATCGTTCGCCAGGTCGGGGACCCGGACCCCGCTCGCGGCCGGACCCGTTTTTTTGAACGGATTGGGATTCGCCTCGGCCAGCACGACGGAATCCGAGCTGGCCACGCGCGGGTCCGACGTCAATTGGGCGACGATGTTTTCCTGTCGCAAAATCTCCGTGTGCGCCGACTTGCCGCTCGCCGCATCTTTGGCCGAAACGTGCACCGTGGCCTGCGGGTCGTAACTGATCGTCACGTCGATCTTGGAGCCTTCCGGCAAGTTGGGTGGCAGCCCGTCGACCCGGCAGTCGCCCAGCACCACGTACGGCTGATCGGGCGACGTGCCGCTCTCGACGATCACCAGGTGCACCCGCCGCTGATTCTCGACCACCGTGCCGAACTGCTGCGTCGATTCGGTCGGCAGCGGCGTGTTCGCCGGAATCAGATAATGGGGCACGCGGGTCTGTGTCTTCATGTCGCGAATCAAGATGCCGAGCTCGCGCGCGTTGACGCTTTGCTGCTTCACCTTCGCCAGGCGACGGTTGGCATCCTCCGTGAGAATCGAGCGCGCGAACTTGTCGTTCGCGAGCAGCATGCCGGCGTAGTACGTCGCGCCGTGGGCGATCGACAGGTCCGGTGAGAGCGTCGTATTCAGCGTGCGGCCGCTCAGTTGTTTGAGCCGCCCGCGGATCATCGGCATGCGGGAGGCGCCGCCCGTGACCAGCACCACGTCGACGTGCGCCCAGCCGAGCTTGTTGTCCTTGAGCAGCTTGAGCGTGATTTCTTCGGTGCGATCGACGAGAGGCTTGGTCAACCGCTGGAACTGCTCGAGTTCGACCTGGTAGGTCTTTCGATGGCCGCCATGGTTGCAGGTCAACGCGGCGCGGGGACGCACCGATAGTCCGCGCTTCGCCTGCTCGACTTCGAGCGCCAGGGCCTGCAGGCTTTCCGGATTAGTGCGCGGATCGTCACGAAACGACTCGGCGAACTGGCCGGCAATCGCATCGACGAGCGCTTCGTTCCAATTGATGCCGCCCAGATGCAGATCGCCGCTGCTGGCGATGACGGTGACTTCGTCCTGGCGATAGCGGACGAGCGACAAGTCGAACGTGCCGCCGCCCAGATCGTAGACGAGAATCCGCTGCTCACCCGCCAGCTCGCTAAACCAGAGTCCTTCACTCCCCAGCACGTAGCAGAGCGCCGCGGCCACCGGCTCGTTGATGACGTCGACCCGCTCCAGACCGGCAGCGTGGCCGGCTTGAATCGTGGCGTGCCGCTGCGCGTCGCTGAACTGCGCGGGGACGGTGATGACAGCCTGCGAGATCTGGCCGATCTTATCTTGCGCGGCCGAGACAAGTTTCTTGAGGATCAGCGTGGCGATGTCGACGGGGCCATAGGGGCGGCCGTTGATCCACCAGCGCTTGCCGACGTCACCCATGAAGTGCTTGGAGTTTTCGACCACGCGATCCGGAAAGCGGATCGAATTGCGCAGTGCTTGGGTGCCGACGATCGGCTGCTCTCCCTCGAACAGCACGACCGACGGCGTCGCCAGTTCCCCTTCCTGATTGGGGATGGTGACCGGTTCGCCGCTTTCGTTGAGATGGGACACGACCGAATAGGTCGTTCCCAGGTCGATGCCGACCGCCTGAACCGCCTGCGTAGGACCTGTCTGCTCGGGCATGCTACCATTGTATTGCGAAGTCCTGGGCGACGGAATAAGCATGCGATCCACTTTTTACAGGCAAATGACGCTCTGCGCTTGCCTGTGGGCGTCCGCTGCCGCTGCCCCCAGCGAGGCGCCGACAAGTCTTTTTCCCGACCCGCTACCGACGCACTACCGGACCGGGCGCCGCTTCACAACCGCCCTCGAACAGCCGATTTCGGGGGCCTGGAAAGGTGTGCCGCTCCGGGCGATTTTGCGGCGGCTCTCCCACGAGCGGCAAATCGCCATCCTGCTGGACCGGCGGGTCGATCCCGAGCAAGAACTGCAGATCGAAACGGGCGACCGCCCGCTACGGGCCGCCGTCAATGAAATTGCCCAGTCGATCCAGCTCGGCGTGACCCAGGTCGGCAATTGCCTGATCGTCGCCCCGTCCGTCCCCGTGCTGCGGCTGCGGACGGTAATCGCGCTCCGCGAGCGGGAATTGGAACGGGCCGCGGTGGGCACCGAAGTGTTGTCCCAAGTGCGCGGGCACCGGAGCACGGTGACGTGGGGCGACTTTGATCGCCCGAGCGACATCGTGTCCCGCATCGGCCGGCAATTCGGCCTGACGATCGCGGGCCTTGAACAAATTCCACACGACCTGTGGGCCGGCGCCACGATCCCCGAGGCGACCGCGTCGGAGGCCCTCTCGCTGGTACTCAACCAATTCGACCTGACCTTCGAATGGCTGCCCCGCGAATCGGGCGTGCGACTGGTCCACGTGCCGGAGCACGTCTCGGTCGAGCGGACGTACACGCTCCGCGGCAAGTCGGCGCCGCAAACGTTGCGGACGTTGCACTCGCTGATCGAAGGGCTCGATGCAACAGCTCACGGCAACAAGCTCGTCGTCCGCGGTACCCTCGAGCAGCACGAAATGGTGGCCGCTGCACTGCGCGCCACCAAGAACGCTCAGCCGACGTTGACCAAAAAATCGGCGCTGCCCGTCGAGAAGGAATCGTTCAAGCTGCAAGCCGAAGGTGTCAGCCTGCAGGAGCTGTTCGAGGAACTGAAGAAGCAGGGCCTGCCGCTCGAATACAACGCGAAAGAGTTGCGAAACGCGGGCATCGATCTGGACCGCAAGGTCTCCGTCGATCTGCCGCGATTGCCGGCGGCCGAGTTTCTGCGGCGACTGCTCGATCCGCACGGCCTGACCTTCCGCTTCGCGCACGGCGCGGTCGTGCTCGGGCCCAAATCGGGCAGCTGAACGCGGCGGAAGCCACTCTGCTCTAAGAACGTGCTTTGTCCGCCTTTAGGAATTTGGCGGGAATTCGCGCGGGATTTCTGAATTCCCTCGATTTGCGCCTCAAACTTTGCCGACGTAGATGATGGTTCCGGGTGGAGGGCGCCGGCCATTCAAGGCTATCGATGCGCGCGCTCTTCATTTCAGCGGCGTTGGTGTCGGCCGCACTGTCCGGCTGCATTACTTGCCGCATTCCGCTCAATGCGCCTCCGTACGACCCCACACAATGGGGCTGGGGACCGCAGGAACGCTTCTACGTCACCCGCTCCTACTATGGCTTCGCGAAGGACTATCCGGGCGTGCATCCTTATCGCATGGTCCCGCCCTGTCCGCCGCCGTATTTGAATTCCGCTCAACCGCCGCCCTATTTCGGCCCGGTTCCTCCGCCGTACCCGGCTTGTGGTCCTAACGGCATGCCCTGTGGCCCCAACGGGACGCCACTGTGGCCCGCTCAAGCTCCGATGGCGGGTCCGCCCATGGTCATGAACCCAAACGCCATCGCGTTTTGATGATGTGACGAACCGCCTGGCCGATCTCGTAAAACTCGGCCGGTCGCGCAAAACTCGCACCGGTCAAAAAAGAGCACCCGCTGACTCGGGACGAAGGCAGCTGCGGCCTCTATAATGGGGGTCGCAATCCCCCGCCCCGGCAGCACCCTCCATGTCGTCCCGCTCCCGCCCCCCTGCAGCACCCACCCGGCGTGATTTTCTCTCGGGCCGCGCGCTGCGCGGGCAGATGGAAGAATCGGGCGCGGCGCTGGCCGATGCCCTGCTGGAGGATCAAACCGGGCGCGTAATTCCCGACGCCGGCCCCACGGTGCGCGTGCAGACGCGGGCGATGGCCTGCGAATTCGCCGTCGTGATGAATCCCGGTCCGCCCCGACAAGTCATGCTGGCTTCCGACGCGCTCGACATGATCCACGCGCTCGAAGCTCAGATGACCGTCTATCGGCCGCAGAGCGAACTCTCACAGCTCAACCGGCGTGCCGCGGCCGAACCGGTCGCCGTGGAGCAAACGCTTTTTGATCTCCTGCTTCAAGCTCGCGATATCTCGGAGGAGACCGGAGGCGCCTTCGATCCGACGTCCGGTCCACTGATCTCGCTCTGGCGGCAGTGCCGCGGGGAAGGACGCATTCCGACGCCGGCCGAGATTGCCGACATGCTCGCGATCGTCGGCATGCATCATGTCCACTTCGACCCCGATCAACGGACGATCACTTTCGATCGTCCCGGGGTCGAGCTGAACCTCGGCGCGATCGGCAAGGGGCACGCGGTCGACCGCGCGGCCGCCTTTCTCTTGCAAGAAGGCCTCGACGCCTGGCTTATTCACGGCGGTTACAGCAGTGTGCTCGTGCGCGGGCCGCATGCCGGCCGCGACGGTTGGCCGGTCGGGCTCCGCAATCCGCTCTTGCCGCACGAACGGCTCGGCACGCTGATGCTCTGCGATCAGGCGTTGTCCACGAGCGGATCGAACGTGCAATATTTCCGGCACGCGGGGCAGCGTTACGGACACATCCTCGACCCGCGGACCGGTTGGCCGCCGTCGCACCTCTTATCCGTCAGCGTCGTGGCGCCGACGGCCGCCGCAGCCGACGCGCTGTCGACCGCCTTTTTCGTCGCGGGAGTCGAAAACTCGCTGCGCTATTGCGATAATCACCCGGAGATTGGGGCGATTTTCGTTCGTCCGCCAGAACGGCGGCGCACGTTGAGTCTGGTGGTTCACGGCATCCCTGAGACTTCGCTCTTCTTCGAAACCGACGTGCAAGTGGAGGCCCCGACTCGTGCGAGATAGCTGGCGATTATCGGGAATCGCCGTAGCATTTCTGGTCCTGCTGCGGATGGCCATCGGTTGGCAGTTTCTCTACGAAGGCCTCTGGAAGCTCAATATGCTGTCCACGGCCAAGCCTTGGTCCTCCGCGGGCTATTCTGCGCCGCCCGCGGGCCGATGCGCAACGTCTATCGGAAGATGACCGGCGATCCCGACGACCTGCACTGGCTCGACTACGACGCAGTGGCCACCGGCTTCGACGCCTATAAAGCGAGCTTGCTCGCCCACAATCCCGACCTGACCGACGAGCAAAAAACCCAGCTCGACACGATGGTCGACGGTCCGCCTCAATTCTCCGTCCGGCTCGACCATTTGCCGGCAGGCTTGAAGATCGAGGGCAACCTGAAAAAGGTGATCTCCTTCGATCCGGAAGCGAAGCGGCTGATCGTCGACGGCAAGATGCACCTCTTGCCTAAGGAGCGGGCCGACTTGCAGAAACAGGCGCGAGGCATCAAATCGGCTTCTGCCGACGACATCAAGCGATTCAACAGCGCGGTTGACCAGCTCTTCAAGTTGTCGTCGCACCTGAGCTACAAGGAACGTCTGGCGGTCCTGCTGAAGATCGATCCGGAGCGCGTCGGCCTGGTCTACCGCGACGACAAGACTAAAGAAGTTGTCGAAGAGCGGAAGGGCAAGATCACCGAGTACAAGGAACTCCTGTCGCGCTACAGCGAGGAGCTGCCCAAGGTGCGGCAGGCCTTCGAGGTCAAGCACCTCGATATGCAGTGGGATGAAATCCAGAAAATGCGCTCCGACCTGGTGGCCCCTGTCCGGGCACTCGAAACCGATTTTCATCAGGACGCCCGCAAGCTACTGACAGTCGATCAATTGGCTCGCGGCCCGGTGCCCGAGCCCTGGACGTCGCAGCAGCGGATCGACCACATGACGATTTGGACACTGATCGCGCTCGGCTGCCTGCTCTTGGCCGGGCTCCTGTCCCGAGCGACGGCGCTCGCGTCCGCAGTGCTTTTGCTGTCTTTTTATCTCGCAGTACCGCCCTGGCCGGGCGTAGAAGAACTCGTCGAAACGGCCGGCCCAGAGCATAGTTTCATCATCAACAAGAACCTGATCGAAGTGATTGCCCTGTTAGCCATTGCGTCGATGCCGACGGGTCGCTGGTTTGGGTTCGATCAGGTACTTTCAGCGGCATTTCGCCGGCGGCGGTCAGTGCCGCAGCAAACGGCACGGACCTGACTTTACCGCCGGATCGAGGGGAAGCGCTTATGCAATTGACGCCGGAACAAGTGCAAATCGGCTCGGAGAACTTCAACCGGGTTTCCGGAGGACTCAACGACGGGGACGTGACGCGTCGCGACTTCATGAAAGCTGCGGCGGCGGGCGGCCTCGGACTGGGAGCGCTCTACTTCGGCTACAAAAAGCTCGAAGGCGAGCCGGTGCGCGTCGGCTTCATCGGCACGGGCGACGAAGGCAACATTCTCCTCACGCAGCACCCGCCCGACTACATGAACATCGTAGCGCTCGCCGACATTCGCCCCTCGAACCAGGCGCGGGCCTTCGTCGGCGACGGCAACGAAGACCGCATGGGCCTCGTCAAGAAACTGGGCGAAGACCGGGCCAGCAAGATCAAGGTCTACGACGATCATCGCAAGCTGCTCGCCGACAAAAGCATCGAGGCCGTCGTCATCGCGGTGCCCCTCAATCGGCACGCTCCGCTGGCGATTGAGGCCCTCGATGCCGGCAAGCATGTGCTGACCGAAAAGCTGATGGCGCACGACGTCAGCCAGTGCAAGCAGATGATCAAAAAGGCCCGCGAGAAGAACCTGTTGCTGGCCGTCGGGCACCAACGGCACTACAGCGTGCTGTACGACAACGCCAATCACATCGTGTCGGGCGGCGCGCTGGGCGACGTCAAGTTTATCCGCGCCCAATGGCACCGGAACAACAGCTTCCCCGGCCGCGACAGCTGGCGCAAGCCGATTCCTCCCGCGGATCAGCAAGCGCTCGAGAGCCGCATCAGCGAGTACGGCTTCGAGTCGATGGAACGGCTGATCAACTGGCGGTTGTTCAACGACACGGGCGGGGGACTGATGGCCGAGCTCGGCAGCCACCAGATGGACGCCTGCAGCATCTTTTTGGGCAAGAAGGATCCGCTGGCCGTGCAGGGCTACGGCGGGAAGAACTTCTACGGCGTCAAAGGGGTCGGCTCGGTCGATAAGCAGCACGACGATCGCGAGATCGACGACCACATCTACGTGACGTTCGAGTTCCCCGGTCCGCACCACGACCAGGATCCGAACGACATCTGCATCGTGACTTACTCGTCGATCAGCACGAACCGTCTCGAGCCCTATGGCGAGACGGTCTTCGGCAGCCGCGGCACGCTGATGGTGCGGACGGAAAAAGACGCTCTCTTGTTCAAGGAGGAAAGTCCGACGTCCGCCGGCGGCGGGCTCGAGCAGCGGATTTACGTCGTTAACTCGGCGAAGGGAAGCGGCCCGGTGCTCGAAGCGTACGAAACTAACACCGGCGGGCACGCCTCGACCGAAGGTCCCAAATCGGTGAGCCGTGGCTATACCGAAGAGATGGAGCATTTCTGCTACTGCGTCCGCCATAACATCCACAAGTCGCCGCAAGAAGGCGGCCTGCGTTGCCCGGGCACCGTCGCGATGGGAGATGCCATCATGGCGCTGACGGCCAACCTGGCGATGAAGCACAAGAGGCGGGTCGTCTTCAAGAAGGAATGGTTCGATCCCGATTCGCCGGCCGTTCCCGAAACCGACCACGACGTGATCGGCTAGACGCGTCCTCTTTCCCGTGTCGTCGAGCGCCAGGACGCGCGTCGTCTGTTTGTCTGCTACAATCACGCGTCCCGTCTATCGGGTGACGTGACCGCAGAGATCGCCTCGCTGATGCCCAGATTGTTCCATGGCCCGCTGGCCCGATGATACGCGTGCGACCGTGACGACGCTGGCCCTGGTCTTCGTCGTCTTTCCTTTGTTGTGTCTTCTTGCGTACTGGTTTGTTCATGGATGAGGCGAAATCCGCGGATGATGTGAAGCCCGCGGACGGGCATAGCCGCAACAGCCTGGGCATCGTCTTCGTTACGGTCTTCATCGACCTCTTGGGCTTTGCGATCGTCCTGCCGCTGTTGCCGCGGTACGGCGAATATTTTCATGCCAACGGGGCCGTGCTCGGCCTGTTGATGGCCTCGTTTTCGGCGATGCAGTTTATCTTTTCGCCGATCTGGGGCCGCGTCTCGGACCATGTTGGCCGCCGGCCCATCCTGATCCTGGGCCTGGCGGGCTCGACCGCGTCGTACGCGGTCTTCGGCATCGCCTCGTCGCTCGAGGCGGGCTCGCGGATGCTGGGCCTGGCGCCGCTCACCTGGCTCTTCATCGCCCGCATTGGCGCAGGCATCGCCGGCGCCACGATTTCGACGGCGCAGGCTTACATCGCCGACAAAACCAGCCCTCAGCAGCGGGCCCGCGGCATGGCACTGATCGGGGCCGCCTTCGGCATCGGCTTCACCTTCGGTCCACTGATTGGAGCGGCCTGCGTCTCCAGCGACCCGACCGCGCCCCCCAGCCCGGCCGCCGGCTATGTGGCCTCGGCCCTGTCCGGCATCGCCCTGCTGTGGGCCATCACGATGCTGCCCGAGTCCCTGCGGCCCGGCTCAACTCCTTCCCGCGGCGGCTGGTTTTTGCTCTCAAACCTGCGGACGGCGATCGAGCGGCCCTCGATCGGCCTGATTCTGACTTCGATGTTCTTCACTACGTTCGCTTTCGCGCAATTCGAGACGACCCTGGCGCTGCTCACCAAGACGCTGGGACTGCCCGACCGTTCGAACTTCTTCGTCTTCGCCTACATCGGCGCGATCCTGACGATCAGTCAGGGAGTGATCGTGCGGCGATTGGTGACACGAGTGGGCGAGTACCGCATGAGCCTGGCCGGCACGTGCCTGATGGCCGTCGGCCTGGTGGGCGTCGCCTGGGCGGCCCACCAGGAGTCGCTGCCGATTTTGTATTCGGTGATCCCCGTCTGCGTGCTCGGGTTTGCCGCGGTCACGCCGTCGCTGCAGTCGCTGTTGTCGCGTCGCAGTGACGCCTCCGAACAAGGCGGCATATTGGGTGTGGGTCAGGGAATCGCGGCCATTGCGCGGATTTTCGGGCCCGTCGCAGGCCTGACGCTGCTTCAGCACTCGCTCACGTGGCCCTATTGGTGCGGTGCGGGCATCATGGCCTTGAGCGTCTTTTTGGTGTCGACCCTGCGCTCGAGCCCGCCCATCGACGAGGCCGCCTTCGCCCAAACCGGCGCCTCCGAATAAGATCGGCCGATACGCCGGGTCGCTCTAGCTCGACTTGTCGCCGGCGGGCGGCTGCACGATCTGGCGGTCGAAATAGTTGATCCCCATCCCTGCGTCGAGCACGAGTCCCTGTGCGTTGATGCCGGAGGAACGTGGGCTCAAGAGGAACGCGATTGCCGCGGCCACTTCTTCGGTGCGAACGGCCTCTTTGCGAAGCGTGGCCCGCTCGGCAAACAGATAGCTGTCGACGTAGTTGGGAATCCCTGCCGAGGCCGACGTCTTGAGCAAGCCGGGGCAGACGGTGTTAAACCGCACGCGGGAGAATTCGGCGAACGATTTGGCTAGGAAGCAGACGGTCGAATCGAGGGCCGCCTTGACCGGGGCCATATAACCGTAGTTCTCGGCCGCCATTCGGGTCGTCGAAATGGAGACGGTGACGACGCTGCCCGTCACCGGGTCGAGCTGCTCGCGAAAGGCCTCGGCCAGCGCAATCAGCGAGTAGCAGGAAATATCGACGGCCTGCAGAAACGCCGCGCGAGGCACCTGATGGAAGGGCCGGCGCCCAAAGGAATAGTCCGCGTAGGCGATCGAGTGGACGATCCCGTGCAAAGTCGGCGCGGCTTCCGCCACTTGCTGCCGCAGGCGGTCGATATCGCCTTGCCGCTCGACGTCGCAAACGAAAAGCGCGTCGTCGGGGCCGACCAGCTTGCTCACGCTGGCGCGGCGTTCCTCCGAACGGACCGACCAGAGCACGTGGGCCCCCGCCTCGCGCAGGAGCGAGCCCGCATGCCAGGCGACGCTCTTACGATTGGCGAGGCCCAGCACCAGAATGTTCTTGCCCGCGAGTTGCAAATAGTCCATGACGGCTCGTAAAAAAGGGCGATTTGAACTCTGGCAGAAAGCCGACCGCGACGCAACGCAGCCGAGTCGCGCTGATCGAAGGGCCGCGTCGCGCGGGTTGAGGAGAGGTCGCGAAGCAAAAACGCCTCTGCTATCCTGCAAATGGCCCGGCACGGGACGGGATTTTGCTGGCAAACGAGGCGTGAAATGGTGGAATTTCGTCTGCGGAAAAAGCGGTCGCTGCACCTGCCGATCACGCTGTCCGTTGTGCTCGTCACGCTCAACATCCTCTTGATGGTGTTCTGGATTATCCTCTTGGCCCGGCAGCAGCAGTGGGGCGGGTTGGCGATCGGCACCGTTGGGTTCTCGGTGATTCTGTGCGGCATCGCCGTCTACATGGTGATCGCCGTCAAGGAAATCCGACTCAACCAGCGGCAGGCCAACTTCGTCGACAGCGTGACCCACGAGCTCAAATCGCCGATCGCCACCTTGCGGCTCTACCTGGAAACGCTGCAGATGCGGGAGATCGAAGGGCCGCAGCGGGAGCAGTTCTACGGCGTCATGGAGGCTGAGCTCAACCGGCTCAACAGCCTGATCAACCAGCTCCTGGAAGTCGGCCGGCTGGACGCGATCGGCCACCGCTACGAGCCGGTCGACGTGCCGCTCGAGCCGCTGCTCCGGCAATGCGCGAAGTCGGCCAGCGTGCATCACAAGCGTGACGAGGAGCGGGTGTTTCATTTCGACGTCGAGCCGGTCGTCGTCCATGCGCGGCCGATGGTGCTCGAGATGATCTTTGGCAACCTCATCGACAACGCGATCAAGTACGGGGCGGCGGAACCGGCCGTCGACGTGCACGTGCGGGTCGGGACGCGGGGACGTGTCGTTACCCGCATTTGCGACAACGGCGAGGGCATTTCACCCAGCCAGCGCAAAAAGATCTTCAAGATGTTTTATCGCGGCGGCAGCGAACTGGAGCGGACGCAAAAGGGGACGGGCCTCGGCCTGTACATCGTCCGCACGCTGGTTCACATGCTCAAAGGCACGATCACCGTCCAGAACCGCGAGAGCGGCAAGGGAAGCATCTTCGAGGTGAGTCTCCCCGGTAGGGCCGAGCTATGCGAATCCTGATCGTCGAGGATGAGGATCCCCTCGCGTTGGGTTTGAAATTCAACTTCGAGCAGGAGGGGTACGACGTTCTGCACGCCGGCGACGGCCCTACGGCCCTCAACTATTTTCGCGACGAGACCAGGCCGATCGACGTCGTGATCCTCGACCTGATGCTCCCCGGGATGAGCGGCTACGAAACGTGCCGCGCCATCCGGCAGATCGACGAACTGGTTCCCATTCTCACGCTGTCGGCCCGTTCGCTGAGCGAAGACCGCACGCTGGCCTTCGACGCGGGCACCGACCAGTACATGACCAAGCCGTTCAAGCTGCCCGAGCTCTTGAGCCGCGTCCGCAACTTGCTCAGCCGCACGGCCCGCACCGGCCAGGCAGCGCCGCGATCGGCCGGGCCGCCGCCCGCCGCCGACTCAACCTTCGATTTCAACTCCGTCCACGTCGACTTCGACAAGTTCGAGGTGACGGTCGGCGACAAGGTCCAGAGCCTGACGACGCAGGAAATGCAACTCCTGCGCTATTTCATCACGCACGAGGGCAAGGTCCTGTCGCGGTTGGACATTCTCGACGACGTTTGGAACCACAATCCCGACGTCACCGTGCGGACCATCGACAATTTCGTGCTGCGCCTGCGGCGGATCATCGAGAGCGACCCGGCCGAGCCACGACACATTCTTTCGGTGCGCGGAACGGGATACCGCTTCGTCGCCCAACCGAGCGGCGAGGCCGGTGCGTCTGCAAGCTGACCGACCTATCTGTGAGCACCGCACACAGCAGTCAGCCGCGATCACTTCACGTACAGGAATTCCTTGACGTTTAGCAGCACGTGACACAGATCGGTCCATGCCCGTTCGTCGTTCGTCACCGCGTTTAGCCTCGATTGCTGCAGGAACTGCTTGTCGAGCGCGCGCTCCGCGGCGGTCGGTTGCCGCGCGAATGCCGTTTCGTAGAGACGATCGAGGCGTGCGTCGTCCGCCTGGTTGAGTCGACCAGCGAGCACGCCTCGGGCCCACAGCCGAGCTTGCTGGACGACGAACGGATCGTTGAGCAGCGTGAGCGCCTGCGCCGGCACGTTGGACTGTGCGCGGCGGCCGGCGGCAGTCGCGGGAATCGGGAAATCGAAAGCGAGAAACATCGGATTCAAGAAGTTGCGACGGACCTCGAGGTAAATGCTGCGGCGCCCGCCGCCGTCGAGCGGCCCGGAAACCGGCGGACGTCCGCGGCCCGTCATAAAATCATCCAAATGCACGGGGACGCTGGGACCTTCGAGCCGTTCGTCGAGGCGGCCGGAAACGGCCAGGATCGCATCGCGAATGGCCTCGCCTTCCAGCCGCGTGACGCGAGCTTTGTGCACGAGCCGATTCTCCGGATCGATGGCTTCGGATCGCGGATCGGCGGCGTGGCTCGACAGCCGATACGCGGCCGACGTGACCAACAGCCGCTGCACTCGCTTGATCGACCAGCCGCTGCGAATCAGCTCGCGAGCCAGGTAATCGAGCAGCTCGGGATGCGTCGGCCGTTCGCCCATTTTGCCGAAATCGTCGGTCGAGGCGACGATTCCGCGGCCGAAATGATGATGCCAGAGCCGATTAACGATCACCCGCGCGACGAGCGGAGCGGCCGAACCGGTCAGCGATTGGGCGAGCTCCAGACGCCCGCTGCCGGCTTCCGCGGCGGGCATCTCCGCGCCGTGAAAGACTTCCAGAAATCGCCGCGACACTTCCTCGCCCGCCTTTTTGGGATTGCCGCGAATCAGCACGTGATCGTTTTCGCCCGTGCCGTCGGCGAGCGCCAGCACCCGGGACGACCGGTCAAGCGTCGCTTCACGCCGGCGAATTTCGTCGAGCAGACTAGCCAGTTCGTGCGCCTCATGCGGACGGTCCGGCCGTTCGCAGTGCGAGCAGAGCGAATTGAGCCAGGCAACGCGCGACCTCGCGAAACGGTCGGCGGGCAATCGTCCCGACGACCAGAGCGATACGGTCTCGCCAAAGATCTTGGAGTAACCACCGGCAAGCTTGGCGGGGCTGTCGATCGCCCGGTCGTCGAGCAGGCTCAGAAGCAGGTCATTGGGCCGATCGACAGGCGGACGCGGCGTGGTCCGAGAAGCGAATCGCATCGACGGCAATCCAGCCGTCGTCTTCGTCGACGATTTCCAGATACGCCTGGCTGCCGATCAGCTTGGAAACGTTCTGCGTATACCAGGCGGCCGGGGCATCATTTTCCACGTTGAGCGAAAGCTGGCCCCAAAGCGGATCCCGGATAATCTGAAAGCCGTCGACGATCACGTTGAGCTGGCCCGCTTTGTAGGGCCGTGCCGCGGCATCCGTTGCGCCCCACCGCTCGGCGTGATACTGAATGAAGGGCTTCGTGATCGTGAAAGTCTTCGAGCGGAGCGCGCCCCGCAGCCGAGGCGCGATTAGCCCGCTGTGTGCGGCGCCGGGAGCGGCAAACTCGAGGATAGGCCGCTCCATCGACGTGCCAAGCACGAAGTCTCCCGCGCGCGTCGGGCGATTTGCGAACGCGCTGCCCGAGGCACGCCACGCGGCAAACGAGGCGGCTGAAAAATCCTCGAAAACGACGCTCTTTTGCTCGTCTGTCGCGGCCGCTTTTCCGCGCTTTTTGTACTCGTCCGCCAGCTTCTGTCGCCGGGCCACGAACGCTGCCCCTGTTGGCAAGTCCTTCAACTCCCGCCAGGGACGCAGAATTTCGTCATTCGGTGAACCTTTGAGCCACTGCTGCGGATCGAGCAGCCGGGCGACGAGCTCGGTGCAGCGGGGTTCGCAGGATCGCCGCCAACTGACAAACTGCGCCACCGGCTGCGGATCCGCCAGAAACGCGAACTGTTGCCGCGAGCTGCGGAGGAACCCGGTCAACGCGTAATAGTCGCGGGCGCGGATCGGGTCGAACTTATGGTCGTGGCAGCGGGCACACGCGATGCTCAACCCGAGGAACGCTTTGCCCATCACGTCGATCTGGTTGTCGAGTTGATTGCACTCCTCGACCCGCAGATCGACGGGAGAGTGAACGGCCTGCCCGAAGCACCAGAACGCCGTCGCCACGACCGACTCGTTCGTACGGTCGCGCGGGTCGCGGCGCGGCCGGGAAATCAAGTCGCCGGCGACGTGCTCCGTGACAAACTGGTTGAAGGGGAGATCATCGTTGAACGCGCGGACAAGATAATCGCGATACCGCCACGCTTCCGGAATCGGGTAGTCGAATTCGTGCCCGTAGGTCTCGGCAAACCTCACGAGATCGAGCCAGTGCCGGGCCCAGCGGACGCCGTAGTGCGGCGACGTGAGCAAGCGGTCGACGACCTTTTCATAAGCCCGCGGCGAATCGTCGGCCAAAAATGCGTTGATCTGGTCGATCGTCGGCGGCAAGCCGATCAGGTCGAACGTCACCCGGCGCAAGAGCGTGCGGCGCTCGGCTGGGTCCGCGTGTCCGCAGCCGGCGGCTTGTTGTCGTGCGGCCAGGAACGCGTCGACCGGGTTTCGCGGCCAGGCGGCTTCGGCAACCCGTGGAACGACCGAGTGCCGCAATGGCTGGAAGGACCAGTGCTCCGCCCGTTTGGCAAAATCCATCCGTGTCGCGGAAGGGCTGCCCGCTGAGGTTGAACTCGCGGGCCAGGCGGCGCCCTCGCGAATCCATTCGGTCAGTGCGCCGATCGAGTCGGCGTCGAGCTTGCCGGTCGGCGGCATTTGGAAGCCGTCGGCTTCATAATTGATCGCTCGAACCAGCTCGCTTTTTTCCGGATGTCCCGGGTTCACCACGGGGCCGCTCTCGCCCCCTTTTAGCAGCGATTCCCGCGAGTCGAGCCGCAGCCCGCCTTTTTGCAGCGCGCTGCCGTGGCAGCGATGGCATTTTTCGACCAGGATCGGCCGGACTTTCTTCTCGAAGAACTCGGCCGCCGCGCCGGACGGAGCTTCGGCCAGGCAGCGGACGGCGCCCAGGATCAGGCTCGCCGCCACGACGAGTCCAGCGACAAGCGCAGATTCCCCGCGAACGGCGAGACTGGCTCGCGGCGAAGGGAGTCTGCAGCGATTGACGCATCATGCGCACCTCATAGGGACCGGCCGTCAGCCGCGGACGTAGATCGGGTTGGAGAGGATCCAAACCTCCGGAGTTTCGCCCAAATTGAGCCAGACTTCCAAGCGATAGTTGCCAGGCGATTCGAGCGGATGCGTGTACGAGGTTCCGAGCGCGCTATGCACCTCTTTGCCGTTGCGAATCAGCCGAAAGCGGGCCGGAAGCGGCGAGACCGAACGGACCGACAGCCCCTTAGCGAAAGGCACTTCGCTCCCCATTTCGTAAACGTCCGGGCCGCGCACGGCTTGAAAGTTGAAACCGGTCGGGTCGGCGATCCACTCGAACGAGACATACGCGCGCCCCGCCACCAGCGCGTCGCGGACGTCCCGCTCGCTGAGTTCCGGCAGAAACAAGTGCGTGGAAACGTGACGGAAGCTGCGCTCGTAGGGGTCGAGGTCGAGGAGCACCGCCGTTTCGCCCGGATGCAGGTTGTCCGGCACGTAGGGCTTGAGGGCCGCCACGACCTTGGAATCGAGCTTGGCGAGCTTGGTCCCCAATGCGTCGACCAGCTGCAGTCGCCCGTCGTCGAGCATGATGCCTTTGATCGAGTTGTTGTGATGTGCGTCGTTGGCGGCAATCCCAGTCAGCCGCGACTTTTCACAGAGTTGGTCGTAGCGGCGCAAGTAATCGGCAGGATAGTCCATCAGGCTGGCCATCGTCTCCTGCGGATACTGACGGCTCGCCGGCAGCAGCCTCAACAGGCCGGTCAGGCTTCGCATCGACTTGATCAGGCGGGTTTCGTCTTTGAAGTCGGCGTGCAGGTTGTAGATCTCGCTGCCGGTGAGCCCCTTCAAATCCCAGTCCATTCGCTCTTCGAGGTGGCAGAGAAAGATCTGGCCGTGAGTTTTCAGCACGGCGTCGACCTCTGCCTGCGGTTCGGTCGATCCCTCGGGCACGCTGCTCATCGGGAAGGCGAGCAAGCCGGTCAACTCGGCACCGGGAATTAAGAGCACGCCGTCGACCAGGCCGTGATGTCCCTCCTTGAAGTAATCGTGGTGCGGGACCGGATGCTCGGTAAACATCAGGAAGCGCATGCCGGCTTTCTTCGCGCCGGCGATCACTTCGGAGACTGGGCTGCGGCTGTCGTGCGACAGCCCGGAATGCACGTGCATCGCCCCGCGAAAATCAGTGAACTTGCTCGGCAGCGAGACGGCCTGGCGATCCTGCTTGAGACCTTCGATCGCGGCGTGCAGGGCCTTCAAATAGTCGGGCTTGAGGCGATCGACGGCGTCGCCGCGGGCGGGAAGAGGCGCCAGCGACGCGAGAACCAGGGCGCCGCAGAGGGCGAACTTGAGCCCTTTTCCAGCGAGCACGGAAGGTCTCCACAAACGGCGGGTGTAAGGCGGCAGGGTTCCAGGGGTTTCTCTAAGTTATCCGACGGATCGGGCCGCGGCCACTATCAGTCACACAGACTCAAACGCGCGGTCTGGTTATGCCGCGGTCCACATCGAAAGTCAGACCGCTCTATTGCTTTGGCCGAAAATTGAGGAGACGCCCGGAACGGATGCTGATTGGCGACGCTGGCGACTCTGCGCCCCGGAGGACACGGATGTCAGTGCTTCAGAACGTCTTGTTTTCGCATCGCTGCACGAGCACTCATCACAAGCTGGTTCTGGACGCCCTGCGGCACCTGCGTCGCGACGACGCGGAAGCCTGGCGCCGCATGTTCCTCAAGCACGGCGAATCGCTGCTCGCCGGCGCCACGGCCCCCGACGACAAATTCAAAGATTTTCGCAACCACGTCGTGCATGTGCGCGAGAAGTGTTGGGGCGGTGCGGTCGAGTCGGCGGAGACCTGGTACCGTCATGCGGTCGACGCGCTGCACGGCAAACAATGGGCCAAAGCCGCGTACGCCGCGGGCGTGCTGAGTCACTATTACGCCGATCCGCTGATGCCGCTGCACACGGCTCAGACCGAAGAGGCGGGCATCGTCCACCGGGCCTGTGATCGCAGCGTCTTCCGTTCATACGACCTGCTGACGGCGATCCTCGAACGCGACCTGGGCGGCTATCCCGAGATCAAAGTCTCCAACGGACCCCGCTGGTTGGCCGAACTGGTGAAGAACGGCGCGCGGCTGTCGCACGAACACTACGACGTCGTCATCGATCACTACAACATTCAAAAAGGCTGGAAGAATCCGCCCGCGGGACTGGACGATGAGTTGCGGGTGAGCCTAGCCGAATGCCTGGGCAACGCGGTGATCGGCATCGCGCGGATTCTGGAGCGAGCCATCGACGCCTCGGGCGTAACGCCGCCCAAGTGCGGCATCGCAATCGCCGGCATGCGGGCCTGGTTCCGCATCCCGGCGCTGCGCTGGCAGCGGAATCGGGCCGGCGCTCGCGAACGGCGGATCGTCAAAGCGGCCTTCAAGGAATTCCGCAAGGCGGGCAAAGTCACAAAGGCCCTGCCGGAAGACGAAAAGACCGTGCGGAAACTGCACGCCGAAGACGTGCTCGGCACCACGTTGGAAACACTCGATGCGATCAAGCCCCGGCTGGTGGGAACCAAGCACGGCACCGGAACTTATCTGCGGCCGATGAGCGCCGCGACAGCCCCCGTAGTCTCGATCGAGATGAAGCGCGAGGCGATTGAAACCGATGCGGCCGAGGCGCAAACGCCCGCCGGCACGTCGAAGAAGTCGACGAACGGCGCAATGGCGGAAGCCGCGCCGCGTCAATCGAAGCCCGTGCCCCGGCTGTCGAAATTCCATCTCGATCCCACCTCTTCTCTGGCCGACGCGCCTTTGGTCGGCAATCGGACGGCTCAAAAGCTCGACGCGATTGGCGTCCGCACCGTGGCGCAGCTCTTGGCCCGCAGCCCGGAAGATGTCGCCCTGCGGCTCAAGCTCGGGCACATCAAGGCCGACACGGTTCGCGAATGGCAGATTCAGTCGCGGCTGGCCTGCCGCGTGCCGAATCTGCGCGTGCTCGACGTGAAGATCCTCGTGGCCTGCGGTATCTGCGAGCCGGAAGAACTGGCCCAGTGCGAGGCGCTCGACCTGCTCGATAAGGTGGACCTGTTCATTTCCACTTCCGAGGGGCAGCGGGCCATCCGCGGCGGCGGCCACCAGCCGGACCTGGACGTGGTCACCGGGTGGATCGAGTCGGCCCGCCACGCTCGCACGCTCAAGGCGGCGTAAGCACGGCCTAAGTCTGCATGTACGGCGTGAGCCAGGCGAAGAGCATGCCGGTGACGATCACCGGGACCCAGGCGGCCAGTTCGGGCCACATCATGCCCGATTGTCCGCAGAAGGCCGACGCCTCCGACAGGCCGAAGAGCGTGCCCAACACTCCCGAGGCGATCGCCATGTTGGCGATCAATCCGCGGCTCTCTTTCCGCAAAATCAGCGGGATCGAAACGAGCATCGCCAGCAAATTCGCGAGCGGCCGCACCAGTCGGGCGTGCAGTGTCTGGGCCAATCGCGCGGTCGCCTGCCCGAACGCCGGGCTGCGGAGCCGATAAATCAGCTCCGACGTCGACAGCAGCTTCGAGCTTTGCAGGCGATTGAAGAGCTGATCGAACGGCAAATCGCTGACGATGAAGATTTCCTTCGGGTGCCCCTCCAGCGCGTGAACTTTCTGCGCTCCCTCGGTGGTGAGGGCCAGCTTCGCGAAGGGTCTGTCGACGTTGCGGAGTAACCAGCCCGCGGGCCGACTTTCCGTCGCGCCCAGGTAAACCGCTTCGCCCGCCTTGATGCTGGTCGGTGCTTGGGCGATTTCCGGCGCCGGAAGCACAAATTCCGCGTTCTTGATCATCTGGGGATTGAGCGACAGCTCCTGCCCGTCGATGTAGACCCCGCTCGACGGGTCCGTCAGCGGCTCGATTTCGATCGCCCCCTTGAAGAGCGAGTCGCGTCCGGGAGCCAGCACGCCGGCCAACCGCGGAATGATCAACTCCTGATTAACGCACATGAACCCGTTGACGAGGGCCGTGCTCAAGGTGATCGGCACCAGCAGCCGCCACGCGGGAACGCCGGCCGCCAGGATCGGATGCAACTCGGAGTTGCGCATGAGTAGTGCGAAGACCACCATCGCGTCGACGACGGTGAGAATCGGGCCGCACATATCCAGGAAGACGGTCGACTGGTTCGCGTAGTAGCCCCCCATCAGCATCAGCAGCTCGACCGCGTTTTTGGCGTGATCCTGAAATTCGTCGAGGTTCGAGAAGCCGTCGATGACGACGAACAGGCCGAACACGCTCAGGTACAGGATCACGAAGATCTGCAGATAGCGGGCGATCAGGTAGCGGTCGAACGTCGTGCCCAAGGTGTCACCGAACTCCTGACGTCGACCCAATCATTGGCGCATGCGGACCGCGCAGGACGTCGTGCCGCGGCGGATTGGTTGGTTCCCGCTGCGCGTGCGCCCGGCCCGGCTCGCGGAAAAACAGGCGATGCATCAGATAGAGCGAAAAGACGACGGCCAACGAGGGGGTCAACCAAATGTGCTCGCCGTCGCCTGCGAGAGGGCGAACCAGCGCGTCCCCGAGCGCCATCAGGGCCAGCAGTACTGAGAGAAAGGTCACCTCCGCGCGGCTCGGGCGGTTCGCCGCAAGGGCCGCGAGCAACGGCAGGCCAATCACCGGTCCCAGCATCGCATACGTATTATTTTCCGTCCGCGGATTGAAAAGCAGGATGTAAAGCGCGGAGATCGCCAACAGACACTCCGCGGCTCGGGCGGGAGTCGAGCGGAAGCGGGCGACGAGGCACAGTCCGATCGCACCGCCGGCCGCGACGACACGGATCACCGTCTGCGTCGATTCCGACAACTTAATTCCGATCAGACCCAGCACGCAGAACGGCTGTGCCCAGAGCTCGATGATTCCGCAGTAGGACGACGCGCGGAACATTTGTGTGCACTTCCAATACTGATCTATCACGTACGCGGGGCGACCGGCCAGAAACGGCACGCAGAGGATGACGGCCAGTCCGACGGCAACCCGCCACGCCAGACGGCGATCCAGGAAGGGTGCCAACAGCAGCAGGACGATCGCCAGCGGCTTGAGCGCGACGGCCAGCGTCGCCCACAGGACGGCCCAACCGCGGCGTTCCTCGGCCAGATCGACGCACGCCAGCATCATCAGGCCGGACATGACGAGCGTGGATTGCCCGTTGCGAGCACAAGCTAATGCCGGCGGCAACGAAGCCAGCGTTAACAGGGCGAACTTCGTGTCCGAGCGGCCCCCTTCAGCCAGCCGGCACAGTCGATAGATGCCGACTGCGAAGCCGCCGATTGCGACGAACCGCCAGCCAATTTCCGAGGCGGCCGTCGGCAGCCAGGCGAACGGCGCGAACAGGATGGCGGCAATCGGCAGATAGAGAAAGCCGTGCCCCGTGTCGGTGTAGATGTCGCCGCCGGCGAACCACTGTCGGGTCGCGTCGCGGTATGCGGACACGACGCTGTGATCGCTGCCCGCCAGAATCAGAATGCTGATCGTCGCGAACAGCGCCGCCCAGGCCGTCCAGGCGGCCCGGTCCCCCCAGGGAGCGGTCCGCGTGAGGTAGTCGGGAGAGGAAAGTGACAGGTCGCGAGCCAAAAGATGTGCCTCAGGTGGATCCCACTGTGGGGAGCGAGATCGTCATGCCGCCCGACGTTGGCGCGAGTCGTCGAAGTCTCGTGCCGCCACGGGCGCGGCGGCCTCGTAAGCTCCGCGGAGCGCCCGCAGTCGGATTTGAAACACTTCGCGCAACATCGGCAGCGTGTGCCGCCAAACCGAGAGGCTGGAGGTCTCTTCGTTGATCAGGTCGACCGGAATCCGCCGATAAGTCAGGCCCAGGTGGTGCGTGAGGTAAACGACTTCCGCGTCGAACGCGAACCCGTCGATCACAGTCCGCGAAAAGATTGCCTGGCCGGCGTGAGCACTAAACAGCTTGAGGCCGGCCTGCGTATCGGTGACGTCCCGGGAGACCAGGAAGCGGACGATCTGACTGAAGACGACCGAGGCCGCCCGTCGCAGCGTGCGGCGACGCACGAGCTGGCGCGATCCCTCGAAATCGCGGGCTCCAAAGGCCACTTCACACTGACCCGCGCGGATCAAGTCGAAGCCGGCCCGCAAGCTGTCCAATGAGTAGGGCAGATCGGCATCGGTAAATGCGATCACGCGGCCCGTTGCGCTCAAGACTCCCGAGCGAACGGCGGCCCCTTTGCCCCGATTCGTCGGCAACGAAATGACGCGAAACTGCGGCCCAAATCCTTCGGCGGCCGCCGCCGTGCCGTCGCGGCTGCCGTCGTCGACGACGATCACGCGATAATCGACGCCCCAGCGATTGAGATAGTCCTGCACCTGGCTGAGCGTCCGCGGCAGTCGCTTCTCCTCGTTATATCCGGGAATGATCAGCGTCAGTTCGTGATCGGGCCCGCGAGGGGGAAGCTTGATGATGTCGGCAGATGGATGCATGCGTGGCGATCGACCCGCTGAACTGAGGATTGGAGGAATTCGCGAACGACGTGCTCGAGACAAATCCGGGGATTCGCTCGATCGGCAAGTCCCTGAGAGAAGTCCTCCGCTCGGACTTCCGGATGGGCGCGAGAACCGCCCGCTCAAAACGGGCATTCTTTAGCTTTGTTTCCCAGATCCGTCAATTCGTCTTCTCGCCTTCGCGCATTCGTCGAATTGCACTATTTTGCCCCGCTTTTGTGAACTGGTTGGCTTCGTGACGGAGCGTGACCGGCAGGAAGCGGGGGAGTAATGGCGTCGGCGTGCGAGGAAGCTCCGGGCACCTTGGGGCAAATAGCCGAAGCGGGGACTGCGGCAGACGGCACAGAAGTCAGTCGCACTGAGGCCCGCTCGCGTCCCTGGTGGCTCGAGTGGCAGTTCGGCCTGCTCCTGTTGCTGACGGCCTCGTTCTTCGGCCTCCGGGTTACCGCGCTCTCGGTCCGCGGCGAAGAATCCCGTCGCGGGCGCATCGCCTGGGAGATATGGCAGAACGGCGACTGGATCGTCCCCCGCATCCAAGGCGAGCCGGTCTTTTTCCGTCCACCGCTGCAAAACTGGCTGATCGCCCTGATCGGCGCGGCCCGCGGCACGGTCGATGCGGCCGCCCTGCGGATCCCGAGCGTCATCGCGATCCTGCTGATCGTGAGCATCACGTACGGATACGCCCGGAGCTTTCTGTCGCGGTTCGGCGCGTTCACCTGCGCTCTGGCGCTCGCCAGCCTGGGACAAGTGCTGGAACTGGGACGGCTCGGCGAGACTGACGCGCTCTTCATGCTCTTTCTCTCGGGCTCGCTCTTCGTCTGGAAATGGTGCGAAAACAAAGGCGTTTCACCCTACACCAAGTGGTGCCTGGGTTACGCGCTGGGCGCCTTGGCGACGTTGACCAAGGGGCCGCAGGCGCCTCTCTATTTCGTCGGCTCGGTCACCATCTACTGCCTGTTGACGCGACGGTGGCGCGAGTTGTTTTCGCTGCCACACCTCGCCGGCATCGTCACGGGACTGGCCGTCGTCGGCGTGTGGCAGGTCCCCTACACGCTGCGGATGGGGCTGGCCGACTCGGTGAAGCTTTACTTTCACGACGTGGGCCCCCGGTTCTACGAGCTGTCGATCAAGTCGATGTTGGTGCACATGGTGACGTACCCGGCCGAGTTGCTCGGCGGATCGTTGCTCCCCTGGTCGATCTGGTTCGTGCTGCTCCTCAGTCGGCGCGTGCGGGAACGCTTGCGGGCGTTCCGGGACGACGCGCTCTATCTGGCGATTTGCCTGGCCGTCACGTTTCCATCGGTCTGGCTGGCTCCGCAGGCCAGCTTGCGCTACTACATGCCCATGTTTCCCTGCGTCGCCTGCCTGGTCGGAATCGTCGTGGAAGGCTTTCTCAGGACATCGGAACGCGGTGGCTGGAGCGCGTTCATCTGCTGGTACCAACGACTGCTGGCGCTCTTCATGGTCGCCGCCGGCGCGGTCGTCGTCGGCATCTCGTTCTGGAAGGTCGATTCAGTGCTGGCGCAGCCGCCGAGCCTGGCTGTCGTGTACCTCGTCGCCTGCACCGCGGCCGCGGCCGTCGTTTGGCGATATTCCGCACAGATGACGGCTCCCGCGCTTACCGTGACATTTACCCTGGTCGCCTGCTTTCTCGGCCTGAGCCAGGCGTCCGTCGTGGTCAACATCCGGCAGAAGTCGAGCGAAGACGCGCGGCAAGCCGTAATGGATCTCAAACAGAAGCTGCCGCCCGGGGAGTCGCTGGTCAGCCTGGGGCCGGCCCACCACCTGTTCCTGCTGCACTACGCCGAGAACGTGCGGCTGCTGCGGCTCGACGCGCAGGACCCGGACACGTGGGGCAACGGTGGCTACTTCTGCATGTGGGTTAAAGGCAACGACATCGTGCACCTGTGCTTTCCGTGGAAGCTGGTCGCGACGATCTCCTGCGATCGCAATCACAGTTCCGATCCGACCGAAATCATGATCGTCGGCCGGCGCGACGAAACGGTGACCGCGCGGGGCATCGTGCCCGAGGGCATGCGTTTCTAAACAAACAGCAACCGACTTGCCGTTGACGGAAATGGCGAATCGGCCTAATTTTCGCAGCCCGATGAGCCGGCGGAAGCCTGCAGCGAGGCGTCGGCTGGGCGATTGGATTCCGCGATTCGATTTTGGGCGCTTCGAATTTAGGCGATTGAATTTCGGGCGGTTGGACTTCATGCGGGGCGTAATTCGCTCCGCCTGCTCGACGCGCTTGTGATGCGGTTGCCGGACCTGATCGAGCAACCCTGGGGAGCGATCAAATGGCAGCACCAGACAGCGAGGCTCGCGCTCTGTCCGCGGAGACGCCCTCCGCAGGACCCGCGATGTGTGCCGGCGGACACCTGACGCGCGGCGACCTGTGCCTGCTCACCGTTTATTCGGCGATCGTGTTTGGCATCGCCATCGTCAGTGGCCGGCCGCTCTCTTTGCACGAGGCGGTGTTGCCGCAGACGGCCCGGTCGATGTTCGCCGATCACGATTTCGTCGTTCCCAAGATCGACGCCAAGCGTCCGAGCTCCGGCGAAGCGACGATGCCGCCCGCCCCGTGGCTGGAGAACCCGCCCCTGCCGCAATGGTCGACCGTGGCGATCGCCTCACTCTTCGGCCGCTGCGACACCGAGGCCATCGTGCGAATCGGCCCGACGCTCTATTCGATCCTCACGGTGCTCTGCGTCGCCTGGGTCGCCGCCCTGTGGTTTGGCCGGGGCATCGGCGTGCTGTCCGGACTGGCCATGGCCACCACTCTCGAGTTTACCCGGTACGCCTGGAGCTCCGAAGACGAGATTCACCTCTGCGGCATCATGGCCGTGGTGATGGCGCTCTTCGTCAAGAACGAGTTCGGTCTGCCGAACATTGGCTGGAGCAGCAAGGCCGAGCCGCCCCTCTCGCGTTTGGGCTTCTTCCGTGTGCTGTTCGGCAAACGCTCGCTGTGGCTCTTGGCATTCTTCGTCGCCCTGGGCGTGACGAATCTGGTCAAGGGACTTCTGTTCGGTGCCGTGATGGCCGGAGCGCCGATCGCCGTCTTTTTGCTGGGGACCCGCGACTTCCGCCGGATCGCCAAGTATGTGTGGGTTTGGGGCGCTCTGGCTTACACCGTTGTGATGTTCGCCTGGCCGGCGGCCATTTACGCCCGCTATCCCGACGTGACCGATCTCTGGTTCTTCGACCTGGGCGGACGGGTGAGTGGTAACTACACGGTCACCAACGCTCCCATCTGGTACTACCCGGTCAACATGCTGTGGATGTGTGCCCCGTGGACGGTCCTCGTTCCCTTCGGTCTGTGGGCCACCTGGAAGCGCTGCTGGAATGAGCCGACGTCGCCCGAGCGGTTTCTCTGGTGCTGGGCCTTCGTCGTGCCGATCGTCTTTTCGATCCCGGGCGGCAAGCACCATCATTATCTGCTCCACGCGCTTTCGCCGTGGGCCATCTTCGGCATTCTGGGGGCAAAGAAGCTGCGCGAGATTGCGCCGACCTGGCCGCGCCTGTTGCGAAGCCCCAGCCTGAGCCTGGTGACGGTCGCCTTGCCGGCGATCGTTGCGCTGGTGGTCTTTCACAAGCAGATCCCCGGCCCTGTGTGGTTCCCTTACGCCCTGATGGTCGCGGCGCCGGTGGCCGCCTATCTGATTACGTGGGGAGCGCTGACTCCGAACCCGCGTTGGGGCGGAGCGGCCGTGTTTACGGTGCTGGCGGTCGCCTACTGCGGCAGCCACCTGTACAGCGCCGAATATCTCGACCGCTATCGCGACGACGTCAAATTCTTGAAGGCCGTCCGCGTTCGGGCGGACCACGAACAGCTCCCCGTCTTCGTCGACATGGGAACGCATCCGTTTCACGGCATGCTCGGACTCTTCTATCAGCGCGATTCGGCAACTCTGCTGCACGATCTGTCATTTCTGGACGCCGCCGAAATCCATGCTCCCGAAATCCTGCTGATCAGCCTGTCGTTCGAGCAGGAACACCTCAAACACTGGGGCACGGTCGAAAAGCTCGACCAAAGCCCGTCGATCGATCGGGGCGTGCCCCACGCCGGCCAGCTCACGCTCTATCGGCTGAAGTTCCGCAAGGACGTCAAACGGGTCGCCGTCCACTACCTGCGAATCTCGCCGCTCCAGGCCATGCACCGACGTCCCGGCCCGCTGGTTCCCTACGAGGACGACGTCATCCTCGGCGAACCGGGCCCATTCCCAAAATCGTTCGTCACGCCCGTCGGCTATCACGAGAGCGACGAGAGGACCACGCGATGACCAAAGCAAAGACGAACACCCCACAGCCGAACGCTCCCCTGCCGAACACCCCGCAGCCGAACGCCAGCGTTCCAAAGCCGACGTCGACCTGGGCCCGTTTGACCAACCGCAGAATGCTGATTCTGGGCGCCGTGGTGGCCGTCGGCATCGGGGTGTTCGCGGACGGAGCGATCCAAAAGCCGGCCGATCCGGTCGAGCCGCTCGTGCTGCACGAAACAGAACGCCTGGCGCCGCTCGCGCCGTCGGCTCCGCTGCGGGTCGCCACGTTCAATACGCACGCCGGCGTCGGCCGCGACGGCATCCGCGACCTGGGACGCACGGCCGAGGCCTTGAAGGATCTCGACCTGGCCGCCTTGCAAGAGGTCCGGAATCCGCCGTTTGAGTTCACTGGCCCGCAAGTCGCCGACGTCGCCGAGCGGCTCCAGATGGGTTGGATCTTTGTGCCGGCCGAACGCCGCTGGTGGCACGACCACTACGGCAACGCCCTGCTGACGCGCTTGCCGCTCGTCGATTATTTCCGCATTCCGCTGCCCACTCCCAGCCGCCAGCGATTTCGGGCCGCCTTGCTCACCAACTTCACCCACTGGGGACGGACCGTCCACGTGTTGACGGTGCACATCGACAAGGACACCGAAGGGGACACGCACGACATTCAGCTGCGGACGGCTTTCGATCTGTTCCTCTCACTCAACGAACCGGCCATTCTCCTGGGCGACCTCAACGAATTCAGCACGCACCCCGAGATGGTTCGCCTGATGCACACGCCCGGCGTGCACAACGCCCTGGCCGATATTCCCGGCCCGACCGTCAAGAAGAATCCCATCGACTGGATCTTCACCCGCGGACTGCGGACGGTGCGGGCCGAGTGGATCGCCAATCCCGCCTCCGACCATCCGGTGGCGCGGGCCGATCTCGAGCTGGCGACCGACGCCATCCAGGCGAACGTGCCGCGACCGATGGAAACACTGCACGATTGACCGACTGACTGCCTGATCTAAGAAGCGCTGACCAAGGATCTCCGTGACGATGCCGCGATTTCGTCCTGCGGAGGAAGTCTTCCGCTATCGTTGGATTTACCTGGGCGTGTTGATCGCCCTGGCGATTTGGGGCTGGCTGGATGTCGTGCCGCGGGGCATGGTGAATCACCAGCGAATCAACGAGCACCGGACCGACTTCACCGTCTACACCGAAGCGGGGGCCGCGTTCTTCGACGGACGCGACCCCTACCAGGTGAGCAATCCGCGCGGCTGGCGGTATCTCTATCCGCCGATGTTCGCCATCCTGGTCGCTCCGCTGCACGTCCTGCCGCCAATGGGGCAGGTCGGCGTCTGGTACGTCCTCAGCGTGGGCATGCTGTTTGGCTGCTACTTCGAGCTGAGGCGAATTCTGGCCTTTGTGCTGGCCCAGACGGCCAAAACGGCGAAGGATTCGGCCCGCCTCAACATGTGCCTGTGCACGGCCGCCATCGCCGCGGCGCTCTTGCCCGCCTTCAATTGCCTGCAGCGCGGTCAGGTCGAAGTTTTTAAGCTCTACCTGCTGATGCTCGGCTTCCGCATCGCCCTCACCGGAACGCGGGCCCGCCATTGGGCGCTCGCGGGTCTGGTCTTCGCGTTGGCCGGGATTCTCAAACTCACGCCGTTGCTGCCGGTCGGCTGCCTATTGCTGTACGAAGCGCGGCTCGCTTGGGTCGCCTGGAGACAGGGACAACCTCTGGGGCAGGCCTGGCAGAGGCCGGTGGTGCTGGGCGGCGGGCTCACCGTGGGCCTGTTGCTCTTCGCCTTCCTGATCCCCGCCGCGCTGACCGGCTGGAACGGCAATTTGCGCCATTTGCACACGTGGTTCTCCAAAGTCGTGACCAAGGTGGTCGACGTCCGCACATCTGACTTCGGCGAGGATGTCCGCTCCATCCGCAATCAAAGTCTCGACAATGCCGCCTATCGCTTCGGCAACTTCCTCACCCGCAAGCTCGACTACGGACCGGACGACACGCTCGTCGATCACCCGCACGATGCCTCGTTGCGATTGCCGATGGACGATTGGCGTTCCGGCATGTTGATCGTCGCCGGAAGAATTCTGGCCCTCGCGATCCTGCTGTGGTTCGTGCTGCGAGCCGGTTTCGCGAACGACCCGATCGGACGAGGAACAGTCTTCGGCCTGGCGTGCGTCGCCACGCTCGTCGTCTGCCCGGTCGCCCGCGGCTGCTATTACGGATTGTTCCTGCCAGCCATTCCGTTCGTCTGCCAGCGACTGGTCGAACTGAGTCGCACGCGAGCGTCCGAGTTCGTGGCCTGGATTCCCGTCGCCCTGGTGTGGCTGCACTATTGCCTGTTGCCGAACAGCGGCCGAATCGGCCTGCTGGGCCTGGGTGCGACGGCGTGGTTCCTGGCAACCTGCGTCCTTCTCCAACGCCGCCCCGCCGTCCGACCCGAGCCGACCCCCGTCCGCCCGGCGACGCTCGTCAGCCAAGAGTCCCCGCGCGAAGAACTCGTCGCGGCGATCTGACCAGCCCCCACAGCGCGGGCCCCACGGATCAGCCTGACGGGACAGGGGTGCCCGGGCGCTCCGCTTTGCGGAAGCCCCGGAGCGTTTGGCCTCGGTCCCAAGCTCTCCCCCTAGCGGGCTTCGGGCGGATTCAGAGTCAGCACGCCTAAGTCGACCGGTCGCTGTGACAATTTTTCACTAATCGCCGGCACATTGAATTGCCGGATCAGCACAAACGCAGCGTCGTGCCCTTGGACTCTCAACACAACCAACTGGTACTTTCCGATCGGCACGTCATCGAGGCAGAAGTTGCCATTGCCGTCGACGGTTGCCACGATTTGTCGAACATCGCCGCGCGGCTCCGCGGGGTCGACGATGACGCGTGCCCGGTCGAACGGGTCGCTCGCGCCTGGCGGCGACCGCAATTGACCGATAACCGGGCGGCCGAACTGTGCGAGGTTGACGCGCGTCGTCTTTCCGGCGAAGAGTCTCGCGGGAACGCTCTTGGACGACCTCGGAACCCGGTCCCTAGTCGCACTCTGTCCCAGCGCGGTGCTGACCCTTCCCCGGCCGGGAACGACGCGCTCGAGAACAAAGCTCGCGTTCTTGTCGGTCGTGACAAAGTTGGTGAAAAACAATTGTGGATCGCGCGGGCCGAAATCATCGAGGGAGACGTCGACCCGCGCACCCGGCAGCAATTTGCCGGCGACTCGCAGCGTTCCTTCGACCCGAGCCCATGCAACCAGCTTGATCGTCACGGGATTCGAGTTGCGAGAGCAGTTCAACCGCAAAAATCCGGACGGATGCGTAATCACGAGCGAAAAGTCGACGGTCGGCAGTGCGAATTGAAAGCGGCCGCGATCGTCCGCCTCGCACCGCGCGGCATTCTTCGACCAAAACAATTCGCCGTTCTTGATCCAGACGGTCGACCCCACGACAGCGACGGCGATCTGGGCCTTGCGGGCGGGAACACCGTTCGGATTTAGGACGGTCGCAGTGGCGCTCGCTCCGTTGCGGCGGCCAGACGGAGCCGGGACGGTGCTGCTCGCGGCGGACTTGGAACCCCGCGAGTCGGAATGCGGCACCTCTTGACCCGCCCACAAACGGGGCAGGCCAGCGGCCGCGACGAGAATCGCGGCACACAACGAGGACCAAGGTGCGCTGCTGTCTGCCGATGCGACGAGTGCATGGCAGATACCCGCTGAGATACGCGGATTTTCGTACGCAGCTGGGCGGATTATCAAATCATTTGTGGACGATGTCGCTTTTGCCTGAATTCTGTCTAATGACCTCGGCCCCGAGCGGAGAGGCTGTGAATTTTTTCGAGAGGGCTGCCGCCGCACCATTGCCTCGTCCGAGACTAGAGCCAGTTTCAAAAGCCATTTGTCAGTGGAACGATCCGGCAAGAAACTTGCGTTCCGAAGCGGGTGAAAGGAGGCACTCGCATGTTGTTGACGCTTTCCTATTGGCCCAATCAGGGCCGCAATTGGAGGGCGTCCAGGACGGAACCCAAACCGCAACTCACCGATGAGCAATGGCTTCTGATCGCGGATTTGTTTCCTGTAAGGAGGATGAAAAAAGTCGGCGGGCGTCCCCCCGTCCCACCGCGCCCGTGCCTGGAAGGAATCCTTTGGGTGTTAACCAGTGGTGCACGGTGGAAAGACTTACCAACATACTTTCCGTCCCCAGCGACCTGCTGGCGGCGGCTACGCGAGTGGACTCAAAGCGGAATCTTCCAGATCGCTTGGCGCCGACTGCTCCGCCGGCTCGACGGAATGAAGTCGCTCCGCTTGGACGAGGCGATGGCCGACGGCACGTTTTCCCCGGCCAAAAAAGGGGGCTTTGCGTCGGCAAGACAAAGGCGCGGCAAGGGGACGAAGATCATGCTCCTCATCGACGGCCGCGGCACGCCGCTCGGCGTGGACATCGCCAGCGCCAGTCCGGCGGAAGTCAATCTCATTGAGCCGCTCTTGAACAAGCGGACCGTGCGCAAGCGCCCCCAGCGATTGATTTATGACAAAGCGGCCGACAGTGATCCCTTGCGAAAGCGGCTGGCAAAGCGTTGCATTGAACTGATTTGTCCACACCGATGCAGCCGCAAACGCCCGGCAACTCAGGACGGACGGCCACTTCGACGCTACAAACGACGTTGGAGGGTCGAACGCTCGATCAGTTGGCTGTTCAACTATCGTCGCCTTGTTGTGCGCTACGAGCGTCACAGTCTTCTTTTTCTCGGATTCCTTGAATTGGCTTGCGCCGTCACGATCCTCAAGCGGTTTTGAAACTGGCTCTAGGCAATGGTGCGGCGGCAGCCCTCTCGAAAAAATTCACAGCCTCTCCGCTTCGCTCCATCACGCGTGACTCGTCTTCGTGTCTCTGCCAACCGAATCGCGGACGAACTGCGACACGAAAGAGGAAGGTGACGGCCAGCTCTGGCAATTGACTCGTCTCCGAACCGATCGGAATTGAGCAGGGTCGAAGCAGAGCTTCGAGGAGATGCATTCCCAAGCGGAGCTTGGGAACGAGAGAACGGACTGCCGCTCAGAATGGCGGCTCAAGGATGAAGAAATCGTAGCCGGCACACTGTGGTATTCGATTGCCGTCGACAACATGCTTGATCTGCACCAACTGCGTATCTGTGATGACCATTAACTCGCGATCGTGAGCATCGACGACTGAGAGCGCCTCACCATCGAACGACAGAAGGCCGCTGCACACCGTTTCGAACCCCGTCGCCCGCTGGCGTAGGACTATTAGCGTTCGGCCGTCAAGCGTGTGCGGTTGCATTGGGCAGCCGTATGCAGTCCTGTGTTGCTAATTGGCGGCCGGCTTACGTAGGCGTTCAATCCAACGCTTTTTAAGACCTGGTCGCTGCTCGGCATCGATGACGGTCTTACCGTCAAAATAGAGCACAACCCGAAGCCCGTCGTACTCCGCTCCACTTGTCCGAACCCTTGTCCGATTCAGTCTTCCTAACAGGACATGGGCTGCGACAAATCGCTCGGGGTCATCTAACGCCTTAAGCAACTGGCTGGATACATCTCTGGCGCAATGTTTCTCCATAAGCCCTGACGCGCCTCTGAGTTCCGGCAGCAAACCAACAAGCGCGCCGTGCCATCTGATGTCATGATTGTCGATTGCCGCAATTAAATCGCTGATCGGTATCGGTACGGTAGGGTTTGCCTCCGCCGCGACAGAGCGGACGGACCAAGCCGCAATCACTGCCACAAGCAGTATGGACGAGACCGAGGCCGGTCGCTTTCCGATTGAAGTGTGAGTCATCGTTTGGTCTCCAATCGGAGAGACTGTCCGCAGCGAAGGCTCACCGCTGGGCGCCATACCCGCGGCCTTGAACGCCGAGCCGTGGGCATGCCAACCAGTCGCTTCATGGGCAGCCGGAGAATTCGGGCGCCCGACGCTCGCTTCGATGCAGACGAAATCGCGAGGAGGAGATATCGACTGCCCAACCGGCCTCGGCGACGCGGTAACTCAGCGCTTCGATAGAGAGACCGCCAAAATACGGCTGTATGCTCATCGCTAAGCGCCGACACACATCGTCAAAAGTGTCAGCGAAATAGAATGAGGTACGCCCGCCGACGTCAACGCAGTACTGCCCCCGACCTTGAAAGACGACGGGACAGCAGAGTTTAAGCTTGGCGCGCATCGTGCGGTTCAGCAGCCACCTGGGTGCCGCAACGTGTGCTGCAAATAAGTTTGCCTGTCTCTCCAACACGTTGACGGTCTTTAGGTCAAGCATTGCTTCCGTGGTCGTGAGTTTCCCCGACTGACTAACGCGACCGAATTCGGCACGGAGCCACTCCCCCTGCAACACTCCATGTCCCGCTACCTCGTGATATAGCGTAAAGGTCCGCCGCGGATCCTGCAGCGATCGACTCAGGCTTGCGTCGATATACACCCTATTCGATGCCGGCTCGAACTGGCCAAGGATTTTCGATCCGTGGGCGTCGAATCCAAGATCGCATTCCTCTTCCAACACGATGCCATAGTCAGGGTAGATGACGGACTCATAAAACCGGTCAAAGCTAATCCCCAAGAGCGCCAAGTCCCTCAGTTCCTCCACGTATCGAAGGCTCAAGGACTCAGCGGCCGCAATGATTTCGGAGCTCAGTTTTGGCAGCGGACGGATGGCATCGATCCTTTTTTGGCTCATCGTTTGTGCTTTCTAAAAAGCGCGAGCGCTGCTGCTTGCCGTGCATCGATCTCTTTTGCTGTTCGCTCCAGGTGCGAGCTCTTGGCAAGCGCGAGGAGTTCTTCGAGATCGGCCTTGAGCAGACCTGCGATTTGGCACAACAACTCGGGACTCGGAATTTCCCCGCGAGCCTCGACCTTGGAGACATATGCGGGACTCTTTGCGAGAAGAGAAGCGAACTGCCGCACCGACAAGTCTCGTTTCTCTCGCAGCTCTCGAATTCTTTGACCGAGTATGTGAATGCGGGGCTGGCCTCCGTGTTAACCAGATTAGGTTAACAGTTGTGAATTGCTTGTCAATATCCTGTGGAGAAGCGGTTGAGGAAGGGTGGGAAAGTAGGGCTCGCACCGAGTGCCGTGCCCACTCGTTTGCGTGAGACCGTCGGAGAATTCCGGCGTTAACCCCGAGAGGGGTGGCACTCTGCTTGCCACCCGCGTGAGCGGGTGGGATGCGAACCACTTCTTCGCGCTTGAGCCCCCGAATGGGGGCGGCACTCCTTGCGTCAAACCCGTCACGTATCAAGGTAGTGTCGCCCCCTTCCGGGGGCTTCTGTCACCCGCGGGAGCGAGATCCACGGGCTTACGCCGCGTGGCTATCGGAGTGCCGCCCCTGACGGGGCTTCTGACAATGCTCTGCGATTTCGTCTCCGTATTGCTATCCGTGCGACAAACCGGACACTAGAGCGGCCGCGTAGAAAATCGATCTTGTTCAAATCACCGTTTTGTGGCTGAATGAAAATAGCGACGTGTTTCGCGGCCGATTGCGATGCGCGCCCTTCGAGCGACAGCAGAAGCCATGCGCGCGTGGACCACGGAGATCGTTGAACGCGAGCGCGTTTCGGTGGCGCCGAGCGTGCCGCGAGCGAACGTGATTGCGGGTTAGGGCTGGGACCGGACACGGGACCGGGACGGGACGCATTGTTTTATCGAGCATTTCCCGGCGAATCTCGACATCGCCCACTCGGCTGTCGTCGGTCCTGACGCGCAGCGCGAATTTCCGTTGGGGGGAAGAATCTGGTTCGGACACATTCTCAGACACATGCTCAATGGGACGGGACCGGCGACAAACCCGGGCGGCTGGTACCGTAGGGCGAGCTGCCAGCTTGCCCGCTCCAGTCCCCGATTCCGAAGCCCTATGAAACAGGGGACAGGGGACAAGCTGGCAGCTTGTCCTACGGAGGAGCTGGCATACGATCCCGCGACCGCCGCGAGAAGTGAGTTGCGGTCAAAACTTGCCCGCCGGGAAGGACCTGGCGGCGCAAAAGAGGCTTTCTGCTGGTGGTGGGGATCCGTTTTCACATAGGGGGGAGAAAGGATCCCCGGCAGCCTTGGGCCGTTATGTCCGGCCCGTCCACCCGAGCGGGATGGGACACGGGACTGGGACGGGATCGAGCGGCATGAGCGGGCGGGGTGGCCGATCGCCCGCCGGCGAAGCCGGCGGACTCATCCGAGGCGACCGGCGCGGTGGGACAAGTGGACCCGCCGGGACAACAAAAAGTGGACCCGCCGGGACGGGTCCCTCACATTTGATATAAGGGGGGCGCCCAAAAGTGGTCCCACCGCGCGATGGGGCGTGGGGCTCCGCTCGGTGGCATGCCTGTGTCGTCCAAAGCTGTGGGCATGGCACCCGGCACAATCGGCCAAAGTGGACCTCGAGTCGTTGGTTACGCTGACATGCGGCGCGCAGATCGTGTCCAACCTGCTCCTGCGAAACGTCGGCTCGAGCTATCCCGAAGAACCCGGGGTGGAGATTTTGGACCATGGCAAAGCTCGTCTATGGCTTGAACCAGTCCTTGGATGGCTACGTCGACCATCTGGAATTTAAGCCAAACCTGGCGCTCTTTCGTCACTTCATCGAGCAAGTGCGCGACCTGACGGGCATGGTGTACGGTCGCCGCACGTACGAGGTCATGCGTTATTGGGACGATGACCTTCCGGATTGGGTCGCGGAGGAACGCGACTTCGCGGCGGCGTGGCGGAGCCATCCGAAGTGGGTCGTGTCGCGCTCGTTGAAGTCGGTCGGGCCCAACGCCACGCTTGTCGAGGATGACGTCGAGGCGGTGATCCGTGGGCTGAAGGCTCAGCACGTTGGGGAGATTGACGTTGCCGGACCAGACCTGGCAGGAAGCCTAACCAACCTTGGTCTGATTGACGAGTATCGACTTTACCTCCACCCCATCGTACTTGGTCGCGGCAAGCCATTCTTCACCGGCCCCCGACCGCCGCTCCGCCTCGTGAGCAGCGATCTCATTGGCGAGGACCTCATTAGGTTGACGTACGTTCCCGCTTAATCGCGCGATTCGCCCGACGGCCTGCGCCCGGGTGCCATGCCCACGGCTCGGCGTGGGCATGCAATGCAGGACTGAGGGCCCTGGGCAACTGGGATTTGAGGATTTCCGCGGGTCGATACAATCTCCGGGCGCAAAACCCGAAGCTCGAATGAATTGACGAAGGAAGCCCGAAGCCCTGAAGGGAAAACTGTCTTCCTTCGGGCTTAGGTCATTTGGACATTCTTTCGTCATTCGGATTTCGTGCTTCCCGCCGTCGGAGTCGGTCTTGAAGATCCGCAACCGCTATCTCACGAAGCTCGCGGCCTTCGTCGCGGTCGTGCTCGTGCGGGCGCTGTTCAAAACGTGCCGGATCGAGGTCGCCACGGAAGTCGACGGGTGCTGCCCCTACGAAGACACGGGTGACCGCCGGTTTCTGTATTGCATCTGGCACGACGACATTTTGATGACCTGCTTCGCCGGACGGCCGAAGAAAATGGCCGGATTGGTGAGCCCGCACCAGGATGGCTCCTATCTGGCCGAGGCCATGCGGCGATTGGGCATCAGTTCGGTGCGGGGCTCTTCGAAGCGGGGGGCGAGCCGCGCCCTGCGAGAGTTGCTCGACCGCGTCCGTGACCTGCACGTGGCGATAACGCCTGACGGACCGCGCGGTCCGCGTCGCCAGATGAAGACGGGCATCATCTATTTGGCATCGCGCTCGGGTCGCATCATTATTCCCACCGGTTACGCGTGCCGCCGCGCCTGGCGGATTCCCGGCAGTTGGACCGATATGCAGCTGCCGAAGCCGTTCACGCGGATCCACGCGCGGGGCGGCCCGGCATTCGTCGTCCCGCCCAACCTGGAGCGGGAAGAACTCGAGATGCACGCCCAACGGCTGCAGGCCGAAATGGCGCGGCAAGACGCCATCGCCCGGGTAGCCGTGGGTTTACCGGCTTTGTCCGGGTTGTCCGCGGCCGAACGGCCCGAAGCAGGCCGCCGCCGGGCTGCCTGACCCGCGACCGGCGCCGCGCTTCTGCCGCATCCCTCAACCGCGGAGTGCCGCCTCGATTGTGGCAATGTCGATCTTCTTCATCTTCATCATCGCCTCGAAGGCCCGCTTGGCGGCCGCGGGATCGGGATCCGCGATGGCCTTGGTCAGGACGATCGGCGTGATTTGCCAGGACAGGCCCCACTTGTCCTTGCACCAGCCGCACATGCTCTCTTCCCCGCCGTTGCCGATGATGGCGTCCCAGTAGCGATCCGTTTCGGCCTGGTCCGCGGTGGCGACTTGAAACGAAAAAGCTTCGGTGTGCTTGTACATGGGTCCGCCGTTCAACCCGAGGCAGGGGATGCCCAGCACGGTGAAGTCGACCGTCACCACATCCCCTTTCTTGCCTGCCGGATAATCGGCCGGCGCGTGCACAATCTTACCCACAGAGGAATCGGGAAATGTCCGGGCATAGAACCGCGACGCCTCTTCGGCGCCTCCGTCGTACCACAGGCAAATCGTGTTCTTCGCTGGCTTCGGCATTTCGTGTTTCCGTGAAATCGGCACAACAAAGACTGGTACGCCTCTCTATCAGTTTCCAGTGTACCGACCCGACTTGGGTTATTCCGACTCACCAGGGGCTCCGGTATGATCCTAGGCACTTGAGTCCACGCATTCAGCGAAGGTTTCCTTGCCCCACCGGGCGAGCGGGGGTGTCGGCGTGAGCGCGGGAAGGGAAAAATTCATCGTCTGGGTCCTGATGGTTGCGGCCGCAGCACGGGTCGCCGTTTATTCTTCCCTTCTCCCGGCGCTGACTCGCCCCGATGAATTACAGCACTACGATCGTGTTGCCTCCGTAGCGCGCGGCGAGGCGATTTTTGGGCTTCGTCCTCTGGGCTCGAGTTCCGTCGATCAATTCATCTTTGCTCTGGGTATCAGAACAACAGCCGAACAAGCATCGATCGCTTTGGCCACAATGGGTGATAATCACGAATTCGCCGAGCCGCCTCTGTATTACATCGCGATCAGCGGCTGGCATCTGCTTGGTCAATGGTTCCTCTGGAAACCCACGCTCTTGCCTTATTGGGATCGGCTTTCCAACTGTCTGATCGTGGCCGCGATCGTTTGGATGGGGTATCGCATCAGCAAGCGGATGATTCCCGATGTCAATGGCTTGCTCGTGCCCACGTTCTTAGCGTTGCTTCCTCAATCGGATCTTTACGGGCTGAATAACGACGCGCTGATGCCAATTGCCTTCGGAGCGTTCCTCCTGGCTCTACTTGCGTTCGGCGAGCGGCCGTCTTTGCTTTTGGCGTTTCTTTGCGGATTATTGCTCAGTTGTTGCGTTTGGACTAAAACGACCAGCGTGCCATTAGTTGCGGTGGGCGTCGTCGCTATCGGAATCTCGATTAACCGTACTCGCAAGGCATTCCGATTTGCGGCCGCCGCCGCCGGTGGGCTCATGACCGTAATCCCACTCCTTTGGCTGAATCAGCAGGCATTCGGGCACCTCACCGGAGCCTTTACGAAGATGCAGATGCAGGGCCAGTCGATCAGGCCGGCTTCGCAGTGGCTTTCGCATTCAATTTTCGGGCCTGGCGGATTTTTGTCCTTTTGGACCGAGCTAACCAATTTTTACTGGCTCGGCGAAATGCCGCTCCCGCCCTGATGGCCGCGTGCGCCCTGAGCCGAGTACGATCCGCGAAGATACGTATTGCCGGTTTGTTGTCGGTCATGGTGTTGCTGAACGGAATCAGTGCGTGGATGCTGGTAGATTGCTTCAGCGGTAAATACGACAGCCTATTCACGCAGTTTCGCTAGACGCTCAAATCGCTGAGTGTCCTTGTTTTGATGCGGTGCGCAGTGCTTGAAACGTCTTGAATTCGTCCGCTTGAGTTTCTCGATCTCCGACGCGGCCAGCAGCCGTCGTGAGCCACGGGTTCCAGCACGGGTTCTCTGGCTGCAACCGCGTGTCACACACACGCCGCGATGAAATTGCGTGGCGGGACCGTCGGCAGAGCCTGATCAACGTGCGCGGCAGCGGACCCGATCGGAAGCTGGGCAGGCGGCGTTTATAACAACGTCCAAGGCCGGCTAGCTGGGAAACGTGACGTTGTGATAGATGTCCTGCACGTCGTCGCACTCGTGCAGCATCTCGAGGAATTTTTCGAAGCTCGACTGGTCGCCCGCGCTCAGCGTCTTGCTGGCTTGCGGGAGGAAGGTGATCTCCTGCGTCTCCAGCTCGACGTTGGGGAGGGCCTCCAGCAGGGCCGTCTTGGCTTTGTAGAACTCGGCAGGCGGAGCGAAGATCGTAATGTAGCCGTCCTTGCTTTCGACGTCCTCAACGGCGACGTCCGCGTTGAGCATGGCTTCCAACACCTGGTCTTCGTTATCGCCCTTGAAGGAGAGGACGGCCACGTGCTCGAACGACATCGCGACGGCGCCATTGCCGGCCAACTTGGAACCGGTCTTGGTGAAGCAACTGCGGACCTCGGAGATCGTCCGTTGATTGTTGTCGGTCAAACAGTCGACGATGACTAAGGCGCCGCCGGGACCAAATCCTTCGTAACGCGCCGGATGGAAGTCCTCACCCCCGCCGCCCTTCGCCTTCTGGATCGCCTTTTCGATCACATGGCTCGGGACGTTTTCGCTCTTGGCCTTTTCGACGATGCTGCGGAGGGCCGGATTGGCGTGGGGGTCGGGCACGCCATTCTTGGCCGCCATGTACAACTTCTTGCCGTACTTGGCGTAGAGCTTGGATTTCGAAGCAGCCGTCTTGAAGATCGATTGCTTGCGATTCTCGAAATTTCTTCCCATACGAATTCTGGCTCTTCATCCGTGACTGGAGGATACACCGCTCGGCGCCCACGGTTGTATCCGGGAGTTCCGTGCGGCCGCAACGAAATGGCGGCGTCGCCCGTTCATTTTAACAGGGGATGAGGTGTCCGGAAATTCGGGTGCCATGGCTGAGACGCTTCGGCTCAGCCGTGCTCTTTTTAGGTGCTGATAACGGTTGCTGGACGCGAAGAGCACGGTTGAGCGAGCTCAACCGCGGCACCCAAAGCGAGGCCTCTCCACCGCCACGAACCGGCGGCGAAATCGAGCCCGAAATCCGCCATTGCCCGGATCGGGGGCGCGCGATATTCTTCGCCCCCTTGGCTCGGCCCTTCACCTTTCCCGGTCCGAAAGAGCGCACCGGCCGACCCCTTGGGAGGTGCGTGATGTCACCCTGGCAGCGTCTCAGCGCGGAATCGAGCGATCTGCTCGAGCAAACCGGCATTCCCCGCAAAGTCATGTCGCGGCTATTGTCCGCGCTCCGCCTGGGCGTGGGGTTCAGCGTCTTGGAAGTCGGCTGCGGGCGGGGCGAATTGGCGAAATTTTTCGACTCGCTCGGCATCCAGTGCACGGGGATCGACGAGTCGCCCAAGAATATTCTCGACGCTCGGCGGAACGCGCCGACCTGCAGCTTCAGTTGCGCGTCGGTCAGCGATCCCCTCCCCTCGATCCGCACCGACTTCGACGTCATCCTGGTCCGCGATGCGTCCGAATATCATCGGTCCCTGTCGTCACGTGCGGCCTACGCCGCCACGCTGCGGCTGATCAGTCGTTTGCCACCCGCCGGCGTCGTCGCCTTTCTGTGCCCCGTCGGACACGGCGGCGCCGATTTGATGGGACATGCCTTCGGCTGTTTCGCGCGGCACTTAGGCGCGCTGCCCGGCCACCAGGACTTTCAGGAAGCGCATGACGGCCTGCACCTGGTGCCCACCATCCGACTGCACGCGCCCGTGCATCAAGCGGCCGGCTATGCGATCGCCGTGCTGCGACTGCCGCAGCAATTGGTCGCTCCCGAAACGTGGAACTGGGCGGTCGAACGGGCCCTCCGCGCCGACGCCGCTCCCTGTTGTGCTTGGGCGACTCAGCAATTCGACGCGGCCGCGCCGCGGACGAAAGCGGCCTGAACCATGCGGATCTTTTTCTCCGTCGGCGAGCCCAGCGGTGATCAGCATGCGGCCCGCTTGATTCGCGCACTCCAGCGGCGTCAGCCCGATCTGGAGTCCAGCGGCTACGGCGGACCGAAAATGGCCGAGGCCGGCTGTGCGATCAACTACGAACTGACCAACCTGGCCGTCGTCGGCATCTTCCGCGTCATTCCTCTGCTCTGGCAGTTTTACTCGCTCGTCAAACGGGCCGAACGGATGTTTCGCGAGACGCCGCCCGACGCCGTCGTGCTGGTCGATTTTCCCGGCTTCAATTGGTGGATCGCCCGCAAGGCGAAGGCGGCCGGCATTCCCGTCTTTTATTATCTGCCACCCCAACTTTGGGGCTGGGCGACCTGGCGCATCAAGCGGATGCGGAAGTTCGTCGACCACATTCTGTGCGGACTCCCTTTCGAACCGAAGTGGTACGCCGAGCGCGGCCTTCACGCCGAATACGTTGGCCACCCATTTTTTGACGACGTGGCCGAGAGCCGCTTGGACGAAGCGTTCTGCCGCAAGGCCCAGGCCGACTATCGGCGGATCGTGGGCGTGCTGCCGGGGTCGCGGAATCACGAGGTCGAGTCGAACTTTCCGCTGCAGATTGACCTGATGGAGCAAGTGGCGGCGCGGCACCCGGACGTGCATTTTCTCGTCGCTTGCTACAAAGAGCGTCATCGCGAACGCTGCCAGAAGATGCTGGCCGCTCGGCCGCGGTCGCTGCCCGTCGAGCTTTGCCTTGGCCGCACGCCGGAGATTATCGAAGCCTCCGACTGTTGCGTGATGGTTTCGGGTTCCGTGAGCCTGGAAATGCTCGCACGGGCCAAGCCGGCCGTCGTCCATTATCGGGTGAGCCCCCTGACGTACGCCCTGGTGCGGCCGCTCGTCCACGTCAAGTCGATCACGCTTCCCAACTTGATCGCGGGCCGACGCCTGATGCCCGAATGGCTGGTTGTGCTGCGGCCCGACCGCACGGTCCGCGAGATGGCGGCCGTTGTCAACGAGTGGATCGCCAGCCCCTTCCAGCTCGCCCAGGCCGCCCGCGAGCTGCGACAGCTCCGCTCGGAAATTGGCCAGGCGGGCGCGACCGGCCGCACCGCCGATCGCATTCTGAGCCATCTGGCTCCGGTGGACCGCGCTCGCGTCGCTGCCTGAAACGTCGGGGCGACGCTCTCGAACCGCGATCCGCCACCGTGCTTCCCATCGCCGCGCGCACGAGCCTCCTCGAAGATCGCGACGGGCAGTCGACGGCGTTACAATCGCGGCACTCTTGGGCAGCTTAAACCGCGAGGACAGCGATGGCCGAACAGCGTGTGCGAATTGGACTCATCGGCGCCGGCAAAAACACGCGGGAGCGGCACGTTCCCGGTTTTCGCGCGCTGGCGGACGTTCAGCTGGTCGGCGTCGTCAACAGCACGCCCGAATCGACGGCCCGCGTTGCGCGTGAGCTGGAGATTTCCCGCACGTATCCTCGCTGGCAGGATTTGATCGAGGACGGCGAGGTCGATGCCGTCTGCATCGGCACCTGGCCGAACCTGCATTGCGAGATCACCTGCGCGGCGCTCGATGCCGGCAAGCACGTGTTGACCGAGGCGCGGATGGCGCGAAACGCCGCGGAGGCCCATCGCATGGCCGAAACCGCGCATCGTCATCCGGATGTGGTCAAGCAAATCGTCCCCAGCCCATTCGGACTGGTGCAGAACGAGTACGTGCGAGACATGCTCCGCGACGGCTTTTTCGGAGAGATTCGCGAGGTCGTCGTGATCGGCGCCAACGACGCCTTCGCGAATTCCGACGCTCCCCTGCATTGGCGGCAGGAGATCGACAAGAGCGGCTACAACGTGCTGGCGCTGGGCATCCTCCACGAAACGTTGCTCCGCTGGGCGCCGCCGCCCGTCAGCGTGCTCGCGCGAACGCAGACGTTCACCAAGACGCGGCCGAACGGACACGGCGACGCCGCGCGGCGGGCCGAGGTCACGATCCCCGACAGCGTGCAGATTCTGACGGACCTGGAGAACGGCGGCCGGGGCCTCTACCACCTGAGCGGCGTCTGCCGTTTTGGGCCCGGAAACCAGATTCATCTGTACGGCAGCGAAGCGACGCTGCGCTACGAAGCAACGCCGGCCGAGCGACTGCTCACCGGCCGTGTTGGCGAAGCGCAACTGCTGGAATTCGACATCCCGCCCGAAAAACGCGGCGGATGGCGGGTCGAGGCCGAATTTGTGGGGGCAATCCGCGGTCACGAAACGGTGCGATTCACCGACTTCGCGACGGGTGTCCGCTACATGGAGTTCACCGAAGCGGTCGCCCGCAGCGCGGCGTCGCAAACTCGCGTGGAGTTGCCGTTGGCGGAGTATGCGCACCTGGCCCATCGCTGAGTGATGGGTGGCACCGGCGGTGGGTGGCACTGGCGGCTTGTCCGCCAGTGGTTATTTATGCGGAGGCAGACACTGGCGGACAAGCCGATCTATGTGCCCAACGAGTGCAAATAGTCCCGCGCTTCTTGACGGCCAAAGAACGCTGCGCCACCCTCGGCAGTCGAATGATAGAGATCCTCTTTGATTGAGGGATCCGCGCCGCGCTCGATCAGGAGCTTGAGCACACGCAGGTGTCCGGACTGGGCCGCAATATGGAGAGCCGTGACTCCTTGCCCGTGCGTGAGTCCGCCAAAGGTGGCTTTCTGATTGATGCTCGCGCCGTGGTCCAACAGCCATGCGACGGTTTCCACACAATTGCAAGCCGCAGCCCAGATCAGAGGCGTGCCTCGATAGGGATTGGCATTCAGGCGCGCACCCGCCTTGACGAGCTGTTCGAGGACGAGCACGCGGTTGCTCTTGCAGGCCCACACCAGTGCTTCATCAAGGACCTCCCGCGGATCTGTCGAAGGCTGCCAGTCCGGGAAACCGCTATGCGGACGGTAGAAGCCTCTGGCCGCGCAAGCTTCGGGAGTCAAAGCACCGTCGGATTGGATGCATGCATCCACCAACTCCGGGATGCCAAGCCCGGCAGCAGCGCGGAGATTGTTTGGAGCCACTGAATGGCGACCGAGCAAATCGGCCACCTCACGATGACCCCAAAACAGCGCGGCGATCAACGGAGTGCCGCCCGCACCGTGTGCTACCGCGTCCAGGGCCGCACCTTTTTCCATCAGCAAGGACGCAATTTCCGGTTGGTTGGCGTACGCGGCCGCATGGAGCGGCGTCCAACCCCGATCGTTGGCCTCGTTGACATCGGCGCCCGCGACCAGCAAAGCCGCAATCGGAGACAGCTCGCCGTTCCAATCCGCCTTGCCGGCGAAGCTGACAGCCAGATTCAGTAGCGTGTTCCCATTTGTCCCGCGCTCGTTGGCCAAGCGAGGGTTCGCGCGGAGCAGAGCTTCGAAGGCGGCCGTGTTGCCCGACTGCAGCGCGACGAAGGAAGCCATGAATGGTTCCGTCGCTGCTGTCGCGGGGTTCGCCGCGAGGAGGTTCACGCGCCTGGTCAGGTCGTCCCAGGTCTCGAAGCCGTGCTCCCTTGCGTAAACCAATCGGGCATCCTCCTCCGTGAAGGGGGCTTGGCGAATTTCTTCGTCGCTCCAATCGGAGAAACGCGGGTGCCATTCTCGAATTTGCTCGAGCGCTGCCGGACCTGCCGAAGACCGCGTTCGAAGCAAGCCATGGACGCGGTCTGTAATCCAGGCAACATCCGCGACGAACAATCGCGTGGGCCTGCGCCGGAAGACGGCTCGGCGTAGGCCTTGAGCTTGGGCCAACTGGCGAACCCCTGTTCACGAGCGAGAACGAATTGCGCATCGTGCAGAGAAACGAGTTGGCGTACGGCGTTTTCGTCCACTGCCGCCCAGCGCGCGTGATGCCGGCGCAGACGAGAGAGCGCGTCTGCGTTCCCAGACCGGATCGCCCGCAAGAGTTCGCGGGCCTGCTTCTTCTGTTGTTCAAGATTCAAGACATCCTTCTTCGTGTGCCTGGTCCGCAATCAGGCGAAAGAGGAAGGTCAGTAACGGGGGGTGCCTCGATAGAGCAGGTGGGCGCAGCCCTTTCTGCGGACGAGACGCGTCCTGCACGCGACTAGGATATTACCTTACCAGAGTCGCGGGGCCAGCGCATATCAATCTTTGTTGAGCGCAAGGGCTTCCGCAAGGACGTCCGTGCTTGAGGCGAGGCCGCAACACCACGCGGGCAGACGAAAACAGTCTCAGTAGTTCTTGAGACCGTACTCTTTGATCTTGCGGTAGAGGGTGCGTTCGCCCATGCCCAGGAGTTGGGCCGCTTCCTCGCGTTTGCCTTCCGTCAGCTCGAGCGCGCGGTGGATGTAATAACGTTCGACTTCGTTCAAGGGGCGGCCAATCAGCGAGTCGCTGCCTGGGACGGCGGGCATGCCGGTGGTGTCGCCGTCGCGGCGGGCGAGCACGGCGATTTCGTCGGGCAGGTCGTCGACGTCCAGCAAGCTGTCGGAATCGAGCACGATCATCCGCTCGACGCTGTTGCGCAGTTGGCGGATATTGCCGGGCCAATCGTAGGAAATCAGGGCCTGGCGAGCCGCCTTGCTGAAGCCCACAACCTCCTTGTGCATTCGGCCGCAGATGTCTTTGCGGAAGTGCTCCATCAACAGCGGAATATCGCTGCGGCGGTCACGCAACGGCGGCAAAGGGATGTTGACCACCGACAGCCGATAGTAAAGATCGCCACGGAATGATTTCTTTTCGACCATGGCCTTGAGGTCGGCGTTCGTCGCGGCCACGAGCCGCACGTTGACTTCGTGTTCCTCGTTGGAGCCGACGCGCGTGACCTTGCGATCTTCGAGCACGCGCAAGAGCTTGATTTGCGTCTCCATCGGCATCTCACCGACTTCGTCGAGGAATAGTGTGCCGCCGTTGGCGAACTCGAACTTGCCGATCCGCCGGCCGACGGCGCCAGTGAAGGCCCCCTGCTCGTGGCCGAACAGCTCACTCTCGAGGATGCTGCTGGGCAACGCCGAAATGTTGAGCGGGACGAACGGTTTGCTTTTGCGCGGGCTGTTTTGATGCAGGGCCCGGGCGACCAGCTCTTTGCCGGTGCCGCTCTCGCCTTGAATCAGGGCCGTGCTGTCGGTGGGGGCGACCGACTTCAGAATCTCGATCACCCTTTGCATCTGGGGGCTGGAGCCGATCACCCCCTCGAAGCCAAATCGCTCGTCGAGCCGCCGATTGAGCTCGGCATTACGGCGGATGAGCCGCACGCGCGTCGAGGCTTTTTGCACGGCCGCCCGCAGCTCGTTGATGTCGAGCGGCTTGGACAGGTACGTGTTGGCCCCGTGCTGCATGGCCGTGACGGCCGACGTGATCGAGCCGTGCCCGGTGACGACGATCACCTCGGCGTCGGGCAACTCTTCCTTGCTCTTACGGAGAATTTCGAGGCCGTCGACTTCGTCCATCTTCATGTCGGTGACGACGACGTCGAAGTCATTCTCGCTCTCGATGAGCGCGATGCCGCCGACACCCGAGGTCGCCACCGCGCAGTCGCAGTTGATCCGCTTGAGACTTTCCGCGACGGCCTGAGCGTGGGCCTCGTCGTCGTCCACGATCAGCACGCGGATCGGAATGCCGGACAGATCGCCCGGGTCGCCGCCCTTGGGGTCGGCTTTCGCGCCGTCGATTTTCGTCGGCTCGATGGTGGCCGTGTCGGTTTTCTTGGCGGTCGTCATGGGTGGGCCGGGGGAAGCGAGATTACAAACCGGGTTCCCCGTCCCGGCTCGCTTTGACAGGCGATGCGTCCCTGGTGCGCTTCGACAATTTTACGAACGGTCGGCAAGCCGAGTCCGCTGCCTCCCACCCGCGTGGAGAAAAAGACGTCGAACAGCCGGGCCTGCGTCGCCTCGTCCATGCCGATGCCGTTGTCGATGAGGGCCAGTTGAATGCAGCCGTCGCTCACGCTTGTTTGCAGCTCCATGATGCCGCCGTCGGGCATCGCCTGCTGTGCGTTGAGCGCGAGGTTGAGCAGCATCTGCCGGAGCAGCGCACGGTCGGCCCGCACGGGCGGCAAATCGGACGCGAGATGCGGGCTGATTTCGATCCCGTGATCGTGGGCCTCGGCCTTATAGAAATCGATGAAGTCGCGAACGAGCTGGTTGACGTCCGATTCGACCAGCTCCACCTCGCCCACGCGGGCGAACTGCAAAAACGCGTTAAGGATGTCCTCCAGGTGCAGGCATTCGCGCTGCAGCGTCTTGAGTTGCGTGAGGATGCGGCGGTCGCGGGGAGTCTCCGCGGCCGACAGATCCTCCGCCATTAACTCCAGCAGCATGCCCATCGTAGAGAGCGGATTGCGAATTTCATGCGCGAGACCGCCGGCGAGCGCGGCGACCTCTTCATATTGCCGGCGAAGCTGCCCGCCCCCGCTCGAGTCGACACCCAAGTCTGGCGGCGCGCCGCGGCGGAAGGCCCGGACGGACCCGGACCTTCGCCGATTGGCTCGTGTGCCACGACTTGATCGTTCGAGCTGGAGGAGTCCGCCATCGGTTCCAGAAACCACGCCGGCGGTCTTACGATCGACGGCCGCTTAATTCGCTCGATCGCCGTCGGCGTCGCTGTCACCATTGCCGCCGGCATGGGCTGCGGCCTCGGCCAGGACGGCCTTCCGCGACAGCTTGACCCGATTCTGATCGTCGACCGCGATGACTTTCACCGACAACTTGTCGCCGACGCGGCAAACGTCGGTGACGTTCTTGACGTAACCGTCCGACAGCTCGCTGATGTGGCACAGGCCGTCCTTGCCGGGAGCAATCTCGATGAAGGCGCCGAAGTCCTTCACCGAGCTGACGGTCCCTTCGTAGATGCGTCCGACCTTGATTTCCTCGGTCAGAGCCTCGATGGTCGCCAGCGCCTCCTCGACCGACGGGCCGTTCAGGCCGGCCACGGTCACCGTGCCGTCGTCCTGCACGTCGATCGTGACTTTCGACGCTTCCTGGATGCTGCGGATCGTCTTGCCGCCCGGACCGATCAAGAGACCGATCTTTTCCGGATCGATCTTGATCTGGGTGAGCCGCGGTGCGTACGGCGAAATGTCTCCCCGCGGCTTGCGGATCACGCCGAGCATCGTCCGCAACAGCTCGCGGCGGGCCGTGTGTGCCTGCTGCAGCGTCTCGCGGATGATCTTTTCACTGATGCCGTCGATCTTGAGGTCCAGCTGGATGCCCGTCACGCCGCGCTGCGTGCCGGCGACCTTGAAGTCCATGTCGCCGAAGTGGTCCTCGTCACCCATGATGTCGGTCAGCAGGGTGAAGCGGTCGTCCGACTCTTTGACCAGGCCGATCGAAACGCCGGCCACCGGCTGAACGATGGGCACGCCGGCGTCCATCATCGAGAGCGTGGCACTGCAGACGCTCGCCATCGAGCTGGAGCCGTTGGACTCGGTGATGTCGGAGATGATGCGAATCGTGTAGGGGAAACGCTCCTCGGCCGGGATGATCCGCTCGACGGAGCGTTCCGCCAGGCAGCCGTGGCCGATTTCACGCCGTCCCGGTCCGCGGATCGGCCGCACTTCTCCGACCGAATAGGAGGGGAAGTAGTAGTGCAGCATGAAGCGGTTGGAGACTTCGCCGAACAGGCCGTCGACCCGCTGCTTATCGCGCGGAGTGCCCAGGGCGACGGTCGCCAGCGACTGCGTTTCGCCGCGGGTGAAGAGGGCCGACCCGTGCACGCGTGGCAGCACGCCGACCTCGCAGCTCACACTGCGGAGCTCGTCGGTCGCCCGGCCGTCGAGGCGCTTGCCCTCGAGCAACAGGCCGCGGACGGCCTTGCCTTCGATGTCGTAGAAGGCCACGTTGAATTGCAGCTTGGTGCGGCCTTCGGCATCGACGTCGGCCCCCTCGGGGAAGAGTTCCTTCGCCAGGGCTGCCTTAAGCTCGTCCGTCGCCGTGTGCCGTTCGGCCTTGCTGGGGTTCTGCTTGAGGGCCTTCAGCTTGTCGAGCGCACGGCTTTCCAGGATCGCGACGAACGGATTAGCGGCCGGCGCCTCGAAGACGGTCGGCTTGACGCCGGCCTTCGACACGAGTTCATCCTGCAACTCGCACAGCTTCACGATTTCGCGGTGCCCGAACATGATGGCTTCGACCATCTTGTCTTCGGGAATTTCCTGCCCGAAGCCCTCGATCATCAGCACTGAGTCTTTGCTGCCGGCGACGATGAGGTCGAGCGTGCTCGTCTTGAGCTCTTCCTGCGTCGGAAAGATGACCCAGCGTCCGTCCACCTGGCCGACGCGGACGGCGGCGATCGGGTTATTGAAGGGAATGTTCGACACGCAGAGCGCCGCGCTGGCGCCCGTGACGGAGAGCACGTCCGGATCGTTCTCCGGATCGCACGCGATGCATTGCCCCTGGATCTGCACCTCATCGTTGAATCCTTCCGGGAAGAGCGGACGCAACGGCCGGTCGGTGAGCCGGCTCGTCAGAATTTCGCGGGTCGTCGGCCGGCCTTCGCGTTTAAGGAAGCCGCCCGGAAAGCGGCCGGCGGCAGCCAGGCGCTCGCGGTAATCGACGGTGAGCGGGAAGAAATCGATGCCAGGACGGGGAGGGCCCGATTGGGCGGCGACAAAGACGACGGTTTCTCCCAATTGCACCAGCACAGCCCCGCTGGCCTGCTTGGCGATTTCGCCGGTTGTCAGACTATAGGTGCGGCCCCCAATTTCATGTTTAACGGTGACTTTCACAAATACTTTCCTCAATGACTCTGGACGCTTGGATCTCGTGCGCACCGCCCTCTGCGGTAATCCCGCAGCGCGGACCACGACTGGGCCGACCTCGCCGCGACTCGGAGCCGCCGGGCAGAACAACCTGCCCGATTGCAGGTCTGCCGAAACGCGAGTGACCTGATTTCAAGCCGCTGCGCACCATGCGCCTGGCTCGAAATACGTGACACGAAACCAAGCGACGAACTACTTCCGGATCGAAAGCTTATTCTTGATGTCGCGGAATCGTTCGGGATCCGTCCGTCGCAGGTACTCAAGCAGGCGCTTACGCTTATGGACCTGCATCAGCAGGCCTCGCCGGCTCGCGTGATCCTTTTGATGGGTCTGCAAGTGCTCGGTCAAGTTGGAGATGCGCTCGGTCAAAACGGCAATCTGTACTTCCGGAGACCCGGTGTCCGCCTCGGTCCGCTGATATTGGCGAATCAGCTCGGTCTTCCGATCCTCAGTCATCTTCATGCTGCGATCCCAACTCGCTGCTGCAGAATGCTTTCCGTCCAAAATTCAACGTCTGAACCTGACGGAAAAGCCCGACAAAGAGCACTTTCGGTCCGAATTTGATACCTCGACTGTTTCAGTTCGATACTCTAACAACGCCCGCGGATATTTCAACGGCACGGGGAGAGGCCAAACCGGGCTCGCCACGCCGCCCAGGCGGCCGCCGTCCCGGGGCTTTTTGGCGATGCCCACGGGGGCTTCCGCAAGGCGGAGCCTCCGCCACTCTAATGGGTTGCACGCGAGTCCGCCGCAGCACCTCCTGAGTACAATCCGGATGGGGGGCAGCCATGAATTCTCGCGTCGCCGCAACGAGATTTGTGTGCTGCTCGTTATCTTCTGGCACCGATCAGCCGCGTTGATGCCTGCAAAGGGAGGGGGAAGAGGGGGGGGGGGGGGGGGGGGGGGGGGGGGGGGGGGGGAAGGGCCGAGGGGGGTGGGGGAGCAGGAAGACGCTGCCGAACGTGCGGAGCGTCCCCGCCAGGAGTAGCGGACGGGAAAAGGTATCAGCCATGGTCCGAGTAAGCTTGTCATTCCGCCCCAAGAGTCGCTGCTATGTCCCGTGAACTCGATGTTGGTCAATCAGCCCTGTTGACCGATCTGGCAATGTGCATCAACTACTACCGACTGTTCTCGCCCGGCGTGTACTGTTGCGTCCACGCGACGGTCCAATTGGATGACGGCACTCGGTTCTGTCCCGGCATCGTCGTACAGGTCAACCACGGTCTGCTCAAGCAATGCGACCCCGGTCCGTCGTATGACTGCTTCAAGGGACCTCCCAATTTTATCCTGGACGTCTTCCCGGAAAACGACATGCTCGACTACGAACACCGGCGCGACTGCTTCGAGCGCGCCGAAGTGATCGAGTACGTCGCCGTCAGCCTCACCGAGCCGCAGGTATGGATCTGGAATCGTCTGATCGACGGCAAGTTCTCGGCGATCACGACCGCCGATACCGAACTGATTATGAGCACAGCGTTGCCCGGCCTTTGGATTCCGTCGCACGGTCTAAAGCACGGCGATTGGTGGGCCATCATGGGCGCGATCGAGCGTGGGGTGAGCCGGATCGGCCATCACGAGTTCATGGACACCATCTGGAACGCTGGCAAGACGCGGACGCCGGAAGAAATCCGGCAAACGATCGAGGACTACCGAAGTGGACGGCTGGGGCGGATGGAGCCTCCCGCGACCGGTGCCCGCGATGAGCGGAACGTGCGGGGCTTCCCGGCGATCGCCGTACACGGATCAACGACGGCCGCTGACACATATCGGCCGGTCCGTGGTATGGCTGAGTCGTCGGGGGCACGCCCATTGGAAGCCTGGACGCGTCTCGCGGATCGACACGCTTGACTGCCACACCCGAAGTGACTGCTCGGTCTGGATGAACGAGACGCGCGGTAGCTGCCGACGGGGGCTTCCGCAGGGACGGATGCGACCCGGCACCCGGACTCACCAACGAATCGATGAGAGACAGGCGCAGCTAATCCGCGCCCTCTAACTCCTCCCGCTATCCGCATCAATTGATGGCAGTGCGTCCACATTGATAAGCATGGAAATCAGTCTTGCCAACCACGGCGAAAGATCATGCATATCGCCATCAAATTCCTCTTTCAGCGAATGCTCCGTTTGCATGCGGAGGCGAAAACAATGGGGCGATTCTTCCAAATCCTCTTCCAGCCATATTTCCCAACCCAACGCCTCTCCGATCCAATCATCTTTACATCTTCGGTTCGATTCGACGATCAATCACAGCCAACTTCTCAGCAGTGCTCAAGCGTCCTCGACCAAAGCAACGCAACCCCCGTCTTCCGCCTGTCATCAATTCACCTTCGTGAAGCTGCCTGTCGTCGCATGCGAGGCGTAAAGTGCACGCAGCTCTTTGACGCACGTCAGTGTCCCGGTCCCATCGTCAGACGGCCACTGCCGGCACGTTGACAATATCGCCGATCGGCGCCGTGGGCGGGGTGGCCGAGTCGATCCAGGTTCGCTGCCACAGCTCGAAGCACAACAGAGCCCAGAGCCGATAGCTGTGGTCCCAGCGCCGCTCGTCGTGTTCCTGGACCAGCTGGCGGATGCTCTCCGGCTTGAAATAGCCGCGCGACAGGCTCCGCGAATCGAGCAGCGTGTCGTGCAGCAATGGCCGCAACTCGCCTCGGGACCAGCTATCCAGCGGCACGCCGAAGCCCATCTTCGACCGGTTTTGAATCGATGGCGGCAGCAAATCGCGGAACGTGTCGATCAGGATCCGTTTGCCACCCGTCGCCGTTTGCTTCAGCTCGATCGGCATGCGAGCGGCCAGCTCGGCCACCTGCGTGTCGAGGAATGGACAGCGCCCCTCCAGCGAGTAGGCCATCGTCGCGATGTCGACCTTCGTGAGGATGTCGCACGGAAGATAAGTGAGCACGTCCGCGCACGTCGTCCGCGTGATGAAGTCGCGGTCGGGGCATTCGCGGTAGGCCGCGAGCAGGAAGTCGGCCGAGTCGACCGTTCCCAGTCTGGCGCGAAAGTCGTCCGTGTACAGGGCCTGCCGGCGGCCCTCATCGAAGATGTTGATCCACCGCAGGTAGCGGCGCTCGGGCGGTTTCGACAACTCGGCCAGCAGCCGCTTCACGCGACGGCGAAACGACTTTTGCTCCACGGAACTCGGGAACCGCTGCCACAGCGGGGCCGAGAGAAATCGTTTGACCCAGCCCGGCAGACGATCGGTCCGCTCCGCGATCCGCACGGCCCGATAGCGGTCGTACCCGCAAAACAGCTCGTCCCCGCCGTCGCCCGAGAGAGCGACCGTCACTTCGCGTCGCGTCATTTCCGACAAATACATCATCGGGATGGCTGAGCTGTCGGCGAACGGCTCGTCGTAGTGCCACATGAGCTTGGGAAGGATCGACAGGGCGTGCGGCTCGACGATCTGCTCGTGATGTTGCGTGCCTAGGAAGGCCGCCGCCTCGCGGGCGTAGGACGTTTCATCGAATTTCTTGACCGGAAAACCGATCGAGAACGTGTGAATCGGCGTGCTGGAGAGCCGTTGCATCAAGCCCGAGATGATCGTCGAGTCGATGCCCCCAGACAAAAACGCTCCCAACGGCACGTCGCTTCGCAGCCGCAAACGGACGGCCTCGGTGAGCGTGGTGCGCAGCTCGTTCTTGCCATTGCTGGTACGAGCGGTGATGTGGACCGTGGCCGTTTCCGTTGGCGGACGCGGGAGGCGACGCGTAAGGGGGCGTCCAGTAACGCTGGACCTCGAGCCGGCCGTTCTCGTAAATCGCCCAGTGCCCGGGCGGCAGCTTGCGATACCCCCGCAGAATGCACTCAGGGTGCGGCACGTATTGATAGGTGAGATACGCGTCGAGCGCCACCGGGTCGACTTCCCGCGGCACGCCCGGAAACTGCAGCAGAGCCTTCAGCTCGCTGCCGAAGAGCAGTCGCGCACCGTCGTGTCGATAGAACAGCGGCTTCTTTCCGAGCCGATCGCGAGCGAGAAACAAGCGCTGTCGCCTCGCATCCCAAATGGCCAGCGCGAACATCCCGCGGAGCCGCTCGACGCACTGCGGCCCGTATTCCTCATACAGATGGACGATCGTTTCGGTGTCGCCGTTGGTGCGAAAGCGATGGCCCCGCGCCTCGAGATCGGGCCGCAGTTCCTGGTAGTTGTAGATTTCGCCGTTGAAGGAGATCCAAACCGTCTCATCTTCATTGGAGAGCGGCTGCAGGCCCGTGACCAGATCGATGATCGCGAGCCGCCGGAAACCGAGGCGGCACCGGCCTTTCCCAAAGCGGCACGACCATCCGGCAGCGGCTCGCCGCGCGCGAGCGCCGGCCAGCTGCGGAATGATAGACGGCAGCATCGTCGGGGCCGCGGTGCGACAAGACGTCGGTCATCCGCCAAACGACGTCGGGCGACGCCGGTTCCGCGTCCGCCGTCCAAGCCACTCCCGTGATGCCGCACACCGCAGTTGTCTCGCTAAGCGTTGATTCTAAATCGCGTGAGGAGGATGCTGGTCGGCGAATGTTTCTTCGTAACCGCAGCGCTGGCAGCGCCACGTCTGCACAGTCCGCGAGAGCGAATCGCGGTGCTGCCGGACCTGCCGGAAAACGAACCAGCGTCCGCACGCCGGGCACCGGCAACCACGGCCGTGCCAGCGGCTCCTCCAGGATGCTGAGGCTCTCATTCGCCAGCATTGAGACCCTTTCGCAAATCGCGGTGCGGTCAGCCCGTCCCCAAGTGCTTCATCATCAGGATCACTTCGGTCGACTCGTAAATCGCCGCCACGGCCAGCACGAGCGCTACTAAAACGCTGCCCTTCAAATTGAGCAGGATGCCTTGAGTATAGTTCGAGCGCACGCTTGCCGTTGAATCGCGGTGAAAAACCAGCTGCGCCATCATCAGTCCGAAAAACGTGGCGAGGACGTATCCCTCTCCCTCCAAGAGGAGGGTGCCGGAGTGGGGCAGCATCACCAGCGCCTGTTGCCAAGTGGCCGGTCCCAACAACAACCCCCACGAGATCGCGGGAACACCGCCATCAGTGCCCGCTCCCGGGAACGACGCACGAAGGCAACGTCAGGAAGGCGAGCGAGCCGACGACGAAGTTGATGGCAAACGTGACGAGCGCCGCCCAGGCAATATTGCCGGTCGACTAGGCGCTCGCCGCATACTGCAGCATTCCGCCTCCATGCCGCAGTTGGCCCTGCACGATCGCCTGCATTGCGTTGTGAACATCGGGCGCGGGTAGACCAGCCAGGCCGTGACGAGGTAGAGCCCGAAATAACCGAGGTGCACGCCCCAGTTGAGCCGCCGATGCGTGGAGAGGGCGACCAGCGGATCGCGGAGCACGGACCAGCGAACGCGGGACGCGGCGGCCGCATAAAGTGCGATCAGGAAGCCCGAGCCTCCCAGCAGCAACAACCCCTGGCCCAAGAGGATGAGGGAAAAAGCCGCGGCAACATGCTGGGCACGCACGAAACACGATCGAACTCTTTGGCGGGAAACAGCCCGTCGAACTGCGTATCCGTCTGTCGCTTGGCGAGCTGCCAGGCGTCCATCGGGATCACCAGCGGAGCCCGAAAGCTCGAGTCCCCTTCTTCGCCGTGCTCGCCGCTTGATCGGCTTCCGGCAGCACGTGCAGCGACCGACGCCCCGCTTCGCCCGAGCCCGCCGGTGATCTTGTAATCCGTCCCGTCGATCTCAAAGCGGTCCTGATGAGCGGCCTCTGCGCGGCAAGCACCTCGTTCCGTTCCATCCGCGGCAGCTTGCCCCACGCCAGGCTGCTTCGCGAATCCCCGCATCCTGCAGCGACACTTGAATCAGCTTTTCCGACAGCTGGAAACGGAGCCCGCGGCCCCCCTCGCCTCCGCCTCCGACGACATGCCGAGCATGGCGGAGATTCCCATCACGGGAAGTGAGAGCAGCCGGGCCTTGATGGTTGGGAAGGGAACCGCCTGGTGGAACCACTGCGCGGAAGTGCGGGCCGCGACGATCACGCCGGACGAAATCGGCGTGAATTCGGTCTGGTCTTGCGCCCGATCGCCCAGACCGAAAGGCCGATGCCGATTCCGGCAACGATCAGCCAGGCGATGAATTCATCAGAATCATCCCTGCCCGCGGTCTCAAGAATGCTGGCCGCAGGGATTTCTCGACCGGAAATCTCTCGGCGGCACAGCCACGTCCCCACCAATCATACAAGAGGACCGCGGCACCTGCCGCCGGGCTTGGAGACCGCACGGGAGGCCAGGCGTCGGGCTTCTTGGCCACGGCCGCGAGCCGTTGCGCCTGTGGGCCGTACGGCGACCCGTCCAGTCCGCCGTAGAGTACGACGCTGGTGAAGCCGACGTTGGCGAACAAATCGAGGATTTCGCGGCCGGTGCGGACGCGGATGGCGCAGGCGATAGCTATCCGCCCGCCCCTCGTTGAGCAAAATCCACTCGACTTGGATTCCGCGACCAGTCGTCGATCACCGCCCGCCGCTGGATCATCGCCGTGCCGTCGGCCAGCATCTCGGCCTGCGTCGGTTGGAAACTTGCCCGCGAGGATTTCCTTGCCGACAGCCTCAAACGCGAACGTTGCCCCCGGCTTGAGGCTGACAAATGTTCTCCAGCACCCGGCGATTCTCGGCCGGATCGTAGAAGTAGCCAAACGAGGTAAAGACGTTGATCGCCAGATCGAAGGCCGCCGGCCGGACGAACTCGCGCATGTCCGCAGCGACCCACTCGGCTTCCACGCCGGCCTGCGTCGCCCGTTCGCGAGTCGAGCAAACATCGGGTCCGGTCGACCCCCGTCACGCGAAAGCCGGCCTGGGTAAAGGGGACCACATATCGCCCCGGTCCACACGCCAGATCAGAGCGGGCTGCCGCCGCCGACCCCCCAGAGAGCGACGATCTCGGGCACATTCTCCGCCGCCACACAAACTGCGGCTCAGCGAACATGAACGGATAAAACCGCTCCCAAAACGCCTCAGACTCAAACCAATCGCCGCCGCTGGCATTCATGAGTCACTCCGCCGGAAATGATACCGATTCCGGAGGCGACACGGCGAAGGGCATCGGGGTTCGCGACGGCCAACCGCATGTGGCGGCGACTCCGCAATCCAGGACGCTCGAAAACTTTTCGAGCTTTAGAGCCGACTCAAGGCGGCTTGGATTCCGCGACCCGCCACCGGAGTCGGCTTTGGCGGGAGACTCGTCTGCGGCTTGCCGGCCTTCGCCGGGGGGTTGCTCGGTTTGTCGGCGAAATTTTTGAGCTTCGACTCGATCGCCTCGAGCGAATACTCGCTCGCCAGGATGCGGCCGTTGGGATCGATCAGCACGTAGGCGGGGACGTTCGAGACCGCGTAGCGGCGTGGCACGTCGGTGTTCGCCCAGTCCCCAGGAGCGCGCGCTGCCAAGAGATCGGTTTGGATTTGAGGAACTTGCGTGCCCTTGCCGTGTCGGCATCGAGATTCGCGCCGATGACGACGAGCGGGTGATCCCCGACAAATTGGTGCCGCAGATGTTCGACCGTGTCGAGCTTCGCCACGCACGGGCCGCACCAGGTCGCCCAAAAATCGATCAGCACGTAGCTGCCGCGGAAGGCCGCCACGCTGGTCTTGGTGCCGCTGGGCATCTGAAACTCGAACGCGCTGGCCAGGTCGCCGACTTTGGGAGGAGTGAGCGACGGAATCGATCCCTTGCCCAGGTCGAGCTGCTTCTGTCCTGGTTTCACTGAGACGTGGACGACTCGGGAAGCGATCGGATGGACCAGGCACCCCTGGTCGCGCCGTACAACGCCACGCTGAAGTCATAGTCCCCCGGCGGAACTCCCGAGATGCGGAACTCTCCGTCCGGCTCGGGTTTCACAAACCAGTGCTCGAGTGTGTTGAGATAGGCTTGTCCCTCCGGGCTTCCCCGCCAGGCGTCGCTCCAGCCTCGTCTCCAATCGAAATCTTTCCCGCTCAAGTCTTGGGCGATTCGATCCCGGCCGTCTCGCGACGAGGTAGTTGAGCGCGAATGATAATCGAAACTGGCAGGCTGGTTTTCCGCGACTAATTTGCCGGTGATCTCGCTGCCGTTGCCACCGAGCGCCACGTCGACCGTTTTGCCGGGCTTCAACTGCAGCGGCACCGATTGCGACGATTTGAGCGGCGATGGCGTTGCAAAATGGAGTTGTGCATCGATGCGGGACGGGATCGGCGGCACGCGTTCGATGACGAACGAACCATCCGCTTTGGTCACGCCCCGACGGATCGCATAGCGCGAGGAAGGCCCGTCGCGCGGACTCGGATCGGTTCGATGATGAGCTGTGCATTTGCCACGGGCCTCCCCGATTGCAGCAGGCGACCCGTCACGCGCGCCCAGGGTTGAATGCGAATTTCTCCCGGCTGTTCGGTTGCCGCACGCTCGACCTCGGCATAACCGTTTGGCGAGACGACCTGCAGAACATACGGCTCGATCGGCGACGGGATTTCAAACTCGCCGTCGGAAGCCGCGTCGATTCGATGCTCGAGCGGGCCGCGCCACTGATCGAGTTGATGCAAATCCATCGCGAGTCCCCCTTCGGACCAGCTGTGCACGTGAATGTGCGGCCCGGGGACGGGGCGGCCGTTCGAGTCGACGCTCGCCCCGAGAATCGATCACATGGCTCCAGTCGCACAGCAAGCTCTGGATTCGCATCGCCGATCCGATATTTGTGCGGATCGCGAAGGTCTTGTATCCTCGCGCCTCGATTTGGACAGAATGTTCGGTGTCGTGGCGATCGAACTCGAGATCAAATTGCCCGCCAGCCGCGTGCTGAACGTCCTGACGCCAGATATTTGGGATTTCTGTCCCGACCGGGTAAGCGACCGGCACGACATCGAAGTGATCGATCGGCCGTCCGGTCTTCGCGTCGACGACGCTGCCGGAAATGTGCAACAACGAATTGATCGGGCGCGTTGCTCGCTTCCGTCGGCGGTGACGGTCACTTCGCTATTCGCATAGCCCTGTTTGTACAGATCGAAGCTGATCGGATCGTCGGGTGCCGAGTCCCATTCGAGCCGGCCGTCTTTGTCGGTGCGTGACGGAATGTCGACGGCATCGGGACCATAGGAGGGGCGGTTGTTGATCAAGTAGGCGCCGTGCCAGGCCGCGATGGTCGTTAAGACGCCGGGCACCGGCAACGGAGCGGTCGACGATTCGCAGTCGAAGTTTCCTGCCGGCTCTTAGCTGAAAATCGACCGAGGGAATTGTGGGCGAGACCGAGATCGCCCGCTGGTCCGGCATCCAGCCTTTGGCGACGACGGCGACCTTCTGCGGCCCGGTCGTCGCGACTTGGAACCGGAACGGTCCCGTCTGGTCGGTGCTGGCACTGTTCCGAGCCCATGTTGACTCCGCCGATCCCCAAAACACAACCGCGTCGGGGACCGGCTTTCCGCCGGCATCGGTGACTCGGCCGCGGACGGAAACGCCCCTGGGCCATCACCACGACAGTTCTCTGCGACCAGAGCGCATACGAAGGTCACGTTTTATTTGGCTCGAGTCCGCGTTCCACAGGTAATTGGCGAGATAGTCGGGATGCGTAACGCTATTGAGCTGCGTGCCTCGAATCAGGGCGGCGTTTTTACGCCGAGTGCCCTTTCGCGTCGGAAATTGCGTCGATGTTTCGGTAGGCGCCCGGATCGAAGAATCGCAGCCGCGCAGCACCGGCAATTATCCGCCCCTGTTCGTCCTTCACAATCCCGCCGATCGTGATCGGACGGACGAGCCGAAATCGATGTTCGTCCGCGATGAACGAGTGATCGGTTCGATTCTTGGGCCGAAAAGCCTTTTTGCTCGGCACAAAAACCCGGCCTGGAGGCGGAGAGGCGAAGACCAGAGACGGTTTTTGGCAATTCAACGGTGGTCCGTCCATGCGCATCGCACTCGTAGGCGCGTTTATCCTCCAAGTCGTCGACCGTCCCCACCTCGACTGCTACAACGGCGTCCGCCAGCGGCTTGTCGGCATCATCGACGACTTGGACCCGCATCTGACCGTGGGTGGCGCAGCGTCCAGCGCTCGGCTGCTTTGGACGCCTGAGAGTCGGCTTTGGCCGCTTTGGGATCGGCCGCCGCGATTTGCATTGTCTGCGTGGATTTCTGCGCCTGCGGCTTTTCGGTTCTTGGTCGGTGACGTGATCGGCTTTTTCGAGAGATCTTTCAACTTTCCTTCGAGCGACTCGAGCGAGTACTCGCTCGCGAGGATACGGCCTTGCGGATCGATCAACACGCAGGCCGGCACGCTTGAAATCGCGTAACGCCGCGGCACGTCGGTATTGGCCCAGTCGCCCAGCAAGGCGTGCTGCCACGGGAGTGGTTTCGATTTGAGGAATTCGCGGGTCCGTTCCGGATCCGAATCGAGATTGGCTCCGACGACGACCAGCTCCTTGTCCGCGCGGAACTCTTTTCGCAAGCGCTCGATCTCGTCGAGTTTCGCGACACATGGGCCGCACCATGTCGCCCAGAAATCGATCAAGACGTATTTTCCCCGCAACGCGGCGAGATGAGATTTGGTGCCGTCGGGTGCGGCAAACTCGAAGTCGGCGGCAACGTCGCCGACTTTTGGCAGCGTGAACGAGGGGATCGAAACTTTGCCCAAGTCGAGCTGTTTGTCGCCCGGTTTGACGGTGAAGTGCACGACCCCCGTCGCGATCGGATGCACCAGGCAGCCTTCCGTCGTCCCGTAGAGGTTGACGGCGAAGTCATAGGTGCCCGGCTCGACTCCCGAGATGTGGAATCGACCGTCCGGCTCGGGTTTGACGAACCACTGATGCAGCGTGTTGAGGTACTGGCGCCGCCTTCGGACGAGTGCAGCCAAGAGTCGTTCCAGCCGCGCTTCCAATCGAATCCTTTTCCGGCAAGAAATTCCGGCGGTTCGATCCCCGGCCGCCGTGCCACGAGATAGTTGAGGCCGAAGTGATAGTCGAATCCGGGCGGCTGATTCTCGGCGACCAACTGGCCGGTCACCTCGATTCCGCCTGCCCCAAGTTCGACATGGACATCTTCACCAGGGGCAGGATGCGAACGGCACGGATCGGCTGGCCGTCAGTGGCGACTTGACGCTCCAATGCAGAAAGCCTTCGACGCTGCACGGGACGGGTGGAACTCGCGGAAACGCGAACGAGCCGTCGGCTGCGGTCTTCGCGGTCAATTGCGAGAAATTGTGAGGCTCATCCCCGCCCATCGGACGAATGGGGCGGAGAACGATGTCGCAATCGGCGACTGGCTTTCCCGACTGCACGAGCCGCCCAGTGAGCGACGCCCAGCGCTGGAGGCGAATCTCGCCCGGATGCTGGTCCGCCCGCCGATTGACTTCGGCGAAGCCTTCCGCGCGTGACGATGACCAACACATACGGTTCCAGTTGCGAAGCGATCTCAAAGGCGCCGTTGCGGCCAGACGTCCCACGTTTGTTTGAGTCGTCGTTGTCGTCGTCTTCGTCTTTTTTCGGCTTGTTGAAGGCGCGCTCGTTGAAGATGTCTCCGTCGAGTTGCTCCAAGCGACGACGAAAGGGCAACGCGGACTCCTTGAACGGGCCGACCGTCGGGGCCGAGGACCCGTCCGGTGTAATGCGGCGCGGGCCGTAATCGGATGTCGAGGACGCGATCCGGGCCGCCGATGGGATAGCATCGCTCGTGCGGTACGTCTTGTAGCCGGGCGCCTCGATCTGGACGCCGTGCTCGATATCGGTGCGGTCGAATGCCATCGCAAAAGTGCCCGCTTTCCCCTGCCGCGATTGGCGGCGATCGAGGCTCCGGAAAATCGGGCCGAAAATGGATGACGGGCACAACGACGAACTTTTCGATATTGCGCCCCGTGACCGCGTCGCGTACAGCGTCCCGAAATGTGCAACTCGCGGTTGAAGGTGACGACGTGCTCCCGGCCGTCGGCGGTCAGCGCCTGCTCCATGTCCGCGAAACCCTCGATGCCGAAGCCGTAGTTGACGGCATCGTCGGGCGGCCCAATCCCACTCGAAGATCCCCTGCTCGTCAGAGGTGTTCGGGATCTTGAACTTCACGACGCCGTTCACGTTCGACGCGAGGTTGCGAACGCCGCGCCAGCGTTCGATTGAAACGAAAACGCCAGGGAGGGGAGCGCCAGCCCGGTCGACGAACCGAATCCGCAGTTTCCTGCCGGGTCGCAGTTGAAAATCGACCGGACGCATGTTCGGCGCGATGTTGACCTCTCGCGAATCGGGCATCCAGTCTTTGAGCACCACGCTGATTCGCATCGGCCCGTCGGGAAACGCCGGCAAACTGCAAAAGCCTTTCGCATCGGTGAGCGCGGCTGTGTCCGCGCCCGAAAATACGGATTGTCTCCCCAGATCACGGCGCCACCTTGAACCGGCTTGCCCGAAGGATCGGTCACCCTCACCAGGGCGCGAATCCCGCAACGCAGGATGATTGCCGGCACTTCGGTGATTCCCACCGCTGCAGTGACCTTTTGGCTGCTCCATCCGCCGCCGACTTCGTTGCCGACGTAGTCCGGGTGAATCGCTTTCACCTCGTATTTGTTGCCAGGCCGCACGTCGTCGACCTGCCAGCGCCCCTGGGGCATCGCTCTGCACCAATTCGTTGGCCGGCCATTCCCATTCGATCCGGGCACCCTGAACCGGCTCCCCTTTTCGTTCTTCACGATGCCGCGAAGGCTCGCTCCTTTGGAGAGACGGACGACAAATTCGTCCGGGATCTTCAACTCGTGGACGCGCATATTGGTCTGGAAATTCTGGAACTCTCCAACATAGCCGCGCTTTGAAGTCCGAATCCGCAGAATCGACAAAGTTTTTGGCAAAACGATCGTGGTGACGCCCTGCGAATCGCATTTGCAATTCCGATTCGCGCAGGAAGTTTTTTTCTTCGGTCCAGATGGAAGTCTGGATGAAGGCCTGGGGGATCGGCTTTCCCGCCGCATCGATGACCCGAATCTGCATCTGCCCCTTCGTCGGGAATTGCGGCTCCTTAAATGCTTCCGGCGGTGCGGCGGCGGACGCGGGGACCGGCGCCTCGGGGCGACTTTGCCGGGATCCGCGGCTTGACCCTCTCGTTCTTCCCGGCTTCGGGTTTGGACTGCGGAACTTTTTGTTGCGGGGCTTTCGACTGCCCCGAATTCGAGTCCGGCTTCTTCTGCTCCTGCGGCGCGGGAGCCTGCGCTCACGGGATGCGAACTAAGAGCAGAGAATGCGATTGCCGCCCCGCACAGCGAGAGAATCGCCACGCCGGTCAACCAGCGCGACGGATGCGGCCACTGGATCGACGACCCCCAGGATTCGCTGCAGGCGCACGATCAGTCGGCCGCCGGACGCGGCAGGCACGACTCGCGAAGGGCGCGCACCCGCGACGCTGGCTAGCGCCCGCACGTAAACGGCCCGATCGGAGGCGACGGCGAGCCGCCAGGTCGTCGCAACAGTTCTCGCGTTCGGCTCGCACCTGGGCCGAAATCCACCAGACGGCCGGATGATAGAAGAGCAGCAGTCTCGATCGACGGTTTGCGATCAGGTTGACGAGGTAATCGTGCCGCAGCACATGGGCCAACTCGTGGGCCAAGAGCGATTCCGAGCTGATCGGTCGGAAGTCTCCGTGACCAGGCTCGCCGGCAGGAGGATCGACGGGCTTGAGCGCGCCGATCACCGACCGGCGAATCGACGAGGGCTGACTGCAACAGCCGCACGCCGCACGTGAGACCAAGTTGCTCGGCGATGCGGACTGCGGCTCGTTGGATCGCGGCCGGGGCCGGAATGCGTTCCGCTGCGTTTTCGAGCCGACGTGCCGCGAACCAGCCGCCCACGTTCCAAAGCGACAGTCCCAACACGCCGAGCGCTCCAGACCGGAGACGATCCAAGCCAGCCACTTGCGACAGTTGATGCACTGAAGTCTGTCGTCACGAGTGACGGCGCCGCGATCGATCCACGATAGCGGCCGGAACCGACGGGGGCGGCGAGGACGCCTGTGCGGGGGACGTCTTCGGGGAAGAGACGCTCGTTCGCAGGCTGCGCGATCGACGTCTGCTGACCCGCGGATGGTGCGGTGCGGGACTGTTCCTTCGGTGCGCGATCGAAGCCGTCTCTGGCAAGATCATCCAGACGGTGCAATGACCATGCTCGGGATCGGGCGCGCTGCCGCGCGTCCGCTTCGATGCGACCGGCTGACTTCGTTCGGGCACGACGGCCGGGCATGGTCACGGGCCGTTGACGGTTCGGGCAGCAGACAGTACGTCATCGCCGGCAAAAGCACGCTGAGCAGCAGGGCACCGCAGCGAGCCCCGTACGACGCCCGCGCACGCGCCGTCAGCGGCGGCGGCAGAACACAGCGCCAGACACGATCGCCACCGCCAGCCCCTGCCAGACCGAGTGCAACAGAGTCCAACCCGAGCGCTCAATCACCGGCGAGTCGACGAGACGTCCGCAGCGCGTTCATGTCTTGGCCCTCCTCGAGCTGATCCAGCAAGTTGCGGATTTCCGTCAAGTTCCTCGCGGCTGATTTTGTGCGATTGCACGGCCTGCATCACCAGCTTGCGGGCCGAGCCGCCGAACACCTTTTGCACGAGGTCGCGGACGATTTTCTTCTGCGTTTGTTCCTCGGGGACCGCCGGCCGATAAAGCTGAGGGCGCTCGGAATCGTCCCGCTTGAGCAGCCCTTTTTCGCACATCACCTGCATCATCTTGAGCGTGCTGGTGTAGCCGGTCTTGCGCTCGGGCTGCAAGGCCTCGTGCACGTCGCGCACGGTGCAGGCCTTGCGATTCCAGATCACGCGGAGAATGGCCAGTTCCACGTCGTTCAGCTGGCTCGACGGATTTCTCGGCATGGCGTCCTTCGAGGGTGTGAGACGAATATGTTCGTAATCGCCCAGGATAACGAATATGTTCGTCAAATCAAGAAAAAAATCGGCACCGAAAGCGAAATCGCCATGCCGCGAGGCCTATCGAGTGAGACCGAGCCATCGATGAGAAGACGGCCTTCGTCGCGACGGGCGACGCTTCACTATTAGGGCCAGCAATTACCCGCGGATTGATGCGGGGCAGGTTCGGCTCCGCGCCCGGTCGTCGGCAACGAGGCAAGCCGGCGACGAGTAGGCCGAGAACGCTATTCGCACACCAAATCAATGGCCGCGTAGTGTTCATGGCCGTGCGTGGCGAGCATTTCGCGAGTCTCGACTCGCAGTAAATAGGCTCCGGGTTCGTCGATCGTGAGCGAGAACTTGCCCGACGCGCTGCTGCCGGGTTTGAAGTCCATGGTCAGGGCCGCCTCCTGCGTCGGATCCTTGAGCGAGGGCACTTTGAGCTGTCCGGGCTCGTTTTCGGCCACGACGACGCAGTGAATCATCACGTCCTTGAATGTCTCCTGCTTGCTGCCGTTCGTCGCCTTCCAACTGACGCTGACGTCCTTGTGCAACTTCAGACGGCACACCGGCCGGGCGAGCGGCTTTTGCGGCGACGGTTCGATTTCGGTGCGCGTGCTGCGGACATGTTGCCCGTTCGCTTTGATGTCGATCGAAAGTTCGATATCGGAGGCGACCGCCGAGGCAGACACGCAGACCGGGGCCGCAAGCAGCACGAAGGCCGCCAGCCACTGACGGCCGCGGAACTGAGTGGTGATCATGCCACCATTTTGACGCACTCGGGCGACTCTCGTAAGTCTGAGCCAGGACATTGCGGGACCGACGGTACGGTCGGTCTCGCCTCCTGCAACCTCTCTTCCTCAACCTCTGTTCTCGAAGCAGCGCCACCCCACGCGCGACGAGTGTCGCCGGGGCGCCCGCTGGCCTCTTGACCTGCGCGACTGTAAAAATAGACTGCGGGAAAAATGGCTGCGGCGAGACGCGTAGTCGGCGGAGGCCCAATGATGGCACATCTGCGTCACAATCTCGGTAGCCTGGAACGGGCCATTCTCCTGCACGTCGCCGACGGCGGGACAATCCTGGCTCGCGACATCACGGCACACTTCGAGAAGAAGACGGGCCGCGCCCGCACGACCGTGCTCACCGTGATGGAACGGCTGACGCAAAAAGGCTATCTCAAGCGGAGCAAGGTCGGCTATTTGTTGCGCCTATAAGTGCAACGTCTCGCGGGCCACGCTGTTGGCTCAAATCGTGGGGACGTTCGTCGACGACGCGCTCGAGGGGCGGATTGCCCCGCTCTTGGCCTACGCGAGCAAGAGTCGAAAGGTCAGCGGCGCGGATGCCCGCAAGCTCGGTCCGATTCTCGCCCGGCTGGAAGCGAAGGAGCGCGTGGGCAAACGCTAGCCAGCCCTCGGACCGCGAGCTGCAAACGCACCGACACGAAACGGGACGCGCTCTCGCCTTCCGGCAACATGCGGGAACGCCCAGTCACTCGCCTTTTGCCGCCGTTAACTTGATTGTCGATACCCTGCCTTGCTATCGACGCCAAGCGGCGCGAATCGCATCGCGACAGAAATGCCGCACCGGACCCGCTGATCGCGGTTGTGGATTCGCACCAGAATCGGCACTTGCTTGGTTTTGGGATCGGCAAACCGGAGCAATGTAGATCACGTGGCCGAGCGGCAAGGCACGTTTCCCATCAGACGTGCGTAGCTCGACCGGTTCGCCGAGCGACACCTCGTCGGCTTGCTCGGACGTCACCTCGCAGCGCACGTCGAGCTCGCGGATGTCGACGATTTCGCCCCAGAGCGACGTGCCGGGCCGCGAGACTAGGCCCGGATAAACCTCGAGCCAGCTCACGACGCCGTCGATGACGGCCGAGACGCTCGAAATGCTCGAGCTCGGCCTCGGACGAGTCCAGGGCGGCCCGCGCCGCGCGCCTCGTCGGCTTCCGACTTGCGAACGGCCAGCTCGGCCTCGTGGAGTCGTTGCTCGGGCAGGACTGCTTGCTTCGCTCGCGCCTTGGTGAGAAAGCGGCGGGCTTCCGCGGCCGAGTACTGGGCGCTTTCGAGCTGCGACTTGTTTTGCCCGCACGTCGGCCCGTGCTTCGTCGTCGTCCAACTTGACGAGCAATTGGCCCTTCTTGACGTAGTCGCCCGGAACCGCCTTCACATCCACCACGGGATGCAGCGGTACTGGGGCAATGCTCGCGCGGCGGCCGGGGACGCACTGCGTCACGCCGAACACCTCGATCGAGCCGTCGGTCGCCGCCTCCCCCGAGTCGGGCCACAACCCCAAGCCTGATGGCGACTTTGTGCCGGGCGACGACCCTCCCCGTGCCGCAACGACCAGGGCCACAACGCCGCAACCGAGCCACAAGAACGAACGCATCGTCACCTCGCCCTCTGGAGCTGCCCGCGGCGCGCCGAAGTCGCAGCCAGAAGCGAAGAACCTTTCGATCAACGGCTGAGGTGCAATCGGCGCGCCGCGAAATGCGCCGGACACAAGAAGTCTAGTCCGCGTTTTCGCAGCCACAGGTGGCGGACAGCGGTGGACGCGCAGTCCCAGGTATTCTCTGCGGTCAATCGGAGCGGGTGGACTCAGTCGACAAGTTCTAGCGACCGGACGACGATGCGTTCCGACCACATGTTGCCCCAAGGCAACGTGGATTGAACGGCTCCGGAGGCTCGGATCGGCGGGCCAGCGCAGCGGCGAGTAGACACAGCAAGAATCCGGCACAGGGCGAATCAACCGTCGCGCAACGTCAGGAGCTCGCGTTGGCCGAGCCGCTCGCGCTGCTCCCCGCGGCATGCGGCGCGCGTTCCGCGAGCGAGGCGACGGTGGCTGATAGGATGTCAGGAGCGATGGGTTTGGAGATGTGCACGGAATACCCGGCAGCCAACGATTTGGCTTCGTCCTCGGGCCGGGCAAAGGCAGTGAGTGCGATCGCCGGGATTTCGCGGCCTCCGGGCAACGACCGGATCCGCTTCAAAAATTCGTAGCCGTCGACCTCCGGCATGCCGATGTCGCTGATCAGAATGTCGGGTGCCGAGGCCTCGATCAGCGGCAGTGCCTCGGCAGCCGAGCCGGCCGTGACGACGTCCGCCCGGTATTGGCTCAGCGCCCATTTGATCACGCGGCACGTATCGGGCTCGTCGTCCACGACCAGCACCCTCACGCCGCTCAGGTCGACCTTGCAGTTGCTCGACGAGACTCGGCAGCCGTCGGTCTGTTCCGCGGACGCGTGCTGACCGATCCGCTCGGGCTTGATGGCCATTGGCAGCGTGACGACGAAGGTCGTGCCGTCGTGACCGGTGTTCTGCACAAAAACTTCGCCGCCGTGCATCTCGACCAGTTGCTTCACGATCGCCAGACCAATTCCCAGCCCGCTGTGCCGGCGTCGGATCGACGCGTCGGCCTGGCGGAAGCGGTCGAACATAAAGGGGAGGAATTCGGCGGAGATTCCCGGTCCGGTGTCGGCGACGCAGATGCGAACGCGCTCGTCGACCTCATCGAGGGTCACGGACACGGTCCCCTCCGCCGGCGTAAATTTGACGGCGTTGGTCAGCAGGTTCCAGACGATTTGCTGCAGCCGATTCGCGTCTCCCCGCACTCGACACGTTTGGGGGTCGAGCCGCGCCTCAACGTGAATCCGCTTGGCTTCCGCCGTCGGTTTAATGGTTTCGATCGCGGCCTGCACGATCGGCAGAGGCGCGAGCAGCTGCATCTCGAGCCGGAACTTGCCCGAGAGAATCGAACTCATGTCGAGCAAATCCTCGACGAGCTTGGTCAGTGAGCGGGTATTGCGGTCGATGGCCTCCAGCCCCTGCGACATTTCGGCTTCGCTCGTCCGGCCGCGCAGCAAGATTTGCGACCAGCCGACGATCGCGGTGAGCGGCGTGCGCAATTCGTGCGAGAGTGTGGCCAGAAACTCGTCCTTCATGCTGTTGGCATGCTCGGCCGCGCTGCGGGCCGTGCGGCTCGCTGGCCAGAAGCTGCGTCCGCACTTCCTCCGCGTGACGCCGCTCCGAAACATCCCGCAGCATCACCAGAATTCCCGTCGTCCCCTGCCAGGGAACGACCGCGGCCGCCGCTTCTACTGGCACGATTGAACCGTCTAGCCGTTGCCACTCTTCCTGCTGGACGGCCGCCACCTGGCCGATCAATTTCAGCTCCGTGCCGCGGGCGGCGACACGGTCGCGCGAGGAGGGGGCGGCCAATGAAACCGGCGAGCGGCCCAACATCTCGTCGGCATCCTTGGCGCCGAAGAACCGCACGGCGGCCGCGTTAACATAACAGATCCGACCGCCGACGTTCACGTACATCACGTCCGGGCAGAGCTCGGCCAGCGCGCGATAGCGGCTTTCAATCTCGTCGCGCTCGGCCGTTCGCTGTTCGGCGAGCAGCTTGGTCTCCCGCCCGGCGACGGTGATCGCGCGGAAATAAAACAGCGAGGCCAAGAGCCACGCCGAGACAAGCAACGTGATCCACGGCCCGAACTCCTGCCGCGTTTCCCGGACGACCAGGAAACCGACCATGCGATAGACGAACAGCGTGCCCAGGGCGCCGAGGAGCATCAGCCAAGGGCGACGGTCCCCCTTTTCGCGAAGCATCAGGACCACGAAGATCATGGTCGCCAGATACAGGATGCTCGCGAGCGCAAACGGGATCGCTTCGGACTGACTCACTCCGCCCCCACCCTGACCAGGAAGTAACGTGCGACGCGGCTCTGTATTACGTCTAAGTTGCGTCCAGTCTAAGTTGACCGCGGCCCGGCTGAAAGCCGTCGCCTTGCCGCCAGCGGTCGGGTGTCGAACCTTTAATGGTGTCGATTTGAGCGGGACGACACTCGACCAGTCCCCCGGCCAAGAGTGGTCCAGCGGAAAGAATCGTACCAACTCCTCCGCCGGTGCAATCGCCGCGGGCCCCCGTCATACTCTGTCTGCGTCATCGGTCTCCGTATCGCACCCCTTCCGCCCACGGAGTCGACCCATGCCCGTGATGTCCGGCCTGTCCGGCAACGAAATGTACTGCCTGCATCTCAAGGGGCTGGCGCCCGGCGATCTGGTCATCGGCAACAGCGTCTATTCGATGGGGTTCGTCGGCGCCTCGGCGCCGGGCTTCGGAGCATGGCCGGCGGCGAGGTCACGCAGGTCACCAAGTGATCCACGAAGGCCGGCTCGCAAGCCTTCAGCGCATGGATCGCGGAAGCCGAGCGAGCACGGCGGCCACGGCATCACCGGCGTGACCAGCGAGCTCAAATCGCTTCCACGGCAACATCGAATTCCTCTCCGTCGGCACCTGCGTCACCACGCCGAATCGGCCGCGCCGCGAATCTCGACTTTTCCACCAGCGGCGACGGGCAGGAACTCTACTGCCAGCTCGACGCCGGCTTCACGCCGATCAAGTTCGTCTTCGGCAACGTGGCCTATTCGATCGGCGTCGGCGGCGGCATCATCGGCAGCCTCAAGAGCCTGGGCCGCGGCGAGATCAAGGAATTCAGCGACGTGTTCAACCACACCCGGCACCTGGCCCTGCAGCGGCTGGTCGACGAGGCCAGGCGGTCGAGGCCAACGCCGTCGTCGGCATCGAAACCACCGTGATGCCGTTCCAGGGCGTTCACGAAATGATGATGACGGGCACCGCCTCGCGACATCCCGAGCTGCCCGCGGAGTACGACGACCAACCCGGTCACCAGCGATCTGACCTGCGAAGAAATGTGGAACCTGGTCAACATGGGCTACCTGCCGCTCAAGCTGGTGCTGGGCACGGCGGTTTATTCGCTGGGCGTCGTCGGCGGGTCATGGCGGCGTTCAAATCGTTTTCGCGCGGCGAAATCAACGATCTGACCTCGCTGATCTACGACGCCCGCGAGCACGCCATCGGCCTGATCCGCGACGAGGCCGACGCCATCGGCGCCGACGACGTGGTCGGCATCAAGACCCACATCCACGAAATGGGCAGCCTGATCGAATTCATGGCCATCGGCACGGCCGTCAAGCAATTCGCCGGCCTGAAGACGGTATCGCCGACGCTGCCGCCGCAGGCCATCATCAAGGACAAGGACACCTGGATCAGCCACGAGCAGGGCCTGTTCCAGACCGTGAAGAGCGGCAAGCAGAACGACTAGCCTGGGATCCGATCGGTTAAGGGTGGATCGCGCTCCTGGCGTCTTCGAGCGGAACCGCCGAAACACCGGTCGACGGCGGTTCCCGTACGGTGGAAAGCCAATGATTGGCAGCGAGCCGCGTGGCGCGCAAGACGCGTCTTGGGAAGGGTGGCGTGAGGCGCTGGTCGCGGCCGCCGGCTCAGCCGTTGCGGGCCACGAGGGGCGGCACTCCGAAGCGGCGGCGCTGCTCCTTCATCACCTTCTCGAACCGTTGACGAGCCACCGACCAGACGCGCAGGCTTTAGCGGCACGTCGCAGGCACCCCAACCCCGGCACTCGTTCAACCCCGGCGCTCGCCACAACCGCCTTGGCCGCGGCAATCGTTATGTCCCTTGCACGGATGGTAGCGAGCCGTGGCACACGTTCCGGTGCCGGCGCACGCATTGCGCCGGGTGACGTCCTTCCCGCGACACGTATTCAGACCCCGGCAGATGTGCGGGTCCGACAGGATCGGATCCTGGACCGTGCGAGCGGGCACCGATCCGGCGAGCGCCATGGCTACCCGCCGACAAACCGGCGAGAGCCGCCAGCGTCAGTTTAGCGAAGTCCCTGCGACTGAGATCGACTCCGTTGAAATCGACTTTATTGCAATCGATTTGCTCAGACATACGTTCTCAACCTTGCGATGGGCCCGAAACCCGCCCTCCAGAGTAGCAATCTGCGAGCCGGATTTCGGAGAAATTTCCCCCGCTTTCCCCGAACGTCGAACGTAAATATCCTTGGACAAAAGGCTTGCGACGCGGCTCCTCGGCCACTAGCGGCTGGGGGATCGGATCCGCAGCCTGGTCTCGATTCGCTCCGGTTTGTGGCGTCCGCCGCAGGCAAATAAGGAGATAGCAACGCACAAATTTGCGGGCCACGCAACCGCTGACCTGACTCGCCCGTGGCGAAACTCGGTGGGGGACGGACAGGCGCGAGCATCGGTTTCCGGACGCTGAAGATTATCACACGTTGCAAGCCCCGTCGGAAAACTACACGTCGTCTCGCGCCCCCGCACGCGGTCCGAAACGCGGGATAGTGGTTGGAATCTTCGCGGGACCTGGGTTGCTAGTTTGCTGGAAGCGGCGGCTTCACGCCTGAAAAACTCAAGTCCCTGTTAAACTCAACTCAATGGCCCGCGGCAAGGCGAAACAACCCGGAAATTCCCCGCTCTCGCCCGGCGCAAGCCAGGGCGAAGGTCTGCGGCTGGCTGGAGCGATCGCGGTGATCGCTTTGGGCACCGCTCTGTGCGGCGGCAAGCCGCCAATCGATGCTGGGATCCCGGATCGCGTCCGGAGCGCTGGCCTCGCACGGCCTCATGAATCGGCTCGATGGCTGGCTCGGGGCCGATCCCTCTTCCGCCGTGCCCGGCGGCGAGCCCGCCCTGCCCCCCTACGCGTCTCTCTTCTTAATACTGGGAGCAGTCAGCGTCGTGACCTGGCTGGCCGGCACCGCCTGGATGACCCGGCGACAGCACACCTCGTTCGCCGACGCCGCCGCAAGCTGGGGCTTTCGGGGCTGGCTCTGGTGGCTGGTTGGCGGCAGTTGGGAACTGGCCCGGTTGTTCACGTTCGCGGCCGGCTCCGAGGGGATGCAACAATTCGTCCTCTCTAGCCCCAGCTTCTGGATTGCCGCCGGCGTGGCCGGTTGGGTGGCCACGTTCTTTTCTCTGGCTTCCAGCTCGCGCGGCCACGCGGTCGGAGACGGCCGTCGGCCTTGCCGTGACACGAAGCGGACCGCCGATCCCAGCTACCGACGGTTACCGCGTGCCCCTGGCCGTCTGGCTGTGCTTCGCGGCGTACGTGGTCGTCTTCGTCGCGATGAACTGGCAGTTATACCGCAGTCTGCGATTGCCGCACGGCGACTCGGCTATGTACGAGGAGCACCTGTGGAATCTGTTGCACGGCAAGGGATTTCGCAGCTATCTCGACCAGGGCATCTTCTTGGGCGAGCACGTGCAGGTCATTCACGTGCTGTTGATCCCCCTCTATCTGCTCTGGCCGTCGCAATTGTTGCTCGAATTGTGCGATTCGCTGCTGTTGGCCGCCTGTTGCCTCCCCGTCTACTGGATGGCGCGACGGCACACGGGGCTGCTCGAGACCGGCCGTCTGGCTGGCCGCCGCGTGCCTGCTCTACTTTCCGTTGCAATTTCTCGACATCGGCATCGATTGGAAAACATTTCGCCCCAACGGCCTGGGGATTCCCGTTTTGCTCTTCGCGCTCGATCAGCTCGAAAGGCGGCGGTACAGAGACGTTTTGCCTGCTGGCGGCCGTCGCGCTCGGCGCAGGAAGACTTTGCGATCGTATTGGCTCCGCTGGGAGTTTGGATCGCGCTGGCCTCGGGACTCCCCCGACGATCACCCGCGCTCACCGGCGGCGACCAGCCGAGTACGCGCAGCTCCGGCGGCGGATCGCGCGGCGGCGTCGCGAAGCAACTGGCGCGTTTTCGTTTTCGGGGCGGGGCTGGCCGTCGTTTCGGTCGCGTACCTGATCGTGGCCACGCGGATCGTGATGGCCTACTTTCGGCACGGACAGGAAATTCACTACGCCGGCTACTTCACCCGCTTCGGCAAGACGCTGCCCGAGATTGCCCACACGATGCTGACGCAGCCGGCCGCTGCTGTTCGGCGAGGCTTTTGGCAACGCCCACTCGGCCGAATACGGCTCTGCTGCTGCAAATCCTGCTGCCGCTCGGCTTCTTGCCCCTCTTGTCGCCGGGCCGCCTGGCCGTGGCTTTGCCGCTGTTCCTCACGCTCTTGCCTGAACGAAGCTGATCGCACTCGCCGATTCGCGGCATCACTGTTCATGCGGCCGCGCGTGCCGATCCTGCTCTGGTCGGCCGCGGCCGGCCTGGGAGTCGTTTCGGCCGACTGATCCCACGGGTCATTGGGCGGGGTGCCGCCGGCCGAAGGCTGAAACGCGGTTGTCACTGTCGGATGGTGGGCGTTTCAGCCGGCGTTGAGCGCACTCGTGACTGGCATCCTGTCTCGGACTGAGCCCCCTGTCGATCAATTTTTGGGATCGCGACTCGGGTTTCTATTGGCGGGACCACTACGTCCTCGACAAACGGGCCGAGGTCTTCGACCGCGTGCTCGAGGAGATTCCGGCCAGTGCCCGCGTGGCCTCGACCGACTTATATTCACCCGCGTTTCACGCACTACGAGCGTTCGTACGACTACAGCGACTATCCGCGGGCGGTCAACAATTACCAACCCGGAGTGCCGGCCGACACGGACTACATCGTGATCGACACGCACGGGCCGCTACAGCAAGATCGAGCGGCCCGGATCAGGTGCCCGAATACCGCGACCACCCCGACCAGTGGGAATTGCTCGCCCGACAACACCGACGGCTATTTCATCGTGCTCAAACGGAAACATCCCGGGTCCGCAGACCCGCAGCAGAGTGATTTGTGCTCGTTCTGTATCTTTCGCCTGGCTACCTGATCGGCATGGCGATCTGGATCGTCGCGCTCGGCACTGTTTGTGGCGGCGCTGCTCCGTGTGCGGCGGCGATCGCATGCAGGCGCCGCGGCGGATGTGGGCAGTCAACGCCGGCCTGTCGCTGGCCATGCTGCTGGCGACGCTCACGGCCGGGGAAGCTGGCGTTTGCCTGCTTCGCCGACTTCAGCGACACGTTCAATATCTCGAATGTCTCCAAGCGCTGGCTGGCCCTGCACATCGACGGAGAAAAAAATCAGAACGGCTTCCGGGACCGTCACGAGCTGACAACTTACGTTCCCGGCGGCAAAAAACGCATCATCTTTCTTGGCGACAGCTTTACGGCCGGCCACGGCATTCCGCGGATGGAGGACCGCTTCACCGACCTGATCGCCGCGCAGTTCGAACGCGAGCAGCCGGGCAAATTCGTCGTCGCCAACCTGGCCCTGCCCGCGTACGACGCGCTCATGATCACGCAACTGGCACAGGACGAACTGCTGCAGAAGCATTACGACATGGCGTGCTGCGTCTACGTCTATAATCTGAATGACGTCGACACGTTCGACCCGCACACCACGGCCGCGCTGCAGACGATCCAAAGCTCCGAGCCGTCGTTCTTCCTGTTCCGCGACACGTACCTGTTGAATTGGCTCTATTTCCGATTCGTGGCCTTTCGCAGCCAGGGAGCCCAATCGTATTACGAGAATTTGCGGCAATCGTACGAGTCGGAGCCGTGGGCCAAGGTGCGGGGCCTGCTGCAGGGCCTGCATCAACGCTGCGTCGAGCAGGGGGTCGATTTCCGGATGGTGATCTTTCCCTTCGTGCACGGAAGTCGGCGAGGACTATCCGTTCCGCGCGGCCCACGCGCGGATTGTCGAATTCTGCAAAGCGGAGAAGATTCCCGTGCTCGACCTGGAGCCCGTCTTCCGTCGAGCACGCGGGCGAGAGCCTGGTCGTCAGCCGGTTCGACGCTCATCCCAACGAGCGGGCGCATGCCATCGCGGCCGAGGCGATCGAAAACGATTTGCTTGCCGACTTCTTCCAGCCGGCGCGGCCTGAAAAACACGCGGGAACCTGACGAGGGCCGAAGCGGTGCTGGTGTTCTATCTCTCGGACGGATACCTGATCGGCATGGCCGTGTGGCTGGTGATTCTGGCCGCGCTCTTCTTCGGCGTGCTGTGGGGTCGTCGGAAACAACGGGCCCGCGGCCGGGGATTGTTCCTGCCCAACCTGGGCCTGTCGCTCTGCATGCTGCTGGCGGTGGTCACCGCGGGCGAGCTGCGCGTTCGCCTGCTTCGCCGACTTCAGCGACACGTTCAACATCACGAACGTTTCCAAACGCTGGCTCGCGCTGCACATCGATCACGAGCGGAACAACGAGGGCAATCGCGACCACGAACCGTTCACGAAGTACGTTCCCTCCGGCAAGAAGCGGATCATTTTCCTGGGCGACAGCTTCACCATCGGTCACGGCATCAAGCGGATGGACGATCGCTTCTCCAACCGCATCGCCGAGTGGCTCGACGAGAAGGCGCCCGGCCAATACGTCGGTGGCCAACCTGGGCGAGCCGGGCCTGGAAACGTCGCAAATCGAAGTCGACTCGCCGCGGGCGTGATGTTCAAGATGCAAGCTGACGTCGGCATGTTCGTTTACGTCTACAACCTCAACGACATCGAAGGCTACATGGCCCTGGAGGGGCAGAATCCGCTCGAAGGGATTTACACGGCCGAGCCGAAATTCTTTTCTTTTGCCTACACGTACCTGCTCAACTGGCTCTATTTTCGCTTCCTGGAATTTCGTGCCCGCAACAACACCATTACTTCGACCGGCTGGCCAAGGCCTACGAGACGCCCGCCTGGGACGGGCTGCGTGCCAAGCTTTCGCAGCTGCACCGCGAGTGCAAGCAGGGGCATGCCGACTTTCGCATGGTCATTTTTCCGTTCCTCCACGATCTGAACGGTCCCCTATTCGTTCCACGAAGCCCGTTTCGGCTGGCCGCTTTCTGCAAGTCGGAAAAAATCCCGCTGCTCGACCTCGATCCAATCTTCCGTCAGCACGCGGGCGAAAACCTGATGGTGAGCCGCTTCGACATGCGCACCCCAACGAGCGGGCCCACGCCATCGCGGCCGAGGCGATGGAAAACGATCTCCTCTCCGACCTCGTCCGCCCGGCGAAGCCGTGACCGCATGAATCTGCGAACGACATGACATCCCGTGCGACACCTCCCGGCACGACATCTCCCTGCGCAGCGTCAGCAGCTGCGATCAGGCGGTGCTCGCCCGCGGCACCTCCGGCTGCCCGTGGCTGCCCTGTTGGCGGTGCAGGCGGCTCTGGGGATCCGCGGCCGCCGGTCAGCTCACGCCCACGCACGACGAATATTGGCACTTGCCGATCGGCCTCTTGAACCTCAAGACGGTTCGTTCCGACTTCGACGATCTCAATCCGCCCCTCTGCCGGATACTGGCCGCCTTGCCCCTCACGTTGACGTCGGCCCAGACGGGAGCGGTCGGCGAGTATCACGATCCGCAAGGCTGGGGCGACGTGTTCATCGCCCAAAACCGCGAGCACTATCAGCGGTGGTTCACGCTCGGCCGCTCGATGATCGTGCTCCTCTCGGTGCTGGGCGGACTGGTGCTTGCGCCCGGGCGCGGGAGTTATTCGGCGACAGGGCGGGCGTGCTGGCCGCGTTGTTCTGGGCGTGTGAGCCGAATCTGATTGCCCACGGCTCCCTGGCGACGACCGACATGGGCGCGGCGCCGGCCGCGCTCCGCATCTGCGCTTTATTCGGCATGGCGATTCGCGCGTTTATCCAAGCTGGGGACGCGGATTGCTCTGCGGCGGCGTTCTCGGGACTCGCGCAGTGGCCAAGTTCACGGTGCCGGCGCCCTGATCCGATCGCCGTGCTCCTGTTCGTGCTCGTTGCTCTTTTTGATTTGCCTGCGAAGCCGGGCAATTCCGCACCGAGGGGCTCGATGGCCGATCCTGAGCGGCTCCCAGGGCTCCTCAAGATTTCCGCGATGTGGATTGCCGCGTTTGCGCGTGAGCGTGGCGGTCTGGAACGCGGGCTATCTCTTTCGCGGTTCCTTCGCGACGGTGGGCAGCTATCAGTTTCAGAGCGGCGTGCTCAAACGGATTGCCGCCCGCTTGCCGATGTTGTGGCGGCTGCCCGTGCCGCTGCCCCGCGATTACGTCGCTGGGCTCGACCACCAGCGGCAGATCATGGAGCAGAAACACCCGGTCTACCTGGACGGCCAGCGGGCGCGAAAGGGGCTTCGCCGGTTATTATGCTTGGCCGCTGCTCTACAGGTCGCCGCAACTGCGCCTGCAGCTTTTGGATCTGCTGGTGCTGTTGTGGCTGGTGATGCCCGCCGGGCTGTCCGCGCCGCTGGGCGACACAAGCGGTCATCCTGTTGCCCGTGCTGTTGTGCTGGTCGTGGCCGAAACGTCGCCCATGCAGCTCGGCATCCGTTACGTGCTGCCTGTAATTCCGTTTGCGATTCTGTTCGCCTCGCAGGCGGCCGGCTGGTTCGACTGGAAGCTGTTCCCCGCCCGCACCCTGGCGACGACTGGCGCTAGCCGCACTGATGGTACTTTCGATCCGCTACCACCCCGCAGCACCTGTCCTATTTCAACGAGCTGGCCGGCGGTCCGCTCGGCGGCCGCGAGCACCTGCTCGACTCGAACCTCGACTGGGGACAAGACCTGGGCGGACTGAAAACCTATCTTTATGAACAAGCAGTCGGGCGGGGAGCCAGCGGCGAAATCGGACTGGCCTATTTCGGCACGGTGCTGCCTGCTGTGCTCGGCATCCGCTACCACCTTCCGCCGGGTAAACGCGCCGCAGCCCGGTCGATTCGCCGTCAGTGTGAATTTCGAGCAGGGGAGGCGGCACTGGCTGCGAACACCTGCCGGCACGATTCAGCCGGTCAACATCGGCCAGTTCGAATACTTCGGCTTCTTCCAGCCTGTCGCGAGGATCGGTTATTCGATCGACGTGTTTGAATTGACCGACGCGACGTGGCGGAGTGGCAGAAGCAGGTGGCGCAGTGCTGCGGCGATAAGCGTCGCTCACGCACAATCCGAGCCGGGGGTGCGAGCCCCCGGAGGTCTCACCGGGATCTCGCTCTGACATTGCGAGCGAGTCTCCGGGGCTTACGCCCCGGCTCGGCGATCTCAGCCCGTACGTGGACGGCGCTCGTGCTTAAGCGAGAAGATGGGGCCGAAGCGATCAGGCGCAATTCGCATCGATGACGGCCCGTTCGCCCGTTCGCCCGGCGAGCGTCGTCCCGTGCTCCATGCCGAGGGCGCCCGGTAGCCGACGACGTCAAGCGTCGCCAAAATCTTCCGAAAATCGAGCTCGCCCGAGCCGGGTTCCTTTCGGCCGGGGAAGTCGCCGAACTGCACGTGCCCCAGCACGTCGCTCACGTCGGCCAGCAGAGACGGCACATCTTCGCCGGCGACCGCTTGCTGATAAACGTCGATCAGCATTCGGCACGACGGTCGGCCGACCGAGCGGCACGACGCGGCCGCGTCGCGGGCCGATCGAAGAAAAAGACGCGAGTGCCCCGGGCCGTATTCGATGGGCTCGAGCAACAGCGTGACTCCGCGGGCTCGCAGACATTCCGCGCAGCCATGCAACAGGTCGAGGGCGTGTTGCTGCTGGGTGGCGCGCATCGAGCGCCGCGTCCCGTTGCCCGGCACGATGATGAGTCGCCGCGCCCCGACCCGGTTGGACGCCTGATCGCCAGCCGCAGGTCACGCAGGACGGTTTGCTGGGGATCCGGGCGACCGGAGGCGAACGTAGGTCGACCGAAATGGGCCACGCCGGTGAAGCAGGCCAGCGACAGGCCGCGGCGGGCCAGCTCCTGGCCATCTGCCGCTGCAACGCGACGGCTTGGCCCGCAGGCCCGTATCCTCGAGGCACCGAAAGCCCTCGTCGGCGAGAAACCGAATCTGTTCGAGCGGATCGGCTCCCGCGTGATGGCGAAACAAGCCCAAATGCGGCGCGTAAGGCGACCGAATCGCGGCCCATTTCCCCCGCGCGGCCAGCTCCTGCCGCGAGCGACACGCTCCGACGGAGCCGATTTGCAGAAATTTGTGCCGATCGAGCATTCGAGAGTTATCCCTTCACCAGCGTTCGGCTGTCGGCTGCCGAGCTTTCCCGCGGAATCAGCCGTCACGGGAATTCAGCATCCAGGTTCGGCCCGCGACTTGCAAGACCGCGAGGCAATCGGGATCCGGCGACGGCGGGACGCACAGAGAAGTGCGGCATCCGGCTCAGAAAAATCTTGGTTTTTCCCGTTAAGGCCACCGGCTGCTGGCGGTTTGCTGGGAGGAAGGAGAAAGCCGCGATGGGCGCATCCCGTGAGACGGCCCAGCCCGGCCCTGGCAAAACTGTGCGAGTGCGACCTCTTGGCCGCCGGAGAAGAACGGCGACTGTTTCGGCATCTCAAAGGGCGCGGGAAGCGTCGGCTAGGCTGGGCAAGGACGATTGCCGGCAAAAAGGCGACGGCCGTCATGCCCACTCGACGGCGCGGGCGACAGCCATCCGCAACCGGATCGCGCTGTCGAACCTGCGGCTGGTCGTCTCCGTGGCCAAACGTTTCGCCAGCCCGCAACAGTCGGTGGAGGACCTGGTGAGCGAAGCCTCGATCCTGTTGCTCCGCTGCGTCGAGCGTTTTGATGCCGGCCGCGGCACCCGCTTCAGCACCTACGCGACGCGGGCGTTGACCCATCATTTCGTGCGTCTCCGCAAGCGCGAACGGCGGCGGACTATGCACTCGCTGTCGCGAATGCCTCCTCACCGCCTGCCGCTGCCGCCGCGGACCGACGCCGGCGCCGCGCTGTCCAGCGGGAGGAGCTGAAATGGCTCGACCAAGAGATGGTCGCGCTCCCCGGTCGCGAGAGGGCCTTGCTCGCCGCCCGCTTCGGCCTCAATCAGCAGGACCAACCGCAAACCTTTCGCCAGCTGGCGGCGACGCACGGATTAAGCAAAGAATGGGCTCGCGTGACGACGGCCGGCGCCCTCGCGGTTGCGCCTTTCGCTCGACCCAACCTTGGCCCAGGATTGCTCTCGATGAAGTGCCCAAAATGAAGGGCGAGACGTTCGTCTATCGTTCGCGCCTGCCGGCGTCGGCCGCCGAGGTCTATGCCTGGCACATGCGACCGGGGGCCTTCGCGCGGTTCGCGCCCCCTGGGAGCGGATGCGGCTCGTCTCGGACGGTCAGCCGCTCGGCGAGGGGTCGCGGGCGGAGATCGACATTGCGGTCGGACCGCTCTGGCGGCGTTGGACGGCCGAGCATCACGGCTTCGTGCCCAGTCGCCAATTTCGCGACGTCCAGTTCCGCGGCCCGTTTGCCCATTGGGAACATACGCATACAATCGAGCCCGTCACTTCAATCGAGCCGGCAGCCGACGACGCTTCCTGGATGCAGGACCGGATTGAGTACGCCCTACCGTTCGGCCTCGTCGGGAAGTGGCTCGGCGGACGGTTCGTCCGACGCAAGCTCGAAGCGACCTTTCGTTATCGGCACCAGACGCTGGCTGACGATCTCAATGCGCATCTCAAAGCACGGGCGCTGACGGGGACGGATTGCATGAGAATTGTCGTCTCGGGTTCCGGCGGTCTCATCGGCGGCTCGTTGATCCCCTTTTTGACGACCGGCGGCCACAGCGTCACGCGGCTCGTCCGCCGCGACAGGGCGAGCGGCCCCGCCGTCCGCTGGGACCCGGTGCTGGGCACGATCGATCAGGACGGGCTCGAGGGACACGACGCCATCGTCCACCTGGCCGGCGAAAATATCTCGTCCCGCTGGAACGATCGCACCAAAAAGCGCATTCGCGACAGCCGCCTCGATGGCACGCGACTCTTGTGCGACGCGATCAACCGCCTGCAGAAACCGCCGAAGACACTCGTTTGCGCGTCGGCAATTGGCTTCTACGGAGACCGCGGCGACGAATTACTCGACGAGCGGTTCGAGGGAGGCAGCGGATTCTTGGCCGACTTGTGCAAAGACTGGGAGGCCATCACCGAGAGCGTGCGTCCGCGAGGAATTCGCGTCGTCAACGTCCGCTTCGGCATCGTGCTGTCACCCGCGGGCGGGGCGCTTGCCAAGATGCTCACGCCGTTCAAGCTGGGCGGCGGAGGCGTGATCGGCAGCGGCCGGCAATACATGAGCTGGATCGCGATCGACGACGTCGTCGGGGCCATCCACCACGCGATCACCTGTGACACGCTCAACGGGCCGGTCAACGTCGTCGCGCCGAATCCGGTGACCAACCGCGACTTCACGAAAACGCTCGGCCATGTCCTGCGGCGGCCCACAATCTTCCCTTTGCCCGCCTTCCTCGCGCGACTCGCCCTGGGCGAAATGGCCGACGAGCTGCTGTTGGCGAGCATACGCGTCGTGCCCCGCAGGCTTCAAGAAACGGGCTACACGTTCCGCCATCCGGAGTTGGAATCGGCGCTGCGGCACGTCCTGGGGCGTTAGGGGCGGCGATCCGTCTTCCCCGGCATGGTGCCCTAGCCGGGTCATTCGTAACGCACACTGAGCGTGCCTTCCGGGCTTCTGTTCGAACCATCTGCAGGCACAGTCTGCCCCACAAGCTAGGCCCCTGACGGCGCGATGACGGGATTGTGCGGGAGGGTCCGTTGGAGTTTGCCGATCGCGTCTGCCGACATGCCCGTTCCATTGAGGTTCAGAGTTCGTAAATTCGTGAGCCTTTTCAGCGTGTCGACAGCGGCGTCGTTGATGCGGCAGTCGGTCAGCCTGAGGTCCTCGAGCGCGGGCAGCTCGACGAGGGGGGCGAGATCGGCCGAGCGGAGTCGCCGGCAAAACCTGAGGTTCAACGACTTGAGGTGTTTGAGTTTGGACAATTCGGCCAGCCCTGTGCCGCTGATCCACGTCTCGGCCAGGTTGAGCGACTCAAGGCCCGTCAGGCGAGCGATTTGACGCGCGCCGTCGTCTTCGATGCCCGCTCCCGTGAGATCGAGGCTGCGGAGCGCGGTGTTGCCGACGAGAGCTTCGAAGCCCGTGCCGCGCAGGTTGCGGGCGCGACCGTCGAGCACGAGCTGCGCGAGGCCCTTGAGCGGGGCCAACGACTTGAGCCCTTCATCCGTGATGTCGCTCCCTTGCACCGTGAGCGTGGTCAGCCCGGTGAGCGCTGCCAGCGGCCGCAGGGAGTCGTCGCCGGCACTTCCGTCGCCGAGCCCGAGCGATCGCAACGACTTGATTGCCGCCAGGCCGCTCAATTCGCGCCCCGGCACCTTTTGGTCAATCTGCAGGGCGCGGAGGTGCGACAGTTCGGCGAAGCGCCGAAACAGAAACTCGTTCAACACAGGCACCACGAAATCGGTCGCCCCAAAACCAATCCGTTCAATGTGGAATTCGATCGGCGGCAAATCCTGTGGCTTAAATACGGCGGTATCGGAATCGAGATCAGTGTAAATGCGGCCGTTCATGTAGTGGCTCAAGATCCAGATCGCCCAGTCGCGGTCGGAGGAGCCGACTCGCGGCGGAAGCGGCAGACCGGCGACGCTGCTTCCCGGATAAATATGCGACGCGTAGATGGCGCAATTGGGAAGTGCTTGCTGGAGTTTGAGCAGCCCGGCTTCCGTTGTCCGTGTGTTATCGAGCACAAACTCGGGCGGGGCCGCCGCGCGATTTCCATTCGCAGCCAGGGAGGCAATTCGCTGCTGCCGCCCTCCGCCGCTGGATTCGGGGCGTTCAACGACTTGAGGGCGGCCAGATGCGTCAGGCCTGCGTCGGTGATTTCTTGAGCGCCGCTCAAGTTCAGGCTCGACAAGTGGGTCATGCCGGCTAGCGCGGGCAAGCACTCGTCCGTGATCTTCGCCCCCTCCAGAGTGAGCCCTCTGAGCGCCTTGAGCGGCTTCAGACGGACGACAAAGGCATCGGTCACGGTGGGACTGTCGATGCTCAACCACCTTAATTCGGAAAGTCGCCGCCAATCGCTCGACGTCCTGCTCACTGTAGCGAATGGGCCTCGCCAGTCGCCTGCAGAAGATTCCCTCGATCCGCGCGTCTCCTTCCGGAAACTGTCGCATGCTCTGCAGCGGCGCCTGGACTTCTCCGTGAAGCCAAATGAGCGTGCCGGGAAAGCTAAACAGCCACTGGGCCACCTGCCGATCGACGCTGGGGGCTTGGCGTAGCGGCACGATGAGGGGTTCCGGTCCTGCTTCGGGCGGCTGCCGCGCTGGAAATCCGTTTGTGACTATCCGGCCGCGGTTACGCACGGCGTCGGCTTCCGAGCGCAGTCGCTGGTTTTCGACCTCCAACTCCTGGATTGTCGACTGGCGTTTCTTGATCTCGCGCTGCTTATCGAACGGGTCGGCGGTCGACCGGGCGGTGTGCCGATTGTCGAACTGCGCGACGCCGTTCGGCGCGGTAACGCCGGGCGTCACCTCCACGCTGGCCTTCGGGTCGTCGACATAGATGTCCATTGTCCCCTTGCTGCTCTTGATCCGAATCAGAGTGCCGGCGAAATAGACCCCACCTGCCGCGATGGCGGCGACGACGGCGATCGCCAGCGCGATTCGCAGCGGGCTGGACCGCAAGCGCTTCCAGCCACGACGCCAAGAGTCGGGGATCGGACGCACGTTCAAAGCGTGTCGCGGAGCGACCGCCGCCGGTGAATTCGTGGCCAGTCCTGGCACACACGCGTCGAGCGCGGCGACAATTTCGGTCATCGATTGCAGCCGGTCGGCGGGACGTTTGGCGACCATCGTGCGAAAGACGGCGTCGAGCGAGACTGGGGCGTCCTCGCAGAACTCGCGGATCGACGGCACGGCCTGCTCGCGATGCGCGAAGAGCGTCTTCATGCCCGTTTCTTCGTGGTAAAGCGAGCGGCCGGTGAGCAGGAAGAAGAGCGTGCAGCCCAGGCTGTAGATGTCGGAGCGCTGGTCGGCCGATCGGGTGTCGAGCGCTTGCTCGGGGGACATGTAGGCGACCGTGCCGATCACGATGCCGGCCTGCGTCAATTCCTGGTCGGTCTCGACGCTCGACAGATCCTCGGACGACGCGAATCGCACGAGCCCCATGTCGAGCAGCTTGACCGTGCCGTCGTTTGCCAGGATCAAGTTGGCCGGCTTGACGTCGCGATGGATGATGCCCCGCGAATGCAGATAAGCCAGACCGGTGGCTGCTTGCCGCACATAGTTGCACGCTCGGGCGACGGGTAGCGGCCCGTGCTCTTTCACCAGGCGGAAGAGGTTTGTCCCTTCGACGTATTCGAGCACCAGGTAGGCGACTTCGGCCGATTCGTCGGCGTCGTAGGCGGCGACGATATTGGGATGGGAAAGCGAAGCGGCCGCCTGCACTTCCCGCTGAAACCGCTTCACCGTGTCGCGGGCGGACATCATCGCGGCCGGCAGCAGCTTGAGGGCCACGACGCGGTTCATCGAGCGGTGCAGGGCCTTGAAGACAAGCCCCATGCCGCCCGTGTCGAGCGTGTCGAGAATCACGTAGTTGTCGACGAGCAGCGGATCCTTCGACGCCTTGAGCAGCACCGACGCCTGGTACCGCGTGAGTTTGCCCTCGGTCACCAGCCGCGAGGCGATTTCCCGCGCCTCGCCCGGGAGGTCGCTGGCGGCCAAGCGCTGGTTGAGCTCCGCGATCTCGTCGGCCGAGAGCAGGCCGCTTTGAAAGATCGACGCGGCGAACTGCTCGACCGTCAGGTGCGAGGCGGGCAGCTCGGTGTCGTGCAGGGCGGCTCGCGAGGCGTCGTAACCGCACACGCCGTTCGGCTCACTTGGATCGGGCGAACATCCAGCGCGTCGCTTTGAGCGAATCGATCGACTCGCGGACGACGGGCAAGAGATCGGGGGCGTCCTTGCACAGTTCCTCGGGCGTCGTCTCGCGGCCGTCGCGCTGGCTTTGTTCCCAGTCCACGAGCAAATCGCTCAATCGATCGTCAAGTCGCCATGATGATTGGCCTCCTCAAAACACTCGCGGACATTCTTGAGAGATTCGTGCAACTGCAGCCGAGCCCGCACCAATCGCCGCAGAATGGTCCGCTCGGTCACGCCGAACAGCTCGGCCGCCTCGCGCTGGGTGGCTTCGCCGTACCAGATCAGACTGAAGACATCGCGTTCGTCGTGGGGGAGCGACTCGACGGCCTCGTGAAAACGCGCCCAGGCGTCGAGCGTTTCGGGCCGTTCGTCGGCACGCGCGGGTGCCGCATCGCTCCGCGCGTCCGTGCGTTGCTGGTCGGCAATGCTGCTCTGGTGCCGGGCGGCCGCCCCCTCTGGACCGAAGTGATGCCGGGCCAGATCGATCAGCGTGCGGCGGATCTGAGTCGTCGCCAGACCGAAGAACTGCCCGATCGATTCGGGCCGCACATCTCCCAGCGAGCGATACAGCCGCAGCACGGCACTTTGAAAGACGTCGTCCGTCTGTTCCCAGCGCTGCAGATGCGGATAACCCCGCAACATCCGCCGCGTGAGCGCGAGCAATCGCTGGCCGGCCCGCTCGAGCAGCCGATCACGAGCCGCTACGTCACCGGCCGCCCAGCGATCGAGCAGAAGCTGAAACTCGGTCGTTTCGCCGCCGTCATACATCGCATCGTCCGGCGCAGACAGCAATTGCGGCCAAGGCTTTCGACAACCCGTCAGACGGCGGGCATGGCCAAACCGCGCTGCCCAAGCGGCACTGGCTCCCGCCTACCATATCTAAGCGGAAGCGGCGCGAGAAAGCAGACAGGCGTCAGGTCGGCGGCTTCGCGGGCGGAGCGTCCCCGGGGGGCGTCCCGCTGCCCAGAAACTCGTACGAGAAGGCTCCCACATCGCTCCCCGCTGGACGTCGTGGCACTTGGTGCAATTTGCTTGGCGCGGAGGGCTCCCAGGGCGAGCATGTTGTGTGGCTGCTGCACGTAGACAAGCTCTTCGCCTTTGGCCAGCGAGTCGAGCGAGGCCGATTCGAATGCGCTCGGTTCGCGCGTCGGCATTTTTTCAAGTTGGTCCATCCGCGGCAGTTCCCGGTTGGTGGCGTAGACCATCGGGCGGCCGAAACGTCGCAAGCTGACCAATTCCAAGCGCACCAGCTCCCATTTGAGTGGTGTGGACGTGGGCCGAGGGGGAAACTCCTTGCTGAATCGGTGTGACACGAATCCGGCTACATGGTCGCGGTCGATCAGCAGCCCCTCATCCTCCTGACTGAAGAAGTCGTTGAGGCCGCTCTCGTGAGTGTCCCACAGCCGCCCCTCGAAGGGGCTGTGCGCATCGGTTGGACGCGTAGCGGTGAGAGGCGTACCCCTCAAGGCGCCGCGGCGCTCGGTCGGCGGATATTTCTCGATCGTGCCCCGTAGCGATCCGGGCGACTCGCGGCGTTCCTTGAGGGCGAAGTCGTTGAAGTAAGACATCCGGGCGATCCCGAATCCGGGAGCGTCGATGAATTGCTCCACGGTGGATGCATGAATCGCTTCGAGAGCGCGCAATCGCGAACCCCCGGGGGACCGCTTTTCTTCTGCCACAGTGAGCGCCTTCCAGGCTGGCGCGTTGGGCGGTGGCGGTCGGAACTTCTCGCTGGCATCGGCCATAACCGCGACGACAGCAGCTCGAGCCGAGTTCGGAGCGGACTTCTGCTCGTATTCGAGCCGCGGGGCCACGGAGACGAGCGGATAAGCCGCGCAGCTCGCGGAGATGCAGCACATAGTCGAGCGAGAACAACACTCCGCCCGCCATCCCCACGAAGACCATCGCCACGCTGACGAGCGTGATTTGCCGCGAGGTCGGCCGGAAGCTGCGGGCCGCCAGCACGCTACACACAATCAACAGGCCGAGAGCGGTCAAGCCGACGGGTGGAAAGAAAGCGCCGAGGGCGGGACAGAAAAACACGCCGACTACAAGACAGACGAGCGATATGGAGGCGCCGAATTTGTAGCTGCGCGACGTGGCAAGAGTCACCGCCACCAGCCCCGCGATCATCAAGGAAACAATGAGCGAGAAGATCGCCATAGCAGGCTCCTGGTCGCGGAACTTTTCTGTCGTCTCTGGACAGGCGCAACCGACCCCCCGGATATCACGAGAAACACCGCCCAAACTTTGCTTCGACTTGGCGGTTTCACTTCTGAGGACGCCCGCGGAGGCACGATTCGTCTACTCGAAAGCTTGACGAAGCGGCGTTAAGAACCCACGGACCCGGCTTCGGTGGCGACCTGGGGCGTCCGATCAACCTGAGGAAGCAGGCCAAGCGAGCGGAGCATCGTCCGCAGAAGCAGGAAGACCGTCATACCGGTTGTACCGCCGCACCAGTCAGCCACCATGTCACCAAACTCGCAGTCGCGGCCGAAATAGGGCTGCGTCACTTCGTCGAGGATCGCGTAGATGAAAATAACGGCGAAGCCCGCGGCGAAATCGCGGAGGCCAAACTTGCGCCGCGCCGAGACCCAGACTGCGATCAAAAAGCCGAAACCGGCGTAGCCGGTGAAGTGCAGGACTTTGTCGAAGTTTGTCGGATAGTGCTCGAGGCTGACGTGCGGCCAGTGCGTGCCGGTGAACATGATTAGCCAGTAGCAGCCGAGCACGAGGCTGGTGCCCCAGCGATAAAGCCGGGGCGACGGGGACGATGCTCCTGCCATTGCTAGCCCGCCACCGGGTACGGCTGCTTCAGGCGGAACTGAGGATGCTTCTCGAGATAGGCGGCCACGCGGTCGGTGCGGGCGATGGCCACGGGGAGGAACTCGAGCGCCTGTTGGATGCGATCGTTGGGCTCCGCGCAACTGAATCGCAAGAACCCCTGCCCCGCCTCGCCAAAACACTCGCCCCCGAGGCATGCGATGCCGAAGCGATCGTCGGCGGCCTCTAACAAGTAGAGAGCCAACCCGTGGCTGGTGATGCCGAGCCGATTGCAGACCGGAGCCACGTTGGGGAAGACATAGAACGTGGCCGTCGGCTCGAGGGTGCGAAAGCCGTCAATCCGGTTGAGTCCAGCCGTCAAAAGCTCGACCTTGTCGCGGAACTTGAGCATCACGGCGTCGCGTTCGGCCTGGTCGCGTTCGAGCGCAGCGGCGCCGGCGAGCTGGACGAGCGTCGGCGTGCAGGAGAGGGTTGTGTTGATCATCTTGCCGATCACGTCGGCAATCGGCGCCCCGGCGACAGCAAAGCCCAGACGCCAGCCGCTCATGCTGTACGACTTGCTGAAAGTGAACGCGGCCACGCTCTGCTCGAGCATGCCAGGCTGCGCCAGGATCGACGCGTGCTTGCCCTTCCAGACCATGTGGCAATAGGGCTCGTCGCTGAAGACCGCGATATTCTTGCCCCGCACCAAGTCGGCAATGCGCTTCAGGTCGTCGACGGTCGCCACGCCGCCGGTCGGGTTGTGCGGCGAATTGAGGAAGATGGCCCGCGGAGCGCGATCCTCGGCGAGAAACCGTTCGATCTCGGCGATCTCCGGGCGGAATTGATTCGCCTGTCGCAGCGGCCGCACGACGGCCCGTGCCCCGCGCCGTTCGATATTCGGCAGGTACGTTGGAAAGTAGGGGCCGAAGACGAGCACGCCGTCGCCCGGGTCCAAAAATGCCTCGCAGAAGAACTGCTCAAAGACTTTTGCCCCGGGGCCGGCGACAATGTTTTTGGCCTCGGCCGGGATGCCGAACTCGCGTTTGACGAAACGGGCGGCCGCCTCGCGGAACTCGGGGATGCCGGGGGACGGGCAATAGTGCGACTGGTTGTTCTGGATCGCCTGGACGCCCGCCGACTTGGCCGAAGCCGTGCTGTCGAAGGGGCTGTCGCCGATTTCCAACTCGACGACGTCCTTTCCGGCTGCCTTGAGAGTTTTGGCGACGGCCAGCACGGTGAAGGCTGTCTCGACGGAGAGCGAACGGGCAAACTGGCTTAACTCGACCGACACGCGGCTCGGTCTCCCGAAAAGTGGCCGAAAGGGCAAGTCAGCGTTCAGTATGGGATGACCGTAACAACGACGCAATCTTGGCACGACCTCGGGGCGAAGGCCGTTGTCGGAAGGGGTTGAGTCGAGTAAATTTAAGGAGAGGCGGCTGTTGTGGGGGCAAGGGAGTCCAAGTCGGGACGGTTGGACGCAAACCGTGAATCAGACGCTCGTTGAATCGACGGGATCCGCAGCAGGCTCCGCGGGACAGCCCCCCGGGGCGACAGTCGATGCTGCCGGTCCGTTTGTGGCGGCCACTACCCGCTCGCCGGCTAACGGCGACGAACTGCCGCCGGAAGAATTCATCGGCGTGCCCGAGACGCGCCGCCGCATCCCCTCCTGGGTGATCAGCCTCACCGGTCACCTGTTGATTCTGGTGGCGCTCTGGCCGATCCATTTCGCCACGATGCTGTTCCGTGAGCCGGAGGTCACCGCGTCGGTCACCGGTGAAGAGACCTTCAGTACGATCCCGCCGGAGCTGCGGTTCTCCACGGAGGCGGCGCCGGAGATCGGCAACGGCGGCGACAATTCGTCGCTGGCCGGACTGCGGACCGGCACCTTGAACGCCGTCGCCGCGATTCAGACGCCCAAGGCGCCCGTCGTCAATGTTTCCAGCTCCGTCTCGACGCTCGGCATGCGACCGATCAATGTGAGCCGACCGCTGTCGGACGTCGGCGTCGCCACCGGCAACCGCGAACTGGCCGAATTGAACGAGACGACCGGATCGACCGAGCGCACCGGCGGCGTCCGCGGCGCCATCGACCGCCTGACGTTCGAGATCGAGGCGTCGCTGCGGCAGGAAGACACGCTGGTCGTCTGGCTCTTCGACGCCACGCCTTCGATGAAAAGCCGTCGCGACGAAATCGCCGACCGCTTCGAGAACGTTTATCGGCAATTGGGCCTGTTGGGGGTCGGCAAGAACGGCGCTCTCAAGACGTCCGTGGCCACCTTCGGCAAGTCGATCAACTACTTGACCAAGAAGCCCGTCGACGACGTGGCTGCCATCAAGAAGGCCGTTCGAAAGGTCGAGGACGACGGCGACGAGAAAGAGGCCGTCGAGAACGTCTTCACGGCGGCGATGTCCGCGGCCGAGCGGTTCAAGACGTATCGGCTCGGCAAGACCGAGCGGCGTCGCGTGATGATCGTGATTGTTACGGACGAGCGCGGCAGCGACTATCGCAAAGTCGAGGACGCGATCGTCAAGCTGCGGCGATTCGGCATGCGCGTTTACTGCGTGGGCGACGACGCCGTCTTCGGCCGGCAGCGGCACTACTTCCCCTATGTCTTTTCAGATGGCTTCCACGGCTACGCCTACACGAACCGCGGGCCGGAAACCGCCGAGCTGGAGGGAGTCGCCTTGCCTTTCTGGGGCGGACGCGGCCGTCAGCTCGAAGAACTGTCTTCCGGTTTCGGCCCGTATGCCCTCTGCCGGCTCTGCGCGGAGACGGGCGGCTTGTTCCTGGTCTCCGATGAGCTGCCGGGTCCCCGGTTCGACGAAGCCATTCTGCGGAACTATGTTCCCGACTATCGCCCGCTCAAGGATTATGAGTTGGAGCGGTCGCGCAATGGCGCGAAGGCCGCGCTCTACCAGGCCGCGCTCGTCAGCACCGAGGACGCGCACGCCGGCCGCAAAGAGTTGCCCCGCCCGCAACTCGTGTTTCGCGCCGACAACGACAACACGTTGCGGCAGCAAATCACGGAGGCACAGAAGCCGCTGGCGGAACTCGACTATCGCCTCAACGAAATGCACACGCTCTTGGAAACGGGCGAGCGGGACCGTTCGCGGCTCGACACGCCTCGCTGGAAAGCGAGCTTCGACTTGGCGATGGGCCGCGTGCTGGCGATGCGGGCGCGGGCCCTGGGCTACAACATGATGCTGGCCGACATGAAGGTCTCACCCAAGCCGTTTCAGGACGCGACCAGCAACACCTGGCGCATCGAACCGGCCTCCGACGAAAAGTCTCCGTCGCGAATTCAACGTTTCGCCAAGCGCGCCCGCGAGTATCTCGAAGGAGTGATCGAAGATCACAAGGGGACGCAATGGGCGGCGCTCGCCAAGGAAGAACTGGCCGCACCGATGGGCTGGGACTGGCACGAGCTGCACGTCAACTACCCGCCGCCGCGACAACCGCGGCCCCCGCGCCTGCTACTCGACGACGACCGCCAGCGAAACATGCCGCGGCAACCCGAAATCTCCCACGAGCCGCCGAAGCTCTAAGAGCCCCCTCTGCGAGGTAGGGCAAGCTGCCAGCTTGCCCTACGACGGACTCATGGCGTCTTCGGCTTGGCCGCGGGCTTCTCAGCGGCGCTCTTCTCGGCCGTCGGCTTCTCCGCGCTCGCCTTCTCGGTGTTGGTCTTTTCGGTGGCCGATTTATCTGGCATCGCCGACGCAGTGCTCGAAGTGGGCTTTGCCGCATCGCGGGCACTGCGCCAGCGTTCGCCCAAGAGCTCGAACGTCGGCCGGCGGAAGTCGTTTTCCGGAAGTGCGTCCGCCAGTTGTCGAGCGGCCTGAACGGCCAGCGCGAATTTCTTCATCTCCGCCAAGGTCAGGCTGCGGAGATAAGCGGCCTGTATGATCCAAGTGCCCACGCCCCCCTGGCTGTAGCGGCGGATGTACGCTTCGAACGTTTCTGCGGCGGCCGCCATTTCGTGCTGCTCGAGCTGGCAGACTCCCATCCAGAACTTGGCATCCTCGGCCGCGCGGAAATTCATAAAGAACTCGCGCTTGGGCGTCTCGATCGCCAGCGGGCCCTTCGGCCGCTTGTCCGGAGGCAGACTCTTCGCCCGCTCCTGGATGTCCTCCGGCAACACCAGTTTGTCGGGAAGCTCGTCGAGCTGCACGGTCAGGTATTTGCGAATCGCCTGCGGAAAGTCTCCTTGCAGCTGCGCGATGCGGGCCTTGAGCTGCAGTCGCGAGTCGTGCCGCACTTCCACGCGATCGTTCTCTTCGCCCGGAGCGGGAATTGCGCCGGCCTGCGGACGAGCCGGCTTGCCCCCCTTGAGCGACGTAATTGTCGTGCCTTGCGCGATCTTGAACTGCATCGTTTTCGGGTCAAACTCGAACTCGACGGGGCCCTCGAACGGCAGCCAAAACGCGTCGTGCACGATCTTGGTCTGATCGCCCAAGTGGTGAACGGCCGCGAGTTGGCGGTCCGGATAGTCCCAGACGCTGACGTCCTCTTTCTTCCAACTGCCGGCGCCCCCGTTTTCGACCCGCGACCGCAAACCCGGGCGGGCGCCCACGTCGGCCAGCGGCGTGTAAACGACCACCGAGCGACTGCCGGCCAAGAACGATTCGATCCGCTTGATCCGCGGCTCCGAATATCGGCCCGAGGTGATGATCTCGACCTTCACCGACTTCAAGTCGCTCGCTTTGAGCGGGTACTTCTTCTCCGGCGATACATCGAGCTTCCGCAACAGCTCGTCGTGTGCGGCGGCTTGGGCCAAAGTTGCCGGCTGACGCACGGTCGGCGTGATCCCTTTGTCGTCGGGCGACGGAATGGGCCAGCCCAGCGTCGGATCGAACAGATAGACCTGCTTGTCCACCAACGCGCCAACCAACCAGCGCGGCTCGGCGCCAGACGGACTCTTGTTCGCCGTCGGAGTGGCGTTGGCATCGGGAGTTTTGGCGGTGGTGTCCGCACCGGCATTGGGTCGCACAATTACCGCGTCCATGCCGGCTTGCCGCAACAGCTCGCCGAAGAGCCACGCGCGGTCCTCGGCCGTGCCCCGTCCGATGACCAGGATGTCGTAGACCGTTTGCGGGAGTTCTGGGTCGCCGGCGTTATTGAGCGCGACGGTGCGGACAGCCAGATCGAAGAGGGCGACGGCCCGTTCGAGGTCGGTCGGCTCCGCCTTGACGGCCGCGGTGCCCAGGTCCTTCACCAGCCAGCTGTCGCGGATGTGCTCGATGTCGCCCAGGTCGTACAAGTCGGCAAACGCATCGGCGTTGGCCCCGCCGCTGGCGCTCGTCGTGCTCGCCCCAGCCCCGCTCGCGCCAACCCCGGCGCCTTTGGCGGCCGCGGTCGGAGTCGCGCCCTTCGCCGCGGGCGGATCGTTGGCGGGCGATGCTGTCGAATTGCCGCACTCGCCTGCCCAGTTGTTGAGGGCGTCGACCACCTGCTGCTCTTGCGCGGAGATCCCCATGTTGCCCGGCTTCAGCATGTCGAGGCCGCTCGTCAACAACTGCGTGCAGCGGTTCTTGGCCGCCGCAGCGAGCGCGGTCGCTTTTGCCCCGGACTTCGGATCGGGCTTCGTCGACGAAGTGGAGGACTGCGAATGGCAACCGGCCACCAACAACGCCAGCGCCGGCCCAGCGCAGACGGCGGCAAACCGGGGCCTGCGTCCGGCAGCAACCGTGGCGGCGAACCGGGAACCGCGCGAGTAAACGCGTGCTCGCAAAGACATGCAAACTACCCTAGGGACTAAGGATTTCGTTGACGAGAGAACGTAACCGTTTGAGTTGTTCGATGAGTCGCGGCAATTCGGCCAACGGGACCATGTTGGGGCCGTCGCTCAGCGCCCGATCCGGACTGGGATGCGTTTCCATGAAGACGGCGTCGCAGCCGGCGGCCACCGCGGCGCGCGCCAGCACCGGAATCATCTCGCGCTGCCCCCCCGTCGACGCTCCCCCCGGCAACTGCACGCTGTGCGTGGCGTCGAAGATCACGGGCACGCCCATTTTTTGCATCACGGGAATGGCCCGCATGTCGTTGACCAGCCGGCCGTAGCCAAAGGTCGCGCCTCGCTCGGTGAGCAGGATGTTCGGGTTCCCCGCTTCTTCGCACTTCTTCACGATGTGGATGGCGTCTTCCGGGGCGATGAACTGAGGCTTCTTAACGTTGATAATCCGTCCGCGCCGGGCCGTCGCCGCGGCCGCCTCGTGCACCAGGTCGGTCTGACGGGCGAGGAACGCGGGAATCTGCACGATATCGCAGACTTGGGCCGCCGGCTCGGCTTGCGAGGGCTCGTGAATGTCGGTCGTCACCGGCAAACCGCTCGACCGACGGGCGTCCTCCAGGATCTTCAGTCCCACATCCAAACCCGGTCCGCGAAAGCTGTGGTAGCTCGTGCGATTGGCCTTGTCGAAGCTCGATTTGAAAACGATGGGCACGTCGAGCCGGGAAGCCAACTCGGCCAGGCGCCCGGAAACCTCGCTGATGAGCTCGGGATTTTCAATCACGCACGGGCCGGCGATGAACAAGAGCGGGTGCCCCGGTCCGCAGGCAATCTTTCCGAGTTGGATGGGGTTGTTTGGCACGTCCGACTCCGGCCTCGTCCGCGGACGGGGATGGCGAGCAGATTGCCGCTATCCGCCGCGAGCCGGACCTTTGGGCACGATCAATGTCAGCGCCTCCGGGGAGGATCGTTACCTCCGCGGGCGTAAAGCCGGCCGGATCGCCGTCGCATTGAAGGGGAACGGGCGTGTCGCAGGTGATGTGCACCCGCTGGGCCCGCCCGCAAACGACGTCGGCCAGCGACTCATGCTGCCTCAGTGCAACCTTATATAAGTACCGAACCATTTGGAATGCAGAACGACGGCGGAACACCCGCAAGTCGAGCAGGCCATCGCTCCCCTCCGCACTGGCCGCCAAAGGCAGCCCCATCGCATAGGCCGGAAGATTCGCCACGACGAGCAACCTGCCTGAAAGGGGCTGATCGCCGGGTAAATCTCCCCCCTCCACCGAAATCCGCATTTTCGGATACCGGTAACTACGTAGCGATTCCCAAATCGGTTGGAGGTAATTCCATTTTCGGATGTGGCCCGTCCGCCGGGCCTGCACCCGGTGGACGATGTCGGCATCGAAGCCGGCCGTCAGCATCAGCGTGAATCGCCGCCCGTTGACCACCCCCACGTCGAAGGCCCGCGTGCCGCCGGCCGCGATCATTTCCGCAACAAATCGGCCGTCGCTCGGAATGCCCAGATAGCCGGCCAGCAGGTTTTCGGTTCCCAGCGGCAAGACGGCCAGCGGCACCCCGGGGAAGCGGTTCGCCAGGTCGCCCACCGTCCCGTCACCGCCGGCCGCCACCAGACAGACCAGGTGCGCCCGATCGTCGGGATTGGCCAGCCGGGCCTCCAACCGCTCCCGCCGTGAATAGAGCCGGGGCCGAATGCCCGCCCGGCGCAAATGACTCACTAGCTGCAGCAGTTCGCCCCGCTGTAAGCCGGCTCCCGAGGTGGGATTTCGTTGAATGGCCACCCAGGGCGCGGACATACGGCGGAATCCGTCTAGAGCAGGCGAGCAACCAGGTCGTCGAGCGAACGAAGGGCCCGATTTTGTAGCGAGGCGTCGCGGTGGTCAATTTGTAACGCGGCCAATCCAGAATTTCGGGCGGCGGCCACGTCGCTCGTCGGATCGTCGCCGATGAAGAGGATTTCAGACGGACAACATCCGGCCGCGCGGACCAGCGCCTCGAAGAAGCGAGGCGACGGCTTCCGATAACCGATCTCCGACGAAATGATCCGCAGCTCGATCGGCGCCAGCTCGGGAAGGCCCGCCATTACCGAGTTGAGCCGCGCGTCGAAATTCGAGCAGACCGCCAGGCGATACCCGGCTTGCCGCAGCCGCCTGAGCGCAACGCCGACCTCTGGAAAGCAGGCCCATGCGTGGGGCTGGCCAAAATGGGCAAACAGTTCCGCGAAACACGCGTCGGGTGTCGCCACGTCGTCGAGGACTTGCCGCACGATCCGCTCCCAACGAATCCGCTCGCGGATTTCGCAGGTGTGCAGACGGTCGGCGGCCTCGGCACAGCCACAGTCTAAATCCTCCGCCTCGAGCACGCGGGCGAAGACCTTGCCGAACCGGGCGGACACGTCAGCCGCGGGAAGCCGCGAACCGTGACGCTGGCCCACGTGATGATAGGCAACCCCCGCCGACGGCTGCGGATGAATCAGCGTGCCGACAGCATCGAGCGCGATCCAGCGAATGGTTCTGGGGTCGAAGTCGGAATCGGTCATTTGTTCTCGCTGGAGATCACTCACGCTCGATCACGGGGCACACATATTGCGAAGACGACGGCTTCGCTCCGCTCAACTTTAATACAGCGCGGTATCATGTGCCTCCGCTCGCGAAAGAACTGCCACGAGTTTATTGTTCACCGTGGCCGAGTGACAAAATCTTCGGGCCCTCCATGACGACGGCTCCCCCCGCTCCGGGTTCCCGCTGGCCACTGCCGGTCGGGCTGGTTTCGATTGATTACGGACTCGCCTACGGTGGTCTCTCGGTGACGCAGCACTGGCACTCGATCACGGGGCGCGACTTGATGCAGGTCGCGCTCTCGGCGTGGATTCTGGCCGGTGGCATCGGCGTGCTCTTGCGGCAGTCGTGGGGCCGTATCGCGCTCTTGAGCGGTGCGTATCTGCTGCTGGCCGAACTTTGTCTGGTGTTGTGTGTCGTGGTGATGGCGACCGCCTTCAACTGGTCGCAGCAGCCGGGCCACCAAAGCGCATTCCTTGTGGCCGTGCCGATCGTGTCGGGGGCTTGGCCCTTGTTTCTGGTCATCTGGCTTTGGCGCAAGCCGATCCGAGACGAAATCCGGAACGATTGGAACTAGCGCCCCGCGCAGGAGTCGGCAACACGGAGCTTCCCATGGACCCAGCCGATATTTCGAGCGAAGAGCGATCGATCCTCGAGTCACTCGATGCCTTGCTGCGTTCTCCGAGCGTTCGCGCGGCGATTGAGCTGGTCGTCGAACGTGTTGGACGTAAGCTGGCCGGAGATCCGACGGCTGTGATGGCCTGGGAGCCGCTGCCGCTCAGAATCTACGGCCCGTCGTTGCCGCCGTTCCTCCAATCGAGCTGGGTCTTCATCCTGCGCGCGCAAACTGCGACCGGTGCGGAACGCCATCCCAACAGCCGGCAACGGATGATGTCCTATCGAGGGATCGGCGACATTCAAACGGGCGATCCGGCGGCCGGCGACGCCCCAACCGGCGGCCCCGCGCTGGCACTCGCACCCGCTCGTCAGCGACCCGGCGGCCGACTTTGCACGACGCTGGATTTCGATCCCGGACAACACATGGCACCAGTGCGTCGTGCCAGAAGGAAACTGGGTCGTCGTCTCGTTCCACACGGTCCCGGCGGCAGACCTGATCGAAGAACGGCCGGACCGCGACCACGCCGGTCACAGGAAGCAGAAGACCTATCTCGACGAGCCTGCGTAATCGTTAGGGCGCCGGCGCTGACCAGCGGCTTGCCTTGAAAGCGGCCCGCATATCGTCCCGCGTAGGACTCTTTGCCAGGATCGAGCAGAATGATGAAGTCGTCGATGTCGCGATCGATGTGGCCCTCGATCGTCCACGAGAGGTTTGGATTCTTGTCGGACAGGTGATAGCCCTTTACCGATGGAAAAAGCGCATATTCGCCCGTTGGAAGGTTGGGGAAATCAAATCGGCCATCTGAGGGCAATGGACTGCTCTGGCTATCCCGTGCTTCGGTTGCGCTGATGTTCATGCGCATGCCGTCGGCAATCGGCTTGCCGTCGGTCAGGATGACTCGACCCCGGACGCGGTGGCCCGATTGGATTTTGATGTCTCCCAGGTCGATGATCTCGTCGTCGCGAGACGTCCGACAGGAAACCGGGGTCGTGGCGCCCCGGTTCAAAATCGAGTTCATCTTCGCGTAGACGAACCAGCCGTTGGGCGTTGGAACGTTTGCGAACAGAAACGTGCCGTCCGGCTGTGTGCCGATTCGCGACTCGGGAAAGTGTTCCCCCGGATGGCGTTCCTTGTTGCCCAGCCCGATTTCGGCATCCTGCACCGGCTTGCCGAATTGCACCAGTCGGCCGCGAATTGTCGCGCCGCGGCTCACAGCCAAGGTGTGCCTCCCCGGGCCCGTCGTTAGTTCTAGGAACCACTTGGGCGCCATCCCGCGGGCAAAGACGCAGACAGTCATATCGACCGCCGGCCGCGTGTAAGCGATCTCGAACTCTCCCTTGTCATTCGTGACGGCCAGCGGATCGAGTCCTTTGACCGCGCCGCCCCTGCCGGCAAGCGTCCCGTTCTCTCTCTTCCACCGGACCGATTCGGGTTCGACCACGGCGTCGGCGATCGGGTCTCCCGACGGACCAACCACCTTTCCGCGCACGACCTGCAAGGGGTCGCTCGGCAACGCACGGCGCTTGAGCCGGGCCAGCGCCGGATTGCCGAAAGGTTCCATTTTCTGAACGTGCTGCGGTGCGAAACCTTCGCGAACGACCAGCAAGTTGAACCGCAATGTCGGGTCGACGTGCTCGAACGAGAATTTTCCCTCCGCGTCGGTGAGGGCGCGCTTGCCGCAATCGGCATAACAACTTGGGCAATGCGTGCTGTAGCCCTTTTTCGGAGCGGCCGTCCAAATCATGACGGTCGCCCCTGCAACGGCTTTCCCATCATCGTCCGAAATCGTTCCAGCAATTGCCGGACGGGGCGCTGCCTTGGGGGGCTCGGCCGCGAAAGCGGGGGAGCGTGTGATGAGCAGAATGCAAACCGAACCGCAAAAACTGACCGCGGCTCGCGGTACCGTGGCAAAAAGCGTGTGCCTCATCCGAGCGCTCCTCGCTTGAGACTTGAGAATCGGAACCGGCTGCCGCCTTATTTTGGTCATCCCCGGGTCGGAACGTCACGCCTTAATTGCCAGATTTGGGAATGCGACAAACACCATTTTCCAACGCTTGAATACGGCTAGGCCATTTGTCATAGTTCACGCTTTCCAGCCTGGCCGTCAGCGGCCCGAGGCGTTGGCGGAGCGCTGGGACGAAGCGGTTTCGCAGACGGCGCCGCAGGGATTTTGCCGCGGACATAGGTCGAAAGCTCGATGACCAGTCTTCTTGCCGCCGACTCGATCGGCGGTGCACTAACCGGGTTGCATATTCCCGGTCTTGGCACACTGAGCCCCGGGGCTGCCTTTGCGCTGGCCGCGCTGATTCATGCCGTGCTGCTGTTCAACGTGTTCGGATTGTCGGCGTTCGCCTTCATTTGGCTGGAACGCAAAGTGTCGGGACGCATTCAAGACCGACTCGGGCCGACGCGCGTCGGCGGGCGGTTCGGCTGGCTGCAGAGTCTGGCGGACGGCGTGAAGCTGATCCAGAAGGAAGACCTCTGCCCGAAGGACGCCGACCCGCTCTTGTTCCGCATGGCCCCGTTCATGGTCTGCATCGCGTCGTTTGCCGCCTATATCCTGCTGCCCTTCAGCGACGGTTGGGTCTCGGTGGCGGCCGACGTTGGGCTGTTCCTCTTGCTGGCGTTTCTTTCGCTCGAAGTCTTCGGCATCATCCTGGCCGGTTATTCGAGCGGATCGAAGTGGTCGCTCTTCGGCGGCATGCGTGAAGCAGCCCAAATGGTGAGTTATGAAATTCCGCTGGCGATCTGCGCGTTGATCCCAATCATCGCAACCGGCACACTGAACCTGAACGAAATCGGCGAGATGCAGCGGGGCGGTTTCTGGAACTGGCTGATCTTCCACGACCCGTTCACGTTCCTCTCCTGCTTCATGTACTTCACAGTGGCGACGGCCAGTTGCAAGCGGGCTCCTTTCGACCTGGCCGAGGCCGAGAGCGAGCTGGTCGGGGGATTTCACACCGAATATAGCGGGATGCGGTGGTCGTTCTTCTTCCTGGCCGAATACGCCAGCATGTTCGTGGTGAGCATGGTGGCGTCGGTGCTGTTTCTCGGGGCTTGGCACACGGGCCTGTGGTTTGACGACTATCTCCTGCGTCCGCTGCGGGAAAATCCGAGTCACAGCTTCGACGCGGCCCGCTACCTGGCCAACGTCTTCGGCCTCGCCGTGATCACGGCCAAAGGCACGGTGCTGATCTTCGTGCAGATGTGGCTGCGGTGGACATTGCCCCGCCTGCGGATCGACCAGGTGATGACGACCTGTTTGAAGTACCTGGTGCCGATCAGCTGCTTCTTGTTCCTGGGCGCTGCGGCTTGGCCGCTCGCCTTGGCTTATCTCCATGGCGGCGAGACAACCTGGCTGCCCAAGCGACCGTTGGGTGACAGCGTGCCGCGGCGCGTGGTGGCGAGCGAACCGGTGCGATTCGGGGCGACCGTCAAGCCGACTGCAGTCGTCAAACCGATTGCAGTCGCCGAAGGTGCCCGTCCATGAACGGCACCGAGATCCTGTTTTTGATCTTTGCGGCCGCGACCTGCGGCGGGGCGCTGGCCGTCGTCTTCAGTCAGAACGTGGCGCGGATGGCCTTCTGGCTGATCGTTTCGCTCGGCTCGACGTCCGGCCTGTTCTTCCTGTTGCGGGCCGACTTCGTCGGGGCGACACAACTATTGATCTACGTCGGCGGCACCGTGGTGCTGCTGATTTTCGGCGTCATGCTCACCGCCAGCGGGCCTTACGTGCGGATTCGCGCGTCGGCAGGCGAGATGGTGCTGGCCTGCGGCGTCGGCCTGCTGTTGCTCTCGGTGATTTATTCGACAGTCTTCGTGGTCGATTGGACGAAGATGGCTCCTCGCGGCGGCACAGAACAAGTCGGCCAGGGCTACAACCCGTCCGGCGAGGGAAACACCGTCCGGCCAATCGGCATGAAGTTGCTCGGTCTGAGCCTGGATGATCTGGGGACGCAGCGGAAAGAGTTGAGTTCCGGCTATCTGCTGCCGTTTGAAATTGTGTCGGTGCATTTGCTCGTGGTCCTGATCGGGGCCGCCTACCTCGCGCGTGCCAAGCGTCGCGTCGATGCGCCGGCTCGCGCCGGAGCGGGGCCCAACGGCTCGGCCCGCACGTACGGATCGTGACGTCGATAACTGACGCGAACGCCCCCGGGCGTCGCGGAATTGAGTTTGACAGTCTGGATTGATGGTCATGGATAGCTTGCCCCTGTCGTGGTACCTGCTGGTGGCCGGCGTGCTGTTCGTCAGCGGAGTGATCTGCATGGCGACCAAGCGCAACGGCATCGGCGTGCTGATGGGTGTCGAGCTGGTACTGAATGGAGCCAACGTCAACTTTGTGGCCTTCTCGCGGTACACGCGGCTGGGGATCGACGGGCAAGTGATCTCGCTCTTCGTGATCGTGCTGGCGGCAGCGGAGGCCGCGGTGGCCCTGGCCATCGTGCTGAACTTTTACAACAACCATTCGTCGATCGACGTCGATCGGGGCGACGAGTTGCATGGCTAACCGGATTGGCCGGTCGTGAACGGGCCCACCTGACCAGTGAAGACCAAAACGCGATGAACGCGGAACTTTACGAGTCAACCAGTCACACGCTGAAGCTGCTGCTGGCCTTTGCCTGGCTGGCGCCGCTGGTCGGCTTCGCCATCGAGATCTTTGGCGGCTACTGGTCATCACGGAAGAGCAAGGCGGCCGCCTACATGGCTGTGCTCTGCATCTTCCTCGGCTTCTGCGCCAGTGTGACGGCGTTCACGGTTTGGGGCAGCCGCACCAACTGGGCCGCTCTCACGCAGCATGAGGAACACGGCGCCCACGAGGTGGCCCAGCAACCGCCCGGTCCCGGCGAGGCGGCCGCCGCTGAAGAGCATGCGGCAGCGGGGCACGCGACGGCCGAACCGTCGAGTCTGCCGTCCCGGACGTATTTCTCCGGCTCGTTCTACACGCTGGCCCGCTTCGGCAACCTGATCGTCTCGCTCGACTATTACATCGATAGTTTGACGCTCGTAATGTTCATGATGGTGACGCTGATCGCCACATGCATTCACATCTTCGCGCTCGGATACATGAGCGACGAGCTCACCGACAACTACGCCGACCACCAGGTGCACATGGCCGATGGCGGGCATCTGCATCGCCCGGGCCGTTATTACCGGTTCTTCGCGTACATGTCGCTCTTCTGCTTTTCGATGCTGGGCCTGGTCCTTGCGGGGAACATTTTCCAGGTCTTTGTCTTTTGGGAGCTGGTGGGCATCTGCAGCTATTTCCTGATCGGGTTCTACGTCGAACGCCGTTCGGCCAGCACGGCCGCCAACAAAGCGTTCATCATGAACCGCGTCGGCGACTTCGGCTTCCTGATCGGCCTGATGGTGCTCTGGACCTGGTTCGGCACATTTCAGTTTTCCACGCACATGGTCGACAACGTCGAGCAGCCGGGACTGTTCGAGATGCTAAGAGGTCCGCACGGCGAACTGACGGTCGACCCGGTCAACAACGTTGTCCGCCTGAACGACCCCACGAAACAGCACACGCAGATTCCGTATCTGCTGTTGGTCGTGGCCGGCTTGGGTGTGTTCGGCGGCTGCGTGGGCAAGAGCGCCCAGTTTCCGCTGCAAACCTGGCTTCCCGACGCGATGGAAGGACCGACGCCCGTTTCGGCTCTGGTGCACTCCGCCACGATGGTCGCCGCCGGCGTTTATCTGGCCGGACGCTTCTTCCCGATGTTCACGCCCGAGGTGCTGCTGACGATCGCCTATGTCGGCTGCGTAACGTTGTTCATCGCGGCGACGATTGCGGTCGTCGCCACGGACATCAAGCGCGTGCTCGCCTATTCGACGATCAGCCAATTGGGCTACATGATGCTGGGCATCGGCGTCGGCGGTTGGGGGGCCGGGCTGTTCCACCTGATCACGCACGCGTTCTTCAAGTCGCTGATGTTCCTCGCCTCCGGCAGCGTGATTGTCGGCTGCCATCACGAGCAGGACATGTCCCGCATGGGCGGACTGATGCGGAAGATGCCGATCACCGCACTGACGATGCTGGTGGGCGTGGTTGCCATCTCGGGCTTGGCGATTCCCGTGTTGGGCACGACGTTCGCCTTCTCCGGCTATCACTCGAAGGACGCGATCGTCGCCACGGCTCTCGCCTTCCGACAGTCGAACCCGGTCCACTTTCTGCTGTTCTTTGTGCCGCTGCTGACGGCGGGCATCACGGCTTTCTATATGTTCCGCCTGTGGTTCTTCACTTTCTCCGGTCAGCCGCGCGACGCGCATGTTTACGACCACGCCAAGGAATCGCCTTGGGTGATGACCGGGCCGCTGCTCGTGCTGTCGGTCTTTGCGATCTTCGTTGCGGTCGGCGGCGAAAAAGGACCGCTTTATCGGCTGCTGATTCATAGCGAGCCGGCCGGACTCGCCGCGGGAGTGGCGGGCGGAGCGAGCGGCATCGTCCTGCCGGCCCACGAGGCCATTCACTCCGTTCACGCCGACGCCGGAGGGCTGGCGCTCATTGCCGCGTTCTCCGGCCTGTTGCTGGCGTTCTTGATCTACGGCCTGCGCGTCGTGGACCCGGCTGACATTGCCCGGCAGCTCCGCGGGCTGCACGGCTTCCTGGTCGAGAAGTGGCAGTTCGACCACTTATATGAAGCGATGTTCGTCCGCCCGGTGCTGATTGTATCTCGGTGGTTTGCGACGTTCGACCGGGTGGTAATCGACGGTTTTCTGCACGCGCTGACGTTTGCCACGATCGACATTTCCCGGCTGGACCGGCGGTTCGATGAAGGCGTGATCGACGGCATGGTCAACGCCATGGCCGACGCGATCTTCGCCGTCGGCCGTTCGCTCCGCGTGATCCAAACGGGCAACCTGCGGCAATACGTGATGTTCATCGCGATCGGCGTGGTCGCCCTGTTCATGTTGTTAATGATGTTTTTCCCGCAATAGCGGGTTTCCCGCGGTAAGCGGTAGTAGAAAATTTTCCCGCGCTGGCGCGGGTCAGGAAAAATTCGGAAGAACTCATGACTCCCGCGATGTTGCTTTCGGCAATCATTTTCCTGCCGACCGTCGGCGCACTGATTCTTGCGCTGGGGTTCAACAAGCGCGACGAAGAGCCGATGCGGGTCTTCGCCCTGGTGATCACGGTCGGGACCTTCATTCTCACGCTCTTTTTGTTCAAGGATTTCCGGTACGACGTCGCGGGCATCCAGCCGGTGACCGACGGAGGCGTCGGCATCAAGATTCCCTGGATCGCCGCCTGGCATATCTACTATCAACTGGGCTACGACGGCATCAGCCTGCCGCTCGTGCTGTTGACCAGTTTCATCTGCATGCTGGCCATGCTGGCCTCGTGGAGCATCAAGAAGCAGGTGAAGGGCTACCTGATCCTGTTCCTGATCCTGGAGACGGGCATGCTGGGCGTCTTTCTGGCGCTCGACTTCTTCCTGTTCTACGTCTTCTGGGAAGTGATGCTCCTGCCGATGTACTTCCTGATCGGCGTGTGGGGCGGACCGCGGAAGGAATACGCGGCGATCAAGTTCTTCCTCTATACGCTGGTCGGCGGCGTGCTGATGCTGATCGCCATCCTGATGTTTTACTTCGGCAGTCCCACGCAAACCTTCGACATCATCGAGCTGTCGCGCATCGGCCAGGGACTGGTCGCGAAGGCCGCCTTCAGCCCGAAAATACAAATCACGGCGTTCATCCTGCTCTTTATCGGCTTTGCGATCAAAGTGCCGACCGTGCCGTTCCACACCTGGTTGCCCGACGCGCACGTCGAAGCCCCGACGCCCATCAGCATGATCCTGGCCGGCGTGCTGCTGAAGATGGGCGGATACGGCATCCTCCGCATCGCTTTCCCGATCTGCCCGTACGGTGCCCAGTACGCGGCTTACGCGCTGGTCGTGATCGGCGCGGGAAGCATGGTCTACGGGGCGTTCGCCGCCATGGCCCAGAACGACTTCAAACGGCTGGTCGCCTACAGCTCGGTCAGCCACATGGGCTACGTGATTCTGGGCATCGCCGTCTGGAAGATCAGCGAGGCCGGCGGCTCGGCCGTCGACAAGTACTACTGGACGATGGGGATGAACGGCGCGATGTTCCAGATGCTCGCCCACGGCATCTGGTCGGCCGGCATGTTCTTTATGGTCGGCGTGATTTACGACCGCGTCCATCACCGCGACCTGAATCAGTTCGGCGGACTGTTGGGGCTGATGCCGCTCTATTCGGCACTGGCCGTCGGCATTTTCTTCGCCGGCCTGGGCCTGCCGGGCCTGTGCGGCTTCATCGGCGAAATCTTCGTCGTGCTCAGCTCCTGGAACTTCTCGCCGCTGGTGGCGATCATCGCCGCCTCGGGCGTGATCCTGACGGCCGGCTACATCCTCTGGACCATCCAGCGGGTTTACCTCGGGGCCGGAATACAAAGGTCCGCACCGCGAAGGCATCGTGCCGATCAATGGTCGCGAGGCGGCCATTGGTTTTGCCTTGTTGGCCTTCGCGATCTTCTTGGGCGTTTATCCCAACTTCATGCTGGACGTGATGCACGGGTCGATCGACCAGCTGGCGACACAGCTGGACGTGGGATATCAAAACGCCCTGCACGCGGCCGGCACGGCCCAGGCGATGCTCCAGCGCTGACCGCCTCCCAGAACAATTTCGCGAGTCCGAATCACCAGCCGCCAATCACCGCTCGGATGACGACGAAACGCTGAGTGCCCGATGAATTTTGAAACCCTGCTCGACGCCTTGATGCGAGACACAACGGGCAAGTCGTTGTTCTTGTTCGCGCCCGAGCTGACGATCTGCGTCACGATCGTCGTCCTGCTCATGTTCCGGCTCGTCGGCCTGGACCGGTTGATTCGCCCCGTCGCCGTCGCGCTGCTGGGAGGTTTAATCGGACTCGGGTTCGCGGCCGCCGAGTACTACAACCTGCTCCAGGGGACACAAACGAGCCAGAAGTTGTTCACCGGCTTGTTGGTCTTCGATCAGTTCACCGTCTTCTTCCGCCTGTTCCTGACCACGTTCCTGATCTTCGTGACGGCGCTCACGGCCATCTCCGGCATTCCCGACTACGAAGACGGTCCCGATTTTTACACGCTGCTCTTTGGCGCCACGCTCGGCATGCTGCTGATGGCCAGTGCCAACAACCTGCTGATCCTGTTCCTGGGCGTCGAAATGGCGAGCGTTCCCAGTTACGCGATGGTCGGCTTCCTCAAGGGCCGCCCCAAGAGCAGCGAGGCGTCACTCAAGTTCGTGGTCTACGGGGCCGGGGCCGCGGGCGTGATGCTTTACGGGATCAGCCTGATGGCCGGTCTGTTGGGAACGCCCAACTTCACCGAGATGGCCGCCAACCTCGACCAGGTGATCGGCACCGCCGGGATGAAGGATGCCACCGTCCGCACGGTCCTGTTGGGCGCCTTGATGGTCTTTGTGGGCCTGGCGTTCAAGCTGTCGATCGTGCCGTTCCACTTCTGGTGCCCGGACGCCTTCGAGGGAGCGGCGGCCGAGGTCGCCGGCTACCTTTCCGTCGCGTCGAAGGCGGCCGCGTTCGCCCTCTTGATCCGTTTCTGCCACATCCTGATCGGTGAGCACGTCGAAGGACTGACGCACCTCAACTATGCTCTGGGGCTCGGACTGGGGATGGTGGCCGCGCTCACGGCAACCTTCGGCAACCTGGCCGCCTATTCGCAACGCAACGTCAAGCGGCTCTTGGCTTACTCCACCATCGCGCACGCCGGCTACATGCTGATGGCCGTGTCCGCGATGATGGTGATTGCCAACGGACCGAAAGTTCCCAACGTCGACGTGTCGTTCAACGTGACGCGTTCGATCGAGGGGCTGCTCTACTACCTGGTCGTCTACATGTTCATGAATCTGGGGGCGTTCGCGGTCGTGGCCCTCATTCGCAACGAGATCTTTAGCGAAGACATCGACGACTACAACGGCCTGGCCCAGCAGGCGCCGCGCTATTGCCTCTGCATGGCCGTCTGCATGTTCAGCCTGATCGGGCTGCCCCCGTTCGGCGGGTTCTTCGCCAAGTGGTCGATCTTCGCCCCGCTGCTGCAGGCCGGCTACGTCAACAAGATGATGTGGGGCGTGCTGGTGATCGGCGGCGTGAACACGGTCTTCAGCCTGTTCTATTACATCCGCGTCCTGAAGGCGATGTACATCGCGCCACGGCCCGACGGCGCCCGCGCGGCCGGCGAGTTTGGACCCGGCGGCGCCTTCGCGATCGTGATTGCCATCCCCGTGCTGCTCACCGGCATCGGCGTGACGCCCGTGCTGCGGTTGACGCAGACGGCCGCCGCCTCGATCTTTGAAGCATCGCCCAAGACGCAAGTCGCGCGGCTCGCGGCCGAACAGCCGGCCGCCGAATCGCACGAGAATCTGTAAGGTCCCTCTCCCAACTGTCCGGCTAACGGTCGCAAAACCGCTTGATGCAACATAACGACGTTCTCAACGGTGTGCTGGTTCTGCTGCGTCGCAGCCTGTTGCAGTACGCCGCCGAAGCGTGGCCTTGGACGGGTTCTCACTCGGCCGCGCTGCGGGCAGAAATCGACCAGCTGATCGCCGCCCAATCCGACCGCGTGCGTAAGCTGGCCGAACTCTTGGACGGCCGCCGGTGGACGATCGATTTCGGGGCTTTTCCCGACTTTACCGATCTGCACTTTCTGTCGCTGACCTTCGTGCTGCCGCACCTGGTCGAAAACCAGGAGAAGATCGTGCGCGAGATCGAACTGGCCCTTCCCGCCTGCGCCGGCGATTCCGAGGCGACGGCCCTGGTGGCCGAAACGCTCGTCGGCGAGTCGCAGTCGCTCAGCAAGCTTCAGCAGCTGGCCGGCCTGCATCCAAGTCCGGCCCAAACTGCGGCGTGACGGTTACAGTCCTGACCGTCGCCCCGCTCTCCCAGTGGCCGCCGACTGTCTTGACCGCTCCCCGCTATAATACGGCTGAGCGTTGACCTACGGGTTTTGCGCATCCGCTCGTCGGCGAATCAGTCGCGCGAGAGCAACCGGGCGTCCGAGTCGCAAATGGACCACCCGTCGGCTTACGCCGACGGTTCGCCGGGCGCACGGTGCTGGCGGCAGAACATGGATGCATTTGCGAGGTGATACGGCGTGCCTCAGTTTGAGCTTGTCAGCGAATTTCAGCCGGCCGGCGATCAGCCGGAGGCCATTCGTTCGCTTGTCCGCGGCGTTCGCGAAGGAAAGCGGAGCCAGGTGCTCTTGGGCGTCACCGGCTCGGGCAAGACCTTCACGATGGCCAACGTCATCGCGCAGATTCAGCGGCCGACGCTCGTCCTCTCGCACAATAAAACGCTGGCGGCGCAGCTCTTTGCCGAATTTCGGGACTTCTTCCCCAATAACGCGGTCGCCTATTTCGTCAGCTACTACGACTACTACCAGCCGGAAGCCTACATCCCGCAGCGCGACATCTATATCGAGAAGGACGCGTCGATCAACGAGGAGATCGACCGCCTGCGGCTGATGGCGACGAGCGCCCTCGTCAGCCGGCGGGATGTGATCGTGGTCGCCAGCGTCAGCTGCATTTACGGCTTGGGCTCGCCCAAGGACTACCTGGAGATGATGGTCCCGCTTCGCGTGGGGGACACCGTCGACCGGGACGAGCTGTTGCACAAGCTGATCGACATCCATTACGAGCGGAACGACCTCGATCCCGCCCGGGGCAAGTTTCGCGTCCGCGGCGACGTCATCGAGTGCTGGCCCGCTTACGAAGAGTTTGCCTATCGAATCGAGCTCTGGGGCAACCAGATCGACGGCGTGTCGATGATCAATCCGCTCACGGGCGAGGAGGCCCGCCGGCTGCAGGACATCTATATTTACCCGGCCAAGCACTTCGTGTTGCCGCAGGACCGCATCGAGCGGGCGCTCGACGGAGATCCAGGGAGAACTCGACGGGCGGCTCGAGGATTTTCGCAGTCAGGGCAAACTGCTCGAGGCCCAGCGACTGGGGGCCCGCACGCGCTACGACATGGAGCTGTTGCGCGAAGCCGGCTTTTGCCCGGGGATCGAGAACTATAGCCGGGCACTCTCGGGCCGCAAACCGGGCGAGCCCCCCTACACGCTCCTGGACTTTTTCCCAGACGATTTTTTGCTCTTCGTCGACGAATCGCACGCCACGATGCCGCAGGTGAAAGGCATGTTCGCCGGCGACCACTCGCGGAAGACGACGCTGGTCGAGCACGGCTTCCGCCTGCCGATGGCGCTCGACAATCGGCCGCTCAAGTTCGATGAGTTTCACGCCCGCCGCCGGCAGACGGTCTTCGTCTCGGCGACGCCGGCCGATTGGGAATTGCAGCAAAGCGAGGGCGAGGTCGTCGAGCAAGTCATTCGACCGACCGGTCTGATCGACCCGATGATTCGCATCGAGCCGGCCCGCGGCCAGGTGCCGCACCTCTTGCAGGAGATCCAAAAACGGGCGGCCGTCAACGAGCGCGTGCTGGTCACCACGCTCACCAAGCGGCTGGCCGAGGACTTGAGTTCCTACCTGATCGAAGAGGGTGTCCGCTGCCAGTGGCTGCATTCGGAGCTCGACGCGCTCGAGCGGGTGAAAGTCCTCCGCGAGCTGCGGGAGCAGAAGTTCGACGCGCTGGTCGGCGTCAACCTGCTGCGGGAAGGGCTCGACCTGCCCGAAGTGTCGCTCGTCGCCATTCTCGACGCGGACAAAGAGGGCTTCTTGCGAAGCGAGACGAGCCTGATCCAGACGATCGGCCGCTCGGCCCGCAACGTCAACGCCGAGGTCGTGCTCTATGCCGACAAGGTGACGGAGAGCATGCAGCGGGCGATCGACGAAACCAACCGCCGCCGGGCGCTGCAGATGGAATACAACAAAGAGCACGGCATCACGCCGGAAACGATCAAGAAGGCGATTCGCCGCGGCATTGAAGAGGAGGTCGCGGCCCAGCGCGTGGTGCAGGACGCGGTCGGGCAGCCGAACGTCGAGCAGTTCGTGACGCAGGAATATCTCAACGAGCTCGAGGCGGAGATGCTGCGTGCCGCCGAGGGGCTCGACTTCGAGCGGGCGGCCAAGCTGCGGGACCAGATCGTGCTGCTGAAGAAACGCCTCGGCCAGTCGGTGAAACAGGACGACGTCGATTCGGCGGGCTTCGCGGAGCCCGGGCAGCGCCGCCGCGGCCGTCAGCGCTCGCGGAGTCCGCGCGGCAAGCGCGTCCCCTGGCCAGACAAGCCGTAGCCGCGCCCGCCTGTTTTCGTGCTCGCGAGTCTCCCGAGCTCCAACGAGCGCGCCGCAGCCGCTGGTGGGTTCGCACCGTCCGGCCCGCAGATTTGCCGGGGATGACGCTGTTTTTCCCGCGGGGCGGCAAACTTCTTGCGCGGAAAGCGTTCAGGCGTGCACCTTGACCTATATTTTTCGGGTCGCCCCAGCATTTTCCCGCCGACACAGCGCGCGGAGTGATCGGGGTGTCGGCCGCGCAGGCGTCAGCCCCGCTGCGACCGGAACAATCGATCGACCGAGGCAAGGCAGGAACGCTCGATGCAATCGGCAGAACTCGTGGTCCTGTGGAGTTCGCTCGGACTCGCGCTTTACGCATTTGTCGTGTATCCGCTGGCGATCGCGCTGGCGTCGCGACTGGGCCGCGCCGAGGCGTCTGCACCCGAGTTGGACGGCACGAGGCTCTATTCGTGGCCGCGGGTGACGCTGTTGATCGCCGCTCGCCGCGAAGAGAGCTTAATCGTCGATCGCCTGCAGAACGCGGCGGCCCTCAATTACCCGCCCGATCGGCTGGAGATCCTGGTCGGCTGCGACGGCGAGGGCGATCTCACCGCCCTCTTGGCCCGTTCGTTCGACGACTCGCGGGTGAAGGTCGTACAGCTTTCCGAACGGCTGGGCATGGCCACGGTGCTCGCCGAATGCGTGTCGAAGGCGACGGGCGAAATCATTGTCTTCACCGACGTTTACACGATGATGCGACCCGACGCGCTGCGCCGTCTCGTCCGGCACTTTCAGCAGGCCGACATCGGCGCCGTGTGCGGCAAGCACTTGCCCATCGATCCGACGACCGGCCGCAGCCTGAGCGGCCTGTTTTGGAAGTTCGAGAATTTTATCGAACGTGCCGAGGCGCGGCTGGGCGCGCTGTCGCGGGTCAACAGCGGCATTTATGCCGTCCGCCGGGGCCTCTCTCTGTCGACTCCGCAGGACGCGGCGGCTGCGCCGTCCGCGAACGAGGGGGCCGAGTCTCGCCGCAGTTATCGCCTCGTCTACGACGATACGGCGATCGCGGTCGAAGAAACGCCGCCGACGTTCGAGGCCGAATACCGCGCCGGCAAGAAGCAGGGGCTCGATTTTCGCCGCGGACTGCAGGAGCTGTCGTCGCATTTGAACGCGCGTTCGCTGCTGATGTTTTGGGTCTCGCGGATGCACAAGCAGCTGCGGCGGGTCGCCCCGCTGTTGCTGGTCGCGGCCTTCGTGAGTAACGCCTGCCTGTCAAACGACCCGTTCTATCTGCACTTGTTGCTGGTGCACGAGTCGTTCTACCTGGTCGCGCTAGTGGGGCTCTTCTTCGAGACGGGGGCGCGCTGGCGGAAGGTGCTCGGTGTCCCGGCACGCCTCTTCGGCAAGTCGGTCCGCCTGGCGCACGCCGGCTGGGAATCGATCCCTGGTCAGCCCAGCCCGATTCCCGAACCGGCCCGGGTGCCGAAGCGAATCGTCCGCTGACAGGCCGAGTCAGCCGGTGACCGCTCGATCGCTCCCTCGCGGGCGCGCGAACCTGGACGCCGCGCGCTGGAAAGAGCTATCGTCAGCGAGGCGCAGTCCGCCCGAACCGACTGCCGACTGCAACTGACCTGGCGAAGGGCCCCGATCCATGTCACAGCCGACGACCGAGCCCAGCGCGCCGGCCCAGGCGGCCGCGCAAACGCCCGCGCAAAGGCTGACCCTCTTTCAGCGGGCGCTGCGCGTGGTTTCCTGGCTCAACTTTGTCGGCATCCTGGCGGCCACCGGCATCTTGTGGTTCGTCTCCGAACGAACTTGGTGGGGGACGGTACTGACGTTTGTGCCGCGGCACGCGTTCCTGGTCCTTCCCGCGCTCTTGTTGCTCGTGTCGCTCTTCGCCTATCGCCGAATGGTGTGGCTGAATTTGGCCGGCGTGCTGATCGCCGCGTTCCCGCTGATGGGCGGCCACGTTCCGCTCGTGCTGCCGGTCGATGAAGCTGGCGGACTGCGGATCGTGAGCTGTAACGTCCAGCGCTACGAGCCCGATTTCGACCTGGTGCTCCGCGAAATCACCGATAAAAAGCCCGACGTCGTTGCGCTGCAAGAGGCGCTCTGGACCGACCCGCGGTTAGCCACCATATTTCCGGGCTGGCACACGATTCAGGAAGACGAATATTGGATCGGCTCGCGCTACCCGCTCAAGCGAATCGGCGTCTGCCGGTCCAAGCCCTTCGATCGCCTCTCCGGACTCTCCGTCGAGGTCGACGCGCCGGGCGGACCGATCGTGCTGCACGATCTGCATCTCACCACGGCCCGCTTCGGCTTCAACGATCTCTCGGTGCACACTTTGCTCGACAGGTCCGCGCCGGCCTTCATCGAGAAGTACACGCAATGGCGCCGCGACGAGGCTCTCGAATGTCGGGTCGACGTCGGGCGGAACACGCCGCGCCAACTTCCCACGCTCGTCGTCGGCGATTTCAACACACCGACGGTCAGCGAGATTTACGGTGAGGCCTGGCAGGGATTCGCCAACGCCTTCGACCAGGTCGGTTGGGGGTTTGGCTACACGGCCCCCTGCAGCCCGCACCGCCATTGGCTCAACGACGTTCCCTGGGTCCGCATCGACCACATCCTGACCGACAACCATTGGAGCGTGGCGACCTGCGGCATCGGCACCGGCAACGGGTCGGACCATCGGCTCATCTGGGCCGTTGTTCAGCGGCGCTCTCAGTAGGCTCGCGTCGGCCGGACCGAACGCACGGGCTTTGCCGACGTGGCCGTGCGAAACGACTCTAACGGCGCCCGAGCCTTCGTGCGAAACGCCCGCCATACTGGGATCGCGGCGATTTTTGCCACCGCCAACGGCCCTTTTTAGCCGGCGAATGCTACAGTTCTCGGGAGCTTTTCCGGCCAGAACGAGGAAATTCTATCGTGACGAAGTACCTGGTGACGGGGGGGGCGGGCTTCATCGGCTCGCACCTGGTGTCGAGTCTGGTGGAGCGCGGCGTGACGGTCCGCGTCGTCGACGACTTGAGCACCGGCAAAACGGAAAACCTCGCGCACCTGCCCGCTGGCCGCGTCGAGTTCGTGAAGGGCGACATCGCCGACCCGCGGGCGATGGCAGACGCAGCCCGCGGCATCGAAGTCGTCTTTCACCACGCTGCGCTAGCATCAGTGCCGCGTAGCATCGAGCTGCCGCTGGAGACTCACACGGCCTGCGTAACTGGGACCGTCACCCTGCTGGACGCGTGCCGCCACGCGGGCGTGCGCCGCGTGATTTATGCCGCCTCGAGCAGTTGCTACGGCAACCAGCAAGAAATGCCCAAGACCGAGAGCCAGCTGCCGCAGGTGCTCTCGCCGTATGCAGCCGCCAAGCTCGCCGGCGAGTTGTATTGCGAATCGTTCGCGGCGTGCTACCCGCTCGAGACGGTGCGGCTCCGCTACTTCAACGTCTTCGGGCCGCGACAGGATCCGAAGAGTCCGTACTCGGCGGTGATTCCGCTCTTCGTCGCGGCGCTCCTGGAGGGGCGGCGGCCGACGATCTTTGGCGACGGCTCGCAGTCGCGCGACTTCACGTACGTGGCGAACGTCGTCGAAGCCAACCTGCGAGCGGCCACCGCGCCGGGGGTGTCGGGCAAGGTCTACAACGTCGCCTGCGGCAGCTCGCTGTCGGTGCTCGATCTACTGGAAGAGATCTGTCGGCTGTTGGGCAAGCCGTTCAATCCCGAGTTTGGTCCGGCCCGCGCGGGCGACGTGAAGCACTCGTGGGCCGACATCTCGGCCGCCCAGCGCGAGCTAAATTACGCACCGACCGTCGATCTGCACACGGGCCTCAAGCAAACCGTCGAGTGGTACGTCGGTCATCCCGGCTGAAAACGAGGTTCGTCGGACCGAGAAATTTCCTAAAACGACGTGATCCGCTGCATCGTGGCAAGCGTTTCTTTCAAAGAATCGACAGTCGGCGACGAACAGTTTGAGTGAAGAGGGACAGCGATGGATTGGGCGGCCATTCGCGCCGAAGGACTGAGCGGGTTCGCCATGACGGCGATTCCGCCCACGATCCAATTGCCGGCGCTGCCGCACGCGGTCACGCTCTTCGTGCAACGTTCGACGGATGAATCAGCACCGATCGAAGAGCTGGCCAAAGTCCTGGAAACTGACGCCAGCCTGACGATCGAGCTGTTGCGGTACGTCAACTCGTCGTTTCTGGGATTGCGACAAAAGGCCAAAACGGTGCAGCAGGCGCTGTCGCTCTTGGGACGCCGCCGCTCGCGGATGCTGGTCTTCGCCACCGGCACCGAGGCCGCGCTGCGATCCCGCAAGTCCAAGTTGATCAATCAAGGCGCGTTCTGGAACGCGTGCCTGCAAAAAGCCCTCTTTGCCCGGGAAGTCGCCAAGCTGTTGGGAACCGACATCGAAGTCGCCTTCGCCGGCGGACTGCTGCAGGACTTTTTGCTTCCGGTGCTGACCAACGACCTGCTCGACGGTTACCTCGACTTCGTGCAGTCCCGCGCGAATCACCCGGCAACGCTGTGCGAGTTCGAGCAAAAGCAATTCAGCTGGGACCATGCGCTGGCCGGCGGTTGCCTGGCCCATTGCTGGAACCTGCCCGACGAGCTGGTCTGCTGCATCCTCTATCAGCACAGCGGCGTCCGAATTCTGGCCCACGCACAATTGGGACGCACGGCCGTCGCCGCCGTCGCCCTCTCGGCCTTGTTGCCCGATCAACTTCGGCAGCATTACCACGGGCTCGATCTCCTGCGCAAACTGGAAACAAAATGGCCGGCCTTCCAGCTCGAAAGCCTGGCGGAGGCGGTCGACACGCAGCACGCCGCAATGAGTGTCGGAGTGCACAACGATTTTCCCCTTTCGCGGCGGCTCAAATGTGTGGGTGACGCGCCCGAAGCCTATCAGGACGGGACACTGCGGCCGGTTTCGGTCGCCTAATCTCTCGTCCGAGTCTCTGCGTGGGGGATCGCGAAGGAGCGGTGGTCCGAAAATTGCCTCGCATAGCGTTTCGCAGTCAGTGGCCGATTTGCTGTCGTCGAAGCGCCATGCCGTCCCCCTCTATGCAAACGGGTGCGCCGCGATCGTGAAATTGGTGGAAACTGGCACGACCGGTCGTTAGATTTGCAACGAACCCAAGGGAGAACACCATGTCGAGCACGATCGGGCCGGGGCAGGACACGAAGCAACGCATCTACCTCGTTCCGCACCCCAAGATCGTTTTTCTCTACCCGTCGCTCATCGTCGCACTGATTGCCGGCTTTTACGCCTATGCGACGGGGAACGCGGACGGCCGCGGGGAGCATGTGCTGTCGTTGATTTTCTTGGTGGTCCTGGGCATCAACTTGAGCGTGATCGCCTTCGACTTTCCCCGGACCACCTCGCTGACGGTCTTCTTCGCCCTGGTGGCGGCCGGCATCGCTTGCTGGTTCTTCTTTACCGAATTCCCCGAATGGTGGCCCACGCTGCACCACCTGCTCGCCAAGCTCACTCCCTACGCCAACGCCAAGTTTTATTTCCTGTTTGCCATCATGCTCGGGGTGCTGTTTGTCGGTGTGTGGGTCAACACCCAATTCGACTTCTGGGAAGTCCGCCCGAACGAGCTTTTGCACCACCACGGCATCTGGGCCAACATGGAGCGGTTTGCCGCTCCCAGCCTGCGAATCGACAAGGAGATCAACGACCTGATCGAGTACTTGCTGCTCGGTTCAGGCCGGCTTGTGTTGCATCCCAGCGACGAGCGGCGGGCCATCGTGCTCGATAACGTCTTCTTCGTGAACCGCAAGGAGGCCGAGCTGACCAAGTTGCTGGGCGCCCTGCAGGTTGAAGTGAAAACCGACAACAATTAAGGGCATGACGCCGGACTTGGCCGTTCTTCACCCTTCGCGCCGCCGAATTGGCCGACCGGCGCGGGTCGATCCGGATTCCGATCTGGCGGATTTAGGGCTCTTTCGGGCGTCTCTAGACGAATTTTTCGGTCTCGCCCGTCCTTTGGGGCAGGGAGACTATGTCTGGAATCGAGCCCTCTGAAACCGATCGGCCCGGCTTCGAACCCTCGGCCCTGTCCGCGGGCCGGCCGTCGGCTGCCAAGCCGATCTCGCTGGCCGACCTGATTGCTTTTAACGAGGAGGTCGTCGCCCTGGTGCGGGTCGGCTTGCCGATCGAAGTCGGCCTGGGTGGTGCCGAAGCGCCCAGAAGCATCCGGCAGATCACCGCCCGGTTCCGCGAAGAACTCCGGCGCGGCTCCTCGGTGCGGCATGCACTCGACGACTGCGGCGTCCAGTTTCCGCCGTCCTATCTGGCCATGGTCGAAGCCGGCCTGCGATCCAATCGCCTGAACGATGCGTTGGTCTCCGCCGGCGCATTCGCCCGCACGCTGCTCGAGATGCAGCATCAGATCCGCGCGGCCCTCGTCTATCCGGTATTGCTCTTCACGATCGCGTACGGCTTCTTTCTGTTGCTGCTCAAGGAGCTGGTGCCGCGGATCAACGGCTTGGTGTCCGTGTCGGGGGGCACGCCGCAACCGTTGCTGCAGGCGCTGGAATTCCTCTCGCAGACCATGATCTATTGGGCACCCGTCCTGCCCGTGTTGGTGTCGTTCGTCCTTTTGGCGGCCGGCGTGATTCCGCTGCCGTTCGTCAGGCCGTCGGCCGCACTGCTCGAGAGGATTCACGTGCTGCCGTGGGTCGGCCGGATCGTCCGCGACGGCCAGAGCGCCGGGTTCTGTCAGCTGCTGGCAATCCTCGTCGACCGCGAAGTGCCGCTCCCTCTGTCGCTGGAGCTGGCTTCAACATCGACGGGCAATCGCCGCCTGACCGATGAATGTCGCCGCATTGCCGCCGACCTGCGCCGTGGCATTCCATTTGGCGAGGCCCTGCGGACGGCGGTCGCTCTGCCCGCGTTTACCCGCTGGATGCTGGCCTCAGGCAACGACCAGGGAGGACTCGCCGCGGTGATGGCGACATTGGCCGACATTTATCGTCGACGGTCCGATTCGCAACGCCAGCTCTTTTCCCTTTCGGCCCCGCTAATCCTGACGGTGGTCATTGGTGGCTCGGCCGTCGCCCTGTATTGCGTCATGGTGTTCCTGCCGATGCGCGATCTATTTATGCAAGTGATCGACGGAACCAATCACTGATTGGCCCGCGATCCCGGTTCCCGGCATGCCCAAATTCCACTACATCGCCTCCGATTCGACGGGTGCCCCCCACGAGGGACAGCTCGAAGCGCGCTCGTCGATTGACGCGGTCAACCAGCTCCGCCGGCAAGGGCTGAAAATCGATCGGCTTCTCGAACAGTCAGAAATTGCCGCGCGTCCGCCCGAGATGGCCGTCGCGAGCCAGGTTCCGGTCGCCGTCTCCGCCGATTCCGTCTGGCACACCATTCTCGAACCGGCCGACGCGCAGGCCTCCAACGCCGAGCAAACGAGCGAGATGCCGATTGGAGTCGAAGATCTGGCCGCGCTCGCCGGGCGGATCGCGCAGATCACCCGGTCGCAATTGCCGCTGACTCCCGGTCTGCGCGCGCTGAGCCAGGAGCTTCCTTCACGCTCGATGCGGCGGGGCCTGGAAAACCTCTGTCTGCGCCTCGAACGGGGCGAACCGCCCGAGACGGCCCTCGCCGGCGAGAATCGGTCGGTCCCGGGGCACATCAGCGGCCTGATCGTGCTGGGCATCCGCACGGGGCGGCTCGGCGAAATCATGGAGTGGTTTCTGCATCACGTGCGGCGGCAGATCGACCTCCGTCGCCGCTGCCGCGCCGCAATGCTCTATCCGGTCGCCCTGCTCACCTGCGGATTGCTGGCTGCCGTCGGTGGACTGATTTTCATCGTGCCCGACCTGGTCCCTCTCTACAAAAGCAGCGGTTTCGAGGACTCGCCGGCGCTCGAGCTGTTGGACGTCGCCTCGTTTGTGGTTCGCAACTACGGCTACTGGATTCTGGCCGGCCTGCTGACGGTGATCGCGGGCGTGCCGCTCTTGCTCTACGCGCTGGGCGGCAAGGTGCTGTTGCATCGCTGCCTGGCGGGGATACCGTTCGTCGGCATGATGTTTCGCTGCTCGGGGCTGGCCTCGTTCTGCGAGCTGCTGGCGATGTTCGTCTCGGGCCAGTTGCCACTGGCCGAGGGCATCCGCCTGGCGGCCCGCGGCACGGCGGACGCGGACCTGGACGAACGGTTCGAGGCGCTGGCCCAGTGCCTGGAACGGGGCGGCGACGACACCGAGCTTTTCCGCCGGCTGGCGACCATCTCGCCGCAGCTCGTGCACGTCTTTCACTGGAAAGACCGGGGCCGCACGTTCGTCGACGCATTGCGTGCGTCGGCCCGCATCTACGAAAACCAGGCCCGGCTGCAGATCACGCTGTCGGGCATCTTGATCGAGCCCGTGGTGGTGGTGGGCGTTTTGGGCGGCGCGGGCCTGTTCATGGCGGCGATGCTCTACCCGATGATCCGGATGTTGTACTCGTTCCTCTGATCGAAGTTGCGGCGCGATGATCAAAGTTGCGGCGATTGTTTATTCGGTGCTGTGCCTCCAGTTGTGCCTGGGCGTGGCCATGCTGGCGACCGCGTCGATCGCCTCGAACCGCCAAATGAACGCCGGGAGCCGCGCGATCGACGCCCTGTTGCGAGTGATCGGGCGGGGGAGCGTGGCCGTCGGCTTGTGGGGCTTTGTCTGCGTTTTGGGGGCGCCGTTCTATCTGAGCGCGACGCCGCAGTTCGACATCTGGCGGTTCATCGGTTACACGGCCGGCCTGATCTACTCGGTGTTGATCGTGAGCGGAGGTTGGCTGCAGTCACGCGTCGGCACCTCGTTGTTGTTCCCGCCTCCGATCGAGGAACAGCGGCGCCGCGAATATCGCGTCGGCCTGCTGCGATTCGTCGGCTGGACGCTGACGTTAATGCCGCTGAGTCCCTTGGCGGGAATCTACTTCCTGGCCTCGGCCGTGTTCGGAGGCGCGATCCGCGTGCAGCAGGAGAGCCTGTTGCTGATTCTGGCCGTCGCCATGCGGACGCAGACGCCGCTGGCCGAAGAGTGCGAGGCGCTGGCCGACGCATCGCGTGGCGGATTCCGTCGGCAACTGCGCCAATTGGCCAATCGCTTGCGGAGGGGCGACCGGCTCTCCGAAGCCCTGCGGTCGATCCCGGGGCTTGCGCCGCCACAAACGGTCACCGCGCTCCGGCTCGCCGAAGATCTGGGAAACGTGGCCGAGGTCGCCAACCAGGAAGCGATGCGATTTCGCCGCCGCGAAGAGGAGCGGCTGCAGGGCCGCTTCTCCATGGCCGGACTCACCTTCTACGTCGTCTGCTTTTTCATGCTCAGCGCGGGGCTGATCGCCTTCTTGTTGTACTGGGTCGTCCCCCGCTTCATGAGAATCTTTCACGATTTCGACACGCCCGTGCCCGCCCCGACGCGGCTGATGCTGACCCTGGTCGACGCCGCTGGGGCCTACTGGTACGTGTTCCTGGCTGCCTTTTTGGGCCTGATCGCGTGGGGATTGTTCGTGGTGACTCGCCGCGGTGGCTGGGCGGGAGTCAACACGGGGCTTGCCAGTTTCGTTTACCCACGACTCGAAACGCCCGGCGTGCTGCGGAGCCTGGCGCAAACGGTCGCCTGCCGCCATCCGCTATCGTATGGCATCGAGTCGCTCGAAGTGCACCATCCGCACCGCGGCATTCGCCGCCGCCTTCGCCGGCTCCGCGAGCAGATTGTCTGCGGGCACCACAGCTTTCAACCGCTGGCTGACGCCGGCCTGTTGAGCGGTCGCGAAGCCGACGCCCTCGCCTGCGCCGAGCGTGCGGGCAATTTGCCCTGGGTGCTCGACGCGATCGCCGACAACATTGACCGACGGCACCGCACGTTGATGGAATCGGTCGTCGAGACGGTGCAGCCGGCCGTGATCACCGGCATCGGCCTCTTGGTCTTCGTGATTTGCGTTGGCATCTTCTATCCGATCGTCCACCTGATTCAGGTGAAGTTGTGAAAGCCGTAGCCGAGACGAAGCATCAGAACGAACGCGCACCCCACGTTCGGCCCTCGCGGCGGCGGGGATTCACGATCTTCGAAATGATGGTGGCGACTGCCGTGCTGGGCGTGGTGGTGACGACGTCCGCTCTCTTGGTCCAGTGGTCGGCGAGCCTGCATCGTGTCGCGATCAAAAAACGCTGCGCGCTCGAGGCGGCCACGACGCTGCTCGACCGGATCAACGCACGTCCCTGGTCGTCGATCACAGCCCGATCCGTCCAAAACCTGCAGCTCCCCGGGGAGACAAAACGATTCTTGGGCGATCCGCGACTGGCCGTCGCCGTGACCGACCAGGAGGGTTCGCCGCGCGGCAAGAAGATTTCGATCGAAGTCTCTTGGGTTGAACGAGCGGGCCAAAATCCTCAGCACGTGAAATTGACGTCCTGGGTTTTCGAGCCGGGAGGAGAAAAGTGATCAACCGAATCTCGTACTCCGGCGCGCGAAAACTCGCGGCGGTTTCACGCTGATCGAAATGTTCGTGGTGATGTCGCTCTTGGCAGTGATCCTGCCGCTGGCGGGAGGAACCGTCGTCTTCCTGCTGCGCGCCCAGTCTCAGTCGGCCGAGGCCCTCCGCGACGCGATGGCCGTCACGCAGCTTTCGCACACGTTTCATGCCGACGTCCACGCTGCCCGCAGTGCGCGGCTGCCAGGTGAGTCGAAGGAGAAAAACGGGATCACGCTCGCGCTGGCCGATGACCGCACGATCGAGTACCGCGCACTGCCCCAGACGGGAGCCATCAGCCGCGTCGTCCGACAGGGGACGACGGTCGAGCGGCGCGAGCAGTACCGTATCGGCTCGGCCCGACCGACGTTCGAGCTGGCCGACAACGGACGAGAAGTCGGGTTGACGATCGCACCGCGACTTTCGAACACCGGCGGCGCAGCCCGGTGACAGCATCCGCGGCGATCCGCCTGGGAGCAATCGTCGGACGCGACGCGGGCGTCAGCACACTGCCCTCGAAGGGAGCGGCGCCGACCAGAGGCCCGTCGCCCCCCGCAAGGAAGTCGCCATGAACCACAAGAGCGAACGGCGAGCGCAACGGCGGGCCAACTCCCGGCGCGGCGTCGCCGCGCTGATCGCGCTCGTCTGCCTGTCGCTCGCGACGATCATCGGCACGTTGTTGTTGCAGGCGGCGTTGGCCGAGCAGCGCTACTTCGAGCGGCTCGAACTCGAGTCACAGGGAGAGTGGCTGGTGGAAGCCGGGTTCAGCCGGGCCCGCGCAAGCTGGCCCGGTCCCAAAAATACTCCGGCGAGACGTGGACGGTCGCCGGCTCGGAGTTCGGCCGGGCACAGATTGCAACCGTACGCATCGCCGTCCGTCCCGACGCCGCCCACGCGACACAGCGCCACGTCGACGTCAAAGCGACCTTCGACGCGGCCGGACAGCCGGCGCTCGAAGCGTCGCGCGTCTTCGCACCTCGTTGAGTTCAACTTTGTTCGCCCTCGCTGAGTTTGTGCACCCTCGTTCACATTGCGCACAGCCGGCTTTCGGGCCCCGCGGGCGGGCAATTCAAGCGGCCCGGCGTCTATAATCAACCGCCTGCGATGGGAATCCGTTCCGCAATCACGAAGAGAGCCCGGAATGCATTGGCTGTGGGAAAACCAGCGCGCAAACGTGACGATCGACACCGCGAGGAACGCGGCCCGGCGCCGTCGTTCCTTGTTTGAAGCGGCGGCGCTTGCCTGCGCTTGCCTGGCGATCGCCGTTCCCAGGGCCACGGCGACGGCCGGGGGCGAGAATGCCAATGCACCCGCGGTGACGGTCAACGAGCCGGCTCCGCCCCAGCCACCAATCACCCATCTCGCCGACTCGCAGTCGATCCCGCGGGTCCGCTGGACGACGTCGCGCGTGCTCGGCAGTCCCGAGCCCCCCTATCCGTACGTGTTTCGTCGCGCGTTCCCCGGCGTGAAGTTCGAGAACCCGGTCTACATGGTGCCGGAGCCGGGCACCGATCGCATCTTCATCCTGCAGTATCCGAAGGGGCTCGTATTCGCGATCAAAGACGATCCGAAAACGAAAGAGGTGCAGCCGATCCTCACCTTCCCGGTTGCCAAGGATCAGTCGTGCGAATGCCTGTCGATCATCTTTCACCCCAACTACGTCAGGAATCGCCAGGTCTTCATTTTCGCGAACCTCCGCAAGCAGAAAGGGGCCAACGGCGATCGCAAAGAGCATGACACGATCTGGCGGTTTCGCGTCGCCAAGACGCCACCGTACGCCATCATCCCCGACAGCGGCGAAAAGCTGATCGAGTGGACCTCGGCCGGGCATGACGGCGGCGACATGGCCTTTGGACCCGACGGAGATCTCTACATCACGGCCGGCGACGGCACGACCGGCTCCGATCCCGCCATCACCGGCCAGGACCTCACCGATCTCAACGCCAGCATCCTGCGGATCGACGTCGATCATCCCGATCCGGGCAAGCCCTACGGCGTCCCGAAGGACAATCCTTTTCTGCACATCCCTAAGGCCCGGCCCGAAATCTGGGCCTTCGGCGTCCGAAACCCGTGGCGGATGAGCTTCGATCCCGCGACGGGCAACCTGTGGCTGGGCGACGTCGGCCAGGATCTGTGGGAAATGATTTACCTCGTGAAGCGAGGTGGAAACTACGGCTGGAGCGTGATGGAGGGGTCGCATCCGTTTTATCCCGAACGCAAGATCGGCCCCGCCCCCATCTCGCCGCCGATCGTCGAACATCATCACTCCGAGGCCCGCTCGATCACCGGTGGCTACGTCTATCACGGCAAGCGTCTGCCCGAGCTGGCCAACCACTACATCTACTGCTGCTACCAGACGGGCACGGTCTGGGGCTTCCGCTACGAGAACGGCCGCGTGCTCGATCACCGGGTGCTGGCAGACTCCACCTATCACTGTGCCGGATTTGGCCGCGATCATGCCGATGAGCTTTATCTTGTCGCCTTGTCGGGGGAGATTTTTCAGCTCGATCGCAATCCGCGCACGAAAGACGCCGCTTCCAAGTTTCCGAAACTGTTGAGTCAGACGGGAATCTACGAATCGGTGGTTGAGCAGAAACCCGCGCCCGGGGTCATTCCCTACGCGGTGAACGCACCCGGCTGGCACGACGGCGCGCACATGACGCGGCTGCTGGCGGTGCCCAACAACGACACGATCAATCCCGTCGCCTCCCGCGGCTGGGAATTCATGGACGGCGCGGTGGCCGTGCAGACGCTGTCGCTCGAGATGGAAGCGAACAATCCGGCCAGCCGCAAGGTGGTCGAAACGCGGCTGATGACCCGACAGGGGGGCGAATGGACCGGCTACTCCTATGAATGGAACGACGACCAGACCGACGGGCATCTCGTCCCGAAGGAAGGTCGCGAACGCAAGTTCCGCGTCCGGGATGCGGCGGCTCCCGGCGGCGCACGGCAACGGACGTGGCGCTGTCTCAGCCGCGCCGAGTGCATGGTCTGCCACTCGCGGGCAGCCAACTTCGTGCTCGGCCTCTCGACGCTGCAGATGAATCGCCCGGACGAAACCGATCCCAGCAAGAACCAGCTGACCCGACTGCAGCAGGCTGGTTACCTCAAGCCCGCGCTCGACGGGCCGCCCGAAAAACTCAATCACCTAATCAATCCATACGACGCGACGGCCTCGCTCGAGCCGCGGGTGCGGTCGTATCTCCACGCGAACTGCTCGCAGTGCCACGTGGCCGACGGCGGCGGCAACGCAAAAATGGAGCTGGAATTCACCACGTCGCGGGAAAAGATGAACATCCTCGGTGTCGCGCCGCTGCAGGGAAAGTTCGACATTCCCGAAGCCGAAATCATCGCTCCCGGTAACCCGTTTCGCTCGGTGATGCTCTATCGGATCTCCAAGCTCGGCGGCGGCCGCATGCCGCAGGCCGGCTCCGCCGTCGTCGACCGTGTGGCTGTGAAGCTGTTTCACGATTGGATCGCCTCGCTCCCCTCGTCTGACGAAAAGAACCCGGCCCGCACGCACTTAGTCGAGCAGCGCAAGCGCGAGGAGAAGTCGCTCGCCGCGCTCAAATCGGCCTCGATCGCGCCGGCCCCCCGCGATCCGCATCTCGATCATTTGCTGGGCAGCACCAGCGGATCGATGCGGCTGGCCCACGCGGTCGGCGAACGGACGCTGCATCCCACCGTCGAGACGCGGGCCATCGCGTCCGGCTCGGCCCACCCCAGCTCCGTGGTCCGCGATCTGTTCGAGCGTTTCGTGCCGGAGGAACAGCGGGTCCGCCGGCTCGGCACGTCGATCAACTCGGCCCAATTGTTGGCGGTTCCCGGCAACGCCGAGCGCGGCCGCGACCTGTTTTTCAAGAATTCGACCGTGCTCTGCCAGAACTGCCACCAGATCGAGGGCAAAGGCCGCAAAGTTGGCCCCGAGCTGAGCCACGTCGGCAAGAAGTACAACAAGTCGCAGATTCTGGAAAACCTGATCGACCCCTCGAAGGTGATCGAAGAGAAATACGTGGCCTACGTCGTGCAGACGACCGACGGCAAAACGCGGACCGGGGTTGTCGCCGAACGCAGCCGCGATTCCGTGACGCTGATCGACGCCCAGGGCAACACGGAAACGATCGCCTTCAAGAAGATCGAAGCCTTCGAGCCGCAAAAGAAATCGCTGATGCCCGATTCCCTGCTCCGCGACCTGACCGCCGAACAAGCGGCCGACTTGCTGGCGTTTCTGGAATCGCTGAAGTAAGCGTCCGGCGCGCTTAGCGGGCTCTTTTGTTGTGGACCGACAGACGCCGCCCACGCCTGATCGGTCCGCCAGAATTGGGTCAAAATGTACCCCCGATACCAGGAGCGAGTGTACTGACTCGGTAGTGGGGGCGCATCCTGAACGAAAGTTGGCGATTGGCACGGGAGTTCAGTGGCCTAGCTTCTGCCTTCCCCACCTGTACGCAAAGGTGGTGACGAAGAACCACGCAATAATCACTGGCACGGTTGCATGGCCCAGCCAGATGAAGAGCGCTAGCCCGGCGTACGAAAGGGCCGCCGCGAGCACCAGACCGGCACTGGCCCTGCGCATCCTTTGATTCGAGCGTGTCGTGTCGCTCATGCCGTCACCTCAGCGCTAGTGGCGGTCAGCCGTTGGCGGCAGGTTGCCGTCAAGGCCCCGCAATGGCGGCGTCGGCCAATCGTTCGGCTCCGCCGGCGTCAATGCGAACCATAAGAATGCGAGCACGAGGACCAACAGGATTCCGACTGTAATCCAAAGGGTTCGCTTCATGCCGTCATTCTAGAGCAATTCACCGTTATTCGTAGCCGGGCCGCGTGATGCCACCGACGTCGCAAACGCTTTCATGCATTGGCTTAAGTGGCTGCGTAAAAAAGGAAACTGCTCTAGCGGCGGATTAGTGCCAAACTATTCAGTGTCCCACTACCTCCCGTCCCGGTAGTGGTCGCGTTTGCCGAGCGAATCTTGCCAAACGGCATTATTGTTGCTACGGTAAATTCGCCCACTGCCGGGAGGTAGTGGGGAAATGAATGCATTTTATGGCGGAACTCGCCCTGAGCGAATTTTCCGCGACGCTAAGCTAGGAAAGCATGTTGCTGTCGATTGGTGGCGCGCGTGCTCTCGCGGGAGACGGTCGGTGCGGATCAGCGACGATGCGCTAAAAAACGTCGTGTTTATCGGCTATGCGAAATGCCCACTGCCGGACAACTGCAGCGAAGATGAGCTGCCAGAGATCGAAAAATCGATTCATTGGGGTGGAACCGGGTTCCTCGTCACGGTGAATTGCGGTAATTCGGCTTTCCCATATTTAGTCACTGCCAAGCACGTCGCCGACCAAGTTGAGGGCGGATCATGCATCATTCGCCTAAATTTCCGGGGTGGCGGCCCGGCGCTCTTTAGAGCCGATCTTGACGCAAAATGGTGGCGACATCCTGAAACACCGGAGTCCGTCGACGCCGCAGTATTGCCATGGATGCCGGATCGCGACATCGCAGACTATTCCTTGCTCCAGGCTGAGGATTGGTTCCTTACCGATAAAATAATCGAAAAACGCCAAATCGGCCCGGGCGACAATGTCTTCGCCGTTGGGCTCTTCTCATTGGCGACCGGACGCCAGAGAAATATCCCGATCGTGCGGACTGGCAACATTGCGATGATGTCCAAAGAAAAAATCCCGGGCATCCGCATTGGTGAATGGAGGGGAGAGGCTGAGGTTTACCTTATCGAAGCGCGCTCGCTTGGGGGGTTTAGCGGCTCGCCCGTTTTCGTTCGTGGAACGGTTCATATTCCGTTTAACACGGACGCCGAGCGCAAAAAATGAGAATGTTCGGCGTTACCCATCCCTACTTCCTTGGGCTGGTTAGCGGGCATTGGCAAATTCCCTGGGAAACACTTAACGATGTGCAGATAAAGACGACTAATGACAGAAATGAGGCAAACCTTGGGGTCGCTGTCGTTGTCCCGGCGCACAAGATCATGGAAGTGCTGAATCACCCAGAACTGATTCGAATTCGCGACCAAGAATCAGCCAAAGCGATTGGGACGGGAGAATCGGTGGAGGATACTCCCGAACCCAAGTAGTTCGTCGCGTGTCTCCGCAGGCCTATGTGCTAGTCGTCCGCGATAAATGGCCGTTCCGCTCTCACGGAGAACGGCCCGCGTCTTGGCGGCGCAGCAGTCTTATAAGCTGCCGGAGGGGTCCGTGCGCTTTGTGTCACGGATGGGATCGTAACCCCCTATCTCCGCTCAGCGAGCCTTCCTTGAAGCCGCTTTGAGCAGGAGTTCTCTCGCCCACGTCGAGGTCTTCCCGCTTGCGGCATCGTCGAGGGTTTCGCGCTCGTCTTCGGTAAGACGAATGCGTAGCTCGGCAGTCCGCCTCTCTTCATCGGGTTTCGGCGGCCTTCCCCGTTCTCGTTTGTCTTCCATGAATTTATCGTAGCAACAAGAATTTCTGGATTCAAGGCTTGAATCATGATTTATTGTTGCTACAATAAAAGGGGCGATGAAAACCCCGGAAGGACGGCAATCCAACCGGGGCGAACTACAACCAGACGTTTCCGCCTGATCGCAGCCTAGCACCTCGATTCTAGCGGATTCGTCCCAGACCAGTGAGCGAATCCGTGGCCAATCTCCTCAGCCGGGACAAACAGATTCAGGTTTTGCGGCTCTTGTCGGAAGGAAACTCGATTCGGTCAACCGTTCGGCTAACCGGAATTCACAAGAGCACTATCACTTCGGATCGTCGTTCGCTTTGGCAACCAGTGCCGCGCGTACCTTGACCACGTTCTCGTGAACCTCAGTCTCGATCACGTCCAGCTCGACGAGATTTGGACGTTCTGCGGGATGAAGGAAGGCCGCGCCAAGAAGCAGCGGCTCGACACGGCCCGGATCGGCGACCAGTACCTGTTCACGGCCCTGGACACCGAAACCAAGCTGCTTGTCTCGTTCACGATTGGCAAGCGGACGTGGGAGACGACGAACGCCTTCATCGGCGACTTGCGTAAGCGACTCGTCACCCCGGACGGTTTCGGGGAGGATCGACCGCAGTTGAGCACCGACGGTTTCATGCCCTACCAACCGGCGATCCGCCGACATTTCAGCGGTTCTGTTCGGCATGGGGTGCTGATAAAAAAGTTCACCGACAAAGACATGGGCCGTTACGCGCCGCCGCCCCTGGTCGGAACCGAGCGGGTGAACATAAACGGGATAAACAACGTCGCCACGATATGCACATCGCACGTGGAGCGGCTGCAACTTGACCATCCGCACTTTTATGAAAAGATTTACCCGGCTGGCGCTGGGCTTCTCGAAGAAGGTCGAAAACCTCGCCGCCGCGACCGCGATCCACGTCGCGACCTACAACTTTTGCCGCATCCACGGATCGTTGAAATGCACACCGGCGATGGCTGCGGGCGTGATCGATCGCTTGTGGGGCATGGGAGACTTGTACGACGCCGTCACCGAGCACGCCGCGAAGGAACGGGCCAAGGCGAAGCGGGAGCGCTGGATTCAGCGGCTGATCGACAAGCTGCAAAGCGGAGAGTGATATAGACCGATCGGTTTTTGACGCCGTAAAATGAAGCGACCGGCAGTTAGAGCTGCCGGTCGTTTCTAATTTCTGTGTCGGCGAGCGGACCATGCCGTGTGGTAACTGCATGGTATCCGCTCCCGGTGCGCTTGGTCAATCCGAGAGGGAGATCCATCGTGGCCTTTGCGGGACAGCAACACGCCAGAAAGCCGGAGCAGCTTGTGTTTCATCCGGAGTGCGCTGAGGAATACAACATTCCGCCAGCCCTTGGCCACATGCCAGCACAGCTGGGAACAAGGCCTCGATATCGGAGCTTTCTCTGCGGGACGTGACTGGCCGCATCCTCTGTGACGTGACCCGCGGTGACAACGCGACCCTTCTTTGGTGCATGTGTCCTGCGCAGGATCCGACAGTAATCATCCTGGCAGCCGGCGGCGCGATTGAATCGCAATATCCGCCCCCCAGACAATACCGTTCGAATCAGAAATGGCCCCCAGAACTGAGGGAGCTTTACGATGAGGCCGCAAAGTGTTTTTCTGCCGAAGCGAATACGTCGTGCGCCATGGCATGCCGCAAGGTGTTAATGGTTACGGCTTGCAACAAGGGAGAAAAGGACGGAAAGCGGTTCATCGAGTACGTCGATTACATCACGGATACCGTCCTGAAATTCCCAGAGGCCAAAAACTCGATCGCGAAAATAAAAGACATCGGCAATGATGCCAATCACGATGCCACATTGGTGAGCCAAGCGGACGCCGGCCACGCCATCGACATCGTGACCTACATGCTCAATGCGATCTACGCGCTCCCGGGTGCCGTATCCCCCTGATTTGCTGGGCAATGCAATGCCTGTCGGGCGAACAAGGGGTGGGGCGTTTGACGGATATTTCAAACTGTCCCACTA
>CAWCZR010000016.1:0-440476 GCA_963800135.1 uncultured Planctomycetaceae bacterium | reverse complement strand
TTAATCGGTTCGGGTGGCCGGGCGCTCCGCCGACACGGGAGTTCAATGCGCGGCACGTCAGGGCTCAAAGTGGATCAAGCGGCCACCGGCCGACGGCCCCGGCATGGCGAGGAATACATCGTTCCGCCAAAGCTTCGCGTTAAGCCAAGCTACGGGAACATAAGCATACGCAATGGTGCTCGATCGGTAGGAGCGACACGCCGCTCCGAGCATAAACGAGTACTCGTCGCAAAGAACGAAGTAGCCGCCGACATAGACGGCCAACAGCACAATCAGGGTCCCTGGTCCCCAAATCCACGCCCGCGATCGATTCTTCGGTTCGTCGCTCATGCCGTCATTCTAAGCGGACGGGTGGCCGGGCGCTCCGCTTTGCGGAAGCCCCCGTTGGCTTTTCGGCTATTCGTCGGACATTCCCGCCGGGGCTTTCGATCCGGCGGGGCACCCAATGTCCACGGGCTGACGCACCGTGGCAAGCGGAGTGACGGCCCTCATCGGGGCTTCCCGAGAAAATGAAAACTGATCTTGGCCCAATTGAGATTTTATGGCTGAATGGAAAGAGCGGCATTTTTGCGCGAGCGCTTATGTCCGCGCTGTTCGCGGCCATCGGGACCACGTCCCGGATCCCCGCGCGCCGGGACAAGTTGTCCCGCCGGGTCCGCCTAAAAGTGGTCCCGCCGGGACGGGTCCCTCACAATTGATATAAGGGGGGTGGACCCACCGCTGTGAGTCCCACCGGTCAGCGCCCGACCGGTGAGCAACCCGGACGGGACATCGAGCGGGACATGTTCGGTTCGAGTCCAAGGTCCAACGTCCAAGGTCGAAGATCAGATGCTCGCAATCTTGACTTTGGACTTTGGACTAACGCCGGGACGGGACACGTTGTTTCACCGAGAAAATCCCGGCGAAATCGCCCCTCACCCTCGGCCACTCTCCGGTGCCGGGGCGATAGGGGAACGGACTCCGGGACGGGACTGATTCAGGAGCGAGGACGGGACACGAACATCGGGACGGGATTGATTGGGAATAAATGCGCCCTCACCCCGACCCTCTCCCGCCCGAAGCGGCCGGGCGAGGGGGAGAGGACGGGACGGGATTGATTTGAACAACCGGACGGGGACGCGGGACAATTAGTGGAGCGTTGTTACTACCAAGCCACCAAGAAATCCCGATCCGCTCAGTGGGCCTTTACCTGGTGCCTTGGTGTCTCAGTGGTGAAAAACTCTTCTCGGACCGGGACGGGATTGGATTGCGCGAGCCCCTCATTGTCAACGGGGCCCCGCGGCCCCGGGGTCAACGGGGCGCTGATCGCTGGTGTCTGATCAGCGCCCGGGCTGATCGGTGATATCTGATCAGCGGTGCCGATCGAAAGGACCTATGTCTTGATCTGTCTCGCCTGGTTGTTGTCTCCCCTGCGCGCTTGGCGGCGACGGCGCGAGGAGCGAGCCATTCACTCGTTTCGATTGCAGCGCGAGCAATTGGAGATGCAGTTCTTGCGCCAGGCGCAGCGCTCGGAAAGCCGCGCGGCCTGCGGTGGGTCGATTGCGATTGGCTCGACACAGTCACCTTCGGCCGGGATCTCAAGTCCGGACTGCTGACTGCGTTTGCCGGCATCAACATCCGCTTCGAGGCGATCGAAGGGGGCGACATGGAAGGGCTCGAAGCCGTCGGCATGGTTCGCGACGCGGCGGCCCTCTTTCATTATCAGCGGGGGCACTGGGGGACCGGCGGCCGGGCTCTGTTTAACATGAACCCGACCGACGCGCTCGCTCATTTCAAGGGGCAGATCGAACCGATTGAGCCCAACCGCTGACAGTAGCTGACTGCGACTGCAGACTTCGACACCGCGGATTCATCTCCCGCGGGCGACCGCAGTTCAACTACGGCACGAGCACGATCTTGCCGCTGAGCGAGCCCTGCTTGTTGGTCGAGTTGTCTTCCTGCAGTCGATGCGCATCGGCCGCCTGCGCTAACGGGAATTTGCGGCCGACCTGCGGTTTCCAGCCGCCGCGGCAGTACAGCGCGGCCATCGTCTTGGCGGCGGCTCGCTGCTCTTCGGGAGACGCATTGAACATCGCAAAGCCGCTCAGTCGCAGGTCCCTGGTGTAAAATGGACCGACGGGAAACTCGGGACGGGCTGCCCGTCCAGCAATCAGTACGATGCGGCCGCGCGGCGCCATTAGCGAGACGGTGCGATCGAGCGTCGGCTCGCGCTGCGTTTCGAACCAGACGTCGATCCCGCTTGGCCCGGCAAAGGCGCGAATCTCGTCATCGAGGGTGGCCGAGTGATAATCGAGTGCCAGGTCGACGCCCCAGCTCTCGCAGAGTTTTTTCTTCTCAGCCGAGCCAACCGTGGCAATCACGCGCGCCCCGGCGAATTTTCCCAACTGAACGACAGCGGCCCCCACTCCGCCCGTGCCGCCGTTGACGAACAGCGTTTCGCGGCCTCCGTATCCGGCTGATCGGCCGGCGTTGGATAAAGCCAGCGCTCGTCGACTGCCGCCAATTCGGCAAAGGTTCCTTGTCGTCCGAACAGTCCCTGGTTCGTCCCCCACACCCGATCGCCCGGCTTGATGCCACGGACGTCAGCCCCGCAAGCGACAACCGTCCCGGCAAGATCGCAGCCCAGGATGTACGGAAAGTTGGGAATCATGGCGACGGCGCCGCTGCGAATGTACGTATCGATGGGATTGACGGCGACCGCTCCCACCTTCACCAGCACCTGCGTCGGCGCGGGCCGAGGATCGGGCAAATCTCCATACTCGATGACTTCGGGAGGCCCCGTCCGAGTGATGTACGCCGCCTTCATTGCTCAGTTCATCCGGTTGAAGGTGTTGTTGATCGCGAGCGCCACCCCAGCGTCAACCCAAGAATTGCCAACGCAACCCACGCCGCGGCGCTCACGAACAGACCCCAGTATACGTCGCGCGGATGGTACGACCAGACTACCTCGTGCGCGCCGCCTTTGAGCGTGACGCCTCGAAATTGTCCGTCGACAAGCTGCGCTTCGGCCGCCACGCCGTCGACGGTTACCGTCCAGCCAGGGTATTGCAAGTCGGTCAGAATCAGCTGACCGCCCGCCGGCGAGCGTGCCTCGACGGCCACGCGCGTGGGCTGGTAGTCGGTGACCCGTGCTTCTTGCCCTACTGCGGTGGATTCCCAGGCGACGCGCCCACGACTCCCCTCGAGCTCGTAAAGGAGCAGCGGCTGCAGACGAGCCCACGCCGGGTTCAACAGAGGATCAACGCCCTCCCAGACGAGTCGGGCCGGCCAAGCTGCTTCGAGCGGCTCGAACGCCAGCACGTGCGTCACGCCCGCTCGTCGCAACCAATCGATTTGTTGGCGCAGGCTCTTGGCTTTCTCGTCCGGCCCGGAATCGGTCGCCGGCCCGGGCGGCATCTCCAGGGCGGGATCGAAATAGGCGGCCGGCGCGAACGTCAGGTAAGGAGGCGTGACCGCGGCACCGAGCACCGAGGGCAAATTGGCAACGGGCGCAAAGACCCGCGAGGGTTGCTTCTGTTTCAACAGAAACTCACGCACCGGGCTCGCATCGAGAGCGCGGATCGGCGGGTATTCGACGAGGTCGCTATCCGCCACGACACGGCTGACGAGCCAGAACTCGAGCGTCGGCGCGACGAACGCGCACGCCGTGAAGGTCCAACGGCCGCAGGTCACCGCCAGTCGCTGCGTCGAGCCCCGCGCCAAAAAACGGCCCAACCAGGCAACGAGCACTGACAGGATACCGAGTAACAAGAGTGCAGAGATTGGTCCATCCCTCAGCCTGAAGTCGCCGAACGTGAAGGGGCTGGGCTGGCCGTTCAGCTGACTCACGCTCTCGGCCTCTACGGTCAACATCAGCCCGGTGAACATTGCACCGACAAACACGACCAGCACGCCGCCTTGGAGCGCCGGCGAGTCGCTTTGTCGCAGCCAATCGAGACCTTTGCCCGCCAGCACGGCGGCGGCCAGCGTCGTGATCAGCCCGTAGCGTCCGGGGGCAGAGAAGTATTTGAAGCCCGGGAGATGTTGGCCGATCGGCACCAGCCAACCGGTCGTATAGACGAGAGCGGCGAGCCCGAGTCCGGCCCACACGAGGCTCAATCGATCGCGCCTCTTGGCGGCGACCGCTGTCCACGCCAGCGCCAGGAGCAGCGGCACCAGGCCAACGAAGAGATGCGCCTCGACCGGGTTCGTGCGTCCGCCCAGCTCGGCTCGCGCGGCATCCAGGGCGGCCTGCCGATCGGTTCCCAGTCCGTACCAATACCATGGTTCCACCAACTGCGACCAATACCAAACCGGAATCGCCCCGGAGTGCAGATTATGATCGGGCCCCTGCTCGACGCGCTGACTGAGATGCATCAATTGCCACGTCGGCACGAGTTGGACGGCCGCCAACAGCCCGGCAATCACGACGGCGACCAGCGACAATCCACCCAGTGATTTCGCCCGCGTGCGAGTCTCCGCCGGCAAATCGCGGTTGGCGAAGAACAGTCGCAGCGGCACGTAGGCAACGAGCGTCAGCACCGTGAGGAACGCCAGATTGAAGTGCCCGGCCAAGAGCTGCAAACACAACACGGTCGACAGCAGGAGGGCGAACCGGGGGCGTCGCGTCGCCAGGAATCGTTCGCAGCTCCAAAGGGCTGCCGGGAGCCAGGCGCCTGTCAGGATGGCCCATTCGAGGCCGCTGCGCGGAGGAAACCAGCCGAACGTGAAGACCAACGCCGCGAGGCCGCTCCCCCAACTGGTGAGACCGATCGCGCGGGCGTACAGCCAGGTGAACACAAACGCCAGCACGTAATGCAGCAGGAAGTTGACGTTGTAGGCCGTATTCACCGACAGCAGCGAATACAGAAGAACATTGGGCGGATAAAAAACGCCCGTCTGGCTCTCGCCGATAATCGGGTATCCGAAGCCGACCCAACTGTTCCAGAGGGGCAGCTCGTGGCGGTGGAGCAACTCGGCGTAGACAACTTTTTGCGGCAGGAAGTAACGATAGGTATCGCCGCCCACCAGCCCGCCGCCGCACGCCAGCGGCCACCAGAACAAGAGCGTAAAGCCGATCGCGGCAGCCGCGACCTTAAGTCCGCGGGCGGTCATGGATGACGTGCCGGATCGAGAAATGCCAACCGTTGCGGGTGCCAGTATCGCACGTGAGCGACGGCCGCCAGGAACAGGAACGTGACCAGGCTGACGGCCAGCCCCCAATAGAATGACCGCGGATGATATGACCAGACGACCGTGTGCGAACCTGCGGGAACGTCGACGCCGCGCAGCATGCCGTCGATCGTGAGCGGCTGGGCCGGTGCACCATCGACGGTCACTTGCCAGCCTGGATACATCAAATCGGTCAGGATGAGTCGGTCGTCGGTCGGTGAATCGGCTTGTACGGTGACGCGGTCGGAGCGGAAGTCCATGATCTTTGCCGTTCGGCGCACGTCGGGATGCTCCCAGGCCACTCGCCCGCGAGTGCCTGCGAGCTCGGAGAGATAAAACGGTTCGCCGAATCGCGCCATTGCCGGATTCAACAGCGGATCGAAACCGCTCCAGACGACGCTGGCCGGAAAGCCGAGCCGCGCCGGCGGCTCAAAGCTGAGGATGTGTGTCACTCCAGCCCGCCGCATCCAATCGACCTGCTGCGCGGGAGTCGCACCAGGTCCGCTGGGCATCATGAGCTTGGGGTCGTCGTAAGCGGCTGGGCCGAATGTCAGGTAGACGGGCGAGGCCGCCGCGTCGAGCACCGTCCCCAAGTTTGGAAACGGAGCGTAGACCCGGGCCGTGCCGCCGCGCTCTGCCAGGATCTTGCGTACCGGGCTCTCAGCAAGATGATTGATCGGCGGATCGGCCACCATCACGCTGTACGTGACCACGCGGCTCACGAGCCACAGGTCGAGGGCCGTCACCACGAGCGCGCAGGCGGTGAAGATCGCGGTGCCAATCGAGGACGGTTGCGACCGGTCGGGCGTGCGCGCGAGGTAACGAGCCAGGATCGCCAGCACGAGCGCGATCAGCCCGATCACCGCCAGCCCCGAAACCAATCCCGACGAGACCGTGAGCGGCCCAAGCACGAATGGGCTAACCGAATCACCGCTTCCCGCCAAATCCTCGGCCTGCGAGGTGAGCGCGAGGGCCGTCCACATCGCGGCAAGAAATCCGCCCAAGAGCGCGAGGGCCAGCCACAACGTTCCCGTGCTTCGCAATCGGTCGAGCGATTTGCCGGCCAGCACAGCCACACCAAAACTGGTGATCAAGCCGTAACGTCCCGGATCCTGGAAGAAGTCGAAGCCAGGAATGTGACGCGTGATCGGCAGCAGCCATCCCGGCGTGTAAACCAGTGCCGCCAGGGCCAGCGCGAGCCAAATGAGACTGATGCGATCGCGTGTGCGAACTGCGGGGACGATCTCGGCGAGCGCCAGGATTAGTGGGATGAGGCCGAAATAGAGCTGCGCCTCGACCTGGTTGGTCGGAGCGCCGAGGTCGGCTTCCGACGCACGAAGTGCGGCGTCGCGGTCGGTCTGTGCCGAGTACCAATACCAGGGCCGCACGATCTGCGACCAATACCAAAACGGAATGGAGCCCTGCTCGAGGCGATGGTGCGCGCCGGGCGTTTCTCGCTGACTGACCTGTTTCAATTCCCAGGTTGGTCCGAGCTGGACGGCTGCCAGCCCAAAGCCGCAAACCAGCGCTGCGAGAGGAAGCATGATCCGCATCGCGCGCGCACGGCCCGCGACCGCCAGCGTCGTTGGTTGTGCAAAGGCAACGCGCAACACGATGTACGGGACGAGCGCCAGCAAAGTCAGAAAGGCCAGGTTGAAATGTCCCGCGAGCAATTGGAGCGCGATCACGGCCGTCAGCCCGAACAGAGCGCGGCCGCGAAGCGTCTGCAAAAAATCTTCGACGCACCAGAAGGCGGCCGGCATCCAAGCGCCACCCACAATGGCCCACTCCCAACAGCAGCGCGGAGGGAACCAGGCATAAACAAAGACGAGAGCGGTCAGCCCGGACGACCAGACGCTCAAACCGATCGCGCGGCCATACATCCAAGCAAAAAAAACCGCGAGCAGATAATGCAGCACGTGGTTGGCGTTGTAGGCCGCGTTGACACCGAGGAGCCGATAGAGAATCGCATTCGGGGGATAGAAGGCGCCGGTTTGGCTTTCGCCTACGATCGGGTAACCGTGACCGGCCCGGTCATTCCACAGGGGCAGCTCGGCGTGTCGCAAGTGTTCGGCGTAGACCACCTTCTGCGGAAGGTAATAGCTGTAAACGTCTCCACCGACGAACCCACCGCCACGAAACAGGGGCCACCAAAAGAGGGCGGCCAGCACGAGCGCCCCGAAGCCCGCGCCGATCGCAGAAAAAGTTAACGACGGTTTCATAAAAATTCGCGATCCGGCTCCGGACGGGCGGTGTTGATTAGTTGGCATCCACAATCGACAGTCGCTCGTCGCGCTGGCGTTGAGGAGGCCGGGGCAGGTTGAAGCGATCGCGGGGCAGCGGTTCGAGTCGTCGTCGCACGCGGCGATCCGTACTTTGGATCAGGTCGACTTTGTCAGGTGCTGGAACGCAAGTCTCTTCCATGCAGCATAGCTCGGCCCATTCGGGGCGCGAATGACCGCTGCGCGGAAGCCTTCGCGTACCTGCAGCTCTGGCGAGGTGCCTGATCTGGGTCGTGAGCCGTTTTCAGAGCGAGGCGGCGGCCGACCGAATGACGCACAGTTGGCCGGGCGGGATTAGCCCGGCACGGCACAAAAGCGGCCGGAGAAGCAATGATTCGCTGAATCGCGGGCCGACGGCGCGGCAACGCGAGTCGAGGCAGCTTCTCTGCAACGTGTGATACTCGACAGGATGACCGAGATCGGCCACTGCGGACGTCTCACCCGATCTGTTCCTGCGCGGTGCTTGAGTCGAGCTGACTCAGAAATCGAGCTGGCTCAGACCGATTCCACTCGCCCGTCGGGAAACTCACGCAAGCCCGGACCGAGCGCCTCGGGCGCCGACGACCGCACCCTTAGACAAACGCGGCTCGCGCCGACCATTCCGCCAACCGTCACCACCGACAGTTGAGCCGGACCGCCATCGCCGGGCCCCTGCGGCCAGACGGTCCATTCCAGCTCGTCGATCTGGGCGAACTGCTCGAGCAACCGCTTGAGATCGCAGCGAAAGTCGGGCAGCCGTGTCAGGCCGTCGGACTTTCCGCCCACCATCTCGACCGCACCCAAATAAACCGTGACGTTCCAGCCTCCCTCCTCAGGCAGGCACTCATAACCAACGCGGGCCACGCCGGTCAGCGGCTCGAAACTGGCGGCGGCCTCTTCGACCAGCCCGTCGAGCCACTCGGGGCGGTTCTTACGATTGGCCCGACGGGAACGATCAGTCTCGATCTGCGCCAAGAGATGTTTGACACCCAGGTGCGAATGGCTCATTGCGGCTTTCTCCAGATGCTGCTGGCATGCGTATCTTTCTGGCCCAAGCAGATATCGGGAATCATTCCGCGCTTGCTCAGCCGAAAACCAACCGGCGACTCCATCCCGCGACTTGCGGGTCGACAGCACGCGGCCTCTGCCGGACCTGCCAATTGCATCGGGCGCGAACTGTCGGACGGAAACGCCGCTTCGTCCTGACCGGCAAACTGCCGGCTCGTAGCCATTCTTCCGGGGAGACCTGCGCGGAATCAAGGTCCCGACGGCCATCTAGAGCCCCAATCGGCAGAACGTGCCATCCCCAACTCGACATGGTCGCTTCTTGCGGAATCTCCCGACGACCGGACGCGATCGGGGCAGCCGGCAGTCGCCCCATCATCCAGACGCCGCAACCCAACTTCTCTCGAGTCCGCCACTTCACGACGATTGTTACTTCACAACAAAGTTCACCAGCCGCCCGGGCACGTAGATCACTTTGACGACCGTTTTGCCGGCCAGATAGCTGGCGACACCGCTGTCGGCGCGGGCCGCGGCTTCGACGGCCGCCTGGTCAGCGCCGACCGGCACGCGGACTTTGCCCCGCAGCTTGCCGTTGACCTGCACCGGCACGTCGAACTCGGTCTCGGCGATCAACGATTCGTCGAACGCCGGCCACGGCTCGTAAGCCAGCGTCGACGAGTGCCCCAGAACTTGCCACAGCTCTTCGGCCAGATGGGGCGCCAGCGGACTCAGGAGCAGCACGAACGGCTCGAGCACTGACCGGGGACGCGGATCGGTCTGCGAGATTTCGTTGGTGAACTCCATCAGCCGGCTGATCGATGTGTTGAAGGACATTTTTTCGAGGTCGTCGGTGACGGCCTTGATTGTGCGATGCAAAATGCGGAGCTGTTCGGGCGTCGCCGGCACGTCGCGCACGCCGGACGACAGACGCACGTCGTCGGCCCGCTCTTCGGCAATCATCCGCCACACGCGGGCCAGAAACCGGCTGATCCCTTCGACGCCGCTCATGCTCCAGGGCTTGGTTGCTTCCAGCGGGCCCATGAACATTTCGTAGAGGCGCAGCGCGTCGGCGCCGTAGTCGGCCACCACGCTGTCCGGATTGATCACGTTGCCGCGCGACTTCGACATCTTGTATGTGCGCTGCACGACCATCCGCTGTGGCAGCCGCTGGCCGAGGGCCTCTCCCGGCGCAGCGGCGCGGCGAACATAGTCGTCCCCTTCGCGGTCCCACTCGCGCGGGATCATCGAGATCGACTGCACCGGCTCTTTCGTCTTGGACCAGACCTCCTTACCGTCCGGTCCGGCGGTGACCTCGTCGACCGGCACGTCGCTGCCGCTGGCCGTCCGGAAGCGCGTGAGCTCCGCTTCGCCGAGAATCATTCCCTGGTTCACCAGCTTCTGGAACGGTTCGGCCGTGCTGACATAGCCACGATCGAAGAGCACCTTGTGCCAAAACCGGGAGTAAAGCAGGTGCAGCACGGCGTGTTCGGCGCCGCCGACGTACAGGTCGACGGGCAACCAATACTTTTCTTTTTGCGGGTCGACCAGGCTGTGCTGGTTCTTGGGGTCGATGAACCGCAAGTAGTACCAGCACGACCCGGCCCATTGCGGCATCGTGTTCGTTTCGCGGGCCAGCCGCGCGCCGTCCTTGTCCGTTTTGTACAGCCACTCGGCCGGCGCTTTGGCCAAGGGAGGCTCCGGCCTGCCCGACGGCTTGAAGTCGGACATTTCGGGCAGCGTGATTGGCAACTCACTGTCGGACGCTGCGCGCATCAATCCCGTTGGATTGCCCTGCGCGTCGAGCTCGTGCCAGATCGGAAACGGTTCGCCCCAATAGTGCTGCCGGCTGAATAACCAGTCGCGCAGCCGATAGTTGACCGCCTCGCGGCCCAGTCCGGCCGCCGCCAGGTCCGTCGTGATTTTCGGCTTGAATGTGGCGGTGGGTGTGCCGTTATAGGTCCCCGAATTCATGGCGGTTCCCAGGCCGACGAACGGAGTGCTCGCTTGACCGTTGATCGTCGCCGTCAGTGCCGACTCCTCGCGCGTCGGTTCGTAGCCGGCCGGCGGCTGCACCACAGGGACGATGGGCAGTTGGAAACGGACCGCGAACTCCCAGTCCCGCAGGTCGTGAGCCGGCACGGCCATGATCGCCCCGGTGCCGTAACTGGCCAGCACGTAGTCGGCAATCCAAATCGGAATTTTCTGGGCGTTGACCGGATTGATCGCAAAGGCGCCGGTGAAGACTCCCGTCTTTTCCTTCGCCAAATCGGTCCGGTCGAGATCGCTCTTGCCGGCGGCCTGCTTGCGGTACTGATCGACGGCCTGCTTTTGCGCAGTCGTTGCGAGCCGTTCGACGAACGGGTGCTCGGGCGCCAGCACCATGTACGTGGCGCCGAACAGCGTGTCCGGCCGAGTCGTGTAAATCCGCAAGACGTCGTTGCCAGGTTCCGACGGAAAACCGCTCGACGCCCGCTGCTTCTTCCAATCGGCGGCGGCCTGTTCGAGATCGCTGCTCCGCGGCCCGCCGATGAAGAAGTCGACTTCGGCCCCTTGGCTGCGGCCAATCCAGTTTCGCTGCAGGGTCTTGATCGACTCGCTCCAATCGAGATCGTCGAGCCCATCGAGCAGCCGGTCGGCGTATTCGGTGATCCTCAGCATCCATTGCCGCATGCTGATTCGCGTGACCGGATGTCCGCCCCGCTCGCTCTTGCCGTCGATCACCTCCTCGTTGGCCAGCACCGTCCCCAGCGCCGCGCACCAGTTGACGGGCGCGAGCTGCTGATAGGCCAACCGCTGCTTGTCCTGGTAGCGGCGAACCGCTTCAGCCCCCTGACGCTCGACCTCCGGCGGAATCGGCAGCTCGGAGATGGGGCGGCCACGCCCCCTCCGTGTGCGGCCGTCCGAGCCGACCGACTTGGAGTCGCGATCGAACCAAGTGTCGAACAGGACCAGAAAGATCCACTGCGTCCACCGGAAGTAGTCGGGATCGGTCGTCGAGAACTCGCGCTTCCAGTCGTAGCTGAAGCCAAGCATCTTCAGCTGGCGGCGGAACGTCTCGATGTTTTTGTAGGTCGTCTCTCGCGGATGCGTCCCCGTTTTGACGGCGTGCTGCTCGGCCGGCAGGCCGAACGCGTCCCAGCCCATCGGGTGCAGAACGTTTTTGCCCCGCATGCGGTCGTAGCGGCAGACGATGTCCGTGGCGGTGTAACCCTCCGGGTGCCCGACGTGCAGACCGTCCCCCGACGGGTAGGGAAACATGTCCAGTACGTAAAGCTTCTTCCGACCGGGGGCCGCGTCCGGCGTAGCGAAAGTCTGGTTTTCGTCCCAGTAGCGTTGCCACTTGGACTCAATTCGTTTCGGGTCGTAGCGGGGCATTTATTGTCTTTCCGGGACGAAACTGTCGGCCGGCCAAGATCGTAAGTGTATTGGGCAAAGGGGTTAAATGCGACCGATCGGATTTTCTCTTTTCACTCTCAAAATCTCCCAGCGCTCGCCATCCGGACGGCGTAGGAACTATTGATTGTCCAGAAATGGATGACGGAAACGACTCCTCTGAAAGAGACGCGCCGGACCCCCTAGTCGGCGCGTCTTTTTGTCGCGCGGCCCAGCTTTTCTGCTGCCAGTAGGCCCTTCCCAAGAGCCGATTCATTGGCGTATCGTCGAGTTTGCTAAACTCGAAACCCGCGCTCACTTTGCCCTGCTTCTCTGTCCTCGCACCTTTACGGCCTCGCACCTTGACTGAATTGGCCCTGCGCGTTTGAGTTCAGGCACGCCCACGCACATTCCGGATCCCGCCGACGTCGCGGCCTGTCTGGCGGCCGTCGATCGGGCCGCGCACGCAGGGGCCCTCTCTCCGGAAGCCTTGCGGAATCTCAAGCATTGGCTGACGGGAGCGCCGTTTGAGAGCTGCCGCAGCCCGCTGATGGACCTGATCCGCCAGCAGAAGTTCGCCGAGTTGAACGACCTGTTTTGGGAGATCATCCCGTTCGGCACGGGCGGACGTCGCGGACGGATGGCTCCGCTGGGCACGGCCACGATCAATGCGCGGACCATTGCAGAGTCGGCGTTTGGCCTCGCCGCCTATCTCCACAAATTGAAGGGCACGGACGGAGGCCGCGCTGCTGTTGCGTACGACACGCGTCACCGCTCTCGCGAGTTCGCACAGATCACCGCCACGACCCTCGGCGCCGCGGGCTTAAAGGTCTTTCTCTTCGACGGGCCGCGGGCGACACCGGAGCTGTCCTTTGCCGTGCGGCACTTGGGCTGCGACGTCGGCGCGATGATTTCTGCCTCGCACAATCCGCCGAGCGACAATGGGTTCAAAGCCTACTGGTCGACGGGTGGGCAAGTGCTGCCGCCGCACGACCGCGGGATCGTCGACTGCGTGGCCCGGGCGGGTGAGATCCCGTCACTCGACTTTGACACGGCCGTGGAGCAGGGATCGATCGTACTTGTCGGTGACGAGATCGATCGCGCCTACGTTGCCGCGGTCGCCGGCCTCAGCCTGTCGACCGCGCGCGAGGCCCAGGCGATCTTCACGCCTCTGCACGGCGTCGGCGAAAGCTCGGTTTTGCGGGTGCTCTCCGCCGCTGGATTCAATCGCGTGGACGTTTTCGAACCGCAGCGCACGCTCGACGGCGACTTTCCGAACGTGCCCCACCAGCTGCCTAACCCCGAGCTGCCCGGTGCGCTGGGTCCGGTCTGTGCGCAGGCGGAGGCAAGTGCGGCCGACCTCGTGCTGGCAACCGATCCCGACGCCGATCGTCTGGGCATCGCCGTGCGAGACGGCCACGGCCGTTGCGTTCCTCTCACCGGCAACCAGGTGGGTGTACTGCTTCTTGATTATGTGCTTCGGCGACGACGGGCTGCCGGCGAACTGAGTGCGGACAATTTTGCCTGCACCACGCTGGTGACGACGCCGATGTTCCGCGCGGTGGCCGAGGCGGCCGGTGTTCGCGTGGTCGACAATTTGCTCGTCGGATTCAAATACATCGCGGGCACGGTCGAAGAGCTGGGGGCGGACAAGTTCGTCTTCGGCGCGGAGGAATCGCTCGGTTATCTCGCCGGCGACTATTGCCGCGATAAGGACGCCGCCGTTGCCGCCCTCTACGTGATGGAGTTGGCCTCCGAGCTGAAATCGCAGGGCCGCACGCTCCTGGACGATCTCGACCGTTTATATTCGCAGCACGGTTATTTTGCGGAGGCGCAACGTTCGTTCGCGCACGCCGGGGCCGAGGGACGGTCGCGACTCAACTCGCTGATGAAAGAGTTCCGCGAACATCCGCCCGCAGAATTGGCCAACGTGCGTCTGGCCACGCTGCGGGACTACCGCGAGCAGGTGGTCCGCTCGATTCCCGGCGGACAAGTGTGCGACATGCTGCAGTCGAATCGTGGCGATCTGCTGTTTCTCGACTCGGCAAACAGCTCGCGGCAGTTGTCGATTGCCGTCCGACCGTCGGGCACCGAGCCTAAGGTAAAATTCTATTTCTTCGCCCGTGCTCTTCCCGCGCCCGGAGTCTCGCTGGCTGCGCTGAAGGCGGAAACCGACGCCAGCTTTGGTGAGCTGCAGGAAGCCCTGCTCCGCTGGGTGCGCGAGCGGATGCCGCTCGCTGCGCCCACGCTCAAGGAGCAGGGACGTCGTGAGGGGCCGCAACATCGGGATCTGGCTGATCGGAGCCTGGGGTTGCGTCGGCACGGCGCTCGCCGTCGTCTTGGCCGGCCTGCAGAGTCGAGCGACCGTGCCCGGCGGATTTGTTACTGACGGACTTGTCACCGAGCAGCCAGAATTCGCGCCACTCGCCCTGGCCGACTGGACGAGCTTCGTGGTCGGCGGACATGAGATTCGCAAAATGAGCGCCGCGGTCGAGGCGCGGAACCTGTTCGCGGGCGCCCGCTCCATCTCCGACGACCTGCTGACCACGGTGAGTCCGTCACTCGCGGCTTGGGATCGCAACGTGCGCACGGGCACGTTACTCAACGCCGGACCGCAGGCCGAAAGCCTGGCAAGCGCTGCGACGCTGAAGACGCGCGGCGAGCGGCCGGCAACCGCGCTACGGCGGATTGCCGTCGACTTGGACGAATTTCGGACCACAGGCCACCTCGGCTCCGTGATGGTGATCAACGTCGCTTCGAGCGAGCCGATCGCCAGCGCGGGCTCCCGCGGCCTCTCCTCTCAGGAACTGTTGCAACTGCTCGAGCATGCCGATCGTTCGCCGGTGCCTGCGAGCGTGCTCTATGCGGCGGCGGCGCTGCAATCGGGCTGTTCGTATCTGAACTTCACGCCGTCGTTCGGGTCCGACATCCCGGCGCTCAAGGAGCTGGCCCTCCAGACCGGGTCGCTGCACATGGGTCGAGACGGGCGCACCGATCTCGCTGCCATCGGATTGCTGAACAGTCCGGCACCCGCCGAAGACGGCCCGCGTCGCGATCTGCTGCGGGCCGCTCGGGCGTTGCTCGACTTGTCGCGCTTGTGCGAGCGCGAGCAACGACGGGGACAAGCGGGGCTGCTGGCGCCGCTGGCCTGTTTTTTCGAACGGCCGATGGGTGATGTCCCTGTCGACACTCCGAGTCAGGTGCGGCTCTTGCGGGACTGGGTCGATCGCGTTTCCGCCGAATCCTGCTAGAGTCGGCCGCATGGCGAACGAACGACCTGCCGGCCGAGCCGACCGCGTGCGGGCCTATTTGCGGCTGATGCGGTTCCCCGCCGTCTTCACGTCGCTCGCGGATATTTTTCTTGGTTTTCTGCTGACGCACGACACGCTGGCTCCGGTCGACCAGTTCGTGCTCCTGGCGCTCGCCTCGAGCGGTCTCTATCTGGCGGGCATGGTGCTCAACGACCTCTTCGATCGGCACATCGACGCCCGCGAACGACCGGGACGCCCGATCCCCTCCGGCCGCATCTCGCCCCCCGCGGCCGCCACACTCGGCTGCGGCCTGATGCTTGTGGGTCCGCTCTGTGCCGCATTTGTGAGTCTGCCGTCCGTGGCGATCGCGCTCGTGCTCGTCGGATTGATCCTGGCTTACGACCGCTTTCTCAAGCACCTGTCTGTCGGCCCGATCGCGATGGGCCCGATCGCCATGGGAGCGTGCCGATTCTTCAATGTCATGTTGGGCGCGAGTGCTGCGGGCACGCACATTGGGGGCCCGCCTCAACTCTTCGTTGCCCTGGCGATGGGCACTTACGTCGCAGGCGTCACATGGTTTGCTCGGCAGGAGGCGGCCCAGAGCGCGCGGAACCAGCTCGCTGCGGCGGCCGCAATTTCCCATGCGGCGATTGTGGGATTGGCCCTCATTGCGATCGCAATGCCAGAGTCGGCCGCCGCGAGTCGCTGGACGGCCTTGGCCACACTGGCGCTCGTGACCGCGTGGATCGATACTCGGCTCGTTTCTGCAGTTCGCGAACCGACGCCTCGAAATGTCCAAGCGGCGGTCAAGCAGCTGCTCCTGGCGATCGTGCTCCTCGACGCGACGATGGTCGGCTGCAAGACGGGCGACCCGCTATTGGCGCTGGCAGTCGCGGCACTCTTTGTTCCAGCGGCGACGCTTGGCCGCTGGATCTTTATCACCTGAACGACCGCGGGGCACTTCGGTGCGACGGGCGACCTTGTCGGCCGGACGTCAGAACGGGGCTTGAAAGCCCATCACCTGGAACCGCCCGATTTCCATCGTGGACGTGAGCTTCACCGCCTGGATCGCGGAGTAGGAGACCATCACCTTGCGGGAACCGTAGGTGTCGGGCTTGTCGCGCTCGACTAAGAGTATGCCGCCGGAGATCAGAAATCCGTTAAACGGGACGTGCTCGTTGAACGTGGTGACCAGCATGCCTTCGCGGGGAATCGACTCGGGCCAATTCTCGAAGAGCGTCCGCCAGCATTCGGCAGTGTCCATACGGTTCGATCCTCCGTGAGGCGCCTCGTGCGGCAAGCGCGTAATGGCCGACTTGAATCGGCGAAATGACCCCAGGGGGATTTGAACCCCCGTTATCGGATCGAAAATCCGATGTCCTAGACCGGGCTAGACGATGGGGCCGTGTGACCGCCCCACAATTTACGGGCTGAGCCTTGTTTGTCAACCGGCTCGTAGGGAAAGGGCACTGGCAAAGTTAGGCGGAAGGAAGGAGGGACCGAAATCGGGCACGCCTCGCGGATTGAATCGCCAACAGTCGCTGACCGTTCCTTTGTGGCGACGGCTGCGCAGCGGACGCGGAAACGAAAACGGGCCAAGCACCTCGATGCTTAGCCCGCTATTGATCCGGATTTAACCACGTCCCGCTAAACCCAGAACACCGGTTAATTAGCCTTCCGCGCTGGCCACCTTGGGAGGATCCTGCTTCCCCGAGTTCTGTTCCGCGTGGATCGCCGCGTGAACTTCGGCGCGGTGAACCGGGACTTCCTTCGGTGCTTCGATCCCCAGGCGGACTTTGTCACCACGGATCTCGACGATCGTAATGACGATGTGCTCGTCGATTACGATGCTCTCGTTTTTCTTGCGCGACAGGACCAGCATGACACGCAGCTCTCCCCAGGTGTTGCCGGTGTCGGCCGCGAGGACCCTTCCTCGCATAAACGATTGCGCACCGCCAATCCTGCCGGCGGGAGCACCCTCCACGAGCCCAAGGCTCCAAAACGTTCAGGCGCTCTCTCGCGGTACCGGGATTGTATGCCCCGCCGCGCGGCGAAATCAAGCAATCCGAAATGAGAAGAGCATTGCGGGCTAATGACTTTCGTCGCTATGAGCAGGCGGATGCTGCTGGAGCGAGGGGCGAATCCTCCCCCTTAAACCCATAGGGCAAAGCGACTTATTGTGCGATACGCAAACCCGGACTGGTCGGCGCGCGACCACTCAAGGCGACCCGGCAGCAAGTGCCTGCCGAGCGAAAACCAAAGTGTCGCCACCTAGACAGGCTCTAACCAACGCCCCTCTTGGGGACCCGGACCGGGGGCGCGCAGAAGAGCGCTCGCCGATGGACGTTGCACAGCACCCCATTGGCGCCGTTTGCTGACCGAATCCAGCCCTACGGGCGGACGGCGGCGAAAGGCACTTTCCCCCTTTCGCCAGCCGCCACGGGACGGAATCTGGAATGATCAGTTCGACACTCGGTTTTGTCTCACCCAACGGTTTTGTCTAACCCAGTGAGAACCGGGTGCAGAGCGCCCGCCGAGTTCCAGCGTCGAGAGATGCGCGCGTTCACAAGAGCCGATTCGAATCGGCCAGCCGCTACTTCACCATGTCCTTGAGGGACTTGAGGGGGCGAATGCGGACGACATTCCGTGCGGGCTTGGCCTTGAACATCATTTCCTGACCGGTAAACGGATTGATGCCCTTGCGCGGCTTAGTGGCAGGCTTGTGCTGCACGGTGATCTTCATCAGTCCGGGGACTGCGAAGACGCCGGGGCCCTTCTTACCCACGTTCTTGCTGATCAGGCCCGAGAGGCCGTCGAGCACGCTGGCCACCTGCTTTCGCGAGAGCCCGCTCTCCTGCGCCAGCGTGTTCAGAACCTCGCTCTTCGACATCGGCTTTGCACCGCTCTTCGTTGCCATCGTGCACTCCTGCCATTCTTGAAAGTCGCCGGAACGCCGAACCCTTGCGAGCGCTCCACAAAAGTTTTCGCGTAGTAAACTCTCGCGGAAAACGGTTGTCAACCAAGGCGCGCACGCTTTTCCCCTATTTTTTCAGGTTTTTTTGCATCGGCCCCCCGTCGCGCGGCTGCGCCCGCCGTACGATTTCGCTCTCCGGGCGCGTGTTGACCACGAATTTGGCGACCCTGTGGTCGACGATCCACGATGCTGGAAGTCGCCTCGCGCGGGTGGTTGAGTTGACTTGATTCGGGCCGAGTCGGGTCGCCGCAAGCAAGCGATCTCCGGGGGCTGCGGGCTTTCTAACTATTTGCGTCGTCAGGGCGTTTTGGTTATCCATAAGGGTGCGCGATAGCTTCGAAGCGTCGTTCTGGGGGGCGTTTCAACGGGTCAACGGCATGATTGACGAAGTTGCCCGGCTGACTCCGTTGGCGTCCATCGCCAATTTCATCCTCGTCGTTGAGGATGATGAGGACGAGGCGACATTTCTCAAGGAGCTGCTGGAAAAGCACAAATACCGCGTCACCGTAGCTCGTGACGGCGGGCAGGCCCAAGCTACGTTCGTCATGCGCAAGCCCGACTTTGTGATCTTGGACCTGATTCTGCCGGGCGAGAGCGGCTTCGAGGTTTGCCAGCGGCTCAAGCAAGCCAACTCGACGGTTCCGGTTCTCGTGCTGACGGCCGTCGACATGCCCGAAGCGCGAGTGTTGGCGGAGCGCGTCGGCGGCGACGGCTATCTGACCAAGCCCTTCGATCCCGAGGAGCTGCTTCGCCAGATTCAGGGCATTGCGCTGCGGAATTGGGAGAAGACGCACAACGACCAGGGAAAGGACGAGAAGCGGATCCGGTTCTCCTGCCGGTGCGGCAAGCGATTCAAAGTCAGCCCAATCCATCGGGGCAAGACCTTGAGCTGCCCGGAGTGCGGTGAACCCGTGACGGTGCCGCATCGCGTGTGAGAAGTTTCGAGACGGTTTTGTTCGGCCCGGATGGCCGTCGCGAGAGGAAGGACCGCCGAGTCGGGCCACGTCAGGGAGCGACGATCGCAGGCAGATGAGAGGGACCGGCAGATGATCGAGTTGATCGTTCAATCGGGAAAACATCAGGGCAAACGGCTGCGCCTGCCCGACGAAGGCGAGGTGCTGATCGGTCGCGACGAGACCTGCCAGATTCGGCTCGCCTCCAGCGAAGTGAGCCGCCATCACTGCGTCCTCAAGCCGACACCCGAGGGAATCCTCGCCCGCGATCTGGATAGCCGTAACGGCACGTTTCTCAACGAATCCCTGATGGAAGACGAAACGCTGCTGAAGCCGGGCGACATCCTTCGCATCGGCCCGATCATGCTGCAGGTGCCCGGGCCGCCCGCGACCAACCTCCGCGCCTCCGACAACGAGATTGCCGAGTGGCTTTCGCAGGAGGGAATCAGCGGCAGCAGCGACAGCGGCGAATCGGCCCCCGGGGACACCACGATCATCCCGCGGCCCGCGGCGCTCGATACGCCCGTGCCGCCGCCGGCCCCGCACCGCGAGTCATCGCCGCGGCAGTTCCGCTCCGTGGCCGATGAAGCGGCCGACATCATCCGCCGCCATTGGGAAAAGGTGAAGGCCCAGCGCGACCAGGGATGACCGCTACCAAGTGAGACGCCGTGCGCATCATTGCCGGAGAATTTCGCCGTCGTAGACTGCTGGCCAGCCCAGGACTGACGACGCGTCCAATCACCGACCGCGTCAAAGAAACGCTATTTGAGCGAATCGGCGAAGACCTGGTCGACCGGAAAGTCGCCGACATCTTCGCCGGCACAGGCTCGCTGGGTCTCGAGGCGCTCAGCCGCGGTGCGAAGAGCGTCGTGTTCATCGAGTCCGACCGGCGGGCGCACGAGTTATTGCGGCAAAACGTCGCCACGCTGGGAGTCGAACATCGCACCCTCTGCTGGCGGACCGACGCGCTGCGGTCGTCATATCATCCGAAAGGCGTCGATCCGTTCCTTCCGTTCGACGCCGTGTTCTTCGATCCGCCTTATCGCCTGGCCGTGGAGCTTTCGCCCGAGAAGCCGATGTATCTGGCGCTGGTGCGGCTGGCGCGGGACACGGTCACCGAGCCGGGAGCTTTGCTCTATTTTCGGGCGCCGGAAGAGACGGAACTGCGATTGCCCGACGTGTGGACGCCCGAGAGAAGCTATGCCATCTCTACGATGGAGATTTATGTCTTTCGCAAGCGAGACACGAACTCCGACGCAGACCAGCCCTCCTCGCGCGACGAAGATCCGTCCGCCCCGAGCGACATCGCGCCATAACTGGTCATCGCAACCGCGCTCTCGAACACAGCGAAGTCTGGCCTACGCCGCCGCGGCGACGGCTTCGATCTGGCCCTCTTTCAGGCGGACGATGCGATGGGCCTGCTGGGCAATGGCATCGTCGTGGGTCACCATCAAGATCGTCAGCTGCTCCAGCTCGTTGAGCCGGGCCAACAGCTCGGTGATCTCCTGGCCCGTCCGCGAGTCGAGGTTGCCGGTCGGCTCGTCGGCCAGCAGGATTTCCGGCCGTGCCACGAGTGCCCGGGCGATGGCCGCTCGCTGCATCTCGCCGCCCGAAAGTTCCGAAGGCTTGTGCTTCAGGCGATGTTCCAGGCCGACCAGGTGGATGATCTCCGAGGCCCGATCGCGAAACTCGCGGCGGCGCTTCCAGAATTCCCACGCCGAGTAGCGGATCATCAGCGGAGCGAGCACGTTTTCCAGCAGACTCAACTCCGGCAGCAGGTGATAGAACTGGAAGATGAAGCCGAAGACCCGGTTCCGCAGCTGATCGCGCGTCCGCACGGGCAGGTCGTCCATCCGCTGGCCTTCGAGCAACACCTCGCCGATGTCTGGACAGTCGAGCAGCCCGAGCAGATGCAAGAGCGTGCTCTTGCCCGAGCCCGACTGCCCGATGATCGACAGGAACTCGCCCCGCCGCACGTTGATGTTCACGCCCCGCAGGACCGAGACTTTGTGCTGGCCCTTGCGATACGCCTTTTCGACGGCGACGGCCGAGATGTGCGGACCGGTGGCACAAGGCACGTCGTGGGTGAGTTGCGCACGGGCGCCAGTGCTCGGCGCGGACACGACGCGGGAAATCATCTTCGTCATGGCGTTCCCTCCTTCAAGCATCATTCGTAGCGCAGGGCTTCCACAGGGCGCAGACGGGCCGCGCGACGCGCCGGCAACACGCTGGCCATCACGGCAATCGCAATCGCTCCGCACGTCACCCAAAAGACCATCCCCGGCTGCACACTCGTGGGAATCTCGGGGAAATAATAGACCTTGTCGTCAAAGACCTTGCGGCCCGTCACGGCCGTCAGTATCGCTTCGAGCTCGTTGATATAGCGGACGAAGAACAGTCCCAGCGCCACGCCCACGCCGCTGCCAACGACTCCCAGCGCCAGGCCATACGACAGGAAGATGCTCAGGACGCCGCTAGAGCTGGCGCCGAGTGCCTTCAAGATGCCGATGTCCCGCGTCTTCTCGACGACAATCATGTAGAAGATCGCCAGGATGCCGAAGCCGGCGACCGCGATGATCAAGAACAAGAGCACGTTCAAGATGCCCGTCTCGATCTCGACGGCGGCCAACAGCGGCCCCTGCTTCTGCTCCCAGGTTTTGATGGTGTAGAGGCCTGGCGAGAAGACAGCCTGCAGGCGCTCGATGACCTCCGGCGCGTCGGCAAAGTCCTTGAGCTTGATCTGAATCGATGTAATGGACCGACCGTTGGGATCGTTGGGGTTCTCGGGTTCGAACATGCCGCGAACCTTCTGCAACTCGTCGATATTGCAGAAGACCAGGTTCGAGTCGTATTCGCTCATTCCGCATTTGAAGATGTCGACGACAGTGGCGGCAAAGTCGGCCCGTTTGGGAGGTCGGCCCGAGGAAACGGTGCTGATTGTCACGTCTTCGCCGGGCTTGACCATTTCGATCATCCGCCGCTCGCCGGTCTTCGGATCTTCGTAGGGGAAGCGGATCAAGCCAGCCCCAATGTAAATGCGAGCGACCTGTGGGTCGTCGTCGTTAGCGGGCTTTTGCGACGGAGGCGGCACCGGAGCCTGCGGTCCGTTAAATGGATCGTCGCTGGCCTGGGCAGTTGGCATCAGTTTCGGCGCCCCCGCGGTAGATGAAGGCGCGGTGTTCGGCGCGTTTGTGTTCGGCGTGGGACCGTGCGCGTCCCGCCGGCGCCACGCCGGGTCTGGCCGCGGTCCCCGGTCCGGCCGCCTGGGTGTGGTTGACGTTGGCCAGGTGGGAACCGTGCTCGTCGCCCTCACTCGGCGACTCGCGCGGTGCGTCGAGCCGCTCTTCGATCCATTTGCGCCGCTGATTCACTTCGTGTCGCCAGGCCTTGGCCTCGGCGGTGAGATTCCAGCCGGGCTGCTCGTCGTCCGTGCGGAGCGGTTGCCGAATGACTTTCTTGCCGTCTTTGACCGTGTGATAACTCTCGAGGTATTGAACCAGCGGGCCAACGGTGGCTTTTTCGTCCGGCTGAATGCCGATCAGTGTGATCGGCCGCGTCGTCCACTGGCCGCCAAAATTAAACGTGACCAGGCCCCACACCTCGACGGTGGCCGTCATGCCGGCGATTTTGTCGCCGCAGACTTTGCGGGCGCGCTCGAACTGCTCGTGGGCGTTGGGGTGCCCGTCAAGCGAATTGGTCTCGATGACGATGTCGGACAAGAGCCCCTGGATGCGGCCGCGCATCTCGGAGGTGAATCCCTTCATGACGCTGTTGACGACGATCATCGTCGCCACGCCCAACATCACGCTGACGATCGACGCCATCGCGATGTAGCGAGTCCGCAGATACCGCAGGGAGAGAAAGGCCTTGTACATTCGCCAGTCCTTTGGCTTGTCGAGGTCAAATCCGTTTTACTCGGTCGCGGGGCCGAACCGGGTCCGCCGGCCCCCAGGCGCCTCCTCTATGAGGCGCCGCGTCTCCTTCGGGCGTCAGGTCTCCGGCTTCAACAGCGGGAAAAAGATTACGTCACGGATGCTGTAGCTGTCGGTCAGCAACATCACCAGTCGATCGATGCCCAGGCCCATTCCGCCGGCCGCGGGCATACCGACCTTCAGCGCTCGAATGAAATCGTGATCCATGCGGGCCATCGATTCTTCCGCCGGCAAGCCGGCCAGCTGCGTGCTGAAGAGCTGTTCCTGCAGCCGCGGATCGTTGAGTTCGGTGTAGGCGTTGGCCAGCTCCATGCCCCGCACGTAGAGCTCGAACCGCTCGGCAATGTTCGGATCGTCCGCCCTCCGCTTGGTGAGCGGGCAGAGCGACGCCGGGTAATCGATGACGAACACGGGCCCTTCGAGGTGCGGCTCGACCAGCGTCTCGAAGACGCCTTGAATGACCACGTCCGGATGCACGCCATTCGTCTCGAAGCCGTGCTTGCGGGCGATCGCGGCGACCGCCTCGGCGTCGCGCATCGAGCAGCCGGCATATTGCTGAAACAGCTCGGCGTATTTGCGTCGCGGCCAGGGAGAAGCAAAATCGACCGTGATGCCACGCCACGGAATCGTCGAGGTTTCGCTGACGGCCCGCACGGCGTTGACGACGATGGCCTCGGTCAGGTCCATCATCGTCTCGTAGTTGCCGTAGGCCTGATACAGCTCCAGCATCGTGAATTCGGGATTGTGCGTGCTGTCGACGCCTTCGTTGCGAAAGACGCGGCCGATCTCGAAGACCCGCTCGATGCCGCCCACCATCAGCCGCTTGAGATACAGCTCGAGCGCAATCCGCAGATAGAGCGGAATATCGAGCGCGTTGTGGTGCGTGACGAAGGGCCGGGCCGCCGCGCCACCGGCAATCGCCTGCAGCACGGGCGTTTCGACCTCGAGGTATTTGTGCGCTCGCAGTGTGTCGCGGACCGATTCGAGGATCTTCGTCCGCTTGAGCATCCGCGGCAGGACGCCCTCGCTATAGATCAGATCGAGATAGCGCTGCCGCAGCAGCATCTCGGTATCGCGCGCGCCGTGGAACTTCTCCGGCGGCTGCGCGAGCGACTTGCCCAGGATCGTCAGCTCTTGGACGAAGACGGTGACTTCACCCGTGTTGGTCAGCCGTAGCGTGCCGTCGACGCCGACAATGTCTGCCAGGTCGAGGTTCTCGATCAACTTCCATTGAATCTCCGAGACGTCGGCCTTGGAGACCATCAATTGAATGCGGCCGGAGGCGTCCTGCAGGTGATAGAACTTGAGCTTACCCTTGTTGTTGCGGAGCATGAGCCGCCCCGCCACGCGGACGGCTTCACCGGTAACACCCGACTCGGTCGGCGCCTTCGCGCGGGCGTCGGCAATCGCAATGTGTCCGTCGAAACGATGGCCCCACGGATCGAGACCGAGGGCCTCGATCGCCTCAAGCTTCTTGAGGCGTTCCTGCTCAAAGCGATCCGACTTGGGCGGATCGGGGCTGGCGGGGGTCGCGTCGCTCATGCGGGGTGCGGCCGACTCGCCGTCGGGCGAGAGTAAGAGATTGTCTGCGCGGTCCATACGGTCCTGGGTCGAAATTGGGGCCGAATCATGTTTCAAAGCGGACTTGGGGTCAATGGGAAACTGGGAGAGATATCGTCAAAGAGGCGAACGTGGTGTCGCGGGCGGTCCGCCCCACTGTTTTCAGGTGACGGCCGCCCCTGCCCCCCGCAGCCGGGCTTCGAGCTCCGACACCAGGGAAAACAGCAGATCGAGCGACGCCTCGGCCTCTTCGGCCGTAATCGTCAGCGGCGGAGCGACTCGCAAAACGCAGCCGGCGAGCGGTCCGAGAAAATGGATGCCGTCGCCCCCCGGCTTGCCGACGTAACACGCCTCGACGACCTGGTTGGCCAGCTGGTTCGCGGTCAGTCCGCCCACGGGTCCGCATTCGATGCCGAACACCATCCCCTCGCCGCGGACCTTTTTGATCACCGACGTTTCCTGCAGCCGGATCAGGCCGCGGAAGAAGATTTGCGAGATGTCCCGCGCATGCTGGAGCACGTCGGTCGTCTCGAACTCGTCCAAGGTGGCCAGCACGGCCGCGCAGGAGATCGGGTTGGCGCTCCACGTATCCGACGCGTCGCCGTAGTTCAAGCAGGCCATCACGTCGCCCCGTCCGACGGCCGCGCTGACAGGGATGCCGTTGCCCAGGCCCTTGCCCAGGCAGACGAAGTCGGGCTCGAGGCCGTATCGCTCGAAGGCGTACAGCGGGCCCGTGCGGCCGAAGTTCGCCTGCACCTCGTCGAGAATAAATAAGATGTGATGCTTGCGGCAGAAGCTCTGCAGCATGTTGAGGTAGGCGGCCGGCGGGTGATAGCTGCCGCCGCCCCCCAGGTAAGGTTCGGTGATCAGGCAGCCGATCCGCGGGCCCAGCTCGTTCCACAGGATGTCCAATTCGGTGCTGTACGCATTCGGGGCAAAGGTGTGCTCGTACTTCGAAACGTCGTCGACCTCGGCCATCGGGAAGCTGATGAAGCGGACGCGCGGGTCGCGGTCGGGATCGGTCTCGCAGCCGGTGACCGCGCCGGCGAGCCCCTTCTTGCCGTGGAAGCCGTATCGTGTGGCCAGGATCACGTCGCGTTTTTCGTCGCGATGCAGGCAGGCCCAGAGCGCCTTCTGGATCGCCTCGGAGCCCGATGCCGACCACATCACGCTGTTGAGCCGCCGTCCGCCCGGCCGCGACTGCACGCTCTTGATCAGCCGCTCGACGGCCGCCGACTCGATCGGCGTCACGGCGTTATAAGCGTTCATCGGCGCGGCCGATGCGTATTCGCCCGCTTGGGCCAGGTTGGCAGCGTCCCAGCCGAGATAGTCGAAGAACCGCTTGAACCAACGGGTCGGATTGTGACCGAGGTTGGTCACCAGCACGCCCGAGCTGAAGTCGTAAAGCCGGCGACCCTCCGGCGTCCAGTGAAAGCAGCCGGCGCTCTTGGCAAACACGGCCTGGCTGGGCGTGAAGGTCCGCTGCGCCAGCGGCTCGTTCGCAGCGATCGTCCGCCGCGCGGCGTTGGAAAGTTCTTCGTCGTCGAATTCGATGGGAGTGTTCATGCTGAAGAGTTCTTGAAGAACAAAACCGGCGGGCTGATCCGCCGCGGCGGACCGCTCGCCAAGAGGTCTAAACGGAGTTGCGATACAGGACGGTGGGCTCGGCGGAGCCCGGTCGGTACAGCACCAGGCCGCCCCGAGAATCGTTGACACGCACGACGCAATCCGGTTCGCCGGCCGCCTGCCGCTCGAGAATCGCCTCGAGCGCCTGAACGGCGGCAACCGGCTGGCGGTCGGCACTCAAATCGTTGTAATTGAGCCGGCCAATTTCTGCCAATCGAGCCGGGCGATCGGCCGTGTTTCCGCCGAACTCGACGTACGCCAGCTCCCGGACGAACCGCTCGATCACCTCGATCCCGTAACCTCGCTGGCTGCGCGAGCCCCACGGTTCGAGGAATGAGCCGTTGTAGTGATTGTTCATCGTCGTCTTGAGCGCGAGCGGCGTTTTCCCTTCGATCGTGCACTCGACCCCGCGCTTTCGCGAATGGCCGTTCCAGACGCCATTGTCGAAGCGGAACTGCACCTCCTGCTCGACATAACCCGGAAAGTTGTCCGGCGTGACCCATGACGTGTGAATGTCGAAGGCCGCTTCGCGCCCCGACTCGTATTCATAGACGAGCCGCAGCTGGCAGCTGTCCCAGGTCGTGCCGTCCTTCGGCCCCACCAGCCCCCGCTGGCCGCTCGCCGTCACCGTCTTCAGCCGGCCCGGGAAGGTGAAATCGATCAGCTTGATGTAGTGGACGGCGACGTACGTCCCGGGATTGCGGCCGCGAATCCACTCGGCAAACTGCGACCCGGAGATTTGCTTCGGCTCCAACAGCGAGCAGTAGCCGTTGTTCACGTGCGACAGGATGCCGTCGTGAACGAGCGTGCGGAGCTTCTTGTGATCGGGATCGAGCAGCTTGTGATAGACGACCTTCGCCAGCACCTGCTTGCGGCGGGCGATCGCCTGCAACTCGTCGAGCTGCGCGAGCGAAAGCACCGAGGGCTTTTCGATGAGTACCGAGATTCCGGCCTCGAGCGCCTGTCGGGCGGCCTCGAAATGGCGATCGTCCGGCGTGGCGATGCACACGAAATCGACGCCCGCCGCCAGCAGCGACTCGACAGCCCGCGCACCGGAAAAATTTTTCACGTCGGCCGTGGCAGCGCCCCTGCCCGCAGGAACGCTGCCGCCCGCTGGCCCGTGCGCGACGCGACGGCCGCCAGCGGCACTTCGATCGTCCCGAACGACCGGTCGTACAGCCCGGTCCCCCGCACCTGCTCGAAGAACGGCCGGTACGTTTCGTCGAAGATCATCCCCATGCCGACCATGCCGCCACGCAGGACGCGTCGCGCGTCGGCAGCGGGCGGAGAAGCGGCGGGAGCGGGATCGACGGCCGGGTTCATGGGTGGGGTTCAACTGTGCTGTGGAATGACTCACATTGTATTGAGCGGCGAGGGACGACGCGACGAGCGGGGCGGGCACATGACCGGATGAGCTGGCAGAGTGTTGGCCGGGCGAGAGGCCCGGGTGAGTTGCTTGGGCCCTGCCGTTACAATCATGGCATCCGCCATCAAGGACTCCATCCCAGCATGCCACTCCCGATTTCCTCGCCGTCCGGCACCGGCGTAGTCCTCAGCGCCTTCGCCGACGAGGCAGCCAATCGCAAGACGGCCCTTGAACAGCTCACGGCGCTGGCGGCCGTTGGCCTGTCGCATTACAGCCCGCGGTTCGTCGACGTCGACGGCTCCGGCACCGTGCGGCACGTGGTCGATCTCGACGCCGCCCAGCGGGAAAAACTCAAGGCCCTCCACCGCGAGTATGGCATCCGCGTCACCAGCATCGGCGCGGGTGGGCAAGGTGAAGCTCCGCGACGAGCCGGACAAGTCGCATAACAAGTTTGTCCCCTTCGCCGACTACCTCAAGGGTGAAGTCGCCGCAACGATCCGCACGGCGCTCGAGTTGGAAACCAAGCTCGTCCGCGGCTTCTCCTTTTATCCGCCGCTCGGCGCCGACCCGCAGCCTTACATCGGGCAGGCGGTCGAGCAAATTGGCGCCATCGTCGACGCCTGCGCGAAGGAGGGGCTCGTCTACGGTCTGGAGATCGAGCCCAACCTCGTCGGCTCGACCGGCGAGCTGATGGCCACGCTCGCCAAACAGGTGAATCACGAGCGTCTCGTTTTGATTTATGACGGCGGGAACATCGCCTGCCAGAACAAGGATCGCCAGCAATGCTTCCGCGAGTACGAGGCGATGCGGCCCCATCTCGGCTGGATGCACGTCAAGGACTATCGCATCGATCCGGGGCTCGAATGGACGGGCGTCGTCGACGAGGAACGGCTGCGAAACTTCGTGCCGGCCGACTGCGGCGACTCTGGTTATCCGGACGTGCTACGGGACTTGAAGTCATATCTGCCCGCGCTCGAGCGGCGGATGCAGGCCCTCGGTGCGCCGGGCTTCTTCCTCGAAACCGAGCCGCACCTTAAAGGAGGCGGGCAGTTCGGCGGCTTCAGCGGTCCGGACGGAATGGGCGTGGCCGTCCGCGCGCTGTGCGGAATTCTGGACGAGGTTGGACTCGGTTACGACCTCCGCAAGTTCGACGACATTCGCCGCGTTCGCGGCTTTTAGCTGACAAGTCGCGGGTTCAAGCGCGATTCGACGCAGAATCGTTCGCCCGCATGGGAGTCTTTCGCGATGCCGTTCAAATTTAAAGAGCTCGAAAACGTCCTGGTCTGCCCCGGCTCGCTGACGCCCCTGCTGCAGGACGGCGATTGGCTCGTCTGCCTCAACCCCGACTGTCGGCTCAAGTACGCCATCCGTGACGACATCCCTATCCTGCTCGTCGACGAAGCGGTGAAACTCACTTCCGCAGATTGGGGCACAATCATGCAACGCCACACCCGCGACGCCAAAACCGGCCAGGCCGGCGGAGCCACGCTATGAACGTCTCGCACCCCCAGGTGGCAGGCTCTCTCGGGCTGGGCCTCCTCTCCGTAGCAATCTTCTCCTTATTCGTCTCGACCCCGCCGCTGTTCGCGGGCGACGGGCCGGGGACCGCTCCGCCAAACGCGGCCGCACCTGAGTCGAAAGCCAAGCAACTCGACAAGCCGCGTCACAAGCCTCGCTACGAAATTCACGAGAAGCACGATCACAACGGCATCGGCAAGTTCTACCTCGGCCGCGAGATCGCCCACGTGATGGGCTACCAGGGCATCGACTGGCTCGAACGCCCCGAACGCGAAACCGAAGAACACCTCACCCAGCTCGTCGATCTGCTCAAGCTCACCCCCGGCATGGTCGTCGCCGACATCGGCGCCGGCAGCGGCGTGATCACGTTCAAGATGGCCAACAAGGTCAAACCGACCGGCACCGTACTCGCCGTCGACATCCAGGAAGAAATGCTCAGCGTGCTGGCCAAACGCTGCAAGCAGCTGAAGATCACGAACGTCAAGCCGGTCCGCGGCACCGAGAGATCGCCCAACCTCAAGCCGGGCACCGTCGACCTGGCCCTGATGGTCGACGTCTACCACGAGTTCCGCTACCCCTACGAAATGCTCTGGGCCATCTCCAAGTCCCTCAAGCCGGGCGGCCGCGTGGCGTTCGTCGAGTACCGCAAGGAAGACCCCCAGGTCCCCATTAAGCTCGTCCACAAAATGACCGAGGCCCAAGTCAAACGCGAAGCCGCCGAACCCGAGCTCGACTTGGCCTACGTCGAAACGATCGAAGCCCTCCCCTGGCAACACGTGATCATCTTCGAACGCCGCCCCGCGAAACCGGCCGCCGCGCACTGAGTCGAGCGAACGGCGCGCCCTAGGGCTTCTTGGGTGAGAAACGGGTCAGCATGATTCCGGCAATGAGTCCAAAGAACGCCCCAAAAGCCATCGCTGGTATGTACTGCGTGATGCCGTAGACGGCGACTCCGACAAACGAGCCGAAGATGACGCCGAGAGGCAGATAGCCGAGTGTTGCCTTGGGGGAATTTTCGCTCATGCGGTCATTATAGCGCCCAGGAGAGGTTGCCCTCGGTCCCGACCAAAGAAATGTGTCCCGTCCCGCCCCGACCGGCACTGGTCAACAACTGTCCCCCCTCGCCCGGCCGTTTCGACTGGGAGAGGGCGGACTCCCACCAAATCAGTCCCGTCCCGAATTCCGTTTCCCCTCTCTCCCCGGGCGCCAGAGAGTGGCCGAGGGTGATGGGCGATTTCGCCGGGATTTTCTCGGTGAAACAACGCGTCCCGTCCCGCGTCCCAACCGAATCGGGATCTCTAACCACCAAGAACGAAGGCCACCAAGTTTCGGACCTTAGAATCTTCTTGGTGACCTTGGTGGCTTGGTGGTTCAAATCTGTCCTCAATCTCTGTCGGACCGCGGACATGTCCCGGCCGGAGTCTCGTCCCGATTGGTGGGCCGGATTGCCGCTAACCGGTTGGACGCTGACCGGCGGGTCCCGCATCGGTGGGTCCACCCCCCTTATATCAATTGTGAGAGACCCGTCCCGGCGGGACCACTTTTAGGCGGACCCGGCGGGTCAACTTGTCCCGCGCGCGGGGATCTTTTTCTCCCGTGTGTGAAAAAAGGATCCCCACCACCACCAAGGATCCGTTTGATCTGGCGAAACTTAATCCCCACCAGCCACGCGCTATCCGATCCCGTCCTCGAACCGAGCGAACCCCCAGTGTTTCGTCCCAACCAGTCCCGTCCCAGCCTTTCCCCCTCGCCCCGCCATTTCGGACGGGAGAGCGCTGTGTTTCTTTTCAAGGGTTAAGTGGTTGAGATTGCAGGGTTCCAGTGCGTTTTGTTTTTGACCATGGTGTTGAGGATCACCAGCAGCTTGCGCATGCAGGCGGTGATGATGACCTTGGGCTTTTTGCCGAGGGCTTTCAGGCGATCCGAGAAGGCTCTGATGATTGGGTTGGAGCGTCGTGCGCTGAGCGTCGCCATGTACAGGCAACAGCGCACCGAACTTCGGCCGCCGCGGATCGCGCGGCGGCCTCGGAACTCGCCGCTGTCGCGATTGAAGGGGGCCAGGCCGATCAGTGCGGAGATTTTTCGTCGACTGAGCTGTCCCAACTCGGGGACCTCGGCGATCAGAGTGGCACCCGTGCCTGGTCCAACCCCCGGCGTGCTTTGAACAATCTCGAGCTTCTGCTTCCACTCGTCGTCCGATTGGACCAGTGCGGCGATTCGCTTCTCGAAGCGTCGGATCTGCTTGTTGAGCGCATCGACGCTCTCCTGAAGGCTCTTTTTAACGAACTTGCTGGCGACGTTTTCCTTGCGGTTCATTTCTGCGGTTCGCAGCTCGACGAGCTGTCGACGTCGGACGACGAGATCTTGCAGTTCGAGCTGTTTTTCCGGGATTTTGGTCTGGGTGCGCGGCACGACGGCCTGCCCGAAGCGTGCCAACACGACCGCGTCGATGCGATCGGTCTTGGCGAGAATTCCGCAGGCTTTGGCGAAGTCGCGGACTTGCCGTGGGTTGACGACCGCAACCTGATGGCCCGCGTCGATCAGTTCGGCGACGAGCGCACGCTCGTAACCGCCGGTGGCTTCCACGACGATCAAACACTCTCCGGGAGCAGGAAGCTTCTCTCGGAGTTGCCCTCGGCCCTTGGAATCGTTTGGCTGCTTGAGCGACGTTCGCTCCGGCAGCACGTGCACGTCGAGGGTCCGTTTGGCGATGTCGATACCGACGACCGATTTGAAGGCGACGTCCATGACGATGTCCCGTCCTTGCGAATGCGAGCTCGAGCGGCGACTGGCGCCCCGACGGCTCTGACGGCTGTTCGGGCTGATCTCATGAGACCGGCGGCGATCCAGCTCTCCCACGGTCTTCTTGGACCTGAGGGCGGACGATCTACCGCCGGCCGCCGTGGCAAACCTTGCTCCGCTACGCTTCGCAAGCTTTCCCACGGCTGTCCCCATCAAATGCGCAGATTGACCTTTTTTCAACATACAAGGGCCGGGGTGAGGGGCATTTTTCGCCCGGGATTTCTCGGTGAAACGACGTGTCCCGTCCCGGCATTGGTCCAAAGTCAGGAATGCGAGGCTCTAATTTTTCGACCTTGGACTTTGATCCATGGACTTCTTCGTGCCCCGTCCCGGTTTCTAAATCAATCCCGTCCCACCGTTCGAGTCCCATCCAAATCAATCCCGTCGCGTTTGGCGTACCAGTCCGGACCGGGCCCCTGTTCGCGAAAGTGTCCGGACCGCACCCCGACCCCCTCGCCTCTCCTCAATCTGACTTTGGACATTAGACCTTGGACTCGCTTGAGCGTGTCCCGTCCCCCCTCCCAACGACTGTTTCAGGCCGCCGGCGCGCACCCCGAACGACTCCGCCACAAGCCGGCTTCCGTCAGCCTACCGCGCCCGGCAGCGGGCGAAGAATCCCGCGTTTCTACGCGTCTGGAAACAACTCGGAAGATTTCCTCGATCCAAAGCTCGACTTGAGACCGAGAAGGAAATGCCTGCTGAACCTGCGGCCGTCGAATGGGCGAGCGGAGGTTGTCTCACCCCGTTGGGGCTCAGGAGGACCGAACTATTTCGGCCCCGAGATCCCAGACCTGCGCTACGCTCCGACCTGGGCTATAGAATCTCGCCCCGTTGGGGCTGAAGAGTGCTGCGACAGCGGCCGACGACAGCCCCGCGTTCAATAGCAGGTTGAGACACGCCTTCTGTTGAGCCCCGAAGGGGCGGCACTCCCGTTGCCACGCGGCGTGAGCCGTTGGAAAACCGGCCCTCCTCAATGTCTAAGTGCCCTCAAGCTTCAATGTATACATGTACATACGTTCTCTTGCACGAGTCGCATTTTAGGAGAAAAAAGTCGCCTAGTGATTCCTGTTTCAGCGCCAAGCTTCAGGCACAAGGAGCAAAATCGTGAGTGAAGTTGAGCTCTGTCCGTGGTGTGGGACTGAGATTAGCCGAACGAAGTTTGAGCAAATTGAGGAGAAAATCCGCGCTGAGGAACAACGCAAAACACTTGCGCACGAGACACAGATAAAGAAAAAACTGGAGGACGAGTATAAGTCCCGCCTTGCGGATGAGTCGAAAAAGGCAGCGGAAGCTGCGACGGCGCTGGCCGAGAAGGTGCTAAAGCCACAGCTTGCAGAGCAAGCCAGAGCAATCCAAGCCGCGCAGGAAATCGAAACGACCCTCAAGTCCCAGCTCGAGGCGCAGAAAAAGGCCCAGGAAGCGGAGTTACAGAAGGCCGTAAACGCCCAACTGACCGAACAGCGCACGATTTTAGCGCATCAGTCGGAAAAGGACTTGGCGAAGAAAGACAGCGACCATAAGCGCGAAATGGAGAAAATGCAGGCGCAGCTCACGGACATGGCCAAGCGCCTCGAAAAGAAGACTGCAAACGAACTCGGTGAAGGTCCGGAGATCGACCTGTTCGACTCCCTCCGCGAGCATTTTCCCGAGGACCAGATCGTCCGCATCAAGAAGGGGCAGCCAGGGGCGGACATTCGCCAAAACGTCCTGCATCACAACCAGGACTGCGGATTAGTCCTGTTTGACTCGAAAAACCACAAGGCTTGGCGAAACGACTTCGTGACAAAACTTCGGCAGGACCAAGTCGACGCTCTAAGGCCGACCACGCAATTCTCTCGACGATGGTCTTTCCCAGCGCTCAAAAGGACCTCTGTATCGTTGATGGAGTAATTGTAGTCCATCCTGCACGTGCCATTTATATCGTCCAAATCCTTCGCGCCGCGATGATCAGCCTGCACCGACAGGGTGTTAGCCAGCAACAGCGACGCACCAAGATGGAGGAGCTCTACGGGGTAATCACATCGCCGGAGTGGACCGCCAAGCTGGCGGAAGCCAGCCGCGCCAGCCAGGGAATCCTCGATTTAGACGTCGAGGAAAAGAAGCAGCACGACAAGAATTGGAAGGAGCGGGGCCGCCTGGCAAAAGGCCTGCTGAAGGCGATTCAGGAAATCGACGACGACATCTATGCGATCACGGGAGCCGTCTGTCCAAACGAGTTTAACGTCGCGGAGAGCAACCACGAGGCGGAGGTCTCGCTCTAATGCGACCTGCGACCACCCATTCGGGAAGGCCAAACGGTCGGCACTGGTACGAACGGCGGCTTGGACGAACCGTTCTGCGCGCGTACCGCGATGCGGTGGATCTCTATGATCTGCTCCCAAACGACCGGCAGCCGCGGCTGGGGCCAAAGGAAGATCCAGAACTTCAGCGGCAGATCGAAGCCAATGAAGGAATCTTTGAGCCGCTGCTCGTGGAACCGCATCCCGATCATCCCGACAAGTTCCGAATCATCGACGGCGATCGCAGATGGACGAATTCTAGGATATTGGTCGAGGTTCAAAAAAAGGACCAATATCGCCATATTCCCGCAGAGATCACCGATCGAACACTGACGGATGATGAGCGCCTACGCGTGTGGATTTACATCCACCGCCAGCGGAAAGAGTGGGACACAAAAGAAAAGGAAATGGTCGCCTACAGCCTCGTCAACTTCGTCGGCAGAGCAAGTGCAGCAAATATCCTCGGTATCACAGTCCGAGAACTCGATAAGCTTGCGGAGATATACGAATTATCGGAGAAACTGACAAACATTTCTGAGCCAAGCGCCTCAATCACGTGGGCTCGCGAGATCAAGAGCATCAATAGAAAACTCTTAACTCCCAGCGTGCTAAATAAAACCTCCACCGAAGCGGAGCGCTAAGCGGCTAAGGAGTACAGGTCTGTGAAGCTGGCCGTTTGCAGGAAAAATGTTTTTTGAGCCGCGGCCCAATCGGTGACTTCTCGCAGGAGTTCGTCGATCGACTGACAGCGGTGATTGCGGGTGATCGTCTCGTGGAGGTGCCACCAGACGCGCTCGATGGGATTCGTCTCGGCGGCGTACTTCGGAAGAAAGTGGAGGACAATTCGACCGGGGTGTTGAAGCAGGTAATCGCGGATGGCGCGGCAATCGTGGAATTTGGCGTTGTCGCAGACCACATGGATCACCCGATAGGACCGCAGTTGCCGACGCAGGTCGTCGAGGTGGGCCACGAAGAGCGCCGCGTTGCGTTGCTTTCCTGGAGCCGACAACAACAGCCGTCCTGTCCGCCAGTGAAGCGATCCAGCCAAATGCCGTTTTTCGTTGTTGCCTGGCGTGACGACCTCGGCTTGCTGGCCGCGACGCATCCACATCGACCCGATCTTGGGGTTCAAATGGACATCCACTTCGTTCTGGAACACAACGGTCTCGTTGGCCGGCAGTTGTCCGATGAATCGCTGGATTTGCTGCAGCTTCCGGGCATGCTCCGGATCGCGCGGCCCGACGACCGGCCGGGGACGACGCCAGACAAACTCCCGCCGGTGCATCCCCCGGCGGACCGTTTCGGGGCTCACGCGGATGCGTTCCTGTTCCCACAACAGCAAGGCCAACAGACCGCACGACCAGCGGCTCCGGAAGAAGCCGAAGTCCTGCGGCGTCGACTTCAACAGCCACCGCACGACGAAAATCAGCCACGAAGGAACTGTGTCTGGTTGTTCTTCGGTTCGCAAAGCCATTCCCAGCCGACCTGTCGCAAACTCCCGTTTCACCGAGCGGATCAAAGTCGGGCTGGCAAAGGTGGCCGCGCGGATCTCGCGGTAGGAACGTCCTTCGGCCAGCAACAACAGGACCAGTGCTCGCCGAGCCGTCCGCGCTGTCCGCAAGGTCTTCAAACACGTTTTGCGTTCCCGCGTCGAAAGACGAAGATGGCCATCCATGGCTTGGTCTCCGGGGATTGTGGTCGTCTATCACCCACAACCTTAGAGCCAAGCCTGTTTTCTACTCCAGATCATTCTCCCTCCGCGCTACGCACGGTGCGAGGTCTTATTTAGACTCGATCGTCCGCAGGATCAATGACAAGGAATTTACGAACTCGAAGGATGTGCGAAAGCTTCGACAAATTCTAAAAGACCCGGTCGCACGCCATGACTTTCTTGACCAGCACGCGTCCATCGAAGCCGCGTTTCAAAAGGTCGCGCCTAGCGCGTCGAAAAAGAAACCAGGCATTGTTGGCGACATCGAGGAATTGGCCGAGGCCATTAAGCGGTACTCGTGGACCTCGCTTGTAGAGCTTAAAGGCGACCACAACGTCATCCGGAAGATCGAAGAGGCAGAAAAGGTTCTCAAGGAACTTAAGAAGAACCTGTCGAAATGAGATAGGCCGTCTGATCACTGACGGCGGGAGGGGGTCTCGTCGATGCCCCTATCACAGAACATCATCGCTGCGATCTTCGACTTCGACGACACGCTACAGTTCTGAAGGGAAGAGGCGACGGCTTTGGGTGAACCGTCGAGCCAAGTAATCAGCGGGGCCGAGTTCTGACGTCGGTATCGACCGGGGAGGCGCCGTCGACCAGTCGAACGTCCCACCGCCGCTCGTGTCCGTCGACCGTCATGATCACCACGGCGTCGCACGGCGGAAGTTCGATCGGCGCAGATGGGACAATGTGGCCCCTGCCAATTTTGGCAAGTGGCCAGAGCTTTCCTTGGGCCTGCAGTTGCAAGCGAACTTCGGCCGAATAATCTGACCGGACGTCGCGATCAGCGATCATGATGTACTCCGACGCGATCCCTCGGGCAGAAGAGTATGCGAGGCGACGCAAGCTGTCCATCGAGAAACAGCTGGGCGGCGGCATTCAGGGCGTGGTCTTTTCGACCCATGAAGGCACGGCCGTCAAGGCGTTGATCAGGCCCGAGTTCTACACTACGGAGCGCGACGTTTATTTGAGGCTGAAGCAGCGCGGAATCGACACAATTGCGGGATTCAACGTGCCACGCCTGCTCGATTGCCATGATGAACTGCTCGTGATCGAAATGCAAATTGTCACGCCGCCCTACGTCCTGGATTTTGCGAGCTCTTATCTTGATTCACCGCCGCCCTACGCGAACGATCCGGAGATCATGGTCCCATGGGAAGCCGCGAAGCGAGAGCAATTTGAGGAACGTTGGCCAACCGTCAAACGCGTGATGTCCGCTTTTGAGGCTCACGGGATTTACCTATCGGACATCAAGCCAGGAAACATCGAGTTCGGAGACTGATCGACGGCTTTCCGCACCGGTCGATCATCTGCCTGGCGCTCGGCCCCGCCTTGCGGCTGCGCCGCCGCGAGCCCAGAATGAGGTGAATCCCGCCGGGCAAAAATTTGAAATTGCCGTTCGAAGAAGCACCCGCCAGCTTATCCGCCTGCGGCGGAGCGGCTCGCCTGGGCTTGATCAAACTCGCCAGCGCTTTTTGCGAGAGCATCATCGTGAACGCTTCCCCTTGCGCTCGTTGGTTTCGCGCGTTCAACTTCCTCATCGCATTGCTTGCCCTGCACGCGTTGGGCGCGCAGTCCCGGCTGCATGCGGCTGGGCCGCCACAAAAAATGCCGCTCGTTGTTGAGGTTGAGCAGCAGCCGTTGGTTTCGGCGACGCGACGGGTGGTCGATGCGCTCAAGTTTGTGGGGGCGCCGTTAAAAGAAGAGGATAAAAAAGCCCTCGAGGCGGCTTGGGCTGACCCCGACGAAAAGAAATCGATTCGCCGGATTCAGGAGATTCTCGATCCGTATTGTCTTGTGGCGGTGACGATCAATGCGGAGAGTCGCGTTTCGGCGGTCGAGGGGCCGGCCGCGAAGGAGCTCATTCAGCAGGGGTGGCGGACGTTTCTCGTTAAGGTGGTCAACCAGGCGGGGATTACGCCGATATTGCGGCCCGAGTCGCCGAATTTGGGGCCCGTTTATTTGCAGGGGCACGGGGCGCGGGAGCGGCCGCTTAAGGACTCGCGTTTGGCCATCGCGCCGGCCGACGTGAAAGACCGTTGGCTGGCGCTCGAGATGTACGAAAAACAGCCGCTCAAGCGCGAGCTGTCCGGGTTGGGCGTGGAGTATCGCATCGCCTCGCTCTACAGCCGCGATCGCGGGAAGCGGGAGGCGGTGCTTGGGTTCAATGTGGGGGCGGGGACGCAGGATTTGGGGTTTCGCAACAGCGTGCCGATCCTGTTCGACTGTCGGCCGGCGGTGAAGGTCGTGCTGGGCGTCAAGGACTTTGACGGCAAGCCGACGACGGCCAGCTTTACCGTTCGCGACACGCTGGGGCACGTCTATCCGAACCCGGCGCGGCGGTTGGCTCCGGACTTCTTCTTCCACGACCAGGTCTATCGGGCCGACGGCGAATCGATCGAGCTGCCGCCGGGCGAGTACACCTTCGAGTACACGCGAGGGCCGGAATATCTCGTCGAGACGCAGACAACCACGGTCCGGCCGGGCCCGACGCAGAACGAGAATTTCTATCTCAAGCGGTGGATTCATCCGGCCGAGCGGCACTGGTTCTCGGGCGATCATCACGTGCATGCGGCCGGCTGTGCGCACTACGACAGCCCGACCGAAGGGGTGACGCCGGCCGACATGATGCGGCACGTCGTGGGGGAGGACCTCAACGTCGGCTGCGTGCTGAGCTGGGGCCCCTGCTGGTACACGCAGAAGCAGTACTTCGAGGGGAAGGTCTCGGCCCTGTCGCGGCCCGACTACTTGATGCGCTACGACGTCGAGGTGAGCGGCTTCCCCTCGTCGCACGCCGGGCACCTCTGCCTGTTGCGATTGAAGGAAGACGATTACCCCGGCACGACGCTGATCGAGCAGTGGCCGAGCTGGACGCAGCCCGTGCTCGAGTGGGGCAAGAAGCAAGACGCCGTCGTCGGCTACAGCCACAGCGGCTGGGGCCTGGAGCTGCCCGATTATCTGTTGGACGGCGGGCGATCGTTTACGCCGTCGCGGCGGCGGCCGATCGGCAGTCGCGCGGCCGACAAGCTGCCCGACTACGCGATGCCCAAGTTCGACGGCATCGGCGCGAACGAGTTCATCGTCACGGGGGCCAACGGCGTCTGCGATTTCATCTCCACCGTCGACACGCCGCCCGTCTGGGAACTCAACATCTGGTATCACGCGCTCAACTGCGGCATTCGCACGCGGATCAGCGGTGAGACCGATTTCCCCTGCATCTACGGCGACAAGGTGGGGCTCGGCCGGGTGTACGTGAAGCTGAAGCCCGATCAGCCGCTCGACTACGACACGTGGATTCTGGGCGTGAAAGACGGCCGCAGCTACTGCGGCGACGGGCGGAGCCACATCTTCGACTTGAAGGTGAACGACGTGGCGGTGGGCGAGCCGGGCCCCTCGGGCAAGATCAGCCAGCTCGACCTCGCGCAGCCGGGCAAGGTGAAGGTCACGTTCGACGTCGCCGCGCGGCTCGAGGAGAAGCCGACGGCGGCGACGGAAAAGATCCGCCACACGCGGCTCGATCAGAAGCCGTATTGGCACATCGAGCGGGCGCGGATCGGCGAGACGCGGAAGGTGCCGGTCGAACTGATCGTCAACGGGCAGGCCGTGGCGCCGGCAGGAGATCGTGGCCGACGGCCAGACGCGGCCGTTGACGTTTGACGTCGACGTGCCCAAGTCGAGCTGGATCGCGGTGCGGATTTTCCCCTCCGTGCATACGAATCCGGTCTTCGTCGAGGTGGCGGGCAAACCGATTCGGGCGAGCCGCAAGAGCGCGGACTGGTGCCGGCGGGCGGTCGACGTCTGCTGGCGGGCCAAGTCGCCGCGGTTCCGCAAGAGCGAGCTGGAGGACGCCAAGGCGGCCTACGAGTCGGCCCGCAAGTATTACGACCGGGTCGAGGCCGAGAGCCCGACGGATTGAGCGGGGCAAGGCGGTTTTCTTGGGTGGGCGGGGCCCCTGTTGAGCCAGCCTTTCGTTTGACCCCAAGGCGGCTCGGCAGGATCCTGGCCCTCCCGCCGCGCGAAGTCCTCATGCCGAGCCGGGCTAGTGGGACGTGCCCCGGGGGGAAGAACCTCGCGAATTCGCAGGCTTCAACTGTGACGCGTCTTCACAATTTCCTCCGGTTTGTTCAAATGGAGGGAACGGGCCCGGGCGCTCACGCGAGCGCCGCTTGCGGTCGCAAAAGGCGACCCTCACCCCGGCCCTCTCCCATCGGAATGGGAGAGGGGAAGGAAAGAGCAAAAGACGGTGGGCGTCGGGCGGGAGGCGGATCGATCATGCTGTGCATTTCCGTCGCTCCGGTGTCCCGCAAGCTGGCCAAGGCCGACTTGCTCAACGCGGCCGGTCAGGGCGACCTGATCGAGCTGTGCGTCGATTACTTTGTCAAAGAGCCCGACATCGGCGACATTCTGCAGGGCATCCCCAAGCCGATCGCTATTGCCTGCCGCCGCCAACAGGACGGGGGCAAGTTCGAGGGGACCGACGAAGAGCGGATGACGCTGTTGCGGCAGGCCATCGTCGCCGGGCCCGAATATATCGAGCTCGATCTCGAGACGGCCGCGAAGGTGCCGCGGTTCGGCAAGACCAAGCGATTGATCTCGGTGACGTCGCTCGGCCGTCCGCCGGCCGATCTGGACGCGGTGTTCGAGGAAGCGGTTGCGGTAAAGGCCGACGCGATCAAGTTCGCCTGGCCCATGCCGACGTTCGAGGCCGCTTGGCCGTTACTCAAGCTGCTGTCGCAGAAGCGGGAGCTACCGGTGGTGGGACTGGGGCTCGGCCGCGCCGCGCTGACGTTGACGCTGCTCGGCAAAATGCTCGAAGCCCCCTGGTCGTACGCGGCGCTCGAGAAGGGGCTCGAATCGTTCCCCGGTCAGCCGACGGTGAGCGAGCTCAAGGACAACTATGCCTGGGACGACATCGGTCCCAAGACGCGGTTTGTCGGACTGGTCGGACCGATCGAGCGACAGACGGGGATCACCGCTCGCGTGCTGAACGCGGCCTTCCGCAAGCTGGACGATCGTCATCGCTGCCTGCCGCTGCCCGTGCACTCGTTCGATAAGCTGCTCACGCGATTGGAGGGCCTCAAGATCCACGCGCTCCTGATCGCGCCGAGCCTGGCGGTCGAGGCGGCGCAGGCGGCCGGTCGACGCGAAGGTTCTGCCGAGCCCAGCGGCTGTGCCGACCTCTTGGCGCGGCAGCCGGACGGCTGGACGGCGTACAATACGATTTGGAGGCGGGCGCTGGCGGCCCTCGAGGGGCGACTGGACAAAAAATCGCCCGACGAGCAGCCGCTCGCGCGACGCAACGTGCTGGTCGTCGGCTCGGGGGGGATGGCGCAGGCTCTCGTGTACGGAATTCAAAAACACAACGGCATCGTCAGCGTGACGGGGCCGGACGAAAAGGTCTCCCAGCAACTGGCGCAGAAATTTAACGTCCGTCATGTGCCGTTTCATGCGCTGTACGATACGCTGGCAGATGTCGTCGTGATCGCGGATGCGGCGATCAAGATGGGGCACCAGAAGGCCGAAATCAACGCGGGTTATTTCCGCCCGACGATGCTGGTAATGGACCTGGGGGCGATGCCCCACGAGACCGAGCTGCTGCAGGAAGTGCGGGCCCGCGGTTGCAAGGTGGTCGAGCCGCGGGAGGTCTTCCGCGATTGGGCCGCCTCGCAGTTCGAGTCGATTTGCGGCAAGAAGTTTCCGGCAGAGATATACGACGAAGTGATGCAGCTCGAACTCTAGATCATCGCGCGGTGCGGCACAGTGGCTATGCCTGTCGAACGAATTCAGTGGACTTGTCCGGTTTGCAAGCGGCGTTTCGCCATTCCGGCGACCGCCCCCACGCCCTCGCGCTGCCCGCAATGTCGCGAGGCGGAAGAGAAAGCCGCGGCGCGGATCGTCCATGCCCCGATGTTGGCCGAGGCGATTGCCGAACCGGTCGAGCGGGCCAACGAGCCGGAGCCCCGAGTCACGCCGGTGTCGGCGGTCCCCTTATCCGCGCTCGCGGCCATTCAGCTGGAGGTGGCGGAGGAAGCGTCGCGTGGGCCGACGGTGTCGGTCGCGCCGGCGATGCGGTATACCGCGCGGTCGTTCAAAGTCCTCGAGGCGATCGCCACGATTTACACGGTGCTTGCCGGCCTCGCCGTGGTGGGGGCATTTGCCGGACTGCTCTTCGGCCTGCGGGCGGCCTTCGTGATGGAGGCGACCCAGGCCCGTACGTACGCCATCTTCTATGCCTTGGGAGAATTCGCCGCCGGCTTGATCGCGGCGCTCGGCTTCTTTGCCTTCCGCGAGGTGATCAACCTGCTGCTGACGATCGAAGAGAACACCCGCGGTCCGGGCGGACGCTAGCCGCGCAGCGCAAAGAGAAGCACTGGGGGACGAGCCGCCAGTGCCACTCGATTTCATCAGTGGGCGAAGCGATCGAGCCGAGAACTCGTCTTAGGCCGAAAAGCTGTGGCCGCAGCCGCAGGTCTTCACGGCGTTCGGATTCTCGAAGGTGAAGCCGCGCTTCTCGAGCCCGTCATAGAAGTCGACCGTCGTCCCGTCGAGAAACAGGGCGCTCTTCTTGTCGACGGCGACCGGAATGCCATGCTGCTTGGAGACATGGTCCTTCGCGGTGTCGGTCTGTTCGTCGAAGCCGAGGCTGTACTGGAAGCCGCTGCAGCCACCGCCCGCCACGCCGATACGCAGCACGGTGGTCTCCGGCATCTTTTGTTCGCTCAAGACGCGCTGGATTTCTTTGGCAGCCTTTTCAGTAATGGTGACTGACATCGGTTCCGGACTCCCTATCTGCTTTCAATTGAAGGCGACTATTGACCCGCGACCCAAAGGCGCGCCAGCTCGTTCAGCGGCAACCCGGCGGGTTCTCCCTAATTATAGCAGTCAAATCGGAACCCAACGAGGGGGATCTGAAGGCGAGGGGGAGAAACGGTCGCGGCGGGGCCGCTCGCCAGCCGGACTCGCGATCTTTACGATAAAAGCATCGCGCGCGGTCGACCGCCCCATTCCCAATCGATTCAAGAACTTCCCCACATGTCCCGGCGACAGTTTGATCGCTCCCCCCGGAACAGCCGTCCGGCCGGCCCCCCGCGCGGTTTCCCGGGAAATCTCCGGGCGCATCCCGACGGACGTCCTGCAGCCGGAGCAGCGGCCGCTGGTTCCCGATGACTTCGACGACCTCCCGAGCGTGCTGGCCAAGACGGCGGCCTCGCATCCGTACCTCTATCGCAAGCGGATCGACCGGTTCGATGCGGCGGCCCGGCCCGGCGACCTTGTGGCTGTCCGCCTCGATCGTCGCACGGTCGTCGGCTATGGCCATTTCAATCCGCGGGCCGAAATCACCGTCCGCCTGCTCAGCTCGGGGCCAGAACCGCCGGGCGAGGCTTTCTGGAGCGAGCGGCTGGCGACGGCGGTCGCTCTGCGGCGCGAATTGCTCGGGCTCGACACAATCACCGACTCTTATCGCCTGATTCACTCGGAGGGGGACGGCCTTTCCGGCATCGTCGTCGACAAGCTGGGCGACGTCCTCTCGGCCGAAGCCTTCAGCCTCGGGATGTATCAGCGAAGCGCCGACCTGCTCGAGCGGCTGACCCGACTGACCGGCACGCGGGCCTGGATCGTGCGGCCGGGGCCGGCGACTGTCGCGCAAGAAGCCTTTGAAGGCCGCGTGCTGCAGTCGGAGCAGGCGCCCTCGACGGTCACCATTCACGAGCATGGCACCCGTTTTCGCGTGCTGTTCGAGGGGGGACACAAGACGGGCTTCTTCTGCGACCAGCGCGAGAACCGCCGCCGGCTGGCCGGCTACTGCGCCGGGAAATCGGTGCTCGATCTGTGTTGCTACACCGGCGGCTTTGCGCTGCAGGCGAAGAAGCTCGGCAACGCGGCCGAGGTGACCGGGGTCGACCTCGACGAAGATCCGATCCGCCTGGCCCGAGAAAACGCCGGCCTCAACCAGGTGCGAGTCAATTTCGTTACGGCCGACGTCTTCGCCTACATGCGAGACATGATCCGCAACGGCCGGCAGTACGACGTCGTCGTGCTCGATCCCCCCAAGCTGATCCGCGCGCGCGACGAATTCGACGAAGGCCGCCGCAAACATTTCGACCTCAACCGACTGGCGATCCAGCTCGTACGCCCTGGCGGCCTGCTGTTGACCTGCACTTGCAGCGGCCTGGTGGACGAAGCGGAGTTCCTCAAACTGCTCCGCGGCGCGGCCCGCCAGGCCGGCCCGGTCGGCGACGCACCCGACGGCGGCCTCCAACGCGAAGGCCGCACGTTCCAAATCCTGGAGAAGACGGGAGCGGCAGCCGACCATCCAGTCGCAGCGAACTGCCCGGAAGGCGAATATCTGCGCGCATCTGGATGCGCGTGCTCTGACCTCTTGGCGAGCGGCGGGTGTCAGCCCGCCGGTTCTCCTCCGACATTCGTCGCGCGAAAAACGGAAACGATCGCTTGAAAATCCCTCGGCGGTGGCGACTCAAATCGCAAATGACGGCCATCCATTGGATGGTCAAAGCCAAGCGTCGCCGCATGTAAAGCCAGCCGTTGCACTCGCGACCGGGCCTCCGGGGTCAGAGCCGGGGCGTACTTCGTGTCGCCGTACACCGGATGGCCGGCTTCGGAGAGGTGAATGCGGATTTGATGCGTGCGGCCCGTTTCCAGGCGGCATTCGAGCAACGTCCAGCCGTTGAGCCGCTCGAGCGGGCGGACGTGAGTGATCGCCCGCTTGCCGGCGCCGGGCGATGACGTGCTGCCGCGGCGGCCGTCGCCGCGGTCTTCCACGAGGTACGAATCGAAGGTCTGCGCGGAGACGTCTCCTTGCGCGACGGCCAAATACATCCGTTCGACGGAGTGCGCCTCAAACTGAGCGATCAGCGCGTCGCGGGCCGACGGTCGGCGGGCGAAGACGAGCAGGCCGCTCGTTTCCCGATCGATGCGGTGGACGGAAAAGATCGGGCCGACCGTTTTCGGAGGGACGTGCTCGCGGCGGCCGATCAGGTCCACCAGCAAGTCGTCGAGCGCCGGCTGGCATGACTTCTTATCGCTCGACCACTCCCGTTCGGCCGCGTGCCGCAGCGTGATCATGCCGGACGGCTTGTCGACGACGATCACGTCGGCGTCGAGATAGACGACGCCAACGTCCGCGGCCGACGGCGGCGGATGGTGGGCGCGGCCGGAAACTTCGACGACTTCCCCCTCCTTCAAGCGGCGGGCCTCGTCGAGACAGAGTGCGTGATTGACGAGCACACGGCGGGTGGCGAGTAGCTTTCGCAAGGCCGACCACGACTGGCCGGGCAGCCAGTCGCGCAGAGCGGAGAGGACTGTGCGACCGGCTTGCGGCGCTTGGACGACGAAGCTTTGGCGTTCGGAGTCCACGTCCAGCGCGCCCGTTCAGCCGCCGCCGAACATGTCGACGGCCGCTTGTCCCAAGATCAACCCGATCACGATCACCGAGCCCGTGATGGCCACGAACACGGCCGCGACGGCGATCCGCAAGGCCGCGCGGGCCGCATCGTCGACGGGCCGGCCGAAGCCCAAGAGCAGGGCCTTCAGCACCTGGTTGAACATCTCGGCCGAGAGCACCAGCGTCAAGGCCAGGATCACGATCGTCCACTGGATGAGGGAAATCCCCAGCACGACGCACGCGGCGACCGTCGCGCTCGACAGGAAGAAATAGACGAAGAAGGCGCTGTCGCCGCGAATCCCCTGCATCACGCCCCGCTCGGCGTCGACGAGCCGCTGCCGCCACGCGGGGCGGGACGATCGCGTCAGTCGGACGGGTTCGGCGATGGCGAGCGCGGAACGGTCGAGACTCATGGGGCCTCCAAGTGAATAATGGCGGCGATCAATGCTGTCGGCCCGCGAGCAGGTTGCTCAACTGGGTCATGGAATTGCCGAAGTTGCCGATCCGCGGCTCGATCGAGACCGCGAAACTGGTGTTGCCCGTGCTGACGTCGTAGCTGCCGGCGACGTTGATGATGAAATCGAGGCCGATCCGCGAGATGGTGAACGACTGGCCGACGTTGCGGTGTTCGCCCAGGTCGTAGGCCGTGCCGATCGTCGAGATCCACTTCGTGCTCATCTGATAGCTGTAGCTCAGCGTGAGGATATCGCTGTCGAGCACGCCGGAGTCGCCTTTGACCTGAGCCAGCCCGAGGTAAACGCTGCCCCGCTCGCTCCGCTGACTGAGCATCGCCACGTTCCAGAGCTGTTCGCCCCCGGTGAAGGTGTCGTATTGGGCGTTGGCCAGAATGGTGGTCCGCTGGCTGATGTTCCAGGCGTAGTGCGCGGTCAACAGGCCCCAGGGCGCGCCGAAGTCGTCGCGACCGGGATCGGGGAAGAACGTGGCCGACAGGTCGAGCGTCATCCAGTCGCGGATCCGCTGCCGATCGGGCGGGCCAACCTTGGTCTGCAACCGCTGATGGACCGCCAGCGTCAGGAACTGTTGATCGTCGAGGAGTTCGTTGTCGGGCGTGGTGACCGAAAGCCCGGCCCCCGTGCGGAGAGCGTACAACCGCGGGTCGAAGGGCAAGGGGAGCACGCCGCCGAAGGTGTTCTGCACTAGCCGCTCCTGGAACCGCTCCTGAGCATTGTCGTCGAGCTCGTTCCACTGGGAAATGTTGGAGAGGCTGCGGTTGACGCTGGTGTATTCGTAATCGGTCTCGAAGACGATCTTGTGGGCTAGCCCGTTCAGGTTGAAGATGTCGCTTTGCACCTCGGGGAAGGCCCGCCACATCTCCATACTGCTCTTCAATCCCAGGTTGGCCGACAGCCGTGAGACGGGTTCGCCGTTGAAGCTGTCGCCCCAATAGGCGGCTTCGCCCATCACGTGGGGAACGATGTTGATCGGACCCAGACTGAACGGCGCGTCGAGCTGCTGCCTCGTCATCAAGTCGGCCCCGTGCGTGGGGGCGAAGTACGAGATGGGCGTGAAGACTTCCTGCGAGCTTGGCGGATCGCCCAGGTGTACCTCGGCATAAGCGCCGGATGTATGCTGGCTGTAGGTCATCAGGCCGTTGAAGAGGGGCTGCGAGAGGACGTAGAGGTCGCCCCGCGGCAGCCACTGCGTCTCGTACTCGAACGGCTGGTCGTTTGGGCGGAAGATCGCCGTCCAGGCCCAGTTCGACTGCTGTTGCTTCAAGTACAAGAGGGTTTCGATGTCCTTGCCGCGATCGAACTCCGACTGGAAGTACGAATCCTGGAAGTTGCGGTCGGACTGCCAACCGGCCTCGGCGATAAAGGTGAAGCCGTTGGGCAACTGCTGCTCGTGCCGCATCTCGAAGATGCCGCGGTTCTGCGTGGAGGGAGTAATGCTCGGGCGGTCGGCCCCCAGGTCGTCGGTCCCCACGTCGTGCACATAGAGCGAATTCATTTCGCCGAAGTATTTGCCGGGGATGCCGAACAGGTTGTCGCCCTTGTATTTTCCCAGCAGGCCGACGGCCGGTCCGCGACGGCTGAAGTAATCGCCCAGGAGGCTCCACTGCGCGCCCTTGGGATCCATGAAGCCGAACAGCTTGAAGGGATCCCACATCGTGCGGATGGTGGTGCCGAAGATCGAATCCTGGCTGAAGAGGATGCTCTGCAACGGGATTTCCGACTTGTCGGCCGGAGCGCTGATGTAGGGCAGATAGAACACCGGCACGTCCTCGATGAAGAAGACGTTGTTGAGCGAGGTGATCCAGTTTTGCGTCTGCGGATCGGGCTCGCCCGTGGCCGGATTCACCTGCTGCGGCTCGTTGGCATCCGGACCGAAGATCGACGACTGCTGCCGCTCGCGCTCTTCGAGGAACACGTCGGTCGATTGCACGCGAACGCCCGGCTTGCCGTACGGGCTGGTCGTGCTCCAGACGTGCGTGCCGTGGAACGTGTTGGGTCCCAACTGCCGCAGCCGCTCGGCCCAGACGCGGATCGTCCCCTGGATCGAAGGCAGATAAGTCTTTAGCTCGGCGTTAAGCAAGAGGGCCTTGTTGTCGCGCGCGTCGAAGGTGGCATATTCGGCCTTGCATTCCCGCATCAGCTGGCCGTTGTTCGGATCACCCTGGCGGATGATGATGTTGCCTTCCATGTAGATCTCGAACTGCTCGTCCTGCGATTGGACGACTCCTTGGCTCGCGCCGGTGGCGATCTCGCTCCGCGACCAGATCACCATCCGATCGGCCGACAGCTCCACCATGCCAATCGGCTTGCCGCCGATCCGCTGGTCGAGCCCTTCGATGCGGACGTTGACCCCGCCGGTGATGATGGTGACCTGTTCGGGCGGCGTGCGGTTCGGCGCCTGCTGGCTGGTCATGGCGAAATCGGTGCCGCTGCGCGGGAGGATATGAATTCGCCGGATGTGGGCTGGCGTCCGCAAGAACTGCTCGCTGCGGAGCTCGGGGCCGCCGTCGGGCGATTCGACGATCTGCGACGTGCGGATGATCCGCGCGGTGGAGTGCCGGCGGCGCTTGTCGGCCCGCACGTAGAGTGCGTCGTCGCGCCGGGCCGGGCAGACTCCGAGTTGACGACGTGCACGTGCACGCCCGCGCGCGTGCTGAGCGTGACGATCATCGGCGAGTCGTTGAGCGTCGAGCCCGGTTCCTCGACCCGCACGTCGTCTTCGAGGTAGATGGTGAGGCGATCGCGTTTCCCTTTTCCTGCCGTCTGCGTGGACCGCCAGAGGACGATCTTCTGCGCTTCGAGAGTGGTCGAGCCCTGTTTGACGCGGCAATGGCCGCGGAGGATCGACACGTGCCCCTCGGAGTCGTCCCACTCCTGCGAGTAGGTGCCTTCGACCGAAATCACAACGCGTTCGGCCGGATCGTCGCCGCCATCAGCGGGCGCGCGCGCGGGCGCACCGCGGCAACGAGGGCGCGAGACGCAAGTATTCGCGCCACGCGCAGCCAAAAGCTGAAGTGGGGCTGACAGCCCGTCACTGGCTCTCCCGGATCCTTGGAAGAACGGACGGAACGGAGTCGACGTGCAAACGTAAAACCGAACTGACGACCAGGGACGATTCCTCAACCCATGACTAGGTTGACATTTGTGCGCACTTCGTCCCCGGAAAAGGGCTGGGATTATGGCCCGTTTTGAAGGGGGTGTCAATAAGCACTCCGCGCACCGACTTTCGGTTGCGAAGCATGCCGTAAACGATTGCAAATAAAATATTTACGGTCGATCAGCCGACCCGCCGCCGGGAACCAATTTATTGACCTTGCGTCGATTGAACCAAGTGCTCAAACCGACCGCCGCGACCAGGCCGATCAGCGGCACGAGCGGCGCCCGCATCCGCATGTTGGACCAGTAGATCAAGTGGGCCAGCGTGAAGTTGAGAATCAGGCAGAGCGGCAGCACCCAGCGGCGGTCGCCAATCCGCACGAGTCTGAACTGTCTGAACAATCCGACCAAGCCCGCGACGAACAAAACAAGTTCCGCCACGTAGCCGACACAAAGCGCCCAAACAACCGGATGAGGCAAGGTCGAGCGCGACGGCAAAAGGGGCATCACGTTCCAGAAGAGTACGAACCGCAGCACGCACGCGCGGACGAACACCCCAGGCTCCGCCGCGATCGCCTTCCAGGCTTGTTGGTACATCCACCGATTCTGCGTCAGCTCGTCCGCGCTCGGGCCGATCTCTTTGTCTCGCTCGGCAATTAACCGGGTGAACCAGGCTTGCTGGAAGGCGTCCGGATCGCGGTCGCTCCACAATTCGGGCAGCGGCCGCTCCGACACGTGCCGAAAGAACTCCGGATTGTTCCCCAAGAGCAGCGTGTACCCCCCGTGCGTGGTGGTGACGACGGGCGAGCCGAGAATCTTCCAATTTCGCAGCGCCCACGGGGCGACCACGACCGCGCACGTCAGGCAAGCGACCACGGCGCTCACGAGCAGCGACGTCGGCAGTTGCCGCGCTCGTAGCGCTTTCCAGGCAAACCACAGCGCGACCAAGAGGGCCGTCGGCCAGATCGTAGGCCGACAGAGCGCGCAGGCGCCGAATAAGAGCCCGATCACCGCCGCCCGTCCCACGGATGACGCCAGCCGAGCGCCGCTCCCAATCGAGAGCGAAGCCTCTCGCGGCAACGAAGCGACAACAAGCGCAATCACCAGGAAGGTGAACAGCGTCTCAGTCATCGGAAAGGTCGTGTAGACGATCAGCAGCGGATCGCAGGCGACCAGCAAAGCCGCGGCGAATGACCAGCGTCCCAGACCCAGCCGCCGGCCCGCGACCAAGGTCAGCGCCACGGTGGCCGTGCCCAGCGCGATCTGCATCGCGCCCATCGCGATCGAGCCGCCGCCCAGTTTGCTCAGTGCCGCCAGCAGCAGCGGCAAGAGCGGCGGACGAAAAGAATTGGGGAACCGCGTGAACGGTGCCCAAAATCCGTGCTCCAGGTAAGACCGGGCGACCGTCCAATAATCATCGCGATCGTCCACCAGATGACCACTCCACACCACAACGGCCGCGATCCGCATCAGAGCGGCCGCGACGATCAAGGCAATGGCCGGCCACCGGCTCGCGCGGCGTGCGCTGCCGGGCGTGGATAGCGGCGGGGCGGGTGTCACGCCGGTCACCTCTCGGACACCGAGAGTGCGGGATTCGGCCGAGGCGGCTGGGGATCTTTGTCGACCAGCGGCAACAGCAACGGTAAGAGCAACAAGTTTCCGATCAGTCCGCCGAGCATCGCCAGACTCACCAGCACTCCGAAATAGACGAGCGGAATGAACCGCGACAGGGCCAGCACCGAAAAACCGACCACGAGCGCCAACGTTCCAAACACTAGCGCCCGTCCGAATCCCTGGTGCGTTTCGCGCAGTGCCTCGGCCAACGGTCGCCCTTCGCCGCGGATCTTCCGATATCCGTAAAGATAAAAGATGCTGGCATCGATTGTGAGCCCCATCGAGACGGCGGCGATCATCGCCGTGCCGACGTTCACCGGCACGCCCAGCCAGCCCATCGCCCCGACGACGAGCAGGATGGGGAAGACATTGGGAACGAGCGAGACGAGCGCGATCCGCAGGTTGTGGTAGGCGAGCACCATGATCACCACCACCATCGCCACCGTCAGGAAGAAACTGACGATCTGATCGCGGAGCAGGCTCTCGATCAGGAACGTCAGCAGCACGTAGAGACCGGTCGTCTTGGCGTCTTTGAACTCCTCCCGCCCCCAGGCGCCGACGGTTTCGATCAGCTTGAGCTGCACTTCGGACGGCTCGCGCTGCTTGGCCCGCAGCACGAGCCGCATGCGGCCGGCCTCCGCGTTGTAAAGGCTGGGCTCGAACTCCGGCTGGAACGCAGTGATCAACTCGAGCTTGCGGCGAATGCCCTCGGTGTCGTCGGACGAACCGGGGACCAGGTCGAGCAGATCGGTGATGGCGACGACCTTGGTGAGCGCCGGCTCGGGCTGGTTCGGCTTCGCCTCTTCCAGCTCGCGCAAGCGGGCGGCAAACGTGCGGACCTTGTTGAGGAAGTCGGGCGTGAGCTCGGCGGGCGCCGGAAAGTTCACTTCCCAGGTCCCCGCGCCTCCGAGGCGAGTCTCCACGAAGTCGAGCGCATGAACGATCGGGCTGCTCGAGCGGAAGTTCCGCGTAAAATCCGTATCCAACCGCAGGCGGAACAGGCCGAAGAACGAGGCGATCGACAGCACCACCACCGTGCCGATCACCCAGACGGCCCGCTGTTCGACCCACGTCGTCAGCCCGCCCAACAGGCCCACCAGTCGCCGCTCGGTGGTCCCCGTCGGAATGTCCGACGATTCCGGCTTGTAGAGTACGCCCGCCGGCAGCAGCATGCCGCCGGTCAACAGCACGAGCATCGTGCCGAGCGTCATCATCGTGCCGAAGCTGCGGACCGGCGTGATATCGCTCGAGAGCAGCGAGACGAAGCCGGCCGCCGCGGTCACGGTGGTCCAGAAGATGGCCGGCGACAGCTCGACGATCGTTTTATGAAACGCCTCGAGCGGCTCGTAGGTGGCGCGCTGCTCGCGGTAATAGACCATCAACCGCATCACGGTGGCGATGCCGACGATCGTCACCAGCGAATTGAGCATCGAGCTGACCATCGACAGCCGCATGCCGCACAGCACGAGAATGGCCTTCGTCCAGGCGACGGTGGCCGCCACCAGCACGATCGACAGCACGACCCAGCGCAAGCTGCGGAAGAGCAGAAAGATCACCAGCCCCAGCAGCACCAGCGACGCATAGAACAGCCGCTGCCCGTCCTGGTCGACGTACTGGAACATGTCGTGGACCAGCACCGGCTCGCCGACGATGTAGGCCGGCGGATCGTGCGCTTCGGCAATCGCGCGGACGCCGCGAATGGTTGCGTCGCGCGAGACCGACGTTTTGTCTTCCGGAAAGAGCCGTAGCACGATGCCCGTCGTCTTGCGATCCGCGCCGATCAGAATGCCGCGCGACAGCTCGACCAGGCTGTCGCGACGCATTTGAAAGAGGGGCCGCACGAGCCAGGGGATATTGGCCGGCGTGAGGACGTCGGCCAGGTTCTGCGTGCTTTTGGTCTGCACGCCTGGGACCTGGCTCAGCTCATCCGCAAAACTCCGCACGCGGGCCAGGCCGTCCGCCGAGAGCAGATCCGGGTCCTCGTAGACGACGATCACGAACTCGTCGCCGCCAAAGAGCGACTTGCTTTGGCGATAGTCGACCAGGTGCGGATCGTCGAGCGCGTAGAGCGACTCGATCGACTGTTCGAGCGTGAGCTTCATCGCTTCGACGAACGCAAACGCCGAAATCACCGCGCCCGCGACGAACAAACCGATCCGATAGCGGACCAGAAAGTCGGCCAGCAGGGCCAGTCCGCGGAATCGGGACGGTTGAGACACGACGAGAAAGGGCCTCGGTTGCTCAGTGTTGGCCGGGCCGGCGCCCGGGGAATTCGCGCTCGTTGCGAGCCTGGAGGATACCCGCCCCGCGTTTGCCGCGACAACGGTTGTGCCTCGTAGTTGGTCGTGCCTGCTCAGTGTTCTATCTGCTCGGGGGATGTGGCCTGGGCTGCGCTTCAGTCCGGATTTGGCGCCTGTGCCGGTTTTTCCCACCCGTCCGGACCCCGGTTTCGGCCGATTCTGTGCAACTTTCGTTTGCCGCCGCGGGAATGGGACCTACGGTTGTTGGGATTTCGCATCACCCACCTTGATCCGCTCGCCGCGACGCCCGCCCGCTCTGCTCGATTTGTGAACCCGATCCGCCCCGATTTGTGAGTCTGAGAGTTCGTTTTATGTTCGGCCGCACGGCCTCGATGCGACGCGTGACCGGTCGCGCACTTTTGCGCAGGCTCGCCTATTTCGTCCCCCTGCTCTGGTTGGCCGCCGTGGTCAGCGGACTGGGCGCGCTCGAAGCCTATAAGTCGCGACCGGGGGACGCGGGCCAAACGCCGACCCGCTTCCCGCACGAGTTCCCGCAGTGGGAGTCGGATTCCGACGGTCAATCGACTGCGCGAGTCTTGCGGCCCCGGCTGATCATGTTCGTTCATCCGCGGTGCCCCTGCTCGAAAGCGAGCCTGGGAAAATTTGCCGAGATCTTGTCGCAGCGCTCGGGCAAGGCGGACGCCGCTGTCGTCTTCGTCAAGCCGACAGACGCCGGCCCGGACTGGGAGAAGACGTCGCTGCGTGAACAGGCGGCGGCCATTCCCCACGTTCGCTTGATCGACGACGACGGCACGCTCGCGCGTCGCTTCGGCGCCGAGACGTCCGGTTTTGTCGTGTTGTACGACGCCGACGGCAAGCTGCTCTTTAACGGCGGGATCACTCGTTCGCGCGGCCACGAGGGCGATAGCTCCGGAAGCCGCGCGATCAGTGCCCTGCTCGACGGAAATACGGAAGTTGCCGCGGGAGTCCACACTCCCGTGTTTGGTTGTCCCCTCTTCACCCCCGGTGCTTGTGCCCAGGCTGCCTGCCCGGCCGACCGGACTGGAACGTCCCCATGAATTCCCTGCAGACGCGAACCGCCGAATTGGCCCGAGAGGCCGAGACCAAAATCTATCGGCAAACCGACCGGATGTTCGCCGGCTTGCTCCTGTTTCAATGGGTCGCCGGCCTGGCCGTCGCCCGTTGGATTTCGCCGTTGACTTGGGCCGGGGCCGAGAGCCGCACGCACGCGCATGTCTGGGCGGCCTCGCTGATCGGGGGCGCGATTCTCTCGTTGCCTTTATGGCTGGCCTTCAATCGGTCCGGCGCCACGCTCACGCGGCACGTGATCGCCGTCGCGCAAATGCTGTCGTCCGCCTTGCTGATTCACCTCTGCGGCGGCCGCCTCGAAACTCACTTCCACGTCTTCGGCTCGCTGGCCTTCTTGAGCTTCTATCGCGATTGGCGAGTGATGGCGACGGGAACGGTCGTGGTGGCGGCCGACCATTTCCTGCGCGGGCTCTACTGGCCCGAATCGGTCTACGGCCTGGCAACGGGCGCCGAATGGCGGTGGCTGGAGCACGCCGGCTGGGTCGTGTTTATCGACGTCTTCTTGATTTATTCGTGCATTCGCAGCCGCCACGAGACGTGGACAATCGCGGAACGCCAGGCCCGGCTCGAAGAGACGAACGCCACGATCGAACAGACGGTCTCCGAGCGGACCGCCGCCCTGCAGGAACGCACCAACGAAGTGCAGGCTGCCTGCGAGCAGCACAACGCCGTCGTGCAAACGGCGCTCGACGCTGTCGTCGGCATGGGCGCGGACGGCCGCATCACCGATTGGAATTCGCAGGCCGAGCGGATGTTCGGCTTTACGGCGGCCGAGGCGGTTGGACGGCTGATGTCGCAGACCATCATCCCGGAAGCCTTCCGCGAGCCGCATGAAGCGGGCCTCCGCCGCTACCAGGCGACGGGCATCTCGAAAATCATCAACAACCGGATCGAGATCAAGGCCCTCCGTCGCGACGGCGAGGAGATCCCCGTCGAACTGGCCGTCACCGCCATTCGTAACGGCAACGAAACCACCTTCTGCGCCTTCGTCCGCGACATCACCGATCGCCTGCAAGCGGCCGAGAACCTCAAACGGGCCAAGGAGGCGGCTGAGCAGGCCAGCTCGGCCAAGAGCGAGTTCCTGGCCAACATGAGCCACGAAATCCGCACGCCGATGAACGGCATCCTCGGCATGACCGAGCTCTTGCTGGACACCGAACTGAACGCCGAGCAGCAGGAATCGCTCGACCTGGTGAAGTCGTCGGCCGAATCGCTGTTGCGGGTGATCAACGACATTCTCGACTATTCGAAGATCGAGGCCGGCAAGCTCGATCTCGACCCGGTCGACTTCCAGCTCCGCGAGGCGCTCGAGGACACGCTCAAGACCCTGGCGCTGCGGGCCCACCGCAAGGGACTCGAGCTGACCTGCGAGATCGGCGACGACGTGCCGATCCGCGTCGTCGGCGACCCGGGCCGCTTGAGACAGGTGCTCGTCAACCTGGTGGGCAACGCGATCAAGTTCACCGCCAAGGGTGAGGTCGTCGTCCGGGCTCAACTGCAAAACCAATCGCCCGACGGCTACCTGCTGCACTTCGAGGTGGCCGACACGGGCATCGGCATCGCGCCCGAGAAGCAACAGCTGATCTTCGATCCGTTCGCGCAAGCCGACGGCTCGACCACGCGTCGCTTTGGCGGCACCGGCTTGGGACTGACGATTTCCTCGCAGCTCGTGAGCCTGATGGGGGGCGAGATCGGCTTGGCGAGTCAGCCCGGCCAGGGCAGCACCTTCCACTTCGACGCCCATTTCGGACGGGCCAAGTCGGCGGGCTCCACGAGCGCCTCGCTCAGCCTGGCGAAGTTGCAGGGCCTGCGGGTGCTGGTCGTGGACGACAACGCCACCAACCGCCGCGTCATCACCGGAATTTTGCGACTGTGGACGGCGCGGCCGGTCGGCGTCGACAGCGGGCCCGCTGCCGTGGCGGAGCTGCGACGCGCGGCGGCTGCGGGCGAACCTTATCCGCTGCTGCTCACCGACGCGATGATGCCCGAGATGGACGGCTTCATGCTCGTTGAGGAGTTGCACAAGGAGCCGGGCCTCGCCCCGCGGACGATCATGATGCTCTCGTCGGCCGATCGTCAGACCGACGCGGCCCGCTGCCGTCGACTGGGAATGGCCGCCTACCTGGTCAAGCCGGTCACAGCCGACGAGCTGCAGATTGCCATCCTGGCCGCCCTCAGCGACGCCATGCGCGACAAGCGGACGGCCGTGGGAGCGACTGCCCGCCTCGAGAGGACTCGTCCAGAAACGACTCGCCCGGAAACGGGCGCTGCCTCTGCCCAGCCGTCCAAAGAACTGCGGATTTTGCTCGCCGAAGACAACCTGGTCAATCAGCGGGTGGCTTTGCACATCCTGCGGAAGGCCAACCACAGCGTGCACGCCGTCGTCAACGGACGCGAGGCCGTGGAAGCCCTGGAGCGCGAGCCGTTCGATCTCGTGCTGATGGACGTGCAGATGCCCGAGATGGACGGCTTCGAGGCGACCGATGCGATCCGCATCCGTGAGAAGATCAGCGGCAAGCACATGCCCATCGTGGCGATGACGGCGCACGCCATGGCCGGCGACCGCGACCGCTGCCTGGCCGCGGGCATGGACGACTACATCTCCAAACCGGTCCACGGGCCCGACCTGCTCCGGCTGCTGCAGAAGTTCGCGCCGCCGTCCGCCCCGGTCGTGGCGCCCGTCTCAGCTCCGAGAGCCACGGTCGCGCCCCGCGGCGACAAGCCCGTGTTCGATCGCGAGACGGCTCTGGACCGCGTGAACGGCGAAGCGGAGCTGCTCGATGAAGTGATTGAATTGTTCCTGACTGACGCCCCCAACCGCCTGGCCGAAGTCCGCACCGCCCTCGAACAAGGCGATCCGAAGCGGCTGCAGATGGCCGCCCACTCGCTGAAAGGGGCCGCTGGCTACGTCGGCGCTGATCGAACGTCCGCCCAGGCGCTCAAGCTCGAGGAATTGGGTCGCCGCGGCGAGCTGTCGCAGGCGGTCGATGAATACCAGCTGCTCGAACGCGAAGTCGAAAGTCTCCGCGAAGCGATTGCCGCCACGATGACGCAGCCTCAAGCCGTGGAAAGCCCACGCTCATGAAGATCCTGATTGCCGAAGACGACGAAGTCTCGCGAATCGTGCTGTCCCGCATGCTGCAGAAGTGGGGGCACGAGGTGGTCGCCACGGTCGACGGACGCTCGGCGTACGAGATTCTGGAGGGCGAGGACGCGCCGGGAATCGCCATCCTCGATTGGATGATGCCCAAGATGGACGGGCTGGAAGTTTGCCGGCGGCTGCGACAACTCAATCGTGCCGAACCGCCCTACGTGATCCTGCTGACGGCCCGGGATCAGACCGACGACATCGTCGCGGGGCTCGACAGCGGAGCCAACGATTACGTCGTCAAGCCGTACGACTGGCGCGAACTCAAGTCGCGTTTGCGCGTCGGTGAACGGATGGTCACCCTGCAGCGCGACCTCGCCGGGCGCATCCGCGAGCTGCAGTACGCGATGGCCAAGATCCACGAGCTGCAAGAACTGATTCCGATCTGCAGCTACTGTAAAAAGGTTCGGGACGACCGCAACTACTGGGAGCAGGTCGAAAGTTACATTTCGACTCGCACCGGCGTGCAGTTCAGCCACGGCGTTTGTCCGCAGTGCTACACAAAGGTGATCGCTCAGCTCGAAAAGGCCGGCGCAACCGCCGACGTTTGAGGCCTGCTCGAATCAGGGGAGCGACCGCGCGTCCCAGTTGTACCAGGCATGAGCGGGATTCTTCGCGATCCGCGCGTTCAGCTCGTCGCGATCCTGAGTTCGTTCCGCGGGCACTCAGATTTCTTCGCGCTTGAGCCATCGCCTGACGAGCGGCATTTCGTGCGTCGCCAGCCGGTCGAGCAGCCGGGCCGGCTCGCTCTCGACGAGGATCAGCTCGCGATGCACGGGGGTGATGAAGCCTTCACGAATCGCATGCTCGATGAGCGCCACGAGCGGATCGAAGTAGCCGTTGACGTTGAGCAAGCCGATGTTCTTGCGATGAAAACCGAGCTGTGCCCAGGTAACGATCTCGAACAATTCCTCGAACGTGCCGAAGCCCCCCGGCAGCGCGATGAATGCACCGGCAAGTTCGGCCATCAGGGCCTTCCGCTCGTGCATGTCGGCGACGCAGCGCATGTCGCGGACGCCCGTGTGCAAGAGCTCCTTGGTGGCGAGGGCCTCAGGGATCACGCCGATGACTTCGCCTCCCAGCTCGAGCACGCGATCGGCGAGCACGCCCATCAGGCCGACGCTGCCGCCGCCGTAGACCACGCCGCTGCCGCGACGCACGATTTCAGTTGCGAGCGCGACGGTCGCCGTCCGGTAAGCCGGGGCCTCGCCGGTTTTCGAGCCGCAGAAGACACAGATTCGTGGGGGCACTCGGTTGGCTTTCTCTATCGCGGGGCGCGCAGGTGGTTGTGTCGCAGCGGCGACTGGAATCGGCAGGCGCCGGCCGCGCTCTGATCCGACCCGCTCGTGCTATCATGTCACACCGACGGTCGAGCGGTCGAGGAGGTTCGCGCAGGCGGTGGCACAACATTGGCACAGCGGTTGTTGAACAAAGTGGCGGTGGTGACCGGGGCCAGCGGCCGGCTGGGCCGGGCCGTCGTGCAGAAGTTCGTTAGCGAAGGGGCGAAGCTCGTCCTCTTCGCGGAATCGGGGCCGGCTCGACGAGTTGGCGGAGCTGGCGCCGGCTCGCATCGTCGTCGTGTCCGGCGACGTGACACGCCCGGCCGATCTCGAATTGCTCCGCGAGACGACATTGCGTCGCATGGGGGCCGTCGACATCCTGGTGCCCGTTGCCGAGCGCTTTCAGCCGGCCGGCCTGGCGGAGAGCATGCCGGAAGTCGTTGCCGAGATCTTCGCGGTCAACTTTCAGGGCGCGCTGCAGACGATCCGCGCGCTCGAGCGGCACTTGAACTCGCCGGCGTCGATCGTGCTGGCGACGACGGCCCTGACCGAGGAGCCGCGGGCGGGCTGGGGCGCGTACGCGGCGAGTAAGGCCGCGCTCGCCGCGCTCGCGCGGAGTCTGTCGGTCGAACTGGCGCGGCGGCGGATCCGCGTCAACTGCGTCGCGCCGACGTGGCGCGAGCCGCCGGCCGAAGGGAAAGTCGAGCGCCCCGCAAAAGCCGACACCCGCTGCCGACGCCGCTCAGACCGTGCTATTCCTGGCGAGCGAAGAATCGGCGGGACTCACTGGGCAACAGCTCGTTGTGGGCCAGTAATTCGTCCCGTCGGATCGCCATTCGAAGCGATCACTTCTTCTCGGCCCGCGCCGCCAAGATCTCTTCGAGCTGCGCGATGGCGGCCGGCGTCGCCGGATAAATCAGCACGGCCGAGTTGGCCAGGCGGGCTTCGACGACGCGATAGCCGGTAGCGGCCGGCGCGAGCGGCATCAGATACGTTTCGCCCGAGCGGGCGCCCGTGTCTTCCAGGTTCTCGACGTGGATCGATCCCGTGAGTTTGTTCTTTTTCCATTCGCAGACAACCGACACTTCGCCCGCGTGCGGGTCGCCTTCGACCCGGCCAGTGATCACCAGGTCCGCGCAGAATCTGGTCGCGATTGAGCGCGACGGGGTTGGCCGTCAGCCAGGCCATCACCATGAGCAGCGCGCACCAGAGGACGGTGACGGCGATCACGAAGACGAGCGGTCCGCGAGACGGGCGCGAGGAGGTGTCGGCGGACGCGAGCGGCGAGGCGGCCTGTTGGCCTGTCACCGGCTGAAGACCTTCTTCGCGTCGAGCTGGTAGTTGCGGTCGAAGGCTTCCTCGAAGTCGTAGACGTCGAAGAAATCGCTCAGCTGATCGCGATCGGTCTTGCTCATCTTGCCGCGGCTGATCAGCTCGAAGACGATTCGTCCGAAATCGCCCGTGCTGCGAATGCCCCAGCGACGAAAGACCGTGCGAGTCAGCAGACCGAACTGCAACAAGGCGAACTCGCGGATACCGCCCAGCAACTCCACGCCCGAGATGTGGGCGTCTTCCGACTCTTCACTCTCAGCCACGCCGCGATTCAAAGTTTGCTGCGTGAACCGCAGGGCGTCGTACACGAAGTGATAAGCGTTCGGATGATATCGAGCCTCCCGCTCGATGGCCCGGCTGGTCGTCGTCATCAAAATGCCTCGCTCTTTCCGAGCGACTTGCAGTGCGATACGGCAGTCGCTCGCGCGGGACGAAATCGTGTCGTTCCGCACCCAAAATTTGAGCCGTCCAACGCACGAACAGCCGAGCGCTCGCCTGTGGTCATGCGACTGGCAGAGTGATCCGTTCTCAACCAGAACGCTTTTGAGATTATCATCTTGGCCCGCAAGTGCACAATGCGGAAATTAAGCCGACGGCCGATTTTTCTTCGGTCACCCGCGCCCCGTCACGCTCACTTTAAGGCGGCGACGCCGGTCAATTGCGCTCGGCACGCCGCTCTGGCGCCGCGGGGCGGTCATCGTCGGCGTCCGCGGGACGAACGCCTCCCTTGATGACCGTCAAAATCTCCCGCTCTTCGGTCAGCACGTCGCGGGGTCCGTCGTAACGGACAAGAAGCTTCCGCGCCAGAATCTCCTGGGCGATCACCTTCCCCTGCCCGATCCGCGTCATCACCATCGTGCCAACCTTGGGCAGGTCGCGGCGATATTCCTCGTACGTGTCGTACTCATAGCGAAGGCAGCATTTGAGCCGGCCGCAGCGGCCTGAAATCTTTGCCGGGTCCAGGGTTGCTTTCTGGATCTTGGCCATCTTCATCGAGACGGGGGGCATCTCGCGAAGGTGCGTATTGCAGCAGACGGGCTTGCCGCAATCGCCATAGTCGGCCAGCAGCTTGGCTTCGTCCCGCACGCCGATCTGCCGCATCTCGATGCGGGTTTTGTACCGCTTAGCGAGGGCCTTGACCAGGTCGCGGAAGTCGACCCGCTCCTCGGCCAGGTAGTAAAAGATGAGCCGCTCGCCGCCGAGCAAGTGCTCGACGTCGACCAGCTGCATTCCCAGGTGTCGCTCGCCGATCATGTCGCGACAGCCCAGGAACTCGTCCCGCTCCTGCCGGTAGACGTCGTCCCGCTGGCGGGCGTCGTCGTCGTTGGCCAGCCGCAGAATCTTCCCGATGCTTTCGTGGCTTTCCAGGTAGGTAGCCGTCCGCTCGCTGGCCGGGCAGAGGACTTCGCCCCATTCGACGCCGCGGCTGCTGCGGACGATGACCGATGTCGTGCGGGCGAGCTTTTGCGGAGCGCGGGCGGCGAACTCGGCCACCAGCCGCATCAATCCGTAACGGACGACGTAGCGGTCGGCCGGCCGTTCGGCGGGAAATCGGCCCCGGTCTTCACTTTCGAGTTCGGCTTCTGACACGTTGCCGCCTGCCTTGCGTGCGAGTTTCGCGTCTCACGCGGGTCCGAGTGCATTATAAGCGTGCAAACGGTCGCTCCGCCAAGGCTTGCGGACCGCGGACAGGAAATGCGCGGGGACATCGCTTAGAATCGCCGGGATCGAAGTCTTCAGGCGGCCCTATTCGCGACCGAGCGGGGTCGCACACCAGTCGGCCGGCGCGCTCTCGGCCCATACGAAAATCGGAATCGAGGGTAGCGTGTCGCCGATGGGGAACCTGCGTCGAATCGCTCTTGTGCCCACCCTATTGCCCATTCTGGGCGTGGGTCTCTGCCTGTTGGCCGCCACCGCGTCACTGGGGGCCGACGAATGGACTCAGTTTCGCGGTCCAAACGGCCAGGGCCGCTGCGCTAGCACCGATTTGCCAGTGACCTGGAGCGAGCACGAAGGGATCGTCTGGAAGACGCCGATCGCCGGCCGCGGCTGGTCCTCTCCGGTCACGCTCGACGGCAACATTTGGCTGACGACGGCCACGGAAAACGGCCATTCGTTGCGGGCACTGTGCCTGGCCGCCGACACGGGCAAGGTCCGCTGGGATGTCGAAGTCTTCCACGCCGACAATCCGCAACACATCAACGCCAAGAATTCGCACGCATCTCCCAGCCCGATCGTCGAGCCGGGTCGCCTTTATGTGCATTTCGGCGCGGCGGGGACTGCCTGTCTCGATTCGGCGACCGGGAAGATTCTTTGGCGAAACCAGGATTTGGTGATCGACCACGGCGAAGGTGCTGGAAGCTCGCCAATCCTGTTTGAAGATCTGCTAATCGTCAATTGCGACGGGACCGACCGGCAGTTCGTCGTCGCCCTCTCGAAACAAACCGGCCAGATCGCGTGGAAGTCAAAACGCTCGATCTCCGTCGATGAGAAGCGCCCCGATATGCGGAAAGCGTTTTCGACGCCGGCGCTGGTAGACGTCGCGGGCCGGCCTCAGCTGATCAGCCCGGCCGCCGAAGAAGTCAACGCGTTCGACCCGCGGACCGGAGCCGAACTCTGGTGCGTCCGATACTCCGGTTGGTCGGAAGTGCCGGTGCCACTTCTCGACCATGACCGCGTCTATGTCGTGACCGACTTTTCCGCCCCCCAACTTTGGGCGATTCGACTCGGGGGCCGCGGGGACGTGACCCATTCCAACGTGCTGTGGAAAATGCCCCGGCAGGTTGGAGCCAGCGCATCGCCGGTGCTGGCCGAGGGGCGTGTCTACGACGTCACCGATCAGGGGGTGCTCTCCTGCATTTCTCCGGAAACCGGGCGGCCGATTTGGCAGCACCGCGTGGGCGGGACCTTCTCGGCATCGTTGCTCTCTTTGGGGCGCTACCTCTACTGCGTCAACGAACAGGGGAAAACGACGGTGATCCGTCCCGGCAAGAGTTTTGAGCAGGTCGCCGCCAACGAGCTCGACGGTCGCATTCTCGCCACTCCGACCGTCTGCGGCCGGGCCCTCCTGCTGCGGACCGACTCGCACCTCTACCGCATCGAGGCGACGCCCGCGACCGCCACCACCTCCCGCGCCGCCGAGTCCAAAGCCGGCTTGGGGACGAACTAAGCTAGCCAGCCGCCGCAGTTTGAATTAGAAGCCCGATTGCCGCTTGACCCGGCGAGCCGCCAGCGTCAGCTGGCGGGTGCTTAATTCTCCCTTTTCTGTACTCGACCTTCGGCGCGCCCATGCGCATCCAGAGCCTCGACGCCTATCACGTACTGATCCTGCTGCGGAGCCAGGTGAAACACGCCTCGCACGCGCGGACCGACACCCACTCGATCGTCGTCTGCTGTCGTCTGGACGACGGCACCGAAGGCTGGGGCGAAGGGTTGCCGCGCGCGTACGTGACCGGCGAGACGATCGAAACAGCCTGGGAACTGTTCCGCTCGGCCGACTGGCCCCGCATGCTGGGCGAGCCGATCCACGACTTGAGCCAGGCCGTCGGCCTCTGCGACCGGATTCGCCTCGACGCCGTCAGTCCGCCCGGCCAGCGCGATTGCTTTGGCAATTCGCTGCGGTGTGCTGTCGAACTGGCGGTGCTGGACGCGGTCACTCGAGCCTGCAACCGCCCGCTCTCCGACGTCACCACGCTCGTCGCCGAGACGGAAGGCCTGCGTCAAAATGAAAAGCGGGTCCGTTACAGCGCCGTGCTGACCGCGCTCTCTCCCGTCAAAGCCGTGCTCCGCAGCGTGGCCTTCCGCGTTTTCGGCTTCAACCAGTGCAAGATGAAGGTGGGCGTGGCCGGCACCGACGACCGGGCGGCCGTGCTCCGCGTGCGGCGGGCGTTCGGCGGCGGCTGCGACTTGCGGGTCGACGCCAACGAAGCCTGGACGTGTCGCGAGCTGGAATCGCACGTCGCCCCGCTGGTGCCACTGGGCATCACGTCGCTCGAGCAGCCGGTGCCGCATGGCGAAGTCGACGGACTGTCCACAGTCCGCTCGCGCTTGGGCGTGCCGGTGATGCTCGACGAATCACTCTGCAGTCAGTCCGACGCCCAGCGCGCGATCGAGCACGGCACTTGCGACCTGTTCAACATCCGCCTCTCCAAATGCGGCGGTTTCATTCCTTCCTTACGCATTGCCGCCGCGGCGGCCAGCGCCGGCCTCGGCTATCAACTCGGCTGCCAGGTCGGCGAGACGGGAATTCTGTCCGCGGCCGGTCGACACTTCGCAACCTCGGTCGCCGGCATTCGCCACCGTGAAGGCAGTTTTGACCGCCTGCTCGTCGCCGAGCGACTGACGACCGAAGATCTGACCTTCGGCTTCGGCGGCTGGGCCCCCGCCCTCCGCAGCCCCGGCCTGGGAGTGACGATCGACCGCGCGGCCCTCAACCGCGTGACGGTCGCCCGCGAAAACCGCAGGGTTGCTGCGTAGAATCATTCGTGCCGACTACAGCAACGCCGTTCGGGGCGAAGCCGATGTACGAACGATTTACGGATCCCGTGCGCCGTGCGATGCAACGCGCTAACCAGGTGGCGCAGCGCTTCAACCACGAATACATCGGCACGGAGCACATTCTGCTCGGCATGATTGAGGAAGGCTCGGGGCTCGCGGTGACGATTCTAAAGAACCTGAACGTCGACCCCCAGAAGATCCGAACCGAGGTCCAGAGGATCGTCCGATCCGGAAAAGACAAAGCCAGCGGGAACACGCTTCTCCAAACTCCACGGGCAAAGAGAATTATCGAATACGCCCTGGAGGAGGCCCGCGGCCTTAACCACAACTACGTCGGTACGGAACACCTGCTCTTGGGATTGATCCGAGAGGCGGAAGGGGTTGCCGGCCAGGTTCTGCTGAACTTTGGCGTACGCCTCGACGATGCTCGCAACGAAATCATCAAGTTGAACAAACGAGAGCCGGGGGCGCCAAACGCACAACAATCGCCGACGGCCGACTGGGAAACTTCGCGTTTTGGCGCACGGGCGCTCGGGCGTGTTGTCGGCCAAGTCGCCCGCGCGATCGGACTCGGTAACCGTTCGAGCGACCCTTCAGCCATCGGACCAGTTATCCCGAAAGACCTGGAAGCAGAAATCGAGCGGCTAACCGTCGCCAAGGAGGACGCAGTCGCCAAAATGGACTTTAAACGCGCGGCCGAACTGCGCGACCAGGCGGATGAGCTCAAGAGAAGAAGGACTCCGTGACGCCGGGGACTGGCGGAACTGCGTGCTTCATCCGTTTCCTCACCTTCTTCCCCAATCCGACGGTAATGCACATCCCGGTGCCGCCCGACGCGGCGAACGTACAAAAGCTTCTCACTTGCGAATCGGTTGATTCGCCGATTTGTTCGTCCCTCGGAACTGCCGTCATCTTCGGCTCGAACCGGGCACGGCTCGACTGAACCGGTGCATGGCGTACCTTGTCCTTCCCCTAGGCCAGCACTAGAATTCGGAGCGCGTTGGAGGTAATTCAACGCGTCCGACCGTAGTGATTGTGTCGGTCGGCGCTGATGGATCGGCGTGGGGATTTTGTCGGTTGCTGCGGCTCTGCCAAAAGCAACTCGCTGAGAACCGACATCGCTGCGACGGGGGCTTGCCGAGCGCTTTACACTTTTACAATCAGCCCGCGGCCGCTGCGATAACGACGTATTGTTGATCGGCCGCCCGTCAATGCGGTCGCCCGTTGCGTCGGGGGCGCCCGTTTCGGGCGAAAACGCCCGACGGCGACCAATACGAGCCGTGTCATACCGTCCCAGGGTGGCACGGCTTTGCGACGTGTGGAGTGTGCAGCGGGGAAAAAACCCTGCGGTCCAAATAGCTTGGACGGGACGGGAGAAAACCGGATGTACGAACGATTTACCGATCGCGCCCGCAAGGTCATGCAACTGGCCAACCAGGAGGCGCAGCGCTTCAACCACGAATACATCGGCACCGAGCACATCCTGCTGGGACTGATCAAGGAAGGCAGCGGCGTGGCGGCCAACGTGCTCGAAGAACCTCGACGTCGATCTGCGCAAGATCCGCCTGGAAGTCGAAAAGCTCGTCCAGAGCGGGCCCGACATGGTCACGATGGGCAAGCTGCCGCAGACGCCGCGGGCCAAAAAAGTCATCGAATACTCGATGGAAGAGGCCCGCAACCTGAACCACAACTACGTCGGCACCGAGCACATCCTGCTCGGCCTGCTCCGCGAGCAAGAAGGCGTGGCCGCCCAGGTGCTGATGAACCTGGGACTGAAGCTGGAAGAAGTCCGCGAGGAAGTGCTCAACCTGCTGGGCCACGGCATCGAAGGCGCCGAAGGCGACCGAACGCGGCGGCACCGGACGCGGCGGCCAGGCCGAAGCGCCCAAGAGCGGCAAGATCGCAAGACCCCGGCCCTCGACAGCTTCGGCCGCGACCTGACCGAACTGGCCCGCCAAGGCAAGCTCGACCCGGTCATCGGCCGCGAGAAGGAAATCGAGCGGGCGATCCAGATCCTCTGCCGCCGCACGAAGAACAACCCCGTCCTGCTGGGCGAGGCCGGCGTCGGCAAGACGGCCATCGTCGAGGGCTTTGCCCAGATGGTGGTCGACGGCAACGTGCCCGAGCTGCTGGCCGACCGGCGGATCGTCGTGCTCGACCTGGCGATGATGGTCGCCGGCACGAAGTATCGCGGCCAGTTCGAAGAGCGGATCAAGGCGGTGATGAACGAAGTCCGCCGGGCCAAGAACACGATCCTGTTCATCGACGAGTTGCACACGCTGGTCGGCGCGGGCGGGGCCGAAGGGGCCATCGACGCCTCGAACGTGCTCAAGCCGGCCCTGGCCCGCGGCGAGATCCAGTGCATCGGCGCCACGACGCTCGACGAGTACCGCAAGTACATCGAGAAGGACAGCGCCCTGGATCGCCGCTTCCAGATGGTGATGGTCGAGCCGTCGACCAAGCCAGGAAGACGGTCGAGATCCTCAAGGGGCTCCGCGACCGCTACGAGCCGCACCACCGCGTGCAGATCACCGACGACGCGTTGGCCAAGGCCGTCGAGCTGTCGAGCCGCTACATCACCGGCCGCTGCCTGCCGGACAAGGCGATCGACGTGATCGACGAGGCGGGTGCCCGCATCCGGCTGAAGTCGATGACCCGTCCGCCCGACTTGAAGGAAATCGACGAAGAGGTCGAGCAGCTCAACAACGCGAAGGAAGAAGCGGTCGCCAACCAGGACTTCGAGAAGGCCGCCGCCCTGCGCGATCAGGCCGACAAGCTCAAGAAGAAGAAGCAGATCGATCACCCGCGAGTGGCGCGACAAGGCTCGCGAGACCGACGGCGTCGTCGACGAAGAAGTGATCGCCGAAGTCGTCGTCCAAGATGACCGGCATTCCGCTGACGCGCATGTCGACCGAAGACGCGGTGCGGCTGATGCAGATGGAAGACGAGCTGCACAAGCGGGTCGTCAGCCAGGACGAGGCGATCAAGCAGATCTCCAAGGCGGTCCGCCGCAGCCGCAGCGGACTGAAAGATCCCAAGCGGCCCACCGGCTGCTTCGTCTTCGCCGGTCCCACGGGCGTCGGCAAGACGCTGCTGGCCAAGGCGCTGGCCGAATTCATGTTCGGCGACGAGGAGGCGCTGATCCAGATCGACATGAGCGAGTACATGGAGAAGCACAACGTCAGCCGGCTGATCGGCGCTCCGCCGGGCTACGTCGGCTTCGAAGAGGGCGGCCAGCTCACCGAGAAGATCCGCCGCCGGCCCTACGCGGTCGTGCTGCTTGGACGAAATCGAGAAGGCCCATCCCGACGTCTTCAACATGCTCTTGCAGATCATGGAAGAAGGCCGCTTGACGGACAGCTTCGGCCGCAACGTCGACTTCCGCAACACGATCCTGATCATGACGACCAACGCCGGAGCCGACGTCATCAATCAGGGCGACGTCTTCGGCTTCGGCAAGCGGGACGAGGACAGCAACTACGACAAGATGAAGCGAACGGCTGAAGCACGTGATCGAACGCGAGTTCAAGCCGGAGTTCATCGGCCGTATCGACGAGATCGTCGTCTTCCGCAAGCTGACGCGCGACAACCTGAAGAAGATCGTCGACATCGAGCTGGGGAAGGTCCGCAACCGGCTGGCCGAGCGCGGCCTGAAGCTGGAGCTGACCGACGAAGCTCGCGAGTTCATCATCGACAGGGGTGGGGACACCGATTACGGCGCCCGGCCACTGCGTCGCAGCGTGTCGACCTACATCGAAGACCCGCTCTCCGAAGAACTCTTGCGAGGCGCCTTCGAAGGCAAGACCCGCATTCTGGTCACGGTCAAGGAAGTGGGCGACCAGAAGCAGCTCGACTTCGTCGGCACCGGCGCAGGCGAAGGCGAACTGGTGGGAGCCGGCTCCGGCGACAAGGAGTCGGCACCGCCGAGCGCTTCGTAAACTTGCCCGAATGGATTTCCCGAAGAACCCAGGCCCAGCAGCCCGGGTTTTTCTTTTTCGAACCCTCGCCCGCTCGAAACGAGCGGTCACCGATCGCAGCAGGGAATCTTCGTGCAAAGACCCCCGGGACTGGGTTAACGTAGGCACAACCAGCTGTGGTGGCGGGCGGCCGGTAAAGTCTTTGGCCCACGGGCCTTCGGTCTGGCCTAGCGAACCCGCTGTGATCCAAACGCCCCTCGCCGACGTTTCTAGGGGCGAACACACAAACGAAGTCAAAAGCAAAAGTCGCTGACCGAGAATCCTCCCGCGAAGACCTCTTTGGAGTCCAATGATGGCGACCGAGAAAAACTACCCCAGCTCCTCCGGTTGGACGATGCTGTTCGTCTGCATCGCTGGCGCTCTGCTGGCACTGGCCCTGTTCATCACGGGCGCCGTGCAGCAATCGCCGGTCATCATCGTGATCGCCCTCTTGTTGGCGGTCGGCGTCGTCATTTCGTCGGTCGGCCTCTTTGCCCAGCAGCCGAACATGGCGCGGGTGATGCTGCTCTTCGGCGAATATCGGGGCACCGTGCGAGACACGGGCTTCTTCTGGGCCAATCCGTTCGTCATTCGCAAGCCGATTTCGTTGCGGCTGCGAAACCTCGAGGGCAGCCTGCTCAAGGTGAACGACAAGCAGGGCAACCCAATCGAGATTGCGGCCGTCGTCGTCTGGCGGGTGCAGGACACGGCCCGCGCCAGCTTCAACGTCGCCGACTATACGACCTACGTCCGCGTGCAAAGCGAATCGGCCGTGCGGCACCTGGCCAACTCGTACGCCTACGACCACGGCGAAGAGCACGAGATCACGCTTCGTAGCGGCGTCGATGAGGTCTCGACCTTCCTCAAGGCCGAACTGCAGACGCGGCTGGCCGAGGCGGGCGTCGCGGTCGAAGAGGCGCGGCTCACGCACCTGGCCTACGCTCCGGAAATCGCCGGAGCCATGCTCAGGCGCCAACAGGCCGACGCCATCATCGCCGCCCGCCAGAAGATTGTGCACGGGGCGGTGAGCATCGTCGAAATGGCGCTGTCGGACCTGGCGCAGCGCAACGTGCTCACGCTCAACGACGAACGCCGCGCGGCCATGGTCAGCAACCTGCTCGTCGTCCTCTGTAGCGAACAAAACGCCCAGCCGGTGGTCAGCACGGGGACGTCCAGCCCATAGTCGCCGGTTGGCGAGAGTCGGGTGGCACTGGCGGCTTTGTCCGCCAGTGTGTTTTTTTTTGACCAACGCACCCAGGCCGTCCATCCACTCGTCACCGCTCGCCGTCCAGCAACTTCCCGCTCTGCTTGCGTCGCACTGGGGCAATGCGTAGAAGTGGCACGATGCCCCTGGTGCTCCGCTTAGAACAGCCGAGCTCGATCCCGCTCGAGGTCGATGCGGTGCGCCTGGAGACGATGCGCGAGCAATCAGCCGACGACGTGCGGCGGACGGTCATCCAGCACGGCAACGCCCGCGTCCCCCTCGGCGACGTCTTCCGCATCTCCGGCAGCGCGGCCGATAACGAACTCGTCTGGGAGGGAGACTGCGCGCGGGTCAAGCTGATCGGCGCGGGGATGTCGGAAGGGAAAATCCGCGTCGAAGGGAACGCGGGGATGCATCTGGGCGCCCAGATGCGCGGCGGCACGATCGACGTCGCCGGGAACGCGGCCGACTGGGTCGGGGCCGAAATGCACGGCGGCCGCATTCACATTCGCGGCTCAGCCGGCAATCTGGTGGGTGCCGTCTATCGAGGCGGTCGCCGGGGAATGACGGGGGGCGAAATCCTGATCGACGGCGATGCCGGCGACGAGATCGGCCACACGATGCGTCGCGGGCTGATCGCCGTCGGCGGCCGCGCGGGGCTCGCTCCCGGCTTCAACCTGATCGCCGGTTCGATCCTGCTCTTCGGCGAGGTGGGCATTCGCCCGGGGGCCGGCATGAAGCGCGGGACAATCGGCTTCTTGGGCACGCAAAGCCCGCCGGCCCTGCTGCCCACCTTCCGGCCGGCGGAGATTTCGCGCCCGTGTTTCTGCGCTATTCTCTGCTGCGCTTGCGGGAAACGGGCTTTTTTGTGCCCGACGAGTGCTTCGCGGCCCGCTATCGGAGATACTGCGGAGACTTTCTGGAGCTGGGAAGGGGCGAAATCCTGATCCGTGCCTCGAATTGAGAGCGGTGCCGTCGCGTGTCTCCGTCGATGAACATTGCGCTGCGGCTCACAGCCACGGCCGAGCAGTCGCCCGATGCCCTGGCCGTCGTGGCTGCCGCGGGACGCGATTCGCTCGGCCGCGCCGCTTATTCGCACGTCACCTTTCGGCAACTCGATCGGGAAAGCGATCTGTTGGCCCGCGGCCTCCGCGAGCGGGGCGTTGGTCCGGGGACGCGGCTCGTGCTGATGGTCCGCTTCGGCATTGAGTTCGTCGCGCTGGTCTTCGCGGCGTTCAAGGCCGGCGCTGTGATCGTGCTGATCGATCCGGGCATGGGCCTGTCGCCGCTGCTCGATTGCCTGGAAGAAGTCGAACCCGAAGGTTTCCTTGCGCTGCCGTTCGTGCACATGGTGCGGATTGCCAACCGGCGACGGTTTCGCCGCGCGCGGCTGAATCTGACGGTCGGCCACCGCTGGTTTTGGGGAGGCCCCACTTATCGAGAATTAGTGCTGGTCCCTTGGGAACCGTTTGAAGCCGTCGCCGTCAAAGCCACCGATCCGGCCGCGGTGATCTTCACCAGCGGCAGCACGGGGCCGGCCAAGGGCGTGATCTACGAGCACGGGATGTTCAACGCGCAGGTCGACCTGATTCGCGACCGCTTCGGCATCGAGCCCGGCGGCGTCGATCTGTCGGGCTTTCCACTCTTCGGCCTATTTAACGCGGCGATGGGCACCACGACCGTCGTGCCGCAGATGAATCCTTCCAAACCGGCCAAGGCGAATCCGGCCCGCATCGTCGAGGCGATTGAAGATCTCACCGTCACGCAGTCGTTCGGCTCCCCCGCCCTTTGGCAACGCGTGGTGACCTACTGCGAAGAGCATCAGCTCCGCCTCCGCTCGCTGCGACGGGCGTTCTCGGCCGGCGCGCCGGTGCCCGTCAGTCTGCTCGAGCGGCTCAACGATCTGCTCGACGCCGAACCAAAATCCGATGAGGCGCCGCGACAATTGCCGGCCGTGGTCCGATTGCCACAAGCGACGCGCCACTGTTCGTGCGCGGAGGTGTATACGCCGTACGGCGCGACTGAGGCTCTGCCCGTCGCATCGATCTCGAGCCGCGAAGTGCTCGATGACACGGCCGAGCGGACTCGCACCGGAGCGGGCACCTGTGTCGGGCGCGCCTTTCCCGGCGTGTCGATCAAGATCATCGAAATCAACCACGGACCGATTGCCACCCTGTCGATGGCCCGCGAGCTGCCGGCCGGCCAGATCGGCGAAATCATCGTGCAGGGCCCGAGCGTCACCCGCAGCTACCTCCGCAAACCGCTGGCCGAGGCTGAGGCCAAAATCGCCGACCCGCACGAAGATCACGATGCGACGGCCCCGGTCCCGTTCTGGCATCGCATGGGCGACGTCGGCTATCTGGACCATCAGGGACGGCTCTGGTACTGCGGCCGCAAGTCGCACATCGTGACGACGGCGAAGGGCCTCCTTTTCACCGAGCCGTGCGAGGCCATCTTCAACGAGCATCCGCGCGTCGCCCGCAGTGCGCTCGTCGGCGTGACTCGCAAGCCGGGCCAGGCCGGCGATCAAACGCCCGTGATCATCGTCGAGCCCCGGCCGAAGCAGTTCCCACTGCGGAATGCCGATCGCCAAAAGTTCGCGGCAGAGCTCCGCGACCTGGCGGCCGCCAATCCGCTCACGCTCGACATCCACACCGTCCTCTTTCATCGCTCATTGCCCGTCGACTTCCGCCACAATTCCAAGATCAATCGCGAACGGCTCTCCCTCTGGGCGGCCAACGCGCTGCACGGCCAGCCATGAACGCCCTGGTCACCGGCGGCGCAGGCTTCCTCGGGCTCTATCTCACGGAGCAGCTTGCGGCCCGCGGCGATCGCGTTCGTGTTCTGTCGCGACGCTCCCATCGGCGGTTGGCCGAATTGGGGGTCGAATTCCAAGAAGGCGACATCCGCAATCCGAACGACGTTCACCGCGCCTGCCGCAACATGGACACTGTATTCCACGTCGCGGCCGTCCCAGGAATTTGGGGTTCCTGGAAGCACTATTACGAGACCAACACGCTCGGCACGCGGCACGTGCTCGACGCATGCCGCCGGGACCGGGTGGCCCGCCTGGTCTACACCAGCTCGCCCAGCGTGATTTATGACGGGGCCGACCACATCAACGTCGACGAAAGCCATCCGTACCCGTCGCATTACCTGTGTTACTACCCGCACACTAAGGCGCTGGCCGAGCGCGAGGTGCTGGCGGCCAATGGACGCGACGGGCTGGCGACTGTAGCGCTGCGGCCGCACTTGATCTGGGGCCCGCGGGACAATCACCTGGTGCCGCGCCTGATCGCACGCGCGCGTTCCGGACGCTTGCGACGCGTGGGCCACGGCGACAACCTGATCTCGATGTCCTACGTCGAAAACACGGCCGCCGCCCACCTGCAGGCCGCCGACGCACTCCACCCGGCGCGCCGCCGGCCGGCAACGCTTACTTCATCAACGAAGCGCAGCCCGTGAATCTCTGGCGCTGGATCGACGAGCTGTTGGCGCTCGCCGGTTTGCCGCCGGTCCGCAAATCGATTTCGGCCCGCGCCGCCTACGCCGTCGGGGCGACCCTCGAAGTGATCTACAGGAGCCTGCGCATTTCTGCCGAGCCGCCGATGACGCGGTTTCTGGCCCAACAACTCAGCGGCTCGCACTCCTACCAGATCGGCCGTGCCGAGCGGGATTTCGGCTACAAGCCCCTGGTGACCGTCGAGGAGGGCATGCGCCGCCTGGCGCCCGAGCTAAAACGGCTGGGCGAAGGCCGAGGCCCCTAAAGCACTTCCGAACGCCGACGGTCTGCTGTAAAATTCGGTCAGACTGGTCGTGTAGCGCAGTTGGTTAGCGCACATCGCTCACATCGATGGGGTCGCAGGTTCGAATCCTGCCACGACCACTTGATTAGCCTGCGCTCAGGCACCTAGGCCACTTGTTTCCGAACAATGTGGCCTTTTCATTTGGTACCGACTGCCCGCGTGGCTGCACGTTGCCCTGTGTCCGCGGGCCGCGCCGCATTCGTGATCACCCACTATCGCTCCACCGAAGTCAATTTGCGGACAGACCACCGGATCATCCGGCTTGCGGGGCTCGAGGCATCCGGAAGGAGACTCGTCCGAATGCGACGGTATCCCGTGATACATTCGACACCACTGATCGCGCGACAGGGCTCGATCAGACCTGCGAATGCGTGAGTTGACAAGCGTTCCACACGCGTTAGGATGACCCGCGACGTGGGTGTCGTCTCGGGCTTGTGGCCCGGACGAAGAATAGGGAAGACGGTGCGAATCCGTCGCGGTCCCGCCGCTGTAACCGGGGACGAAAGCCGCAAATACCACTGTCCTGCGAAGGTCGCGACCACATCGCGAGCGAGCCGGGCGGGAAGGTGCGGTGAATAGGCCGATCCGGAAGCCAGAAGACCTGCCCATTCGTCGGTTCGCATTCGGGTCTTTCGGGGAACGAAGACACGCGTTCTTGCGCCGCCGCGCGCCTCGTTGATGGCGCGACATCGCGGCGATTCTCATCCACCGTCCGTCGGTTGGCGTGCGCCGCGCAGCGTGCGCCGCTGCGCAGCGTGCGAATCGCCGAACGCCCGCCGCCTGGATTGGGAGAGCATGCGCCTCTTCGCGACGCGAGGGCCCCGTTTGCCGCGCGGGTTGCCGGATCAATTCATCCGGACGACCCCAGACAACGAGGACTTGTCATGTTGAAGAGAAAGCGATTAGGTCAGGCACCGCTCGGTTTCACGCTGATCGAACTGTTAGTGGTGATCGCCATCATCGCCGTGCTGATCGCGCTGCTCTTGCCGGCCGTGCAAGCGGCACGCGAGGCGGCGCGACGCACTCAATGTCGCAATAACCTCAAGCAGATCGCGCTGGCAGCCCACAATTATCACGACGTCAACAACCAATTCCCGCCGGCGACAACAGTGATCTACAACGCCGACACATTCTGCGGCCCACCGCCCTTCGTGTGCACGTGCGGCGTGGCGACCGGTTACATGCAGGCTTGCTTTTGCGGTACGTCGTTCACAGTTGGCGTGCCGGGGAGCGTTGGCCGCAACGATTACAACTTGCACACATGGCCGGAACGGCTGTTGCCGTTCGTGGAAGCCAACACGGTTTACAGCCGAATTTGTATGAACGCGCCGATCTTCTCCCCGATCTGCCTGTCGGGCGTTCCGTGCCCGACTAAGTACACCTTTGCAAATTCTGGCTGTCCGTGCCTCGATCCCTGTGCCAACACCCGCCCAGCGGCCGCCGTCATACCGTCCTACGTCTGCCCCTCGTCCCCGCGAACGCAGAATCCATTTGTCGAGGGAAACGCGATCTACGAATTCTGTCTCACATTTTGTCGCACCTGTTTTGCCTTCAAACGCCTCCACGGTGCTTTGGACTACGAAGGCCTTTGCGATCTGGATTCGTCGGCCCACGCGTTTTACACGCACGCACTCGGCATTCCCGGCGCCGGAGGCAGCGGATTCATTGGGCCCACGGGCCTGTTTCACAGCTTTCTCTCGAATTCGTGCGGCTTATCGATTGATCAGATCACCGACGGGACGTCCACGACGCTTTTCTGCACTGAGATGGCGGGCCGGCCGGATTGCTGGACAAGAGCCGGCAAGACAACTTTGCCCACGCCCCTCGCCGCTCACGCTTTTAACTCAGGCGGCGCTTGGGCTCTCGACGAACGCGGTCGCCTATGTACTTGGGTCCGACTTCACCGGCCTCAATCAGCCGAGTTGCTTTTCGAGCACAAACTGCCCGATGCCGGTCTGTTTCATCAACTGCACGAACGAAATCGGCTACAACGCGATTTTCAGCTTCCACCCGGGCTCGGGTGGGGTCGCCATGTGCGATGGATCCGCTCGCATGGTGAGCGAGAATATTTCGATCGTCACATTCGTCGCCCTGATGACACCGCGCGGACACGAAGCCGTGCCTGACCAGTTCTGACGTGACCGTCGCCTGCGAACTCCGGTCGACCGCTCTGGACGCTTCCAGGGCGGCCGACTTTCTTCTCGACGGAATCTCTCGGCGTCTTTGAGAGAGTGGAGTTGATGGAATGGCACTCGTCCTTCTGAGTCGCGGCGCGCACCAGCGCAAAATCGCGTGGGGGATCGCAGCGACGTTTATCTTCCTCGTGTCCGTCGGGTGTGGCGGACGCGAGTCCAGTGCTCAACGTCTCGAGAAAGCCTATGAAAGCGCCGGAATGAATCCGGTGACGGCTTATCCGTTGGGCGGAAAGATCACTGTTGACAATGAGCTTCCCGCTGCGAAATCCGAGACCGCGCGCCTCGTGGCGATCGCCTATGACGCTGCGAAGCCCGATGCCAAAGCAAACAACAGTGCGACTGCCATCGTCAAGCCGGATGGGTCGTTCGAATTCCCACTGCTGCCGCCTGGCAAATACGTAATGCTCTTTGCCCAGCTGGGCTACAATCCGAGGGTTGGCTTCCTGGGACCGGACTCGCTCAAGAATCTCTACAACGACCCCGACGTCAATTCGAACAAAACGGAGTTTCTGATCGATCATCAAACGCCGGGCAAAACGGACTACACGTTCAATCTATCGGTCGCCGGCGAAACTCCGCCTGCGGCACCCGGGCCGAAGGCGTTCGTCGGTTCCGGCTTGCGCCGCCCCGTACAGAAATGAAATCGCCTCCAACTGCACCGGATTCTGCACCGCTTCGGGTTTATTGCCGCCGACTCTCGCACCCGGTGCGGTCGCGCCAAGCCATTGTTTTCCGTACCGATTCCCTCGCGCGAGACTCCGATCGAGGACTTATTTGAGGAGCTGGTTATGGAGAACTTGGATCAACAGTCCCGACGTAAGTTCGTGCGGCGAGCCGCGGCCACAATGGGCGTGATGGGGGTGTCCGGTCTGACTGGCCTCTCGCTGCGAGGCACCGCCGACGCGGCCGAACAGTCGAAACCCGATGCGGTGCTCCATCAGCTACTCGCCGGCAATCAGAGGTTCGTCGAAGGCAGACTCCGGCACCCTGGACGCACTCCGCAAGACTTTCTCCCGCTTGCTCACGGACAGGCTCCGCATGCCGTCATCGTCGGGTGCGCCGACTCGCGCGTGGCGCCCGAGGTGATCTTCGACCAGGCCATCGGCGACTTGTTTGTCATCCGCATCGCCGGCAACGTCGTCAGCGGCGCGGGCCCCACGGTGAAGGGGAGCATCGAATACGCCGTCGCTGAGCTGAAGACCCGACTGGTCCTGGTGCTGGGTCACAGCGAATGCGGCGCGTGTAAGGCGGCGATCGAGCACATCGAGGCCAACGACGCGCTCCCCGGATCGATCGATGCCCTCATCAATCCGATTCGACCGGTGGTGAAAATGGTGGCAGGGCAGCCGGGCAACAAACTCGCCAACGTGATCAAGGCGAATGTCGTCGAGGGCGTCCGGCGACTCCAAGGCCTGGAGCCGATTTTGGCGAAGCTCGTCCGTTCGGGCGAATTGAAGGTTGCCGGCGCCGTCTACCACCTGGGCACCGGCAAGGTCGAGCTGGTCGGCTGATTGTTGGATCGGGCCGCTACGACGCATTCGTGTCACCCGACACCCCTATCTAGCGCGCTGCGTCCGAACTATCATCCCACCTGTCTGGCGCTCGCGCTGCGGCTTTCAGCGTTCGTAGCGATCGGCCGCCGGCTCTGCGGGCCACGCACTGCTCCGTCTCAAGGATGCTAACTTCGGAGGTGACACGATGGTTCCGCAGTTGCTCGCGCTATTCCGCTCACATCCTCGAGCTCGTTCGCGCGCCCGCGTGCTCAACTCGTTGACGTGGCCGGCCATCGAGAATCTCGAAGAGCGAACGCTGCTCTCGTCGGCCACACTGGCCATTCTCAACGGCAACTTCACCGGCACGTACAGCGGCACCGTGACCGTCAACAACAACGGCTCGATCACCAAAACGCCCGTCACTGCGACGGCGTTCACGATGACCACGAATAACGGCGTCATCAATTTCACCTCGCCCGTGGGCAACGGCACGGGCACCGTCGACGTCAACCGAAACATCGTTGGCACGGTGAACGCCCAATACCAGAGCCAGACGGTGCCGATCTCGGTGTCGGGAAAAATCACCAACGTCAACGCAATTCAGACGGCGGCCTCCGGCAGCTGGACCTTCTCCGTGAACTTGGGCGGCGGCGTGACGGCGACCGGCAGCGGAGGCTGGTCGGCAAGCGCCCCGCAGACGTTGAGCAACTTCAACGGACTGTACGACGGCACGTACCAGGGAGCGGTGACCGTTACGCAAAACGGATCGACGACAACCACGCCGATCACTCCCGGGACCTTCTCGTCAGCAATCAACAACGGCGTCATTGCCAGCAGTTTCTCCAGTTCATCCGGCGTCACGTCGTCGGGAGGAACGATCGACGTCAACGGACGCATCAATAGCACGGTCACCTTCGTCGAGGACGGCGTGACAATTGCCGTCGCCGCCAGCGGCCCGGCGTCGCGCGGCCTGAGCGGCGTCAACGGCAGCGGCGTCTGGACGTTCCGGGCGAATCTGCCCGGCGGCATCTTCGTCACGGGCCGAGGCACCTGGACGTTGGAAAGCGTGCTGGACCTCGACGGCGTCTACGCGGGAACCGCCAGCGGCAATGTGACGATCGACGACAACGGCACGATCACCAACATTCCGATTCCCGGCACCACCGTGACCGACAACTCGATCAACTTGCAGATTTTCGGCGGGAAGGTCACCGTGTTCATCAACGACGTGTCGGGAACCGGCACGGGGACCGCCGATGACAGCGGCAACATCAACGGCATGGCCAGCTTCATCGAGAACCAGGTGCCGGTGACGATCGTCTTCTCTGGCACAGGCGTGCCAACGGCCAATGGCTACGTCCTCAACGGCACGTGGTTCATCCACACCACCAACATCGGCACCGGTGCCGGCATCGCCAGCGTCACCATCTCAGGCTCGGGGACCTGGACGGCGACGGAAACGGACCTCGTGTAGCGCGCCGGGCGGCTGGCGTCAGCGCGTTGTTACGACGGATCGCGGTGAACAGTTTGGGGTGAGAAGGCGGGGAGGCAGACCGCGATGTACTCGGCGCCGCCCGGCTCGGGCGTGCTGTAGCGGATCCATTCGCCCGGGTTCGTGACGAGAGCTTGGCCGGCGCGCACTTCCAACACGCCCGCTTCGTGCTCGACCCGGACGCAGCCGCGCAACACGACGGTCACCTCCTGGAACTCCGGCCGCTGGCCCGGCTCCTGCCAGCCCGCGGGCGACACCATCCGCGCCACGCTGACGCCCGTGCCTCGCGTCGCCACTCGGCCGACGAATTCGGTGATCTGTTTCGGCGGATCGCCGACCGCTTGGATGGCCACCGGTTTGTCGATCAATGTCGGCATGAAACAGCCACCTAGAGATTGGCAAAGACGATTTGGCCGCGGCACGACGGGCCCACGATCAGCCCGCCTTAGAACAGCGGCGGCTTGCCGAGTTTGCGGCGGACGATCGCCCATTGGCCCGCGTGCATCAGCCAGTGGGAGGGCACCAGCAGCAACACCGAGGCCACGGTCGGACAATAGCTGCGGAATTTCTCCGGAGCCGGCTTCTCGTAGTCGCTCTCGCTCACCGTGTCGACCATCTTGAGACTCGCCGCTCGCATCTGATCGTACAGCTTGAGGTATTCGTCCTTCGTGCAGAAGTCTTTCGGATTGTCGCTCTCGGCTGTTTCCTTCTTGTGTTTGGCGGCAAAGCCGGCGGGCAGGGGTGGGGCCAGGCCGGGACAGAGCCCTTCGACAAATTCATGCTCCGACGTGATCAAGTGTCCGAGTTGCCAGGCGATGTGGTTGGCCTTGGGCACGGGACGCACGAGCAGGTCGGCATCGGTCAGGCCGTCGAGATACCCGCGGCAAAGCTGATCGGGCAGAGCGTACGTCGACTTCACGGCGTCGCGAGCGTTCATGGCGAAGTTCCTTGTTGACCGGCACGAGTGGTCGGAATGTTTTTGAGCTGAAACCGGACGGGGGTCTGCGAGATCAGCGTCGGCGCGATGTACACCAGCCGATAGTCCGCGAGGGTTCCCGTCACGCCGGCGAAATTGTACTCGACCGTGCGCGCCCCGTCAGCTTCCGTCTGCGTCGCCACCAGTCGCTCGGGCAGGATGCGGCGGCCGTTTTTGGTTTCGAGCCAGACGTCGTTGTGATACATCCACGTGCGATACGATTCAAAAGCCGGCCCCTGCTGGTCGTACACCACGCTCAGATCGACCCGCGCGGCGGTCTCATTTCCGCCGGCCGGCGGCTCGACGTGTCTCAAGCGGACAGAGACGCCGCCAATTCGCTTGGCCGGTGGGTTCGGGGCAGCCAGATCCTCGAAGACGAAACGTTCGGGGGCGGCCGCCATCTCGACCGCGAACGATCCGCCGAGCGCCATGTTGAGCCGCTTCGGCGTGGCGGGACACTCGAAGTCCGAGTCGAGCTCGAGCGGCTCCTGCCCCTCCTCCATTGAAAGTTCCAGCTTCGCGGCGGGGCTGATCGGTCGCAGGCTGAGCGACGGCCGCGCGGCACCGGACACATCGACCGGCGGGCGGCCCGACTCACCGGCCTCGACCGAGAGATCCCGGCCCGCGATGCTGGCAAACAGCGGCCGCAAGCGAGGCTCGGCCTGCAGGCTCCAACCGATTCGTAGCGCGAAGAGCGTCTGACTGATGGCGGACGGCCGAATCTTCGCGGACAAAGCGGCGACACGAAACGCACCGTCATCAGCGACGGCCAACGGGAGAGCCACGGAGTTACGCGGCACGCGAACCAACTGCAAGCGGCCTTTGCGAACGGCCCCAAAGCCGAAGCGGACCATCGTCCCGAGCTGATCGCAAGCGCTCCAAAAGGTGCGCGACTGGAAATCAACGGCAACCGGACGCGATAGCAACTCGGCATCCAGTCCGCTCGTGTCGAAGCCGTTGCCGGTTTGAGCCGAGACGTGGGCCAGCACGTCCTTTAGCGCGAAGGTGCCTTTGAGCGTCACTCGCGAGGGACGCAGGGACCCGATGGCCGATTCGTGTTGCAGACGCGCGCGAATTTCGGCCAGCGCCTGCCGCGCGGCGGCGCTGGGCACTTGTTGGTCGTCGGGCAAGAGCGGCAGGATGGCCGGCCCCAGAGCCAAGAGTGCCTCGCGCGCCTTGCCGCGTTCGGCCCGCGAGTCCGCGTCGAGCTGACCGATCAGGCGGGCGACTTCGCGCGCCGTCTGCGGATTGGTTGCGGCCGGCCGGTCGTCCGCAGTCGCTCGACTGACGCAGGCCACGAGCAGCCCAAGCGCCAGCACGTGGCAGGGCCGCCACCGCAATCCGGAATAATCGCCCCGAACGGAACACATCGGCAGACTCCGCGGCGACGAAAGCTGACCGCAAGAGCGAGGCTGGTCGCCACCTTTCAGTTTACGTTGCCGAAACGCAACAGACACGCCCCGCGTCCGACGGCCCCTTTACAGAGACCTATATTTGCAGTGGCCGATGTGCTTTGTGTTCGAGGGGCAGTCATGCGCGCGTTTGACATTTTTGCGGTCGGGCTCGGTTCTCTTCCCCGTTCCGCTGATCTTCCGCGTTTCTTCCGCGGCGGGGGCGGAACGCTTCGCGGCCTGATCTGCGCGATGGCGATCGGTCTCTGCGTGCGGCCGGTCGTCGCGGCCACGCCCAGCCTGTTGGAATTGACGCAAGACGGCAAGCACTATGAAGGCCGACTCGAAGCCAAAGGGCACGACGCCTGCTGGCTGATGGGGCGCGACGGCCAGCTGCGAGCGTTCGAGATCCGGCAGCTCGAAGCAGTCCGCACCATCGACGACCATTTCCACGAGTTCTCGTCCGCCGAGTTGCGCGACCATCTCCGCCGCGAAATGCCCAAGTCGTTCCGCATCGAGGGGACCGGACACTTCTTAATTTGCGCGGAACACAACAACCGTCATATCGGCGAAATCTGCGAGGACACGTATCGCATCTTCCGCCGCTACTTCTCGGTCCGCGGCTTCAAGATCAGCGAGCCGGAGTTTCCGCTGGTGGTGATCGTCTTTCCTGATCGGGAGGCGTTCGTGCGCTACTGCCGCCGCGACAAGCTCGAACCGCCCGCCGGCATGCTGGGCTACTACATGCGGCTGACCAACCGCATCGCCTTGTTTGATCAGGACGATCCGGGGATGGCCGCCGCCCGGCCGCAGCGCGTCGAATCGTTGGGCACCGCCTTCGATCGTGGGGACGAATCGCAAACGCTGTTACCCGGCGGCAGCCAGGCGGAGCCCGATCACGGTTCGACCCGCGTGCGATTTGACGGCACGATCGAGGGGGACTTGCACAGCACGATCGTGCACGAGACGACGCACCAGGTCGCATTCAACACGGGGCTGCACTCGCGGATCGCCCAAACGCCCAAGTGGGTGATCGAGGGGATGGCGACGATGTTCGAGGCGCCGGGCATCCACGACTCGAAGAGCGCCTCCGCGATGACGCGGATCAACCGCAACCGCTATCTGTGGTTCGAGAACTACCTCAAGTCGCGCCGTCGGCCGCACTCGTTGCCGGACTTCATTGCGAGCGACGACTCGTACGCCTCTGCCACGCTTGACGCCTACGCCGAAGGCTGGGCGCTCACGTTCTTTCTGGCCGAAACGCGGCACGGCTCCTACGGCCGCTACCTGAAGTCGCTCGCCGGCCGCAATCCGCTCCTGGTCTATTCGGAAAAAGAGCGCCTCGCCGATTTCCGCCGGGCCTTCGGCAGCTTGAGAACGCTCGAAGCCGACTACGTGCGGTTTTACGAGAACCTAAAGTAGCCTGTGGCTTAGACCAGCCCAGGGATCGGATCGCCCGTCGCCGCCTTCAGCACGTCGCGGGGAATGCCGCGCGCCACGCGGAGTTCGCCGACGTCGAGCACCGAATGCAGCACGGTCGACACCAGGTGCGGAATGGTGACCGGCTCGCTGAGCGGTTGGCCCGCGTCTCGCGTCGACTGGCCGATTACGTGGCCGCGCTTCAAGCCGCCGCCCGCCAACAGCAGGGGCGCCAGGTTGCCCCAATGATCGCGACCGCCATTGAAGTTGATTCGCGGCGTCCGCCCCATCTCGCCGCAGCAGACGAGCAGGATTTTGTCGCCCAGCCCGCGTTCGGCCACGTCGTCGAGAAACGTCGAGATCGCGTGATCGAAGGGCAAGCCGAGGTAACGCATCCCTTCCTCCATGCCCGCGTTATTGATGTCGGCGTGCATGTCCCACACGAAATTCGTCGTCACCGTCACGAAGCCGCAGCCGCGCTCGCACAGCCGGCGGGCCAGCAGCATGAGCTTGCCGAGGGCCTTGGCGTTGTCTTCGTAGAGCAGGTGGTTGTGCCACTTGGGATCGATGTGATGCGGCCGCACGAGCGGGGCCGTGTCGTAACGGGCCACTGTCGCGGGCGACTCTTTCGCCAAGTTGAAGGCTTCGGCTACGCCGCCGATCACGGTGTCGAACGCCTGCTGGCGAAGACTGTCGACGCCCGCCATAAGTCCGGCCGAATCGATCGAGCGGCGAATGCGATCGAGGCCGGCTAGCAGGTGCCGCCGATCGTCGAGCCGCGACAGGGGCAGTCCGAGCCGCAGATCGGCCTTCAGATCTCCGCCGCCGCTCGGCGCGAAGGGGGAATAGGCGCTTCCCAGAGTGCCGGTCGACTCGAAGTCGCCGAATGTTTTGAACGCCGGCCGCGTGGAGGGATCGACGGCCTGCGGATAGACGGCGACGTTGGTTGGCATACCAGTCACGGGCCGGTTCGTACCGGCGACTCGCGAATAGAGCGAGCCCAGATTGGCCCCGCCGGTGGCTTTGCAGACGATGGGCTTGATGTCGTGATTGGCGTCGCCCGTCGTGAACGAGCGCACGATCGCGACTTCGTGTGCCCGCGCGGCCAGTTGGGGAAAGGCCGATCCGAAGGTGATCCCCGGCAGCGACGTGGCAATCTCGCCGTTGGCACTGCGAATGCCGGCGGGAGCCGTCATCTTGGGATCGAACGTCTCGATCTGGCTCGGGCCTCCCTGCATGAAGACGAACACGACCGACTTGTCGGTGATCGGCAGTTTTTGACTGGCGGCGTCGACCCGCGCGCTCAACAGCTGCGGCAGGGTCAGGCCGCCCAACGCCAGGCTGCCGACGTTCAAGAAATCGCGCCGCGAGAGGCGGTCAGAGCCGATCTGCAACATTCGGCAGATCCTGCGGGTGGGCCAGGGGCAGGAGGCAGGTCGTGGGTGAGGGACGAAGCGTCTTGAGCATAGGCCAACGGCGCGGCGACTGCCAGCGAGCTGCGCTCTCGCCCACGCCGGATAACGCGGGCGGTCGCAAGACATCGAGCGGCGACGCGGCGCGTGGCAATGACCATCGCCCGGGGCTACGATCCGGCTAGTTGTGGCCGGTCCTCATCGAGACGAGGTGCAATGTCGTGCGCGGTTTGGCGGGTAAGACGGCCGTCGTCACCGGGGGCGGCGGGGCCATCGGACGGGCCATCTGCCGGCGACTGGCGGAGGAGTGGGTCGTCGCCGGTGTGTTCCACCTGAAGTACGTGCGCTGAGCCGCGTACATTGAAGAAATCAGGAATAGACATTGACCGTACTCCGAGCCTCCGGGCCAGACTTCGATGTCGACGCGTTTTTGGCGCAAAGCACCTTGAAGCCGTGCGCCGTCTTCCACCGCGGCGAGCCCCGTTTCCCCGGAGGCGAGCTCGCCGATCGGCGCTGCGAGCAATCGGGCATGAATGTCGTAGCGAGCCAGGCTGACTTCGACTTCGCGCTACAGGTCAAAGAGGCAACGGCGTTTCTCTCGGCGCACGCGGAAGAAATTCGCCAACTCGCGGCCTTTTCTGGCGTCGAAGGGGTGACTCTTGATTTCTCCAGCGGACAGCGCGACGTCCCGCTGCAATGCCACAACTTTCCACCGGATCTCATCCGAGCGGCTGCCGGACTGGGTTTGGGAATCGAGCTATCGCTCTATGCGATTTCGGAAGCAGCCGATGAGGACCGCCCGCGCTGAGCAATTGCCGACTTTTGGTCTTTCCAAAACGGGAACTTTTGCGCAAGGTTTCCGCCGGTTGGTCGCCGGCGGCCGACGAGAGCTGCGTTTCCAGGGAGGACCGGTCGTGCTCAAACCGTGCCTTGCCGTTGCGTTGATGATCCCGGCCTTCTTGTCGCCGTGCTTGGGTGCTGACAAGAGAGCCGACTGGGAGGCCGAGGCCGAACAGGTCGCCCTGGAAATTCTCCGCCTGTCGCGAGAACGAGTGGGCAAACTCTCTCGGTTTGATGTCGAATACCTTCTCAGCCGCGTCGACGCACAATTTGGCACAGAAGAACGATCGCGAGTTCATACCTACTGTGAAGATCCTTTGGGTTACATCGTCGAGCTTCGCGCGATCGATGATGCCTACATGAAATGTGGACGAAGATCCAAATCTGGCGAACCCTACAAACTCAAGAGGGGAAGGCTCGAAACGTGGATGTATCGGCGCGGCTTGCTAGAGCCAGTTTCAAAAGCCATTTGTCAGTGGAACGATCCGGCAAGAAACTTGCGTTCCGAAGCGGGTGAAAGGAGGCACTCGCATGTTGTTGACGCTTTCCTATTGGCCCAATCAGGGCCGCAATTGGAGGGCGTCCAGGACGGAACCCAAACCGCAACTCACCGATGAGCAATGGCTTCTGATCGCGGATCTGTTTCCTGTAAGGAGGATGAAAAAAGTCGGCGGGCGTCCCCCCGTCCCACCGCGCCCGTGCCTGGAAGGAATCCTTTGGGTGTTAACCAGTGGTGCACGGTGGAAAGACTTACCAACATACTTTCCGTCCCCAGCGACCTGCTGGCGGCGGCTACGCGAGTGGACTCAAAGCGGAATCTTCCAGATCGCTTGGCGCCGACTGCTCCGCCGGCTCGACGGAATGAAGTCGCTCCGCTTGGACGAGGCGATGGCCGACGGCACGTTTTCCCCGGCCAAAAAAGGGGGCTTTGCGTCGGCAAGACAAAGCGCGGCAAGGGGACGAAGATCATGCTCCTCATCGACGGCCGCGGCACGCCGCTCGGCGTGGACATCGCCAGCGCCAGTCCGGCGGAAGTCAATCTCATTGAGCCGCTCTTGAACAAGCGGACCGTGCGCAAGCGCCCCCAGCGATTGATTTATGACAAAGCGGCCGACAGTGATCCCTTGCGAAAGCGGCTGGCAAAGCGTTGCATTGAACTGATTTGTCCACACCGATGCAGCCGCAAACGCCCGGCAACTCAGGACGGACGGCCACTTCGACGCTACAAACGACGTTGGAGGGTCGAACGCTCGATCAGTTGGCTGTTCAACTATCGTCGCCTTGTTGTGCGCTACGAGCGTCACAGTCTTCTTTTTCTCGGATTCCTTGAATTGGCTTGCGCCGTCACGATCCTCAAGCGGTTTTGAAACTGGCTCTAACGTGTTAAACAATGAAGAGCGAATCTACGAGGTCGCCAAAATCTCTTCCGCGGATGTCCCGTTTGGCCCTTGGTTCGCCGACCATGTGCTCCCACATCAAGCCATTCCTCCGTGGCTCGATCCGAGCGTCGACCGGGACGATCTGAAGTCGCGGTTCCGGATCGTACGGGCGGAGTCGACGCCAACGCGGTTTTCGATCGAATTTGCCCTCAAGGAGCGCGCCGGCCGTTCGATGATGTGGAATTCGCGGGGTTCCGACCCACGTCTCGAGTCAGATCAGGTTCTGATCATCGATCGCAAAACACTTCTGCCGAAATGGTGGCGACTTAAGACCTCTGAGACATCGGATCAAACCCTTGTCTTCAGGCGATTCGACGTCGAACCTCCGCGCCGCGAACTCCAGGTGTCCTTGAACGGTTACAAGCCCCGGTCGCTTCCCAAAACGACCGTGCCGGCTCAAAAGCCGGCTGATAACTAGCGACTCTCTTCAATTGGCAGAACGCGTTTTGCTGTGGCTGCTCTTCTAGACTAGGACGGGAAACGGAGCTCCCGTGCGGCCCCTTGACTTTGGCCCCGTGCGCGGTCAAGCTATGTTCGCTTGCTAGGAACGGCGAGCGTCCCTGGCAGTGACAGCCTTTCCCCGTCAGTCGCTTCCCTGCGATCTGCGATTTCTGGTTTTTTGGTTGGGCGTCCGCGGTGTTTTTCGCGTCGGACGAGCCACGTCTTCCTGACTTTGTTGCCGCCGTCGACTTTCCGAGGCTGCGGCTTTTTGTGATCGAATCGCGGAATGACTCCGCGGTCATCGGGCGGTTTCGTTGAGGACGGAGTGTCTCAGCGAGTTCTCGCCACTTGAAAGTTTGGTGCAGCCGAGCCACCGCCGTCTTCTTCGTGCGGGCGAGTCAGTGTCAGTCTGGCCGGATTCGAGCGCGCCTCAATCAGTCTGCGGAGAATCTGGGCGAACGATCGCCAGATGCATCGCGTTCCACCTCAATGCCGATCGGTGCTGATATTTCTCCCGCTGCTGGCGGCCAGTTCTACCAGTGACCCTCCGAGTTGGGGCGTGTTCACTTGCCCCAGCACTCGCGGAATGAAGCACGCATCAAAGGGTTCGTTAGTGGGATCGATGGAAGTCGGCGCGATTGTTTTCGGGTGCACTTTTGGCGGTGCGCTGTTGGGAATGACACTACGCGCCGTGCTTCCCGCGCATCATCTGAGCGCGGAATCAAAAGACGTGGTGAAGCTCGGAACGGGGCTGATCGCCACGTTGGCCGCGCTGGTTCTGGGGCTCCTGATCGCGTCGGCCAAAAGTTCGTTCGACGCGCAAAGGTCCGGCTTTCAACAGTTGGCCGCCAATCTCGTCCTCCTCGACCGCACGCTGGCCCGCTACGGGCCCGAAACAAAAGACGCGCGGGAGGCGCTTCGCAATCTGGTCGCCGCCACGATCGAGCGTCTCTGGCCCGCAGAAGTCTCAAAACCGTCGTTCGGTGAAGCCTCAAAACCGTCGTCCGGTTTCGGCGCGACAGCAGTCACCCATGGCGGCACAGCGGTCTTTGGCCTTGTCGGCTCCTTGTCGCCGAGGAATGAAACCCAGCGATCGCTGCAGTCTCAAGCACTGCAGATCTGCACTGACCTCGCAAGAACTCGCTGGCTTTTGGCCGAGCAGGACGAGAGCGCGATCCCCCGGCCGTTCCTCATCGTCGTCGTATTCTGGCTCACGGTGCTGTTTACGAGCTTCGGCCTGTTTTCGCCGTGGAACCCCACTGTCATCGTCACGCTCTTGGTCTGTGCACTCTCGGTTGCCGGCGCGATATTCCTCATCGTGGATTTGGACCAAGCCTTCGGCGGTCTCATCCAGATTTCGAGCACGCCGCTTCGCAATGCGCTGGGACAGCTGGGCCAGTAACGAGAGTGCAACCCGAGCAAAAAGAGACACGTCGCAGAACGGAATCGAGATTCGAGTCGGAGCGTTTTCCGCAGATTTCACCTTTTCCTACCAGGAGAGGCAGCATGATCAGGAACAACAGACTGCAGGTGATCGCCGTGTTGGCGATCGGAGGGCTCGTCGGCTACGCGGCCGCATCCAGCCGGTTCGACGTGCTCCGCACGGTCGACGCCGGACCGTCGCAAATCGGCGCGGTTGAAAAAGCGGTGGTGACACCTCTTTCAACGGTCGCGTCCCGCGCGAGCGAGCGCCTGTGTGCGCGACCGGCACGGCGGCCTCTTTGAAGGCGGTCTCTGACGCCTGTTGCCCGCAAGGCTCGTCCAAAGAGCAGCTGGTGGCCCTCGCCACTAAGTCTGCGCAGGATCAGCCGATCCCGGGTCGAAAGCCCAACATTCTTGTCATCATGGGCGACGACATCGGCATGTGGAATATCGGCGCCTACCATCGCGGCATGATGGCCGGACGGACGCCGAACCTCGACAAGATGGCCAAGGAAGGCATGCTGTTCACCGACTACTACGCCGAGGCCAGCTGCACCGCGGGCCGTGCGAACTTCATTATGGGCGAGTTGCCCATCCGCACCGGCATGACCACGGTCGGCCAGGCGGGCGCCAAGATCGGCATCCCGGCGGAAGCCTGCACCATTGCCACGGCTCTCAAGGCGCAGGGCTACGCCACAGGCCAGTTCGGCAAAAACCATCTGGGCGATCGGAACGAGTTCCTGCCGACCGTTCACGGCTTCGACGAATTCTTCGGCTACCTCTATCACCTCGATGCGATGGAAGATCCGGCGCATCCCAACTACCCGCAGAACCTCTTGAACGTCGTCGGCCCGCGCAACATGGTTCACTGTTGGGCAACCGACGTCGATGACCCGACCGAGATGCCGCGCTGGGGCAAGGTCGGCAAGCAGAAGATCGAAGATGCCGGCACGCTCTATCCCAAACGGATGGAGACGGTCGATGATGAGATCCGCGACCTGGCCCTCAACTTCATCGACAAGGCCAAAAAGGACGGCAAGCCGTTCTTCTGCTGGCTGAACCCGACGCGCATGCACATCGTCACGCATCTCTCCGAAAAATGGGAGGCGACGCGCAACGCCGAGAACGGCTGGTCCGAGCAGGAAGCCGGTATGGCTCAGCTCGATGCCGATGTGGGTTTGGTGCTGCAAAAGATCAAGGACATGGGCGACGACGACAACACAATCGTCGTTTTCACCACCGACAACGGCACCGAGCTCTTCACCTGGCCCGATGGCGGAACAACGCCGTTCTCACAATCCAAAGGAACCGTCATGGAAGGCGGCTTCCGCGTGCCGTGCATCCTGCGCTGGCCCGGCCACGTGCCGGCCGACTCGGTGCAGAACGGCATCTTTTCCGGCCTGGACTGGTTCCCCACGTTCCTCGCCGCGGCGGGCAATCCGGACATCACCGAGCAGTTGCTCAAGGGTGTGCAGCTCGGCGACCGGACTTACAAGAACCATCTGGACGGCTACAACCAGATGGCCGCCATCACGGGCAAGGGTCCGTCCGCGCGTCACGAGATCTTCTACCTCGGCGAAAGCACTGTCGGTGCGGTGCGCATTGACGACTACAAGTATCGTTTCATCGACCAGCCCGCCGGTTGGCTGGGCGAGAAAACGCATCCCGACGTGCCTTATATCACCAACCTGCGCCTTGATCCGTTCGAGCGCATGGGGTGGCCCAACGCCGGGACGAAAGACGGCGCGCAGCAATATTTCGATTGGTTCAAGTTCCAATTCTGGCGCTTCGTGTTGGTCCAACAGTTGATGGGCAAGGAGATCAAGACCTTCCTCGAGTACCCACCGATGCAGCGAGGCGCGAGCTTCAATCTGGACGCCCTGAAAGCGGAGATGGGGAAACGGATGCAAGAGGCGGCAGAGGCGGCGAAAGGACCCGGCAAATAGCTGGAACAACCATCGGGGGCGGGCGGCCGTTTCGTGCCGCTCGCCCCTTCTTTTGAGCGTGACGGCTGAAAAATGGCTGACCAACTTGGCCTTCGGGTCCGGTTACAATGTTTGTTCCGCTGAGTGTTTGTACTTAGGCAGTTGTTCCTGAATGAGAACCCTCCAAATCGCCAGTGCCCTGATCGAACTGGGAGCCGGGCTGGCGCTCCTGAGCTACCCTTCGGTAGCGGTGGCGCTCCTCGTCGGCGCACGACTGGAGGAACCCGTCGCGTTGACTGTGGCTCGTGTCTGCGGGGCGGCTTTGCTGGCTTTGGGTGTTGCCTGCTGGCTGGCGCGAGGGGACGCGCAGAGCCGCGCGGCGACCGGACTGGTTGCCGCCATGTTGGTTTACGACGTCGTCGCCGCCGCCCTCCTCGCTTTTGCCGCCCTTGGCAACGGACTCTACGGCGTCGCGCTCTGGCCAGCCGTGGTTCTTCACTCGCTGATGAGTGTCTGGTGTGTTGCCTGTCTGCGGCACAGTTCGCTGTTTGCGTCGATGCAAAGTCGCCTCCCAGAACGTGCCCACGCGAAAAGGCAACCGCAATGACCGTGGCTGCGACGAGAGACATTCACGGCGAAGTTGAGCGGCAGCCGCAAGTAGATCGTGTGTCGATCGCTCGCGGGCCCGATCGGCTCGAGGCCCGACAACCCAGCGAACAAACGACGAACAGAAACATGAAGCGGACCAATCGCGTCGTCTTGGGCAAGACCTTGATGCTGGCAGTTGGCGCGGCCGTTCTGGCCGGCTGCGATCACGCGGGCGATCCGATTTCACAGGCTGAAAAGGGCGACGTTGCCAAACCCGGAATCGTCGACACCAAGAACATCGCCGAGGAAGCCTATATCTACGGTTTCCCCATGATCGCGAATTACAAGGCGCTGTATGAATTCAACGTCGACAAGTCCAACAGCCAGTACAAAGGGCCGTTCAACAAGATTCTGAACGACGCGCGGGTCTTCACTTACAAAGACACGTCCATCGTCACTCCGAACAGCGACACGCCCTATTCGATGCTGCAGGCCGATCTGCGTGCCGAGCCGCTCGTGCTCTCCGTGCCGGAAGTCGAAAAGAAGCGCTATTACTCGGTCCAGTTCTGCGACATGTACTCGTGCACTTACGGCTACATCGGCTCACGCGCCACAGGCAATCAAGCGGGCGTCTACCTTCTGGCCGGCCCAGGCTGGAAGGGCGAAACGCCCGCGGGAATCAAGCAGGTCCTGCGGTGCGAGACACAATTCAGCCTGGTGATCTACCGCACGCAACTCTTCGACTCCAAGGACATGGACAACGTGAAGAAGGTGCAGGCGGGATACAAGGTCGAGCCGCTCTCGGCCTATCTCAAGCAGCCCGCTCCGCCCAAGCCTCGGCCGCTCAGTTGGCCCCCGTTCAAGATGGAATTCTTCAAGACCGACTTTCCCGCGGCGTTGGACTTCCTGCTGGAATTCTGTCCTGCCGTCCCCGAAGAGAAAGACTTGCGCGCCCGGTTCGCCAGCATCGGCATCGGGCCGGACAAGAAGTTCGCCTTCGAGGACCTCTCGCTCGAGCACAAGGCCGAGGTGGCCCTGGGCGTGAAACAGGGCTTCGACAAAATCGAAAAGGCAGTCGGCAACCTCGGCAAGTTAATCAATGGCTGGCACGTCGGAGCGGCCTTCGGGAATCGCGACTTTTACCACGGCAACTGGCTGCTGCGCGCCGCTTCGGCCAAGGCCGGGATTTTCGGCAACGAGGCGATCGAGGCCATGTATCCCATGACCACGACACTGCCCGACGGCACGCCGCTCGACGGCAGCAAGCACAACTACACGCTCACTTTTCCCGCCGGCCAATTTCCACCTGTTAACGCCTTTTGGTCGGTGACGATGTACGACGGCAAGAGCCAGTTGTTAATCAAGAACCCGATCGACCGCTACCTGATCAATGCACCGATGCTCCCGCAGATGAAAAAGAACGCCGACGGCTCGCTCACGATTTACATCCAGAAGGATTCGCCCGGCGCAGACAACGAACCCAACTGGCTGCCTGCACCGAACGACACGATCTACCTCGTCATGCGTCTCTACTGGCCCAAGACGGAGCCTCCTTCGATCCTGCCGCCCGGCGCGGGGTCGTGGCAGCCGCCTGGCATCGTTCAGGCGAAGTGAGGCAGGCCGGCCCAAGGTCAAGCCTGTCGGTCGACAAAACGTGAAGATCAACAAGTCAGTGAGCCGGAGCGAGGAAGCGCGGCAAGTGGCCCCTCGGTTGGAAATGGATTTCCAAATGCCTGATGAAATTCGCAATGTCCATCAATTGAACCGTGTTTTTGGAATCCAAATCATGAAACGTCGCTTACCGATGATCGCCTTTGTCCTCGCACTCGCGAACCTTGTCGGCGCCGCCGAGCCCGCCAAAGAGCCGGCCGCCAAAGGAGCGATGTCCGCCAAGGTTCCCTCTCCGGCCGAACTGGCGGTTCGCAAGGCCGCCGCGGATTTTGATCAAGCCTTCAATGCCGGCAGCGCCGACAAGATCGCCGGCCTGTGGACCGCCGACGCCGAATACATCGACGAAGACGGTCAGCGCTACGTCGGCCGCGACGTGATCAAGAGAGAATATGCCGACTTTTTCGCCGCGAATCCGCAGTCCAAGATCAGCAGCGTGACCGACTCGGTCCGCGTGATCAATGACTCGACCGCGATTGAGGACGGCCGGGCCATGATCCAGCCGCCCCCCGCGGCGCGCCGGGTTCCAGCCGTTACACGGCGATCTACGTGCTGCAAGACGGCAAGTGGCTGTTGTCCTCCGTTCACGATATGAAAGTCGCCAGCCCGTCGAACTACCACAAGCTGGACGACTTCGAGTGGTTGATCGGCACCTGGAAAGCGGGCGAGGGCGACGCGCGGATCGAAACCACGTGCCGCTGGCTGAAGAACAAGAGCTTTGTCGAACGTACATATCAGGTCATCACGGCCGGACTTCCCTCGGCGTCGGGCACGCAGATCATCGGCTGGGACCCCGAAACGCAGCAGCTGACCTCGTGGAACTTCTCCTCGGATTCGGGCTACGCCAAAGACACTTGGAAGCCGATCGCGAATGGCTGGTGGTCGCAGTCTTCGGGCGTGCTGGGCGACGGGACGAAGACGACGGCCGTCAAAGTCTTTCAGAAGTTGGACGACGACACCCTCTCCTTGAAATCGACCGACCGCACCGCCGGGGGCGTGCGCCTTCCGGATTTGAAGGAAGTCATTTTCAAACGCAGCGTGAAGAAGGTCGGTGCCTAACGATCATCAAGATCGCGGCGGCTCTACCCGCGCAATCACACACTGCGAACAGATTCCTGAATCACTTTCCACACGCTTTGAAATAAGGAAAAGATCCATGCTCAAAAAACTGCTGGTCGCCTCGGCGGCCTTATTGACCTTTGCCGTCGTCAGCCCAACCGATGTCAGCGCTCGTGGTTTTGGTGGCTACCACGGCGGGGGTGGCGGCGGCTACAGCGGCAGCCACTCCGGGAGCTACAGCGGCAACCATTACAGTGGCAGCCACTCGGGCAGCTACGGGGCCGGTGGCTACAGCGGCAGCCACGAAGGCAGCTACAACGGCAATCATTACAACGGCAGTCACGAAGGAAGTTCGAGCGGCGGCAGTTACAGTGGCAGCCGCCAGGGCAGCTACAACGGCCAGAACTACAACGGCAGCCACGAGGGAAGTTACAACGGCCAGGCGAACGGCTATCACCCCAACGGCGCCTACGGAGCGGCGGGCGAATACCACCCGAACGGAGCCGCTTATGGAGCCGCCGGCGCGTATCACCCGAACGGAGCCTACGGCGCGGTTGGAGTCGTTCCCGGCGGAGGCGCAGCATACGGTGCGGCCGCTTACGGTGCCGCGGCGAACAACGCGGCCGCGTCGGGTTACTACAACGCTCTCCCATCGGATGAAGGCGCAACGCAGATCATCCCTGAGCAGCCGTATGTGGGCGCCGCCGGTGTTCCGGTCGGCGGCGTCGGTTATCCGGTCGGAGGCGTTGGCCTCGGCGGAGCGGCCTTTCGGGGCGGCGAGGCCGGCGGATTCGAGGGCGATCGTGGCGCTGCGGCATTCCGCGGGGGCGACGGTGGCTTTCGTGGCGGCTTCGGCGGCGGCGGATTCCGAGGCGGCGTGCGCTAGCCAACGCTTCCGTTGAAACTGGCCGGGAACTAGTGCACCGGCATAAGAATTAGTGCGATCGAAGAGCCCTCGCTCACGCTTCGGGTTGGTGAGTCGGATCCAGTCACCCGACGCGTGGGCGAGGGTCTTGCCGTTAGCCCGTCGCCCGGCGATTGCCGGCAAAATGCTGCTCGTTTCGATTCGTGACTGAGGGCGATTATCCTCTAGGGATACGGGGCGCTGCGGCGTGCCGCCTGCGGGGATCGGTCGATGGCCAGGCAGTCGTATCGCTTGAGTTTGAGCCTGTTCGTTTCGTTCGCGCTTGTCGGCAGCCAGCCGGGCGCGCCGCCGGAGGCGAAAACCAGGTCGACCGCCGTCGACCGGGATCAAGCTTCCTCCGAGGGTTATTCGCTCAGTGTCCAGTCGGTCACCCACGTTGTCGCCACGCTGACCCGCGACGTGTCTTACCCCAACTGCCAGGGGAAAGAGTGGACCGTCTTCGCGCCCGAGCGCCCGAGCTGCCGGGGCAAGTCAAGGTCGAGACGACGCTCGATCCGCCCGGCGAGCTTGTAAATGAAAAGAGCGATTTTGCGCGGCCGCTGCTGATGGCTCTCGTGAAGGCCGGCCAGCAACCGATCGGCTCGATGAAGATCCAGCTCACGTACGAGGCGACGTTGAGATCCCGCAAGCTCCGCAAAGGGTCGCCTCGCACGGTCCCCGATCTCGCGCCGGCCGAACGACAGATGTATTTGGCGAATGGCGGCTACTTCGACTTCGATCAGCCCGAGTTCCATGAGTGGATTCAAAAGCACGGTCTGGAGCGGGGTGCCCGCGAAGGCGAAATCCATTTCGCCCGCCGCGTGTTTTTGGCTCTCAAGGCCGGCATGCAATACGACGCTCTGCTGAAAAAAGAGTTCCATGCGACGGCCGTCTGCAAGAGCGGCCGGGCCGATTGTGGCGGCCTGTCGGTGCTGTTCGCCTCGATTCTGCGAGCCAGCGAAATTCCCGCGCGAACGCTCTGGGGCCGCTGGGCCAAATCGTCCGAGCTGGGCAAGATTTGGTTCAACCATCCTTATTACCAGACGCACGTGAAGGCCGAGTTCTTCGCGCGAGGCGTCGGCTGGGTGCGCGTCGACGTGTCGAGTGCCATCCTCCACGACAAATCGCCGCAGGGCCTGAAATACTTCGGCAACGATCCGGGCGACTTCATCACCTTCCACGTCGACGGCAACCTGCAAGTCGACACGTTGCTATTCGGCGTCAAACCGCTCGGCAACATGCAGACGACCCGTTGGTGGATTCGCGGGTCGGGCACGCTCAAGGACGAGAAAGTGACCGAAGCCTGGGACGTAACGCGAACCAAGCTCAAGCCTTAGGCGGGATTCTCGACGGTCCGCGGCCGGCCGCTATTCGGCACGACCCCCATCGGCCATAATTGAACCCATGTTTGTCGATCGGTTCACGATTTACTGCCAGGCCGGCGACGGCGGCTCCGGGTGTCTCAGCTTTCGTCGCGAGGCTCGCGTTCCGCGCGGCGGGCCCGACGGGGGCAATGGCGGTGACGGCGGCGACGTCGTGGTGATCGCTGACGAAAACGTCAGCAGCCTGGGCAACATCGTCGGCCACAAGCACTGGCGGGGCGAGCGCGGCGAGCACGGCATGGGCTCGCTGATGACGGGCAAACGCGGCCAAGACGCCGTGATTCGCGTCCCCCCCGGCACCCTGGTCCGCGATGCCGAGCGCGGCTTTCTCCTCAAGGATTCTCAGCAGCGACGGCGATTCGGTCGTCGTCGCTCGCGGCGGCGACGGGGGCTACGGCAACAAGCACTTTGCCACCTCGACCAATCGCGCCCCGCGGCAATTCGAGCGGGGCAAACCGGGCCAGATCCGAAATGTCGCCCTCGAACTCAAGTTGATCGCCGACGTCGGTCTGATTGGCAAACCGAACGCCGGCAAGTCGACCCTGCTCAGCCGCATGTCGCGGGCCCATCCCGAAATCGCCGACTATCCGTTCACGACCAAGTATCCGAACCTAGGCCTCGTGCGGACGGGCTACGACCAGGAATTCGTGATGGCCGACATCCCCGGACTGATCGAGGGGGCGCACGCCGGCAGCGGCCTGGGTCACGAGTTTTTGAAGCACGTCGAGCGGACGAAGGTTTTGGTGCATCTGGTCGAGCCGGTGCCGACCGACGAATCGGACCCCCTGGAAAATTACCGCGCCATCCGCGAAGAGTTGCGCCTGTACGATCCGACACTGATCGAGCGGCCACAACTTGTCTGCATTACCAAATGTGAGCTAGCCGAAGCGACCCCCGTCTACGAACAATTCACCGAAGAGATTGGCCCGGAGGTGTTGAAAATCTCGGCCGTCTCGGGGCAGGGGTTGCCGCAACTGGTCACCCGCATCCTCGAGATGCTGGCGGCGGAAAAGGAACGAGAATCGGTGGCCGGCTAGGGGCATTTTGCAAAACCCTCTCCCATTCCGATGGGAGAGGGCAGGGTGAGGGCTCTTCTTCGCGCTCTGCACGACAGCCCTGACCCCGGCCCTCTCAACGCTTCCGCCACTCGGTTCCGATCAGGAAGGCACGCGGGCAGGAACAAAAATGTCCCACTTCGAGTATTCCAAGTTCGACGGCTCCGAGCAGTTCTCGCCGCAGTCGGCCGATGCTGTCTTCGACGAATTGTCCAAGCACATGCTCGACTGGGGCGACGAAATGCTCGACTACCTCGACCAGTGGGAGGAAGAGCATCCCGACGTCGTCGACATGCTGATCAAGCGGGGCTACGTCGAAAAGGACGCCGAAGGAAAGTACTTCGTCACGCCCAAGGGCATTCGCCGCGTTGAATCGAAGGCGCTGGAGGAACTCTTTCAGATCGCCCGCAAGGACAAGCTCGGCAAGCACGAGACCGAATTCCGCGGGGCCGGCCAGACCGTTCACGAAGACTCGAAGCCCTACGAGTTCGGCGATCCGGTCAGCAATCTCAACATGCACGAGACGCTGAAAAACGCCCTGCTCCGCCAGGGAGGCGGCTCGCCCGTGCACGTCGGCGAAGAGGACCTAGTCGTCTACGACACCGAGTACCAGACCTCGTGCGCGACGGTCGTCCTCTTGGATATGTCCGGCAGCATGACTCGCTTCGGCAAATACGGCCAGGCCAAGAAAGTGGCGATGGCCCTGCAGTCGCTCGTCCGCAGCCGCTATCAGGGCGACTTTCTGCAGGTCGTCGGCTTTTACACGTACGCCAGCCCCCTCACCGAGCGGCAGCTCCTCGCGTCGGCTCCCAAGCCGGTGAGCATGTACGATCCGCGAATCCGCCTGCGGATCAATCTCGACAAACCGCCGCGCTTCGTCCCCGAGCACTTCACCAACATTCACGCCGGCCTGCAGTTCGCCCGCCGCATCCTCCGCCGGCACCCGGCGCAAAACAAGCAGATCATCATCGTCACCGACGGCGAGCCGACGGCCCACATCGAAGGCCGCGAGATCGTGATGATCTACCCGCCGGCCGAACAAACCGCCCGCCTCACCCTGGCGGAAGCCAAGCGCTGCGCCGACGAGGGACTCACGATCTCGAGCTTCGCCCTGATCGAGGACTACTTTTACCTCGGCCTGGTGAACTTCGTGGAACGCCTGGCCCAAGTCACCCGCGGCGTCGCCGCCTTCTGCAACTCCGACGACCTGGGCAACATGGTGTTGGAAAGCTTCGTCGGCGGCAGGAAACAACGCCGGGCGATGTGAGCTCGGCGCCCTGCGCAAGAGCCCCGGCGAGCCGCCAGCGTCAGCTGGCGGGTGCTTCGTTTTTCAATGCGAACCATCACCCGGGAACCTCAACGCGGCACACGAAGACTGCAATGGACATCCTCAACCGCGACGGCAAGGTCATTTTGCGGCTGGGTGAACGCGAGTCTCGAGGGAGTCTCGATTTGAGCGGCAGGAAATTGAACGGCGCGGTCTTTGATGGCCTGACGTTGCAGGGTGCTTTTTTCGCACAAGCCAAGCTCCACAATGCCAGCTTTGTCAAATGCGATCTCTATTGGGCCAACTTCTTTGAAGCGACGGCCGTCAAAGCCGACTTTCGGGGCGCACAATTGCACGGGGTCTGTTTCGAGGCGGCTAATCTCCAGCAGGCTTGCTTTGACGAAGCCGACTTAGGCCGCGATGCGCTCAACGGTAGCACTGACTTGACTGGGGCCGACTTGGCGGGGGCGACCTTTGTTCGGGCAAAGCTTGAGGGAGCCGTTTACGATTTGCGCACGAGGTTTCCAGCCGACTTTGATCCAAAAAAACACGGGATGAAGTTGGTCAAAGCATAGCGACGGCGCAGGGGTGCCAATGGCGGGATCGTTGACCCGCCAGTGCTCTTTTGCACGTCCCGATTGCCGGGCCGGATCGCCGCTGACCGGTGGGACTCTCGTCGGTGGGTCCACCCCCCTATATCAATTGTGAGAGACCCGTCCCGGCGGGACCACTTCTGGCGGACCCGGCGGGACAACTTGTCCCGCGCGCGGGGATCTTTTCTCCCTTCCCCTTTATTGAAAAAGGATACCCACCCCGGCGGGGATGAATTTTTTTTTCACCGGCGGGATCTTTTCCCAAGCAGTCGCCAACATACGGACGCCGAGCGCACTGCCGCGAAGCGCATCCTTCGATCCTACGCTGCCTTTCTCGCCCGGCGAAGCCCGATGTTCTATACGCCTAGAAACAACTTGCGGAATTTGGGCTAGCGCAAAGCACCACCATTGAGCCGCATAATGAATGCGATGCCTCACTTCCCGAACGACGAGAACGGCCGAGTCTTGCAGCGGATGTACGCTGGCGGGGACGACCTCACGCGGTCGAGAGTTGTCGATTTCTGCTTCGTCTTTCCCGATCGCGAACAAGCGTTGACGTTCGTGCGAGAGGTTGCCGATCAGACAGTCGAAACGTGCTTGTCGTGGTATCGGGGAAAGTCGATGTGGGAGGTGATTGTTAAGCGCGACATGCTTCCTGACCACGGAGGAATCACACAAATGGAATCGGCCCTGACGGCGAAGGCCGAAAAGGTTGGCGGAAAGGCGGACGGCTGGGGTTGTTTGACGATTCCGAGACAGTGAATACGGAGCGCAACGGCACTGAAACAACGGACTGGTGCGTGAATCGCACGGCTGACTCGGAGATGCGCGACCTACGCCCGCGGAAAGCCGCGGAAAACACCATTAGGATCAACGTTGGCGGCGAATTCGCTGTAATCCATGTTCGCAAGCGACAAGTTGTTCTCGACACCCCACATTTCGCGCGGGATGACCCGGAATGTCCGACCCGGCTCTTCGTACAAGTCGACCACAAGGATCGGTCGCTCGGGGTTGGCAAAAGTCGTTGGATCGGCGATGAATGCAAAGCTGTGTTCGTTACCCCGCTGGTCCTTCGGAGCTAAGGCCATGAGCTGTTCGACGGTCAGCCCGTCGTAGGCGGGATCACTGATGGAAACAACGTATGCCTTGAATCCCACTTCGTTTGGCTCCTGAACGGCTTCGCACCGCGACGCCCGCGCGGCATCGTCAGAAAAGTCAGTTCGCAGTAGTAAGGAGTCTTCGATGTTGGGCAAATGCTTCACGCGATCCCCGACATCAGAACTGTTGCTAGATCACCATCCCCCCATCAATCACCAGCGCCGCCCCGGTCGTGAATGAGCTCGCGTCCGACGCGAAATAAATCGCCGCGCCGACGATTTCTTCCGTTTCGCCGATGCGGCCGAGGGATTTGTTTTTTACGAATTCTTTGAGGCGGCCTTCGTCTTTCCAGAGGGCTTCGGCTAGGTGGGTGCGGATCACGCCGGGGCAGATGCAGTTCACGCGGATTTTTTGGCGGCCGAGTTCGCGGGCCATGACTTTGGTCAGCATGATCAGGCCGGCCTTGGAGACGGAATAAATTCCCTGGTAAACGGCGGCCTGCAGCCCGGCGACCGAGGCGATGTTGAGGATCGAGCCGCCGCCGGTTTGCACCATCTTTTGGGCGACCATCCGCGAGAGGATGTAGGGCCCCTTTAAATTGACGTCCATCGTCTTGTCCCATGCGCGGTCTTCGGAGCCCAGGATCGGGCCGAAATATGGGTTCGTCCCCGCGTTGTTGACCAGGACGTTGACGGCGCCGAATTTCTTTTCCGCCTCGGCGAGCAGCTTTTCCAGGTCTTCGCTTTTGCCGACGTGCGCGACGACGCCCAACACCTTGTCCTTCACCGGGCCCAGCTCGGCGAGGGCCGCATCGACCGTTTCTTGCTTGCGGCCGCACAGCGTGATGTTCGCACCGGCCTCGGCGAAGCCGCGGACGATTGCCAGGCCAATTCCGCGCGTTGCGCCGGTGACGATGGCGTTCTTGCCGGTGAGGTCAAAACGGTTGCTCATGACGTGTGATTCCTGGAGAATGAGGACCTTCGCAACAGGCTCGCGAGACGCGAGATCGACGGGCATTCGCCGCGGCCGACAGCCGACACATTCCGGAACGCATCAGTTTACAGCGTCCTCCGCTGATTGACAAAAAGGGATCCGCACCATGAGTGACTTGGTAACGCTTTCCAAGGACGGTGACGTCGCGGTCGTGACGATCAACAATCCGCCCGTCAACGCGCTGAGCCCGGGCGTCCCCGAAGGGGTGATCGAACACGTACAGGCCGCCGGGGCCGACCCGTCGGTCAAGGCGATCGTGCTGATCGGCGGCGGCCGCACCTTCGTCGCGGGCGCGGACATCAAGGAGTTCGGCAAGATCACCTCCGGACAGAAGAAACGCGACCAGGGTCTGCACCCGATGCTGACGGTCGTGGAGAACTGTCCGAAGCCCGTCGTCTGCGCGATTCACGGGACGGCCTTCGGCGGCGGCCTCGAGCTGGCGCAGGCCTGCCATTACCGGGTCGCTGTGCCGAACTCGCAGGTGGGCCAGCCGGAGGTGAAGCTCGGGCTGATTCCCGGCGGTGCGGGCACGCAGCGCTTGCCGCGGCTGGCGGGTATTGTGCACGCGGCCGAGCTGTGCGCGATCGGCAATCCGATTTCGGCCAAGCAGGCCCACGAGTGGGGCATTATCGACGCGCTGGTCGACGGCGACTTGCTGGCTGGCGCGGTGAAGTTCGCCCGGTCGAAAGGTGGCAAGCCGCCGCGGAAGGTGAGCGAGATTCAGGACCGCTTTGGCGAGCCGGCGGCCGTCGCGACGGGCATCGCCGAACTCAAGAAGCAGGTCGCCAAAACGTGGCGGGGCATGCAGTCGCCCTATCGCGCGATCGAGGCAGTCGAAGCGGCCGGCAAGCTGCCGTTTGCCGAAGGCGTGAAGAAAGAGGCCGAGCTCTTTCAGGAATGCCTCTACTCGAGCGAATCGAAGTCGCTGATTCACGTCTTCTTCGGCGAGCGGACGGTCGCCAAGATCCCCGACCTGCCCAACGACATCAAGCCGATCGAAGTGAAGACTGCCGCCGTCATCGGCGCGGGCACGATGGGGGGCGGCATCACGATGGCCTACGTCAATGCCGGCATTCCGGTGACGCTCAAGGAGGTCGATCAGCCGGCCCTCGACCGGGGCCTGGAGACGATCAAACGCAATTACGGCGTTTCGGTGCAGCGCGGCAAGATGACGCAAGCCCAGGTCGACCAGAAGCTGGCGATGATCAAGCCGACGCTCAACTACGGCGACATCAGCGAGGCGGACATCGTCGTCGAAGCCGTGTTCGAGAACATGGAGCTGAAGAAGAAAGTCTTCGGCGAGATCGACAAGGTCGCCAAGCCGGGGGCCGTGCTTGCCTCCAACACGTCGACGCTCGACGTCGATGCGATCGCCGCCTCGACCAAGCGGCCGCAGATGGTGGTGGGCAACCACTTTTTCAGCCCGGCCAACGTGATGAAGCTCTTGGAAATCGTCCGCGGCAACCAGTCGTCGAAGGAAGTGCTGGCGACTTCGATGGCGCTGGCCAAGAAGCTCGGCAAGGTCGGCGTGCTGGTCGGCAATTGCTGGGGCTTTGTCGGCAACCGCATGTTCGGACCTTACATGCGGGAGGCGGCCTTCCTCGTCGAAGAAGGGGCCAAGGTGCAGGAGGTCGACGCGGCCCTCTATGAGTTCGGCATGGCGATGGGCCCGCTGGCGGTTGGCGATCTGGCCGGTCTCGACGTCGGCTACAAAGTCCGCAAAGAGGCCGCGCACAAAATCCCCGCCGGCCTGCGGCCGCACCTGGCCGACAATCGCCTCGTGGAAGCGGGTCGGCACGGCCAGAAGACGGGTGGCGGCTGGTACAAGTACGAAAAAGGCAACCGCACGCCGCTGCCCGATCCCGAGGCGGAAAAGATTATCGCCGCGGCCGTGAAGGAGGCGAACATCCCGCAGCGAAAGATCGGCAAGGAAGAGATCATCGAGCGGACGATTTACGGCCTGATCAACGAAGGGGCTGCCATCCTCGACGAAGGCCACGCCCTGCGCTCGGTCGATATCGACATCGTCTACATCTACGGCTACGGCTTCCCCGCCTTCCGCGGCGGCCCGATGTTCTACGCCGACACGATCGGCCTCAAGAAAGTCTACGACCGCGTCTGCCAGTTCGAGAAAGAGCAGGGCTTCTGGTGGAAACCGTCGCCGCTGCTCAAGCGCCTGGCAGAGGCCGGGCAGACGTTCGCCGACTTCGATCGGCAGAAGTGGGGCGGCGGGGAGTGACATTCGGAACTTGAACGACGAAGCTCGAATGTCTGACGTGCATCATCGTCGATCGTGCCAAAGTAAGCAGGCTACGGCGAGGACCGCCAAGATGAATAGGACCATAAATTTCAACGCGCTGATTTTGGCGAGCCGGTCGAGAAACGTGCCCTTCCCGCCGTCGGGGATGATTCGCTTTGACATTCCCCACTTGTTCGCCATCCAGTCCTTGTCCGTGGTTACCGTCACGCGATCAGCACCCGGTCCGTCAGCAACGGTTAAGCCGTCGTTCTTCATCGCGGCAATCACGTCTGCGGTGAGTTCTGATGACTCAAACCGTTTGACCCACATCGGTGCGCTCCGGTGCGGCGGTAGCCAGTCCGCGGACAGTTGCTCCTGGCGAGGGACAGGGCGAAATGAACTCGCTCCATTCTACTCTGTTTGAGCCGCGACGCTCGTTTTGAGTTCGAATGGCAATGCCCCTGCGTAGCGCCAGACGAGACGCGTTGTGGGAATCTCGATGCCAAACCGCGGGTGCCAAGGCCTGTTCTCGAGGGAGAGTTGGAGGTGGCTCGGCCCCACCAGTTGCACGCGAAGGCGGTGGCGTGCGTGTTGAAGGATCCAGCCGCCTTCTGCGGGGACCGCGGTCCAGTCTGGAGCGAGCAGCCAGCCGCCTTCGAGTTGGTGGGAGCCGGTGCCTTCGATGCGGTCGGTGATCGTGAGCGTTTCGTCGCCGGCAAGTTGCACGCGACGACGATGGATCACGCCACCCCGGTGGCGGTAGCCGTCGTGGGCGGCCGCGGCGTCGAAGTGGGTTTCGTCGGCGGTGACTTGGACGTCGATCGGTCGTGCCCGGCGGCCGACGCGGAAGATGTGCCAGACTTCGCTCGAATCGGTGTCGTCGACGCAGACGGTGTTGTGCGCAGCCGTCGAGCGATCGTAGGCTCGCCGCGCATCGCGGTCGTAGGAATGCGTCCCGGAATCGACGAACAGGCGTTCCCCAGCGTAGGAGCATTCGAGCGTGAGATTGTCCGCGTGGCCGTGGCCCGGTTGATAATCGGGGCCGAGCGGGCCGACGTCGAAGAACAGAGTCCACTTCGCACCGCGCCAAACGGCCAGGCCCGTGTCGGCGAAGCAGCGCCCGCCGCGCCGTTCCGTCGCCGTTTGCGCGGGCGAGGCCTGAGTGCTCGATGGTTCTTCGTCGAGCGCGGCGTCATTCAAGAGGGCGACGCCGCCGTCCGGATGGCGTGTCCAGGCGGCGAATTCTTGCATGCGGGCGACGACGGAATTCAATTGAGTTCGCGCGCCCGGGTCGTCGATTAGGTGCGCGAGTGTGTCGAAGTCGCGCATCACATGTCGGTGATACATCGGACTGCGTTCGAAGTGGCCGCCATCGGCGAGCACCTGCTCGCGAGCCTGATCGCACGCAAGTCGAGCGGCCTGTGCGAGCCAACGCGGTGCGTCCTGGCGGTCGAAGAAGCGGCCCGCCCAGGCCAGTCCCACGGCGTCGCGAACGAGGTGATTGCCCCGCAAATCCCATTCGATGTTGTTCGCAAGATGATGGGCCTGCCGCCACAAGCTCGTGAGCAATCGCTCTGCAAATTCCGGATTGGCCGACCACCAGCCCGGGGGGCCGAGCCGCAGGGCCGAGAGGCCCCACTGTTCCAGACGCGTGCCGATCGCGTAGGAGTTCCATGCCAAGTGAAGCGCGCCCGGCTGAGCGAGATCGCAGCGCTTCATCCAGTCGTCGAGATATTCGCGATAGAGGTCGCCCGCTTGGGGCCCGCACGAGCCGCCCGCAGCCGCGATGACGGCGAGTTCCCACGCCCAGTGGTGATAATGCAGCGTGACCGTCCAAAGTCGGCCGCGGTTACGCGGGCCAAGCAACCAATCCGGTGGTCGACCGAGCGGCCGCTCTTCATTGAGATGTCGGAAGACGCCCCGCGACAGCCGCTCGACGATGGCCGGTTGGTCGCCAAGCGCGGGTGCGTCAGCGGCCGGAGGAAGATTCCGCTCGCGCATTTGCTCTCCCAGTCGGGTGAGCGGGTCACCCTGACACGCCTGTGCCGGCAGCGGCGGCGATTCGGTCGCGAGGACAACAGATGGCGACGACGTAGCGCATATCGCCCGCGCCAATAGATTTGCGAAGGGCGCGAGATGCGCGACGGTGCGAGCCAGCCGTGGCCAGTCTTTCAAGGACATCCGCTTTCCAGACCGACGCGCCGAAGCCACTGCTGAGCGAGCTCGAGGGTGTCCGGGAATTAGAGGCCGGAAAAGCCCAGAAACTCGAGGTTTGAGGAATAAAGACTTACGGCGAAACTCGAGGTCGTTTCCGAACTGTCGTAAATCCCTTATTTCCCAGGGCAGTTTGACACGTTGAATTCCCGGACACCTTCAAGCGAGCTCAGCAGTGGCACACAATTTAAGACGCTCAGGATCTGACAACGAGTCGCACTCGAATCAAGACTCCGTTTTGACGTACACGACTCCCGTATCGACGCGGGTGAAGCCGCACGATTCGAGCAGCTTGATCACGGGCAGGTTCGATTCGATCGCATGCGCCTCGGCGAGGGTGACCAGTTCGTCCTTCAAGCGGCGGCACGTTTCCACCAGGAGCGCCTGCGCGTAGCCTTTGCGCATTTCCGTCGTGACGGTCCGCAGCTCGGCCAGACCGACGGTGCGCTGCTGCCAGGCCGTGAGATACAGATCAAGGCCTACGACCGTCAGCTCGGCCACCTCGGCCGGATTTTCTTTGGAGTGCAGGCTGAATTGCACTGTGTCGAGCCGGCCGTAGCGCGTCTCCCACCACCAGGTGATTTTGGACGGCTCGGGCGACACGGTCAGCTCCATTTTGCGGCGGACGTTGACGAAGCGGAAATTCATCGGGCTCTTCTGCGTCGTCAGGTCGCACTGCAAGACGGCGGAGCGTTCGCCGGGTTGATAACCGAGCGCCAGTGAAGAAAGGGGCCGCATCGGGATCGGACTCCATAAAGCCCGACGGCCGGCTCCCGCCATACAGCCCGAAGAAGAAGGGATCGCGCGGCGCGCTGGGGCCCGCCTGGAACGTTCTTGGTCCCCTTCTCGCGCAAGTACGTTTCGGCCCGCCGGAGGAGCTCGCGGCCGATTCCCTGCCGTCGATAGTTGGGATGCACGATCAGGGCGCAGATTACGCCGGCGTCATACGAGAGAGTCGTCTCTTCCGCGTTCGCGCCGAAGCCGGCGTGCACAAAGCCGACCAGTTCCGCGCCATCGAAGGCGAGGATGACGCCCTTGCGATCGAAATAGGGCTGGGCGAAGTTGAGCGTCTCGAACGCATCGACGCCGATGCCGGTCGCGGCGCCTCGACCCAGCGGCATGCCGTTCCAGAGGGCGGCCATTCGTGCCGGGTCGCGATTGGCAAACGTCCGATACTCGATCACTCAACACCTGGTCAAAGCGGAACGTGGCCCGCCGGCTGCTCCGCAGCGATCTCGTTCTCGGCCGCAAGGAATTCGTACTAAATGGATCGGTGAACGACTAGCGGCGGCTGACGCGCCGTACGGCATCGCACAGCGCCGCCGCTGTGAGTCCGTAATGTTCGAGCAGACCCTCCGCGTCACCGCTTTCGGCGTAGCGATCGCCGAGATTGACGTACGCCAGAGGAACTGGAAGTGTTTGCCCAACGACCATCGCCACGGCCGACCCCAGCCCGCCGGCGGCCAGGTGTTCTTCGGCAACGACAATCGCGCCCGTTTCGCGGGCCGCCTTGATGATCGCTTCTTCGTCGATCGGCTTTGCCGTGTGCATGTCGACGACGCGGGCCGAAACTCCTTCGGCCGCCAGATCATGGGCCGCGTCGAGGGCGACGCCCACCATCAGCCCGTTGGCAATGATGGTCACGTCCGAGCCGTCGCGCACGGTGATGGCTTTGCCGATCTCGAAGTCGCAGCCATTCGGATAGACGACGGGGACCTTTGGACGGCCGAGCCGCAGATAAGTCGGCCCCTCGTGAGTGAGCATGGCCGCGGTCGCTTTTTTGGTGGACGGGGCGTCGCAAGGCACGATGACTGTCATGCCGGGGAACGACCGCGCGAGGGCGACGTCCTCGATCCCCATCTGCGAGGGGCCGTCTTCGCCGATCGAGATGCCGGCGTGCGAGCCGACCAGCTTCACGTTGAGCGAGGGAAACGCCACCGACATGCGAATCTGGTCGTAGGCGTTGTTGAGCAGAAAGCAGGCGAAGCTGGCCACGACGGGAATCTTGCCGCAAGCCGCGAGTCCGCCGGCCACGCTGACCAGGTTGCTTTCGGCAATGCCGACGTTGAAGGCGCGGTCGGGAAAAGCCTGGGCGAAGACCTCGGTGCGGGTCGAATTCCCGACGTCGCCATCGACGGTGACGACTTGCGCGTGGGTGCCACCGAACTCCTTGAGCGCGTCGCCAAACGCGTCGCGCGTCGCTTGTCCGAGCTTGAGGCCGCTTTTTTCCCCGATCTTCATCTTCCGGTCCGTCGTTTCCGCGTCTCGCGAATGCCCGTGTGTCTCTGAACCGCTGACTGTCGCTGACGGTCAACTGGCGTCGATCAGTTGCAGCGCCTGCTCGGCCAACTCCTTGGACAGCGGCTTGCCGTGGTAGTTGAGGTCCCCCTCTTTCTCCAAGAGGGGCAGAATTCCAAAGCCCTTGCGGGTATGGGAGACAATGGCCGTGGGTTGGTCTTTGACTTGCCGCGCCTTCGTCAGCGCATCGACGACGGCCTGCATGTCGTTCCCCTCGACCGACTGCGTGTGCCAGCCGAAGGCAGCGATCTTGTCAGCCACCGACGTCATGTCCAGAACGTGGGCCGTCGCGCCGGTCTGCTGAAAACCGTTGCGATCGACGATGGCGGTCAGGTTGCCGAGCTTGTATTTGTATCCGGCAGCGAAGGCCTCCCAGACCTGCCCTTCCTCGATTTCGCCGTCACCCAGCATGACGTAGACGTGCGAGTCGAGTCCATCGAGGCGGCACGCAAGCGCTTCGCCGATGCCGAACGAAAGTCCCTGACCGAGCGACCCGGTGGACGCTTCGATCCCTGGCAGTCGCCGCATGTTCGGGTGCCCTTCGAGCCGGCCGCCCAGCTTCCGCAGGGTCAGCAGCTCCTCGGCCGGAAAATAGCCGGCCTCGGCCATGGCCGCGTAAAGCACGGGCACCGCGTGCCCTTTGCTGAGAATGAAGCGGTCGCGCTGGGGATCGTGGGGAGCGGCTGGGTCGTAACGCATGAAGCCGCCGAAATAGAGGGCCGCCACCACCTCGACGGCCGACAGGCTGCTGGTGGGATGGCCGCTGCCGGCCGCGGTCGTCATGCGGATGATGTCTTTCCGCAGTGTCTTGGCGATTGCCAACAGCTCCGGAACCGATTTCTGCGGTGCTCGAACGGGCACGATTCACCTGCAATCTGTGGCGGGGCTGGGACGTCGCGGAGACTGGGAAACGGCGCTGCAAACGCCGGGCCGCGCCGGCCGTAACCCAATGGTTTCCCGGCCTTTCCGAGTTCCGTCCACCGCTCGCTCGTCGGCCAAAAGCGGCTTTATGCTACCGAGCGGGTCAGGCGGTGGCAAGCAGTCGCAAAGCCGGCTAAAATCGCGCAAATGGCTGCTTCTGATGCACATTCGGACGCCGATCTGCTCGCCTATCTCGATGAGATGTTGCCGGCCGAACGGATGACGGCCATCGAGAGCGATCTCCGCCGCAACGAGGCCCTGAGGCTGCGCGTGGCCTCGTTGTCCCGGCGACGCGACGACGGAATTCACTCGGTGGGAGAAATCTGGCGGCGCCGGCGGCTGAGTTGTCCGAGCCGGAAACAGCTGGGCGGCTTCCTGCTGGGGACACTCGAGCCCTCGCTGGCCGAGTACGTCGAATTTCACTTGCGCTCGGTCGGCTGTCGAATTTGTGCAGCTAACCTCGACGATTTGGAGCGTGCGACCCGCACGGGCGGGACCGCGACTGAGCGTCGCCGGCGGTTCTTCGAGTCCTCCGCCGGCCATCTTCGCGGGCTGAGCTCGGGCCGCGCCTCCTAGGCGCGGAGTCCCTGCCGGTGGCTCTGCCGCCCTTCACTTCGCCAGTCTCGGAATGTATGGTTGATTGAGCCGTCTTTTTCACGCGCCGCTCGCGCGTCCCTTCGTCCCTCGTTTACGAGTCATTCTCTCCGATGCACCCTTCCCGATTTTCGCCGTTGGGACGGTCCGTCCGGCCCTGTGGCCGCCCGGCTCGTTCGCGTGCCGGCGCCATCAAGTTGCGATTGATCGTCGTCCTGCTGATTCTGGGCGGGTTCGTGGCCGCCGGCGTTTACGCCACCATGAAGGTGGACACCGAGCCGGTGCCGTCGCTCCTCAAGAAGATGCAAGAGTCGTTCACGGACGGCGAGAAGCAGATCGCGACCGATCCCAAGCAAGCGCTCGCCAAATACATCGAGACGGAACACTACGCCGAGCGCGTACTGGCGCGAGAGCCGCGCTCGACGCAGGCGCTGCTCTTCTACGGACAGAGCCTCGTGCGGCAGAGCCGGGAGAAGGAGGCGCTCCCGTATTTTCAGCGGGCGCAAGACAGTGAAAGCGACGCGGCCGCCTGGTGCCATTTGCAAGCCGGCCAGATCCTGTGCAACCAGTACCAAAAGTATCGGGAAGGCGAAGAGGAATATCGCCGCGCGCTGCAGCTGCAACCGGAAGAACCGAGTGCCACCTGGCTGCTGGCCGGTTTGCTGCGATTGAGCACGCGAACCTGGGAGTTGATCCCCCTCGAGCTGTCGGAGATCGAGCAGAAGCAGCGCCTGCACGTGCAGCTGATGGACGATCTGGCGCGCAATGAGCGTGTGCCGCCCGACTTCGAGACAGTGGTGCGGGGAATGAAGGTAAGTCCGGACGATCCCATCATCATGCTCGGCCGGGCGAACATGCTGCGGTCGCAGACGAAGTACGACGAAGCCGAAGCCGTGCTGCGCAAGGTTATCGAAACGGCGCCGACCATCGAAGAAGCGCAAATCCGCCTCGGCCAGGTGCTCTTCGAGTCGGGTAACGACGCGAAATATCTGAAGTGGAACGCGGAAGCCAAACCGTCGCTCGCGGATCACCCGCTTTTCTGGTCGTTGCGGGCGCGCGGGCCGAGCGCGCCCACGAGCCGGAAATCGCCGCCCGTTGTTATTGGGAGGCGCTCAAACGCGACCCGAACCGCCAGACCGCCAATTACCAGCTCGGCCTCTTACTCACTTCGCTCAACCGCAAGAACGACGCCGCCCCGTTCCTCGAACGGGCGCAGAAACTGGCTGACTACATGGAACTGGCGCGGCTCAATCACTTCCGCGCCTATGAGCTGGGCAAGGGGGATCTCGAGCTGGCCAACCGCGCCATCAAGGCGGCCGGCGAGCTGGGCAACTTTTGGGAGGCCTACGGCTGGACCCAAATGACGTACCAGATCGACCCCTCCAACAAGGCCCTCGAACAGGACCTCAAGCAGGCCGAGGGCGAACTGAAGAACCTCGAGAAGAAGCGGACGCTGCCCAACTTCAACCCGGCCAACAAAGTCGACCTCTCGAAACTGCCGCTCCCCAAATGGACCGTGGCCTCGGCTGTGCCGACCCCTCAAGTACCGGCCAGCCGCGTATCGTTCGCGGATCAGGCCAAGGCCGCGGGCGTCGCCTTCACGTACTTTGACGGCAGCGACCCCGAAGTCCACGGGCTCAACAAGTTTCACGGCGTCAATGGGGGCGGCGTGGGCGTGGTCGATTTCGATCGTGACGGCTGGCCCGATCTCTATTTCGCGCAGGGTAGCAAGGATCCGCAGGACCGCGATCAAACCGATCATCTCGACCGGCTCTATCGCAATCTGGGCGACGGGCACTTTGCCGACGTGACAGCCCAAACGCACCTCGTCGAGACAGGCTTCAGCCAGGGCGTCTCCGTCGGCGACATCGACAACGACGGCTTCCCCGACATCTACGTGGGCAACGTCGGCTCCAATCGGCTCTTTTCCAACAACGGGGACGGCACGTTCAGCGACGCCTCGGAAGATTCGGGCGCCACCGAGTCGCAATGGACGAGCAGCTGCGTCATCGCCGACTTCAACGGCGACTCGCTGCCGGACATCTACACCCTCGGTTATCTGGAGGGGGACGCGCTCACGCGAATCTGTAGCGATCGGGACAACCACCACTACCCGTGCGTGACCTTCGGATTCCCCACGGCCCACCATCGGCTCTGGCTCAACCAGGGCGACGGCCGCTTCGAGGACGCGACGGCAACCGCCCAGATCGACCGCTACTCAGACCGGGGCACCTCGGTGATCGCTGCTAGTGTCGACGGCTCGCGCAAGCTCGATCTCTTAGTCGGCAACAGCGGGACCCAAAACTACTTCTTCAAAAACGACGTCGCGAAGCCGGGCGATCCGCCCAAATTCACCGAGAACGGGCTCGCCATGGGCCTGGCGTTTGCTTTCGACGGGACGGGGCGCAAAACTCTCGGTCTCGCCGCCGGGGACTTCAACGGCGACGGCCTGATCGACTTCCACGGAACGAGCCTGATCGAAGAACCCAACACGCTCTACCTGCAACAAAAAGGCGGGCTGTTCCGCGATCAGAGCGCGTCGGCCGGACTTTATGTCCCCACCCTGATGTCGACCAGTTATGGAACCCAGGCACTCGACGCCGATCTCGCCGGCAAGCTCGACCTGATCACCGCCTGCGGCAACGGGGACAATCCCAAGAGCGAATATCTCCCCTACGAAATGCTCCCGGCGTATTTCACAAACGACGGCCAGGGACATTTCGCCCTGGTGCCCGGGGCCACGCTTGGGCCTTATTTTCAAGAGAAACACCTGGGACGAGCCGTTGCACGGCTCGACTGGAATCGCGACGGGTTGGAAGACGTCGTGATCTGTCACGCGCACGCTCCGGCCGCCCTGTTGACAAACACGACCCAGAAGCCGGGCCACCATCTGACGCTCCGGCTGGTGGGGACCGGCTCGGCCCGGGACGCGATCGGCACCACGGTCGAAGTGACCGTCGGCGCCAAGAAGATCGTGCGGCAGCTCACCGCGGGGGACGGGTTCCAGGCGAGCAACGAGCGGGCGCTGGTCTTTGGACTCGGACCAAACACCGCGGTCGAATCGGTCGTGATCCACTGGATGTCGGGGCGCGACCAGCATCTGGCCGGGATCTCGGCCGACAAGGAGTTGCTGGTCGTGGAGGGACGCGATCAGCCGACTCCGCTGACGCGGGACTGACGGCCTTTGCCAGGACCCGGTCAGGTCGGGTCAGTTCCAGACTCGCCTGGGGGCCCTCGGGACCGGGGGATTCGGCGGGGGTCGAGATTCTTTTGGCGCTTTGGCGATGACTGTCGTACATGTTGGGGGAAGGTGCGTTCGCATGCCGGCCGTTGCCCGATGCCTGGTCCTCGTCGGATTCATCGCCTTGCTGGCGGACGGTGCCTTTGCGCAGACGCCCAGCGTCCGGGTGCAGATACCCGGCGAGCCCAGCGCACCGCAGCAGGATGAGCGCATCCTGCCGGGCCACTCCCGGCACGGAGAGATTTTCGACGCGGGTCTGCGCCAAAGTGCTTATCTGATGGGGGGTACGGGAAATGTGCACTTTCCCATCACCCATAAGGTCGAAAAGGCCCAAAAATTCTTCGAGCAGGGCGTGGGCCAGCTGCATGGCTTCTGGTACGCCGAGGCCGAGCGCTCCTTCCGCGCGGCGGAAGCCCTGGATCACTCGATTGCCGGCATGGCCTGGTGGGGCGTCTCGATTGCCAACCACTACCGGCCGTCCCGCGCCCGCGAGTTCGCCGAGTTGGCGGCCAAGAACAAGGCCGGCCTGACCGATCGCGAACAGATGTATATCGACGCGTTGACCTCCCAGGGCGGCTATCGGGCCATCATGGCCAAGTACCCGGACGACCAGGAGGCAAAGGCCCGCGAAGTCTGGCGGATGTGGTTCCGCATCGAAACGGGCCAGGCCAGCAACACCGAAGTGCACGATGCCGTCGAACTGGCCAACGCCATCCTGAAGGTGAATCCCTATCACCCGATCAACCACGCGGTGATCCACATCTGCAATCTCGCGTCGATGGAGAGCCGCGCACTCGACTCGGCGGATCACTGCGGCGATTCGGCCCCGTCGATCGGCCACATGTGGCACATGCCCACGCACATTTACTTCACTCTGCACATGTACCCGCAGGCCGCCTGGCAGCTCGAGGCGTGTATCCGCACCGAGCATGCCCGCATGATGCACGACCACGTGGTCCCCGACCAGTCGATCTTCTACGCCCACAACAACGAATGGCTCGTGCGCACGCTGCTTTACATGGGCCGGGCGCAGGACGCGCGGCGGACCGCGATGCACATGATCGATCTGCCGCGACATCCGCAGTTCAACCTGATCGAGCCCCCGGACGACGATGATAGCGCCGACGACGAAGACTCGCCGAAGGAGCAGAAAAAGACCGTCGAAATGCACGGCACGAGCGCCTATTACGGCCGCGAGCGGCTGTTGCAGACGCTGCGTCAATTCGAGTACTGGGACGATCTGATCGACGCCTGCAAGTCGGGTTACATCGAGGAAACGTCATTGCCGGGCGAGCAGGGCAAGGTGCACCTCAACCTGGGGGTGGCCTACTACTCGACCGGCAAGATCGCCGAGGGCGATAAAGAGCTTGCCGAAATCCGCCGGCTCAGCGACTCCGAAGAGGCGGCGGCGCAAACAGCGGTCGACGAAATCGGTGACACGTCGAAGCGCAACAAGGCGATGGCGGCGGTTCAGTCGAAGTACATCCGACCCATGGCGGAACTGGCGCGCTCCCGCAAGGAACTGGAATCGTATCGACGCATCGTTAGCGGCTTTTTCGTGAGCCGCCGCGCGCTGGTGATGTGCTTGGGCGGGCTGTTCGTCCTCGAGCTGGCCGCATTCTTGATGATCAAGCGCCGGTCGATCGTCGTGGCCGTGCTCACCCTGCCCTTGGCGATCGGCGGCGGAGTCTGGCTGTTTCAGCGGCACTTAGCGCTGCTCGATCTGCCGTACGATTCGGTGAACGTCGATTTCGCCTTCATGTCCCGTCAGATGCTGGACGCCGGCGACTCCGACGCGGCGGAGTGGTGCGCCCGCCAGTTCGCCGACAACCGCGAGTATCAGGTGAAGCCGCAGGCCAATCTTGTGGAAATCCTCTATCGCATCGGCCAGAAGGACGAAGCCCGCAAAGAGTTCGACAAGCTGCGCGAGCTGGCCGGCACAGCTGATCTCGATTCGCCCCCTCTGGCGCACTTGCAGCCGATCGCGAAGGAATTCGACTTGCCGACCGATTGGCGGTTGCCGCAAAGCCTCAACAAATCGCTCAAGCAACGCCGCCCGCTCAAGTCGCTGGGCCCCCTCGTTTGGCGACCTTGGCTGGCTCCCGATTGGAAACTTCAAGACGCCCAGGGACACGAGCACACCTTCGCCGAGTTCCGTGGCAAACCGGTTTTGATGGTGTTCTTCCTGGGCAAGGATTGCCCGCACTGCGTCAAGCAACTCGAAGCACTTGTCAAGAAAGCCGAGGAGCTGAAGAAGGACGGACTGACGGTCGTGGCGGTCAGCACCGATACTCAGCCTCAAGTGAAGCAATTCCTGGACAAGTACAAGAACGGCCCCTATCCGTTCCTGGTCCTGGCCGACGACAAATACTCGGCGTTCCAGTCATTCCGCGCCTACGACGACTTCGAGCACGTCCCCATGCACGGGATGTTCTTGATCGACAAGGACGGCTATGCCCGCTGGTTCGACGTCAGCTTTGAGCCGTTCATGGACGTCAGTTTCGTCCTCCACGAATCGCAGCGGCTGCTCAACCGGCCGGTGGCGCCCGTCGAACAGGGCGCGCGGATCATCGCGGATACGAAGGACGGCGTGCCGGTGTCGTCCCGCTGACCATTCAGCGGGCGGCGGTCGGCTCGGGCGATTCTGAGAGAATCAGGATCGATTCCTCGCGGGCCAGCGGCTTGTCGATCTGGTCGGCCTGAATGCTCAGCCGCACCCGGCTGTCGCCTCGCTTGCGCGCGGCCAGCACGATTTCGCAAGCGGCTGCCGTGCGTCCCTCGAGCGTCGGCATGGGGCCGAACTTGAGCCGCCTCGGTTCCTGCAGCAGCTTGCCCGGGCCGCGGGCCGACACGACCTCCATCTGTTCGGGCAGATCGACCGTCAACATGAGGTTGGTCACGGGGACCGTCCCCTTGTTCCGCGCGTTCACGTGCAGGGTGACTTTCTCTCCCAGGTCGACCGGGCCGTCGACGCCGGTCACGTCGAGCCCCACGGCAGCAAATCCCTCGACCGCGGTCTGCGAAGTTACCTCCACGGGCTCCCCGTTGGGAACGGTGAGGCGAACCGTGCTTGTCTGGTTCCCCAGGCTGCGCGCGACCAGCCACGACTTTACAAGTCGCGTTTCGCCCGGCGACATGGGGTCGATCCGCCAGGCGATGGTGCGGCTACCGTCGTTGTACTGGCCGCCATGCGACGCGCGGGCAAACTCCATCCCGGCGGGGACTGATTCCACCAGCACGACGCCGTCGACCGTAAAGCTCGATTCGTTGACGAGCGTGTTGGTAAACACGGCCTGGCGTCCCAGGTAACGCCGCTGCGGTCCGCCGCGCGTGAGCGCGACCTTGGAGCCGCTGATCTCGATGGTGGCCTTCGCCTCGGCGGTCAGTCCGCCTTCGGCGAGCACCACGGCCCGGTTGACGGCCGTGCCGACCTTGCCCGCCTTCAGGTCGAGCGTCAATTGCTTCGAGCGACCAGGCAACAGGCGTCCGACTTCGTATTCCAGGTCGTTGCCCGCGCTATGCGAGAGGCCCTGCGGAATCACGTCGCGAATGACGACACCGCGCGCCTCGCCGGTGCCGACATTTTTCACCTCGAAGCGGAAAGGCACCGACTCGCCGAGCCGGGCTGCCGAGGGCGCGGTGATTTTGAATTCCAATCGCGGCGCGGTAACGACGGTTTCGGCGGCCGCCTCGGCCACGAAATTCACCGTGGCCACGCTGCCGATCTCCCCCGCTTCCTGCGGAATCACGCGGATGGAGATCTTGCGCTGTTCGCCCGCGGCTAGAGTGCCGAGCCGCCAGATCAACTTTTTCCCCGTGAGTTCCGCGCGGGGGATCGTCCCGGAAAGCTTCGTTCCCTTGGGGATGCGATCTTCGACGACGACGTCGCGGGCCGCGCTTTGGCCCACATTTCGGACCACGATCGCATAAATGAGCGGCTGGCCGAGCAGAGCGTTCTGCGGCGCGATCTTCTCGATATTCAACTGGGGTCGCTGCGGTCCCAGTGCAGCCGATTCGCCCACCGTGCCGTCCCCTTGAAAATCCGCTGCCCCCTCCGAACGCAAGTCGGCAGCCGGCCGCTGAGTCGGAGTCGACGAGTTACTGGTGTCGGCCGACTTGGTTTCGGGCAAGCTCGGCGGAGCGCTCGCTGCAGGACTATTTCGGGAGGGAGCGTTCGCCGACGGAGCGTCGCCCGGTGTCAGATCGAGCACCATCGGGCTCGCCGGCGTGCCGTTCGTCGCGCCGCCTGTCGGCGCGGGCAACGCGGGAGACGGAGGCGCTGGAGAGGGTAACGCCGGAGCCGGCGAGTTCGTCGGAGGCGGCGCGGATTCGAGCGGGGTAGATGACGGCAGCTTGGGAACTGGCAGCGGCGCTTCCTTGGGCCCCTCCTCGGGGAACGGCTTGGGACCTCCCAGCGACGAGGGAGGATTTGCGACCGCCGCCGATTTCACGGACGATTTGTCGGCGGGGTCGGATTGTGCCGGAGGCGTTGCTGCGTTCGCTGGAGCGACATTTGTGATCGGCGGCAGATCGAGCGACGGAATGGCGGGTAGCTGCGGTCCTCCGCTCGCTTTGGCCTCGGCGCCCTTTAGGTCCGAATCTTTTGCGTCGCCGTCCTTTTTTCCCGCGGGCAGATCGATCTGCGGTCCGGCGGGCGGCTCCGCTTGTTTTGGCGGCGCACTCGCGTCTTTGGCTTTCGCCTCCGGCTTCGAGTCGCCGAGCGCGGGTCCGTCGGCTCCCGGCAGCTTGGGCACGGGTAGCTCGGGGGCCGGCATCGCCTGCGGGGACGAATTATCGGCCGGCTCGGAGTTCTTCCCGAGCGCTTCGGTTGACGCACTCGCCTGTTTGACCTCGGACCCCGCGGGCGCGGCGCTCTTCGTCTCGGTCGCTGGAGCGCTATGCTTCACATCGCCGCCGTCGGCAAAGGGATCGTTGGCGGCTGTGGACTCTTTCGCGTCGTGCGACCGAGTCGGCTTTGCCGGCGACTTCCCCGAGTCCTTGTCGACAACTTCCGGAGCCGTCACCGGCGGCACAACCTTCGGAGCGTTGTTCTTCGGGTCTCCGCTGCCGACCTCACCATGATGCACAGACGAAGGATCGCTCGCCGACGCAGCGTCGCCGAACGGATTCGACTTGGGAGCAGCCTCATTGGCAACGGCAGTACTGGCGACGGCGGCATCGCCTGCCGGTGCCGCGGCAGGTTGATTGGCGGCTTGGGCCTCAGCTGACTTCTGCAGCAGGGCCTGGTTCATGCCTCGCTGCGCTTGCAGGATGACCAGGAACCCGACCGCCAGTACGGCAGTCGCGAGCGCAATCTTCCAAGCCAGGCCTTTCATGGGAATCCTTTCCCGACCGATCTCGATACCGCTCCCCCACCCCGTGCGGTTGGCCCAGAAACGGGAGATTCGGCCGGGAACACATAGCAGAGTCCGTCAAATTGGGAAAGACGAATTCGACAGGGGGTTCCGCGGAAACGTGGGGGCGCGGCCCACACTTCGGTGCCTACGACGCTGAAGTCGGGGTCCGATTTCGACCGCAAAACGGCGCCGAAGCCCCACGCGCCAATCGGTGCCGAGCCACCAGGTCAACGCGCGGGCAGCTCGGCGTGCGCTTCTTCGCCCGCCGCCACGTTGAGGCGGACTCGTTGTCGCGAAGCAAGCAGTCTGCGCAGGTGCTCGACGCTGACGGGCTTGGCGATGTGAGTATCGAAGCCCGAAGACAGGGCCTTCTCCTGGTCGGCCGCTTGTCCGTAGCCGGTGAGCGCCGCCAGGTAGACGTCCCGATGGGCGTCGTCGGAGCGAATTCGCTGCGCGAGCTGGTAACCGTTGAGCGCGGGCAGGCCGATATCGACCAGGGCAACGTCCGGGTGCGTGCGTTCGATCAGCTCCGCGCCGGTCAGGCCGTCGGCGGCGACCTCAACCTGGTGCCCGACGCATTCCAGTAACGTTTTGAGCATCTCGCCCACGTCGGCGTTGTCCTCCACGATCACCACGTGGAGCGCCGTTTCCGTCGCAGCGTCGGCTAACGTGGGCGCCGACTCGGGACGCGAGCGAGAGAGCGGCAGGCGGACGCAAAACTCGCTCCCCTTTCCCAGACCTTCGCTCGAGGCCCGGACGGCGCCGCCGTGCAGCTTGATCAGGCAATCCGCAATCGCCAGGCCGAGGCCCAGACCCTCGCCAGGCCGATCGAGCGACGAGTCGAGTTGGACGAAGGGCTGGAACACGGCCTCCAGCACCTCGGGCGTCATTCCGATTCCCTGGTCGCGGACTTTGACGACCGCCTGATCGTCCTCGATCCCCACCATCACCCGGATCGGGCTGCCGGCACCGGAAAACTTGGACGCGTTGGAAAGCAGGTTCACAAACACCTGGTGCAACCGCACCGCGTCGCCGTCGACCGGAATCATGTCGACGCTGGCAACCAGCGACACCGTCTGCCCGACGGCCTCGGCTTCGCCACGCACCGCGTCGACGGCCTCGATGATCACGTCGACCAGGTCGAGGCATTTGTTCCGCAGCTCAATCTTCGCGCGGGTCGCGCGGGAGACGTCGAGCAGGTCGGCCAGCAGGCGGGTCATTTCGGCGCACTGCCGTTCGATAACCCCGCGGGCGCGGGCGAAGCCGTCGCCGTCGAGGTTGGGGCGGGCCAGCACGCTCGCCGCGCTGGAGATGGCCGCCAGCGGGTTCCGCAGTTCGTGCGACAGCATGGCCAGGAATTCGTCGCGACGGCGGAGGGCCCGATTGCGCTGCGTGACGTCGCGGAGGGTGGCCAGCAAGGCGGGCGAGCCCTGCCAATGAGTGGCGACGACGCGAATCTCGGCGAAGTGGCAGCCCTGATCGGTCGAGGGCAGCTTCATCTCGAATGTTTCGCCGGCCCCCACCGGCATTCCGAACGGTTCGCCCAGAAGTTCGCCCGTCGAGCGGCCCAGCATCGATTCGGCAGCCGCGTTGGCAAAACAGATCGTGCCGACGGGGTTCACGACGACCACGCCGTCGGCACTTTTATCGACAATGTCCTCGAAGGCCGCCTCGCACACCTCGATGGCGCGACGGAGGCTGTCGCCGATATTGATGCCGTTCATGTTCCAATGTCGGGGGAACGGCTCGTCTGTTGTGGTCTGAAATGTTTCGTAGGGCTGGGCGGCCGTGTCAAACTCCGACCGCTGGAAGTCGAAAGCCAGATTGCGTGACGGGGCGGCCTCTCGACCGGAAGGGGGCAGCGAGCGCGGCGATTGTTTTGGCTGCACGGTGGGTGTCTTTCCCAGCTGAAGCGGCCGCCGATCCGTGCTGAACGGGCCCAGCACGGGTGTGGGGGCGCCGGACCGGCAAGTTGTGCGATCTCAGAACCGGCGCGGATCCTATATCCGCGCCGTCTTCTTACTGCAACGCAGCCATCGATGACGACGGCCGAATTCGGCAAACCGCTGACGCCTGGGCGTCAGCGATCGAGGGCGCTCAGCTCGCTATCGAGTTGGCGCACCAGCTCCCGCGGATCGAGCGGCTTGCAGAACCAACGGTCGATGCCGCCGGGTCCCGTCTTCACGCCAAACCGCTTGGGCGGTGTCGCGCTGACGGCGTAGACCTTCATCCCCTCGAGATTAGGATCCCGGCGGATGCGACCGAGCGTGGTGGCCCCGTCGAGCTTCGGCAGCTTCATGTCGAGCAGCACAACGTCGGGCCGCGCGTGCGAATGAAGATAGTCGAGAGCGTCCGCGCCGTCACCGGCAACGTCGACCTCGTATCCGGTCATCCGCAGAATTCCGGCCAGCAGCAAGCTCTCGTTGGCGTCGTCCTCGACCACCAACGCTTTCCAGGGCCGGTGCTCGCCCACCCCTGATGCGACAAGCGGCCGCGTGGCGACTGGCTGCGGTCCTTCGACCATCGACGCCATCGCTCGGAGCTCGTTCACGATGCGATCGAGCGTGCTCGATGTATCGTCGAGGCGTTCGGCTTCGATTTGCATCCGCACGGTCTCGGCCGCCAGGATGGCCGCGTTGAGCCGGTTGCGAAAGGCATGAACGAATTCTCGCGACATCGAACCGCGAACCGTGGCCTGCTTGAGAACAGCCTGGTTGACGGCGACTTCTTCGCGAAGAATGCGAATGTTATCGGGAGGCGCTGATGCCCAAGCGAGCGCGGTTACCTGTGACCGACATCAATTCGACGGTCACGCCCACGTCGGGCAATAAGATTTTCTCGTTTTCTCTGCGGGTGAGAACTAACACGATCGAGGCCTCCTTTCCGGCACTTTACATCCTTGTCGGATCGCGACGGGCACTGGCTCGTGCGACGCGGTCCGGGCCACTTTGCCGGGTTCGCCACGAAAGCGCTCCGGTGCAGAAAGCGGCCGGTTATCGGCATCCATGCCGGCACGTTGCCTTGAGGCTCCTCGCGCGTGAGGGGCGGTTACTCCGCCTGCCGGGGCGGCCCGAATTCGTGCCACCGGTCGGCGCTTCGGATGGGTCTTGACTCTGACATCCATGTCGGTGCCAAGAACTACCTCGGGGCTTCGGTCTTGTAGTTGACCGGTCCAAAAAACGCAAGAGGGACTTGCAAAACGCACGTTTGGAAGCCGCGCGGCGAAGCACGTCCACAGCGGATAAAAGTCGTGCGTCTCGAGTGAAGATAGTGCGTCCCCGGACTCTGCGAGTTGTGCGCGGCCGAGACAAGACGTCTGGACGGGTCTAGAGAACGCCTGATGGCGCGCGAATCCCACTTCACAGGGGCAACTGCGGGGGAATGCGAGAGGGGGGACTCGAACCCCCACGCCTTGCGGCACCAGATCCTAAGTCTGGCGCGTCTGCCAATTCCGCCACTCTCGCGTGAGCACGGCTGATGTCGGATTTGTCTCGTCGTCGCTTTCGTCGAGGCGGCACTGCCATCCGGGGCAGCTGCCGTCGCATCTTGGTTAAGGAGTTCCAGATGCAGCCCGCGCATTCTAATCCAGGCTTGCCCGAAGTTTGCAAGCCCGCCCCTTCCGCAGTAAAATGGGGATGGCAGCCGGACGCTGAATTCTTGTGGTTCCTGCCCCACCGCCGGAATTCTCCCGGCTGTTTTTCTTTAGCCGCGGCCGCGATCTTCTTCTGCTGACCGCCCTCTCGAACGAACCGTCGCTCCCTCGGCCCTGCGACGCAAAATGACCAGTCGAGTGTAGGTTGCCGCCGAAGAATCGGTTCCGTCGGCACAATCGGCCTCAGCCCCACTTCGGTGTCGCCCGTGTTGGGGAACTGGCCGCGACACCCGTCGCGCGACATTGGAGATTCCGCACCACGCATCGACACGGCCGATTCTACCGAACCTGGTGACTTGCCCCCCTGTGCCGCACGTAGCGGATTGTTCTTGACGCGCCCCGTGATCTGCGGTCTAATTTGAGATGGGTCAGGCTAGCAAACACATATGGGGATCAGTAGTTACGACTTATCCTGCGGTTGGTGACGGCTAGAAAACTCGCCCTAGTAAATTCACGCGGAAACTCACGCGGGTCAAGCGCTGCGAGTGGCATGAGCGTCGACCGACCGCGCAGGTTGGCTACCGAGCCTGTTTGACGAAAACAGTCCCCCGTTTGCTCGATCACCCGTCTCCCCTCCCTGGGGAGATTGCCGATAAAGAATTAGGGGCGGCAGAGAAATCGGCAGCGGCACGCAGGGGCGGGCCGCAGAATTCGGGCGAAGTGGTTTACGGCAAAGTTGATCGAGCTTTGAGACCTCTCGACGGCGGGACACCGGCGGGACGTTGAAAAGCCGATATCGCGGTGCTGCGACCGGAGCCGTGCCTCGGCCGCTGGGTCGTCTCATGAAGGCTGGGGACATTCCAACCAGGATTGTCATCACCGGTGTCGGGGTCGTTTCCCCGATCGGCATCGGCAAAGATGCGTTCTGGAAAAGCTTGATGCAGGGCCGATCCGGAATCGGCTATCTGCGCGCTTTTCGCAGCGACCAACTGCCCACGCGCCTAGCCGCCCAAATCCACGATTTCACGCCCGAAGACTACATTGCCAATAAAAAGTTGATCAAGGTCATGTCCCGCGACATCCAGCTGGGCGTCGCCGCCTCGACCTTGGCGATGGACGACGCGGCGCTGGTGCGGGGCTCGGTCGAACCGGACCGATTGGGCGTCTCCTTCGGGGCTGGCCGCATTTCCACGACGCCGCAGGAACTCACCGACGCGGTGACCGCCTCCAGCGACGAAAAGGGCGCCTTCGCCTACGATCGATTCAACGAACAAGCGATGGGCGAAATCTGCCCGCTCTGGTTCCTGCGGCAGTTGCCCAACATGGCCGCCTGCCACGTTTCGATCGAATTCGACGCGCGGGGGCCCAACAACACCATCACGTGCCGCGAGTCGTCGGCGCTCTTGGCGCTGGCCGAAGCGGTCAACGTGATCGACCGCGGCGCGGCCGACTGCATGATCGTCGGCGCCTCCAGCTCCAACGTGCATCCGGTCGACATTGCCAAGCTCAGCCTGTTTGACGGACTCTCACGGCGGGTCGACGATCCGCTCCGTGCGTGCCGCCCCTTCGACTTCGACCGTGACGGCACGATCGTGGGCGAAGGGGGCGCGGCGTTCGTCGTCGAGCGGTACAGCCATGCCGTACGTCGCGGAGCCCGAATTTACGCCGAGGTGCTGGGAGTCGCGGCCGGCTGCGACGGCACGGGCTCCTCGAACGGCAACGGAGGCACGGGACTGGTCCGCGCCATTCGCTCCAGCCTGCGGCAGGCGTCGTTGCGGCCCTCGGACTTGGGGCACATTAATGCCCACGGAAAGAGCACGCAGCGGGACGATCTGGTCGAGGCCTGCGCCTTCCGCCGGGCCTTCGACGACGAGGCCGAATCCATTCCCGTGACGGCTCTCAAGAGCTATTTCGGCCACTTCGACGCGGGTTCGGGCGCGGTCGAGCTGGCGGGCAGCCTGCTGGCGCTCGAGCACGGCTCGCTGCCGATGACGCTCAATTACGAGACTCCCGATCCGCGGTTCCGCCTGCGGGTCGTCCACCGCGAGCCGCTCGACCTGCGAAAGAAGACGGCCCTGACCGTCAATCGCACGGCGATGGGTCAGAGCGCTGCCGCGATTATCCGCGCTGTTTAGCTCTTTCGCGCGCGAGACAATTCGCCCGGTCTATCTCGCCCACGCTTCAGTCTCCTCCGATTCCAGTGAGTCGCTGCCGTATCTGCGGCAAGGCTGCCTGCCTGCGGGCTCTTACGGATCGCGGTGCCCTTTCTGCGGGAACGCTGGTTTCGGAAGATCGCGGTTCTTATACGGGCGGCCGTCCCCTTCATCCGTCGCCCCTCCGCAGACCGAAAACTCTGGTCTGCCGGACTCTCTTTGAGAATCGCTCTCCGATTCCCATCCCGATTCACTCGCACTGGGGCCCGTTATGCGCACGTTGTTGTTGACGGCAGGTCGCGGAACTTATGCGCTGGCCTTGGCGCGGCGATTTCAGGCGGAAGGGTATCGGGTGCTTGTCGCCGACGCGTGGCCACACACCTTGTGCCGGTATTCGTCGGCTGTTTCGCGTTATTTTCACGTGCCGTCGCCCGCCCGTCAGACTTCGGAGTGGCTCGACGCGGTGTGGGAGATTTCCGACCGGCACTCGGTCGACCTGATCGTGCCCATTTACGAGGAAGTGTTTTATCTGGCCCAGGCGAAGGCCGCCCGCCCGGACGGGCCAGCGCTCTTTGCACCCAACTTCGATACGCTGATCGGGCTGCATGACAAGTGGCTCTTCATCGAAAAGGCGCGCGAGCTGGGCTTGTCCGCTCCCGCGACGACGCGAATCGCCAGCCGTGACGAGCTCTTGCGCGTGTTCGGCCAGCGCGAAGGCAGCCGCACGGTCTATAAGCCCATCTATTCGCGGTTTGCCGCGCAGACGGTCGTGCGTCCGCAGGGGATCGAGGCGCTCGACGGCGTCGAGCCGACCGCCAACCGGCCCTGGATCGCGCAGGAGTATCTACCGGGACGGCCTTACGCGACGTTCACGATCGCCCATCAGGGTCGAATCACCGCGCATGCCACCTACGCCACCGATTTCTGCCACGACTTCGGCCCGACCGTGGTTTACCGTCGCGTCGAGCAGCCGGCGGTGTGGCAGTGGGTCCGCACGTTCATCGAAGCCGTCAAGTACACGGGGCAGGTGGGCTTCGACTTCATTGAAGATGCGTCCGGACGGATCGCGGCGATTGAGTGCAATCCGCGGCTGACCGGCGGCATGTACCTGCTCAAAGACGACCCCCGCTTCGCGTCCGCCTACTTCGATTCGCAGATCGCCCCCATTGAGGCCGTCCGCGGACGCTCGTACACGTTCCGCTTCTGGCTCTTCTGCACGCTGTTTCGACATACGAAGAGCTTCCCCGGCGTTGGCGAGTGGTGCCGCCATTTCTTCGGGGGGCGCTCCGCGAACGAGTTTCTCTGGTCCGATCCGCTGCCGCGTCTGATGGGTCCCGTGCTCACTGCGGGCGTGGTCGCAGCCGCCTATCGCAACGGCATTGGCACCCGCGAAATGGTGACGCGCGACTTCGAGTGGAGCGAAGATCTCACGGCAATGAATGCCGAGGTCCTCGCGCAGTGGGCGGCCGAACAAGCTGCATAGCGACGACCCCTTTTTGGCGAACTTTTCCGACAGGTCCCGATCTACCTGAAGACCGGGGCCTGCCTTTCTTTGCGCAGACTCTAGAAGTCGCGCGTCCCCTCGAGTCTCCGCGCGATCCTTCACGGTCGACCTTTCCCATCTCGAGCCGGCTTCGAGATCAGAGGTATAATCACAAGTGAGGAGCGGAATTTTTCTCGCAGGCTCTTCACTGAGGAAAGGGCAGGACAATGAAGACCTTGTTGTCGTTAGGATGTGTTTCGTTGGTGGGCCTGGCGGTGGCGACCCAGCCATCGACGGCTCAAGCGGGGGTGGGAGTTGGCGTGGGAGTGACCGTGCCTGTCGGCCCGGTTTACGGGCCCGCCCCGGTGTACCCGGCCCCAGCTCCGTACTACTACGCGCCGCCGGGCTACTATGGCGGGCCAGGGTACTATGCGCCGCCGGCCGCTTACGTCGCGCCTGCGCCGGTCGTCGTCAATCCGGGGGTAGCGGTTTACGGGCGCTACGGGCGTCCGTACTACTACCGCCGCCACTGGCGGTAAGCCGTTGGCGTTGACGGTCGACCCAAGCCGTCACCCGCCATGCGAGTCACGCGCGGTGTGACGTTCGACGGGTAACAAACAAGCGGCCTGCCGTTGACGCGGCAGGCCGCTTGAGTTTTTGGTCGAGCTGGCTCAGGCTTGCAGCAGCCAGTTCTTGCCGTTGACGAGTTCGGCGAACATAAAGTCTCCGAAGCTGCTGTTGACCAACACACCCGAGTTGGTGAGCGTGCCGGCCTCCGTGATCTCTTCGTCGACGTAGACGTTGTCGAGGCCTTGCGGCGTCGTCAGTTGGACCTGGCCGGTCACGCCGGTGTAGATGCCGAGCTCCTCGCCGTTGACGAGGACTTCCACCGTTCCCAACGAGAGCTGCACGAACTGCAGCGAGTCGTGCTGCGTCGCATCGTTGACGACCAGGTTGCCGCTGCCGACCGACGCGGTCGCCGAGCTGGCGGCCGGGGCCAGCGGATTGATGGTGCCGACGCCCGTGCCGATCTGGATCGGAGCGTTGGAGGTGGCACCCGAGAGCTGCAGAATCACCGAGACGTTGTTGCCCGCTCCCGGCAGGATGGGGACGGCGACCGTTTCAACCGTGGTCCCCGGGGAGAAGCGGAGCGTGCCGCTGACCGGCGTGTAGTCGGTGTAGGCTTTGGCCGTTCCGTTCTGCGTCGCGTAGTTCACGGTGACGGCCGTGGTGGCCGGGTGGCTCAAGTAGACGTGGAAGATCAGCGTGGCCGGAACTTCGGTGTTCTGGAAGATCGTCACGCCGTTGACGCCGGCCGTGCCGAACGAGTTGGCCGAGGCGATGTCGACGGCTCCGTTGCCGTAGAAGTCGCCCGCGACGACCGACTCGACCAGGTTGCCGCTGCCGGCCGAAACCGTCTGCGGGGCGGCGAACGTGCCGTTGCCGTTGTTCGTCAGGATGCTGATCGAGTTGTTGCCGACGCCGTTGTTGCCGACGATGAGGTCCGGCAGGCCGTCGCCGTTGACGTCGCCCGCGGCGATGCTGAAGACCGACGGGCCGGCCGCGTACGTTCCCGCGGGTAGCGGCTGACCGGCGAGCGGCAGCGGCACCGAGGTGAACTGGCCCTTGCCGTTACCCATCAGCACCGTCACCGTGTTGATGTTGCCCGGCTCATCCGGAGCATTACCGACGTTGGTGACCGCGATGTCGAGGTCGCCGTTGCCGGTGAAGTCCGCAATCGCGAGCGAGTGCGGCTGCACGCCGGCGGTGTAAGTGGTCGCCGTGAACATGCCGCTGCCGTTATTCAGCAGCACCGTCACACCGGGGTTGGCCGAGCCGTTGTTGGCCACAACCAGATCGGTGATGCCGTTGTTGGCCAGGTTGGCCGCCTTGATATCGGTCGGGCTGGAGCCGACGGCGATGTTGACGGCGGCCTTGAAGGTCATGTTGCCGTTGCCATACAGGATCGAAACGTTGTTCGAGTTGGCGTTGGCAACCGCGATGTCCATCAACCCGTTGCCGTTGAAGTCACCCGCTGTCACGGCCGACGGGGCGCTGCCGGCCGCGTAGGAACCGGTCGAGGTAAACCCACCGTAGCCGTTATTCTCGAGAATGGTGACGCCGGTCGACGTGGAGACAGCCAGGTCCAAAGCACCGTCGTTGTTGAAGTCGGCCGCCACGATGCCGGTCGGATTTGGGCCGACGCTGTACGTTTTGACCGTGGGGCTGGCGCTCGCGGGATTGAGAATCACCGTGATCGAGCTGGCTTGCGAGTTCGCCACGACCAGGTCCGGCACGCCGTTGCCGCTCAGGTCGGCCTCGATCATGTAGTCGGGCTGGTCGCCGGCCTGGAAGGTCAGCGTCGGCGAACCGAACGAGAAGCCCGGCGTCAAACCGGTGCTGGAAAGCTGCGTCGGGCTGTCGATGACGAGCGCCGGCGATCCCGAAGCGGTCACGATCGACGTCTCGACCTGTGAAGCACCGGTCAGCGTGGCGTTGGAGACGTTGACCACCCGGAAGGTGATCGTTTCGTCGGTGTTGGTGCTGTCGGCGTTGGCCGTGATCGTGTACGCGACGGACGTCTTACCGGACGGAATCGTCGCGACGAAGGTGTCCGACGCCGCCGACAACGTGACGGTGCCACTCGGCCCAGTCAACGTGTAATCGGTGAAGGGCGCCAAACCGCCAACGAGGATCGTCAGGGCCACGGGGACAGCGGTCCCCTGCGCCAGCTTGATCGTCAGCGTGCCGCTCGACTTGTCGTCAGTGATCTGCGGGATGTTGACCGAAACGCTGGCGTTCGGATTGGTGATCTGAGCGTCGCCGAAGTTGATGCCGGAGGCCGGCGGACTAATGCCAAGGTATCCGGTGCCGGGCGCGGGCTGAGTCTGGCTGAACGATGACGGCGGAACTTGGTAGACGTTGTCGGCGCCGCTGGCGAGGCCGAAGAACGTGTAGTCGCCCAGGGCCGCGCCCGCCGCACTCGTGAAGATGAACGGATCGTTCGCCACGTTGAACGTGCCGGTGCCGTTCTTGTCGAGGAACACCAGCACGTTGCCGATGCCCGGATCCCCCGCCTGCTTGGTGCCGGAGAAGTTGAGGTCGTTATAGACCTCACCGGAAATGTTGCCCGCCGCCACGGGATCAATGTCTTCGACCGTCGCCGAAACGGCGGTCGTGTTTCCCGGCGTAGCGTTAAACAGCGAGGCCTGGTTAATACTGATGGTGACCGTCGGGAAGCCCTCGGTGTCGACTTGCAGGCCGCTGAGGACGATCGAGCCGCTAATAGAGCCGGCCGGGATAAAGATGGTCTGGGCGGTCGCCGAGTACTGCACGTTCTCGGTTGCCGTTCCGCCGAAGTTGAGCGTGACCTCGACGTCGTCGGTGGCCGGCGCGCTCAGGATCGCCATCACCGTCGCCGTTGGGCCAAGGTTCTCCCCGATCGCCGAGGGGTTGATGTTCAGATCGACCGTCGGCAGCGTAGCCTGCGGCAGAGCGACTGTGATCTCGGCCATCTCGACGCTCCAAACATTGGTCGCCGAGGCAAATTCCTGGAAGGTCCAGAACGTGGCGGCTCTCGGTGGTAAAGTCCAGGTGCCGCCACTGGTGTAGGTCCCATTTCCCGTGCTGCCATTGAGCTGGAACGTGGTCGCGCTCAGGACGGTGATGGTGAAGGTTCCATTGGCGGCGGTGTTGCCGCCAACGCCGCTAATTGTGACCGTGTCGCCCGTCGCGAGCCTGAAGGTGGAGCCGGTGGTAATCACGATGGGGGACGCATTGGTGGCGCCGGTCACCGTGCCAGACGCACCGGCGGTGGATCCGAGTGGTTCGACGTTGGGATCGAACACGGTGGCGCTATAGCTGCCCCAGGCGTTGGCACCGTTGACGGGCACGTTATAGCTGTCGGCTCCGACCGCGAGCAGGACCGGCGCCGTGAACGTCGTCGTCGAGTTCGCCCCCGAGCCGACCGTCTCGCCAATCGCGGCGTAGGCACTGGCAAACTCGTTCTTGCCCGATCCCGTGAAGCCGATGACAATCTGGTCCCCCCCGCCCGCGTCGCCCACCGAGCTCGAGGCGGCAATTGACGCGTTGTAGTAGCTGATTGTTGGGCTGCTGATCAGGTTGGTCTGCAAGATGGCGAGCGTGCCGTTGGTGTCGCTCAGCTCATACCAGCGAATGTCCGAGTTGCCCGAGGTCGGATCGGCGACCGTTTCCACCGCCCAGATTTCAGTTCCGACTTGCGTGATGCTACCGGAGAAGCCGGCCAGACCTGTCGAGATTGTGGTGGCCGTGCCTTCCTGCTGAGCGTTGGGCGGGTTGGTAATCGTCGAAACGGGAATATCGGTCGGCGGCGAAATGGCCGCGCTGGGGTTCTGCGCCTGCGATGATGAAACTCAACAGGTCGTTGGGAGTGGTCGCGTCGCCCGAGAGGAGGCTTTCCGGCTGCGACACGAACGGATTCAGATTGGTCTCCGGCTGCAGCTCAGCACCTGACGGAATGTTGAAGTACTGCGTGAAGTTGGTCGTCGCCGCCCCGTCGTTGGCGAAGTCGATGATGGGAATCGAGAAGCCTGTTTCCCCGGCGGCGCCCGTCTGCGTATTGAGCGTGTCGGCGGTGATGTAGATTCCGTTTACGTCGAATCCCAGGGCGACGGCGGTCGCCGTGTTGAGCTTGGCCACCGGGTCGACCGGCAGCGTGAAGGCGCTCCAGCCACCCAGCGGATCTTGCGACTTCGAGACGGCAAACAGGACGTTGTTGTTGGCCGCGCCGACCGGGTTGAGGGCGACGGCGAAGAACCGCTGCAGCAGCGGATCGAACACGATTCGCGGGTCGAGCGCGTCACCAGTCAGGCTCGTAGACGCAATACCGGCGGTCGTCCAGAAAGCATCCAGCGTGGTTTGCGTGAGGATGAAGCCCGAGTTGTAGTCGTAGACCGTGTACTGGTCGTTCGTCATGATGACAATGCGGGCGTCGATCGGCGGCGTCGTTCCGTTCGGAGGAGTCGGAGTGCCCACGGCAGCCGCGATATCGGGCGGCGAGTTGCTGCCTTGCTGCAGGGTCGCTCCGACCGAATTGGAGTTCACCACGCTCGTTTCGAGAATCGAGACGGTGGCGACGCTACTGTTGGGGTTAATGGTGACGCCCACTCCCGGGGGAGTGGCGGACGGAGTGGACGGAGGCACATCGAGCGAGGCGCCGCTCAGCGTGACGCTGAAATTGGTTGACGCCGGCAGCGACGGAAGACCCGGTCCGAGCGGAATGGTGTCGATATAAATGGTCTGCACGGTCGTGCCGGGCGCGAACACCAGAGTACCCTGCGAGCCGCCGGCGGGGAACAAGTATTCTGCCCCTTCGAACGCGGTGCCGTTCGCGATCGTGTAATTCACGCTCACCTGGAAGGGCAGCGTACGAGACATGAACACCTGGACGGCGGCGACGCCTCCCTGGGCCGTGACGGCATTCTCAGTCGAGAAGGTGACCGGCACGTTCGGATTGACGTAGTTGGCCATGACCGTCGGCGTGCCCGCGACCACGGCGTTGGTGACGCTGGCGATGCCGACCACCACCGTCGTTTCGCTGCGGTTCAAGTCATCGTTGAGCCCGGTGAGCACCACGCTGCCGCTGTTCTGGCCAAACGGAATGATGATCACATCGGTGGCCGCCCCGAGACTGGGCTGATTGAAGCCTCCCGTCACGCTGTAGTCGAGGTTCGGGGTCGCCGTTCCGGTAAACGACAGGTTGACGACGACCTGGCCGTTGGTCGTGGTGTTGGGCGGGAGCGAAGCGGTGACGATTGTCTCGCCGCCCGCCGTGAACGTCTTTTGCGAGATACCCAGCGTGACCGCCGGCTGCGTGTTCGTGTTGACGATCGTGACGGTGTCGGAGTTGGCGGTCGCCGACGCATGGGCGAAATCGACTGAGCCCAGCGTAATCACCAGCGTGTAATTTCCGGCGACCACGAAGTTGTTGAGGCCCGTCACCGTGATGGTGGTGCTGAGGGTCCCCCGGTCGATGAAAACAGTGTCGTCAAGTTGCAATCCGGTAGGTCCGACTCCGTTGCCCAACTCGTTCCCATTGGCGTCGGTGACGATGTAATTGGGCCCGCCGAGACTGTTGGGGGGGAGGGAGTCATTGGCAGCGTTGATGCCGGTTCCGGAGAACAGGAGCTGAACTGCAGTCGTAGTCTGCGAGAGCGCCGATTGGGAGATGGTAATCGTGGCTGTGCCGCCGTTGTCGCTGACGGTCGTTCCCGTGACGGTCGGCAGCGAAACAACCGGGTTGGACCCCGCCGGGTTGCTGGTGACGAGGTTGTCGACCGCCAAGGCGACGACGCTGCTGTCGCCGGCAACCTGCTCAATCTGCGCGGGAGCACCCGTCGCGGTGATCACAATGCTCTCGATCGTGACGAAGACCGTCGCCGCCGGCAGGTCCGGAATCGTATTGGCGATGCCGTTCAGCGTGATCGAGCCAGCTGTTGCCGAAGGAAGTGGGCTTGGGATTACGATCGTGGTCGAGCTGGGCGTGTAATTCGTCCCGTTAATGGCCGTTCCGGAGAAGCCTAGGGTGATCGTGATGCCATCCGCCGAGTTCGTAATCGGTTCGCTCAATGTGGCCGTGATCGTTACCGCGCCGCCGTTCTCGTCAAACGCGTTGTTGTTGGGGCCGAAGCCGCCCGAGACGCTGAGCATGATCGTCGGCTCATCGTCATCGGTCCGAATGATCGTCACCGACTGCGAGCCGCCCGCGATGGTCGCATTCTGAATCGAGAAGATGCTGACGATGACGGTTTCGTTCGCCGTGGTGGCATGATCTTCGATGCCCGTGATCGTGATGCTTCCCGAAGTCTGGCCGGGGGCGATGAAGATCTGGCTCGACGAGACGGAGTATTGCGTGCCGAACGTCGCCGTGCCGCTGAATTGCAGATTGATGATGACCGGGCCGGTAGCCGGTTTCGACAACGTCGCCACGACCTGCGTCGTGCCGCCGTTCTCGGCGAACGGGTTGTTCGTCACCGAGAGGGTGGCACTGGGCACGGCGTTCTTGGGCGCGGTTTGCACGGCTTTCACCGCCGCGTCGCCATTGACCAGGCCGAACCCATAGTTTCCGTTCCAGCCGGCGGAATCTCCGACCGTCGGCTGGGCCGTGCTCTCCAGCAGAGAGTAGATCGTGGTGGGCGAGAGCGTTCCCGCGCCGCCTCCCTCTTGCTGCATCAGCGCGGCGACGCCCGCCACGCTGGGAGCGGCGGCCGAGGTGCCGAAGAACGGCGTGAATTCGGTCGTTCCCGTGACATTCAGGAAGACGCCGTCGACGCCGGTGAACATCGGCTCTTGGCGCACTTGGGGACTCGACAGCGGGGTGCCGTTCTGACTGAAGAGGAACTCGGTGCCGTAACCGCTCGAGGAGAAGTTCTCGCCCTCCGCCGGCGTGACGCCGAAGGCGGGCGTCAAGCTGTAATCCGCGGCGCCGACGCCGGCGGCGCCCAAAGCCGTCGCGTGGCCGAACGTCGTTCCGGTCTGAGTGTTAAATGTATCGATCTGGAACGGCAGACCGTCGGTTAAGCCGATGTACTTCATGACGGTCGGCGTGGGGCCCGAGTCGTGCTCAATGGCGATGTAGAACGTCGAGGTGCCGAAGCTGCCGTCGTTGAAGAAGCTGACCAACTGGATGGCGTCGCCGCCGACGCTGTTATTGACGCCCTCACCGACGAGGTTCAGCGCGCTCAGACTCGGCGAGTCGAGCAGGAAGATGTCCATCTGGCTGGCGGAGCCGGCGCCGCCGGCCGAGGCGAACGGCTGGTTCCACTGGAAGTCGAGGGTGACCTCGCTGCCGACCGGAATGGTCACTTGCTGGAACTGGGCGTTAGCGCCGGTGCCGAAGGTGTTCAGCGTGCCGCCCGAGAACAGGCCGGTCTGGCCGGAGTTGACGAAGGCACCTTGCCAGGCCTGGGCCTGACCGTCATTGCCGGCCGCGGAGAAGTACGCGACACCCTTCGACGCGACTGAGTCGACGGCTTGCGAAATGATGCCTTCCTGGAAGAAGGGCTCGTCGAAGTAACCGAGGTCGTCGACTTCCACGTTCGCGCCCGCCTGGCTTTGCAAGGCTTCGATATTCTGAGCGAAACCCGCATCGCCGTCTTCGCCTGTGGCGAAAGCCAAATTGGCACCTGGGGCTTCGGCATGGACGATTTGCAGCATGGCGCGGCCTTCGTCCGTGCCGGCGCCCGCGGGAAGGTCCTGCAGGACGTCGACATTCGCAGGCAACTGGCCGTTCGTGACGTCGGTCGCGGCACCGCCCAAGCTGTTGTAGCTATCGGAGATCACGCCCACCGTCACGCCCGTGCCGGTGACGCCGAATTGCGATTGCGCCGCGGCCGCCCCGATGGCCACAGAGCCTTGCGTCGAGTCAGCCGGAGCCGTGGCAAGGTAATAGCTGGCCGGCTGCGCGAAGTTCAGTCCGCCGGCCGTGGCCAGGTTGGGCAACTGGTTGATGGGCATCCAGCCGGAAATGTCCGGGCCGGCAACGCCCGTCACCTGCATGCCGTAGCTCTGCAACGTCGTGACGAGCGAGCTGACGTTGAACGAAGACGTCACATTCACCAGCACGTTGCTGCCGCTGAGGATGATCAACGAATTATTCGAGGTGAAGGTCCCCTGGCTGCCGTTCTGCTGCCATTGCTGATACTGGAAGTACAGCGTGTCGAGGTCCAAGCCGATCGGCGCCATGTAGCCGTCGCGCTTGCCGTCAAAGCCCATGAACGCGGTGTTGGCCGAAGTCGTCGGGTTCGTGATCGGCGGCGGCGAGTAGGTCGCACCGGTCGAGGCCACCGTCGAGATGCTCAACTGCGGACGATCGGCGACCGTCGCGAACTTGCTCGAGGCGATGCTGAGCTGAGTCGTGCCGGAGGCAGCGCGGATGATCATCCCGTAGTTCTTCGACGGAGTGGCAATCCACGATTGGACGAGGGCAACACCCGTCGAATTGAGCGTGACGGTCACCAAACCGGTCGACGAGGCGGTAAAGCTCCCGATGGCGGTCGCGCCGGACGACGTGCCGGTCGCCCCCAGCGTAGCCCACTTCGTTCCCGTGGCGGAACTGGTGTAGGTGACTTGGCTGGCGGTCCAGGGGCCGTTGAGGGCGTAAATGTTGTAGGTCACGCCGCTGGCGGCGGTCGTCACATCCAGCGTCAGCGTGGCCGACGTCACCGTGCTCGTGGTGGCAAGCGAAGATAGGTTCCACTCGAGCAGGGCCTCTTCCGAGGCGCTATAGCGGACGTTGAGAGTCGTGCTCGTGCTGTAATTCGTGTTCGTGTTGGCCGAGCTGATGTACGAGTCGCTCGCGCCGGTGTAACCGTTGGTCCCCTGCTGGAAGTTGCTGGCGACCGTGGTCGAGGGGTTGACGGTGATCGTGGTGTAGCTGCTGTTGGTGTAGGTTCCGTTCGACGCCACCAGGCGAATTTGGTAGATGCCGGGCGTGCTGAACTGAGCCTGGGTGGTCGGCGAGTTCGGATTGACGAAGTACGTTCCGCCCGGAGCGTTGGCGACTTGCCAGATCGTCGAGAGCGTGCCGCTCGACGTCGACGCCGAGCCGTTGAGGGTCACGAGCGAATTTTGCAGCACGGTCATGTTCGGTCCGGCCGAGACGACCGGAGCCGGGTTTACGGTCGACGGATTGACGGTGACGATGACCGTCGAATTCGACGCCAGCGTGCCGTCGGTGGCCACGAGGTTCAGCACGTAGGTGCCGGCCTGGCTGAAGGTCGCCGTAGTCGCCGCAACGTTTGGATTTGCGAACGCCGCGTTGGCGATTCCTGGACCGCTGATTTGGCTCCACGTGATGGTGAGCGGAGTCTGCGGATTTTCGTCGCTGACACTGCCGTTCAGGTTGAGCGTGGCACCGACGGTGGTCGTCTGGTTGGCTCCCGCGCTCACCATGGGCGGGGCGTCGGCCGTCGGCGGCGTGACCAGGATGTTCACCTGGCTCTGCGACGACAAGATACCGTCGGTCGCCGACAGCTGCAGCACGTAGGTTCCCGGCGTGCTGAAGAGGACGTTGGAGTTGAGCGCGTTGGGCTTCTCGAAGGTAACGGAGCCAGGACCGCTGACCATGCTCCAGGTGGTCGTCAGCGGCTGCGTGGCCGACGGATCGTTGTAGGTGACCGTGCCGGCCAGGATCGCCGTGGCGTTGACTGTGGTTGCCGCGTTCTGTCCCGCACTCACGATGAGCGTGGGCGACGTGGAACCGCCCGACCCACCCGTGCTGCCGCCGGAACCGGATCCTGAGCCTGACCCGCTGCCGGAACCGGTACCCGTTCCTACGCCGGTGGCTGCCGGCGTGACCGAAAGCAGCGTACGATCTTCGAGGTGTTCGGCGACCGCAAGTCGGCAGACAGCCGGCCGTGAGCGACGGGCGCTGACGGACATGCGAGCGCGGCGGGCGCTGGACTTCCGAGCTTTAAGGGCGAAAGAATCCAACCACGAGGTCAAGCGCATTGTCGATCACTCCGGCGCAGTCTTAGCGTTTGCGGCCACAAGACCCTTCGCATGGGGTGCGAAAAGTCGGTGCAGATGCACTCAATTTCAAACGGGATTTCCAGCTCGCGTGAAGTCAGATCCAGCGGGGAGGTGCGCATCCTTTGAGGACCCGCAGAGGGCGCACGACAGATCCAGCATGGCCGATCGTTCAGGCGATTGGAAGCCTCAAATTAGGGGATTTATGCGGATTTTAGAAAGCAACTAACCACCAAACGCGGTGGATTTTCAGGACTTACGTCGTCTAAATAGAATTTGCGGGCGCTGCTCAATTTGCAGGCGAGATTCCATAAATGAACACCGTTCGGTCCATCTGGGTGTCGCTGATCTTCGCGTTTCTTTGTGCTGCTTTCTTAGCATTGGACACTTTCTGCTCGATCGGAACCGCCCATGCCGGTCAGCCGTCGATCGTTGAGCAGTCAACTGTCTACTTTCAGCCCGGCCGCTTCGGCGGATGGCCCGCCAATCATGGCATCTGGGCCTGGGGGAATGAGATCGTCGTCGGCTTCAGCGTGGGCTATTACCAGGATCGGGGCGTGGGCTTCCATGCGATCGACCACAACAAGCCGGAACGGCACGTTCTGACTCGCAGTCTCGACGGGGGGCACACCTGGTCGCTCGAGGATCCCGAGCGCCAGGGGGTGCTCATCGGCACCAAGGGAATGCGGCACGGCACGCTCCCCGACGACGTGCACGAGCGCGAGCCGATCGACTGCCCCGGGGGCATCGATTTTACGAATCCCAACTTCGCCCTGACCGCGCGGATGGCGAACATCGACGGCGGCCAATCCCGTTTCTATTACTCGGTCGATCGGGCCTACACCTGGCAGGGACCGTTCCGTCTGCCCCTCTGCGGCCAAACAGGCATCGCCGCCCGCACCGATTACATCGTAAACGGGCCGCACGACTGCCTGATGTTCGTCACCGCCTCCAAGCAAAACGGCAAAGAGGGACGACCGATCTGCATTCGCACGACGGATGGCGCCCGTACATGGCAGTTCGTCTCGAAGATTGGGCCGGAGCCAACCGGTTACGCCATCATGCCCTCGACCGTGCGCCTCTCGCCGACCGAGCTTTTGACCACCATTCGCCGCCGCGAAGAGGGTTCGCAGGAACACGACGGCTGGATCGACGCCTGGCGCTCACCCGATGACGGCGTGCACTGGCAGTTCCTCAATCGAGCGGCTCCTGATCTGGGCGAAGGGAATCCGCCCGCGCTCGTTCGCCTGCGAGACGGTCGGGTATGTCTGGCTTACGGCGTACGCAAGCCGCCGTTTCGGATGGAGGCCCGCTTGAGCAGCGACGGCGGACGTTCGTGGAGTCGGCCGTTCGTGCTTCGCGGCGACGGCGCCAGCCGGGATCTCGGCTATCCCCGCAGCGTGCAGCGGCCGGACGGCAAGGTCGTCACAATCTATTACTTCCACGATCCCGCGCGCGTCGAACGCACGATCGACGCGACGATCTGGGATCCCGGAAGGTAAGCCAACGTCCGCTTACGGCAAGCACAGACAGTCGGATCCGTTCGCCGTCCGGGTCGGCCCGCTCGGCACCCAGGCGCCAGTTTGTTGGATGCCGCCTTTGGCCGCGCCGGCCGGGGCTACGTGACAGGTTCCCTTCGCCGTGGCGATCGAGTGCCCCGCGTGCAGCAGCTCGGCCCGCAGCTCAACCTGGCCGGTTCCGGTGGCTGTTGCCGTTAGATAATCCTCGCGAGCCTCGTGATCGCCGAGCGCGATGATCTTGTACTGCAGCTGCTGGCCGCGCGCGTAGTGCAGCTGCTGTGGAAGATCCAAGTTCACTTTGAGATCGGTGGTCTGCCCCCCGAGGTTGGTGGCCCGGAAACCGATGCGACAGGTTTCGCCCGCGTGTACTTCCACCGGGGTGATCAACTCGAGTTTCAGTTGGGGCGCATCGCTCGCCGCCGGCGCATGCTTGTCCACGGCGATGGGAATCGGCTGCGCCGCGAGCGGCGTTTCAACCGGCCGCGCGGGGGCGCGAGCGTCACGACAATCGTCCGCTCCTCGCCCGGTGCGACGTCGTGCAGCATCCAATGCAGGTCCTGAGCCCGCGTTTCGGCGGGTGGATCGGTGACTTGCACCGTGTAATCGACCGGCACCGCCTCGTCGACCTCGAAGGACTTCACCGACTTTTTGCCGTTGTTGCGAACGACGATCTTGTAATGGACCGACGCGCCGGTTTCGTCCTTTTCGATCTGATGATGGGCCACGGCCACGCTCGGCAGTGCATCCTCGCTTTCGACGGGATGCGCTGGCTCGGTGGCCGGCTTTGCAGTCGGAGCGACGCTTTCGGCCGGCGCGGGTTCCGCCTGTTTTGGCGGCGCAACGGCGTGCGGCGTGGAGTCAGCGGGAAGTGCGGAATCCGTGTGGAACGGATCCTCTTTCGGAGCCGCGGCTGGCGCGGTCGGCGGCGCCGGCTTGGTGGCGGGGGCCGCGCTGGGGCTTCCCGGAGCCGGCACTTTGCTGTTGAGCAAATCGTTGAGTGAAGAGTCGTTACCCGCAGGCGCTTGACTCTCCGGTGGTTTCGGCGGCAGGTTTTTCGCGCCATTGTCCCCAAGTCCGCCGCCAGGCACGGCGTCGGCCGCATTCGCGGTCCGCGCCGGCGGCCCCAGGTCATCCATCTTCGGTCCGTCCGACTTGGAAGGTTCGTCGTTCAGCTTGGCCTCAGGCTTGTGCGGCGACGGCATGCTCAAAACGGGGAGCCCGTCGTCCCGATGATCGTGCTTGCTGACCTCGATCTTGTCGCCAGCCGATTTGGGCGGCAGGCCGACCGGGCCATCCTTCGGCGGCGCGTCTTTGGGCGGACCGTCGAGTTTGGGACCGACGTCGAGCAGCGGATCGTCGTGGTGTGGGTGATCGGCGTGCTCCGGGCTCGGTTTCGGGCCATGGCTCGCGTCGGGCAACGGAGCGTCGAGTTTCGACGGGAGCCCTTCGGCGTCTTTTCCCGGAGTCGCACTCGGCTCGTCCCCAAACGGTGAAACGGCCGGTCCATGGTCGGCCGGGCGATGCAGATGATGGTGCACATCCTCTTTTTCTTTTGGCGGAGGCACGTCGAGCGGAGCGGCCGACGTGGGGGCTGGCATGGCAAATTCGTCCCTGGGCGGGTCTTTCGGCCCGGCGTGTTCGCGTTCCTTCAGGTCATGATGGTGTTCTTCCGGTGCCTTGGCCGGCATGGGCGCGGCGAAGTCGTCCGGCAAAGGCGCGCCGACGTCGACCGTTTTCTTGGGGTGATCGTGATGATGGCCGGCGGGGTCGCCGGGCTCCCTTGAATCGACCAGGAGCGGATCGTCGGCATGGTGCGGGTGAGCGCGCTTGTCGAGGTCGTGCGACACGGACGGCTCGCTCTGCCCGATCGGCGCCGCGGCATCGTAGCTGTGCGACGGACCGGGAGCGACGGGTGTCGACAGCAGATTATCGAGCGCGGCATCCGCGGCCGCCTTGGAGTCGTGCGGGGGGCCGTCGTCTGCGGGTAAGTCGTGCCGTGCCATGTCTTGCCGCGGGGCATCGTGCACCACGGTCTCGTGGATCACTGTTTCGTGAAAGATCGTGTCGTGCGCGGAAGACGTCGCGGACGCCTCAACCGGCGGGAGGACGGGATGATCGGTGCGATGCCCGACATCCGGGTGATCGCCGAAATCTGCGCCGCCGTCGATCGCTTTGTGCGTGTCGGCGTCATGATGTGGGTCACCCAGCGCGACCGGATCGCCGGCGTGAGTGTCGATTGCGCGTGCGTCCGCCACAACCGGAGGAGTCGCGGGCCGGTGTGTGCGTCGGCGATGCCGGTGAGGTGGCGCGTCCGCAGGCGCTTGCGCCGATGCCGCATCGACCGGTGCGTCGGACGTCGCAGCGAAGGCGGTCGCCAGCCGAGGCCGACCGTGCGGACGGAACGTATGATGTAACATCAAGAGGATCGCGGCGGCCGCCGCCAAAACCGCAAAATCGAAGGCCAGCCTGCGATTGCGGTGTGCGTGCGGGTTTTCGCCCGTCGGACCGTTCGAGCCGGGCGGCCTTCTTGCCACGCGTTGCCAAACGGCACCGACCGGTCGCGAGACGCGGCCGCCGGAATTTGCTGAAGCGACCGCTGTCGAGATCCGCCGCCAGCCATGACGGCTCAAACGGGCGGCATGTCCGGCCACTCGCTGCGCACCGTCCCGGCTCAAGTGACGTCGCACGTGGTGCCACAGACCGGGGCCGCGCTCGTCCCCGGCCGCGGCGTCCCCCTCGGCAGCTTCGTCTGCGGAGCGCGCCGAATCCGGAACGGAAGCATCTCGGGACACGTTGTTGGCCGCGGGGGGACGTGTTTTCACAGCTTTAATCCGAACTGGATTGATCCGAACCGAATGATCCGAAACTGGAAATCTCAGAAACCGTTCGACGGGACGGTCCCGCGTCGACGGAATCCCGTCGTGACGGGTGGTGTCGAGCCAGAAGGGGCCGGTGGCATAGCAGAATTCCGAAATACTGAGAAGACGGGCTTAACCCGGCGCTCATCGATTGCAGAGCGCGCCCGACCGGCTCACCACCAGGACTGCGGGTGTCTGGTAGCTTCTTCAGGAGCCGCGTCGGGCCGGAGCTTTTGAGCGCCGAGGCCCCGGCGCGCGGCTTCCTAAACCCAAAAAGAGTTGGAGCTTACGGCCGGCGCCAGAGCTGGCGGTGGCGGCCGGTCTCGCGGCGCCGCCCGGGCGTTAGCGCGAAAGCTCGGCCAACAGAGTCTGCGTCGCGGCCAATTCGCTTCTCAGTCCGTCGACGAGCCGCTGCGGGGCAGCACCGGGCATAACGTCCCAGGTGTACGTCTCGACCTCGAGATGCGGCGAGTAGGACAAGCCACGGACGGCGGCGAGGGCCGCCCGCAGCTCGGCCCGAGTCGTCCAGAGAGGACCGAGGCGTTCCGCATCGACCGGCACGTGGAAGTGCGTTCGCCACAGCGGCGCTTGCAAAAAATCGGCCGGCGGTTCGAGGGCGAAGCCCGCTTCGAGATCGAACTGCGTCAACACGCGGCCGTCGGGCGTGCGAGCCTTGGTCTGGTGAAGGTAGCGGGGCTCGGCATAGCGGGCGAGCGCCTCCCGAGCCGCACGGTCGGTCGCCGGATCGCGGAGTTCGATCGCGCAGGTAATGTGGATCTTGTTGAGCCGAATCCCCGCTTCATCGAGCGCGGCGATCGAGCGGCCGACGTCCTCGAACGCGACCGCCTGATGACACACGTCGAAGCACAAGCCGATGTGCATGCGCACGGCGTCCAGGCACCCACGCTCGCGGGCGGCGGGCCAGAGCCGCCCCGTGAAGAACTCAATCGCGCTGGGCGTCGTGTCGAGCCAGCAGCACGGCTCCGGCTCGAGTCCGATGCGAATCGTGCAGCCACGGTCGGCTTGAATTCTCTGCAATTCGTCAGCCGCGGCAATCAAATGGTCGACGCAGCGCGGCAGAAACTCCGACGAGGCATCCAGGCCCGGGTAGCCCAATGGCACGGTCGAAATACTGCCCTCGGTGTCCGCAGGGAGCAATTGGGCAAGCGTGCGGGCCGCCCCCAACGTGTACTCGAGCCTGGTGCGCTCAGCCCAGCTCGGCACGTAGACGTTCTCTTTCACGCGGGGACTGTGAAAGTCGCCGAACGGAAACGCGTTCAGAGTGTGGCACGTCAGTCCGCGACTTCGCAAGCCGTCCACGAACCGCCGACCCGCATCGGGGGCGGCGGACAGCTCGCGGATAACGGGTGCCGCAAGCCACAACCCCGCGGCCAGCGGCGTGGCCAACTGGTGAGCGACGGGCACGGTGTACTGGTCGAGCCCCTTTTCGATTTCCTCAAGCGTGCGGCCTGGGTGCACGTTGGTGCAGTAAGAGAGGGGCAGATCGCTAAACGACATGCGTTGTTTCAGAATTCCGGGTACGGTTGGCGGGCGGCTTGGGGGGGGGCCGAACAAATCCCAACTTTGGCCGTTCGGAATGTCCGGGGCTCGGCCCGCGCGAAGGCAGCGGCGGAACGGGGAATTCTAGCAGTCTCGATTGGCGTTGGACAGTTTTGGCGAAATCCGCAGCTGTCCGCATCAGATGCCCTCGTCAGTGGCAGAATCCTCTTTTCCTACGTCGAATTCCCAAGGAAATCGCGGCGACAGCGAAGACCCTCAAGCAGTGTTTGTTTGTATCGAGAACGGTTTGCCGAGGTGGTTTGATGCACGAACCAGGAGCGCGCTCCACGTCGAAACGGTTGACCGGCGGGCGGCCTTTCTGCACCGCGTGCGCTCTGATCCTGCTTACCTCTGTCGCCCGGGCCGCCCAAGCGGAGAAGCTGCAGCTTTCCACCGCGCAGTGGCGGGAGGACCTGCAGTTCATCGCCCTTGTGCTACCGAAACGCCACTCGAATGCTTTTCATTTCACGTCTCGAGAACGGTTCGCAGCTTCCGTGGCCGAGCTCGATCGCAAGTTGCCGCAGCTCGACGCGGCGCACGTCTATGTCGGCATGATGCGGATCGTGAATTCGATCGGCGACGGGCACACCTATCTCCGGTTTCCTGCCGACTGCGATGATTTTCCTTTGGCCATCTCGCGGTTCGGTCGCGAGTATCGGGTCGTGTGTGCCGCGCCGGAGTTTGCGAGGGCGGTTGGCGGCCGCGTGATCGCCATCAACGGCACTCCCATCGATCGAGTGCACGACTTGATTTTTGCCGTGACACCGCAGGACGAGACTCCCCAATATCGGGAGGCGCTGGTCTCCGCTTGGATGCCGACTGGAATGCTGTTGCACGGCTTGGACATCACGCCCGCGTCCGGCGCTGCCCAATTGAAATTGGTCGACGACCGGGGGACGGAATCCTCCCTGGAGTTTCGCTCGGGCCCGATCGCCGCCCCGCAGTGGGCTTACGCCAAACCGCCGTTATTTCGCGAGCATCGGGGCGAGACGTTTTGGTACACGTGGATGCCCGAAGCTCGCGCCGTCTATTGCAATTGGCGCTCGTACGAAGACCTGCGTCAAAAGTCGCGCGGGCTGTTTGACCTCGTTGAGAAACAGCGGCCGAACAAGCTCGTCATCGATCTGCGCCAAAACGGCGGCGGTGACTACTTTGTCGGCCTGGCCTGCATGGTGACCCGCATCCGAAATCTTCCGGACATCAACCGGAAAGGCCATCTATTCGTGCTGATCGGTCCCTTCACTTTTTCGGCAGCGATGTCCAACGCGGCCCACTTCCGCCAGAAAACGGCGGCCACGCTGGTCGGACTGCCGATCGGCGAGAAGCCCAACAGCTATCAGGAAGTGAAGACGACCACTCTGCCGAATTCCCATCTCACGCTGTGCTATTCGGTTCGCTTCTATAAGTTCGTCGAGACGGGCGAGAACATGATCCGGCCGGATCGGGAAATCGAGACAACTTGGGCAGACTTCAAAGCGGGCCGCGATCCCGTTCTGCAATGCGTGCTTGAACAAGCGCCCTAGCTTGGCGCAAAAGGGAACCGGCCGGCCCGTGGCACTGCCACAAGACCGGCCGGTTATTACAGCCACCGGCCGACCTCGCGGCAGAGCCGAAAGATCCCCCTAAGCCGGTCGCCGATGATATCGCCGTCGCTCAAGAAGCCAGATTGTGAGCGGATCCGCGCCAAGTGTATGTGCGATGTTTCACAACCAGGCAAATTTTTCCGAGGCGAAACTCGTCACGGCGTTGTTCGGCCCGTCTGCCGCGTGAGGGCGTGCAGCCGCTCGAATGCCGGCGAGTCCAACTGTTCGGCCGTAGCCCGCCAGTTCCAGTTGTCGAGCGGCCGGCCGGGCCAGTTCATCCGCGCGTCGGCACCGAGGTTGAGCAAATCTTGCAGGGGCGTGATCGCCAAGGAAGCCTTGGACTCCCAAATCAGGCGGATCAGCTCCCAGGCCGCGTCTGCGGGTTCGATTGGGTGGCCGATGCAGGTCCAGATCCGCCGTCGCGCCTCTTCGCCGAGCGATTCGTACCAGGCGCGCGTGGTCTGGTTGTCGTGCGTCGCCGTGTAGGCGACAACGTTGGGCGGATAATGCTCGGGCAGAAACGGATTCTGCGGATCGCCGTCGAGGGCGAACTGCAATACGCGCATCCCCGGCAGCGCGAACTGATCGCGAAGCGCAATCACGTCGGGCGTGATCAATCCGAGATCCTCGGCAATCAACGGCAGCGAACCGAGCCGGGCTTCAGCGGCGGCAAGAAAATCGGCCCCCGGCCCGGGGCGCCATTCGCCGTGGACGGCGGTCGTCGCGCCAGCCGCAATGTGCCACGCCGCGGCGAACGCGCGAAAGTGGTCGAGCCGCACGAGATCGACGAGCGACAGGACGGTGCCGATCCGCGCCAGCCACCACTGGTAGCCGGTGCGACGCAAGGCATCCCAGTCATACAGGGGGTCGCCCCAGAGCTGTCCGTCCGCGCTGAAGTAATCGGGCGGCACTCCCGCGACAAATTGAGGCCGCCGATCTGCATCGAGCAGAAACAATTCGGGATGCGCCCAAACATCCGACGAGTCGGGCGAGACAAAGAACGGCACGTCGCCGATCAGTCCGACTCCGCGCGACCGGGCGTGCTCGCGGAGACGAACCAGCTGGCGGTGGGCCAAAAACTGTCCGAGCCGAAACCGATCGAAGAGTTCGGAGAGTTGGCCCCGCGCCTCCGCCAGGGCGGCCGCATCGTGACGCAGGAGCGCGGGGGGCCACTCGTGAAATTCCCGATCGCCGTGCGTGATTCGCAGCGCGCGAAAGAGGGCGTAATCGTCGAGCCAGGAGGCTTGGGCCTGACAAAACAAGTCGAACGCTTGCCGCAAGTCCGGCCGGGCTGCGCCGCGAAAATGCGTCTGGGCAAGCTTGAGCAGCCGGTGCTTCAGCGTGATCACGGCCGGGTAATCGACGCGGCTCGCCGACGGCAGCGACGCGGGCCGCTCGGACTTTTGCAGCAATCCGTCTTCCACGAGCCAGTCGGGGCTAAGAAACAGCTCGTTGAGAGCGAATGTCGAGAAGGGCTCGTACGGAGAGTTTCCGCGGCCGGGTGGGCTTAACGGAAGAAACTGCCACCAGCGCTGTCCCGCATCGGCCAGCCGATCGATCCAGGCAGTGGCGGGCGGCCCGAAATCGCCGATTCCCCACTCCGAGGGAAGCGAGCTGACGTGCAGCAACAGCCCCGACGAACGCGTGATCACGGGCAGTTTCCGGCACAAAAGCGAGAACGCGTGGCTGGACGTTCGGCCAACGCGACCGGAGAATGGTAGTGTTTCGGTACTCCCTGAGGAAAGAGGCTTGCCGTGATCAATAACTTTCGTCGAGTGGCGTGGGTCACGATCGCGATTGCGTCGTGCGTGGTTCCGGCGTTCGCAGTGGCCGACGGTCCGACCGCTCCATCCGCCGCTTCGAAATCCAAGGCCAGCGGGCCGACCCAGGCGACCGCGAAAGCCGGGGCGGATAAAGCCGCGAGCAAATCCAAGGACAAAGCGGCTGCGGCCGACGCGTTGGCGTTCATGCGCGTGCGGCGAGATTCCAAGAATCGTCCGCAGGCGCTGGAGACTGCGACCGGACACTACGTTTCGACCGAGGGCAAGCCCGTCACGGTCGACCTGATCGGCGCGATCCACATCGGCGACACGGACTACTATCACCGGCTCAACGAACGGTTCCGCGGCTACGATAAGGTGCTCTTCGAGCTCGTAATGCCGGAGGGTCAATCGCTCAAGGGTTTGGGCGACCACCGCAGCAATCATCCGATCGGCATGCTGCAGCAATCGCTGCCAAGCGTGCTGGACCTGGACTATCAGCTCAAGGCCATCGACTATACGGCCAAGAACTTCGAGCACGCCGACCTGAGCCCGGACGAAATGGCGGCCGCCATCCGCAAGCGGGGCGACAACGGCGCATCGATCGGCATCAAGGTGTTCTTCGACCTGCTCAGCCAGGCCAACCGCGTTTCGGAAGCCGCGTCCAAGAAAGGCGGCGGCGAATTCAGCGAGCTGCAGCTGCTTTCGGCCATGTTCGACCCGAACCGGCCGCTTGCGCTCAAGAAGATGTTTGCAGAACAGATGGACCTGCTCGGCGGCATGGGCACGGGTCTTGGTGCGACGCTCGACACCATCCTGGTGCAGGACCGCAACACGGCCGCGATGAACGTGCTCAAGAAAGAAATCGACAAGGGGACGCGGCGGATCGCCATCTTCTATGGCGCAGCCCACATGCCCGACTTCGACCGCCGGCTGACGCAAGAACTCAAGCTCAAGCGCGATTCGATGGCATGGGATACCGCTTGGGATCTGCGGGACAAATAACCCGGGCCCGGCCAAACCGGGCACTCGCCGCATGCTCTCAGGTGCCGTGCGATCATGGCTGCGGTCCGGGAAGTGAAGTCGCACTTCTGGCCACTCTCCTCACCAGCAGCCGCAGTTTTTGAGCCTCGACGACATCGCGATCCAGCTGGCGATCGGGGGCCACGTAGCCGAAGTCGATGGTCTTCTCGAAGTGGGCCATCTTGATCGTCATCAGATCCCAACTTCCATCGACTACCGGGTCGCCGATTTGCGCCGGAAGATCGCAGAGACGCAGCGTGTCGAGCGTCTCTTTGAACTCTTGCATGATCTTGCCGGCGAAGATCGTGCGTGAGACGTCTTTGGCGACGAGGGTGCCATTTCCGTCGGCCGCCACGGTCATTTCCCAGGAGTAGTCGCCCGTCATATTGCCGGGCTGGTGCGAGCAGGTGATCTCGACCAATGTGCCGAGGTCGGCCGGGCAGTGCCGCATCCACCACACGATTGTTCCGGCCAGAAGGATCGCGACGACGGCCGCCGCCGTCCATTTGACCCAAAAACGTTTCGCGAACGTCGACATGCGGGAGCTCAGACCGTCAAGAACGACAAAGTCACTGAAGGGGTTGCTCAGGCGCGAGGAACGATGCGATCCTGCCCCACCCACTTGCGGAGGGCTTCCGGCACGATCACCGAACCGTCCGCCTGTTGATGGTTCTCGAGGACGGCGATGATCGCGCGGGTGGCCGCGACGGCCGTGCCGTTGAGCGTGTGGACGAACTGCGTCCCCTTCTTGTCGCCCCCTTTGCACCGGATGCCCAGCCGCCGCGCCTGGTAGTCGGTGCAGTTGGAGGCGGAGGTCACTTCGCCGAATTCGTTGCGTCCGGGCATCCAAGCTTCCAGATCGAACTTGCGGTAGGCGGGACCGCCCAGGTCTCCCGTGCAGGTGTCGATCACGCGATACGGAATGCCCAGCGTCTGGAACAGGTTCTCTTCGATCGCGACAACTTGCTCCAAAAACGCATCTGAGACAGCCACGTCCGGTCGTGTGAAGCCGAACATTTCGACCTTGGTGAACTGGTGCACGCGGTAGATGCCGCGGGTGGCCTTGCCATGGGCGCCCGCTTCCGTGCGGAAGCAGTGGGATAGCCCCGCATATTTAAGGGGGAGCGATGTGACGTCGAGGATCTCGTCTTTTCGCGAGCCGCCCAGCGTGATCTCCGCAGTGGCGACCAGGCTCAAATCGGTTTTTTCGATCGAATAAATCTGCGCCTCGGGCCCGCGGGGCAAAAAGCCGATCCCCTGCAGCACTTCGTCCCGGGCCAGGTCGGGCGTGGTGAAGAGCGTGAAGCCGGCCGCCCGCAACTTCTCGAGCGCCAGCTGCACGAGCCCCAGCTCCAGCAGCACGGCCTCGTTCTTGAGGAAGTAGAAGCCGTGGCCGGCCACCCGGGCGCCGGCTTCCAGGTCGACGAGGTCGAGCCGTTCCATCAGCTCGACGTGGTCGCGCGGCTGGAAATCAAACGTTCGCTTCTCACCCCAGGTGCGGACGGTGCGACTGCCCTGGTCGCCCGCTCCCACGGGTGCGTCGGGATGCGTGAGGTTGGGGACCTGCATCTCGAGCTCGCGGAGCTGCACTTCGAGCGTTTTCAGCGAGGCTTCGTTCTCCGTGACGAGCTGCTTGAGCTGCTTGCCCCGATCGATGAGCGTCTGCCGTTGCGCTTTGTCGGATACTTTGGGGATTTGGGCCGCGATTTCTTTCTGCTCGTGGCGATGCTTGTCCCCCTCGACAATCAGGTGACTTCGCTGACGAGCCAGTTCGACCAGCCGCGGAAGGTCCACAGTGACCGCCCGGTTGCGACAGTTTTCCTCGACAATCGCCTGGTTTTCGCAAATGAACTGCAGATCGAGCATCCCGGTCCTTCCGTGAATTCAGCGGCTGCGGGCGGATCGGAGAGCGGAAGCTCCGGTCGCAGCGCCGCTGGGTCCGTCACCGGACGGTTCAGCGGGAGCTTCGCCCTCCCGTCGTGTCGTCAGGTCTGTGATGCACCGCGGCGTCGGTCAGTGTTGCTGGGCCAGCTCGTTCCACAAGTGGGCGCTGGCTTTGATGCCGCGGTGAAAGTCGGCAAGAGTGAAGCGTTCGTTCGGACTGTGCAGATTATCCGAATTGAGGCCCCAACCCAGGAGGAGTGTATCGACTCCCAGGACGTCCCGGAAGGTCGTCACCACGGGGATCGAGCCCCCTTCGCGGATCATCACCGGCTGCGCTCCGAAGGCCGACGCGATCGCTTCGCGGGCCGCTTTCATGTAACGGCTCTCGGAGTCCATGACCACACCGATGCAGCCATGTTGCGACTTTGAACTCCAACCGCACGCCTGGCGGACAATTGGCGACCAAAAACTTTTGCATCGACGCCAACAACTTCTCCGGCTGCTGATTGGGAACCAGCCGGCAGGTAATCTTGGCCGTCGCACGGGAGGGGACGATCGTCTTGGGACCCGGTCCGCTGTATCCGCCGAAGATGCCGTTGACGTCGCACGTGGGGCGGGCCCAGCGCCGCTCGATCGTGGTGAAGCCCTCTTCGCCCCAAACCGCTGGCACGCCGAGGTCGGCGATATAGGCCGCTTCATCGAACTTGAGCCTGGCGAAGTCCTGGCGTTCCTTGGCACTGAGCGGCAGAACGTCGTCGTAGAATCCGGGAATTTGCACCCGCTGCTTGTCGTCGTGCAGTTTGGCCACAAGGCGAGCCAGCATGTTGCACGGATTGGCAACCGAGCCGCCAAAGACGCCGCTGTGCAAATCGCGATTCGGGCCGTAGAGCACGATCTCGCACGCGAGAATGCCGCGGAGACCGTAAGTAATCGCGGGAGTGCCGGGGGCGTATTGGCTGGTGTCGCTGATCACGGCTACGCCGCACTTCACCAGGTCCTTGTGCGCTTCAGGAAGATATCGAGGTTGTCGCTGCCGACTTCTTCTTCCCCCTCGATCACGAACTTCACGTTGATGGGCGGGCGACCGATCGTCTTGCTCCAGGCCTCGAGCGCCTTGATGTGCGTGAAGACCTGCCCTTTATCGTCGGTGGCGCCGCGGGCGTAGATGTAGCCGTCGCGAACGGTCGGCTCGAACGGCGGAGAGAGCCATTCATCGAGCGGTTCCGGCGGTTGCACGTCGTAGTGCCCATACACCAGGGCCGTCAGCCCGTTTTCGGCACCTTCCGTCTCTCCGTAGACGATCGGATGCCCGGCTGTCTTGAAGATTTGGGCCTTGGCGCCCGCCTGCTCGAGCTGAGAGCGGACGAATTCGGCCGCCCGCTCCATGTCCGGCTTGTGGGCCGGGTTCGCGCTCACGCTGGGAATGCGGAGGAATTCCTTCAGCTCATCGACAAAGCGCGCCCCGTTCTGGTCCAAGAAACGATCGACCGGTTCGATGTTTGCCAAGAGAGCCTCCTCGAAGGTCACAGGGTCGTCGCGCACTCAACAGTGGTCACGCAAGCGTTGCCGTCAGTCGGCCAGGGGGATCGAATCGTCTTCGTCGTGCGTCGCGGAAGGAGACGGCCCTTTGACTTTGGGCAACTTGCGCGGCGTGCCCAATGGAAGCGAATCGGGCGCTGGGCCGCCGCGACGCAGCGAATCGGGCGACATTTCCACCATCGAATCGGGCGTGTCGCTCGTGGACTCTTCCCCATCGAACGATTCGTCATCCCGGACCGGGATGGGCACTTCCTGGCTGTCGTCCGCGGTGGAGGCGACTTCGGCACGCAGCGGGATGGCTCCGCCGGCTCGCCCATCCTGGTGATGGTCCCGGTTGGCCCGTTTTTCCGGTTCGATCGCCTTGATCTTTCTGACGTTGTATTCGATGTCCCCGAACATCACCGTGTCGCCGGCGGTGAAGCGAGCCTCTTTCTTCACCCGCTTGCCGTTCACCCGCACACCATTGGTGCTTCCCAGGTCGCGCAGCACCAGCGAGTCGTTGACTTGGACAATCGCACAGTGCTTGCGCGAGATCGTGCGGCTGCGGGTGATCACGATGTCGCAATCGGGGTGGCGGCCGATGAAGATGATCGCCTTATCAATGGGAATTTTGAGGCCCTTCCCATTGATTGGTTCAAGAACAACTTGCATCAGACGACATTCTCCGCTGGACATTTCCGCATTGCGCGAGGGCCTAGTCGCCGTTCGGGCACCGCGTTTCCCACGGTCTCGACGACAAGAATCGCCGGGTGACTGGGACGACGCGTCGGAACGCGCTCCCCTCAATCATACCGGATGGCGCGGACCGAAAGAAACCGGCCGGATTCGTCGAGCGGAGGGGGTCGAGCCTTCCGGATTTGACCGGTCTATTCAGGCCAGAACGTGCCGCATGCGGGAGAGTGCCTCGTCCACGTTTTCACGCGAGTTGAAGGCACTCAGGCGGAAATAGCCTTCGCCGCTGGGTCCGAAGCCGCTGCCGGGCGTCCCCACGACGTGGGCGGTGGCGAGCAGCCGATCAAAGAACTCCCAGCTTTTCAGGCCGTTCGGCGTTTTGAGCCAGACATAGGGAGCATCGACGCCGCCGAACACCGTCATACCGAGCGCGGTCAGCCCCTCTCGCAGCCGCGCGGCATTGCCGCGATAGAAGTCGATTACTTTGCGGAGTTGCTCTTTGCCCGCCGACGAATAGCAGGCTTCGGCCCCACGTTGGACCACGTACGAAGCGCCGTTGAACTTCGTTGAGTGCCGACGACTCCAGAGCCGATGCAATTCCACCTTCGACCCATCGGCCGCGTCCGCGAGCAGCGACGTCGGCACCACGGTGAAGGCGCAGCGCGCCCCGGTAAAGCCCGCCGTCTTGCTGAAGCTGCGAAATTCGATCGCCACGTCCCGGCGCCGGGGATCTCGAAGATGGAATGGGGAATTCCGGGGCTGGCGATATACGCTTCGTAGGCCGCGTCAAACAGGATGATCGAGCCGTTTTGTTTCGCGTAGTCGACCCAGCGCGCGAGCATGTCGCGCGTCGCCACCGTGCCCGTGGGATTGTTCGGGTAGCAGAGATAGATCAGGTCGACGTGCCGCGTCGGCAGCGCGGGCACGAAATTGTTCTCAGCCGTCACCGGCAAGTAGACCAAGTCTGAAAACCGACCCGACTCGTCGAGCCGGCCTCCGCGGCCGGCCATCACATTCGTGTCGACGTAAACCGGATAAACGGGATCGGTGATCGCCACGACGTTCTCCGGTCCGAAGACGTCGAGGATGTTGCCGGTGTCACACTTCGATCCGTCGGAGACGAAGATCTCGTCCGGCGAAACTTGCACGCCCCGCGTGCGGTAATCGTGCTCGGCAATTGCCGTTCGCAAGAAGTCGTAACCTTGCTCCGGTCCGTAGCCGCGAAAGGCCTCGCGTCGGCCCATCTCGTCGACGGCTTTGTGCATCGCTTCGATCACGGCCGGCGGCAACGGCTCGGTGACGTCGCCGATCCCCATGCGAATGATTTTCGCCGCGGCCTGCGGATTCTCCGCCGCAAACCTCGCGACGCGTCGTCCGATCTCAGGAAACAGGTAGCCAGCCGGGAGTTTGAGGTAGTGATCGTTGATGCGTGCCATTGTGCCTTAGTCTTAGGGCCTTTTCAGAACGATTGCAACCGGTCCGTTTGGGTCGTTGCGCCCGCTTTGCAGCCACGCGCGGGATGGCGGACTGGGCGGAGTGGCCCACGAAAACACGCGTCGCTCCAAGGAATCAGCGGACGCCCGAACCGGACGGTAGATGCAGCGTGCTGGGCTGCGGCGCCGCATACGTAGACTTGCGGCGCAACTGGATGGTCAGCCACCCCAAGGCGGCAAGCAGAGACGAGTGGACCAACAGCACGCGGCGAAAGGCACAACCACCAGACGAGACCGACCAGCGCCAAAGTCAGCGGGGGGTGGTTCAAGATCCACTTACTGACCTTAGCGCTCGCGGGACGCAGCGCCGTGGCTGCGACGAGTGCGAAAATCGCCGCGGCGAGTGGCAGGCGGAGCCAGGTGGTATCGAGCACCCAGGCCGAAAATGGAGCATCGGCTGGCCCGATTCCCAGGCGCCCGATCACGCGGTTGTCGGCCACTCGCTCCGACGGACCCGGGTGGATCGCTCCCACGCCGTCCGCCGCACTGCCATCGGATGACTGAACGGCCTGGGCCAGGTGCGCAAAGGTGGTCGGATCGAGAGGTGCCAGGTGCGCGGGGACCAGGATGCGGTAATCGGGTGGCGCCGTCACCGAAAGCAGTACGCTGCTCGTCAGGCCGTCGGTCGGCGCGGGCAACTGCTCGTGAATTCTGCCAATCGCCGGCAAGGTCGACGCCTCGCGGCTTTCCCAGTACACGGCAACGTGGTGGGGCGCCGGTTCCGAGGGGATCGCGAGTGAGATCCAGTCGGCGCCCACTACGGGTTGAACCGGGTGTCCGTCGAGAAGTGCTCCGCGCAGCACAGCATTTGCCGGCCAAGACAGCCGCAGCGACGGTTCGGGAAAACGCTCCAACAACACGTGGGTCGAGCCGACCGCCGGGCCGTCGCGGCGCAGCTCGAGGTTCGCAACAACCTCGACTCGGGGCTTCTGACCGGTTGAGTTCGGCGTGGGCAAGTCGGACGTGGGCGAGTTCGAGGCGGGCGAGTTGGGCAGAGGCACTGTGAGCGTCGGGACTCCGCTTGTGACCCGAGGCGCGGTCGAGGTCGCCAACTGCTCAGGCAACGCGGCGGCGAGCTTCGGGCTCTTTGCACTGGAGTTCTTCGCAACGCCTGCGCCGGACTTGACCGATTCGGCTCGCCGGGTCACCCGAATCTCGGGCATGGCTGCTTGCGCCGACAAGGAGTATTCGGCGCGATCAGCCGCTCCGGCGTCGCCGCCTTGGCCCGCAGTGCCCCATTTGCCGTTCAAGCGGACGACGCCTGGGGCGTCCGAGATGGTGACGTCGATCTTCGGATCGTGCGCGATCGCCAGGCGCACGTCGGCGACGACGGCGTGCACCAGGTTCACGCTCGGAAGAGTAAGCGGTTGCCCGAGCTCGAGCGGCATATGAGCGGTGAGCACCAGGTCCTGCGTCGCGGCCGCTCGGTCGCGAAGAAAAAGAGTCACCTCGTCGCCGCTCTGACTGAAGCGGACGAGTCGCTCCACGTCGTCTTCGCGGACGGAGATCGAATCGATCTTGAGACGGCGATCGACGCGGAGCACGTGGACGAAGGCCGGGGCATTTTCGGTGCGAATCTCCGCCGTCGTTTGCCACTGAATTCGGTCGGGGGCAATGCGCGCTCGTGCGCCATTAGCCGCACCTTGTGTGTCGGGACCGCCGCGGCCAGTTGCAGCGATAACATTGGCAGGCTCTGACAATCAAAGATCAGATCGGGTTCTTTCCGCGCGCCGAACGCTTCCTGGCGAAAGGCCGAATCGGCCTTCTGCGTGTGCGCCAAATTGGGATCAGTCGTGGTCGCGGTGACCCGATAACCGGCCGCCGCCGAGATGCCGACCTGGTTCGTGGTCAGAGCGATCGCCGGCTGATCCGCAGCGGCGCCATCGAAGCGTGGCAAGCACACCGGGAAGGCAGGCGCGCCACTCGCGCTGTTGCGTGGATCCATCGGCAGCAGCAGCGTTGCCGCAAGAGTGACCGGTCCGTCGGGCGCCGTCGAACAGTCAAAATCGAGCGGAACGAGCGACTCGGCGTTGCCCTTCGCGCTCTCGGTGGAACGACCGGATTGCGGCGGGTTGGAGCCGGTGGTTGGACTGCTCTTGTGCGGCGCCGTGCGGAGGGCCGCGCGATAGGCATCCCCCGTGGTTCGCACCGTCGCGCCGGCCGGAACGAGCCAGGTGAATTTGTCGCTCCCGCCGTTCTCACGGTCGTAGGTGACGCGGCAGTCCATCTCGATCAGGCCGGGACTTAATCGCCAGAACTGCACCGCCTGCGCCAAGAGCGGCACGTTAACTCCGTCCGTCACCGGCCCGGATTGAATCCGCAAGCGATCGGTCTGGCCGACGTCAATTGACGGATCGCCCGGGCGGACGCGGCGAGAAAGACCTTCCGCCGTCTCAACGGTTACCGTTTGCGACGGACCGCCGCGTCCCACGCGCACGCTTGTCCGCATCGTTTCTGGAACTCGGAATGCGAACTGGCCGGGCTTAGCGTCGCCATTCGGGAAACAGGCAAGCTGGATTTCGTAAATCCGCGGCCCCGCGCCCGCGCGCACAGGCTCGGCCGCGTCGGCCGACGAAACGGGTCGCTCCGCGGCGATCGCGCGGCGCGAACCCGATGGGGAAAGCGGCGAAGGTGCCGACACGGCTTGGCTCGATGCCAGCGATGGCCTCGATGGAACCCCAGGTTCGAGCATGACGACGAAGCCCGCTGCGTCTTGACGAATGGTCACCGGCCGGCCGTTGACGCGGCACGCGTTGGCTCCTGCCAACGTCACATCCCTTAGGCGCAGCCACAGCGAACGCGCGGGCCCCGGCATCACGGCGACGCGATAGGTCGCTTCGATCGCCGCCGGCTGTCGCTCGTCGAGCGACAGCGTGTAGTCGGACGAGAGAAAGATCACGCCTGCGTTCCGTTCTGTCTCCGCAGCCCGGCGGCGCAATGCGTCGATGGCGGCGGGCTCGACGTAGACGAGTTCGTCGTCGGCTGGCAGCGGGGGCGCCGACCCATTCAGGCCGCGGCCGGCGTGAACCGGGACCACGATGAGCAATTCATTGTCGGCCGGCGCGGGCGGCCGGCGTGCGTCGCTCGACGACTGCGCCGTCTGGGCATTGCGCGGCGAGAGCGGCGGTGCCTCTTGGGCAAAGGCGACCATCGTCCCCAGAGCCGCCAGCGCCAGCAGGACGCTGACCGTCCGCAATTCGTAACTCACCGTGCTCCCCGGTCGCGGCGATCGCTTTTCACTCGACGGTGGCGACGCGGCAATTCTCGTCCACGGTCGCGACAGCAAGAGCGCGATCAGCGTTCCTGACACGCAGGCTCCCGCCAACAGCGCGTACGGCAAGGGCGCCGCGACGGCGAGAGCAGCAGCCGCGGCAAGGGTGAACAACCCGATCCGGCGGGCGATTCGCGGAGCCAGTTGCGCGAGGGCCAAGCCGACGCTCAAACAGCCCAGACAGACGATCCATGTCAAGGTCCGGAATTTGGACATGTGCCAGATCGTCAAATTAATCTCTGCAGGAATATCCTCAGCCGAGGCGTCCCAACTCGACCATCCGGCCGGCGCCGGCCCTCGATCGGTCGGCGTCCAACCCTCGGGCTCCGGATCGGCCCCCGCCAGATCGACCATCCAGGCGTCCGGTTTGAACGAGGAGAGTCGCATTTGAGCGGCCGAGCGACCGAGCGGCCCGAACAGCCGCTCGGCCCAAGAGAACGACGGCAGCCACTCTTCGAATCGAAGTCCCGCCGGTGGCGTGCCGGGCTGCAGGCCGGGCGCCAAGTAGACACGCCAGCGAAAGCTCAGCACGTCCGCATCGGCCCGCGGCACGTCGATGGGCCGTTTTTCGCGAAAGAGACGGGACGGCGCGGACGTCCGGTATTCGACGTGGACGCGGTTCCGAGCGTCGGCGGGCAGCGCCGGGACGGTGACGTCATCACCGCGGCGCCGCACGCGCACGAGTCGACCGTTCACGGCAACCGAGCCCAGCCGGCATTCGGAAGCGAGACGAAAGTGAAAGGGTTGGGGCGCAAGCTCCGGAGCAATGGTGAATTGGGCGCGATGTAGGTCGTCCATTCCCCCCGCACTCAGAAACGACGTCACCTCCAGCGAGACAAACCGCGTCCCTCCTTTAGCGACGGCGCTCGGCTTCGGCCGCACGATGAGCACGTCCGCTGCTCGGTCGTAATGAAACACACGCAGGCCGGGACGCTTGCGGCTTTTCGCTGTCTCCGAGCCGGTCCCGGACGCGACCGACTGGGAGTGCTCCGGCACTTCAGGGGAGGAGGCTTCGCGCAGCGCTCGCCGTTCGTCGCGCGCGTGTCCAGGCAATTCGATGAGGTGCGCCTGCGACTCGCGAGTTTCGACGTCGAATTGCTCCGGTTCCTGCAAGTGCAGCTCGACCGTTCCCTCGAAGGTGATCACGCCGGGGACGAAGGCCACGCCGATTCGTGCCCCCCCCAGCGCACCACTGCGGCGTGTGCCTTCGAGTCGAAACTCCTTGCGAAGCGGTTCGGGCAGTCGAATCTCCCAGAGTTCGCCCACTTCGGGCAGGTTCCATTCCGCGTGTCGGGCCGTGGACAGCCGCGCCCCTTCGAGCGGGCGTTTTGGATCGCTCAACAGACTCCAAGAGAATTGCGGACCCTCGGCAGACAAATACACGAGCACCCGATCGACGGGGGACGCCGGAACGATCGTCGCATCGACTCGCTCGGAGATTTGCTGCGCGGTGCCGACATTGACGGAGTCTCGTACGCGGGCCGCCAGCAGCGCTTCGCCGCGCCGCAGCGTAATCCGCGCCTTCGCGCTCTGCCCCGTCCAACGATTGGCGAGCATGTGCGTTTCGCTGCCGACCGACCGATTGGGTCGCAGCGGAGAGTCGGCCAGTACCGAAAGAATGGCGGTTGGATCGAACGCGGCAAAGGCGTTCGCCGGATTCAAAGCCAGCTCGATCGAAGACCCGGAGACAACGAGTGTGTACACTTCTTGCGCGGCAAAACCGGGGAATTCGATGACCGGCACGTCGATCGATTCACCCGATCGCGGCAACGAACGCGATGCCTCCACGCGGAACCGCTTGGGCTCGCGATCGGTCACTGCCCGGAAGAAGTCGATCTTCACTCGCTTGTGATCGCCCACCGTGCGCGTCGTCTCGTCGATCATCCGCGACGCATCGACGACGGCTTCCACCCGGGTGACGTCCCACGCCTGCGGCAGCTCGAACGTCACCGAGAAAACCGATCCGCCGCTGGCTGTGCACACGATGTCGGCCGCCAAAACGCACTGATCGGGCCGCAGGTCGAGCCGGGCGAGCGTCCGCGCACTCAGCGCGGGCGCTGGCTCGGCGACCTCAATCGCCAGCGCGGGATCGTAGGCGTTCTGACGCAAGAGGAAGGTTTCTTCGCCGTCAATCGAATAAGTGGGGGCCTCGGACTGCGCGAGCCCGGACTCGCCACCAAAGCGCACGAGTTTGAGCGGTGCCCGGATGGTGAGTTGCGACTGTCCGTCGCGCAGCACGGCGCCGGGCACGTCGACTTGCGGCAAGTTCCACAGCTGTCGTGTGCGCGTCGCGGCCGAGGCCTCCACTGAGATCGTTCGCCCCTTGCCGAAGACGGGCTCGGGCAACTCCAGCGTGAGCTCCCGGGCTTCATCGGGCGAATTGGCAGGAACGGCCAGTGGGAAGTCGTCCCCGTAAGTAATCGTTTCCACACGCAAACCGGCGGGGACAGCCAATTTCAGCGTCCGCAGCGGCGCGCCGAACACTTCCAACTGCAGCTTCGACTGCAGCCGCAAGCGGTCGGCTGCCAGGACGAGCGTGGTGTCTTCGTCGTAGAACACGCGACGGCTGGCCGCGGCGGCTTTCGATACGATCCGCAAACGGCAGCTCGAGCGGCTGCCCAATTCGAGCCGCCAAACGGCCGGTGCGCCGGCGACAGAGCCATCGACCGACTTTACATCTTTGCGCGGACAAATGAGGACGCCCTGGTCGCATTCGACCGAGAGCCCGGCCGGAACGTTCAACACCAATTGTGAGATGACCGCCGGGGGCAGACTAATCGTGAATTCGGCCCCTCCCAAGGTCGGCCGGCCGGCGAGCAACCACTCACCGGCGAGCCGCGAATGGCCCGACTCGGCCACGACAACACGGCGCCCGTTACGGTCCACGCCGCAGAGGACCGCATCTCGGACGGGTGACGCAGTTTTTTTGGCCGCAGCGTCGACCCAGTGGAGTTGCGAAAAATCGATCGGATGCGCCGCGTCGGTGCCGGAACGCTCGAGCGGCACAAGCGTCGGACGAGCTCCCCGCCCTACCGTGATTTCGGCGTGGCCATGGGTCAGCGCTCCGTCACGAAACGTCGCGCGATAGAGGGCTTGCTCGATTTGAACGCCGGTCGGTTCGCGACCCGAATCTTTGTCCGCCGCCAGCAATTGACGCAGCTCGCCGGCCGGAATTGGCTCCAAGGCCTGAGGCCACGTCGACGGATGGTCGGCGTCAACAAACAACAGCCGCGGCTTGGGAGGCGAATCGGAGGCCGGCGTCGAATCGCCGCGCGTGGAATCACGGGCCAGCAGCGAGAGAGCCAGCGCGCTTGCCAAGACGATCGCTCGTCCGCGCGTCAAATTCGCCACGAGCTGTCGCGCCGAGTGAAGCACACGCCGCTTGCCGTCATGGCCGTCGCCGGTCATGGGCGGCTCCCGCTCGCCGAGGCGGAGAGCGCCTGCGAGCCGTGAGAGCCGTCTTGGGCGGAGACCCGATTGATGGTGGGCGCCTCGGGGTCGGCGGCGGGAACGAGATGTCGCTCGATCGACGACGGCGAAGTCGCCGTGGTGACGAACTCCGCCGCGCCCGGCGGTTCGAGCAGCAATCGGCCGCGGCGCTTTTGCATCCGCGCGTCGATGACCGCCGCGACGCACGCCAGAAGAAAACCAATCAAAGCGGGCTGCAGGAGCAACCGAACTGCTTCCGCATACCACAGGCAGCAGACGGCGACCGCAAACGTGAAGAGGAACAGCGTCAGCAGACTTCTCGCAGCCGGCAGCCGCAACAACACGAACGCGGCCAAGAGCGCAAGTCCCGCTCCGACAAAAACGACGAACGAGCCGGCCATCGAGCCGACGACGATTGTCTGCGCGGGACCAAAGCGGCTGAACGCGTAAGTGTTGCCGTCGTCCGCCGTGGCCCGTGCGGCGCCGCCCAGCCAGCGGCTGAGGTCGGCAGCTTTCGGAGTCGGGCGGCGGTCCCACACCGCACCGTCGCGCTGCCAGCGGAACTCGGGGGCGAACCCGCGCGGCGCCAGATAGAGATATTGCTCAAACGGCAGCGTGACTTCCCAAACCGTCGCTTCGACCGACGTGTTGTCCGGAAAGACCGGGGCGCCCACCGTGTGGCTCCCGATCAAACCGCACGACTGCGCGTTCGGATCGCCGAATTGCACAGTGAGCACGGGTTCCGGCTCGGGCGACAGCGCGCCGATGTCGAGCAGATACTCCCCGCTGTTCGGCCGCGCTTCGCGAATCCGCTCGGGCTTGAGTGGCAGCCGGTCGAGCCAGAACTTCGGTTCGGTCGAGCCGGCCGGCAACGTGAGGGCAATCCGCGACACGGGACCTTGGATGCGGTACTGGGCGGTGGTGAGGGCCGTGCCGGTCGGATCGAGCGTCGAGCGAACGAGGGCCCGGCCGATCTTCACGCCGGGGGACGCCAAAGCCGTCACGCGCACGAGCCGCAACGGCAGCACCGACTGTTCGCCTTTAGCCGTCCAGGCGTAGGTGCTGCCTTTGTCGATCGCGAGCGAAGGAATCCACGAATCGTCCACCACCTCGAACTCGCTGTCGTCCGGAGCGTGCAATTCGACTCGCAAGGTTTTGAACGCGCTGTCCCGCGAGCGCACCAGCGGGATCGGTACTTCGACCGCCTGACTGGGCGACTCGGGCAAGTGGACCGAGTAATGGGCGTACAACTCGAAAGTACCGATGCGCGGCGGGGACAGCGGAATCCGCGCGATGTCGGAACCGTTGGGTTCGCCCGTCGTCCAACTGGGATCGATCTTGGCTTCGAGATCGGGCCGGTCGACGGTGAACTGGACGCTGGCACGCCGCAGCTCCTTGGGCAGCACCAGCGTCGCCTCCGAAAGACGCTCGTAGCTGACGCGGTATTGAATCCTCTGCTCCACCTGCAGGCGGCCGGCTCGCACTTCGATCTTGGCACGCGACTCGGTATCGATCTTCTGCTGCTGCGTCGTCACTGTCGCGTCGAAGTCCGCCTTCGGCGAATCGATCCGCAGCGCCACCTGCCGCAGACCGCGAAACGAATCGGGAGCACCCAGCGCGTCGCGTCGCTCGGGCGCGATCGATCGCACGACCGTCTCGGCCCGCGGCTCGAGGTTCGATTTGACGTTCTCAGCATCGGCGGCCACAAGCACGCCGCCCGTCATCGTCGAGTCAGCCAGTTGCGGCAGCGAGAGCGGGAACGTCGTGCCGGACGTCGGCGCGGGACGCGAGGCCCGAAACGTGACAACGAAATCGTCACCGCGGCGACCATTCAGCCGCAGCCCCAGCGTCGAGTCGTCGTGCGCTGCCGCCGCAGCCGGATGTTCGCCGACTGGTTTTTCCGGTTCGGCCAGATCGGCGAAGTCCGGCAACTGGTCGATCGTCCAACCCTGCTTCTTCCAATCGGGCCACGTGAACTTCAGCTCGCGGAGCGCGCCTTGTCGCACATGAATCCGCAGCTGCGATGTCAGCTCGATGCGTCCCTGAGACAGCAAGGCGAAGTACGCCGGTTCCGCGGAGAACTGCGGGCGGATCTCCTCGATCGCCAGGTCCAGGCGGAAGGGTTGCGAAAAGGCGTACGCGCTTTCGGCCAAACCGGCCCCCAACGCCGACACATTGATCCGCCGAATGTTGTTGCCGCCGCGGTAGTCGAAATGAAAACCTTCGGTCGGCGTGATGGAGATGTCGCCGCCGTCCGAACGCGCGCCTTCCACTTCGAAGCCCAAGAGCGCCAACAAACCGCTGGGCGGGGGCGGACCTTCGAGATCCCAGCGCAGCTCGAGGCGGCCCGTGCCCGCCGGCTTGAGGTCAACTTTGATGAACCCGTTGGCATCGATGTCGGCGGGGCCGTATTCGCGCGCTTCCGAGACGTAGAGCTGCTGCCCCGTGATCCGGGGAAAGCTCCGGGGCACGCGCACGCGGACCGACGCAAGGTTGCCCTGCTTGGCGTCGATCGTCTGCAGCACGCCCAATTGAATGCGATCGCGGTCCATGGCCACGCTGCACTTGCTGAAGACGTCGAACACCGTCCGCGCATGCGCCTCGTCGAGCGGGCTCTCCCACGCGAGATCGAAGGTCCCCTTGATGCCGACGGCTTCGATCTGCGTGCCCTTGGGAACGCTGATCGCGCGAACGGGCGCGTCGTCGAGCGGTTTGACCTGGCAGTGTTCCTTCGGCACAGTCAGCGTGATCTGGCTGCCGGCTGCCGGCGGGATCGTCAGCAGCAGATGACGTTGATTGAGCTGACGGCGGATCGGCACAACGAGCGGAATCGTCACGATGTGCAGCCCCTTGCCGCGCAAGTAAATCGTGTGCGCCTTCTGCCGATTGAGCGCATCGGCCGCGCGAAACTCACCCGGTCCGCTGTGCTTGGGAGCCGAGCTGCCCGCCGCCTCCTGCAAGCCGATCGGCACACCGACGGTGATATCCGGCCGGTCGACTTGGATCTCATAGCGAACGTCGAGCTTCGCCCAGTCGCCTTCTTCCGTGCCTTTGATCGAAATCGAGCTAATGCTGTAGTCAGGATCCGAGCGACCGGCACCGTTTTGCGAGCGAAGGAATTCGAGAAACTTGTCGAAGGTTTCGCCCCAGATGGCCCACTCGACCTGGCCGTCTTTCGTCCCCAGGCGGATCAGGTCGCCGGGGCGCGGAGCCAGCGGAGTGGTGCTTTCCGCGGCGGGAGGCGCGGCGTCGTCGGTTTGCCGCGGCGCCAACCACGGGAATGCCGGCACCCGCCGCGTTCGCTTCAAAGCCGGCGACTCGCTGGTTGGCCGTGCAGGATTCGCTGGCTGGGCGGCCGACTGATCCGCGGTGGTAGCTGTTTCGCGTTCGGCGGAAACTCGCTCGGCGGACGTCCTGTTAGGTGTGACGGGGCGATCCTGCGCCGCGGCCGACAGCGACGCCAGGCAAGCGAGGCCGACCGCACACAGAATCCTGAGGTGTCGATGTGTCACGTAAGAGGACACTCGTTCTCGCTTGGCCTTCGATTTTTGCCTGCCGCCCCAGGAACGGGGCTCCTGACGCATAACTCCGCCGAACGGCGGTTGACCGGTCCCCGCAAAGACGGGCGTGCGAAGTTCAGGGGACGCGGCTGACGAGCAGGGTGTGGGCTCTTTGCAAGGTGGGTCGAGGGACCGCACCAACTAAAAAGGAAAGTGACCGCAGAGCCCCCAGTTCCATGATAGTCGCCCGACCGACCTCGAAAAAGCACTGGAGCCCCGGTTCGGCCGCTCTGGCGACCGTCCCGCGGTACGTCCGTCATAATCCTTACGACGCGAGCGGCCCAGTCAGCAGGTCCGTTAGCTGCTTGTGGACCGGAGATCCATTACTGGCAAGCAGATCGGGCACATTGACATCGAACGGGCGTCCATCGGTGCTGGTGATCGCTCCGCCCGCCTCGACGACAATCAAAGAACCGGCCGCGACGTCCCACGGCTTCAGACTGGTCGACCAAAAGGCATCGATGCGTCCGCAGGCCACATACACCAGATTGAGTGCTGCGGAACCCGTGCGCTGCACCGTTTGGGCGTGCGGCAGCACGCGCAACAGCCGCTCGACTGACGGATGGCCAGCATCGACGGCCGAGGGAAGACTCGCGACGACGAAGGCTTTGCCCAAATCGTCAACAGCGGAGGGGTGAATCGACTCTTCGTTCAACCACGATCCCTGACCCTTTTGAGCGACGAACATTTCGTCACGAGTGGGGTCGTAAATCACGCCGACGATCACCTGGCCGGCGTACTCCAGCCCAATCGAAACGGCGAAATACGGAAAGCCATGCACATAGTTGGCCGTGCCATCGAGCGGGTCGATGATCCAGCGGAATGGCTGCCCGGTCGAACTACGGTCGAGTTCCTCCTCGCCCAAAAAGCCGTGATCGGGAAACTGGGAGGAGATGATGCGAACGATCGTCTCTTGCGAGGCAAAGTCGGCTTCGGTCACGAGGTTTGCCGGTCCCTTTTCGCGAACCGTGAATCGCTTGGCCCATTGCTGCAGCACTTCGCCGCCGGCGCGCGCCGCTTGGATGGCCACATCGCGATAGCGATCTTCGCTCACGATCGACGCTCGCCCTCAGCCTGGATTTCGCTGACCGGAAGAGTTTTCAGTCCCACGCGCGGCCAAGAGTATGCCGGCCGAAACCGTTTGGCAACCCGTTCGCCCGTTGGCAACTTGGGGCGACCACGCTGTCGCTCCCGCGGGCGGCGATCAACGCGGAATTCGTCCGTCGAACCGAAGTCGATGGCTCCTTGACACTTCAGATGGCCCTCATCAAAATCGAGCGTGTCACGTTCGGGGCATTTCCCTTGCCGTGGCCCAAAGCGTTCGGCGGCGGGCGTCACGAACGTGTTTCACGTCGAGTGCGGATCGCTTCCGGTCGCAGATTGACCAACCGATTTCTCAGGCGCCCCGCGCCGGAATTGCCGTTGACTGCGGCCGCGTTCACGGAGGCCACTGATTCGCGCTCCGCGCCGACACGGATCGGTCGGCAACGGCGTTCATCGGCGCATCGAGGTTCTTCCAATGCCCGTCGATTGGCTCGCAAAACTCGTCAAGCAAGGAGTCATCAGCGCCGAGCAGCTCTCCGAGGCCGAGGACATGGCCTCGAACATGGGCATCGGCGTCGGCGACGCGCTCGTGCGACTCGGCTACGTGTCGGGCGCCATCGTCGGCAAAGCCCAGGCGGACGCCTACGGCTACGAGTTCATCGATCTCGACGGACGCGAGATTTCGCCCGCCGTCATCGAGCTCGTGCCCGAGTCTGTCGCCCGCGAAAACATGGTGATTCCGCTTTCGCTCGAGGACGACTCCTTGCTCGTGGCGGTCAGCGACCCGATGGCTGTCGAAGTGCTGGACAAGCTGCGGTTCATCTTGAATCGGGACATCAAGGTCGCCATTTCCCCCGTCGACTCGATTCAAACGGCCATCAACCGCCATTACGGCCAGAGCGAAACCGAGTCGGTCGACTCGATGCTCCAAGAATTCACCGAAACGGCCATCGACTTCACGGAGACCGAAGCCGCGGAAGCGATGGTCGCCGAGGATGACGATAGCGCTCCCGTCATCAGGCTGGTGAACTTGGTGTTTAGCGAAGCCGTGAATATGCGTGCCAGCGACATTCACGTCGAACCGTTCGAGGACCGGGTTCGCATCCGCTACCGGATCGATGGCGAGCTAATCGAGCGCGACAGCCCTCCCCGGCGGCTGTTGGGGGCCATTGTCTCCCGTATCAAGATCATGGCCCGCATGGACATCGCCGAGAAACGGCGTCCCCAGGACGGCCGGATCAAAACCCGGATTTCCGGCCGTGAGTTCGACATGCGGGTCAGCATCTTACCGACCCACCACGGCCAGGCGATCGTCCTGCGGATCCTTGACCGGGAGAACATCCGGATCGGTATCCGGAACCTCGGCTTTAGTGAAGAAAAGTACAGGACCTTTCAGAACATCATTCGCCGACCCAACGGCATCTTTCTGGTCACCGGCCCGACTGGTAGCGGTAAGACCACGACCCTCTACAGCGCGCTGGGCGAGCTGAACCGACCTGATCGTAAGATCATCACTGCCGAGGATCCGGTCGAATACTATCTGCCCGGCATCAACCAAGTGGAGGTCCGGTCATCGATTGGCCTGACCTTTGACAAGATCATCCGTGCCATGCTGCGACAGGCGCCGAATGTGATTCTCGTCGGCGAGATTCGAGATGCCGAGACTGCCGACATGGCCATTCAGGCGTCTTTAACTGGACACTTGGTTTTTAGTACGCTTCATACGAACGATGCGCCCAGTTCTATTACACGTCTGATCGACATGGGAGTGCAGCCATTCCTGGTCGCATCCAGCGTGATGGCGGTGATGGCTCAACGATTAGTCCGCGTAGTTTGCCCAAAATGCAAAGAGCCCTATCGACCCGATCAGGCGGAGCTGGATCATTTCGACGTGACTCCCGATCAGGCGGCGACCGCGACGTTTGTGCGGGGCAAAGGCTGTAATCACTGTCAGCATACCGGGTTCCGGGGGCGGATCGCCGTTTTCGAGCTGATGACGATGAATCCAACGATCCGCGAAATGACCTTCCGCAGCGAGCCCACGCAAAATATCCGACGCCAAGCTCGGCTCTTCGGCATGAAAACGATTGTCGAAGATGCGAAGGACAAAGCGCTACAGGGACTTACGTCACTGGCAGAAGTCTATCGACTGGAGAAGTTTAACGAAGACTGAGAAAGCGATGAGGAGCCGAACGTAAGGGCCGGTCAATTCAGCGTTTCTACCTAGTGACATCCCTTCCGAGAGTGGCGTTTCGAAACACGCGTGCCAATAATGGCCCGGCGTCCGCAACGGCGAGAACTGAATGCCCACAATCCAAATCGACAAACTGCTCGAAACGGTGGTCAAGGAGGGGGCCAGCGACCTGCACATCACGACCGGCCAACCGCCGTGCGTGCGGCGGCACGGTCGCCTGGTTCGGCTCGAGACCAAGACCCTCGGTCCCGAGGACACGACGGCGCTGATGAAGAGCATCACGCCCGAACGCAACCAGCAGGAATTGCAAGAAGTTGGGGGGACCGACTTCGGCTTTGCCTACGGCGATAAAGCCCGCTTCCGCGTGTCTGTCTTCAAACAGCGCGGTCACATCGCGATGGTGCTGCGGCAGATCCCGCGCGACTTCCTCACCTTCGAGCAACTCGGGCTGCCGGCAGCCGTCCGAGACGTGATCACCCGGCCTCGCGGCCTGTTCCTGGTCACCGGTCCGACTGGAAGCGGCAAGACGACCAGCCTCGCCAGCATGATCAACTGGCTCAACAACAACCACGATCATCACATCATCACGATCGAAGACCCGATCGAGTACTACCACCAACACAAGAAATCGATGATCAACCAGCGGGAGATCGGCGTCGACGTGCCGAGTTTCCCCGAGGCGCTGCGTCGCGTGCTGCGAATGGACCCCGACGTGATCCTGGTCGGAGAAATGCGCGACCTGGAGACGATTTCGGCCGCCATTTCCGCTGCCGAGACGGGACACGTAGTATTCGGCACGCTGCACACGACCGGTGCCCAAGGCACGGTCGACCGGATCATCGACGTTTTCCCGACCAGTCAGCAGGAGCAGATCCGGACGCAGCTGTCGACGTCGATCATCGGCATCCTCAGTCAGGCCCTGTTGCCGCGCAAGCCCAAGGGGCTCGTGGCCGCCTACGAGATGCTGGTGGTGACGCCGGCCATCGCCAACCTGATCCGGGAGAACAAGACATACCGCATCAACTCGTCGATCCAGACGGGGCGGAAATTCGGCATGCAGCTGCTCGACGACGCACTGTTCAACCTGTGGAAGAACGGCTTGGTCGAAGAGCAGGACATCGTGATGAAGTCCAATCATCCGGGCGAACTCAAGGCGAAGTTGGAACGTGCCAAGCGCGGACTCTTTGACGATGAATCCGGAGAAGATGAAGAGGTCGAAGAGGACGAAGATTAAAGGCCCGATTCCGCTAACGAGTGGCAAATACAAGCGTGGCGAAAAGATGAACGAGACCGCGTGACGCGCGGCGAAAGCCGGTTGGACCGGCCTTCGGCGTGGCTGCCCTCGAGTTCACCGAGATCCCGGTCAATTCCCACCGGTCGTCGAACCGAAAATCGAGCCGCGGGTTCTGTTCCCGCGACGAACTAAAGTCCGCGAGACGACGTCCCCGTCGTCGGAGTCCGAGGCGCATGGCACAGAGACGTCTGGGGCAAATCCTGGTCGACCTCGGGTATCTCACCGAGGACCAGCTCTGGGACGTGCTCGAAGAGCAGAAGCAAAGTCCCGGGGAAATCATCGGGCAGGTGGCGATCCGCATGGGACTCGTCACCGAGGCGCAGGTGACCGAAGCCCTTGCTGAGCAATGGGGCATGCCGGTCGTCAGCCTGGCGGAGACGAACATCCCGCCCAACGTGCTGGAAATCGTGCCACAGACGATGGCAGACATCTACAAGATCATGCCCATCTCGCTCAAGAACAACGTGCTCACCGTCGCGATGGCCGACCCGCAGAACGTGGCCGCACTGGACGACCTGCGCAACTTTCTCGGTTACGACGTGCGGGGGGCCGTCTCGAACCTTGCCGACGTCGAGCAAGCGATCGAGCGCCACTACGCCGACAAGCAGGACAGCATCGAAGAAGTGATCGATCAACTGAAGGAGGCGGGGCTCGACAAGGGCGATGAGGAGGAGGCCGCCTTCGACCTGGCGTCGGACGAGGAAATCGCGTCGGCCGCACCCGTCCGCAAGCTGCTCAACATGGTGCTCCTCCTGGCGATCAAGGACCAGGCGAGCGACATCCACTTCGAGCCCTTCGAGGATGAGTTCAAGATCCGCGTTCGTGCCGACGGCGTGCTGTACGAGATGGTGCCGCCCCCGCGGCATCTGGCCAACGCAATCACCACGCGTATCAAGGTCATGGCGGAGCTCGACATTGCCGAGCGGCGGCTGCCGCAGGACGGCCGAATCGAGCTCAACGTCGGCGGCAACCCGGTCGACCTCCGCGTCAGCGTGCTCCCCACGATGTTTGGCGAGTCGGTCGTCATGCGCGTGCTCGACCGCACGGTCGTGCAGCTCGACCTGCAGAAGATCGGCATGGACGCGACCATCCTGCGGCGCTTCCGCCAGATCATTCGCAACCCCAACGGCATCGTGCTGGTGACGGGACCGACCGGCAGCGGCAAAACCACCACGCTCTATTCCGCGCTCAACGAGCTCAACGAAGTTTCGACCAAGATCATCACCACCGAAGACCCGATCGAATACGAAATCGACGGTCTGATTCAAGTTCCCGTCAATCCCGATATCGAAGTCACGTTCGCCAACGTGCTCCGCGCGATTCTGCGGCACGACCCGGACATGATTCTCGTCGGGGAGATCCGCGACTACGAGACGGCGGAAATCGCCATTCAAAGCGCGCTCACCGGGCACCTGGTCTTCAGCACCCTGCACACCAACGACGCGCCGTCGGCCATCACGCGTCTGCGCGACATGGGCGTGCAACCCTTCCTGATCACGGCCACTCTCGAAGCCATTCTTGCACAGCGACTTGTCCGCAAGATTTGCACGGAGTGCCGCACCGAGTTCGAGCCCAGCGACGAACTCCTGATGGAGTTGCAGTTGCCCATCGACCAGGCCCGGCAATACGGCTTTTATTACGGTAAGGGCTGCGCCCGGTGCAACAACTCGGGCTACAAGGGCCGCACCGGCCTTTACGAATTGTTGGAGATCAACGACGACGTTCGCGACATGATCACCTCGGACGCGTCGGTCGACGATATTCGCAATTTCGCCCGCACCCAGGGAATGACCACCCTGCGGGAATCGGGCCTCAAGCTGATTTTTGACGGAGTGACGACGATCGACGAAGTGGTGCGCGAGACCGTCATGGAAGACGTCGAGTGACGAGCGCAGATCGCTCGGACTTCGTAGTTCGCACCAACTGATCGCGAATCGAAATGGGAACAGGCAGAGGGCTCGATTCAGCAGGCGGAGACAGGCATGCCAACCTATCAGTACGAGGCGATGGACAACACCGGCCTCGAGATCAAGGAAACGATCGACGCCGGGTCCGAGGCGGAAGCCCAACAGAAGATCAAGGAAAAGGGCTTCTTCGTCACCAAGATCCAGGAAAAGGGTCGCTCCACCAAGACCAAGGGGGGCAAGACCAGCGTCGAGCAAAAGAAGAAGGCCGCCAAGAAGAAGACGACGTTCTCGATCGGCGGCGTGCGACCCAAGCAGCTGTGCACTTTCACCCGCCAGCTTTCGACGCTGCAGGACGCCGGCCTGCCGATTCTTCGCAGCCTGCGGATTCTCGAGGGACAATCCAAGCCTGGACCGCTGAAGAACTCGCTCATCGGCGTGATTGAAGACATCGAATCGGGCAGCACGCTGTCCGAGGCGATGGCCAAGCAGCCCAAGGCCTTCGACAACCTCTACGTCAACATGGTCAAGGCGGGTGAAGCGGGCGGTGCGCTCGAAATCATTCTGCAACGCTTGGCCGAATTCAAGGAGCGCTCGCAAAGCCTGAAGCGCAAAGTCCAGGGCGCCATGATCTACCCGATCGCCGTCATCACGGTGGCGACGGGCATCGTCGGCTTCATCATGTACTGGATCATTCCGAAGTTCAAAAAGATCTTCGCGGACTTCGGCATCGAGCTCCCCTCGATCACCATCTGGCTGATTTACATTTCGGACCTGGTGGTCGATTACTGGTACCTGATCCCCGTGATTCCGATCGCCCTCTGGTTGTTGTTGAAGATCATCCGCAAGAACAAGATGGGCGAGTACATCTGCGACAAGATCCTGCTCAAGATTCCCGTCCTGGGGAAGATCGTCGAGAAATCGACGGTCGCCCGCACGGCGCGGACTCTGGGCACACTCATTTCTTCCGGCGTGCCCATCCTGGAGGCGTTGATCATCGCTCGCGACACGGCCGGCAACGCCGTGTTCCGGCGGGCGTTCGACAATATCTACGCGGCCATCCGTGAAGGGGAATCGATGGCGGTGCCCCTGAAGGAATCCCGCGTGTGCGACGACCTCGTGGTCAACATGGTCGACGTCGGCGAGGAAACCGGCGCGCTCGATACCATGCTCTACAAGGTGGCCGACGTCTACGACGAGGAAGTCTCGGTCCTCGTCGAAGGTTTGATCAACTTGCTCGAACCGATGATGGTCGTGATCCTCGGCCTCATCGTAGGCTTTATCGTCATCGCCCTGTTCATGCCGCTGATCAAGCTGCTGAACAGCCTGGCCTGACGGGCCAGGTCAGTCCGTCCCAAGCGTGTCTCCAAAGTCCGAAAAAGCGAACGTTTCACGGCTCGTCCCAGCGTTCCGGGTTCCCGTTGTTTCCAAAACTCGCGGTGGCCTGAAGCATCGGCAGCAAAGACCGCGCGTCAACCTGGCCAACGGCCTCTGAAGCTTGGACCCGAAGGAGTCTGCCGCCCATGCAATGCTCTGCCCCGGGGCGCTCCCGTCGCCCGGCCCGCCCCCGCCGTGCTCCGGCAGCCTTCACGCTGCTCGAGCTGTTGATCGCCATTGCCATCATCGGCATCCTCGCCAGCCTGATCCTGACCGTGGCCGGCGCGGCCAACATCAAGGCCCGCAACGCCCAGGTCGGCGTCGACATCAGCGACCTCAGCAAGGGAATTGCCGCCTTCAAACAGAAATTTGGCGTCGAACCGCCGAGCCGAATCACGCTCTATGAGCAGGCTTCCGGCTGGAACGGCGACCCGCGTTCGATGGGCATCATCCGCCAGATCTGGCCGCAATTCGACTTCACGTATGCGGCCGATACTGGGGCCAGATCGACATCAACGGCGACGGCAACTTCAACGGCGACGGCACGACGAATCACGATCTACCGGGGCCATCCCGCTCAACGGAGCCGAATGCCTCGTCTTTTTTCTCGGCGGTGTGCCGGCCCACTTGAACCCGACTGTCCGTCGGCGGAACACCGGCGGGGTTTTCGCAGAATCCGGCGGATCCGTTCGGTATTTCGGTTTCGGGCGGAAACCGCACCGTCGTCGGCACCAACCGCGACCGCTTCACCGAGTTCGACGCGAGCCGACTGTTCCGCTATCAGCCATCGGCCGGCCGCCCGCACGATGAACGCCTACAAGGACACGCTGCCCGGACAGAGTCAGCCCTATCTGTACCTGAGCAGCTACAACGGGCAGGGTTACGACGTCGCCAACGAGCTGACGCCCAGCCCTCCCTTAGGGACGTTTACCGACGTCTACCGCACAGGGCCCAACGGATCTACGACGTCGATCCGTCGCCGCCCTGGAATCCCAACTCCTATCAGATTATCTCGCCCGGCTCCGACGCGACTTATGGCATCGGTGGCGAATACGAGCAGGGCGATCCCAAGGGCCTGTTGGTCGGAACGCGCTCGGGAGAGCGCGATAACATCACAAATTTTTCCACGGGACCCCTGGCGCCCTAAGATTCGCCAGCACCGCGGGCCGGTTTGTGTGAGTTCCCAGTCCCGGGTCGACGGAAATGTCCCGGGTTGACAAGCCACCGCGCCAAGGGTCCCTGGTTGGACCGGCGATTTGACCCGAAGCCTGGACTCATTTTGAATCGAGCACCGATGAGCCGCCCCAGCCCCTCCTCTCGGCCCGGCAGACGGCGTGCCGCACGCGGTCGCGCACGGCGCGGCTTCTCGCTGATCGAAATCCTGGTCGTGATCGGACTGATCGCCTTCCTGACCGCGGCCATCGTGGCGGTGATTCCCCGCGTGGCGAACGCTGCGAAAGTCGCCGCCACGCGGGCGACGATCAAAAAAGTCGACGAGATGCTCAACGACCGCATCAACGGCTTTCGTCGCTGGATTCAAAAACAAGATCAAATTGCCGGCAATTCGACGACCAATCCGCCTTCGTACGTCAGCCAACTCGGCATTACTGCCAGCTGTTCGGGGACAACATTCCGGTGCAGCGAAGGTCATCGGCGATCAAATACGCTCTTTCAGCAGATACTTTCCGCAGACGTATTCCGAACTGCCGCAGACAATTCAAAATGCCAATCCACGCGGCGCGACTCGCACGTCGCAGTCACCGACAGCTGCCGAGATGCCTCTACCTCATTCTCGACGACCGGCGCCGCTCTTCGATACCGAACCGCCCAGCGCCAGCCGACCTCAAAGCGATCGAAACGGCCGACACCGACAATGACGGCCTTCCGGAAATCGTCGACGCGTGGGGCCATCCGCTCCGCTTCTACCGCTGGCCGACGCTGGATCCAAAAGCAAGATCTTCTGGCCGGGCCGGGCAACCCGCCAGCGTATGTGTCGTATTCGCCTTATGTCGCTTACTGGTCACAGTCGAACCCGTCGAATCAGCCTCTCTTGAAGATTTTGGCGACCAAGTGGGTGTTTCAGGCCTCTTTCCCGCAAGCCTTTACGGACATGAAGTCCCCCTTCAACGCGCTGGTGAATCCGCCTTCGACTCACCAGGCCGTTACTGAAAGTTCCGAATGTCTGTATCAGTTTTTGACTCAAGGTCCGCTCTTCGATACTGAGCCACCCAGCGCAGCGGATCTCAAGGCGATTGAGACGGCCGACACCGACGGTGATGGCCTTCCCGAAATTGTCGATGCCTGGGGAAATCCGCTTCGCTTTTACCGCTGGCCAACACGACTGGTGCGGCCGGCCGCTTGGTCGTCGAGCAACAGTACGTCCCCGCCGTCGCTTGCGTCTCCAGGCCCACTCGACGAAATCCCACAACAGCCGATCCCGTTTCCTCCGCCGTCTGTGGTTGTTCCGCCGAGCCCGCTCTCACTCGCCATGATCGGCGCGGCCCCACGGCCAACGTTGTCGGTGTGGTCGTCGGGCACTCCCTATAGCATCGGACAGCAGGTCGTCTCTGGTCAAAACCCGGGTCCTGTGTACTCGGTGGTTTATCAATGCGTGGTTGGCGGAACCTCCGGTTCGGGGCCCTTCGGGACGCCGGTGCCCGCAGTCGGCACCATCGTGACCGACAACACGGTCCAATGGCAGGTGCTGTTGGATCCCCTCTCCGTGGATCCCGACGACCCTTACGGAATCGCAGCCGCAGCTTCCGCGATCAGCGAAAGCTCAGCCGGGACTGCACCGTTCTTCTACCCGCAGACGCCGAATACATGGAGCGTGCCTCTGGTTGTTTCGTGCGGAACGGACGGGCAACTCGGATTGTTCGAGCCCTATGAAACGGGCAACTTCGGAAACCTCGCGCAACCAAAACTGTGTCCACTGAACTCGTCGAATCAGCTCACAGATCCATCGGGTTTCAATCGCGACCCCATGACCGACAACATCACGAATCACCAGCAATGATGCGAGAACCGACAACCAACGCTCGACCCGCTTGTCGGCCGCCAAGGTTGGCGACGCGGCTGCGACCCTCCTTCACGCTTTTGGAACTATTGGTCTCGCTGGGAATTATCTTGATCCTGGCCGTGCTCACAATGCGGTTGCTTAATGCCACGCTTAATTCCGATCGCATTCGCAACGGAGCGCGCGAGTTACAAACGTTTCTCGCCGGCGCGCGTGATCGGGCGATCTTTTCCGGCCAGCCGCGAGGCGTGCGCTTGATTCAAGATCCGTTCGACCACTCGACGGCTCGTAGCTTCGTCTACATCGGAGCACCCGCAACTTTCAGCGATGGAACGCAGATCGCCGTGACCACGACCGGCACGGTCAGCTCGATTGCCTCGCCGCCAGCGACCTGGACGAACCTCGTCCAACGCGGACTGCTCACGGACGGTGCCACGATCTCGCTCGCAGGTGTTAATTACACGATGGCTCGCAGCCCCTCGCCGACGATCTATCAGCCGAGCCCGGTTGCCGGCACCTGGACTCTGACAAAGACGTATACGGGCCCGGTCGGCACGCTGATTTCTTACTCCCTCCAGCTCTCGCCGACAGTCCTTCCGGGAGATCAACCGCGGTCGCTCCCCTCAAATGTCGTGATCGATTTGGACAACAGCGTCCTGCCCTCGACGTGGGGATCCGCCGGTTCTTATGCCGGCCCGCTCGATCTGCTCTTCAATCCCAACGGAACGGTGATGGGCACCGTCGCCGCTGCAGGTCGAATTCATTTCGTGCTCTCGGAGTACGTGGATGCCTCGGTGCCCCTCTGGAACAACGGCGTGACCGGGGTGCCGCTTTTGGACTCCACGAATACCTGGCAGGCCAACACGGCCTACACGGCCCAGACGAGCTGGGTCATTCCGAATCCCCAGAACGATCTCGTCTTTCGCTGCGTGACTGGTGGAACATCGGGAGCGGGTCAGCCCGCTGGGTTCGCGACGGCCACGCCCGGTTCGCAGGTCACGGGTGATGGGACGGTCACGTGGGAGTGCTACAACCCCAAGGTGCGACTCGTCGTCTCGTTGGCGACGCAGACCGGTCGAGTTACGACGAGCCCGGTCAATCCCTTGGACAAATACCGCTATGCCGAGATCGGTGAGGTGACCCAATGAGGCGCATTTCGCTGCGACCTGCCTCGGCTCCCACGGGCCTGACCCTGGTCGAGGTCTTGATGTCGATGATGGTGACAGGCATCGGCATTCTGTCGGTGATTGTGCTTTTTCCCCTTTCGTTTATCCGGGCCGTGCAGGCGAACAACCTGACGAACGGCACAATTCTGCGGTTTAACGCCGAGTGCCTTTCCGACGTCAACCAAAATCTCCTCTTGCGGTGGCAGCCGAATCAGGCCTATTCGGCCACCACAGTGACGACGCTGGGCAGCGGAGACATTGTGCTTGTTCCAAGCGCGTCAACCTTCGCATTTCAATGTACAACGGCGGGTACCTCGGGATTGGGGGCTCCCGCTTGGAACACAACGGTCGGGGGGCCAACAACCGACGGCACGGTGACCTGGACCACGATTGCGAATCCGCCAAGTGCATTTGTGATCGATCCGATGGGGTGGAATACGCTAGGCGCCGCCCTGCAGACCCGCTTTGGAAACAACGGAGCGGGGGCAGTTGACGCCAATGCGATTCCGCGCTTTAGCGGTGAGCTGTCGACGCCGGGCCCCGCCGCGCTCGCGGCCAGGCTTCCCGACAGTTGGATCGAACAGGCGCGCGGACCAGTGACAGCCTTCGACTGGCAATACCGTGACGATCAGCGGACCGGACCTGAGCGGAGTCGGCTATTCGGCACCGGCTACGCCCGTCACAGCTTTTCCACTTCCGGTGATTTCGCGCGTGGTGATGCTCGACGCCACCGGCAAATTCAGCGAGACGCGGATCATCACGAATATCAACGCCGGAACCGGCGTGGTGACTTGGGGGGGCGGCACAAACGATCAGCTGCCGACGAGCTTCGTCCCTGTCCAAGCCCGCGTCGAGACGCAGGACACGCGCTACACCTGGATCCTGACCGTGCATCCGAACCCACCCGCGCCCACCGGCGGGCCCTCGTGGAATGTGACGGCGACGGTCTTTTTCAATCGGGCCCTCTCCACTCAGGACGAACAGGTCTTTCAGGCCACCGGGCGCCGACGGCGTGCAGACGCCTTTCACTGTCAACTACTCCACCGGCACGAAACCCTTCTACAAGAAGGGGGGATTCGTTTTCGACTGTTACTTTGGCCGCTGGTACCGCATCGTCAACACGGCCAACGACACCGGATCACAAGTGCAAATCTACGTCGACAGCGCGCGGCCGCAGGCCGACGTGGCCGACGAATTTGAATTTCGGCGTCGTCTTCATGCGCGGCGTGATCGACCAGTTCTCCCTCGTGCTTAAGTGAGCGGCCTAGGCTATGAGTGCACCAAAACGCAAATCGACAGCGAAGCTCGAATTGGCCGGGGCCGCCCGCCGAAGTCGGGTCGCGACCGGCTTCACGTTGATCGAAATTCTGGTCGTGCTCGCGCTCACCCTGGTGATGATGAGCATGTTCGCCACGATCTTCTCGATGACGGGCACGTTCGTCACCAAGCAGAAGGGAATCGGCGAGAACGACCAGAGCGCCGCATCCTGACCACCGTGCTGAAGACCGATCTCGAGGCGCGGACGATGCGGTTTGTGGCCCCCTTCCACCCGAATATGCCGCAGCTACCCAACGCGTCGGCCGGCGCTACCTCCCCGAGCAGCGGGTTACTTCTACGCTTCGGAGAACGATCCGACCGACGACACCGACGACGTGCTGCAGTTCACGATCAACGTGGGACCCAGCGGCAATGTGGGCAGCTCAGTCAGTTCAACAATCCCGCGGCGGGAACCCTACTCTACGGATCGGCGCTGTATCTCGCCACACCCTGGCAAAGCGGCGCGAACTACCTGGCGGCGCTCTCGTGCGGCCGTCGACTCCGGCGAAAAATGCCATCGGCTTCGTATTCAAGAACAAGGGTGGCGCGTTCACAAGCGGCGCGACCGAGCCGAACTGGCCGACGACGCTAACGACCGTCACCGATGGCGCGGGAACCTGGACCGCACTCACGTCGCCGATCGATCAGCCCGACGGCGACGACGGCGTGATGGCCTACGACAACAGTACACCCGCCAATCGCACGCTCGATCCCGCCGGGGCCAACCCGAACAACACCGGGGCCTCGCAATACGCCGAGGTCACTTATTTCTTGCGTCACGGAAATCTCTATCGCCGCGTGCTGTTGATTCGAAATCCGTACGACAATGGAACGACCGGATCTTCGCAGCCCTATGACACCGACACGCCGGCTGCGCTTGATCCTCCCGGGAGTTTATCCGCCCTATCCGGCGAGCTCTGGCTCGGGGAACTTCTGGACCGACTTCGACTATTCCGCCCGGATCCAACCGATGACCGGAGCATCGCCGGCAACCGGCGTCCAGTTTCTGGGGCTTGGCATCGGCAGAAAACTCGCTGGACAATCTCAATCTCGCGGCGGCTCTGCCGATTGGCCCGACCCGACAATCGTTTCGGCTTCGACCAGACCTACAACACGACAACGGCTGGCCCCTTACACCAACGGAGCACCCCGGGAGTACGCGCTCCAATATGTAAGCACGTCGCCCACGTCTGTAACTGGAAGCGCGCCTGGCACAATGTTTTTCTTTGGCCGCTACACACACGAAGAGACCTCGAATCCGAACTTCCAGTTTCCCGGCAACCTGCCGGTCGTCGCCGGAACGCCGACGTTCCCGATGGGGCAGCCGCTTCGCTCTTGGCGATCGATTCGGCCAGCTACACGATGTGGATTCTCGACGCCAATCCCCCGACGAACCCCTTGTCCTTGCAAGGAGGCCCTCGTCGCGGCGAGGACATCCTGCTCACCAACGTGGTCAGTTTCGACGTCAAACTGTGGGATCCGCACTATTCCGAGGTGCCGACGGGGGTGGCGGCGTCGACGTCAATCGCAATGGTGTCATCGATGTTGGGCCGGGCGGCTTTGCCGACATCGGCCACGCGGCCCCCTTCGGCGATTTTCAGCAATCGAAGAACGCATTTCCTGTCTTTGGGCCGCGGATCGACAGTGCGAACACCGTGACCGGGCTGGCCGCGAATACCTGGGCACCGGGATTTACTCGAACCTTCAACGGGATCACGTACAACTACAACAATGTCTTTGATACGTGGTATCGCCAATTCAATTTCGACAACCTGACGCGAACCTACGACGGCAATGCCCTCGATGCGAATGTGTACGCCCTGCGCCGTACAGACCACGACTTGGCAACCAACTGGCAAGCGACAACTGCATACACTGTTGGGCAGGTTGTCGACCCTGTAAACACCGCGAATGGCTATACCTATGTCTGCGTGCAGGCCGGCACGTCTGGAACTGCGCCTGCTCCTTACCCAGATCCATTCAATCTTTCGGACACCGTGGTTGCGTTTCCTCCGGGTGATCTTAATCCTCTGCCGCCCCCCGGGCACGCGATCGTCGACGGGACTGTGCTTTGGAACGCGCAACCACCAGTGGCACTGCAGGCGATCCAAATCACAGTGAAGTACTTGGATCCGACGCAGAACCTGTTGCGCCAGGTGACCATAGTTCAGTCGTTGACGCAGTAATTGAGAGAGAACGGTTTGCAATCGTGATGCGGTCGAGCGGGCCGCCGACCTCATCGCAGGAGTTCGATGTCGATGAAAACTTATCAACTGCTCGCGCGGCTCGGTCGACCACTGAAATCCCCTTGGCGTCCGCAGCGCGTGCGGTCGCTACCAGGCGCGGTACCGTCATCATTGTCGTGCTGGCACTTCTGGGCATGCTCGCCTTGATGGGCTTTTTCGTATTTGCCTTTACCGCGTCGGAGAACCAGAGCGCGACTTACTTCGCCAATTCTCCCAGCGCGAAAGTGCCCACCGCGACGATCAACGCAGACGCGCTCTTCAACAACGTGCTGCGACAAATCATCGTCGGACCGGCCATTACGGAAAAACAGAGCGCGCTGTGGGGCGGGCGGGCGTCGCTGTTGCCGACGATGTTCGGCCGCGACCTTTCGCCTTACAACGGGGCCGGCGTCAACCTGTTTTGGAATACCGCGCTCAACCAGGCCTCGGTCGACCAGAACTACGACGCCACTCCGGACGATGGCACCGCCGTTCAACAGGACAATCGGGCTCTCTCGTTCCTCAACCTGTCTCCGTCCGCGGCCGTCGCCTGGCAGGCGAACACTGCGTATGTCACCGGCGCATTTGTCCGGCCGAACGCTAACCCTCAAACCAATTACCTCTACATCGCCACCACGCCGGGGACTTCTGGCGGCAGCGAGCCGACTTGGCCAGGTTTGCCGGGGACCGTGACGGACGGCACCGTGAACTGGATCACCGCCACGTCGCTCGACCTCAACAACTATCCGTTCGCCGGCAACCTGTATCCGGACCCGGACGTCAACATCACCTATCCCGACAACAACAGCCCGTATCTGGCTTACGACGGTCTGGTGCCCAACTACACCAACCCCAGTTTGCCGACGCGGCTGATCACGCCGTCGTTCCACCGGCCGCAATATTTGCGAAACGCGACCGCCGCCACGGGTCTGGGCAACGTACCGGTCGCGAATTGGTATGTCGATCCGCTCACCGCTCCTTTCGTGCTCTATCCGCACGTCGAGCACACGGCGATCGACAACAAAGGCAACATCACGACTTCCAACGGTTCGTCACCAATGCGCACCCGGACACATCGACTTCGGCGACTGCCTGGGCGGCCACCACCGCCTACACCGTGGGGCAACTCGTCTACCCTACCGGCGCTGGCTATCCCTCACCCCCCACGAACAACTATCTGTGCACGCAGTCGGGGACGAGCGGCGGTACGCAGCCTCCTTTCCCCACCACCCAAGGGGCCACCGTCAATGACGGCACGGTCATCTGGAGCGACACCTCGATCCAGGCCTTCCCGATCCCGGGAGACACACTGCCAGCCCGCAAGAAGGTCTGTGGTCGACGCCGGCCGGCGGAACGATCACTTATGCCGTCGATACGGATAACGACGGCGTCCCCGACGCGAATTACATCGACTTCGGCTTTCCGCTGATGACCAGCCCGGACGGCACGCAGCAATTCGTCGCCGATGGCCGCGGTGCGGATTATCGATGCGGACGCCCTGTTCAATCTCAACGTGCATGGCAACCGGTCGGGCAGCGTCGACGCTGGGTCCGTCGCCGATTCCCATTCCCTTCGGCGGCATCGGGGTTTTGCCGAACACCACGCAGTTCATTTCCCGCTCGAACCAAGGCCTCAGCGCGTCTGAGGTGAATATCGAGTGGGCCTTCAATGCTCGCCCCGTCGCCGGTGGTCTCGATTTCCCCGGCACGTCGACGGCTTTGGCGACGGCGCTGCAGCAGTACACGTCGTTCTTCCGCAGCCCGGCGCAAAGCACCACGCTGCCGACGGACGATCACAGCGCGGGCAACTACGAGCTGGCGAACATGGAGTGGTGGAACATCCTGAATGGTCGCCCGCAATTGACGCCCAGCGCGTCGCCCGACAACCATCGCGGCCTCGGTGTCAGGGCTCCAGCTTGTCGGCCGCTGGGGTGAAAATCTCACGCGGCTTGATCCGAACGTCCAACTGGTGCTGGCGGGCAACGTCGCCATTCAAGGCGGCGCTGGGCACTCCCGGCGGCGATCCGTGGCCGCTGCCCGGGGTGTCGGGAGGGTATCAATATACGCCACAAGCCGACGACAACAACAACTATGCCGAATCGGGGCAGTTTCAGGATGAGCAGGGAATCCTTCACCCCGCGTTCGTTACGCCGCTCGATTACTTCGCCGCCGGCTCGTTTGTCACCGGCACGGAAGGGAAGACGCGGCAACTGATCGCCCAGGCGCACAGAAGTTCACCCAGTACACCAACTACTTCACCAACAATTCCGTGCTGTGGACCAACTTCTTCACCGGCGGACTGATGTCGGCAGGCGGCCCGCAGCTTTTGGTCGACGAGCCGGACGAAACGTTCACCGAGCCCTCCGCCGCGGCAACGCAAACCTCGGACAACATCTTCGGCGCCTCGGAAAGCTCGCTGCAATACAGCGGCACCGATTTCTCGGCACTGGGTAATCCGGCCCGCACCGCGAATCTGGCCCCTTGGAGCATGATCGCCAACGCCCGCGCCGCGCAGGTTCGGCAGCGATTCACCCCCGCCAGCTGGGATCTGAAGTCGTTCGGCAAGGAATTCCTGGGAGCCTACTCGAGCACGACGCCGATCAACGATGCGCGACGCCTGTGGGAATTCACGGACATGAGTGGATCTGGTATCGGGCCGTTCCGTTTCCCGCCCAACGTGGGTGGAACTCCGGGACCGAACCCAGTGATCCAAGCGCCCGCGATCACGGTAACGACATACTCGTCGTATCCGCTGCGGCCGGACGTAGCGCACCTGCTGTGGACGCTCGCCGACCCGAAGCAACAACAGGGAAGCAACGCGCTGTTGTTGCCGCAGCACCCGCTGAGCGTCAACGGTCTCACTGAACAGACTCAAACCGGATCCGATTCGTCCGGCAATCCGATCTTCACGTTCCGCATTCGTCCGCTGACGCCGCATCCGACGGCGACCAATCCGCCGGCCACCTTACCCACCACGCCGATCACCGTGCCGGGACATACGACCGACGGTATCGGCTACGTGATCAATCGACCCGAACAGCTGACGACGGGCAATGTGCAGCAGCAGGAGTGGTTGGCCCGCTACGACCGTCAGCGGCTGGCGCGGGACATCTACACGCTGCTCTACCTGATGGGCGGCGGGTACGACAACCAGAACTACGCGACGGCCTCGAACCAGCCAATCGCCGGCGTCCGCCCGCTCTACACCGACGACCAGTTGCAGGAGATGGCTCAGTTTGCCGTCAACCTGGTCGACCAGCTCGATCCGGACAGCAACATCACCGTCTTCGAGTACGACAAGGACCTCTCGAACGGGTGGAACCTCGACGACAACGCGTACGACGGCGTCGCCGATACGCAGCCGCCGTTTAACATTCTGGCCGCCGACCGCGGCGTGGTCTACGGCGTCGAGCGGCAGCAGCTGGCCTTCAACGAGGCGATGATCGCCTTCTTGCAGCAAGCCGTCGACACGACGGTCACGCCCAACGTTTCCTGGGATCACCCGGACACGCAGTGGAACGATAGGAACCAGTGGGCCGCGCTTTACCTTGAACTGGATAACATCGGCCCCTCGAACGTGAACTTCGTCAACGAACAATGGGAAATTGCGATCAAGCAGTCTCCCATCGTGACGGTGCCTTCGACGTTCTACGGCGCCGGCACCGCGAACAGCAGCGGCGAACGCCGCCTGATCTTCCAGGCGTCGCAGCCGCAACTGGTCGCTGGAGCCGCCTCGGTCCCTTTCAAGCCGCGAATGACCATCGGCGGATTGGTCGGATCGGTCGGCGGCGTGACCTACGACCAGATCAACGGGTCGACGGCCAACCCGGCCATCCCGAATCCCAGCTACCTGGTGATCGATCCGAACGATACGTCGGGTGCTCCGACGAATACGGGGTTCGACTATCAATTCCCCATTGCGCCGCGATCGGCTTACGTCTCGCCCGCCGCGCCGCCCTTCGGCATCACGACCGCGCTCGATCTCGACCTGACACAGACGGGCACGGACGGGCAGTATTGGATCGTGCCGCCCAACGCGGCTGACCCCACGGGCAATGCCGACGGCGCGCCCAACCTGATCACCACGCCGATCGGCTTGAGCCCCGGCACCCAACTGCTCAACTTCACGGATCCGATCGTTGAGGCCACGGGCACGATCTCATCGGCGATCGGCGCCCACATCTTTCCGGAGAGCGCCCTCATCCTCCGGGTCGAGCTGCGACGGCGCGTCGACCCAAACCGCGACCGATTCTGCCGACGGACCCCAATGTGCTCACCGAGAATGCCGACAATCCGTGGATTGTCGTCGATCACATGGACGTGCCGGTCAGCGTGCTCGCCCTCAAAAAGACCGGCAACGCCAGCGACTATTCCGCGCAGATTCAAAACCAGCTCGGCAGCACGGCTGTGCTCGCCGACCCGCCGTCGCCGGGTCAGCCCTACCACCACTATATTTCGACGGGCGGAGCGATGCCCCTGGTGAGCACGGAGCGATCGCAGCCCCTGTATCACGACTTCACGCTCAATCCGTTCAACCCGAATGCATCGCCCAACGCGGCGACGCCGCAGGGCCCCTACATCATGAGTACGGCCGTCGTCTACCCGCGGAACGGCGGCGTGACGACGCTCAAGCCGACTGTGTGGCAGGGCAACAGCCTGGGCCAGGATAACGACGCGGCGGGCTTCGATCCGGGTACCGTTTCGGGAACGCCGACGGCCGCGCCGCCGCATCCGCTCTACCAGCCGCACTACGATCGGGATTTCGCCTCGGTCATTGAGCTGTTCAACGTGCCGACTTGGGGTCCCTACGGACCGGCATCACCCACCACGATGAACATTCCCGGCGTTTCGTCCGGCAGCTCGGTCTCGCTTGCTTCCGGTCTCACGCACCTGATGGCGACGCGCACGAACGAAGCCGGTACAGCGATTACCGCTCCCGCCGCTCCCCCTTATACGCAGGAAGTGTTAGCCGGCAGCGACTTCGTGCCGAACGACACGGGGGCCGCGCGGCAGCACTACAACGGATACGGCATCGGCGGCTATCGCTTGCAACATCCAGAGGGTGGCGGCTTGACGCCACCGAATCCGGCTGCCGACGTGACCGAGAACCGCTGGCACCGGCTGCTGGGACTGGTCGAAGTGCCGACCCGGTCGCACCGCCAACTCGAGGAGCCGCCGTATCAGATTACCGCGGGAACCATCAACGGTTCGCTCGGCTTCTATCGCACGCCCGGCAAGATCAATCTCAACACCGTCCGCCATCCCGACGTGCTGGCCGGTCTCTTGGATGAGAACGACATCTACGCACTCTCCTATTCGTCAGCGTTTCCGGCCGGTCAGAACTACCCGGCCAACCTCTCGGTCCCGCTCTCGCTGCCGGATCAGAATGGAGACGTGGTCATCAATCCACCCACACAGACGGTGCGCGATTGGTGGACGCAATTCGTGATGGCGCGGGATGGTGTCGATCCGCTTCCCGCCCTCAACGGCGGAACCAATATGCCCCTGCCAGGCATGCCGCGGTATCCGTCGGGAATTCCAGCGACCTCTTGGCCCGCTGGTCTGAACACGGCCACGGCCGTCCCGCCGGGCTCTCACCCGTTCCGCGGGATGGGATTCTCGGCGTATGCCAGTGCCGCCGGATTGACGACGGGCGGTGAGGATCAGTACGGCTATAACAGCACGCTCGATTCCACCATCCTGCGGGCGCTCGCGGGCGATAACGTGACGCCTCTCGCGACGACCGCGCCGCCCAACGCTCCCGACAGCCGCCGGCGCATCTTCGAGGTGGGGACTACTAACGATCATGCTGTCGACGCGGTCGACTATGGGACCAAGAACCGCGTGTTGTCGAAGATCCTCCAAAACACGACGACGCGCAGCAACGTGTTCTTTGTCTGGATCCAGGTCGACTTCTTCCAGGCTCTCGACGTCAATCCTCCCAACGGAGTGGTCCGCATCGGCGGCAAACTGGCGACGTCGCCGGCGTATCGGGCCTTCTACGTGATCGATCGTTCCCAGGCGATGAGCCTGATGAGTCCGCAATATTTGCCCGCAGTCGATCCAACGACAGGCAAATTTGTGTTCTCGTTCAATCAATCATTTAACTACCAGTCGCTACTTCTGTTTCAGCAGAGGATCCAATAGCCGACCTGCCGAAACGAATAGCGCATAAACGTACACTATGGCACGTTTGGGTGCTCGAGCGGGCTTGCTCCGGATTTCGGTCTCGAAATCACGGCGCAAGTCGGCATAATGGAGAAGTCACCATGCCTGATTCTTGACAATGGCGTCGGGCGATTCAGCCCCGGCGATAAAGGCAGGTTCATCATAGATTGAAATAAACATCCGCTGTCCGGCGGGGCCTCGCCGGCTTTGGAGTCGATTGTCAGCCGCCACTTCGGGTGGCACAGATCGAGTTTGCCGCAACCAACGCGTCGGTTTCGAGTTGATTCGCAAATCACGCGAGTCATTTGAAACAGCCGCACCAGGCGGCAGGATACACAAGGCCGCTCGTCGTAGCGGCCAGTTTGGGACGGGCCGCTGATCACGGCGGCCAGTTAGGAAACGGGCCACGCATTCCCTTCGACGTGGTACGAAAACCAACAACACAAAATTTCCCTCGGGGATTGGAGACCGTAATGAAGTCTAGTCGTCTGCAGTCGCATCGTTCGATCGCACGCGCGGGGGCCCGCTCGGCCTTCACGCTGATCGAACTCTTGGTGGTGATTTCGATCATCGCCGTGCTGATCTCGCTCGTCTCGCCGGCCGTGCAAAGCGCCCGCGAGGCGGCCCGCCGTACGCAGTGCCTCAACAACATCCGCAACCTCGGCCTGGCGACGATCAACTTCGCCACCGGCAGCAGCGACAAGTACCCGCTGTTGGAAAGCAGCCCCTACATCGCCGGATCGCCGGCCACGCGGCTGAGCACGCAGGGCACGACCGCCACCACGGGCAACCCCGGCATGTCGTGGGTCGCGCAGCTCATCGGATACATGGATCAGCCGGCCATCTCGCGGCAGATCATTCAGAACGGCGGCATCATCAAGCCGAACCCGACCAGCGGCGGAACGCCGGCCTTCCTGACCTTCACCGGCATCAATACAACCACGAACATCGTCAACCCGCTCAACATCATCGGGCCGCTGACCTGCCCGGACGACGCCAACAATCAGAACGTGCCGGGCGGTTTGAGCTACGCGGCCAACGCGGGCTACATCAACGCCACGAACTGGGCGCTGGCCGGCGACATGGGGACCGGCGCTCACGACTCGACGCTGATCGACTGGGACGGCCAGGGCGGTGCCACTCCGGCCGCACGTCAAACGCCGCTGGGTCTTCAGATCGCCCACTCGACCGGCGTCTTCTGGCGGAAGTGAGCGCAGCGGTTTCACGCTCACAACGGACTTCGTCCAGCGCGGCGACGGCACCAGCAATACGATCCTGCTCGCCGAGAACGTCAACGCCGGTTACTGGGCCGACATCAACACGGTCACGACCGGCGGCACCACTCTGCCGACACGCCGCGACCTGCAAACCGGTTACATCGGCTTCGGCATCAGCGTCGCCGTCACGCCCGTGGGCGGGGCGACCCCCACGCTCTACACGGTGAACACGTCCAAGCCGACGGGCACGTTCAACATCGTGACGCGCCCCTCCGGCAAACACCGAGTTGCAGACGCCGAACTTGGCGACGAACGTGCCCTTCGCCCTGACGGACGGCACGGGCTTCAATGACGCCGATCCGAACTCGAACCTGCTGACGGCGACGAACGGCCAGGCGCCGCGTCCCGCCGCGAACCATCCGGGCGTCTTCTGCGTTTGCTTCACGGACGGCCATGCGTCGCCCCTGTCCCAGAACATGGACTCGGGCGTCTACATGCGGGCCCTTTCGCCCGCCGGTACGCTCTTCGGTCAACCGACCGACGGCGACGTGAAGTAGTTCGCGAGTTTGATCGTCCAATTGACCCGGCCCTTCCAAGGGCCGGGTTTTTTTGTCGGCACAATGCTGAGCAATGGCGTCCCGCTCACGACACGCCAGACTCACACCCGTCGCGGTTAGCCGAGGGACGTGCGTGACTTACAATGGGAGCGCGATTCACATCGTCAGGCAGCATCGCAATGTCGAGTTGGCCACCAGGTGATGCCGCCGCATGAAAACCGACTTGCACAGGTTCCCGCCGTTGCAATTCGCCGTGAAACTGATGCCATCGCGTCGCTAGTTCGAGCCGGATTTGGGAGATGCGGGCACAGCTCACAGCAAACTTGCGAGCAACGACACCAGTCGACTCCCCAATCGCCAAACAGAAGGCAATCTCTCGTTGGCGCTCGGAGAGCCGGTCCAGCCAGGCAGCAAAGTCGATGCGAATTGTGGCCAGTTCGGCCGGTGTCGCATGCCGCGATTCGCCCAAGAGTTCCGTCGACCGCAGATGGCTGGCCCCGCAGTCTGAATCTGCCGACATCACGCGGAATCCAAACCGTCGCTGCGCCGCGCAGGACATGACGTCCCGGCTGCTGTTGCGGGATCCGATTGGCCTACAGGACCGAACCCGGCACGCGGCGTATCGCGCCAGTGCCGTGGGATGAGCTAATCGAACCCGCTTGAGTCGTACCAGGTGTGAAAACAGAACGAACGCCTGTGCGAGGGCGTCATCGATTCGCTCTTGGCGAACCGCCGCTGGCGAGTGGCGAAAGGTAAAACGCAGCTGCTTTTGGATCCCGGGAATCATGGCGAGAAATCGGACGCGGTCCTGCGCGGGTACCGGCTTCACTCGCTGAGAAGATCGGGGGCGGATCATGGAAACGACTCTTTCAAAATGTCGAGACCGTCCCCATCCGCGGGGACGGTCTGTGTCAGAGGAACACAAACCGCCCCCGCGTCCACGCGAGAGCACGTTATTGATCAAGCGGCGCGGTGCGCCCGCTGTCGGCCGGGATCTTCACCCTCTAGCGGCGCCAGACCGATCGCATTCAGAACGGCTGTTATTGGTGAAACGAGCAAACAAGCCGATCAACGCAAGGATTAAAGCCGTCGTGGCCACGTCCGAGGCTGGAAATGATTGCTCAGTCGATCAATTGGTCGATGTGTCGTTCACCCCCACGCTCTGTACCACCACAGGACCCGACCTCGCCGCCTCCTCCGTGCGGGAGCGTTCGGGTCAGACGCCGCCCGGGATCCTCGAATCGCCGGCAAGACGGTGCCCGCATGCGTTTCCAAGGCTGGCGTACATGACGCGCTCTTGGCTCGCTCGAGCGTTAAGCCGCGGAAAGATCTGTGACCTTCCGGGGTTTAAGACCGCAGGTGCACCCGATCCGCAGATCGAGAGGCGTCCGCTGCGCGGCCGGACCGCACCTTAGACCTTCGCAGTCACGTAGGGCACGCCGCAGAAGGCCCTCAACACACTATGCCACGCCAAGTCGAAAAATTTAGTTCACCGGCATCTCGATCACTCACAGCCACCCAGCGCACCGACCGTCGAACGTCGAGGTGTGAGAGCGCCCTTCCATGAGCGTGGCGAAAGGCGACCAGCGGGAGCCGGCGCCTAGCGGCAAGAGTCGTCACCATTCGCTTGTCAGGGGTGCATTAGTGGCGCAGCGATCAATCGCGACGCATGCTGGCAAATTCCGCCGCACCCAACGGAAGCTGATGGGATTCCCCGCACGGGCGTTGGCGGGAGCCGGCGTCCCGAAAGCTGCCGACCCAAGAATCCGATGCCGCTCCGCCCGGCCGCGCATGAGATCGTCCCACACGGTCTACAATCGTCGATCCGCCAGGATCTCGGCCGACCGTCAGGCTATGCTCACGACGTGAGATGCCCTTAAAGTTGTCGCCAGACAATTCCCAGGCAGATTCCGACCACTTCAACTTTTCGACCTAGGGATTGACCGTCGTCGACACGCTGCCACGTTCCCTGAGCGGTCTTACGGGCCAGGACGAGTTCTTGTCGCTGTCGAACCACTTGGATCTTGGCTTTGCGATTCACCCGCTGCGAAATCAAGATCAGGTCATTCTGCCTTAAACCTCCTTGCGGATCCTTGCCCGCAAAGCGCAGGAGATAGGGCTCTTTGGCGTGGTCCGCGCGCTGGGCTGCCGGCCCCGAAACGGTTTCAGTTCCAGTGTGCGGATGTGACCCGGGATCGCCACAGATCGGTTGATCAAAGACGCTGAGTTCGATCAAAAGGGAACGCGAATCCGGCCCAGGGTCGAGCCCAAAAAAGAGAGGTGGGGGATTCCCTCCCTGCATCAACCACTCCTGGTCGAGCCCATAGCATGCGTTGAGTCGCAGGGCAAAAAGCTTGGTCACCGGTTTCCGACCGGCTTTAACGTCGGACAGGTATTGCGAGGCGATGCCGACGCAACGGGCCACTTCGGCTTGGGTCGTCCCCAATTCCTGGAGTCGCTGCAAAACTGTGTGTAATCGCTGTCGAACCTCTGCCTGATTGTCAGAGCCCAACAGCAATTCCGCGTTACGCATCATCGGTCAGATTCCCTATTGGACACTTGCCAGCATCGGAAAAACCACAGCCCCCACCCCGACGCGGGTGCATTATTGGAGCCACCCGCGAGAGTTGCAACGCCCTGGTTGACCTTCCTCCGACCGCTCGCGGGGTCTCTGCCAGCGCCTCCATCTCGGACGCTCATGCCACGTGTTTCCGTGAAACAGGGCCCGCCGTAGCGCTCCATCCGCCCTCACGCTCCGCGGAGCGTGCCCAGCCGATGCAGGCCCGCGACCTGCCGCTAGGACTCGATTGAATTCCGCGATGCTCTAGACGAGAATTCATATTTAGAGTACTCTAAATCTGAACGCAAGGAAAGCGTTGGGAATGCGGCCGGCCCGAGCTTGCAGGAAAATCGTCATGGACGACGTGAGCATCTCTCGAGTGACGACCCAGGAGCAGCGCGCCCCAGTGGGGCCAGCAACACTACCGCGGCACGTTGCGCCCCGGGCCGCGAACGCGGCCACTCATGGTCTCACGGCAACCAAATACCTACCGGAGATCCTGGGGCCGGAGCTCCTCGAGCGACATCGCCGGAGCTTTTATTCAGAATGGCAACCGTCCACCCCGACGGAGGCGTGCCTGGTCGAGGAACTGGCCCGCCACGCCGCAGCGCTCGAGCGCGCGACGCCGATCGAGGAAGCCGTGCTGCGGACGTCGGCCCGCGGCCTGAGCCGGATCGCGGACACAGACGCTCGATGAGGACGCCGGTGCAGATCGCGTGCTGGCCGCCGCCTGCGGCACCGAGACGGTTGATCGCGTGACGCGCTATCGGCGAGCGCATGAAAAGGGGTTTCTTTCCGCGTTGTCACGCCTCCGTGAGTTACGCGCCGGTCGTGACACTCTTTTGTTGCCGGCGGCGGGCTCTCCGCTCCGCTTCGACGCAACCGTCTGCTTGCACTATCTCCAGCGATTCCACGAAAAACTCCGCTGTCCGTCGTGCGGGGGCGACGACGGCAAGTGGCTGGCCGGCCGCGAGCAGTGGCAGTGTCGACGCTGCCGACGGCAGGTGAGCGCACGGAGCGGGACGGTCATGGAACGGTCTCGGTTGTCGCTCCGGGCCTGGTTCAGCGCGATTGCGGCGATCCTCCAGGATCGGGAGATCTCGACCGAGGTGCTCGGCGACATCACCGGAATCCGCCGCGCCAAAACGGTCCGTGGTCTGACCCAACGCATTTGCCGGGCGATCGACTCACCGGAGGCGGAGCGCCTGTTGGCGGGGCTCGACCGGCCGACACTCACGAGACTCGCAGGTACCGGCCGCTGAGGCAGGCGCCCGCGAAAACGAGTTTTTGCGAAACGAAACGAATCTGCCGTCAGGGGGCCTCAGGGAGGAGACTTATGCCCGACGACTTGATCCCGTCACCTGCAGAGACGCCGAGGGAAAAGACATCAAGAAAACGCCATTCGAAAGCCCCGGACTGTCCGACTGGTGACGAGGAGCCGAATCGGCCGAAAGCCGCGCGGCGACCGGCTCCGCAGATGCCCGGACTCGCCGAGCTCGTTGCACAACTGCAGCAGGCGTCGGGACTCGTGACCCTCGGGATCCTCACTCCCGCGAAGGCGAACGTCGTCGTGCGCTGTATTGCCAAGTGCATCGACATCGTGATGCGATGTCAGACCTCGACGCCGGGAGCCCCCAACCAGCCGGAGCTGGTCGAGGCGTGCCGCGAAAATCCGCAACTCGTCGGTCTGCTGGAGTCCCTCTTGACCGACGACCAGCTCACCGAACTTCTGCGGCAGCAACGAAGATGAAGCTTGATCGGCTTAGTTTCACCCGCGAATTTGTTTGCCTGCGGAAGCGGCCCATCTCATTCGACGGGCGCCCGTACCTACCGTCGGTGTACCAGTCCGAGGCGTCGCGGCTGGTGATCCGGGCCAGCCGGCAGGTCGAAAAATCGACCTTCCTGGTGAATTCGATCATCTATTTGGCTGTTCGCTATCCGGGCATCCACATTGTCTGCGTCTTTCCACGCCAGGAACAAGCGCGCGTCTTTAGCAGCTCGCGGCTGTTGGGGACAATCGAGGGCAGCCCTGTCATTCGGCGGGTGCTGCTGCGAAAAAAAGGACGCAAGCCGCAGGTGATGAATCTGCGTTTCGCGAACGGTTCCGAAGTCTATGTGCGCGCCGCGTATCACACGGCCGACGCGGTGCGCGGGCTGGACGCGGACGTGCTGATCGTCGACGAATTCCAGGACATCACCCCGGGTGGGCTGCCCGTCATCGAAGAGACGCTCAGCCACTCACAGATCTCCAAGTTGATTCTGACCGGCACCCCGAAATCAATCGACAACCATCTCGAGGGGGTCTATTCCCAGTCGACCGCCTACGAATGGCTGGTTCCGTGTCAGGAGTGCGAGTGCCGCGTGACTCTCGACGAGTCGTGTATCGGCCCGGCCTCTTTGGTGTGCCCAGAATGCCAGCAGCCGATCGACCCACGGCAGGGTCTGTGGTTGCCTCGCAATCCGCAGTCGGTGTGGGGAGACGGTTATTGGATTAACCACCTGATGGTCCCTTGGGTCAGTCATCCGCAATTGTTGGCTCGCCAGCAAACCTACGATCCGGCCGCGTTCCGCAACGAGTGTTTGGGATTGCCCACGACCCTCGGTGATCACATCGTGACGCGCGAAGAGGTCGAGGCCTGCTGTACAGATTGTCCTATGGCAGAGAGCTTGATCAATATTCACCCGCGTCTGCGGAGCCGAATGCTGGCCGGAGTCGACTGGGGTGGCGGTGCAGTTTCCCGAACCGTGCTGGTCATCGGCTACATCCAGAATGATGGACAGCTGGATGTCCGGACGATGATCGCTATTCCCGTACAGGAAGACCCCAATCGGGTCGTCCAGGTAGTCGCCGATTTGTGTGAGCGATTCCAGGTTCGCGGAGTCGCCGCCGACGGTGCGGGAAATGGGACCGTCTACAACAGTCTGCTGCTGGACCGGCTCCCGCGGCTTCCCAAGCTCTTTGGCATGCAGTACGCAGCCACGGATCATGCGCCAAAGCCGTACCGCGGTCGATCGCTGAGTTGGACCATCGCCCGATCACCCTCGATCGGCGCGGTCTTCCACCGGATCAAGCTGCGGCGCATCGCATTTCCCCAGCTGACACAGTGTGCATCTCTGCTGCGCGAGATCTATTGCGAGACGGCGGAATACGATCCCCAGAACCGCTCCGTGCGCTATCTCCATCCCGAGACTCAGATGGACGACACACTCCACGCCCTGAATTACCTGAATGTTCTGGCGAACTTATGGTTTCAGAGTGCAGCTAGGCTCGGCGGGCTCAGCCCACCGAGCGTCGATTATCAAAACTGCGAAACTTTTGGCCCTGGGGGTCTGGGTTGGTAATCGCTCGAGGTTGTGCCAAAGACCGCACCCAACGGCCACACGCCTCGCAAGGCCTTGGGGCCGCACGCTTGACGTCGACGAATGGTCGCTTGGGCTGGCCGACCTTGAGCCCCGCCGAGACAGCGGCCGACAATGCGCTGACCACAGGCGGAGCCTGGGCGTCCCTCGAGTGGTGGACCGTAGCCCTTTTTAGAACGTCTTGGCCGCTCGGCGGGGCCGGGTTTTGGCGGGGCCATCTTGGATCCGCATCTTTCACCAGCGATTCCCGCAAGGCATCCGACACCGGATCGGCCCCCCCGATCGCGGTCGGCGAGGGCTGCTTGGCCATCATTCGGCTAAGAATCGATGCCAGGTCCGCCGGCACGTCATTCCGGATTTCCGCGATCGAAACGGGCCTTTTCGTGGATCTGGATCACATCGTCGCGAGTGACCAGGAGATTGGTCGGCGTGACATTGGCGTGGAGGACTCCGCAACTGCGGGCATCAGCCAGACCGTCGGCCGCTTGTCGCCTGGAGTTGGCCGCCTCGAGCGGCGGCATTCGCCCTTGCGGGCCCGATCCTTGAGGCTTTCTCGATCGACGAACTCGATCACGAACAAATGGACTTCGGTCTTCCCCTCGAGCGCCGGATCGCCGTCGTACATCCGGTCGCCAGAGTCGGCTCGCTTCAGCGGCCAGTTTCCGTACGTAGAACCCCATTCCCGGTCCGGCTGATTCGGCGAAGGCGTCCTTGGGTCCTCGTCCTTTACAACTTGAACGAAATCAGAATGGAGTCGCTGCAGTTTACTCGTCTCGAACGAAGGGAACACCGCGTCACCATTCTTTTTCGGCCCAACCCCGATCTTCCACGGGTGCAGACGGACCGAGTGCAGATCACTCAGGTGCTGGTCAACTTGTTCTTGAACGCCATCCAGGCCATCAAGAAGGTCAATCATCCCTGTCCGAAAATCCTGGTTTCCACGCATAAGTGGACCGCGTCCGGTAAGAACCGCGAATCAGGGGCCAGTCGGGCGCGTCCGGCAGCAATCCTACAAGCCGCCGCCCGGGTTCTGCGGAGCGTTCGATTTCTTGGGCGAGCCCGGTTTGGCCACGGGTTTGGATGCCGCCGGCTTGGGGGTCGACGCGCGCTTCGTGTGACGGACGGGCTGCGCGTCGAGGTCCACTCCGACCGGTTTGCCCGTGTCGGACCAAGTGGCCGCCACCGATTCCGCCTTCAGACGGAAGTCGGCAGGACTGACCTCGTTGGCCGTCGAGATGTCGCCCGGCAACAAGACGGCTCCGGGCTGCCCGACCGATCGGATGATATGCGCGGGCCCAGCCAGGTCGCGCCAGCCGCCGAGTGGATCGGCCCCGGCGAAGTCGGTCGAACCGCGCGACGAGCCACCGCCGGGCACTTCGATCAGGTCGCTATACGCGTTGCCGTATTCCCACCAATCGACCCGTTCCCGCAGCAGATCACCGGAGGCCGAGCCGAAGAGGGTCGCCCGCGTCGAGCCGCCGTTGGTCGGGCGAACCGGCGGGGCGAAGACGGAGTTTTCGACGAACACGTGGGCCCGGTTGAGCGTGCCGGCCGTGGTGCGCGTATTAAAGTGAAAGTACTCCGTCCCGGCCGACAGCGTGCACGAGCGCAGGTCGAGACCCGAGGGGCCGGGGCTGGCGGGCAAACGCAGATCGAAAATGCGATTTTCCGCGACGAGCAGCGAGTTCTCGAACACCAGGTGACGCGACGACAAGTCGCCGCTGACCAGGTTGCGAATGCTCGATAGAAAGCTGTTGCGGACCAGGCCGATGAACTGGTCGCCTTCCGTCGGCGCGATTGACTCGTCCACGCTCGAGGAAAAGCGAATCAGCTCTTCGTAACCCGGGTTCTCGTGCCGCGGCCCGGAAAGAACGCTGCCGCGAATCGTGAAATTCCCCCCCTTCACGTCCAACAGGCGATGCGTGGAGGGCCGGGTCGACGACTCGATGCGGATCGTCGCGTTGACGATTTCGATCGAGCCGCCCGTAACGGTGATGAACGCCTCGCGATCGCTGGACGCATCGACCCGGCGGTCATCGAACGCCAGCACCAGGTCCTTGTCGAGGAATTCGATCGTGAACGAGCGGTTCGAGACACGGATCGGGCTGCACAGTTTTCTCTTGGTGCCGTGAACGAGGAAGCGCGTGCCGCTCGGCCAGTCGGTGCGGTTGATCGATTTGGCCAGGTCGTCCTTGGTCACGTGATTCGGAACGTCGAGATTGATCTCGCGCACCGAAGCCCCAGCGGTCGCCCCCCCCTCGGCGGGCTCGGCAGCGACGAATATGCGATGTGAAAAGGCGCCGCGCGGGCCACCATGTCGGCGCTTGTGACTCCCAGCAAAGCCGTCTCGCAACCGGGGGGAGACGTGTCGTCGCCCGTGTCGTGCAAGAGGGACGCCTCGCCCTTGAACTGGGCCGGAGCAACGTTCGCAAAGTCGCCGATCGCGGGAAACGGCGTCCCCTGATAATCGATGCTGGCCCGGACATCGCCCCAAAAGTGGCCCCAATCCTGGGAGTTGCGCCCTTCCAGATGGATGCCCGAGGCACTGCCGACCAGGTTTTCCTGCCAGCCCCGGGCAACGAACGCCTGACTCTTCCACCAGAGGTTTTTGAACCGCGGGGAATTGGCCGTCACATCGGCCGGTGCGGGCCAGTTGGCGAGGGAAACCATCGGATGCTGCGGCGGCGTGACGACGCCAAACACCGAATTGAGCACTTGGAAACGCGTTGTCGGGGGATCGGCCGCATCAGAGTTGACGCGGAGCGAAACGGCCGAGTCGTCGCTGCATGTGGTGCACGAGAAGAAGCGCACGGTTCGCGCCGGGTGCCCGTTGCTCGCAGACGCGTCGGGGACGTGGTTCGCTTTGGCACCGTCGGTCAGGGTGAAAATCGGCGCCTGCCCAGAGACAAACAGCGAGTTGATCGCCAGAAAGTCGACGGCGGGTAGTTCGGATTCGATGCTTGCCAATTCGCTGCCGCGAACCACCGTCCGATCTAGCAGCACGCGGGGCGTTCGCTCCGTCGCCTGCGCCGCAGCGCCGCGGGCAGCGGCGGAGACCGTAAACGCGGTCGTCGGGGCGGTGCGTGTGCCCACCAGGGTCAGCGAGCACTTCTGCACGATCAGATCCCCGGAGGTGACCTCGACTAACCGCAACGCCCCCTGACTGCGAAACTCGTCGGCAAACGCGATCAAATCGACGCCGTAGAACGTGAGCGAAGTCTCGTTCGCCGAAAGGCCGCTGACGTTTTTGGGCCCCGATCCCGCGGTCGAGGGGGGCATTATCACGATGAGCGGGCGCGTTTCATGGGTGTTCATTCCTGTGGAGTTCGCGCCGTTTTGCGTTGGGGCACCGGCGAAGATCACGTGGCCGCGGTGCTGAATCCGCTGCGATGGGAGCAGGAAGGGCCCCGGACCGCGCAGCTGAATCACTCCCCCCTCGTCCGGGAGACGGGCGATCGCATCGAACAAATTTGCCACCTGGGCCGGCGGTTCTTTGCCGACGCGGCCGACGGTGATCGTTTTGAGCCCGACGGTCGCCGCTGCGTTCGTTCCCCGCGGATCCCACAGCTCGTTGACCCAGCTGGGAAACTCCGCTCGTTCGGCGGGCCGCCCCGGAATGGAGCCGGCACCGAGCTTGTCCCCGTTCGGCTTTTTTGCCTCCGCCAGGATGATCGACTGGTCCGCTTTGCCCGCGCCGCCCGATTTTTTGTTCGCGTCCGAGGCCGCTTTGCTCTTCGCCGATTTGCCGGTGTTCTTGGACGGTTGGTCGTCGTCGGCTCCGGGCGTGGCCTGCGGCGTTGGGGCCGAGGGATCAAACGGGTTATGGGCAATCTCGGTCCCGTTCGAGCCGCCTGGGAGCCAATAGGGAGATGTGAGCCAACCCAAGAATCCGATCGCCGCCACGGCAGCCAAGACCGTGCCGACTTTTTTGGCCAGCGGCTGCCATTCGTTAAGCGAGGACAGGTCACCCAGCGGCAGTCTGGGACCTCTGGCCGTTCCGACTGGCTCGTCCGAAACAACGCCGCCACCACCGCGCCGCGTGGGAGCTCGGCGATTGGTTGCGCCGACCTTGGAAATGCCCGAGTCGTCGCGGAGAAATTGCCGATCCGCTGCACTAATGTTGCTGGGCGTGGGCAATTGACGAGCGGGCGTCGGTGATTGTCGACCGGGAACGGACATCTGTCGGGGCGGAGTTTGTGATTGCCGACCCGGCGGCTGCCCGGGTCGCGCGGGAGGAGGCGGTTGCCGCGGAGGCAGCGAAACGCCGCGTGCCGACGGCGGCAGTTGTCGGGCTGGCATCCGGCGTTCGGGGACCGACCGTTCCGTCTCCTCGCGATCGTGCCCCTCCGGCTCGGCTTCGCGCGGCATGCGGCGTGGTTGCCGGGGAGGCAACGGCAGCGGCGCGGCCCGCGTGGGGGCGGCGAAAGCCGAGTCCGGCGCACTCGGAAAATTTTCCTCGTCGGCGGTCCCCAGGACCTCTTCCAGCTGCTTGTTGCCCGAACCCAGGTTGTCCAGATCGTTGATTAGCTCGGACGGATTCTGGTAGCGGTCGTCCACTTTGCGGGCCATCATCTTGTGCATGACGGCGACGATCTCTTCCGGAACCGTGTGATTGAACGCTCGTGGATCGGGCCGCGGCTTCGAGATGTGCGCGTACAGCTTGTTGGTGACACTTCCCTCCGGATAGGGGGGCTCGCCCGTGAGCATCTGGTACCAGGTGCAGCCGAGCGAATAGATGTCGCTGCGAATGTCGGCAGCCTGGCTGTTGCGGGCCTGCTCGGGCGACATGTAATCGACCGTGCCAACGGTGGTCCCCTCGCGGGTGATGTTCGAGGATAGCGATTCGTCGACGGCGCGGGCCAGACCCAAGTCGGTCAGCTTGACCACGCCGTCCTTGGTCAAGAGCAGGTTGGACGGCTTGATATCGCGATGGACGATGCCTCGCGAATGCAAATGGTCCAGAGCGCGGGCGATCTGCCTGACGTAATTGACCGATCGCTTCAGCGGCACGGCGCCGCGCTTGGCCACCAGTTCGTGGATGTCGGTCCCGTCGACGAACTCCAGCGCGATGAACAGGTGCCCGTCGATTTGGCCGGCGTCATAGACGGTGACAATGTTCTCGTGCTTGAGTTGGGCGGACGCCGTCGCCTCCGACTCGAAGCGGCGGACGAGCGTTTCGTTCGAGGCCCGCTCCTTGTGGAGCACTTTGAGCGCGACCGTCCGCTTGAGATTGGAGTCGACGGCCAGATAGACCGTCCCCATCCCGCCGGCGCCGAGTTCTCGCACGACCTGGTATTTGCCGAGAGTCGTTCGGCCCGCCAGCGAAGGCTCACGCGGCGCATCCGAAGCGCGCTGGCCCTCCGGGACGATCGATCCAGAAGACATCGACGCCTCAACATTTCGAGCGCGTAGCACTCCCGTGTCGGTCCGTCGCGCCAAAACAAGGCCACGTGGCCGGCCTCGCGACACCGGAATCCTACAAGCACCAAGGCATTAGCCCGCCCGAATTCCAGTCTACCAAAGCTCGGCAAACGGCGTCAAAACGCTGTCCGGGCAATAACGAAGGCTTAAGGAAAAGGGGCTCCCCAGTCGAGCCGGACCACGCGCCCCCCCTCAAAACCGCAGACAAAACCGGCTCCCAGCGGGTCGCAGCGCAGCGTCAGGACCTCTTCGGGGGTTTCGACGGCCCAGAGGATTTCCCCGTCGGAATCGAGCCAGATCAGCCCTCGCTCCACGGTCGATGCGACCACCCGGTTCAGCGCGTAGCTCGTGGACACCCGGTTTGGCGTCCCCTCGACGACGTAGGTCCCCTGCGAGTTTCCGTTGCCGTCGAACCGCTGGATGCCCAGGTTGAGACCGGCCAGAAAGATCGCTCCGCCGTCCCCCGTGATGCTCAAATCGCCGATATTCGACCAGCAGGGTTCGCCCCAGAGTGGGGTGCCGTCGAGATGGTGGCGGCAAAGCAGGCCGTTGTCCGCCGTGGCAATGAGATCGGCATGTCCCGTGACGAACCGCACGTGGGACAGCCGCCGTGTCGTCTTGAAGCGGCCGATGGTCTTTCGCGTGTTGTTGAGGATCCGCGTTTCGCCGCCTTCCAGGCAGGCCGCAAAGTGGTGACCGTAAGGGTCCACCGCTATGGCGCGGATCGGTTCACGCAGATCGGAGGTCCAGACCAGGCGGAGCTGACGATTCAAGACCGCCAGCGTCGTTTCACCGACGACGACTGCGCCGTGAGTGCCCGAGTCGGACCAAGCCAGGTCGACCAGCTCGTGCAGACCGCGGGACAGGGTGACGATGCGTCCGCGCCGGTCCAGGATGTACACGCTTCCGGAAGCGTCGGCGACAATCGTGTCGCCGCTCTCCCGAGCCAGCTCCAGCCCAACCAAGGGAGCATCCGCCGTGAAGGACCAGGTCCATTCGGGACTGAGTCCCCGGCCTTGGTCGAGCCAGCGTTGCTCCGACTCGGTCATCGTCCCGTCAACTGCACCTGATGGGAAAGGATGTCGAGGGCCTTTCGCATGTCGTGGTCGTCCGGACCTGGCACGTCCCGCAGGCTGGGGCGGATGCGATTGGCTTTGTGTCCCAGCGGAGCGCGAGCCGTCGGTCCACCGCCACTGCTGTTCGTATCGACGGCGTCCTGACCGTCGGCCGGCGGCTTGAGCGCGACATATTCCTCATCCGACGAGACGGCCACGTCCGGGCGAACGCCCACCTCGGAGAAGTTGTGGCCGCGAGGCGAGAAGAACTTGGCCGTGGTCAGCCGCAGTCCGGCACCGTTGGGCATATAGAAGATGCTCTGCACGCACCATTTGCCGTACGTCGTCCGACCGACGATCGTGCCCCGCTTGTGGTCGTGAACGGCTCCGGCCACGATCTCGCTAGCGCTCGCACTGTTTTCATCGACGAGCAGCACCATCGGAATATTGTACTTGGGGTGCGACGAGGCCGAGAACGAGGAGTTCTGATCGAGCGAGCGGCCCCGGGTCGACACCAGCACGCCCGAGTCGATGAATCGATCGAGCACGCTTGTGGCGGCCGACAGCAGTCCGCCCGGATTTCCCCGCAGGTCCCAGATCACGGCCCGCATGCCTTCGCGGGACAGCTGGCTCAGGGCCGCGTCGAGCTCGCGGGGCGAGGTCGCCTGAAAGGCGGTCATGCGGATGTAGGCGATGCCGTGTTCGCGATCGACGATCCGTGCGACCGGAATGCTTTTGACTTCGACGGCCCGGCGGATGAACTCTCCCTGCCGCGGCGCGCTGCCGGGGGCGCCTTCGATGGCCAGCGCCACGCGGGTTCCCGGAGGGCCGCGCAACACCTTGGCGGCCTCGTCGGTCGTCATGTTTTTGCAGCTCGACCCGTTGATCGCGACGATGTATTCGCCCGCGTGCAAGCCCCCTTGTTCGGCCGGGCTGTCGGGCAGAACGTTGACGAGGAACATGCCCTTGCCGGGATCGCCCTTCATTTCAATTCCCAGCCCCACAAACTCGCCGTTGATGTTGCCGTGCAAGTCGGTCAGCCGGTCGGGCGTGAGAAAGTTGCTGTAGTCGTCGAGGCAATTGCAGCCGCCGAAGACGTACTCGAAGACCACCGTGGTGGCCGGCAGGTTCAGCTCCCTTTCAACCAGATTGGCGACTTCGGAGACGGTGTCGCGAGCGACCGAGAAATCCTCGACGGGGCGATTCCAGAATCGCTCCCGCAGCACCTGCCGCACGTGAGCCACGCGAGCGTGGTCGACCTGTCGCAGGTTGTGCGCGAGGAACTTCTCGTTGGCCAGCGCGTGATACAGGCTCTCGGTTCCGTGAGCGACGAACGAAGTGGCGCTCACTTCTTCCACATAATACATGCGGACGTTTTCCACGACCTTGTCGAAGAGCGCGAAGGCAGACTCGCGCGGCAGTTGCAGCAGCCGGCTCTCGAAACTGCCGTCTTCATAGCGGCGCTCGATCGCAAATTGGATCTTCGAGCGACGCAGGCCGTACTTGATCTCGGCATTGTCGGGAAAGTGTTTGAGAGCGTGCTCGTAGGAGTCGATGGCGTCGAGCCAGCGTCGCGAGCGCTCATGTTTCAGCCCGATCTCGACCGCGGCGGCCGGATCGGCGGGCGTCTGATCGACGCCGGTCACGCGCCCGGCTTCCACCGGTCGCGAGGGAAGGACGAATGTAAGACTGACAACCAGCAGGGCAACCAGCGAGACGCGGGTGCGACATCTTGAGGCAAAAATCATTTTCCCCCCTCGGCAGCGACGTGATTCCGTCGAATATAAGCCGTAGATGAAGGGTGTCAAACGATTTGCCAAAACCGTCGACGTCGCTCTCGGCACAGCCGTTACGCCGTGCAAACGTCGGACCAGTCCTGCCGGGACCGCACGAGCCGGGGTCTGGGCAAACCGTGCCGGCACGGCAAAAAATTCGCTCCTGCGGGCCGAAAATCGCCCGTACAGCCGGTGCGACGGGCACAGTCGCCGCTTCGCACGTGCCGACACGAAATGTCAGCCGAGTCGGCGCTCTTGCGCCCTTTTGAGAACCAAGTGGACCCGCGCCGACGCTGACTAAAGTCGCTCCCACAGGGCCCGCATCTTGTTTGCGAAGAGGGGCAGCGCGACTTCCGGGACCTCGAGCTGCGGGTGCCACATTTTCTCCCACTCGAGACTGAGCCAGCCGTCGTAGCCGGACGTCTTCAGTAGCCGCGCGCATTCCTCCGCGGGGAATTCGCCGCCGCCGAACAGGACGTAATCCGCCTCGCGATGGCCGCTCATCAGGGCGTGTGCCGCCGTCGCGGCCGAAGATTGTTCGTGGGCGGTCGACGATTCGCGCGCTGGAACGGCGGGGCGGCTCACCGAGTCCTTCCAATGCGTGTGCCAGACCCACGGCCGCAGGCGATCCCACGTTTGGGCCAGCGGCTCGTCGAAGAACTTCCAGGGATGATGCGTATCCCAGAGAATGCCCACGGACGGCGACTGAATTCGCGGCATCAGCGCGGCGACCACGGTCGAGTCGGAGAAATCGCCGTGCGTCTCCAGCACGACGCGGACCTGCATCGTGCCGGCGAATTCGCCCAGCCGGTTGAGACCCTCGGCAATCGGCTCGAGGGCCGCTGCACGGGCGGCCGGCGGACCCGACGGCAACACGTCGCCGAAGACCCGCACAAATCGCGCTCCGAGCGCGGCAGCGAGTTCCACGTTGGCGCGACCGATGTCAAGCTGCGCCTCGCGCGCGGCGGCTTCCGGATAATCGAATCGAACGGACGAAGCGAGCCCGCAGACGGCGATGTTTCCATCGGTCAACCTCCGCCTCAGCTGGGGATGTTGCGACGGGTGGAGCGCCGCGACCTTCAGCAGATTGGTCTGGCCGGCGATCTGTCGAATCTCGACGCCGTCATACCCGTAGCTGCGGCAGCGCTCGAGCACGCGATCGAGAGGCCAATCCGGACAGGCCAGCGTCGAGAAGGCGAGTTTGGGCATGGGCCACCCGGCGCAGGGTAAAAAATAAGCCCGTCAAAAAATAAGCCCGCGGACAAGCGGTCCGCGGGCTCGTAAATCACTCGCAAGGCTCAGACGGAATAGCCGGCACGATACTCGCGACGGACAAACTTGTTCGCGGCCGGATTGTTGGTCACGACCTGATTCTTGGCGTCCCACTCGACTCGCGTGCCGGCTTTCAGCGCCAGGTCGCCCAAGATCATCGTTTCCGTCAGCCGCGACGAATAGTTGAAGTTCGACATCGCCGGAGCCCCGCCGCGGCACGCTGTGGCCCACTCCTTGAAGTGGTTCGAGGTCCGCGGCAGTAACTTCTGCGGCGGGGTGTAGTTCGCGAACTTCTTGCGCGGCAAGAGCACGTACTCGGAGCCGTAATCGTCCGGCGTATAAAGCGAGCCCTGATCGCCGACCAGCACCATGCCGCTGTCGGCCCGGTGCTCGCCCTGCAAAATTTCGTTCGGCGGATACTGCTGACCGTCGTACCAGGTCAGCTTGCAGGGCGGCAGCTTGACGCCCTGCTTGAACATGCCGGTCGTCCGTTCGGGAAACTCGTAGTCAATGACCGAATACTTCGGGTAGGTCTCGTTCTGCACGATGCCCGAGGTCTTCTTGACTTCGACGGCGGTCGGGTCGAACAGCTCCAGCGACATGACGGCCATGTTGGCCGTGTGGCAGGCCATGTCGCCCAGGGCACCGGTACCGAAATCGAGCCAACCGCGCCACTTAAACGGACAGTAGACATCGTTGACGTAGGGCCGTTCCGGTGCCGGGCCGAGGAACAAGTCCCAGTGGACATACTTCGGAACCGGATCGGTATGATCGGGACGGCCGGCGCCCTGCGGCCAGATCGGCCGGTTGGTCCACACGTGAACTTCCTTCACGTTGCCGATCGCGCCGGAGCGGATGATTTCGACGGCCGTGCGGAAGCCGTTGTGGGACGTGCCCTGGTTGCCCATCTGTGTGGCCACCTTCATTTCGTTGGCCACCTCCCGCATCCGGCGGGCTTCATAGACCGACCAGGTCAACGGCTTCTGCGTGAAGCAGTGCTTCCCCTTCTTCATGGCGAGGATGCTGGCGGACGCGTGACTGTGGTCCGGAATGCTGACGGTCACCGCGTCGATCTTGTCGCCCATCTGGTCGAGCATTTCGCGGTAGTCGTTGTAGGTCTTGACCGAGTCATCGATCTTGCCGCGGCGCTTGAGATAGGTGCGCTTCTTGTCGAGATGGCGGTCGTCGATATCGCACAGGGCGACGACCTTGCCATTCTGAGCCGCATCATTCGTGTCGCTGGAGCCCTTCCCGTCGACGCCGATGCAGGCGAAATTCAACTGTTCATTGGGGCTTTTGCTGACGGCCAGCGCCTCGCTTTGGCCCACCCACCACGCGGTGCTCAGCAACGAGGAGGTCTTGAGGAAATCACGACGTGTTGACTTGTCGAACATGAATGGCTCCCGAACCTGCAAACCTTCGCCAAAAAAGCGACTTCGCTCTTACAACTACGGTCCTGCCGCCCAAAAACGGGGGAGGAAACGCGCTGGGGCCATAATAACACGCCCCCCGGCGATCTTCACCCGAGCGGCCAGCCCCTGCCCGCTTGCCCTCCTCGCGGCGGTTCCTGATCATTCCAGCATGTTCGAGCACAGCAGCCAACTTGTCCTTCGTGCCGATTTTCCGGAACCCGAGGCGCGCAACCTCCTTTCGGCCGTCGGTTTTGCCGATTGGGCGCTGGCCCTCCGTCGGCTCCGCGAGATCGGTCACGACGATGCCTCGCGCCGTGCGCTGGCCGACGTTTTGCCGATGCTGTTGATCGCCCTGTCGGACGCGGCCACGCCCGACGCATCGCTGCTCAACTTCGAGCGCTACGTGCAGTGCGTGGCCGACCGCACCGTCCTGTTGAAGTACCTGGCCGCCAAGCCGCGGGCCGTCGAAATCCTGGTCAAACTCTTTGTCGGCAGCCAGTTCCTCACCGAGATTCTGCTGCGCAATCCCGATTACCTGGAGAAGCTGACCAACCACAAGCAGCTGGCCGACATCAAGAGCCGCGCACACTTCGTCGCCGAAGCGCGGGAAGCGGCGGGGGGAGGGTCGATCGAGTCGCGGCTTGACGCGCTGAGGCGGTATCAGCGCTGGGAGCTGTTGCGGATCGGAGCGTGCGACGCGTTCGGCCTCTTCGACCTGAAGTCGGTCACCGTGCAACTCTCCCTGCTGGCCGACAGTCTGGTCCAAACGTGCCTGACTATGTTCGCGACCCAACTGGAACTGGGGCGCGACAAGTTCTCGGTCGTCGCGATGGGCAAGCTGGGGGGCGAAGAACTCAACTACAGCTCGGACATCGACCTGATCTTTCTGGCCGAGGCCGACGCGAGCCGTTATTGGACGTTGGGGCAGCGACTGATCAAGGCGCTCACCGAGTCGACGTCCGAGGGATTCTTGTACCGTGTCGATATGCGCCTGCGTCCGTGGGGCCGCTCGGGCGCGCTCGTGAATACCATCGACGGGCACGTGCAGTATCTCAAGGCGCACGGCATGCTCTGGGAGAAGCAGGCGCTGCTCAAGGCCCGCGTCATCGCCGGCGATCCGCAGTTGGGCGAGACGTTCCTCAAGCGGGTCGATCCGCTGCTTTTCGGCGCACCGGTCGATCAAATCCGCGAAAGTATCCGCAAGCTCAAGGCGCGGATCGAAGCCAATCTCGAACGCCGCGGCCGCGATTGGGGCGAAGTCAAATCAGGGGCCGGCTCGATCCGTGACATCGAATTCGTCACGCAGTTCCTGCAGCTGGCCCACGGGCGGGAAGAGCCCCACGTCCGCAGCATCAACACGCTTGACGGCCTGGTGCGGCTGGCCGACTTCTCCTTCATCCAGGCCGACGAGTATCGCCAACTGGCGAGCGCCTACACATTTTTCCGCACGATCGAGCACTCTCTGCAGCTGATGCACCACAAGCAGACGCACTCGCTGCCCGAGGACCGCCGCGAGCTGGCGTTCCTCGCGCGGCGGCTCGACTTTGCCGATGCCGACCAGTTTTTGGACTACTACAACCGGCACCGCGCGTCGGTGCGGGCCATCTATCGCAACTATCTCGAAGGCAAAACGCCCGCCGACGGCGCGGCTCAATCGGTCGAAGCGGTCGCGCCGCCTCCGCTGCACATGGAGGCCTCTTACGTTGAGACCTTCGAGTCGGCCGACCGCGCCCGGCATCTCGAGCTCTTGGCCCGGCTCTCCGATGCGGCGCCCGTCGACGTGGCCGCCGCGTCCGTGGCCGGCGGCCGCTGGCAGGTGACGGTGGTCGGCTTCAACCATCCGGGCGAACTGGCCATCATCTGCGGGCTCCTGTTCGCCTGGGGCTGCAATATCGTCGGCGGCAACGCATTCTCCGAGGAAAACGTCTCCGGAGCGCCGCCCGTACCCCGTCCGCTGTCTCGCGCCCGCACGGCTGGCACGACCGCCAACGCCACTGTCACTTTCGCCAAGTTCATCGACGTTTTCACCGTCGAGCCGCCGGCAAAATTGCCGCCCGGCGGACTCGTCGCACTCTGGCAGAATTACTCAAGCGAATTGGCCGACCTGATTCGCGAGGCCCGCAGCGGCCGCGCGGGCGAAGTGCACGGACGCCTGGCCAAGCGGGTCGCGTCGGCCGTGCCCGCCACGTCGGAGACGGCCACCACGCTCTATCCGGTCGAGATCGAAATCGACAACGAAGCCTCGCCCCGCTCGAGCGTGCTGCGGATTCGTTCCGAGGACACGATGGGCTTTCTCTACGAGCTGGCCAACGCGTTGGCGCTGGCGGGCATCGACATCCAGCGGATGATCGTCGACTCGCGCGGCAACCGCGCGTTCGACACCCTCTACGTCACCGACTCGGCGGGAGAGAAAATCACCGACCCCGGGCGACAAAGTGAGCTGCGCGCTGCCATTGTGTTGATCAAGCACTTCACGCATTTGCTGCCACGCTCACCCAATCCGGAGGCGGCGCTACTGCACTTTCGCGACTTCCTCGCCCAGCTTTTTCAACAGCCCGACTGGCTGCACGAACTGGCGTCGCTTGAGCGCTCGGACGTGCTGGCCGCGCTCGCTCGGCTGCTGGGAGTGAGTGATTTCCTTTGGGAGGATTTTCTGCGGCTGCAGCACGTCAATTTGTTCCCCGTTGTGCGGGACATTTCCGGGCTCGAACAGCCTAAGTCGCGCGAAGCGCTCGCCGCGGACCTCGACGCCCAGTTGGCAGGTGCGACGACGACCGAGGAACGCCGCGAGCGACTCAACGCCTTCAAAGATCGCGAAATGTTTCGGGCCGACATGCGGCACATCCTCGGCCTGGTGGGCGAGTTCGGCCAGTTTTCGGCGGAGCTAGGGGACGTGGCAGCGGTCGTCGTCAGCGCCGCCCTCAACATCTGCCTCCGCGACCTGGAGCGACGTTACGGCCAACCGCGAACCAGCGACGGCCAACCAGCCCGGTTGTGCGCGTGTGCACTCGGCAAGTGCGGCGGCTGCGAACTGGGCTACGCGTCCGACATCGAGCTGATGTTCGTTTACGACGGTAACGGCACGACGGCCGGCCCCGAGACGATCGGCACCACCGAGTTCTATCAGCGCTTCGTCGAGGCTTTGACGCACACGATTCGCTCGCGAGAGGAAGGCGTCTTTCAAGTCGACCTGCGCTTGCGACCCTACGGCCGAGCGGGCAGCCTCGCCGTCTCGGTCGACGCCTTCGCCGGCTATTTCGGTCCCGAGGGGGCCGCGTGGCCCTACGAGCGGCAGGCGCTGGTGAAGCTCCGTCCGATCGCCGGCGACCTCGCGTTCGGCGCCGAGATCGTGGCCCTGCGCGATCGCCTCATTTATTCCGGAGAGCCCTTCGACGTGGCCGCCATGCGAGCCATGCGCGAGAAGCAGCTGCGGCAACTGGTGAAGGCAGGCACCACCAACGCCAAGCTCAGCCCGGGTCAGCTGGTCGATACCGAGTATCTCGTGCAGGGCCTACAGATCACGCACGGGCATCTCGACCCGTCGCTGCGAGCAGTCAACACGCTCGACGCGCTCGCGGCCCTCAAAGACCGCGGCCTGGTCTCTGCCGAAGACGCCGCCAGCCTGCGCGAAGCGTACGTCTTCCAGCGCGATTTGATCGACGCCCTGCGGATCGTCCGCGGCCACGCCCGCGATCTCACAGTTCCCGCCCCGGAGTCTGAAGAGTTCGTCTTCCTCGCCCGACGACTCGGCTACGGCTCGCACGCCAACCGCTTGCAGGACGACATCGAACGTTACGCCGAGCGGGTCCGCCAATTGAGTCGGCTGCTCGATCGCTAAATCACCCGCCGGCTGCCGATTCGTCCGCCTCAGCGGGCAAGTCGATGAGCCGTTTGCCCCGCTTTTCGGGACGGCGGCGTTTGCCGTTGGCCGTCGAGGGGCAACTGGTCAGGGGGTCGGCCGCCCCGCGGAGAGAGTCGCCGCTCTGCACTTGCTCGAGGCGTTTGTTGCCGCGGACGGCATATTCCTCGCTGATCTCGAAGCCGAGGAATCGGCGGCCCAGCTTCTTGGCGACCACCAGCGTCGTGGCGCTGCCGGAGAACGGATCGACCACCAACTCGCCTTCGTTCGAGCAGGTGCGGATGATGCGGGCCAACAGTTGCTCGGGCATCTGGCAGCCGTGGAAACCGGCCCGCTCTTTGAAGGTGCCGGCCACGCGGGGGAAGTACCAGGTGTCCTCATCTGCCGTGAAGCAGTCGCTCATGTCCTGCGGACGGAGGATCCAGGTATCGTCCGGCAGCCGCCCGCGGGGATTGGCCCGCCGATCGGCATAAACCAATTGTCGCGCCGAGGGGACGCGATTCTGCGGATCGTCCTCGCGAAATGTGAACGTCGCCGGGTCTTTCACGAAGTAGAACAGGTGCGCGTGCGAACGGCTGAACTTGTGCGTGCAATTGACGCCGAAGGTGTAGTACCAGATCACCCAGCTGCGGCAGTGAAAGCCGATCTCCTGCGAGAGCAGCTTGAGCTCGGCGGCCCGCTCGTCGCCGATCGCCAGCCAGAACGTGCCCGACGGCTTGAGCCCGCGATAAACGCCCTCGATCCAGCGGCGGCACCAGGCGAGATACTCGTCGCGGCCCTGGCGGTCGTCGTACATGTCGTACTCGTAGCCGATGTTGAACGGCGGATCGGCGAAGACGAGATCGATGCTGCCGGCCGGCACGGCTGCCAGCCCCTCGATGCAGTCCTGCTGCTGCACTCCCTGCTCGCACGTTTCGGCCGTCCGCGACCGCGCCACGCTTCCGCTCCGTCTCTGGGAAAGACTCACTAGTAGAAACCCGCGTTTCGTCCGTTGATCGAGAATTGTAACGCACCGCGAGCGTCGCGCCAGCCTACGCGGCCGTCTTGTTTTGCGAGCGCAGACCAAAAGGAGTGCTAAAAACTTCCGAGCCGTGCGCAGGCCTGATACGATTGACGTTGCCGCAAGCCGGGAGATTTCGACTCCATTCCCGCGGACGAATGATCCTGCTCGCCCCTGTGCGTCTTCGAGGGCCCGCTGCGATGCACACCCTGCGTTCCAGAAAATTGCGAGCGAAAACGCTGCTCGTCTGTTCGCTCCTGGCGCTCTGCGCCTGCCTAGGCCGCGTCGACCGCGGGCTGGCTGACCCCGAGAAGCCGGCCAAGGGCGCCTCTGCTGCGCACCGCCGCGTCGCCAATCCGTTTCCGCATCGGGTCAAGGTGCCCGACGATCTGTTTGACGGCGGCCACGGCTGGCTGAATGTCTCCGGGCCGATCGAGCTCAAGGATCTCCGCGGCAAAATCGTGCTCATCGACTTTTGGACCTATTGCTGCATCAACTGCATGCATATCCTGCCCGACCTTAAATATCTCGAGCACAAGTATCCGCGCGAGTTGGTGGTGATCGGCGTGCACTCGGCCAAGTTTGCCAACGAAAAAGAATCCGAAAACATTCGCCGGGCCATCGTCCGCTACGAAATAGAGCACCCGGTCCTCAACGATTCGGACCTGACCGTCTGGTCACGAGGCGGCGTCAACGTCTGGCCGACGCTCGCTCTGATCGATCCCGAGGGAAAGCTCGTGAAGGCCGTTACGGGCGAGGGACACCGGGCCGCGCTCGACGCGGATATCGCCAAGCTGGTCGCTTATCACGAGGGGAACGGCACGCTCGATCGGGCGCCGTTGGCGCTGGGGCTCGAGCGGCACAAGCTGCCGGCGACGCCGCTGAAATTTCCCGGCAAGGTGCTGGCGGATGAGGCGGGCGGCCGCCTGTTCATCGCCGACAGCAACCACAACCGCATCGTGATCGCGTCGCTGGAGGGCAAGCTGCTCAACGTGGCAGGCAGCGGCGCCGTCGGCGAAAAGAACGGGCCGTTCGCGTCGGCGACGTTTCACCATCCGCAGGGAATGGCGCTCGTCGGCGACAAGCTCTACGTAGCCGACACGGAAAACCATTTGATCCGCGTCCTCGACCTGAAGCACAAGAAAGTGACGACGCTCGCCGGCACGGGCAAGCAGTCGCCGGGAAAGGGCGCGGAGGGAGCGCTGCGAGAAACGGCGCTCAATAGCCCGTGGGATCTGCTGATCGTCGGCCGCACACTGTATGTGGCAATGGCCGGCGCTCATCAGATCTCGGCGCATACCCTGGGGACTGACACGATTCGCGTATTCGCCGGAACCGGTCGCGAAGACGTGCTTGACGGACCGCCCGAAGAGGCCGCTTTCGCACAGCCCTCCGGCCTGGCGAGCGACGGGCGGTTTCTGTTCGTGGCCGACAGCGAAGGCTCGGCCATTCGCCGCATTCCACTCGACCCTCCCGGACCCGTCGGCACCATCGCGGGCACGTCGAATCTCGACAACGGGCAGTCGCTATTCGCGTTCGGCGACGTGGACGGCAAGGGCTCGGCCGCGCGGCTCCAGCATCCCCTGGGCCTCGCGTACGCGTCAGGGCGGCTGTACGTCGCCGACAGCTACAACCACAAAATCAAAGTCGTCGACCCGTCGACCGGCGTGGCGGAGACGCTGTTAGGAACTGGGAAGCGGGGACTCGATCCGCCTCAATTCTCCGAGCCCGGCGGCTTGTCGATCGCTGGCGGCAAGATCTACATCGCCGACACGAACAACCAGGTGATCAAAGTCGCCGAGACGTCGGGCCGAAACGTGCGTGTGCTCGAGATCGAAGGCCTCACGCCGCCAAAGACCCACGAACAGACGCCGGACGAATTCGCGTCGAAGGATACCGTCAAGGCCTCGCTTCCGACGGTGCATTTGGCGGCGGGCGACGCGTTGCGGCTGGAGTTCTCGTTCCATCTCCCCGCCGACTGCAAGCTCAACAAGGAAGCTCCAATCACTTGCCGACTGCGTGCGGCCGAGCCGACCGCGCTCGTCGCGGCGAGCCAGCTCAGCAAGCGTCACGCCGCCACGCTCGAGGCCGACAAGGCGCGCGTCTCGATTCCCGCCGCACTCAAGCCGGGCCACGCCGTCCTCGAGGTGGCGCTCAGTTTCACGTATTGTCGCGGCGGCGTGAGCGGGCTTTGCAAGCTGGGAAGCGAACATTGGACGGTGCCGATCGACGTCGCGGAAAGCGGCGGCGAGTCCTCTATCCCGCTGACGGCGGAAGTCAAAGCCAACTGAGCCGAAGAGCAACGGCCGCCGTAGAACCCTGTCGATCGCTGCGATCGGTCCCGCCGTCACAAGTCGCACGAGCTTTGTCCGCTCTTTTTTGCAGAACCGGTTGAGCAGAGCGGCACGACTCACTGCCGCCGACCGAATTTCCAAGGCAGTTTTCAGCCGGCGAACTAGCCTCTCCGTACCAGGGGAGGCATGCGCATGCTGGTTGGACTGTTTACGAACGTGCTAAACAAGACCCGCGAACAGGGCGCAGCGGGACAAAACGAGAGTGGGCCGGGCGTCGCGGTTCTGGAACCGCCGGCCGAGCCCGCCGCTCCCGCGTCGCAGGCGCCGGCTAAACCGGCCGCCGCCGCAACGACCACGACGACCGCAGGCGGCGAGACCAAGCCGGAGCGCCAGCCTTGTCCGCAGTGCGGGTCGACGGAGCCGTGGGGCATTTCGTCCTGGTGTCCGAATTGCTTTTATCACCCGCGGCTCGGCTTGCCGATCACGCCGGTGGCGCCGGCCGGATCGAGCGAGGATCCGTCGGGGCCGTCTGCGAATCCCGAGTCGTACGCGACGGTGTTGAAGTCGTTGCCCCTCTGGACGCACGTGCTGTGGGTGGGCGTGATGGCCGTCTTCGTGATGAGCGTGTACGTTTCGTTCTCCCTGCCGAAGGTCGGTCCTTCACGAGCCGTTTGGACGCTGCTGCAGACGCTCATCGGGCTGGGCGCGGCCGGCACCGCGCATGTGCTCGTGTTCTTCAACGCCATTCCCAACACCGATAAGTACGGACCGTTTGACATCTTCCTCAAGCCGCTCGACTTCTGGCGGTACGCGATCCGCAAGATGCCGGCCAAGGCCTGGCGTCTGTGGCTGTTTGCCTGGGGTTTGACGGCCACCGCGTCGGCCCTGGTGCTGATCGGCGGCATCCGTTACACCGCCCTTTTCGAAACCAAGTCGAGAAAGAAGAGCACCTGGTACCAGACGTCGCAGTTCGTCCCCGGGGAACGCCGCGCGATTTCGGCCGACAACGGCTGATCGCCGCGCGGCCGATTGCCCGCCGCGCTATTTTGGCGGGGCGGGGCGCAGCGACTTGATGAAGGCGATCAGGTCGGCCATCTCGGCCGCGGGAATGTCTTTTTCCAGCCCCTCTGGCATCAACGACTTGCCTGTCGAGGCGAGTTCTTCGATTTCGCTGCGGAGGATGCGGTCCTCTCTGGCATCGGCCCGTCGCAGGGTGACGCCGGCGGCCGACTCGGCCACGATGATTCCCGTGTGCACTGTCCCCTGGTGGGTGACCAGCGTGTAAGAAATGTAGTTGGGCTGCGCCTCGCGGTTCGGATCGACGATGGCCACCAGGAGGTCGGCCGGCGATTTATTCTGCACCGACGCCAGGTCGGGACCGACCGCGTGACCGAAATTCCCGATGCGGTGGCAGGTCGAGCATCGTTTCTCGTAGATCGCTCGCCCGCGGTCGGCCCGTCCCGCTCGCTCCACCGTCGGGCGGTAAGCCTCCATGATCGCCGCGAGGTTGCCCGGCCGGTCGGCGGCAAAAAGGCGACGCGCCCGATTCCGCAACTGCGAGTTCGGATGATTCATCAACAGCTGCTTGACGTCGCGGTCGAGCTCGCCAGCACCGATTTGCCGGGCATCGATCACCGCGAATAGCTCGCTGAGCCAGGCCCCTTTTCGCACCAATCCGTCGATCACCTCGCGATGCAGCGTAGGCCCCAAGCTGCGCCACGAGCGAAGTAATAGCCGTGCAACCCCCGCATCCGACTGATTGGTGAGCGCGACGACGGCCGCGATTTGCAGTTCGCTCGGCACTTGCGGTGCCAGCAATTCGGGCAGAACGAGCGCGGCTTGTGAAAAGGGGGCAAACGCCAAGAGGCGGACGGCCGACACGCGAGCGGCGACGGGCTGCGATTCGTCGCGCGCCGTTTTCGCCGCGCGAGAGAACAAGTCGTCCGCGGCCCGTTTGAGATCCGCGTCCCCCGCCCGCGAATCCAGCAAGCTCGCAATCGACAGCCCGCGGCGCGAGAGGCCCTCGCCGACGCCGCGCAGAATCGCCAGCTGCGCGACCGGATGCGATTGCGCTTCGAAGACCCGCCGCAACACGGCCACGGTTCGCTCGGAATCGGGCTGCGCACCGACGATCGACGCGAGGTCGCCGAAGAGCACCGCCGCGTCCGCCCGGTCGACAAGCGAACGGTCGGCCAGCAGCTCGCGGGTGACGGCGTCCGCGTTGGCGCCGACCGAAGTCAGCAGGGCCGAGCGCACCGGCTCGTCGGTCGCCGCCTCGCGGGCCAGTCGGGCCAGCGGCGCGGCCGCCGCGTTCGGTTCGGCGTCTCCCAAAGACAGCGCGAGCTGAAAGCGGACGAGCCGATCGGGATCGGCGGTTAGCCGAATGACAGCGGCCAAGAGTTCGGGCGACGGTTTGAGACGCAACTCGCTCAGCCGCACGGCGTGCGCCCGGATGCGAGGTTCGGGATCGGCCAGGCGACCGAGCACGATGCGATCCGAGAGAGCCGACATACCGTCGAGCGTGTAGAGCGCATGCAAGCGGCCCAGAGCGGCCGGGGACTCGTTCGCAAGCCGTTCCAGCGGCGCGATGGCCGCCCGATCGTGCCGCTCGACGAGCAGCCGTTGGGCCGTCTCCCGGTTCCAGGCATTGTCCGATGCGAGTTGCCGCACAAGCTCGATCGTGCTCAGCCCGCCCAGCTTGGAGAAATGCAGCGGATGATTTCCCGGCGGCATCAGCCGATAAATTCGGCCGCGGTCGAAGCCGCTGTTGAGGTCTAGGTGCGCCTTGATGTCGTCGGGAATGGAGAAGGGGTGCTCGATCGTCTCGCGGTACATGTCGAGGAGGTAGAGCGTGCCGTCGGGCGCGTTGACGAAGTTGACGGGCCGAAACCAGTTGTCGGTCGACGTCAAAAACTCCGACGCCGGTTCAGTCCGCTGCGCGATGATCAGCGGCCCGTCCCGGCGGAGCATTTTGCGATGCACCAGGTTGCCGCCGACGTCGCCGATAAACGCGTTGCCGCGAAAGTCGGCCGGATAGGCGTTGCCGCGGTAAATCGTGATCCCCGCCGCGGACGTGAAATACCCGATGGCAAACTGCTCGGTGAAGGGGAGCGTGCGGAGCACGGCGGGATCGGAAACGCGGCGACGCGTGCGGACGACTCGCCACGGCTCAGGCGGGCTCTTGCGAAAGACGGGAGCGGCCGGCCCCTCCTTGGCAATCGTGCGAATGGCGTTCGAGGCGGCGTAGTACGGGTTGCGACGGAGATAGCGCTCCTCCAGCACGACCTGCTCGATGTGGTTGCTGTTGCTGCAGACGAAGCGGTTCCCCCAGTCGTCAAACGACAGGCCGAATTGCTCGCCGCCCGTGACGGCCGCAAGGGCAAAGCTCGCCGGATCGAGCGAGAGGTCCTGCCCGTGGATCTCAAAGACTTTCTTGCCGTCCCGCGTCAGCGTGCCGCCATTGCGGCCGGCGGCGAAGACGATGCGATTGTCGAGACTCCATTTGAGGTTGTTGACGACCGCCTGGACGTTATCGCGGCGAAAGCCGCTCAGCACAATCTGGTGCATGTCGGCCCGACCGTCGCCGTCGGTGTCCTTGAAGTAGTGCAGGTGAGGCGGCGCCAGCACGAACAGTCCGCCGCGATAGCAACAGACCGAGGTCGGCCACGTCAGCTTGTCGGCGAAGATCACGCTGCGATCGGCCTTGCCGTCGCCGTCGGTGTCTTCCAGCATCCGGATGACGCCCGCGTCTTTCTTCCCGCCTCCCGTTGGATTGAGCTTGGTCGGCTCCCAGGAAAAGGGGTAATCGCGCATCTCGGCCACATACAGGCGGCCGTTCTCGTCGAAGCAGGCGTCGACCGGGCTGGCGACCTGCGGCTCCGCGGCGAACAGCTCGAGGTGAAATCCATGCTCGAGCTGAAAAGTCCGGCCGGTCTGGTCCGCCGGCACGGGCGGAATCCGCGGCAGTTCGTCGGCCAGACTCGGCGGGCTCGCGCTCGTTCGCGCTTCGGGCGGACGCGTCCGCGCCTGGGCACGCGCCTCCGTCTGAGCCAGCGACAAACCGATCAGAGCCGTGGCGCAAGTCAGCCAGACGTTCGGGCAGACGGGGCGAAAGCGACAAAATCGCGACGCCGAACCGGCGAGACTCAGTCGGAAAAACATGGAAAATGCCGGTGAGATTGGGAGTCGCTGGCGGGTAGTTTGGGCGAGACTGAGTGTAATGGGCCGCGCCGACTGCGGCCAGCGCGGCGAAAAATCCTCGATTGCATGCCCGCGCGCCGCAGTCGATAATCGCGGAGGGACTTTCCAAAAACGAGCGACGAAAATGTCCGTCGATCGAGGGATCGAGCTAACGCAGACGGTCAGGCGTGCCGCGCGCGCCCTCCCGGCAACAGTGTCGAGCTCGGCATTCGTGCCGAGTTGGGCACTCCTGTCGAGCTGGGCCCTGTTGGTTAGCGCCGTCTCCGGTTGCACGCCAGCGCCGCTCCCGTCTTCTGCCCCGTCGACGACCGCCGGTTCCTCGTCGCCGGCCACCGAGAATACGGCCGTCGGCGGACCGGGCGCGGTAGCGTTTGGCGACAGGGAGCGACAAGTCTCCGAGCACACCGATGCCCAAGGCCGCAAGTGGCTGGGCGACGTGCCGTACGACGTCTTCTTCGATGATCCGCTGGGCGTGGCGGCCGAGGGTCGATCGGAAAATCGATCGAAAGCCGCACCGACCGAGGACCAGAAATCCAAGGCCGAAGTGGCCACCGTCGAACGGCCGCACGCTTCGTCAACCGCCGCCCCCACAAGCGCGACCGATGCGGCGCCATCGGCGGCCGCCAAGCCCGCCGGGGCTGCCGTCCCTAAGACGGCTGCTGCCGACTGGGGTGAGTTGATCGATGCCGACGTGCTGGATGCGGAGGTGAAGCACATTCGCACCGAGCTGACGGCCGGGCTGCAATCGGTGGGCAAGTACAACGCTCACTACCAGGAGATCGCGGTCTCCGCCGCGACGTTAGCCGCCCTCGCGGAAATCGTCGTCGAGCTGCCGCGATCCACCAGCTGGAAGGAACACGCGGCCAACGTCCGCGACCTGGCGGCGAGCATCCATGACTCGGCCAAGGCCCTCGGCGGACAGGCCTACCAGGCGACCAAGGGACCGAGCGACCAGTTGATGGACGTGCTCGACGGCAACGTTCCCGCCGGACTCCCCGCCGCCGATCCGATGCGTGATTTGGCACAAGTCGCCAACCGCAGCTCGCTCATGAAGCGGATGGACCGCTCCTTCCAACACTTGAAAAAGGGGGGCTCGGCCCAGCAACTGCTCAAGAAGGACGCCGGGCAGGCGGTCGAGGATGCGGCCATCCTGGCCGTGCTCAGTCGTGTCATCTCCGTCGGCCATTACGACTCGGCGGATGACCCCAAATATCACGGACAGGCGACCGAGCTGACCCGCGCCGCGTCCGACCTGGCGACCGCGGCCAAGTCGGGTGAAGCGCCGGCCTTTGCCGACGCTTTAACACGGATTCAGAAGCGATGTGACGCCTGCCACGCCGATTTTCGCTTTTAGGTGATTGCGTTTTAGAAGGTATGATTTCGGGGGTACGATTTTCGACTGAGGTCACGGAGGGCGGTCGATTGCCGCGACGGACTGCAACGGTCCAGTCTTCGGAGCGCTGCCTGGGTCAATGACGACCCAAGGAAATTTGCCATGTTGGCGATCTTGAGCGGGGGTTTGTTGTCGGGCGGCGTGTTGCATAAAGGACTGGCACTGCTGTTGATTGCCTGGGCGGGTCCGCCGGCCCAGAAAGATCTGATCGAGCTGAAGAGCGGCCAGAAATTCGAGGCCCCCGTCTTGAAGGAAGAGCCCGACGCCCTCTTCCTCGATCTCGGTTTCGACGTGCTCCGCGTGCCGACGGCTTCGATCGACAAACGGACCCATCGCGGCGACGTCAAGCCGCCCGCCAGCAGGGCCGAGAACGATTGCTATCTCACGGCTCGGCTTCGCGTGCGGACGGTCAAGGAGCTGGCGGCCACTTACGGCGAAGGCGTGGTCCTGGTGACGACTCCCGCCGGCCTCGGCTCGGGATTCATCATCAATACCCGAGGCTACTGCATCACCAACTATCACGTCATCGAACGCGAAACGCGGGTGGCCGTCACCATGTTTCATCGCGGATCGAACGGCGAGTTCGTCCGGCGGCGGATCGACGATGTGAAGATCATCGCCCTCAACCCGTTCCTCGATCTGGCGCTGTTGGAAATCCCCAAGCAGTCCGACCTGCGGTTTCAGCCGGTCTATTTGGCGGACGGAGACGACCAGAAGGAAGGGGACGAAGTCTTCGCCATCGGCAACCCGCTCGGCCTGGAGCGATCGGTGTCGCGGGGCATCGTCAGCACTCGCAACCGCAGCTTTCAGGGGCTCGTCTACATTCAAACCACCACGCAGATCAATCCCGGCAACAGCGGCGGACCGCTCTTCAATTCGCGGGGCGAAGTCGTCGGCGTCACCAATATGAAGTCCAACTTCGGCGAAGGGCTGGGCTTCGCCATCCCGGTCTCCTACCTCAAGCATTTTCTCGCCAACCGGGACTCGTTCGCCTTCGATAAGAACAACCCGAATACCGGCTACCGCTACCTCGACGCCCCTCGCCGCCACAACTCCGCCTCCCCGCCAAAAACCTAGCATGGGCTTGCCCCTGCACCCGGTGCGGCTGAGGTGAGGTGCGCGCTGGCGCCTGTTTGCCGCGGCCACGCGCCGTGCGCGCTGGTTTGAGAACTGGCGAGGAAACGCGGAAAAAACGGGGGAAATGCCGGTTGAACACGGCTCGGCGGTGACTTGTTCCCGTCTCGGGCCGGTGTTACAACTCAGGCGGTCTCGGGATCCCTTAAACGGGATTCGCGATGACGTTGCGCTTCGATTCGCAGAAATTGCGAAACCCGGGCGCGTTACCGGGCGTATGAAATAGGCCGCCGTGGCGACCGCGCGGTTGCTGGCGATGACGGTGTGCTGACTTCGAGGCTCATTTTCCCTCTCCAACATCCAGATTGGACCCGACCATGAGATCAATGACAGCCCGCCGGATCGTAATCGCCGGCCTGGCCCTCGCGCTGGGCTTGACCGCCCGCGCGGCCTTCGCGGCGGAGAAAGGGCCGAACGATCGGCTGCTCCCCCCCAACACGTACCTGTATGTCACGATTCCCAACGTCAGCGAGTTGAAGACCCGCTTCAACAAGACGCACACCGGCCGCCTCCTCCAGGAGCCCAAGCTGGCCGACTTCATGGGGGAAATCCACAAGAAGCTCAACGAGATCAGCGATGAGGTGCAAAAGCACATCGGCGTCCGCCTGGCCGACGCGTTCGCCATTCCGGACGGCGAAGTCTCGCTGGCCGTGCTGCTGCCGACCGACGCCAAAAAACTGGCGGTTGCCGCCATCATCGATTTCGGCAAGAACGGCGATACAGTCGCCACGATTTTGAAGCACACTGACGAGGGCCTGGACAAGGCCGGCTTCAAGAAGACCTCCCGCGACTTCGAGGGGACTCAGCTCGTCATCTACACCCATGCGAAGGCGGACGGGGACGATAAGAAGGACGACAAGAGCGAGAAGGCGGAAGATCCGGAATTCGGCAGCCAGGTCGCCTATGCGATCAAGGGCAGCACGCTGATCGCCTCATCGAGCGCGGTCGCCATGCAGGACATTCTCCGCCGTTGGGGTGGCAAGCACGCCGAAACGCTGGCCGAAGTTGCCGCCTACAAGGCCGTCGTCGAACTGGGCAAGCAGGAAACGTCTCCGTCGGTCCTCACTTGGTACGTCAATCCGGTGAACCTCGTCCAGGCGTTCGTGAAATCCTCGGAAAACATCGACCAGAGCATCGGCATGGCGATGGCTGTGCTGCCCCTGTTGGGCGTGGACAAGCTCAAGGGGATCGGCGGCACCGTCCACATGGACACCGAGAAGTACGACTCGGTGAGCCGCATCCTCGTGTATGTCGAGCAGCCCGTGTCGGGCCTGTTGGGCGTCCTCCACTTCCCGGCGACGAAGCAGACTCCGCCGCAATGGGTGAAGGAAGATTCGACTTCCTACATCGCCATCAACTGGGACATTCAAAAGGCCTTCACGTCAGTTGAAGGCGTCGTCGACCAGTTCATGGGCCCGGGCTTCACTGCCCAGAAGCTCGACGAATGGGCCACCGACGACAACGGCCCGAAGATCCACATCAAGAAAGACGTCCTGGACAACCTCGACGGCTCGATCGACGTCTGCACCGACTCGCCGGATGCCAACAATCCGGAGAGCATGCGGTTGCTCGTCGCCATGGGCGTCAAGGACGCCAAGAAGGCCAAGGCCGCGCTCGACAAAGTTTCTAAGATGCAGGGCATCCCGGTGAAGACCCGCGACTTCCGCGGCGAGATCATCTACACGATCGAAGGCATCCCCGGCTTCGGCAACTCTAACAAAGAGATGGGGCTGACGGTCGTCCAGAACCACCTGATGTTCTCCAACGACGTTTCGCGGCTCGAGCAGCTCATCCTGGGCGACAAGGACCGCAAGCCGCTGGCCGAAGCCGAGAAGTACAAGAAGATCGCCGAAAACTTCCCGGCCGAGACCTCGATCAAGTGGTACCAAGAGCAGGTCGGCCAGATGAAGGGCATCTACGAGATGTTTCGCAGCGGCAAGGCTTCGGAGTCGCTGGGGGCCATCCCGGTCATCGGCAAGCTGATCGAGGGGATCGACTTCAAAAAACTTCCGGAATTCGACGCCATCAAGAAGTACCTGCCTCCCTCGGGCAGCTACGGGATTCCGCACGCCAACGGGGCGATCTTCGTTAGCTTTACGCCGAAGACCCCGTAATTCGAATCGGAAAGGCGGCTTTCGCCTTAACCCGATGGCAATCTGACTGTTACGAGGCCCGGCCGCTCCCTGCGAGCGAGTCGGGCCTTTTTCATTGCGGCCGCGCTTTCCGTCCAGTCCCCCCTCCTTCCGGTCATTCGACTCCCAGAGACATAAATGCAGCGGCACCCGTCACCTTCGGGTGGTGTTGAAACACAAAGGGGCCGCGCAAAGTCGCCTGAATGCGACGCTGCCGGCCGGCCGAAACGCCCGTAGACAAACGTGTGAAGCGGCGTAAGCTTGTCCTTAGGGAACCCACTCCGCGGGGAACCACAATCCGCCGATTGTCGGCGGCAGCCTTTTTAGACAGAATCTGACCATGAAAAAGCTGTCCCTGATCTTCGCGCTCTGCGTTTCAGCCGGACTGGTGAGCGGCGTGCGGGCCGAAGACCCCGCGGAACCCGAGACGAAACCCGATGCGCTGTTCGAGAAACTGGACACCAATAAAGACGGCGTGCTCACCGCGTCGGAGATTCCCAAAGAGCATCAGAAATTCTTCGAGCGCCTGCTGCGGATCGGCGATACGAACAAGGACGGCAAGCTCAGCCGCGAAGAATTCGACGCAGCAATGGGCAAGGACGAGCAGCCGGGCATCGATATCAGCAAGACCCCGGGAATCGACGCCGGCTCCGGTCCGCCGCGGGCCAAGGTCGATCCCCAGCAGATCTTCGCGCTCTCGACAAGAATAAAGATGGCAAGCTGACGCGGGACGAAGTGAAGGGACGCCCCCGCATCCAGGCGCTCTTCGATCGGCTCGGCAAGGACGAGCTGACCCTGGATGATCTGAAGTCCGCGCTGCAAGGGGGCGGCAAGAAGGCCGGCAAGAAAGCCCAGAAGAAAGGGCTCGCCCGGACCATGACCGAGAACAACGAGACGGCCGAAGCGTCGTCGCAGCTGCCCGCGTTCGCCAAACTGCTCGACACCAATCACGACGGCCGCTTGAGTCGTGCGGAGCTGTCGAAGGCGGCCGAGTTGTTTGACCGCTTAGACCGCAATCACGACGGTTTCCTCGACGCCAAAGAGCTGAACGAGATGCCGGCCGTCGCCTCGTCCGAAGAGCCGATGATCAACCCTGCCGCTCCGCTGGCCCGCCGCAAGAATGGCAAGCAGGAACGCAGCCTGGTGCAGATTCTCAAGCGGGCCGATACCGACGGCGACGGCAAGCTGTCGATGGAGGAAGCGCCGCCGTTTCTCAAGAAGCATTTCGCGAAAATCGACACTAACGGCGACGGCTTCCTCGACAAGACGGAGCTCGAGGCCTGGTTCCGCCGTCAGCACAAGTTGGCCAGCAAGGCGGGCGACACCGAGAGTCCGAGCAAGCCCGAGTCGACCACGCAGAGTTCCGGGCTGTAAGCCAGACCGCGGAGTGTGAGTCAGATCGCGGCGCGACGGCCCGCTCGATGGCCGAGCCGAGCGGACCCGCCTATATTTGGCGGATGCTCCGCGATCACCGCGAATTTCTGCGCCAATTCCGCACCCAGTTCCAGACAACCGGCGCAATTGCTCCGAGTAGCCGGCGTCTGGCCCGCGCGATGACCCGCCACATCGCTTCCGATCGCGGGCCGGCCCGCATCCTGGAGGTCGGACCGGGCACTGGCGCCGTCACGCGGCGGATCGTGAGCCTGCTCAAGGCGGACGACTGTCTCGACATGGTCGAGCTCAACCAGGCTTTCGCCCAGCGACTGGAGCAGCGATTTCAAAACGAGCCGACCTTCAAGCAAGCCGCCGATCGGGCGAAGATCCACGTCTGTGGCATCGAGTCGTTCCAGTCGGAGCGGCCCTATGATTTCATCGTGTCGGGGCTGCCATTCAATAATTTTTCGCCGGCGTTTGTCGGTCGCGTGCTCGACGCCTTCTTCAATTTTCTTGCGCCCGGCGGCGTGCTGTCGTTCTTCGAGTACATGTACGTGCGGCCGGTGCGCGGCCTGATTTCCCGTGGCTCCGAGCGGGCCCGCATCAAGGACCTTGACCGCATCTTGAACGGTCGGCTCGAGCAGCACGGCTTTCGCCGCGACTGGGTCTTCCTCAACCTGCCGCCCGCCTGGGTGCAGCACCTCCGCAAAGAGTCCTGACTCGCGATCGGCGCACCCGTTCGCAGTCCGCGCCTCTCCGGCCAGTTCCCGCCTCTCGCAGACGGTTCAACTGGCATTGCAGCCATTTTCTCCGTCGGCGATGATCCCGCGCCCTGCCGCGTGCCGGGCAGCTTGCGGACACGAAAAGGAAGCCGAATCGATGAATTCTTCTCTCAATTCGTCGTTGGAAACGGGTGCGAGCGACGCGGCCGAGCCGAGCTGGAGCGTCGACGAAATCGAGCGTCTCTACCGGCAGGCCCTTGATGCCGTCGACGCCGTTGCGAACGATTTGAACGCGGTGAGCACCGCGCTTTCCAGTTCTGGCGAGGCCGAGGCGGCCGTCGAGCCCTCGCTTTCCGTCGCCGCGTTGCCGACGAGCGGAACAGGAGAAAGAGCCCCACAAATCAATCTCGGCCCCGGCGCCGAGGGTGAAACTCCTCCGGTCGGACCCGAGCAAGTGATCGAGGCGCTGCTCTTCGTCGGGGGCAAGCCGCTCACGATCAAGGCGATCGGTGCCGTGCTGCGCGGGGAGTTCGAAGCCACGTTTATCGAATCGGCCGTCGAACGGCTGCGTGACCGGTTCGCTGCCCAGAACCGCCCTTACGAAATTCGGATGGTCGACGGCGGCTACTGTCTCGCCCTCCGCTCCGAGTTCGAGCCAGAGCGCAATCGGCTCTACGGATTCGGGCCGCGGCAGGTGCGACTCTCGCAGGAGACGCTCGAAGTGTTATCGTTGGTGGCGTACCGTCAGCCGATCTCGCGGAAAGCGATCGAAGAGATCGGCAAGCGGGGCGCCGGCTCTCACTTGCGGCAATTGCTGCAGCGAGAGCTGGTCGTGCTCGAACGGAGCGACGGCGGCCGGGACAAGGAAGCCGCCTATCGCACGTCGCCTCGCTTTCTGCAGTTGTTCGGCCTGCGGCGTCTGGAGGAGCTGCCGCAGCTCGAGGACATCGACTTCAAATAGTCAAACAGGACCGCGGGGGACCTCGTGCCAGTTGATCCCATCTGTCACATGCAGGTCGACGAATCGTCGCCGCGGACAGTCGAGCACGAGGGACGGAAGTTCTGGTTCTGCAGCGAGCATTGCCGCACGACCTTTCGCGACCGGCTGAAGCGCGGCGAAACGATCGAGAGTATTGTCGGCGGCGACACGGCTGCGCCGATGTCGCACGACCACGATCACGATCACTCCGACCACGCGCACCACGATCGCCACGGCCATCCCGCGGCCGCGCCTGCTGCCGCCTCGGCCCGTTCGTCCAAGCCCACAGACACGCGCGTCTATTACTGCCCGATGGACGAAGGCGTCGAGCAGATCGGCCCCGGCCTCTGTCCGATTTGCGGCATGGCCCTCGTGCCGCGCCTCGCGCCCGGGCAGGACGAACCCGCGGGCGACGGCGAACTGACCGACCTGAGCCGGCGGTTTTGGATCGGCCTGGCGCTGGCCGTGCCGCTCGTCGCCTGGGACATGCTGGGGATGCTGGGCGGAGCAACCGAGCGTTGGCTCGGCCCGGCGACCTCGTACTGGCTCGAATTTCTGCTGGCGACGCCGATTGTCTTTTGGGCCGGCTGGCCCTTCCTGGAGCGGGGCGTCCGCTCGGTCGTCAATCGCCGGCTCAACATGTTCACCCTGATCGCGATGGGAGTGGCGGCGGCCTACGGCTATAGCTGTTATCGGTTAATTGGCGAGACGATTGCGCACGACGGCGTTTCGTCGGTCGAGCATGCGGCGGGTGCACACCCGGAGGCCGGGCGTGCAGGAGGCGGGCACCTCTATTTCGATTCGGCCGCCACCATCACCGTCTTGGTCCTCCTGGGACAGGTGCTCGAGCTGCGGGCCCGCGGGCAGACGACGTCGGCCATCCGCGAGTTATTCGCGCTGGCTCCCCCGGTCGCCCGGCGAATCGACGGAGAGCGCGAAGTCGAAGTGCCTCTGAGCCAAGTGGCCGTGGGCGATCGCCTACGGGTCCGGCCGGGCGACAAGGTCCCCGTCGACGGCGTCGTGGCCGAAGGCCTCTCCACAGTCGACGAATCGATGATTACCGGGGAATCGCTTCCCGTCTCCAAGCAGACGGGCGATGCCGTGATCGGCGGCACGATCAACCAGTCGGGCGCGTTCGTGATGCGGGCCGAGCGCGTCGGCGATCAGACCGTCCTCAGTCAGATCGCGCGACTGGTCGCGTCGGCTCAGATGAGCCGGGCGCCGATCCAAAAGCTGGCCGATCGCGTGTCGGCCGTGTTCGTACCGGCCGTCGTGGCGATTGCCGCGCTCGCTTTCGTCGTCTGGCTGGTCGTCGGTCCGGCACCCGGCGTGGCGCTCGAACGGGCCGTCTCCGTGCTGATCATTGCCTGCCCATGTGCGCTGGGGCTGGCGACCCCCATGTCGATCACCGTCGGCGTCGGCCGTGGGCGCGAAGCGGCGTGCTGGTCCGCAATGCGGCCGTCGTGGAGCTGATGGAACAAGTTCGGCTGCTGGTGATCGACAAAACGGGCACGCTGACCGAAGGGCGGCCCAAGGTCACGCAGGTTGTCGCAATCGACGGCCGGGAACGCGATGAAGTGCTACGTCTGGCCGCGGCCGTCGCCCGACCGAGCGGACACCCCCTGTCGCGCGCCATCGTCACCGCGGCCGAGGAACGCAAACTGGCCGCGCCGCCGGCCGACGCGTTTGAATCGACAGCCGGGGGCGGAGTCAGCGGACTCGTCGAGAAGCAGCCGGTCCGCCTGGGCGAACGGCGATTCGTCGAATCCGACGGCCAGAGCATCCCCCAGACGCTCCTCGATCAAGCCGAAGCCTCACGCGAGCAGGGGCAGACGGTCACGTTCGTCCGTGCGGGGGAGCAGACGATCGGCTTCTTGGCCATCGCCGATCCGATCCGCGCATCCAGCCGCGCTGCGATCGACGCGCTCCACCGTTTGGGCCTCAAGATCGTGATGCTGACGGGCGACAATCCCACAACCGCGCACGTGGTCGCGGAGGCGTTGGGCATCGATGAATTCCAGGCCGGCCTCCGCCCCCAGGAAAAGCACGACGAAGTGGCCCGGCTCCACGCGAATAGCGGGCCGGGCGGCGGGGGGCGACAAATTGTGGCGATGGTCGGCGACGGCGTGAACGACGCCCCGGCTCTGGCGGAGGCCGACGTCGGCATCGCCATGGGCACCGGCTCGGACATCGCCATCGAAACGGCCGACGTCACGCTGCTCAACGGCGATCTGCAAGGCATCGTCCGCGCGTTCCTGCTGAGCCGCGCGGTAATGCACAATGTGCGTCAGAACCTGTTTCTGGCGTTCGTCTACAACGTGATCGGCATCCCGATCGCGGCCGGCGCGCTGTATCCCGTTTTCGGACTGGTGCTGCCGCCGGCCTTCGCCGCCCTGGCGATGAGCTTGAGCTCGGTTTCCGTCGTCACCAACGCCCTGCGGCTGCGGCACACACGCCTGGATTGACGAATCAGCCGGCAATTGACAGGCGAACAGCCCGGCAGGACGATGAATCTACGCACGCCCCGAAGTCTGGAAACGACGGCTTCCAATGAACACCGACCCGATCGACGAAACGCCGCTTGAAGACGACGCGGAAGCCCGCCGTTGGGTCCGCTCGCACGTCATCGGCTTCTTCGCGACCATCGGCGTCATCATCGGCCTCGTGATCGTCGACTCGAAGGTCGAGGAGATCATCGGCGCCAAAGCGATGCCCTTCTTCCGCACTGTGCTGCTCGTCTCGGTTCTCTTAGCCGGACTGGGAGCCCGTGCGGTGTTGGCCTTCCGCAGCGCCACGGTCGACCTGCAGGGCCGCATTTTTCTGACCGCGTTGGGGCTGCTGCTGTTGGCCGGCGCCGCGTTCGGCATGGCCAATTGCCACCAGGAGATTAAGGAGCACCAGCACGCGCCGGAAAGTCGCCGGATGAACGAGCGCGACATCTTTCCGATTCAAACGTCGCTGCCGCGCGACGATCAGGTGAACTTCGAGAAGTCGGGCTTGCGCCGCTCGAAGAACGCGCGAAACGCCTCCGCCGCCTCCGGCGACGTCAGCCGCTCGCCAAAATGGGTAAGCTCTTCGGCCATGATCTCGGCCACCTGCCGCGCGTGAGCCCGCTTGAGCAGGCTCTTGGTCAAGAGCAGCGAAGCAGCCGGGCGCTCGGCCATTTGTTTGGCCTTCGCGTGGGCCGTCGCGATCACCTCGCCGGCCGGTGTGATGCCGCTGATCATTCCCATTTCGAGTGCCTGCTGGGCGGAGAATGGGTCGCCCATCAGCAACAATTCAGCCGCTCGTGGGAAGCCGACGATCTGCGGCAAGAGATAGCTCGACGCGGCCTCCGGGCAGAGCCCCAGCGTGACGAAGGGAAGCTGAAACCGCGTGTTGGGGTCGGCATACACCAGGTCGCAGTGGAGCAGCATCGTGGTGCCGATGCCGACGGCCGGACCGGCGACCGCGGCAATGATCGGCTTGCGAGTCGCCGGCAGTTGCTTGATGAAGCGAATGGTCGGGCTGTCATGGTCGCGCGGTGGCGTGTTCATGAAGTCCTGCAGGTCGTTGCCGGCGGTGAAGCACGTATCCGAACCGCACAGCAACAACACGCGGACCGCCGGGTCCGACTCGGCCCGCTGGAATGCCTCGACCAGCCCCGTGTACATGACGGCGGTGAGCGCGTTTTTTTTCTCCGGACGCTCGATGCGGATCTGTGCCACGCCGTCGCCCGTCTCATAGCCAATTTGTTCGTTGCCAATTTGTTCGTTCATCTGCTTGCGTCCGCGATCGGTTTGGGTACAGTCAGGCCACTGAGTGTCTGGCTATGAGTTTCTCAAGAGATGGCAACCAGACGAGCGTCGCCAGCCGAGGATCTGATGAGCGATTTTACCTGCTACGTCGTCGAAAAGGACCAGGACCAGGTCAAAAGCGGGCTCAGCCGACGCAGCCTCTCGGATCTGCCCGAAGGCGAAGTGCTGATCCGCGTCAACTATTCTTCGCTCAATTACAAAGACGGACTGGCCGCGACGGGCAAGCCGGGCGTCGCCCGCAAGTTTCCGCACATCCCCGGCATCGATGCGGCCGGCGAAGTGGCCGAGTCGACCTCGCCCGACTTTCAGAAAGGGCAGAAAGTTCTGGTGACCGGCTACGACTTGGGGGCCGGTCGCTGGGGCGGCTGGTCGGAGTATGCCCGCGTGCCGGCCGAATGGGTGATCCCGCTGCCGCCGGGCTTGTCGCTCGTCGAGTCGATGCAGTTGGGGACGGCCGGGTTCACGGCGGCCCTCTCCGTCTACTCGCTGCGGCATCACGAGATAACGCCCCAATCGGGAGAGATCGTCGTCACCGGCGCGACTGGCGGAGTCGGCTGCCTGGCCGTGTCGATGCTCGGCAAGCTGGGTTACACGGTCGTGGCCGTCACCGGCAAGGCCGATCGTCACGATTGGTTGAAGGAACTGGGAGCCGCCCGCGTGATTGGCCGCGGTGATGTCGACGTCAAAGGGGGCAACCCGCTGCTCAAGGCCGCTTGGGCCGGCGCCGTCGACACCGTGGGCGGCAACGTGCTGGCGACGCTCTTGCGATCGACGCACATCGGCGGCTGCGTGACGGCCTGCGGGCTCGTCGCCGGCTCCGAGCTGGCGACGACGGTGTTTCCGTTCATCCTGCGGGGCGTCACACTCTCGGGGATCGACACCGGTTGGTGCCGCCGCGAACGCCGACTCGAGCTGTGGCGACTGATGGCTGGCGAGTGGAAGCCGCCGCGGTTGGCCGAGGTATCGAAGCAGGTCGAACTCAAAGACGTCGACGAGCCCGTGCAGCGGATTCTCGCCGGACAAATCGCCGGCCGCACCGTCGTCCACGTGAGCGGCTGACCCGTCAGGTCGTCGGCTAGTGTGGCGCGGTCTGGCCGCGAGCCCGCGTCGCCAGGATGGCCTTTCCCAGGATCTCCGCGACGCGGCGATTGCCGTCGAAGGTCAGGTGGCAATAGTCGACGTAAAACTCGACGTTGGGTCCCAGCGAAGCGATCTCCGCGTTCAGGTCGAGGAATTGGACGCCGTATTCCTGCGCCGCCTTGCGCAGCGCGGCCGAGAGGAAGTCGTCGAAAAAGTACTCGAGGACCAGGGCGCACTGATCGACGGCCGCGCTCGTGCCCGACTCGGTGGGGACCATCACCTCGGCCAGCTTCCGCTCGATATCGGAAAGATGTTTGTTCTCTTTTTTACGATTGAGCAGCGGCTGGAGCACGAACAGCGAGGGCACGCGATCGGCTTTGAGCACCGCAAAATACTGGCGGACGATCTGCAACAATCGCTCGGCATTTTTGGTGTAGCGCGGCTTCGACTTGTCGTAAAAAGCCCGGCCCGAGTTTTCACCCAATGATTTTCGCGGCGTGCCCGTCGTTCCGACGGTGCTGCCAGCCGAAGCAGCGGGAGTCACAACAGCCGGCGTCGGGGCGGGCTCGGCCGAGTGCTGGCGGTTGACCCACTTGGAATAGGCCGTCGAGAGCACGTAGTAGGTCGACGAGTAGCGCAACAGCGATCGCTGGCCCTGGTACAGCTCGACGTAGAACGGAATCTGCTGTTCGAGATCCTCGAACGGTGTCCCTGTCACCACGCTGTAAACGTCATTCATCCCGTCGAGGTTGATGATCAAGTCGGGATGAAACTGCGACAGCGTTTCGAGGTACTGAATCAGTGATTGGTGGATCCGCCGCTCGAATCCGGCCGCGTTGATCACCTCGTAGTGCCGGGCCGGGTCGTGGCTTTGCAGATACCGCTGCAGCTGCCCCGCGATGCTCGAGGGGTAGGCGTAGAGCCCGTCCGGGTAGGAATGAACAGAGTGGTAGCGGATGTTCTGGCCGGCCCCGAAGGCGGTGGATCCGCCCAGCAGAAAGATGCGAAATGTTCCCGCCGGCTTTTCGCGCGTAATCGGCGCGTCGTGCAAAAACCCGTGCTCGTCGAGCACCGGATCGGGCTCCGTGGGATCAGTTTTGATGGCGCTCGTGCGGAACGAGTGGCCGGGGACGTTTTGAAAGACGGTGTAGCCGGAGAGGATGCGGTTATACGGATATTGAAACCGCAGGTCCCGGTGCCCCTTGAAAACAATGATCAGATAGCAGGCCAGCTCGATCAGGCCCAGGAGGACCAGGACCGTCACACAGAGGGTCGTTTTCGGGTAGCGGGCGAAACGATTGCGGCGCGCCGGGGCGGCGGCGGGTATCGCGGAATTCGCCGAAGGATCGGAAAAATTTGGCATGTCGGACGGCGGTGATCTGGTGCGCCCGGAAAACGATGCAGGCGGCACAACCGGTGGAATCGCGCAACGCCCCGCGGGCAGGAGCGTTCCCGCAACGCATTGGAGCGCGCTGCTGCGTAATCGATTCTAGGGACTATCTTTTTACGACGCGAACCGACGGTCCCAGGCGGCGCTCCAAACCGATGCAAGCCAAGCGATTTGAGGAGCTGAAGGCCACCGGCCTTTTGCCCTCTCCCACAGGAATTGGACTCGAGATTCTGCGGCTGACGCGGGACGAAAACGTCTCGGCAGCACAGATCGGGCGAGTCATTCAGGCCGACCCCGCCCTGACCGGCCGCACCCTGCGGCTGGCCAACACGGGCAACGCGGCATCGGCCCGGGCAGTCGCCAACGTGGCCGAAGCGGTCGCTCGGCTCGGCACCCGGACCGTCAGCGCCATCGCCCTGGGTTTCACAGTGCTCGCCGGCAACCGCAGCGGCAAATGTCGCGGCTTCGATTACCAGCGGTTCTGGTCGCATTCGCTGGCTCGGGCCGTCGCCACTCAGGTTCTGGCGGGACACACGCGGCACTCGAACGCGGCCGACGGATTCACGGCCGGACTCCTGGCCCAGATCGGCCGCCTGGCCCTGGCGAGCATCCACACCGAACAGTACGCGTCCGTGCTCGAGCAGTGGCAGCACGGCTCGGCCGACTCGCTCACCCGGCTGGAACAGTTGACGTTCGTGACTGACCACAACGAACTCACCGCGGTGATGCTGGCCGACTGGGGCATTCCCAAAACGATTTGCGACGCGGCCCAGTACCACGAGAATCCCGCGGCGAGCGGTTTGGAAGAGCGCTCGGCCGGACGCGAGCTGGCGCAGATCATTCATGCTGCTTCGCGGATTGCCGACGTTTGCGTGGCCGCCACCGACCATCAGGCGGCCGCGAGCGCCGCGGAACTGGTCGCCAGCTGCGACGCGGTGGGCATCGATGCGCGGGCGCTCGTGGCCCTGTTTGAAAAGGTCTTCGCGCAGTGGGCCGACTGGGGAGGGATGCTGGAGATCTCGACCCAGAAACCGCCCAACCTGGCCGACCTCATCGAAGCGGGCCGATCGCTGCCCGCGCCGAACGCGGGCCAACCGGAAGCCACGTCCGAGTCGACGAGCTCAGACGCCGCGGCTGAGTCCGACTCGGTCGAGCCGTTCGAATCGGAAGAGACACTGGAAGAGACCGCGCAGGAGACCCCGGTCGGCGGCGACGTCCGCGAGAATGGCGACGGACTGCGCGTGCTGGTGGCCGATCACGATCCGTCGTCGCTCGAATTCCTGGAGCGATTCCTGGTCCTCTCGGGGCACCAGGTGCGGAGCGCCGGCGACGCGCGCGAGGCCTTGCAGATCTTCTTCGAGTCGGCGCCGCCGCTGGTCATCATCGATGCCGCTCTGCCCGACTACGGCGGGTTGGAACTGTGCCGCCGGCTGCGACAGACGGCCCCCGGTCGCCAGGCCTACATCATCATGCTCACGCCGCCCGACGACGAAGAGACGCTGCTGCGGCTGTTCGAGGCGGGTGTGGACGACTTCGTGACCAAGCCCTTCGCCGCCCGGCCGCTGTTTGCCCGGATTCGCGCGAGCCTGCGCGTGGTCTCGCTGCAGAACAAGGTGAACCTCGATCGCGACGAGATTCATCGCGTGCATGCCGAGCTGGCCGTCGCCCACCGCCGGCTCGAACAGGATGCCCTCACGGACGTGCTCACCGGCCTGCCCAACCGCCGCTACCTGATCGACCGCCTGGCTCACGACTGGACGGCTGCCCGGCGCGGCGGCACTCCGCTGGCGTGCATGGTGGTCGATATCGACCATTTCAAGGCGGTCAACGACACGTTCGGACACGACGTCGGCGACGAAGTGCTGCGTTCGGTGGCCAACGTGCTGCAGCGCCACGTTCGCGGCACCGACGTGGTCTGTCGGTTCGGCGGCGAGGAATTCGTGGTGATCAGCGCGACCGATTTCGACTCGGCGCTGCAGTTTGCCGAGCGACTGCGCCGCGCGATCGAAGAGGAACTGCCCCGGCCCCTGTCTCCGTTCGGCCGGCCGGTGACTGTGAGCATCGGCGTCGACGTCCGAAGCCCGCAGACCCGCAGTCCCGAGGCGCTGCTCAAGGCGGCCGACGAAGGTCTCTTTTTGGCCAAGCGGAGCGGGCGCAATTGCGTCGCCAGCACGAACGCCAAGGCCCGAATCGCTTTGCCCGGGGAAGAGACCGCGGGCGTGCCCGGAGCGGCGCTCGACGCCACCCGCTAAAACCCGGCCGCAAACAGGGCCGATGGAAATGCGGCCGCGGATCGCGGATAATGAATCCGGTCGAAGGACTCGACCTTTGCCATCTCGCCCGTTGCGCGCCCGCGATTGCCTCGCCGGCCGCGACCGGGTGGCTGAGCCAGACTCATCCGCCCGTTAGACGATGTTGCCCTTTAGACGATGTAGTAGGGCCAAACCCGCCCATGCGTCCTTCCAAGGTCTTTCAGTACGAGCGCCAGGACGACACGCTGATCGTCATTCCCAACGGCGACTCTCTGCAGGTGCTCGAGTCCGATCTGCGGCGCGAGGTCGATGCGCTGCACAAGATGATGGACGCGCCGGGACTCATCAATGTCGTGGTCGACGTCGGCAACGCGCCGCACTACGGCTCGCTGGTGATCGGCGCGATCATGGCCTTGTGCAAAAAGGCCAACAACCGGGGCGGCCTGGCCGCGTTTTGCAACGCGTCCGACGGCATGCTCGACATGCTGCAGATCATGAAGATCGACTCGGTCATGCCCTACTACCCGACGCGGCGCGAGGCGCTCGACGCCGTCCGCCGCCCGCGCACGCCCCACTAACGGCGCTCCACGGCTGGCCAGAGCTGCGCCGATTCCGTTGACTACTTCTCCGCTCGCGATCCTTTACGGTTTCTGGGGCGCTGGTTCAGCTCCTGGAGCGGGGGCCGGCTGTCCCAGGTCGATCGCGGGTCCGCCGGTTATCGGAGCGCTGCTAGAGCTGGGACGACGGCGAGCCGGAATCGGAGTGAGCGCGGGCGACGACTGCGGCGACACGGGCATACGCGACGCTTCCGCCCGCGGTTGCGGCGGCTGCTCGGCGGCGATCATTCGGCGAGCCACTTCGTTGGAGGGATCGAGAGCCGCCACTCGTTCGAAGTGTCGGCGAGCCGCGTCCTGATGGCCCAACATCAAGTTGTGATAGGCCAACAAGACCCTGAGATTGACCGCGTTCGGGCTGGCGATCACCCGATCTTCCAGGCTGCGATAAAGGGACGTGTACTCGTCGGCCGCGTGATACAGCGACCGCAACGTGGCCCAGTCCCACACGTCGTCCTGCGCCAGCACGACCATCGCGTCGGCAGAGGCGGCCTTGAAGTCGCCCAGCGCGAGCTGAGTCAGCGAGCGCAGCTGCAACAAATCGCGGTCCTCGGGATCGCGACTGAGCGCGCGAGTCACCCGGCGAAGCACCAACGCGTAGTTTCGCGCGTGAAACAGTCGCGAATCGTGCGCGAATTCGCGCGAGCTGCGGCTCGGCCGACCGTTGCCGGTGTCCGGCGGAGTCGTCTCGCCGGGCAGTCGGCGATCATTGTCAATCGGCGGCGCGGAGTAGCTGGCTTGCGGCACCGCGGGAGTCGGAGCGGCGCCCGCCTGTCCGTACAACGGCGCGTCGGTGTTGGATCCGGGAGGGGGCGGCTCCTCTGGTTGTTGTCGCGCATTGCGACGACGGCGGGGAACGGTGAATTCGATGGGACCGTCCGGCGTGTTGATCTGGACGCCCACGCTATCGGCCCCCGGCCGAATGAACCCGACGCCGCCAGGCAGGGCGATGCCGTTGGGCGTCATCAAACCGCCGAGCCCCGGAATCGCCGGGGAGAGCGACGTCGATTGCGGATAGGGAGCCGGAGTCGGCTGCGGCAAGGCACCGGGAACCGGAGTCGGCTGGGGTGTTCCCTGCGTGGCGCTCGGAGCCGGCAAGGCGGGGCCCGACGCGTTCGGGGCCGGCTTGGTTGTCTTCGATCCGCTCGGAGGATTTTTCGGAGGCGTGCCGGGCTGGCCCAGACTCGTCTCCGGCAGTGCTGGGCCAGGCGCCTGATTGGCCGTGGCCGAGGCAGCGGACAAAATCAAACCGATGAGCGCGAGCAGGCCGGCCATCGCGCGGCCGCTCGGTGCGGTCCATCGGAACATGGTTGGACTCCTTTTGAAAAAAGCGGTCAAGGCGACCGTAAACGACGGTCGTGACTTATCCCTTGACGTGTTGCAGCGCCTCGTCCCGACTCGGGAAAATCGGCCAGAGCTTGGTGAGCCTCATGCTCTCCAACACTTCCAGCATGCGGGGAGACGGGCGCAAAAGGCCGATTTCCCGCCAAAGTTGGTGACGGCCCGAGCCAGGCGAATCATAACGCCGATCAACTCGGTGCCAAAATAGCTCAGCTGCTCCAAATCCATCACCAGGTGCTCGAAGGCCCGCGTTTCGAACATCCTCTGCAATTTGTTTGCCTCAATGTGCAATTGCTGATAACGAAAGCCGCAATGGTCCGCGATCGGAATCACCACGAGCGCCTTGGCCGTCGGCTCGATCTGGAAGATCGACCCGTGCCATTCGGCGTCCTCCCGCCCTGTCTCCTCGGGCCGGGCGACGGCCGTTTTGGGAACCGGCTCGTCGTGCAGGTAGGGAGATTCGATGTCGCTGAGTGAAGTTTCCGCCCCGGACGCGTTGTCGGTCAAGCGCTCGGGGGCCGCCAGGTCGGGCGGTTCGTCGTAAAATACGGCAATCTGGAATTCGCCGAAGCTGATCTCGTTGCCGCTTTCCAGCGGCTGGGCGCGAATCGGCTCCCCGTCGACCCGCGTGCCCCCGCGTCCCCGCAGATCAATGGCCCACAGTCCGTGCCGCGTCAGCAGCAGGCCGCAGTGGACGCCCGACACTTTGGGCGTGTCGAAACGCAGCTTGCAGACCGGACTGCGGCCGATGAGCGTCAGCAGCCGGTTCACCGACCACGTCGGCTGGCCGGCCGTCTCGTAGCGGAATTCGAGGTCGACCATCGGCATGGGACCGGCCTGTCCCCGATAGCGCTCGAGCGGGTTGAGATCCACCAACGACTCTTCCTGCGCGATCGCTGGCGTCGTCTCCCATCACGCTCAGAATGTAAGGACCGATCTGGATCGGTTCGTCGGGACGCAGCCAGCCGAATTTCCGCGGTCCGTCGGGCCAGGCAATGCCGTTGCGGCTGGCCAGATCGACGCAGAACACGCGCCCCTCGATGACTTGCAAGTAGGCGTGGCGGAAGCTGACCCGCGGATTTTGCAGGAGGATATCGCAACCTTCCCCGCGGCCGATCACCACGTAGGGATAGTTGAATTCGTGCTGCACGGGCGCAACGCTGTCTTCCCCCATCACGGAGATGCGGAATCGATCCGCGGCCCCCGTCGCTGCGCGTAGGCGTTGAGCCAGATCGTCAGACATGCCTTACCTCTGCAGAAACTTAAAAAGTCCATTATGAAACAAAGTGTGCGGGCATGCACTTCTGAAGGGGCTGAGCGGTTGCGGTTGACTTTTTGACAGATAAACGTGATCTTATCGGTACGAGAACAGTCATCTATTTCCGTGGCGTGCAAAGGGTTATCAGCCATGCAGAGGATTTCGTCGATCGCCGTCGTTATTGCGTCGCTCTGCTTCTGTCTCTCGGCTCAGGCGGCCGATGAGCTGAAGTGCCCCGTTTCGGGCAAACCGGCGAGCAAGGATCACGCCGCCAAGTACAAGGACGGTCAGGTCTTCTTCTGCTGCGACAACTGCCCCAAGGCGTTCGAAGCGAACACGAAGAAGTTCGCCACCAAGGCCAACATGCAGCTCGTCGCGAGCGGACAGTACAAGCAGACCAAGTGCCCGTTTTCGGGTGAGGCTTTGAACCCGGCGACCGCGGTGAAAGTCGGCGACCTCAGCGTCTCCTTCTGCTGCGACAAGTGCAAAGCCAAGTTCGAAGCCGCCAAAGAGAAAAAGCAAATGAGCCTGGCCTTCGGCGACAAAGTCTTCGCCAAGGCCTTCGAAAAGAGCAAAGACGCCGCGAAGTAACTGCCGCCCAGGCAGCACGCGACGGGTTGCTGGTGACTAACCAGCAGTCGATAAATTCAGACGGCGTTCCGGCCAGTTCGGAACGCCGTCTTTGTTTTTCCCGTGACGCAATCGCCCGGGTGCCATGCCCACCGGTTTCTGTGGGCATGCGCGATTCGCGGCGGAAAACATGCCCACGCCGAGCCGTGGGCATGGCACCCATACCTGTGAGATAGAGATCGACGGACTACTAGCCGGGGCTGTGCCCGTCAGCTAACTTGCGACAAATAGTCGCAACCGCGCGGATCAACAGCGAGAAGGCTGGGCGAACGGGCATGAGCCAACCGAAAACGGAAGAAGCCGCAGCTCCGGGCGGGCCTCCGGGCGGGCCCTCGGCCCGGCAGGGCTGGCGGGAAATCGGCCGATCGCTGGCCCATCGCAACTTCCGCTTGTTCTTCGGCGGGCAGACCATCTCGCTCTTGGGCACCTGGATGCAGTCGACGGCCATGACGTGGCTCGTCTACCGACTCTCCAAGGAGCAGCACCGCGACTCAGCCTTTCTCCTAGGCATCACGAATTTCGCCGGGCAGATCCCCGTCTTGCTCTTGGGCCTGTTCGCCGGCGTGTACAGCGATCGCTGGGACCGCCGGCGGATCATCGTCGCCACGCAAACGCTGTCGATGATCCAAGCATTTCTTTTGGGCTACTTGACCGTCACCCAGTTGATCACGATCGACCAGCTGATCGTGCTCTGCTTTTGCCTGGGTTGCATCAATGCGTTCGATATGCCGACGCGGCAGGCCTTCATGACCGAGATCGTCGACTCGTCGGGCGACTTGCCCAACGCCATCGCCCTCAATTCGTCAATGGTCAACGGGGCGCGACTGCTGGGCCCCTCGATCGCCGGCATGATCATCAGCGTGGTCGGCGAAGCGATCTGCTTTTTGGTCAACGGCGTGAGCTTTCTGTTCGTGATCGCCGCACTCCTGGCGATGAAGCTGGCGCCGCGGCCGCCCGAAAGGTCGCACGGCTCGGTAATGGGCGGCTTGCGCGAGGGCTTCGTCTACGCCTTCGGCTTTGCCCCCGTCCGCGCCATCCTGCTTTTGGTGGCGCTCACCGGGTTAGTCGGCATGCCCTACGTCGTGCTCTTGCCGATTTTTGCCGGCGACATTCTGCACGGCGGCGCGCGGACGTTCGGATTCTTGGCCGGCGCCTCGGGAGTCGGGGCACTGACCGGCAGCCTCTACCTCGCTTCGCGGAGCACCGTCGTCGGGCTGGGACGCTGGATCGCGGGGACGGCGGCCACCTTCGCCCTGTCGCTGATTGCCTTCTCCTATTCGACCAATCTCCTGCTGTCGATGGCCATCCTCTGCGTCGCCGGCTTCTCGATCATCGTGCAATTGGCCTCGAGCAACACGATCCTGCAGACGATCGTCCAGGAACAGAAGCGGGGCCGCGTGATGAGCTTGTACACGGTGGCCTTTCTGGGCATGGCGCCCTTGGGCAGCCTGATCGCCGGCGACCTGGCCTCACGCATCGGCACCGAAAACACGGTGCGGCTGGGCGGCGGCGTCTGCCTGGTCGGAGCAGCCCTTTTTGCTCGGCAGCTGCCGAAGATCCGCCAGATCGTGCGGCCGATCTACACTCAGATGGGCATCCTGCCGGCCGCCGCCGCGGGCATTCAAGCCGCGACGGAAGAGACCGTGCCTCCCGAACGCTGATGGCCTCTCCCCCGAACTTCTCGCATGTACCCAAACTGCCGGTCTGGGATATAGTTCGGGTTGGATGATGGGGCCATTCCGGAGGGTGTGCGATGCCATTCAAGCAGGAGCCGATGGAGGAGCCGCACATCAACCTCACGCCCCTCGTCGACATCGTCTTCAACCTGCTCCTGTTCCTGATGTTGGCCACGCGATTTGCCGCCGACGAGGACGCCGAGCAGAAATTCGACGTGCAGCTGGCCACCGCCGCCAGCGCCCGCCCGCTGACCGCCCTGCCCGACGAGATGGTCGTCAACGTTGCCGCCAACGGCAAGGTGCAACTCAACGGCAAGCCGCGGACGCTGTCGGAATTGGAAGCCGAGCTGGTCAAGGCCAAGAAAAACTACGCCGACCAGACGGTGCTGATTCGCGGCGAGGGACAGGGGCCGTATCAAAACGTGGTCGACGTGCTGGCCGTGTGCGACCGCGCGAAGATCAACGTCGTCTCGCTGCCCGTGCGCCTCAAGTCCGAGGCCCACCGATGAGGCACGCCGTCGGCGACTTGCTGCGCCACTTTCTGCAGGGGACGAAGCTCGATCCGCAATCGCTCCTGTGGGGCGTGCTGATCGGGGCATGCATACTGTCGGCGCTGCACCTGATCACGATGTTTGTCACCCGCTGGGGCGACCGTCGCGTCACCGGCAAAGCGCTGCTCTTCTCGCTGATGCTGCACTTCGGCTGCCTGGTCGGCGTGGTGACCGTCGTGCCGGCCCCCGTTCTGCCCCCCGGCGATCCCGACGGCGGCGAGCAATCGCACCGCGTGGTCATCCGCAGTGTGACCGCCCAAGCCGAACGCGATTTTGGAGCCGACGTCGGCGGACCCGGCCAGACGCCCGTGTGGGACCGCATCGCCAATCCCGGGCAGATGAAGCCGCTCGGCCCGCTGCCAACGCTGCCGGCGCCGGCCGCCGCGCCGAGCGTGGGCCGCTTGGCCCAGGCGCCGAAACCGGCCGAGCTGCCGGCCCCCGATCTGGCGACGCTGCCCGACGTACAGCCGCCGCCGACGGCCCCGCCCCTGCAAGAGTCCGCAGCGACTCCGAAAAAATCGACGCAGACACCCGACATCGAAGTCCCCAAGTCGGCCCCGCTGTCAAAGCCGGCGGCCGACACTGTTCCACGACCCGCCGCGCGTTCGACTGCGCCGACGGCGGCGGCCAGCGTCGAGCGTCAGACACCCGTGACGACCGGGCTGCCCTCGGTCCCCGACGAGTCCGACCATCCCGAACCGTCGTCGCTGCCCGATTTGCCCGTTCCAGCCCCCAAAGCGAATGTGGCCAGCATTCCGGCGACCGATCGGCTCCGCCGCGACGCGGCCCCCGCGCCAGTGCCGACGCCGCAAATGGAAACGGAAACAAGCGTCGCCCAGCCGGCGACCGGCGCCAGCCCTTCGGCAGCCGGGTCGATCACGCCGCAACAGCCCGGCGCGCTGTCAGGGATGGTCGTCGATCGGGTGCCGAGCGGCGCATTAAGCGGATCCACGACGCCGCAGCCCGAGCCAACGCGCGTCGAGGATTATCAGTCGCCCGACGACCGCCCGTCGCCCGCCATTCAAGGCTCCGGAGTCGGGTCGGAACCCCTGATTGTCAAACGCAGCGCGGGCGTCGCGCCGACCTATCGCCTGCGAAAACTGTCCAATCGCAAAGAAAACGCCCGGCAGTTCGGCGGCACCGAACAGTCCGAGCACGCCGTCGAGGCCAGCCTCCGCTGGCTGTCCAAGATGCAAAGCCGCGACGGCCGCTGGGAAGCGAAAGCGTTCGGCGCCGGCAAGGTGAAGTTCGACGAAAACGGAGTCGACCGGGATTACGCCGGCCGCGACGCTGACAGCGGCGTGACGGCGCTCGCCGTGCTGGCGTTTCTGGGTGCGGGCTACACGCACGAAGAGGGCCAATACTCCGAAACGGTCGACCGTGCGCTGCGGTGGTTGATCTCGCAACAAAAGTCGGACGGCAACCTCGGCTTCGATGCGGGTCACTTCGCGATGAACTATTGCCACGGCATCGCCACTTACGCGATTGCCGAGGCGTACGGCATGCAGAACGATCCGACCTCCAACACCATGCTCCGCGAGCCGCTGTTGCGCGGCGTGCATTACATCCTGCAAAACCAGAATCCAGACGGCGGCTGGCGCTACCTCAAAGGTCAGAAGAGCGACATCAGCATGTCGGGCTGGCACCTGATGGCCCTCAAGAGTGCCGAAATCGCCGGTGTGAATGTGCCGCGGAACGCCAAGGCCGACGTGGTCGCGTTCCTCAAGGGCCGCAGCCTGGGGACCTACGGCGGATTGGCCGGCTACCGCGAAGACTCACCGCCGTCCCCCTCGATGACGGCCGAGGCCATGTTCTGCAAACAGATGCTCGGCATGCGGCGGGACAACGCGGCCTCGCGCGAGGCCGCCGAATATCTGCTCGCCCGGCTCCCCACGCGGACCACCTTCAACGAGTACTACTGGTACTATGGCACGCTGGCCATGTACCAATACGGAGGCGAAGGCTGGCGCGATTGGAACGGCGCGATCCGCGACCTGTTGACCTCCGAACAGCGGACCGACGGCGACTTCGCCGGCAGCTGGGATCCGCTCGGCCCCTGGGCCCAATACGGCGGCCGCATCTATTCCACCGCGTTGAGCACGCTTTGTCTGGAAGTGTATTATCGCTTCCTGCCCCTCTATCAAATGGGGGCCGCTCCGGAAGGGGCGAGACGCGAATGACTAAAGCACGAATGACGAATGAATGACCCAATGACCTAAGCCCGAACGAAGGCGGCTGCCCTCATTCGTGCTTTGGAAATTCATTCGTCATTCGGATTTCGTCATTCGTGCTTGTTCGTCTGTCCGGCGTTGCCGGCCGAGGAAGAGTAATGGACCTGGTCCGGCAAGGCATCGACCTGCTGCTGCATCTCGACAAGCATCTCGACACGGTCGCCACGACGTTCGGACCGTGGCTCTACCTGTTGATGTTCGTCGTGATCTTCTGCGAGACGGGCCTCGTCGTCACGCCGATTCTGCCCGGCGATTCGCTGTTGTTCGCCTTCGGCATGCTGGCCGCCCGCGAAGGCTCGCACTTGAGCATCGCGCTTTCCGTGCCGCTCTTGATCGTGGCGGCGATCGCCGGCGACGCGGTGAACTATTGGGTCGGCTACGTGCTCGGCCCGAAGGTGTTTCATTACGAAAACTCGTGGCTGCTCAACAAGAAGCACCTCGTGCACACGCACGAGTTCTACGAACGGCACGGCGGCAAGACGATCGTGATCGCCCGGTTCATCCCCATCGTCCGCACGTTCGCCCCGTTCGTGGCCGGCATCGCCCGCATGGGCTACGTCCGCTTCTGGCAGTTCAACTGCGTCGGCGGCGCCACGTGGATCTGCCTGTTCTTGCTGGGCGGCTATTACTTCGGCAACATCCCGCTGATCAAGAACCATTTTGAATTGGTGATGGTGGCCATCGTGTTGATCTCGGTCGTGCCGATGGGCATCGAATGGCTCAACGCCCGCCGCCGGGCCCGCCTGGCGGTTGTCGCCCCATCGATCGCGGGAGCCGAGCCGGTCGCAATTGCAGCCGAAAAGAGGTCCGCCCTGGAGTCACCCCACTCCTGACGGCCGAGCCGCCACCACCGGTGCCGCCGGACGGGACAGCGAGCCGTCCGACTGATTATGCTTTAGCCGGACGAAGAAGACGGCAGCGGGGAGACGCGATGGCCTCGACACAGGCGCTCTGCGACGAATTGCTCGATTCCTGGCGGAAGGCCGTGCTGTTGGGCTCGGTCCAGAATCAGCTGGGCTGGGACGAGCAGACCTACTTGCCGCCGGGCGGAGCCGCGCACCGGGCCGACCAGATGAGCCTGCTGGCGGGCATGGTCCATCAACAATTGACGACTCCTCGGCTGGGCGAATTGATCTCCGCACTCGAAACGGCCGACAAACCGCCGGGCTCCAACGGCGTGTTCGACGCCAATCTCCGCGAGGCTCGTCGCCGTTACGATCGGCTGACGAAGCTGCCGACGCGTCTCGTCGAAGAACTGACGCGGGTCACTTCGCTCGCGCAACAGAACTGGGTGGAGGCGCGGAAAAAGTCCAACTTCGAGATGTTCCGCCCCTGGCTGGAAAAAATCGTCGCCCTCAAGCGGGAGGAAGCGGCTGCGCTGGGCGGAGGCACCGGGATCGGCAACGGCGCGCCCTACGATGCGCTGCTCGACGATTACGAGCCGGGCGCCAAGTCCGCCGACGTGGCGAAGATTTTCGCCGCGCTGCGGACTGCGCTTGTCCCGCTGGTACAGGCGATTGCTGGCGCGACGAAGCGGCCCGATGTTTCGATCCTCACCCGTTATTACCCGAAGGCCGCGCAGGCCGAGTTCGCCAAAGCGGCGGCCGCCGCCATCGGCTTCAGTTTTCAGGACGGCCGGCTCGACGAGTCGCCACATCCGTTCTGCAGCGGCATGGGGCCGGGCGACTGCCGGTTGACCACGCGGTACGACGAACATCACTTTCCCGGCGCGTTCTTCGGCGTGCTGCACGAAGCGGGGCACGGGCTCTACGAGCAGGGACTCGACCCCAAAGCCTTCGGCACGCCCATCGGCGAGGCGGCTTCGCTGGGAATTCACGAGTCGCAATCGCGAATGTGGGAAAACTTCGTCGGCCGCAGCCAGGCCTTCTGGAAGCACTTTTACTCGCAGGCGCAGACTCGCTTCTCCGAGGCGTTGGGCTCCGTGCCACGCGAAGCGTTTTACGCGGCCGTCAACGACGTGCACCCGAGCTTCATCCGCGTCGAGGCGGACGAGGTGACGTACAACCTGCACATCATGATCCGCTTCGAGCTGGAACAGCAGCTGATCGGAGGGCAGCTCAAGCCTGCCGACGTGCCGGCCGCCTGGAACGAACAATACACGCAGTCGCTGGGGATCACGCCGTCCAAAGACGCCGAAGGCTGCCTGCAGGATATCCACTGGAGCGGCGGCATGCTCGGCTACTTCCCCACCTACGCGCTCGGCAACATGTACGCGGCCCAATTATTCCAAGCGGCGCGCAAGGCACTCGGCGATCTCGACGCGCAGTTCGCCAAGGGAGACTTCGTGCCGCTGCGATCGTGGCTTAAGGACAATGTGCATCGGCTCGGGCGGCAGTTTCCGCCGGGCAAGCTGGTCGAGCGGATCACCGGGCAACCCTTGTCGCACGAGCCGCTGGTGGCACACCTCAAAGCCAAGGTCGAGCCGTTATACGGACTTTAAGATTCGGACTGTGAGCGAATTGCCGGGATCGTGACCGCCGCGCTTGGTCGCCCAGCCGCGGCTTGACCGGTCCGTTCCCGGTTGGAAAAGGATGCGTCGTATGTCGCAGGCCGCCGACCGTGTTCCCGTCCCGTCCCCGTCGTCGCCGGGGCGCAAGCTGGTCGGGTTTTTGCTGGTGGTGATCGCCATCGCGCTGGTCAGCATGACCTTCTCGATGTTTTTGCACCAAGAGGTCGCGCCGCGCGGCGGTTTGGCGGCGGGTGAACCGCTGCCGGCCATTCGGGCCGAAGGCTGGCTCAACGGTTCGCGGCCGACGCCCGAGAGCCTGAAGGGCAAGGTGCTGGTGGTCGACGCGTGGGCCCATTGGTGCGGCCCGTGCAAGGCCGAGGCTCCGCACCTGGTCGAAGCGTATGACGCTTACCACAAGAAGGGCGTGATCTTCATCGGCCTCACCAGCGATTCGGAAAACAAGCTCACCCAGATGAAGCAATTCCTCTCCGAGACCCACATCACCTGGCCATGCGGGTACGGGGCCGTCGACACCCTCAGCGCGCTCGGGGTCAACATGATCCCGCAGGTCTGGGTCGTCGGCAGCGACGGCAAGATCCTGTGGAACATGGATGAAGAAGGTTCGCTCGAAGCGGCCATCGAAAAGGCCCTGTCCGGCACGAAGCTCGCCGACAACTCCCACGCAGCAGGAGGCTAACCATGACGACAACCACGGGCACCACCGGAAGCACCGCGAGCAAGACCGGCAGCAGCGGCGAAAGCATCGTCAGCGTGCTGCAGGAATCGCGCGTCTTTCCGCCGCCGGCGGAATTTGCCGCCCAGGCCAACATCAAGAGCGAAGAAGACTACAACCGCCTGTGGACCCGCGCGAAGGATGACCCCGCCGGCTTCTGGGGCGAAATGGCCGCCAACCTCCACTGGTTCCGCAAGTGGGACAAAGTGCTCGACGGCACCATGCCCAACACGCGGTGGTTCGTCGGCGGCAAGCTCAATGCCTCGTACAACTGTCTCGATCGGCACCTGGAAACGTGGCGCAAAAACAAAGCCGCCATCATCTGGGAAGGCGAGCCGGGCGACAGTCGGGTGCTCCGCTACCAGGACCTGCACCGCGAAGTCTGCCGCTGTGCGAACGTGCTCAAAAAGCTGGGTATCAAGACCGGCGACCGCGTCACTCTCTACATGCCGATGATCCCCGAACTGGTGATCGCTATGCTGGCCTGCGCGGATCGGGGCCACGCACTCGATCATCTTCGGCGGCTTTAGCGCCGACGCCATCTCCGACCGCAACAACGACGCCCAGTCGAAGTTGATCATCACGGCCGACGGCGGCTGGCGGCGCGGCAAAGAGATTCCGCTCAAGCAAACGGTCGACGAAAGCCTGGAAAAGTCCCCAACGATCGAAAAGACCGTCGTCGTCCGCCGCACCGGCTCTCAGGTCAACATGGTGCCCGACCGCGATTACTGGTGGCACGAGCTGATGGCCGGCACCTCGGCCGAGTGCGATGCCGCCGAGCTCGACGCCGAGCACCCGCTCTATTTGCTCTACACCTCAGGCAGCACCGGCAAGCCCAAGGGCATTCTGCACTCGACGGCCGGCTACCTGCTCGGCACGCTGATGACCAGCCGCTGGGTCTTCGACCTCAAGGATGAAGACACCTACTGGTGCACGGCCGACGTCGGCTGGGTGACCGGGCACAGCTACATCGTCTACGGCCCGCTCGCCGCCGGCGCGACCGTCGTCATGTACGAAGGCGCCCCCAACTGGCCCGACGAAGGCCGCTTCTGGCAGATCATCGAAAAGTACCAGGTCAGCATTCTGTACACGGCCCCCACGGCCATCCGGGCTTTCGTCAAATGGGGCGATCAGTGGCCGGCCAAGTACGACCTCTCCAGTCTGCGGCTGTTGGGCTCAGTCGGCGAACCGATCAATCCCGAGGCGTGGATGTGGTACCAGCGAGTGATCGGCCAGGGCCGCTGTCCCATCGTTGACACGTGGTGGCAGACCGAGACCGGCAGCATCATGATCAGCCCGCTCCCCGGCGTTACGCCGACCAAGCCGGGCAGCTGCACCAAGCCGCTGCCGGGCATCGTGCCCGATATCGTCAGCAAGTCGGGCGCCAGCCTGCCGGCCAACCAAGGCGGCCTGCTCGTCGTGCGGCAGCCCTGGCCCTCGATGCTGCGGACGCTCTACGGCGACCACGATCGCTTCGTCCGCACGTACTTCAGCGAGGTCAAAGGCTGTTACTTCACCGGTGACGGCGCCCGGCGCGACGAAGACGGCTACTACTGGGTGATGGGCCGCGTCGACGACGTGCTGAACGTCGCCGGCCATCGCCTCAGCACGATGGAGATCGAGAGCGCGCTCGTCTCGCACCCCCGCGTGGCCGAGGCGGCCGTCGTCGGCTATCCCCACGAACTCAAGGGCGAAGGCATCTGCTGCTTCGTCACGCTGAAGCAGTCCGACGGCGACAACGCGCTCAAGGACGATCTGAAGGGACACGTCCGCAAACACATCGGAGCTCTCGCCACGCCCGATAACATCCGCTTCACCAACTCGCTACCCAAAACGCGCAGCGGCAAAATCATGCGCCGCCTGCTGCGGGACATCGCCGCGGGCAAAGAGCAAGTGGGCGACACCACCACGCTCGAAGACTACGCCGTCCTCGCCAAGCTGCGGAACGAGGAGGAGTGACCTGCGGCCCTTCGTGCGGGCGTTGTGGCGAGCCCTGTGCCGATTTGCCGGTTATCTCTGGGCGGCGCCAACACGCTGCTCGGTCTGCTGGTCGTGCTGATTGCCTGCCTGACGGGCGGCTCGGCCTGCATCGTCGACGGCGTGGTCGAAGTTCACGGCGGCTTCGCCACGGCATTTCTGCGCCGCGGCCTGCCCCTCATCGGATCGGGGGCCGCCATGACGCTCGGCAACGTCGTCCTGGGTCAGACAGCCGAGTTCCTGGCGAGCACTCGCGAGCACGAGCGTGTCCACGTCGAGCAATACGAACGCTGGGGCCCGTTCTTCCTGCCGGCCTATATCTCCGCCAGCATCTACCTCTGGCTCAAAGGCCGCGACCCGTACCGCGAAAATCCGTTCGAGAAAGAGGCCTACGGCCGGGCACCGTGATTGAGAGGTCCTGATTGGCAACGGTTGAACGTTGCGCTGCGGACAAGTAAGTCGAGCCACACTTTTCCCAAGCCGACGGCTCGCCGTCGGTTCCGGAACGACAGCGGAGCTGTCGGCTTGGGAAAGGTGAATGCGGCGCGCGATTCCCGCGTCATCACAACAGCATCACCCGTTGCGCATGAGCACGTTGTCGATGCCACGCAACGGCACGCCGCCGATCGCGCCGAACCTACACCTCGTCCATCTGTCCCCAAGGCATCGGCATGGTTGGCGTCATGCGTTGTTCGCGGTGCCGTTGGTCTCGCGGACGTTGCAAAAAGTATTCGACGAAGCGCACGAGTTGTTTCACTGCCTCGTTGTAGGCCCGCTCGCCTTTTTCCTTCGTCGCTTTTTCGGCGTCGCCCAGAGACGCCCGTCTGCGAATAGCTGCTGGTCCACGAGACGACCGTTGCCGGGCCCGAGCCGAATAGATCGACGTAGTTGAACGGGCTCTCCTCGTGGTTGATCGAGATCGTGCCGCTCTTGATCTTGTCTTTGCGAACGTTCTCCTCGTCGAGGTAGAGATACATCGACGTCTCCAGCTCGCAGGCGTGCGCAGCCGCCGGGGAATTTGCTCTCGCGCCAGCTCGGCAGGAACTCCTTGTCGACGGTCAAGAGGTTCCACCAGGCGCAGACCACGCAGTCGGCGTCGGTCTCGAGGTTGGTCCGCCGGGCCGCCAGGTCGAGGTTGGGCATGTTCGAGCCGTGGCCGTTCAACAGCACGATCCGCTTAAAGCCGTGGTAGGCGAGTGACTTCGTCACGTCGAGCACCTGCTTGATGTAGGTCTCGTAGTGCGTGTTGATCGTGCCGGGAAAATCCATCACGTGGCCCGTGTAGCCGTAGGCCAGGATCGGCAGCACCAGAATTTTGGACGGGATCGCGCGGCCCGCGCCATTCGCGACACCGACCGGGCAGATCAAATCGACGTCGAGCGGCAGGTGCGGCCCGTGCTGTTCGACGGCCCCGCACGGCACGATGCAAACCTTGCCCAGCTCGACGGCGTCGTTGATCTCCAGCCACGTCAGTTTTTCGTAGCGATATTCGGTTTCAGCACGGGAGGTCATCTCGGTTCCTTATTTGTCGGGACTTGGGCGTGTTTTGTCTTGACTGGGCTCGGAGCCGGGGCCCGCGACTCCCAGTTGGTGAACGACGATTTTTTCGCTGGCGAAGACTGGCAATTGTAATGCCGGGCCGCGCCCCGGTCTTGGTGTTGGTTGGTGCAGTGTTTCCGCCCGTCGGCGGAACTCGATCGGGCGGAGATCGCCGACGCCGGCAGTGGCCGAGTGCAAGCCGAGCGGCTAACCTGGACGCCAGCCAGTCCTTCCTGCCGCGATACCGAATTTCCAAAAGCCCGTTCCAGAAAGTCCGCCATGATGCTGCTGCCCCGCTCGACGCGATGGGGCGTCTCGCTCGCGACTCTCCTGCTCCTTCCGCACGCCGCCTCTGCCCAGCACAAACGGGCGATCCTCGATCCCAAAGAGGCCGGCCCGGACTTCGCCATTCAGGGCGAGTACGTGGGCACAATCGGCACCAAGGCCAAGATTGCGCGCAGGTGATCGCTTTGGGCGGCGGTCGCTTCGACGCGGTGATCTACACCAACGGGCTGCCGGGTGCCGGCTGGGACGGCAAGACGAAAGTCCACCTGCACGGGGACACAAGCGACGGCGCCGCGCATCTCAAGGGCAAGAACTTTGAAGGGACCATCAAGGCCGGCCTCTTCGCCGGCACGGCCGAGAACGGCGTGAAGTTCGAATTGAAAAAGGTCGAACGCACCTCGCCGATGGCAGGCATCGTGCCGCCCCAAGGAGCCACCGTGCTCTTCGACGGCAAGAACACGGATGCCTGGCAAGTTGGCAAGCTCGCAGAGGGCGATCTCTTGGGCGTCCCGGCGACCACCAAGCAAACGTTCGAGGACTTCCTGCTGCACATCGAATTTCGCACTCCCTTCATGCCCACCGCACGCGGACAGGGGCGCGGCAACAGCGGCGTGTACCTCGCCGATCAGTACGAAGTGCAAGTCCTCGACTCGTTCGGCCTCGAGGGGGCCGACAACGAGTGCGGCGGCATCTACCACGCCGCCAAGCCGCTGGTCAACATGTGCTTTCCGCCCCTCTCGTGGCAGACGTACGACATCGACTTCCGCGCGGCCCGCTTCACGCCCGACGGCAAGACCAAGAAAGAAAACGCGGTCGTGACGGTGCGGCACAACGGCGTGCCGATCCAATACAACCTCGAGCTGAAGGGCGCGACCCCAGGCGGCCACCGCGCCGACGAACACCCCGGCCCCATCTTCCTGCAAGACCACGGCAACCCGGTCCGGTTCCGCAACATCTGGATTGTGCCGCGGTAGGCGTCGCCCAAGAAGGTAAAGTCGAATTTACCTGCGACCGATGGTTCGCCAGTGGGTGGCTGCGTAGACTCTGAGGGTCTGAAGTGTCTCGGATCGAGGGCGGGCGCCCGAGTCGCGCCCTTGGAAAGCGCGAGGGAGCGGATGCGACACCAACCGGGTTCTATCGGTCGCAGCCTTCAGCGCTGTGGGTTCACGCTGATCGAGCTCTTGGTCGTAATTGCCATCATCGGCATTCTGGCCGCGCTCTTGCTGCCCGCGGTGCAGGCGGCCCGTGAGGCCAGCCGCCGCACCCAATGCCGCAACAATCTGCATCAATTGGGCGTCGCCCTGCACAACTATCACGACACATCACACTGTTTTCCGCCTGGGTATGTGTCGACCTTTGACAGCAGCGGCAACGACACGGGCACTGGGTGGGGATGGGGTTCGATCATCCTGGAACAGATTGAACAGCTTGGCTTGCAGAAAACCGTCGATTTTCAGCAGCCGATCGAAGCGGCGCCCAATGCGGTCGCGCGCGTCAACGTCCTCGGTTTGTATGTCTGCCCGTCGGACGTCGCCAAAGACACCTGGACCGTCGTCAAACGCGACACGCTGGGCAATCCCCTGGCCACGATCTGCCAAATCGCCTCGGCCAACTATGTCGGCGTGTTCGGCGTGTCGGAGCCGGGCATCGACGGTGAGGGCATATTTTTCCGCGACAGCAAGATTGCCCTTCGCGATGTGACCGACGGCACCAGCACCACGCTGATGGTCGGCGAACGGTCCAAAACGTGGTGTGACGCAACCTGGGTCGGGGCGGTGACCGATGCGTCGCTGTTTCCGCCCCCCGGTTCGCCGGCCTTGCCCACCGTGCAGAACGCCTCGGGCATGGTCCTGGGTCACACGTCCGAGGGACCGCCAAGCGGGCCGGGGCTTGAGTGCAACGATTTCTCGAGCCTGCACAGCTTGGGGGCGAATTTTCTCTTTGCGGACGGTCATGTGGGATTCGTGTCGAGCTCCATCGGCCGCGCGACGTTTAACGCGCTGGCCACCCGCGCCGGCGGAGAAACGGTAGGAGACGACCTGTGATCCGCACCGCGCTGGCCATCGTTCTGCTCGTCGGATTCGTGGGCTGCGCCGAAGCACCCGGCAAGCCGATTCCATTAGAAGAGGTGCCCGCGTCGATCCTGAAGACGTCCCAGGAGAAACTGCCCGACGTCAAGTTCGACCGAGCGACGAAGCGGGCCGACGGCAGCTACGAGATCAGCGGCAAAGACAAAAAAGGCAAAGTCCGCGACGTCGAGCTGACGGCCGACGGTGTCGTGACGGAAGTCGAATAGCGCCGGCGAACCCGGGCTGGCGCTCCCCTGGGGGTCGCAATTGGCTCGCCGCTTCTAGGACCCCACCTCGGAAAACACAAAGAGCAATTCGCGGGCGATTTGCTGGCAACGCTCGTCGTATTTTCTCCTCTCCTGCGGCGTGCCGTCGAATTCTTTGGGATCGTCGAACGGAAGGGCCATCCGCGCGGAAGCCCCTGCGACGATTGGGCACTGCTTGTCGGCTCGCGAACACGTCATCACGGCGCAGAAGTCGGTTTTTGGATTCGATGCGTCCCCATAGACCTTGGAGAAGCACTCCAATTCCGGACCGGCGCTGTGAAAGCGGACCCGATAGTGGGGGTTCTGCGCCGGCGCCGGATCGTCGATCGCCAGGCCCGCGCGCCGCAGAGCTGCGACCGCCCGTGCGTTGAAGGCGGTGACTTCGGTCCCCCCGGAGAAGTTTTCGACGTGCGGAACGCCGAAGTAGGCTGCCGCCGTCGCCGCCCAGGCCTGGCACATCTGGCTGCGACGGGAATTGTGCGTGCAAATGAAGATCAGCCGCGCCGGCCGATCGGCTTTCACCTTGTCGCGGATGAACGCGGCCAGCTGTCGCAGCTGATCGCGGCGCTGTTGGGGAATGCTGTCAAACTCTCCAACGCGACTGGCGACGTACTGCCGGAGTTTTTCGCTCAGCCGCTCCGGATGCACGGGCCCCGCTCCTATGCTCAATGCCGCCGCTACAATCCCCAGGGCGACAGGCCCGGAGCGAAAAATCGGAAATCCCTTGATGCGTTCCATTCGCGCACTCCGATGAGCTTGACGATTGCGGGTTCCAACGAACTCATTAATTTCGCCGCAACAGCGGGCGAGCGCCCTTGTTATGCTTCGGCGCAGACCACTGTTGTGTAACCTCTTTGGTGAGCTTCCACTGCCGCTCTAACCACTCGTCCATTGCCTTCGCGTCGAGTCCGGACAGGCGCAGCCTGACAGCGACGATGGCATCGTGCCGCTTGATCGGGACTTCAATCAGCGACGGCGGAATCGGCTGCTCATCAATGAACGCTGCGATCGCACGCCGTAGGATGTGCTCGAAAAACATCGAACGATAAACGCTCCGAAAGCACAATGCATGTTCCGTCATGCGTTTCGAGCGCGTCGACGTAGATTCCCACTCATCGAGCGCATCGGCAATGAGCGACGCGCGATCCAATCGCCCATCCAATAGCTCGTTGTCTGCAAGCAGCACCGCGGTTGCGTAGTCCTCGCGGCGCAAGTGTCGGATCAGCGGCCGTAACACGCTTTGGGCGTTCATGTTTGCCCCGCCACAGCTGCGCACTCGATCGATCATTAACGTGGCTTCACGGCGAAGACCTTGACGCTGGCGGCGAAGTCGTTGACGTCGTATTTCTGCAGTAACTCCGCGAGGTGATTGTGAAACTCGGGCTGCGATTCCGAGAGTATTGGCAATCCGTTGCCGGTCGACCCGGAACTGCACCCGTCCTGATTCTCGCCGCGCGGCGGGCAACAAACTGACTGCCCCTCGATCTTGGAATAGACATTCAGGTCGGCCTGCGTATCGATGATCTCAACCGCAGAGAAGCCAGCGTCGATCAGTCCCTGCTTGTATTCCTCGATCGGAATCGCGCCCGCCACGCAACCGACGTAGGCCAGAATGTCCTGACCGACCTCGGGCGGGATCGGCCTTTTGAGCGCGATATCGCTGATCGCCAGGCGCCCGCCCGGCTTGAGCACTCGCGCCATTTCCCGAAACACCGCGTGTTTGTCCGCGGTCAGGTTGATCACGCAATTGCTGATGACGCAGTCGACCGAGTCAGACGGGAGAGGCAGTTCATCAATCGTGGCCCGATGGAATTCGACATTGGCAGGTGGACTCCCGCCGCCGGCCTGGATCGCGTTGCGTCGCGCGAGTTCGATCATCTCCTCGGTCATGTCGATGCCGATGGCGCGACCCGTCGGTCCGACCTTCTGTGCCGCCAGAAATACGTCGAGACCGCCGCCCGATCCCAAATCGACCACGACCTCACCGGGCCTCAGGCTGGCGGAGGCAATCGGGTTTCCGCACGACAGCCCCATGTTGGCATCGGCGGGAATCGAACGTAGCTCGTCTTCGGTGTAGCCGAAAGCGGCCGCCACCTGGCGCACGTCGTCGCGGTCGCTGGAGAGCCCGCTTTGGGCCACAGCGCCGTATCGCGATTGGACGATTTTTTCGATGTCATTGGACATGCAGAGAACCCTCGCTTTGAATGGAGGCAAAGTATATCCGCCTAAACGCATACAATCGTGACAAAAAAACTCATCCGCAACACCAGCGCGCGATGCTCTTCTTAAGCCGTTGGGAATCCTGCGTCAGTTCAGGCACTTCGGCAAAACAGCTGCCCAAGCACTGCAGCAGCTTTTCGTGAAACTCGCTCTTTGCCGGCGCGAGGCGGTAGTAATTCCACAGGCCCTCTTTTCGCGCGAGCACCAGCCCCGATTTCCGTAAGTAAGCCAGATGTCGGGAGACCTTTGGCTGCGGGACGTCGAGAACGTCGACGATGTGGCAAACGCACAACTCGCCCGGCAGCAGCAGATGGAGGATGCGCAAACGGGTCCGATCGGAAAATGCCCGGAACATGCGGTCGACGGGGCGGGCCTGTAAGGCTTTCATATCTGCGCAAGCATATATAGATTCGGCCCGCGATTCAAGCGAGGTGCGGGAATCGGACAGTCGCCAAGATTCATAAAGAATCTTTCGAGTTGTTTCCACGCACGTGGAAACACGGTCTAGGCCTGCGCGATTTTCCCGGCGTAGGAAACTACTTGCAGCGGACGTTGGAGCGATGCTCCGAGCGATTCCAAGAAATCAGCCGCCAAGTCTCGGGACACGGCTCACCGCTATTCGTTCAGCGAACCCGCGATGTCTTCGATGACCTCGTTTGTTTGGCGGATGAATTCGAGGGGGTGTCGGTCGACGGGCCGAACCGATCAGTCTCAAAGCGGCCCCGATCTCGGTCGAACTGCCGGAGGAAGACTGGACCTACGCCCAGCGCTTGCTGCGGCAACTCGACATCTGCCAGAGACGCGACTGGACGCACTCCGCCGCGCTCTCGGGAAGCGACCTTGTCGGCTTCCTTCCTCGCCCCCTACCAGCACGGTGACCGGTGTGTCGTCGGTCCACAGCACGGCCGACTGCAGCACCAACCGCCGTTGCAGTTCGTACAGTGGCCGAAACAGGTCGGCTGCCGCCGAGACCCAGTCGCACAACGTGCTCCGCGAGAGGTGTAGCCCGTGACGCGCGAAGATGTCTTCCTGGCGATAGAGCGGCAGATGGTCGCCAAACTTGCTGACGACGATCTGCGCGATCAGCCCGGGGCCGGCGATGCCGCGCGCGATCGGCCGTTCCGGGGGCGGAGGGCTCGACACCCCATCTTTGCAGTAGCGGCACGCGTACTTCGGCCGCACGTGCTCGTGCACTTCCAGCTTCGACGGCACGTATTCGAGAACCCTGGTCACCTCTTCGCCGATCCGATCCTTCGCGCGCCGGCAGCCGCTGCAGATCTTCTCCGCGTCCGGCAAATCTCGTTCGTGCCGATGGTGCGGTAGACAGGACAGATCCAGTTCGCGCTGGTGGGGACGACGGCGAGAATGGCCCGCAATCTCTTGGCAGAGTGCCCGGGAATCGAGAGGAACGGGCGCTTCCACCGCGCCGGACGGAGTCAGATCAAAGAGATGCTGCTGGCTTTGGGCCTCGACAATCCGCTCGCGGCGACGGCCGTGGACCCAGCGCTTGTACCAAGCCAGCTCCTCCAACATCGAGGCGTGCTCATGTTGAAGTTCCTCGTACGAAGCTGACGTCGCGTCCAAGACACGGTCGAGCTCTGCGATCCGCTGTTGGGACTCGGTCGCACGTCGCTCGGACTCCGTTGCACGACGCTCCAGCTGCACGGCCTGTTTGTAGGCCGCGAGCAACAGTCGGTGACATTCCACCAGGTCGGTCGGAAGCGAGTCGGCGCGATCCATCACGTCGACTGTTTTACCGACTCTCGTCCATCGAGGAAGATGTATTCTCGAAAGAATTCGCCTGTCGAACAAATCTATCCGTGCGCCGATACCGCTTCCGTCGGCGCCCCGTCCTCAGATCAAGGCCGCCCAGCAAATGAGCCAATTGGGACGAGTCCAGTTCGATGCCTTGCTCGTGACTGGCAACGGTTGGCAGCTGAAACGTGCCGGCTTCCAGTCGCTTGTACCAGATGCAAAACCCGTCGCGATCCCAGAACAGGATCTTGATCCGATCCCGCTCACGGTTCAGAAACAAGAACAAGTGGCCCGACAATGGGTCCTGCTCGAACGTTTGCTGAGCCAGGCCCATCAAGCGATCGAAGCTGTAAGTCATACTCGTGGGCGTCGTACACAGAAAGATCCGGAGGTCTGAGAAGTTCATGATTGCGGCGCCGTCCAGGGGCGTAACGCACCCACAACCCGGATGACTTCCACGAGCACAGCCTGGCCAACGCCGAGGGGCAGTCGCACTACGCCTCCGTTCGGCAATGCGATCTCCACCGGAGACGCCTTGAGCGAGACAGGCAGGAACAGGGCCTCACCTGACTCGGCTTGCTTCCGGGCCGCTTCTTCCGCCACCAATGATTCCGGGATGCCATCCCGCAGTTGATTGGCCCAACGATAGAAGGTCGTCTTGGACACACCTTCCTGAAGACAGTAAACATCGATGCTCAAGCCGCTGACCTTCTGACTCTCCAGCCGTTGCTGCCAATCCAGATACTCATCCAACCCTGCGGGTGGCCGTCCCATAACTCGCCTCCAAAGAGATTTGCATTGCAAATCTCCAAGCTAATCGCCTTGGCAAGTATGGATTCGGCGAACGCTTACTGATCCGACGAGATTCCGGGAATTTGATTTCCGAGATGAGTTTTCGGGACTGACGTTTTCCCTGAGAATTTCCCACTTCTGATCGGACTGCTCAAATTCAGAAAACGAACGGGCCTGTTGAAAAAGGCTGTCGGTTGGTCGCGGTCCGAGGCCATTGGTTTTGATCTGTTGAGCGGGTGGGGGATAAGAGCGTCTCCGATTTGCCCAGTTTTCCCCGCTGTTCAAGGTTCGAGAGACGCTCATGCAAGGATTGCATGTCTTCGATCCACGCTCGGTGGTTACGGTCGACTTGGAGTCGCTCGTCCACCAAGATCACTTGTTGCGGAAGATCAATCGGATTCTCGAAACTGCGTTCATCCGCGAACTCACCGCCGCTTGCTATGCATCGGGAGTGGGAAGGCCGTCCATCGATCCGGAAGTCTTTTTCCGGATGCTCCTGGTGGCTTACCTGTACGGCATAAAGTCAGACCGTCAACTTTGCGAAGAGATCCATCACAACTTCGCCTATCGATGGTTCTGTCGGCTTGCGTTGGATGAGAAGGTGCCGGATCACTCGTCGCTCAGTCGCATCCGCGACCGGTATGGCGAGGACATCTTCGAGGCACTGTTCCGACGGATCGTGGAGATCTGCCAGAAGCGAGGGCTGGTAGCGCCCCAGTGTCGCGTGATGACCGATGCCACTCTGATCGCGGCGGATGCAGCGCTCAATTCCCTCGTTCTCATCGGGTCCGAGGAGTCGGGACACGAGACGCAAGCACTTGCCGAAAGCGCCAAGCCGATTGATTCCCGGCATCCTCGCAAACTCTCGAATCAGACGCACCGCAGTCGCACCGATCCGGATGCCACCTTGGCTGAGAAGAAGGGAAGTCCGCGACAACTCAAGTACAAGGTGCACCAAAGCGCCGACGCGGACAGCCGCGTGATCTTGGACACGCACGTGACGACGGGCGGCCGCCACGACAATCAACCGTACCTCGAACAATTGCGACGCATTGAAGATCGCTGTCGGGTCACCATTCTGGAAGTGATCGCCGATCGTGGTTACGGCTCAGCGCACATCATTCGCACGCTCCAGGAGCAAGGCAAACAGACCTTTATTCCGCTGTGGAGTGGCCGCGTGGGAAACAGCAAATATTTGCGAGGCGCACTCGTCTACCAAAAGGAACACGATCGCTTCCAATGCTCGGCCGGCAAATACCTGACACCCACTCCGGCGATCACCGAGAACCACAAGCGGTACGTCAGCTTGTCATCGGACTGCCAAGCTTGTGAGCAGGCTTCCACCTGCCCAGCGCGGACACGCGGTTCATCCCCTCAGCGATTCGTTCTGCGCAATCTCGACCAGGATCTCTTCGAGGACGTGCAGGCTCGCATGCGAGACCCCACATTCCGGACCAGGCGATGCGAGCGAATGTGGAAGATGGAAGGTCTGTTTGCCGAAGCCAAACAAAATCACGGACTGACCCGAGCCCGCTATCGCGGCCGGGCGAAGGTTCAGATTCAGGCCTATTTGAGCGCCACCGTTCAAAATCTGAAGCGGTTGGTCGCTGTGCTCAAGTTTTGGCTCACCGTCTGGCGGCTCCTGCGACGTCAGACACACAACCCCAACCGCCCGCTTTTCCAGAAAGCCGACTTTTTCAACAGGCCCGAACCTTTTTCGAGACACGATCGGAGGCGAATCAAAGTCAATGAATTTCGGAACGTGGTCGTCGAGTTGATCTGCCGCTGCACAGGAGAGATTAGAACCGCGAAGCGGGGCACAACGCCAACGTTTTTGAGTCCTGAAGGCAGTCATGGCACGAGCGACGTAGCGCGTCACCGTAGTTGGGGCTCGCAACCTCATTCAGGTTCCCCTCACGCAGCAGAGCGAGGCTATGTTTTCTTCGCTTGGCGGTAAGAGGGCACCTCGGCCAGGGTCAGGATAACGAACGCTTCGCCGGTCGCGGTGCTGACGTCGTGGTGCAGACTCACCACCTTCACGCCGGTGATCTCCTGGACCAGCGCTTGCAGGAGCGGCTTCGCCGTTTCGATCAAATGGGTGCGAACTTGCTTGAGCAAGTCCCTTCCCTTCTCCGACGGCAATTTGGCCAGTTGTTGTTCGGCGGGAGTCAACAGACCCTGCAGGCGGACAACGACGAAATCGCCGTGCAAATAGGCGTGAATGTCCTTGGGGCCACGGCCTCGGCATTCCTGTTCAAAGCGACTGATCCCCTCGCAGATTGCGGCCTCGATTTCTCCTTGGGTTTTCATTTTGCCGGCAACCCCGGGACAGCCGCCAGGATTTGCAGCACCTTCCCGAAATCGCCCGGCTTGACCAAGTGGTGATCGAACCCCGCCTCCCGCGAACGCTGCCGGTCGCTCTCCCGTCCGTACCCGGTCATGGCGACCAGCACGGTGTGCTGGAGAGCGGGCTGACGACGCAGCAGCTTCGCTACCTCAAAACCATTGAGGCCCGGCAAGCCGATGTCCAACAGCACCACGTTCGGTCGGTAATCAAGGGCTGCTTCCAGGACCGCCGAGCCGTCGTAAGCCGTGCGGACGTCATGGCCGGATTCTTGCACCAGCATGGCCAGAGTCGTCACCGTATCCACGTTGTCGTCCACTACCAACACCCGCAAGCATGGTCCGGTTGGCTCGGCTTTTTCGGGAGGCGATGGCGGCTGCAGCGGGGGAGGGGGCACCACCGGCAGACACAGGACGAACTCGCTGCCTTGCCCCAAAGTGCTGGAAGCCGCCACCGTTCCTCCGTGCATCTCCACGAGCCGTTGCACCAAAGCCAGTCCGATGCCTAATCCGCCCTGCGAGCGGTCCAGGGATCGTGCCGCCTGCGTGAACAGGTCGAAAATGCGAGGCAGGATTTCAGGCGCGATGCCGACACCTGTATCCCGCACCCGCAGCACCGCCTGTTCTCCCTCTTGTTGGACAGTCAGCCAGACGTGACCGCCTGGGTCAGTGTACTTGGCGGCATTGGTAAGCAGGTTCACCACCACCTGTTCCAACCGGGCAGAGTCGGCGTGCACCCAGATTGCTTGCGTCGGCAGCGACACCGTGAGTTCATGCCGGCGTTGGTCGAACAGCGCGCGGACCGTCGCCACAGCATTTTCCACGACGACGCCCACGGCGATCCGTTCTTGGCGAAGCTGAATCCTGCCCGTGGAAATGCGGGAGACTTCGAGCAGTTCATCAACGATCCGAGTCAGTTGTCCCGCCTGACGCTCAATGATGGTGGCCGATTGCTGGAGGACGGGGTTCTCGATGCCGTGCAGGCGGTTCCGATTGCTGTGCAGGCGAAGGAGAAGAGCGGCGTTGACGATGGGGGCAAGGGGGTTGCGAAGTTCATGGCTGAGCATCGCCAGAAATTCATCTTTGCGGCGGTCCAATTCGGCCAGTTCGTCGGCCCGCTGTCGCGCGGCAGAAACGTCATACACGGCGAGCAAGATTAACTCAGGGTGTTTAGAGTCTGGAGGGAATGGCCGTGCGTTGAGCAGCATGGTCTTTCGACCGAGAGTCGGGAAGGAGTGCTCAACTTCGAAGTCCTGAACCGATTGGTTGCGGGAAAGGACTTCATCCAGCAACTTCCGGAGAGCAGGAATGTCCCACTGGCCGTTACCCAAGTGATACACAAGGCGATTCTCCGTCTCCTCCTTCGAGACGTGAAACGACTCGTAGAAGGAACGGTTCGCCGTCTTGACTCGCAGGTCCTGGTCGAGAACCAGGAACGGCTCTCGCAGAGTCGCGATGATGTCGTCACCGTAGGCAAGGGCTTTAGCCAAAGCCCGTTCCGCCTTCTGCGCCTGCTCGGTCAGTTCGTGCTGCTTGACCGAGGACACCAGCAGCGCCTCGTTCATCTCGCGCAGTTGCCGCTCAAAAGCGGGGTCGGCTTGGGGGGCCGAGTCGCCTGCTGTTGGAGTACTATCCATTGGGAGTATCTCCTTCAGCCTCGGAGCGCCGTCGCGGAAGGTTATCGGACTCGAATGACCAGGGGCTGGGGATGCCGCTGGTCAGGGCGCGGTAGCCGCGCAGCCGCTCGCCGATGACAATCCCCTTGGAGGTGACCTGGTATTCCACCAGATCGATGCTGTGCGCGCTGCGGCGCATCTTCACCACCAGGAGCATCCTGCGGAGCTGGCCGTCGATCGAGATATAGCGCAGCCGCACGATGTCGTCGGCCAGGAACGAAACGGTGAAGTTGCTCAGGTCCATCGAGGTGAAGTCCTCCTCGATCTCGACGGTGCTCACGATGGTCACGCCCAGGCGCGTGAGGGCCCCGATCATGCGGTACAACGACTCGCGGAAGTCAGTGCGGAAGCCGGGGGCCAGCGCCATCTCGAAGCCGACCAGCGAGTCGATGACCAGCCGCTTGCAGCCGAGCTTCTTGACGCTATTGACGATCTCGTGCACCGTCTCATCGACGGAGAGGTCCAGCGGCCGGAGGTAGATGATCTTGAGCGTGTCGTCTTTCTGGGGCGTATCGAAGTCCAAGCCGAACATGGCGGCCCGCTGCGCGTACTCGGCCGGTATCTCCTCGAAGACGGCGACGATCCCCGGCTCACCGTGGCGCAAGCCCTCGGCGATGAATTGCGTGGCGAGTATCGACTTGCCCGATCCCGAAGGTCCGGCCACGAGCAGGCTGTCGCCTTCGGGCACGCCCCCGCCCAGCAGCGCATCAAGTTCGCTGATGCCGCTGGAAAGACGCCGCCGGCCCTTGACCTGACCTGATTGTCCCGCGAGGCCGAAGGTGCGCGGGAAGGTTTGCAGGCCATCCTCGGTGATGCGGAAGGTGTGCAGGCCAGGCACGGACTCCTGGCCGCGCAGCTTCACGACCTGCAACTTGCGCACGATCGAGTTCCGCTCGACGCTCTGGTAGAGCCAGAGCAGCCCGTCGGCCACGGTGAACACTGGGTTGTCGCGCTGCTCGCCCTCAACGTATTCGCCGATCAGGAACGTTGTGGCCTGCCAACTGGTCAGGTGCAGCGCCAGGCGCTGAATGAACCCTTGCAATTCTGATTCGGTCGCGGTGGACAGAGTCTTGCGCACCACCGTGCGGAACGAATCCACCACGACGATCTTGGCGTTGGACGCCTCGACCTCCTTGATGATCTCATCCAGAACAGCGCCGAGGTCTTTGTCCAATACGAGCTGGCTGAGATTGGCGAAGCGGATTGTGCCGCCCAATTTTGATTGATCGAAGAATGTGTACTGCTGCTGGTAACGCAGCATCTTGATGGCCGGCTCGCCCAGCACAGTGAAATACAGCACCGGGCACTCGGGGTTGGCGTTGGCGAAGATGATTTGATGCGCCAGCGTGGTCTTGCCGCATCCGGGAGCGCCGGCGATGATGTTGAAGGAGAACTCAGGCAGGCCGCCGCCGAGAATTTCATCGAGCCCGGGGACGCCGGTGGGGAGTTGCCGGATGTTCACTCGATCTTGTCCTTGAGCGCTCACGGAGTACCCTCGATTCCACAATATTATTCGTCCAACGATGCGTCGGGCCAAGCTTCGCGCGCCAGGCGCACCGTGAGCGGTTCGCCGATGAACGTAACCAGCAGCCAGAGCAGATGGACGGTGATCGCGACTGCCGCGTCGCTCACCCCGACCTCGGAGTTGACCGCATGAGCGACGAGCTTATCAAGTCCTTCCAAGGTGCCGTCAGTCTTCTCCGTGATGCCGTGCAGCGCAGGCACTTCCTCCCTGGCCAGAGCCAGCGCCCGCCGGAGCAGGGCTGCAAAGCCGTCTACGCCGGCAAATCGTGTGAGGGAGACTCGCAGTTTCTCGCAGACCCGAACCGCTGCATGCACGCGCGGTTCGGCTGCGGATTGACTCGCTGCTTCCGCTGCCAGCAATCGCCGAGCCAAGTCTCGGATGGATGGGGACGGCGTGTCCATCTACCCACCCTCCTTCATGGCAGCTTCCGCCCGACTGCGGTCACTAGCGTCCTCGACGGCCAGAAGGATCCATTCCGCGTCATCGCCGTCTGTAGCGAACCGGGGGGCGTTGAGCAGTAAGTTGGTTCGTCCGAGGGCGGGGAAGCCGCGTTCAGCATCGAACCATTTAACGGGATCGCTGTCGCTCAGGACTTGGGGCAGCAGCTTCCGCAGTTGGGAGGTCCCACTGACCGTTGCCCAGCTCGAAGACGAGACGTTCGCGCGGTGCGGAGAATGGCACCATTGTTGGCCGATTGCGAGCACGTTTGCTCCCGCAGCGATGGTCCGTCTGTCTGCCAGCAGACACTAATATCCCTTTGTCGTTGTCAGAAAGAAAGCGTCTGTACGGTTACCGACATGGCCAAAGAGTTTTCTTGTGTGATAATGGACCGAAAATCAGAAGGGCGGTCCGGGCGCGGCGGACCATCCCCTTTCCGACCGCGGCGAGGAAGCTTACATTGGCCAAACGCCGCAGAATTCACGTTACCGGCCAGAACCGGCTGTTGGCGACTTTGCCGAAAGACGATTTCAACCGGCTGCTTCCCCATTTGGAGAAGGTGTCCTTACCCTTGAAGGACATCCTCTACGAGGCGAACGGGTCGATTGAACATGTCTTTTTCCCGATCGACGGTGTCGTTTCCCTGGTCATCATGGACAGCGGCTATATCCACGAAGTTGGCATCATCGGCAACGAGGGCTTGGTGGGCACTCCGGTCTTCCTGGGTTCCGACCGCAGCCCGACCAGGGCGATTGCGCAGATTCCGGGCGCGGCCCTGCGGATGAAGTCCGAGGTTTTTCAGAAGGAACTGAGGCGGCGCAGCCCGTTGCACGACCTGGTCCAGCGGTACACCCAGGCGATGATCAACCAGATTTCCCAGTCGATCGTCTGCAACCACCGGCATTCCGTCGAGAAGCGCATGTGCCGCTGGTTGCTGATGAGCCACGACCGAGTGGGAACCGACGGGTTCCCGCTCACCCATGAGTTTCTGGCCCAGATGCTCGGCGTGCGCCGCCCCACCGTAACCGCCGTGGCGGGCACCCTCCAGAAGGCCGGGCTGATTACCTACCACCGGGGCGAGATTACCGTGCTCGAACGAAAGGGGCTGGAAGCCGCGGCCTGCGAATGCTACGAAGTGGTCGCCAAGGAGTTGGATCGCTTGCTCGGCTGACGGCGGGGGCCCTCAAGACTAGCCTTCGATCCCGCAGAGCGCACGCAGTTCTTCCTGCTGACCTGGCAGGGCTGTAGCGACGAAACCAAGGTGAGGAAAACCGAAACCATCAAACGCCCGAAGGTAAGACGACCAACACCGACGAAAAAAAGGTCGAGACGTCGGTCAAGGCACGGCGAGTCGCAAAGGCGCGAGATTTTCTCGTAGGGAAGCCCGCGAGTCGATGAATAAAGTGCTTCTTTTTTCAGTTGAATGTTTTTCGCCTGTTGTCGACGGGTCAGCACGCCGATACGGCGCTCTTGAGCTCGTCTCCTCGTCCGTCCCCACTCCAAGTCTCGGCGGATATGCCGTGGGCCAGCAGGAACACCTGCACCATGGTGCCGGTCGTGAAGACCTGCACGACGGTGCCGGTCGTCGTTTCGACCTCTGCGGCTGCCTCTCGCACGTCGACACCGGTGATTCTTTTGATCTCTTTCCGCAATGCGTCAGCGTCGTTGGCAAACAATTGCCGGTGAAACTCCTGCACCTGTGTGGCCCCCTCCGAGCTCTTGGCAAGGCTCTTTTCGGCGGGCGACAGAGCCTCGTGTAGAGTGATCACGAGCGTGTCGTCACTCAAAACGACCGCCACGGATTTCGGCGAGTGGCCCGTTCGCTGCTTTTTTGCAGGGCGCTGGCCGCTTGGGCGATTTCCTGTGCCATCTTGGATCTTGGTTGGGCCATCGATCTCCGTCCTGCGTTAGGCCTGCGATCACGCAATCAAAAAGTGAGAGCAACCGGTTGGCTCCGTGACGCAACAAAAAACCGACGTGGTCGAACACCCTTGGGTATTCGGCCACGTCGGTTTACTCGTCAACGGGCTCCCCCCGGTGGGGTCGCCCTTTAGCTAGTCAGCCGACTCTCTCTTCAAAAGCCAGACCGGCCTGGCTTTTCCACACGCCTCATTATATCGGGCTTGGCCACAAAAGGCAAAGTATGTCACCACGACTCACAGATTGAGTTGCTTGTTGGGTTTGGCTTCATCGCACCGTCTCCGACGATCGTCCGTGCGGAATCGGAGAATCGGCGAGCCGGAAATCGAATAAAAGGAGCCGACGCTGTGGCGTCGGCTCTTTGGTCGAGTCATCACACTATTCAGATCGGCTTTACGTTTTCGGCTCTCGGCCCTTTCGGACCACGCCCCTCGGTGTAGGACACCCGCTGTCCAATCTCGAGCTGATCATAGTCCGACCCTTCCACGTTCGAGGAGTGGAAGAACATGTCTTTGTCAGTTCCAGTATCGATAAACCCGAAACCCTTGTCAGTCTTTCGCTTGATCGTACCCTGCGGCATCTGCACAAGTCCTTAAAAAAAGTAGCGATTCACCCTACCCAAGCTATTGGCAAATCCGATCATGTCGTGTGGTCTGTTCGAGTCGTCTGATCAGAGTCAGTCGGACACCGTCATTCCCGAGCGTTTGCGGTTTTGCTTCGGGGCGGGACATGCGCGGAGGTAAGCCAGGAGATCGGAGACTTTCGCAGTGGCGAGCGCCAGGCACGAGTCCGCGCCCCCGTAATACATGCGGATCAGTCCGCTGGCTTTATCCAGGATCCACCCGCACGGAAAGACGACGCCATTCACGTCTCCCCACCGTTCGTACGGCTGTTCTGGAGCGAAGATCCATTCGTCGCTACGGCGAAGGACGCGACGAGGATCCTCTAAATCCAACAGGGCCAGTCCCAGACGATAAATGCATCCTCCCGCGGTGGCTCTAACTCCGTGATACATCAGCAGCCACCCCTCGGCCGTCTCCAGCGGAGGTGGACTCAAGCCGATCTTGTTGGCATCCCACCAAGCTCCACGCCTCGCGTGCAAAAGAACATGGTGCTCGCCCCAATGCGTAAAGTCGGGAGAGAAGGAAAGCCAAATGTGTGCCCCTGAGCTGCCGGCGGAAACGGGTCGATGAATCATTGCATAACGATTGCCAAACCGGCGGGGAAACACCGCAGCATCCTTATCCTCAGGAGGCATGACGGGGCCAAGACGAGTGAAGGAGCTAAAGTCCTTGGTGGTCGCCAACGAGACAAGCGGTCCGCTCGGCGAGTAGGCCGTGTAGGCAATCACCCATTCCCCGCGTTCTTCGATCCAAGTCAGTCGCGGGTCTTCGACGCCCCACTCTTCTTCCGGGTAGTTGGCAGGTTCGGGGGAGAAGCTAGGCTTCGAATCGATTCGCCAATTTGATATTCCGTCATGACTGCGCGCGACGGTTAGGTGCGAATGGCCGCGGCGATCTTCGACGCGAACCAACAAGACGGTTTCATCGCTCAACTGACCCGCGCCGGCGTTGAACACGGTGTGGGCCGGATACGCCCAGTCCTGAGCCGTCAGGATCGGGTTGGAAGCGTGCCGGTGGAACAATTCCGTATAAAGTGCCGGCGGTTTCAAATCTCGAAGCATGTGTGCTCTCTGGAATGAATCCCTCGTTGCGGTGCACTGCGAATTACGCGACTTCCAGCGAAGTCGGCTGGCTCTGGCGAGGCGTCGAGTCGAGCTCGGCACTTCGCACTTCCGTCCACAAATGGGCCAGCGTCGATTCGGCCCCTTGATTCCGATTCACTCCGGTTGTTTGCAGACCGTCGTAGCAGGCACCTGAGGGCGCATCGACGAGGCTCTGGCTTATGCTGTTGGCACCACGGAACCAGCCCTGCGCCCGCTGAAAGACAGCCCGGTAATTCTCGTCGCCAAGCAGCGCTAACGCGGCAATCGCCGCGTCAGCCATCGTCGCGGCCTCCACCGGTTGCTGATCGTACAGAGCCTTTTCCTCGCCCCGGGGGAACCAATCCCTGTTTCCGATCGGCCAGAACACGCCGTCGCATGTTGTCTCGTAGTCGAGAAACGCAAACGAAGTCTTTGCGACCTCTAGGAAGTCGTCATGCGGCCATTGTCGCGCCGCGACGAACAACGCATGAGGCATCACAGCGTTCGCGTACGTCAATCGCGATTCGAACCAGGGCCAGTCGGATCGCATCGAACGGTGGAAACATTCCACCAGACGCTGCGCGGCGGATCTGGCAAGGCTGTCGAACCGCTCATTCTCATGGACGCCCTGCGCCCAAAGATGTCCGCAAGCCAGAATGGTGTACGCTTGGCGCGCAAGCTCCGCTGGTCGGCGAGTGCGGGAAGGACGCCTTCAATCAACTCTCGCGCCAGCAGCCTGAAGCCGTCGGGAAGAGTGCTTCCGGCGACTTCCGCCAGTGCGAGCACCGCTTGCCCCTGGCAATCTCCCGTCCCTTCCGCGTCGAGCCAGTCTCGTTGGTAAGAAAGAAAATTATGGAATCCACGCACCGGGCACCTCGCGTGTTCGAGGAAGCTCAAGTAGTTCGACACCCGGCCCAGCATGCGGTCGTCGGGATTGCGGCCCCAAAGCCTCGTGCAAAGCCGCAAGGCGCGAGCATTGTCGTCGGTTGTGTATCCGCTTTCGCGCCGAGGAAGGCTGTAGATCGCATGTTGAATCAATCCTGTTGAGTCGGTCATGCGATCCAAGTGGTCCAGTGACACGCCGTCTGCACATTCCTTCACAAGCCACCTCCCAAGAGTTTTGCGGGCTGCGGCGTCGTTCGCTTCGTGAGCCTGCGCTGAGTTGCTCGTGGCCGCCGGACGTCGGCTGCGGACGCCGCCTCGGTAAAGCACTCCAGATAGCGCCGACCCACGTTCGGCCAGAACATGGGCTTCGCGTATTCGTGCGCCCGCGAACGCGTTTCGGCCCGAAAAACAGGGTCACCGAGAAATCGCAGCGTCGCATCGGCCAAAGCATCGCTGTCTCCAAACGGCACGATGAGACCGCGGCCATCGGCCAGAACCTCTTCGGCGTAGAGGTAGGGAGTGCTCACGACAGCTCCGCCGGCCGCCAATGCATAGGCCAATGTGCCACTGGCGATCTGATCTTTTCCCGGATACGGCGTCACATAAACGTCGCAGGCGTGCAGGTGTTCGAGTAGTTCGTGCAACGCGAGGAATCTGTTCACGAAGCGAACATGACCGCCCACGCCGAGTTCGTCCGCCCGACGCACCAAGCTCTCTCGGTAGATCTCCCCCTCAAATCGCTTCACTTGCGGGTGCGTGATTCCAACGACCAAATAGAGAGCGTCCGGGCAGGCATGCACGATCTGAGGCATCGCCTCGATCATCGATTCCAGGCCCTTGCCTCGATTGATCAATCCGAACGTGCAAATCACCTGGCGACCGGTGAGGCCCAGCCGTGCCTTTTGATCGCGGCCGGATTCGTCCCCGACAACCGGCACGCCGTGCGGAATGACGCGGACACGCCTTCCCGGCACACCGTAGACCTCGCTCAAAAGCTTGGACGCGATTTTCGTCATCACGATTATGCTCTGGCTGCGTGCCGCCAAAGTCCGGATCAGGCGGCGTGCCGCGGGAGCCGGATTGGTCATCAGCGTATGAAACGTTGTGACAATCGGCTTGCGACAAAGGCTCACAAAGTCCAGGACGCGGTCTCCCCAGTCGCCCGGATAGAGACCGAACTCGTGCTGGAAGCTCACGACGTCGCACGGGCCGTCGTTGGCAATTTCCGCGGCTTCGGCATAGGCCTCTGGGCGTTCGTTATCGATGACGTGGACCACGCGCGGATCATCGTGGTCGACTGTACTTGTCTTCAAAATCGCCGCCACGGAGCTGATCGCGTCGCCTGCCGCGAGGTCGACCGCGTCCGCGGAATCCTTCGTGAAGGTGGCGAGCCCGCACTCTTCGGGCGGGTAGGTCGATACAAACAAAGGGCGAACGACATCCACTCTGCGCTCTCCGAGATGGAGCCTTCTGAGAACATCGACCGGAAGGCATTTCCAGAGTCGCAGCCCGACACGAACGTGTGTGAGCCAGCTGGCGTCAAATAAAAAACCGACGTGGCTGAACACCTCAGAGGTATTCGGCCACGTCGGTTTACTCACCAACGGGCTCCCCGCGAGCGGGTCGCCCCTCATCCAGTCACCCGACTCATGCCTGCGGAAACCAAGCGTGTTCTCGGTGCTCCGCCGGGCTGATTATACCGTGTTGATCCGAGGACCGCAAAGGCGTCCCCGCGAATTCGGCCTCGTATGGTATGATTACGACGAACTGACGGTTGTTTCGATTGCCACAGCTGACGATTCGCAATTCCAAACAGAGGTCGCTCCGAGAACCCTGATGACGACGCAAGGAGAGGTCGAAGCGGCTATCGCTGTCGAACTCCGGAAGCTCATACCTTTTCCGATAATGGACTGCGGGCCTTGCCGGCACATCATTACCGCGTGCACTGTCCGAATTCGAGCAACGATCAAACCGGTTGAAGTCGCATTCCCAGAAACTCGTCGATTCCGGGACGTTCGATGTGAGGACCCAATTGCGAATGGCGCATCACCTCGTTGCGCCCTGTCCGGCTTCGGACAGCCATCGTGTCAGCGGCACGCCTCTTGAGTCTCAGAAACTCGTGGAATCCGGGACGCTCCGTTTGAGGAACGTTTTTCGGGGCTCGTCCTTGCCGAACCGTGGCGTTTAAGGTTCGCGCCGTGAGCCGCCCGAGCAACAAAAATGAGGCTCAGCGCGGCTCCGAAGCGTTGCGGGAAAGGGACGCGCGTTTTGACTCACTGATCATGCGGGGGTAGTCTGGGCATCGACATTGTGACAGTCTCCGCCGCTAGCGCGACCGAAACCTGATCGCTCTTGCCGGCCCCGAGCCCGCGGCACTTTCGGGCGACGTTTGAGCGGTTTTCCATGGTCGTCACTAGCAGAGGCGAATCGATGGCGGGATTTGTGCGCTACGCTTTTTCGTTGTCTTTGGTTCTTTCCTCGACTGGGCTACTTGCGCAAGATCGCGAGTCGTCGCCGCCCGGGCCTTCGTCGCAACCTTCGCATGGCAGCGCCGCATGGCCGAAGCTGCCGCGGCAGGAAATCTTGCCCTTTCCACCGACGCCGTCGGCGAGCGTCGCCGGGCGCACGCTGCAGGATTCGGTCTACAAGCCGCGGGTTGAGTCGCGCCGCCTGCCCAAGGACGCGCCGAACATTCTCATCGTGCTCATCGACGATGTTGGACCGGCCCAGTCCAGCACTTTCGGCGGGCTGATCAACACTCCGACGATGGATCGCATCGCCAAGGGCGGCGTTACTTACAACCGGTTTCATACCACGGCCATGTGTTCGCCCACGCGCTCGGCCCTTCTCTGCGGGCGGAACCATCACCGCATTGGCAATGGACAGATCGCCGAGCTGGCCAATGATTGGGATGGCTACTCCGGCATCATTCCGAAAAGCAGTGCCACGGTCGCCGAGGTGCTGAGGGACTACGGCTACGCCACTTCGGCGTTCGGCAAATGGCACAACACGCCCGCGGAGCAGACGACCGCGGCCGGGCCCTACGATTATTGGCCAATGGGATATGGCTTCGAATACTTTTACGGGTTCCTGGCGGGCGAAGCCTCGCAATACGAGCCGTGCCTGGTGCGAAACACAACCTACGTCCAACATCCGCGCACCTCGGGCGGACGCAACTATTACCACCTCAGTGAAGACCTCGCCGACGACGCGATCAACTATTTGCGCCAGCACAAGGCGTTCGAGCCTGACAAGCCCTTCTTGATGTACTGGGCCAGCGGCGCGGCGCACGGTCCTCACCAGGTCACGAAGGAATGGGCCGACAAGTACAAGGGCCAGTTCGACGACGGTTGGGACAAGTACCGGGAGCGCGCCTTCGAGCGCGCAAACAGAAGGGCTGGATCCCCGCCAACGCCGTCAATACGCCGCGGCCGGCAAATTTGGCGTCCTGGGACAGCATCCCGGAGGACCAGAAGCCGTTCCAGCGCCGCCTGATGGAGGTTTATGCCGGCTTCTGCGAGCACGTGGATCATGAGGTGGGCCGGCTCGTGGACGAAATCGACCAACTGGGCTACGGCGAAAACACACTCATCTTTTACATCTGGGGTGATAACGGCGCTTCCGCCGAAGGTCAGGACGGCACGATCAGCGAGTTGCTGGCCCAGAACGGAATTCCCTCGAAGATCGAGCAGCACATTCAGGCTCTCGATTCCCTGGGCGGGCTCGACGTGCTGGGTTCGCCGAAAGCCGACCCGATGTATCACGCCGGCTGGGCCTGGGCCGGCAGCGCTCCTTACAAGGGCACCAAGCTGATCGCGTCGCATTTCGGCGGCACGCGCAATCCCATGGCGGTCCGCTGGCCCGCAAGGATCAACCCGGACCCCACGCCGCGCGCCCAGTTCCATCACGTGAACGATATCGCGCCGACCCTCTACGAGATTCTGGGAATCACCCCCCCGCGTTGTCAGAGGCGTCCCGCAGGACCCAATCGATGGTGTCAGCTTTGCTTACACCTTTAATGAAACGAAGGCGAAGGGACGCAAGCGCACTCAGTACTTCGAGGTCATGGCGAGCCGCGCGATCTATCACGACGGTTGGATGGCATCCGCCTTCGGTCCCCGCACGCCTTGGGTGCCCGGCTTGCCCAAGGGCATCCGGCAATGGACTCCCGATAGCGACAAATGGGAACTGTATAACCTCGATGAGGATTGGTCCCAGGCGCACGACCTGGCGGATAAGATGCCGCAAAAGCTGGCGGACATGAAGGACGTGTTCTTGATCGAGTTCGCGAGGAACCACGGCTTTCCCATCGGCGGGGGACTCTGGATTCCCATATTCCACCCGGAACTGCGGAAGTCGACACCGTACACCCAATGGGATTTTCGCGGCGAAATCACGCGCATGCCGGAGTTCTGCGCACCGGCACTCGGCAACAAGCCCAGCATCGTGACGCTCGATGCCGAGATTCCAGAAAACGCCAGCGGCGTCTTGTACTCGCTCGGCGGGTTCTCCGGGGGTCTGAGCCTGTACGTGAAGGACGGCACGCTTTCGTACGAGTACAACCTGTTCGAGCTGATGCGCACGCACATCCGGGCGAAGGAACGACTTTCGCCGGGCAAGGCCAAGATCGAAGTCGAAACCTCTTATGTCGAGCCGAAGCCGGCGGGTCCCCTCAAGGTCGTGATTCGCGTCGATGGCAAGGAGGTCGCGTCAGGCGTCGTGCCCGTCAGCGCGCCGCTCTTGTTCACGGCCAACGATTGCCTGGATATCGGCGTCGACCTCGGCTCGCCCGTGTCGGTCGACTATTACGACCAAGCACCGTTCAAGTTCAACGGCAAGATCGAAAACGTTCACGTGAGGTACGTCAAATAGCCCTTTCACGGTCATCGAAGCGCGTCCGGGTAGCGAAAGACGCTCTCACGAGCGTTGTCGTTAAGCGCTGAACCGGTGATCTCAGATTGACCGCTCGATGCCAACCAGCGTCCAAATTCATCTGTTCGTCGCTGCCAACCGCTTGCAGTCGTAGCAGCGCGGGAAACCTGGGCTGCAGCATCAAAAGACGAGCAAGTCGAATGTTCGCGTGAATCACGAAAACTCAGTCCTTTTCCGCGACTGCCACAAATCGACCGATAAGTGCCGCCATGACGGGCATCCGGAAACTCATCCGTTTTTCGGCATGCCGTTCTGCGCACCGGATTGCCATAGGTTTTGGCGGAATCGGGCTTCAGGCGGCGAGAGCGGATAAGATGCCGGGAAATCGGCGGCAGAATGAACGGCTGGAATCGAGGGCGTCAGCAGGCCTTTCGATCGCGCTTGTTAAAGAATTCCATGACGCAAGGTCTGGCCTTATGGTTGCGTTGCCTTGTCCGTTGGATAAAAGGATTTCCTTGCGAATTCGATATCCCCATAGATATCGAGCATCTTGTCGAGGCGCACGAGACGGATGACGTCCATCGCCGGGCCAAAAATGGCTGCGAGTTTGACTTCTCCGCCTCGTCGCCTCAGCTTGGTTTGCAAGGCGACAAGTGACGCGATGCCCAGACTTGAGATGTACCCCAGATTACGGCAGTCGATGATCATCTTTGAGCGGCCGACATCGAGATGCCCCTGTATCTGTCGGTCAAACTCCGGGGCTGAAGTGGAATCAAGATCGCCACGCAAAACAATGGTGAGGATGTCACCGTCGATAAGCTGTGACTGGAAAGGCTCGTTCTTCATCATTGTTCACGACCCGTCGTTGGTGCGGAGAAGAGTCCGAAAGTCGCAACCCAGCCTGTGATGGCAAATGAATTGTCGGGCATTCGAACTCTCAGGTTCAAGGCACGTTTCTCAAGAACTCAGACCTTTGCAGGGAACGCAGCAAAACGACCGTTAGACGCAAGCGGCGCTTGGCCTGACTAAGACGTTGACTCTGCGATTCCAGCAGCGCCAGAACGGAACGTTCGGGGTTCCTTCACGAACGAATCGGGCCTGCCTCGACGGATCCTGCCAACCATAGAATAATTCAGCGTGAATCGGTCGATCGCACGACGGTCAACGGTTTCCGGAACTCGCTATGCGCTCGCGGCGTCGGGCCCTGTGGCCTGCCACTCTGATCTGGGCGGTTGCCTGCCAGGTGTTCGTTTCCGGACTGTGTTCGCCCACTTACGCGGCTGAGCGCGAGTTGTCAGCAGAGCGGGTCAAGGACTTACTGGCGCTGCTGACGTCCGGCGTTCGCCCCGATCATCCGGCCGTCCACCGTGGTTTGATTTGCATTGCCGCGGCGTCTGTCGAGGACAAGCAGACCAAAGAGCACAAGACCGGCAAGCCAAGGATCATCCCCGTCTGGCCCAGGGATGCACCGGGGTCGGAAAAGTGGACACAGAAGGAGGTGGAGCACGAGAGCGCGTTGTTGGGAACGAAAATCGTCCGCAATGTCGTTCGCCCCACGCTAACCGTGTTCTTGCCTGAGCGAACGAAGGCCAATGGCGCGGCGACGATTATTTGTCCCGGTGGAGGCTTCTACTTTCTGGCCAAGGGCGAGGGCATCGAAGTAGCGGAAAAGCTCCGTGCCCGCGGCGTAGCGGCGTTCGTTCTGAAGCATCGCCTGATCGATTCGGGAGCGACTGAGGCGGAATTCAACATGTCGCTGCTGCAAGCCGGCCTGCTCAAGGGCATCGCGGATCGCCTGATAGGCGGAGAGCGACCCGTCCTGCCGGAATATGTGCGGAAGTTTAGCGCGCTTGCCGTCGCGGACGGCCGGCAAGCGATCAAAGTGGTGCGCGAGCACGCCGGTGAGTGGGGAATTAAGCCGGATCGCATCGGCATCATGGGCTGTTCGTCCGGCGGGGTGGTAACGACCGGAGTCGCGACCCAGTACGATGCCGCCAGCCGTCCGAATTTCGCGGCGTCGATCTACGGTCCAGTTTTAGGTCCCGTCAAGGTCCCCATGGGCGCGCCACCGCTCTTCATCTGTTGTGCGAGCGATGACCCTCTGGTGCCTTCCAGAGACAGTATTCGCCTCTACTCCGCCTGGAAAGCGGCCGGCAGGTCCGCGGAACTGCACATCTACGCCAAGGGCGGTCACGGCTTGCAAGGACATCCTTCAGACAGCTGGATCGACCGCTTCACCGAGTGGCTTGGTCAACAGGGTTTCCTCAAGTCCGATTTAGCGTTGCCTCAGCCGCGGGATTAATCTCTCAGGAACTCATACCTTTTTCGAGCAGGTTGAAAATCGACCGATAAGTGCTGCCGCGGCAGGCACCGGAAACTCATCCGTTTTTCGGCACGCGTTTACAGGCACCAGATTGCCGTACGTTTTGGCGGAATCGGGCCTCAGGTGGCGAGAGCGGATCAAACGCCCTCAAATCGGCGGCAGAATTCGAACGTTTGTTGAAACCGGTTTTCAAATAGGAGCCGTAGTTTGGAAGGAAGATGCTGACGTTGCTCGAGGCGTGGCACAGAGTCACGGCGAACACGCTTTTGCCCGTGTTGTTGTAGATCCAGACGAGAAGCACCCGCGCCGCGACCGTGAACAGGCATTGCCAGGCAATCCATTCTGCCGATCGGTGAGCTTTACGATCCGCGCTTCTCCGGGCTGATCACCACATTCGTTGCCGCAATCGTCACCGTCGTCTGGGGGCCGCGAACGTTAGCTCGATACAGAAATGGCTGACTGGGTCGGATGCAGGTAAAGCTCGTGCGTTGGATGTTCGCCTCTCTCGCCTTGTTCCGTAATCTCGACCCTTTTCCGAGAACGCCGAAAAACTCACCCATTTATGAAAACGGACGTCCTTCGGGGCAGGCCTCGAGCCGACCGAGTGAGCCCAAACACCCGCCTGGAGATCCCCAGGGCCCTGGGTGGATCTCCGAGCTGTTCACCCAAGGGAAGTGCCTGCTAGCGTGACGAGCCTCACAGCGGGGCGCTATGCGGCCAAGACGAGTACCGTCAATGGCTGGCGCGTGACACGCCGGACACCGCTAATCAACCGCATTGGCTGTTTCGATCAGTGCCTCTAGCCCCACACGGCCATCTTTCTCACGAGGACCAAGCGGAGCGTGACCACTATCTCGCGGAGAGCCGGCGCCTTCGACAGGCGGCCGAAGCGGCGAGTGGGCGAGCGGGTCACGACCTGAGGGTCGAGCGTTAATCGCAGCCTGGTGAAGGACTTTTGCCAGGTGCTCGCGCCACTAGGTTGAGGTCTTGACCGTGGCTGTGTCAAAAACTCAACCCTTTTCTGAGAATGTCATCAAACGACCGGGCCTGTTGAATAAGTCGGCTTTTTGGCAAGAGAGGTGGTTGGGGTCATGGTGTGGCAGGCGGTTTAGGGATTGCGTGATCAGCCAACACCACAGCGCAGCGACCAACCGCTTCAGATTCTGAACGATGGCGCTCAAATACGCTTGAATTTGGACCTTCGAGCGACCGCGATAGCGTGCTCGCGACAGGCCGTGATTTTGTTTCGCTTCGGCAAACAGACCTTCCATTTTCCACATACGCTCAGACAGTTTTTCCCCGAACGCCGGGGCTCGCATTCGGGCCAGCACTTCTTCGAAGAGATCCTGATCGAGATTGCGCAGAACGAACCGCTGAGGGGATGAACCACGTGTTCTTGCCGGGCAGGTGGAAGCCTGCGCACAGGCTTGGCAGTCCGCTGACACGCTGACATACCGCTTGTGGTTCTCAACGATCGCCGGAGTGGGTGTCAGGTATTTGCCGGCCGGGCATCGGAAGCGATCGTGTTCCTTTTGATAGACGAGTTCGCCCTTCAAATACTTGCTGTTCCCCACGCGGCCGCTCCACAGCGGAATAAACGTCTCTTTGCCTTGTGCGTCGAGCTCGCGGATGATGGCCGCCGAGCCATAGCCTCGGTCTGCCGTCGCTTCCAGGATTGTGACTTGGTACCGCGCTTGAATCCGCTGCAACTGCTCGAGAGAGGGCTGATTGTCGTGGCGGGCGCCGGTCGTGACGTGGGTGTCCAAGATGACGCGGCTCTCGGCCTCGGCGCTTTGGTGCACTTTGTACTTGAGTTGTTGCGGGGTCCCTCGCTTCTGGGCCAAAGTCGCGTCGGGGTCGGTGCGACTGCGGTGAGTCTGATTCGAGATTCTGCGTGTCGGTGGCGGATCGACGGCCTTGGTTCGCCCTTGCAGCGATTCGGCTTCGAGACGCGCTTGCTCGGGGTCGTTGTGAACTAAAGAATCCAGGGCGGCATCCGCGGCGATCAGCGTCGCATCGGTCATCACGCGGCATTGCGGCGCCACCAAGTCCCGTTTCCGGCAGATCTCCACGATCCTTCGGAAGAGCGCCTCAAAGATGTCCTCACCATACCGGTCACGAATGCGACTGAGCGACGAGTGATCCGGCACACGGTCCTGCAGTGAGAGTCGACAAAACCATCGATAAGCGAGGTTGTAGTACACATCTTCGCAGAGTTGCCGGTCCGACCGAATGTCGTACAGGAAGGCCACCAACAACATCCGGAAGTAGACTTCCGGATCGATCGAGGGCCTGCCACGCCCCGACGCGTAACACGCGGAAGTGAGCTCCCGGACAAATGCCGATTCCAGAACACGATCAACCTTCCGCAGAAAGTGATCGTGGTGGACGAACGACTCCAAGTCGACGATCGTCGTGGCCTGCGGGTCGAAGACATGCAATCCTTGCATGTGCGTCTCTCGAGCCTTGAACAGCGGCGAAAACTGGGCCAACCCGGGACCCTCTTATCTCCCATTCGATCGACAGATCAAGGCCAATCGCCTCTAGACCCCGACGACCCTTGCCTTTTTTCAACAGGCCCGACCCATTTGTGGGAATGTCGATCGCCAGCCCGGGCCAGTCATCCAGAACATCGCTCTAATACCTAAAAACAGAGTTCGACTGCCCGCCCAGCGGGCGGGCAGTCGACGTCAGGCCGCCGGCTCCGAGGCGTTTCCTCCACTGCCTTTTAATCGGCTACGGCGAATCCGAGCATCTGGCAATGATCGCCTAAGTCGCCGGCAGGCTTCCTTCACAATCTGCATCACGGTGCCGTGAGCCCGATGGACCTTGTCCGCGATCTCCCCGACTGTCAGTTCATCTGCGTCAAACAGCTCTAAGACGCGTCGCTCGACCTCGCGACACCACTCTTCATTGCTGGGCGGCTTGAGCCCGCGGCTTTCGTACCACCACCGCTTGGCGGCCTCGACAGTCACGGTGCTGCAGTGCAGCTCGCGTTTGGCAATCGTCGCGACCGGCAAGAGCTCGTCCCACCAGAGGGTTTTGGCTTCGTCGGCCAAACACCGGTAAAGCGGCATCTTCGAGGCGTCCGGAGTCCGTGGTTTGCGCTGCGCCCGTAGCGCCTCTAGGGTGCTCCCCAAGCGTTTTGCTCCCAGCTTGAGCAATCGCGTGATGTAGCTGGGCACGGAGCCCAGCTCTGCGGCGATTTCTATGTTCATGGAGCTGTCCAGCCACATCCGGATGGCCTTGTCGGCATCTGAATCGGCTTTTCGAGGCCGTTTGAAATCAATAACGACTTCCACCCCTTCGCCGCTGTCCGCACGCCTCACGCCCACGAGCTTTTCGACAAGGAAATCAAGAAGTCTCACGGTGAACCGGCCTTGAAGCCATCCGTGCATCGGCTTCCGCTCGCCTTGCTGGTACATGTCGATTCGGCCGCCGGTCAACGTCTCGATGATGTCGCGTGCCGCGTCTTGATCGTCCCCGAGCTGGCCTGCGGCGGCTCGACGAAGGACGTCGTCGAAGCGATCAAGCAGCTGTCGAGTCTCCTCCTGGGTCGGAACACGGGCCGGTTCGGCAGCCGCCGAGTTGATCAGGCCGAGTTGATTCTGGACGTCTTGCCGCTCCCGACACAGATTGCGAAGCGTCTCCGCAGTCTCTTGCTCGTCCTGCTCGGTTTCGCCGGGATTCTTCCTATTGAAGTCGATCTTGCGGGTCAGCTCGACAACCGATTTTCCAGCCGCTTGACCACCGACTCGTCGGGGCGTTGGACGGCCGCGGCTTGCGCTTGAGCGGCCGAAATGATCCGTTCGACCAGATTCTCGTCTTGGCGAATCAGCTCGGCCAACTTTTGGCAGAGAAGCCGCAGCACGTCTTTCCGCCGCGGTTTGGAGAACAGAGGCCGCGTCCCCGCCTCCAACGTCGCGCACGTCGGGCAGCCCAGGTACTGTCCGTTTGCGCTGTATACCTGCAGTGGACGATCGTGCTCCGGGCACCAACAGAGGCCGCTCAGGATGCGGAGCGATGGATCAGCGTCTTCCTTCTTCGACTTGCGGCCGCGAATGCAAGTGTTTTTTGACAGCCGCGTCTGCGCCGCGAACCACACTTCGTCGGAGACAATGCGCAGATTCTCAAACGTCGCCTCATTGAGCGGCTTTTCGCGAGGGATTTGCCGGGCGTAGTCCTTCGTGGGGAGAAAGGTCTTTTCCGTTACCGAGAATTTCCAAAGGCCCCGATAGGCCTCCCGCATCAGCACGGCCCGCACAGTGCCCCGGCTCCATCGGTTTGATTTGCGTGGTAGTTGGACATTGGAGATCGCGTTCAGCCTTTGCGCGATCGCGATCAGTGAGAGTCGATCCTTCACGAACCATTCGAAGATCCATTCAACGATTTTTGACTCATCCGGACAAACGACAATCCGACAACGCGGCCGTTTGCGCTTGGTGAACTTCCCCGGGACCGGCTCGCCAACGTAGCCGAACGTCAGCGTTCCAAAGACGTAGCCCTCAAGGAACAGACCTTCCAAGGCTGCGCGGATGTGCTCTGCACCCACTTTCACCTGGAATTCGTCCATGATCGCCCGAAAGTGTAAAAGCATCTGCCATTGATCCGTGTTGGCAGAGTCCACACCGGACTTCACGAAGACCGCCCGAATTCCATGCTCGCTGACAACCTCTTCGGCGAATTCAAGAGTCCGATAGACTTTACGAAAGAGGCGGTTGGTGGCGAAAAGCAACAAGGCTTTTACCTTCTTAGTGCGCAGAACGTTGCGGACCTGATCGAGGCCGTCCCGCTTGCTCTTGTGACCTCGGACTCCAAGGTCGAAGTAGACGTGCTCTCGAGGCACGAAGATCCCGTTCTCGACCGCGAACTTCAGAATCGTTCGCACTTGATCCTCAGCGCTGTCCTGCATCCAGGTGCTGAATCGGACGTAGATTGCTCCAACGACTTTGGCGAGATGGCGGGGCAGACGAGCATGGGCTTCAGCAACGAGCCGATCAATCTCTCGGCTCGTCGCCTCGTAACGCGCGCGCCGCTCCGCATCGATGTCTGAGCGTTTACGCGGCCGCCCGTCCCCTTGCGGGCCGGAGGCCACAACCGCCACGACGACGGCACTCAGTAGGGCGGAAATCCATCCGCCGAGAAGTCCCGATTGATGAGAGAATCTGTCCCGGTATTGTCCCGGTTCCACGACTCCACAATGGGGAACAACCGGGAATAACAGGCACCAACTAGACTGCCCTAAACCATGCCGCGATAGTGGGTTAAGATTGAAATCCTGATGACGCAAGGAGTTGCAAAAACGGGCGTCCCCGAATTTCACTAAGGGAGGCGAAAGATCCCCGGCAAGCCGGGACGGGACACATTGGGACGGGATTGATTTCGGGCGTCTTTTGCAGGGCAGGCTTTGCCTGCCGCCGACACTAGCCCACGTGCGGCAACGGCTCTGCAGGACGGGACGGGACACGAACGCGGGACCAGTGGGTCGGGGCACGGGACGGGACAGAAGTATCGGGACGGGATTGATTGAGACGCACCCGAGACAAAAGCATCGGAGACATTCACCACGAAGACACGAAGGCACCAAGAAAAAGACGGATCTATTTGCCGAGTCGAACCTTAGTGCCTTGGTGCCCTTGTGGTGAGAAATCCGGCGGGATCGGGATGACGCTCGGGACGGGACAGCACGATTGGGACGGGATTGAATTCCGCTCACTCCAACCCTCACGAAAGGAGAGCCCAAAAGATCCCCACCGCGCGGCGGCCATCCTAACCCTCCGTTGTCCAGATCTTGTACAACCTGAGAACCGGACTGGTCGGTCTGGTCCGGACTGGTCAGGTCCGGACAGGTTGCTCTGGTCCGGACTGGTGGTCCGGACAGGTTGGTTTGGTCCGAACTGGTCGGTCCGGACACTTTCGTGGCCAGTCCGGACAGCAGGTCCGGACACTCTCGTAGACGCGACGGGACTGGTCCGGACAGTCGCGGCAAATAATCTCGGATTGTGGCACCGTCATGGATGTCAAAGAACTCCGCCAGCAGATTGATCAGCAGCCACGCTATCGGCTCGCCCATCGGCCGACGCCGCTGGAGCACCTGCCCCGCTTTTCGAAGGCGGTCGGCGGGCCGGCCATCTTCATGAAGCGGGACGACTGCACAGGGCTGGCGATTGGCGGCAATAAGGCGCGGCACAACGAGTTCGTGATGGCCGAGGCCCTCAGGCGCGGGGCCGACCTGTTCGTCTGGGGCGGACTCGTGCAGAGCAACAACTGCCGGCAGACGGCGGCCGCCTGTGCCAAGGCGGGGCTCGACTGTCACCTCGTGCTGACTCGCGGCACCAACGACGGGCCCGTACAGCTCGAAGGAAACTTCCTGCTCGACAACTTGTTCGGCGCGAGCTACGAGATCGTCGATGGCGGCATGGGCAAAGACCTCAACCGGCAGATCATCGAGGCGGCGGATCGGTTCCACGCCCAGGGTCGCAAGGTCTTCCGCTGGGACCGCGCGATCGTCACGCCGCTGGCGGCCATCAGCTACGTCGAGTGTGCGGCCGAAATTGTCGAGCAATCGGCGGCTGAAGGTTTTGTGCCGGACGCGATCTACGTCTCCTCCTCCGGCTCGACCGGCGGCGGGCTGACGCTTGGCTGCCGGGCGCTCGGCCAAAAGTTCCCGGTGCGGAACGTGGCCTATGTGCGTTGGGAGTGGGACATTCCGACCGACATGGCGCAGATCGCCAACGAAGCCGGCGAGCGGCTGGGACTCAAGACGCGGCTCACGCCCGCGGACATCGACGTCACGCTCGATTACATCGCCCCCGGATACGGCAAGCTGACCGAGGCGACCTTCAACGCCATCAGCCTGCTGGCGCGCACCGAGGGCTTGCTGCTCGACCCGGTCTATACCGGCAAGGCCATGTGCGCGCTCTTGGACGACGTGCGCCGCGGCCGGCTGACGTCGCAGCACAAGGTTGTTTTCGTACACACCGGAGGCACGCCCGCGCTCTTCGCGTACGGCCGCGAGCTGGGAGAACAACTGGCCGGCCGCCACAACGCGACATCATCATCCTCGGCCGGCAATCCGCCTGCGAAATAGGCCGCGGATCGGCAGGGTCTGCCGGTCTTTATCCTGCCGCTGAAAGTAATCGGTCCCGCGAGCCGAATTCCGGCCGAATCGGCTTGTTGGCCGCGATCAGCGCGGGTAACGTCCGGGTCCACACGTCTCCTCCTCTCCCTGTCAAACTCTCCCCATCAAATCACGTCCGGCTGCCGACTGCCGCACCGACTCCGGCGCGAGCCCGTTCCCACCGACCTGTTGGAAGGATCGATCGCCATGCGTGTCTCGCTCACTTTCGCTTGCGGAGTTGTCGCAGCCAGTTTGTTGTTCCCGGCGACCGCGACGGCCCAGGACTTCCACGTTGAAACGACGCTGTATGCGGTCGGCCGCGGCGAGCCGCGCGAGCTGATGCAGAGCATCACGCTGTTTCACGCGGGTAAGACGTACGACTTTATTCCCCATCTGGGCGAGCTGATCATCTTCGATGCGGCCCACGGGCAGTTCACGTTAATGAACACGCGGCAGCGGCGGATGACCGAGGTCCACATGGACGAGGTCAACCGCATGCTCGACCTCGCTCGCCGGGCGCTCAACGACCACTTGCAGGTGCTGCAGGCCGAAGCCAAACCGAACGAAAGCGCGATTGAGCAGATCCTCTTTCAGTTCAACCCGCAGTTCGAAAAGTCGATCACGCAGACCAACGCCGGGCCGCAAATTGATTTGAAGAGCAAGTTCTTCGGTTACACGGTGCTAGCCGCGCCGGCCCCCACGCCGGCCCACGCGTTCGTCTACTTGAACTATGCCGACTGGATCGTGCGCCTGAACTATATTTTGCAGCCGGGAGCCATCTTGCCCGAGCAGCGGCTCGCCCTCGACGCGGCCTTGCGCGAGGCGAAGCTGGTTCCGGTCGACGTCAGCTTCACGATCGCCGGCGGCGAGTCGCCAAGCGTGCGGGCCCAGCACCACATCTATTGGGAACTCAACGAGCGCGATCGCGAACTCGTCCGGCAGTGGGACGGGATGATCTCCCGTCACGAGCTGAAGAAAGTCAGCTTCCAGGATTACCAGCGATCGCTGTTGATGAGCCAAACGTCGAAGCGCCGTTAAAAGCCGACTGGTGACTCAGCAGAGCGTTGACGTGCAGGCTGTGCCGGCCGGACGCGATGTTGCTCGACCTTACGACTCGCGTCGCGTGGCAGCTTCCATCAGTGCTTGCTCGGTGAACTGGCCGCGGGCGAACGTGCCGGTCAGGCGTCCCTCGCAGAGGACCATGATCCGGTCGCAGAGCGTGATCAGCTCGGGCAACTCGCTCGAGGTGACGACGATTCCCAGCCCGTCGCGGCACAGGCGATCGATCACACGATACAGTTCGGCCTTGGCCCCGACGTCGACACCGCGGGTGGGATCGTCGAGCAACAGCACCTTGGGCCGCGTGCGGAGCCAGCGGGCGATGATCGCCTTCTGCTGGTTGCCGCCGCTGAGGCCCGTGATGGCGGCCTCGGTCCCCGGAGTTTTGATGCTCAACAGGTCGATCGACTCGCGGGCAGCGTGCCGCTCTTTGCGGGCGGAAATCACTGTGGCCGTCGCGGCTTCCTCGAGCATGCAGACGGTGATGTTTTCACGGACGTTCATTTGGGGAAAGACCCCCAGCCGCTTGCGGTCCTCGGTGACAAGGGCCACGCCGGCCCGCTTGGCGTCGGCCGGTGAGCCGAAGTGGACCTGTTTGCCGTCCAGCACGATCCGGCCGACGGGCGGCTCGGGCGACGTGCCGAACAGGCATTCCAAGAGCTCGGTGCGTCCGGCCCCCATTAATCCGGCGACGCCCAAAACTTCGCCCCGCCGCAACGTAAAGCTGACGTTCCGCAGCCGCCAGGACCTCGCGTGCCCTGTCCACGGCAGCGAGAGCGAGTCGACCTCCAGCACCACCGGGCCCGGAGCGCGTCCCTCGGCATGATGAAAGCCGCTGATCTCCCGGCCGACCATCAAATGCGCCAGTTCGCGCGGACTGGTTTCGCTGCGGACCAGCGTGCGGACGTGCTTGCCGTCCCGCAGCACGGTGATCCGATCCGAGCGGCGGAAGACTTCGTCGAGCTTGTGGGAGATGTAGACGATCGTCACGCCGCGGACCAAGAGCCGTTCGATGATGCGGAACAGCCGCTCGACTTCCGATTCGGTGAGCGCGCTCGTCGGCTCGTCCATGATCAGGATCGACGCGTCCTGCGACAGGGCTTTGGCGATCTCGACCAGTTGCTGGTCGCCGACGCGGAGCCGGCGCACCGGCAGGTCGGGGCGGATATTGCACTCCAGCTCGGCAAACAGCGTGGCGGCCGCCCGCTGCATGGCCCGGTCGTCCAACAGGCGCAAGCCTGTGCGGCGTTCGCGCCCCAAGAACACGTTGGCAGCGGCCGACAGATCCTCGACGAGATTCAATTCCTGGTGAATGATGGAGATGCCGGCGGCCTCGGCCTTGCGCGTGTTGGCAAAATGGACCTCCTGACCGTTGATCCGCAGCGTCCCCTCATAGTCGGGAATGACGCCAGAGAGGATTTTCATCAGCGTGCTCTTGCCCGCCCCGTTCTCACCGACCACCGCGTGGAACTCGCCAACCCGCACGTCGAACGAGACGCCATCGAGCGCGACCACGCCGGGGAAGCGCTTCGTGACGTTTTCGATCGAGATCAGCGGGGCGTCGGCCGGCATGGGTCGGGTTCTTATTGGGTGATGTCGACGTCGGGCAGCGAGCGGCCCAGCGTGCGGGTGCCACCGCGAGTCACCTGGGTGCCGGACAAATCGAGGCTCTTGAGCGTGGTCAGCTTACCGAGCGAGTCCATCCCGTCGTCGGTCACCTTCGTCCCCGCCAGCGATAAGTCGGTCGTGCGGAGTGAGAGAAAATCATCGGCCAGCCGCTTGAGGGTCGCATCGTCGAGGTTGGTGCCGCTGAAGTCGACGCGCACCTCGCCGTTGGTTTGTCGGGTGATTTGCCCGCCGACGTTTTCTACGGCCACGGTGGCGGCACGCAGCCTGTAAGCTGGGATTCCCAGATCCAAACCGATGTAACCGCCGACAACCGTGATCGCCAAAATGGATGCTGCCAAATTGCGTTTCCATCCGTTGAGTCGACTGCGCGCGAGGAGCAAGAGTGCGAAGAGTGAAGACGCCGTCCAGGCTCCGAGAGTCGGCCCTTTCAGCGTAGGCAGGTTCTTTCCCCCCAGCCAATCGGGCAAGAGTTCCATCACTCCAGAGATCAGGACGGGTCCGACCAATATGGCAACCACTCCGGTGATCAAAGCAACGTTGATCGCCGCCACGAAGCCTAGCGGCCCGGCAAAAAAACCTTCGCGGCCGCGCAGCTTGGCCGTCTGGCTGAGCGCGACGGCAAACACGACCACTACGCCGACAATCAACCCTTCGTAAACCTTCGAGCCTGTTTTGATGACCTTGGCGACGCCGTCGATGACTGTCCGCAGGAAGATCGTGCCCAGCACGGTTCCTTCGATCGTTCCGACGCCCCCTTGCAGGCTGCAGCCGCCGACCACGGCCGCGGCAATCGCGTTGAGTTCGTAGCCCAATCCCAGCGTCTGCGGATCGGCTACGCTCACTTCGCAGATGTAGAGGATGCCTGTGATCGAGGCGAGGATCGCACTAAAGCAATACGCGAACCACTTCAGGCGATCGGTCCGCACCCCGCTGAGGCGGGCCGCCTCTTCGTTGCCGCCGAGGGCGTAGAGGTGGCGGCCGAGCACCGTCCGGCTGAGCATCACCCAGGCACCTGCCGCCAACAACACAAAGAGGACCGCGGGAATCCACACCGATCTGGCCAGGTAGCGAAACCGCGGATCGAAGATCTGAATCTGGCTGCTGCGTCCGCCGAGCGTGGCCGCGGTGACGTTCTCGCAAATGGCCCAGGCGAAGCTTCTCAGTCCGACGAGGGTCGCCAGCGTCGCAATAAAGGGAGGCAGTCGCACGACCGTAATCAGCCAGGCGTGCAGGCTGCCGATCAAGAAGCCGATGATCAAGGTCCCCGCAATCGCCACCGCCAGCGCGGGCAGCCCGATCACCTCCTCGCCCCCGCGCATATGTTCCGGCTCCATCAGCAACAGCAAAGTCGCGCAGATGGTGCCGCTGAAGCAAATCACCGCGCCGGAGGAGAGATCGATCCCGCCGCTGATAATTACGACGGCCGACCCCAGCGCGAAAATGCCCAACAGCGACGTTTGCCGTAGAATCTGCACGCCATTGGCCCAAGGATCGCGCCAATAGTTGTGCTGGGAATCGAATAGCGTGGTCAGGATGACGACGAGCCCGATCGCAAAGAACAGGCCGGTCTCGTGGCGGCGCAGAAAGCGCAGCGGGTCACGCTCGCCCGCGGAGGGATCGACCATGGGCCTTAGGATCCCTCGAGTCCATATTTTTTGAGCCAGGCCTTGAAGATGTCGAGCGTCAGGAATTCGGTCTTTGGTCCGAACAAATCCCGTTTGAGCGGCGATTGCCCGTCGGGAACGACGACCTTCAGTCCGGTGTCATAAAGATCCCCGTCCTTCTCACCGTGATGGGGCAACAGCTCCCTGACCGTCTTCTGGTCGTTTTCGTAAAGGGCCTTCATCAGGTGGACGCCTTGATAACCCATTTGATACGGGTTCTGCACGACCATCGCGTCGATGTTGCCCTTGCCGATTTCTTGAATGGCGATGGGCTCAGCATCAAACGCGACGATCGTAAAGTCCTTGCGGTTGCCCATCTCCTTCACGACGTCGGTAATCGCCGGCGCGTTGTACGACCAGATACCGACCAGCGTGGTGAGCTTGCCCTTTTGGTTCTGGATCGCGTTGCGCACGTTGTCGCGGGCACGGGGACGGTCGGTGTCGTCGACCATGTTGTCGAGCGCCTCGAACTTCGGCCCGGCCCCTTCCTTGAATCCGCGAATCCTCTCGATCGCGTTCTGGGCGCCCGAGCGGCCGACAAAGGTGACGTATCCGCCACCCGAGGGCCGCAACCCCTTGGCGCAAACGCCCAGCTCGCGTCCGCCGATCAGGTTGTCGGTCCCGATGAAGGCGAAGCGGCAATCGCGAAACTTGGCCCGGTCGACGTCCGAGTCGATTGTGACAATCTTGACCCCGTTCTTTTGCAGCTTGCGCAGCTCTTCGGCCACGGCCGCGTTGTCGGCGTCGACGGCCGAAACGCCGACCCCCACGATGTCGGCCTGCGCGCCGAATTGCTGGAGCTTCTCGAGCTGGCCGGCGGGGGTCCCGTCGTTGATTTCGAGCACCGCCCGCAGGCCGTGCTGCCTGAGTTTGAGCTCATGTTCCGCATCCTGCAGCCCGGCCCGTGCCGCGTCCCAGAACGGAGAGTTGTCGTTTTCGAGGATGACGATCCGCTTGATGTCTTTCGCGTCGGCAGCGGCGCTGCGGGCCGGAAAAGCGGCTGCGAGCGCGACAGTGACAACAGCAGGGAGCACAAACGGGCAGCACAGGTCACGCAGCGAGCGGCGCATGATCGAGTTTCCTTGGCTCAAGTTGTCCGACGGGCGACGCCGATTTGCGCGGCAGACCGCAACGGGCATGGGGAGAGTGGTGAGCAGTTCCAGAATAAGGGTGCAAAAAATCCAAGTCAACGAGCGGCGATCACCCGGTCAGGAGTTCGGAAGCCGATGCTCCGGGACGGCGAGCAGACCGTGCGGATACGCGTCCCAAGCCACGGTTGCGGCCGGTTCTCAAAGCCGGCGATTGCTTCCTCTAGCGGCAGGCACCAATTGCGGCCGATTCCTCGGCCAGCGGCGCTTCCACGCGTTCGATCTGGACCCGCGTGTCGTTGAAGCAGGCACCCGCGCCGAGATCGGACAGCGTGTCGGGCGCGAGGGCGTTGGCGGTCTGGCCGTTTTGGGTGTGCCGGGCCCACAGTCCCTTGGGTCGCCGTTGAGCTTCGCTGTGCAGCGCACTTCACCGGACGCATTGAACACCCGGACCGAATCCCCGTCAGCAATGCCCCGTTCTCGCGCATCGTCCGGGTGGATTTCGATGGGCACTAGCTCGCGGACGAGCTGATAGAGCGTGGAGGAGATGGCCCTGGTGGTCGAGGGAGAAATCAGCGTCAGCGGAAATCGCTCGGATGTGGCCACCGCGTGATACGTGTAGAGCCCTTGAGACGTCTCGCGATCGAGCGACTCCGGACACAGATCGGCGCGACGGTCAGGCGTTCCGGGGAAGACGTCGACAAATTGCACCGGCCGCATGCCACAGGGCGGCAGGGCCTTGCCCGTCGCGGCGAACGACTCGGCCAGCTGCACGGCGGAGGAAGAGGTGGCGACGATCGCCTGCACTAGTTCGGCCTCCGTCTCCGGGTCGCCCGGTTGCGACAGTCCCAGCCGATGACACAGCTGGCCGAACAGCCAATGGTTCGAGCGGGCCTCGCCGGCTGGCGCGACGACCGGGTGCGTGTACTGCGCGATCATCGCTCCATAACTGCGGCGAGCCTCGGCATGCTCCAGAAACGTGGTCGCCGGCAAGAGGACGTCGGCATAGGGAACCGTGTCGGTCATCACCTGTTCGTGCACGATCGTGAACAGGTCCTCCCGCAAACAAGCCTTCGCGGACCTTGTTCTGCTCGGGAACCGTCGCCACCGGGTTGCAGTTGTAGACGAACAGGGCGCGGACGGGGGGCTGAAACTGCGGCCGCAGCGTTTCACCCAGGAGATTCATGTTGATGATTCGCGTCGCTGGGGCGGGAGCCGCGGCTCCGGCCATCGCGTCGACGTCCCAGGCCGCTCCCTGACTCATCGTGTAGCCGCCACCGTGCACGCCGAATTTGCCGGCCACCGCTGGCAACGCCAGCACGGCGGCGATCGCCGAGCCGCCGTTGACGTTGCGTTCGAGTCCCCACCCGCAGCGGATGACCGCGGGAGACGAATCGACGTAGAGCTCAGCCAGGGCCCGAATGTCACCCGCCGCGATTCCGGCGATCTCCGCGGCCCGCTCGAACGTCCACGCTTGGCTCCGCTCGCGCAGCGCTTGCCAGTTCCGCGCGTGCGTCTCGAGAAACGGAAGATCGGCATGTCCCGATTCGAACAGCCAGCGAATGATCGCCAACGCCACCGGTAGATCGGATCCCGGACGCAGGGGCAAGTGCAAGTCGGCCTGCCGGGCGAATTGCGTGCGGCGAGGATCGAGGACGGCCAGCCTGGCTCCGTTTGCCTGGGCTTGCTTGATGTAGGGAGCCAGATGAATCCCGGTGGCCGCCGGATTGACGCCCCACAAAACGATGAGACGTGCGGCCGGATAATCTTCAAAGGCGACGCCCGGCATCCTCCCGTAAAGCCCGGCGGAGGCCGTCGAGGCGGGCATGGCACACAACGTGCGAGCCAAGCGCGATGCGCCCAGGCGATGAAAGAAGCGGGCATCCAGGCCGTTTTGCGTCAGCCAGCCGTTGGAACCGCCGTAGCAATAGGGCAGAATCGCCTCGCCGCCGAATTGGTCGCGGATTTCGGTCAGCCGGTTCACGATCCGCTCGAGCGCTTCGTCCCAGCTTACGCGCCGGAATTCGCCGCTCCCTTTGGGTCCGGAGCGGACGGCCGGATAGAGCACCCGGTCCGGCCCGTACATCAGTTCGTGAAAGTGACGGACCTTGCCGCAAATGAAGCCGGCCGTGATCGGGTTGTCGTGATTTCCGTCGAGGGCTGACACCCGCCCATCGCGAATCGTCACGTCGAGACTGCAACTGTCGGGGCAGTCGAGGGGGCAGGCGCTCTTGAGCACTTCGAGTGGCCGCCTGGACGTTTCCAAAGCTCTCTCCCCCGCAAGCGTGCCGCAGAAAAGCGGTGCCGCAGAACGCCGGTTGCCGCCATCCCGTCGGCCCGGCCACTTTCCCGATCGTCCGGACTGATTCTCTTAGCCCGAGAGGCTGGGCACAATCCCGCTTTCGCCGATCAGACGGCGAGGCGGACACAGCGAGAGGGCCGCAGGTTCGATCTCAACGACCGAAAGCGGGGCTCGCGACCCTCGATGTGGAGCGTCCGACCGATTCCCGTCGGGCGCTATTTCACGGTGAAGTTGACCGTATAAGAGGCCACCTTCTGGCTCAGCTGGTCCTCAACCGTCAGCTTGAGCTGGTGCGGGCCGAGCGCGATACCCTGCGGGATCGAAAACTCGTAGCTGTTGTAATAGTCACGGCGCGGGCTGGCGCAGAGGTCCTCGTTAGCCGGGAAGGGCATGGTCTGCACCAACGTGCCGCGGGCGTCGTAGATTTCGATCGTCGACTTGAGCATGGCACGATACGGGCCGTCGGACGTCGGCTCGCTCTTGAAGTTCTCGACTTCGGCATACAGCAGCACCGGCTGGCCGGACGTGAACTCGTCTCGTTTGAACCGCTCGTAGCTGCCGAAGTTGACGATCTTGTTGCAGAACGCCACGTTCCGCAGCTCGAGCTTCGACTTCTCCTGCAGTTTGTGCACGGCGGCCCGCAGCTGGGCGATGGTCTGCGTGGCCCGGTCACGCGGATCGGCAATGGTGTTGCGGTCGAAGTAGCTCGACATGCCCCAAAAGACTTCCTGCCAGAATTCCTGGTCGGCCGGATCGAGCCCGGCAATCGGCTCGAGCGAACGGGTCGGCTGGCCGGAGAGCAGATAGAGCATCCGCAGGTTGACCTGCTTCTGAATGTAGGCGAGTTTTTCCGCGTCCGAGCTGCCCACGGACGTTTGACCGGCCTCGGTGGCGGCGACCGTCACGATCTTTTGCAACTCGTCGTGCCAGTTGGCCGGCAGCGACACGTTGCGCGAGCCGTTCCCGCCGGGCAGCGGGTTGATCGCTCCCAGCAATCGGCTCGGCAGACTGGCCAGGGTGGATTGTTGTTTGTCGGGAGGAGCTGTCGTCGCAGCAGGGGTAGCAGGTGTCGTCGAGCCTGTCGCCGAAACCTGTGACGCACGCGCGCCGTTCGGCGCCCGAGTCGGACGCGGCGACCACCTGCCCGTCCGGAACGTCGACCGGAGGGCTGAGCTTCACCGGCTGTTCGACATCGAATCCGTTGGTTTGTGGTGGCGCGGCGGCAGTGGTCGTTGCGGCGGCCAGGCCTACGCCGGCGTCGAGCGGTGCCGCTCCGCCAACTTGATTGACGTGGCCCTGCCCACTGCGGCCCGCCGACGGCATTCCCGCAACATTGGCCGCAGGAGGTGCACTCGGTGGAGTGGGGACGGGGTCGGCAAACGGGTTCGGCACGGCCGGCGCTGCAGCAGGGGCCGGGCTCGACGTCGCCGCGACCTTGGACTTGTCCGTCGCGGCGGTCTGAGCGTGCGGAGTTTGCCCGAACGAATCGGTATCCATCGAGGGCAGTCCGGCGAACGCGTCAGCCTTGGGCGTCAACGAAGCTCCGGCAGTGGCTGGCGAAGACGTGGCTGCCGCATTCGGCATCGCGGGCGTCGTCGCCGCGATGCTTTTCTGAGCGGCGGACGGCAGCATGCCCGGAGCAAGCAACGACCTATCGGCGGACGTTTGATTGTTGGAAGTTTGAGTGCCAGTCGACGGAGCGCGCGGAGCGCTGTCGGTGTCCCACGGATCGGACTTAGACGCGGGCGGGGCCGGAGGCGGCATCGTCGCGCCGGCAGACTGACCAGCCGCAACCGATCGGACCGGAGCTTGCGTGAGTGTGGCCGGCGGAGTCATCACTCCCGTCAACCGACCTTGCGGCAACTTGCTGGGAGGATCGTCCCACGGGCTGACTCCCGCCGACGCCGGCGCTGCCGGCGGAGTGGGAGCGGCATTGGCCGTCCGTTCACGCAGCACCGAGTCTTTGGGGAGCGACGCGTCGTCGAAGACCGGCAATCCAGCGGCTTTGTCGTTGGAGGCGGTCTTGACTGGAGCAGCGCCACCCCAGTCGCCGCTGCCGGCTCCGGCCTTGTGACTGTTAGCCACGTCGCGGGCCATGCGATGGTTTTCGACGAGTTCGCGAATGAAGGCCGGGTCAAACTTGGCCCATTGGTCGAACATCGCCTGCCGCTTGTCGGCCGGCTCGTACGCGAGCTCGTCCATCATCAGCTTGCGCAGGGCCGGATCGATGGCCGCGGTCTTGTATCCGTTGTTGCCTCCGGCGGCCGCCGACTTGTCACCGTCGGACGAGGTCGTCGCGGCAGGCGAACCGCCGGTCGATGCCACGGCCGCGGCCGCTGGCGACCCGGTCGAATCGGTCGGCTTGAGCGGGTTGGCCGGATCCTTCGAGGCGGTGGCCGCAGTCGGCGCGCTCGACGATCCGAACATCCAGCTTGACGGGCTGAAGCTGTTCGCTGCTGAACAACCGCAACAACAAAATACGCCGGCCGCGAATGCCCATCGGATGACGGTGCACCGTCCCATGTCGGCTTCCTTGCCTGACGAATCGACTGCGAGAAGGTCTCTGGAAAAGGAGAGGAGGGGGTGGGTCTCGAAGGGTTTGACCGCGGCGTGTGGGACGTCGGGGACCGCGGCTGCGGGCGGGAAACTTAATCAAAAACACGAGTTGGGACAAGACCGTCTGTGACGGGCGTCCTGGAAAAATCCGATTGCTCCGAACGCTCCGGACTACCCAAACAAGCCGAAATGCCCGGACCAACGTTGCCGAAATACAACGGCGTAAGACCCGCTTTTCCCACATCTCGTGAATTGCCGCACCCGTGGCATGACCTAGGCTTGCAGAGGCGACGCTTCCGACTCTGCGCGAGGAGTGGCTGCATGGTGCTCTCCAACGGGATTGCCGGCGCACTAGCGAATCTGCGATCGAGAACGTCAGCCCGATCCGCAGATCCCGAACCAAACGCAGGGTCGCATGGCTCGCGCAGCGGGAACCTGGGTGCTCGTCGGCGGCCGGGGGCTGCCGGCGCCTGGCAGCAGGTGGCCTTTGCGGGGGCGTTTGAGTCCCTCGAGGACCGCCTGCTGCTGAGTGCCTCGTTCGCCACCCCCAGCTACGTGCTGGAAGGGCGGGCCAGCATCGCCTCCGGCTCCAGCCACGGCGGGTCGCCCAACGTGACGCCTGCCAACTCGGGCCCGATTGACCCGGCCCAGATGCAGCAGGCCTACGGAGTCAACCAGATCTCCTTTGGCGGCGTGACCGGAAACGGCGCGGGCCAGACGATTGCCATCGTCGACGCGTACAACGATCCAGACATCATCTCCGACGCGGGCACGTTCAATACCCAGTTCGGCTTGCAGCAATTCAACGTCAGCGGCGGCCCGACGCTGAATGTGGTCAACGAGAACGGCGGCACCTCGCTGCCCGCAAACTCGACCACCGACGGTTGGGACATCGAAGAATCACTCGACGTCGAATGGGCCCACTCGATCGCGCCCGAAGCGAACATCATCCTCTTCGAGGCCAACTCGAATTCGTACAACGACTTGCTCACCGCCGTGAGCACGGCCGCCGACACTACCGGCGTGTCGGTCGTGTCGATGAGCTGGGGCGGCGGCGAGTTCTCCGGCGAACAGAGCATCGACTCGGTTTTCACCACTCCCGCGGGACATCAGGGTGTGACGTTCACCGCCAGCACCGGCGACGACGGGACGCCGGCCGACTATCCGGCCCTGTCTCCCAATGTCGTCGCGGTCGGCGGCACCTCGCTCTCGATCGATTCGAGCGGAGATTACCTCGGCGAGAGCGCCTGGTCCGACACGGGCGGCGGCATCAGCCAGCTCGAATCGCAGCCGAGCTACCAGGTCGGCAAAGTCAACGGCCTCAGCACGACGCACCGGACCGTTCCGGACGTCGCGATGGACGCCGACCCCAACACGGGCGTGTACGTGCTCGACTCGTTCTCGGGCGGCTGGTTCCAGGTCGGCGGCACGAGCCTTGCCAGCCCGATGTTCGCGGGACTGGTGGCGATCGCCGATCAGGGCCGCGCGCTCCAAGGCGAGGGAACGCTCGACGGCCCCACGCAAACGCTGCCCGCGCTCTACAACCTGTCCGCGTCCGACTTCCACGACGTGACGACCGGCGGCAACGGCACGTACAACGCCGGACCCGGCTACGATCTGGTCACCGGCCTCGGCACGCCGATCGCCAATCTGCTGGTTCCCGCCCTGGCCGGATACGGGACGTCGCAGCCGCCGCCCCCGACGCCTCCCAGCATCAGCGGGCCGGTGTCGACCACGGTCACGGAGAACGCGTCGATCGCGTTCTCGTCGGTCGGTAACGACGCGATCAGCCTGACCGACGCCCCGGCGGGAACCAGCAGCGATTCGCTCACGCTCTCGGCCAGTGACGGCACACTGACCCTCGCCTCGCTGAACGGTTTGACGGTTACGTCCGGGGCCAACGACTCGTCGGCGATCACGGTCAGCGGCGCGCTGAGCAACTTGAACGCTGCCGTCAGCGGGCTCGTCTACGCCCCCAACACTGGCTATAGCGGCGCCGATTCGCTGGCGATTTCGCTCAGCGATCCGGGCGACAGCCTGTCGGCCTCGCACTCCGTCGCGATCACGGTGAATCACCCGCCGACGGTGAGCGCCCCGGCGTCAGCTGCTGTGAACAGAAACACGACGCTCACGTTCTCCGCGGCCAAAGGGGATCTGATCACTCTGGCGGACGTGGCAGCCGGCACGAGTGCCGAGCAGCTGACAATCAACGCGACGCACGGCAAGGTCAAGTTTTCCACGATGAGCGGACTAAAAGTCCTTTCGGGGGCCAACAACTCCGCGGCAATCACCGTCTCGGGCACGCTGGCAAAGCTCAATACGGCGCTCAATGGGCTGGTTTTCACGCCCACGTCCGGCTACGTCGGGGCAGCAGCCTTCACCCTGCTGCTGAAGGACGTCGGCAATCAGCTCACCGGGTCGGCGACCGTCAACGTCACCGTAAACGGGCCGCCCGCGTTCTCAGTTCCCGGTTCGTCAACGCTCAGCGAGAACAGCTCGCTCGTCTTCTCGTCAGCAGGCGGAAACGCGATCAGTCTGATCGATTCCGGTGCCTCGGGGGGGAGCAACATGGAACTGGTCCTAACGGCCGGCCATGGAGCTCTTAGCCTGGCGACGACGGCCAATGTGTCGTTTGTGTCCGGGGGCAACAACAAGGCCTCAATGACCATCGTCGGGTCGCTTAGCAGCCTCATGACCGCGCTCGACGGGCTCAGGTACACGCCCACCGCCAAGTACGTGGGCGCTGCGTCGATCAAGCTGACGGCCAAAGACCTGGTCGACAACTTGAGCAGTTCGTCGTCGTCGATCGCTCTGAAAGTGACGAAAGTCGCGCCGACGACCACGGGCGGACATTCCACCGGCCCGGCGTCGCGCCAATCGTCACCCACGCTCCCTCCCGCAGTCACATCAGGAATCGTCGAGGGCTCGTCGGTCTATGCCGGGGGCGATTTTGCGATCGACGAGTCGAATTACTGGGCAGGTCTGGCGGCGGCCATCGAGATGATGAATCGCCCGTGACGGCAACCACGCCGCGGCTCTTCTACTGGTAGCGTGAATAGACGCGGGGGAAGTCGCGCCGCCGCGCTGCCAACTCCGGGATGCATTCCGCCGGGAAGGGCGGTCGCGTGTAGGGTGCGCCGAACAGCGTGTCGCAGAACTCCAGCTGTAGCATCAGCCGGTCGCCTGTGCGGGGCGTAATCCCCTTGTGGTAGCCCCGCGTATCGACGGCAAACAGAGTCCCCGCCGGGCCAGTCAGCTCGATGCGATCGGCCGCGGGATAGTAGGGCTCGAGCTCCTGGTCCGGATAACGGACGTACCCGCGCGACAAAAGCGACGGCAACTGGCGTCCCGGCCGGTGCGTCTTCGCGATGAAGCAGTGCGGTCCCCGGTCCGACGTCACCTCGGTCAGATAGAAGAAGAATTTCAGCCACTTCAACCGGTCCATGTCGAAGTGGTACATCTGCGCGAGTTCCTCGCGAGCGTTGTCCGCCAACCGCGCCGGCGTGCTCCAGAGCATGAACACGGAACTCAGCACGGGCAAACAACCCAGATAGGCTTGCGCCACGGTCAGCAGCGACGGATCGGCCATCAGCGCCTGGATGTCGGGCTGTTGGATCAGACTCGTTTCATCGAACCGATAGCCCTCGGCAATCGGCCGGGCAGGATCGTAAACAGCGCGGGCGGGGCCTTCCGGCCGCGGGGGGGCGAGCACTGCCTCCGTCCGCAGCGAAAACTCGGAGAGACGCTGACAGACGTCGGTCGATAGCTGTGCGCCCGTGCGAATGTAGCCGTTATCGCGAATTTCCTCAGCTACGCGCTCGATGTCGGCCGCACCAAGGTCGCCCAACACGCCGTGGGCGGGCGGCAAAGGGGCAGGCGGAAACTGGCGGCGGGCCAGCGCGTGCAGCCAGTCGTTCGAGCGGCCGTTCGTGCGGCAGTGCAGATGAATCAAGCTGTGATAAGCGTCGGACGGCGTCAGTCCGGTGCGCGAATAACGCACCATGCCCCGTGCCAGCCGCCCCGCGCAGCGCGCGTCCTCGACAAGTTGGCGGAGCCGGCCTCGCAGGGAACGCGGCGGGGAATTCACACTCGGCACGGATTGCATCACGTCGTTCTTCGCTGAGCTCGGATTGGATCTCAGAAATTATAGAGGATCCCGCTCCAGCAACGATCCCTCAGCGGCCCACGAGCACCACTCCATCACGACTTCGCGAAGCCTGAAACAGAGAGACCCCGGAGGGGTTGGCCCCACAGAGGTCTTCTGCAGAATCACACACCACCAGCAGAGGCTCGCTACACCGCGATCTCTTAAAGAACGATAGACCGCCGCGCCTGTCGGAGCCGGGCCGAAACCTGAAAGTTGCCGAAATCGGGGCGTCGACCGCTGGCAACACGTCCTCAAAGCCCAGCCATTCGCCGCAACCACCGCGGGCACGGCGAGTTCCGAAGCTGCCGCGGGACCGGCACCGTGGGCCGAGCTCGTCCAACCTAGGGCTTGAGTTTCTTCAGCTGCGCTCTGGCGTTGTCATTCGCCGGATTGAGATCCAGGGACTTACGGTAATGCTCGATCGCCTGATCGCGCGCGCCGATGACTCCGTATCCTTCCGCGAGGCTGTCGTGTGCGTTCCAGGAAGTCGGGAAGAGTGTCGCGTTGAGGCGGAGTACCGCCACCGCGATGGACGCAGCGCCGCGCTGCAGGTAATAGTAGCCGAGCGAGTTGATCTCCGGCTCGCTGACGTAGAAGCCGGGCTTGGCCACCCCCTCGGTGGAAGCGGCAGCCTTCAGCGCCGCGTCCTCTCCACTCGCCGCGATCTGATCGTGTAGTGCCCGGGCTGCAGAGTGTTTGACGGGCGAGACCTTACTGCCGCGAAGGTTTGCGATAGCGCCTTCTGTCAGCTCGTCGAGGCGGAAGGTGATCTGGCGCGTGTTCGTGAGCGCGATCACCGTGATGCCGTCTGCAAGCGTCAGCGTCACGAGGCAGTTGGCGCCGGGCAGTGCCCCGCTGCATTGGATGAGGAGGGATTCCTTCTGCGGCGCCGTCTAATCCACTCGCCGCTTCCATCCGTACTGAGTCACGTTCGGAGACAGAGTCCATGCGAGTTTCTTACTCTCCGCGCTCATCACCGCACCGCTCCGGACCGCCTCAGTCCATCGGAAGAGGTCGCCGGCGGTCGAGCACAAGCCGCCGGCGGGCGAAATCCCCATTCGCGGAGCGTTCTCATAGCCGTCCCAGGTCTCGCGATAACCCGATGCAAGGCCCCGGACAACTGTCGTCTGCGGGACGTATTCGGTGTGTTCGAGTCGGAGCGGATCGAGGATGCGGTTCTGCAACGCTTGTCGGTAGCTTTGCCCGCACGCGGAGGCAGCCACCGCTCCCAGAATCGTGTAGCCGTCGCTCGAGTAGCTGTATGCGGACCCCGCCGGGAAGAGCAGCGGGGCGCGGCGACCAGCTTCAGGAGTTCATCGAGGGAGAACAGGTCCGCGTTGATTTGGGCGACGACGCCGGGGAAGTTATGGCCTGTTGTAGGAAAGTCGGCAATGTCGCCCTGGACGCCTGCGGTGTGTGTCAGCAGCTGCCCGATCGTGACTCGATCGGCCCACCCGGCAGGAAACCCTGGAAGATACGTTCGGATCGTTGATGAAAGTTGGATCTTGCCCTCGTTCACAAGTTTCATGACGAGCTGAGCCGTGAACGTCTTCGTGATTGACGCAATCTCGAATCGCGTGTCCAACGCATTGGGAGTGTCGTACGCGAAGTTTGCTTTGCCATAGGCGCCTGCCGCCACCACTCGCCCCTGCTGGCCGACGAGCACGACGCCGTTGATCGGCCCAGCATTGGCAAACTCGTCGAGATAAGCCTTCACCGCCGCATCCCGGAATGTCGACTGAGCGCCCTCGGAAGGTGCGGCGACTGCGAGGCACAACCCCAACCATCCTGCTGCGAACAGAGCCGGCCTAAGAAAGCAAATCGTCATGTGAGGTGTCTCACGGGTGTGGATCCGTGACGGGATCTTTTCATCGAGCAATCTGAGTCAGTTTTATCTGTCAGTTTTTCCTCAGTGCACATGGTCGGTGTTTTTGAGGAAGCTGCAAGGGAGCGTCGTCCTTGTCAGCTGCTGAGTGCCTGCAGTGTCGGCCCTCGGAAGCGCCGATTAGGCCCGCGACGCGGATTTCGCGATCACGCGCCTCGGCCAGCGCGTAGACTTGTGCGCCTTACGCTTCCAAACCCAATGTCGATACCTCACGCCCGTTAGCGTAAAGGAAACTCGAACACGACCGGGACGAGCTTGTCTCGCACCGAGTTCCAGTTCTCGACGAACTTGATCACGGTGCCACCGGTGAAGGGTTGGCCGGGAACGTCGGGGGAAGTGATCTTGCCGACGACGACTAGTGCGGTCGGCTCACTTCGATGGGAAATCTTGTCGAGATCGTCGCGAGTAAAGCGCAGCGGCTCGCCCTCGGCCGGCGATTGGACGCGCACCAGGATTTTTTGGTCTGCCTTTCCCCTACGGACGGCAAGCGGGAACAGATCCACTGCTGCCGACTTCTCGACCTCGTACCCCCGGGATTTCAAGAAATCGGCGGCGACGGCGACGGCTCGCTCCTGCCGCAGCGACGCATCGGAAGATATCACCGACGGCGGAGGAAGAAGAGCCTTCTCCGGAGCGGCGTGCGCCCGCTCGGTCGGTTTCTGGTTCGGGTCGAGCCGACGCGCCTCGGCGATGTCGGCCTGCGATTGTTTTGCGTGCCCCAATCGGCGATGCGCTTCGCCGCGATTGAGCCAGGCCGAGGCTCGCTTCGGGTCGAGGGCGATGGCCTGATCGAAATCGGTGATGGCCTTCTGGTATTGGCCGGCGTCGAGATAGACGTTGCCGCGCTCGAAGAGGCTTTGGGAATCGTGGGGATCGAGTCCGATGGCCACGGTGTAGTCTTCAATCGAGGGGGCGATCTGTCCCAGGTCGTGATAGGCGAGACCGCGGTTGCGATAGGCGAGGGCACTTTTCGAGTCGAGCGAGATGGCCTTGGTGAGATCGGCAACCGCCGCGTCGAATCGCCGCTGGTGAGCATAGGCGGCCGCCCGGTTGTTGTAGGCCCGCGCCATGGCCACATCGTGCTCGATCGCCTGGGTGTAGTCGGCAATGGCTTCATCCCAATGCCCCTGCAGCCCGAGGGCCACGCCCCGGTAGTAATAAAGCGAGGCATCGTCCGGTCGCCGCGTCAGGGCCCGCGTGTAGGCGTCCACCGCCTCGACGAGCTTGCCGCGACTTTCCATCAGGTGTCCGCGCGCGACCAGCACTTCGGGCGATTCGGAAGACTCCGCACAACCGTACGCCGCACAAGCGACCGCGATCGGCAGCAACCACTGCCAAGTGAACCTGCCACGGCGAGCCGAGGCAACCGAGCCGACGCCCACACGATCCGCATCAATTCGTTTCGCATGTCTTCGATTCATGGGGAAGATCCATTTCCGCCGGAGATCGACGGCACGTCGGGCGTCGTCTCAGGCGGCAATTCTTCGTCTGCGAGTCTGGGTCGGGCGGGCGTCGTCGAGTCATGACCATTTTTCGATTGCGATCGACGGTTCACGAACGGCCGCAACGATTCCTCGGTCAAGCCGAGCACTTCGAGCACCAAGAGACGCAACTCGCGCAGGCTCAGGCTGCCGATGAGGACGCGATGTCGGGACGCCTCCGGAAAACGTGGGAAGGTCTGCCCGCCGCGGAGCCCAACAGGAATACGCTCGCCGGCAGCGCCGTGCCGCCACCGATCAAGCCGTCGTGGAAGGCAGCCAGTTCATCCTCGGGAAACCAGGAGGAGGTGACGATCAGCGCATCGAACTCGATGACCGCCAGCATCGACCGCGCCTGATGCAACTCGGACGCGACATGGCAGCGGAACCCGTGCTTGAGAAAATACTCCTGCACTTCGGCTTGCCGTTTTAGTCGCCCCTCCACGACCAGGATCGCCGGCCGCGTCAGAGGCAAATCGCGATAACTATTCGCCATGCGGCCGGGCACGGCCACTCGATCGAGGGCCGGCGCAGGCTCTCGCATCGGAATCGCAGTCGCGGTGGCCGGGGGTGTCGTAGTGGCGACCGGCAGGCTCGCGAGTGGTGCGGGCTCAGCAGGCTCTGCGGGCGGCGGTGACTCGCCCGTGAGTCCGATCGCGAACCAGGCGGCCCGGAGGCGGGGACGCGCGGACGGTTCCATGTCGACGCCCAGCCACCGCAGCAATCCGCCGACTTGGCTCGTCGCGCGGCCGATGAGCGCGGCCAACGGTTCTCCCTGCAGAAACGAGACGTAGGCGAAGATCATCGCCAGCCCGAAGGTCCACATGCCCAGGAAGGCGCCGATTCCCAGATGGATGGTAGTCCCCATCAGGAGCACGAACGGACGGAGCACCGGACGCCAGACCAGCGCCCAAAACGTCATTTCCCAGACGATCGTGGCGTGCGTGAGCAGATTGACCAGCCACGGATACCAGGCCAGCCAGGTCAAGTCGCGCGTCTGGTATTCGAGATTCGAGACGACCTGCCAGATGGCCAGCCCATTCCACCAGGTCTCGCCCGGCAGCTTCGACAGGCAGGCAAAGATATAGATCACGCACAGGTGCACCTGGATCAAACGCAGCGCCAGGTTGGCGCGGGCCGACGGCTGCACGCGAGGGATCGCCGGCTTCAAACCTTGGGCGAGCCGCGTGCGGGCCCCGCGGAGGCGCTCACGCAGCCGGTCGATCGAGAGCACGCGCCCGCTGGGACCAATCGCCAAATAAAGGGCGGCCATGCCGTTGATCTGATCGAGGCCGTAGTTGGCCATCGGCGCGCGGTTGGCGTACGCGATGGTGATCAAATACGCCAGCACCGAGGTCACCGGCGTAAACGCCCCGAGCATGAAAGCCGCAAGAATCACCAGGCAGACGAGATGCACCGTGACGTGCAGACTGACGGGAACCCACCACCAGAACGACCAGGCGAACTGGTCGGCCTGCAGGGTCCGCACCAACGTCTCCCCCTGCCAGCCGTGCGGGCCCAAGAAACCTTCGAGATTGAGCCCCCAGACGATGTGGGTATAGAGCAGCATGCCGCCGAACAGAAGCCGCATCACAGCCAGCGGCGTCGGGTCGGCCGGCTCAAACCAGAAGCGGGACCAAGGCCCCCAGACTCCTTCCCACGCGCGCTGCGCACGCTGGCGAACGCCGGACGGAATCCGCCGACTCAGCGACCGCAAAGCAAACGGGGGAGAATTCATTTCGCGCGATCGGGTGCGGGAACAATTTCGATTGGTACGGCAGGACCGGTCGCGGCTGTGGGCCGCCTGTCGGCGGGGCGTGCATCGGCCTGAGGAGGCGTGTCGTCCCGTTCGGCTTCCAGACGAGCCGACACTTCGAGTTGGGCCGTTTGCGTCTGGTCGTCGTACAAAAACCGTCCGAGCGGCTCCTCGGTATACTTCTCCGGATCGTCGAGCGTGCCACCGGCCCGGACAAACTCCATCGACGGTAACCCGTGACTGACGCGTGACAAAGTCACGCGCCGCGCGCCGTGCTCACGGCACAGCTCGCTCGCCATTGCTTGCACCAGCTCGTCGCGGACTTTCGGCGACCAGTCGTCGGACCCCAGAGATTCGGTCAGCATGAAATGACGGTGATAGAACAGTCGGGGATGAATCTGACGGTTCGGAATGCGGCCGGTTTGCAGAGAGCCGTCCGGCATTTCGAGCACGTAGCCCAGCAGAGTGCTGCTTCCCGGCTCCGGAGCGAAGTAGTGATAGCCGTGATTCAAAAACAGGGCCTCGTCGTAGGCTCTCACTGCCCGAAATGAGTTGTGGATGAGCGGCGACGCCGGCGGAATGGCCCACGGAGCCAGGACGATGGCCGCCAGATGGTAGACCAGCCACAGGTTGACCAGCACAAACCCGGCCGGATGCGCCCAACGGCGCACCAGCGGGATCAGGCGCGATCGCGAAATCGGCCACCTGTCTGGCAGGAGCAGGCGCTTTGTGGACATGTGACGGAGCTCGCCAAGTCCTGCGCCGTGGGCCCGGACGAGCCAGTCGACCGCAGCCGGCGGTCCACTCACTCGCGCCGAAGCGCAGCCATCACTTAAGCGCAAAACAAACAAGGAAGGGAAGCCCGCAGGAGCCTCCCTTCCCTGTTTTCAAGTTCTACACGGTTTCAGACCTCGCGCGGTCTCAAGCCTCACACGATCACTCGGGCGAGGGCGCGAGAGACTGAGTTACTTGCTGGCGACGACCGGCGCCTTGCTGACCGCATCGCCGAACGCCAGCGCCAGTTGCTGCCCGGACTGAATCCGCGGCTCGGCGGTGGCGCGGTACAGCTGGCCGCCGCGCGTCACTTCCACGCGTACCGGGTAGCGGTACTCATGTCCCGGCTTTAGACCGGGAATGACGTATTCGCGAACCGGCCCGGTGATCGTCATCGGCTGGTTGCAGAGGTAGACGATCGAGCCTTCCGGCACGGTCAGCGTAAGGTGTCCATTCGCGTCCGAGCTCGCGGTCATCGATGCCGGCTCGGCAAAGGTTGGCCCCGTGCTGGTATACACGGTGCCGGTCGACTGAGTGCTCGTCGTCATCACGGTGCCGCCCGTGCTGCCGTAAGAGCCATATGAGCCACCCGAGCTGCCGCTGGAGCCATGCGAGCCCCAAGAGCCGCCGCTAGAACCGTGCGAGCCCCAGGATCCGCCGCTCGAGCCATGCGAGCCGCCTGACGATCCGTAAGAGCCGTACGAACCACCCGAGGAGCCGCAGCTCCCGTAGGAACCGTGGGAGTGGTGGTGATGCGCGACGGCTTGGTGCGCCGCAAACGCCATTCCAGCGCTTAAGGCCAGGCCGCAGAACCATCTCGACTTGAACATCCGAATTCCCCTCCTTAGCAAACAGCAATGTGGATTCGAGGAAACGCTAGAGCCTGTGTCCGCGCGACCTGCACTCAACGATTGTTGACGTCCGGCGACCACGGCATGCCCCAGCCGTGATTCGCCAAGATTCCGAAAGCACCCCCGTTGTCGGCCCTTTTCCGCTCTCGCCAATCCGGCAAGTCCGCTTCATCGGTGAACTCAACTTGATTGATAGAGTCCACCTGAATCGCCCACTATACAGTTCGGAGTTCCAACTTCAACGCATAAGACGGCGCAAATCTCACCAATTCCGCAAGCTGCGAAATCTACCTACATCCATCGGGTGGCCAAGCCGCGAAACTAGGTCAGTCATTAACCGGTAGTCAGTGTGCTTAGCAGGCCAAAGCAGTGTCGGCTGAGGCTGCTTGCCGGGGCAAAACCGCTGGGTTATCGTAGATTTTTGGCCACTCTTCCTGGGTGTTCCCCAAGCGCCGCGTCCTTTTCGCAACCCGTCCGCCGCCGGGTCATCCTTGATCTTTCATGAGAGCCGATTTGAAGCACTGGCTGGCCGGCTGGATTCCGCCGCACCTTCGTCGGGCACTTTCAGGAACTGCGAACGGGGCCGTGCGCTACTCGGGACGCTTTGACACCTGGGAAGACGCCCGCCGACATTCGGACGGCTACGACGTGCCGGCAATCGTCGAACGGGTCAAACAGGCGCAGCTGGCCGTCGCCCGCGGGGAAGCGGCCTACGAACGGGACTCGGTCCTGTTCGACAAAATCGCCCACTCCTACCCGCTCGTTGTGGGGCTGTTACGAGCGGCAGTCCGTAACGGCGGAATGTTAAACGTCGTTGATATCGGGGGCGCCCTCGGCAGCACGTACTTTCAGTGCCGCGGATTGCTGGAGGGAGTCGCCTCGCTACGGTGGAACGTGGTGGAGCAACCCGCCTTTGTCGATTGCGGCGTGGCGCACTTTCAGAACGATCAGTTGCGGTTTTTTCGCGACTTGTCGTCCTGCCTGGCGGCCGAGAGCGTGAACGTGGCGGTGCTCTCGGGAGTGCTGCCGTACGTGGAGGACCCGCACGCCATGCTGCAGGAGGTCGCCCAGGCCAAGGTCAGCCACGTGATCCTCGATCGCACGCCGCTCTGGGATGCCGGCGATCAACTCACCGTGCAACGGGTGCCCCCGTCGATCTACGGTTTTGCCGTCAGCTACCCGGCCTGGATTCTCAATCGCGACCGAGTGCTGGCACACTTTCTGCACGCGTATCGACTGCTCGACGAGTTTGAAGCTTTGGCCGGAGTGATTCACGTCGACGGAGCGCAGGCCCGCGATACCGGCTTGCTGTTCGAGCGTCCTGATTCGACCTGAAAGACCGCTTTGGAACTCGTCGACCGTATCCTGTCGCGACCCGAATTCACTGCCGAGCCGCCGGTGCTGGTCGAGGTCGGCGCTTCGGGCGGCACGAACGCCAAGTGGCGGGCCCTGGCCCCGTATGCGATTTGTATCGCCTTCGATCCCGACAGCCGCGCCATGGAGGCGGTGCACGCCGAGACCTCCGGCTACCGCCGCCTGCATGTCGTTCCCGCCGCGGCCGCAGCCGACGACGTGAGTGAGGCCGAGTTCCATCTGACCCGCTCGCCATACTGCTCGAGCCGGCTGCGTCCCGACGCGGCCGCCCTGGGGCATTGGAGCTTCGCCCGACTGTTCGACGTCGAACGAACCGTGCGGGTCCCCTGCGTCGGCCTGCCCAAGGCCCTCCAGGACGCCGGCGTCGCCCGCGTCGACTGGTTCAAAAGCGATTCTCAAGGGACCGATCTGCGGCTGTTTCAGAGCCTGGGCGAAGCTTTGTGCCTGCATGTGCTGGCCGTCGAGTTCGAGCCGGGGATCATCGACGCCTATGAGGGGGAAGACAAGCTGTCGACCGTGTTGGCCGCCATGGATCGGCCCGAGTTTTGGCTGTGCGACCTCGACGTCCGTGGTACGCTGAGAGTGTCGCCCGAAGAGGCTGCCCGCCTCGAAGAGGGCCGGACCGGGCTGCTTTCCAACGTGTTGCGGTCCTCTCCCGGCTGGGGCGAAATGACTTATTTGAATACGTTTCACGGCAGCGGGCAGTTTTCGACGCGAGACTGGCTGCTCGGCTGGGTAATCGCGTCGATCCGCGAGCAGCACGGCTTCGCCCTCGACTTGGCTTGCCGCGGGGGGGCGGCTACGGCAGACCCGATGTTTGCCGAACTGGCCCGCGAATCGGAACGCATCATTCGTAAGAAATTGCGACGGAGCGAGGCCGGACATCGATTGCGAATCGGTCTGCGGGGACTGCGGTCGATGGCCCGCCGCGTCTTGAAGGGTCCGCCGCCCGCGCAGAGTTAGCCTGAGAGCTGCCTGATTGCACGATCGCGAGCCGCTTGTGAATGAACGTCGCACCGCCCAGCCCGACCCGATGCCCGACGCTGGCCGCTTCTCGGGGGCAAAGGTCCTGATCACGGGCGGGCTCGGCTTTATCGGCTCGAACCTGGCGCGACGGCTCGTCGCAGCCCGGGCGACGGTCACGCTGGTCGACAGCCTGGTGCCCGAATACGGCGGCAACCGGTTCAACATTCAGGGGCTCGAAGAACAGGTGCGCGTCAATGTCTCGGACGTCCGCGATCCCTACAGCCTCCGCACGCATGTCACCGGGCAGGACTTCCTCTTCAACCTCGCCGGACAGACCAGCCATCTCGACTCGATGGAGGATCCCTTCACCGATCTAGAGATCAACTGCCGCGCCCAGCTGTCGATTTTGGAAACGTGCCGCAAATTCAATCCGGGGGTGCGGATCGTCTTTGCCAGCACCCGCCAGATTTACGGCCGGCCCGAACGACTCCCCGTCGATGAACGGCATCCGCTCCGCCCGGTCGACGTCAACGGCATCAACAAGCTGGCTGGTGAGTTCTATCACCGCCTGTATCACGACGTTTACGAATTGCCGGCCTGCGCACTGCGGCTGACCAATACGTACGGTCCGCGAATGCGGATCAAGGACGCGCGGCAAACCTTCGTCGGCGTTTGGATTCGCCTGCTTCTCGAGGGCAAACCGTTCGAGGTCTGGGGCGGGCAACAACTGCGCGACTTCACCTACGTCGACGACTGCGTCGAGGCCCTGTTGCTGGCAGCCGTGCAACCGCAAGCGGCCGGACAGACCTTCAACCTCGGGGGTGGCGAAGTGACCTCGCTGGTTGATCTTGCACGCCTGCTCGTCGAGGTCAACGGCGGTGGACAATTCGTCCAACGGGATTTCCCCGCCAACCGCAAACGCATCGACATCGGCGACTATTACGCCGACGACGCCCTCATCCGTCAGACGCTGGGCTGGCAGCCCCGCGTTTCTCTGCGAGACGGGCTCAAGCAGACGCTCGACTTCTTCCGCACCAACCTGGACCATTACCGCTAGTGCCGATGAACGACGGACCTGCAATTCCCCAAGCCAACCCCGGCGCGTCGTACGTTGCGCAGCGGGCGGTCCTCGACGCGGCGATCTCGGCCGTGCTGGCGGGGGGCCGCTACATCCTGGGCGAAACGGTCGCGCAGTTCGAAGCCGAGTTCTCGAGTTATCTCGGCGTGCGGCACAGTGTGGGCGTCGGCAGCGGGACCGATGCGATCGAACTGGCGCTACGGGCTTTGGAAATCGGGAGGGGGCAGGCTGTCATCGCCCCCTCCCACACCGCTGTGGCGACGGTGGCCGCCATCGAAGCGGCCGGCGCCCGTCCGGTTCTGATCGACGTCGACCCGATCACGTGCACGATCACCCCGGCGGCCATCGAAGACGTAATGCGGAACCACAGCTCGATTGCCGATTGCCGACTGGCCGCCGTGATTCCCGTGCACCTCTATGGGCATCCGGCCGACATGCCGGTCATTGTCGAGGTGGCCAAGCGACACGGCTTGCGCGTGATCGAAGACTGCGCCAGTCGCACGGCGCCCGCATCGGCGGAGTCCGGACGGGAACGTTCGGCGACCTGGCCGCCTTCAGCTTCTATCCGACCAAGAACCTGGGCGCGTTCGGCGACGGTGGACTGGTGGCGACGAACGATGCCGGGCTGCGCGAGCGTCTCGTTGGTCTCCGCGAGTATGGCTGGCGCGACCGTTACGTCGAGCGCGTTCTCTGGAACGAACTCACGGCTCGATGCGCTGCAGGCGGCCATTCTCAGCGTCAAGCTCTCGCGACTCGACGCGGACAACGAGCGTCGCCGAGCGATCGCCGCCCGCTATACGGCGGGACTGGCCGGGCTCGGACTCGCCTTGCCCACGGCGGCAGGCGACGTCGAACACGTATTTCATCAATACGTGATCCGCACGCCGGCACGGAACGAGTTGACCGCCCACCTGGCCGGCCGCTCGATCCACACGGGAATCCATTATCCGGTGCCCGTGCATCTCCAACCGGCCTACCGCGACCGAGGGCTCGTCTTTGGCGATCTGAAGAACGTCGAGCGGAGCGAGCTGAAGAATACGGAGCGGCTCTGCCAGGAAATCCTCAGCCTGCCGATGTTTCCGCAGTTGGCCGATGCAGACGTCGACCGCGTGATCGCGGCAATCACCCAGTGGTCGCGGACGCGTCGTCGGCAAACCGAGGACGCGACGACGTGAGCCACGCGCCGGCCGACGCTCCTCGTGAGCATTTTGTCACGCTGTTCGACGATTCGTTTCTGCCGATCGGGCTCGCGCTCTACGAGTCGCTGGTCGCGCACGCCGGCGCGTTTCGCTTGTGGGTGGTGGCGATCGACGACGCAGTGGAAAAACATCTCGCGCAGCTGGCTTTGCCCGATCTCACGGTCATTCCCTTGCGTACGCTGGAGACGCCCGAGTTGCTGGCGGTGAAGCCAGGACGCACGCGGGCGGAATACTGCTGGACGCTGACCCCGTTCACGGCTCAGGCTGTCTTCGATCGCGATCCCGCGGCCCGGCGGGCGACGTACGTCGACGCCGACGTGTTTTTTCTGGCCGACCCACGGATTCTGCTCGACGAACTCGACTGTTCGGGAAAGCATGTGCTGATCACCGAGCATGCTTACGCCCCCGAATACGACCGCTCCCACGACAGCGGCCGCTTCTGCGTGCAGTTTTTGACCTTCGACCGCTCGGACCAGGCACATACTGTGATGCGGTGGTGGCAGGACCGCTGCCTCGAATGGTGCTTCGCCCGTTACGAAGACGGCAAATTCGGCGATCAGGTTTATCTCGACCAGTGGCCCTCGCTGTTCGGCGACTGCGTGCACATCGCGCAACAAGTGGAAAAAACGCTCGCCCCGTGGAATGTGCGCTACTTCGCCCAGCGAAGCGCGTCGCGCCTCGACCCGGTCTTCTACCACTTCCACGGACTGCGGCTGTTGCCCAATCGGCGGGCGCGGCTCTTCAAGTTCTACGACGTGGGGCCTGTTGGACTGGCCATCTATGGCGAATATCTGTCGGCGGTGGCCCGAGCGTACGCCCAACTGCAAACTGCAGGCATCGAGCCTCCGACGCATTCGCTGCTCTCCGAGCGCTCGGGCTGGCTGAAGACGCTCGGACGTCGCTGGAAAGGCACGGAACGATACGCGCGAGTGCCCGCCGCGGCGCTTCAAGGGGTGATTTGGGGCACGGGGCAGCCCCCGTCCTCTGCACCTGTCGAGCCGGCCGCGAGTCGGCCCCCACAAAAAGACTGAGTCCAATCGCGGTGGAGGAACGGCACCTGCTCGGTCCTTGGCCTTGTTGCGGCCCCGCCGTGATTCGATAATCTGAGGGAGACGCTGCGGTTTTGGGAGATTGTAGGGGCTCGGCGCGCGGGCTCACTCGCGACCATTGATCTCCGGCCCTTGAGCTCGAACCGCAAATGCTGAAAGAAGTTGCTGCCGAAAGAAAGTGACATGATGCTGCTTGCCGATTTCGAGCCGTCGTCGTTGTTTGGCGTTGGCGGCCTGGTCGTTGTAGTGGCGGCGATCATCTTTATGGTGTTCGCGGCCCGCTATTTCACGTTGTGGGTGCAGTGCATTTTCACCCGCGCCGACATCAACATCTGGCAGCTGATGATGATGTCGATCCGAAAGGTGAATCCGTCGATCATCGTCCGCAGCAAAATCATGGCCGTGCAGGCGGGCGTGACGCGGATTTACCCGATCACCACCCGCGCTCTCGAAGCTCACTATCTGGCCGGCGGCAACGTCCCGAACGTGATTCGGGCCCTGATTGCCGCCCATCGGGCGCACATCGATCTCGATTGGCAAACGGCCCAGGCGATCGACCTGGCCGGGCGAGACATTTTGGAGGCGGTCCGCACGAGCGTTTATCCCAAGGTGATCGACTGCCCCGATCCCAAGCGGTCGGCCGGTACGCTCGACGCGGTAGCCGGCGACGGCATTCAGCTCAAGGCGCGGGCCCGCGTCACGGTGCGGACGAACATCCGCCAGTTGATCGGCGGGGCAACAGAGGAAACGGTGATCGCTCGCGTGGGTCAGGGCATCGTACAGGCGATCGGCTCGACCAAGTCGTACAAAACCGTGCTCGAGAACCCCGAGCGGATTTCTCAGACCGTGCTCGGTCAGGGGCTCGAGGCCCACACGTCGTACGAGATCGTGTCGATCGACATCGCGGACATCGACATCGGGGAAAACATCGGGGCTCGGCTGTCGGCGGATCAGGCAGAAGCCGACATGCGCGTCGCCCAGGCGAAGGCCGAGCAGCGGCGGGCGGCCGCCCGGGCCCGCGAGCAAGAGGAAGTCGCGCACATCCAGGAAAATCGGGCCAAGGTCGTCTTCGCCGAGGCTCAGGTGCCACTGGCCGTGGCTGAATCGTTCCGCACGGGCAAGCTGGGGCTACTCGACTACTACGAACTGAAGAACGTGCAGGCCGATACGCGCATGCGGATGGCGATTGCCGGCGGCGGATCGTCGGCGCCCGAGATCGTGCCTGAGCAAAACGGGGCCTAGCGGCAGGCAGCGAGTCTACGTCCGCGAGGGGAAGCGTCCGATGACCGTCTTCGATGCGAATAGTCTGTTGGCCGCGGGCCCGAACGGAAACTTTGTAGTGGGCGCGAAGATCCTCATTTTCGTGGCGGCGACGCTGTTGCTGTCGATCCTCCGCCGCATCGCCGAGGCCCGCGAAAAGGCGATCCGCGCCAACAACCCGCCCAAAACTCCGCCGTCGCCACAGGCATCGGCAGCTCCCAAGAAGGACAACCCGTTCCGCAACGAAATCGAAGCCTTCCTCGAGGAAGTCGGGAAGCGGCGGGCGGCCGGCGAGCGGCTGGGGCGGCCCGTCGTCGATCGCGGCACAGGCGAGCCGGGTATCCCAAAAGCGCCTCCAACGCCCAAGTTCGAGCCGACGCGCAAACCGGTCGTGCTGCGGCCGGTCGGAACCAGCGACCGCAACAGGCCCGAGCCGCCGAAAACCGTCGTCATCGCTCCCAGCTTGGCGCGGCCCGGAGAAGAGATTGCCGCTCGCAGAGCCCCAGGCTCGGAGAATCTCGGCAAACAGATTCCGCACACACGTCGCCCAGTATCTCGACGCATCGCGGATGACCACGCAGACGCAGAGCGATCTGGGCAATTCGGTGGATCGTGCCGTGCGCCAGCACCTGGGCGAGCGGATCGCCGGGGGTGTCGCGGAGCTGTCACAAACTCCCACCTCCGGCGGAGCCAATCTGATCGTGCCGCTCCTGCGCAATCAGCGAAATGTGCGGACGGCCATCGTGATCAACGAAATCCTGGGACCGCCCAAGGGGCTCCGACGCCGGCGCTAGAGCCGGCCTCTTCGGCCGCGGACATCAGTGTTCGCCGCCCCAAGCCAGGCCAATCTCATGGATGAGCCATTGAAGGTGCTGCTCGTCGCTGGACCCTTCCAGGTGCGCGGCTGACTGCGCCTCCACCTTGCGACTCGCCGAAGGACTCGCGGCCGAAGGAGTCGACGCGCGGCTTCTCACGCCCAACGCCAACTGCATTTGCCCGAACCGCCGCCGACGGTTGTCGCTTTCGATCTATCCGCGTCTGGGCGTCCCGGTGTGGGGCGGCGTTGTGCGGGAAGCGCTGGCACGCGAGTTGGCCCACGATCCACCCGACCTGATTCACATCCAGTCGTGGTCCGCCTACTCGGTCGGAGCCGCGCTCGCACGCCGCCTGAAGCGGCCGTTCGTGCTCACTGCCTACGATCACGAGTCGATCGAGCGGCAGAGCGCGTTCGATGTGCGCTGGGGACGGCGGATCATCGCGGTCAGTCAAAGCGTCCGCGCGGAGCTGTTGAGCCGCGCGGGCTTCGATCCCGGGATGATTACGGTGATTCACGCCGGTGTCGACGTGACGATGCCCGCCGGCACTCCGCCGATCCTTTCGCCGGACCGCCTGCCGGTCATCGGGACGGCCGGACCGCTCGAGCCAGTGAAAGGGCACGTCTATTTCCTCGGCGCCGCCCAGCGCGTGGTGGCCGATCGGCCCGATACCGAGTTCCTCATCGCCGGCTCCGGGCCCGAAGAACAAAACCTCCGGCGGCTGGCACGAGAGCTGGGCCTGGCCAAGCATGTGACGTTCATTTCCAGCGGCTACGACTTTGCCTCGGCCCTGTCCGCCATGGACATCTTCTGCCTTCCCTCGCTACGGCAGGGACTGGGCAGCATCATGCTCGAGGCGATGGCGTTTGGGCGGCCGGTGATTGCTAGCGGCGTCGGCGGAGTCTACAGCGTCATCCGCAGCCCTCAGATCGGCCTCATCGTGCCGCCGTCGGATAGCGCCAAGCTGGCCGCCGCCATGCAGCAGTTGCTCGACGATCCGGTGCGGGCGCGAGCCTTGGGCGAAATGGGGCGGCAGCTCGTCTGCGAGGAATTCACCGCCGCGCGGATGGTGACCGAAGTTGCCGGGCTGTATCGTGAGGTTTTGGCCCGTGAATTGGCCCGGCAACCCGTCCTACCGACTTGAGCCGGCGCGACCCACATCCGCGCAAACCCATTTCGAGGCGATCGGAATGCACGCCGAGATCATCTCCGTCGGCACGGAAATCACCACCGGCGCTTCGCTCGACACCAACAGCCAATGGCTCAGCCTCGAGTTGGCCGCCATCGGCATCTCCGTCTCTTTTCACACGACCGTGGCCGACGACCTGGCCGCGCTCGTCGGCGTGATTCGCACTGCGGCCGACCGCTGTGACATCATCATCCTGACGGGCGGCCTCGGCCCCACGCTCGACGACCTCACGCGCCAGGCAGTGGCGGACGTGCTGGGGGTCGAGCTGGTGCTCGATCCGGCTTCGCTGGAGTTTATCCGCGGGCTATTTCAACGATTCAAGCGGGAAATGCCTGAGCGCAACGTCGTCCAGGCCCATTTCCCCCGCGGCACCGAGCCCATTCCCAATCTGCGGGGAACGGCTCCCGGAATTTGGGCTCACATCCCTCGCGCCAAAGGGGGCGCGTGCTTGTTTGCCGCGCTGCCGGGCGTGCCCAGTGAAATGAAACGAATGTTTGCCAAGGAGGTTGTCCCCCGTCTGCCCGCGGGCAACCGTGTCATTCGGCGGGCGCGACTCAATTGTTTCGGCGTCGGCGAATCGCAGGCGGAAGAAATGCTCGGCGACCTCACGGCCCGCGGCCGCGACCCCGAAATCGGCATCACCGTGCACGAAGCCACAATTACTTTGCGGATCGTGGCGCACGGCGACAGGGCCGAAACCTGCGACTCGAAGATCGCCGCGGCAAGGAGCGCCATTCGCGAACGGATGGGCGACCTCATCTTCGGCGAGGAAGATGAAGAACTGCAGCACATCGTCGCGAGGCTCTTGGCAAATCTGGGCAGCACGATGGCGACGGTGGAAATCGGCACGGGCGGATTGCTCGCGCGGCGGATCACCGAGGTGCCCGATTACGAGCGCGTCTATCGGGGCGGAATCGTCGCTGTCTCGCTGGAAGCGCTGGTCCACACGGTCGGCTCGTCAGTCGGTGCAGACAAGCAAACGACGATTGTGGCGGCGCTCGAACGCTGCCGAGAGCGATTGGGGGGCGAGTTTGCCATCTTCGTCGGCGCCTTTCCGAACTTCGATCCGGACAATGCGGCCGAAGCCTCCCCCACGTCCGAAGTCGCGCTGGTTGGCCCGAACGTGTCGCGGGTGGTCGATTACACGTTTCTGGGCGATGCGGCCCTCAACCGCAGCCGCGCGGGCAAGATTGCGCTGAATCTGCTGCGGCTTCATTTCCAGCGATCGTGAACGGGACTTCACAGGCGGCCGGCGAAAATCGCCCGCAAGGGGGCGTACGCTTGCGGTTGTCGCCCCGTCCATTTATCGTCCGTGCAAGGCATCAGTCCGATTCATGCACGGCAGACACCCGCGTTGGGTCGAGCTAGTGTTGCGTGATTCAAAAGGGAGGCGCCCAGCGTGGCCAAGAAGATGTACGTCGGCAATCTTTCGTACAGCGCGAACGAGGACGAGTTGCGCAGGATTTCGAAGAGCATGGTACGGTCGTTTCGGCCCAGGTCATCATGGATCGGGAAACAGGGCGGTCGAAAGGCTTCGCGTTCGTCGAGATGTCGAGTGACCAAGAAGCGCAGGCCGCGATCTCCGCGCTGGACGGCAAAGAGATCGGGGGCCGCGTACTGAAGGTCAACGAGGCCCGGCCGCGCGAAGACCGCGGTGGCGGGGGTGGCGGCGGCGGCGGCGGTCGTGACCGGGGCGGCTACGGCGGCGGACGCGGACGCTACTAAGCGTTCTCTCCCCCGGACCTGCGAAAAAAAACCCGGGCTGCGCTCACAGTGCGCCCCGAGCCGGGCTCGATAGCGGTGCGCCCCTAGACCCGGCAGCGAAAGGCGTGCGCGCGTCGGACGACCAGCCAGTGGTCGCCGGTCCATGGGCCAGTAGCGGCCTCCCTGGAGCGAATAGGCCGGCTCGGTGTGAACCGGCCGGCCTGTGGCGAACTTTCGGGTCTGTCGCGAAACGATCGGCGGCAATCAACCGTTGCGCATTGCGGGAAAGCGGTGACCACAATCGCAGGTCGACTTGCGAATGTGAAGCTCCGCTCGGCATTTGGGGCACCGCTTGTGCCACGGCCGCAGCGCCAAAGGGTTGCTGGTCTTGGCTTTCGATTCGGTTTGCCGCTTCACGGCCTTGAGCTTGTTCATGCGGCGGCCATCCGCCTGCTGCTGGGCACACTGGGGGTGAATTCCGCGGCGGGAATAGCTCGTCGTGCCGCAAACCGGGCAGATCGGTCGGGCGACCGCTGGAGGGCTTTGCATTAAAGGCAGGGGGCGGCTGTTGCTCGTCATTTCAGAGGCTCCGATTGTTGGGGAAAACCCGCCCACCCTGGCCCGGTTTTCGGAACCTCCATGTTACCGCGCGAAGCACTCAATGTCTTTGCCGTTCGCACACTTAAATCGCATAAATCCCCGGAAGATCGGGCCATCCCGTGTAGGTAGAATTCGCGCAGGACGCACCTTGGGGGAGTCGGTCGCCATAACTCAATCGCCGTGCGAGACTTCCGCCTGAACTCTGGCAATGGCCAGTTGGGATGGGATCGACGCTTAGGCACACCTTGTGTACCCAGCCCAAACTGACATCCGGCCTTCGCAATCCACTGTAGTCAGGGGACCGAGGAGCGCTCTCTGCGTGGGGCAATCAGGCGAAATCGCCGTTGAGCGGGATGGGTGCGGCGGTCGCCAGGCTTTGCTGCGTGGCGTGGACCAGCCGCAGGCAGCGGCAGACGTCAGAGATGTCGGCGACAGGGATCAGACCGCCCACCAAGCGGCGGCAGAAGTGGTCGATCATGACTTCCACCTCGGACCGGTCGGCGATCAGCGACTCGGTCTCGATCTCCCCGCCCGTCAGTCTCCAGCGGATTTGGGCCGCCCCGTCGATCATCGCCTCCCCCTTTTCGCAGAGAATCGTAAAAGAGACAGGGGAGGGATTCGAGGCGGAGGGATTCGAGGTGGCCGGGTCGGGCGGGGCTTCGTGGTGGCGAACCCGCAGCTCGGCCGTCGAACGCACAGCCCCATGCTCGCGGCTGTCCCCGAATTCAATCGCCACCCGATGGTGGGGCTTGTCCAGAGGTAGGGCGGGGTCTAGCGGGCGAGCTTCGAGCCGGATCGTTGTTTGCCGGACAACGTAGCGGCACCAGTCCAAAAGACCCACCATAAAGTCGGTCCCCGCCCTCTGACCGGGGATCGCCTCCGTCGAATTCGGGGCCGGATGAATCGCGTCGATGGCAATGTGCCTGGGCCGTCCGATCCGCGTGGCGATCAGCTCGTGCAGCCGGCACGTGGCCGGCGTGAAGCGGCGGCTGAATTCGGGCATGACGAGCAGCCCCTCAGACTCGACGAGGCTCCGCAGCCGGGCCAACTCGTCCGGGTCTTCGCCCAGACTGCCGGCCACATAGACGGGCTTTCGCATCTGGCCCAGGAAGTGGATGAGAGCGTTGCCGTACCACGACGAATCCAGGAGCAGGATGCCGCGCACGTCGGCATGGGTCAGCAGGGACAGAACGCCCTGATAGGGAGCGGCCCGCAGCGTGGCGGCTACTTCGTCGCAGCGGCTGGCGACTGGATCAAATACGGCACGGATCCGCACCCGATGCTGCAGCTTGTCCAGCACCGGCCGGTATCGGCTTTCCCAAACGGGACCAAGACCGACAATGCCGAGATTGATCATTCGCCAAAATGTCTGTTATGCCGCAAACCAGGGTGGTTCCGAATCCTCGTGGCAGCGTTATCATAGACCGGCGTCTGCTGGGAAAACAACGCGTTTCCGCGGGTGGCGGGCACGACGAGCGGCGGCATCCGCAAAGTCGCGCGGAAGAAATTCGGACGCGACGAAACTCGCCAGGGGGAAAGGTCCTGCCTCACGCGGCACTCGCGATCGCCATTGATGGTGGCGCGGGCCGCGAATAGAATTTCGCCCGACTCGCCCCCCGGGGCGCACGCGACGCCTTTTCAATTCTGTCGGTGATAGGGAATGGACCGATGGACACTTCAGCGACCACCGCGCCCGACGAACGAACGACGGTGGCTCCCGGTCAAACCACATTCGTGGAAGACGTGGAGATTGTCGGGCACATCATCGACAGTCTGATCCTGCCCAAGGTCCTCGACGAGATCATGGCACTGGGCGGACAGTTCGAGATCCGTGAGATCCGCGTCGGCCAGCGGCGCAACGATCCGAGCTACGCCCAGCTGCGCGTGATCGGCGGTACGCCCGAGCACTTGGAGCGGCTGCTGTCCGCCGTCGGCCGACACGGAGCCGTCCCGCTCAACCAGCAGGACTGTCGGCTGTTGCCCGCCGATATGGACGGCGCTTTTCCCGAGGGTTTTTATTCGACGACCAATCAGGACACGCAAATTCGCCTCAAGGGAAATTGGGTCCGCGTGCAAAAGCAGGAGATGGACTGCGGCGTGCGGGTCGATCCGGTCCAGCTGCGGGCCGAATGCGTGCCGATGATCGACGTGCGGCACGGCGACATGATTGTCGTTGGACGCGCCGGCACGCGCGTGCATCCGACCGAGCGGGACACGTCGGGGCACGACGCCTTCGGCTTTATGAACAGCAACGTGTCGAGCGAAAAGCCCAAAGGGATCACCGTCCGCGACGTTGCGGCCGCCATGCGCGCCGCCCGCGGCGGCACGGGAAAGATTCTGGTGGTCGCCGGCCCCGCCGTCGTGCACACGGGCAGCCGCGACTACATGAGCCATCTCATCCGGCACGGTTTCGTCAACGTGCTGTTTGCCGGCAATGCGCTCGCCACCCACGACATCGAGCAATCGCTCTTTGGCACGAGCCTGGGCATTTCGATGACTCACGGCCGCTCGATCGAAGAGGGGCACGAACATCATCTGCGCTCGATCAATCGCATGCGACGGCTGGGGGGCATTCGCCGGGCCGTCGAGCAGGAAGTGCTCACCAGCGGCATCATGTACGAGTGCGTGCGCAACAACGTCCCTTTCGTGCTGGCCGGCAGCATCCGCGACGACGGTCCGCTCCCCGAAGTGATCACCGACGTGCTCGAAGCCCAGCGGCGGATGCGCCAGGAATGTGAAGGAGTGACGCTGGCGCTGATGATCGCCACGACGCTGCACTCGATCGCGGTCGGCAATCTCTTGCCGGCCCGGGTGAAAGTCGTCTGCGTCGACATCAACCCGGCGACGGTCACCAAGCTGACCGACCGCGGGACGTTTCAGACGATCGGGCTAGTCACCGACGTGGAGCCGTTCTTGCGCGTGCTGGTGCATGAACTGGGTGCGGAGTGAGCTCTAGCTCGCCCTCACCCCGACCCTCTCCCATCGGAATGGGAGAGGGGAGCACGCAGTAGCTGACTACTTCGGCGGTTCCGCGACGTTGAAGGCATATTGCGGCAGGCTGCCGAACGGCTTTTTGCACTTCGGGCAGGGCGCTTTGGCGATCTTCTTGCCGTCCTTGCCGCCGAGCTTTTCCTTCTCGCGCGATTCTTCGCTGATGACAAGGCCGCAGCCGGCGCACTTGTAGCCGATGACTTTGAGCTTGAATCCCGGATCGTCCTTGTAGAACTCGACGTGCTCCAGGATCTTCATGGGCTGGTTGCTGATGTGGCAGAACCGTTCGGTGAAGACATCCTCGAGCGGAATGCCGCAATCAGCACCGATCGCGGGTACTCCGTAGAATTCGCCCAGGATCTTGGCGAACCGCCGGAATTCCGACAGTGTGAACGACAGGAACTGCGGATTGGGGCTCTCGTCGACTTTGGGCAGTCGCAGGGCGATGCGGCCCTCGCCAAACACCGGGACGCCGGCAAACATCGACTGCTCGGCCGACGGGATCGGTTGCACGATCCGCAGCTGCATGACCTGAGGTGCCGGGAAGAAGTATTTTGCGCCGCTGGGCAAATCCTGGCGGGCCTTCCCCTCACTCAGGTGCTGCACGACGGCGTCGCGGGTGGCGAGCTTTTTCTTCTCGCCGCCGCCCAAAAGTCCGCCCTTCTTCGCCAGCAGCACGACGAGCATCCCGTCGGGAGCGAAGGCAATGTCGGCGTCCTGGAAGTCCTTGAGCAGGCTGCTCGCTTTGAGCTTGAGCTTGGTGAGGTCGACGGCGTGGAAGTGGCTGTCGAGCATCCAACGGGTGTATTCACCCGCCGAGATTTCCGCGAGCTGATCTGCGCCCTTGGCATCGTCGGCATTGACGGCCGCGGTGATGGCGGCCGATTTTTTGGCCTCGTCATCCTGCAGAGCCTTTTCTTCGTCCCAATTTCCCGCAGGAACGACGTAGACTTCGTGACAGCGGGGGCAGCGGCCGGTGCGGCCACGGTGCCGTTCCTGCACTTGGATGCAATGCCCGTTGGGGCAGAAGACGCTGAAGCCCGATTTCTTCTTGGGCTCATCGCCGACTTTTTGCAGGCGCTTGCGGCTGCCGGTTTCGGCTTCTTCGGCCAGAGCCACGCGGAGCAAACCCTCGCCGGGGACCACATCCTCGCCGCTCAGGTCGTCCGCGAACCCGCCAAGAGCCGACTTCTTTTCGGCCTTTTTGGTGTCTGCCTTGGGCGCTTCGACTTTCTTTTCAGCAAAGATTGGAGCTGACTGCACGATTTCGTTGGGCGTGGCCGGCGGTTCGGCGGTGCCCAGGTCGAAATCTTCCTCGTTTGGATCGTCGGACATTCCGCCGTCGATCTCGAAGTCCTCATCGGCGTCTTCGGGTGGACCCTCCGGGGACGCGCGTTGGCGATGAGACGCCCGGAATCGCTGACCGAGCCGGCGAAGGCGCCCGCATCGTGCCCATGGTTGATCTGACTGTAGATCACCTTGGGCGGCGAAACCTGCATCTTCTTGTAGCTCTCGGCGATGTCCGGCTGCATGAAGGTGCCGCAGTTCCAGCAGCGGACAAGCCCCTTCTTTACCAGCTCGTTGCAGCCGGGACAGGGGATTTCTTCCTCCTGTGCCTCGACGCGTCCAAGGGTCGGCGGCTCGACGGCAGCCCGCTTTTCATCGAACACAAAGCCGCAATTCGGACACTGGGCCGTGTCCGGAAGAACGAGCGACTTGCAGGACGGACAAGCAATAATGGACACCGACATGTTCGGCCTCGACCCCGATTCAAAACGGGCTGACTCCCTGCCTCTGGGTTGATGATTTCCTTGTCTCGAACGAATGCGCTCTGCTGGATCTATCGTGGAACCAGGCTCAAAACTTCAACGTCGAATACCAGCATCGAGTTCGGCGGAATCAACCGCCCCGAGCCCCGCGTTCCATAACCGAGCTCGGGTGGAATGATCAGTTTGCGCCGACCGCCAACCTTCATTCCCGGAATCCCCGCCTGCCAGCCGGCAATGACCCGCGACAAGGGCAGCATAAGCGGCTTGCCACGATCGCGGCTGCTGTCGAACTTCGTCCCGTCAGTCAGCCAACCGGTGTAGTGGGCCTGGATGGTGGCCCCGGCCGGCACCACCGGGCCCGTCCCCTCGACCAGGTCGACGTAATGCAGGCCGGACGGTAGGGCGGTCGTCAAATCCTTCAGCTCGATATCTCGAAAGTCAATTGGCTCGAAGGTCGTGCCGCCCGAGGAGTGGCTCTGTAGGCCGATGTATCCAACCTGTGGCCGCTCCGACAGCGCCTTGTGGCCGCCGGCGCCGGTGGTCAACTGGTCGACCATCACGTCGGTCACGGCCTGACCGTTGAGCTTGACGATGACGTGCGGGCCCAGGCAGGTGATTTCGTAATGGTTCCACTCGCCGGCGGGCTTGGCGACACCCTGCTTGGCTGGCGCCTGGTAATAGATGCCCCCCGTGTGCTGGGCGGGGACGAGTTTCATGTTTTTGTAGACGTCGGCGTTGTCGTCGAGGATTTGGATTTCCATACCCTCGTGTGCCGGGTCGCCGTTCGGGGGGAACCGCAGGCCGACGCCGCTGTTGCCGTCCCTGGGAATTCGCCAGTCGAGCTTGAGGACGAAGTCGCTGAAGTATTTGTTCGTCCGCAGCCAGCCGCCGCCCGCGCCCACGCAACTGAGCAGTTCGCCGTTGGCCTTCCAGGCGCCGATGTTCCCGTGGTGGATGTCCCAGCCCGAGAGGTCCTTGCCGTTATACAGCTTGACGAATTTGCCCGTGTCGGCTCCCGCGGCAGCCCCGTTGGGGGGGTCTGCGGCAGCCGGGACGACGCTCGCCAACGTCACCAGCAAGCCGGCCAACGCCGGCAACCATGCTCTTCGAATCCGCATCGACGTCGATCCCCGCTCCTGAACCCTGTTTCCTTGCGGCCGGTGCCCCGGTCGTTCACCCGCTTTTGCTTAAAGTTGGATCCGGCAGCGCGTACGACCCCCAACCCCAAAGCACGCGGCCCGCAGGATCTACTCTAACATCTAGGGCGACTCCAAACAGCCCTCGGACTGGCCAAATTGGCTGAAACGGCGGCGGCTGAGGACGTCGCAACCGGCACCACAGCCGGTTTTTCGACAAAGTCTGCCCGGATCGCGACATTGGCCGTCCAAGGGCGACGTCCACAGGCTTTCCCTGCCGGCCTTTGCACAGAAAAGGGAGCTCGTTTGACGCGGTTTGGCGGCCGCAACTATCGTGGTTTGCCATGGGCTGCGGTGGGCGATTGAGCCCGTCGGCCGCCCCAAACCAGAGATTAAAGGCACCGCATATGAATCGCTGGACACTCGCGCTGGCCGCAATGCTGTGGATGTGCGCCGCGACGAGTACGCACGCCGGTCAATACAACTCGATCCTGAGCATCGGCGACCCGGCCCCGGCCTGGCGCGATCTGCCGGGCGTCGACGGCAAGAAGCACTCGATGGCCGACCTGCAGGATCGACAGGTGCTGGTCGTCGTCTTCACCTGCAACAGCTGTCCGATCGCCAGCGACTACGAAGACCGCATGATCGCATTCGCCAAGAAGTATTGCGGACCAGGGCAAAAGGCGGGGCTAGTGGCGATCAACTGCAACACGGTGGAAGAAGACCAGCTGCCGCACATGAAGGAACGGGCCGCCGCCAAGGCCTTTCCCTATCCCTACCTGTTCGATCAGAGCCAGAAGATCGGCAAAGCGTACGGAGCGGCCTTCACGCCCGAGTTCTTCGTGCTCGACAAGGACCGCAAGGTAGCCTACATGGGTGCCTTCGACGACAACGTCGAGCCCACAAAGACCAAGCACGCCTACGTCGAGCCGGCCGTCGAAGCCGTCCTCACCGGCGCGAAAGCGAGCCCGGCCGAAACCCAGGCCAGCGGCTGCATGATTCGCTATGAGCGCGCCCGGCGACGTAAACCGACCAAGTAAGCGTGCTACGGCCTCAGGCCCCCAGCATCGTGTCGACTTCGGCGAGCAGGTCTTCGATCGGGAAGGGCTTCGACAGGAAGACCGAGACGCCGCGGAGGGCCGCGCATTCGCGGTGCTTTAATTCGTCGGTGGCCGTCATCATGATCACGGGAGTGGCCCGGATCGCGCCGCGGACCATGCGATCAAGCACGTTGATCCCGCTGCGGCGGGGCATCACCAGGTCGAGCAGCATCAGGTCGGGGCGGGTGCGTTCGATCTGAGCCAGCGCCTCGGCCCCGTCCCCGGCCACCGACACGTCGTAGCCTCGCGTCAGCAGGGCGGCCCGCACGCTCGCGACCAGCTCGGGGTCGTCGTCGACTACCAACACTCGCTTCTTGACGGTCGACATCACTCGCACTCAAGCCTTCCAGACTTCGGAATCCGGAGGGGAGGCGGAAGCCGACGGTCAGAGGTTTCACAGTGTTTCTTCTTAGATTCTATACGCCTGCCAGGGGCGGACGCTTGAAGGAAATCGGGCTGCAATGGCTCATTCCGCCGGTTGCCGGGCCCACCCTTCGGCGCGAAGGGTGGTCGGTTGCCCGACGATCACGCTTCCGCGGCTCCCGGAAGGCCGATAAATGATGTAGACTGGTCGGGTTCGCGCGCGGCCGCCGCGACGCGTGTTCTTGGTCCGAAACCGGTTCCGAGCCAAAGCGCCAGGTCTTTCTCCAGCTGTCACGAGCCGAAAAGGCCAGCGGGCCGTTCCTCTTCGGGCGTCCTTCGGAAAACAGACGAGGCAATTTCGTGTCCGCTACCTCGGTGGTCGGTCTGCAGTGGGGTGACGAAGCGAAAGGGAAAATCGTCGACCTGTTGACCGACGAGCACGATATCGTCGTCCGCTATCAGGGCGGCAACAATGCCGGGCACACGGTCGTCTTCAACGGCGACACATACAAGCTGTCGCTCCTGCCCGCGGGCATCCTGCATCCCAAAGTCGTGTCAGTGATCGCCACCGGAATCGTCCTCAATCCCCAGGCCTTTCTGAGCGAGCTCGACGCGATCACGGCCCGCCGCGGCCCATTAGTTCCCGGCAGCCTGCTGATCAGCGACCGGGCCCACGTGATCTTCCCTTATCACGTCCTCGAAGAAGCCGTGTTGGAGAAGAGCCGCAGCAAAGATCCCATCGGCACCACGATGCGGGGCATCGGCACGTGCTATCGCGACAAGGCGGGCCGCTCCCAGGCCATCCGCGTGGGCGATTTGTGCCGCCCCGAGTTCCTCCGCGGCCGGCTGACCGACATCGTCGCGCAAAAGAACACGATCCTGACCGCCCTCGATCCGCAGTTCAAACCGCTCGACGCCTCGGCGATCTACCAGGAATATTCCGCCTACGCCGACCGGCTGCGTCCCTACGTGACCGACACGACCACTTACCTGCACCGCGCGATTCGCGAGGGCAAGCGGATCCTGTTCGAGGGCGCCCAGGGAAGCCTGCTGGACCTCGACCACGGAACGTTCCCGTTCGTCACCAGCTCCAACAGCTCGGGCTGCGGCGTCCACAACGGCAGCGGCGTTTCAGAGCGGGCCATCAGCAAGATGATCGGCGTCGTCAAAGCCTACAGCTCGCGCGTGGGGGGCGGCCCGTTCGTCACCGAACTCCACGATACGACCGGCGATTACATCCGCGAGGTCGGGAACGAGTACGGAACGGTGACTCGACGTCCACGTCGCTGCGGGTGGTTCGACGGTGTCGCCGCGGGGTACGGCGCACGCTTGAGCGGCGTCGACTGCATCGCGATTGCGCTCTTGGACGTTCTCAGCGGCCTCGAAGAACTCAAGATCTGCGACGCCTATGAAATCGACGGCAAACGGACCAGCGACTTTCCGAGCCATGCCGAAGATCTGCGCGGGCGATCCCCGTCTACCGCTCGTTGCCCGGCTGGATGTGCGACATTTCGCAGGTGCGGCATTACGAAGACTTTCCGCCAGCCGCCAAACGCTACATCGAAGCGGTGGCGGACCTCGTCGGCGCCCCGGTCGAAATCGTCTCCGTCGGCCCGGACCGCGAGCAGACGGTTTTCGTTAGCCGCAACGGCATCGCCCGGGCGCTGCGAAAAGTGCCGACGGCTTAGGCCGGTTCCACTCCGCGGCTGACGAAGACCGGCGCGATGCGGTCGGCAGCGAACGCAGAGCAGCGCTCGTCCGTCTGCCGCGCGTCAGCCCTTTTCCCGGCCCCAGGCCTTGGCCAGCTCGATCAAAATGTCGACGGCCTGCTGCATCTCTTCGAGACACGTCCACTCGAGCGGGCAGTGCGGATTGTGCTGGCCCGAGGAGAGGTTGGGCGTCGGCAGGCCGCGTTCGGTGAGCACCGATCCGTCTGTCCCGCCGCGAATCTGCGAAAGGTGCGGCTCGAGTCCCGCGGCCCGCACCGCTTCGATCGCCTTGGCCAGCGCGGGGTTCCTTGGTCAGCCCCTCACGCATATTGCGATATTGCTTGTGAATTTCGATCTCGATCCGCGCCCGTGGGTGTTTCTGCCGCAGCTCCGCGGCAATCCGCTCCAGCAACTTCGCGTGCTCGGCCAGCGTCGGCGTCTCGAAGTCGCGGAGAATGATCCGCGCCGAAGCCGACTCGACGCCCCCGGTAATCTGGTAGGGATGCAAGAATCCATCGCGCCCGTCGGTGGTCTCCGGGCTCAGCCGATCGGTGGGGAGGCAGTTGATGAACTCGCTCAAGATGCGCACCGCGTTGACCATCGCCCCTTTGCCGACCGACGGATGCGTGTTGATGCCGGTCACTTTGACGACGGCCAGGTCGGCTGAAAAGGTTTCGCTGTCGATGCGGCCGGAGCCTTCGCTGTCGAGCGTGTAGCCGCAGACAACGCCGAGGTTTTCGAGATCGACGTGGTCGACGCCGTGTCCCACTTCTTCATCGCAGGTGAAGCAGACGCGGATCGGCCCGTGGACGATTTCCGGATGATTCAGCAGATGGACGGCCGCGGTTATGATTGCGGCGACTCCCGACTTATCGTCCGCACCCAAGAGTGTCGTGCCGTCCGTGGTGATGATGGTGCGGCCGACCAGCTTGGTGAGGGCGGGATTCTCCGCGGTCCGCAATACGCGCCGCGTGTCGCCCGGCAGCACGAGATCGCGACCGTCATAGTTCGCATGCACCACGGGTCGCACGTTCTCGGCCGTGAACTCGGGTGACGTATCGACGTGGGCGAACCAGGCGATGCCCGGGGCCTGGCAACCGGCCGAGGCGAGCACCGTGCCTGTCACGATGCCGAATTCGGTCAGCGTCACATCGGCGAGACCGATTTCGCGACACTCGCGAGCGAGCAGCTTCGACAGCTCGAGCTGTTTGGCCGAGCTGGGGTAGCCGGTGGCTCCTTCGACGGCTTGCGTATCGATCCGCGCATAACGCAGAAACCGATCGAGCAGCGTGTCCATCAGTTGATCATTTCACTGAAGTTAAACATTTGGCAGAAAGAAAATTCACGCGCGCAACGATCTGGGGGCGTCGCTATCATATCGCAGGCTCAGGCGAAGACGAATCGGGCCCTTCGCCGCACGTCACGACCGCGCTCGGAATGAGGATTTCCATGCAGCACGTCGCGGTTACTAACGGGACGTTGAATGTCTACGCACAAGGCAAGGGATTGCCGCTGCTGTTCGTGCACGGCTTCCCGCTCAATCACTCGACGTGGCAGCCGCAGATCGACGCCTTCACCAAGAAGAATCGCGTGATCGTGCCCGACCTGCGCGGGTTCGGCGAAAGCACCGTGACGGCCGGCACCGTCACCATGGAAGACATGGCCGACGACCTGCACGGCATCCTGCACGCGGCGATGGTAGATCGTCCCGTCGTCTACTGCGGCCTGTCGATGGGGGGCTACATCGCCTGGCAATTCTTTCGCAAGTACCGGGCGCAACTGGCGGCTCTCATCCTTTGCGACACGCGAGCGACCGCCGACACGCCAGACGCCGCCGCGGGGCGGCACAAGCTGGCGGAGACCGTGATGGCGCAAGGCGCCTCCGCCGCGGAATCCTTGCTCCCCAAATTGATGTCGGCCAAAACGACCGAGCGCTGGCCCGATCTGGTCGCCAACGTTCGCTCGCAGATCGTGCGCAACAAGCCGGCCGGCATCGCCGCCGCACTGCGAGGCATGGCCGAGCGGCCCGACTGCAGCGAGATCCTCGGCCAAATCGACGTGCCGACGCTCGTCATCTGCGGGCAAGACGACCAGGTGACGCCGCCCGCAGAGATGCAGCAAATGACCGCCGCGATCCCGCACGCTCAGTTTGTGCAGATTCCCAACGCGGGACACCTCGCGCCGTTGGAAAATCCCGACGCGGTCAACGGAGCGATTAGTCGCTTCTTGATTTCGCTGGCCACTTGATTTCGCGGGCCTCTTGATTTCTCTCGACCGGCCGCCGGCATAAGATTCAGGCCGGAGGACCACCATGGGTAAACAACACCCCCCCGGCTTTCTCAAGATCGTCAACGCGGCCAAGCAAAACGTCAAAGAGTGCACCGTCGCCGACGTGAAAAGCCGACTGGACCGCAGAGAATCGTTTCAACTGGTCGACGTGCGCGAAGAGAGCGAGTGGGCCGCCGGGCACCTCCCGGGCGCGATTCATTTGGGGAAGGGAGTGATCGAGCGCGACGTCGAGAAGACCATCCCGGACACCTCTGCCCCGCTCGTTTTGTATTGCGGCGGCGGATTTCGCTCGGCACTGGCGGCGAAAAATCTGCAGGACATGGGCTACACCAACGTGATCTCCATGGATGGCGGTTTCAGCGGCTGGAAAAACGCAGGCCTGCCCATCGTGCACGGCTGACGCAAAGAGCCGCGCACGAAAGTAAGTGGTGCCTTTTCTTCTTTTGCGTTTCGTCATTCTCCGCCGGCGAAGAAATCACTTCGCCGCAATCAAGTCCAGTGCGTCGACGCCGAACGAGAATCCCTTCGACGTCGAATCCTTGCCGATCGCCGTGATTCGCAGGGTGTGCGAGCCGGCCGCCAGGTCGTGCATTCCTAACTCGAGCCCGCCGGCAGGCGCGACCTGGCCGCAATAGAGATCGAACGTACCCGGCACGTTCCTGCCATCGATCGCAACGGCGACCGTGCCGAAGTCAGGCGCTGCGGTAGCGAGAAGCCGCACGCGGTAACGGCCGGCTTTGCGGACGTCGAAGGCCAATCGCACGGAGCCCTCCTTCTTCGCGTTGCAGAAGAGCTGCTCGCCGTGGCTCCAAAGCTTGGGGCTAAAACCGTTCATTCGCTGGGGCGAGGCTTGGCAGTTCGACGCCGCCAGCACGCGCATTGACTCCCCCTCGTAACGCACGGTGGGCACTTCAGATCGGGGCGGCTCCAATCGCAGCCACAGTGCGTCGTTGGCGTAGGCTTTCGCGTACGCGTAGGAGATCAGGCCGTAACCCTGCCGTCCCCAGTTTGGACCGTCGCTATTACGAAACGTGAATGCTCCGCCGCCCGGCTTGTCGGGGCTGTCCTCGTAGCCGACGAACATGATGCTGTGGCCGTCGAAGACCTGGTTGGGCGCCGGCACGTTGAGCAGGCCGAAGCCTTTCAAATCCTTCGGCCAGCGCAGCCCGCAAGCGACCGGATGTCCGTGGGCCAGGGCTCGCTTGATCTCGACAAGTTGATGATCGGTGAGCCGCCGATCGACCGACCATCGCTTGATCCACTCGACCTGCCACCGCTCGGCCAGTTCGCGGGCCTCGGCCACGGCTTGCGGGGACGGACGCCGCTGCGCTCTCGTCTTGGGTCCGTAGGGCATCCGCTCCTCGGCGCAAATTCCGTAGGTGTTCAGCCCGGCGACTGCCTTCCAAAACATGGCCTGATCGCCCGTTTGCCCGGAGGCTTTGTCGCTGGCCCAAATCAAGAACTCCTCCGAAAGCCGCTCACCCTTCTTCGAGAGATGCCGCGAGCTTTCGTACTCGACGACGCCGGTGACGGCGAACAGCGAGCAATCGTCGCGGTTTCCCTGCTGCCGCGCGGTGAGCCCGAAATCCTGAAATTGCGGCTTGAGATCGACCTTCGCGGGCAGATCGGCAAACCCGGCCAGCCCGATGAGAACGCACGCCTTGAGCAGCAGTGACATAGCCGGGATCTCCCACGGGGACATTGGCAGTGCCTGATATCATAAAGCCGGAACGCGATCGGACGAATGATGATATCAGCGGGCTCGCACCCCATATGCTTCAGCTCGAGTTCCTTCCAACTGGCTCAATCGACTGCCCTCTCTTGCGGATTTCAGGTGACGATGTCGGCGCATCTCTTTGCCTCAAGCAGAGATTCGAGGCATTAGCCGATGGCAGGTTGGAGAACGTCTGCATCAGCGAGTTGCGCGGAATTGAAGCGGCGGGCGGGATTCGACTCACCGCACGCGTAGGAAAGCGAAATCGAGGCGTGTTCTTGGTCGGCGGTTCCAACTCGTTTGACTGGTGCCTGACGCCAGCCGGCTGGGACAACAACGCCGGCTTGATCGAGCCATTTTGTCAAAGTGGTGGGTCTTCCGGCTTCCAGTGGCTCGATTCTCCGAGCGATATTCGTGTGCTATTCTCGCCGAGCGGTCAATGGTGAGCCGCTACTCCGAGGAACTTGCATTCGATTGGACGGTCTTGAATGTCCGACTGGAAAACGATCACGGTGGCCGACCTGGAAATGCTGCCGGTCGGGCATCGCCAGCGAATCCCTGAGGATTACCTGGACGCCAACAACCATATGAACGTGATGTTGTTCTGAATTACATCACTGTTCTTGTCAGCCCGTTGAACGCCGCATGTACGAGATCACAGACGATTCTGGCTTCATCGCCCTCGTTGACCCGGCTGGCTACAAGTCTTTCGTCGACTCTGCCTGGACGCTCAACCAGTTGGTCCGCCATTTTAAGGAGGAGATGAAGTCCGGGCGGCTGGTGATTTGGGGAACTGGCCGGGAAGACATTTGGCAGGTCGAGATTCATTTCGGCCGCTCGTCTGATACCGGTTTCCGGGAGTTCTCGACGATCCTGCGGGCGTCCACGGGTCAACTGCTGCTGACGAATTACGAGTCGCTGACGATGGCTGCTCAGTTTGAGGATGTACCACTCCCAGAGGACCACCAAAGGAACTTGCTCATCCCGATAACCCCGGGCGTCTATCGGTGCCGCATTGTCCAGCGGGTCGACCCGGATGCCACCGATCCAACGCTTCGGAACAAGAAGGCCGACTTTCTTGTCGAACTCACCTTAGTCAACGACGATGACGAGGAAGTAGAAGATGTGCCGGTGATCCCGTGGACCAAATTGTGAGACGCACCGGTGCTGTTACCGCCTGATCTTGAAGCGAGACCGGATCACTCCAAGGGACAAAATGTCTGACTGGAAAAAAATCACGCTGGCCGATTTGGAAATGCTGGCAGTCGGCCATCAGCAACGCATCCCGGAAGACTACCTTGATGCCAACCAGCATATGAACGTGATCTTGTCATGAATTACATCACTTTGCGAATCTGGGATAGAATCCTGGAAATCCAGGCCCCTTTTTGATCCCCGTCAGGCCCTTGCCAAATTGGCAAGGGCCGAAAAGTATGACACGTGGCAAGTATTGGTCAGGATGAAGTTCAAAGTCTTTTCCCGGCCCTGCCGCTCGCCAGTCTGGATTTTCCATTGCTTTCTGCTCGGTCACGTCCTTCAGTGGCGCAATCGGAGCGGTTGATTTTTCCGCTTGCCTAGCCGCCGCCAGTCTCCATTGACTCCTGTCTCGCTGGCCCCTTGTTCCGGCATGGGCTCTGCTGATTCGATTCATTGAGGGGGCGATTTTAGGCGAACGTACAAGCTGTCTTGGGCGATCACCTTCCGGTTCGTCATCCGATGAAATGCGTTCGGACTCTCAATCAAGAAAGCCTCGTCGTAAAGATGGTCGGGCACATCGACCCGCCGATCCTCCTCGCCTCGAAAACCACCGAGCGACAAGGCATACGATCCCCGCTGCTTTTCGAGCCACGGCCACATCGCTGAGAGGTCAAACTCGCCGGTGTACATGACTGTTCTGCGACCCTCGGGCATCTCATACGGGGGGTCGAGGTAAAGGAAATCGCCGGGAGCCAACTCGACCGACCGATAGTCCTTCGCCTCAAACTGAACGTCCACGGCGTTCAGTCTGCCCGAGCACTCTTCCAGCAGCGGTCGGAGCCACTTCGGTTGGATGCCCCTTCTTTGATGATGAAATCCGCTGTTGAACTCGGCCTCCTTGTTGAAACGGACGAACCCATTTCGACAGGTGCTCAACAGAGCGAAAAGCTTTAGCGGGTCTCGGTCCTCGTTGAACCGTGTGCGCACTTCGTAATAGAACTCCACGCCTCTCCGTTGGAGTTCATTCCAAAAGTGTTCGTAAAAGTGGCAGAGCAAACTGGGTTCGTCTTTGATGACGTTCCAAATCCCAATCAGTGGAGCGTAGATGTCGGAGCAACGAAACCGCTTCACCTGGACCTCGGAGGAAAGCAGGTTGAGCAGCAATGATCCGCCGCCCAGAAACGGCTCGTAATACGTCTCGATTTGCCTCGGGAAGTGGCGAAGGATCTCGGCAGCCTGTCGCCGCTTGCTGCCAGTCCATTTCACAATCGTCCGGTGGGTCGTCTTTGCCCGAGCCTTGACGGGCTTCGATGACTTTGTTGCATCGGACTCCCCTCGCTGTTGGGCCAATGGATCGAGTTTGAATGGCGGTGTTGAAGAGGTGCGAGCAGGCGGGTCGGGAGCACTGTCGATTTGATTTCTGGGATCGTCTTTCTTCCGATCATCAATCCACCTCATCTCGTCGATTTGGAACGGACTCGGCTTCTCTCGTTCCTTGATCTCGTTGACGGTCGCTTCGTGCGCCTTCCTGATCGCACTCAACATCTCGGATCGAGTGGTCATCTTGCCGAACCGGACAACAGACTCGACTTGCTCCAACAACTCCATCAAGGCGGGCGGTCGAGCGATGGGCGATCGTTTGGACCAGGACTCATTTAGTTCCCAAAACAACCAGTGGGCACGTCTCTCGTAAAACCCCATCGCATTGGCGAGCAGCAAGAACTCTTTTTCCGTCGCCCGGCTTCGACGTGACACGCCTTTCGATGCCCATCGTTGGAGCAGCCGGTAATCAATGCCGGTCTGTTCCGCCGTATCCTGGAGCGTCAGTCCCCGGACCTTCATCCAGGCCCGAACATTTTGGGCAAAGTTCTGGGCTTTGGTTGCCATTCATATTTTTTATCACAAATCAACCGCAGTGCATACGTCGGAAGTGCAATTACTGCAATAGGTAAGGGAAATCACAAATCTGATTGGACACCGCATGAAGAGGCATCGACGGGTCAACGAGGCCCGCAACAAATGTCTCTTTATGAAGGATGTTCGAATGAATGTAACAACGAAGGTAGTGAAGTCTCAGGTCGAGAAGGATCAGGCCCAACTCACTGAGAAACCAAAAGCACTCGGAGAGTCGGCGACGGCGGTTCGGGTCACGGACGACAAGCAGAAGGAAAAGGAACTCACTCCACAACAGGCCGCAACGCTTTCCAAATTGGAACGGAAAATCGAGACGGCTCAGCGTTCGTTCATTGCAATCGCCGATGCCCTCCGTCAAGTGCGGGACGAGCAACTCTTCCTCGCCCATTACAAGACGTTTCGGGCGTACATGGCTCAACGCTGGGAATTCGATTACGCCACTCAAAGCCGCATGGAGGATGCAATCGAAGTCCTCGCCGCACTCCGCAAGCACAAGATCGAGGAGAAGGATCTCCCAGGCAATGAGGGACAGGCCCGCCAACTCGCCCGAGTTCTCAAAAAGAACGGCGAGGAAGCGTTGGTCCAGGTGTGGGAGGATGACCGAGGCACTGCTGAAGGTCGAGGACTTTCCCGGAACAGTCTGGGAGTGCGCTTGCGGGAACGGTTCGATGTCTAAAGTCCTCATCGACCACGGGCTGAACGTAATCTCCACGGATTTGGTCGATCGGGGCTCTACGGCGAGACAGGCATAAATTTCTTGAGGACGTGGCGACAAGTCGATCACGTCATCACAAATCCGCCGTACCTCCTCGATGCACATGTGGATTTTGCCTTCCACCCTCCAGGTCGCTCGAAACAAAGTGGCATTGTTATTGCCGCTCACGTTCCTCGAAACGCCCAAGCGACGGCGATTTCTGAAATGGTCACACGTGCGGAGAATTTGGGTTTTCGAGTATCGAGTTTGGATGCTCAAAGAAGGGTTCGAGGGCTACCCCTCGGCACGCATGGCCTTTTGTTGGTTCGTGTGGGAGAAGGGCTACAAAGGCAAGACGTACATTGACTGGCTGGCGAAATGAATCATCGACGATTCTGTTTTTGGACCAGCCCCCAGAACAGGGCTTTTTTTATGCGCCGGTCTTGCCACGTGGCAAGGTTCGGGGCGAATCGATGAATGGACACACGACCGGGGTTTGCCGGGGGTTCATCACCTGTCCTGAGATGGCTGGGGCAATTCGGGTGACTCAAAGGTCGGAAAGACGGAAGTCGGCTCCGAACTCTTCGATCGCCGATTCCACGTCCCAAATACGTCTGCGGAAAAAGGAAGCAAGAGTGCTGTACGATTTCTCACGCTCCATGTCCAAGTCGAATGGAAGGTCTTCCATTTGGTCAGCCAATTCTTTCGGAGCGTCCGCACCATCGCCGATGATCTTTTCGCCAAGTTCAAGGCACTGGTCTAAGATTTTGCGGCCGTAACCTAGAACCTCCCCAAGCGTTCCATTCGGATGAGTTTCCAACCATTGACGCTGATCGCTGCGCAACGAGTGTCGGCGGTAGTCCTTATCAAAACGAATGCGGTCCTCGGTGAGCATTTCGTCGAGCATGACTCGGCTGAATCGGATATTCCAAAGGCAGTTCAAGGCGGAAAACAGGACCAGCAAATCGTGGTCGCCAAGCAAAGCTTTGACTGCCAATCGATACGCATCCCTCATTGATGGGCTGACTTCTCCAGCCAGTGCCCTGATTTTGGCAACCGCTTCGCCTATTTCTTTCGACAGTGACTCATCCATAGAATTGTCTTCGTTAGAACGGTACTTGCTCCATATAACCGAGCCAGCCGAATGGCTCATCGACTTTGCGACTAACGATCGTCGAAGCGGCGCTCCAATATCCGCCAGCCAGTCCAAGACCTGAGAACCGGCAGACAGCCCGCCTGCTACCTTCGCCAATGCCGAAGCGGCATCGACGACGGCCACCACGCCTTTCCCTGCGTCCACACAGGAACGAAGTCCCCGAATTCTGCCCCCGCCAAATTCCTCGGTCAAGCCCCGGAAATTCCGGCGCTTAACAACGCAGTCTTTCAATCGAAAGGTCGGTCCTTGCCACGTGGCAAGACCCGCCAAATCCAAAAATTGGATCGGCAAGCTTCTGACGAAAGCCAGGGCAACCGGCCTGATCTGGCAACTGTCAGATCAGGCCGTAACGCAACAACGCAATGAACGCCCCCTTCGTCGGCCGACGCTAAAATCCCTCCTTGGTCCAATCCGTCTTTTCCTCTCGGATGAACTCCTGCCATTTCCTGACGAGTTCGTCCGCCTCCGCTTCACTGATCGTGACGCACGCCCCGCCCCAGCAGATGTCCCAGACAACGTCGTCACCGTCCTCCCCGACGCAATCCATGAACGCACAGAGCGTTTTTCCAGGTCGGCTCCGGTGATAATCCACGAGCCACGTCAGGTCGTTCTCAAACCGGCCGACGAATGGCTGCGGTGGCCGGTAATCTGTGGCCTCACTGACAAATGTCAGTTGGTCGACGAGTGCCTGGACCTCCTCAACCCATAGGTCGTGGAAGTGGATGCCGTGTCCGAAAAAAAGGCGGCAAGTCCTTTGGGGGTGCCACCAAGCGAATCTGATCTCTCGTGTTGTCGCTGCCGCCATCAGAGCACCGCATTCGTTTCGTTCAGCGCCCAAAGGGGCTGGTCGAACTCAAGCTCCTGCCCGATCGACGTAATTCGCCACCCATTGCCGTCGTCATAATCGCTGATGCCGATCAGAATGGAGAGGATCACCCCAGTGGGCGTTCTGAGGCGTAAAACAGTCCCGTGTGCAGACTCCTCCCCAACCACCTCCAGGCCCATGACCTTCTCGATCGCCGCCTTCAATCGCTCTTTGGTCCATCCCGAGCGTTGCGGGAGCCGCTCTTCATAAACCTCCCGATAAATCTCATCCGCAGTTTCGTCGAGCGTCTTGCCGTCCACCAGAACGTAAAACTCATGGCCTCCGGCCTTAATCAGAATTGGTAGTCCCCAGGTCTGATTGGTACGGATCGTCAATTGACATCCGTATCGCCATCCTGTAGCCACTCGGCTCTTGTTGGTCACAGCCTTGTCGAGCAACTGCTTGATCTCGTTTCGGCTCCAGCAGCGAAGCGCTGGAAGCTCGGTTGCCGTTAGATTCATCGTTTTCATGTATTCCTCCCTGAAAATGTTAATTCTGGCGTCGGCACGAACACCGGCTTCTCAAAAGTAATGACGGACCAGCTTGCGGGCATCCTCCCGACTCCTCGTCTGCCCGATGTACCTGAATCTGTGGAAGGGGCTGTATTTCGACCACTGCTCGCAGGTGAACACGCTCCACCAGCGTTCATTCCCGTATCGCACGTTGAAACAGCATTCGTAGCCCCGCCCTGGAATCCACCGTCTCGACATGCTGTCTCGCTCTCGCTCCACGAGCCAGACGAGATCCTTACCTTGTGCAATCAACTCTGCTTCGCCTTGATCATCCATGATCTGTACTCCTTTTTAGATTGTGTCCTCAAAAACAAAAACAGCTTGAGGCGGCGGTCGCCCCAAGCTGTTGACGCTTCTCTTTCTCGATGCTGAGAAGGCGTTTCTACTCCTACTTAGTAGTTATCGCACGACCGCCGTACTAATGCCTCTTATAGCATAGTGAATACCAGTGCATCCAGACCAATATCACGGGGCGGTGCTCGGCCATGCGACAGTGGCACTAAATAAAACCTCCACCGAAGCGGAGCGCTAAGCGGCTAAGGAGTACAGGTCTGTGAAGCTGGCCGTTTGCAGGAAAAATGTTTTTTGAGCCGCGGCCCAATCGGTGACTTCTCGCAGGAGTTCGTCGATCGACTGACAGCGGTGATTGCGGGTGATCGTCTCGTGGAGGTGCCACCAGACGCGCTCGATGGGATTCGTCTCGGGCGCGTACTTCGGAAGAAAGTGGAGGACAATTCGACCGGGGTGTTGAAGCAGGTAATCGCGGATGGCGCGGCAATCGTGGAATTTGGCGTTGTCGCAGACCACATGGATCACCCGATAGGACCGCAGTTGCCGACGCAGGTCGTCGAGGTGGGCCACGAAGAGCGCCGCGTTGCGTTGCTTTCCTGGAGCCGACAACAACAGCCGTCCTGTCCGCCAGTGAAGCGATCCAGCCAAATGCCGTTTTTCGTTGTTGCCTGGCGTGACGACCTCGGCTTGCTGGCCGCGACGCATCCACATCGACCCGATCTTGGGGTTCAAATGGACATCCACTTCGTTCTGGAACACAACGGTCTCGTTGGCCGGCAGTTGTCCGATGAATCGCTGGATTTGCTGCAGCTTCCGGGCATGCTCCGGATCGCGCGGCCCGACGACCGGCCGGGGACGACGCCAGACAAACTCCCGCCGGTGCATCCCCCGGCGGACCGTTTCGGGGCTCACGCGGATGCGTTCCTGTTCCCACAACAGCAAGGCCAACAGACCGCACGACCAGCGGCTCCGGAAGAAGCCGAAGTCCTGCGGCGTCGACTTCAACAGCCACCGCACGACGAAAATCAGCCACGAAGGAACTGTGTCTGGTTGTTCTTCGGTTCGCAAAGCCATTCCCAGCCGACCTGTCGCAAACTCCCGTTTCACCGAGCGGATCAAAGTCGGGCTGGCAAAGGTGGCCGCGCGGATCTCGCGGTAGGAACGTCCTTCGGCCAGCAACAACAGGACCAGTGCTCGCCGAGCCGTCCGCGCTGTCCGCAAGGTCTTCAAACACGTCTTGCGTTCCCGCGTCGAAAGACGAAGATGGCCATCCATGGCTTGGTCTCCGGGGATTGTGGTCGTCTATCACCCACAACCTTAGAGCCAAGCCTGTTTTCTACTCCAGATCATTCTCCCTCCGCGCTACGCACGGTGCGAGGTCTTATTTAGCTGCCAGTCGCCAATGAATCCCAGTTTGTGGGGAGAAAAGCGGAATGCTCGCCAGGAAGCGATATTGCCAGGATAGATATTGATGCAAATGATCTAAAGCAAGACAATACTAACGCAAATACTACCATACTCAGTGGAGGCTGGATGCGGCTGGGCACGCTGGTTAGAAGACGACAGGACTTTTATGCGATCAAGGAAGTTGCCGAAATGCTGGGCGTGCCGCAACCGAGATTCCGCAACTGGCTCTCGGCGGGATACGTGTGGAGGCCGAGGAGACGCTTTGCTGGGAGCAGGCGGCTGTATTATGTGCAAGCCGACGTGGATGAAATCAGAAGGTTGGTTGCCAGATAAAAAGGCCCCCGTCGTGAGCGGGGGCGGAAATGAGGTCATGTGTCAGTCACACATTCATCATTATGTAGAGTAACAGCGACAGAAAAAAGGCGCAAGTCCGAGATTTCGGAGCTTGCCATCCGCAGCTTCGAGGCGATCCAGCCCTTCGTCAATGTTTTCGATTGCGGTCTGAAACTCGGTGGGATTCTCTGGCCGAAGCCCTTCCATCTCATTACGAAGGAAGATTGGCGACTCTACGCTCTCCACAAACAAGGCCAAGCTCCCCGCTACCCGGACGGACGGAGGTTCAACCCGTATCAGGATGTTGTCCGTAACATCTTTTGCCCTGACCACGTCCAAGAAATGCTCGATGGGGACTATCTCCGGTACTACACAAGCGGGAAACAGGGGAGCGGCCTGCTCTACGCAGACGTAGATGCACATGCCGAGTGGCAGGACGATCAGCAGCGAGCCAAAGAACTCCTCGCAGGACTGTTCCCAGCGTTTTGGCGAATCAGTTTTCGGGGAGAAAACGGATACATTAAAAGCCGTTACTCCTCCTGGGCCGAGTTCAACGACACTGCGGACTTCATCCAGGAGCGGTTAACACGCTGGCTACGCTCGCAGGGCATCCTCTGCGATTTCGAGATTAAAGGGACGATCACGACAAAAGAAAAGTCAGGCCGTCTCTGGGAAGCTCCCGTTCGTGTCCTGGAACTTCGCAGCATTGGACGCATTCAAGGCCGTACCGATCGTCAGTGCGTCGTATGTTAAGAACATCGTGGCTCGCTTGCACATTGACGAGAAGAAAGCGGACGAGACGGAAACGTATGTGCAAAGTCGCAAGGCCCAGGACAAAGCGCAGGAGGACGCCGACCTTAAGGAATGCCGTCAGATTGCTCGCCGATCCCGATCAGCAGTGCATGTTAAAGAGAAGCGGGCAGTGTTGGGGGCTGACGCCCCCAACACGCCATCGGTCGACAGGCGACCGATGGACGTAACTCGAATCCGAGGGCTTGCGGACATCCGCAAGCTGCCGAATGCGTTGGATCGGGTGACGAAGCTCGGGCTGCTCCTGACACGTGTCAAACGGGCTCCTGCGACTGCGGACGAGATCGAGCAAGGTTATCGGGATGCGGAGTTGTACTCGGCTCCGTGGGAGAATCCTGCGAGAGCCTCCCGTGTTCGCTGGGTGGCCGATCGCATTTCGGCAACATTTGACGACAGTCAAATGACCAAAGCGAAGCGTGAACCTGTGAGCTTTGCTGATGTCCGAGCCATCCTGAAACTCCTCGATGACCACAAACGATCGGAGGTCTGTCCAGGAGTTGATCCTGCTGAATACCGGTTGATGTTGTCGATCGCTGACCATTGCCTCGGCAAGAACAGCGACAAAACGATCCCTGGCGACTGGATTGCGAAACAATGGGAAGCGTTCCGCAAGCTCGGAATCGTCACTCGTCAATGGAAGAACTCTGCGAGTCGGACGTGGACCGAAGTCAAGAAATGGTGGAAACGCACGGACTTCATCATCTGCAACTTCAAGTGGAGAAGAGGCCATGCGAACGAATACGTGAAGGGAGAGAACTTTCCGAAAGGAGAGAAACGACATCCGTCTCCCTACACTTATCCAAAAGAACAAACACACACACAGCATAACACATTAGATGCATCGGCATCCCGGAACGAGGAAGCCGTCGTCATTCTTCAGGCGTCGGGACTGCCGCCGCCGAGAGGATCACCTGACAAGAGTCAACAGACAACCGCAGAACACGACTTCGGAGACAACGACAAAGGGGAGGGTGCGTCGTGAGACAGGCACCTCGGCAGGGAAATGGCTGCGGTGCAATGGAAAACGGCCGGGACAATGCGCCCAAAGGAGGAGAAATGAATTGGAAAACCCACCCACCAACAGGCAAACAGCTTCGCTTCCTGAAACAGCTTGGCTGCTCGGCCACGCCGAAGTCAAAGGGCGAAGCCTACGACCTGATTGCCGCTCGTGTTCCCAAGCCCAGGAAGCCAGACCCAGCCGAGGTCGTTGATAAGGCATGTGAACGAGCTATGAGGCAACTGGCGGATGGCGAAGGTCATTATCAAGAGATAGACGGCGTCTTAACACCGCCCCGAGCGCCGTTATCAACGTCCGCAGGCCGGTTATCAGCGCCGGTTTCGGTTCACTGACGAAACTCAAGTCGAGTCAAACAATCGGCGGCAACGGGGCAGCGGTGGGGCGGATCTGAGGCGGGGGTGGCCTGATCCACCTTCGTAACAAAGCGGCGAAATATGCCAAATGGCAAGTGCGGACAGCGGTCTCCTGACAGAGACACTTCTGGCCGTCGCTCGGTCTGATGTGTCTTCTGGATTCACCGCCTCGCCTTTGTTGATTTCGGAGGTAGCTTGGCCCTTTTCGCCACAAACCCGGAGTCGTCGCCGTTGTGAAAGAAGATCGTACCGTGTAGTTCATCGTCTTTCACGATCGCCCAACCCCGGCCCTGGACCGCATCCATCTCGTCGTTGCCGTCCCAGGTCCATTCAACGGCTGGCAGACCGTCTCTCGTGGTCAGTTGGCAGTCCATCTGGCCGTGGACGTAACCGAAATGAAAATCACCCTGGCCCTTGTCGGCGAACTCGAAGTACCCCTCCTCTTCCTCATCGATGTACTCCTGGTCCCACGGTTCCATCGAAATGATACGCCAGCGTCCGGTGAAGGGATTCGGGGCTTTTGCCTTCTTCGCCATTGCTCAATCTCCTTGCCGCCGATCCGCAGGAATATACGGGATCAACCCCTTGTTGAAGGCGATCTCCTGCACTTCCCTGGGAGCATGGCGAACGTCCATCATGAATCCGTTGACCCGAAGCATCCACACAATCGGGTTGTCATCCAGACGGCTCGGCAAGGTCCAGGTCGGGTCAAGCTGGTGAACCTTCAGCATCTTGCGGATCGCCGCCAATTTTGCCGCCCCGCTGCTCGGGCTGGTCCCGAGATAGTGGTCGATGTCTGTCGACCGCATATAAGGCGTCTGGCTTTTGTCGTGCAGGAAGTTAGCCCCACCCACAGCCCGCAGGATGCCACTGGCCCAGGCATTCGGACTACCGTGGAGCAATGGCGAGGGACGCTTGCGGGCCAACTTCTCGGCCATCTTACGGCAGAGCACGGCATACTCTTCGTTCAGATGCTCTTGGCAAAACTGGTCGATCAATCCGATGATGATTCCCAAAGCCTCGTCCCTTTCCTCCCTCGACGGCGGCTTCGGGATTGGCTTGGGTTTCGGCGCTTTCTCAGGCATCGGCTCGTCCGACATCGGCAGTGAAGTGACGATCCCGTGCCGCAACTTGGCCTCTTTGAAACTCTCGTTCAGGTTACGGCGGACCCCAGGGCCGAAGGAGATGTTGAAGCTGCTCATCAGACCGTCGTAAATGATTTTGCCTTTGAACGGCATGAGCACCGTTTCAGTCCACACGGGCAAAGAAGGGCCGACCAATTCCTCGAAGGGTTGGGTCAAGGCGAGCACGCCATAAGCGACCGCAGGTTCTTCGGTACTGAGGAAGACCGTGTAATTCTTCAGATAGCGGAAGACGAAAAACTTCCCGAAGAGTTGGTGCTGCCAGGAACGGACGAATTCGAGTTCGTCAGCCGTGAGGTTGAATGGATTCGCATCGACGAACAACTGAATCAGGCCCATTTCGTCGAGCAGGGCTTTTCGCACTTTGAGCCGTGTTTCAGGCAGCAACGACGAGAATTGCTCAGGCGTGTCAACGTCGGGAACGATTCGGAGCCGCTCATTCACAAAACACATCAGCGAGCGATGAAGTTTGAAGAACAAGTCGGCATCCTGCGGCGTCAGCAGCACGTCACTTTCCCTGTTCAAGAACGAGTTTCCGTTCCGCTGCCGTGAGTTTCAGGCCGATTGTCTCGCCGGGCTGGATGCGTTTCTTCGACATCGGGCGCTTCGTGCCGGTGGCCGGAGATGACGGCGATCATTCTACGACCGGCAGTTGAGCGGCGGTAGAATCCCGGCATCGGCAAGATTTCGCCGCCCGCCTTAGACAAGGGGCACGCATGACCGACGACGAGGTTTTTGCAAAGGTCGATTTTTTCGTATCAACCGGCGTTGTGCCGTGGGATGACCCGTCCGAATTCGTCCACGCTGTCACCGGAAAAGTCAGCGTTTACTCGGATACAGACGAGGAAATCGAAGCGGGTGAGATTGTTCTGCGAGTCGTGCTGGCGACCGCTGCCACGAACAAGGGCGAAGACTTGTCTGATGTCTGCGATGCGGATTCGGCAGTTCTGGAAGGAATTTACGCAGCCCTGTTCGACAAAAACGGTGAACCAAAGGAAGAACTCGACATCGAACCGGGTTGGAACAACCTCGTGTTCTTGGAAAGGGTCGAGATTGCTGCTGAGTTCCGCCAGACAAATCTGATCATTCAGGCAATCGAGACTGCGCTGGCGCTGTTCGCTTCAGAGGGGTTGGTGGTTGCTGTTGAGGCGGGACTCGATTTGACCATCGAAGAATGGAAGCGATTGGGCTTCATCAGAATTGCCGGAACGGGTTTCGTGTTTCGGGATCAGTTGAAGGTGAATCCTTATCGGGATGAGAAATCGGCTTGAACGACCGAAAAGAAAACTTGTATTTGAGGAGATTTCGGCCACCGCTCGATTTCAGGACGACCGTCTCCTGGAACGACGATCCTTCATTCAAGAGCGGACGACGTGGTTCCATTCGCCGATAGCGAGGAACTGGTCACGAACGGCGGCCTGCGGAAATCGGCGTCGAGGTCGGAACAGATCACTGGCTGTCCGATCCCGAGCCGCTGGAGAAGATGCTAGGGGAGTGCGAGGACACATGACGACGATGCCGCCGATATTAGTTGCCGATCTTTTCCCTGAAGTCAGCCGCCGTCTCGTGGAGTTGTTGCGGTCACTCACGCTTGACGAGTGGCATCTGCCAACGGTCAGTTCTCGGCGAACGGTCAAGGACATCGCCAGCCACCTGCTCGATGGCAGCCTGCGGCGTCTCTCGATGCAGCGGGACGGTTATTCTCCATCTGATGGCTCCGGCCAGCCCAGGGCCGACGAAACACTGATGGACTTCGTAAACCGGCTCAACGCCGAGTGGGAAGTCGGCACTCGCCGCCTGAGCCCGAAGGTGCTGGTCGATCTGATCGAGTGGGCCGACATTCAATTTGCCGAGTTGTTCCAGTCGCTCGATCCTCAGGCCCCAGCGATCTTCCCCGTGGCGTGGGCGGGTGAGGAGCAGTCGCAGAACTGGATGGATGTTGCCAGGGACTACACCGAAAAGTGGCATCACACTCAGCAAATCTTCGATGCAACGAAGCGCCCAAGCACAATCATGAATCGACGACTCGGCTACCCGTGCTTGGACATCTTTATGCGGGCGCTGCCTTTTACGTTTCGCAACGTCGAAGCCAATATGGGCTGCCTCGTCACCGTGACGGTCACTGGCGAGGCAGGTGGAAGCTGGCATGTCGTGAAGCGAGGGGGCGGCTGGCAGCAAATTGCTGGATCTGCTCAGTCGCCGACCGCACTGGTTACGATGGATCAAGACACTGTTTGGAGGCTCGTGACGAAGCGGCGCAGTCGGGAAGCGGTCTGCCAGCAGTTTCCCAGCGTCGAAGTCACCGGCGACGAGTCACTTGGTTCGCACGTTCTCGACATGGTGTCGGTAATGGCGTAATGACTGCGGGATCGTCATGTGAGGCAAATGAAGCCAATCAAGTTTGCTTGCCACGACACTCTCCCTTTCGGCCCCGAAGAAATTACTCGTCGGATTCTCGACCTGACGAACTGGCCTGACTTCCAAGGATACGGCCCCATACCGGGAATCAAAGTCGCCGAGTTCGAAGTCCGAACGCCCGGCATCGTCGGCTCCCGCATCCGAGTCAGCAACACGGACGGATCGAGCCACGTCGAGGAAATTGTTGAGTGGCAACCTGATCGCCGGCTGCGGATGCGTTTTCAAGACTTCTCGGCACCCCTCTCCCGCTTAGCTCCGGCTTTGAGGAAACGTGTGAGTTCAGGAGGATCGGCGAGGCAACCGAAGTGACTCGCTCCTTCGAGTTGCACTCCAGGTCAGCCATTGCTTGGCCTTTTCTCTGGCTGATTTCTGCCTTTCTCAAGAGAGCCATCGTTCGACATCTGGAACAAATGGCCATAACCAATGGACCACAAAATCGTTGAAAAGCTCGAACGGGAGATCGAAGACGCCATCAGCGGCGTCGTCGCAGGGCATCGCAAGCCGCCACGCCTGCCATTGTTGCCGTCGCATCGGATAATTCATCTGATGGCAAAAGCCGCCGTGGCCGTTTACGAGGCAGCAGCAGAAGATCAGTTTGAGGATGCGTGATCAATGGCCTTCGACGAATCCCTTGCAGAGCGAATTCGACAATCCCTCGGCCGCAAGAAGGTCATCAAAGAGAAAAAGATGTTCGGCGGCATTGCCTTCCTCCTGAACGGCAATATGTGCGTCGGGGTCTGGAAAGATTCGCTCGTCGTTCGGCTTGGGTCTGAGCAGAGCGACAAGGCGCTGAAGGAACCGTTTGTCAAAGAATTTGACATCACCGGTCGGCCGATGAAGGGCTGGGTATTGGTCGCCCCGAATGGCGTCGAGGGCGACGACCAATTGGACGAGTGGCTTCAGCGTGCAGTGAAATTTGTTGCGAAGTTTCCTCGGAAGTGAGTCGAGGCCGTGCTCAACGAGGCGTTCCGATGGAAGCGTGGAAACACGTCCGAGCCGTCCTTCTGCTGCCGGGCATCGTCCTCGTCGTGATTCCCGCCACGATCATTTACCGGAACGGCGCAGACACATTCGGTCTTTGGCAATCCGCCCCGGCGATTCGTATTGTCCTGGCTTTAGTCGGAGTCGGCTTTGCTGTCGGCGGGCTCATTCTCATGGTCTCGACGAACCGGCTGTTTGCCACGGTCGGTCAAGGAACGCTCGCCCCGTGGAATCCCCCGCAGCGGCTCGTCATGCGAGGCGTCTACCGGCACGTCCGTAATCCGATGATGTTGGGTGTGTGTTCGGTACTTCTCGGGGAGTCGCTCTTCACGGCATCGCTTCCGTTGTTGTGCTGGTTCGCATTCTTCGTAATCGTGGTCATGATCGTCATCCCGCTGGTCGAGGAGCCAGCGCTGCTGAAACGTTTTGGCGATGACTACGTCGTGTACAAGCGGAATGTACCGAGGTGGATTCCGAGGCGGACGCCGTGGCAAGCCGAACAACTCGACCGTGGAGATTGAAGCCGTCATGACCAAGGTTCTGGTCGCAGGAGCAACGGGCTACCTTGGCCGCTTCGTCGCCAAGGAGTTCAAGGAGCGTGGTGATTGGGTCCGTGTCCTGGCCCGGAACCCCGACAAGCTGAAGAGCCCAGGGCCGTTCCTCGAACCTGCCATCCATGACCTCGTCGACGACATGTTCGTTGGCGAAGTGACCAAGCCAGAGACGCTTCGAGGTCTGTGCGACGGCATTGAGATCGTCTGCTCGTCCATCGGCGTCACTCGGCAGACGGGGGCTTCTTACATGGAGGTCGATTATCAGGGGAACAAGAATCTCCTCGATCTGGCGCTGGCAGCCTCGGTGCGCAAGTTCGTCTTCGTCCACGGCCTCAACGCCCACTTACTGCAATTCCTTGAGGGGATGCAGGCCAAGCAGAGGCTCGTTGCGGAATTGAGAAATTCTCCGATTCCCCACGCCATCGTGTGTCCGAACGGGTTCTTCAATGACATGAGCGAGTTCTTGAAGATGGCAAAAAGGGGAACGGTCTATGTGATTGGAGAAGGAGACAAGAAGATCAATCCGATCCACGGTGCCGACTTGGCGAAGGTCTGCGTGGACGCTGTGACCGGCGCAGAAAGGGAGATCCCTGTGGGTGGGCCGGTAACTTACACCTATCGGGAAATCGCCGAACTTGCCTTTGCCGTGCTCGGCAAGCCGCCCAGAATTCGGCGAGTGCCCGTGTGGCTGATGAAGGCAGCTCTGCCGCTAATTCGTCTCTTCGCCAGGAGGTACTACCCGATTGCGGCAGGGATCACGACAATCACCCAGCACGACTTCGTCGCCCCTCAGTTCGGCACACACACGCTCAAGGAGTTTTACGAGGAGATCGCTCCGAAACTATGAGGGACTCTGCCGATAATTGCCGTTTGCTTGCTCAATCAATCGACTCACGAGAACCTGCCAACAGCCTGAAAGCGTCGGTCGGCTTCCCATAACCACGAGACTTGTCCGTCGCCAGTGCAGACAGCAGGGTATCGTTGAGCCTGAACCCCAGGTCGTGTGGTGACAAATCGTCCTCGGCCAGCAACATCTCCGCCGTGAGAATCAACTCTTTCATCGATCCCGTGACGGAACGGTTCAACGCTTTGGCGAACTGGATTGTTCCACTGGCGGGGGCGATGAACTTCCGGTAGACGAATTCTTGTCCATCGCTTTCCATCAACTCTCGGATGGCGCTCAAGGCCCGTTCGATGAAGATGCCGTCATTCGTGATCCCTGCGCCGTACATGACGCACGAGTAGAGCGACTTCGTGTTGCCCAGAATGATGTACTGCGCCCGCTTCACGGTAAAAAGGTGAGCGGACCAGTCTGCATACGGATTGTCGTCGAGCGGGACGGTGTCCAGAGCGCCAGCTTTGATCTTCGAGTTGAGTTTCTGGGAGAGCCGAAAGATCATCGGTTTCACCATCAATCTTTCAGCAGCCACTCTTTGGCTCGCTCGACCAGCAACAAATCAGCCGCACTGTGGCGCAGTTCAAGTTGCCGCTCCATTTCGATGACCTCGGGGTCTTCGCCTTCGTAAATGGTTGGATCGAACGGCTCTGTCTGCCGGGCCATGTCCAGAAACTCCGCCAATTGCCACCGTCCGAAGATCGTTTTAATCTCGGCAACAAAAGCAGGCAGTTCCGCCCGGACCTCTGAATCGTCGTCGGCTGCCTCCAGAAAGTTCAGAAACTTCTCGCCAATCAAATAGGAGAGAGCCCGTTGCGTTCCGAACTCATCTTCAATGCCTCTGGCTGCCTCGCACTGTTCGATCCAGATTTCGCTCGGGTTCACGGCTCTTCTCCATTTTCTCGAATCGGACAAAGTACGATTCTTTGAGCAAATCCTGCCGCTCCTGGACCTGTCGAAATCCGCTCTCGACAATCTCTCGGTGAAAACGTCCTGCCCCGCACGAACGTGATTCATCACCCAGTCGGAGGTTTTTCCCGGAATGCGGCGGAAGTCGATTAGCACGACCTGACCACCTGGACGCAACGCACGATGAATCGACCGCATCGTCTTCAGGGGAAACTCGAAGTGGTGATACGTGTCGCAGATAAACGCCAGATCGATTGAGTCCGGTGGAAGATTCACAGAATCGGGCAGACAGGCCACCCCGACGATGTTCGTCAGATGATTTGCCTGAGCCGTTGCTTCGACGTGCTTCACGAACTTGCCAGAGATGTCCACGGCGTAAATTCGCCCCTGGGGTCCGACGAGCGGGGAAAACATTCGAGTGAAGAGGCCCGTTCCCGTCCCGATGTCGGCAACAACCATCCCAGGCCTGATGTGGCAAGCCTCGACAATTTGCTTTCGGTGATCAAACGGCTCTCGACCGTCTCGCTCAAATTTGCCGACGAACTCTGCGACGTTTGGGTTCTCGAATTGCTTATTGATGCCTGGCCGAACGCTCTTGTCCTGGGCAGCCAGTGAGCTTGCTGTCGCAACGACCAGCAGAAGGAGAAATCGCCCAGCCGTGAACCTAAACTCTGCATGTCTCATCGCAGTTCGCTCCTGGATCGAATGATCGGCTGATTGTCGCCGATCGATGTGGCCCTTACGCCTGCAGTCTTCGCCTCGATCACGTCCTGGAACAACGCTTCCAGTTGTCGAAGATGCTCGCCAGTCGCCGTGTGAATGATGACCGCCCGGTTTTTCCCAGCGGTCTCGACTTTCCGAACGCCGAACCCCCGTGCCCCTTGAGACGGCGGCGAGCCTGAGAGGCCCCCGAGAGCGACGTAAAGGCAGTCCTCATTCTTGTCTATACCCACGCTCGAATCCCTTGAACTTAATTAGTCGACCTTCTTCGTCGAATTTCACGAATAGGCCGAAACGATAGAAGACTACCTGCTTTACAGGATATCGGCCCGTGAACGCTTTTAGCTTTTTGAGATCACGTTTATTGCTATATTGACTCCAAGCGAGCTTCACCTCGATCACAAGAAGGTTGTCGTCCGGATCGTTAAGTCCTCGGTGATGAACAACGATGTCGGGAAAGACCCGACTGCCCTCCTCTCGTTCGAACACCCATACGGTGCCATCGTCGTTTTTTGGAAGGAATAATTTTTTGTACTTGTTTAGGTCATCGTCCTGCCTGTTGTACTCGCAATCGACATTCCACGTCTCAAACCGCCTTTCCAAATGAACAGCAAATCGATGCGAGATCGAGCGCTCACTCGCATGGTTGTGGAAAAGAATTGGTTCCCTCTCCTCCCGGAGTTGTTTTGCGGCCTCCTCCACCCGGGTCGTAACCTCTTCGAACGACCATTCACTCGCCTTCTGAGGCACCACCATTACGTCACCGTTTCATTTTCCATTGTGAAGTTCTGTTCAACACGCCGATTTCCTCTCCCTCTGCTTGCGGGCCTTTTCAGCCCGATAGACCCAAGGTGCGACGGGCGACTTTCCGGCCCAGGCGGCGACCTCCTCTCCCAGTGCTCGGATGGTGCTGTATTCGCCCTCACCCTCGATTTTGTCTGGGGTTTCGACGATTACCGTGAGATGGACGCCACGCTTTGCGACTCGGATCAGAGAATTGGCAATGTTCGGGATGCGATACACGGCAAAACTGACCAGCGTGATGCGATCCTGAGCAGAATCCAAAACTTGCAGGATCGCCTGTTCGGTTCGTCGGAATGGCGTGTCTCCGGTATCCGGCCCGGTCCAGACAAGCTCAACATTCTGAGAATCTCGATGCTTTTGCTCGGATAGGACAGCGGTCTGGAGAGCGATCGCAACAACCTGAGCGTCGATATTGCTGGCATCGTTTCGCCAGCGATCCACAAACGCAAGGGCCAAGTCACGGTGTTGATGGTGCGCAACCCGTTTCGAGATTTCAGCCCGCAACGAACTTCCTGAACTCGTCAGAATCGCTGCCGCAACCGATTCGACTGTGCTGCTTGGAATGCTGCACGCCAAGCAGTATGCGGATTCGACAATGACTTGCTCCGGCGTCATCGGCTCATCCGAAGAACGCCAAAGTGGTTCGCTCGACTGTCGGAACCAAAGCCGACCGATCCAAATACTTGTTCCCCCGCTCACACGACGTTTCAGGCAAGAAGGAGCAAGCGTGGCAGGCAGCCCCGTGGAGCTTTTCCCCGCTGCCGACCGTATGTTCGGAACAGAGCGGGTCCGATGCGCAGAGGCTCATCTTGTCTAGGGGCAAAGGCGCATGCAACCGCACACTCTCGCGGCCGAACTCTGGTGGTCCTACGCCAGCGTGGGGCGGGCTTCGAAGTGGTATGCGGCGGCATTTTGTCTTTCGATGGTGAGGCACTCTCGCTTGTCGATTCTCGCGACCGCCAGTTAAGGGTCATCACCAACCAACAGGTCAACACGATTAAGCACGTTGGCGAGGCGAACCGGATTCCGCAGTGTTGTGGCTACGATTTCTTCGTCATCGAGGGATTGTGAGCCGTAAGGAATGGTCAACATGGAAACCGTAAGCGTTCCGTACTCAAAGATTGATGCCCGCTTTCAATTCACGGCAGACAACGATACAGCGGAACTGCTAAGCGAGAAGTTTCACGGCCAATTCCATCTGTTCGAGCACGTCTATTCTGACGAAGTGCATTTCTGGTACGGAGTGGCCCACATCGAATGCACCTACGACCAGTTTCGCGAGCCGATGCGAGTGGCGGGCGGCCCGCTCAGTATTTGCGTTCGCGTGGAGCTAGCGGACGGCAGGACCGGTGCGGCGAGAGTCCAGTATTGCAAGGCCGACGTTGACGGCACCATTTTCCTCAGCCTTGTCGGCATCACCAGCCTGCGCGTCGCGTGAACGCGGTTCATCGTCGCACAGTCGCACGACAGCGGAGTTGAGCACGGGAAAGATGTCGGTGTTTGTGTTGGAGGCCGGTGCCAGTCAGGCTTTTCAGTATCCGTCCGAGCCAAGCACGGCCTCAATGACCACGCTGCCGGTCTAGCTCGGATTTCGCGAAACTGATCTTGGTCGAATCGGGTTTTTGTGGCTCAATGGAGTGAGCGGCTTTTGGCGCGCGAGCGGTCGCCTGCGCGCGGATTGCACTCGGCTTCTCTCGGCGCGGTTGCGCGGCGTCCGCGGTCTGCAGAGTCTCGGCCGCCGGTGAAAGGATCCCCGGCGGTGGTGGGGATCCATTTTCACAGAGGGGAGAAAAAGATCCCCGGCAGCGTCAAACCAGTCCAAGGTCCAAAGTCAAAAGAAGACGAAGTGACCCACCAAATTGGTGACCCGGCCCCACCGGGACGGGACACGAAAGCGCGGGACTCAATGGGACGGGGACACGCGGAAAGAAAGTTGCCGGTGGGACAAGTGGTCGCGGTGGAAAGAGACTGGCCGGTGGGTCGGTGGGTCGGGACACGTCGGGCTTAGGTCCAAAGTCCAAGGTCGAAAGATCCGATCCTCGCAATCCCGACTTTGGACTTTGGACCCGGGACTTTGGACTCACCGCGGGACGGGACACGTTGTTTCACCGAGATAACTCGGGGAATTTGAGAAACTGTCTCTCGGAGTTCTGAACGTGATCATCGTTCTGATGGGCGTGACCGGGACCGGCAAGTCGACCGTCGGCAAACTCCTGGCCGGCGCATTGGGTTGGGCGTTCGTCGAAGGGGACGATTTTCATCCGCCGGCGAATGTCGAGAAGATGCGGCGGGGCATTCCGCTCAACGACGACGACCGGGGGCCCTGGCTCGATGCTATTCGGCACCGCCTTGATGAGGCCGTTCGCTGCGGTGAGAACGTCGTCCTCGCCTGCTCAGCCCTCAAGCACAGTTACCAACACTATCTCGAGGGTCACGATCCAGCGGCGCTCCGATTCGTTTACTTGTCCGGCTCGCGAGAGACGCTCCGCGAGCGCTTGGCCGACCGCAAGGGGCATTTCATGAACCCGGCACTGCTCGAGAGCCAGTTCGAGGACCTGGAGCCTCCGGAAGATGCGATCCGCGTCGACATCGCACAACCGCCGCCTGCCATCGCCGCCGAGATCCGCGCCAGGCTCGGACTCTAGGCGTCAGTTTGACCAGGCGTGTGCGGACGGCTTGATCCCGCGCGTGTACTTGTTGAAGCCGAACGGAGTCGGGCGATAGGAACCGACGAGTTCGACGTTGGACTTCGCCGGGATTTCGCCTTCCATGCCGACGGTCCAATAGCAGGCGTTGACGAGCAAGCGGCGGAGGCCTTCGCTCTCGAGATCCTTGGACGCGCCCATCGTCGTGGTGAAAACGCGGGCCTGTTTGCCAGAGGGCGACGCAAACGCATTGATCCAGGCGATCGGCATCATGGGATCGTTCTGTTTGCCTTTAACCGGCGGATCGGTCGGATGCATGCCCGAGAGCACTTCCCCCAACACCAGCGTCCGGCAAGTTGCGGGCAGAGGCAGCCGGGCGGCATAGACGTCGGTCGGGCCCCAAATGTCGCCATTATGAATGCCGCGCAGAATGGGGTGTTCTTGCATTCCCGGCGCGATGAGCCCGAGCGTGCTCTGCTGTCCGTGATGCCCGTGGTGGTTGATCCAGGTCTCGCCCAGCACGTGCCGGCCGAAACCGCCGTCCCATTCCTTGCTCTGCCAGTCGTAGCGAGCGAACGTCTTGTGGCTTTTGATGGCGAAGGCATGCGTGGCCGTGCGCAAGGCGACGATCGGTCGGCCCGATTCGACGTAATTGACAATGTGCCGCATCTGGTCGTCGGGCAGATCGCGGAAGCGGGTCAAAATGACCATTAAGTCGGCTGAGTCGAGAGCTTCGAGCCCCGGGATATTGTTCGATTGGTTGGGGTTGATCGTGCCATCCTTTGGGTCGATGGAGAACAGCACCGTGCAATGAAAACCATGTCGGGCCGCCAGGATCTTGGCGAGCTGGAGCAGCCCCTCCTCGGAGCGATACTCTTCGTCGCCGCTGACGAAGACGATCTTTTTACCCTTGCCCGGCCCTTCGTGACCGTTGTAGACGACCCAGGGTTCGTCGCCTCGCGCGGCACGCGTGGACGGCAAGAGAGCGGCGCCCAGAACGAGGAACACGAAGCCCACTTTCAGTTTTCCCGCGATCAATCGGGGGACGGTCAACCTGCGGACGTACACGGCGGCTCCTTGTCGAGATCGAGCGAATGTCTAGTCGTTGGATCGTAGCAGCACTGCATGGTGCGGGCCGGACTCACAAGTCGCCGACGGCGGCTCCGGGGATCTGCTTCTTCTTGTAACTGGCGATTCGCTCGTCGAGAAGCGATTGGACGTCGCTGGGGGCAGCCTCCCCTCGCGACTTCCTGCTGTTCGAGCCGTGATTGTGACATTTCTTGAGCTGTCAGGAAGTCAACCATCGGCTGTCCAAAAACGGGGCTTGTCCCTGCTTCTAAGTTTTGACGCGGAGCACGATCTTGCCAATCGCCTGCCGGTTGACGAACAGGTTGAGCGCCGCGGCATATTGCCCGAGAGGAAATTCGTGCGAGACCAGCGGATTGATTTTCCCGTCACCGAACAGATCGCAGAGCTCGCGAACATTCTGGCGATACGCGTCCGGCTCTCTCCGCTTGAAGTCGCCCCAAAACACCCCGACAATTTGACAGCCTTTGAGCAAGGCGAGATTGACGGGGAATTTGGGGATCGTGCCGCTGGCGAAGCCGACGACGAGCAGGCGGCCGTTCCAATTGATCGAGCGCGTGCTCTGATCAAAGAGGTCGCCGCCGACCGGATCGAAGATCACGTCGGCCCCCTTGCCGCCCGTCAACTCCTTCACTTTGTCCTTCAAGCTGCCAGTGCCATAGTTCAAGAGGACATCGGCCCCGTGGCTCTTGGCGACTTGCAGTTTTTCGTCGCTGCCCGCCGCGGCGATGACTCGCGCACCGAAGGCCTTGCCGATCTCAACGGCGGCCAGACCCACGCCGCCGCTGGCCCCGAGGACGAGCAACGTCTCGCCCGGTTGCAAGTGGCCCCGCTGCTTCAGGGCGTAGTACGACGTGCCATAGGCCAGCTCGAATCCGGAGGCCTGGGCAAAGTCCATCCCTTCAGGAATGGGATTCACCGAGTCAGCCGCGGCAACGGCCCGCTCGGCCATCCCGCCGATTCCCGTCATCCCCATGACCCGGTCGCCCTTCGCGACTCCGGCCACCCCCGGTCCGACCTCCGCGACGACGCCGGCGACCTCCGCTCCCGGTGTAAAGGGGAAGGGTGGCTGAAACTGATATTTGCCGGCAATCTGCAGCACGTCGGGAAAATTGAGCCCGGCCGCATAAACGTCGATCAGCACCTGCCCTTCCGCCGGCCGCGGATCAGACACGTCCTCCAACGCCAGACTCTCGGGCGGACCAAACGCACGACACACGACGGCCTTCATCGGAGGGCGCTCTTTCGTTGGGGAGATGTTGTCCGCAAGAATCCGCGACGAATAAGAACCTTTTGCGAGGGCGCCTGAGGAGCGACCAATTATAACCACCCGGCTCGCAAGCCACGCATCGGTCGTGATGGTTGAGTCAGTCAGTACCGAAGTCCCCGCCGTCGACGGCTGGTGAGATTTCTCACCGTTGCCGAGGCAGGATGGTTGCGGGAAATGGGCCGTCGCGCCACGATAAACGGGTTCACTTTGCCCGCTCTTCGCCGGAACATTAACCTCCCCTAAATTCGCTTCTCGGCCTGCCGGCTCTGGTCGACCTGAGGTATCGCATGTCACGCAGCTTTGTGATTTCGCTGGTTGTTGTCGCTGTCCTGGTCGCCATTGGCGGGGCCGCCGGTTATTGGGTTCGGGAGATGGATCGCGATCCCTCGCTGGGAATAAAGTCCGATTCAACAACTACTTCAGACGCGTTGCCTCTCAAACCTCAGGCAGTCGGCGACACGATTTACGTCTCGGTTCGAGAGCTTGGCGATCAACCGACCCAAGCCGTGCCGTTCGCGCTGCGAGAACTGGTGCGACAGGGCATTTTACTGACCGCGCGCGATGAGCTGGGACTTGCCACACGTGACAAGTTATTGCGAGAAGACTTTCCAAAGACTCCGGACAAGAAATCGGTTCCCTTCCAGATGACGATCGATCCGTCGGGCGAGGCGCGGCGTACGCGCATCGATTATGCGATCACTCGCGGTCCGGAGGACGAACGCCTCTGGCGCGGCATCATCAACGTGGACCTCAATGAGCCGCAATCGATCGCGACCGCAGCCGCGAAGGCCGAAGCCTGGTCTCGGACTGATTTCAAAGAGGTGCTGACGCAAGTCGGCGCAAAAGGATCCGTGCCTGCGGCGCGAGCCTCCTCGGACGTGCCTGCCGAGGCGACCGATTTACTTTGGAGTTGGAACGAGCTCTCGGTCTTGGGCGGTTTGCGGCAAATTCACGGCGAGATTCATGAGAAGGGCGAATCACCCCAACTGCTGGCAGCGCTGGTCGTCGGCTACGCCAATCTCGGATCGCTGACCGAGTTTTATTACAGCGCCGCCCACAAAGCCTACCATGCCCGCGCGCTCCTCTATGCAGAACGGTTGATGCACGAAAGCGACGGATCCCCCTGGCGCTTTGGCATCGCGCCTACGCGCGCACGCTGTTCGGCGCAGACTCCCTGGCGGCGAGCGACATCGCGGCAGCCAAAAAGAAATCGGGCGATGCGGCGACGGCACTCCCATTTTGGACCGGGATCCTCGACGCCTTTTCTCAAGGACAATTGGCGGGAATGCTGAAATTGGCGAAGACGCCGCCCGAGCGCGGCCTCGCCCGCTACCTCAACCTGCAAGCCGTGATGTTCAGCTCCCTGAACGATGTGCGCGTCAAAGCCGCCCAGGCGTTTCTTGAAGAATGTCCCGATTGCCCGCGCGGCTACGACTTGATTGCTTCATTCAGCGAGGCCGGATCGGCGCGCGAGCTGGCCAACAAAGGGCTGGCGGTGACGGGCAAATTGCTGCATAAGCAGCTCCTTGCTGTTCCCGGCCTTCCCACGTCTCTCAGGGAGCGGCTCAAGAGCAGCGATACTTCCAAGGACAGCGCGGCCGACATCGAGTTCGGCAAACTGGCAATCGCCGACCTCAAACAAGCCGGAACGTCCGACCGCGCCGAACCATCGCTGTCCGCGGTGGCGCACTCGATCGAGGAGATCAACTTCGCCCAGCTGATGCGGAAGCTGACGGTCGAGCACAGCGGGCTTGGTCTTTCCGTGGAGAACACCATCGACACGTTTGGTCCGCTTGTCGCAGAGCATCCCGACAGCGGCTACCTCGCTTCGTTTACCCTTGATCAAGGGAAGATTAAGGCCGGTGCCGCTGCAGCATTGAGGAAATTCAGGCTTTACGAGCTCACAGACAAGGAGGTCCCCATCGTGAAGTGGATCTCTGTGGTTGCCAAGCGGCCTCGCCTGGCCCCCTTTTCCAAAAGGGCGGGAGCCCACGTCGATCTGACTCTCGGCGACCAAATGCGCTATGTCCAATCGGGGCTCAACGGCTCGGCGAATCACGGCGTGATTCCCAAGGAGAATTTAGACCGGTTGTGGAGCACCAGCGACACGCTTCCCATCGTGATTGCGACCCGGATTTCGCGAGATTGGGAGCATGTGCAGAAACAGGCGGACAAGTACGAGCGCACCTATGCCGACGATCCGTTGGTGATGAACGCGCTGGCCCGGCGCTACTACGAAATGAAGCGCTACGACGATGCCGAGCGCTGTGCCAAGCGCGAGACTGAATTGGCTCCCAGCTACGCGGCCTACCGTCTGCTCGCTTCAACTTACAAGGCAAAGCAAGACGACGCGCATTGGAAAGCCACCCTCGACCAGGCGATCAAGTTGTCCGGGCACGGAATCGAGCAAGCCCAACTTCAAAACGACGTTGCCCTGGCCTTGCTCGAGCAGGATCGAGTCAAGGAGGCGGTGGTTTATGCCGATGCAGCAGCCAAAAGAGGTTCCACCGGGCCGTTGATGACGGCGGCCCGCTGCCACGAACTGCTCGACGAATGGGATCAGGCCGAACACCTCGTGAAAACTGTCTCGGAGAACGATGATCACGCGCGCCTCAACTGGATGTGCTGGTGTCATCGCACGGGGCACGGTGACGTCCATGCCGCCGACGCCTTAGCCCACGAACGGATGACCGCCTGGGGGAAAGACCTATCGCCCTGGCAAAGCCGGGACTTCGGCTTGTACTTCCTCATCCTGGGCGACACTGCAAACGCTCTGCCCCGATTGCAGCAAAGCTACGACGCCTCGCACGAATTCGAGTCGGGATTGCACGCGGCCATCGCGGCAGATTCGATCGGCAAAACCGCCGATCGAGACGCCCTTCTCAAGAAGATCGTGGACGCTCCCGCGAAACCCAGCGGCGGAGAGGGCGGAACGCAGCTTTACGGTCCACTCGCGGCACAGATGCGGCACGCGCTGCCGCCGGAAAAAGGCAAACAGCTCGATTTTGGCGAAGTCGACCGGATTCTGGCTTCGTCTAAGAGCACGCTCAATCAATCGGTGCTGCCCTACTTCGTGGCCATCTTCCTCAAGAATCGCGGCGACCTGGAGTCGGCCAAGAAGTACCTAATTCGCTGTGCCAAGGCGAACGACTGGCAGGGGGTCGAGCATGCCCTGGCTTGTCAGCTGCTTCGACAAATGAAGGTCAAAGTCCCGCCGATGGATGCCGCGCCAAAAACTCCCGCCCCAGTCAAAGCCGCCGCGGCCCCCCGGCCCAAGGCCGCTTGAGGGATGCGACGAGCAAGCCAACGGCGGAAAGCCGCCGGATCGGGACGCTACTGTTGACCGCGGTCAGAAAGATACCGCTGGGCAACACGCAGAAAAACGCATAGGAACCTTACCGGAAGGGAGCCACTCAGCTGGGCGGCGTGGGCGACCGGGAAGAGTCGCGGCACCCGCATCCGGACGACGGTGAATGCTGCGTCGAACTCACGTCGTCACGACAAGGTTATCGCGGTGGATGACTTCCTCGTAGGGAAGGCTGCCCAGAGCTTGGATGATTTCCTCCGAGCGCTTGCCTGCAATCGCCCGGGCATCGTGTGCGTTGTAGTTGGTAAGGCCGCGGGCGAATTCTTCTCCGGCGCGGTCGACCAGCGAGACGACCTCGCCCTTGGCAAACTCGCCCTCCACGGCAGTGATGCCAATAGCCAAGAGCGACTTGCCCTGAGTCTCGACGGCGCGGCAGGCCCCCTCGTCGAGAATAAAACGCCCTTTCGGTCGGACCGTGAAACCGATCCAGCGCTTCCAGGCCGGTAAATCCTTGCCCTTCGCGAGAAAGAGCGTGCCGACTTCCTGCGCGGCAAGAATCTCGTCGAGCACTCCGGGACGCGTGCCGTTGGCGATGATCACACTCTCGCCGACGCCCGTCGCAGTTCGCACCGCCTCGAGCTTCGACGGCATCCCACCAATCCCCCGCAAGCTGCGGCCGGGGGCCGCGAGCCCCAGCAGCGAATCGTTCCACTGATCGACGAGCGGAATCAACTTGCTGGTGCGCGATTTCGGGTCGCCGTCATACAGGCCGTCGACAATCGAGAGGATGATGAGCAGCGGATCGCTCAATAGCCCGGTGACCATCGCGGCAAGCTGGTCGTTATCGCCGAACTTGATTTCGGCCACGCTGACTGTGTCGTTCTCGTTGACGATGGGGATCGCTTTGTATTCGAACAGCGTGTGCAGCGTGTTGCGAACGTTGAGATAGCGCGTGCGGCTCTTGAAGTCGTTGGCGGTGAGCAGTACCTGGGCAGCGTGGTAGCCATGCTTGCGCAGGCAGTCGTCGTAGAGGCGAATGAGATGGGCCTGTCCCGCTGCCGCTGCCGCCTGCAGGTGCGGCAGATCGGTCGGCCGCGTCTTGAGCCCCAACAGGCCCATCCCCGCACCGATCGCCCCGCTGGAGACCACGACCACTTGCCGGCCCGTCTCGCGCACGCGATGGATTTGCTCGGCGAGCTGGGCGATGCGGTCGACGTCGATCGTGTCGTCGTCGCGCGACAGGACGTTGGTGCCGATCTTGATCACGAACGTCCGAGCGTCGGCGATGATCTCTCGGCGGACCAGGTTATCCATGCGACGAGCGATTAGCTGTGCCAGGTCGGCGCTCAAGTTTCACCGGGGTGAGCGAACTTCGACCGTGTTCATCCTTGGAGGTGATATGTAGCTGAATTGGCAGACTGCGAAAAGGGTTGCCCCTGTGGTCCGCCTCCACAACCGGACGCCACCGAGTCTCGCGTGCCGCCCGCACCGGCACGATTGAGGCGGCCCGCCATTCTGCTATGCTGCACGGCGCCAGCAGCCGGGCCACGCCAGTTTTTACGCCGCAGAGTCGATCCACACACTTCGCCATGCCGGGTGACCGTCTCCATCCCTCACAGCGAGTCGTCCCGATGAAAAAGCCCCTCCAACTCTTGGCGCTGAGCGTCCTCTGCATTGGCGTGTGGATCGGATCTGTTCATTCGACACCGGCTGCTCCGCCCGCTCCTCCCTTGTTGCCCGACAGCGCGCTCCCGCCAGCGAGGGCAACCAGAACGCCTGTGCAAACGTCTGCCAAACCGATTACCGCCGAGGAGGCGAAGACGTGGGCAGTGGCTCTGCAGCGCGCGGTTCGCCTGGGCACGTCCACGAAAAGCGTCAATGTGTCCAACGCCGTCGATGCGTTCAACACGCTGGTCGACTGGGATGCATTCGTGGAAAAAGCGACCGCTTTGCCGGGCAACTCGCCGCAGCTTAAGGAGTTTCGCACCGAGTTCAGCCGCGGCTTGAAGTCGGCCACCACGTCGAAAACGTCGGGGTTTGGGCGGGCAATTATGGCCGGAATCCAGGGATCCGGCGACTATCGGGCGTTTCGCATTCATAGCGCAGGGGGACAGACGCGGGTGCTGTTTCGGCTGATCAGCTCCACCGGCGCCCTCAACTATCACGATTGGGTGCTGGGCCGCTCGAAAACTGGATCGGTCATTGGGGTGGAATGTTACATCTTCCTGGTCGGCGAGATGTATTCGCAAAACTTAAGGCGTTCGTTCCTGCCGCTGGCGCACAAATCGGGGGGTGCCAGCATCGATAATCTCTCGGGTCCGGAGAAAGACTTTGTCGAGCATTTCAGCCAGTTCGCACTCATGGGACAGTACACGCGCAAGCGCAACTGGCGACAAGCCCTCAATATTTACAAGGAGCTTCCCGCCTCGGTGCAAAAATCGAAGCCGGCGATGACCATGCGGCTGTTGGCGACGCAGTCCATCAGCGACGCAGAATACCTGGCGACAATCGACGATTTTCGTAAACAATATCCGAACGACCCGATGATCGATCTGATCTCGGTCGACGCGTACATTCTCCGCAAGTCGTTCGACAAGGCGCTCGAGGCCATCGAACGGGTCGACAAGGCGATCGGCGGCGATCCGTACCTGAACGTGCTGCGCGGCAACGTCCTCTTGCGGGAGAACAAGCTCAAAGAGGCCCGCGAGATGGTGCAGAACGCGCTCGTTACGGATCCGAATCTGCTCCGCGCTTACTACGCTCTCATCGACATTTCGCTGGCGGCACACAACTATGCAGACACGGTCAAATGGCTGAAGAAGGCCGAGTCGCTGGGCGTCACGTTCGGTGACCTGACCGCGGTCAAAGCGTTCGAGGGCTTCGCGAAAAGTCCCGAGTATAAGGAATGGCTGAAATCCCACGGCCGCAAACCATGATCGCGCTGGGACGACGCGACTTCCCGTCGTCCCGATCCCCGAAGGTTCGAGTTTCCTCATGCCCAAGCGTTCAATTGCCGACGTTGACGTCAACGGCCGCACGGTCCTCATGCGGGTCGATTTCAACGTGCCACTTGATGACCAGCAACAGATTACCGACGACCTGAGAATTCGGATGGCGCTGCCGACGATCGAGTCGGTTCTGTCGCGCGGCGGCAAGTTGATCCTGATGAGCCACCTCGGCCGGCCCAAAGGCAAAGGCCCCGAGCCGAAGTGCAGTCTGAAACCTGCCGCCACGCGGCTTGCCGAGTTGCTCAAGCGCCCGGTCGACTTTGCCCCCGACGCGATCGGCGATGACGCCAAGGCCAAGGCGGCTGCACTCAAGCCGGGGGGCGTGTTGCTTCTGGAGAACGTGCGGTTCTACGCGGGTGAGCAAGCCGGCGATGCGGAGTTCGCCCGCGCGCTGGCCGGGCTCGGCGACATTTATTGCAACGACGCCTTCGGCACCTGCCACCGCACCGATGCCTCGATGGTTGCGGTCCCCAAGGCGATGGGCAACAAGCCAAAGGTGATGGGCTTCCTGGTTGCCAAGGAGCTGCAATATCTGCTGGAGACGATCTCCCATCCCGAGCGACCTTTCCTGGCGATCCTGGGCGGGGCCAAGGTCTCCGACAAGATCAACGTCATCCGCAATTTGTTGCCAGTCTGCGACCGCGTGTTGATCGGCGGAGCGATGGCCTATACGTTCTCGCTGGCCCAAGGCGGGAAGGTCGGCAAAAGCCTGGTCGAACCCGACAAGGTGGAGCTAGCCCGCGAACTGCTGCAAATCGGAGCGGGCAAATTAATGCTGCCGGTCGATACGCACTGCGGCGACGCCTTCAATGCCAACTGCAACAAGCAGGTCGTCGCCGCGGGGCAAATTCCCGAGGGCTACGAAGGGTTGGACATTGGACCGCAAACGGCCGGCCTGTTTGCCGACACCATTCGCACGGCGAAGACCGTCATCTGGAACGGCCCGATGGGCGTCTTCGAGATGCCTCCCTTCGATGCCGGCACCCGCGCGGTGGCCGAAGCCGTGGCGAATAGTCACGCGACGAGCATTATCGGCGGGGGCGACAGCGCGGCCGCCATCCAGCAACTTGGCCTGGCTGACAAAGTCACGCATGTCAGCACAGGGGGCGGCGCCAGCTTGGAGCTGATGGAAGGCAAACGCTTCGAGGCCGTCGAACTGCTCGACGACAAATGACCGCTTTGGGCAACCTTCGGCGCATCATACCGTTTCCGCGCCTGCCCTAGACTAATCGGACCCTGCCGATCGTGAGCAGGTGTAAGGCATGAGCGTTGACGCGTGAAGTGCGCCCTCGGTTGATCGTCGTTCAGGGCGCCCGCCTTTTTGCCTGGGTGCCTTCCAGCTCGGATGCCAGCTTCTTGAAGTCCTCGCGGCCGCGGAGGGCGTCGAGGTCTTTGTCCTTTTTCATGTGGGCCGCGTCCTTGAAGCCGGCCGCGATGGATTGCTTCAGCCAGGCCATCGCACGGTTGGCCTCGTCGTCAGCCGGGCGATTGGCACCAGGAGACTTGTCGGCGGCGCGAAGCACGGAAGCCGTGATCGAGCGGAAGCAGGCGGCCGAGTACAAGCTGTCGGAATCGGTGCGGTTGAGCTTTTCCCAGTTCTCGGCCATCCGGCGGCAACCGGCGGCATCCTTGGACTTTTGGCAAATCCGCAGGCGCGCGTTGTACGCGGTGAACAGGACGCTCGCATCGACATTCTTCCCGGCCGCGAGACGGAGACACTCGTCGATCATCGGCGTCGCTTCCTGAATGCGATTGGCCGCGACCAGGCTGTCGGCCAGTTCCGACATGGTCACCAGCGTGTCGGGATGGTCGGCACCCAGCTTGGCCCTCCGCAGCGCGAACGTTTCCTCACGGAGCTTGAGTGCGTCGGCGTCACGCCCCAGGGCGGCATAGGATTCCGCGAGGTTGTTCATGCTGAACAGCGTGTCGGGATGGTCGGGGCCGAGCTTGGCTTTGCGCAGTGCCAGGTTTTCCTGGCGAATTTTGAGCGCGTCGGCATGCCGGCCGACTGCTTCATAGCTGTCGCCCAAGGCGCTCATGCTGATCAACGTGGAGGGGTGGTCGGGGCCGAGCTTGGCTTTGCGAAGCGCCAGGGTTTCCTCGCGCAGCTTCAGGGCATCAGCCTCCCGCCCAACCGAGGAATAGCTGCTCGCCAGGTTGCCCATGCTCCTGAGCGTGTCGACGTGGTCGGGGCCGAGCTTCGCCTTATAAAGCGCGGTCGTCTCCTCGCGGAGTTTCAGGGCTTCTGCGTTCCGACCGAGCGCGAAATACGCATTGCCCAGATTGTTCATCGCCATCAGCGTGTCGGGGTGGGTGGGCCCCTCCGTCGCCTTGAATCTTGCCAGGGTTTCTTCCCGGAGCTTGAGCGCGTCGTCGGGCCGCCCGACGTCGCCGTAACTCAGCGCGAGATTGTTCATGCTGGCCAGCGTGTCCGGGTTGTCAGGACCGAGCTTCGCGCGACGCAAGGCGACCGTTTCCTCGCGAAGCCTGAGGGCCTCGTTGACGCGACCGAGGGTGGCATAGCTGCTGGCCAGATTGTGCATCGCCAGCAGCGTCAACGGGTCGTCGGGGCCCATAACTCGCGTGTAGATGGCGCGGGCGGCCTCCTCTTGCTCGGCTGCCTTTTGTGCCTCGCCCAGGTAATAGAACGACTTCCCGAGCGTCAAACGCAGCTTGGCTTCAATCAGGGGCTGGTTAGGAAAACTCTTCGTGACGTACGGCACCGCCGACTCGATCGCCTTTTCCATCGTGACCTCGCGTCCGAGGCCCCCTTCTTGTCCTGTCGGCCGCGCGGCGGCAAAGACCTGGTTCTCGACGAAACTGACGACGGCTTTGGACTCTGCCTCGCGAGCCCGCGCCTCCTTGGCGGCGGATTGGGCAGCCGCTTCGGCACGGGTCGCGCAGCGTGAGCGCGACTTTGGTCTCGGCCTCACGAGCGCGAGCTTCGTTGGCGGCGGCATGGGCCGCGGCCTCGGCGTGCGTGGCGCAAGAGCGCCTCCTTCGTTTCTGCTTCACTGGCCCGCGCCTCGTCGGCCGCCACAATCGCCGCCGCCTCGGCCCGGCGCGCCCGCAGCGCTTGCCACGTCGAGACGACAATGCCCGCCAAGAGTGCAACGGCGACCACAGTCACGGTCACCACGGTGCCCCGATTTCGCTGGGCGAATTTCCGGACTTTGTAAGTCGTCGAAGGGGGCCGGGCGACGATCGCTTCGCGGCGGAGATAGCGTTGGACGTCGTCGGCGAAACCCCCGGGCGTGTCGTAACGGCGGTTACGGTCCTTCTCGAGCGCCTTCATCACCACCCAGTCGAGGTCGCCCGCGAGCAATTGTACGAGCCGCTTGACGTCAACGCCCCGGTTGCCTGCCACGATCGTGGCCGTGTCGCCGAGCTTGGAAAACCGCGTGCTCGGGCGCGGAGCGTCCTGCTCGCGGATCAGCCGCTGCATCTCCGCATACCCGGCCTCCCGCAACTTGGCGGCCTCGATCGGCGTCGTGCCGGTAAGCAATTCATAGAGCAGGACGCCGAGCGAATAGACGTCGCTGCGGGTGTCGATGTCGAGGCCGCTCATCTCGGCCTGTTCGGGGCTCATGTAAGCCGGCGTGCCGAGCATCTGTCCGAACGCGGTAAACAACGTCTTCTCGGTCAGCTTCTGCACGGTTGCCTTGGCCACGCCGAAGTCGATGACCTTCACGACGGGCACGCCGTCGTGCAGCGTCACCAGCACATTGGACGGCTTGATGTCGCGGTGAATCACGCCTTTGTGATGCGCGTGTTGAATGGCGTGGCAGACGTCGATGAACAGCTTGAGCCGCTCTTCGGGGGCGAGATGGTTCTTGTCGCAGAACTCGGTGATGGGCACCCCGCGGACCAGTTCCATCACGAAGTAGGGATGGCCCGAATCGGTCGCGCCGGCGTCGAGCACGCGGGCGATATTTGGGTGATCCATCAGGGCCAGAGCCTGCCGCTCCGACTCGAAGCGAGCGATCACCTGGGCCGTATCCATCCCCGGCTTGATGATCTTGATCGCGACGATGCGGCGGACCGGCTTTTCCTGCTCGGCCATGTAGACGATGCCGAACCCGCCTTCGCCGAGCTGCTGCAGGAGCTTATATGGCCCGATGACGCTGCCGACCCTTTCGCGCGGCGGCGGGCCGGCGCCCACGGCGGCAGCGCCAATCATTGTGGAGGCCGGCAGGTCGGAAGAGCGATCGGCCGAGCTTTGCGGATCGTTCATGGATGGGCCCCTATTGCTCTTCCCAGGCTACGATGCGGCCCATCGGCTTCGCAATGGGAGAGTGGACAAACGTGCCCCCAATCCCCAGGTGGGAGAATCCGGGGGGTACGCGGCCGGCGCGAGCGCGTCACCTTGCCATGTTGACCGCGTCGTTAAGCTGGCCGATGTAGAACATCGCGACGCGGAAGATCAGGAACACGATGAACGTGGCCACCAGGCACCAGATCGACCAGGCCGCCGCTGAGGCCAGCATGTCCATCGCGCGGCGGGCCTGACCCTCCAGTTCGGGGCTGATCCGTTCGAGCGTTTCGGGGACGGTGCCGGTGGTCTCGGCCACGTCGATGATGTGCAGGTAGTCGATGGGAAACAGCTGCGTCTCCTCGAGCGCGGAATGCAGGGTTTCTCCCTCGCGGACGGCAGCCCAGACGTGGGGCGACGCTTTCAGAAAGGCTCCGTTCGAGGTCGCTTTGAAGCTGGCGACCAGACTCGGCTCGATCGACATACCGGCTTGCTGCGTCAACGCGAACGACCAGGAGAAGCGGGCGATCGCGAACGAGCGCAGGCACCAGCCGAGCACCGGGATCTGCAGCATGAAGGAGTCGAAGATCCGCTGTCCTAAGAGCGAACGCCGAATCACGATTCCCAGGACGATGGCGCCGAGCAGCGAGCCAAACGTGGTCCCCAGCCAGATGAGCGCGCCGCGGGATCCGTACAAGCCGAGGCCGAGAATGTCGACTGCCTTGGAGCCCGGGTGAGCCTCGGCGATGATCCCCAGAATGTAGAGCATTAACGCGATGACCAGGATGGCCGCCACCAGCTGAAAGGCCGGAAAGGTGATCTTCGAGAAAAACTCTCGCCGCAGCCGGACGGTATTTTCGTAGTGCCCGGCCAGCGATTTGAGCACCTCGGGCAAGTTGCCCGTTTGTTCGGCAACGCCCACCAGCTCGATCATCGTTTCGGGGAAGGCCAGGCCGCGAGCCCGCATCGCCTCGGTCACGTCGAGCCCGCGACGCAAGTCAGCCGCAATCTCGATCAGGGCGTGCGTCGAGCGGAGATCGCCGGACTTCTTGGAGGCGAGCTCGAAGGCTTTGCCGATGGGAATGCCGGCATCGATCATCGTCGCCAGGCCGCGGCACACGACGACGAGTGACTTGGTGCGGATGCGTGGACTAAACACGACATGCCTCCCGGCAGTTCCAATTGCTTCTGACGAGGCCAACAACCGCAATTCTACAGTCCATGGCAATCGGGGGCTCGAATCTCCCGCGCAAACCACCGAATGACTCGGAATGACAGGGCCGCGCCACCCGCGGTAAGATACGCGTCGGGGGGCGGTTTTGTTTAGTTTTTCACCTCAATCGGCGTCTCCTTCCGTGAGGCACCGCGGCGCGTAACGAGCACGGCCCCAAGGAATTGCGAAATCCATGCCGTATGCCGCCAGCCTTTCCCGCGCGACGAATACCTCCGATGCCATCCGCTCGGTGATGGAAGAGGTCCGCGGAGCGCTGCGCGGCGCCGAGCCGGACATTTCGTTCCTGTTCGTCAATCACGCCCATCAAGACGCCTTTTCTCAGTTGGCCTCGCGGATCTGCGAAGCGACCGGGACCAAAGTGCTGATTGGTTGCACGGGCGAGACCATCATCGGTGGGTCGAACGAGATCGAGTCGGGCCCTGCGCTCAGCCTCTGGGCGGCCCTATTGCCGGGGGCGCGCATCGAGCCGTTCGTCGTCAATTTTGAGCGGACCGTCGACGGCATCGTGACGAGCGGCCTGCCGGCGTTTGGCAACGAAGAACCCGATCTGCGGGCCGTCTTTTTGCTGGCGGACCCCTTCAGCTCGGCCCCGGATACCGTGCTGGACCACTGCGATGCCGAGGCGAGCGGCGTTCCCGTGCTGGGAGGCATGGCGAGCGGCGGCCACCGCGCGGGTGAAAACCGGCTCTTTTACAACTCGCACGATGTTCGTCACGGAGCGATCGGTCTGATCGTTCGCGGCGGTCCTCTCGTTCGCTCGGTCGTTTCGCAGGGCTGCCGACCGGTCGGCACGCATTACGTTGTTACGCGGGCGGAGGGCAACGTGGTCCACGCCTTGGGCGGAGTGCCGCCGATGCAGCGGCTGCGCGAGTTGTTCGACACGCTGTCCGACCGTGATGCCGAGCTCGTGCGAATGGGGCTGCATCTGGGTCTGGCGATGGACGAATATCAGGATCGATTCGAGCGGGGAGACTTCTTGATTTCCAACGTGATCGGAGCGGACTCGGGAACCGGATCGATCGCCCTGGGCTCGCAGGTTCGCGTGGGGCAGACGGTTCGTTTCCACGTTCGCGATGCCGACACGGCCGACGAGGATCTGCGCGGGTTGTTGGAGACCGACCGGGCCGCCCACGCCGCTCGCGCGCAAGCCGGGCTGCTTTTTAGCTGCAACGGACGGGGCACGCGACTCTTCTCGGCACCCAATCACGACGCGGGGGCCGTACAGCAAAGCGCCGGCCCGATTCCGCTGGCCGGTTTCTTCGCCCAGGGCGAAATCGGCCCTATCGGCGACCGGAATTACCTGCACGGCTTCACGGCGAGTATCGCGCTCTTCGAGTGACGCTGCCCCCGTCACCTCTTTTGCCACAATCCCCGATAGATCGTGGCGCCGAGCTGACGTTTTTTCCGCTCGAAGCTCGTGCGGTAATCGAGATCGTGCTCGGGCCGAATCTCCTCGGGCGGCGGAAGCGTTTGGAACGCCGGGTGATGATCCATCAGGGCGCGAATCACGCCGAAGTATTCTTCCACGTCGGTCCAGGAATGGAACAAGCCGCCTCTTTGCAGCACACCGGCCGCCAGATCGACAAATTCGTCCGTGAATAATCGCCGACGCTTGTGCCGCCGCTTCCACCACGGGTCGGGAAAATAGACGTGCACCGCGGCAACCGATTGGGGCGTGATGAGCTTGGCCAAGGCGATTCGCGCGTCGCCGCCGAGCACCCGCGCATTGGGCTGCTCTCGCTTCCACAATCGCTTGGCGGCCCGTCGCCCTTCGTGGTAATCGAGCTCCAGTCCCAGGTAGTTGACCGCGGGATTCGCTGCCGAGGCGGTAAAGAGAAACAGGCCTCGGCCGCAGCCGACATCCAGCTCGACCGGATTCTCGTTCCCGAAGAAGGCCGGCCAGTCGAGCGGTGCCGAGAGATCGTTGAGCGTGAGGAAATACGGCTTGAGGTCGAGTAGGGGCGGCGGCGGGGAATTCATGGTCAATCGTTGGGAGCGTGGCCGACGTGGTCGCTGACGTGAATGGGCACGCCGATCATCGTGCCGCTGAAGATCATTCGCTCCTTGACGAATCCCTGGAACGCGAATTCCGCGCGACGCGGCGGACGGTTCAGCGTCAGCTTGGCGACCAGAATCAATCGACAAGTAGGTAACACGGGCGAGCGGAATCGCACGTCGTCCATGCCGCCGAACCCCAAGAAATCTCCCCGCAGCACGTCGTATTTGCGGGCGTAAAAGCCGGCCAGTTGGGCCGCGCATTCGCACAGCACGACTCCGGGCATGATCGGGTAGCCGGGCATATGGCCGCGGCTCCAGAACTCGTGCTCGGTGATGTCCTTGAATCCTACGACGCCGTGGTTTGCGGTATCGACGTGGACTACGCCGCTCAGCTGCTCCATTTCGTGTCGCTGCGGATTGACGCGGCGGATATCGTCGATGCCGAACAGCGGCTTGTCGAAGTCAAACTTCGCGTAGTCGTAAAGCGGTGGTGCGGGCATGGCAGTGGTTGGGCAAAGTCAGGAGTTACGGTTCGTGACAGATGACGCCCCAAAAAGAGCAGCATTTCTCTTGCCAGCCGCTGTGCCCGAATTCAGTGAGTGACAATTTCCCGGAGCTGCGTGAGGCTGGTCAGCAGCCGATCGGGACGCAATTCCGGGTCGGCCAGATCCTCTTTCTCCGCAGCGAGGCTCGTTCGGTCGGCGGCCAACAGGGCCGTCCGCATCCCGACTTCCTTGGCGATGGCGAGGTCTTCGCGGATCCGCGTGCCAACGGCCAAGACCTGGCTGGCAGCAATCCCCATCCGCCGGTACCGTTCGACGGCATGCTCATACAGCGACCGCGACGGCTTGCGAACTCCTTCCCGGTACGACAAGGTCACAAGCGCCGGATCGAACAACTCGTCCAGCGAGCGGAGTGTACCCTGCTGCCGAAAGGCCCGCAACATCTGCACCAGCGTGAAGCGTTGTGCGTCGGCCACAAGTCCAACGCGCATGCCGGCTTGGAACAGGCCCGTGAGCGACGCCAGCGCTCCCTCCTCGGCTTCCAGCCCCTGCAGGTTCGAATGAAAGAAGTAGGCGATCTTCTCGCTGAACTGTTCGAGCGGCCCATATTGGGCGACGTCGTACGAATATTCTTTATGCTCTAATAGCCGAACCATCTTGATCCAGATCTGCACGGAGTCGGCCTCGGGAATCTCGCCTGGACCGTGCGTGGTCGACAGACGCTGCTCGTCCAGCGCCCGCTCGTAGCGGACGAGCATGCCCTTCCAGGGCGCGCCGGGCTGCCGAGTCATGCTGTTCCACATGCCGAATTCTTTGATGGTCTTCTCCAGGGCGATTTCCATCCGCACGTCCTGGGGATGCCGGAGAAACAGCTCGCCGTCGGAAATTCGCAGCAAAGTCCCGTAAATATTGAAGGCCACGCCACGAATACCCACCAACGGCTCGGTGTAGGCCTTGGCTTTCACCGGGACTCGCTTGGGCGGTGCCGGCCAGAGGAGCTTCCGCTCGTCGAGCCACTCCGCGTATTCCTGCAGCGTTTTTTGAGTCATGGAGCCGAGGGCGGCCGGCGATAGCGGCGAGCAGGAGCGTCGATTGGGCTGTCAGGTCGAATCGGATCGTCGCGTCGAAAGTGAGTGAGGTCGCAGTTCGGCAGGCACTCAGTCTGAAGTCGCCACGCCGTCGCTGGAGGCCTCTGCGGCGTATTCGTCCAAGTCCTCACGCAATGCCTCGGCCGCCAGGCGAAAGTCGGTCGTGTCGCAAACGATGTGTCCGTCGCGCATGACGACCGTTCGCTTGGCATCGCGGGCGATCCGTTGGTTGTGAGTCACCAGAATGATCGTGATGCCCGACTTTTCGTTGAGCTCCCGGAACAGGGCGATCACTTCGCGGCTGGTCCGCGAATCGAGGTTGCCGGTCGGCTCGTCACCCAGCAGGATGGCCGGCTCGTTCACGAGGGCACGGGCGATGGCCACACGCTGTTGCTGTCCCCCCGAAAGCTGGTTCGGATGATGATGCATTCGATTCGCCAAGCCCACCAGCTCCAACTTTTCGATCGCCCGGCGACGACGATCCGACGCGGAGATGCCTTTGGCGTACAGCAATGGCAGCTCGACATTCTCGATCGCCGACGTTCGCGCCAAAAGGTTGAAGTTCTGGAACACGAACCCAATTCGGCGGTTACGAATATGGGCCCGCTCCTGGCGCGACATAGTTGCAACCTCTTCGCCGCCCAGCTGGTAACTACCGCTAGTGGGTCGATCCAGGCACCCCAACGTATTCATCAGCGTGCTCTTGCCGGACCCCGAAGCCCCGACAAGCGCGACATACTCCCCACTTTCGATGGAAAGCGAGGCCCGAACGAGGGCCTCGACTTTGACCTCGCCGAGATCATACACTCGCGAAACATCGCGGATTTCGATTAGGGCCACAGTTCGCCTTCCAAAAGAATGCTCATTCGCATGAAGACGCTCCTCCGATTACTCGTCCTGCTCGGCGTGCTGACTGCCGTCGGGGCTGTCGCATACCGTCCGGCCGCCAATTATTGGGCCAAACGCAACCGTCCGATCTGGCGCACGGCCAAGGTCGAACAGGGAAATATTATCGCGGTGGTCAACTCCACGGGGACAGTCAAACCCAAGATCGAAGTCACAGTCGGCTCTTTCGTGTCGGGACCAGTCCAGGAACTCTATTGCGAGTTTAATCAAGAGGTCAAGAAAGGGGATCTGCTCGCCAAGATCGATCCGCAGATTTGCAAGGCAGCCGTGGCCCACGATCGGGCCACCCTGGCCATCCAGGAATCGGACGTCTTTCGCGTGCAGGCACAGCTGCTGCAGGCGATCGAGGACGAGAAACGAGCCATTGCCTTGCGAGAGCGAGGGACGTCGTACATCAGCCAGGCCGATTTCGACAAATACAAGTTTTCCCGCATGACGTCAGAGGCCCAGCTCAAGGTGGCCCAAGCCACCGTCGATCAGGCCCGAGCCTCGCTCGACACGTCGCTGGCCAACCTCAACTACACCGAGATTCGCTCGCCGGTCGACGGTATTGTTATCAATCGCAAAATTGACCCGGGTCAGACCGTGGCGGCCCAGTTCCAGACGCCCGAGCTGTTCATCGTGGCCCCCGACATCCGCAAGGAAATTCACGTCCACGCCTCGGTCGATGAGGCGGACATCGGCCTGATCAAGGACGCCCAAAAGAAGAAATATCCCGTGACGTTCACGGTCGACGCTTATCCCGACAAGTTATTCAAGGGATCCATCCTGGAGATCCGCCTCAGCTCGACAACGGCCCAAAACGTCGTCACCTATCCGGTCGTGGTGACGACTTCGAATCCGGACCTCGAATTGCTTCCCGGCATGACGGCCAGTCTTTCGTTTCAAGTCGACGAGCGCGCCGACGTCATCAAAGTGCCGAACGCCGCGTTGCGTTTCTATCCGGCTGCGAATCAGGTGCGACCGGAGGACGCCCCGATCTTGGAGGGGAAAGAGGAAACAAAAGTCGACGAGGACGGTAATGAAGGCGTCTCGCTGCAATCCCTCTCGATCTCGGAACGGGCACGGCTCCGCAAGGAACGGTCGCGCCATCACGTTTGGGTGACCGACGGAGATCTGTTGCGGGCCATCGAGGTGAAGACCGGACTGACCGATGGTCAATACACGGAAGTTGCATCGGGAGCCGTTAAAAGTGCTGATGTCCTTGTGATCGGCTTTCAACCCCCGCCGCCCAGCTCCTGGTAGGCATCCTTCGCGAAACACCATGATTTCTCCGGTTACAGTACGCATCGCCGTGCGCGCGCTCGCCAAGAACAAAATGCGAGCCGGACTGACCGTGCTCGGCGTTGTGATCGGGATTGCCGCCGTCACCACGATGGTTTCGGTGGGCCAAAGCGCCAGCATGTTGGTCCAAAGTCAGTTTGCCGCACTGGGGACCAACGTCGTCATCGTCCAACCCGCGGTTCGCCGACGTAGCGGCGTGATGCAAGCCCAAGTCACTCTCACGGCACGCGACTCCGATTCGATCGCACAAGATTGCCCGTCGGTGCTCGCCTCCTCCCCGCTCATCGGGACGACCGCGCAGGTGATTTTCGGCAGCTCGAACTACAGCCCGAAGCAGATTCACGGGGTCAACGCCGATTATTTGACTGTCCGCAACTGGCCGATGGAAAACGGCGAATTCTTTTCCGACCGCGATGTGCATAGCGCGAATAAGGTCTGCGTCATCGGCCACACGCTGATTGCCAAGCTCTTCCAGACGACCGATCCGATTGGGGAGACCGTCCGCATCAAGAACATTCCCTTTCGGGTGATTGGCGTGCTGGCCTCGAAGGGGGCCAACATGGTTGGAGATGACCAGGACAGCATTGTGCTCATCCCGGTCACGACCGTCCGTAAGCGACTCGAGGGATCCGAGTTCGATAACGTCAGCGCAATCCTAGCTTCGGCTCGGTCGACGTCACTGATGACGCAAGCGCAGCACGAAATCGAGGAGCTGCTCAACGAGCGACATCGCATTCAGCCCGGCCAGCAACGCGACTTCGAGGTGGTCAATACGACCGAAATCGCCAACGTTCTCGGCATCGTCACCGGCACGCTGACTCTGATGCTGGCCAGTATCGCCGGGATTTCCCTCGTCGTTGGGGGAGTCGGCATCATGAACATCATGCTGGTTTCGGTCACCGAGCGAACCCGCGAGATCGGCATCCGCATGGCGGTCGGCGCGACTCCCGGCGATATTCTCCGTCAATTCCTGATCGAGGCCCTGATGCTTTCCTGTGTCGGCGGAATGATCGGCTTCTTGCTCGGATTGGGAGCTTCGATCGGCATCGTCTCGCTCATCAACGCCGTCTCGGTCGGCCAGAAGTGGACGCAGCAGTTCTCATTGACCGCGGCCCTTCTGGCGTTCCTCTTTGCCGCGGCCGTCGGCATCTTTTTCGGCTTCTACCCGGCGCAGCGCGAGCCAGCTGGATCCGATTGAGTCGCTACGGTACGAGTAGAGATCATCAGTTTCTCTGCTGCGGATTCGTCTCCGGGGCGCAAAAAAATGAAGTTGGCGGAGTGACTTCGCCGCGATCGTTAGTAATGGACCGCACGATCTGAGGGCGCGGTGTTTGCGCGGCACGTCTTTCAAGTAACCAATTCCGTTTGGTGCGTCCGTCGGCCGTCGTACTTGACGTGTTCATATGCCGTGACGACGCAAGACGGAGTCGTACTCATCGATGCGGGCATGGACTCGACCGGTGCGGACACCCAAGCGCTCCTCGCCGCGATGGGACAGTCGGAGAAGTCTGTTAAAGCCGTTTTGCTGACTCACTGGCACAACGACCACGCCGCGGGCGCGAGGGCCATCCAGAGGCGATCAGGTTGTTCCGTTTATTACCACGCCGACGAGCGGCCGTGGCTGTCGCGAGCGGCCGCCCGGGGCGGGCTCCGGGGTTGGATCGCAAAACGCGTCCCGGAATGGGGAGTGGGCGTGCTGCTGATCGGCTTGTTGGGTGAAGCGGTCCCTGAGGCGGTCCGGGCGGCTGATTACCTCAAAGACGGGCAAATTCTCGCTGGCGGCTTCGAGGTCGTTGAAACGCCCGGTCATACACCCGGCCACGCCAGCTTTTACTATCGGCCGGAGCGAGTTCTCTTTGCAGGGGATGCGCTGGCGGTCATTGGTGGCCGAGTGCGGTTCATGGCGCGCCCCGTGACATTGGACGTGCCGACGGCGCGACGGTCGATGGAACGCTGCCTAGCGCTCGACATTCAATTGTTGTGCCCCGGACACAGGGAGCCGCTGACCCATGGCGTCGCAGTGGAATGCGACCGGATGCGACGCTACCTCTTCGATGGGGGGCGATGGCCGCTACTGGGCTAAGTCTGCTACGCGTGTCGTCGAGTAGCGGAGGAGGGATTTGAACCCCCGACACGCGGATTATGGATCCGCTGCTCTAACCGACTGAGCTACTCCGCCAAATTGCGCGACCGAAGTCGCTCCGAAAGTATCAGGACCCTTGCGACGATTTGCAAGGTGAACCACACGACCTGCGATTGGGCAATTTCGGGGCTCTTGGGGAGGGGCGTTTCTCGCCGGCAAGTCGGTCAGCTCGACTTTCCCAACAGGACACACGCGTTGTTACCGCCGAAGGCGAACGAGTTTGACAGGGCCGTCTGCACCGGATGCTCGCGGCCGACGATCGTGCCGCGGCCCGCGTTCACCCCCGTCCCAGAGGGGAGCCACGCCGACGCCGAGCGGCGTCACCCCGCTCCCCTTCCCGTCACGACGACTTCCCGACGCCCGCGGTTCATCTCAAAGCCTTGAATCGGCGAACGGTGGTGCCTTCCGCAACTGGAAACCGACGTCGTACGCTAGACGAATTGCCCTGGATGTCGTGTCCTAAGAATTGTCCCCAGACGAGAGCCCAGCGAACGTTCCCGCCGCGAAGCCAACGATTAGGGCGGCGAAGGACCGGGGAATTCGCCAAGTGTAACCGCCGTCTAGAGATTGGCCGACGGGGCATCGTGAGTAGCCCCATTCCTTGATCCGGGTAGCGCCAAGCGACGTTGAGTGTGATATTCTCGAAAAGCCTGCGCCAACTCTTTAGGGAGAGCCCTGCCAGGATTTTATCGTCGAGTCTACCCGCAAGTCTCTGCCCCCAACGCCGCGATCCGTCGTCCCAGGCCGGAGGCGCCCCGTGAACCAGTTTGAACAGTGGATTGCTCTGCAGCGGAGACGCTTGTCGCTGGGGGTCTTTTTGACGGCCTTCACCGACGCGCTGGCCCTGTTTCTGCTCGTTCTGGGCAGCTCGGTCTTGCTAGTGAAGCTCGCTAGCCCCGGTCTGTGGCCGGGCGTGCTGTGCCTGGCCGCGCTGGTTCTGCCCCTTTTGTTGGCGTGGGCATGGTGGACGAGCCGGCGGCGGGGCTTTTCTCGCTCGCAGGCGGTGGCCCTCCTCGATTCCAAGACTGGGGTCAATGGTCTGCTCATGACGTTGTGCGAGACGACCGGCCGCCAGTCAAACGGCGGGCATGCGGCAAACGGACACTGGCGCAACAGCCAGGCGGCCGACGACTCGGGCTGGTCCGACCATCTGGCCGCCCAGAATCCGGATTGGCGGACGGGCTTGCCCCGATTGCGGCCGGTGCGCGCGGCGCGCCGGCTATGGCTTCCGGTCCTGTTCGTCGTCGGCTGCTGTTGCGTGCCGCTCCGCGAAGCCCGAACCGAGAGCCTGCGGACGAATTTCGTCGGCACGCAGGCGGCCGAGTCTCTCGCGCAGACGCTGCAAGTGCTCCGCGACAACGAAGTGCTCGAACAGAAGGAATCCGAAAACCTCCAGCAGGCGATCGACAAACTGGCAGCCGAGACAAAGAGCACGCCGCTCACTCACGAATCGTGGGAAGTCGTCGATTCGCTCCGCGAGACCATGCGCGTGCGGGCGGAAGAATCAATGATGGCCGCCTCCAAGGCGCAGGACGCGCTCGATCGCCTGGGCGAGGACGCGAAGCAAAACGCCTCATCGCTGTCGGCAGAGCGGCGCGACCAGCTCGAACAGGAAGTGGCCGAATCACTCCGCAAGCTGTCGAAGAGCGGCCGCTTCAGCAAGGCGTCGCCCGAGCTGCAGAAAAAACTGCAACAACTGATGAAGGACAACCACCTCAGCCTGCCGAAGGACGCGAAGGAACGCGAGAAGATGCTGAGCGACCTCAAGAAATTCCTCAAAGACGAGTCCAAGAAAATCGCCAAGTCACGCCATAAAGAGGGCGACCCCGACGATTCGGAGGGTGACGATTCCGACTCGGACAATGAGGACCGCGACGGCAAGGCAGGCCGCGGCGGCACGACGCGCGGCGGAGGGGCCGCCAAGCTGACGTGGGGCGACGAGGCCGAGGCCAACGGTGCCAAGTTCAAAGAGATCATATTGCCGCCCGGAACGCCGGATCAGCCCGACAAGGAAATCATTTCACAAAGTGCGTCCGCCCCGGAGGTCGAGCCGGCCTCCTCGGCCCCGCGCACCGCCGGTCGAGCCGCGGGGCCCGAGAGCGGTCGCCAAACCTGGAATCGCACGCTGAGTCCGCGGCACCGTGCCGCAGTCCGCCACTATTTCGACACGCGCACCCCAACCGGCAACGACCGCTGAGAACTCGCATGGCAGGCTCGGCCCATTTTCCTCGTGCGCACCGCGCGACCGACTGTGTCGGGAGTCAATCTCCGCGGTAAGGGCGGGTGCCCCGACTCGCGCGGGGCTCGGCCTGACCCGTCGCCTCACTCGCAATCGATCTGAAATCAGCAATCTGTCCGGCGAAACCAGAATTCGGTGACGAACTTGAGCCAACTCCTCGACGACATGCGACCGGCCGAGCCGACTTTCGCTACGACCACGCTGCGACTCTTGAGTCCGGCGGAAGTGCAAGAAACGCAAACTCAAGTCCAGCGACTGCTCGACGGTTTGGGCACTTCCATCCTCGGCCAACGCGAGCTGCTGGAATTGGTCGTGATCTGCCTGTTGGCCCGCGGGCACATCCTGCTCGAGGGTTTGCCCGGGTTGGGCAAGACCGAGCTCGTCAAGGCGCTGGCGTCGTTGCTGGGGCTGGAGTTTCGGCGGGTCCAGTTCACACCCGACCTGTTGCCCGGCGACATCGTCGGTTCGCCCATTCTGGAAGACCAGGGCGGAACGCGCAAGCTCGTGTTTCATCGCGGGCCCGTCTTCGCGAACCTGGTATTGGCTGACGAAATCAACCGGGCCACGCCGAAGACGCAGTCCGCTCTTTTGGAGGCCATGCAAGAGCAGCGAGTGACCGTGATGGGCGAATCGCACGCGCTGCCACGGCCGTTTTTCGTCCTGGCGACGCAGAACCCGATCGAGCTGGAAGGAACCTACCCGCTGCCCGAAGCGCAGCTCGATCGCTTCACGTTCAAGATCAACGTCGAGTCGGTCTCGTCGGCGACGCTCGAGGAAATCATCTCGACGCGCAAGCACGGCCGGGCCCCGCAACTCTCGGTCGCCATCTCCGCCGCCGAGCTGGGCCGGCTCTTTGAATTGACCGACATGATCCATTTGCCCACGGCCGTCGCGAATTACATCGCGAGACTCGTGCATGCCAGCCATCCGAAATCGGAGTCCGCTCCGGACGAGGTGCGCCGCTTCGTGCGGTTCGGAGCGTCGCCGCGGGCGGCCATCGCGCTGGCGGAGACGGCCCGCGGATCGGCCCTGCTGGCCGGCCGTCCCAACGTCAGCTTCGACGACGTCCGCCGCGTGACGGCCAGCGTTTTGCAGCACCGGCTCTTGCTCGACTACGCGGCTCGGCTCGAGGGCTGGACCACCGTGCGGTTGATCGATCGCCTGTTGGAAACGGTGCCTCAAGTCGATCGCTCGCTTCCGGGGGATCTCAGGGCGTGAAGCCACCGCGACCACACTTTTTGCTTCGCCTGCGCTGCGCCGGGAGCGTCCTGCGCACGGTGGGCATCGTACTCGCGCTCGTGGCGGCCATTGGGCCGCTCCCGGCATTCGGATCGGGTAACGAGCACACGACAAACGCGGACGACCTGACGATCCGTAGCGATACGCGCTGGGCCGGAGGAGGGGAGGGGGGTTACCTGCCGATTCGCGTCCGCGTGACCAATCACGGCAAGCCCCGCGACCTGACCTTCGAGTTCGAATCGTACGGAGAGGGAAACTCTGTGCGAGTGCGGCGGGCCATCGGCGTCGATCAAAACGCGACGGTGCACTTCACGCTCTCGGTGCCGCTCGTGGAACCGCGCGACGGCACGTTGCACGTCTACGAGGGATCGCGTCCGCTTCAGGGCCATCAACGGTCAATCTCTGTGCCGTCGGGGCTGTATTTGAGTCCCTCGCCGCCCGCCCTGCTCGTGGTTTCTCCCGTGACCGTCGACTGCGCCCGCTTCGTCGATATGGGGAATCACAAATCCGGCACCGCCACGTCCCCCCGCTACGGCTATGGCTACGGGCGAGGCACCATCGACGCATCCCAGTTGGCCAACGTTGTGCCGTCGGACCTGTTGCCCGAGTCGTGGATCGATTACAGCGGTCTCGACTACCTGGCGATCCCGCGGGACGAGTTGGAGCGACTCGAGCATCCCGTGCGGGCGGCGATCGTGAAATGGGTGCAAACCGGCGGCAGTTTGCTCGTGTATGACGTCGGCAAAGACGCGGACGCCCTGTCGCGGCTCGATCGATTGGTCGAGGCGCCCGAGACGTCGTCGACGACGTGGCAGCACCCTGAGCCGGCCAACCGACCCAGCGGCGAGATCACGGTGACACCGGAGGAAGGCGCGCCGGGCGTGGTCTTTCACGGCGGCCCCGGGATGCCGACGGTGACACCTGCCGCCCCAAAGTCCACAAAGCCCGCGACGACGAAGACGAAAACACCCGAGCCTCCCTGGCCGGGGGGCAACGATGCCTTTCGCACGCGCTCGCTGATGTTGGGCACGGTCTGCGCATTTCCGGGTAGTCCGTTTCCGGGCACGATCAACGATTGGCTCTGGCTCGACAAATCGTGTGGAGAGCCGTCTTGGACGGTGCGTCATGGCTTTTCGCCGCACATCGGGACCAAGGACTTCTTCAAGTTCATGAACCCGGGAATCCATGGCGTTCCGACCATCGCCTTTCTGGTGTTGATCACGCTGTTCAGCATTCTCATCGGGCCGGTGAACTACCTTTACCTGTCCCGAAAAAAGATGCTCTGGCTGTTGCTCTTCACGGTGCCGGCGCTGGCGTGCGGCACCAGCGTGCTGCTGCTCGGCTACTCGGTCGCCGCCCATGGCTTTGCGACCAAATCGCGGATTCGCAGCCTGACGGTGCTCGACCAGCGAAACCACACAGCCGTGACAATGGCCCGCCTCGCGCTCTTCGCCGGAGTCAGTCCTTCGGGGGGGATGCGGTTTTCTCCCGAAACGGCCGTTTATCCGGTGATCCCGACGACCAACGACCCGGCGAGCGGCTACGTCGATTGGTCGGAAACTCAGAACCTGACGTCGGGCTGGCTGCCCGCCCGCACGCGGACGCAATTCTTCACCGTCCGTAATGCCGAACAGCGATCGCGCGTCGATCTGAAGAAGACTGCGGGCAAGGCCGAGTTCTCGAACGGGCTTCCTTGGGAACTGGAGATGGTCGTCGCGAGCGACGAGTCGGGGCACTTCTATGTGGGTCGGTCCGTCGCCGCCGGCGCGACCGTCGCGCTCGCCGAGCCCACGACCGACGACCTGGCGGACTTCGTGGCGCTGCTCAATCACAACGGCCCCGCGCTGCCGGCCGGTTTTGTCGAGCCGACCCCCAGCGCGTTTCGCGGCGGCCGCGCCTGGATGGCCTACATGATGCACGGCAGCGTGACGACGGACTTTTCTGGAAATCTGATGGAAAGCCGCATCGGCCGCTTGCGAATCGAGCTGCCGCGCAAGAAGGGACTCGCCCCGCGGTCCTACGTCGCCGTGCTGCGACAGAACCCGGGCGTGGAAACGGGCGTCCCGGCGACGACCGACGAAATGAGCCTGCATCTCTTGAACGGATATTTTTGAAATGTCTCGATTTCCAAACTCACTCAATCCCTCAATCACGCGCGATCCATGAGCGACGGCCAAACCCGAATCAGCACTCCACCCGCCCCCGCGGTTGCCTCGAACGGCAACGCGACGCCGGCGATCGAGTGTCGGCATCTGCACCGCTATTTCGGCCGGCTGAAAGCCGTCAACGATGTCTCGTTTCGCGCGTATCGCGGGCAGGTGATCGGTTTCATCGGCCCTAACGGTGCCGGCAAAACGACGGCCATGCGAATTCTGGCGACGCTCGATGTGCCCACGGCGGGCGACGCTTTCATCAACGGCTACTCGGTGATCGACGATCCTGACAAGGTCCGCAAGATCGTCGGCTTCATGCCCGACAGCTTTGGCAAATACGCCAACATGAACGTGCTGGAGTACATCGATTACTTCGCGCGGGCCTACAACCTGTCGCCGCCGGCCCGTCGCGACGCGGTCGAGCGGGTGCTCGTCTTCACCGAATTGAAGCCCCTTGTCGAAAAGCCGGTCGTTTCGCTGTCGAAGGGCCTGTCGCAGCGTCTCGGGCTGGCCCGCACATTGATCAACGACCCGGCCGTGTTGATCCTGGACGAGCCGGCCGCGGGCCTCGATCCTCGCGCCCGAATCGAGCTTCGGGAGTTGGTGCGGCTGTTGGCGCGGGAACTCAAAAAGACGGTGCTGATCAGTTCGCATATCCTCACCGAGTTGGGTGAAATCTGCGATTCGGCCGCCATCATCGAAGCGGGCCGCATCCTGGCTAGCGGGACGATCGACGAGATCCAGCAAGCCCAGCGTGCCTCGCAGGGACGCTCGACCGGCGCAGCCGTCTGCGTCCGCGTGCTCCGCGACGTCGAGCGGCTCGAGCGGTTGCTCTTGGAACAGCCGCTGGCCAGCGGCGTGACCGTGGTGGCGCAGACGGCGACGTTCGAATTCACCGGCGACGAGGCGGGCCTGTGCGATCTGCTGCGTCTCATGGTGCGGGAGAATCTGGACGTCGTGGAGTTCCGGGGGCGCAGCGAAACGCTCGAGGACGCTTTCCTGGCGATCACCAAGGGGGTGACCCAATGAGCAGCCTCCCGCTCGCGATCCGTCGGCTGGAACGCTTTGGAGATCACTGCAACGCCATCGTCGTGAAAGAAGTGCGACAATCGCTCAAGAGCCGGCAGTTCGTCGGCACGTTCGTGCTGTTGTTGCTGGTGGCCTGGGGCGGTTCGATCTTCGGCATCACGATGACGGGCGATTCGATCGAGTACGGCTCGTCGGCCGAGGGCTTCTTCATCCTGTTCTTCTTGATCCTATGTGTGGCGTCGCTCGTGATCGTCCCCTTTGCGGCGTTTCGCAGCATCGTCGAAGAGCGGGCCGAGAACACGCTCGAGTTGGTGCAGATCACCGCGATGTCACCCCCGCAGATCGTGTGGGGCAAGTCGCTCAGTGCGCTGGTTCAGGTACTGGTCTACTTCTCGGCGATTACCCCGTTCATCGCGTTTACGTCGCTGCTGCCCGGCTTCGACTTCGTCCGCACGATGTTCAACCTGGGGATCCTCTTGGTTGTGTCGTTCGCGTTCTCGTCCGTCGGGCTGGCGATCGGAGCGCAAACGAAGAACAGAATCTCCCAAGCCTTCGGCTCGTTGGGTGTGATCGTCCTGGCGTTCATCGGCCTGTTCATTTTCGCCTCGTTCACCTTCCAAGCCAATCTGTCGCTGGGCGAAGCCTCCACCTGGTGGGGCATTGCCATCGCTGTGTTCTTCGCCCTCTCCGGTTCGTATCTCTGTCAGCAGGTCGCGATCGCCCAGCTGACCTTCGAATCGGACAACCGCAGCTCGGGAATTCGCCTGACGGTGACCGCTCAGTGGCTGATCGGCTGGCTGGCCATCTTGGGCTATGTCGCCTTGTTCAAGAGTTCGTTCGCCGACATGAACATCTACGTGATGGTCACGCTGACGAGCATTTTCCTCACCATCGCCGGGCTGTTTGTCATTGCCGAGGCCGACGGGCTTTCGCGCCGCGTCGCGCGGGGGCTGCCGCGTTCGCGCTGGATGCGGGCGGTTTGGGTTCCCTTCCTGCCGGGCGGAACCCGGGGATTGATCTTCGGATTGGGGTCCATCGGCCTCATGACAGTGCTCGCCATTCTGGCGATGAATCTGGAAAGCAAGGCGGCCACCACGCATCTGCACTCGACGTCGCGGGAATGGGCCGCGGCGGAAACCACGATCGCGTACGCCGTAATTTACATGGGGGCCGGCGCCTTTCTGACACGGCTCTTCCGTACCGTGATGACAAATTTCTCGCCGGGACATCTCATTGCGCTCTTGCTCTTGATCAATCTGCTGCTCGTGCTGCTGGAATTCCTCTGGCACTTCTTGTCGAACTTTCGCGACAACACCTTCCAGCCGATCGACATTGTTTTTCCCATCGTGACGATCAACGACATCATGGAGGACCACACGAATAACTCCCTTCCGGTTATTGAGGGGGCGATCGGCGCGGTGTTAGCGATCGCCATCAATGGGCGGGCGATGGTCCGCGCGTTTCGCGAAGTCCTGCGCAATCCTGTTCGCGGTGAGATTGAGCTCGAGGTCGCTCGACGCAAAGAGGCGCAGGCTGCCCTGACCGGGATGGTGCTCGAACCAGGCGCCGCCACGTCGTGAAACGGATCGAGTCATGAAATCCGTACGGCACGATCCCGAAGTTCAGCAGGCCTTGGCCGCCTATCGCCTCGCCTCGCCCCGGCTGCCTGTGGCGGGGTCGTCCGGCGAGTTGCTTGGTCGCGGTACGGGCAGTTCGCTCGAATTTCAGGAATATCGCGAGTATCTGCCGGGCGACGACATTCGGCACGTCGACTGGTCGGCCTATGCCCGCAGCGACTCCTTGATGGTCCGTCTCTATCGCGAAGAGATCAGCCCCCGCACCGAAATTCTGCTCGACGCCAGCCGCTCGATGACCACCGGCGGCGACGCCAAGCCCCGCGTGGCCCGGCAGCTTGCCGCGATGTTTGCCCTGTTGTCCGCGCGAGTCGGCGGCCGCCCCAGCGTGGTACTGCTCGACGACGCGCGTCCTTCGCGGCTCCTGTCGCTGGAGGCGCTCGACAATCTGGCCTCGCTCCCCTTTTCGGGCACGGCCACCCTGGAGGAATTGATCGCGGACAACGTCGTGCCGCTCAAACGGCAGGCCGTGCGGATCGTCGTCTCCGATTTTCTCTTTCCTCACGATTCCGATGCGCTTGTCCGCCGACTGTCGCGCGAGGCGGGCGCCTTGTGGCTGGTGCAGCTTTTGAACGAGTGGGAAGCCGATCCGTCCCCCAGCGAAGGACGGCGGCTGATCGATGTCGAGACGCAAGGAAGCGTCGACTTGCTCCTGGATCGCAAAACGGTCGCCGCCTACCGCGAACGGCTCGGCCGCGTGCAGGAGGGGCTGCGGCGCGGTTGCCGTGCGGCGCACGGGCGGTTCGTGACGCTGGTGGCCGATCGGGGTTTGCCGAGTTTGTGCCGCAACGATCTGACCCAGGCCGGACTGCTGGTCCCGGCCGCCTGAAGCCAGAAAGCGACCGTTCGCCGTCGCCGAGATGCACCGATGAGCTTTGCCAACCCGTTGGGATTGCTCGGCCTGCTGGCAGTCCCGGCCATTCTCATTCTGCATCTGTATTACCGGCGGTTTCCGCCTTTGTTGATCGGCGGGCTGCACCTGTGGGGCGTGCAAACGCAGGTCCGCGAGGCCGGCCGGCGCCGCGAGCGTCTGCCGATTACGGCGTCTTTGTTGCTGGAGTTGCTGGCAGCCGCCGTGTTGTCGCTCGTGCTGGCTCAGCCGCGCTGGGCCGAGTCGCGCCGCGTCGAACACGTGATCGTTGTGTTGGACAACTCGGCGTCGATGCAGGCCCGTCCGCCGGGACGAAAGTCGTTTCGCGAAGAGGCCGTCGAGGAAATCGTCCGCCGCTTCCAAAGGCTGCCGTCCGGTAGCGTCGCCACGCTGATCGTCACCGGACGCCGCCCCGAATTGCTCACCGGCCCCGCGGTGCCTCTGGCCAAGGCGCAGGCCGCGCTCGACGGATGGAACCCGCAGGCCCTGGCGCACGACTTCGAGCCGGCCTGGGATCTGGCCGCCCAGCTCTCCGAGAGCAGCGGGCGGATCGTGTTCCTGACGAACCACCTGCCCCCCAAATCGGCGCCGACCCCAAAAACAATGGAGATCGTCTCGCTCGGGCAGCCGCTGGAAAACACGGCCATCACCGCGGCCCGTTGGACGTTCGATCCCAAGGCCAACAAAGGCCGCGTCTTCCTGCGGATCGCCAACTTGGGTAAGAAACCGACCGACGTGCAGGTCCGCGGCCGCCACGGCGAGCAAGAGTTGTTTGCGAAGACGCTTTCGCTGCAGGCGGGAGCCGACGCCTCGCTCGAGACCGATGTCCGCGGCGGCTTGGGCGAACTGACAGTCGACACACATTCCCCGGGCGACGGACTGGAAGTTGACAACCATGTCACACTGATCGAGCCCAAGGTCCGCACGGTGACGATCACGATTTCGCTGCCAGCTGATTCTGCAGCCGTGCGCCCCGTGCAACGGGCCCTCGCAGGCATCTCGGAGACCCAGCTCGGCTCGCCGGCCGACGCGCAGCTCTTGATTGGCGAAGCCGCCAAACTGCCGCCGTCGCAGACTGGCCTGACCTGGCTGGGAATCGGTCCAATCGATGGGTCCGAGCCGGCTCGCAAACAGGCGAAGGATCTCGTCGGCCCTTACTTGCTCGAGAAGCGGCACCCATTGTTGGACGGCGTCGTGTTGGGAGGCGTTGTTTTCGGCGGTGTGCAGCCTGTTTCTGTCGCAGGAAAGCAACTCGAGGCCACGCCTCTGGTGAGTGCAGGCAAGCAGCTGCTGTTGAGTCGGCTCGCCGGCACGCAAACGGCCGCCTATTTGCTCAATCTCGATTTTGCCCGCTCGAACCTCGCCGAAAGTCCCGACTGGCCGATCCTGGTCAAAAACCTCGTCGAGATGTGCCGCGACGCCCTCCCCGGGCTCAAGCGTTGGAATTATCGCCTCAACGAAGAGATCACGTTCCGCCCCAACGCGGGCGATCACGGCAGCGATCCGCTGACCTTGGTCATTGGCAGCAAGACCGTGCCGCTGGCCCGGGGGTCGATCGTCGAAATCCCTCCGCTGCAGCAGGCCGGCATTTACGAGGTCCGCGAAGGCGATCGATCGCTGGGACGGTTCGCGGTCAATTTTCACGATCCCGTCGAATCGAACCTGAGCACGCTTGGGCCGGGCGTGCGCGACGCCGTGAGCGAACCGCCCGCCTTGAGTTATCGTCTCTGATGATCCGTTCTCCTGGCTGATTGCGGCGGGAATCGCCGTCATTCTGGTCGCCCTGTTGGCCGACTGGTTCGTTCTCGATCGGCAGGCCCGGGCCCGACGAGCGGTTCCATGATCTGGTTCCAATACCCCGAGGTGCTGCTGTTGGCGATTCCCGCGGGAATTGCCTTCACGCGTCTCAACCGGGCGACCGGCGTCACCGCGGGGCTGCGGATCGCGCTCCTGGTGGCGCTGATCACGGCGCTGGCCGGTCCGCGGATCGACGTGGGCGGCAAAGGGATCGACATCGTCGTCGTGGCCGATCGCTCGCGGTCGATGCCTGCGGCCGCCCAGGACAGCGTGTTGGCGCTGATTCACGATCTCGAACGCAATCGCAAAACGGGCGACCGCGTGGCCGTGGTGACGTTCGGCGGCAAAGCCCAGATCGAGCGTCCGCTTTCCGACAACGCGTCGCTGGGCGCCTTCACCAAGGAGATCCAGCCGGACGGCAGCGATTTGTCCGACGCCATTGCGACGTCCCTCAACCTGGTCGACAAGAATCGCCCGGCCCGCCTTTTGGTCCTCTCCGACGGCGAAGCCAACGGGGCCGATCCGCTGTCCGCGGCCCGGCGTGCTCGCGAAGAAGGCGTGCCGATCGACTATCGGCCCTTCGAGCGGCCGCGCCTGGGCGACGTGGCGGTCGAGTCGATCCAGCTTCCCGATTCGGTCACTCCCCGCGAGCCGTTCCAATTCACGGTCGACATTTACGCCGATCGCGAGGCCCACGGGCAGGTTCGCGTGTTCCGCGGCTCGAAGTTGATCGCGCGGCGGGAGGCGGACTTCGTCTCCGGTCGTAACCGGCTCACGTTTCGCGACCTGCTGGAACAGGGCGGTATGCAGCCCTACAAAGTCGAGGTCGAGGTGCCGGGCGATCCGCTCGCGGAAAACAACGTGGGGGCGGGCGTCGTCTTCGTGGATGCCGGTCCGCGGGTGCTGGTCGTCAATAACGATGGGAAAGAGGGGGCGCTCGGGCGGGCCCTCCAATCGGCCCACATTCCGGTCGACTTCCAGGCGGCCGGCAAGTCGCCCTTGTCGCCCGACGTGCTGGATCGCTATCGGGCCGTCGTCGTCGAGAACGTGCCCGCGTCGGCGCTCGGCCGCGTGCGGATGGAGCACCTGGCCCAGTACGTCGAGGACTTGGGAGGCGGCTTTTTGCTGACCGGCGGCGAACGCAGCTTCGGCGTCGGCGGTTACTTCAAGAGCCCGCTCGACTCGCTCTTGCCCGTTTCGATGGAACTGCGGCACGAGCACCGCAAGAATCGCGTAGCCATTACCATCGCCCTCGATCGTTCGGGAAGCATGGCGGTGCCCATCGGAGGGGGCAAAACTAAGATGGACCTGGCCGACCTGGGGACGGCCGAGTGCGTCCGCCTGCTGTCGGAGGGCGACATGGTGTCGGTCCTCGCCGTCGATACCGTCGCTCACGTCATTCAACCGATGGGGCCCGTCGAAGACACCGAGGCCATCTGCTCGAAGGTGCTCAAGATCGAGAGCGCGGGCGGCGGCATCTACATCTACGACGCTCTCGTCGCGGCCGGCGAGCAGCTGACCAAGGCGGAAGATTATTCCACGCGGCACATCATCCTCTTCGCCGACGCCAACGACAGCGAAAAGCCCGACGACTACAAGACCGTGATCCGCAAACTCGCCGACGGCGGCATCACCGTCAGCGTGATTGGCCTGGGCACCGATCACGACAGCGACTCCGAACTCCTCAAGGACATCGCCAAGCGGGGCGGTGGGGAAATCATGTTCGCCAACGATCCGCTCGAGCTGCCGCGGCTGTTCACGCAAGACACGATGAACATCGCCCGCAACACCTTCATCAAAAAGGAAGACGCCCACCCGCAGGGCATTCCGGGACAGCTCGTTGGCCAATCCCGCCTGATGGGCGAGCTGGGCAGCGGATCCTTCCCCAACGTCGACGGTTACAACCTCTGCTATCTCAAGCCGGAGGCCACGCCAGCGGTCGTTTCTCAGGACGAATATCAGGCTCCGTGGTCGGCATTTTGGTACCGCGGACTGGGCCGCGTGGCCGCGCTCACGCTGGAGGTCGACGGCAAGTACGCCGGGCAGTTCGGCCGCTGGGATAAGGCCAACGATTTTCTGATCACGCACGTCCGCTGGCTGTTGGGCAGCCCCAGTCCGGACGACGTCTTCGTGCGGATCGATCGGGCGGGCGAGGACGCCGTCGCCACGGTCGAGCTCGATCCCGATCGCGCGGACAAATCGCGACAAGGTCCGCCGACTCTGATCGTCGTTCCGCCCGGAGCCGAGCGGGAGGAACCGCTCACGCCCGACTTCACCTGGACCGGCCCCGACACGCTGGAAGCCCGCTTCCGCATGGACCGCACCGGCACGTACCGCACGCTGGTCAAAACGGGCGAACGGAAATTCGTCCGCGGCCCGGCCGTCACGCTTCCCTATTCTCCCGAATTTGTCCCGCGCATCGGCCTGCCCAGCGGCAGCGAAACGCTCAAGGGGATGGCCGAGCTCAGCGGCGGCAAGCTCCGCACCGACGTGCTGGAGGTACTCTCCGATCCGCCGCGCTCCGCCCGCTCGCTCTCGCTGATCCCGTGGCTGATGGGTCTGGCGATCGGCCTGTTGCTGACGGAAATCGCCGGCCGCCGGCTCTCGCTCTGGCAACGCGTTTCGGCACTGATTCCGGAACGCGCGGCCGCGACCGAGCAACTCGTGCCCGCGCGACCGGCCGTCCCGCGCAAGTGGTGGGACCTGCCGCTGCGTCGCGCCGTACAACGCCCGGCCGCAAACCGCTCGGCCCGTTCGACGTCAGCCCCAGCCGCGACCCTTTTGACGCCACCGCCGACCTCTGCTGCGCCTACGCCCGCCGAGCCCGTGCCCGAGGCGGCGCAGCCGGCCATCGACGTCTTCCAGCAGGCGAAGGAGCGCGTTCGCCGCCGCTCGCAGTGAGCCGACGCGCGTTTTTCTCCCCTCTCCCTTTCCGGGAGAGGGGTTGGGGGTGAGGGGCAACCGCCCACGGTCCGAAAGCGGCGCCCGGTCCCAAACGTGCTCGCCGAAACGAAATCGCCGTCACCGTTCCGAGGGGAGAACGATGACGGCGATTCCTTGACTCTGCTCGTTCGCACTTTCCACGTCTTGTATCGGACGCCCCGCTCCCAGAATTCGAGAGTTTCCCTCCGCTCTCGCAAGGCAGCGGTTTTGCCAGTTTTGTGGACAGTCTGCGCGCCGTCGCGATAGGATCGGCCATGCCCGAGCCCACCGATCGATCCCAATTCTTGCGACTGGCCGCCATCTTCGAAGGCGGCCTGGCCTTCGTGGCCCTCGGGTTGGGGCTCGTGTTTCGCATCGACCCCTTCGCCGACTTCCACATCGACGGCACGGGCGTCGCGCTCGGCCTGGCTGCCGCGCTCCCTCCGTTTCTGTTTGTGCTGGCAACCGACCGCTTCCGGTTCTCCGCTTTGGAACGGATCAAGCGGGTCGTCTTGGAGATCCTCGGCCCGGCACTCCGGACGTGCCGGTGGTACGAGCTGATCTTCGTCGCCGCGCTCGCCGGCTTCGGCGAAGAGCTGCTCTTTCGCGGTCTCTTGCAACGGCTGCTCGAGATCTGGCTCAACTTTGGCGGCTGGGGCCGCATTGCCGGCCTGATCGCCAGCAACGTCATCTTCGGCCTGCTGCACTTCCTGACGCCGACCTACGCCATCCTCGCGGGGTTGATGGGCCTCTACTTCGGCCTGCTCCTGGACGCGACGCACCCCCCCAACCTCGTCACCGCCATGATCGCCCACGGCGTGTACGACTACCTCGCCTTCCTGTTATTGCGCCGCGCCGCCCGGAGGGAACCTATCCCCGGTCCCCCCTCGTCGCTGCCCGCCTCCGAACCCGACCCGACCGACCCCGCGCCGAACGCGTAGCGAGTGGGCTCCGCCGGGACCGAAATCTTTGCCCTCGCCCAGTCCGCTGGGAGAGGGTCGGCCTGCGACGAGCTCCCTTCGGGTCTGAGCCTCAGGGTCGAAGACAGTCGAGTCGGGCGAGGGCGCATTTTCGCCGAATCAATCTCGTCCCCCTTTCGAGTCCCGTCCCGTTTTCTCTGAATCAGTCCCGTGCCACCGTTCGTGTCCCATCCCATAACCGCGCCGAACAGCGCGGTCCCGTCCCGTCATAATCGGACAGGATTTTTTCACCACAAAGACACCAAGGGCACCAAGTAATGCCTAAGCAGCAGCGGTGAATTGCTTAGTGCCTTTGTGTCTTCGTGGTGAAATCTCACGTCTCCATGCGGGTCGTCGAATCAATCCCGTCCCAAGGTTCGAGTCCCGACCGCGCCCGCCTTTCAGGGACCTTGCACCAAGCGCCCGCGTCCGACCTCCATCCGGCCAGCGCGGTGGGTCCAGTTTCGCATTCCCCCCTTATGTTAAATGTGAGGGACCCGTCCCGCCGGGACCAGTTTTTACAGGACCCGCCGGGACCACTTGTCCCACCGGCAACTTTCTTTCCGCGTGTCCCGTCCCGTCGAGTCCCGTGCTTTCGTGTCCCGTCCCACGGTAGGACTGGGTCACCAATTTGCGGGTCACCTAGAGAGTAGAAAATTGTGACCCAACCCTCCGTGAAACCACCTGCGTCCCGCTGACCTTCGCTGTCCAGTTCTCCGGTGCGTCGACTTGCCGCCCCGCAGCGCGGACCGCGAGCGACACGCGCAACGTCGACCGCTCGTGCGAGACGGATTCATGCAGCCTACCGCGCCCAATCCACGCGCGCGGAGACCGCGTTTCTATGCGCATGGAAACAACTCGGCGACTTTTTTGAGAGCGTCTTCTGCGATGACTCGCGCAGTCAGTCTTGTTGGGCAGGCTCTGCCTGCCGCCCGCAATGCCCGATCAAACGAACTCGCGGCCAACAGCCGAGCTTCCTGGCGTCCGTCCGAGTCACGGTTCAACGCGCGCAAACGCTCTGACCAAAGAACACAGTGAGGGCACCGTCCGAGGCAACACCTCTCGGGCCACCAGCGCCGACGGCCGGACAGCCTGCCCTACTGGTGCGTCTACCGCTAAATGTCGGGTGCCATGCCCACCGGTTTCGGTGGGCGTGCGCGATTCGCAGCGGAAAACATGCCCACGCCGAGCCGTGAGAGCGTCCGGGAATTCGAGGCGATCGAAGAGCCCTCGCTCACGCTTCGGGTTGGTGAATCGCACGCACTAACCCGAAGCGTCAGACGGGACCGTAGCTGGAAAACGCTTCGAATAACCGGACAGTCTCACGCCGAGCCGTGGGCATGGCACCCATACCTGTCCAGATAGCGATGGACGTACCGCTACAAAACTGAGGGTCTCGGGCTCAGCCCCGCGAGGCGTCTTTTCCGCGTGGGGTCCTTTGCCGGTCGTGGGGGTCGTGCGGCGCGTTCGAAAAGCCCCCGTTGAGTGAGCGGTCTTCAGCTTTCCACCTTAAATTCTTCGTTATGCTGCTCAAGAGCGCGGCAGGGGCCGTTCAGATTTTCAGCAAATTCACGCCATTTATTCATATTTGCTGACTGGCATCGGGGATTCCCCGATGCCCTTTTCAGGTTTTCCCCTATTTGCTTAGTTCAATCTGAAGATTTAGGTTCGCGTATGCACTGTAAATCCTTTCTGCAAGTGTAAGAAAATTCAGTAGTTCCTCAGCCGTCTCTTAAGTGCTTTCGCCTCAAGGTTTTGCCTCGGTGTTTTTGTCTCAGCGTTTTTGCTTTTTGGTGTTCTAGCTTTTCCGGCCGTTCCAGTTTCAAGGAGCCTACGATGTCACGACTTGTGCCGAAGCGTGCTCGGCGCGCTGGCTTCACCCTGATCGAGCTGTTGGTGGTGATCGCAATCATTGCGACACTCATCGCCCTGCTACTTCCGGCCGTGCAAGCGGCCCGCGAGGCCGCCCGCCGCAGCCAATGCCGCAACAACCTGAAGCAGTTCGGCATTGCCATGCACAACTACCACGACGTCTGCCGCATGTTCCCCATGGGCGCGTCCGTGTATGGCAACACCTGGATATCCCAGGGCGCCCCGCTTCCGGGCAACGTCTACGCTCACTCGATGGCCAATGCCTTCGTCCTGATGACGCCGTACGACGAGCAGACCGCCTTTGCCCACGCGTATCAGTGGAATCGCCAGGTCGACAGCCAAACGGTCACGGCTGCCACGAACGGGATGGGGCTGACGCAAACCGCGCTGCAAGCGGCCGGTGCCAGTGGTCTGTACCGCTGCCCGTCCGACACCTTCCCCGATCAGTTCCCCGGACTGGGGGTGGCGTCGCAAGGACTTTATGACGTCCCGATCAACTACGCCCTCTGCCACGGCGTTAACGACCAATATTGCTGGACGACCTCAAAGATTCCGGCCAGGGAACTCGGCGTGTTCAACATCAACGGGAACACCCGCATCCGTGATATCACGGACGGCACGAGCAGCACGTTCGCCATCGGCGAAGCCGCGATGTCTCCCTTGATCCTGACGCCGAAGTTCTCGATTTGTCGTGGCCGCTACTGCTTAACGGCCCCCACGTGGCCGTCCCCGGTACCGGCCGCGATCTTGGCGCTCGGCGTGCCAGCGTCTGCGGCGGGTGCGCCCCAGCCCGTTTGGGTCCAAGTGCTGGTCAACGACCAGTTCGTGAACAGCACGAACAACTCCGTTGCTGCCCAGTTTGTGCTGACGGCCGGCACCGGCGGCTGCACGATGGAGCAACTCAACAAGAACCCGGTGACCGACACATTTGCCGATTTGGGCGGTCCCCCGGGCGGCACCGGTGCAGCCTTTGTGACCAGTGCCTTTAACACGTGCACGAGCACGTGGGCTTCGGGAGCCGGCGGTCCGCCGATCAGTCTGTCGCTGACCGGCGTTGGGAATGCCAGCAATGGCCTGCCCAATCCGGCGCCGTTGGCGGCTACGAATCCCGAGATCGGCAGTATCTCGAATTTCCGTAGCGACCATCCGAATGGGGGCCTCTTCCTGTTGTGCGATGGCTCGGTGCAGTTCATCAATGACAGCATCGACATGTCGATCTACACCGGCCTCTCCACCATGCAGGGTGGCGAAACGGTGTCCGGCTCTGTCGGCGAACCGTAAGCGTTCTGCTTTGCGGTTTAAGTTCTCGTAAGATTGGCGGGCTGCCAACGATCGTGTTGGCAGCCTGCCCCTTTCTTGCGTTCTCTTCACGCAGGTGACGCGCGTCGCCCCTGGTCCAGCAGGTCCGGGTGCGGCTCCCATCGGATCGTCCGATTTCCCGCTCGGCCTGGACCGTGGCGGCCGGCCGCGTCACTTGCGATCGTGGGCATTAAAGCGAAGGATCAATTGACGTGAGGAATGCCAGTTACCTCGCACTTTTGTTTGGCGTGCTCTTTGCCGCCGGGTGCGGCAAGTCCGGAATTGCTCCCCCCAATGTCGAATCGGACACCTTCAAGGACAGCCAGTATTACCAGAGCCTGATGGGCATGGGCTCGAATACATCGTACGGGAATTTTCTGGCCGGCCTTACTCCGCCTGAACGGGCCAAATACATCAGGAAAAGCGCCGAAGAGGAGTCCCCGGCACGCATTTACGGGCTGAAGGCGGCCTACGAACGGTTTGCCAACGACCCGGATCCCGATGTCGCGGCGGCGGCGAAAGAAGCCCTGGCGAAGGTCCCGTCGAAGGACGAGCTGGACGCGCTCAACAAAGAGGAACTTGAAAAGCTCAAGCCCCACTAAACGATCGAATCACACGTTTCGCCACAGTTAACGGAGAGGTCGTCGATCGCCTGAACGCCCGCAACACGAGAAATCTCGTAGACCAGGGTTTCGCCAGCGCTCGCGGATCTCTCGAAGTGGAAGTGCTTGCCGTGGCCGGCGTTCACGTGAAAGGCGAGCTTTTCGTACGCTTCGGGTTAGTGGATGCAACTTACCAACCCGAAGCGTGAGAGCGAGGGCTCCTCGATCGCATCGGAATTTCCGGACGGTCTCACGCGGAGCCCCGGGCACCCCCGACCGCTCTCCCGCGAGGGGCTTTGCACAAAAACCCGGACGGCTGCACAAAAAGTCGGTAACGGCTCAACCGGACATCAGCTTGAGGTACCAATAAAGCGCGTCTTCAGCCCACTTGAAATGTCCCACCAGCCAGTTGAGCACTGCGTACACCCCGTCAAAAATCTCCCACGGTCGCTCGCCAACTGCGGGGGTTTCAGGCGACATCATTGCCGGCAACCAGAAGGGGGCGGATAGCGGAACGAGCGCACAAGCCGCGAGCATCGTCCAACCAATCCATGCCCCCGACACCTTTCTCGCTTCAACGCTCATGCCGCGATTGTACCGGGAGCGGGCCTAGGGCGCGCAAAAACGCCGGAGCGAACGGGCTCCGGCTCTTGCCTTGCCGCGACACCACATCATCCAAAGGCCCGAATCTACGCGCCGTCCCGCGCGGGGAGGAATCCCTGTGGCCGGGCTCCCGCGAGGTGAGAGGGGGAAGACTTTTGGGGGAGGCGGCGTTTAGCGTCGCGCGAGGTTCGCGCCGCCGCGTTTCGCTTTGCGAAACTCCCACGGCGGAATCGGATGGCTGTCGGCCCAGAGGCCGCGGTGGTGGCGGCGGGCGGCAGCTTCGAGGGGCGCGAATTCGCCCGGTTTGTCCCATTGGGGGTAGCGCCAGGCGAAGCCGGCGCGGACGAGGTCGGCATTGACGAAGTGGCCTGCGCAATACACGCGGCCGACTTCGCGGCCGTAGCGGTCGGTGTCCGTGACGTCGACGCGGACGGTTTGCCGGAAGACCGCGGCGGCGAGGGCGTTTCGCGCCTGCGTGCCGAAGGCTTGGGCCTTTTCGGGGGCGTCGATGCCGGCCAGCCGGATCTTGTGCTGGTTGCGGGCGCCGTCGAGCACGGTCAGCGTGTCGCCGTCGGCGATCTTCACGACCTGGCCGACCAGCGTGTGGCGGGGTCTCGCAGCGCAGGCGCGGGCTGCGAAGACGAGCAGCAGGAGGAAGGCGAGGCGTTTCATGGCCGGAATTGTAGCGCTCACCCTGTGGGGCGGAGCGTCTTCGCGTCCGAAGCAATTCGAGATTCTCGCGGGCCTGTTCCTACATTCCGAAACAACGGACAACGCGCGTCGAACGTGCCCTTACAGTCCACACAGTTTGTCTGGCGCGCACAGCTTCCCTGGCAGGCGCATCCCTCATTCTGTGGCCGGGTCAATTCGGAGTCGGCACGGGCTATTCGCCAATCGACGCGGGCGCGAAGTATTGCCGAAACCTGCGGCGGGGCTGGGGTTGAATGTGATCGGCGGCGCGGTCGGCGACTAATCCGGCGATGGGCTTTGTTTTCAAGCGGCCTTCCGCCCGATGCCGATGCTGGAGACACCGGGATGCGCCGTCCATGCGGCTGGTTCCGGAAGCCTGTACGCCGGCGACCGGGCCCAGCCCCAGCGGCAGGTGACAGGATTGGCGGCGGGATCATTCGCCCCGCGCCGGGTCAGGAACGGCCAAGGCGTTCGCACGGATGCAGCGCAACAGCTCCACGCGGCAGGAGTCGGCGTCAGCCCCACGCGGTTCGGCTGTCGGCTATCCGCTCCGCGCCCTCACGCGAATTGCCGCCCGCTGGCCTCGCTTCGTGATGGCGACGGTGATCCTCGCCTCGTGTGCCTGCGCCGGCTACGCCTTCTTCTTCCTGCGGTTCAAGAGCGACCGCGCCGGAATGCTCGAACGGCAAACCGAGCTGCGCCAGCATTGGGCCAGCTATTCGAAGTCGTTCGACCACGCCTCCGACGTGATCGTCGTCGTCGAAAGCAAGAACCTCGACGACATCAAGCATACGATCGATGACGTGGCCGATCGGCTGCGACGCGAGCCGGAACACTTCAACCACGTCCTCGCGCGGTTCGAGGCCGGGGCGCTGCAGCGCAAATGGCTACAGTACGTGAGCCCCCGCCGGCTGCAGGTCGGCCTGTCGCGGGTGAATCAGTACGCTCCCATTTTGCGGGGCGACTACCGGCCGATCGAGCTCGATAATCTGTACAACCAATTGGGCGAGCAGATCGAAGGGCGGATGGAGCAGGCGGCCGACAAGCCGCTGACTCCCGCGCAGACGGCGCAGCTCTTCAAGCACGCGGGCCGGCTGACGACGAGCCTGAACGACTTCATTGCCAATCCGGACAATTTCCACACGCCCTGGCCGAACCTCGTGCCGACCGATCCGCAGACGAATGCGCTCCGCGAACAGACGGTCTACTTCCTCAGCGACCGCGGCACGATGGGCTATCTGCGCGTCGAGCCGCGGACGGACGCGGCCGAGGAGAGTGGTCAGGCGGAGGCGCTCGCGCGGCTGGAGGCGATTAATACCGAAGTGGCCGAGGCCCATCCGGGCTGCCAGATCGGACTCACCGGCATTCCGATTCTCGAACGCGAGGAGCTGCAGCGGTCGCAGTTTGATGTGCTGCTGGCGATCGCCGTGGCGGCCGTCAGCTGCCTGGTGGTGATGTCGGTCGGTTTCCGCGGCGTGCGTCACCCGCTGTTGGCGCTGGCGATGCTCGCCGTGGCGCTCACGTGGCGCTCGGCTTCACGACGGCGATGATCGGCCACCTGAGCGTGCTCTCGCTGGCCGTGGTGATGGTGCTGTTTGCCCTGGGCCTCGAATTTGCCATCGCGTACGTGTCGCGCTACTTGCAGCTACGTCGCGACGGTTGGCAGCTCCGGGCTGCCCTGATGGAAGCAACCGCCAGTACGGGCACCGCCAGCCTGACCGCGGCCGTGACGACGGCGCTCGCCTTTTTGTGCACGCTCTTGGCCGACTTTTCGGGTGTGGCCGAGCTGGGAATTATTGCCGCCGCCGGCATCATGCTGTGTGCCTTGGGCACGTATTTCGTCCTGCCGGCCCTGATTGCGCTCGCCGACGAGCGGGCCGATTCGTCGCGACTGCCGCATCCGTTCGAGGGCAAGTTGCTGCGGCGGGGAATCGGACGGCTGCCGCTGGTGACGTTGGGGGTCTCCGTGCTGGCGGTGCTGGTGATCGGAGCGGGGATCGTGAAAGTCGAACGCCGGCACGTGGCCTGGCGGATTCGCTTCGACGCCAATCCGCTGAGCCTGCATGCACGGAACTCCGAGTCGGTACGGCTGGAAAAGCGGCTGTACGAGGAATCGTCGAGCCCGCTCTTGTATGCCGTGTCGGTGGCGGACAGCGAGCGGCAGATGCGCGAGCTGCACGCCAAGTTCGCCGCGCTGCCCAGCGTGGGACACGTCGAAAGCCTGGCCCTGCGGTTGCCGGCCGGTGGCGCCAGCGACTCGACGCGTCAGCTGTTGGCCGAATACCGCTCGCGGCTCTCGTACTTCCCTTCGCAGTTGCCGCCGCTGCGCCGTTCCGACCCGGCGGTGATCGGCAAGGCGGTCGAGGGGTTTTATCAGCGAATCAAGAAGTACCCGGGCGACGAGTCGGCCGAGCGGGTAATTCACGCGACCGATACGTTTCTCGACCGGTTTGAAAAGCTCACGCTCGAAGAACAGTCGCGGTTGCTCAACCAGTTCCAGTATCGCCTGGCGGCCGACATCTTCCAGCGCTTCGCGACGCTGCGTTACGCGGCCAGCGACGAGCCGATTCAGGCCGACGATTTGCCGAACGAGCTGGTGAGCCGCTTCGTCACCCCGGTGGATGCCGAGGGCAAGCGGAAGTGGCTCTTGGAGATTTATCCGCAGGAGAAGGCTTGGGACGGGGCGACGCTGCACAAGTTCGTGGCCGACGTGCGAAGCGTCGATCCGAACGTCACGGGCACGCCGATCCACAACTACGAATCGGTGCGGCAGATTCGCCACACGTATGAGACGGCCGCGCTCTATGCCTTCGCCGTTGTCTGGGTCATCCTGCTGTTCGATTTCTTGAGCCGCGAGGCGCGGTGGCTCGCCCTGTTGCCTACGCTGGGTGTCGGCGTGTTGGCGGCGGTGATGCTCAATGCCCGACACATTGCGGTTGATCCGATGATCTTCGCCGTCGCCTACGTGGTCGTGACGGGAGCGATCGCCCTGGTGCTCGACGGACGCGGCCTCTTCAGTGCGACCCTGGCGTACCTGGCGCCGCTGGTCGGCGGGCTGTTGATGTTCGGCATCTTTGGTTTCGCGCACATCGATCTCAACCCGGCGAACCTGCTGGTGCTGCCGTTGGTGTTGGGGATCGGCGTCAATTACGGCGTGCAGGTGATGCACGACTACCGCAGCCGCAGCGGCCCGTACGAGATGAGCGGCAGCGTGTTCAGCACGCTGGTGCTGACGTCCGCGACTTCGATCGTGGGTTTTGGCAGCATGATGATCGCTTCGCACCGCGGCCTCTTCAGCTTGGGGCTGGCGCTCGCGATCGGCATCTCGAGCTGCCTGTTCGTCGCGCTAGTGCTGTTGCCGTCGCTCTTAAGCGTGATCTCGGCGGCGCCGAAGGCCGCGCGGGCGTCGAGCAACAAGAGTAGCGAGGCGAGCACGACGCGACGCGTGGAAGTCGACCGGCGCAAAGCGGCGTAGTTCAGTCGGACGGTGAAGACATAAGAGCCCTCACCCCGACCCTCTCCCATCGGAATGGGAGAGGGGGAAAGAGGCCACCCAGACAAATCGCGTCGAGCTGTCTTACTTCGCGCTCGCCTGCTGCTTGCTTGGGTCCTTCATCTGGGCGATCCACTCTTTGAGCAGAGCGACCGCGTCGTCGGGGACCATGCGGCGGGGCAGCTCGGGCATCATCACGCCCGGTTCGGTCGACTCGAGACGGTAGATCACGATCGAGTCGTCCGGTTTGCCGGGGACGATGTCGTAACGATGCTCGCCCGAGCCGTGACCGGCGGCCACCGGCGACTTCCAGATGCCCAGCTTGGCAAAATCGGTCTGGCTGATCGACAGGTCGAGCCCCGTGGTGCGGGCCGGGCCGGCCGGGTTGTGGCAGTGGCGCAGTTGACGTCGAGCCAAGCGCGGGCCCGCGCATCGACGCTCCCCGTCGAAGGGTCGTCGTAGCGGGGGACTTTCGGAGCGTGGGACGGCTCGGGTGAACCCTTGAGGATGCCGGCCTTCGTCCAATGGGCGAGCTGGTTCTCCTTGCCGTCGGAGTACGCGTAGTCCTTGTTCAAGTTGCGGGCCTTGATGCCCAGCGGCAGAAACGTCTTGCCGTTGGACACGTGGCAGCTCTTGCACTGGTTGGCGTGCGGGACGATGTAGTTGTTGCTGTGCGTCTTGCCGTCGGCGCCTTTCCAACTGGCTTCGATCGTGCTGCCGCCCAAGTCGAGCGTGGCTTCGGTCTGCTCTTTGTTCCACAAGTAGGAGTAGCCATACCAGCCGGCCGGCTTCCGTTCGAGGACGCGGGTTTCGAGCAGTTGCTCGCCCTTGGACGCGTCGGCCGCGTCGTGCGGATACGTGAAGCTCTTCACCACGCACGATCCGACGGGGAAATCGAAGGCGTCGTTCTCGACGTACTGGGCGGCGGCTCCGCCCGGCAGGCGCACGAAGCGGTGCTTCGACGTGTAGTCGGAGAAGAGGGGCGTGTTGAGGTCGTAGGGGACCACGCCGGCCACCGGCTCCTGGGTCACGCCATTCCCCTTGAAGAATCCGTATTCGGAGAGTTTTTTCGGGGCCGAGCGATACACGGCCGCCGACTGGTCGCTGCTGGGATCGGCGGGGCCGTGCGGCTTGAGCTGGATGCCGGGGAGACGCGGATAACTGCCCGTGTAAGCGGCAATGTCGCGATCGATGCGAGCTTTGCCGGCGGCGATTTTCTCCGGATTGAGTTCGTCGAAATGAATGTTGGCGAAGCTGACGTTGCCGTTCCGCTCGAAGCGGATGCCGTATTCCGGCTTCACTTTCCCATCGACCGTGTGCTTGGGATTGAGCACGCCGTCGTAGAAGATCTCGGGGAAGGGGATGCCGACGATTTCCGCCAGAATCTTGCCGTAGCGGCCGCCCGGGTGTTTGCCGCCGCCGGAAAAGTGGTTGTCGTGGATGTAGGCGTGTTCGGGATACGGATCGTACTCTTTGTCGTTGATCGGGTTGCCGGTGAGGATGTAGCTGATCACCTGCAGGCCGCAGGTCTGGTTGTCGGTGATCTGGTTCTCGAAGATCTCGACGTTGTCCATCGCCAAGAGCAGCATGCCGGTGCCCGGCGCCACGTTGGAGACGCTCGAACCCGGCGCACCGAAGTTCGCGTGATTGTTCTTGGGCACCTGGTTGTGGAACACGCGGACGCGTCCGCCGTTGTGCAGCGCCAGCCCCGGCAGGTCGAAGACCAGAATGCCGCCGCTGTTGTTGGTGGCGAAGTTGTCGAACACGTCGGCGTCGAACGAGTTTTCGATCTCGATGCCGGCCACGTTCTCGAACACGCGGCAATTCTTGACGACGATTTGCTTCGACTGCCCGACGTACACGCCGGCGTCGGCCGCCCCGCGGACGATGCAGCCGTCGATCAGCACGTTCTCGCACGACACGGGGTAGATGCCGTACGCGCCGTTGGAGGTTTTGGGCTCGCCGGTCCAGGCGGTGCGGACGTTGCGGAAGGTGACGTTCTTCGCGCCGACGACCTTGATCGCGTTGCCACGCGTGTCTTCGACCGACAGATTCTCGATGACGAAGTTATCGCCCGTCGCCTCGATCCCCTTCGAGCCCATCTGCTGGTTCTTGAAGGAGAGGATCGTCTTGTCGATGCCGGCCCCGCGGATGGTGATGTTGTTCGTAGTGACTTCGAGATCCATGTCGAAGTTGAAGGTGCCCGCCGCCAGCTCGATCACGTCGCCCGGGCTCGACTGGATCAGGCTCGACAGAAATTCGCTCTGCGCATTGGGGCCGGGTTTGATCGTGTAGACCGTGGAGGCAGCCGGCGCGGTGCGATCGCCGTGAGGGCTGAGATCGGCCCGATCGGGAGTGACCGACAGCAAACAAACGAGCGCGACGAGGACGAGAACCGTGACGCAGACTGACGCCATGGGCCGGGCAGCCATGCTATTCCCCCGAGACTGGAATCCACAAAGAGCGGGCGGGAAGTGATCGTTCTCCCTTGTAGTCCGTGTATCTTGGCGTGTCAAATAGCGAATGACCCAGCCTTTGATCCGTTGAGGAACGATCATGTCTCGCGGCGTTGCCAAGAGCCGGAACGATGCCCCCATTTTGTCCAATCCCCAAAGTTCGGCCCCCCCGAGACTTCTGTCGCTCGACGCGCTTCGCGGCTTCGACATGTTCTGGATCATCGGCGGCGAGGAGCTGATCCGGGCGCTGGCCAACCTCAGCGGCAATGCCACCTTTCGCGAGCTGGCCTACAAGCACACCGACCACCCCGAGTGGCACGGCTTCAGCCTCTACGACTGCATCTTCCCGCTGTTCATGTTTATTGCCGGCGTGGCGATTCCCTATTCGTTCGCCTCGCACCTGGCGCGCGGGCAGGGATCCTTGGCTCTGCACGTCCGGGTCATCCGCCGCGGAATCCTGTTGATCCTGTTGGGGCTGGTGATCAACGGCATCCTGGCCTTCAACTTCTCGATCCACTTCGACCAGGACGTCAGCGGCATCAAGCACCTGGTCACCGACTTTTCACACGTGCGGTTTCCCAGCGTGCTGGGACGCATTGGCATCGGCTATACGTTCGCCGCGCTGATCGTGCTGCATACCCGGCCGCGGAACCAGTTGCTAACGGCGATCGGCCTTTTGATCGGATATTGGGCGGCGCTCAGGTTCATCCCAGTTCCGGGATTCGATACGGGCGGCTTGCTTCCGGGTCAGAACCTGGGCGACTTCATCGATCGCCACCTGCTGCCCGGTCACCTCTACCGAACCATTCGCGATCCGGAGGGGCTGTTCTCCGCCATCCCCTCGATCGCCACCGTGCTCTTCGGCGTGATGGCCGGCCATTGGCTCCGGCGGACCGACTACAACGGGATGGTGAAGGCGGGCGGCCTGGCCGTCGCCGGCGTGCTCTTCGTGGCGGCCGCCCTGACGTGGGACAAGAGCTTCCCGATCAACAAGAACCTCTGGTCTAGCTCGTTCGTGCTGATGACCAGCGGCATCAGCCTGTTTCTGCTCTCGGTCTTTTATCTCATGATCGACGTCTGGCAGTTCCAGGCCTGGTCGTTCTTCTTCGTGGTGATCGGCATGAATGCCATCACGGTCTACGTCGGCCAGAAGGTCATCAATTTCGACGAGCTGTCGAAGCTCGTGTTCTCACATCACATGCACGGCATCCTGCTCGAGGCAGGGCCGCTGATGTTGAAATGGATTGTGTTGTTCGTCCTTTACAAAATGCGCATCTTCCTGCGAGTTTGACCGTGAGCAAACCGGCTTTCATCCCGCATTCAGGTCCCGGGGTCTCCGCCCACCACTCGACCGCCACGAACTCGGCGTTCGAACTGATTAAGTCGGTGCTCGTCATCCCGGTGGTCGTGGCCATCGTGATGGGCATCGGCTACGGATTGGCCCGCGTGGCCGAGCGGAAACAAGCGGCCAGCGACAAACCTGACGTGCGCCCGACGAAGGTGGCGGACGACGGCTCGATCACCTTGACGATGAACCTGGCCGTGGTCACGGGAGAAATCACGCGACACGGTTCGGCCATCACCAATTGGCGTCGCTTGGAAGACTTCGTGCTGTTTCATTTTCCGGTCGAAAAGCCGGGTAAGTATGCAGTCGAGCTCAGCTATGCGTGCAACCCCGCGAACGCCGGCAGCACGGTGCAGATTCAATTGGCCGATTCGACGCTGATCCTCAATGTCGCCGACACGGGCGGTGCGACCGCCTACAAAACCGTGCAGGCCGGCGAGGTGAATCTGCCCGAGGCCCACTGGTACAACATGCGGTTCGTCGCGACCGAGATCGCGCACGAGACCGTGATGACGCTCCGCAGCGTTAAATTGGTCCCGGTAAAGTAGCGACCGCCTCAAACAGCGGTAGTGGTGATGAGCAACGGGCCCAGCGGCAACCCGTCGAAGGCGGCATTTGCCGCATACGCGGTTGCGGGGGCCGTCCCTGGGATCTTGGTTGCAGTCGCTCTAGCAACCTCCGCTTACTACGAATGGGCCCTCCTCGGCATACTCCTGGGTGTGCCTCTTGGAGTGTGGGCAACGACGACTGTCGCCTACAGGCACGGATGGCGCGGTGGATTGGTCGTGCTGCTCTGGGTGGTTTTTGCGATCGTCGTTTTTGCAAAGTGGTTTACGCGCGACTGATTGAGTCGGATCACATCGCGGCTATTCTTAATTGCTGCGCCACACCGAGGTCGGCCGTCAAATTAAGAATCGCAAAGCTGCGGCGCAGGGGCGGTGATTGCCCTTGACCCCTCCTAGCGATTCCGGCATCATCCCCGCCCTCTTCGTCGGCCCGCGCGGCCGACTCTAACTCTGTCAGCACTTTCGCCATTTTTCGACGCTTTTTTTCGGCGCGCCCGAACCTGGGGCGAGCGCTCGACGTCGATTGTTTAGGGCCATGGATCTCCCACAGTATTTGCAGGGGCTTTCGTTTCGGTTTGTTCAGCCGGAACAGGAGCGCACGCTAGGCGCCCGGGCCGTGGCTGCCCTCGCGCGGTTGCGCTTGCCGCTCGATTCCTGGAACACGCGGCTGCCCTTTGACCGAGCGGACACCCGTCGCAAACTGCGACGCACGAGCCTCGGAATCGCGGGCCGACCGCTGGCCGTGCGCACCCTCGTGAACCGCGGCGTCACCCATCTCGCCGAGCGAGAAGCCTTCGTGGCGTTCGGTCTGGGCGACGGCGGCACGCTCTTGGCGGCGATCGCGGGCAATGCCGACAAGCTATGCATCGGCGTGCACGAACCCGACGCGCCGCAAGTTGGCGCGGCCGTGCCGACTCGCGAGGAATTTTTGCGGCGGTTCGACGAACTGGCCGACGGCGAGCGGCACTTCATCGAGCCCGGATTCTCTCGCTGCCTCGCGCGGCTGGACGGGCGGACGATCGGCGTCTGCTTCGTGAGCGCTCTGTCGCACGACCCGATTGCCGAGCGACTGGCCCAGTGCGAGCCGCACCTGGCGGAAAATGCCTATCTGCTGGTCGATAACTGCAACTGCGAGCGGACGCGACAGCTCGCCCTCGATTTCATGGCGGCCAGTCACAACCAATACCGCGTGCTGGCGGACGCCCGCACGGCCGAAACTGGTGCGCTCGCTGGTCCGCTGACCTGGGGACGAGGCTTGCTCGTGCTCCAACTCTTGGGGCGTAACGCAGTGGTGCCCCGCGTGACGGGACGCGGCACGCCGCCCGCGCTGGCGCCGGCCGCCTGACGAGGGTGGCTGGGGTCGGCGTCCTCGCCGCCCCCAGGCTTTGACACACTCCCGGCGCGGTTTCCCGGCGGTCGAATCCGGACCGACAGCGGAGCCGTCGGCTTGGGAAAGTGTGACGTGTTACGGATTCCCGGGTCGATCGGTGCCGTCGAGATCTTCTCAACGACTTGCGTGCAAGGGCCGCGTGTGAGTGCATCGACTGGGGGCTCGCCTGGCGGCTCGACCCCAGCCACCCAGACGGACGTCGGCGTCGAACGGGGCGGGCTCAGGCCAACAGCTCGTTCACGACTTTGCCGTGCACGTCGGTCAGGCGGAAGTCGCGGCCTTGGAAGCGGTAGGTCAGACGTTCGTGGTTGATGCCCAGGCAGGCAAGGATCGTCGCGTTCAGGTCGTGGACGTGGACCGGGTCCTTGACGATGTTGTAGCTGAAGTCGTCGGTCTCGCCGAAGACGACGCCCGGTTTGATGCCGCCGCCGGCCATCCACATACTGAAGCAGCGGGGATGATGGTCGCGGCCGTAATCTTCGTGCGTGAGTTTGCCCTGGCAGTAAACGGTGCGGCCGAACTCGCCGCCCCAGACGACCAGCGTGTCTTCGAGCATGCCGCGCTGCTTCAGGTCTTGAATCAAGCCGGCGCACGGCTGGTCGATGTCGCGGCACTGTAAGCGCATGTCGGTCGGCAGATTGCCATGATGGTCCCAGCCCCGCTGGAAGATCAGCGTGAAGCGCACGTTCCGCTCGGCCAAGCGCCGGGCCAAGAGGCAATTGGCGGCCACGGTACCGGGGATGTGCACGTCGGGGCCGTAGAGGTCGAGGATGTGCTTGGACTCCTCGGCAAAGTTCGTCAGCTCGGGGACCGACGTCTGCATGCGGTAGGCCAGCTCGTACTGGGCAATGCGGGTGTTGATCTCCGGGTCGCCGACGGCCGCCAGCTCCTTGTGATTGAGTTCGGAGAGCGCGTCGAGCATTCGCCGCCGGCTGGCCGAGTCGACGCCGGGGGGATTCGATAGATAGAGCACCGGATCGCCCGAGGAGCGGAGCGCGACTCCCTGGTAGCGTGACGGTAGGAAGCCGGAACCCCACAAGCGGGAGAAGACGGCCTGCGCGTCGCGTTTGGAGCTCCAAGTCGAATGCAGGACGACGAACCCGGGCAGGTTCTCGTTCATCTTGCCCAGCCCGTAGGAAACCCAGGCGCCGATGCTGGGCAGCCCGGGACGCTGTGCACCGGAGAAGACGAACGTGCACGCCGGATCGTGATTGATCGCGTCGGTATTCACCGTGCGGACGATGGCCAAGTCGTCGACGACCTTGGCCGTGTGCGGCAACAGCTCGCTGACCCAGGCGCCCGACTGGCCGTGACGGTTGAATTTGAAGACTGACGGGGCGATGGGCAGGCGGCTTTGGCCCGAGGTCATGGTCGTGATTCGCTGCCCCATCCGCACCGAGTCGGGCAGGTCTTCATCGAACATGTCGCGAAGTTTGGGCTTGTAGTCGAATGTTTCCAGCTGCGACGGGGCGCCGTTCATTGACAGGTAGATGACCCGCTTAGCCCGTGCCGGAAAATGCGGATCAACCAGCACGCCGCGATCGCCATCGGCCGCGGCCGACGTCCCCGCGCCGACGCGACCGCCGGTCGAGCCGAAGACGCGCGACGGATCGAGCAGCGACGCAAGCGCAGCCACGCCGATGCCGGCCCCCGTGCGGCCGAAAAAGTAGCGGCGGCTCATCCGCTCGATGTGCTCGCGAATCGGATCCATGGCACGTCAGCCTTTGGTAATCGTCTCGTCGAGATTCAGGATCACGTTGGCCACGATCGACCAGGCGGCCAGCTCGCGGGCATCGACGGTGGTGTCGGCGGGCGAATCGCCGACGTGGATCAAGCGTTCGGCCGCTTCGGCGTTGTTGGCGTACGCCGCCTTCTGCTCGTCAAAGAGCCGGGTGAAGACGGCGATTTCGTCGGTGCTCGGCCGCCGCGAGGTCGCCAGGCGAAACGCGAAGACGATCCGCTCGGTCGACGTCGCGCCCCCTTCGTGAATCATCCGCGCCGCCAAGTGGCGGGCCGCCTCGACGTACTGCTCGTCGTTCATCAGCACCAGCGCCTGCAGCGGCGTGTTGGTGCGGCCGCGGCGGACGGTGCATTCCTCGCGCGAAGGGGCGTCGAATGTGGTCAGCGAGGGCGGGGGCGACGTCCGCTTCCAGAACGTGTACATCGTGCGGCGATAAAGGGCGTCTCCCTTGCCCTTCACGAAGTGGGCCGTGTTGCTGCTCGTGTAGCTGATGGCCTCCCACAAGCCGGACGGCTGATACGGTTTGACGCTCTTGCCGCCGATCGTGTCGACCAGCAAGCCGCTGACCGCCAGGGCCATGTCGCGGACGCCCTCGGCGTCGAGACGGAACCGCGGTCCGCGAGCCAGCAGGCGATTCTCGGGGTCGCGCTGAGCGAGTTCTTCACTCACGTGCGACAATTGCCGATACGTGGCCGAGGTGACGATCAGCCGCTGGATGTGCTTGACGTCCCAACCGCTCTGAACGAACTCGGTCGCCAGCCAATCGAGCAGCTCGGGATGGCTGGGCCATTCGCCCTGCGCCGAAGTCCTCGGCCGTCTTCACGAGGCCCGTGCCGAAATACTGCTGCCAGAAACGATTGACCGTGACCCGCGCGGTGAGGGGATTCCGCGGATCGACGATCCATTTGGCCAGCGACAAACGATTGCGCGGCGCGTCCTTGGGCAAGCGAGGCCCGATGGCCGCCGGCACGTCGGGCAGGACCTTGGCTCCTTTGTGATCGTAAGCACCGCGGATCAGCACGTAGATGTCGCGCGGCTTGGGCATGTCCTGCATCACCAGCGTGCTGGGAGCCGTCGCCTCGGCCGCGATCAATTCTTTGCGGGCGGCTGCCAGTTTCTCGTTGAGCGGATCGAAGACGCTCCGGCTGCCACTGAAGATGTAGCGGATGTAGTACTCGCGGAGCGCTCGCTTCTGCCGGGCCATCCGCTTGGCGATTGGGACGGCGAGTAGGCGCCGGATCGGCCGAGGCAGGCTGCGACCGTCTTTGGCGGCTTCGCGTTCCCAGGTGGGCTGCGACACTTGCAGGGACGCGATAGTCGCCGGATCGTCGAACAGTGCAAACTTTTGCTTAACGCTGGTTTCCAGCGCAGCGATTTCCGCCTTGAGCTGCGCGACTTTCTTCTCATCTTTAGGCGGGCCGAGGCTCAGCGTCGGCGGAGGCAAGAGGGCGTTGCCATCCATGGCCCGCTCGGTCAAGCTGCCGAAGTAGCCGAACAGCTGATAAAACTCGCGCTGCGTGACCGGGTCGAACTTGTGGTCGTGGCAGACGCAGCAGCCGAGCGTCAGTCCGAGGAACACGGTTCCCGTCGTGGCGACCCGGTCGATGGCGTAGCGGCAATAAAATTCCTCGTCGATCGCCCCGCCTTCGCCCGTCGTCACGTTGCAGCGGCTGAAACCGGTGGCCACGCGCTGATCGATGGTGGCGTTCGGGAGTAGATCGCCGGCCAACTGCTCGACGGCGAAGCGATCGAACGGCTTATTCGAATTGAACGCGCGGATCAGCCAGTCGCGGTACGGCCAGATCGAGCGCTCGTTGTCCAGGTGCATGCCGTGCGAGTCGCCGTAGCGGGCCGCGTCGAGCCAGTACCGCGTCATCTGCTCGCCATATTGCGGTGAGTCGAGCAGGCGGTTGACCAGCTTGTCGTACGCGTCGGGCGATTTGTCGGCGACGAAGCGATCGACCTCGGCCAGCGTGGGGGGCAGGCCGGTCAGGTCGAGGCTCACGCGGCGGATGAGTGCGGGTTTGTCGGCCGGGGGCGAAGGTGACAGCCCTTCCTCGTCGAGCCGGGCCAGGATAAAGCGGTCGATCGGATTACGGGCCAGCTCCGGATGCTGCACGGGAGGCGCCGGCGAGTGCTGCGGCTGCAGGAAGGCCCAGTGACCGTGGAACTCGGCCCCCTGATCGATCCACCGCTTGATGAGGTCGATCTGTTCCGGCGTGACGGTTTTGCCCGAGTCGGCCGGCGGCATGCGCACGTCGAGATCGTGCGCGATCAAGCGTTGAATGATTGCGCTCTTCGCGCTCGACCCGGGGACGACGGCCACCTCACCCGATTCGAGTTTCACACACGCGCCTTCCTTGGTATCCAAACGCAGGCCGGCCTTCCGCTGCTTTTCGTCGGGGCCGTGGCACTTGTAGCAGGTGTTGGAAAGGATCGGCCGGATGTCGCGGCTGTAGTTCACATGCTTGGGAGGCGCCGCGCTCGCAAAGGAGCCGCTCAGCACGAGCGCGAGGCCGCAGGCCAGCGCCGGGCCCAAGCACTTCGGGCGAGCTGCGAAAAGGGGACGGCCAACCGGCATGCACGGGGCCTCAATTCGGGGTAGGTTTCGGACGGGCGTCGATGCGGCCTGGCGGGCTGCAAAAGGGGGGAGATTGCGACGCCCTGGAGTGCGATTCCCGCATTTTCATTATTCCGGCTCTTTAAGCGGTTGTCCATTGCCGGAGCGGAGTTGCCGCACGCGCCGCCGCTCCCGGTTGTGCCGATTGTCGCGAGCGACGGCGGCCCGCGCGACAGGGATTGGCCGGTGAATTCGGCACGGTCGGTGAATCGTGCACGGACGCCGCACATCTCGAGGTTTGCGCACGTTTCCTTTTTGACGGCACTTTGCCGCGAGGTATATCCCTATCGAAGTGTTGCGGTTTTGCATCATGCGGGTCGATGCGTCTCTTGCTCGCCGCGGTCAAAACCCAACCGGCAACTCGCTTAGGGATGGCCATGGTCGCGCTTGCTGAACAAAAGGTCGCGTCGAAAACGCCCGCGCACGGAATCTCGGGCCTGGCCCTGGAGCCCGTCCGCAGCGGGCACGGCGTCGAAACGCTCTGGCTCGGGCCGGGACAGCATGTCATCGGCTCGGCGTCCGAGTGTTCGCACGTGCTGCGGGCCAACGGCATCCAGCCGCGACATTGCGAAATTCGTATCGACGCCGGTCGGGCGATGCTCCGCGCTCTCGACTTCCGCACGTGGCTTAATAACGGACCGGTTCGCCAGGTCGAAATTCACGTGGGCGACCGCCTCACGGTCGGCCCGCTCGAGTTCCGCGTGACGGCCCACACGCAGGTCGAAGAGGCGGCGCCGTCACCCATCGCGACGGTGCCGACGCAACCGTCGGCCGTTTCACACACTCCGCCCGCCATGGCGGATCACGTGACGGCAGCGAGCGAGCGGCAGCGTGAAGCCGAAAATCGCCTGGCCGAAACGGAGAGCCGCCTGCTGCAACAGGCCGACGAAATCCAGTCGCGATTGCGATCGCTGATGGCCTCGGAAGAAGGAGTGGCCGAGAAACTGGCCCGCATTCACGAACAAGAATTGGCCCTGGTCCGACGTAGCGCCACGCTCGACGTGCAGTCGACCGTCGCCCGCGTCGCGCCCGTTTCGCAGGTCACTCCGCTTACTTCAAATCCTGCAGCGACGGTCGTTCCCGAGTTCGTCGTCCAAGCCACTCGGCGTCAGGCCGAGGAAGAGGTGCGGCTGGCCCAGCGCGAAGCTCAATTGCAGCGCGACACGGCCGACGTGCAGTCGCGGGTCAGCGCCCTGACGGCCGGCGAAGAACAGCTCGCCCAACGGCTGTCGCAAATCCACGAGCAGGAGCTGGCCCTGGTACGGCGCAGCGCGCTCTTCGACGCCCAGGCCGCGGCCGTGCGCGTCGCTCCGCAGGCGCAGACGAACGTCGCGGCGGCCGTTCCCGACTTTGTGGCGCAGGCGACGCGGAAGCAGGTCGAAGAGGCCGCGCGGCTGGCCCAGCGCGAAGCGCAGCTCACTCAGCGGGCCGACGAACTGCAATCGCGCGAAAAGGCGGTCGCGGCTTCGGTGGCAAGCCTTGCGGAGAAACTGGCTCAGATTCACGAGCAGGAACTGGCCGTCGCCCGCCGCGGCGCCGTGCTCGATGCCCAGGCCGAGGCGCTGGCTTCGGCGCCTACGACCGCTCAGCCAGGTGTCGTCGCCTCTGCTGCACCGTCGGTCGCGGTTCCCGAGTTCGTCGCTCAGGTCGCCGAACGGCAGGCGGCCGAAGAGGCCCGTCTCGGCCAGTGGGAAGCTCGGCTCGAACAGAGCGAATCGCGCTTGGGGCAGAAGGGGGGCGAACTGGAAGCCCGCGCCAAGTCGATCAGCACGACGGAAGAAGAGCTGCGTCGTCGGCAAGCCCAGGCTCACGATCAAGAGCTGGTGCTCACGCGCCGCGGCAGCCTGCTCGACGGTCGCGAGTTGGATCTGAAACAGCGGCAGGCTGACTTCGACTCGCGGCAGCGGCAATTCGAAGAGCGGATGAAACAGCAGTCGCGATCGTCGTCCACCCGCACGCGATCGTCCGACACCGTCGACGAGGCGTTCGTCCAGCGAGAGGCCTTGCTCACCGATCGCGAGTCGTCGCTCGTCGAGCGCGAGACGGCTCTGCGGCAGCACGAGTCCGACTTCGTCGAGCGTGACGCCAGCGCCGCCCAGCGCGAGGCGGCCCTCAAACGGCAGCAGACTGCCCTCGAGCAACAAGAAATGGGACTGGCGGAACGGTCCGCCGCCTTCAACGAACGGGACGCCGCCCTGCTGCGGCGTGAAACCACGCTGCGGACGCGCGAGTCGTCGGCCCAAGAACGCGATGCGGCCAGCGAACAACGCGAGGAGCTGCTCTCCCAACGAGAGACCACGCTGACGCAACGGGCGGCCGAGCTGACCCAACAATCGGCCGCGCAGGATGCGCTCAAGGCCGACGTCGAAACGCGGGCCCAATCGCTCCAGCAACGCGCGCGGGAGTTTGCTGGCCGCGAGCAGGCCGTCCATTCACTCGAACGGGATCTGGCCGAACGTGATTCGCAACTCGTCGAGCGGACGCAAAAGCACGCGGCCCGCGAACGGGCGCTGGCCGATCGAGAGAAAACAATCACCGGCCGCGAAGAAGCGCACGCCGAGGCTTCGCGGGACGTCGCCTCTCGCGAAGAGTCGCTCCGCGGACGCCAGAAGACGCTGGACACGCGGGAAGCCACTTTTGCCGGCCGCGAACACTCGCTCGAGGAGCGTGAGGCCGGGCTGGCAACCGCCGCCCAACTGCGGCAAGACAGCGAACGCAAGCTGGCCGCTCGGGAGCAGAGCATTCAAAGTCGCGAAGACGAACTGGCCCGCCAGGCAGAGACGCTGATCGAGCACGAACAGACGCTGAACCAGCGCGAAGCCAGGTTGGAACGGCGAGAAGTCGAGCTGGCCACGCAAGTAGCGCGACTCGCCCAACGGGAGACGACTGTTGCGGCGCGCGAAGCGGCGACCGAAACCCGCGAGAAGTCGCTCGATGTCCAAGGACGAGAGATCGAGGAACGGGCGGCCCAGGTCGCGGAGCAGGAGCAGTCGCTGACCGAGCGGCAGCAGTCGGTCCAGGCTCGCGAACAAGAAGAATCGACCGCGCAATCCGAGCTAGCCGGTCTTCGCGAGCAACTGGCCTCCCAGTCGACAACCATCACCGAGCTCACGAAAGCCCGCGGCAAGCTGGAGGCCGACCTCGCCGCTCAGAGCCAGTCGGCACAGCAAGCCACTGCCGCGCAGTCGAGCGTTGCCGAGCTGCGGGCTGAGTCGGACCGCATGGTGAAGTCGCTCGAGGCCAGCGTTCGCAGCCTCGAGCAGCGGCACAAGGATTTGCAGCGCGAGTGCGAGGTCCTGCGACGACGACTGCAGGCAGCCCTCAAGTCGCCCCCCGTCGATACAAATCGGCCCGAGCTCGCCGCAGACGACGCGTCCGCCACGCAGGCGGCGGCCGGCAGCACGGCCGACGCCAGCAGCAAACCCGAGGCGGAGAGCGCGGGGACCGCACTGCCGGCCGAGCGGTCGTTGCAGCGTGTCATTTCTCAATTCGAATCGAGCCTGTTCACGCGTCGTCCCCGCGAGCGAGCCGCCAATCCTGAATCGAAGGACGCCGGAGAGGCCGCGGCCACACACGACTCGTCCAGCCCAGAAGCGGTCGCGAGCCACTCGCCTGTCGCGAGAGCCACCTCGCCATCGCAACCCGCGGCTGCCAGCAGCCGGCCTCCGGCAACTCCCGCCGCGCCACACGGACATGAAAGCGAATCGGTCGAGGCTTACATGCAGAAGCTGTTGGCCCGCTCGCGACGCTCGGCCACGCCGGACGCTCCCTGGACCTCCGCAGCGCCACAACCGACGACGCTCGAGCCGCGCGGCGCAGAACCGACGCCTGACGCGCCGCAGCTTGATGCTCCGGCCCACGCCGATTCGCTGGCGCTGCCCGAACCCTCGCATCGGCAGGACAAGGCCAGCGTCCGGGCCGACTTGGACAGCCTCCGCAACGTGGCGAACACGGCAGCCCGCTCGGCCATCGCTCGGTATTCGTCGCGTGCAGTCCGGGAAAAGCTGCTTTATCGCAGCCTGCTCGCCACGCTCTCGCTGTTGATCACGGTTGTGCTCCTCAGCTCGAGCCTTTGGGGCGACGGCAGCTACACGGCGTTGGGTTGGCTGGCCGCGGCCGCCAGTCTCGGGCTGGGCGTCGACCTGGCGCGGGCCTCGGGCAAGGTCGGTCTCAGCCGTATCAAGAACGCCACGCTCCGCAGCCGAACGATGGCCAGCCTCGTTGAGAAAACGACGGACGAAAATGCGGACGAAGAGCCGGAGGAAGTGAAGTCGCCGTCCTGATTCGGGTGACCGCTCTCGCGCTCCACGCGCAGCGCCTGTCGACGAAACAAAAACTCTCATGCCCGCGGCCGGGGGATTGCCCGCCAGCGGGCATTTTTGTTGGTGCCGATGTATCCTCACGGAAGGCCCGCGCCGGAAAGCAGCGGCGGGGTGGCCTCCGCTCGCCTGCCTGTTCCCACTCGAGACACACCATGATCTACGCCAACGTGGTTTTGACCGCCAACGACGAAAAAGACGTTCCCCAACTCCGCGAATGGCTCAAAGAACAGGGTCGCCTCTCGCGAATGGAGCCGGGATGCCTGCGGTTCGAGGTCTATCATTCGACATCCGATCCGAAGGTCTTTCTGCTCGTCGAGCGGTGGGAAACGGCCGAGGCGCTCGACGTGCATCGGACGGCCAAGGCCTACACCGAGATCTACAAGCCGAACGTCCTACCGCGCGTGACGCGCTCGCCGCATCCGTCCCAGCTCGTCGAATAGCTGGCCCGGACACCGACAAAACGGCGCCGCCGACGAACGGTGCCGCTCCTTCCGTCTCTCTGTCGTAATCTGTCTCTTTTTCGCAATCTGTGAAGTGATTCCATGCCTGCCACCAAATCGAACCCGCTCAACAAATTCAGCTCGCACGTCACGCAGCCCAAGTCGCAGGGCGCCTCGCAGGCCATGCTCTATGCCACCGGCCTGACCGAAGCCGACATGAACAAGGCCCAGGTCGGCATCGCCAGCGTCTGGTACGAGGGCAACCCCTGCAACATGCACCTCAACACGCTGGCCGACCGCGTGAAAGAGGGCGTGCAGGCGGCCGGCCTCGTCGGCATGCGGTTCAACACCATCGGCGTCAGCGACGGCATCTCGATGGGGACCGACGGCATGTCGCTACTCGCTCCAGTCGCGCGACCTGATCGCCGACTCGATCGAAACCGTGATGGGCGCCCAGTGGTACGACGCGCTGCATCTCGATCCCCGGCTGCGACAAGAACATGCCCGGCTGCATCATGGCCATGGGCCGGCTCAACCGCCCCGCGACTGATGATCTACGGCGGCACGATCAAGCCGGGCAGCCTCGACGACGAGCCGCTCGACATCGTTTCCGCCTTTCAGTGCTACGGCGAATATCTCGCCGGCAAGATCGAGCGACGACAAGCGGCAGGCGATCGTGCGGCAGAGCTGTCCCGGCGCGGGGGCCTGCGGCGGCATGTACACGGCCAACACCATGGCCTCGGCCATCGAGGCGATGGGCATGTCGCTGCCCTACAGCTCGTCGACGCCGGCCGAGGATCCGGACAAGCTCGACGAGTGCCAGCGAGCCGGCGCTGCGATTCGCCACCTGCTCGAACTCGACATCAAGCCCCGCGACATCATGACCCGTGACGCTTTCGAAAACGCGATGGTCGTGGTGATGGCCTTGGGCGGCTCGACCAACGCCGTGCTGCATCTGATCGCCATGGCCCGCTCGGTCGACGTGCGAGCTGACGATCGACGACTTCCAGAAAGTCAGCGAACGTGTCCCGTATCTCGCCGACCTGAAGCCGAGCGGCAAGTACGTGATGGCAGACCTGCATCGCGTCGGCGGCACCCCGGCGGTGATGAAATATCTGCTCGAAAACGGCTTCCTCGACGGCGATTGCATGACGGTGACCGGCAAGACGCTCGCCGAAAATCTCGCCGACGCTGCCGGGCTTCAAGCCGGGCCAGGACGTCGATCCATCCGCTCGAAAAGCCGATCAAATCGACCGGCCACATTCGAATCCTGCGCGGCAATCTGGCTCCCGACGGCGCCGTGGCCAAGATCACCGGCAAAGAGGGGCTCAAATTCAGCGGCCCGGCCCGTTCTTCGACTCCGAAGAAGACATGCTGCACTCGCTCGAAAAAGGCGGCATCAAAAAGGGTGACGTCGTGATCATCCGCTTCGAAGGCCCGAAAGGCGGCCCCGGCATGCCCGAAATGCTGACGCCGACCTCGGCCATCATGGGAGCCGGCCTCGGCCAGGACGTGGCGCTGATGACCGACGGCCGCTTCTCCGGCGGCTCGCACGGCTTCATCGTCGGCCACGTCACGCCCGAAGCTCAGGAAGGCGGCCCGATCGCCCTCGTCCACGACGGCGACGCCATCACCATCGACGCCGAAAAGAACCGCATCGACGTGGCCCTCTCCGACAGCGAACTGGCCAAACGCCGCGCCGCCTGGCAGGCCCCGCCGTACAAATTCACCCGCGGCACGCTCTACAAGTACATCAAGAACGTGAAGAGCGCGTCGGAAGGGTGCGTGACGGACGAGTGAGCGGGGAAATGGCGATTCGCTTTGCGACGACCGACGATGCGAAGACTCTGGGCGCCCTGAATGCCCAGCTCATCCGCGACGAGGGACACCGCAACTCGATGACCGTCCCCGGGCTCGTCGATCGCATGGCCGAATGGCTGCGAGGCGAATACGAAGCGGCGGTCGTCGAGGAGTTTGGCGTCGTCGTCGGATACGCGTTGTTTCGACGCGAGAAGGACCACGTCTATTTACGGCAGATCTTCGTACGCAGCGAAAACCGACGGCGAGGAATCGGCCGGAGCCTGATTGAGTGGCTCGCGACAAATGCCTGGCAAGCCGCTCCCCGCGTTCGGATCGATGTGCTTGTCGGAAACGAGAGCGGCCGCGATTTTTGGAAGGCGATCGGATTTCGGGATTACTGCTTGACCATGGAATTGCAATTAGCCGATCAGTCGTGATCACCGTCGCTGAGCTTCTGGGGAGCCATCGGTGCGTGACGGACGAGTGAACTGGCAGACGCCCCAATTCTCGGGTGCCACGCCCCGGACACGGCCAAGCCGAGGTGTTGAGCCGTGGACAACGCACCCGCTGCGGCTGCGGCTGCGGCTGACGGGTTTTTAGGATGCCGGTTGGCTCTTTTTCCAACCCAATCAATGAAATGGACCCGGAGGAGCTGAGGTCCCTCCGGGGTCCAGCGTCGCCTTACGCCGAAAGCGAAAACACCATCGACAGCATCGGTCAAACCGCCCGTACCTTCCATGCGTAATTTACGCATAACCGCAGGGAAGTCTCGTTCTCGGTGCCTCCACCGGAACGCAGCGGCCGATAGGGCGGACCGGCGGCGCAAGCGACCTTGTCAAACCCGGCGACTGAGCCTATCTACGCCAGCAAGATGCCTCGTTTTGCTCCAAGAACGGTCGACCGAATTGTGCCTGCAGCTGGCCCGCGGCGCCGCCGTCATTGTCGCGGTCAACGCGGCCCTGGTCTTGATTGGCGGCTGGTTTTTCCAGGTGGCCGCGTTCAAGAGTGTCGGGCCCGGGCTGGCGACGATGAAGGCCAATACGGCGGTCGCCTTGCTGCTCGCCGGAGTCGCCCTGTGGCTGCGCGTCCGCCAACCGCCGGACACCCGCTCGACGCGCAGCGCCCAGGTGCTGCGCCGGCCTGGTTGTGCTCATCGGCGTCCTGACGCTCGCCGAGTACGTGCTGAGCCGCAACCTTGGAATCGACGAATTGCTGTTTCGTGACCAGGACCTCTCGGCGGGCACCGTGAGCCCCGGACGCATGGCCTCCGCCTCGACGGTGCTGCTCACGTTCCTGGGAAACGCCCTGTTGCTGCTCGATCATCGGCGGAAGGTTCCCGCGCTGTGCCTGGCGTTCGCGGCGCTGGGGGGATCGTACCTGGCGCTGATGGCTCATGTGTATGTCCCCAACCCCCTCGACCGGATGCCCCCCTACTCGTCGATGGCCCTGCACACGACGGCCAGTTTCCTGCTGTTGAGTCTGGGCATCCTGCTCGCGCGGCCCGACCGCCGGTTCGTCGTCGTCCTGCTCAGCGATACGCCGGGCGGCATACTGGCGCGGCGATTGTTGCCCGCTGCTTTTTTGGTGCCGCCGATCCTCGGCTGGCTGCGGCTGACCGGGCAACGGTTGGGCTATTACGACGCCCGCTTGGGCATCGCCGTGGGGACGTTGTCGGCCGTGGGGCTTTTCGCGGCGATGATCTATTGGACGGCCCTTTCGCTGTATCAGCTCGATCACGAGCGAGCTGGGGCGGAAAAGAAGTTTCGCATGGCCGTCGAATCCGCGCCCAATGGCGCGGTGATCGTCGACGGCTCCGGGCGGATCGTACTGGTCAACGCGCAAATGGAAAAGATGTTCGGCTTCGATCGGGAAGAACTGCTCAATCAGTCCATCGACCTCCTCGGCCCAAGCATTTGCGCGAAGGTCACCCGCGGCACCGCACCGACTTCTTTGCGAATCCGACTGTGCGACGGATGGGAGCCGGGCGCGAGCTCTACGGACAGCGGAAGGACGGCAGCGAGTTCGCAGTGGAGGTCGGGCTGACGCCGCTCGAGACCGACGAGGGCCTGTTCGTGCTGGGCGCGATCGTGGACATCACGGAACGCAAAACGGCACTCGAACAGTTGCAGCGCCACCAGTCGGAACTGGCCCACGTTTCCCGGCTCAACACGATGGGCGAAATGGCCGTCGGCCTGGCGCACGAGCTGAAGCAGCCGCTGAGCGCGATGAGCAACTACGCCAACGCCTGTCTCAATCACCTCGACGGCGACCGCGCCGAGCCCGTCCGCACACGCGATCTGCTGGGTCGCATCGTGGGCGAGGCGCAACGGGCGGCGGAGATCATTCGCCGCCTCCGCCGTTTTTCGCAAAAGGTCGAGCAGCCGAACACGTTGGTCAACGTCAACGAATTGGCGCGGGACGTCGTCGGCTTGACGGCGTTCGAGGCGCGTCACCGCGGCGTCTCGCTCCGGCTGGACCTGTCGACCTCGGTCCCCCTGGTGCTGGGCGATGCCATCCAGCTGGAACAGGTGCTGGTGAATCTCGTTCGCAACAGCTTCGACGCGATGGAGCGACTGCCCGCGACCGAGCGAGTGATGCAGATCCGCACGCCGAGTCGTGCGGGGCGACGAAGGTCGGATCGAAGTCTCCGTGATCGATTCGGGAAAGGGCGTGCCAGCAGACTGCTTGGACCGGTTGTTCACGGCCTTCTTCACCACCAAGTCGGAGGGCCTGGGGATGGGGCTATCGATCAGTCGCTCGATCGTCGAGGCGCATGGTGGGCGACTGTGGGCTGAGGCGGGCGTGCCGCGCGGCGCCATCTTCAATTTCACGCTTCCCGTGCCGGTGAAAGGGGCGGCCTGTGAAACCTGAACCGACCGTGTTCATCGTCGACGACGACTCGGTGCGCTCGATTCGTTTTGCTGCCTGCTCGAATCGGTGAAGTTGCGGGCCGAGGGTTTCGATTCGGCCGAGAACTTCCTGAAGGCCTACGACGCGTCCCGGCCCGGCTGCCTGGTGTTGGACCTTCGGATGCCGCGGATCGACGGTTTGCAGCTGCAGGACGAATTGATCCGCCGCAGCTGCGATTTGCCGATCATCGTACTGACCGCCCACGGAGACGTGCCGGCCTGCGCGAGGATGTTCAAAGCGGGGGCCTTCGATTTTCTGGAAAAACCGGCGGACGGGAAGCTGCTCGTCGAGCGAATCCGCGCCGCCCTTGAGCGCAATGCCGAGATTCGCCGCCAGCGCGGGGGCGAGCCGAATCTGGCCGCCCGGCTCGAGCGGTTGACAGAGCGCGAGCGCGAGGTGCTGGAGCTGTTGGTTCGCGGATACTCGGTGAAAAGGCTGGCGGTCGAGCTACAGATCGATCACCGCACGGCCGCCAAGCATCGCGCTCGGGTCCACCAAAAAATGGCTGTCAACAATGACGCCGAACTCGTGCGCCTGATGCTGGGCCGTCCCGAGCAGCCGTAGCCGCGCTCGATACGACCGGCACCACCGCTGTGACCTGCCCCCCGGAGCGTGACTTGTTCCGAGTAAAATACGCATTCGCCGACAGTAGTTTCCAGACGATAATTTAGCGTTATTCCGCTGAGTTTCGTGAGCGCAGCCGCGCTGGACCAAGCCGGCTCTCGCGGCACTGTTTCGAGCCACCTCCATGACCACCGAAGCGTGTGAGCAGGACCAGCTGAACGCGCCCTCGTCGGCGATGGTGGATTTTGTGCACGAGTTGGTGCAGGCCAATTATCGGGGCCTCCAAAAGGGGCGTGAGCGGCGCTACCCGCTGTTGATCGAGGTCGCCGCGCAGCCGGTCGACGGGCGATTCGAGGCGACCAGCGAGCCCGTCCTGGCCCTGTGCTGCAACATTTCGACCGGGGGCATGAGCTTGATTCACACTCGGTGCATCCGCACCGAGTGGCTGCGCTTGACCTTGGATCGTGGTGATCTTGGGACGGTTTACGCGAAGGTGGTTCGCTGCCGCCAGCTCAAGCAATACTTCGAGATCGCGTGCGAGTTTTTCGCCCGGACCAATTGACGGCGGAGATCGCGTGATGAGTCGACTGTGCGAGGCGATTGCCGTGAGATGCGTCATTCGAGCCGTGGATAACGTCCACGTGAGTTATATTGGCCTGCCGAGTTCGCTAGGGTTTCGCCGCCTGGTCGAGCGACACGAAGCGGCGATTTTCGACACGCCCGACGAGGCCCGCCAGGCGATCATCGCCCTACCCGAGGGGGTCACCATCGCCGGCCTGCGGTTTTCGATCGAAAAAATCGACGCGGTTTAGCGCGACTCTCCGCCATCTCACGCAGTGACTCAATGCCAGAATGACGGCGAGCGAGGAGCCGAAGAAACGCTCGCGGGCGCGAATCTGCTGGACGATGGCCGCGCTGCTCTTGCTGTACCCCCTTTCCGTTGGGCCAGCCACGAGGATTTACCAGCATTCAAGAAAACCGCTTCGTGCACGACCAGCGGCCAATCTAGCGCGGCCGGCCAAGCCCGGATTTCGCGAAACTGATCTTGGCCGAATCGGGCTTTTGTGGCTCAATGGAGTTAGCGGCTTTTGGCATGCGAGCGATCGCCTGCGCGCGGATTGCGCTCGGCTTCTCTCGGCGTGGTTGCGCGGCGTCCGCGGTCTGCAGAGTCTCGGCCGCTGGTGAAAGGATCCCCGCCGGGAACAAAAAAGGATCCCCGGCAGCGTCAAACCAGTCCAAGGTCCAAAGTCGGAAACGGCGGGACGGGACACGTTGTTTCACCGGAGAAACCTCGGAGAAACGGTCCGTCACCTAGATGATTGCACGGGGACGGGACGCGAAAAACGTCCAAGTCCAAACTGTGAGGTCCAAGGTCGAAGATCCCTCGCGATCCCGATTTTGGACTTTGGACCCGGGACTTTGGACAACGCCGGCCGGGACGGGACTCGTTGTTTCACCGAGAAAACTCGCGGAATTTGGCCCTCACCTGACTCGACTGAGCTCGTCGCAAGCCAACCCTCTCCGGCTCGACTGAGCTCGCCGAAGTCCACCCGAAGCGGGCGGGCGAGGGGGAAGACAGGGACGGGACCGGGAAGTCGAGATGGAAAGAGATTGGCCGGTGGGTCGGTGGGTCGGGACACGTCCGTTTGGGTCCAGGGTCCAAGATCATTGGCTTGCAATCCTGATTTTGGACTTTGGACCGCGGGACTTTGGACTCACCGCGGGACGGGACACATCGTTTCACCGAGAAAATCGGCTCCGCGGAACTTCATTCTGGTTCTGGCGAAGGTCTAGGCGCCGCTAGAACGTCGGCATGAGACGACGTGCTTGACCGCGACACCTGCACGGTTAACGCGTGCCGCGGCAAGGAGCATCTTTGCCCTCGGGCACCATCCGCACCGGGTGCAGGGGCGTGCCCCTGCCTAGGCGGCGGCGGAGTGAGGGCCGGATTGGTGGTGGCGGGCGGTTAGGAGGTGGATGGCTGCGGTCAGGCCGTGGAGGGCCTTGTCGATTTGCTGCGTTTCGTGCAGCACGCGGAGATTGTCCGAGAGCGACTCCTGCAGCTCGATGAGCCGGCCCTCGCCGCGGGTGATTTCGTCGAGCGTTCTTGAGGAAGGCGGCGAAATCGTCGCGAGCGCCGACGGCCCGCTCGAGCAGGGCCTGCAGCTGTACGAACTGGTTGTCGTGCCGCGCGTCGACGAGCGCGATCGATCCGCGGAGCTGTTCGTGGAGCGTGACGTCGTGGGCTTCGTGGCGCTGTTCGAATGTTTCGAGCACGTGTTGCCAGTGGCCCAGTTCGTGCTGCTGGCGGTCGTCGAATCGCTGAAAGACCGAATCGAGAGCCGCCATCCAAACTTCGATCTGCCGCTGCAAGGTCGTGTTGATCGCCGCGAGTGCTTCGTCATTGGCCGCCTGCACGGCCGACAGGAATGGCGTGATGCTCGGATCTTTGAACTCGAAGCGGCGTAATAGTTCGCGATCGACGAGCCGATCGATGGCCTGCAGCATGCTGCGTTCAATTCGCTGGCAGACGAAGAGCGAGAACATCATGGTCATGGCGGCGATGAGCGCGACCGACGTGGTGTTGAAGGCGGTGCCCATCTCGCCGACGACCGTGGGCAGCTTTTCGGACATCTCACTGAACGAGATGCCGGAGAGCGCGGTGCCGAAATGGATGACGGTGCCCAGGAAGCCGAGCACGGGCGTGATGCCGATCACGAAGCGGATCAACACGTAGGCGGCGTGCGAGCTGTCCTCGTCCTGTTCGGAGAGGTAGCGGAGGTGCTCGCGATAGTCGCGGGCGGAGCAGCGGTCGGTGACGTATTCGAGCGCGTTCACGAGCCGCCGGCCGACTCGCGAATTGACCAGCCACTGCGGTCGCGAGCGGACGTCATCCAGGAGCACCTGGGCCTGGCTCATCGGCTCGCGTCCCTGGCGCGAAGGCAGCCAAGTTTGCCGCAGGGCGACGATCTCGCGCGGGAAGGAAAGGAGCTTCAACAGGATGTCGATGATGCCCCAGATGAAGATGGCGACGATCACGTACTCGACCGCGTGTTCGGTGGTGTAGTGATGCAGCAGCGTGCCACGCATCGACGGCAAGGAGACCGTGTAATAGAACGCGGCCGTGACGATTGCCGCCAGGATGAACGACGGATCGCTGTGCGGCTTAATCGACTTGCGTTGCTTGGACATCGAAGCCTCGAGGTAAACGAGATCGCGGCAAAATGGGGCATCCGCGCGGGCGGGATTAGACCCCCGTCCGCGGCAGACTGTCAATCCGACTTCGTTTAAGAGTTGATAACCACCAAGACACCAAGGGCACCAAGATCGGACTTTTTCTTGGTTCGCAATGAGTCCAGAATCGCTCAGTGTCCTTGGTGTCCTGGTGGTTTAAACGGCCTTTTAAAGTCCGAACGACTTACTGACCCGACGATCGCGAGCCCTGCGGGGAGCCGGCGATCGGAACGCCGAACGGAATGGGCCGCGCGGCGACGGTGAAGTTTTCGTGATGGGCGAACTCCTGCAGCTGGCGGTAAAGCGCGTAGCTATCGGGGTAGACCCAAAAGGTGATCGTGGTGTCGGCGTCGGCATCGCGGAGCCGGCGGACGAAGTCGCCGTTGTTCCGCACGGCTTCTTCGCCGCTCTCGGTTTCCAGGTCGGGCTCGGCCACGAGTCTCCACGAGCTGAGATTGATGGAGGCGGACGTTCCCGCTCGCAATTCTTCCATCGCAGACAGCCGCCGCGCCTCGATCACGTACTCCATGTGGAAGCCGGCAACGGGACCGATCTCGCCCCGCTTGACGCCGTCACGCATCAGCCGCTCCCGATTGCGGAGAATCATCGGCCGCAGTCGTTGGATCAGTTCTTCCAGCGGTAGAAAGGCGACGCGGTTGTTGAGCAGGCGGAAATGCAGTTCTTTGCCGTTGATCTCCCGCCCCAGTGGCGTGAGTTTGTGCTTGAGCGTGGCGACCTTCGGCTTGACGGCCTCGGCCCGCTGCACGTCGACTTCCAGCTGGAGCAGGCCTGTCTTCTTGGCGGCCAACTGGCTCTCGGTGTTAGCCAGTTTTGACTTGTCGGTTCCCAATTCGGCCGCCTCGGTGTCGATCGCTTGTCGCAAGCCGGCAATGGCCTGGTTGTCGGCCTGTTCGTCGCGACTGGCCTGCTCGACCTCGCCGGCCGCCGTCTCGCTCGCGGACTTGAGCGAGGCGATCTCCGCCTTGAGCGCGTCGGCCTGCTGGATCAGTGCGGGCGAAGGGGGAATGACCAGCGGCTCGAGGTGCGGCGGTTCTTTGGGCAGTTCGGCCGGAGTGGGAGCGGCCGCGGCTTCGACCTTGGGCGTCGGCGTCTTCACGTGCGTTCGCAGATATTCGGCCAAACGCTCGGCCGTGATGGGGGCCGTGCCCGCCTTGATCCCAGCCACCACGATCAGAATGATCAGGATGCCGACGATGTTGGCGACGATGTCGAGAAACGAGTCGGAGCCGAACTCGATCTCATCGGAGTGACGTCGGCGCGACATGGCTACTGCACCCACGAATGGAAAGTTTGCCGCGGCGATTCCAGCTCGAGCCGATACTCGATCGACGAGACCATTCCGTGCCTCTGCATGACCGGTCGCAGGCGTTCGTACGTCACGTTGCCGCCGGGGCTCACCACGAACTTGACGTTGGGCACCCAGTACAAGTGGTCGGGCGGCCGGCCCCAGGTCCGCGCTTCGCGATCGAGCGCGGGGACGACGAGCGCGGCCAATCGCGGCGCCGATTCCGCGCGGCTGATCGGAATCGGCGGCTGGCTGCCGACCACGATCGAATGCGCGCCGATCCAAACACTCACGTCGTGGTTGAAGCCCACGTGCGCTTGCGGCGTCGAGTAGCCCCAATGACGTGTGGCAAAGCTGTTGTCGGGTGTGTCGTCGCCCCCGTGTCCCAGGCTGGGCACGCCGCCCGCTCCGGCCGACGCGTCGACCGAGCCGCTGGCCGACTGGCCCGCATCGCCGCCATCGCTGCCCATGCTGCCGCCACCGGGACTGCCGCCGCCCGGTGCGCCGCCGCTCGGACTGCCGGCAGACGGGCCGGACGAAGAGGCCGAGTCCCCCTGCGGGCTGGTGGTTCCCGGATCGGAGGACATGGGTTGTCCCGAACTGAGTGCCGCGGTAGCGGGCTGACCCGAGCTACTCCCGAGACTATCGGGCTGACCAGTGCCGCCGCCGCTGCCGCCACTCATTCCGCTCGCGCTGCCGAAGCCGCCGCTCGGCACGCCCAACTGCGAACCGCCGGTGCCGGTTTGCAGAATGGGCGTCGTCGGCCCGGATCCCAAATCGGCAGACGACGACCCGGCAGGCGCCAGGCCGGATTGCGGCGACCCAGCCGCGCCGGAGGGCGCGAGGTCGCCGCCGCTTGTTGCATTGCCGAGTTCGCCCGGCATGGCGCCGTCCATGCCCGGACCCTTGCCGGCTCCTGGCGTCGGCAGCAACTCAAAAGGCTCGTCGGAGCGCGCTCCGCCCGGCTGCCCGTCCGCGCCGGCGCCGCCATTCGGGCCGTTTGGATTCGGACCATTTACATTCGGGCTCGCCGCGAGCAGATCGCCGCTGGGCGAAAGTCCCGAGCCTCCGGACGCGCCGGGCGGTTTGCCGTTGGTGTTCGCGTTTGGATCGGTGCCGTTGGGCCCGTTCGGCGAATTGTTCGTGCCGTTCATCGCCCCTGCAGTCAGCGAACCGTCCGGAGCGCCGGAAGTCAGACCGCCGCCATTCGCAGTCGTGCCATTTGGGCCGCGATTACCCATGCCGGCCGCGCCATTGGGACCGAGTCCACCCGCGACCAGATTGCCGCCAGTTCCGCCGCCTCCCTGTCCATTTGCGCCGAGTCCGCCTGAGCCGAGTCCGCCAACCGCGGGCAAACCACCCGCAGCGCCGGCACCCGTTCCACTTCCGTTCGGACCCGTGCCCCCCGCTGCTCCGCCTCCGACCAATGGACCGGACGGGCCGCTGCCATTACCGCGACCGCCCGTGCCGTCGCCACCGTTTCCGTTTGCCGAACCGCCGTTCGCCTGGGCCACACCGCCGAGTTCGGTCCCGCCGGCCGCACTCGTGCCACCCGGTCCTGTACCGCCTGCTCCAGCACCTGCCGCTCCGTCACTGCCCGATCCCGACTTGCTTGACCCGCTGCCGTCGAGGCCGCCGTTGGCCGATCCTCCCGGGCCAGCGCCGTTGCCGCCCGCTGCGCCTTGGGCCGTGTTGCCCGACGCGACGAGCGCATCACTGCTCGCGCCGGCCGTGCCTTTCCCAGCGACTCTCACACCACCAGACGTCAGGTCGAACGGATCGGCGAAGGTCCAGGTCGAACCCGCGCCCTTGCCGCTCGCGCCGCCGCCCGTTCCGTTGGGCCCGACGCCGCTGCCGTCCTTCGAGCCTCCTGGCGTGCCGTTTCCGTTGAGGCCGGGGAGATCTCCGCCCGCGCCTCCGGGTCCGCGGCGAAGCGGGTCGCGCCTCGAACCGCCGGTCGTGGCGAAGACCTGGTTGAAGACGGAGTCACGTTTGGCGATGGCGCGATCGATGGCCTCGCGACAGGCGAGCGTCGCCTGCGGATCGGGCCGGGGGGCTGACAACTTCTGATCTTCGGGCAACAACTCATAGCCGAACGGTGCCTTCATCCGCTCGAGCAGGTTACGGGCGAAGTAATACGAGAGCGTGCCGCTCGGCCGCACGACCATCAGCACGTAGGGCTTCGGCTCATTGGCGGACGAGTGCGTGGACCAGTAGTCGAGCAGCGCCTCGGCCCCGGAGAGCAGCGGGTTGGCCACGCTCGTGAACCCGGTGATGTCCGCCGACGTGAGCGTGATATTTTCTTGGACGAACTTGATGCGGTCGTCGGAGCACTCGATGAGGATCGGTCGACGGGTCGTGCCGGAGACGCCGTCGTAGGCGACGAACGCATACTCGGTTGACTCGTGCGCGATGTGATCGCGGATTTTCCGCAGCCGCGAGCCGCGCCGCGCCAGCTCGGTTTCCACCTTCACCCCTTCGGCCGAGAGGTCTTCGACCGACGCCAGCAGACGAGTCTTGGCGGCCCGCAAGTCGGCCAGCTCATGCTCGAGCTGTTCGCGGGTCTCGTGAACCTTCTGCGTGCGGTCGCGGGCTATCGCCAACTCGTGCTGGGCATCGGCCGCGGTGCGTCGCTTGTCGTCCGCCTGGCTGGTGAGCTCGGCAACGTGCGTGGCGAACTTGGCATTGAGGTCGATCGTTTCGCGCTTCGGCACGACCGCAGGTGCTGGCGCGGGAGCCGGTGTGGGCGTCGGTTTCGTGTCGATCTTGACGACGTCGCGAGCCACCTCGGTTGCCGCCTTGGCAATTTTTTCCTGGCGGATCTTGGGCGAAACGATCATCAGCACGAGGATCAACGATCCCATCGTCGACATCAAAACGTCGAGAAAGGCAAACAGCCCCACCGACGTTTCGTGGACAGCCTGGGAGCGCCGCATGGAACCCCGTTCAGCGATCGACCAATGGAGACAAGAACGCCCGTCCGGCGGGCGGAGGCCGTGCGCAAGGGCCGTCCGTCACCAGTCAGGCACTGGAAATTTTGGCACTGAAAATCGACGCACGAAGATCGCGACCAACCGCAGCCGTAGCGGCGAACGCCCAGTTGAGGCGAAGACTCTACGAAACGGCAGCAAACCCGGCTACGGCAACATCTTCCGGCGGGGACAGTCGGTCGGAAGATTAAGAAACGCACAGTCGCTGCAACGTGGCCGTATTCGTTATTTCGGCCCGATTTCCGAGCGCATTCAGTGAATCGCCCGATCGACGCCTCCGCCCCCGGTTTACCCGCCGTCAGCGAGCCCAGTTGCCTGCCCCATCTTGCCGGCATTGATCGGGCTGCGCTGTATGCGAGCGTTGCCCCGAATCGTTGAGATGTGCCGTATCGTTGAAATGCCCGGTCTGACTGAGATGCGTGACCTTCCCAGTTTTCCAGCTGTCGCAGCAATCGTGATCAAGTCGCGGCGCGGAGTTCGGTCACTGCGTGGGGACCGGGTGTGGCTGACGGCTTGCCCGCGATTCCGAGATTGAAGTGGTAGTCCGACTTGCCCGGCTCGCTCACCGTGATCTGGAATTCGGGATCCGCCGCGTTCTTGTCGGGATCGTTGTAAAGATTGTTGAGCAGATCGGGACCGTCAAAATTGCCCAGGCGGCCTCCCATGTTGAGGCGGGCAAAGAGCACCACGTACGTGCCGGGGGGCACGCCGTCGCCGCGATCGTAGCTGGTGAAGGCGAAGCGCCCCTCCGAGTCGCAGATGGCTCGCAGCACGCCGCCTTCCGGCTTCTTTGGATCCCAGAGCATTACCAGTGTGAACGGCTCGGGGGCCATCCCGTCGACGGTGACGATACCGGCCATGGGCGCGACCGTCGCCTTGCTGGTTCCCGCGTCCCGAAACGCCTGCTCCAAGCGATCGGCAGTATTGCCGCGACAGCCCGCCAATAGCGCGCCGCAAACACATAACAGGATCGCTCGCAGAGTCGCGCCCAGCGCGTAACGTTGATTGCACTCAACCATGGGAAAACCTCACTGGCGGCGCAGGGAGGCCGCTGCGCGCCGTCACTTGGGCCGCGTTCACCTTGCGTGAGATCCCGCTTCCCGCAGCCGGCCGCTGGGACGACGTTCTAGAATCCGTCGGTGACTGGTTGATGGCCGTTGCGGCTCACCAACCGGCAGAAGATGGTGACGCTCATGTTTTCGCTGACCATGTGGGCCGAGCCGTCAGCCATCAACAGTCCGCAGCTCCCCGGGTGAAAGCTGTAGAGGCCGCCGCTCACTTCGTTGGAGCAGTTCATGATGCACACCGGCGTGAAGACGGGCGCCTTTTCGACGGGCGCGTTGTTGACACCCGTGAAGTCGGTGCCCGAGAGCTCGTTCACCGCGTTCTCGACGCACGCCCAGCAGCCTCCCCCGTCGTTGCCGACCACGCCGGGAAAGCCCGCGAATTCAGCGAAGAAGGTGTTCTCGATGGTGAGCGGCACCTTCACGCCGCGATGCCACAGGTCGGGCAGTCCGGCCAGTTCGCCGGCGAGGATGGTGGTCGAGGTGCCGTCGAGGACCGACTCGACCGTGATGCCCAGCGCGTGCTGCTCGAGGATGCCCAGATTGCTGCGTTCGGCCGAGTCGGGATTGATGAACTTGTAATACGACTGCAGCGAGCCCGTGTATTCGTTGATCGCCGTGTAGTCGTTGGCGCCCGCCCAATAGGGGCTGATGAACGTGTTGGTGCCGCGCGAAGCCTTCAAGAGAAGCGAAAGGCAATTATCGGTCGTTCTTTGCAGGAAGGGGTTCTGCGAGCGCGGGGCCGAGGGGCAGGTGTAGCTGGGGATCACGGTGCCGGCGGGCGCCGTGCCCGGAGACCCGCCGCCGCACGCGCAGCAATGGTCGGAGTTTGGGAAGCACCAAACCTGGTGCAGCGTGCCCGCTTTGTTGCTCTCGCAAATCGTGACGGGCGAATAAATCGGCTGGTTCATGCAGATCTGATGGTAGACGTTGTCCCCTTCCAAATACTGGAGCAGAAACTCGGCCCAGAAATGGACGTTCGAGCAATCGATGCCGTCCGGAATTTCGGGGCAGCTGCCGTTGTTGTTGACCACCTTGCTGATCGGTCCCGGGCCCGTCATGTTTGACGGCGTGAAGCAGCGGTTCACGTCGATGTAGTTGTGCTGCGCGATGCCGATCTGCTTGAGGTTATTGCGGCATTGCGTGCGGCGGGCCGCCTCGCGCGCCGATTGCACGGCGGGCAGCAACAGCGCGACGAGTACGGCGATGATGGCGATTACCACCAGCAATTCGATCAACGTGAACGCTCGACGTCGTCGCGACATGGATCGGAATCCTTTTCGGAGAGAGTGGTCGGCGCAATTCGGCCGAGTCTCGCGGCCTGCCAACACGGTGTCGTTTGATTTGGCCCAACACTAGTGGCGAAGTGTGTAAATTTTGGCAGCGATCGGTAAAGTTTCGCTTAACATCAGTAATTTTTTGCCACCGAGAATCACGACCGTGGCAGTATGAATTTACCGTGAGATTGCATCGGTAAAACTACTGATGGGCGCGGTCCGACAGCGCGCGGAGCGTGAGCGCTCTCAAGACACGGAGCATTCGCACATCGTCACTCGGCGCGAGTTGATACTGAGTGACTCGACTCCGGGAGTCGCGTCTCGGCGACGAACGAGCGACCGCGCGCCTACGCCAAGAGCGGCTGCACAATGTTGCCCTGCACGTCGGTCAGCCGGAAGTTGCGGCCTTGGAAGCGGTAGGTCAGACGCGTGTGGTCGAAGCCCAGGAGATGCAGGATGGTGGCGTGCAGGTCGTGGACGTGCACGCGGTCTTTGACGGCGTTGAAGCCGAAGTCGTCGCTCTCGCCGAGCGTGATGCCGGGCTTCACGCCGCCTCCTGCGAGCCACATCGTGAAACAGTTGGGATGATGATCGCGGCCGTCGTTGCCGCCTTGCACCATCGGCGTGCGGCCGAACTCGCCGCCCCAGACGATGAGCGTGCTGTCGAGCATTCCGCGCTGCTTGAGATCCTTGATCAAGGCGGCACACGCCTGGTCGGTGGCCCGGCAATTCTTCTTGAGGTCGTGGACCAGGTTGCCATGCTGGTCCCACGCTTCGTGAAACAGTTCGACAAACCGCACGCCGCGCTCGACCAGCCGCCGCGCCAACAGACAGTTATTGGCAAAAGACGGTTTGCCCGGCTGGGCCCCGTACATCTCGAGAACGTGTTTCGGCTCGCGGCCCAGGTCCATCAGCTCCGGGGCGCTGGCCTGCATGCGAAAGGCCATCTCGAACGAATGAATGCGGGTGGCGATTTCCGGATCGCCCATTCGTGCCAGACGCATCTGGTTGAGGGACTGGATCGCTTTGAGTGAATCCGCCTGCACGGCCCGATCAACGCCCGCGGGATTCGAGAGATAGAGAACCGGGTCGCCCGTACCGCGGAACTGCACGCCCTGGTAAACGGTCGGCAAAAATCCGCTGCCCCAGTTGGAGTTTCCGCCGCTGGGCCCCTTGGTGCCGGAGCTGAAGACGACGAAGCCGGGGAGATCCTGCGACTCGCTCCCCAGGCCGTACGTCACCCACGCGCCCAAGCTGGGGCGGCCGAATTGCTGCGTGCCCGTGCTCATCAGGATCTGGCCGGGGGCGTGATTGAACGCGTCGGTGACCATCGATTTGACGATCGCCAGCTCGTCGGCGACATCGGCCAGGTGCGGCACGATCTCCGACAGCTCGGCCCCGCTCTGCCCGTGCTTGCGGAACTTGAACCGCGGCCCCAGCAAGTTCGAATTCGGATTGATGAAGGCGGCCCGATAGCCCTTGAGCAACTCGGCCGGCGGGAGCTGCCCGTCGAAGCGGGCCAATTGCGGCTTGTAGTCGAATAGCTCCAAATGACTCGGCGCGCCGGCCATGAACAGGAAGATGACGGACTTCGCCTTTGCCGGATAATGCGGCTCGTGCACGGCCAGCGGATTGTTCGACTTGGCCGTCGTCGCCGCCTGCGCGAGCCCCCAGCAAATCAGCCAGCGACATCACGCCCAGACCGACGCCGCACTGCTGCAGAAACCAGCGGCGGGAAACAGTCCCGGGGTCGCAATCGCGATAGAAATGATCCTGGCAGTTCATCGGGTCAGCACCACGCTTGGAAGTCGATTCCGAAAAGGCGAAAACAAATTCTTGGGTTTTGAACAGGAGGTAACGGAGGAAAGACGGAAAAACCCAGCGGATCGATTCTGTTGCCTCTTGTTACCTCCTGTTCAAAGATTCTTTTCTTCTGACCTATTCTTTCGTGATCGTTTCATCCAGGTTCAGCAGCACGCGCGAGACTGCGGTCCAGGCCGCGAGTTCCTCTTTCGTCGACCCAGGTGGCAGAGGAATCGGGTGTTTCGGATCGTCGTGCGTGAACTCGGCCGCGGCCGTTTGTTGCTCGGCGAACCGCTTGGCTTCTTTGTGATAGAGGGCCAACAGCGTCGTCTCTTCTTCGGGAGTCGGCGAGCGCGACAGGCAGCGGCGGAATGCGTAGTTCAATTGTTGTTCGGGCTTCGTTCCGCCTTCGCGGAGCACCTTGAGGGCGAGGGCCTGGGCGCACTCCAAAAACAGCGGCTCGTTGAGCGTGGTGAGCGCTTGCAGCGGCGTGTTCGAGCGGGCGCGGCGCACGCACGAAAAGTCGCCGTTGGGGGCGTCGAAGGTCTGCAGGGCCGGATAGGGGACCGAGCGGTAGCGGAACGTGTAGGTCGCGCGGCGGTAACGGTTGTCGCCGTGCTCTTCGTACCAGATCTTGGGTCCGTAGCTGGCCGGTGGCAGAAAAAGGAACTCCGGAGCCGGCGGGAAAACGCTCGGGCCGCCGAGTCGCGAATTGAGCAGACCGCTCGCCTCGAGCGCGATGTCGCGGACGATCTCGGCGTCGACGCGGAAGCGGGGGCCGCGGGCCAACAGGCGGTTATATGGATCGCGGGCATAGTTTTCGGGCGTCACGGCGGATGACTGGCGGTACGTGGCCGACGTCAGAATCAGCCGATGCAGCCACTTCTGGCTCCAACCGTGATCCATGAACTCGACGGCCAACCAATCGAGCAGCTGCTGGTGCGACGGCGTCTCGCACTGCGAGCCTAAGTCCTCGCTCGTGCCGACAACGCCGATGCCGAAATAGCCCTGCCAGACGCGGTTCACGATGGCTCGCGCGGTCGTCGGCGAGCGGCGATCGGCCAGCCACCGCGCGAAGGTCAACCGCGTACTCGGCGCGTCGGCCGGCAGTTGATGTAAAAACCGCGGCACGCCGGGCGACACCACGCGCTCGGGCTTCAAGAAATCGCCCCGCTTGAGCATGTGGGTCGTGCGGCCGACCTTTTTGGCTGAGAGCACGAACTGCGACGAGCCCTCGGGATGCTGCTGCCAGAGCGATTCGATCGCGTCGTTGGCCTCTTTCCACTCGGGAACCGTCGTCCGCCAGTAACTGAAAATCGCGGCCACTTGCGCGGGAGTACGTTTGGCCCCAGGGATCGCGAGCAGCTGGCGGACATTCTGCGGCAGGGGATCGGCCGTCGGATTGGGGCGCTCGTCACGGACAGGCGGAAACGGCCCAGGTTGTTGGTCTGGTTGTCGTCGCTATTCCAGCCACCGTGATATTGGCTGAGTGCGAAGGTCAGCACGGTTCCGGAGGGGAATGAAATCGGCTCTTCCGCCACAAAGACGGCCTTGCGCGGCTGGTTGCGGCGGTGCGGCCCGTTGTCGATGCCCCAGGCGGTCGTCAGCTTGTGATCAATCGCAAATTCGACCGGTCCAGTGACGCGGTGCTTGTCCGATTTGTCGTCAAAGATTTTTTCCAGCGGCCTTTTCGGCGGATTGACGTCGGCCGTCGCACGCACCAGCGTCACGGAGCTCGACTTCGCCGAGGCGTCAGCCGGAGCGGCTCGCACGGCAAACTCTGAAAGGGCACACGTTCCCTTGATCGATCGACCCGGCCCCTCCAGCGGCAGATTCGGATCGTTCAACAGCTCGAGCCGAAAGCCCGTGATGTTGGGGACGGTCGTTTTGATCGTGAACTCTTCGGTGTTTTTCGTCGGAGCATAGCCCTGGCAGAGAATCGAGCCGTCGTCGAGCAGATAGTGTTTTTGTCCTCCGGCGACGAGATCCTCCGGAGCCGGTTTCACGACGGTCCACTTGGGCTGATCGCCGCGGACCTGTTCTTCCCACTTCTCCATTCGTGCTTGCCAGTCGGGGCTGCGGTGCCGCAGCCCGGCTTCGATCTCGTGGATGCGGCGGAAAATGTCGGCTCGCCGTCGCTGTTCGTCGGGCGTGTAGACGGCGATGTTGGCTTCGTTGTCGTTGTTGAGAAACGCGAAAATGCGGTAGTACTCTTCCTGCGTCAGCGGATCGTACTTGTGGTTGTGGCACTGGGCGCACTGAATGGTGAGCCCGAGCATGCTCTTGCCGACGGCGTCCATGCGGTCGAACATCGCCTCCATACGGAACTGCTCGGGGTCGACGCCCCCTTCCTCGTTGAGCATGGAATTCCGCAGGAAGCCCGTGGCGACGATCTGGTCCTGCGTCGCGCCGGGCAGCTCGTCGCCGGCGATTTGATCGATGAGGAACTGATCGTAGGACAGGTCGCGATTGAGGGAGTTCGTCACCCAGTCGCGGTAGAACCAGACCTGCCGCGATTTGTCTTTCTCGTAGCCGTCGGAATCGGCATAGCGGGCCGCGTCGAGCCACTGCCGGCCCCAGCGTTCGCCGAAATGGGGCGAGGCCAAGAGGCGCGACACTTGCCGCTCGTACGCGCCGGGACGTCGATCGGCGACAAAGGCGTCGACTTCTGCGGGTGTCGGCGGCAGGCCGATGACGTCGAGCGACAAGCGCCGCAAGAGCGTGATCAGGTCGGCCTCGGGCGATTGAGCCAGTTTTTCCCGATCCAGTCGCGCGGCGATGAACGAGTCGATCGCGTTGTGCACGCGAGAGTCGTGACTCGTCCGCGGCACGGGCGGCAGCACCGGCGGCAGGTACGACCAGTGCTGCGACCACTTGGCCCCTTGGCCGATCCACCGTTTCATGAGGTCCAGCTGCGCCGCGGAGACGTGCTTGCCCGTCTTGACCGGCGGCATCCGCTCATCGGCGTCGTCGGTCGCCATTCGCCGCAGAGCTTCGCTCTTCTCCGGCTTGAAGGGGACGAACGGCGTCTGTCCGCCCAGCTCGGTGAACAGCCCGTCTTTGGTGTCGAGACGCAGCTCGGCCTTGCGCTGCTTGTCGTCGGGGCCGTGACAATCGAAGCAGTTCTGCGACAGGATGGGCCGAATGTCGCGGCTGAAGACGATCTCGTCGTCCCCGGCCGCCCGCGCCCGCCCGCCGAGAGTAGCAACCAGACCAGTCGCGACGAAAAGGAGTCGCCTAGTGACGACCGTGATCCGGTAGCGGCGAAACAGATTCATGCGACGGGAGCCTGCGCTGGCAAACCGACGATTAAAGAGCGCATCCCTGCAGCGCGAGTTAAACGGCGTGTCCTGGTCGCCCGGTCACCCTTAGAGGGGGCAAACGGGCGAAGGCTTTGGGGGGGTGGGTACTTCCAGTATAAGCCGCGGCCGGACCCTTCGCGAGGATGCGACGGCTAAGAGAGCAGTGTCCGCGCCCGAACGAATCGATTATTGAGGTGAGACCCAATCCGCTCAGATTGATCGGTTAAAAACGAATCAGTTCTGACTGAACTGGGGCGGCCAGCCGCTGCTGGTGTCGGCCCAATCGGGGGCGCACATTTGAGGGCCGGGGTATCGTCCGCCGATCCCTCGTCCAGGCGTTCCTGGATCAACCGAAGCACGAGGCGGCAGCGCTCCTTCACGTCGGTCTCGGCGAGCACTCGGTAGGCCGTTTGCGAGTCGATCGACATGGCATCGGCCAGCACGTCACACAAAATGCCCAGCGGCACTGCTTCCTTGAGGGCTCGGCGGAGCACGCGGTCGAGGTTGTGTTTGGGAAACAGACTGCGGAATGCCATCAACAACCGCCGCCGGTGTGCGTTGGCAGTGGCGGTAGAGAAGGGACATTCGGGATCGGGCTGCAGCTCGAGCTGAGCCACGCGATAGGCCAGGTCGTCGCTCTCTTCGCGGACGATCCGCGCTCGCGACAAGCCTTGCAGCACGAGATAGTAGCGGCCGTCTTCGGTCTGCTGATTCGCCGTAATGCGGCCCAGGCACACCGTGTCGTGAATCGGCGGCGAGCCCGCCGTTGCGTCGAAGCTCGGCTTGAGCAGCGCCATCGCCAGCAGGCGGTCTCCCTCGAGAGCGTCGGCCATCATCTCCCGATAGCGGGGCTCGAAAATATGCAGCGGCAAGAGCAGGTGTGGAAAGTGAACGACGTCGGGCAGGGGGAACAGCGGCGCCGTCCCCGCGAAAGTCGCAAGCTGATCGCGAACGTCGAACGGCTTGCTCATTACTCTTCCTTAACCCCAGCGAGTTGAATCGTCGGAATTCGCTCTTCGACCAATTCTACGCCCGCCGGATAGGCCTGGGTGGCCTCCAACAGCTCGCGGAAGCAGGTTTTCATGTCGGCGTGGAATTTTTCGAGGTCCAGCCCCTGATAAAAAGAACCGTAACGCTGCAGGTTCGATCGGGACGATTCGTAGAGTTTGCGCGCTCCGCCCAGGTTTTCGTTGCCAAAATGAAACAAGGCTACGGCCGCCTGGATCAGCCCTTGATAGAATTTTTTTTCGTCGCCGAGCGTCTCGGACCAGAGTTCCTCGAGCACCTCGTGGCACTCGAAGAACTCCTGCTCGTTGAAGAGCCGAACGCCCTCCAGGTATTTGTCGGGATATTCGCTCATCCCAGGCCAAGCTCGCCCGACGCGCGTTCGCGCCTTCGAGTCCGGAATGGGAAGTCGGCGCGCCCGCTTGACTCGAATGGGTCGGGCGTGGACAAAGGCATCACTCGCGTCACCGGGAATCTTATCCGGGACCCCGCCGGCTGCCCACTGCTGAAATAGGCCTTCCAGGAAGTTCGACGATGGCAAGAACCGCGAAAACGGCCCATCCGGCACCCCCAAAGCGCCCGTCTGCGCCTTCCCGCGCCACGGCCGGCGCGCGAACAAAGGGGCTGCCAAGGGCCCCGCGAAAGCCGGTGCGACCACCAAGGCCAAGAGCCAGCCGGCGCCGTCATCCAAACGCGCGCCGGCGACCGCGAAGCGCACGTCAGCGCCGACCGATCTGAAAGCCCAGGCCAAGCAAGTCGTCCGCGCGCTGGCCAAGGCCTATCCGGACGCCGTCTGCGCCCTCACGCACAAGAACGCCTACCAGTTGCTGGTCGCCACCATCCTCTCGGCACAGTGCACCGACGAACGGGTCAACATGGTGACGCCCGGCTTATTCGCCAGGTACCCCGACGTTCGTGCCTTGGCGGCGGCCGACCAGGGCGAAGTCGAAGCCATGATTCGCTCGACCGGCTTCTTTCGGGCCAAGGCGACCAGCCTGCGCGGCATGGCCAAGGGAGTGGTCGAAGAGTTCGGCGGCGAAATTCCCCGCACGCTCGACGAACTCGTCACGCTGGCGGGTGTCGGCCGCAAGACGGCGAACGTGGTGCTCGGAACGGTCTGGGGCATCGCCACCGGCATCGTCGTCGACACGCACGTCAAACGAATCACCAACCTGCTGGGCCTGACGCAGAGCACGAACCCCGAACAGATCGAACAGGATCTGATGCAGCTGATCCCGCAATCGGAGTGGGTCGATTTCTCCCACCGCCTGATCCACCACGGCCGACGCATCTGCATCGCCCGCCGCCCGCAATGCCCGATCTGCCCGCTGCTCGGTTGCTGCCAACGCGTGGGGTTGCCACCTCTGGGCTGAGTCGACATGCACTCGCAAGGATTCACGGCTGCGGTGCGTTTGCGTGCTGCTGGAAGAGTCGCACGAACTGGTCGAGGTCTTCGTCGTTGAGGTCGGAGATCGCCCAGTAGTTCATGCCGCCCCGCTGCCAGTCGCGGAGCTGGAATCCCTGGCGGCTGAAATCGCGCGTCGGTTTGTCGCCTGTATTGTCGGTCGGCCAGGTAAAAACGTTGATCGCGTGTTTGCCGCGCTGGTAGACCAGGGCGGCGACCGGACGACCGTCGAGGTAGTCGAGGCGTCCGCCCGTGAGCGGGAAGCCGTCCGCAGCCAGGTCCGGGACGAGCGGCGAGAAATCGAGCTTGTCTCGAAACCAGGGTTTCACCGTGTGCCGATCCGACGAAACCACGTCGGTCAGATGATTCACCTGCAGCGAGCGGACGTGTCCGGCCAAAACCCAGTCCTCCGCCCGGCCGTTCGCGGTTCTTCCCCGCGACAACAAAATGCCCAGCGTCGCACCGACGCCGATCATCACGAGGAATCCGGCAGCGAGCGCTACCGGTAGCTGCCACGCTTCCCGCTCCGCAACGTCCGGCCTGTTCGCAGTTAAGGAGGGTGCCTCGTCGAGCGAGGCATGAACCTGAGCGCAGGGCCGCGGGTGCCCCGTACCGCAGCGACGGCGCGGCGAGCGCCGTGTGCAGCGAGCGCAGGTTCTTTTCGGCCCCGGCGCAAGCGGGACAACTCGCGAGATGCTCCTCGACCTGCAGGCTGTGGACGAGGTCCAGCTCGCCGTCGGCGTAGGCCGACAACAGGTGTTGGACGTCCTGGCAGTTCATTTCGCGTCCTCGCCCACGCAGCCGGCCAATCGCTGTTGAAGTTGCTGACGCCCCCGCGACAGGCGCGACATCACGGTGCCGATCGGAATTTCGACGAGCGCGGCGATCTCTTGATAGCTTCCAGCTCGCGCAACACGACCACCTCGCGCAAGGGTAACGGCAATTCGGCCAAGGCGTCGCGCACGCTGGCTTCGTCACTCTTGCGAAGAACGAGCTGCTGAGGGTCAGCCGACGTGTCGCCCTGATCGTGCAAGTTGTCGTCGAACGAGACCGCGCTTGGTCCCCGATGCCGATTGTGCCAGTCGAATGCCGCACGACGCACCACTCCCAACAGCCAGGGTCGCCCGTCGCCGCCGCGGAAGCTGCCGAAGTACCGCGCAGCACGAAGGTACGCCTCCTGGACCACGTCCTCGGCGGCGTGCTCGTCCCGCGTCAACCAGCGGGCCAGGTTGTAAGCAGCATCGAGATGAGGCAGCGTGACATCTGCAAACCGCCTCCGCTCATCGGATTCCAAATGCGAGTTTCCAAATCCGGGACCTTTTCGCGGCGAGAGATCCCAACAGCCGCCGAGCGAGCGACACCCCATCTATCCTACCGTCCGCGGCCGCCGTTTATTCCCTTGTCCAATTTTCTCATCCGAGATTTTTGTCGGGAATTTTTTGGGGACGGGCCCGGTACGGATGTCGGTGGCCTGTTTCAGTCCGTTCCGCGATTTGTTGCCCAGGAGATTTCGATGCGCGACGACAAGACGCTATTTCCATCCTCGTCTTCAACCAACAATCACGAGGACGGCATCGACCGCCGGGGCATGCTCAAGTGCATGGCCTGGGTCGGCACGGGGCTCGTTTGGGGAATGTCCGGCGGGGTCGCCACGTCGCGAGTCTTCGGGCAAACGGCGACGACCCGCTCGAGCCTGTCGTTCGTGCAGATCAGCGACAGCCATCTCGGCTTCAGCCGCGCCCCGAACAAGGACGTCGCCGGCACGCTCAAGCAGACGATTGCCCGGATCAATGCGCTGCCCGAGCCGCCCGCGTTCATTCTGCATACCGGCGACATCACGCACTCGGCCCGTCCCGAGGAATTTGATGCGGTCGCCGAACTGCTCAAGGAGGCGAAGACCGGCCGCATCTTCTACGTGCCGGGCGAACACGATTTTGAAAGCGACGGAAACCGCGAGTACCTCAATCGCTACGGCCGTGGGACTCTGGGGAGCGGGTGGTACAGCTTCGATTCGCAGGGGGTCCACTTCATTGGCCTGGTGAACGTGGCCACCGCGAAGTCCGGCAAGGACGGGGGACTGGGTGTGATCGGCCCGGAGCAATTGCAGTGGCTCAAGCGCGACGCGGCGGGGCTGGCCGACAGCACGCCCGTTGTTGTGTTCGCGCACGTGCCGCTCTGGTCGGTCTACGAGAAATGGAGCTGGGGCACGCAGGACTCCGCGCAGGCCCTGCGGATCCTGCGACGCTTCGGCTCGCTGACCGTGCTCAACGGCCATATCCATCAGGTGATGCAGAAGGTGGAAGGGCGCGTGACTTTTCACACGGCCCGCTCGACTGCGTTTCCGCAGTCGCAACCGGGAAGAGGCACGCCGGGCCCGATGCGCGATTTGCCGGCGGAACGGCTGCGATCGATGCTCGGTTTGACGGCCGTCTCTTATGTCGAGAACGCTGGCTCGCTGGCAATCGTCGATGCGACGCTTGAGGGGTAAGGTCGAGGGTCGCGCGGACGCCCGGGTAATCCGCGCCCGCGAGATAATCTCTCAACGAGCACGCTGCTCAGATGCGTGCGATCGAAGGTTGGTACCAAATGAGCAAATGGTGGCTCGCGTTGATTCCATTTGTCGCCGCCTCTACAGGAGTCGGCTTCTGGGCCGGCGCCGGTCGGTCGGCTTCTCCAAGTCGGGCCGAATCGCCGCCCATTCAAACCGAAGCGCGGGCGGCAAATCTGGCGGACGCGGCGGTACACGGCATTTTTCAGGCCAAGTGTGCCGGCTGCCACGGTCCCGACTTGCCCCGGCCCCGAGGCAGCTTCGGCTACGTGCTCGATCTCAAGCGGCTGGCCGCGGACCCGGAGAAGATCGTTCCCGGCCGGCCCGCGGAGTCCGAGCTGTGGGCACTCGTCGAGCACGACGAGATGCCGCCCCCCGGCGCTCCACGGGGACCGCTCACGCCGACGGAGAAGGAGACGGTGCGTGCGTGGATCGAGGCGGGCGCTCCCGATTCAGTCAAAATGAATGTGGGGGCGAAACGATGAACCCGGATGGCGGCGACGCCGTGGCGTTTCCCGTGATTCAATTTGAAAGGAGGTGTGCCATGCACACGCATCTTCCCGACGACGAACCGCTGTTTACCGCAAGGTCGGTGTCCTCGCAGGCGAAGCCGCGGCGCGGGATCGTATTGACACATTTGGCGGGTGCGAGTATTTCTACCCCTCTCTCCACATCCTGCCTCCACCCTTCCAGCCTGCATTCCTGATTTCTCGCAGACTTTATCGCTCGTCATCGATGCGCGCCGCGCTTCGGCCGAGTCCCTCCCTGCCACAAAATCTCGATCACCCCTCCCCATTCGTGACGCTGCTTCGTGAACCTGCATGGCCGCGAAGTGTTTCGCAGCGCGTCTGAATACGCAGGACCGACTGTGATGGACTTCTTCCTCGTCGACAAATCGACGGTGCGAGTGTCCCGCGCGCGCCGCTGCGCTGACCGGCGGACTGGCCCTCGCCCTCCTGGCGGGTGCAGCTGCGACTCTGCGCCCGACGATCCCCTCCCTGCGACACCGGCCGCGCCGTCGATGCCGGACGACGCGCCCGCCTGGACGCCTCCGCCGGTGACCGCGCCAGGTTCCTCCGCGAAATCGGGAGACGCAAAATCAAACGGCGGCGGCAAACCGACGAATTCGTCGCCGCCCAAAATGCCCGCGGTGGTCCCTGCCTCCGCAACTTCGACTGCGGCCGATGCGACAAGCGGAAGCTCGACAAGCTCTAGCTCGACAGGCACAAATTCGGCCAACTCCGGCTCGTCGTCGAGCGCGCCGGCTGCCAATGCTTCATCGTCGACGCCAGCTTCTTCGAGCATTCCGGGATCGAACGGGTCCGCGCCGAAGAATTCAACTCCCAGCTCGACGACTCCCAACAATTCGACACCGACGATCACGCCGCCCAATCCGCCCGCTCCGAACGCCAACTCGCCCAACGGACAGCCTAGTTATTTCGATCGGGAAGACCTGGTTGCGGTGCAGGTGCGGGCGGCGGGGATCTCCGGACAAGGTCCGGTCCAGGATTCTGTCGCTCTTTCCCGTCGAGCTGTTTCCGTTCTTCCTGATGGATCACCAACTCTATTTCGCCGACGTGCGGGCCTTCCCCACGGTCGACGGCACCTTCGGCGGGAACGTCGGCCTCGGCTACCGGATTTACAACCCTTCGCTCGATCGCGTGTTCGGCATCAGCGGCTGGTACGACGCGGACGGCACGCGGGATCCTTACTTCCAGCAATTTGGCGTGAGCCTCGAGACGTACGGCCGCTGGTGGGACTGGCGGGCCAACGTCTACGTGCCGTTCGGGCAGACGTTCGACCAAACGTCACTTGGGGCGATCGGCAACTCGGCCCGGTTTGTCGGCAATAACGTCGTCTACAACGAGCTGCAGGGCTATATCTCGGCCATGACAGGCTTCGATATGGAGCTGGGTGTTCCCATTCCCGGTAAGTTCGCCGAGGCGCACAACGTGCGGCTATACGGCGGCGGCTACTACTACACGGACAGCCAGGGCGATCACATCACTGGCGGCTCCGCCCGGTTGCAGGCAAATCTGTACCAGGGCGTCGACGGCAGCGTGCAGGTGACCAACGACAACTTCTTCAACACACGGGCCTTTTTGGGAATTTCCTGGACCTTCGGGCCCCTGCACCGCTCGGAATTGTCCGATCCGTCGCAGCAAGCACGACTTGGCGAGCACGTCACCCGCAACTACACCGTCCTGGCCCCCACCCGCGGCCAGGTCGATCCGAACGTCACTGCCATCGATCCGATCACGAATGCTCCCTACACAGTGGCGCACGTGAACAGTGCGGCGGCCGCGGGCGGCAGCGGCACGATCAACAGTCCATTCCAGACCATCGCGGCCGCTCAGGCCACGGGGGCGACGATCGTCTTCGTGCACGCCAACAGCGTGTTCAACGGTGCGGACGGCACCATCTCCATGAATGCCGGCCAGGCCTTGTTGGGCGACGGCGCCGGATTGCAGCACACGTTGTCAGTGCCCACGGGAACGATCGTGTTGCCTCACGCGAGCAGCAGCACCAGTCTGCCCGTCCTGCAATCGTCGACCGGAGACGCCGTCACGCTGGCCTCCAACGCCGTCTTGTCAGGCTTCACCATCAACAGCCCGGCCGGCAACGGTCTCTTCGGCAACGGCGTTTCGAACAGCTCCATTGAAAATGTCACCATCAACAATGCCGGCAACAACGGCATCCTGCTCGTCAACAGCGCGAACACGGTTAAAATCCTCAATACGACGATCAACGACTCGCAGCAGAATGGCCTCTGGATCGAGGGTGGGAACGGGAACGTCACGTTTACCGGCACCATCTCCGGAAGCCAAAATTACGACGCCTTGGTCTTCGCGATCGGGGGAGGCACCGTCAACCTCACCGGGATGCAATTGCCCGGTAGCGGCAGCCAAGGCGTGCTGCTGTTGAACAATGCGGGCACCGTGGATTTCAATAATCTAACCGTGCTCAACTCGGCCGGCCGGGGCATCGACATCGAAAACGAGTCGGGCGCGGTCCAATTTGCCGGAACGACCACCGTCTCTGGGGCGGCGGGCGAATCCGTGAACATCTTCAATCAGTTCGCGAACGGCAGCGTGACGTTCGACAACCTGTCGATCGACCATCGCGAGGGCGCCGGCCTCTCCATCGGCAATTCGGCCGGCACCGTGGCCGTTACGGGAACGACCAACATCACCAACGAAATCGGCTCCAACGCGTCGGGCATCTCGATCACCAATTCGTCGGTCAACACCACCTTCACGGGTGCGGTTACGGTCTCCAATGCCGCGAGCAACCCCGGCGTCTCGCTGACGAGCAATACCGGCACCACGACCTTCAGCACGCTCAACGTGACCAGCGTCAACGGCACGGGCCTGTTTGCCAACGACGCCGGAACCCTCGTGATCAATAGCGCGCACACGGCCGGAGCGGGAGGAACGATCTCCTCGGTGGGTGGCACGGCCGCCGACATCGAGAGCACGAATATGAACGTCTATCTCGCCGCGCTCTCGAGCAACAACGCGCCGGTGGGCCTCAAGCTGATCGGATCGTCCGGCACGTTCTTCGTCACCGGCAATGCGACCAATGCGGTAGGCACCGGCGGCACCATCGAAAACGACACGGTGGGCGCCATTTTGACGAACACCGGTTCGATTGGGCTTTTGGCCATGACTCTCAATTCCAACGGCGTGGGTGTCCAGGCGCAGAACGTGCAGTCGCTGGCGCTGGCCAATACGACAATCTCCGGATCTTCCAGCTATGGAATCGACGCTCTCAACGTGGGAACGCTCAACGTGGTGGGCTCAACGTTCACCGGCAACGGCGCGGCCAGCATCCGCAGCCAGTACGACCAGCAGGGCGCGTACACGATCAACGTCGAGTCGAGCACGCTCACCTCTTCCTCCGCGGACAACCTGCTGATCGCGACCCAGCCGCTCGCCGAGCCTTCGTCGCTGACTCTCACGGTGCAGAACACCGCGTTTACCAACGGCGGGTCGAACACGGCCGGCATCAACGTTGCGTGGAATGGCACGCTCGACACAACGATTGCCAGCAACAGCTTCGCGGGAACGGGCGGTTCCAACACGGGCGTGCTGATCAACAACGGGACGAGCACCTACATGTCGATGATCCTGGTGCAAAACAACGCCTTTGCGGCCAACGGCGGCAGCGATACTGGTTTCCACTTTATTGCAGGCGGCCCCACTTCCCTGACCGTGAACAGCAACAGCGTGCAATTCGGTGGTGCCAACGGCACCGGCATGGAATTCTCGCTGGGTTCGTCCTCCTCCGTGAACATCGCCAGCAACGCGATCTACGACAATGTGGGCGGAGCGACCGGCATGCTGTTCGACTCGGTCACTGGGCCGAGCACGATCGCCATCGGCAACAACTCGTTCTCCGTTCCCAACGGCGGCGGACCCGATCGCGGCATCATCTTTAGCAGCGTGACCGATCCGGTCAGCGGCAGCACGACCTACATGCCCAACCTGAGCAGTGCGGCCAACAACACCATCACCGGCGCCGCCACGCCCTTCTCAGTCCCCGCCTCCACCACCACGGGCGGCATCCTGGTCAACGGCACGGTCATGCCTTAAGCGACGGTCGGCAGCGGCGAGCCCAAGCGGGTACGCGGCGGCACGCGGCAACCCTGACGAGCACGACCTCGGAGCAGCCGCGTCAGTTCGGGCGGCGCATCGGCATGTCGGGCGTGTTCATCATCTCTTCGTGCGCCCGAAGGGCCGCGACGGCACGTTTGAGCGCCCGGCGCGATTCGTAGACCTGCTTAAAGGCCATCAGATAGACCCGGTAGTCGCGCGAGATCGTGCTGGGCCCGTCCATCCGCTCCGAAAGAGTTCGCGCCAGCGTGAGCAGTGCCGGGTCGAAGGATTCCTTGAGCTGCTTCAAAAGCAGGTTGGCGGCATCATCCACTTCGCTCAGCACGTTGAAGACGGTCATCCGATCCTGGGCCCGCTCCGTGTCGTTCATCCGCCGTTCGACCCGCGGAGCGGACTTGGCACCGATGGCATTGGGGTCGACGAGCCGGCCGAACGGACTGATGGACTTTTTGGCTTGCGTGCTCATCTCCTGGGCGGCTTCCAGCCCGCGCTGCGCTCGTTCGAACTCTGGGTTGATCTCAAGGGCCTTTTTGTAGTGGATCATGGCGTGCTGAAAGTTGCCCATGTCGACATAGACGTTGGCCAGGTTCTGATGGGCGGCCGCCATCGCCGGAGAAACGCGGACGGCCTCTTTGTACGCCGACACCGCCATCGCCTGCTGGTTGAGCCCGCGATAGGCCAACCCCAGGTTGTAGTGTCCTTCGCCCGAGCTTTTATCCTTTTGCACGGCCTTGCGCAGAATGGTGACCGCCTTTGTATACTCGCCCATCCGGTTGTAGACCGCGCCAAGGTTGATGAGGGCCTTGGCCTGTCGCGGGTCGAGCAGCGTCACTTTCTTGAAGTGTTCGGCCGCGTTCTCGTAATCCTTTTTCAGGAAATAGGCGGCCGCCAGCCCCTCGTGCACGACGATCGCCCGCTCGTCGAGCGCTAGCGCCTTCCGAAAGGCGGCGATCGCGGCGTCCGCGTCCTGGTGCCGCACTTGACGGCGGCCCTCTTCGCAAAAATTGTCAAATTCGGTGGTGGCAGGCATCGGCTGGTGTCCGAAAGGAATCGACGCGGATCGAATCGTTCACAGCAACGAAATGGTTCTTGCTCCGGGGACCTTCGTGGAAGGCAACCTTTCCTTCTCGGGCAAGCCAGCCGACTCCTTGCATCACGAGGTCTCGCGGAGCCTCGATCTCGCGGGCCAGCTTGCTGAGGGTGACTGGCCCGTTGTCATTTAAATAATTCCAGACGTGGCCGGCGACCGTTCCCACGCTCTCCACCTGGTGCGAAAAGAGCTCCGCAGCCATGTGCGTGTATCCTCCAAGCAGTGCGCTTGTGTCTTAGCCCGGCCCGCAACGCGGACGCCACCAACCCAACACCCAAGCCCGAACTGGCTTGGATCAACGGCCAGCGTGCCGGTTTGTCGGACGACGTTCCCCAGGGCGACCGGACGGTGCGTTGCCGCGTGGCAACCCAAATGAGCGCTGGCAGCGAGACGGCGACGTCGGACTGGGTAGTCGAATCGGCCAGCGGTCGGATCGACCCCGGAATGGATACTCCCGATTATATTCGGCTCGCAGGGGAACGGGCAAAGCCGACTGGCCGCTCGGGTCCGAAGACGCGCCTTCGCGCCTGTGCCCGCACGCTGTTCAGGGCTCGTCTTCGCCGGCGAAAGCCAGGCTGGCGGAAATCGCCTCGAGCATCGGCCGCGTCGTCTCGAGTTCTCCGTCGAATCCCTGATAGAGCACCAAGACGGTGTATCGCTCAGTCTGAAACGATCGCAAGAACGCGCTATTGATGAGCTCAAAGCAGACAAAGTCGAGGTCGCGCGCGACGCCGGCTCGGTCCCCGATGCGCTCGGTGGAGGAATAAACGTCGGCCTCCGCATACTCCTCGCGAAAGGCCTCCAGGGCCGACTCCAGCACCTCCTGGGGCGAAGGAGCGTCGTGAAAGAGAGAGATGGACCAGAACGACGTATCGGGGCTGGCGACGGTAATCGAGGTTGCTTCGTCGTCTTCCTGCTCGGTCACTTCCCAATAAACAGGGTAACGGAAGCGAATTCCGTGTCCTTCGTAGATTTCCTCCATGTTCCGGGCTTCCTCAATCACCATGGATCCGACATCAGGGCTTGTGAGGGGGACGGCGGATCGATTACCTTAGAATTATTCCAAGATTGGCTCCTCGTGGACATACGCGGCGTCCCGGATTTCAAAGGCCCGGAAGAGATTTGACGTTCCGTTTGCGGCAATCCTTCCGGTCGGTTCAGGTCACGGACGAAGCTTTCCTGAACACGATTCTTCGGGCTTCGGAAGCCTGACCTGTCCCTATCCCAAGGGGATCCCCAATGGTTTCGAGTCGAGCGTCGGAAGTAGCAGAGCTCCTTTGGGAGCTCAAAAAAGGCAAAAAGTCGCCACGTTCAGCACGCTGGCCAAACAGGCGGGCTTTAGCGCCGGCATGAATGGCCGCACGATGGTCACGACCATTCGCACCATCCGCCGCGACTGGCCGCACCTCGAATGGTGGCGCGCCATCAGTGACGACGGGCTGCTTCCCAAGGAATCGGAGCAGGAAAACAAGCTCCGCCAGTCGGGCTACGAGCTGGAAGATGCCAAAGGCAAGCGCGGCTCGCTCGTGATCAAAGCCATCGAATCGCACCTGATGAGCTGGCAGCAGATCGCCGAAGCTGCCGCGGAATAGCGCCGGTCATCGGCTCCTATGCCCGTCGTTCCGCACCGATTCTTGTTCCGCTTTTCCTTTCCGGTGCGAGAGGTCGAGTCTTCGGTCGCGCGCAAGCCGTTCCTCGATCTGGAAAAAATCGCTCCGTTGCCCGACCTCGGCGGGTTAGACGCCGCCGCGCCCTTCGCGACGCTGCGCCGGCTGGAATGAGGCGGGGCTCGGCTTCCGCTTGGAAGTCAGCGGCAAGAAAATGCCGATCTTCGTCGATCCGAACGAACCGTCCGAATCGGACGGACTGCAGCTCTGGATCGACACTCGCAACACGCAATCGATCCATCGCGCGACCCGCTTCTGCCATCACTTCGCCTTTTGGCCCCTCCCCGAGAATTGGGCCAAGGGAACGGCCAAGAACGCCGGCGGCGCTGGCCGAGCCGGCGCTCAGCAATTGGCGATCGCTCTGGCCAAGGAAGACGCCCCCATGAGTCGGGCCAGCCTCTTGCAGTCCGTTTCCCGGGCGACGCGCAGCGGATACGAGCTTGAGATTCTGGACTCCAGCCGAGTGCTTGCAGGGCTACGACCGCGATTCGAACCCGCTGCTCGGCTTCTACTACGCAGTGAAAGACGCGGAACTGGGCGAGCAATTCCTGACCGTCGGCCGCGAGTTTCCCTTCGACCACGACCCGAGCCTGTGGTCGACGCTGGAACTCGCGACGTAGACATCGCTGATCTTCGCGACGCGAATCAGCGGGAGCTCGGACGTATCTCGATCACCAGCGCCAGCTCCGGATTCTGAGCCGGCTCCAAGTGGCCCGCCTTGTCGCCGCTGAGTGTGACCGAACCGATATAGACCGGCTGGCCGATCGGGATCGAGACGGTGCTCGCCCATTCCTGGGTGCCGATGTCCGCGCGGTCGATCGTGACCATGCTGTGGACAAGCGGCCCTTCGGCCTTCTTCTCATCCGACCCCGCGACGGCCTGACTCGAGATTTGGATGGGGGCCGCCGGCTCTTTCCACTGCGTCACGACGCTCCTTAGGTCGACGAGGACCTTCCCGGAGTCGGCCGAGAGCGATGGCCTGACTTGCAGAGACCGCCCCAAGATTCAGCACCGACACAATCGGCGTATAGCCGACGGCTCCCATCCCGACCGTGGGCGTGCCGCCGCTGGCGATCACCTGTCGCCTACCGGTGGCCAGATGCACCTGTTGCCCATTGAGACATGTGATCTGGCCGTGGATGGCTGTCGCCTGTTGCGTGAGTTCGTCAAAGCTTTTTCGCAGATCGGCCGCGGGCGCATCCGGCTTGCCCGCCGAGATGCGTCGCAAGCTCTCGAGCTGTTGAGGAGTCAGCACGAGCCAGGTGGCCTCGATGGTCGCCGAGCGTCCGATTTCACTCGTCGCGCGCACAGCCTGTAAAAGATCGGCCACAGCCTTTTGAACTTCTTCGGTATTGCGCACGATCAGGCTGCCGCGAAAAATGCTGCATTCCGCGCCCGCGTTTCCCCAGTCGCCTTTGACGTACGACTGGATCATTTCCAAAAGTTCTGACTTTCGGCTTTCGCGTTCGTCGGTCTGAGCAGAATTACCCCCAGAGTTTCCCACGCCTCCGAACTGGCGCAACACCTGGGGCGCAGTGCCTGCGCTCGGGACGGAGAACATTCCACCACCACCACCACCCATTCCCCCGCCAAGTCCGCCGCCAAATCCACCGTTTGCCATATGGGGGAACGTCCCCGGAAGTCCGCCGCGATACGGATAGTCACTGACGGTCTGCAGCAGATCTTCGACCGGATAGACGCGGACGACCAGCTGCCGATCCTGGTCGGCATTCACCGTGGCGGCTCTCGGCCGGCGTGTCGGCCGCTTTTGGGCCGGGTCATCCTGGCCTCGCGCCGCCGTCGGGAGGAACAGGGCTGTTGTCACCAGGAGCGGAAGCGCCGACATGCGAGTCCTCGATCTTGCCGGACCCTTCACGGAGGCGGCGCAGGCAGACAACGGTCGATGAATCGTGGCAAACGTCATGGCTCAACTCCGAGGAGGATTTTCCGACGGGGTAAAGAGACGGGCTCCGGACAAAATGGCCGCCAGGGCCGGATCGCGGCGAGCCGCCGCCTCGACGTAATGGGTGGCTTCCGGCCCGCGACTGCTCAAGAGGGCAATGCAGGCTTCGTGGCGGTCGACTCCCGAGTCGACCATTCCGATCAACCGCTGGGTCGTCGCCGCCCCATCGATTCGCCCAATCACGCGGGCCGCCGCGATGCGCTGCGATTCCAGCGGCACCGAGAGACTCGCGAACAACAAGTCCATCGGTGGGTCTTTGAGCGTCTGCGCGGCGGCGAGTGCCGTTTCGGACATCGGCTCGTACTCCACGAAACTCAAAAACACGTCCAACGCGTTTGGTTCGCCGCGGGCCAGCAGAGCAGCCAGCAACGACCGCTGCAGCTCGGGGTTCTCTCGCTCCGCGCCAATTCACCCAGCACCGACGGATCGGCCAGCCGCACCAAGGTCTCGAGTGCCGTCGCATGCAAAGCCGATTCGTGGGCCGCGCGAACACAGGGACAACTGAACGAGGGCTGCCGATCTCTGCCAGGAGTCGCAATGCGGCCAGTTGCTCGCGAGTCTTGCCGCGGTCGAGCGTTTCGATCAGGAGCCGCTCCGAGATTGCCGCGGATTTCCGCAGCTCCAAGGCCACCGCCGCGACGTCGAACCCTTTACCGAGACCACGCGTTGAATTGCTGTAGCGACGCGTGCTTGCTCTGCCGACAGAAGTTTCGAGGTCGTCGGAGATTTGCGACGCGCCACGCCGGCTAAATGAACGGGCGGCGTTGTCGCGGGCTTCTTGTTCGGCTCGTGCTGGGCAATTGCCGGGGAAGGCGCCGCCTGCCCCCGTTCGTGATCGTGAGCCGCCAGAATCAGCTCTTCGAGCGCATTGGTGCCCGCCAGGGCACGACTTCACTCGGCACGACTTCGCTGGGCACTGTCGGCCGCGAAATATTCTCGTTCGCGCGGACGACGACCGGCGATGGCACGTCTGCGGGATGCCGCGGCCTGGGTTGATCCGAGACCGTCGGCTGCGCGTCGTTGGTGACGACCGGTCTTTCAGTCGGTCGCAGTCGGAGCCATCCCAGTGTGGCGGCTGCCAGCAGCGTCGCCGCGACGGCCAATGCGGCCGTCCGCCAAAGCAACGCCTCGCGGCGCCGGCGGGCGATCAACACCGCCTCCCAGCGCCGCGTCAGCCGCGTGACCGTGCCCGGAGAGGCCTCCGGCCAGCGGGCCTCCCGCAGTAACTGGTCGAGCGAATCGTCGCTGATCGGCGGCTTGTCTGGTTCGTTTGCGGACATCAGCTCACTCAACTAACCAGCGACGGACGAAATAAGGAGCCAGTTCCCTGCTCAGTTGTGCCGAGCCACGGCCAGCGTGGAATAGACGTTGGCCTCGGTGATCTCGAGCAATTTGGCCGCCTCTTGGACGCTGAAACCCTCGAAGGAAGTCAAAACCATCACTTCACGCTGCCGTTCGGGCAGTGCCGAGACCCGCTCGGCGATCAGCTCGGCCAGCTCGCGGTTCTGGGGCCCTGGCCGGATCCGCCACTCGCCGGTCGGCCAGCGTTTCGGGCAGAGTCGTCGGCCGATGGGCAACGGCGGCCAAGTGGCTGCGAAAACATTGATCACGATGCGAAACAACCACGTGCGAAACTCTGCCTCTCTCCGAAACGTCTTCCAGCTGCGAGCCACGCGAACGAGAGCCTCTTGCAACACGTCCTCCGCCCGATCGACGCTCCGGTGAGCCGAGTAGCGAAACGCAAGGCCGCGGACAGATTTTGCTCACCAGCCGGTCGAGTTCATTTTGTTCGCTCGATCGGGCCATTGTGGCGATGGCCTTTTCACTGCGTTAGACCGGCGCAGCCCGGGAAAACGAAAAAAGAATCTGGGCGGTGAACCATGGAATCGAGATGCCGGAATGCCGTCTCAGGACTGCCTATAGCCGAGCGGAAGCGGACGGGGCATCCCACGGACCTCGAAACGACCCACGCTCGTCTGAGATTTTCCGCTGGAGGATTCGGGTCGTCGACGGGGCAACTGGAGGAGTGGCTGTCGGCCGCTTAGGAGAACGGCTCGAGCGGATCGGGAACGCCGCTGAGGTTGGTCCGGATCGCGTCGGAGGTTCGCTTGAAGGTGGCCAGTTCCTCGACCGAGAGGCCTTCGGTGGTGCGGGCGCGAACCGCATGACAGCAGTCGATCATGCGGGACCAAACGGCGTCGGCCTTGGCCGAGGGGCGGAACCGCTTTTTGCGGCGGTCCTTTGGACAGCAGGAGCGTTCGAGCCAGCCGTCGCGCTCGATCCGCGACAGGATGCCGGCCAGGGTCGGGCCTCGATGCCCATTCGCTCGGCAAGCTCGGCCTGGGCAAAGAGCCTCGCTAGACCCTGACCAGGCGAGCACCTCCCATTGCCGGAAGGTGATGCCTTCGCGGGACAGCTCGTAGTCCAGGGCTCGTCTCAACGCGTGTGACGTCTGGGCAATCCAGCAGCCGACACTATGCTCAAAATCGAATTCCGGCGGCACAACCTGCTCCCGGCCAGCGCTGCGGGGCAGCAGCCCCTCCGCACGTTCGATCATACGGGGGCGGCAGACGTTGAA
>CAWCZR010000015.1:0-32859 GCA_963800135.1 uncultured Planctomycetaceae bacterium | reverse complement strand
CGGATTCGATTGCCGCTGCTCAGCCTCGGCCATCATTTCGGCGACTTCGGGAAAGGCGGCGTCGCGGGTATCGCGAACTTCGAGATCGCGTCCATGCGCGCAAGCGGAACAGCAGGTCGACCAGGTATCGATCAGAGGAGGATCGGCGAGGCCAAGTCGACCTCGAAGGTATGTTCGGTGGTTGCGGCGAAGACGCGGCGAGCGAATCGCCGTCGGCAAGAACGGGCTTCATTCTCACTCCCTGCTGGTCGATTCCTTTCCGCTGGCTCGGCGCGACTGCGAGTGGATGAATCTGGGTTGGATTGGGCCCGCACTCGGCCGCTTCGTCCGGCCTGCGCTTCTTAAATCAATTCTAGCCGCGAACACACCCGCGTGCGAAGTCGGTTGCAAGTTTTTTTCGGCCAAACGGACGCCATTTTTGTCGCCGATCGCCGCGTTGGTCCTCAGGTCGCTGCCGCTTCCTCGAAGGGTCCGGGTGTCCTCCAGAAGCCGCACAGCACAATGCCGAATTCGTAGAGGATGACCAGCGGCACGAACAACAGGGCCATCGACCCCATGTCGCCGCCAGGATTGACGCACCATCGAGGTGACGGCCATCACGAAGACCGCCAACCTCCGCCGCGACCGGTAATCGCTCACGCTGAAGATGCCGATCCGCTCGAGGAACAGCATGATCAGCGGGAGCTGAAAACAAATGCCGAACATGAGCGGGAGAAGAATAACAAAACTCACCCATTCGGAAAGACGAATTGTCGGCACGACCCCCAGCCAGCTATTGTAGCTCAGCAAAAAGTCGAGCAGGAGCGGCAGCGCCAGGAAGAAGCAAAAGAACACGCCGCCGAGAAACAGCCCCAGGCTCAGCGGCAGGTAGACGTGCACGTAGCGTCGCTCGTGCGGATAAAGCCCGGCCGCCACGAACTGCCACATCTGGTAGAGATCGACGGGCTGGCGAAGACGACCGCGCACACCAGCGAGACCTTGATATACATCATGAACGCCTCCTGCACGTTGAGCGTGACGGGGCGGCTGGCCTGCTCGGTTGTCTGGCGGAAGTCGCGAAATTCGGCCGCCGACAGCGGGATCGACACCGGCTTTTCGCCTTCGGCCGCCGGCGTCTCGGGATATCGCTTGGGATCGGCCGCGTGCAGCGCGCGGGCCAGGTCCCTCGGCTTGACGCGGACCTGAATCGTGGCCTGGTCGGTGGGGGGCGGCGGTGCGGCGGGCTTTTCGGGCTGAACATCCTTCGACTTGGTGAACCAACCGGTGACCTGCGTCCAGAAAGTGGTCGTCTCCTCCTCGTTATAGAGCTTGTTGCGATGCAGGGCCCGATCGATGGGCTGGCGGATGACGGCCGACCAGGTAGTTGCCCCAAATGAGCGTGCAGATGCTGACGAGCACCAGGCCGATAATCGCCTTGAAGAGATGCATTCGCAGCGCTTCGAGGTGCTCCCCGAAGGTCATCGTGGTCTCGTTGAAGAGATCTTTCGACTCGTTGGCCATCGCGTCGTCCTTCTTGTCGTCTGTCCGTCGTCACGGGGTCGTGGGCCGCCGGCTCGGTGCTGGCGGTCCAACGTTGGACCGGCAGCACGTCGCCCAGGGGATCGGGGCCGCGCGCAGATGGGCGATTCGTTTTGGAACGGCCTGGGGCGAATCCGCGCGCTCGTCAGGCGGCGCACAGCTCCTCTTCATCGGAGCGATCGGACGCAATCGCCGGCAGGCGGCCGGGGCGATGGCAGGCAGCGCAGCGCTGGGCTGCGACCGTAACCACTCGGTTCGCCCGCACAAGAGGGCAGGAGAGAAGAGCGGCAAGCTCAAGCTGTATTCTAATCCCGGCCTGCACCCGGTCAACTTTCGGACGAATGCTCGCGAGGCAGCACCGGGACCTAGGGGCCGGCGCGGTCGCCCAGCGGCGAGTTTTTTTGCACTCGCGCTTGACGGCCTCTTCAGGTCACGGTACTGATATTCTGATCATCGTCAGAATAAAGCCCCGCCGTCGCGGGCTAACGTGAAGTGTTAGCGGACGACTGGACGCGCGCTTGGATTGAGAAGGGCACCCGGCCGCCTCCGGATTTCGCGGGACCGCCAGCGCGTGCCGCGTCCGCAATCAGCCGAACGGATTCACTCGTCGAGTCGTCTTTCTTTCGACGTCGGCTGTTTTAACGAATTGTGCCGCTGCGTGATTTTTTCATTTGTTATTGAGGAGTGCTCCATGAACGCCTCGATTCTTGCCCGGTCGACACGCGCCGCCAACCGGCGTACGCGGGGATTCACCCTGATCGAGCTACTGGTGGTGATCGCGATCATCGCCGTGCTGATCGCACTCTTGTTGCCGGCCGTGCAAGCCGCGCGGGAGGCGGCCCGCCGCAGCCAGTGCCGGAACAACCTCAAGCAAATTGCGCCTGGCGGCCCACAACTATCACGACGTCGCCAACACGTTTCCGCCGGCCTTCGATCTGCTGCTGCAGTCGCACGGCGGGGCGTTCTGCCTCTTCTGTCCGACCAGCCCGTGCTGCGGCTACTGTCACACGGACGGGAACATTCACGTCTGGGCGGAGCGGCTGCTGGTGTACGTGGAAGCGACGACCGTTTACCAAAAGATCTGCATGAATGCGCCGATCTTTTCGCCGGTGAATTTGTCGGCTCCTCCGTTTAGCGCCGGCTGCTACACCGCGCTCAACTCAGGCTCGTGCTGCGCGGGGTTATCTCGTCCGGCCGCGGCCATTATTCCGATCTTCAACTGCCCGTCCGCCCCGCGAACGCTCAACCCGTTCCAGGAGAGCGGCCTGGTGACCGAATTCACCGGCGGTCTGATTCCCTGCAACCCGGTGGGACTCAAACCCTACTGGGCCGGCGCCAGCGACTACACCGCCATCAATTGCTATTGCTGCGGTCTGGCCAACGCGTACGACAATGCCACCAATCCTTGCGATCCTCAGGGACATTCTTCGTTCTGCACGCCTGGCGGCTGCATCCGCCGGGCCGGCGTCCTCAACTGGCTGAGCATTCGCCATGGCCACCCGCCGACGTCGATCGACATGATCACGGACGGCACTTCGACCACCATCTTTTGCGGCGAACTGGGTGGCCGTCCGGACCTGTGGGTCCGCGGCGTCAAGAAAATCGCCAGTTGCGCCTGCCAGGGCGGCAACCTCGTGCCCGTCACTCCGAGCGGGTTCCCCGCGCCGCCGGCCAACGCGGGCGGGTGCTGGGGCTGTCTCGACAACGCCTACAGCCAGCTGTACGGCTCGACGTTCTCGGGCGGAACTGCCCCTTCAACGGGAACGGCGCCAGTCTGTTTCATCAACTGCACCAATCAGGCGAAGATGAACCTCTACAGCTTCCATCCGGGTTCGTGCGGATTGGCGATGTGCGACGGCTCGGCTCACATGGTGAGCGAAAACATCGGTCTCATCCCCTTCTGCCGCATGATCACCTTCAACGGCAAGTCGCCGGTCACGGATAGTTCGTTGTAACCTCGGGCGGCCTTGGCCGCGCGAGCGAAAACTGTAACGATCGAGTCCAGGGGCCGCGCATCGGTGCGGCCCCTGGATCTTTTCCGCGTGACGGTCGGCCAGCGACGGTCGCTCGGACGCCGCGATCTGTTGCGACCGGACCAGTGTGCCGGTCCGCGGATGGCGAGAGAAAGTGAAAAACGAGGTCGAGGAATGAAACGGCAGCGCGCGTTTTGTTTGCCAGCCGGATTGATCGCGGGGTCGCTTCTGTGCTTCGCGGCGGGCGGCTGCAATCACACTCCGACGGAAGCCGAATCGATCAAGAAGTCGCTCGAAGTGAACGGACGGCCCGAAACGTCGGTCGCCAAGTTTTCCGGCACCGTCACTGTCGACGGCCAGACGCCGGCAATCGAACGACGCACGCCATTATTCGTGATCGCCTACGATCCCAAGCATCCTCCCAAGGGCCGCCAGGCGCCCTTCATGACCCGCTGCGACAAGAACGGACACTTCGAATTCAACACCTACAGCACGGGCGATGGCCTGGCTGCCGGCTCTTACATCGTGCTCTTCGCCTGGCCGAAGGCCGACGGCGACGCACTCAAGAACCTCTACAACGACCCGGACGTCAACGCCAAAGAGGAAAAGTTTCGCATCGAGCTAACGCCTCCGGGCAAGACCGATTGGGCCTTTGACCTGCAAGTCGCGGGCAAGGACGCCAACACGACGCCGGGCGAACACGCGGTGATGGCTGACCGCGGCAAGAAGAAAGGTCGCTGAGCTCCGGCCCCCGTTCGCAAGCGGAGAAAGAAATCGCGATGGCCACTCTCGCAGGCTTTTCCCACCGATCCCGATTATCGGCCGACGCCCGGCGGACGTACGAGGAGTCCGGCTTCGTCGTGCTGCGCGGAGTCTTCGCCGCCGACGAAATGTCCCGCCTGTCGTCCGCGGCTGATGGGCTGCTCGCGAGGACCGACTTGATCGACAAGCAGAACCTCCGCTGCCGCTTTCAAGGGAATTGCGCGGGAGGCGAGTGCCTGTTCGAGACCTTCGATCCCGTGATCGACCTGTCCCCGCCGATTCGGGCGGTCGCCGTCGATCCCCGCATCCTCGACCTGTTGGGCGAGCTTTACGGCGAAGCGGCCTGCCTCCTCAAGGACAAGTTGATCTTCAAGCCTCCCGGCACGATGGGATACGGCCTGCACCAGGACTATATCGCCTGGCCCGGTTTCCCGCGGAGCTTTCTCACCGTGCTCTTGCCGCTCGACGTCACCAACGCGGAGAACGGCGGCACCGAGGTCTTCACCGGACTGCATCGCCAGGGGGCTCTGTCGCCCGAAGATGGCGAGTATCACGAACTGTCCGAGGATGTGGTTCGCGGCGCATCGAGCGTTCTGCTGGACCTTGAACCGGGCGACCTGGCGGTCTTCGGCGCCTTTGCGCCGCATCGCTCGGCCCCCAACCGCTCGCAGGGCTGGCGACGCCAACTTTACTTGAGCTACAACGCGGCCTCCGACGGGGGCGACCAACGGGCGGCCCACTACCGCGAGTTTCACCGGTTCCTCCGCCGCAAGTATGCCGAGTACGGACTGACCGACACCTATTTTCTTTGACACGGGTTGGCGACTCTTAATACCGGTTGCCGACGCGATTTCGAGAACGGCAGAGACTCCCTTCCATGAGCATGGCCACGGAAACTCAGCTGACGACGTTCCACATTTCGCTGAACGTGTCGGATCTCGGCCGCTCGATCGAGTTCTACCAGACCTTGTTCAACACCCCGGCCGCTAAACGCCGGGCCGATTACGCCAAGTTCGAGCTGGCCGATCCGCCTCTGGTGCTGTCGCTCGAGCCGTGTGGGGCATCGAGTGGCGGGGCACTCAATCATGTCGGCTTTCGGCTCGCCGACGCCGCGGCACTTGTCGAACTGCAGCGTCGGCTGGAGGTCGCCGGTATCGACAGCATCCGCGAGGAAGGCGTCGAGTGCTGTTACGCGCGGCAAACGAAGTTCTGGGTGCAGGATCCGGACCGCACGCTATGGGAGTTCTACGTGCTCGAGTCGGACCTCGAGTGCGCCGGCGATGCTCGCGTACCCGAAACGGTCCCGCTCTCTGGCCGGTTTGCCTCGCCGACGTCCGTGCCACGCACCGCGTCCGATCCCGCGGCCGCTACGGACGCGTTCCCCCCACCCGGCGATTGGGAACATCGGTTGGGCAGCCTCTTCCCGCGGCCATTGCCGTTCGCGGACGGCACGCTGCAGGAAGTTCGCCTGCGCGGGACGTTCAACGTACCCTGCGAGCCGGAGATGCGTCGGGCCCGGCTCGCGGAGTGCCTGCGCGTTCTTGCGCCGGGCGGCCGCATCGTGTTGCATCATCTCACTGGAGCTTCGCGGCTGCCGTCGGGGAGTTTGCCGTTGCCCGGCCCGGCCGCGGTTGTGGAAGAAGTGCCCGTCGATACCGAGTTGCTCGGGTGGGTGACGGAGGCGGGCTTCGGGGACGTGCGACTGTTGAAGTTCGGCAGCGCGCCGTCGTTCACCGTGCAAGGGGTCGAGCTGCGCGAGACGATCGTGCAGGCGATCAAGCCGCCGAGCGAGGCAGACGCCGAGGTCGTCGTTGTGTACAAAGGGCCGTTTTGCCAACTGGTCGACGATGCGGGCCGGGTCTTTCGTCGTGGAGAGCGGACGCGAATTTCGCGCGCCCGCTGGGAGTCGATCGCTGGCGGGCCGCTCGAGGAATCGTTTTTTCGTTTGCGCTCGGACCGGCCCGGTTCGTCGGTGTGATCGACTTTCATCGACGTGGTAATCGGGGATGCGGCGCCCTGTGCCGCCGCAAGTTTGGCCAATGTGGCCCGGTGAGGCCGCAAAGTTAGGCGGAGAAGACGTGTCGGACGATTCGCTACAATCGGATCACTGCGCCGAGATGCTACGGGCGCTGGCCGACCCCGTGCGTCTGCGGATCATCGACGCACTCCGCTCTGCACCCCGCTGTGTGAGCGAGCTCTCCGAGTCGCTCGACCTAGAGGTCGTCACCGTCTCGCATCACCTCGGCATCCTGCACGCGGTCGGACTGCTCGAGCGAGAGAAGAAAGGCCGTTTCAAGGTCTACCGCTTGCGAGAGGGAGTCTTGGGTCCGGCAAACGGGGACAAGCAGCACATCGACCTGGGCTGCTGCCGGCTGGAGATTCCGCCGCCGAACCGCGACCAATCGGTCGCGGGGCCGGGAGCGTCGCACGCGGGCACGTCGAACGAGCGAGCGACGCTGCCCGTCTTGCCCGCTCCCAGCGACAAATCCAAGCGGTGAATTCGGCCCGGTGCTGTACTGCCCGCTGAATTACTGAGCCGCTGCCTCGCCGGCGAAGCCCAGGAACTCCGGCCCGATCGAGTAGATCACGATCAAGAGGCCGAGCGGGACGAAGACAAACGTCCCGACAATCTCCACCACGAGCGCAAACTTGGCGTTCGACCAGTTCACTCCGCCATAAACGAGCGACAGGAGCGGCGTGAGCAAGAGGGCCAGCGGGCCGACGAAAATGTACGCCACCCAGCCGATATTGCTGCTGAGCAGGATGGCGCCGAACCACGCCATGCTGTCCTTGAAGGCCTCGAACAACAACCAGAAGTGTCCAACCAGGATCGCTCCGACGCCGGTGACCAACAGGCCAACGCCCACGCCCAGTATGAAGTCCTTGCCCATGGCCGCCGCGCCGCCCCCGCCGAAGGCAAAGCCGAAGACTCCGGCCAGGCCGAGTCCGGCCAGGATCGCTTGCCAGGTGAGGCCCTTCTTCCCCTCGAGGTCCTCAAGCCGCGAGACCTTGGCCACGTACTTGACATCGGGCTCCATCGTCTCGAGGTCGAGGTAGTCGAGGAAAAACCGGGTATAGAGGCCGTTGGCCCGCATCAGGAACACGGCCGTCGCCCCAAACCATCCGGCTGCCAGCACGACGAGCCCCGCTGGAATCCAGAACGGCTTGAAATCGAGTTCCGCCGGTTTCTTGCCCCGCCACTCCTGCAAGCCTTCCGGTATGACGGCGTTCCTGGACAGATTGTCTAATTCCGCGGTCTTCGTGAACAAGACGCCGTTGTAGTTCGAGTTTTCGATCAGCGTGTCGATCCCCTGGGCCATGAAGACAGCGCCTCCGATGCAGGCCAGCGGCACGATCATCATGATGAGCAGGAAGAAGGCCCAGTAGGAGAGCGCGGGCAACGTCCGGAAAAACGGGCCCGACATCTTGTTTAAGAGCCACCCGCGGATCGTCACAGGCATCGCCATGTGTGACATTGCCAGCGGGAACAACAGCGCACCGAAGATGACCGCTGCCACCTCCAATCCCAGGGCCACCAGAGGGAACTTCAACAGCAGGAAGACCAAAGCCAGGATGTGCAGCGGAGCGGCGACGTCGAGAAACCAGAAGACGAACTTGAAGCCGAGCGCCGCCCCCAGCAGTTTCTCGAAGTGGTACTTGGCGAGTTTTTTCTTCTTGCGGAGCGTGGCGTCGATGATCTTGGTGTGCAGGTTCCACGCCAAACCGGGCGTGATCATGACGGCGATTGTCGCCAGAAACCACCAGAAGTCCTTGACCAGCGGCTTGGTAAAGTAAATCGCGCAGAACAGGCAGAGGGCAGCGACGCCCGTAAAGATCACGCTGTTGATACACAGCGAGATCGACAGCTTCTTGTTCTTGCGCCAGAATTCCAGGCTGTCGCTGAAAAACTCCGAGTAATACTTCTTCGGGTTTGGGCCTTTGCGGTCGCGATCGGCCTGCAGCTCCCGGCTCAGCGTACCGGTGACCAAATTGACCTGGCACTCCGGACACTCGGTCGCTTCGGCGGAGACTTCGGCCCCGCATTTAGGGCAAATGCGAGTCTGCTCGTCCTCCAGCCGGTCGAGGTCGAGATTCGCAATGATCATGCTGCTGCTGGGCGGGCGGCCGGCGGCCTTCTTCGCAGCAGGCGCCGCCTTCTCGGCCGGCACGCGGATCGCCTTGCCGCACTGCGGGCACTTGACCGCTTTTCCCCGCGCGATCGGGCGCGTTGACCACGTGCTCGCATTCAGAACAGCGGACTTTGACAGGCATGCGACTCTCTCACCCTCGGTCCCAAGCGTCTCTCTTCCAATTTATCAATTCGAGGGAGGTTTGCACGTCTTTGGCGGCGGAAACCGCCCGCTTTCGTCGCGGAAATCGGCTGCCACGGCCGTATGTCGCGGAATGCGTCCCAGGCGGTGGACACTCTTAAAAAGAGACCTCGCCCGGTCAGGTGGCGCGCAGACTGGCCCTTCGTCCAGCGGCGGGAGGCATCGTGCGCGAGCCGGCGACCGTCAAAACTTGGCGTCGAACATCACGCCGGCCGACCCGTCACTGGGGTGAAAATAGGGCACGATGTGCACCACCCGCGAGTCGCCGTACAGGGCGCGGCCCGCGACCGATTTGCCGATGACATAACCCAAAACGCCGCCAAACACCACGTCCGAAAGGTCATGGTCGCGGGCATCGATGCGGCTCCACCCGACCAGGCCTGAAAGAATGTAGAGCGGCACACCGATCCAATGCCCTTCGTACTCGTCGATGACGGCCGACATGCAAAACAGACTGCCGTCATGCCACGAAGGGAAGCCGTAGCTTCCGCCATTCCAGCCGTCGCTGGGCCGTTTGGTGTCGGCAATCCCTTTAATGGTCAGCGTGCTTAAACCAAAGATGGTGTACGCACTGATCATGGAGGTCATCATGTCGTGGTGCCATTCGTCCTGCTCCCAAAGTGTGAACGCGTAAGCACCGAAGATGACCGGGATTTGATATTGGACTGTGCCAAAATCGCCGAGCAGGTTCGTGGCGTGGCCCCAGCGATCGGGATGCTCGGCCGTCCAGTTGCGGACGTCCTGGTCGACGTCGCCGCGGAGGGCCAAGGAGCCGCCGAGCGCCACACCCAAAACGATCGCGTCGTCCCAGTTCACCAGTCCCCACGCGTCATGGGCGACGCGCGGCAGGAAGGCCCAGGCATCGTCGGAGAAGCGGATCGGTTGGTTGGAGCAGCCATCGATCGGCTGCAAGCCGGTCACCGCTGCCGCGGACGACGAACCAAGCGGAGGCGCCAAGCCGTCCGCCGGCGCAAGCGGCTCGGCCTGTTCGCCGGCCATCCTCGGCGAGCCTTCGTCCGGTCCGATCAAGGGGGTCTCGTCCGAGGTGAGCACGATCGCCGGCCGATCGGAACGCCACAGCCGCGCTTCCCAGTGTACGAGAGCCGCCCAGATGCCCGAGCCGCTGCTTGTCGCCGTTGGGCTCGGCCAAAGCGTCGACGGAGTAGTCGACGAGTAATAAGGAACGTTGGCCGACGCGTCGATCGCGACCAAACCCGCGCCATATCCCGACGTTGGACTTCCGTACGACCCTGCGCAACCACCCTCCGCAAAACTCGCGGGCACGAACGTTGCGGATGGGAAGACCGAATCGATCGTCACCCGGCCGGGGCCGTCATCGGCCATCAGTGACCGCGTGGCCAAGGCGACGGCGGCCACGATGACGAGCACCAAGTGCCGCGACGCGACGCGTCGGAATCGCCAGAGCGGGCCGACGGCGCGAGCCGGCTTCCGGTTCCACGGGCGACGGATTGGCTCGAAGCGTGCCATCCTTGCGCCTCGTAGTCAAAGAAACGCGGCAACGAGCAATTGCAGAGAAACGCAGCAGCTGTCTCAGTCGAGCCGCTTAGCGACGACGGAAGTCGGCGCGAAACGCTCAAAGCCGTTCTTCTCTTCGTCCTTACGATTCGGCACGAAACATCAATTCGCGTTTAACCGCGTCGCCGCGCGCACACGGAATGTCGACCGCCATCGGCCCGGCTTGCCCAACCGGAAGAGCCTGCGCGGCCCACGCCACGGGCGGTGAAAAGTGTGCGGCCGATCGCTGATTTTTTCGCGGGGAGCCGAGAATTCGGGCCATTTGGGCTGAAGAAGGACGCTTTGCGCGGAGGTCGGCGATGGTGAGGTTCCTCACACCGGCGGGAAGGGCCGTTGACTGCCGTCTTCGCGTCCGCTTTCATAAGACTACTTTAAGCCGGGCCGAGCCCTGCGCGGATTTGCGATACGCACAACAACAGATCGGGGGGACGCGTGACGTCCGATGACACCAGTCTGATCCAATCGCTTGAGCGGAACATCGCCAGTGTTTTGCTGGGCAAGCCCGACCCGATTCGGTTGGCGATCGTTTCGTTGCTGGCGGAAGGCCACCTCCTGATCGAAGATGCGCCGGGCGTCGGCAAGACCCTGTTGGCCAAGGCCATCTCGAAGAGTCTCGATTGCAAGTTCACGCGGTTGCAGTTCACGCCCGACATGTTGCCCAGCGACATCTTGGGATCGAGTGTCTATTTGCCCAATCTGGGGGACTTCGAGTTTCGTCGCGGGCCGATCTTCACGAACATTCTGCTGGCCGACGAAATCAACCGCACCACCCCCCGCACGCAAAGCGCCTTGCTGGAGGCGATGAATGAAGGCCAAGTGTCGGTCGAAGGGCGGACCTACGTGCTCGAGCCGCCGTTCTTCGTGTTGGCGACGCAAAACCCGCACGAGTACGAAGGGACGTATCCGCTCCCCGAAAACCAGCTCGATCGCTTTACCATCTGCACCGACATCGGTTACCCCGATCGCGCGCACGAGATGCAAATCCTCGAAGCGCACCGGGCCGGCGAAATGGTCGATCGCCTGCAGCCAGCCCTGAGCACCGAGCAGCTCCGGCGCCTCCAGGCGGCCGCCCGCGAGGTGAAGGTGCATCCCTCGATCAATTCCTACATGCTCGACATCGTGGCTGCCACGCGGACCCACGAAGAACTTGACCTGGGCGTCAGCACGCGCGGAGCCATCGTGCTGTTCCGCGCCGTGCAGTGCCTGGCCTTTTTGGAATCGCGGACTTTCGTCATCCCCGATGACGTCAAGCGCCTGGCCCTGCCCGTGCTGGCCCATCGCATCGTCTGCCGCGGACTCGTTCGCGAAGGACAGCGCGACCGCTCGCGAGCCGTGATTCGCCAGATTCTCCAGAAGACGCCCGTTCCAGCGTGAATGGGTACGTCGGGCCGCCGGCATTTCGCGCGCGGGCAACCGTCGGTCTTTCTTGTCGGCGTTCCGTACGCTCGTGGTGGGTCCGTTCCTGGCGCTGGCGCATTGGCTGATCCATCGTTCGACCTTGCAGAGCGACAAAAACTGGCCGGCCGCCGGGGGCCGCACGACGCCCTGACGGGCACAGTCGCTCTAGGGGTTTTTCGGCACGTCCTGCTACAATCCCGCCACGCGTTTTCACCCGGGGGGGACCGGTCTGATGTCGCGTTTGACTGCGGCTACCGAAGGATTCGGGAGGAAGGGACGCATGCACTCGGAAGCATTTTGTGGGCGACGTCGGTCGCTCGTTTGGCGGAATGTTGGCCTGGCGTTGGTCGCAACGGCCCTTCTCGGCACCGCCGGCTTCCCCAGCCGCGCCGTGGCCAATCCGGATCCCGCGCCGCCAACGGTCGAGACCGCGACGAAGACCCCTTCGCACGCAGCGAGGCACACCAATCGCCTGGCGCGAGACCAGTCCGTACCTGTTGCTGCACGCACACAACCCGGTCGACTGGTATCCCTGGTCCCCCGAGGTCTTCGAGAAGGCCAAGCGGGAAGGCAAGCCGATCTTTCTGTCTATCGGCTACAGCAGCTGCCACTGGTGCCACGTGATGGAGCGGCAAGTCTTCGAGAACGAAGACATCGCCCGCGTGATGAATGAGAACTTCATCAACGTGAAGGTCGACCGCGAAGAACGTCCCGACGTCGACGACGTCTACATGAGCGCATATCTCGTCTACGCGCAGGCCGTCGGCTCCGGAGATTCCGGCGGCTGGCCCCTCTCGATGTTCCTCACTCCGGACGGCAAGCCCTTTGCGGGCGGCACCTTCTTTCCTCCGCAGGATCGGCCAGGCCAGACCGGCTTCCCCACCGTGCTTTTGCGTGTGCGGAACGCCTGGAAGAGCGACCGCGCGGGCGTCGAAAAGAACGCCGAGTTGATCGCCAGTTCCGTGCGGCGGCTGACTCGCGCTGGTTTCGATGCAGCGCCGGTGAAACTCGATCGCGGATTGGTGACGGCGACCGTCAAGTCGTTGATCGAATCGCGCGATCCCGAGTTCGGCGGCATCGACTTCGATCCGCACGAAGCCAACGCCCCAAAGTTTCCCGAGCCGGCCAAACTCGAGCTGCTCGAGTTCGCGGCCGCGCATGCCAACGATCAGCAGGCTGACGCGGTGGTCACCAACACGCTCGATCACATCGCGGCGGGCGGGATCGTTGACCATCTGGCGGGCGGTTTCCATCGCTACAGCACCGACCGCCGCTGGCACGTCCCACACTTCGAAAAGATGCTCTATGATCAGGCGCAGCTGGCCGAGTTCTTCGCCCAGGTCTATCACCGCACGGGCAAACAGGAATACCGCCGCACGGCCGAGCGGGCCTTCGCCTTCGTGCTCAAGGAGATGTCGGATCCGGCCGGCGGATTCATCTCTTCGCTCGACGCGCAGACCGACGGCGTCGAAGGCGTCTATTACGTCTGGACGCCCATGGAGGTCGACGCCGTGCTCGGCGCGGGACGGCGTCCTGTTTCGGCGAGCCTTCGGCCTCGATGAGCCCAAGGAATTCGAGCCGGGCTTCGTGCTGCGGCGGACGACGACCGCCGAAACGCTGGGCCACGATCTGCACGTTTCGCCGGAAGCCGTCGAAGCCCGACTGAACGATGCGCGGAGCCGCTTGCTACTCAATCGACAGACCCGCCGGCCCGTGGCGCGGGACGATAAAGTGCTCGCCGCCTGGAATGGGTTGATGATTCGCGCGCTGGCCCGCAGCAGTCAGCTGCTGTCGAACGACGCGTATCTGCACGCGGCCGAAAAGGCGGCCAACTTCGTGCTCGATCGGATGCGCGGCCCGCGCGGCGAATTGTTGCGGACCTATCGGACCGGACAGGCGAAAATTCCGGCGTACCTGGAAGACTATGCCTACGTGTCGGAAGGGCTGTTGGCCCTGTTTGCCGCCACGCACGAGCCGCGCTGGCAGCAGGCGGCCCGCGCGCTGACCGACGAACAAATCCGCCTCTTCTGGGACGAGCAGTCGAAAGGATTTTATTTCACCTCGAAGGATCACGAGGCCCTGATTGCCCGCACCCGCAACGCCTTCGACGCGGTGCTCCCCTCGGCCAACGCAGTCAGCGTCCGCAATCTGGTGCGGCTGGCTTCGCTCTGCGGCGAGCCCCGCTACCGCGAGTTGGCGCGGCAGACGTTGGAAGCGTTCGCCCCCGCGCTCGCCCGGGCGCCGCGCTCCCTGCCGGTGACGGCGCTCGCGCTCGCCGAATACCTGGATAATCCCGACTTCGGCCGCACGCATGCCCGCTCGAAGGCCGACGCCAATCTCGAAGAGACGGCCGTGCTGCAAGCCTCGGGTGACGACGGGCCGCCGCCCACCTCGGTGCCCGGCAGCCGCAACGCGACGGTGTCGGCCAAGGTCTATCTCTCGGTCGATCAGCTGCCGCCGGGGGGAACCTGCCGGTTCGTGGTTTACGTCACGATCAAGGACGGCTGGCACATCAACACCAGCCAAGTCGAAGAAGACTGGCAGGTGCCGACTGAGCTGACGGTCGCCTCGACGCAAGGAGTGACGATCTCGAAACTGAACTTCGTCACCCGCGGCAAGCCGACGCAACTTCCTGGCATGCAGAAGCCGCTCACCGTCTACGAGCGCGGAGCCGAAATCCGGGGCGTGCTGGCGATTCCACTGGAAGCGGCGGGTAGAGTGGACAACCTGCAGTTCCTGCTCAAATATCAGGCCTGCAACGCTAAGGGCGAATGCTTGCCCCCCGCGAAAGTCAAACTGGCGGGCAAACTGCATATCGCCAGCGACCTGCATTCCGTGCACGCGGCCAATCCGAATCTCTTCCCGAAACTGCGGTAACCGCCGCCGCAGGCGATCGGCCTGGGGGACAGCCCGCGACGAACACGCTCGGCCATGCGACCCGTCATCCGCTGGATGCGCAAACACCGCCGACTCACGATCGGCCTGGCGGCGTTGCTGGCGCTTGTGGCGGTCAATGTCGTGGCGTTCAATCAAGCTTGGTCGATGACGCATTTCGCGGCGTCGGGAACTCGCACGTCGCGACCGGAAGAACTGGGCTTTCTCGACAAAGTGCAGGTCGGCCTGATCGGCGTGCGGCTGCCGAAGCCGACCAATGCGATCGACCCCGGCCACCTGGGACTGCGATTCGAAACGGTGCGCTTCGGCGGGTCCACGGGAGCCGAGCTGGAAGGCTGGTTTGTTCCACACTCCGAATCCAAAGGCATCGTGCTTTTCGCGCATGGGTACGGGGCGTGCAAAAGCAGTTTGCTGAATGAGGCGGCCGCCATTCATCGCCTCGGGTATGCGGTCTTCCTCATCGACTTTCATGGCAGCGGCGGATCGGAGGGACGCGTCACCTCGATCGGCGTCCGTGAAGCCGATGACGTGGCCGATGCGGTCGGCTGGGCGGCGGCCAAGCAGCCGGCACCGCCCCTGATTCTGTATGGCCAGTCGATGGGGAGCGCGGCCATCCTCCGCGCGATCGCCGTTCGCGGAGTCGAGCCGTCTGCCGTGATCGTCGAATGCCCGTTCGATCGATTGCTCTCGACGGCGGAGAATCGCTTTCGCTCGATGGGGCTGCCGTCGTTTCCGGCTGCCCAACTGCTCATCTTCTGGGGTGGGGTGCAGCTGGGCTTCAACGGCTTCCGACACAATCCGGCCGACTACGCCCGCTCGGTGCGTTGCCCGGTGCTGTTCTTGCACGGCGCAGGATCGTCGCGTCACGCCGGAGCAAGCCCGGTTGGTCTTCGAGAACCTGGCGGGGCAAAAATCCTTCGTGACGTTCCCGACTGCGGGACATGAGTCGCTCTTGGCCAACGATGCCGAGCTTTGGACCAAATCGGTGTCGCACTTCCTCAGCGAGCTGCCGGACACGACCGGTCGCCAGTAATCGTCTCACGGCGACCCGCCCGAATCACCAACCTGTGTGAAACAGGTTCCATCCGCTCTGAAAGACGAGCGTGTGCAGCCAGATCTCCGACGTGGCGATCATCAGGCCGAGAACACTCAGGACGCCGAAGCTCCAGGCCGTCGCGTGGCGGCGGGGCACGAGCAGCGAAATGGCGTAAGAAGCGACGATCGCGAACGGCACCAGCGTGCCGCACATCAAGCGCCCGCAGACAAAGCCCGGGAAGGAAAACAGGGGCGAGGCGGTCCCCATCTTGCCGAAGTCGATGGCCACCGAGAGCGCCAAGAACGCGACCGAACCCCAAAAGGCCGCCAGGCCGAACAGCAGGAAAGCCCGCTGCCGGGTATCGCGGGTGCGCCAGAGGCCGATCGTTGCAGTGGCGAGCAGAAGCAGCGTGCCGCACGCGTAGACGCAGTCGACGAAGTAATTCGCGATCGGCTTGCGGTACCAGGTGATTTCGCCCCGCCAGTAGCTGGCACTCAGTTCGAACCAAAAATCCTTCACGCCCGACAGGCTGAAGAAGGGGTACGAGAACCACTGGCCGAATGGCTTCTGGCTGAAGCCAAGCTCGGCCAGCTTGGCCGCCGAGCCGGTGAAGTTGCCCAGCGTGAGCTTGTTCCAAATCAGCCAGGCCGCCAGTGGCGACGTGCAGAGGGCGAACGTCAGTGCGGCAGCCAGCGGCCGTCGCGAGGCGCCGGGCGAGGGCACCTCGGACGACGTCCGCGGCTTCCGCAGAACGATCCAGACGACGGCCACGAGCGTGACGGCAATCAGCGGGAGGTTGGTCATCTTGGTGAGACCGGTTGCCGCCACGCCCAAGCCGGTGAGCGCCGCCGCTTTGAGCGCGGGACGGTTGGGATTCATCCAACGGACGAGCCCTAGGCAGACGAGCCCAAACGACAACGGTGAGAGCACGTCGTCGTTGATGCCGTAGAGCACGTCCTGCGGGATGATGGCCAACAGCGCTGGCGTGCCGATTTTCACGAACGGGCTGTCGGGAAACAGCTCCAGTGCGACCAGGTAGCCGAGCCAGACCGTCGCGGGCACCACAAGCGCGTTCAAGAATCGCGCCCAGTAGAACATGTCCCCGTCCGGCACGCGGATGAGCTCTCCCAGCGCCAGCCAGGCTCCTGCCAGCGAGTAATAGAGCGGCGGTTCCAGCATCTCGTGGTTGTGCTCGATCTTGGTCAGCTCGAGGTTGGCTTTGATTTGTGCTTCGAGCGACGGGCGAACGATCCGCTGGGGCTGCAGATAGACGTCGGGCGTGACGAGGAATTCGGGGGACCAATTGTCGGTCCAGCGATGCAGCTCCTTGGCATGCGGACCGAGGGCTCGGGGGACGACGCCGCGCGAATAGAAGATGGCGACGTCGAAGTGGTTTCCCTCGTCCATGTTGTTGTTGACGGGGAACGCGGCGCAAAAGACGAGCACGCGGATCGCCGCAAACGTCGCCAGCGCAGCGACGATCAGCATTTCGGACCGGCGGGCCGGGCCGGTCACGGCGGGAGGCTCAGTCGCGGTGGGAGGGCCACTCGCCGTGGAGGGGGCTGTCGCGAGGGAAGGGTCGGCGGACATCTCTTCGATTCTGCGCACGCCGTCCGCTCGCTGTCGATCATCGGCCGCCTTCAGAACTTCGTCAGCATCAAATGCATTTCGTCGGCCTGCTCCTTGGTCATCTTGTACTTTTCGTAGACCGGCTGCAGTTGCTTCAGGAGCTTGATGAATTCGTCCTCGGGAAAGCCGACGACATAGTGGCCGATCACCGATCGCACGAGGCGGCGGACGGTGACGAAGTTGTTCAGCACGCGGAAATAACGCCGCTGATCGTCCCCCAGCCGAGCCCGAAAGGCGTCGGTAATTCCCGATGGCGTCGTTTCGGTGCGGCCGACGCGGCAGCGGACCGTGAACAGGTCGTCGCGGGCGTTGAAGGATTTCAGCGACAGATGCCAGGCCTTTTCGCACAACAGATAGTTGCGTCCGTGGCCCGTCATCACGTTGGAGAGCGAAAGATCGAGCTGGGCCGCCATATAGCCCAGCTGATGACTGGCAATCGCCGGATGGGTAGCCGCCATGTCGACATGAGAGCGCGGGGTCGAACCGCCAACGGCCAGCGTCAGTAGCACGAGTCGTTTGTCGGCCGCCATCAGCGCGGCGGCCGGGATGATGGTGGCCGGCACGCGGAATTCGAGCTGATCGGAGTCGGTGTTCAGGCGGAACAGGACCTGTTCAACCGACCCGTCCTCCAAGCGAAACGTCGCGGACTTGAGGTGCAGGACCTTAACTGGCTTCTCGGGAAACGAGCGGAGCAGAATCCCGCCGACATAATCGTCGTTGAAAGCGTCGTCGAACGAAGCGACCTGGAAGTTGACGTTGTAGCGGTCCTCGATCGATCGTAGCGTCGACCCGTCGCCAAACTGCTCGCCCTCGAAGTGCGGATTGACGACGTCCTTGATCCGCCGGGCGAAATCGGGCTCTTCGGCACGTTTGTCACCCCGCGGGGCGGTCTTCGGATCTTTGGGCTGCTGAGCCTTGGCCGGATCGGACTTCGCCGCATCCGACTTGGCAGCGTTGGGTTTCGCAGGGTCGGGTTTGGGGGCGTCAGCCTTCGCGGAAGCCGGCTGATCGGCTCCCGGTCCTTCGGCCCGCAGCGCCGTCGCGATCCACACGCTTCCCCAACATGCGGTGATCAGAGCAAGGCACAGAGCAGTTTTCGTCAGTCGCGTGGACATGAGCGAGACTCCGTTGCTGCCGCCATCGAACTGCCCCTGGACTTCACGCGGGCTTTTGGAAGCCCGCGGCCCGACCGGCCGAATCTGGCGATATTCTAGCGCCGCCGCCCCGGGCATTCATCAATCATTTGCGACATGGGCGGGATCGTACCGTCGGACGCTGATCTTCAGGCGCCGCACGGGTCCAAGGCCGACGAAATCAGCTCCCACAAGATCGTGTCGATCCGCTGGACGAGCGATTGGCGAAAGTCGGGTTTTGGGCGTCCGAGCAGCATCGCCAGTCGCACGCTCTCGAGCTCCTGGATCGAGAAGACGTACGAGTCGCACGTGTGGTCGGCGATGTAATACGCGGCAACGATGTCGAGCGGCTCCAAGTGGCCGTCGCCTAATGTTGTCCGCAGATCGGCGACGCGTGCCGCACATTGCGAGTGGTCCCTTCTGACGTAGCGATAGCGCTCGGTCGTCTCGGCCCGGCGGACGGCCGGCTTGGGCAACGGCAACGGAAAGATGCCCGTGAACGGGTTCCAGTCGCTCATGCCTCCATGTTACGCCGGCGCGCGAGCGATTTCACCGGAGGGGGTCTGCGGGGGGACTTCGAAGCCACCGTCACGCTTCCTCCCAGCCCACCGAGGCCCGACCGGCCAAAAATGGCGGAAAGCGCGTGACCAATTTCTGCTCGTTAAACGGCTGTTTCGCGGTGGGCGTCCGCACGTCCTAAATCGGCACGAATTGCCGAAAGCCAGTCGCCACGAGGGGTTGTGCCGCGCGTGTTTTTGCGGTTCGGCGGCGAAAAACCCCCTTATCGGCATTCGAACCCTCGGACTTGACCAAAAAAAATAATTCCGATAAACAACCGCCTCACGCGGCGGGGTTCGCGGGCCTCAACTGCAAGCCCCCGCTGTGAGTGTCCCGTCACTCTCACATCTGCCTCTCTCTAATCAATTCGTCTCTCGTAGGAAGGTGCACATGTCTAAGAACATGTCTCGCGTCGTCCCGTTTTTGGGCGCGCTCGGACTGCTCACCCAGGCAGTCCCCGCCAACGCTCAGGGATGGGGCAACCAATGCTGCAGTCCCTGCCCCACCTGCTGTGCCGTGCAGACCTGCATGCAACCGGTCAGCGTCCCCTGCTATCGCCAGGTGCCCGTCACCCACTATGAACCGTACGAGCAGACGGTCATGAAGCCGATCTGCCGCACCGAATACATCGAGCAGCCGATCACGGTCTGCAAGCCGGTCTGCGAGACGCGGGTCGCCGAAGTTCCTGAGTGCACGTATCACCCGGTGACCGAGTTCTATCCGCAGACCCGCGACATGGGCGGCTACCAGACCTTCTGCCACTGCTGCCCGCGGATGTCTCCCTGCCAGTACGATTCCAACCCCGGCCTCTTCGGCTGGCTGAACCGGACCGGCTACGAGATGCGGATGGCCTTCACGCCGCAATACACGTACGAGCGCCGCTGGGTGCCCAACGTCATTACCACGCAGGTCCCCGTGACCCGTCAGGTCGCCGTGCAGAGCGTGCGTCGCGTGACCTACAACGTCACCCGCATGCAGACCGAAATCGAACACCGCCGCGTGGCGATCAACCGGGTCGACATGGTGCCCGAGAGGATCGTCCTGCAGCGTCCGGTGACCGTCATGACGCAGGTGCCGATCGGCACGACCGTCGCCTGGATCCCGGCCGGCTCGCTGGCTGGCGGCTCGACGGCGACGGCCCTCAACCCCTCTCCCGATCCGATCAGCCAGCGCCAGCGCGACCTGCGTCACGCGGAACGGTACGGCGAGAAGAAGGGCCTTCAGGAAGGCATCCACGAAGGCAAGGAAATCGAAAAAGACAAGTTCCGACGCGAAAAGGAAGAAGATCTGCGTCACGACGGCTTCGGCCCCGGCGCCGAAGTGATTCCTCAGCGTAAATCCGGCGATTCCTCCTCCCCGCAGCAGGTCTCGCAGGTTGATCGCTCCTCCAGTGCGGCCGACGGTTGGGTTTCCCATCGCCGGCTCGATTCGGTCGACGTCCAAATGGGCTACCGAGGCGTCTCGGTGGCCGACACGAAGCAGTAGTCCGTAGAACGAATGTCAATGGCCGCGGTGGCATGGAGCTGCCGCGGTGCGAGGTCGAACGGGACCGAGAATGCCGTACGATCGAAAGATTCGATCAGCGGCAAGAGAAGTTCTCGAGTTGATGACCCCAAGCCTTCCTTCCCTGTTGGTTCCGTTTCCCTCGCGGCATTGATTTCATGTCGATGCCCAACTGATGGCGCAATCTGGGAGCGGGCAATCCGTTTTTCGGAGACGCGCCGATGACTCGGGCGGCACATATACATGTCGCTCTCACCCTCGAAGCCCGCCGGAGCCCTCCGGCGGGCTTTTTATTGCGCCGAGGCCTGCGTGCGCATACCGAGCCGTTTCGCGCGGGGACGCTTTTGGGAGAAGCTTGCAGCGAGGCCGGAGGGAGCACCCCGGGCCGCACGTGATTCCGCTTGCCCCCCTCATCCGGTGGATCGGGTTGTTGTGCTCTATTCGCGACAATCGGACTAACCGGGGTGAAGCCGGCGGCAAATGACCGCGGGACGTCGGGCTTTTCAATTCGTGCGCGAAGAAGATCCGATATCAGGTGCTGACGCTCTCTCACCTCGGTCATGGGATCGAAACGCGAGTGCGGCTCGGCACTGTTGGGTTCGCGAACGAACCCAATTGACCCCGGCAAACGGACCGTTCCGCCCAGGACAGTGGAACCTTCCGATTCCTCACGAGTCCAAACATGCTTCCCATGCTGCGCGGAACCTTTTTCTCCGTCGGAATGTTCATCGCTCTGTGGGGCGTCTCGCTGCTGTTCGTCGACAAGCTTGTCGTCAACGTCGCGGACGATAGCCAGCGAACGCCTGGGTTCCGCGGCATGCTGAACAACCAGCCGCAACAGAAACAGCGCGTGATCGATCCTCCCGATTGGGTCTCGTTCAGCCTGCTGTCCGTCGGCGCGGTGACGATGCTCTACGCGGTCGCGCTCCCCCGCAAGCAATAGCTTGCTGCCCAGGCCGCCCCGGCCGTTGCCCTCCTCGCTATACACGGCGATGGCGGTTTCGCGGAGCCTGCTGCGCTGGTTGGGCTTTGACCGGCCTCGCCGGAAACCCCTGGGCCGCTTGATTCAACGTCTGCCGCCCCCGTATGATCGAACGTGCGGAGGGGCTGCTGCCCCGCAGCGCTGGCCGGGAGCAGGTTGTGCCGCCGGAATTCGATTTTGAGCATAGTGTCGGCTGCTGGATTGCGCAGACGTCACACGCGTTGAGACGAGCCCTGGACTACGAGCTGTCCCGCGAAGGCATCACCTTCCGGCAATGGGAGGTGCTCGCCTGGTCAGGGTCTAGCGAGGCTCTTTCCCAGGCCGAGCTTGCCGAGCGAATGGGCATCGAGGCGCCGACCCTGGCCGGCATCCTGTCGCGGATGGAGCGCGACGGCTGGCTCGAACGCTCCTGCTGTCCAAAGGACCGCCGCAAAAAGCGGTTCCGCCCCTCGGCCAAGGCCGACGCCGTTTGGTCCCGCATGATCGACTGCTGTCATGCGGTTCGCGCCCGCGCCACCGAAGGCCTCTCGGTCGAGGAACTGGCCACCTTCAAGCGAACCTGCGACGCGATCCGGACCAACCTCAGCGGCGTTCCCGATCCGCTCGAGCCGGTCTCCTAAGCGGCCGACAGCCACTCCTTCCGCGCTGCCCCGTCGACGACGCGAATCCTCCAGCGGAAAATCTCAGACGAGCGTGGGTCGTTTGCGCAGTCTAGTGGGATGCCCCGTCCGCTTCCGCTCGGCTATAGGCAGTCCTGAGACGGCATTCCGGCGCTCTCGATTCCATGGTTCACCGCCCAGATTCTCTTTTAGATTCCGCGCTCTGCGCCGGTCTAACACCGGTGAACAAGGGCATGTCCTCCATGGCCCGATCGAGCGAAGAGCGTGAACTCGACCGGCTCGTGAGCGAACACCTGCCCACGGCCTTGCGTTTCGCTACGCGCCTCACCGGAGACGTCGATCGAGCGGAAGACGTGCTGCAAGAGGCTCTCGTTCGCGTGGCTCGCAGTTGGAAGACGTTTCGGGGCGAGGCACAGTTTCGCACGTGGTTGTTTCGCATCGTGATCAATGTGTTTCGCAGCCACTTGGCCGCCGTTGCCCATCGGCCGACGACTCTGCCCGAAACGCTGGCCGACCGGCGAGTGGCGGATCCGGCCAGGGGCGCCCAAGACCGCGAGCTGGCCGAGCTGATCGCCGAGCGGGTCTCGGCACTGCCCGAACGGCAGCGTGAAGTGATGGTTTTGACTTCCTTCGAGGGTTTCAGCGTCCAAGAGGCGGCCAAATTGCTCGAGATCACCGAGGCCAACGTCTATTCCACGCTGGCCGTGGCTCGGGCGCGACTGAGCAGGGAACTGGCTCCTTATTTCGTCCGTCGCTGAGTTAGTTGAGTGAGCTGATGTCCGCAAACGAACCAGACAAGCCGCCGATCAGCGACGATTCGCTCGACCAGTTACTGCGGGAGGCCCGCTGGCCGGAGGCCTCTCCGGGCACGGTCACGCGGCTGACGCAGCGCTGGGAGGCGGTGTTGATCGCCCGCCGGCGCCGCGAGGCGTTGCTTTGGCGGACGGCCGCATTGGCCGTCGCGGCGACGCTGCTGGCAGCCGCCACACTGGGATGGCTCCGACTGCGACCGACTGAAAGACCGGTCGTCACCAACGACGCGCAGCCGACGGTCTCGGATCAACCCAGGCCGCGGCATCCCGCAGACGTGCCATCGCCGGTCGTCGTCCGCGCGAACGAGAATATTTCGCGGCCGACAGTGCCCAGCGAAGTCGTGCCGAGTGAAGTCGTGCCCTGGCGGGCGCCCAATGCGCTCGAAGAGCTGATTCTGGCGGCTCACGATCGCGAACGGGGGCAGGCGGCGCCTTCCCCGGCAATTGCCCAGCACGAGCCGAACAAGAAGCCCGCGACAACGCCGCCCGTTCATTTAGCCGGCGTGGCGCGTCGCAAATCTCCGACGACCTCGAAACTTCTGTCGGCAGAGCAAGCACGCGTCGCTACAGCGATTCAACGCGTGGTCTCGGTTAAAGGGTTCGACGTCGCGGCGGTGGCCTTGGAGCTGCGGAAATCCGCGGCAATCTCGGAGCGGCTCCTGATCGAAACGCTCGACCGCGGCAAGACTCGCGAGCAACTGGCCGCATTGCGACTCCTGGCAGAGATCGGCAGCCCTCGTTCAGTTGTCCCTGTGTTCCGCGCGGCCCACGAATCGGCTTTGCATGCGACGGCACTCGAGACCTTGGTGCGGCTGGCCGATCCGTCGGTGCTGGGTGAATTGGCGCGGAGCGAGAGGAACCCCGAGCTGCAGCGGTCGTTGCTGGCTGCTCTGCTGGCCCGCGGCGAACCAAACGCGTTGGACGTGTTTTTGAGTTTCGTGGAGTACGAGCCGATGTCCGAAACGGCACTCGCCGCCGCGCAGACGCTCAAAGACCCACCGATGGACTTGTTGTTCGCGAGTCTCTCGGTGCCGCTGGAATCGCAGCGCATCGCGGCGGCCCGCGTGATTGGGCGAATCGATGGGGCGGCGACGACCCAGCGGTTGATCGGAATGGTCGACTCGGGAGTCGACCGCCACGAAGCCTGCATTGCCCTCTTGAGCAGTCGCGGGCCGGAAGCCACCCATTACGTCGAGGCGGCGGCTCGCCGCGATCCGGCCCTGGCGGCCATTTTGTCCGGAGCCCGTCTCTTTACCCCGTCGGAAAATCCTCCTCGGAGTTGAGCCATGACGTTTGCCACGATTCATCGACCGTTGTCTGCCTGCGCCGCCTCCGTGAAGGGTCCGGCAAGATCGAGGACTCGCATGTGGGCGCTTCCGCTCCTGGTGACAACAGCCCTGTTCCTCCCGACGGCGGCGCGAGGCCAGGATGACCCGGCCCAAAAGCGGCCGACACGCCGGCCGAGAGCCGCCACGGTGAATGCCGACCAGGATCGGCAGCTGGTCGTCCGCGTCTATCCGGTCGAAGATCTGCTGCAGACCGTCAGTGACTATCCGTATCGCGGCGGACTTCCGGGGACGTTCCCCCATATGGCAAACGGTGGATTTGGCGGCGGACTTGGCGGGGGAATGGGTGGTGGTGGTGGTGGAATGTTCTCCGTCCCGAGCGCAGGCGCTGCGCCCCAGGTGTTGCGCCAGTTCGGAGGCGTGGGAAACTCTGGGGGTAATTCTGCTCAGACCGACGAACGCGAAAGCCGAAAGTCAGAACTTTTGGAAATGATCCAGTCGTACGTCAAAGGCGACTGGGGAAACGCGGGCGCGGAATGCAGCATTTTTCGCGGCAGCCTGATCGTGCGCAATACCGAAGAAGTTCAAAAGGCTGTGGCCGATCTTTTACAGGCTGTGCGCGCGACGAGTGAAATCGGACGCTCGGCGACCATCGAGGCCACCTGGCTCGTGCTGACTCCTCAACAGCTCGAGAGCTTGCGACGCATCTCGGCGGGCAAGCCGGATGCGCCCGCGGCCGATCTGCGAAAAAGCTTTGACGAACTCACGCAACAGGCGACAGCCATCCACGGCCAGATCACATGTCTCAATGGGCAACAGGTGCATCTGGCCACCGGTAGGCGACAGGTGATCGCCAGCGGCGGCACGCCCACGGTCGGGATGGGAGCCGTCGGCTATACGCCGATTGTGTCGGTGCTGAATCTTGGGGCGGTCTTGCAAGTCAGGCCATCGCTCTCGGCCGACTCCGGGAAGGTCCTCGTCGACCTAAGGAGCGTCGTGACGCAGTGGAAAGAGCCGGCGGCCCCCATCCAAATCTCGAGTCAGGCCGTCGCGGGGTCGGATGAGAAGAAGGCCGAAGGGCCGCTTGTCCACAGCATGGTCACGATCGACCGCGCGGACATCGGCACCCAGGAATGGGCGAGCACCGTCTCGATCCCGATCGGCCAGCCGGTCTATATCGGTTCGGTCACACTCAGCGGCGACAAGGCGGGCCACTTGGAGCCGGCTCAGAATCCGGAGCTGGCGCTGGTGATCGAGATACGTCCGAGCTCCCGCTGATTCGCGTCGCGAAGATCAGCGATGTCTACGTCGCGAGTTCCAGCGTCGACCACAGGCTCGGGTCGTGGTCGAAGGGAAACTCGCGGCCGACGGTCAGGAATTGCTCGCCCAGTTCCGCGTCTTTCACTGCGTAGTAGAAGCCGAGCAGCGGGTTCGAATCGCGGTCGTAGCCCTGCAAGCACTCGGCTGGAGTCCAGATCTCAAGCTCGTATCCGCTGCGCGTCGCCCGGGAAACGGACTGCAAGAGGCTGGCCCGACTCATGGGGGCGTCTTCCTTGGCCAGAGCGATCGCCAATTGCTGAGCGCCGGCTCGGCCAGCGCCGCCGGCGTTCTTGGCCGTTCCCTTGGCCCAATTCTCGGGGAGGGGCCAAAAGGCGAAGTGATGGCAGAAGCGGGTCGCGCGATGGATCGATTGCGTGTTGCGAGTGTCGATCCAGAGCTGCAGTCCGTCCGATTCGGACGGTTCGTTCGGATCGACGAAGATCGGCATTTTCTTGCCGCTGACTTCCAAGCGGAAGCCGAGCCCCGCCTCATTCCAGCCGGCGCAGCGTCGCGAAGGGCGCGGCGGCGTCTAACCCGCCGAGGTCGGGCAACGGAGCGATTTTTTCCAGATCGAGGAACGGCTTGCGCGCGACCGAAGACTCGACCTCTCGCACCGGAAAGGAAAAGCGGAACAAGAATCGGTGCGGAACGACGGGCATAGGAGCCGATGACCGGCGCTATTCCGCGGCAGCTTCGGCGATCTGCTGCCAGCTCATCAGGTGCGATTCGATGGCTTTGATCACGAGCGAGCCGCGCTTGCCTTTGGCATCTTCCAGCTCGTAGCCCGACTGGCGGAGCTTGTTTTCCTGCTCCGATTCCTTGGGAAGCAGCCCGTCGTCACTGATGGCGCGCCACCATTCGAGGTGCGGCCAGTCGCGGCGGATGGTGCGAATGGTCGTGACCATCGTGCGGCCATTCATGCCGGCGCTAAAGCCCGCCTGTTTGGCCAGCGTGCTGAACGTGGCGACTTTTTGCGCTTTTTTGAGCTCCCAAAGGAGCTCTGCTACTTCCGACGCTCGACTCGAAACCATTGGGGATCCCCTTGGGATAGGGACAGGTCAGGCTTCCGAAGCCCGAAGAATCGTGTTCAGGAAAGCTTCGTCCGTGACCTGAACCGACCGGAAGGATTGCCGCAAACGGAACGTCAAATCTCTTCCGGGCCTTTGAAATCCGGGACGCCGCGTATGTCCACGAGGAGCCAATCTTGGAATAATTCTAAGGTAATCGATCCGCCGTCCCCCTCACAAGCCCTGATGTCGGATCCATGGTGATTGAGGAAGCCCGGAACATGGAGGAAATCTACGAAGGACACGGAATTCGCTTCCGTTACCCTGTTTATTGGGAAGTGACCGAGCAGGAAGACGACGAAGCAACCTCGATTACCGTCGCCAGCCCCGATACGTCGTTCTGGTCCATCTCTCTCTTTCACGACGCTCCTTCGCCCCAGGAGGTGCTGGAGTCGGCCCTGGAGGCCTTTCGCGAGGAGTATGCGGAGGCCGACGTTTATTCCTCCACCGAGCGCATCGGGGACCGAGCCGGCGTCGCGCGCGACCTCGACTTTGTCTGCTTTGAGCTCATCAATAGCGCGTTCTTGCGATCGTTTCAGACTGAGCGATACACCGTCTCTGGTGCTCTATCAGGGATTCGACGGAGAACTCGAGACGACGCGGCCGATGCTCGAGGCGATTTCCGCCAGCCTGGCTTTCGCCGGCGAAGACGAGCCCTGAACAGCGTGCGGGCACAGGCGCAAAGGCGCGTCTTCGGACCCGAGCGGCCAGTCGGCTTTGCCCGTTCCCCTGCGAGCCGAATATAATCGGGAGTATCCATTCCGGGGTCGATCCGACCGCTGGCCGATTCGACTACCCAGTCCGACGTCGCCGTCTCGCTGCCAGCGCTCATTTGGGTTGCCACGCGGCAACGCACCGTCCGGTCGCCCTGGGGAACGTCGTCCGACAAACCGGCACGCTGGCCGTTGATCCAAGCCAGTTCGGGCTTGGGTGTTGGGTTGGTGGCGTCCGCGTTGCGGGCCGGGCTAAGACACAAGCGCACTGCTTGGAGGATACACGCACATGGCTGCGGAGCTCTTTTCGCACCAGGTGGAGAGCGTGGGAACGGTCGCCGGCCACGTCTGGAATTATTTAAATGACAACGGGCCAGTCACCCTCAGCAAGCTGGCCCGCGAGATCGAGGCTCCGCGAGACCTCGTGATGCAAGGAGTCGGCTGGCTTGCCCGAGAAGGAAAGGTTGCCTTCCACGAAGGTCCCCGGAGCAAGACCATTTCGTTGCTGTGAACGATTCGATCCGCGTCGATTCCTTTCGGACACCAGCCGATGCCTGCCACCACCGAATTTGACAATTTTTGCGAAGAGGGCCGCCGTCAAGTGCGGCACCAGGACGCGGACGCCGCGATCGCCGCCTTTCGGAAGGCGCTAGCGCTCGACGAGCGGGCGATCGTCGTGCACGAGGGGCTGGCGGCCGCCTATTTCCTGAAAAAGGATTACGAGAACGCGGCCGAACACTTCAAGAAAGTGACGCTGCTCGACCCGCGACAGGCCAAGGCCCTCATCAACCTTGGCGCGGTCTACAACCGGATGGGCGAGTATACAAAGGCGGTCACCATTCTGCGCAAGGCCGTGCAAAAGGATAAAAGCTCGGGCGAAGGACACTACAACCTGGGGTTGGCCTATCGCGGGCTCAACCAGCAGGCGATGGCGGTGTCGGCGTACAAAGAGGCCGTCCGCGTTTCTCCGGCGATGGCGGCCGCCCATCAGAACCTGGCCAACGTCTATGTCGACATGGGCAACTTTCAGCACGCCATGATCCACTACAAAAAGGCCCTTGAGATCAACCCAGAGTTCGAACGAGCGCAGCGCGGGCTGGAAGCCGCCCAGGAGATGAGCACGCAAGCCAAAAAGTCCATCAGTCCGTTCGGCCGGCTCGTCGACCCCAATGCCATCGGTGCCAAGTCCGCTCCGCGGGTCGAACGGCGGATGAACGACACGGAGCGGGCCCAGGATCGGATGACCGTCTTCAACGTGCTGAGCGAAGTGGATGATGCCGCCAACCTGCTTTTGAAGCAGCTCAAGGAATCCTTCGACCCGGCACTGCTCACGCTGGCGCGAACTCTTTCGGAGCGGATGGACGGGCCCAGCACGATCTCGCGCGACTACCGGGTCTATCTGATGGCCTTTAAGCAGGTCTACGAATCGCGCCGGGCGCTCAAACGTGCCGTCGCGGCCCTTCGGGCGCACGAAGAGATGATGAACACGCCCGACATGCCGATGCGCCGCCCGAACTGACGCGGCTGCTCCGAGGTCGTGCTCGTCAGGGTTGCCGCGTGCCGCCGCGTACCCGCTTGGGCTCGCCGCTGCCGACCGTCGCTTAAGGCATGACCGTGCCGTTGACCAGGATGCCGCCCGTGGTGGTGGAGGCGGGGACTGAGAAGGGCGTGGCGGCGCCGGTGATGGTGTTGTTGGCCGCACTGCTCAGGTTGGGCATGTAGGTCGTGCTGCCGCTGACCGGATCGGTCACGCTGCTAAAGATGATGCCGCGATCGGGTCCGCCGCCGTTGGGAACGGAGAACGAGTTGTTGCCGATGGCGATCGTGCTCGGCCCAGTGACCGAGTCGAACAGCATGCCGGTCGCTCCGCCCACATTGTCGTAGATCGCGTTGCTGGCGATGTTCACGGAGGAGGACGAACCCAGCGAGAATTCCATGCCGGTGCCGTTGGCACCACCGAATTGCACGCTGTTGCTGTTCACGGTCAGGGAAGTGGGGCCGCCTGCAATAAAGTGGAAACCAGTATCGCTGCCGCCGTTGGCCGCAAAGGCGTTGTTTTGCACCAGGATCATCGACATGTAGGTGCTCGTCCCGTTGTTGATCAGCACGCCCGTGTTGGAACCGCCCGTTCCCGCGAAGCTGTTGCTGGCAATCGTTGTGTCGAGCGTGCCATTCCACGCAACGTTGATGCCGGCCGTGTTCGACCCGCCGTTGGTAAACGCGGTGTTCTGCACCGTGAGAGTCAGCGACGAAGGCTCGGCGAGCGGCTGGGTCGCGATCAGCAGGTTGTCCGCGGAGGAAGAGGTGAGCGTGCTCGACTCGACGTTGATCGTGTACGCGCCCTGCTGGTCGTACTGGCTGCGGATGCTGGCCGCGCCGTTGCCGGTGAACGTTGAGCCCACCACGTTGAGCGTTCCCACGTTGAGAGCGTCGATTCCATAGCTGGAAGATCCGGAGATTGTCGTATTGGCCAGCGCCAGCGACTGCACGTTCTGCGCCTGGACACCCACGCCGTTGGAATTGAGAGTCATGGCCAAAAGCCCAATCGAACCGGTGTTCGTCAAAATGGCGCCCACCGTGTCGTTTTCGATGGTGCCGCCGGTGCCTACCGCATTGGTCGCATTGCCGGTGACGAAGAACGTGCCGGACGATCCGATCAGCTTGAGGCCCACCGGCGCGTTGTTGCTCGAGAGCGCGGCGAGATAGACGTTCATATTCGTGCTCTCGATGTCGGCGGCCGTGCCACCCACCGAGGAGATCGTTCCTCCCGCTCCGGCCGTGTGCGCGCTATTGATCACGAGGGTTCCGGCGTCGTTGGCAAACAGGCCCGTGCCGTTGACGCTGGTCACGTTGAGCGTGCTGAAGGTCGTGGTGCCGGTATTGCTCGTCAGCGAGACGCCGGGGTTGCTCGCGGCATTGGAGACCGTAACCGCACCCGTGAAGGTGGTGTTGACCGACGAATTGGTGATCGAGATGCCCGACGCGTTGGAGCCGATTTCGTTGGTGATGTTGGTCGTTCCCGTAACGGCCACGGTGCCGGCCGAATTGCCGATGGAGAGGCCGGCGCCCTCGCGATGGTCGATCGACAGGTTGTCGAACGTCACGCTGCCGTTCGCGAACTGATTGAAGATGTTCACGGATTCGCCCGCCGCCCCAGAGACGGTGGTCGTTCCGGCAAATTGGACCGCGCCCGACTCGTTTTCGATGTCGATGCCCCGGCCGGCCGAGTTGAGCACGGTTAGATTATTGAAATCCACGGTGCCCGCATTGTTCAACAGCAGCACGCCTTGGCTGCCGCTACCGGGCAATTGCATCCCGGTGAGGTTGACGGTGCCGCCCCCGATCGCGAAGACCAAGGCGTCGTAATTTTGGCTTCCGGAGATGGTGCCGGTAAACGTGACGTTCCCGTTCCCACCCTCGATCCAGAGGCCATTCTGCTGCGAGTCGTTGATCGTCGTATTGAGGATTTTAACCGTGTTCGCGCTGTTGACGAGCAGGATGCCGTTGTTGCCGGCATTGTTGATGGTGACATTTTCAATGGAGCTGTTCGAAACGCCGTTGCCGAAGAGACCGTTGCCGGCCGGGCTGTTGATGGTGAAGCCTGACAAGACGGCGTTGGAGGCCAGCGTGACGGCGTCTCCGGTCGACGATTGCAGGACGGGCAGACTGGTGCTGCTGCTCGCGTGAGGCAACACGATCGTTCCCGTGGGCACTGACAACGTGTGCTGCAATCCGGCGCCGTCGCCCAACAAGGCCTGGCCGGCATTCATGGAGATGGTGCCGTCCGCACCGTTGAACACGCTGTTGGCGTGCACGAAGACGATCGTCGCCCCCGTGGCCTGTGCGGCCGCGATGGTCTGGAAGGGACTGTTGATCGTGCCGCTGCCGCCCGCGGCCGCCGCACTGTTCACGTGCGCCACGGTGTAGGGAGCATTCGTGATCGGATCGATGGCAGTGACGTTCGGATCGACCTGGCCGCGGGTGGGGGCCAGGACGGTGTAGTTGCGGGTGACGTGCTCGCCAAGTCGTGCTTGCTGCGACGGATCGGACAATTCCGAGCGGTGCAGGGGCCCGAAGGTCCAGGAAATTCCCAAAAAGGCCCGTGTGTTGAAGAAGTTGTCGTTGGTCACCTGCACGCTGCCGTCGACGCCCTGGTACAGATTTGCCTGCAACCGGGCGGAGCCGCCAGTGATGTGATCGCCCTGGCTGTCCGTGTAGTAGTAGCCGCCGCCGTAAAGCCGCACGTTGTGCGCTCGGCGAACTTACCGGGAATGGGAACACCCAGCTCCATATCGAAGCCTGTCATGGCCGAGATATAGCCCTGCAGCTCGTTGTAGACGACGTTATTGCCGACGAACCGGGCCGAGTTGCCGATCGCCCCAAGAGACGTTTGGTCGAACGTCTGCCCGAACGGCACGTAGACGTTGGCCCGCCAGTCCCACCAGCGGCCGTACGTCTCGAGGCTCACGCCAAATTGCTGGAAGTAAGGATCCCGCGTGCCGTCCGCGTCGTACCAGCCGCTGATGCCGAACACGCGATCGAGCGAAGGGTTGTAAATCCGGTAGCCGAGGCCGACGTTCCCGCCGAACGTGCCGTCGACCGTGGGGAAGGCCCGCACGTCGGCGAAATAGAGTTGGTGATCCATCAGGAAGAACGGAAACAGCTCGACGGGAAAGAGCGACAAATCCTGGACCGGACCTTGTCCGGAGATCCCCGCCGCCCGCACCTGCACCGCAACCAGGTCTTCCCGATCGAAATAACTAGGCTGTCCGTTGGGCGAGTTGGCGTTCGGAGCGGGCGGATTGGGCGGCGTGATCGTCGGTGTCGAATTGTTGGGAGTCGTCGGGCTTGGAGTTGAATTCTTCGGCGCGGACCCGTTCGATCCCGGAGTGCTCGAAGAAGCTGGCGTCGACGATGAAGCATTGGCAGCCGGCGCGCTCGACGACGAGCTGGAGTTGGCCGAATTTGTGCCTGTCGAGCTAGAGCTTGTCGAGCTTCCGCTTGTCGCATCGGCCGCAGTCGAAGTTGCGGAGGCAGGGACCACCGCGGGCATTTTGGGCGGCGACGAATTCGTCGATTTGCCGCCGCCGTTTGATTTTGCGTCTCCCGATTTTGCGGAGGAACCTGGCGCGGTCACTGGCGGAGGCGTCCAGGCGGGTGCGTCGTCCGGCATCGCCGGCGCGGCCGGTGTCGCGGGGAGGGGATCGTCGGCGCAGAGTCGCAGCCGCACCCGCCAGGAGGGCGAGGGCCAGTCCGCCGGTCAGCGCGCAGCGGCGCGCGCGGGACACTCGCACCGTCGATTTGTCGACGAGGAAGAAGTCCATCACAGTCGGTCCTGCGTATTCAGACGCGCTGCGAAACACTTCGCGGCCATACAGGTTCACGAAGCAGCGTCACGAATGGGGAGGGGTGATCGAGATTTTGTGGCAGGGAGGGACTCGGCCGAAGCGCGGGCGCGCATCGATTACGAGCGATAAAGTCTGCGAGAAATCAGGAATGCAGGCTGGAAGGGCGGAGGCAGGATGTGGAGAGGGGCGTACAAATACTCGCACCCGCCAAATCTGTCAATACGGTCCCACGCGGTGGCTTCGCCACGGGGACACCGACCGTGCGGTAAACAGTGGTTCGTCGTCGGGAAGATGCGTGTGCATGGCACACCTCCTTTCAAATTGAATCACGGGAAACGACACGGCGTCGCCGCCATCCGGGTTCATCGTTTCGCCCCCACATTCATTTTGACTGAATTGGGAACGCCCGCCTCGATCACGCACGCACCGTCTCCTTCTC
>CAWCZR010000014.1:0-346574 GCA_963800135.1 uncultured Planctomycetaceae bacterium | reverse complement strand
ATAACCCATCCCAGTTGTGTCGCGTCACTGGGCGCCCTGCTGTTCATCCTGGCGTTGCGACTCAACCGAACGGGTCGGAGACTTGCCTCGGAAGAAATCTTTCGCGAAACGACGCGTAGTGGGATAATTCCCAGCATCCAGCTTCACCCCGGCGAGAACAAACAATCATGGTTTCCCGCAAGGCGGCTTCGCAGGCAGCAGCACTCCAGCTCAAAGGGGCAGACCGGAATTTGTCCCCGTTTGTTGTTCCTCGTGCCATCACTCAACATCCGCTTGTTGCCACCCGAGACTTTTACACGTTTCCTGCACGACTCTTGAATTCGATTGTGAAGCACGTAGGGCAAGACCGGTTCGATGCCCAACTGCTCGAAATCGAGAGACAGCTCTCGGCTCTGGTCGGTGATCATTCGGTCTATGTGGGCATCCGACGAGAGGCTCCGATTGCTTATGGCCACCTTGAGCCTTTCAAGTGGTGTGCTGGCTCTCTCCTTCGACGACGTCAAGCACCTCAACTGGAATATGTCGGAGCAGGAAATCCGGGAGTCTCAGTCCATCGCAAACCCCAGTGCGAGACCCTGACAGAGCAGGTACGCGGATATTGCGGCTGGCTGATGACGAATGGGACGTACGTGGCGGAGCACGATCAACTTTTCCGCGAGCATGCCGCTATCGGATCCGTGAGTACGATTCTCCAGTGCCTGTCCTGGCGGTGTTTGTGTGCCCCTTCCGGAGCTACTGTCCGACGAACCCTGGGTCGCTGCCTTTCTGGACTTCTATGGCCGCTGGCGGCTGCAATCACTAAATGGTCCCGGATTGCCGCGGCCCTCCCGGCACTGCTAGCGTCGTTTCCCGCAGTTGCACACGTTTGGCTGCTGCCGAGGGAGGTACTCATCCCTCTTTCTCCCCGACTTCCTGCCGGTATCGACCCGGGGCGTTCTGCCCGCGGCCATCGAAGACGCTGTTCACGCCGGCGAGCGTCCGAACATCTCGCCCAGTGGAAGCACATTATCCGCCGGCAGAACCCCGCCAAGAACGCCATTGCTCGCTACGGTCGACTGTTCAGCCTTCAGCATTTTTGCGGACAATTCATGCCCGCCATCAAGATGCCGTGCATCGCAACAAAGCCCGCTTGGTAACTGCGTTCGCCAGTTACTTTCATGTCAGCGATGACTCGATCCAGAAGGATCTGATGTTTATCAGCGCGACAGCTCGGGAAAGATTGGGAACGGCGTCCTGATCCGCTCGCGTAGCGGCGATTTCTCTCTTCCGAAAACTGGAAGCGCCGCTCCTCGCGCTTTCCATTTTTCGCTTTTCTGGTCGTGCGACCATCCTCTCGCCCGCAACGGATGCGGCTGTATCGATCCGCCAGGATTGAACCAGGGATGCGATCGCCATGTTCCAGAAAACGTTCCGCGACATCGCCGAGCTTAGCCAGACGAGCGGCCTCTCGATCAGCACCATTCGGCGGCTGGTTCGTGACCACCGCATCCCATTTTTGCAGCCGTCAGGGAAGGGCGGAAAGCTGCTATTCCCGGTCGACGCCCTTGGGGAACGTCAACGGTTACCTCGCTCCGGCCGACTGCAGCCCGTCGACTCGCCGGGCGACAGCCGTTGTGGATGGAAGATCAGACTTGAAAAGGGAGGGCCAATGCCAGAAAACATTCAAAATCAACAATTCAATGCGAGTATTTCAGATGGCGCCTTTTTCAGCGCGACGGCGTCTACTATGCCGACGGGCGAGGAGGGGGCTACGCTCTGGGAAAACACTCGTTGGGAACGCGCGAATCTCCGGACGGACGCCCTGAAGAACCTTGGCCGCTCGACTCGACGGAAGGCTGCCGATTACAACCTCATCCCGAAAGATTCCTCCGCCCCCGCTGAGGACATTTCGATCGCCCAAGGTTGGTCTCTGTTCATGGAGGACCGCGGCCAGCCAAATTTGCTGGGCGGAGTCGGAACAAACTCGCTTAAGCGGTACAAGGCCATCCGTGACAAACACCTCACGTACTGCCAAGAAAGGCAATTGAACACGTGGCGCCAAGTAGACCGTGCTGCTGTCCTCCAGTACGGCAGCTGGCTGCACAAGAGACGACTATGCCCCGCCAACGCGTGATCCTTGAGCTGAACACGATCGCGTCTGTGGTCAAGCTACTGGTCGAGAAAAATCACCTTCCGGCAACCAGCCGATTTTCTCGTGGGCCTTCCCAAAATCGAAGAGTCGGATCGATACTGCTATCGGCGTGAAGAAGTCACCGCCATGGTCGAGCATTGTCGAACGAGCCGTCGCTGGCTTGGCTGGGCGACGTGATCGTCTCGCTGGCAGTGACCGGCCTAAGAATCGACGAATTGGCGAAAGATGCGCTGGAGGGATGTCGATCTTGGAGCGAACACACTGCGACTGACCGACGAACGTGCCAGCAAACACCGACAGCAAGTCGGAGGGGCGCGGCTGCTAAAGGGCAAACGCAGCCGGAGCATCCCGTTGAACGCAGATTTCCGGCAAGATCCTCGAGCACAGGCCGCACCACGCCGATGGGCTCGTGTTTCATGGTCCTCGCGGTGGCCGGCTCAAACCCGACACCGTCCGGATCATTCTGGTCCGAGAAGTGATCACGCCCGCTGAAGGACAGGTTCCCGACGCCCGCCGGAGAGGTCGGTTTCGAGCACGGCGCGTCCGCACAGTTTTCGGCACTACTTCGTGAGTGAGGCCTTTCGGCGCGGCGCAACCGAGCCGTGGATCATGCAGTGGGTCGGTCACAGGGAGTCGCGTATCGTTGCCCGCTACCGTCACCTCCGCGATGACGACGGTCAGCGGGAAATGGCACGACTCGATCTTCTCGGTCCCTAAGTGAACCCGGATGGTCCGGGTTCGGTTTGAAGCTTTGGTTTTAGGAACGAAAGGGTTTCTGCCGCGAGCGGCGTTGCAAACGGGGATAAAAAGAGGCGGGAAGTCAGGCCTTGTTTGTCCCAACGATTGTCTCAGTTGGTGGGACAAACAAAATCGCCCTTCGCAAGTCACGGCCATTCCGTGACTTGCGGAAGGGCATCGGACAAGGCGGAGAGATCGGGATTCGAACCCGAGATGCCGGTTTCCCGACATACCGGATTAGCAATCCGGCGCTTTCGGCCACTCAGCCATCTCTCCGGGTCATTTGCGGCTCGGTCTCGGGAAGGACCGGCCGAGTCGGCGAATATAGTCCGAAATCAACCCAAATCCAAGGTCATCTGAAGGGTTCGCTCGTCGGCGTTGCGGCTGCCGGTCCCGCGGGCTGCTACTTTTGGGCTGCCTGCGCCTCGTGAACATCGAGCCGGCCGTCGCCGTTGGTGTCGAGGCGGCGGAAGACGGAAATCGGGCCGAGAAACTCGCGCAGCGAAACTTCGCCGTCCTGATTGCGATCCATCTTCTGAAACCAGACGGGCGCGTCGCTGGCGGGCTGCGGTTTTGACGACGCTTTCATTCGCGAATACCGCGGACCGCGCAGGGAAACGGACCGCGTCCGGCCGATGTGAAACGTACCCAGGAGCGTGCGGGGAATTTCATCCGGCGTGACGAAGCCGTCGTGATTGCGATCCCAGGCGGCGACGGCTGCCAGGGCCGCGGTGAACTCGACCCGGTTGAGCCGGCCGTCGTGGTTGGCGTCGAACTGCGTGAGCGGGTCGACCGACTCCACCGAAATCGTCAGCGACAGCCGCCCCTCCGCGAGCGCGTCCCGCAGCCGCAGGTATGCGATCCACTCGTCTTCAAACACCATGCCGTTGTGGTCGCGGTCCATGGCCTCGAAATCCCGCGAATCGAGCCCTTGGCCCAGGAAAGGGATCTCGGAGGTCTCCAGATAGTTGTTCTTATTTTGATCGGCCCGCTTGAACATTGAGCGATACCGGCTCGTCCGCGCGGCCGCGCGACGGGGGGCGTCGGCCGCCTGCAAGTCGAGCGGCGCGGGTCCGACGCGAAGCAAAACGCGCCCGGGCGACGGCGTCTCGATCGCCAGTCCGGCTGCTGCGGCCATCGGCAGCACCTTCAACGGTCGAACTTGCGACTCCTTGAGCGACGTCATCACCAGGTCGACGGCCAACTCGGCTTGCGGCCGCGGATCGGCAAGCCACGCCTCGATCTCGTGCTCGTCGAGCAGGCCGTCGGCGTTTTTGTCGAAGCGGGCCGCGTCGTCGGAAGGGGCGAAGACTTCCAACGGAATTCCCATTGGTTTTGCGGTTGCCAGGGCTTTGCCATCCGCCTTCGCGGGTTTGGGATCCGCGATCTTAGGTGCGAACGTCTGGAGCAGCCGACGAATGAGGGCCGAGTTATCGCCGCGCGCGATGTCGCCGGCTTGGTTTTCGGTTCTGTGCGAAATTGGCTCGAGGGGGAGTAAGGGGCCGGTCGAACCGCCCTGAGTGGGGTTGGAGGCCCAGCGAGCGTCGATGGGCGCCACAAACTCCGAGCGAGAAACCTGTTCGTCGTCGTTGAGATCGAGCAGGCGAAACAGGCCGTCGACGTGCGACAGTTCGGCCGCGCTCAATCGGCCGTCCCCGTCGGCATCGATCGCCGAGAGCAGGGCTGCCAGGTTGCCACCGGTCGGCGTCTCCATGTTGCCACCCACGGCCCTCATCGCCGGAGGCGGCGCGGCGAACGTCACGCGGGTCAGCGGGCCACCGGTCGGCGGAAACAAGAAGCGAGTCCACGTTTCGGGGGTGACTCGTCCGTCCTTGGGGACAAGCGGGGCGGCCGCGGCAGCGGTTTCCGCAGGTGCCTCCGGATCTCGCACGGCGGTTGCCAGCATCTGTGGCGTGGGCACGTTCTTGAGCTCATTTCCGTCCAAGGCGCCGTTCTTGTTCGTGTCGAGCGTGTCGAAAATCCGTCGCGCGATGGCCGACCGCAAGTCCGCCGTGCGCTGCCCGTCGACAGAGAGGTGCAAGCGGATGATGATTGGTCGCTCGGCGCTCGAAGCAGATCAGATCCGTCGTGTCGGCCTGAGTGTCGGGAGTCTTGGCGGCGGCCGGCGACTCGGTCGACTTTGCCGCGGACGACGGGCCATCGTCTGCCGGGGCTTCACCAATGCCCGCGAAAGCGAGCAGAGCCGATACGAGTGCAGCGCCTCCGGCCACACGCCACCGACCACTCCGTGTCGCTGCGCCGATCATGCGAGCGCTTCCCGAATTGGCGAGGCTTTGGGATCGATGATGCGGATCGGACGTCCGACGTTGGAGACGTTTTGTTTCGTCGGGTCGATCCCCAGACCTGCGCAGATCGTGGCGAGGAAGTCGCCGACGGCGACGGGCCGGGCGGCGACGCGCATTCCGTCCGGCTCGGTTTTGCCGATGGCCTGACCACCGCGGATGCCGCCCCCCATCAATACGGTCGACCAGGCGAGCGGAAAGTGATCGCGGCCGTTGTTGGCGTTGATCTTGGGCGTGCGGCCGAATTCGCCCATCCAGACCACCAGCGTCGACGAGAGCAGACCGCGATCCGCCAGATCGGCGATCAAGGTCGCGAAGCCCGCGTCGAGCGTTTCGGAGAGCGATTGCACAGCCTTGAAGTTTTCGACGTGCGTGTCCCATCCGAGCGCGTTGGCGCCGTTGGACAGCGAGACTTCGACGAAGGGCACGCCCCGCTCGACCAGTCGGCGGGCCAGCAGGCAGCCTTGGCCGAACTGATTGCGGCCGTACTTCACGCGAAGGCTTTGCGGTTCCTCGTCGAGGTCGAACGCTTCGCTCCCTTTTGCCTTCATCAACTGCAGTGCCCGTTCGTAGGCGGACAGGTGGCTGGCAATCGGCGGTGCGGGTCGTCCCGAGGCAAATTGCTGGTCGAGCTGTTTGAGTAGGTCGAGCCGGGCCGCCGCCTGCCGCGACGTGACGCCCGCCGGTCGCCCCAGGTTGGCCACCTTGAGCGGCGGACCAAAATCGTCCGGAGCGGTTTCTTGGGCTGCGTCCGCATCGGGCTTTTCGGGCTTGGCCGGAGCAACGGGCCCGCCTCCCACGATCATCGGCGCATATTGCGGTCCCAGGAAGCCGGGCCCGGTGCGGAAGAAGGTGGCCGGCGCGATGCTGACGAAGCCGGGCATTTCCGAGTGCGAATCGACCAGTTCCTTCGAGAACAGCGAGCCGAAGCAGGGGTACCGAATCGGCCCCTGCGGCAGATAGCCAGTCTGCATCAGCGAGGTGGCGCGATTGTGGTCCCCTTCCTTAGTGCTCATGGAGCGGATCACAGCCGCATGGTTCATCTGCTTGGCGAGCCCGGGCAGATGCTCGCTAATCATTACGCCGGGAGCCGACGTCTGGATCGCCTTGAAGGGGCCACCGTTGGCATGTGCTGGCTTGGGATCCCAGGTATCGAGCTGACTTGGGCCGCCGGGCATCCAGAGCAGAATGCAGGAACGTTTGCGCTCTGGATGTTTTTGCGTCGCCGCCGCGAGCGAGTCCGAACCAACCCGAGACTGACGCGAACGACACACCCGCCGCCGCCATCCGCAAACAATCACGACGAGAAACCATGCGTCACCTCGCTCAATTCGGTCGCCAGCTCGTCTGCGTCCGGCTCAATGTCTTCGTCTTCTCGAACTCAGTGGTTGGTCAAGAATTCGCTGCTATTGAGCAACGCCCAAAAAATGTCGCCCAGCGCAATGTCGTGGTCGCTCCGCGTCTTCGACTTGTCGGTCGTGATCATCTGCTGAAAGACATTGCCCAACTTCGGCTTCGAGGCGGCGTGCGCCCCGCCGTGTTCGATGTAGGCCAGATGGCGTTGCAATTCCTGGGCGGTTGGCCGGCGGCTCAAGGTCGAAAGATAAAGCATTTCGATGCGGCCGGACGTATCGAGAAATGGGGCGTCGAGCAGGGCGGCCAGCGTCGTGCCGCGGCCGGGAGCCGTCGACTCTTCAATCACGAGACTGTTCATCAGGGCCAGCGCCTGGAGAATGGTCGTCTCGCTGTCGACCGGATCGGCGTTCTCATTCTTGAACAACTCCATCACCAGCGATCGCAGCTGCGAGCCGTTTTGGTCCGGGTTGAACGGATTAGCCTGCCTGCCCGACGGCTCGTCGGGTTCGCCGATCGCCTGCGACAGGCACGCAGCCAATTCGGCCGGGGCCAACCCTTTGACCGAGGCGCGGGCGAAGAGGCGGCGATTGGCCTGTCGCGCATCGGTCTGGACGCTCGACAACTGGTAGGTGCGGCTGGCGCAGATGGCGCGAATCAAAAAGCGGATGTCGTATTTCTGACGGACCAGCTCATCAGCTAACAGGTCGAGCAGCTCGGGATGGCTCGGGGGATTCGATTCGTCGAAATCGTCGACCGGATCAACCAGCCCCGTCCCCATGAGCTGCGCCCAAACGCGGTTGGCGGCCGCCCGCGCGAAATAAGGATTGCTGGACCCAGTGAGCCATTGGGCGAGCAGTTCCTTCGGCCGGGTATGTTCCGGCGACTTCGAGACGGGCATGCTGCCGTCGAGGAAGCGGGCTGATACCTTCTTGCCGGTGTCCGGAATGGTCAATTCGGCCAACTGCAGATCGGCCACGCGCGAGCCCATCTCCGTCTCGCTGCCAGCGAAGAAGGCCGCCAGCTGCCAGAACTGCTCGCGGCGCCACTTGGCGAAGGGGTGGTTGTGACACTGGGCACATTCGATGCGCACGCCGAGAAACACGCGCGACACGCTGGCCGCCAAGTTCTCGGGCTTGTTGGCTTTCGCCAGGAAGTAGAAGCGGGCGTCGCCCGAACGCGGATTGTCCGTGAGCAACTCGGCGGCAATCTGGTCGTAGCCGGCGTTCTGGGCGATGCGGCGGCGGAGCCAGCGCTCGAAACCCTCCGCCTGTTGCTGCAGGATGGGATCGGTATTCGCCTCGGGGACGATCACCGAGCGGAGCAGATCGGCCCAGTGAGTCGGGTAGGCGCTGCTGGCCAGCAGGCGGTCGACCAGCCGACGCCGCTTCGCCGTGCCCGGCTCATCGAGGAACTGCTGCGCTTCCGAGGCAGTTGGAATGCGCCCGGAGATATTCAAAAACGTGCGACGGAGAAACTCGGCGTCGTCGGCCGCGGGCGCCGGCTCGACGTTTTCCTCCGTCCAACGGGCGGCAATCTGGCGATCGATGGCGGCGGCGACCACGCTGACGGGATCCTCGGCCGGCGTGCCCACCTGTGGTTGCGAAGCGGCGCTGCCAGTCCGGGTGCTTTCCGTCGGGGGAGCGGCCGAGGTCTGCATACCGATCCAAGCGACACATGCAATCGCGGCCGCCAGCGCGCTCATCGGCCAACGTCGACATAGGAGAGCGGGGATGGCTCGCAAGGTTAGCCCCCGTGTTCGCGATGATGCGCCGGCGGTTGTTTTCCGAACCGCGCGCCCAATTCACCCGAGAGGAAGACGGCCGAACAGGCTCAATTTGTCTCGCTGGCCGCCGATGTCTGTCGTATTCGGCGGCCGAAATCTGACCCGGGGATTGCCGAGTGGCGTAACTCTTTGGCCGGTCAGGCCATTCTACCTAGCGAGCGGCTCATTCTAGCAGATTTGCGGCATTGTACCGCGCGGCGTGTCTGGCGGCTCAATTGGACGGCTGGGACGCCACGTGAACCGGAAAGTAGGCCCAAACCGCGTCGTGCATCGTATACAGGCGGAATTGCTTGCCGTCGTCAATCAGCAAATTGCTCGAGCGATTTTCGGAGAGCGGCCGCAGGGGGTTGCCAGGGAACTTCTTCCAGTGAATCAAATCGGTGGAAACGGCGAGGTTGCTGGACCAGATGGCGGGCTTGGAGTCGCCCGGCGAGCCGTGATAGCAGGCGTAGTACCGCTCGTGGTATTTGATCACCTGGTTGAGCGCGATGAGCTTGCGGTCGTACTTGTCCGGGCCGGGAACGAGCACGGGGCTGTCCTGGATGTTGGTGAAGATCTTCAGATCGCTCGACTGGGCCAGCCACACTCCCGCGTCGTAGCGCTCGTAGAGCAGAAGCCAACGGCCGTTTTCAAAGAGAACGGTCGGCGTGCCATAGGGACCGGGCGCAATCTTTTCGCCGTTGGCTTTGCGGATGTCGAGAAAGTCGACCCAAGTCCAGTGGATCAAATCCTGTGAGGTTAGCATCTGGGCGTGGTCGTCGAGCCCCTCGGAGAACATGTAATAGGTATCGCCGTGCTTGACGACCATCATGTCCTCGACCCAGTGCTCCCCGTAGAGCGGGTTGCGCGGGTCGCGGGTCCAGTGCAGGCCGTCCGGACGAGGTCGCGTGACCGAGCCGCTTGATTCCGGCGCGCGTGCCGTCGTAGCCGGAATAGAACAGGTGCCAGACGTCGCCTTCGCGGAGGATCCAGCCCCGCTCGCGCATTTTGACGTCCCAATGTCCAGGCCCCTCGGCCGTGAACACCGGGTTCTGAGCAGCCGGCTCGAAGCGCGTCAGCTCGGGCGGGAACTCGTTCGGCTCGTCGGCGACGGCGCGAAGACGTGAGTGTGAAGAGCGTGACCGCGACAAGCGCCGCCCGCACAGCCGAGATGGATCGAAACTTCATTGAGGCAACCCGCTTCCCATTTCGATCAGCGCCCGATTGGCCTGGTAAAGTTTTTCGACATCCATCTTGATCACGGCGCGATCGTAGGTCATCAGGCCGTTGACTTCCGTTTCCACGTCGGTCGTCTGCGTGTACACGGCGGCCGAGAGCCGCGACTCGATCAGGGGCGCCAGCTTGGTGGTCAGGTTGAGATAAGCGCTCGTGAGCTCGTCGTTGTTCTGGTATTTGCGATAGCCCCAGTTCTTGCCGCTGGACGACCAGAGGTGCCCGGGAGTCGGCAGGCCCAGTCCGCCGAATTCACCCAGCATGGAGGCCCGCTGCGGCTCGCCCTTGGGGGCGGCGGGACCCGGATAGGAGTGGACGTCGTGGATATCGCCCAACGGGAAGTCGTTCCAGCCGCTGGCGGGCGTCACCAGCCGCCGCGCGTCGTGTTCTTTGATCGTCCGCACGATGCCGCCCGTGTCAAACTGGCCCCAGCCCTCATTGAACGGCACCCAGCCGATGATGCAGGGGAACTGCCGCCGCGAGGCGATCAGTTCCAACAGCTCGGCCTCGTACTCCTTGGCCGACTCGGGCGAACGCGTGATTTCGGCCTTGCTTGACGTCGTTTCGGGAGCGGATTTGTCGCCGCTGGGCATGTCCTGAAAGACGATCAGCCCCAATCGATCGCACCAGTAGTACCAGCGGGCCGGCTCAATCTTGACGTGCTTGCGGACCATGTTGAACCCGAGCCGCTTCGTGGTTTCCAGGTCCGATCGCAGGGCTTCGTCCGTCGGGGCCGTATACAGTCCATCGGGCCAGAAGCCCTGGTCGAGCGGACCGATCAAAAAGATCGGTCGCTCGTTGAGTCGAATCCGGGCGACGCGATCGTGCGGACCGGTAACCACATCGATCATCCGCAGGGCGAAGTAACTCTGCACTTCGTCGAGCACCTGCTTGCGATCGGCACTATAGAGCTTCACCACTACGCCGTAGAGTTGGGGGGTGTCCGGGCGTCCAGTAGGTTGTGGCGTCCGAAGGGACGGTGAGGACGAGCGGAGTCGCAGACGTGCCGCTGGCGGACGCCAGCTTGGTCGGCGTAACGCCCGGATCGCCCAGACGATCGAAGATTTCGACGTCGATCGGCAGCTCGCTGCCTGCATCTGCCGTCGCCACGGTCAAGATAACCGCGTTGGGCGCTCCGCCGGGCTGAAAGAGGACGTCCTGCAAGTGCGTTTTCACCACCGGCTCGAGCCAGACTGTTTGCCAAATGCCCGTCGTCGGCGTGTACCAGATTCCGGAGGGCTTGTTTGTCTGCTTGCCTCGGGGTTGCGTGCCGGCATCGGTCGGGTCCCAGACGGCGACCGCCAACTCGTGCGGCGTTCCGGGGAGCAGCTGTTCCGTCACATCGAGGGTGAAGGGAGCGTAACCACCGCGGTGCACGCCAACTTGTTTGCCGTCGATCAGGACGGTGGCTTCCCAGTCGACCGCGTCAAAATGGAGCAGGACTCGTCGCGTGCCCCACTCTTTCGGGACGGTGACCGAGCGGCGGTACCAAAGGCGTTCGTCCGGGTTCACCCGCCGCATTACGCCCGAAAGGGCCGATTCGATGGGGAAGGGGACGAGGATCGAGCCTTCGTAGGCGGTCGGTCGGTCTTCGGCCTTGGGTTTGACGGCAAAGTCCCATAGCCCGTTGAGATTCAGCCATTCCTTCCGAACCAGCTGCGGGCGGGGGTACTCCCGATGAGAGTTGGTGGGGGAGACGTTCTTGGCCCAGCGGGTCATCAGCGGGCCGGCCCCAGGCTTCCAATCCGCAGCATTGGCCGAGGTGGTCAACAGGCAAGCGAGGGCGAGAAACAGCAGCGACATGCGGTGAACCAGGCTGTGAATCATCAGCGGCGAGCCTCAAGGGGATAATCGGCGGCGACTTCATCTTACCGGAAGGCATGGCGAGCCGCTGCCCTCGGGACGTTCAGGCGCATGTTGATCGGACTGACGAGGCCAGCTTCTGCTGCCTGCATAGAATGTGCCACTTTCGTAATGTCCGCAGGATCGAGGCGAACGAGACGCCCTCCGACTCTGGTTTCCCGGTCGCCTCGCGCCACCCAGATCGACAGCTTGACCGGGGCTGCAGGTTTCTGCAAAAATCCGCACTGGAAATGCCGTCGGCGGTTTACTCGCCGGGCGTCGTCAGTGCCGGGGCGGTAGCTCAGTTGGGAGAGCGCTGCGTTCGCAATGCAGAGGTCGAGGGTTCAACTCCCTTCCGCTCCACTTTCACGCCGTTTGTCGTTGACCCGTTTGTCTTTGTGAGTTGGAACCGAGAGCACGCTTCGCGGACGTGGCGGAATTGGCAGACGCGCTAGCTTCAGGAGCTAGTCCTCGTAAGAGGGTGGAGGTTCAAGTCCTCTCGTCCGCAATGCTTTTCGGCTCTCCGAGCGGGTCGGCGATTACGCCCATCGTGGGCAGCGGCCTGCATTTGAGGGCTCGTCTGAAGTTGCCAGCGGGTTCGCGGCATGCCTCGGCCCGCGGAGGTTTGGCGGCCCGAGTCGGCTGCCATCGGGCCCGGCGATCTCAGCCGGCGCTCGTCCCGACAGTCCGGGCGCCTTCGTTCCCAACGGTCGTTGTAGCGGAGCCCTCGTCGGTCTGTGGCCGCTCGGTACGCAGTGCCTTCACGCGCCGCGCGTAACGGGAAGTCGTTCCGCACGCCGACGGCTGCTTCCGCTTGCTGGCGGTCCACCGTTTCGGCCAGGCTGTCGAGATTGAAGTCGGGCCAGATCCCCTCCAGATTGGCGAGCTGTTGCATGCCGTGGTGGGCGTGCAGGGCATCCGGAATCAGGGCCGACAGCGCGACGGCCGCCGCGGCTGTTTTTCCCAGTTTGGGATGCGACAGAATCCGCAGGCCGGCGTGATGGTACAGCATGCAGCAGACGATTTCGTCCGGCAGGTTCCACTGAAAGGCGAGACAGGCTCCCGCCATCGCGTGGTCCCAATCAAAGCGCGACTGCTCGAACTGGGCCAGGGCTTCCGGAGCCGTGCTCCCCAAGCCCACGAACTCGAGGTACGCGTCGAATAGTTCGTTGGTCAGAAGCGGCAGCAGAAAATCCTGCAGCAATGCGCCGGCGAACGCCGCGTCGATGTCGGCCGCCAGCAGCCGGGCGATTTCACGGGCAAAGATGCGCCGCTGGAGGCAAACGTTCCAGAACGAATTCTGATTGATCAGCTTCGACTTGCGGGCGCGGATCGCCCCTTCGGTGCCGATCGTTGTCAGAAACATCCGGCTCGGCTGCCGGCCGAGCAGGGCCAGCGCCTGGCTGGCCGACTTCGCGCGCAAGGACAGGCCGCTCGACGCCGAATTGACCCGCTTGAGCAGCTCGACGGTCAGTCCCGCGTCGGTCTCCACGATGCGCGCCAGCTCCTCGAGCGAGACGTTGTCGTCGGCGGAACGCTCGAGAAAACGCGTCACGGCGTGCGGCAGCGCGGGCAGAGCGAGGTTCGGCGGCATCACCGACAGGCTGAAGTCGCTCAACCCCTCTTCGCGAATGACGGCCCAGTCGATCATCGGCTCGTCTTTCGCTTCAAGCAACCGGCGACTGATCGTGATCTGCGACGGCGCGCTTCGTCGAACGGCTGGGCAACTTGCTCTTGGCGGAGCGTCGTCCCGTCCCTTTGGACTTCTTCGGCTTCTCGCTGGCGCGAGTTTCTTCTTCCTTGAGCACGAAGCCGCCGGAGACCTCAGTGAACTGATAGAACGAGCGCGAGCGGATGACCCGCACCAACGATTGCAGCGAACGGTGCTTGGCCGTCTCCAGTCGCAACAGCAAGTAGGGCGACGTCACGTCTTCGGTGCACAGGATGGCGATGCCGCCGTGGGAAATGTTCCGCGTCAGCGAGAGAAAGGCGTCGCCGCACTGCTGGAACTGCGCGTCGAGCGGCACGGCGATCACGTCGATCATCATGGGCTTGCGAGTGGCCGATCGGCGATCGGCGAACGGGTCCTTGCCGCCGTCGAGCGCGTCGACAAACTGATCGACGCTCGCCCGCGTCGGCGAGAGGCAGCTCCAATCGACGCACAGCGAAAGCACGTCCTTCACGCGAAAGTCGTCGGTCATGAATCGATCCTCGTCGTCGTGGTCCGAGCCGTAATTCGACCGCCCTGCGTGCAGTCGAATGAACGTCCGTGTCAATCTAGCTTGGCTGGTAGACGAGGCTGGGCCGGCCCAATCGGTCCGCCGGTGATTGCCGGCCGATTGCAGCAACCGGTCCGTGTTTGCCGACTTTGCCGGCCGGCCGGCAGCCGTTTAGCCAGGCCGCCTGGCTCCGCGTCAACGCGGTTTCTTCGGGTCGAGGAACACGATGCTCGACGGGTTGCCGACTGGGGCGTAGCGACCGGTGAACTGCAGCCGGCCCGTTTCGCGATCGACGCGGAAGACCGTAATGTTGTCGCCGCGCTGGTTGCAGCAGTAAAAGAATCGGCCGCTCGGGTCGAAGTTGAAACTGCGCGGATAGTCGCCGCGGGTCCATTCGTCGGACACAAATGCGAGCGTGCCCGTGGGGCCGATTGCGAGCACAGCCACGCTGTCATGCAGTCGATTGCCGGCATAGACGAAGCGGCCGTCGTTCGACACCAGGATCTCCGAGCAGAAGTTGGTGCCGGCAAAAGCGGGCGGCAAGGTCGATCTCGTCTGCCGCGGGGTAAGCCGGGCAGTGGCCGGGTCGAAGTCAAACAGGAGGACGTTCGAGCCTTCCTCTTGCAGGGAATAGAACCAGCGGCCGTTGGGGTGAAATTGAAAATGCCGCGGACCGTCGCCGGGCGGCAGCGCGACCGCGGGCGGGTCGTTGGGCGTCAGCGTTCCGTGCTGCTCATCGAACTTGGAGATGAAGATGCGGTCGAGCCCCAAATCCGTGTGCAGCACGAAATGACCAGACCGATCGGCCTGAATCATGTGGGCGTGCGTCCGATCGTGGCCGCTTTTGGCGAAGCTGCCGGACGGGGCGCTGGTGGCCCGCGTCGGACCGACCAGGCCCGAGTCGACTTTGATATCGGTGGGGGCACCCAGCCGACCATCGTCCAAGATCGGCAACACGGCGACCGAGCCGCCGAAGTAATTGGCCACGAAGGCGAATCGCCCAGACTTATGCAGGCTCACGTAAGTCGGACCGGCCCCACCGGCGGGAACCGTGTTGAGCAGCTTGAGGTCGCCGTCGCGCGAATCGACGGCGAACGCGCTGAGCGTTCCCTCGCCGTGCGGGCCGACGCGATCAGTCTCATTCGTGGAATAGAGTCGGGTGCCCGCCGCGTTCAGCGCCAGGCAGCTTGGGCTCGTGCCCATCTCGTAAACGTCGGCCGGATCCAGAGCTCCGGTTGCGCGATCGACGCGAAAGATGTGGATGCCGCGGCCGTTGCCCGGAGGGAGGTCGACCTGCGCGGGCAGCACGTCGTGGAGTGGCGAACTGAAAGTGCCGACGTAGGCGAAGAGCGGGCCGTTGCCGTCTGCGGCGTGAACTATGGTGACGTCTTGTATTAGGTCGTTTGCGGCGAGCACGAGGCCGGCAATCAAGAGAAGACGTCGAGAGGCGTCAGTGAGGATCATGGGGGGTCAATCTGTAGAGAGGGAGTGGGCGAGTCGTCTTACGATACGGCAGGCTGGCGTTGATCCAGAAAGATCTGGAAGCGGGCGACTTCCGCGTCGAATTCGCGGCGAAAGGCGGCATCCTTGGGTTTGGCTTTTTGGAAGCCGGGCTTGATGGACAGTCGGTCCTTCTGCTGAGTCGCGTTCACCCAACCGATCACGTCGTCGCGCCAGAGCAGGGGCATGGCATAGTAGCCGAGTTTGCGTTTGGGAGCGGGGACGTACGCTTCAAACCGATACTGCCAGCCCCAGAACTCCTCGAAGCGTTGGCGGTCCCACACGAGCGGGTCGAACGGGGCGAGGAAGCGAACCTTTTCGTGCTGCTCCGCGGCCTTGAGACGGCCACGCGTCTTGCGATCCGTCCGCCATAAGTAGCGCACGCCATCAACCGTGGTGTGAGCCAACTCGGCCGATTCGATCAGCGCGGGCACCGTGGCCCGCAGGGCTTTGAGCGCCGGCCCGCGAATAGTGAGGAACGCCAAGGCCGCCCGCAGGCTCTTGTCCGTGAGCGGTCCCAAAATCGAAACGATGATCAACACGATCTGGCGGAAGCGGGCTGCCGGATCGATCGGGTCGTGCTCGCTCCGCACCGCCTCATAGGTGCGGATCCCCGCTTCGCGACCGGCGACTCTCAGATAGCCGTAGTAGTGGAGAAAGTGCAGGGCCCGCGTGGTCGCTTTCGACTGTCCGCCCCAGCCGTTCGTCGCCCGCGTCCGGCCGAAATACGCTTCCAGGTCGCCGGGGTGAATCCGCTCGAGCGTGGCCGCCACTTCGAGCACGCGTTTTTCCAGCGCGCTGAGGTGATGGGGCTTGGCCCAAGGGCAACTTTCGGCGCGCCGACCCGCGGATGCAAGAGCCGCCACGTCGAGCGCGGCATGAAGCCGTGCGCGTAGAAGCGGTCTTCCTCGAGGCCGAGCCGATGGTATTGCCGGTCGAGATCGCCGACGCGATAGTCCTTCACCCGGTGCCGCAGGATCAGATCCTGCTGCGCGGGCCGCGCGCGAATCGGATCGGCTTGCACGAACCCCAGTCGGTCGACGGCTTGCCGCAGTGTCGTGGGAGGAAACAGGGAATTGGCGATCGCCTGTTTGCGGAGTTGTTGCAGCATCGGTCCCATCGAGGCACTTCGGAGTCGCGAAGAAGAAGCATCCGCCAGCTTACGCTGACGGCTCGCCAAGCTCTAGGAATTGGCCGGACGTTTCGCCGCCGATGGGTCAGACCGAGGGCGTTCAATTTACTCCGATCCTGCCAGCCAAAAATCTTTCCCAAAATCGACTTGACATATTCCATAATGGGAATATAATCTCGACATGCCCCGAAACCCAGTCGCTTCCGACGTTTTCACCGCCATCGCCGAGCCGCGACGGCGGCAGATCATCGACCTGCTTTCGCAGGGCCGCGGCCTGGCCGTGGGCACGATCGTCCTGACGCTGGGGCTGCCGCAGCCGGCCGTTTCGAAGCACTTGGGCGTGCTGCGGGAGGTCGGCATCGTCTCCGTCAGCAAACAAGGCCAACAGCGCGTGTACGTCGCTTAACCACGACCAATTGCGGCCCGTCTACGACTGGATCAAGACGTTCGAACGAGCATTGGGAGCACCAGCTCGACCGCATCCGCAGCGGGCCGAGCAGCGCGCCCTGGCTCAGGCCGAGCGCACCGGACAAACCAACTCGCAAGAAAGGAACCTCATGACCACCACCTCAACGCCAGCAGTCATTCGAAACCTTCGAGATCCAAAAAACGATCGACATCGCGGCTCCGATCGAGATCGCCTTCGAGGCGATGCTCGACGAGCTTGGCCCCGAGGCACAAATGATGGACGGCACGGCGATGCCCTTCAAGCTCGAAGCCTGGCCGGGCGGCCGATGGTATCGCGATCTGGGAAACAACGCGGGGCATCTGTGGGGCCATGTGCAGGTGATCAAGCCGCCGACGCTGCTCGAAATCTGTGGGCCGATGATGATGTCGTATCCCGCGGTGAATCATCTTCAATATCGCTTTACCGCCAAGGGGAGCGGAACGCAGCTTGCCGTTCGTGCATCGCGGCCATGGGATTGATTTTGCCCGAGCATCGCGAGGGCATGCCCAAGGGGTGGGGGCATCTGGATCGACGATATTCGGCAGCGAGCCGAGCAGCAAGGCGACGCAGCAGCAAGAAGTAGCGACGCGTACCAACTGGACCAACGGCCAATCCACCACAAGATTTCAGGAGAGTCTACCGATGAATCCACGACTGCCACGCTCGATCATAAAGTTGTTTCCAGAGCGAATGGCTGCGCGCTCGCAGCGATTTCCTGGCCAAGGAAAAGGAGCTGACGCGACTGAGCGACGAGCTCGCCCGCCAGCGCCGCGAACTTCCCTGGGCTCGGGTCGAGAAGGACTATGTCTTCGACAGGGCCGCAGGGCAAAGTGAGCCTCGCGGATCTGTTCGACGGGCGGAGCCAGCTCGCCACCTATCACTTCATGTTCGGTCCCGATTGGGACGAGGGTTGCCCGGGCTGCTCGTACGTGATGGATCACATGAACGGAACGATCGAGCATCTCCACGCCCGGGACGTCTCGCTGGTGCTCGTCTCCCGCGGCTCGCTGAGCAAGCTCGCGGCATTCAAGAAGCGGATGGGCTGGCGGCTTTCCCTGGGTTTCGTCCGGCGGCTGCGACTTCAATCGCGACTTCGGCGTGTCGTTCACGCCGGAAGAAGTCGCCAGCGGCGCGAAGACCTACAACTTCGGCACGACCGCCGCACGGAGAGGAAAATCCGGGCCTGAGCTGTTTCTACAAAGATCCCAGCGGCACGGTATTTCACACCTACTCGACGTATGGCCGCGGCCTGGAAGGATTCTTGACACCTACGCGCTTCTCGACCGCGCCCGAAGGGCCGCGACGAAGACGGCTTGCCTTCGCCGATGGCGCTGGGTGCGTCATCACGACAAATATGAACCGACCGTGCAGATCGGTGAATCATGCTGCCACAGCGAAAATCATTGAACGTCTCGGCACTCGACGCGCTGGTGCCGAACACACCGGGCGCGTGCTGTTGCCACTGCAACAGACATGAGCCGCTTCCCGCGTCCCGCACGCATTCCCGGAACTTCTGGGAATGCGCGGCGGCGCGGCGTCGATCGGCGTGTGGGTCCTGATGCCCAAGTGCCCCGTGTGCCTGGCGGCGTACGTGGCACTTTGGACAGGACTGGGATTGTCCTTCGCCACCGCGCAGTACGTTCGCTCGTCGTTGTTGCTGCTGAGCGCGACGGCAATGCTTTATTTGGTCTTTAGACGTTTCGCGCGGAGAAGCACCCGCCAGCTGACGCAGGCGGCTCGCCAGGCGCATTAGACCCGGCGAGCGGCAGCGTCGGGCGTTAGCCCGATGGTGTTTTTTTCCGTCAGTTAGGTCCCGCGGGCCGTGAACGTGCTGACTGCTGCACGGCGAAGTCCCGCAGCAGCACCTGTTGCCGCCGCGCGCCCCATGTGCCGGGACATTTCTCGAAAACGCCCGGCACCGGCGTGCTACAACGATCGCAGCGGCCCTGCGGGCGTGACGTTCCATTCGCCCAGGACGTACCAGTCGCGTTCGATCAGGCACTGGCCGCAGTGGGGGCACCAGGTGCTGCCGCCGTTGCGGTCGTGGACATTGCCCGTGTACGCGTAGCGGACGCCGTTGGCAATCGCGATAGCACGCGCGCGGGTCAAGGTCGCGGGCGGCGTGGGCGGTTTGTCGAGCATGCGGAAATCGGGATGGAACGCCGTGAAGTGCAGCGGCACGTCCGGCCCGAGCTGCTCGACGATCCATTTGCATCTCGGCGTCGATCTCGGCGTCGGAGTCATTTTCGCCGGGGATGAGCAGCGTCGTGATCTCGAACCAGACGTCGTGTGATGCTTGAGATAGACGAGCGTGTCGAGCACCGGCTGCAGGTGGCCGGCGCAGACGTCGTGGTAGAACTCTCTCGGTGAATCCCTTGAGATCGACGTTGGCCGCGTCCATGTGGGCGTAGAACTCGGCCCGCGGCTCCTCGCACATCTCGCCCGCGGTGACGGCCACCGTCTTGATGCCCGACGGCACGGCAGGCCTGGGCGACGTCGATCGCGTACTCCATGAAGATGACCGGGTCGTTGTAGGTGAAGGCCACGCTGCGGCAGCCGAGCTGTTCGGCCGCCTGGGCGATCGCTCGGGCGAGGCGGCGTCGGCCAGCGTGTCGATCTCGCGGCTCTTGCTGATATCCCAGTTCTGGCAGAACTTGCAGCCCAGGTTGCAGCCGGCCGTGCCGAACGAGAGCACCGGCGTGCCGGGCAGAAATGATTGAGCGGCTTCTTTTCGATCGGGTCGATGCAGTAGCCGCTCGAGCGGCCGTAAGTGGTGAGCACGACCTGGCCGTCCTGGCAGGCGCGGACGAAGCAAAAGCCGCGCTGCCCCTCGTGCAGCTTGCAGTAGCGCGGACAAAGGTCGCACTGCACGCGGCCATCTTCCAGCCGATGCCAATACTTGGTCGGAACAATCGACGGATCGGTGAGAGGCACGTCTTGCCTCGCTGGTTTGATGCACGAATACTATTACAAGCTGACAACGGCAGTGATTTCAATCCGTGACATAAATTCGGGAGGGCGAAGCTCCTGCTGAGCCGAAGTCAGACGCAGGACACTCAGTTTGGCCGGAGCCTCCCTGCTCGGTTCACGATCGACGAGCGGTAATTCGATGAGTGGCGTGCGCGAGCCGGCGGTCGCGGGCCGATTTTATCCGGCAAATCCGGACGAATTGCGAGCGGCCGTTCGCGGCTTTCTGTCGGCAGCGACGGCGACGAAGACGTCACCCGATTCGCTCATGCCGTCGCCCGATCATCGCCACACGCCGCCCAAGGGAATTATCGCCCCGCATGCGGGGTACGTCTACTCGGGTCCGATCGCGGGAACGGCCCATTCGGCGCTGCGGGGACTGCGGGGGCGAATCCGACGCGTGATCCTCTTCGGGCCGGCCCATTTTGTCCGGCTGCGGGGGATGGCGGTTCCGAGCGCCGACACTTTCCAAACGCCGCTGGGGCCCGTGCCCATCGACACCGAAGCGGTCGAGCGGGCGCTGAGCTTGCCCTACGTGGTGGTCAACGACGCGGCCCATGCCCGCGAGCACAGCCTCGAGGTGCATGTCCCGTTTCTGCAGGAGGTGCTCGGCGACTTTCAACTCGTGCCGCTTGCCGTCGGCGAGGCGACGGCGGCGGAGGTTGCCCAGGTAATCGAGCTCCTCTGGGGGGGTCAGGAGACGTTGTTCGTCGTCAGCTCCGATTTGAGCCATTTTCACGACCACGAGACGGCCGTGCGGATCGACACCGAGACGTCTCGCTTGATCGAGTCGCTGCGGTTCGAGGAATTGACTGGCGAGCGATGCTGCGGATTCAGGCCGATCGGCGGCATGCTGCAGGCGGCCCGCCATCGGGGCCTGCACGTCCGCCGCTCGACCTGCGGAATTCGGGCGACACGGCCGGTTCTCGCGACCGCGTCGTGGGCTACGGTGCCTTTGTCGTCGAAAAGGGGGAGGACGAACTCGCCAATGCCGATCGCCGCACGTTGCTCGACGTGGCCGCTAAGTCGATCGCGTACGGAGTCGACACGGGGCGCGAGTTAGCGATCGACCTGGCAGACCAGCCGAACCGGCTGCTGGCGCGGCAGGCGTGCTTTGTGACGCTCCATGTCGGCGGCAAGCTTCGCGGCTGCATGGGCTCGCTCGAAGGGTCCGAGCCGCTCATCGCCAACGTCGCCCGCAATGCCTGGTTGGCTGCCTTCCGCGATCCGCGGTTCGGCAAGCTTACCCGCGACGAGTTCCCGAGTCTCGATATCCACATCTCGCTCTTGAGCCCGCCGGCGGAACTGCATTTCCAGTCGGAAGCCGATTTGCTCTCTCAGATACGGCCCGGTATCGACGGGCTGACGCTCATCGAGGGCAGCCGTCGCGGCACGCTACTCCCGTCCGTGTGGCGCTCCGTCCGCGACGCCCACGAATTCTTGGCGCACCTCAAAAAGAAGACGGGCCTCGCGCCGAACTATTGGTCCGAGACGATCCGCGTCGAGCGCTACACGGCCGAATCGATTGGCCGAGACGTCTAAGCGCGAACGCCGCAGACGTTGCCGAATGCTATCAGCGGACTGAGATGAAGCGCGACGTTCTGGAACGCCTTCGTGCGTCCCCCGTCATGCGATGCCTCGTCGTTCAGGCAGGGCTAGTACGCTGCCTGGACCACGCCGCTGTCGGCAAGGCCGCTCTTGAACGCGACGGCCTTGATGGTCATCCCCGGCTGGGCCGTGATTGTGCCGCAATAGACGTAGCCGCGCGTCCGGGTCGGCGTCGTCCCGTCCAAGGTGTACCGGTACGAAACGCCTGGGGTCGCCGAGTTCAGATGGACGGGCGTCGGCTTGCTTATCGGCCCGGGAGCGACGGAAAATGCGGTGGTGCTCGGCCGGAGTCGTTCCCTCCTTGAAAGAGGCCGCAATCGGGATAGTTCTCGACGATCTCCCAGGCCAGCTGCTGCAGAACCCGGGCTTGTGCCGGCGTCAGCGTCGTACCGACCGGCAGCAGTTTGCCCTCGGCGATTGGCCTGTAAAAGCCGCGTACCAGATCAGGTCGACCAGGTAGCAGCCGTTCGGATTCACGTGCACCGTGTCACTCGAAAAAGGTGCGATAGAAGCTCACCTCGCCTTGGGACACGCCCGGGCATTGGCCGTTGTCGATCGAGTTTCGCAGCGAAGCCCAGAGCCAGCGAACAGGGAGTATGCGGGCCGGCTTGCCCTCTTTGTCGAGCCTTTGCTTGAGCATAGCGGTGTTGCACTTCTTCCACGTACAGCAGCATCGCCGACATCGATTCCTCCCAGGTCGCCGCCGGCGAAGAGTCTTTTCATCTGATACTCGGGACCGACCCTCGATCGCTCGGGCGGCGTCGATCCCTCTCGACCCATTCGGCGTAGAGCCAGGGTGCACGTTGGGTGATCTTCTCCCGGACGAAGTTGATGAAGTTCCGCTCGTTTTCACTCCCTCCTCGTCGATATTGAAATCGCGCGGCTGCAGCGTGAAGTGGTCCTGAGGGGGAATTGCGGTCTGGGCGTATTCCTCGTGAATCGCTCCTTGTCGGCTCCTTCCTTCGCCTTCCACAGCTTGACCGTGTAGCGCCGCCGATCAGGAACCACGAGCATGGTTCTTGATCCCGCAGTTTTGGCGAAGTCCCGAAATCGCACCGCGTTGCCGGTGAGGCTGTTGCCGACGTGGAATGTCTTGAGCGTGACCGGCTTCGCGTCGACAAAGTAAGTGGCTTCCGCAACGGGACTTCGGGCCCCACCGCCCTCCTTGAACGCGACTGCCGAAATTGTTGTGAGACCGGAGACGTGGATCGGTTCCCCGTAGACGGACCCATCGTTGGGACCGGGCGTCGTGCCGTCGAGGGTGTAGCGGATCGTCGCACCCGGTGTGCGGCAAGCGAGTTCAACTTCCTTCCGGAGCGTGAGCACCTTCCCCGGGTGCGCGGAGAAAGTGACGCGGCGCGTCGACGCCTGGTCGAGCAGGTCCACGCCGATAAAGTGACCCTCGGCCGCATCCTGAAACCGGGGTCCGCCGAGTTTGCGGGAGTTGCTCCAGAAGACGAGTTGGACATCGTTGGGATGCAGCTCATGAGGTGAGCGAATCTCATCCAGCGGTACGGGACGGTGTTTTTGAAAGGCACCCACGCCCAGCGCTGGACCGGCGCCTCGGCCTTGATTTCCGCCAGTGGCTGAAATCCCGCGGTGGGAGAAACGTTCGATCCCTCAAGCGGCCGCCGATCAACAGCTTTTCACGCTTCGGGGCGAGGAAAAACTGCGCGGCATCGACGGCCACCGGGGTGGCAAGCTCCGGGGGTTTCGTGGCGGGTCGTTCCTTGGGAAATTCGGCCCCGCTGCAGCAGACCGCCAGACCCGCCGCCCCGAGCAAAAAGTAGCGACCGATAGTCGTCATGCCACAGATCCTGATTGTCGAAGCCGCACGGCGAAAGCCGAATGACGAAGCTGACTCGAACGGCGTCGGCCGGTTCGGCCGTAGGCCGACGCGGTCCGAAGCACGAATGGAAAATGCCTTCCTCCGGCTTCGTCATTCCGTGCTTCGCTGCTTAGGGCCGCTGCAGTAAGGATGTTCACGCCCTTCTTGTTCGAGAGCACGATGTCGGGCAGCCCGTCGCCGTTGATGTCGGTGACCTCGAACTGCGTGCCGATGCCCGTGTCGCGGCCTTCGACGATCTCGTGGCGGATGAATTGCGGCGGGCTCCCCTTGCCCCGTTTGACCTCGTACCAGACCATCACGACCGGCTCGTGTCCGCCCGGGTCGTGGCCGTTGTGGGCGAAGATAGCGTTTGCCCGTCACGATGTTGCGCTGACCGTCGCCGTTGATGTCGACGTAGTGCATGGCGTGGGTCTGCGAGAACGACTTGTCGATCACGTGCTGCCGGAACCGTCTTGCCGTCGATGTTCTCCCACCACCAGACGCCGTAGGCGTGGGCCGAGCTGCTGATCAGGTCCATGTCGCCGTCGCCGTCGAGGTCTTCGGCGAAGATGTTCGCGCACTCGGTCCCCCAGCTTTTGTCGTTTGTCCGTCCTCCATCTTGATACGGATGGAATGTCCACGGTGCTCTCGTGCGGTCCTCGGGGGCTTCCCACCAGCCGTCGCGAATGAGCACGTCGTTGCGGCCGTCCTGGTTGAAATCGCCGACGCCGAGGCCGTGATAAAACCGGTGCGAGCCGTTGTCCATTCCCTGCTTCTTGGGGTCGCCCGGTGCGCTGACGGGGTAGAACGTCCACTTGGAATTCGCTTCGGTCGGCGGCGGGATCGGGAGATAGCCCATCTGGTCTTCGGGCTGCGAGCCGAGAATGAGCTGCGGTTTGCCGTCGCCGGTCAGGTCGAGGAAGTTGGGCGTCTCGTTGCAGGCGCTGTGCCAGATCGAGGTGCTCCTTCCAATGGCCCGGCTCGTTCTTGGGGTTCTCGTACCAGTGGCAATCGGCGCCGGGAAATCCGATCACAGATCAGATCGACCCATCCGTCGCCGTTCACGTCGTAGCCGAAGTTGCAAAAGCTGTTGCTGTAGCCTTTCGGAGATGTAGTTTGCCGGGCGTGCGGATTTCGTGCATTTTCCAGTCGGGGGCCTCGTACCAGACGTCGCCGGCCACGACGTCGATCTTGCCGTCGTGATTGACGTCGAACGCCGCCACCCCTTCCGAGCGGAAGGTCTTGTCGAGATTGATCCGCTGCCAATGCACGTCGTCCGCGAACAGCGGCAACGTCCACAGCACGAGGACGCGGCAACACAGGTATGCCGTCACAACACGTCTCCCGGGAGTGCGAGGCCAAAGGGCGGTTGGACACGTGGTGGCATCCGGCACCGAAATCGTCGAGGCACGGTCAAGCGGTCGCCGCTGAATTCCAGGGTAGCGTTTTTTAGGCGGGCCAGCCACGCGGGACGGGCACTCGAAAGGCCGCGGCTCGAGGTCTTTCCCTGAGAGCTTAGGGCGTGGTTTGGCGTGGATCGCACGATGCGTATCGAAGCGGACCCAGCCGGTCCCTTCCAGCGAATTGCCGAAGAGATCGGGATGCAGGATTTCGGCCAGGATGCGGGCCGATTCGATCAAGCCGCGGGCCGGGGCGGTTGAAGAATTGGTTGCCGTCGGTGAGATAGACGCGGCCTTCGCGGCACGGCCCGCAGCTGGTGCCAGCGCGGATCGCCGACCAGCGGCGGCATTCTCCTGCCGCGTGCGGGCGATGTCGAAGCCGCAGGGCATGACGGCGATCACGTCGGCATCGCAGGCGACCAGCTCATCCCAGTCGAGCCAGGGGGAATGCTTGCCCGCCGTGCCGATCAGGTTTCGTCCGCCGGCGATCTCCACCAGCTCGGGGACCCAGTTGCCGGCCGACATCAGCGGGTCGATCCATTCGATGCAGGCGATCGAGGGACGCGAACCGGCGGACGCTGCCTGCGTGCCGATTGCGTCGAGTTCCTGCCGCAGCCGGCTCACCAGCGCCTCGGCCCGATCGGCGGCGTTCCAGCGAGCGGCCGACTGTGCGGATGTCGGTCCAGACGTCCGCCAAGCGCCATCGGCGCCAGCGAGACGATCTGCGGCGGACATTCGACGCCGATCATGTCGGCCATCGCCCGCTCGACGTCCTTCAGGCTGACCGCGCAGACCTCGCACTGCGTTTGCGTGACGATGTGCGTTGGGTTGAGGCGTTTGAGCACGTCGGGAAAGACGCGATAGACCGAGACGGCCTCGCCGGCCAGCGATTTCACGCGCTCGTCGATCTGGCGACTCGTGCCGTGAATGTCGATCTTGGGCTCGGAGCAAGCGGGCAGGGCCAAGACCTCGGGCGGAAAATCGCACTCGTGCGAGCGGCCGACGAGGTGGTGACCGAATCCCAGCGCCGCGACGATTTCCGTGGCGCTGGCGATCAACGAGACAATTCGCGGCTCGGGCATCGCGAGATCTCGAGGCGCGAAGCCGACTCTAAAACCGCTCCGACTCCGGCGCGGGCATCGCGTGGTGACGCAGCAACTGCTCGCCGCCGAAGAGGATGGCCGAGCCAATCAAGTCGCCGAAGAGCGTGCCGCGAAAGAAGGGGATGCCGGCGACGTAGCACTGGAAGAGGCCCTGCCACGACTTCGGGTACATATTATACCACCACCAGCAACCGAAGTTGGTGACGACGAAAAACAAGATCGAACCGGCGATCGTCAGCGAAGCGATCGGCACCACGCGCGTCCACAAGCCGGAGTAGCGGCGAGCGCCGTCCCCGGCCTGGCCGCTTTGCCGGTCGCCCAGGCCTTCGTCCAAGCGATCCCAGTAGGTCCGCAGGACGATGCCCATTGCCACGCTGGCCACATAGCACCCGTAAATGAGGGGCATCAGCGTGTGGAACAGGTACAGCTGCGGATTCTGCGTCTGGACGGCCAGAAGGATGTCGCCCAGCAGCATCGCCAGCAGCGGGACGGCGAACGCCAGCGCGCATTGCGAAAGTGCGCTCCGCAAAAGAGCGCCAGCGCGCCAATCGGCACGACGTTCCATTCCAAGGACCACATCCGCAAGCACGCGGGTGCGATGATCAGCAGGCCCACAACGACAAACCGCGGAACGTGCATGGAAGCTCCAAGACGATGGCCCCTTCCGCCCGGAAGAGAGGGCGGCAGAAGCCAGCAACGATCGTCTGAATATCAAACTTTATCGGACGAATGCAACCGAAATTGTACCTCGGAGCCCTCAATGTCGAAGCACGAATGACGAAAGAATGACCGAATCAGGAAGAAAAACTCCTCCATTCGTGCTTCGAGCTTCTCTCGTCATTCGGACCTCGACGAACGCGACGGTGGCCGCGACCTTCGCAGGACAGTGGTATGTGCGGCTTTCGTCCATGGTCACAGCGGCGGGACCGCGACGGATTTGTACCGTCTTCCCTATTCTTCGCCCGGGCCACAGGCCGAGACGACACCCACGTCGGCGGCCGTCGTCACGCGCGAGGCGCTTGTCAACTCCCGCAAATCGGGCACCGTCTGCGAACCTCTCGGCCCTGATTGGTTTGCGGAAGGTGCTAAAGGCGGCCCTGCCCCCGGTCCTCTCCCGGAGCACGGCGGGAGGGAGGAAAGGCGGCCTTCGTGCGGTGGGCCGCTCGCTGCAGACGGTCGTTGATCGCCCGGCCCAGCCCGACTTCGGGAACGAGCCGTGCCACGATCAGATCCAGACCGCGCGCGTCGAGACGGCGCATAGCGGCGAACAAATTCGCCGCCGCCTCGGCCAGATCCCCGGCGGGCGAAAGCGTTTCGATGGCCGCATAGTGCTCGTCATCCGATTTGGCGGCGAGTGTCAGCAAGCCGGCACGCGCGGTGCTCGCCGGCGATTCCTCCAAATCGGCAATCACCAGCGGAGTCCGCGTCGCGTAATGCCGCAGCAGGCGGCCAGGGGAACGCTGCGGTTCGTTTTCTGCGGACGTGGCCTCGATCAGGCGGACTGAGCCGATCAGTGCTTCGAGTGCCTCGAGCGGCAACCCTCCCGGCCGCAGCAGCACGGCCTCCTGCGCCGGTGACGTCGAGAATGGTCGATTCGACGCCGACTGTGCATGGACCGCCGTCGAGGATGTAGTCGATGCGATCGCCCAATTGTTCCGCGACATGCTCGGCACTCGTGGGGCTCACCTGACCGAATCGATTGCGCTCGGAGCGGCGATGGGCACATTCGCCTGCCGCAGCAATTCGACGCGCCGCCGGATGCGATGGCATCCGTACGCCGACGGTCGGCAGGCCGGCCGTTGCCAGATCGGGGATGCGATCCGTTCTGGGCAAAACGAGCGTGAGAGGCCCCGGCCAGAAGGCGTCGATCAGGCGTCGCGCCAGCGGCGTGACGGCAGACGCCACGTCCTCCACCCACGCGGGAGTTCCCGACGTGGACGATCAGCGGATCGAACGTGGGCCGGTCCTTGGCTGCAAAAATCCGGCCGATGGCCCGCACGTCGTACGCATTGGCCCCCAGGCCATACACGGTCTCGGTCGGAAACGCCACCAGGCCGCCCTCGCGGATGAGCGAGGCAGCGCGGGCGATGTCGTCACCGATAGCGGCAGTCATGTCGATTCCAGAAATTTGCCAGAGCGAGAAATGTGAGTTGGCGGACGAGCCCCTCGATCAGATGGTCCTCCGCCATCATAATGTGTGACGTCCGGTGTGACGTCGGCGAGAGACCCGCAATGCCCAAGTTCTCGATCATCGTCCCGGCCCGCAACGAGGAAAAATTCCTGCCGGGCTGCCTGGCATCGATTGCGGCGGCGACGCGCCCTATCCCGGCGAGGTCGAGATCATCGCTTCGATCAATCGCTGCACCGATCGTACGGAAGAGATCGCCCGCGCGGCAGGGGCGAAGATCGTTCACGAAGACGCCCGCAACATTGCCCGGATTCGCAATGCCGGGGCGCAGGCGGCGACCGGCGAAATCCTCATCACCATCGACGCCGACAGCCGCATGAGCCGCGGCATGCTCGTCACCGTCGATCGCTTACTGGCGACCGGCAAATACATCGGCGGCGGCGTGATGATCTATCCCGAGCGCTGGTCGCTGGCATTCTGGCCACGGGCCTGCATCCTGTTGCCAATCGCCGCCAAGCACCGCGTGTCGGGTGGGCTATTTTGGTGCCGGCGCGAGGATTTTTTGGCGATCGGGGGCTTCGACGAACGATGCGTCAGCGTCGAGGACCTCGATTTCGCCAATCGCCTCAAGGCCTACGGCAAACAGAAAGGAAGCGATTCAAGACCATCTGGAACGAGCACATCGTCACCTCGTGCCGCAAGTTCGACCAGTTCGGCGACTGGTACCTGGTGCTCAATCCCGGCTTCGTGCGGCGGATTTTCTCCGGCCGATCACAGAAGGACGCCGACCATTTTTATTACGACGTGCAACGCTGATGAAACGGCGGGCCGGTTGGCATGACCGGGATCTGTAGGGCAGGGCTGTGCCTGCCGCTCATTGACGCATCACACAGACGGCTAACGTATCACACAAACCGTGGGTAACACGGACGGCAGGCACAGCCTGCCCTACAAGACGATCGCATAGACTAAAGGTTGCGATGAAGCGCCGATTCCATCGAGGCCACGAAGGCGACGAGCGTCGATGCGGAGGCCGTGGATTTCGCCGCCGCCGACGGAACGCTGCTGGGCGGACGTTTTTATCCGACGGCCGAGCCGCGGTGCTCGAACCCCGTGCCTGCTCTGTCCAGCAACCGGCGTGTCGCAGCGGTTTTATGGTCCCTTTGCTCGCTGGCTCGCCCAACAGGGAAGTGACGTGCTGACGTTCGATTACCGGGGAATCGGCGCGTTGCTCCGCGAGACGCATGTGCGGCTGTCTCCCGCGCGGAAGCAAGACTGGGGCCAGCTCGATATGCCGGCCGCCCTCGATTGGCTGCGGCAGCGGAGCGGGGCCGACGCCGTTGACCTGGTCGGCCACAGTGCCGGCGGACAGCTGATTGGCCTGATGCCCAATCATGCCGCCATTCGCCGCGTGCTGATGGTGTCGGCGTCGAGCGGTCATGTCTGGGGACTGCGAATGCCTTATCGCATCATGGCGTACGGTTATCTGCGGGTCTACCTGCCGGCCACGGCCCGGGTGTTGGGCTACTCGCCGTCGCGGGCGATCGGCATGGGCGAGGATCTCCCCGCCGGCGTTGCCCGACAGTGGTCGCGGTGGTGCCTGGGGCGGGGCTACGTCGCGAACGAGTTCGGTCGCGGAATCACGCGGCACTACTACGACGAATTCCGCGCCCCGATTCTCTCGCTTTACTCCAGCGACGATTCAATCGCCACGCCGCGCAACGTCGACGACCTGCTGCGACTTTTCCCCTCCGCTCCCAAGCAGACGGTGTGCCTGGAGCCGCAGTCCTTCGGATTCAAAAGCTTTGGCCACGTCGACTTCTTCCGTGCAAGCCGGGCCGCCGCCTGGCCGCTGGCGCTCGACTGGCTCCGCGACGGCAAGAGTTCGTCCGCTGAGCGCGGTTCGCTGACCAAACAAAAATGCCCTCTCCATTTCGGGGAGGGCAGGTGTATCGGGCCAAGCGGCGCGATGATTGGGCGAGCGAGTGGTTACTTCTTCCGCGTCATCTCAAAGACCATGTCGCCGGCGGGCTTGCCGTCCACGTAGTTGATCCATTTCGTTCTTGAGGTTGTCGTTATCGACAAACGTGTACGTGACCTGGTGCATGTGGCTTTCGTTGGGCGACTTCATGTTGCCGGCTCGCACGAACTGGAACGCCACGTCTTTGCCGTCGGTCTCTGTCCGGAGCTTTCATTTCGGGCTGGTTGCCGGCGGCACAGTAGTGCGTGAGCACGACGCCATCGCCGTCCGGATGGATCATGTTGATCATTTCGTGCTTCGTGCCCGGCAGCATCGTCTCCTCCACGGCGGATCCTGCCGACGTCACTTTGAAGACGCACCGCAGCTTTGGTGCGTTCCCGGTTTTGTCCGGCTTGGCGATCCATTCTCCTTGCAGGGCTTTGAAGCGGTCAAAGGCAGACGCGTGGACGCATCACCGGCTTGGGCCGTCCGTGAGGTGCTCGGGGCTGCGGCGCAAACGCCACTGCGAGGACGAAAACACACGCGGATCGAATCGCCATGGAAAATCTCCTCAGAAGTGAATTCAAGCTGTGTGGATGCCCGACCTTCAATGTGCGACGTACTTATCGACGGCCATCTTACCAAGGACGAATCTGCCAATCATCAAGATCGGATGAAACCCCGACCTCAAGCTCCCGTCGGGACGGGGGCGGAGTGCCGGTTCCAGTAGACGATGCCGCTCAGGAAGAAGCCCAGCACGAAGAACAAGAATCGGCCCAGCCCGCACAGGTCTGCCCAGGGAGCGGGCGTGGTAAAGACCAGCACTCCCAAGATCGGAAAGACGACGGCCGTGCTGGCCCCGACGATCCGCGCGAGCAGCGTGTCGCGCGGATACAGCACGCCGAAGATCACGGCGACGAGATAACCGGCCGTGAACTTCACGGCACTCAGCACGTATTGCAGCCCGATTTCGCCGTCGCTAGGAAGCTGACCGACTTCGGCCCGATTCAACATGGCCAGAATATGGAAATTCTCGACCGCGTCGAGCAGCGAGGCGAACAACAGGGAGCCGATCAACACGTGCAAGGCCAGCGGATCGGCTTTGCCGCGGCGCTCGATCACGAACCAGAGAAAGAACCCCGAGTAGGCCAGCAGAAACAAGTTATCGAGCGAGAAAGCAATCCGGAGCGAAGTAGCCTGCCGGACGAGCGTGTCGGCGTATTCCTTCGCCGGGTGAATCGCCTCGAAGAATTCCTGCGTGACGCCGGTCGAGAAAGCGAGGACAGCCATCGCCGCCGCGAGCACGCCGGCCAGGATGCCGAACACCACGATCATTCGTTCCGGTCGCATCAGTCCTCTTTCACGAGTCGCTTTAATTGCGTGCCGTGCTCTCGCCCTTGGCCGGGTGCGCGACACAGTAGAGCCGTTTGGCGGTGCGGATCAACAGCTTGTCGCCGACGATGACGGGCGTGGCCATGCACATGTCGTCTTCGGCCAGGCTGTTGGTGTAGAGCAACTTGAATTGCAGTCCCGTTTCGACGACGTAAGTCACGCCGTCCTCGTTCACGCAGAAGAGCTTGCCGTCGTAGCTCCAGGGGGAACTGGTAAACGCATTGCCCTTGGGCAGCCGCTGCTTGTCGAAGATCACTTTGCCGGTCTTCGCGTCGAAGCACATCAGAAAGCCGCGGTCGAACAGCATGTAGAGGCGGTCGCCGACGATCAGCGGCGTCGGGTGGTAAGGGCCGATCTTTTGAGTCCAGGCGATGTGCGGGTCGAGCTTGTCGTTGGCCGGTTCGGCGACTGGTTTTTCTGGCTTATCATCGTCGGGAGGCGAGAGATCGCCTCGGGCGCCGGGACGGATGGCGTAGATGCGGTGCTTGCCCCAGAGGACGTGTCCCGAGGTCACATAGAGCAGGCCGTCGTGGGCGAAAGGAGTGGGGATCGCCAGGATCGATTTGCCTTTGATCTTCCACAGCTCTTTGCCCGACAGATCGTATGACGTGACCCAATTGATCCCCGAGATCACCAGCTCGGTGCGGTTGGGGGTCTCCCAGATGTACGGCGTGGAATAGTTCGTCTTTTCGCGTCGTGTGACGCGCCAGATCTCTTTGCCGGTCCGCTTGTCGAGCGCGACGAGCGAGGCCGATTCTTCGTTGTCGTCGGCGTAGTAGACTCGGTCCCCGAAGACGACGGGTGACATTGCGGTGCCCCAGCCGTAGCGCGTCTCCCGCGGCGGGATGGGGACCGTCCACAGCGGGCGGCCGTCCAGGCTGTAGCAAAAGAGCCCGAGGTTGCCGAACAGCACGTAGAGCCGCTCGCCGTCCGTCGTCGGCGTTTCCGAGGCAAGCGTATTCTTGATGTGGTGGGGCTTGGCCGGCACGCCCTCGGACGCGGTCTGCTCCCAGACGATTTTGCCCGTCGCCAGGTCGAGGCACAGCGTCTTCCACAAATGGAGACTTTTGTCGCGCGGGTACTTGGTGGCATCGACGTCTTCGAGGTAGAGGCCCTTCCGTGGCTTGCGGTCCTTCGAGGAGTTGATGCACGTCGTCAGGTAGACGCGGCCGTTCCAAACGATCGGCGACGACCAGCCGAGCCCGACGATGTCGGTCTTCCAGGCGATGTTGTCCGTGGCCGACCAGTGATCGGGTGGGTGCACGGCATCCCCCGGCGACGCCTGTCGCCCGGTAAGAAAACGGGGCACATTGCCGTCACGATCGCCGGCTTGCACATCCGCTGTCGCCAGGCAGGCGAGGATGCCGCAGACCGTCATTCCCAGGCGTGAGTGCGAGCGAGTTGTCATGCCGAACCTCTTTGTCAGCGATTCTTTCGGAACGGCGACGGATCAAGCCGGGCCAAGTGCCTTGGCTTGGGCGGCCGAAACGTACAGAGGCGTGACTCCCGCCGCCATACCGATGTGAGTGAAATGGCTCGAATTGCAATACTTCATGATCTTTTCAGCAACGGCGGTGCGACACCAGACCTCCAAGTACATTTGAGGCGATTCGTTGAAAAGGGCGTCGTCGGTCGTATGCTCGCCCTTCCCGTGGGCCCGCCACCAGGTCCAGCCGGTTGCTCCCAAGTCGTGCAGATGTTTCAACAAATCGTCCTTGAGAACGGCGTCGCAGATGATGCGGACTGCCCGCACTTCGGTCAGATTCGCCAACATGGTTCGCGGCTCGATCAGTTAGAGTCAGAAGTCTGGCCGCCGACGCAGGCCAGTCAGACGAAGATCGGGTCCCACAGGTCGGCGACCTCGTCCGGTGACAGGCGGCTGACTGCCGGCATTCCTGCATCATCGACGAAACGCCCCACGACGGGGAAGTGGGTCTGCATTTCCTCGCCAAACGCCAAGCCTTTGCCCCCGAGCTTCCAGCGGCCGCGGGCCGTCTCTCGTTCTTGCAGCCGGGCAAAACTGTCGATCAGCCGCGCGTCGGTGATGTCGTAGCTGGCCATGCCGTCGTGATAGGTCAGTCCCGGGACGTGCCACTTGTCGGCCGTATCCGCCCACAAATAGCCGGGAAAGCACAGGTCATGAAACCAGCCCGATGGCCGTTCAGCACTGACCAGGCAGACGCGTTGGGCATCGAAGCGCGCCCGCGCGTGCGGCCACAGCACCGCCTTGCTAGAGATCGACTCGTTGAAACTCGGGGCATAGCCGACCCGCGAATCGCTATCGCCGGCGATGGCCAGCGGGACGATGTACTGCGCAAAACGGTCGGTTCGCTGCCGGCGGAGGATTTCTCCCCGCTCGATTCGCTCGACGCCTTGTCGCAACTGGGCCAGTGACTCTTCGATCCGGGGAACGTCCGCATCGGTGCCGGCGATCAGGGCGGGGACGCGGCGGAAGGCTTCTTCGTAGATTGCCCGCGGCTCGCCGCCGCGCTCCATCAACAGCGTGATCCCTTGAAACAGCCGCTGTGCCGGAGCCTCGCCCCAGCCCCAGAAATCGCCCATGTCGGCCGCCTCGACGATCGCGCGACGATTCCTCACCGCGTGCTCGCTGTGAACCAGCACGTAGACCGACAGGATGCCGTCGACGTCGACGTGGTTATTGACGGCAACCGTCCACGAACCGGGTCGCGGCGCGTCCAGAAAGCGGTAGCAAATCTCGGTCGACGTGCCGGCCCGATATTCGCGCGGCGTGCAATTGGGCCGCCAGTGACTCAACTCCAGATCGCTCGCGGGCCGAAAGAGGTCGCCGCCTGCGCCGTCGCAAAAGATGATGTGCTCGGCGTCGGGGCGGGGTGAACTGTGGCCGATGATCGCGAAACGCTGGATCATGCCCGCATTTTGTCAGGTCCTGTGGTCGAATCGCAGAACGCCTGCACACGAGCGTCGAGAGAACCTTGCGGCCGAATCTGATATGCTCGCCTGACCGCGTTCTGCGAGAAGGCCTTAAGAGCGGAGCCACGCCGTGTCGCTGATTCCAGAGTCTGCTCTCCCCGCCTACACGATTCTCCATGTCGCTATCAGCCTGGCGGCGATCGCGGCGGGATTTATCGTTCTTGTTCGGCATGATCGCCAACAAGCGGCTCGCCGGCTGGCATACGTTCTTCCTGGTGACGACCATCCTCACGAGCGTGACCGGCTTCGGGTTCCCCATTAAGGGAATGACGCCGGGGGTCGCCATCGGACTGATCTCGCTGGTGATCCTGGCGGTCGTGGTCTATGCCCGCTCGGCGAAACATCTCGCCGGCTGTGGCGCCGGTGTACGTGATCGGCGCGACGATGGCCTTTTTCTTCAACTTTTTCGTCCTGATCGTCCAGTCGTTCATGAAGGTGCCGGCTCTCAAAGCGCTGGCTCCCACGCAATCCGAGCCTCCCTTTGTGGCCACGCAGATCGTCGCGGTGGTTGCGTTTCTCGTCCTCGGCGTGCTGGCCGTGCGGAAGTTTCGCGGTTGAGGGGCGGGTCAGCTCACGCGCAGTTTGGGCGCCACGAACCCGGCCAGGATCAGGCCGGCGATGACCCAAAACGAGAACGAGTAAAACGCCTGGTAGAGCTTCCAGGTCCAGGAGATGTGCCACCAGGCGATGTCCCCACCGTCGATCAGGACCGTGGCTGTCAGCCCGGCCAAGGCGACAAACATCACGCGGTTCATGTAAGTCGGCAAAGACCCCACGACCCGTCGCAGCAAGAGCGCGATCAGGATGATCACGACGAGGTTCAGGAAGAAACCTTTGACCAACATCATCGGGTCGAAGGGAGCCGCACCTTCCACGGCGATCATGTTGACCAGCGCGACCGGCCCTTTCTTGCTGAGCGTCTCCATAGTCGCATCGTCGTTGGCGAAGCCCGGGACGAGATAGGTTCCGTTTTCCGGGAAATACTCGCGAAGCCGCGCACCCGCGGCCGCGTCGTCACGCGTGTGTCTCCAGATCATCGTCTTGTACGGCCCCATCCCCCAGTACAAGAATCCCCAGACATACAAAACCACGCAGGCAATGGCGACGCCGATGATTGTTCTTTTCATTGACTGATTCGTCCTCTTCGAGGGTACTGCGTTCATTTGCCTCGCGAGCCAAGCATCCCGCGCGGCGTGACGTTTTAGTCATGGTGAACGAACAGGCCGTGCGGGGACAGAAATCCGGCTTTTTTTGTCCGAATTCCTGAGAAAAGGGGCGTTTCGAGAGTCGCGGGGCGGCCGTCGGAGCAAGAATTTCGTCAAAATGTCACGCGAGCCGACGATCACATGCCAAACGCCTGTCGGGCCATCCACTCGAACAGGCGTTGGGGAAGAATTCGCTTCAGTGGGACCACCATCATCTGCGTAAACATGCCGACGGCGTAGCGCGTTCGCGGGTTGGGGTCATTGAGAATGCGGGCGACGAGCCGAGCGACCGCATCGGGCGTTCGGGCGTCGGCTTCGTCCTGGTCCTGTTTTTTCTTGCAGTGGTCGAACGCGGCTCGGTAGGCGTCGTTGGTCTCGGCTGCTTGCACCGTGCGACGGCGGACGGTGATGTTGGTGCGGAAATCGCCCGGCTCGACGAGGACCACGCGAACGCCGAACTGCCGGCACTCCATGCGGAGGCTTTCGCTCACCCCTTCGAGGGCAAATTTGCTCGCGCTGTACAGGCCGCTGAAGGGGAGGCCGATGATCCCGGCCAGCGAGCTGATGTTGACGATGTGCCCGCCCCCTTGCTTGCGAAGGACAGGAAGCGTCGCCCGACAAACCCGTAATACGCCGAAAAAATTAGTCTCGAGCTGGGCCTTCGCCTCTTCGATCGACGTGTCTTCGACCGAGCCCATGATCGAGATGCCCGCGTTGTTGACCACGGCATCAAGCCGGCCGGCGCGGGCCAGCACGTTGTCGACGCCCTGGCGAACAGACACCTCGTCCTCGACGTCCATCTGGATCAGCTCGAGCGATCCGTTGCCGGCCGGATTCAGCGAAGCACCCGGCGACGTGCTGCGACTGGTGCCGAACACGCGCCAACCGTTCCGGGCGAGATGCTCCGCGCACGCCTGGCCGATTCCCGACGAACGCGCCGGTGATCAGCACAACTTTCTGAGCGCTCTGAGGATTTACCATCGGAGCTGACATCGAGTTGACCTTACGGGGCGTCGGGGTCGTTGCTGGTGAGCATGCTCGTACCGCGCACGGACATGATTTCGTAAACGCCCTTGGATTTCCGCTTCACATCGCGGCCGTCCTCGGTGACAAGCGTGGTGGTGCCGGTCGGCTCCCATTGATCCGGCCCGCCGGTAGCTCCCTTGAGGACCAGCTCGCGATAATACTGCACGATCACCTTTCGCCCCGTGGCGTCGGCGGCTACGAACGTCGAAACCAACTCGCGGCGCTTCTGGGCCATTGCGAACCTCGTGTGCGTGCGACTGCCCGGTGATTCGAAGCGAGTCCGGGCAGCGGCCCTCGCTGACGCTTCGGGTTGGCGTGTCGCCTTTACTAACCCGAAGCGTGAGCGAGGGCTCCCTTGTCCGGCCGCAAGCGATCGCCGGCGCCCACCCTCGCCGAGCACATTGTAGCTTGCAACCAATCGGCCGCGGGGCACAAGATGAGGCTCCAGCTGAGGGCGAGAAAAATGGCGATTCAACCGTTCGATCAATCCAAAATCGTGCGCGGCAGCGACGGCATCCAACGATACCAGGTCGTGCATTCGTCCCTGGTGACGATGCTGCGTTCGTCCGTCGACGCCTCGTCGAATACCGAGGCCATCGTCGAAGCGGGCGGCCCGCGGGTGACGTATCGGCAGCTGTGGGACCGCTCGGCCCGGATCGCCGGCGGCCTCAAGCAGGCCGGGATCGAGCGCGGCGATCGCGTCGCCATTCGGCTGGGGAACGGGCTCGACTGGTGCCTGGCGTTCTTCGGCATTCAGCTCGTCGGGGCGATCGGAGTTCCGGTCAACACGCGGTTCAGCGAGTCCGAGACCCAATATTTGATCGACGATTCGGGCAGCAAGTTCGTGTTCCAGCCTGGGCAGCCATTGCCCGACGGACCGCCGCTGGCCGTCGACGCTGCGGGACCGGCCGACGTGGCGGCCATCTTCTATACCAGCGGCACCACTGGCTTCCCCAAGGGAGCCATGACGACGCACGAGAATTTCACCTCGAACATCGAAACGTGTCGTCGCGTCATGCCACTCCCCTTGGACGGCAGTCTGCGGACACTCGTCTCGGTGCCGCTGTTCCACGTGACCGGCTGCAACAGCCAGTTGCTGCCAAGTTGCGCACTCCGCGGATGCACGGTGATCATGCCGACCTTCGATGTGCAGGCCTTTTTGCGGCTGACCGTCGAAGAGCGGATCACTTCACTCGTTTCCGTGCCCGCGATTTATTGGCTGGCCCTCAATCAGCCGAACTTCTCGCAGACCGACGTCACGGGCGTGCGCTGGGTCTCCTACGGCGGAGCGCCGACGCCGCCCGACCTGGTGCTGCGGATCATGGAGGCCTTCCCGCACGCGCGGATTGGCAACGGCTTCGGCCTCACCGAGACCTGTTCGGTCGCCACGTTTCTGCCCCACGAGTATTCGGCCAAGCGGCCGGAAACGGTCGGCTTTGCGGCCCCAGTCGTCGATCTGAAACTGGATGAGGCCGCGTACGAGCCGGGAGTCGGCGAACTGTTGATCCGGGGGCCGAACGTCGTCAAAGGTTACTGGAACAAGCCGGAGGCGACCGCCGAAACGTTCGCCGGCGGCTGGCTGCGTTCCGGCGACCTCGCGCGGCTCGATGCCGACGGGTTCGTGCAGATCGTCGATCGCGCGAAAGACATGGTGAACCGCGGCGGCGAGAACGTCTATTGCGTGGAAGTCGAAAACGCGCTGGCGGCCTACCGGGCTGTATTCGAAGTGGCCGTACTGGCCGTGCCGGACGAAATGATGGGCGAAAAAGTCGGCGCGGTCATCGTGCCCAAGCCGAAAATGCAGCTCGACGTTGCCGATCTTCTGTCGTTTGCGAAAACGCGGATCGCCGATTTCAAGGTCCCGGAATACGTCTCGGTCCGCAACGAGCTCTTACCGAGAAACCCGGGCGGCAAGATTTTGAAAAAACGCCTGCGCGAAGAAATTGCGTGGGGCAAGGCCGTCCGCTGAGGACCGCAGACGCTTTGTCCGTTCGGATGAGAAACACGAGAGGAGCACCAGGAACCATGGTGGGCATACGAGGACGGAGCCATGAAACGAGTGCTCAACGTGGGCGGCGCGAATAAGACCATTCCGCTGCCGCCCGCGTACCAGGGATGGGAGCACGTTCTCTTGGACATCGATCCGCGGGCGCACCCGACGTTGTTTGCGATGCCCGCGAATTGACCACGTTGCCCGCTGCGCAATTCGATGCCGTCTACTGCAGCCATAACCTCGAGCACTATTACCGTCACGACGTTCCGCGGGTGCTCGCCGGATTCCGCCATGTGCTCAACGCAGACGGTTTTGCGGAGATTCACGTTCCCGACCTCGCCGACTTGATGCAGACCGTCGTCCGCCGCGGACTGGATGTCGACGACCTGCTTTATCAATCGCCGGCTGGGCCGATCACCGTGCGCGACGTGCTCTACGGCCTGGGGACGGAAATCGAGCGGAGCGGCAACGATTTCTGGGCGCACAAAACCGGCTTCACGAAGAAATCGCTGACGGCTCTGCTCGTGCGCTGCGGATTCCCCCTCGTTTACAACGGCGCCGGCAACTTCGAGGTCGCGGCCTTCGGATTCACCAAGCCGCCAACCGAAGAGATCCGCCGCCTGCTGAATCTGCCGCCCGCGAGCTGACCTGAACTGAGAGGGGGCCAGAGGTGAGAAACGACGTCGCCTTACCCCACAAGAGAGCGGCGGAACGCGCTACTTCGGCGGCGCGGGGATGGTCGCCCACGGATCGGCCGAGTAATCGCCGGCGGGAGTGGCGCCAACGATGCCCGCTTTGGGCAAAGCCGGGTCGAAGGATCCGTTCGCGCGACTGGCCGTGCCGAAGCCGTTGGAGCCGGTCGTGCCGGCTTGCCACGAGGCCTGTGTCGCACCGGATGACGGTTGATTCGGGTTGCCGAGTGCAACCGGAGCCATGCCGTTGTTCGACGGACCCACGGTCGCGGGGCGGGTGGCAGCGGTCGACGGCGGACGGTTCATCCCGCGCGGATCGCCGGCGACTTGGGCCTGCAGCTGATCGAGCATGGTCTTGGCCGGCTCGAATTTCGGATTGATGGCCAAGGCGGCCCGGCATTCTTGCGCCGCCACGTCCTTGCGGCCGTCCTGGGCCAGCAAGTAGGCGACGTTGTAGTGAGCTTTCTCGGGTCCGACCAGCTGATTGAAGACCGCCAGTCCACCGTTGATGTCACCCGCGCGCGTCGCGGCGACCGCCAGCTGATGCTTGTAGATGGCGACTTTCGGGGCGGCCGCGATGGCCGCGTTCAGATGTTTGACCGCTTCAGGCCAACGCTTTTGCGACGCATAGAACTGCCCGCAGGCCGCCATCACCGCCGCGTCCCCCGGCTTCATCGCCAGGGCGCGTTGAAAGCCGGCTTCGGCCTCTTTCGGCTTGTCGGCAAGCTGGTCGAGCCGCGCGATGCCGATCACCGCTTCGACCGCATGCGGATTTTCCGCGAGCGCCTTCTCGTAATACTTGTGAGCTTCGCCCGGCTGGCCGATCTGCTCCTCGAACCGGCCGTAGGCCATGTGCAGCGAGGCCGGGTCCTTCAGATTGCGTTCGGCCTTCTCCTGATCGGAGAGCATGAACGAAGGAGTCGCGCTGGCGAGCGGACCCGACACGGTCGCGTTGCTGCTGGCGCAGCCGACGGCGGCCAACGTCATGAAACACAGGCCCAGGCAACCCCGCGTCAGGCGAGCCGGGCCCGAAGCCGCGGTCGCTCGTAACAGAGTAGCCATTGTCCAACCTCCCTGTTGGCAACTTGCCGGTGTCGCAAGTCGACTTGTCTCTCGAGTCAGCCGGCGCTCGGCGCCGTCGAGACGGACCCGTGATTGCGGCATCCTGCCGCTGGACGGAATTCCGTAATTGGCCGGTGTGTGTGCCGCGGCGAGTGAATCCGCACGGCGTCTCGCGACTGGTGCGAGTCCTCGCCGTGGCACACGGATTTATTGCTCAGAGTTCGATTTGGTTGAGAAGGTTGAATCAGACGGGAGAGGAGACGGGCGTCACATCTGGACGAAAAAGCGACGGGCGGCCTCCGCCATCAACTCTTTCGAAATGAGAACGTCCTGCCTTCTGTATCGGCAGATCGACCGCACGATCTCCAATAAATCCCGGGGATCGCTGGATCGCGGCGTCTTGCCCTGGTCGTAAAACTCGTCGTAGAGGAAATCCAGGCAAACTGGGTTGAATTCGATGCTTCGCTGCTGGCAGCAGAGGCGGAAAATATCGGTAAAAAGCTCCCGATCCGGCGGGCCGACCATAATCTTGTGCTGGATTCGCCGCAGGAACGCCTCGTCCACCAGCTCGCGCGGATCGAGGTTCGTCGAGAAGATGATCAGTTGTTCAAACGGGACGGAGAACTTGCGTCCCGTGGCCAGCGTGAGGAAGTCGACCCGTTCCTCGAGCGGCATGATCCAGCGATTGAGCAGGTCTCGTGGGCTGACGATCTGGCGGCCGAAGTCGTCGATCAGAAATACGCCGCAGTTCGCCTTGATGTGCAGCGGGGCCGTGTAGAAGTTGCTGGCCGAGTTGTATCGCAGGTCGAGCATCTCGAGCGTCAATTCGCCGGCCGTGATCACCACCGGCCGACGCACGCGGCGCCAGCGGAGGTCGAACGGTGGCGATTGTCGCGAGAAGAACGGATCGGTGATCGAGCCCGTTTCGTTTTCGCTGGCGATTTGATCGAGCACGTCGGCGTCGTCGGTCGCGCGGTGAATCGTCGGGTCGAAGACGGTGATGATGCTGTTCTCGGCGTAGATCGCGTACGGCACGTAAATGTCGCCGCCGTACAGGTTGAGAAAGTTGCCGAGGGCCTTGGCGATCATCGTTTTGCCGTTGCCCGGCGGGCCGTAGACAAAGATCGATTTGCCGCTGCAGACGGCCGGTCCCAGGTCCTGCAGCACCTCCTCGCGAATCACGAGATTGCCGAAGGCCCGCTTGAGTGCCTCGGCACTGCACTCGGTGCCCGTGACGGTCTGCCGCCGGCATTGCGGTGCGTAGGCATCGAGGGGGACCGGAGCCGGTCCGACATAGCGGCACATCTCGAACGCTTCGCGGGCCCGTTTGCGGCCCAGATCGGTGAGATTGAAGCGGTACGAAACGGGGCCGACCAGGTCGCCCGACGTAACCTCAATGCACTTGTCGTCCTTGAGGAACCGCAGCCCCTCCTCGACGACGGTGAAGGGCAGCCGCATTTGCCGGGCAAACTGGATCCCGAGCAGGTTGCCCTGCAGGTAGAGCTGCTTGAGGATCAGGTCGCAAATCGTGCCGAGTGTGAGGCCCGTTTGCCGCAACGTCAGCGGGGCGGGGGGAGCGGTCGCGGCGGCCGCGTCGTGCGGGACGGGCCCGCCCAGCGTGCTGCCCCGAGATTCCGATTCCCAGCCGGACGACTCGCTGAACAGCTTGTCGTACAGATCGGCGACGTTGGAGCCGCCGGCCGAATCGCCGTCGCTGACTCCTGGGAGCGGCACCGACAGAGAGGAGGAATTCGCCAGCGAGGAATTCACCGGTGACGCATTGCCCAAGGCGGAGTGACCCAGGGAGGGATGCCCCAGCGGAGAATTCGGGTTCGGGGGTTCGGGGCTTCGACGATCGATCATGAAAACCGTCCCAGCTCAAGGCTCAAAGTCCAAGGTCGCAGACCAAAGAGCACGTTGGCATCGTGACTTTGGGTCTTCGACCTTGGACTTTTGCCATCGTTCGAGAGATTAGTAAGCCGCGCCTCCACCGCCCGAGCCGCCACCGCCGCTGCCGGTGCCCGGAGCCGTCGAGCTTGAGCCCGCGGCACTCGTCGGGAGCGGGATCCGCGGCGTCGGAATCGTCTGCAATTCCTTGCGGCGGATTATGTCGGCTTCGATGGCGGGCCGCGACGGCGGCATGGCCACGCGGTACTGAATGGGAGGCAGATTGGTGCCCGCGATCTGAGAGGCGGCCACGCGGACGTTCTGCATCCGCGCTTGGCTGGCTGCCGGATCGTCAACCTGCTGAATCCAGACGCTGCGATAGTTGGGCGGCGCGTAGTCCAGGATCCAACGCAGGTGCATCTTGCCGGGCTGCGTCAGCTCGTTGGTGTCCGGATTGAAGTAGTACTCGTACAGTGTGGTCTCGCTGAGCCAGCCGTTCGCCTCTTGGGTGCGCGTCATGTCGAGCACGCACTGGCGATCGGTGCACAGGTAGGGCCACGGCCAATAGTGCTCGGTGTGGTAGATGTGGGGGCAGGTCATCTCGGGACCTGTCGGCCGCGCGTAGGGCGGCCATTCGAGGCCTTTGCACTCGTGCTGTCGGGCACCGACGGGCTCGCCGGCCCGTTGCTGCCACCAGGCTTCGCTGTGCCAACGCGGCTCGCAGGCATTACAGTCTTGAGCTTGAGCGAAGGCCGACCGAGAACTGGCGGCCAAGACGCAGCAAATCGCTACGAGCGCCCCCAGGCGCGTCACGACGAGCATGATATCCCCCCTCCGGAACAATCGAAGCAGTTGCCGCGGCTCCGGATTCCAATCGCCCCCGGAAGCGCCCGTCCGGCTCGACCTTGGCTCTCGCAGTGACAGGCCCGTCTGCGAGAGGTATCGCCCCCGGAAGCGGCTCAACCCTTCTATCGGCAACCCGATTCAGCGGTCATAACGGGAAAACGGGCTGGGTTGTCGTTTCTCGATTTGAGGCGCTTGCCGAGGGCGCACAAGATGCGGTCGCGCGCTCCATCGTGCTGGCCGTTTCGGCGCAGGACCGCGCGCGAACAAACGGCGCACGAAACTACGGGCGCGAATCACACACTCGCGGGTGCGGGATGAGGGCAGCGCGAGGGGGCGGAGCAGAGCGGAGCTTTCACCACAAAGGCACAAAGTCACTAAGCAAGAGACGAAGAGACAGAAATCCCTTCGTGGAAATTCCTTTGTGCCTTCGTGTCCTTGTGGTGAGTCATCCGCTTGTGGGTGAGTCAGGAAGCTCGACGTAGATGTCGGTCCCCTCGATTTTGAGGGGAAATTTCGTGTGCTCGATTCGCGGGTTGAGGCAGTGGCGGCCGGTGGTCACATCAAACTGCCAGCCGTGCCACGGACACGTCACCACGGTCCCGTCCAAGCTGCCTTCGCCCAAGGGGCCGCCGGCGTGCGGACAAACTCCATCCAGCGCGTAGACCGTGCCGTCGACGTTAAAGAGTGCGATCACGCGTCCGCCGGCCGTAAATTCGCGCGCTGAGCCGGAAGCAACTTCCCCGACCGCCGCCAATCGATGCCACTCCGCCATGCCTGCCCAATGTCGTTAATTCAATGCGTTGACCAAACGAGGTCCCGAGCTGAGACAGCCAGAATTATAGTGCCGCGCTCGCGCGATCCGGAGCGTCGCTTAGGCGGCGGCTCGTCGTCGTCGGACCCGCTGCTTGGGCACGCTCTTCCAGCGGCGGTGCACCCAGAAGTATTGCTCGGGCGCAAGGCGATAGCATGCTCGAGAGCCGTGGTGAACCGCTGCGTGACCTGCCGGACCGCGTCGGGGCCGTCGAATTCGGCCGTGTCGATGAAGTCGGCGTAGCCGATCTCGTAGCGGACCCAACGGTGCCGGTCGAAGTCGTCCGGCAAGCGGACTGCGTAGCCGACGACGACGTAGGCCCGATATTCGAGTGCCAAGAGGGCGATCGACTTGAAGGTCGACGCCGGCTTGCCGAAGAAATCGACGAACAGCCCGGTCGAGCCGGCGTCCTGGTCGCCCATGAGAGCCAGATGCCCGCGGTGCTCGAGCATGTCGAGCATGTCGGAGCCGCCGCCGCGCTTCGAGATCAGCTTGTGTCCCGTTTGCCGGCGGAAGGTCTCGAACCAGCGATGCAGGTACGGGTTGTCGAGATCGCGAGCGACGACGCCCAGCGGGAACCCAAACATCCCGAACGTCCCGCTGGCGATCTCCCAGTTGCCGAAGTGGCCGCTGAGAATAATCACCGGTCGCCCGCTGCAGAACAGCCGCACCGTTTCGTCGCGCCCCTTGAACTCGACGACGTCGGCACAGTTGTAAAGCCGCAGCTTGCGGCGGACCTGCACAATCTCGACGACCACCCGAAACAGATGCACCCACATCCGCCGAATGATGTCGTCAATCTCGCGCTCGGTGTAGCGGTTGCCAAAGGCCTGGCGGATGTTATCCCGCGCGACGGCGTACCGCGTCAGTTTTTTGGGCAGCACGCGGTGAATGACAAAAGCCATCCCCTCGGCCAGCCGGATCGACGTGCGAAACGGCAAGATGTCGACGAGACACACGATGACGCGAAACGCCACATATTCGGCGATGTGCCGTAGACGCTCGACATCGATACGTTGGCGTAGATCGCGCATCGGAACCGCGGAAACACGACTCATTGGCAGAACGCGAGGGCAAAAGTGTCCTCATAGTGACCAGATTGGTCAATGTGCGTTTCCGCGATCCGGTCCCGCGACGGTTGCCAGTGCCACGGACTGGTCCAACTCCAGCACTCGCGAGGTGCCACTGCCGACTCAGCCCAGCGGCAGAGACTCGATCGTTTTTCTCGCCTTTCGCACGCAAGATTTGTCGGCGACGTCCCGCTTGACGGACGGATGCCAAAATGTGACCTCTGCGGATGCGAGATCGCGCACTTTCGAGTCCTGCAGGTGCACATGATCGAACCCGTCGCTCGGGAAAGCGCGAAGCTCCGTGAGGGCCGTTATCAAGGCGTCTAACTGTGCGACGTCTTTGAATCGCACGTCGACGCAAATCGCCCGACCGCTTCCGAAGAACTTTGAGTTGGCCCGAACGACTGGCGAAAACCTGCGCCCGTCTGGTCGCCCGGGACTTTCCAGGAGAGCCTTCAAATCGAGTTTCTGGCCTTTTTTCATTTTTCGCTTCGTCAACGACGCTTACGCTTCAATCACCATCCACCGTTGCTTGTCGTACGACTCCAGCACCTTGTCAGCCACGAGTTGGGCCGACGCTCCGGCATCGAAGCCCGGCACTGCGTCGCGGCGTTCGACGATCGCTGAGACGAACTCCCACACCAGGTCGTAGCGGAAGACAGTGCTCGGCACGCCTTGGTTCGGGTCGCGGGGGCTGCCTTGGGCGACGAGGAATTGGGCGGGCACGGGCTCGGGCTGCATCGACTCGCCGTGCTTGCCAACCAGGATCGTGTTGGGTTCGGTAAGGCGATAGACGGCGGAGCCTTCGCTGCCGTTGATTTCGGCCCACTCCCAGCCGAAGCCGTTGTTGTGGTGCCCCTTCATCAGCGTGCTTCCCTCCCACACGCCGACCGCGCCGTTTTTGAACCGCGCGATCAGGGCCGACCAGTCGTCAACCTCGGAGGGAGGGCAGGGGGCGCCGGCCGCCGTGCGGTCGCGGGGGGCGAAGCGGGCCACGGCTCCGCAGACCGCCTCGATCGGCCCCAACAAGTCCTGGGCGAAGTCGATGCGGTGGATCGTCATGTCGAAGAGGTCGCCGGCACCCGCATGTTTCTTGATCTGCCGCCAGCCCCAGCTCGTCTCAGGTAGGTCGAGGAAACGCTGACTGCGAAAGTGTCGCGGCGTGCCGAGCGCCCCGGAGGTGACCAGGTACTTCAGGTAGCGCATCGACGGCGCGAAACGGTAGGTGAACGCCGTCATATGCCGCACATTCTTGGCGCGGGCCGCTTCGTACATCTCGCGAGACTCGGCATAGTTCAGGCCGAGCGGCTTCTCGCACATCACGTGCTTGCCCGCCGCGATGCAGGCTAGCGCGATCGGTCGATGCGTGTCGTTGGGGGTGGCGATGATGGCGGCGTCGATGTTCGGGTCGGCGGCTATGGCGTGGTAATCGGTCGCCGTTTTGATCGGGCCCCACTGAACCTCGCGCTCTTCCAGCAGGTCCTTGTTGGGATCGCAAACGGCGGCCAGTTCGGCTCGCGGATCGAGGCGGATCCCCGGCACATGGTGATAATCGGAGACCGCACCGGCCCCGATAATTGCAATCCTCACTTTGTTCGGCATCTGGTGCCTTTCAATCTTTTGATGAAAAACGGCCCTCCCGATTCTCTCCCCCCCGGCCGGGAAAGGCCGAAAAGACACGGTTCAGAGCTCATCGCGCATCTCGAATCGCTGGTGGCGCACGGTTATCATACGAAACGCCGACGGCCGTGTGACCGCACCGGCGTCGCCGCTCTCTGTGCGCAAAGACGGGCCCGATTGATGCCGCAGTTCGACCAGCTTGCACAGACGCAACAGTACTCGACGCCGCGGACTCCCAGTCCGTCGAGCTTGCGGGACAAAGTTGCGCTGATCGAGTCGGGTGAGCCGGGCCGAATCGACGAGACGCTGCTGGCGTCCTGGCAGCGGCTGCAAATCCTCGGCTGGTGTCTGTTGAGCGGCTTCGTGCTCTTCTATTTGCGCGGCGCGATCCTCGATGGGCGATACACGCGGCTGTGGGAACTGTGGGCGTTCATCTTCTTCGATCAGGCGGTCTGCCTGGCCCTGCTGGCTGTTTGGCGGCCCCCGACGCAGCAGCGCCTCGAAATCATTGAAGTCCTGATGTTCGGCGGCGCCGTCTACTTTTTCTGCGCGCTCATGCACTTCTCGGTCCTCCGCAACGTCTCCCTCAATCCGCCGGAGGCGGGTTGGATTGTGTTCAGCGTGATGATCAGCGTCACGTGGTGCTGCGTGCTGGCCGTCGCCTACTCGATGATTGCCATGGGCTCCCGGCGTCGATCGCTGGCCATGGTGACATTGATGTTGGGTGCCCCGACCGTGATGGCCATCTACGAATCGACGTGGTCCGCGATTTATCGCAATGTGGTGAACCCGGGAATGCTGACGATGATTGTGCTCACGTCGGCCCTGTGCGCGGCCGCCCTGTTTTATTGGAGCTTCCGCATCGAACGGCTGACGCGGGAGGCGGCCCGGGCGCGACGCTTCGGCCAATACCGTCTCAAGCAACTGATCGGCCGCGGGGGAATGGGCGAGGTCTATCTGGCCGAACACACGCTGCTCAAGCGGCCCTGCGCGCTTAAGCGGATTCGTCCCGGGCAAGACACCGATCCGGTGACGCTCGCGCGCTTCGAGCGCGAGGTCCGCGCGACGGCCGAGCTGTCTCATCCCCACACGGTCGACATTTACGACTACGGCCGCGCCAGCGATGGCACCTTTTACTATGTGATGGAGCTGCTCTGGGGGCTGACGCTCGACGACCTGGTGCACAAGCACGGGCGACTGCCGGCCGGACGGGCCGTCTACTTGCTGCGGCAAGTCTGCGACGCGCTCGAAGAGGCCCACCGGGCGGGTCTCATGCACCGCGACATCAAGCCCAGCAACATTTACGCGGCCCGCCGCGGCGGCGAATACGACTTCATCAAGCTGCTCGACTTCGGACTGGTCAAAGGCGTGCTCCGAACCGATCAGCCCGAGCTTTCTCGGGCGGACGCCATCGTCGGCTCGCCCCTGTACATGTCGCCGGAACAATCGCTCAACGAGCGGGCGGCCGACGTCCGCGGGGACATTTACTCGCTCGGCGCGGTCGGCTACTTTCTGGTAGTCGGACATCCGCCGTTCGTCGCGGAAAATCCGCTGGAAATCCTGGTCTCGCACGCCCGGGACGCGGTGCGGCCGCCATCGCAAATCGTTCCCGAGCTGCCGGCCGACGTCGAAGCCATTTTGCTCAAATGCCTGTCGAAGGATCCCGAGGAACGCTTTGTCAGCGCGGCCGAGCTGGCGGACGCTCTGGCTGCCTGTTCCGTCGCCGGCCAATGGACCAAAAACGACGCAACCCGCTGGTGGCACGAACATCAAAGCGCGCTGGTTCCGGGAGGCGCGATGAACGACGTCGATTCCCTGGAACTCCAGCCGGAGAACGACCTGGAGCCGACGCGCCCGCGCTCCGCAGCTGACCCGCACCAAGGACAAACCATGCCCCCTTTGAGTCGCCGAAATTTCCTCCAGACCGCTGCGACGCTGGCGGCCGCCCGCGCGCTGTCCGCCGCGGCGATGGTCCCCGAGCCGCAGCCGACGCCCACGGCCGACGAGCTGGCGACTCTCGATGCGCTCGGACAGGCAGAACTCGTCCGCAAGAAGCAAATCACACCGCTCGAGCTGGTTAATGCGGCTATCGCGCGAATCGAGAAGTTCGACCCGGCCCTCAACTCGATCATCACGCGGACCTTCGAGCCGGCGAGAAAAAAAGCGGCGCAGCCGCTCGGCACCGGGCCGTTCGCCGGCGTCCCGTATCTCGTGAAGGATCTCGAACCGGTCGCGGGCGTGCGGCAGACGTTCGGCTCGGCTCCGTTCAAAGCGAACGTGGCCACTTACACCTCCGAAGTCATTCTGCGGATGGAGCGGGCTGGACTGATCATGGTCGGCAAGTCGAACACGCCCGAGTTCGGCCTGCTTCCCGTTACCGAGCCGCGCGGTTTCGGGCCCACGCACAACCCGTGGAACCCGGCTCACTCTCCCGGCGGCTCCAGCGGCGGCGCCGCGGCGGCTGTGGCGGCCGGCCTGGTGCCGATTGCAACGGCCAGCGACGGCGGCGGCTCGATTCGCATTCCTTCCTCGTGCTGCGGACTGTTCGGTCTCAAGCTCAGTCGCGGCCGCAACCCCGAGGCGCCCGGCGTGAAGGACGACGGGCTCTCCGTGCTGCACTGCGTCGCCCGTTCGGTCCGCGACAGCGCAGCCTTGCTCGATGCCACCCGTGGCCCGACCGTCGGCGAGCGTTGGTACGCGCCGCCTCCCAAACGACCGTATGTCGAAGAGGTCGGTGCGCCCCCGGGCCGGTTGCGGATCGCCTTCACGACGAAGGACCTGGCCGGCACTCCGGTCCACCCCGATCTGCGCGAGCCGTCGAGTCAACCGCCAAGCTCTGCCAGGAGCTGGGTCACATTGTGGAAGAAGACGCCCCAAAGTTCGACGGCCGGGCGTTCGGCGAGCAGTTCTTGGTGTTGTGGGCGTCCATCGCCGGCCGAGTGGTGAAGACGGCGAACCGACTCTCCGGCGGCAAGATCACGGTCGAGGCGTTCGAGCCCTGGACGCAGAAGCTGGCCGAACTGGACGCCAAGCACGCCCCCTCGGACGTGAGCCTCGTTTGGACCGGCATCGCCCAGCAAGCCAATCTGGCGATGCTCAAATTCCTGACGAAGTACGATTTGTTTCTGACGCCCACGCTCGGGCGTCCGCCGGTCAAAATCGGCGAGCTCGACCAGACCTGGCCGATCGACAAGCTTATTCCCTGGCTCAACGCCTACGTGCCGTTTACACCCCTCGCAAACGCCACCGGCCAACCCGCGATGTCGGTCCCGCTCTACTGGAACGCCGACAGCCTACCGATCGGCAGCCACTTCTTCGGCCGCCATACCGACGAAGCGACACTCTTACGCCTGGCCGCCCAGCTGGAACAAGCCCGCCCATGGACGAAGCACCACCCGCCCGCCCTCGCGCGGGCTTAGGTGTGGGGCAGGCTGTGCCTGCCGCCGAACGCACGACAGACTACCTCTCGGCCTCACTCACTGAACCCGGATCGCCTGCCATGAAACGTCACACCCTCACGCCGTGTTTGCTCGCCCTTGTGAGCCTCTGGTCCGTGGACGGGTCTGCTTCGGCGCAGGACGTCGGCGATTCCATCGTCATCAAGACCAATCAGACGTCGCTACTCGCGGAGAAAGGTTCGACCGCCACCGTTGCCCGGGGCGACCTCCTGAGCGTTCTGAAGGTCGAGCCAAACCGCTTTTTCGCGCGGCTGTGGGAGGGAAGGAAGCTGCAGGCCGAAGGCTGGGTCAATCGGGGCGACGTGCTCGGCTTGTCGGCGGCCCTGGCGATCTTCGACGACGAACTGAAACGCAGCCCCACCACGGAGGGTTATGCGATCCGCGGCGAGATTCAGGGGCACCTGAGGGAGTATGACAAGGCGCTGGCCGACTTCGAGGAGGCGATCCGCCGCGATCCGAAACAAGCTCGGTTCTACAGCGACCGGGGCGCGGCCCGGTCGTACAAGCGGCAAGAAGATCAGGCGATCGCGGACTTCAACGAGGCAATTCGCCTCGACCCGCAATACGCGGCGGCCTACGTGCGGCGTGCCTTCTCCTGGCGGAAAAAGGGCCAATACGACAAAGCCCTAGCCGACTGTAACGAAGCCCTGCGGATCAATCCGTCTTTCGTAGCAGGCCACACCGGGCGGGCCGTGATGTGGATGTCCGGAAAACAGTACGGCCTGGCGATCAACGAATGCGCCGAGGCAATTCGACTCGATCCGAACTTTGCCACGGGCTACGCCACCCGCGCCGCCGCGTGGCAACTCAAACAGGACTACGCGAAGGCCATCGCCGACTATAACGAGGCAATTCGCTTGAACCCGAAGACGGCGCAATGGTTTGCAAGCCGTGGAGCGGCGTACGCCGCGACGGAAGACTACGAGCGGTCTTTGGCCGACTTTGACGCAGCCATCCGCCTCGACGCAAAAAATTCTGTCGCCTTGACCTTTCGAGCCTGGTTGACGGCGACCTGCGCCGACGCGCGGTATCGGGACGCCAAGAAGTCGCTGAGGGACGCCAAGAAAGCGTGCGAGTTGACCGATTGGAAGGACGGAAACCCGGTCGGAGCATTGGCGGCCGCGTATGCCGAAAACGGCGACTTCCTCAACGCGGTCAAATGGCAGAAAAAAGCCATCGAGCTGCTGCCCGAGAACCAGAAACGGTACCGGGCCGGGCTGCAGATCCGATTGAATCTTTATCAATCCCAGCAGCCTTATCACGAGAAACACGCGGGCGGGTGACTCGCATAAGATTTCTCCGCGGCTTTGGAATTCAGAAGAAGATCGGTCGGGTGGCTGGGGTCGGCGCCTCGCCGGCCCCCAGGTTCGCCGTGAAAACGGGGGGCTCCTGCGGTTCGACCCCAGCCACCCAAATCTCGGAGGCCGACCTAGCCATGACATGTCTTATGCCCACGCTACGGTGGTTGGCGTCGTTTGCAATCTCTTGCGCCCTGGCTGCCTCGGCGTTCGCTCAGGAGGTTGGCGATGACGTTGTTGCGAAGGCGGATCAGGTCGCGCTTCGCCCGGACAAGGGGCCGCCCGCCACGCTTGCGAAAGGCGAAATCTTGAGCGTTCTGAAAGTTGAGCGCGATCGATACCGGGCGCGACTCGCCTATGGGATCAAGGGGCAGGTCGAAGGCTGGATCAATCGGTCCGACGTACTGGCCTTGGCGACGGCTCTCGAGATCGTAAACGACGAGATCAAGCAGAAACCGACCGCCGCGGGCTACGCCGCGCGGGCGGCGATTTGGGAGGCGCAGCACGATCACGATCGGGCGATTGCCGACTGCGACGAAGCGATTCGGCTCGATCCCAAGCGGGCCCAGGTCTTTTGCACGCGGGGCACGGCGCGGTTTCACAAGCGGGACGACGATCAGGCGATCTCGGATTTGACCGAGGCGATTCGGCTCGAACCGGCGTTCGCCACGGCCTACGTTCGGCGCGGCGCGGCATGGCGCTGCAAGGGCCAATACCAGAAGACGCTGGCCGATTGCGACCGGGCGTTTGAGATCAATCCGTCATTCTCGGCGGTCCATACCGCGCGCGCCGCCCTCTGGTGCTCTCAGAAGCAGTACGGTCTGGCCATTTCCGAATGCAACGAGGCCATCCGCCTGGACCCCAACTTTGCCGGCGCCTACATCGGACGCGGCTATGGCTGGTCCCTGAAAGAGGAATTCGCCAAAGCGATTTCGGACTACGACCGGGCCATTCGAATTGCGCCGAGAACGGTGCAAGCCTACGTGAACCGCGCTGCCGCGTATCACGAGATGGCAGACTACGATCGCTGCCTTGCCGACTATGACGCCGCGATCCGCATCGCCCCGAAAGAGTTTCCACCGCTCGCCTCACGAGCCTTTTTTAGGGCATCCTGTGCCGACGCGAGGTACCGGGATGCCAAGAAGTCGCTGAAGGATGCCAGGCAGGCGTGCGAGTTGTCCGGTTGGAAGGATATCGCGTGTCTGTCGGCCCTCGCGGCCGCCTACGCCGAAAACGGTGACTTCTTGAATGCCGTCCGCTGGCAGCAAAAGGCGATCGACCTGGTCTCTGACAAGGAACAACGGACGCGGGCCGCCTTGCAATACCCTCTCGGTTTCTACAAAGCGCAGAAGCCTTTTCGATAAACTGTCGAGCGAGTGAGTCAAGTAGAGCAGGCTGTGCCTGCTGTTTCACGACCGGATGGAAGACCGGCAGGCACAGCCTGCCTTACAAACCTGACCCGAACGCTCCGACCGATGAATCGACACACATTCGCGCGATGCTTCCTCGGCCTGCTGAGCGTTTGGTCCGTCCCCGCATCGGTTTTCGCCCAAGAGGTGGGCGATGATGTCGTCGTCAACGCAGATCACGTCGCGCTCCGCTCGGACAAAGGCTCAACCATGTCGCTGGGACGGGGCGAAATCTTGAAAGTCCTGAAAGTGGAGGGAGATCGATTTTTCGTCAGACTGGCCCAGTGACGCCGGCCACCGCCGCGATTGAGGGAAATGCAGCTCGGCTGTACGCCCCGCTCAGGATCCGCTGACCCCGCCGGTTGACGGTTCGTGGGACGGGCTGCCGGCGGCGACGCCGAGTTGGTGGAAGATGAAGGCGTCGACGTCGACTGTTTCGGCGATCCGTGCCCAGAGCGGTGAGTCGAGACCGTGACCCGTGTTGGCGCTCGTGCGGAGCAGAATTGGCTCGCCTGAGGCGTTGGCCGCCTGCAGGCGGGCGACGAACTTGCGCGACTGCATGGCATCGACGCGGGGGTCGTTGGCGCCGGTCAGGAACAGGCAGGCTGGGTAACGCGTGCCGTCCTTGACGTGATGGTAGGGCGAGTAAGCAAAGAGGGCCTTGAACTGCTCGGGGTTGTTGACGGTGCCGTACTCCGTGATGTTGAAGGCCCCGTTCGGCGAGAATTCGGTGCGGAGCATGTCGTAGATGCCGACGTGCGAGACGACGCACCGCATCAGATCCGGGTGCTGAGTCAGCGTGGCCCCCATCAACAGGCCACCGTTGCTGCCCCCCTCGATCGCCAGGTGGGCCGGCGACGTGTAGTGCCGGGCGATCACGTGTTCGATGGCGGCGGCAAAATCGTCGAAGACGTTTTGCTTGTGCGTGAGGTTGCCGGCCAGGTGCCAGGCCTCGCCGAATTCCGCGCCGCCGCGGATGTTGGCGATGGCGTACACAAAGCCGTGCTCGAACAGCACGTGTCGCACGGCATTGAAGGCCGGCGTCATGCTGATGGCGAAGCCGCCATAGCCCCAAACAATCGCCGGGTTCTTGCCGTCGCGCTTGGTTCCCTTGGGGCACAGTATGTTGACGGGAATCTTGGTGCCGTCCTTCGACGTCGTAAATTCGCGGGTCACTTCGATGTCGCTGTAGTCGACGGGCGAGACCGTCGCCAGCGCCGTTTTTTCGACGCGATTTTCGGCGGCGTGCAGGTGATAAAAGGCGGGCGGCGCGACGTAGGACGTGTTGCCGAAGAGGACGTCGTTGGCTTCGAGCTTCACGACTTCGTAGATCGACGAGATCGGCAGCTGCCGCGGACCGGGCAGGGGATGGCCGTCGAGATCGAAGACCCGTAGCTCAGACGGCCCGCCCAACTGGTATTCGACGTAGAGCCGATCGGCCGTCGGCAGGATCTTTGCCCGCCCGTACGAAAAGCCGGTGACGATCGCGTCGGGGCCTTCCGGCACGACGACCTGCGCATGCGTGATGTCCGGGTCGGTGAGCGAGATGCTCTCAATGCGGCCGCGCGGCGCTCCCTTGCGCGACACCAGATACAGCCGATCGCTAGGCCCAAAGACGATCTGGATGATGCCGTCCTTGAAGTGCGTGATCTGCTTCCACTCGCCGCCTGGCGGCCGCACGAAGTGTTCGAATTCGCCGCCGTCGCCGAATTGCGTCGTGACCAGTGCGTAACCCGTGCGATTGTCGACTTCGATCTGCGATTCGGCCACGCGGGGAAAACCCTGGCCCAATTCGTATTGGTCGCTGGCCGTCGGCGTTCCCAGCTTGTGGAAATAGACCTGCTGGTAGAAGTCGAGGTCGGCCGCCGGCCGCTCTCCCGCGTGCGGATGCCGCGTATAGAAGAATCCACAGCCGTCGCGGTTCCAAGCCAGGTCGCCGCCGGCCGTCCCCGAGTTGACGCGAGGGACGACTTCGCCCGTCGGTTTTCCGGTCGCCACGTCAAAGACATGCACGTCGCCCGATTCGGTGCCGCCGTGCGAGAGCGACACGGCCACCAGCCCGCCGTCGGCTGAGGGCATGAACCAGTCGATAATCGTGCCCCCTTTGGCATCCATCGTGTTGGGGTCGACGAGCACGCGAGCCTGGTCGACGGCATTCGCCGAGGGCAGCACGATCAACATCGGCTGTTGCTTGGGCGGCTCGCGCTTGAGCGCAAACAGCTTTCCCTTGCGATAAACCACGCCGCCATAGCTGATTGTTTTGGCTTCCATGATCTGCGTCACGCGGCGGCGCAGCGCGGGAACGTCGCCGAGGTGATCGAGATACTGGCGAGCGTACGCATTTTCGGCGTCGCTCCATTGACGCACCTGCGGATCGTGCCAGTCTTGCAGCCAACGATAATCGTCGGTCACTTTGACGCCCTGATACGTGTCGACGACCGGGCGTTTTGGCGTCGGCGGCAGCTCAGTAGAGACGGCCAGCGAAAATCCGGCCAGGGCGACAAGCAGGCTTGCAGTTTTCATGAGCGTGCTCTTCTAGGAGAAACGGACAGCCGGCAATCGGAACTCAGCGTAATCGGCAGTTGTTGATCGCTGGGATTCTACGCGAAGAGGCGGTCGGGCGGCACTGGTCACTTGCACCCAGATGAGATGAGAAGGGTGGCTGTGCCTGATTCGAATCAATCCAACCGGCCGAAGTGCATCGACTTTTTGCGGTCTTCGGCGCGAAAGACGCTCGGGTCGGGCGTGCCGGTGACTTGCAGGAACTTTCGCTCGAAACGCTCGAGCACGCAGCGGACGCCGCCGATCACTCCCGTCAGGTCGAAATCGGTCGTCCTCAGGGAGCCGAACACGTCGAGCAGCACCGTCAGCTCATAGTCGCCCGCGTCGGCATTGGCGGCCAACAGAGCCGGACGCAGTACGTTGGCCTCCGCATCGAAGGCGACGCAGGCGACGGGCCTGCTGCCGTCGGCCGGACCGTCCGCCAGGATGTAGACCAAGAAGCTGCTCAGATCGTGCTGCCGCCGTGCTTGAAAGACCTGCGAAATCAATTTCATGTCGATGAATTCAACTCCATTAACCCGAATCCCTGAACGCTGCGAGGGGCCTAATCCTTTTCCGGCGGACGCCTGCCGCCATCGCTGCAGACTCAGCCTGTGCGTTCGAGGTACGCCCGCCACGGATTCCAATAAAACTTCGACCAACCCTCGCTGACGCCTGCAAAATCCTCTTCGGGCACGTTCGCCTGGACCAACTCGATGCGACCGCCGGTTTCTTCGGGCCAGAACGAAAGCACGAGCGTCGAATCGAGCGCGTTCTGCGGAAAATTCTTCGATCGCCACCTTTTGACGACGAGCCTATGGGGGACCACGTCGAGAATACTGCCCCAAATCGCTCCGTTAAAGGCACGAAATTCGGCGCCTGGGTTCGGGGCGATTGTCACTGGGAAACCGGTGAAGGCCGTGTGCTCGTCGGCGCTCAAATACATCGCCCACAGCCGCTCGGGCGGCGCCGGCAGCGAGGCTGCCTGGATGATGGTTCTCGGCATGCGTGCGGATTCCTATAGTATGCGACGACCGGCGGAAAGCGACTTTGCGACCGCGATCGCGCCTGCCGCCGACGATAAGACTTTACCGCCCGACGGATGCCGCCTCCATGCGAGAGATCACCTAGATGGCGAGTGCTTCCTTCGGACCGGAGCCGCAGCTTGCGCTGGTGTTGGGCGGAGGCGGCGCGCGGGCCGCGTACCAGGTCGGCGTGCTGCGGGGAATTGCCGCGAGATTTCCGCACTTTCGCGCGCCGCTCTTGACCGGCGTTTCGGCCGGCGCGATCAACGTGGCCCATTTGGCCAACCACGTCGGCGCCTGGTCGCACAAGATCGAAGACCTGATGGGTCTGTGGCGGCGGCTCGACTTCGACGACGTCTTTCGCGTCGACACCGTGGCCGTCGTCTGGCGGGTGATGCGGATCGGCCTGCGCTTGTCCGTGGGATTACCCCCCGGCGTCGCCCGCGCCACAGCATGGTCGACACGCGGCCGCTCCGCGAGTTCTTGCAGCGCAACCTGGGCAGCGGTGACGGACCGCTGCCCGGCATCGCGCGGAATATCGCCGCGGGCGAGTTGTCGGCCGTCGCGCTCACCGCCCTCAATTACGACACGGGCGAAACGATCACCTTCGTCGAGGGCAAGGCGATCGAAAACTGGGAACGACCGCTGCGGAAGGGGCTCAATATCGCGATGACGGTCGAGCACATCATGGCCTCCGCCGCGTTGCCGCTGCTCTTTTCGCCCGTGTCGATCGGCAACGAGTGGTACGGCGACGGCGGCATCCGGCTGGTCGCCCCCCTGTCGCCGGCCGTGCACCTGGGAGCCGATCGGATGCTGGTGATTTCCACCCATTACGAGATGCCCCCGTTCTGCCGGCTGCGCAAGAAAGGAATGGGCCCGCCCTCGCCGGCCGTGGTGTTGGGCGCGCTTTACGACGCGGTCTTCCTCGACCAGCTCGACCAGGACGCCGAACAGATCGAGCGGATCAACAAGCTCGTGACCAAGCTGCAGCCGCAGGATCGGCAAGGGCTCCGCGAGGTGCAAACGGTCGTGATCCGGCCGTCGAACGACATCGGGGCCCTGGCCAACGAGTTCGAGGAACGGCTGCCGCGGGCCATCCGCTACTTCATGCGCCGCTTCGGCTCGCAAGAGGCCGAGGAACAGGATCTCATCAGCACGATCCTGTTCCACCGGGATTACATCGAGGAGCTGTTGAAACTGGGCGAACGCGACGCCGCCCAACACGAACAGGAAATCGCCAGGTTGTTGGCGAAGTGATGGGCGAACGAATTTACTTCTTGCCGTCGTGGCCGGGAGGCGAGAAGAAGCTGTGCGCCACCTTCATGCCGACGAGCACCGCCACGAGCACGGCCAGGTAGATTTGGCCCGTCATTGCTTCGAGCACGGCGAGGGTGCGGGCTGCCGGGTGGACGGGCGTGATGTCGCCGTAGCCGACCGTCATCAGCGTGCAGCAGCTGAAATACGTCAGCACCCAATCGCGTTTTTCGGGCGACGCCCATTCGGGTTGTAGCGCGGCATCGATCCGGAGGGCTCCCGGATCAAGCAGCACGACGAGGGAAAAGGCGATTCCCCAGATCAATCCAATCAGCAAGTAGCCGGCGAAGGCGCCGAGAATGTTGTCGAGCGTGGCCGTCCGCTTCTGAAAAATGGCCCGCACCAACAGCGACACCGTCAGCATCAAAAAGGCGATCTCGGCCAGGCGGCCGATCACCTCGATGGTGACGCCCGGGTCGGCCATCAGAAACGTGGGCAGACGCATGAGGATCCAGCACGATCCGAAGCCGAGGGCCAGCCACCACTGCCGCCGGCTCTGGCACAGGATCCAGATCGCGGACCCGAAGAAAAACACCATCACGAGCGCGAATGCCGCGTGACCAATGGGCGTCGCGGCCAGCGCCGGACGCACGAGGGTGACGGCCATCAAACCGACGAAGAGCGTGGTGAACGGCCGCTGCGGACGCGAGACAGCGTTCTGGGCGGTCACCAGTTCAGCACGGGTGGCAAAAACTCGTCGATCAGCTCTTCACAGTACGGCTTGAGCGTGGTGACGTCGGGCCGCTCGGTGCTCTTCGAATAAAGATCGAACGGGCTGAACTTCTTCACCCAGCGGAACATCTCGCGATCGTGATCGTTCATCAGGTAGCTGTAGGCTCCCTCGCGGTGGGCCGGATAGAAGGAGTGGTAGCGGATCATGTACAGCCCCTCTTCGGGGATGTAGTCCTTGACCACGTGATAAAGATATTCGTCGTGACCCCACGACATCATCACGTTGTCGAGCCCGCAGCCCTTGTCGTAAATTCCCAGCTCCGTCTGGTACTCGGGCACCCGACTATCCGGATTGGCGGCGAAGAACTCGGGAAAGACAATCTTCGGCGAATAACCGCAGCCGACCGGGAACGTGTCGCCGACGACGGCCCACTGCGGCTCGTCGAACAGGCACAGCACCTTGCCCAGATCGTGAATCAGCCCCACGAGCTGGAACCAGCGCGGATGACCGGCCTCGCGGATGGCCAACAGTGTTTGCAGTGAGTGTTCGATCTGCGGCAGATCGGTGTCGGGATCGCTGTCGTCAGTGAGGCGGTTGAGAAACTCCATCGCCTCCCACACGCTCATCTGCCGTTTCTTCAGCGGCAGGTACTCGGCCATCTTCTGGCGGACGAAGTCGACCGATTGATGCGTGTGGTTGAGCCGATAAAACTCGCGGACGCTTGGCCGCACCGACCCTTCGTGATCGCGAAATTCGGCTGGCTTCTTCTCCGCAGTTGCCGCCTGTGCCGAACCCGGCTCGGGGTAACGCCGCAAGAGGTCGTCTTCCCATTCGTCCAGGCTGGCGAGCGGGGCGTTGTCGGGGTTGGGGAGTTTTTCTGCCGAGTCGATCATCGTCGCAATCTCGAATTCGCGGGCGGACTTGTGGAAATGCCTCGCGGCTGCGGACGGATGCCGCGTCTCGTATGCTAATGTCGGCTGTTTCGCCTGACAATTGCAACATTTTGGCCCCGCGAGGCGGGTTCACCACATGCTCCATGCCGATCGCCAACGCGAATTTGCCGTCGACGTTGTGCGACGACTGCAGGGCGCGGGCTTTCGCGCGCTCTGGAATGGCGGCTGCGTCCGCGACCTGCTGATGGGCCGCGTGCCGAAGGATTACGACGTTGCCACTGACGCCCGGCCCGAGGCCGTTCGCAACCTGTTCGGGCAGCGGCGGACGCTGGCCGTCGGGGCGAGCTTTGGCGTGATCATCGTGCTGGGCTCGAAGGAGGCCGGCAACATCGAGGTGGCGACCTTTCGCACAGAGGGCCCGTATCTCGACGGCCGCCGGCCCGAGCATGTCGACTTCGCCGGTCCCGAGGACGACGCTCGCCGCCGCGACTTTACCATCAACGGCATGTTCTACGACCCGCTCTCCGAGCAGGTGCACGATTACGTGGGAGGCGAGAAGGACCTGGCGGCCGGCGTGGTGCGGGCGATCGGCCGTCCCGCCGATCGCATGGCCGAGGACAAGCTGCGGATGCTGCGGGCCGTCCGCTTTGCCGCCACGCTCGAGTTCCAGCTGGACGGGCCGACGGCGGATGCCGTGCGGGCGATGGCTCCCGAGATCCACGTGGTGAGCGCCGAGCGCATCGCTCAAGAGCTGAAACGCATGCTGGTCGACCCGCATCGCCGCCGCGCGATGGAGCTGGCTCGCGACACACAGCTCTTGCTCGAGATCCTGCCGGAGCTGCGGCCGGTTCTCGACGACGCAGCGAATCTCGGCGGCGAAGGGGACGCGAAATCGCCGTGGGAGATTTCCCTGCGGCGGTTGCGTTTGCTCGAGGAGCCGCGTTTCGAGCTAGCGGCGGCCGCGCTGTTGGCGAGCGTTCCTGAGATTGGCGTCGCCCTGTCTGCCGGGCGGAAAGAACCGCGCGTAGCTCGCGGCGTGTGCAAACGGTTGCGGCTATCGAATCAGGAGACCGATTCGATCGAGTGGCTCTTGACCAACTTGGGCGACGTCTTCGCGTCCGCGACAAAGTCGCTCGCCCAGCTCAAACGCATGCTCGCGCATCCCGACGCCCGCGATCTGCTCGCGCTGGGTCGCGCGGATCGACTCGCGGCGGAGGAGGATTTATCCGGGGTGATGCACTGTGAGGAGCTGTTGCAGCGGACGCCGCCGGAAAAGCTCGATCCGCCGCCGTTCGTCACCGGCGATGACTTAATCGCGCGGGGCCTGCCGCCCGGCAAACGTATCCGCGAAATCCTCGACACGATCCGCGAAGCGCAACTGAACGAAGAGCTGACCGAGAAAGAAGAGGCGTTTCGCCTGGCCGATCAGCTCATCAACAACCCGCCCGAGCGGGGGACGTGAGTCCCCCGAGGATTCACGCGCGCTTCAAAATCTCCTTCACGACCCGGCACTTGGCCCCATCGGTGATGGTGTGCGGCTGGCCGTTCGACAAATACGTCAGCCGATCGTGGTCGATGCCGAAGAGATGCAGGAGCGTCGCCTGGTAATCGTTGGGTCCGACTGGATTGACCACGGCGCGGTGGCCGAATTCATCGGTCTCGCCGAACGCCAGGCCTGCTTTGAAGCCGCCGCCGGCGAACCAGGCGCTAAAGCCCTGACCGTTGTGGTCGCGGCCGGCATGCAGCGGGTCGCCCGCACTTTGGATGACGGGAAGTCGGCCGATCTCGCCTCCCCAGTGCACGACCGTCGTGTCCAACAGGCCGCGCTGCTTGAGGTCGAGCACCAGCGCGGCGGCCGGCTTGTCAGTCTTCTTGCAGCAGGCGGGCAGGCCGCCGCGAATGTCGTTGTGCAGGTCCCAAATCTGGCCGGCAATGAAGATCTGTACGAACCGCACACCCCGCTCGACCAAGCGGCGGGCGACCAGCAGCCGCGTGCCGTATTCGCGCGTCTCGGGCTGGTCGAGCCCGTAGAGTTCGTGCGTGGCCTTCGTTTCCTTGGAGATGTCGAGGGCCTCGGTCGCGGCCGACTGCATGCGGGCGGCCAGCTCGTAGCTGGCGATGCGGGCTTCCAGGTCGGCCTCGCCGGGATGCCGCTGCAGATGACGGCGGTTGAGCCGCGCGAGAAAGTCGAGATTCTCGCGTTGCAAGTCGCCGGCCAGATGCGGCGGCGGCTCAAGATTCAAGATTCGCGGCTCCTGCGAGCGGACCACGGTCGCCTGGAACAGGGGGGTCATCCAGCCGTTGGACCAATTGCGGACGCCGTCGACCGGCATTCCGCCCGGATCGGGCATGGCGACGTAGGCGGGCAGGTTCTGGCTCTCCGAGCCGAGCCCGTAGGTGAGCCACGAGCCGAAGGCCGGCCGTCCGGGCTGAGCCCGCCCGGTGTTGAGATACCAGATCGACGCTTCGTGCCCGTTGATGTCCGTGTGCATCGAGCGGACCAGGCAAATGTCGTCGACGATCTTGGCGGTGTGCGGCAACAGCTCGGACAGCTCCGTGCCGCACTCGCCGTGCTTGCGGAAGCGGAAGGGTGTGCCCATTAGCTTCTTGCTGGCCGAACTGACGAAACTGTAGGCGACCTCGCCGGAGTAATCGGTGCCGCTGTACTTGGTGAGCTGCGGCTTGGGATCGGTGAGATCCATGTGGCTCGGACCGCCGTGCATGAAGAGCGAGATCATCGCCTGGGCTTGCGGCGGATGATGCGGCGCCTTGGGCTTCAGGTCGAATGTCGGCGGCGCCTTCCGCACGTTGGCCGGCATGGCGAGCAGGCGTTCCTGCTTGAGCAACCAGGCGAGCGCGACGCTGCCGATTCCCATGGCGTTCCGTGCCAAAAACTGGCGTCGCGAGGCGGGAGCAAACGTGTCGAACATCGTGTCAGGTTCCAGGCGGGCAAGCGGGGCGGGGGAGATTCTGGCGAGCGGCGGGTGCGGGTACTCGTGGCAAGCCACGGGTGCCGCCGGTTCTCTATTGCAGTTTTTCTCGATCGTCTCGTTCAATCGCTGTACAAAAACTCGTTGGAGCTGATCAGGGCCTGGCAAAAGTCGGTGAGCGGCTGCAATCCGGGATCGGCTGCCGTGGGGCGACTGGTCGCGCGATTGCGTCGTCGACCTTTTCGGCCGATCGGCTGGGGTTTCGGCGGGGTGGTGGCGGCGGGGTGCGTTTTGACTTCCTCGGACTGATGCTCGAGGAACGCCAGCGATTCCGCAATCTCCGAGTCGGTTGCCGGCCGGGCGAAGGCGATCTCGAACGCTCGCGAAATTTGCTGTCGCGGATCGGAGCCGGCGTCGCGCACCAGGCGGTGGGCAAACCGGCTCGCCTGGCGGAGCGCGAACTCGCTGTTCATCAGCATCAGGGCCTGCGGGGCCGACGTCGACGCGGTGCGGCGGTCGCAGTTGGTTTCCATCACGGGCAGGTCGAATGTGCGCAGGAGCGCCAGCGGCTTGCTCCGGCGGACCTCGATGTACAGGCTGCGGCGGTACTCTTCGCCGCCGATCGGCACCTCAGGGCCCTGGTCGTTGGCCCCAACTTTGTTCTCGAGGCCCACTACGATCTGACCGACGCCGTCTTCGCGGACCGGCACCGGCTTACCGCACATGCGGTCATAGAGCGAGTTGCTGGCCGCCAGGACACAGTCGCGCACGGCCTCGGCGTCGAGCCGGCGGACGTTCATCCGCGACAGGAGCAGGTTGTCGGGATCGGCGGAGTCTCGATCCGGCGTGTGGGTCGAGCTTTGTCGATAGACGGTCGACATCACGATCAGACGCTGCAGCCGTTTGAGGTCCCAGCCGCTCCTGGCGAACTCATCGGACAGCCAATCGAGCAGCTGGGGATTGCTCGGACGTTCACCCATCCGGCCGAAATCGGCCGGCGTGGCGACCAGTCCGCGGCCGAAATGGTGCAGCCAGATGCGATTCACCAGCACCCGGCCGACGAGCGGATGCTTGCCCGACATCAGCCGTTTGGCGTAGGCCAGACGCCGACCCGACGTCTGTCGAGTGGCGTCGCGACGCGGCAGGTTGCCCGTGTCCCCCTCGGCCGCACAGACAGTGAGGTCGCCGGGCTGCTCTTCCTGCCGCGGCTGTGCGAACTCGCCCCGATAGAAGAGGTACGTCGGCGGAACCTCGCCCGGGTTTTCGTTCAGGACCCGCACAAAGTGCTCGACCGGCGCGCGGGCCTGAATGGCCGCAACCTTGGCCCGATCCTTCTGCAGATCGGCAGCGGCAGTCGGATTGTATTGCGACAACAGGCCCGGCGAGATTGGCACGCTAGGATGCTGGCTCAACAGCTGATTCTGAGCCGCCGTGCGTTTCGCCGTCGGCGTATCGAGGGCCGCCCTGAGGGCCTTGGCAACGGGCGGCTCGAACTTCGTCAGTTCCTTGTCGAGCGCTTCAGCCAGGTACCGCCGCTCCTTCTCGGCGACTTTGGTCGCGACCTCATTGGCTTCCTTGGCGACGGCGGCCACGCGAGCGCGATCGGCTTGGGTGTAGAGCGAAACCCGTCGCTGCGACGGGACGCGCCAATTCTTCCAGTTGAGTGCGGGCTCGAAGACGGCTCGCAGGCGATAATAATCGTCCTGCAGGATCGGGTCGTAGCGGTGGTCGTGGCACTGGGCGCAGCCAACCGACAGCCCCAACAGCGAGGTCGAGACGATTTTGATCGTATCGGCGACGTTCTGGTTGGCGGTGGCCGGACTGTTGGCGGTGGCCGTGCCGTCGGCCGCCATTCGCAGAAATCCCGTCGCACTCAGCTTCTCGATGGCGTCGGTAGACAAATCGCCCGAGTGAGGCGGCACCAGCTCGTCACCAGCCAACTGCTCGGCGACGAACTGGTCGAAAGGTTTGTCGGCGTTGAGAGCGCGAATCACGTAATCGCGATAGTGAAACGCCTCAGGCCGGGGTACGTCCTGCTCGTCAAAGCCTTCCGAGTCGGCGTAGCCCGCCGTGTCGAGCCAGTGGCGTCCCCAACGTTCACCGTAGTGCGGCGAGGCTAACAGGCGATCGACAAGCCGCTCGTAGGCATTGGGTGACTGGTCGGCCAGAAAGGTGTCGACGGTGGCCGGCTCAGGCGGCAATCCCAGCAAATCGAGCGACAGACGGCGGATTAACGTTCGCTTGTCCGCGTCGGGCGAGAAGGCGAGCTGCTTTGGTTTGAGCGCGGCAGAGAGCAGTGCGTCGATCGGCGTGCGAATACGATCGGCCGGCGCGAATTGGGGCACCGGCGGGCGATGGATGGGGCGGAAACACCAGAAAGCCCGATCGTCGGCGGTGATCTGGGCGGCCGCGCTGAGCTCGGTCGGTTCCTTTTGCGCGGTCAGCGCGCCGCCTCGGATCCAGCCGTCGATGACGGCGACCTCCGCGGGGGTCAACTTTGGATCGCCGGGGGGCATTTCGCCCGCTTTCAGCCGGTCGAGCAGATAACTCTCTTCGGGGTGGCCGGGCGTGATGGCGGGCCCCGATTCGCCCCCTTTGGCCATCAGCCGACGGAGTCGCAGATCGAGGCCCCCCTTGCGGAGGTTCTGGCTGCCGTGACAGTCGAAACAATGGGCACGGAGGATCGGGCGGACGTCGCGCTCGAAGACGGGGGGCGCGGGTGACTTTTGCACGCCAGCCCGCGCGGCCGCCGCCCAGAAGAGGATCGCGAAGACGACTCGTAGCGTCAGCCGCCCGAGCCGAAATGCTGCAAAACTGCCCCAAAACGTGCGACCGTGCGCACTCCATCCCCCCGGCACACATCCAAGTTTGTGCATATCTCCATTATCGAACTTTCGGACCGGTCTGGCAAGCCGATTCGGTCGCCCGTTGTCGATGAAGGGACCGGGGATGGGTCAGTCCGTGCCAAGCGGAAACTCCTCTCGAAGAGCAAAAAAATTCCATTTAAGATTTGCTGTCGGTTTAACGGCTCGCTACTCTGGGAAAGATTTTTTGCGGCGCGCTTCTTCGAACGGGCCGTTCGTAGAATCGCACAGAGTTGGGGACGTCCGGTCGGACAGGTCACCCACAAAGAAAAGATTCACCCACAAGATTTGCCCAAACGACCTGTTCGTGAGTTGGCCCACAGTATTTGACCGTGCCCTACGTCCCGTGCTACTGTGCAGCGTGCTAATTTCCTTACAGCGGGTGACCCCTCCACGAACCTGAGGATTCAACAGGAATTCTCAGGCTTCGAACAGCGGGCCGGGGTCAAAACGGAAAGTGGGTTGAATGATGCGAAAGTCGCAGTTGTATCTGGCTCGCCGCGAGCGCCAGATTCTCGACACGCTGTATCGCGTCGGCGAGGCCGACGTGACGGGCGTGCTCGAGAATATGCCCGATCCTCCGAGCTATTCGTGCGTGCGAAGCCTGTTGCGGATCCTGGAACGCAAAGGGCACGTGAAGCACAAGAAGCAAGGGGCGCGGTACGTCTATCTGCCGGCACAGTCCCGGGACAAGGCGCGGAAGACGGCCCTCGAGCACATCGTCAAAACGTTCTTTGACGGCTCGATGGAGCACGCCGTGGCTGCTCTCCTGGACATCTCCGGCGTCGACGTCAAGACCGACGGGCTCGACCGGATTTCGCAGATGGTGGCTGAGGCCCGCCGAGACGAAAAGTAAAGGGAGTTTGTTGCGCGGCCGCGCTGCCGCGCCGGCGGGACGGAGTCCGAGCCGCATTTTTCACGTCTGCGATCCGCCAAGTCCGTTGATCCGACCGTGCCCGACTCGTGCTGATTCCGAGTCGTCGTGAAATCCTTCAAGGTGGGGGACAGGCTCCCGCATTGCCGCGGGATGCAGTTCTTCCCCTGTTGTTGCTCTCGTCTTGTGGCCCGCCCCCGTCTTCGGACCCGCCACTGGGGGCCGCCTGCTCTCTGCTTTGTGCCTCGGCGTGTTCCGACCGGTTAGCGCTCGAGCTGGGCCTGCGGCTTCTGCGCGACGATGCGGCACTCCGAGGTCAGCGCCCACGTCCTCAGAGAGGGTCCCGGCAAAAACGCCACGAGTAGCGCGATGCTGAGCAAGATGGAGACGCCCGCAAGCGAAGGCGGGCCGCGGCGCAGCAGCACCAAGTCAGCAAACCCCCACAGGACGAGCATTCCCGCGACCGGCGCGGCGAACGCCCGATCGTAGCTGGGGATGATCCAACGGAATGTCGCCAGGCGTCCCAGAACGCTGATTGGCGGCCGATGGTTGATCCAAAAAACGAGCATCCTGAGGCTACACGCCATCGTCGCACCGACGTAAGCCAGGCAGCCCAGCAAGCGCAAGTCTTCGTCTGTCACTCCGGGGCCGACTACGTAGCAGAAAAACATCCGGAAGCTGGCGAGCAGCCACCCCGCCAATCCCGCGAGGCAGACTACGTCGAAGGCCGAAGCGTGGGGCAACGTCCGATTCGGACCGAGATAGCCGAACGGCCAGCCTACGAAGACTGTGGAGATTTCTGCGGCTCGAATGCCGCGGGGCGCTACTCGCAGGAAGTAGCGTTCGATCGACTTGGTGTCGACTTCCCGCAGGTTGATCAGCGCCAGCCGCAGTCCACCCCACGCGACAAAATAGGTCGTCAGGGCGATGCCGATGCCCAACACCAGATCAGACGCGGTCATGAGAATTCCGCCGATGCCGAAGAGCACCGCGTAGCCAAAGCCCCGCGGCCCGCTCGTCAGGAGGGCGAACGCCATGCTCAGCAGATAGGTGACGGAGAAAATCAGCAGGGCTCGCAAGGGCGGGATCGTCGGATGGCGGGCCCAAAGCAGGGCCGTCGCCACGAGCAGGAGCATCCCGTCCATCAAGGTGAGAGTCACCGGGCCGAGTGGGAGCCGTTGCGGGCTGTGCCAGGCGGTCATCCGCAGCCACTCACGATACTTGGGCCGCAGATTGGGATGAAACCCGAACACGCGGTAGATCCCATACAGGGTGGTGCCCAGCCCGAGCACCAGAATTGCCGGGATGCCAACCTCCGGTGGTCGGACCACCAGACCGGGGACTCCCAACCTCCAGGCGAACGCCTCGGCAACCAGCAAGAAAAACAGAAAGACCGTGGCCGGCCACGACGGCGGCGACACCAGCCGGCAGTTGCGAATGGGTTCGCTGTACCAGAGGCGTTTCACCGTGAAGTGTCCTGAAAGCGCGGGGTTTCCTGAAAGTAGTCGGCGACGTGGTCGGCCGTCTTGGGGAAAAAGAGCAGCTCAAGCGCGTCCGCCAGCGAGCGGCCGCGACCGGACTGAGCGATGAGCTGTTCGACCGTTCCGTCCGCGACGATGCTCCCGGCCCGCAGCACGACGACCCGCGAGGCCAGCTGCTCAACCAGTTCGGGCACCGGCGCGGTGAGCACGATCGTCGCATGGCGGTCAGCCACCAGTCGCTGCAGGACCTTCCGTAGCGCCAGAATTCCCGAAGCGTCGAGCCCGCCCGAAAGGGGCTCGTCCAACAGCAGGATCGGCGTGTCGGTGATCAGGGCCGCGGACAGCGCCACTTTCTTCTGCTGCCCGGCCGACCCGCTCGAGATTGGCGAGTCGACGACCTGTTCCAACTCGAACAGCGCGACCAGCCGCTCGATGTGGTCGAACAGGCGGTCGTAGTCGATCTCGTAGATCTTGCCGACGGAGATCCAGAATTCGCGGGCGGTCATCGTCCGCGGCAGAAAGGCCGTGTCGGGCAGGTAAACCGACTTGCGGCGGATCTCCAATTCGGCCGCGGGCGACGAGCGGCGTTTGAGCCCCGCGATGGTCACCGAGCCCTTCTGTGGCGAATGGACGCCACCGATCGCGGCGAGCAGCGTCGTCTTGCCCATGCCGTTGGGGCCGATGACGGCCACCAACTCGCCCGCGTAGATATCGAGGTTGATGTCGCGCAGGACGGGGCGAACGCCGTAGTGCTGCGTCAGGTTTTCGACCCGAATCGTCGGTTCTGGCATCGCCGGCTCCGAAGGTGGGGAGCAGCCGCGGACTTAACAAAACGTGCGGACGACATAGGCGATCACCAGTCCAATCGCCGCCCCAATGAAGGCCGCGCTGCTACCCAGAGAATCGCTGGCACGCGACCAGAGCCACGCGCTGAACCCGATGAGCAGGCAGAACGGCAGCACGTCGCCGCGCTCGAGTTTGAAAAACGAGCGAGCCAGAGCGGGCTGTTGTTCGGCCGGCGTCGCTGGCTGTCCCTCCATTGGCGATGAGGCCGACGCCTCGGGCTCTGCGGCGGGCGTTTGCCGGGGCGCGTCGGATATGTCACTCGGCGTTTCCATCCATTTTCCATGCTCGCAGATGCGTGCCGCGCCGACAATCGGCGCGCGAGACGTCCGATACCGTCGTGAGAATCAGAGTTCATATTGTCTCGAGCTCGAGTGCGCTCGGGCGCCGATATCTGGCATCCACGACCCGCCATTTCCCAAGCCGACGACTTGGTCGTCGGATTCTTTTTGTCTTTCTTCTGCTTTTTTAATCAGTCAGTCAGGGCCTGCACCCATTAACGTTCCGGCGGCCGAACGGATCTCTCCCCGGGCGGCCCGACGTGATCCGCCGGAAATCGCCGCTTGTGACAGTTACGGGATGGACGGGGCCGCGTTTTCCAAGAGTCCGCTGGCCCGTGTGCGCGGCGCGGCTGGCGATTGCCGGTCGATTGAATCTCGCCTTCGTTGCCCTATAATTCGGTGCTTAAGACCGCCGGCCAACTCGTCGCAAAACTGCTTTTCCTGTGGCGAAAATCCCGGTGAAAACTCCCTGAAGGAGGCCGTTTTGAGCCTGCTCGTGAAAGCCCTTTCCTCTTCCGTGGGGAAGAAGTTCGTGATGGGATTCACGGGACTGCTGCTCTGCGGGTTTCTCGTCGCGCATCTGGCCGGCAACCTGCTCCTCTATCTCGGTCCCGACGCTTACAACAAATACGCGCACACGCTGCACAGCGAGCCGACCCTCTTGTTCGGCGTCGAGATCATCCTCTACGCCCTGTTCGTGATCCACATCTTGCTGGCCTTCACAGTGACGCAGCACAACCGCTCGGCCCGCGGCCACGGCTACGCGGTCAAGCGGTCGAAGCTCGACGCGGCCCCGCACACCACGAGCTCTCCCGTTCATCCCGAGGCGTGGATGTTCACCTCGGGAGCGATCGTGCTCTTCTTCTTGATCGTGCACCTCCTGCAGTTCACCTGGCAGAAATGGCCCTGGTTCACCACGCCGCCGGGCGAGGAACCGTTCGATAAGGCCATCCGCATCCTCCAAGACAACTTCACGTCGGGCGTTTATCTCATCGGCGTGATTATTCTGGGCATTCACCTGTGGCACGGTTTCGCCAGCGCGTTCCAGTCGCTGGGGATCACACATCCGAAGTACGCGGCACTGATCAAGTGGGTCGGCGTGGTCTTCGCCTGCGTGATCGCGGTCGGCTTTGCAAGCTTTGTGTTCTTCGCGCGGATAGGAACGGCCGGGCGCACTGAGCGCAGACGCGGGGTCCTTGAACACACTGGTCGACGAACAAACTGGCCGGCAAATACACTGACCTGCACTCGACAGAAAAACGGACGGCGATGATTCAGGCAAGCGGCAACGGACTCAACTCCGGAGTTCCCGACGGCCCCGTCGAGAAGAAGTGGGACAAGCACCGCTTCGAGATGAAGCTGGTCAACCCGGCCAACAAGCGCAAGTACACGATCATCGTGGTCGGCACCGGGCTCGCCGGTGCCTCGGCCGCCGCCGCGTTGGGCGAGCTGGGCTACAACGTCCTCTCCTTCTGCCTGCAGGATTCGCCGCGACGGGCCCACAGCATCGCGGCCCAAGGCGGAATTAACGCCGCCAAGAACTACCCGAACGACGGCGACAGCGTCTGGCGGCTGTTTTACGACACGGTTAAGGGGGGCGATTTCCGCAGCCGTGAAGCCAACGTTTATCGCCTCGCTCAGATCAGCAACCTGATCATCGATCATTGCACCGCCCTGGGCGTGCCCTTCGCCCGCGAATACGGCGGCACACTGGCCAATCGCTCCTTCGGCGGCGCCCAGGTCTCGCGGACGTTTTATGCCCGCGGCCAGACCGGGCAGCAGTTGCTGCTGGGCGCGTACAGCGCCATGCTGCGGCAAGTCGCCGTCGGCAAGGTCAAGCAGATGCCCCGCCGCGAGATGCTCGATCTTGTGTTGGTCGACGGCGTCGCGCGGGGCATCGTCACTCGCGACCTCGTCACGGGAAAATACGAGCAATTCGCCGGCGACGCCGTCGTGCTGTGCACGGGCGGCTACGGCAACGTCTTTTATCTTTCGACCAACGCCAAGAGCTGCAACGTTACCGCCTCGTGGCGTTGCCACAAGCGGGGAGCCTACTTCGCCAACCCCTGCTACACGCAGATTCACCCGACCTGCATTCCCGCCAGCGGCACGCACCAGTGCAAGCTCACGTTGATGAGCGAAAGCTTGCGGAACGACGGCCGCGTTTGGGTGCCCAAGCAACAGCACGATCCGCGGCCGCCGCAGGAAATCCCCGACTCCGATCGGGACTACTTCCTCGAGCGGCGCTACCCGGCCTTCGGCAACCTGGTGCCGCGCGACGTGGCGTCGCGGGCCGTCAAGGAACGGTGCGACGCGGGTTACGGCGTCGGGGCGACCGGCTACTCCGTCTATCTCGACTTTCGCGAGGCGATTGCCCGCGACGGCGTCGACACCATTCGCGCGAAGTACGGCAACCTGTTCCAGATGTACGACAAGATCACGGCCGAGGATCCGTACAAGACGCCGATGCGAATCTATCCGGCAGTCCACTACACGATGGGCGGCCTGTGGGTCGACTACGACCTGGAAAGTACGATCCCGGGCCTGTTCGTGCTGGGCGAGGCGAATTTCTCCGACCACGGGGCGAATCGCTTGGGTGCGAGTGCCCTGATGCAGGGACTGGCCGACGGCTACTTCATCATCCCGTACACGATGGGCCAGCACCTGGCGACGAGCAAGCTGCCCAAGGTATCGACAGATCATCCGGCCTTCGCGCAGACGCTGGCCGACGCCAAAGGACGCATCGATCGGATCGTCTCGATCCAGGGAAGCCGCACCGTCGACAGCATTCACCGCGACTTGGGCCGCGCGATGTGGGAACGCTGCGGCATGTCCCGCGACGAGGCAAGCCTGAAGGCGACGATCGAGCGCATCCGCCAGCTCCGCGAGGAATTCTGGCGGGACGTCAAAGTCCCCGGCTCGGGTGAATCGTTCAACCAGAACCTCGAGCACGCCGGCCGCGTGGCCGACTTCCTCGAGTTCGCGGAACTCTTGGTGGCCGACGCGCTGCATCGAAAGGAATCGTGCGGCGGCCATTTCCGCGAGGAATATCAAACTCCCGAAGGCGAGGCCCAGCGCGACGACGCGAATTTTTGCTACGTCGGCGCCTGGGAGCACCAGGGAGTCGACAAGCCGGCGGTGCTCCACAAAGAGCCGCTCAATTTTGAAGCCATCCCGCTCGCCCAGCGGAGCTACAAGTAAAAAGACGGGCGACTGCATGTCGCCACGGAGCGATCGAAAAAAATGTCCGGCAACCTTTCGCTGACCTTGAAGATCTGGCGGCAGCCCAATGCCCAGACGCGGGGGCGGTTCGAGACCTACCAGATCGACGACGTCTCGCCCGACATGTCGTTCCTCGAAATGCTCGACGTGCTCAACGAGCAGCTCATCAAGGAGGGGCAGGAGCCCGTCGCCTTCGACCACGACTGCCGGGAAGGTATCTGCGGCGCGTGCGGCATGATGATCAACGGGCAGGCCCACGGGCCGGAGGCCGAGACCACCACGTGCCAACTCCACATGCGGCACTTCCGCAGCGGTGACGCGATCGTCATCGAGCCCTGGCGGGCCCGGGCGTTTCCCGTCGTGAAAGACTTGGCCGTCGATCGCTCGGCCTTCGACCGGATCATGACGGCCGGCGGCTACATCTCGGTCAACACGGGCAACGCGCCGGACGCCAATGCGATCTTAGTGCCGAAGGAAGAGTCGGACCTGGCGATGAACGCGGCCGCCTGCATCGGCTGCGGAGCCTGCGTGGCGGCGTGCAAAAACGCGTCGGCCATGCTCTTCGTCAGTGCCAAGGTCTCGCACCTGGCCTTGTTGCCGCAGGGCGAGCCGGAGCGCCGCCGCCGCGTCGTGTCGATGATCGCCCAGATGGACAATGAAGGCTTCGGCGGCTGCACCGTCACCGAAGAGTGCGAGGCCGCCTGCCCCGCCGCCATTTCCATCTCCAACATTGCCCGGCTCAACCGCGAATACCTGAAATCCACGCTCGGCGGCGGCAAGTGACGTCGGGTGACACCGGCGGCTAGTTCGCCAGTGTCTTGTCTGAGATGCCGCACGAAGACGCCGGCGGCGAGCCCCAGTGCACCCATTCGGAACGCGATTTGCCCCAATTGGGCCGCACGGAACCCAACTATGCTGCGAACGGCCTGTTATCCCTGGCACGTGGCTCACGGCGGCCGCATGATCGACTTTGCCGGCTGGGAAATGCCGGTCCAATATGCGTCGATCATCGACGAGCACCAGGCGGTGCGGCGCACGGCCGGCTTGTTCGACATCGCCCACATGGGCCGGATCAAGTTCAGCGGGGACGGCGCCTGCGGTCTGCTTGACCTCCTGTTGACCAACGACGTGACGAAGCTCCAACCGGGCGACATCCGCTATTCGCTCGTGGTTAACGAGGGCGGCGGCGTGCTCGACGACGTACTCGTCTATCGCTTCGATGCGTTTTATTACCTCGTGGTGAACGCCTCGAATCGCCTCAAGATCGTCGACTGGATCGCACGGTACCAAGGCCGCTTTCCCGTGCACGTCGAGGACCAGACGTTGGCCACCTTCATGCTGGCCGTGCAGGGGCCGCGGGCGCTCGACGTCTCTGCACGCGCACGTCGACGTCGAGCTGTCCAACCTCAAATACTATTCCGGCGTCGAGGCGATAGTCTTCGGGCGGCCGGCCCTCGTCAGCCGCACGGGCTACACGGGCGAGGACGGCTTTGAGCTGGTGGTCGCCGCGTCCGACGGCCCCGACGTGTGGCACCGCCTGATGGCCGACGGCAAGGAGATGAAGCTCGCCGCCTGCGGGCTGGGAGCGCGCGACACGCTGCGGCTCGAAGCCGCGATGGCCCTCTACGGCCACGAGCTGAGCGAATCGATCGACCCGCTCACGGCTGGATTGTCGTTCGCCGTCAAATTGAAAGCCGGCGACTTCATCGGCAAGTCGGCGCTGCTTGCCGTCCAGGCCGCGGGGATTAAAAAGGACCGCATCGGATTGGAACTCGCGAGCAAACGCATCGCCCGCGAAGGCTCGGCCGTGCTCCTCGACGGTCGAGAAATCGGCAAAATCACCTCGGGCACATTTTCGCCCACGCTGCAAAAACCAATCGCCATGGCCTACGTCGAAAGAGGCTCCGTTTCCGTCGGCCAGCCCGTCGAAGTCGACATCCGCGGCAAGCGCGAAGCGGCCACCGTCGTCAAGCTGCCGTTCTATCAGCGCACGAAATGAGCTGAAGCGGCCCGCGGCGGGGGATCAGTCGAGTCACGACGGATCAAATACCTGCGCCGGCACACCCGCCGGTTCGTCGAGCAGAATCTGGGGCTCGGGGTCGTCGTCGTTGTCGGGATGGCGGCCCGCGGTCAGAGCGTAAAGCAGCATCACGGCAAAGCCGGCGAACGCTGCCAGCTCGAACATCGCGTCGAAGCCCCAGTGGTCGATGATCGCGCCCAGAATCGGTGGCGAAACTGCCGTGCCGAGGTCGATCAGCCCGAGCACCAGCGTTGTGCCCAACCCGCGGTATCGACGCGGAAACGCGCCGGCGCCGAGCGAGACAATGGCCGGGTAGAGCAGCGCGTGGCCGAAGCCGCAGGCCAATGCCGGCACCAGGAATTGCCATTCGCGCGTCACCCACGGCAGGGACAAATGCCCCAGCGCGTTGCCGGCCAGTCCCAACAGAATTGTTTTGTGACGGCCGATCGCCCTTGCCCACCGCGTGCCGGGCAAGCGAAAAACCAGGGCGACCAGGGCGTAGATCGTGAAAAATGTGCGGATGCCTTCGATGTGCCGCGCGGTCGCAAATCGCGTCAGAAAGACCGTCGTGAGCGCGAATCCCATTCCCATCGTCATCGCCACGGCCACGACCCTGCCGGGCCAATAGTGCATCAACAGCTTGAGCGCCGGCGGCGAGTTGGGCGGAGCGACGTGCGCATGACCCCGCATGCAGAACAGCACGCAGACGAGATAAAACACCCCGAAGCCGGCGACCGCCGTGCACAAAACGGCAAACCGCGCATAGCCGAGCGGATAGACCGCAAAAATCCCGTCGCCCAGGTTGGACCCGGCGATCATCGCCAAGAAACCGCTCGTACCCAGAATCCCGATCGCTTCGGTCCGCCGGTAAGGCGGTACGAGATCCTGCACGTGGACCACGCTACACGTCAGCATGCCGGCCATGCCGATGGAATATAGGGTGCGTGCCAGGTACAACCCGAACGAGATTTGGTGGCACAAGAGCAGCGAAATATCCCCGACGATGAAGAAGAGCGCCGAGACCACCCAGATCAGGCGTGTGCCGTAACGATCGACTCCCTGGCCGATCACGAGCCGCACGCAGAGCGCGGCGGCAAAGCCCGTCCCGACGATTGCTCCGGCAGCCTTTTCCGTCCCGTCCAGAAAGGCGACGAGCTCGGCGAAGCGATACATCAGCGTGTTGGCCGCCACCAGGGCGAAGTTGGCGGCATACACGAGCCAGAAACGCGACCGGTAGACGCGTTCGTCCATTGAACTCGTCGGCTCTGCGGGCCGTTCGGTCGCGGACATGCAACCGCTCGCGTGCGCGGATCAACCGCCGTAGGCGCCGTAGCGCCGCAGTCCCAGGGCAAATGCCGTGCGGCACGCGATGAAGAACACCACGACCCAGCCGGTCAGCACCAGGAGCTGGAATGCCAATTCCGAGTGCGAGTAACCCTTGATCATCACCGCCGCGGGGAAGTACGCCAGATATTTGAAGGGCAGGAAATCGAGCGGTCGCTGAACGATGTGAGGCAGCCAATCGATGGGAATCATCTGACCCGACAAAAAGAAGTTGATCATCATGTAGATGAAGACCAGCGAGCTGACTTCCAGGAACCAGAACCCGATCAGCCCGATCAGGGCCTCCATCAGGAAACCCAACAGAAACGACAAAAGCAGTGACACCACCCAGCAAGCCGTCGTGAGGGCGTCCGGCCAACCGTTGAAGAATCCGCGACAGAGCCAGAACACGAGCGCGAATGGCAGCGTCGCGATGGCGTAATAGACCAACTTGTGCGCGAGCCGGTGCCAGAAGAGATAGCCCAGCATGTCGATCGGCTGGGTGAGATACTTTTTGATCGTCCCGTCGCGGATCTCCAGGGCGATGCCTTCGGCTAGTCCCGGCATGCTCGAGAACGCGCGAGACACCAGCGCCAGCAGGTAGTAGGCGATCATCGCCCGATAGGTGTAGCCGTTGATCACGCCGCCCGAGCCGGGCTTGGCGGCCGCGTAGATCGCCGACCAGAGGAAGATCTGCGTGACGGTCGGCAGGAACCGCACGAGCGTGCCGAAGATGAAATCGCCCCGATAGGCGAGCCGCTCCTCGATGCACGTCTTGAGGATCGTCCATCGCAGTTGCAGGGCCTGGGCCATCATGATTGACGGGCGACTCCGTTCAGCGGTCGACGGGTTGCTCGGTTGCCAGATCGAAGTCGCCCGGCGGGGGCGCGTCGGAAGCCGGGGCGCCGCCCGTGCCACCAGATCGCTCGGCGCCCGAAGCGGCTTGCGATGCGTCGTCCGACGAAAACAGTTCGGCGATCACTTCTTCGAGTGGCCGCTCCTGCACGCCGACATCTTCGATGCTGTAGTTGGAGAGCAGGGCCGAGAGAATTTTGGGGATGTTTTGCCGGGGGACTTCCAGGCGGACGCGCGGCGGCTGGCATTCGACGATCGTGCCGAAGCGATCCAAATCGTTCGGCACTTCGCTCCCGGCAAACTGCAGGTCCATGATCTTGTGCCGGCTGAAGCGCTCCAGAATGTCCTCGAGCGGCCCATCGTGATTGATGCGGCCGTGATTGATGATGATGGCCCGCTTGCAGAGGGCCTCCACGTCCTTCATGTAGTGGCTGGTCAGCAGGACTGTGATCTTGCGCTCGGCCTGGTAGAACTTGAGGAAGTCCTGCACGCGTCGCTGCGACACGACGTCCAGGCCGATCGTCGGCTCGTCCAGCAGCAGCACCTCGGGGCCGTGCAGGAGGGCGGCGATCAGCTCCATCCGCATCCGCTCGCCCAGCGACAGCTCGCGCACCGGCTGGCCGACGAGCTTTCGCACTTCGAGCAGGCTCGTCAGCTCGTCGAGGCGGCGCTGGAAGACGGCCGGCTCGACCCGGTAGATTTCCCGGTGCAGGCGGAACGATTCCTGCGCCGGCAGATCCCACCAGAGCTGGTTCTTCTGGCCCATCACCAGCGAAAAGCGGCGGCGAAAGGCGTTGTCGCGCTTCCAGGGCGTATAGCCCAGCACGCGGGCGTCGCCGGCGCTGGGAAAGATCAGGCCGGAGAGCAGCTTGAGCGTGGTCGTTTTGCCCGCGCCGTTGGGACCGAGGAAGGCGACGATCTCGCCCGGTCTCGACCGAAAAGCTGACTCGCTCGACGGCATGGACCTGGTTGTATTCGCGTCGAAAGAGCCCCGCCATCGAGGCTAGTAAGCCCTCCCGCTTGCGAAAGACCCGGTAGGTTTTGGACAGCTCGCGAACTTCGATCGCCGGCATCAGAGCATCTTAGACCAGACCGGGCGTTTGTGGCAGGCGACGCAAAAAAAGAGAGGTCCGGAGCTCGAGCAGCACTCTTTGAGGCGCAAAAAAAGCCCGCAGGGGTGAGCCTGCGGGCTGGAGGGGACTTTGGTGAGCGCTATTTGCCGGCAGCGGCGGTCGCCATCGCGTGCTGCACGAGTTGCAGGTAGTCCATGCCGATCCGCAGAACTTCGTTGTTGTAGTAGCCGGCGGCGAAGATCGGGCCGTCAGCCTTGCTCTTCCGTGGCGACCTCTTCGGCCTTCTTCTCCTCGAGCTTGTCCTGGATTCGCTCTTTCTTTCGCGTTTCGAGGTTGAGCGAAATCTGCTTGCGGCTCTTCCGCTCGTCGAAGATGGCGATTTCCTTGGCCAGTTTCTGGAATTCGGGCTCACCCGAGACGCGGGACGCGCTCTGCTTTTGCAGGAGCGAGACCATCTCCGGATTCACGCGGTTCCAAGCCTGTAGTCGGCCGGCTCGATATGGTCGAACTTGAGGGCGTTTTCCAGCGACGATTCGCCAATGTCCATGTGGTCCCACAGCGAGGGGAGCACGACGTCCGAGGGAACGCCCAGGTTCTGCGTGCTGTCGCCGTTGACCCGGTAGAACTGGCTGATCGTGAGCTTCAGCGCCCCGCGGTCTTCCGGATCGAACAGGCCGGACAGGCCCGACTGGCCCACCGGCATCACGTTCTGCACCGTGCCTTTGCCGTGGGTCGACGTGTCGCCGACGATGATGCCGCGGCGATAGTCCTTGATCACGCCGGCAAAGATTTCCGAAGCCGAGGCCGAGAGCCGATTGGTCAGCACGACCATCGGACCGGCATAGGCCATGGTCGGGTTCGTATCGGGATGGATTTCCTTCTCGCCGCCCGGCTGTCTTCACCTGGACGATGGGGCCGGACTCGATGAACAGGCCGGAGACCTCGATGGCTTCGCTCAAGGCGCCGCCGCCGTTGTCGCGGAGGTCGACGACCAGCATGTCGATGCCGCCCTGACGCTTGAAGCTGTCGAGGACTTTCTGGCAGTCGCGGGCCGTGCTCTTGAAGTCATCCTCGCCGCTCGAGGCGCCGTTGAAGTCGCGATAGAACGAGGGGATGTGGAGCACGCCGATGCGGCCGTGGGCACCCTTGATCCGATCGGCGGCCTGATGATCTGGCCCTTGACCTCCGGACGAGGTGAGCTCGATGGTGCTGGCGGGTGAGCCCGTAGACGGCCACCTGGCTCTTCCTGTTCTTCGACGGGATCCTTTGGATCGATGTGCTCGGCCGTCTTCACCTGCAATCGGACCTTGGTCCCCCGCGGTCCGCGGATCAGCCGCACGACCTTGGTGAGCTTCATTTCCACAACGGGAGTGATCTCGCCTTCGCCCTTGCTGTCGACGCCGATGATCTTATCGCCGACCTTCAGGCGGCCGTCCTTTTCGGCGGCGCCGCCGGGGACGATCTGCTTGACGACGGTGTAGCCGTCTTCCTCACGCAGGGCTGCGCCGATCCCTTCGAGCCGCAGCTCCATCGAGATGCGGAACTCGTCGCGGGTCTGCGGCGACATGTAGCTGGAGTGCGGATCGAGACAGTGGGTGAGGGCGCGTCAGGTAGAGCTCGAGCTTTTCGCCGTCATCCATCTGCGTCCAGTTTTCGAGATTGAGATGGTAGCGCTTCTTCACGCGCGTCTTGGCTTCGGCTTCCGGCGTGTCTTCGAGCTTCAGCTGCAACAGGTCGTACTTGATCTGCTTCCGCCAGCGCTCGTTCATCTCCTCCGGGGTCTTGGCCCAGGGGAGCTTTTCGGCGTCGATCACCATGCCTTCTTTGACGCTGAAGTCGGGCTTTTCTTCGATCAGCTTGTCGGCGAGCGCCTTGCGTTCGGCGACCCGCTTGAGGAACAGATCGAACGTGTTGTAAGCGAAGTCGACGTTGCCGTGCTTCATCAGGTCGCCGAGCTTGGTCCTGTCCTGGCCCAGCTCGTCGACATCAGCCTGGGTGAAGTAGAGCTTGCGCGGGTCCAACAGCTCGATGTAGTGCTTGAACAGCTTGGCGGAGATCTCCTCGTTGATCCGCACGTGGCTGATGTGATTCTCTTCGATCATCTTGCAGACGAGGATCGCCGTCCGCGACTCCGCCGGCCGGGGCTCAGCTGCCTCATGGGCGAAAATCGTCGAGGCCGCCAGGGCCAAGGTGACCGCGATCAGAGTGCTGCCGGCGCACGAAGTTGCTGGGAACCGCATAGAATCCTCATCCCATGGCGAAAGAGAAGAAAAGGGGACAGCAGCCGCCGAAAGATCGATTGGCACTCGCAGCATCGATCCGATCGACCCGGTTGTTCACTGCGACAAGTCCCGCGGGTCGAGCAGACATTCTTCCCCAAATGGTGCAGACAATCCCGTCTGCTGGCTTTCCAACAGGCTGCCAGGCTTCGGCGATCCGTCGCCCATGGGATCGTATCGGAACCTGCGAAACGTGACAAGAGGCGCTTTGGCGGAAGTGGCTGCGATTCCCGGTGTTTTGCGAGTCTTTAATCGGCCGACCGGGTCGACTTTCAGTCAAAAAACAGCTGCGAGTTTCACACGAAATCCGGGCCATTGAGACTTGTACGACCAGGCCGCCGCCGACGCGGGAACTTTCGCGCCGAACAGGCCCAAAGACCGCAAAAAATCAGCATTAGCCGGCCGCGCAGTGTACAACCGCTTCGCCTTCGTAGGCGTGCAGCTGGTTGCGGCCCTTGCGGGCCGACTGGGCCAGGGCGTCGCTCGAGCGGGTGAAGGCCGCCTCGGGCGAGTCGTGGGGCGGGCAGAGGGTGAAGCCGAAGCTGGCCGTCACCAGCACTTCCGGGCCCCCGTCATGTGTGCGGAAGTTGTGGACGCGGACGGCGTTCCGCACCGCTTGCGACAGCTTGCGCCCGCTCTCCGCGTCGACATTTGGGAGCAAGATCGCAAACAGATCGGGGGCCAGGCGGCAGGCCAGATCCTGTTCGCGGACCGATTGCGAAATCACCGCGGCCAAATCCTTGACGAAGGCGTCGGATCCGGCGATCCCAAATCGCGACTTGAGCTGATCGACCCGATCAATGCGGATTTGCAACAGGCCGCCGGGCACCTCGGCCCGCGCTCCCGCGTCGAGCATTTGCGCAAGTTGACGTCGAACGCCGTCCGGTCGGGCAGATTCGTGTGCGCGTCGAACGTCCCGCGCTGCCAGGTCAGCTTGATAGGTTTGGTCTTGGACTTCGGCTTGGCCTGGGTTTCGACCTGTTTCGCGAGCGCATCGCGCTGCGTGCCGATGAGCCGTCCGATTATCTCGGTCAGGAAGCCGCGCTTGGTGTCGAGCTGTTCGACCTGTTCCTTGGTGAGCGCGACCTTCGGGAAGTTTTCCAAGAGCGCGACGATTCGCCGCGAATTCTCCAGAGAATCGAGGACCAGGGCGTAGAGCGACGTGAGCGTTTTGGACGCTTTGCGAATGCCCCGATCGGTGGCCCGGTTGGCATAGGCCACGCCGGCCAAAAACCCCAGTCCCAGCGCCAGCATCACACTGGCGATGATCCAAGCCCAAAACAGCGCGGACGAAACCCGCGTGGGTAGATCGAAGTCGAGAATCGAGAACACTCCGTGCCTCCGACGTTCCTCGCGCCGAGCCTGGCGCGTGTGAACACTAGCTCGGAAACAGGACACGGGCGGCCCAGCGAGGGCGTAGCCGTCAGCTTTGACTGCCGAATCTGCCGGTTATGACGACTGGAAGGCGCTGAGGCGTCCAAAGTCCAAGGTCGCCGCTGCACTCAGCGTTCCGCCTAACGCTTGTCCGCTTGGGTGGGCGTGTCGACGAATTTGAGGCTCTTCATCATCTCCAGGTCGCGGTCGCCCAGCCGCTTGCGCAGCGTCGAGTCGATGGCGAACACGCACGAGGTTTGCGAACCGCTGGGGGCCGCGCAGAGATAATAAATCCACGTGATCGGAGCCTTGTTCGCTTCGCCGATGACTGTGACGCGAAAGAGAAAGCGTCCGTCGCCCGTCGGGATCGGCTCGGCTTTTTCGAGCGACTTGAACTGCGGCCCGAGGCTCGTGCGGATGTCGTCCTGAAACTGCTCCGGCGACACGTGCTCTCCCGCGGCGGCCGGGCGGATCGGTGTCAGATTGCACTGCGCGACCAGGCTGCCCTGCTCGATCAGTCGCAGCACTGCGATTTGCCGGTTCTGCTGGAAGACGTGCCAATCGCGGTCATGCGTCAGCTCGATGTTCCACGGACTGTGAAACGTGAGCCGCGTGAGCGGGGCGGGCGGATCGAGCGGGACGGCCGAGGCGGCTTCTTGCGTTAGACCTTCCGAATTGTCCGAGGGGGCCCGCGTGACCGTGGTGTGTGCCGTCACCTTCATGCCGGGCGAAACGGGGCCGACCGTGCGGTCTTCGGTCTGGTCGAGCTCCGCCCGGACGATGAGGTGGGCCTTGAGGTCGAACAAGTACCACCCGTGCAGCTCGACCTTGCCCGACGAGCCGGAGGTCGCGCCCACGACGGTGCCCGTCACGGCGACTTTGGCCTTCTCGTCGGCAACCGATTCGAGCGTGCAAGTCAGTTCGGATTTGGAGGCGGCCTCGGTCTCCGTGAGCATCTGGCCGGCCCACGTCGGCGGCGTCCACTTGTCGCCGATCGAAACGGGATTGGGCGGCAACAGGGCAACCAGGCACAAGGTGTCGGCCGGGGCCCGCAACAGCTCGAGATCGGCCGACGTGAGCGGACCGGCTGGGCTGTAGAACAAGATGCCTTCGCTGCGCCCTGCGCGACGATTTGCCGCCGATCGGTCGACAGCTGCGAGCGGGTCGCATGGTCGGCGACCTTGATGTCCGTCACCAGCGCGTCGTAGTGCCGCAACGAACGCAGGGCCTCGGCGTCGCGGCCGGCGCCCGGCAGCCAGCGTTCACGGAATTTCAACGCGGCCTCGGCGACGATCGGCTGCGAGAGAAGCTTGCCCTTCTCAATCGCAAACTCGGCCGTGCCCGAAACCTTCACCCGCACGTCGACATTCTCGATCCGCGCATCCGGGGCCGCTTCTTTGAGCGTGAACGGAGCCTTGTCCGCCGACGCGCCGTCTCGCGCAGCGGCCAAGGTGCAAAACGACAGTAAAACGATGGAAAGAAGTGAATGCCGGTTCATGGCGCGGAATTGTGTCGATTCCGGCCGACGGCGGCAAGCGGTCTTTTGGGACCCCGCCGTGCGGTCGCGGTCGGGCGATGGTCGACGACACCGATCGACGTCACACGTCGCGAACGTCGTTTAGTCGTTGACGACCGTCGCTCCGTCGGCCAGCGCGCGGGCGGCGGCGATTAAACCGCGGACGTCGAGGCCCAGATCCGCGAGCAGCTCGTCGCGTTCGCCGTGCTCGATGAAGTGGTCTGGAATGCCCAGACAGCGGACGTTGCTGGCGTCGACACCGGCGGCGCTCACCGCTTCCAGCACGGCCGAGCCGAAGCCGCCGCAGAGGGCGCCTTCCTCGACCGTCAACACGAAGCCCGTCTGGTCGACGGCCCGCACGATCGTCTCGGCGTCGAGCGGCTTGGCGAAGCGGGCGTTGATCACGCCGACGTCCAGTCCTTCGACCTTCAATTGGCGGGCCGCCTCGACGCAACGGCCCAACAGGGCTCCGAAGCAGACGAACGTACCGTCGCTTCCCCATTCGATGATTTCGCTACGGCCCAATTCGAGCGGCGCGACGGCCCGCTCGACCGTTTCCACGTTGCACTTCGGATAGCGGATCGACGCGGGCGAATCGAGGCTGAGCGCGAAGTCGAGCATCGCCCCCAGCTCCTGCCCGTCGCCCGGAGCCATCATCACCAGGTTCGGGAACACGCGGAGATAGGTGTTGTCGAACACGCCGTGATGCGTGGGCCCGTCGGGCCCGCACAGGCCGGCCCGGTCGAGGCAGAAGGTCACCGGCAGGTTCTGCAGGGCCACTTCCTGGAAGATCTGGTCGTAGCTTCGCTGCAGGAAGGTGCTGTAGATGTCGACGATCGGCCGCAGGCCCGTCTTGGCCATGCCGGCGGCAAAGGCGACCGCGTGTCCCTCGCAGATGCCGGTGTCGAAGAATCGCTCGGGGAACTCGTCGCGGATTTTTTGCAGCTTGTTGCCTTCGCACATGGCGGCCGTCAGCACCGTCACGCGGGAATCGCGGCGCATGGCCTGCCGAATGGCTTCGCTGGCGAGATCGGTGTAGGCCGGATTGCTGCTCTTCTTGACCGAGACGATCGCGCCGCTCTCGTCGCGCTGAAAGACGGGGGGCGTGTGGAACTGAACCGGGTCGACGCAGGCCGGCTCGAACCCGTGCCCCTTCTCGGTGAAGACGTGCAACAGCACGGGGCCTTTGAGGTTCTTCACCAGCTCGAGATAACTTCGCAAGCTCGCCAGGTCGTGGCCGTCGACCGGGCCGATGTAGCGAAAGCCCATTTCCTCGAACAGCATCCCGCCGTGCAGAAATGTTTTGACCGCGTCTTTGAAGCTCCCCAGCATCGACTCAGCCGTCTCGCCGAGGGGCAGCTTGTTGAGCAACCAGGAAATGTCGCGTTTGAGCCCGTCATAGAACGGAGCGACGCGGGCCTTGTCGAGATAGTGCGCCAGTCCGCCGACGCGGGGGCAGATCCCCATTTTGTTGTCGTTGAGGATCACGACCATGTCTTTTTTGAGGCCGGCCGCGTTGTTCATCGCCTCGAAGACGATGCCCGACGGCAGCGCCCCGTCGCCCAGCACGGCCACGGCGCGGCGGTCCTCTCCCAACAGATCGTCGCCCGCCTTGAGGCCCAGCACGGTCGAGACGCTGGCGCCGGCATGGCCGGTCATAAACAGGTCGTAGGCGCTTTCCTCGGGATTGGGGTAGCCCATCAATCCGCCTTTTTGGCGGATCGTGCCGAAGTCCCGGAAGCGACCGGTGAGCAGCTTGTGCGGATAGATCTGGTGACCCGTGTCCCAGATCAGGCGGTCTTTGGAGAAATCGAAGACCAGGTGCAGGGCGACGGCCAGTTCGACCACGCCGAGGTTGCTGGCAAAGTGGGCCGAACGAGTCGACACCACGTTGCACAAGGCTTCGCGAATCTCGGCGGCCAGCCGAGTTAATTGTTCGTCGTTAAATGAACGCAGATTCTTTGGGGAATCAATTCCGGGGAGAATCTCGAAATTCATCAATGGTCTCTCTCAAGAACGAAGTGCGCCAGCGCTTCCAAGCGCTGGCTCGCGTCGCCGAACACGGCGAGCGCGTGGCACGCCTCGTCGATCAGCAAGCGGGCCCGCTTGCGGCTCTCTTGCATCCCCAAGAGGAAGGGGTAAGTCAACTTCCCAAGGTTGGCGTCTTTACGCACGCCTTTTCCCATCTTCTCTTGTTCGCCGACAATGTCCAAGAGATCGTCCGCAATTTGGAACGCCAAGCCGACCTTGTCGCCGTATTGGGCAAGGCTGGCAAGAGCTTCCGGCGGCGCTCCCGCGATTCGCCCCCCCATTGTGAGGGCCGACCGCAGCAGGCGTCCAGTCTTCCTCAGGTGGATGGCTTGAAGTTGTTCGATCCCGGCGACTCCCGTCCCCTCCGCCTCGAAGTCGGCTGTCTGCCCGGCGACCATCCCCATGGCACCGGCGGCGGATGCCAGATCGGCACAACAGGCGGCGGCGACCTGCGGCGGATGGACGTCGCGGGCCAGCACCTCGAAGGCGAGCGTCAGCAGCGCGTCGCCAGCCAAAATGGCGATCGCCTCGCCGAACTGGATGTGGCACGTCGGCCGGCCGCGACGAAGCGAATCGTCGTCCATGGCGGGCAGATCGTCGTGGATCAGCGAATAGGTGTGGATCATCTCGACCGCGCAGGCCGCAGGGAGCGCCGCTTGGGGGTTGCCGCCGGCCGCTTCGCAGGCCAACAGCGTCAAGAGGGGCCGCAGCCGCTTGCCGCCGGCCAGCAGGCTGTAGGCCATCGCCTCGCGGAGACGGTCGGGACAATCGGAGCCGAGCCGATCGATGTATTCCGCCAGTTGACGATTGATCAGGAGCCGCTGTCCGGCCAATGCATCTTCCAAGAGTGCTGCTTCCGCCATGCCCAAATGCTCGATTCGGGGTGTGAAACGTGTGCCCGACCTATATGCTTAAAAATTAGCAGGAAGCGCACTGCTTGCTAAACGTCGAAATCAAACGGCCGATTCCATTTTCCCAGATCGATTTCTTGCGATTCTATTTTTTGACGGCGCGTTCGAGAATACCAGCCGCTGCAAGTGGGGCCGATTTGGACGTCAGTCGGCGGCCGTCGCCAGGGCGAGCGCGATGCGGCAGCCGTTGAGGTAGCTGGGAATGTGCAGGCTCTCGGCCACGGTGTGCACGTCCTGCTGACCGCAGCCGAGCGTCACCGTGGGGAAGCCGTGCGCAGTGAGCCAATTGGCGTCGAGACCGCCGTTGGTCGTGCGCAGGGCGGGAGGGGCTCCGGTCAGCTCGATCGCGCGGAGGGCCGTTTTCACGACCGGCGCGTCGTCGGGGAGGCGGAACGACTCGTATTTCTCGAACAGGCTGAATTCGATGCGGCCCGCTACGCCCGCGGCGTTCGTCAGCGTCTTGGCCGCCTTCTCGAAGGCCGTCTTATAGGCGGCAATGATTTCGCGGCGGAACTGCGGCTCGTGGCTGCGAACCTCGGCCTTGAGGTCAAGCTCCGGCGTGACGACGTTCGTGGCGTCGCCCGCCGAAATAATCCCGATGTTGCTCGTCCCCGTGCGGCTTCCTTTGACGACCAGGCCGTGCCAGCCGCCGGCCACCAGGTCCGCGATGGCGACGCCTGCGACACCGATCGCGCTCACGCCTTGCTCGGGGTGGGCGCCGGCATGGCTGGCCAGTCCGATGATCCGAATCGTGAGCTCGACGCCGCCCGTCGCGCCGACCGTCGCCACGTCTGAGGGACCGCCGTCCCAGTTGAAGCAGAGCTGCGGGTTGCCTAGCTTCTTAAAGTCCATGAATCGCACGCCGAGCAGTCCGACTTCTTCCTGCACGGGCCAGACGAAGGTCAACGGCGGATGCGGCAGCTTGCGGCGGCGGATCTCGGCAAGCGCCGTCAGCAGCACGCTCACGCCGGCGCGATCGTCGGCGCCCAGGCCCGTTTTGGGATCCTTCGAGACGATCAGGTCGCCCTTGCGGACCGGCTTGGAGCCGGCGCAGATGGGCACCGTGTCGAGGTGGGCCATCAACAGCCGCCGCGGGCCGCGGATGGTGCCGGGCAACTTCACGATCAGGTTGCCGCAATTGCCGCCGAGCGGACTGCGTTTGGGGGCCGTGTCCTCCATAATGGCCGAGGCCGGAATGCCCAAGCTCTTGAGCTTCGCGCGGACGGCCGTTTGAATCTTGCGCTCTTGTCCGCTGAGACCGGGAACAGCCATCATCTCGGAGACGAGTCGCACGGCGGCGGCATTGTCGATCTCAGGCAAGGAGGCGGGAGCGGCGGGGGTTGGTTTGGTTTTCATGGCGGTTTGTTTCACTTACGTCGTACCCGATTCGACAGGTGTGCTCGGAGCACCGATTGATGGTGAAATCCTGAGAAGCATTCGCTTCCCAAGCCGACGACTTGTCGTCGCTTCTTCTTGTGAGTGGCAGAACCGACGACAAGTCGTCGGCTGGGGAAAAGAGTGACTTCCTCGATTGACCGGAGTCCTACGTTCAACCCGGCTCGAGTCGAGTGTTCTGTGTGCGGGGCTCTTAAGTCGAGATCGCTTAGGATGTCGGATTATGATCGAAGGGCCGGCTGGCTGCCAACTCGCGAGACGTTATGACTGAACACCTGGATCTGCATCCTGCCAACCCGGATGAACTGGCGCAGGCCTTTCGCAACGTGCACGACGTTTGGCCTTGGGCACCCGACCCCGAAGAGCACACGCGGCGACGGCTGGCCGATCTGCGGTTTAAGAACGCGACCTGGTACGTCGGCACGCTCGACGGCCGCGTGGTCACGGCCTGTGGCTGCTATCACGTGTCCGTATCGATCGACGGGACGGTCGAGCGCGCGGCTGCCATCGGCGCCGTGCATACGCCGGCCGAGTTTCGCGGTCGCGGCTTCGCCCCGCGGCTCTTGGCGTTTGCCGAAAGTCAGGAACGCGCGGTCGGCAGAGACGTTCAGCCTGCTCTATTCCGACATCGGCCCCGCCTATTACGAGCGGCTGGGCTACCGACCTTGTCCGGCGAAGCAGGGCTGGGCCGATCTGTCGCCCGCGCCCGGCGATCTGCCCGAGCCGTGTACGCTCCGCCGCATCGACGCGCTCGAGGTCATTCCCGACCTGTCGACGATCTATGAACAGGCACACGCCGGCTTGGCGCTCTCGATCGCCCGATCGTCCGAATATTGGCGCTACCTGATCACGCAGCGACCGGAAGACGAGTTCTATTTCGCAGAGCGGGCCGGCAAGCGCGTCGGCTACCTGCGCGTGGTCAACCGGCCGCACGGCCTCCTGCTGCGCGATCTCGCGATCGTCGACGAGACGGAGCAAGTCGAACGCGGCCTGTACTCGGCGGTAATCGGCCTGGCCGTCGCACGGGGCGCCGGGCGAGTGGGCGGCTGGATGCCGGCCGACGCCGTGTCCCGCGAGCTGTTCACCGTCACCGACCGCGAGAAAGAGCTGACGATGCTCAAGCCGCTCGTCGAGCGGATCCACATCGAAGACCGGCACTGCGCCGCCGCCGAACACTTTCACGAGATCGACCACGTCTGATTCTCATTACAAAATCGAGGCCCGCGCGGCCGTTTTGGGCTGTTCCAACCCGTCTTGCTCGTCTTTCGCAGGCTCTCTACAATCCCGGACCCTTTGGAGCGGCCACGGATGGTCCGTTCTCGTCTCGCTTTTATCAAACACCTGATTCTGGCGATCGGATCTCTCGGGCTGTGCATCTGCGGCACGGAACTCGCGCTGCATGTGTACGACTCGTGGGCCGAGTGCGCCGTGTGCCGCGCGGACAAAAGTGCCTGCGCGCCATCGTGGACGGTGCATCACAGCCTCAAACCCGACTTGCGGATCACGGTCACCGATCCCGACTTGGGGACGGAAGTTCGCTGGCGGACCAACAGCCTGGGTCTCCGCGGCCATGAGGTCGAAGTCCCCAAGCCGCCCGGCACGTTTCGGATCGTCTGCCTGGGAGACGAGTCAACGCTTGCGCCCGAAACAGCGCAGGCCGAAACGTTCGCGGCCCGCCTCAAGGAACTGCTGCCCGTCACGAGCGCGGTCAATCTCGAGGTGATCAACGCCGGCTGTCCGCAAACGGGACCGCTGCTCTCGTACCTGTCGTTGCGACACCGCCTGCTAGCCCTCGCTCCCGACCTCGTTGTCTTCAACTTCGACATGGCCGACGTGGCCGACGATCATCGCTGCCGGCGTCACGTCCGCATGAACGGCAAGCAGCCGCTCTACTGTCCACATCCCGAGCTCGAGCGGCAGCGGACGGCGTCGGAAGTCTTCTGGGTCGAACGGCTCTTGTTGTGGCAGCACGGCAAGCGGGGAGTGGGCCATCTACTGGGGGCCGAAGACCAGGCCGAAGACGTCCGCGATATCGACGCGCCGCAGGGTGCATACGCCTGGCTGCGGGACGACGCGCCGGACTGGTCGGTCTACATTGATCAAACGCTTGACGTGCTGGGGCAGATGGCCGTCGCCTGCCGGCAGGCCAACGCGGAATTCGTTCTCTCGGTGATTCCCTGCCCGTGGCAGGTCACGGCCGAGGCCAGCAACGGTGCGGGCGTGCGCGAGCGGGCCGGCCTGCAGCCACACGTGCTCTATAAGAACCGGCTGCCGTTCGATTCGCTGTCCGCCTTTGCCGAGCGGGAAAACATCCTCTACTGCGATCCGTCACCCGCGTTTCGCGGGACCGAACATGCGGAACGCCTGTTCCGGGAAAACGCGCCTCGCTTTTCAGCCGCCGGACACGATTTGTATGCTCGCGTGCTGGAACGCTTCTTCGTCACAAACGTCGCCGGACCGTGGCGGGCCAACGGGCGCAGGCCCGATCGCCGGATGTCTTCCCGCGATTCGTCGGACGTGCGACGCTCCGACCTGGGACGAACCGCCATGCGACAATCCGAGGTCCGACGAGCCGATGCCCGCGACGACCGGGAGCCGGTCTCGCCGGCCGAATTCGATAAATAGGGTCCCAAAACAGAGTCGCAGGCTCGGGGAGCGACTGCGGCCAACGGATCCCCGCTGCCGACCTGTGGTTAACACCGCCCAAAGAATCACCAATGTTTAACACCGTTCAGTTAATGGCTAGAATGATGATTAAGGACGTGAGGTGAATCGAAGCCCGGCTCGACCCGCTGCTCTGGCGAGCCAACATTCTGGGATTTCGGTTTTCACTCGCGCCGAGAGCTCTCACTTCAACTCGCGCTTTCATAGAATCCGGCCTCAGCGACTGTATGCCGTCACTTCGCCCGGCCGGAGGGAGCTTCGATGACTCAGTACGACACCACCGTCCGGTATTTCGACCACGCTGCCAACCTGATGGGCCTGTCCAAGAACATGCAGGCCCTGCTGTTGATCCCCGAGCGCGAGCTCAAGGTCCAAGTCACGCTCGAGCGCGACAACGGCGAGATCGCAACCTTCATCGGCTATCGCGTGCAGCACGACAGTGCTCGCGGCCCGATGAAAGGGGGCCTGCGCTATCACCAGGAAACTGACGCCGACGAAGTCCGCGCGCTCGCCACCCTCATGACCTGGAAGACGGCCGTCGTCAACATCCCGTACGGCGGAGCCAAAGGGGGCATCTCGATCAATCCGCAGGAGCTCAGCCAGGGCGAGCTGGAGCGGGTGACGCGTAAATTCGTCGACGCCATTCACGACATGGTCGGCCCCGACAGTGACATCCCCGCCCCCGACATGGGAACCAACGCCCAGGTGATGGCCTGGTTCATGAGCCAATATCAGAAGTACAAGGGCTTCAACCCGGCCTGCGTCACCGGCAAGCCGCTCGAGCTGCACGGCTCGGAAGGGCGCGAAGAGGCGACCGGCCGCGGCGTCGCCATACTGACGGCCGCCATGCTGGAGCGGGTCAAGCAGCCGGTGCAGGGGGCCACCGTCGCCATTCAGGGGTTCGGCAACGTCGGCTCGTTTGCCTCGCAATTCCTCCATGCGAAAGGGATGAAGGTCATCGCCGTCAGCGATAAGGACGGCGGCCTCTTCAATCCGCAAGGTCTCGATATTCCGGGCCTGCTGCAGTTTTGCCGCGATCACGTCAGCGTCCGCGATTTTTCCGGGGGCGAGCAGATCACCAACGAAAAACTGCTCACGATGCCCGTCGACGTGTTGATTCCCGCGGCCTTGGGCGGCGTTTTGAATAAAGACAATGCCAAGGACGTCCGCGCTCGCTACATTGTCGAGGCGGCCAACAACCCCACCGTGATCGACGCCGACGCCATCTTCGAACAACGCAAATTGCTCGTCCTCCCCGACATTCTCGCCAACGCCGGCGGCGTGACGGCCAGTTACTTCGAGTGGGTGCAAAACCGCCAGCATTTCCGCTGGGACCTGACCCGCGTGCGGACAGAACTGGACCGCATCCTCCTTGAAAGCTTCGACAAAGTTTGGAAGATCGCCGAAGACAAGCACGTTTCCTTGCGAACGGCAGCCTACTTGCTTGGAATTGGCCGCGTGGGCCGGGCGACGGTCCTGGCCGGAATTTCGTAATTCGACGCTCGCTGCGTTTTGCCGTCGGGCTGGGCCCGGGGGACCTTCCAGCGCAGGAAGGGCCGAAACGCCGGCGAGCCGTTCATCGATTCTGCTCGACAAAGGACCGTCCATGACGAACGCCAGCACGATGGTCTCTCCGATCTTTGATGGCTTCACCGCCGAGGAGTACGACAGCACACTTGCCCTGCTCGAGCAGCGGTCGTATGCCAAGGGAGACGTGATCCTGACGGAGGGGAAGTCCGAGCAGACCCTGTGGATCCTCGTGAAAGGGACGTGCGAGGTCCTCAAAAAGAACAAAGGAACGACTGAGCACACGCTGGCCACGCTCGAGGCGGGCTCGGCCTTCGGCGAAATGTCGTTCTTCCAGAAAGCCCCCCACTCGGCCACCGTTCGCGCATCGAGTGCCGTCAAGGTGCTGCGGATGACTCGCGAAAGCTACGAGCAGCTGCAAACGAGCAACCCGTCGGCCGCCCACAAGATCGCGTACATCGTCGCCTCGCTGATGGCCCAGCGGCTCCGCCGCATGGACGAATGGATCTGCGAGATGGTCGAGCGTCCCGAGGGAGCCAACCACCGCGAAGAGTGGCACGACTTCCGCGCCAAGCTGTATTCGGGATGGCCCTTCTGAGGCCGGAATGACGAAGCACGAATGACGAAAGAAGCACGAATGACCTAATGATCAAATGGAGGCTGGCGTTTGCTGCAGCGGCCTTCATTCGGTCATTCGGTCATTGAGACATTCTTTCGTCATTCGTGCTTCGTCATTTTCGGCGCGTAAACCCGCGTTGACTCAGATTTTGCGTTGGCCGATACTTGCAGTATGAACGTCGGCCTTCAAGCACCGGCTCCCGCCGATCTGGCAGACTATGCCCGGAAGACGGCTCTGCGCGCCCGCCAGGCCGCGCGGCAGTTGGCCGTCGCCACCGGTGCGCAGAAAAACGACTGGCTGATCCGGTCGGCGGCCCTCATCCGCGAGCGCACGCGCACGCTGCTCGAAGCGAATGAGCGAGACTGTACCGCCGCCCAATCCGCTGGACTCAGTGCGGCTCTGATCGATCGCTTGCGGCTGACGGAGTCTCGCCTGGAGGGGATCGCGCAAGGGTTGGAGCAGGTCGCCACTCTGCCCGAGCCGGTCGGCGAGATCTTCGCGAGCAACGTGCGGCCCAACGGCTTGTTGGTCACGCGGGTCCGCGTCCCGCTGGGCGTGATCTTCTTCATCTACGAATCGCGGCCCAACGTCACGGTCGATGCGGCTTCGCTCTGCGTGAAGAGCGGCAACGCCGTCATCCTCCGCGGCGGTAAAGAGGCCAAAGCCAGCAATCGCGCGCTGGCCGATTTGCTCGTCGAAGCGCTCGGGCGCCGCCGGCCTGCCGCGCGACGCCGTGCAGCTGGTCGACACGACCGATCGCGAAGCCATCGGACACTTCCTCAAGTTGCGGGACCAGATCGATCTGGCCATCCCCCGCGGCGGACGCGCGCTGATCGAGCGAGTGACGGCCGAGGCCACGATGCCCGTCCTCAAGCATTTCGACGGTATCTGCCACGTCTACGTCGACGCGTCGGCCGACCTGAAGATGGCCGAGGACATTTTGGTGAATGGCAAGTGCCAGCGTCCGGGCGTTTGCAACGCGACCGAGTCGCTGTTGGTGCATCGTGACATTGCCGGCAAATTCCTGCCGCAGGTCGCCAAGACGCTGCGTGCGAAACAGGTCGAGCTGCGCGGCTGCGAACGAACGCGGGCGTTGATCCCCGAGGCGCGGCCGGCGACCGAGGACGATTATCGCACCGAATATCTTGACTTAATTCTGTCGGTGAAGGTGGTCGATTCGCTCGACGAGGCGATCGAGCACATCGAGACCTACGGCTCGCACCACACCGACACGATCGTCACGAACGACCTGGCGGCGGCCAACCAGTTTACGGCCCGCGTCGATTCGGCGGCCGTGCTTGTCAACGCGAGCACGCGGTTTAACGACGGCGGCGAATTCGGCCTGGGGGCGGAGATCGGCATCAGCACCGATCACTTTCACGCCCGCGGGCCCTGCGGTTTGCTGGAATTGACCAGCTACAAATACGTCGTGCACGGAAGCGGACAGATTCGGAGCTAGAGTTGGGTGGCACTGGCGGCTTGTCCGCCAGTGAACGCGCGGCTCCAGAACGACACTGGCAGCAAGCTGCCAGCACCACTCAGGAGGCCACGGATGGCGGACATTCTCAGCCAGTCGGAAGTCGAATCGCTCTTGGCGGCGCTCGACACTGGGTCTGGCCCCCAGAAGGTCGATTCGGGCGGCAATACCACGTCGGGCCGGGCCGATTCCTACGGCGGCCAGGTCAGCGTCTACGACTTCAAGCGGCCCGAGCGCGTCAGCAAAGAGCAGATGCGGGCCTTTCAGGCCATGCACGACGGCTTCAGCCGCGAGTTCGGCGCGGTCTTGAGCGGCATGCTCCGCACGATCGTCGAAGTGAAGCTGTCGAGCGTCGATCAGCTGACTTACGGCGAGTTCGTCTTCAGCCTGGAGAACATGACCTGCTTCAACGTGATGCGGGCCGAAGGGCTCGACGGCCACATGATCCTCGACCTCACGCCGTCGATCATCTTTCCGATCGTCGACCGGTTGCTGGGGGGTGGCAAGGCGGCCAAGTATTCGATCCCCAGCCGCCCGCTGACGGAGATCGAGCTGCGGCTGATCGAGCGGATCATCGAGCGAGCGATCGAGGGTTTGGAAAAGACGTGGGCCAGCGTCTGCGAACTCAAGCTGCAGGTGACGCAGGTCGAGTCGAACCCGCAGCTCGTGCAGATCGTGCCCCCCAACGAAGTCATCGTGCTAATCAGTTTCGAGATCACGATGGGCGAAATTCGCGGGATCATGAACCTGTGCATTCCGTTCAACACCATCGAGCCCCTGATGGGGAACCTGTCGTCCGATACGTGGTCGGCCTACACCAAGCGGACGGTCGACGCGCGGCAGAAGCTCAACCTGCAAACGGGCGTCGGCAAGGGGAAGGTGAAGATGGTGGTCGGCCTGGCCGACACGCGGCTCTCCGCCCAGGAGATCATGGGCCTCTCGGTGGGCGACGTGATCATGACCGAGAAGGGACGCGAACAGCCGCTCGAGGTCTACATTGAAGGCCGTCCGCTCTTTCGCGGCTCGGCTGGATTGCTCAAGGGGCACAAGGCGGTGCAGATCGCCTCGTCGATCACCCGCACCGACGACTTGATCGAGGCCCAGCTCAAAGCCGCGCAGGCAGCGGCTGCTCCGCCCGCCGCGCCTGCGGCAGCGCCCGCACCAGCGGCGGCTGCTCCCGCCGTGGCGACTCCCGCCGCCCGACCGGCACCCAGGACGGCAGGTAAACCTACTGCCAACGCGCCGCCAGCCCGTAATCGCTCGTGATCGTTGGCGTGCGGTTGTCGAATCGGCCACGCGTACGCGTACTGCCCTGGTGTGCGTCGGGTTAACAGGTGCGACATACCAACCCGAAGCGTCAGCAAGGGTTCATCGCCTCGAATTCCGGGCCTGGTCCGACGTTCTTGACTGCGGTGCAAGGGGGCGGTAGAAGTGGGTTTACGCCGTTCTTCCGACGCGGTTGGGCGCTGCGCGGATTCATGCGAACGCTGGCACGCAGTTCGCATTGGAGCCGCTTCGTCACCTGCCGCCGTCATTTTCCCCAGTCATCCAGAGGATTGAAACGATCGAAAACTCGCATCGCGTGAACGAACAGATTCGCATTTCTCCCGTCCGCGTCGTCGGCGCCGCCGGTGAAGTGCTGGGCATCTTAGCCACGGCTGAAGCGCAAAAAATGGCCGTCGAAGCGGGACTGGACTTGGTCGAGGTGGCTCCCAACGTCCGGCCCCCCGTGTGCAAGATCATGGACTTCGGCAAGTTCAAGTACGAGCAGAAGCGCAAGCAGACGAAAAGTGCCAAACAGCACCAGCAGCAGCTCAAAGAGATTCGGCTGAGACCGAAAACGGGCGAGCACGATATCGGCTTCAAAGTGAAGCAGGCCCGGACCTTCCTGGAAGGCGGCGACAAGGTGAAGGTCAACGTGCTCTTCCGCGGCCGCGAAAACGCGCACCACGAAAAGGGCCGCGAGATCCTCACGCAAGTCATCTCGGCGCTGGAAGACATCTCGAAGGTGGAGGCCATGCCCCGCATGGACTCCGGCCGCTCGATGTCCTGCGTGCTCACGCCGAAGTAGACGCGAACCGGCCGCCGACGCCGCGCCCTAAAAAAATCCGGCGTTCTGTTTCTACGCGGGGCCGATTCATCGGATCGGATCGCGGCCAGGCTCGTGTAGAATGAAGGATTGCGACAGCCGTCTGCGCTTGCGGTGCGCGCCCCTCTGTTGAAGGCTGCCCGAGGCTCTCTCCCTCCGGCTGGTCGGAGCCCGCGAGCGAGACCCCGTGACCGAGTCGGGATTGGTTGGGACCGGACAGGATCGGAACGGGATCGATTGAGGTGAACCGTCCGCGGTAGGGCGCGCTCTGCCTGCGGCCGACACGGGACGCGATCAGCGGCAACAGGACGTGCACCGGGATGGGACGGGATTGATTTGAATGTGAACAAGCACGGGAACGCGGGACGGGACTCGATTGGGACAAATTGCTCCACGACAACTTGTCCCACGTTAAACGGCGCTGCGCTAATGGGTTATGGCGCGGGATGGGTGGGACGGGACAAGTTCGCGCGACCGGGAGCCGTTGGGGACTCAAACGTGATCCGGGCTCCGCGGCGCAACCGAAGGCGGACGGCATGGCAGAGCCTGAACTACTCAGGATGGGACGGGACAACTTGTTGTCCGCATCGGACGGGACACGTTCAGCGGATGGGATGGGACGGGACGGGACTGGAATATCGGGACGGGACATGAACGGGACGTATCCGCTCCGAGGTTTGTCTCGCCCCCGTTGGGGCTTGCGGAACTTTGATAGGGGTGCCAGGGATCCCAGGCCTTGCGCTGCGCTCCGACCTGGGCTATAGAATCTCACCCCTTCAGGGCTTAGATCGAGGGCCTCGGGACGGGATTGGAAACGTCGCGACGGGACACTGGGACGGGACGCAGTGACGGGTCACGGGGATAGGAGGGGACGGGATCGGATCAACTGGGCGGCCGCGCGTTTCGTTCTGTCGTTGAATGCCCGGATTTTTGGCGAGGTTCGGTGGTAACCCTTGGGGGGCGGTCGCTATAATCCGCGATTCCCGCCGCGGGGAGGCCGTTGGGCGAAGCGCGCCGTCAGGCGCGTCGATCGTCGGAAAACCTACTGCCGGCTCAAGATAGTTGGATCAGCGGCAAGATCGGATCGGTGGCCATGCCCAAGCAAAAAACGCACAAGGGAATTCGCAAGCGGTTCAAGCTGACCGCCACCGGCAAGGTGAAGCACCGCAAAGCCTCTCGCGGCCACAAGCTGGCCAAGAAGGGGGGCAAGCGGAACCGCCAGGCGCGGTCCGACCGCATGGTCGAAGGCAAACAGATCGCCATGATCCGCTACGCGCTGCAACCGTCGCCATAACGGCGTTTTTGGAAATTTCGGGTCCACGGATTGATTGAAGTCAGGCCATGAGAGTCAAAGCAGGCAAAGCGCGGCACCGCTCCAAGAAACGTCTGTTCAAAGAGGCTCGCGGCAATTTTCTCGGCCGGCGGAAGCTCCTGCGCAGCATGAAGGAAACGGTGCTCCGTGCCCGCGCCTTCGCGTGGGCGCACCGCCGCCTGAAGAAGCGCGAATATCGCGCACTGTGGATCACCCGTTTGTCCGCGGCCGTCGGCCCGTACGGAATCAACTATTCGACTTTCATGCGCGGCGTGATCCTGGCCGGCATCGAGCTCAACCGCAAAACGCTCAGCGAGCTAGCGATTCACGAGCCGGAAGTCTTCGGCGAAGTCGTCGAGATCGCCAAGCACGCCGTTGCCAAAGCCTCGGCCGCCTAGATACCGGGTCGGCCGCCTGATTCGCCTCACGGCCCGCTTCGGACCTCGAATTCATGGATGCGATCGGCGAAATTGTCGCCTACGAACAGGCGGCGCTGGCCGCGATCGCCGCAGCCACTGACGCCACCGCGCTCGAAGCCGCCCGCGTGGAATTCGCCGGCCGCAAGCACGGCCGCCTCCGCGACATGCAGGCGCTGTTGGGCAAGGTCGACGCGGCCGAGCGACCGATTGTCGGCAAGCGGTTCAACGAAGCCAAGACCAGCGTCGAGACGGCGCTCGAAGCTCGCCAAAAGGAGCTGGCGCGGCCCAAGACGATCGCCGGCGGCCTCGACCTGACGCTGCCGGGCACACCGGTGCGGCTGGGCAAGAAGCACCCGCTCTCGCAGACGATCGACGAGCTGAAGGACATCATGGGGCGGTTCGGCTTCTCGGTCGCCGAGGGCCCCGAGATCGAGGACGAGTGGCACAACTTCGAGGCGCTTAACATCCCCGAAGACCACCCGGCTCGCGACCCTCTCGACAATTTTTATCTGGCGGCGGCTTCCGTCGCGGCCGCCAATAGCGCCGGGGCCGTCAATCGCGCCACGCCCGCCGCGAACTCAACGGCGGGCAGTCCAGTGCTGTTGCGAACGCAGACCTCAACCGTGCAGATCCGCGTGATGGAGCAGCAGAAGCCGCCCATCCGCGTGGTGAGCCTGGGCCGCGTCTACCGTCCCGACACGATCGACGCTTCGCACGGATGCATGTTCCACCAGATGGAAGGGCTGATGGTCGACCGCGGAGTGACGATGGCCCAGCTCAAAACGGTCATCCGCATGCTCTTTTCCAGCTACCTCGAGCACGACGTGTCGATCCGCTTCCGGCCGTCGTTCTTCCCGTTCACGGAACCATCGGTCGAGGTCGACATTCCGTGGGGGAACGACTGGATGGAGATCGGCGGAGCCGGCATGGTCGATCCGCACGTCCTCGCCGCCGTCGGTTACGATCCGGACGAGTACACGGGCTTCGCCTTCGGCCTGGGGATCGAGCGGCTCTGCATGAAGCGGCACGGCATCACCGACATCCGCCGCTTCTACGAGAACGACGTGCGGTTCCTGCGGCAGTTTTGAGCGCGCCAGTTCTGACGGTCGCAAATGCCGATTTGTCGCCCTTTGCCCAACCGCGGGGCACTTAGTTACACGCGCTCACCAGGAGCGACGCGTTGTTTCCCCCGAAGGCGAACGAGTTGGACATGGCATAGCGCACGCGATGCGGCCGTCCTTCGTGGGCGACGTAATCCAGGCCGACCGACGGATCGGGATCATCGCAGTTCATCGTAGGGGGGACGAACTGGTGACGCAGCGCCTGGATGCAGATCGCGAACTCCATCGCTCCGCTGGCCCCCAGCGGGTGACCGAGGGTCGACTTCGTGGAGCTGGCCGGCATGCTCGAGCCGCGTGGTCCGAAGACTTCGGCGACGGCGTGGGCTTCGGTCTCGTCGTTGGCCCGGGTAGCCGTCCCATGCATGTTGAGATAATCGATGCGATCGGACTCAACCTCGGCATCGCGGAGGCAGGCCCGCATCGCGCGGATTTGGCCGTCGACAGTGGGAGTCGTCAGGTGTTGAGCGTCGCTGGCGGTGCCGTAGCCCGAGACGACGGCCAACGGCTCGACGCCGCGGCGCTCGGCATTCTCCCGCGATTCGATGACGGCCATGGCCGCCCCTTCGCCGAGCACTAGTCCGTTCCGCTGCCGATCGAAGGGACGCGAGGCCCGCGTGGGATCTTCATGCTCAGCCAGCACGCGGAGCTTGGTCCAGCCGGAAAACAGGGGCGGCGTGAGGGGAGCGTCGGCCCCGCCGCACAGCACAATGTCCGCATAGCCGTGCCGCACCATCATCAGCGCCAGGCCGATTGCCGTCGATGCCGACGAGCAAGCCGAGGCGATGACGTGGTTCGATCCCGTTAGACCGAAATGAATCGAGACGTTGCTCGAGAGGGAGTTGAACATGCACGTGGGGAGGGTGGTCGGCCGGATGGCGGCGGGGCCACGCAGAAAGTAGGCTTCGTAACCCCCCTCGGTCTCGTGGCAGGGCCCGTGCCCGCTGCCGACGATCACCGAGACGCGGGAGTCGGAGCTGGAGACGTGCTCGTTCTCGTCGAGCAGTTGAGCCTGTTGCAGCGCTTCTCGGGCCGCGACCAGCCCCATCTTCGCTGTTTTTCCCAGACGACCAGGACAGTGATTCTTCAGATGATCGGCGACAGCGAATCCTTTGACCTCTGCCGCATAACGAACGGGATAGAGGTGCGGATCGAGCTGGCCCAGACACTCGATCCAATTAACCGCGCTTTTCCCGCGGCACACATTATCCCAGAGGGCGAGAATCCCTGCACCGAAGGGGGAGACCGCCCCCAACCCACTGACAACCACGTCCCTGCAAATCGCTTTCATCGGAAGTCCACTCTCCAGCATTGAATCCCAGGTGCATCCGGACACGCTGCCACAACACGGTCAGTCTCTCCTCTAAGAGAGTGAGAACGGCCCAACCTCCCCGCGGAGAGGTTAGACAATGTAACTGCGACCGTAATGATTGGGTAGTTTGTGAGAGCACTGAGCCCAAGCGGCTCAGCAACAACACCCCGAATCATTCGGGGGAGCAAACGTTAACCACGTTGACGGAATCGCCTCGGACCGGTAGAAGCAGCACACTTCTGCGACCCAAGCCGCGAATCACTTGCGGCAACCCATCCCTGGTCGCCGTTACCCCAGCCAAACCTAAGCTTTGTGGCGAGTGCGCGAGCGCAACGGCTCAAGGGCCGACTGCGTTCGGCTCCATTTTGGCAACTGCAATGCAAATGCCGTTCCTTCATCGCGTTTGCGCCCTGGCGCTTCTCGTGGTTGTAGGGTGCGCCGGACTCACTTCGCGAATCGTTTCTTGCCCGCTGACCTACTCCGAGCAGGAGAAGGAGATTCTCGCCGTCGTGCCGAAGGGGACACGACGCGAAGAAGCCCTTCGGAAGCTGGCGGCTGCTGACATCGACGGAAGCTTCGGAATCAGTCGCCGCGTCTATTACTGCGAACTCTGGAACCGGCCAGACGGAAGCCGGTGGCACCTCAACGTCGCCCTCTTGTTCGACGAGGTCGGGCGTCTCTACATGACGCGAACCGCCGACTGCGAAGTGACGTCCTCGCCGGACAAAAGCTTATCGAGCACCGGCGGTCAAAGCAACGACCCGGCCTCCGCGGCCAACCGTTCGACTGTCGCTCCGACGTCGCGCTGAAATGCGCCCGATCAGTGGCCCAGGCGTCGCGTTGCAGTGTCCGCAAAATGCTCGCGAGCGATGTTCCGCGTGACTTGATGCGGGTAGCCGCCACTGGTCAAGCGGAAGGATCGACGAAGTGAATTTTGCCGCCGCAGCGTTTGCAGGCGACCTTCATGCCCAGGTACTTGGGGTCGGCGCGGAGTTCCTCTTTGCAATGGGGACACTCGGCGAAGAAGGCGGCCATTTTGAGCTTCGGGTTGGAGAAGTCCATCGTGAATTGCGAGTCGCAGAACTTGCACTGCACGTTCTCATCGACGTATTTGCTGCCGACACGCAGTTCGCGCTTGCAATGGGGACAGGCGACGTAATAGCCGCTCAGTTCGACTTCGACCATGCTGGCGATCTCCTGCAACGGAATGAATTCGGGAATCTCAATGCTGTCCGGCTCAAGATCGGTATTCAGCAAGGTGCGGCAGTTCTGGCAATGAACGACGTTTGACGGCATGTCTTCGCCGCAGGTCGGACAGGGGCCGCCGGGCCAAGCTGGCATGACTCTTCTCGTCCAGAAAGAAACGTGCTTCGGAACTCAAAGGAAAGAACCTCGACGCAGGGGATTCTGGCTCGGCCCGTCACATCGTTGATTGCAAGAATCGCGTGGGTCGCTGATGCAGTCATTTTAGACCGGTCATTCGAGACCGGTCAGTTGAGACCGAGGTCATTTTAGACCACGACCCTCTCCATTTCGATCACCGCGCTTACTCCATCTTAAAGCACGGTTGGACCGGTTTGGCGCGGCAACTCGGGCCGAAAACCCAAAAAAATGGCCAAGAAAGTGGGGGCGGGCCGCCACCGGCGGCAGCTTCGGCAGGGCCAGGATCAGGGACGGGCTGCGACGCAGGTGAGATGATGGTAGGTGCGGAGGTAGAGTCGCCCGTTGGCGAGGGCGGGCGTCGATTCGGACGCCTCTCCGAGGGGGATTTTGCCCAGCAGCTTATACTGCGGGCCGGCCGCCAGCACGACCACGTTCCCTTGCTCGTCGACGTTGAAGAGCATGCCACCGGCTCCGATGGGCGAAGCGCTGAAGTCGCCGCCGATTCGCTTGATCCAGAGGTCCTTGCCGGTCGTGGGATCGACGCAGCAGACGGTACCGCGGTCGCACCAGAGGAACACGTAATTCTGGTAGGCCAGCGGCGTCGGCACGTAGGGCAGCATCTTGGTGCGCTTGTAGCGAATCCCGGTCTCGGCGACGTCGCCGTGCCCGTTCGGATCGACGGCCACCATCAGCGTGCCTTGGCCGCCGACGCCGCAGCACTGCAGCACCAGGCCGCCGGAGAGGACAGGCGAGCCGACGGTCCGCTGGGGTGTCGACCCGGTCGTCCAGATCGTTTTGCCCGTTTTCAGGTCGAGTCCGGAGATACCGGAGAAGCTGCTCGAGCAGATCAGCTGCGGCGGGCCTTGCTTGGGATGGTAGATGAAGGGGGTCGCGTACGACGTCGACTGCGTGCCCGACTTGCGCGGCGCGTCCAGACGGCGTGCCCCGTGCGCTTGTCGCGGGCGAAGATCGAACTGTCGCCGTCCTGGTCGTTAACGAGGATCACCAGGTCCCCAAACAGAATGGGTGAGGTGCCTTGCCCGTGTTGGCTCTCGAACTTACCGAAGTCTTCCTGCCAAAGTTGATTGCCGTCGAAGTCGTAGGCCGAGAGCAGGTCCGCTCCACGTCGGCGAAGGCGACGTAGACGCGCTCTCCGTCAACGGCCGGAGTCGCTGAGGCCCAACTGCTCTTGGGATGTTTGGGGTTGGCATTGAGCTGGATCGAACGGATCCAGAGCTGTTTGCCCGTCTGTGCGTCGAAGCAGAGGACGGAACGCGTCGTGCCGGTCTCGCTGGCCGTGGTCAAAAACAGCTTATTGCCCCAGATCACCGGGCTGGAGTGGCCGGTGCCGGGCACGGGAACGGTCCAGCGGACGCGATCGGGATTCCACGGCGCATTCAGCCCGTCTTCCTTGCCGACGGCCGAACCGTTGTCTCCGCGGAACCGGGGCCAGTTGTCGGCGTGGGCCGCGCGAACTGCCAGACCCAGTCCGCCGGCGAGGAGGATCAGCCCGGTCAAACGGACGAAGGGGCGGGCTTGTCGCATCGGATCGATCCCTTTTTCCTTGAGTCGTCGAGACACAGAAACGCGGGGCCATCCTGCCTGCGTCAGGTGTGTCGATCTAGGATGACAGGCAAAACGCAGGGCTGCAAGCAGACGCAGGCACGCCTCCTGCGCCGGAAATTCAGAGGAATGTCGCGGGCACCCTACAATTCAATTGCCGGCAGGAATCGGCTCGCCATGTGCGTCGTGTCGCGACGAGGGGCGAAAAGGCGGTTCTTGTCAGCTGCGGCGAAGGTCGTTTATTCTGGCTTCCATGGAAGCGGAGCAGACAGTGCCTCAGTCTCCCGATTCCCGCGACGCATACCTCGTCGTCCGGGAAGGAAACTCCTGGCGCGACATTTTTCGGCTGTCTCCCACACAGGTCATGACGATCGGGCGGGCCACAACGAACCGGATCGTGCTGCACGACGAGCTGTGCAGCCGCAATCACTGCGAGCTGTATCGCAACGGCACCACTTGGGTGGTTCGCGACTTGGGCAGCCGCAACGGCACGATTGTCAACGGCGGCCCCGTCGTTGGCGAACGGGAGCTGGAATCGGGCGACCTGATCCAGATCGGTCCGTACGAGCTGGGCTTCACCTTCAACCTTGGCGAGCCATTCCCGCAGAAGGAGCCCAAGCCAGACATCAATGAGTCCGACACGGCTCTCTCGTTGGATGTCGTCGACCCCAAATCGCCGTCAGCCGCCACCCGGAGATTGTCCACCGGGCCCGCAGCTCGCCCTACCGGATGCAAGAGACCGCCTCCATTTCCGGCCCCGACCGGGCGCAGAGGAATTGGCGTCGCTTTATCGGCTGGCGCTCGACATGGGGGCTGCCGCCGGGCCAAGGATCTGGCGGAAGTCGTGCTTACGGGGTTGCGGGGCAATTAACTTCGACATCGGAGCGGTGCTGCTTTTTCCCAAAGCCGTGGCAGAGGAGGCCAAGGCAGCGCAATTGTCGGTCGTGGCGTACACCGCCAGGGGCGAGAGCCCGTATCACATGGTGTCGAACTATCTGTCGACTCAGGTCCTGTCAACGCGGGAAGCGATCCTCGCTCGCGACGTGCGCAACGACGCACGGATCTCGGATCGCGATGCCCTGGGCGAAGTGCGGGCCGACAGCGTGATCTGCGCCCCGATTCAGCTGGGCCCGCTGGTCCACGGACTGGTGCATCTGTACTGCATCGATCCCAAGCACCCCTTTCAGCCCGAGGACTTGGAATTCACCATCGCCGTCGCCGATCAAATGGCGGTGGCCCTGCGAAATCTGAAAGAAAAAGAGTCGCTCGCCCGCGGCCTGGACCGTATCCGCACCGACTATGAGACGCTTCGGCAGCAGATGCAGGGGGATAGCCACATCGTCGGCCAAAGCCCGGAAGTGGAGGAGCTTCGCGCCGACCATCGCGCGATTCGCCCCGACCAATGCGACCGTGCTGATTCGTGGCGAAAGCGGTGTCGGCAAGGAGCTGGTCGCCCAGGCCATCCATTTCAACAGCGACCGCCACAGCCGCCCGTTTTGCACGATGAACTGCGCGGCCTTGGCCGAAAGCTTGCTCGAAAGCGAACTCTTCGGCCATGAGAAGGGCTCCTTCACCGGGGCGACCGAACGCAAGCTTGGCAAATTCGAGCAGGCCAACAAGGGCACGCTGTTTCTCGATGAAGTGGGCGAAATGAGCCTTGCCATTCAGGCCAAGTTCCTCCGCGTGCTCGAGGGGCATCCGTTCGAGCGCGTGGGCGGTCGCACCCGGGTCGAAGTCGATGTCCGGGTCGTCGCCGCGACCAACCGGAACCTCGAACGCGAAGTGGAACGCGGCACTTTTCGCAAGGACCTTTACTTCCGCTTGCACGTCGTCGAAATCATCGTCACGCCCTTGCGGAAGCGGCGTTCCGATATTCCAGTTCTGGCCGAGCATTTTGCACAGCTCAGCCCGCAAGACGGGACGGCAGGTGGGCGGTTTTTCCCGCGGCGCCCTCGACGCGCTTGCCGACTACGATTGGCCCGGCAACGTTCGCGAATTGCAAAACGTCGTGGAGCGGGCGGTCATTTTGTGTCCGGGCGACCAAGTTCGGGAGGAGGACATTCGGCTGACCGCCCTGCGGACACCGCCCTCGGATCCGACGATCAGCGTCATTGACCAGCCGCAGGGGGACATCTCGCTAACCGTCGAAAAGGAGCACATCCTGGCTACTCTGGAGCATACGAACTGGAACATGACGCGGACGGCTGAGATCCTGGGGATCGAGAGATCGACGCTTTACCAGAAGCTGAAGCGCTTCGATGCGCATCGCCGCGTTCGGTAGCGGCCCCGAGCCGTCACCGCCGGGGGCGCGGACGCCAATTGCTTGGCGTCTTGGTTCGAGTTTGGCGGAGCGTGCGTATCGGCGAACATTCGTACCGTTCGGGCAAGCTGTGTCGGCGGTCCCAAAACTGAGAATTCCGAAGAAGTTTACGCTGCAGTCATATTGGCTTTTCCCCGGCATTTTTGCCGTTTTTTTTATTGACAATCAGCGCGCAGATCCCAAGAATCGGTTGATGGACCAGCCCAAGTTCCGGCCCGCCCGCATGACGCCTTCTGCGTCGATGAGTTTGCCGATTCGATCCGTCTGAGTTTCTCGAACTGCTTTGAGTTTGCGATGCCGACGGCGATGCAGTGCAAGCCTGGTTTCCGGGATTCCCGTGGCCAACTAACGCGCCTGGCTGGCTTTTCGCACGAATCCTTAAACACAGTTGGAGTCTGACGAATGGCGTTTGATTTTGAGGACGAAGAGTTCGGTGCGGATCCCGCCGTCGAGACGCTGGAGAGCGACGAGGAAAGTGAGTTCGGAGGGAATGACGGAACCCTCGAATACTATACCGAAGGCAATTCCGGGCTCGGGGCGTTGATCCGATCCGCCGACCACCGCGAAGCCGGGTTCCGAGGCGAAGGTGCTGATGCTGGCCGCACGTTATGCCGCCGGTCTGCCGCTATGGCACCACAGCGATTGCTACGATCACGGTCCGCACGTCGAGAGCCAGACCTAGGCTCGCGATCAATCGATTGAGTGCTCTCGCGCCGCCGTGCGCCTGGTCGTTGACGAACCAGTTCCGTCGTCAACGGCCATTCTGAACTAAGACTAAGGGCTCGGCGTTTTCTCCCGGAGCCTTTCTTTGTTGCCGCCCCGACCGCTCCGCCACGCTCGCACTCTGTCGCCCCGCCCGCACCGATCACTCGGTCCACGGATCGGCTTGCTCGAATCTCCTCAGAGGTGCCTAAACCTGCGTCACTGGCCTTCGGGTCGTGGCGAGTCGACTCGTCCCGGTCAGGGCGAACTTGTCGCTGCCGCTCACTTGCAGCTGACCAGTGTGCGGGTTTGAGGCATCGCCGGAAATTGCTTGTCAAAACTCGATTTGCGACAAATCCGAGCACGCGTGGGAGGCCGATTCACACTCCGAATCGCCAGCCCCGCGGCTGCTCAACGGTCGGTCCAACTGCGATTCCCAGGAGCCGGCACGCCATTCGCTATCGCTCGTTTCAAGACAAGCCACTGCACGCACTTGGAGCTGTCATGCCGTTCGTGACGACGGAGCCCACCGCTCGCCCGAATTCGCCAAGCCTTTCCGAGCTGATTCGCTTCATCCATCGCCAAACGCAGCAGCAAGTTCGCGAACTGGCCATCCATCAGCGGGAGAACCGCTTGGTGGTCACCGGACGCACCGCCACCTATTACGCCAAGCAGCTGGTCACTCAGGCGATTCTGACAGCCGCCCCGGCTGTGCAGCTGGTCAATGAAATCTCAGTCGGCTGAGCGGGAAATCGCAGTCGGCTGAACCGGAGATGTCAGTCGGCCGCTGGCCCTTGGCTGGCTTCGGTTAAACCGCCCCCGCCTCCGCGGCGATCGCCCTCAATTCTCGATCCGCCCTCAATTCTCGATCCGATAGAGGGCGTCGGCCGTGCGGAGGAGCAGGCCCCGATCGATCACCGCCAGCGAGGCGAGTGCCCGCTCGTCGAGCTTGTTGCGGGCGATTTCGACGTAGCGCTCCCCGGTTGCCCGGAAGATCGTGCTCTCGCCCATCTCGCTCAACACGTAGATCCGCCCCTCGGCCACCATTGGCGAAGCCGAGAAGTGCCGCCGACGCGATGAGTCCAGCGGGGTTTGCCGGTTTTGGCATCGAGACACGAGGCGACCCCGCGATCGCTGATCAGAAACAGGTTGTCTCCGATCAAGAGCGGCGACGGAGTGGAGGGAGCTGAGCGGGACTGTCGCCAGGCCACGTGAGTCTCGGTCACGTCGCCGTGGCCAGTTGGGCGAATGGCGAGCACCTGCGGAGTCGAAGCTGGTCGACAGGTAGACAAGTCCGTTGCTGTACACGGGCCGGGGGACCACCGAATATCCCTCGTAGCGGACGCGCGAGATTTCGTCGCCGGTTTGCGGATCGTAGGCGACCACCCAGTTGGCGCCGGGACTTACGATTTGCTTTCGGCCGTCGACCTCGATCACCAGCGGCGTGGCGAAGGCGAATCGCTTGAGTTTGTTGTAAGGGGGCGGCTTCTTCCAGGGATCTTGCCCGTGTCGGCGTCGAGGGCGGCGACAAACTGCTCGTCGGCCCCGTCACAGCTGAATACGAATACCCCGTCGACCAGGACGGGCGAGTTGCCGTTGCCATGGTTCGGCTGAAAGATCAGGTCGCGGGTTTTCCACCGCATTTTGCCGTCGATAGTCAGGCAGGCCGTGCCGTGGGCGCCGAAATGGACGAACACTCGGTCGCCGTCGGTGAGGGGAGTGGGGCTCGCGTGCGAATTCTTCGAGTGAATGCTGGCACGGCCCGCGGCTAACGTCGAAGACCGTTTCGTCCCAGACGACCTTGCCGGTCACCGCATCGACCCACAGCACGTGAAGCGAGTGCGTCGAGCCTTTCGGGACGGCCGTCGTGAGGAAGATATGGTTCCCGAAGAGATGGGCGAGGACCAGCCTCGACCGGCAATCGGCGGCTGCCAGCGGACGTTTTCCGTTCCGGTCCAGCGAGTCGGCAAGCCGACGGCGGAGGAATGGCCTTCCCCATCCGGTCCGCGGAACTGACTCCAGTTGTCGGCTTGCGCCGGGCCGGCAGGCAAGGTAGGAGCGCGAACATCGCCACAATGACGTCGCCGCGAGACGGTAACCCTAGGCGTGAGAGGGCCAAAAAACGAGAGATTGAGGCGCACAGGATGAAATTGTTTCGCTGGAGGAGGGGAATCCGTTCGGCGGTCCGAGGGTGCGTCAAATCGAGCCGGCGGGAAGTCAATCGCGAGCGAAGCAGCGGCGGGGGGCGGTACGTGACAGTAGCGGGGGGACCGAACGGCAGGCGGAGCGAGGGGGCCAAAAACACTTAGGCGTCGGCGATCTCGACGATCTCCATTCGCAGCATGCCGCGGGGAATCGTGACCTCGACCGATCGCCCACCTTTTTGCCTAACAGCCTTGCGCGATGGGACTGCTGGTGAGGATTTTCATGACTTCGCCGTCGTAATTCTCTTCGCCGGGACCGACCAGCTCGTATTTCTCGAGCGAGCCGTCCGAAGGTCCTTGATGGTCACGGTCGCGCCGAAAGCCACGACCCCTTTCGGCATCACGTCTTATCGGCGATGTAGCAGTTGCCCAGCTTGCTTTTGAGCTGGTTGATCTTCGCCTGCAGCAGGCCCTGCGCTCGCGCTGGCCGTGGTATTCGGCGTTCTCGCTCAAGTCGCCCTCGGCCCGGGCGGCCGCGATTTGGGCCGCGATTTTGGGCATCTCTTCATCTTCGAGCCGGCGGATCTCCTCGCGGAGTTTGTCGTATCCCTCACGTGAAATCGGCTGCTTTTCCATGCGTCAAACTCCCCGGCCGTCCGGTTTCTGATGTCGCCGTCCGGCGAATTCGAGAATGCGGTGCTTCGATCGAATTGACGCGGGCGAACAAAAAAGAGGCGTCCGCCGTCTGTGGCGAGACCCCTTGCAACGAATCCCCGAAAACGCACCGAGGACGCTGCGATTATACCGGCGGCCAACTGCGAATAGCTACGCAATCCGCGTCCAGCGGCCCTCCCGGCGCTTGCCAGCACGGCGTCGCAGACCTTCTGCGTTTCGAGGGCCGTCGGGAAAGTCGGCTCGGCCGGCTTGCCCGTCTCGCAGGCCTGCGAGGAAATCGGCCAGCGGGTGGATGAACGTGTGCTCGTAGCCGATCGTGCAGCCCGGGCACCCACCAGTTCTTCATGTAGGGATGCTCGGGATTGGTGACGTGGATCTTCCGCCAGCCGGTGAGCTTTCCTTCGTCGCCGTGGTCGAAGTACTCGAGATAATGCAGGTCCTCCAGGTCGAAATTGAGCGATGCCTTCTCGCCGTTGAGCTCGAAGGTGTTGAATTCCTTGCGGCCGCGGGCGTAGCGGGTGCTCTCGAACGTGCCCATCGAGCCGTTCTTGAAACGGGCCAGGAACATGCAGGCGTCGTCGATGTCGACCGGCTCGACCTTGCCGGTCTCGGCGTGCTGACGCTCCTTGACGAAGGTTTCGGTGTTGGCGGTGACGCTGGCGATCGGGCCGTTGAGCCATTCGGCCGTGTCGATCGAATGGGCCAGCAGGTCGCCGGTGACGCCCGAGCCGGCCACCTGCGGCATCGAGCCGCCACAGGGCCGGTGCCGCCCTGCGGCACGTCGGCGGCGATGGTCCAGTCCTGCAGATAGATGGCGCGGTAGTGGAAGGGCTGGCCGATCCGGCCTTCGTCGACCAGTTGCTTGGCCAGGGCGATGGCCGGCACGCGGCGATAGTTGAACCAGACCATGTTCGGCACGCCGGCCTTTTCGACGGCGGCCACCATCTTCGGCCCCTTCGGCCACGTTCATGGCCAGCGGCTTTTCGCAGAGGATCATCTTGCCGGCCTTGGCCGCGGCCATGCACGATCTCGTTGTGCGTGTTGTTGGGCGTGCCGATGTCGATCAGGTCGATGTCCTTGCGGGCGACCAGCTTCCGCCAGTCGGTCTCGATCGACTCGTAGCCCCAGTTCTCGGCGAAGGCCTTGATCTTGTCCTCGCTGCGGGCGCAAACGGCCTTGAGCACCGGATGATACTCGCGCTCGAAGAAGTGGTTGACCTGGCGATAGGCGTTCGAGTGGGCCCGGCCCATGAAGCCGTAGCCGATCATGCCGATATTGAGCGGTTTGGACATGATGGTCCATCGAGTTCTGGGCAGACCATGAATTGCGAGTGACTCTGCGGCACGTCGGCATCGATGATTCGCTCATGCTTCCAGCCGTGGGCGTCGCGCACGGCGATCATCGCGGCCAGGATGTCGTTCCAGGTTTGCGGCTTCATCATCATGGCGTTGGGGAACATGCAGCCGTCCCAGCAGATGTGCCGGAGCCGCTTGGTCAGCTTGCCGTGCTGTCGCGCAGCCAGAAGCCGGCGTCCTGGGCGATGTCGAGCTTGCCGTTGGGATCGTTGGGCAGGCAGTGCCGGCCGGTCTTGTCGTGCGAGCCGGTGCCGTGGACCGTGGCGTCGTTCTGGGCGACGTGGAAATCGATCGTCCAGGGCCGCAGGGCGGCGGTCAGCGTCTGCAGCGCGCTGTCGAGCTTGGCCGGGTCTTTCCAGTCGAAGTCCTGCGGCAGGATGCGTCTTCCGGGGCGTTGTAGCCCAGCGTGTAGAGCAGCGTGTGGGCCATGTCGGCCTGGAAGCCGAGCGTCTCGGGCCGGTCGACCAGTTCCAGCAGCTGCACCATCCGCCGCCAACTGTGCATGCCGCCCCAGCAGATTTCGCCTTCGGCGGCCAGCCGCTCGCCGTGCGTCCTCGGCGATGTCGCAGGCCTGGCGGAACGTCTCGGCGATCCGCTTGCTGTTGGCCTTCGGGGTCCTTCGACCAGTCGCCCGCGCCGCAGGCCGAGTCGATCCGCACCACGCCGTAGGGCCGAACGCCCAGCTCGCGCAGCCGCTGGGCGATGCGGCAGCCCTTGCGGACCTGGTCGAGAAACTGTCTTGCGCTCCTGCCTCGCTGCCCATCGCCGAGCCGCCGCCGGTCGGCGGCCAGACCGGCGCGACGACCGAGCCGATGACCAGGTTCGCGCGAGCGGACCTTGTCGGCCAGCCGCTTCAGCTCGTCGTCCGACGCATCGATGTCGACGTGCGGCGCGAACAGGAACAGGTCGAAGCCGTCGAACTTCGACGCCGTCGACTTCGGCCGCGGCCGTCAGGTCGAGCATCGTGTCCAGATCGATCGGCGGCTCGGAGTCGGGCCCCTTGCCGACCACGCCCGGCCAGGCCGCGTTGTGCAGCTTCGGGAAATTGTTGGGATGGCTCGGTCATGGTGAGTGTCCGTCTGGCGAGTACGGTGCAGCCGACGATCGCGAATGTGCCGCCTGCGTCGATGGCGTTGGCGACCGCTCGAGCTTCAACGCTTCTTGTGATCGCCGATGTTCGGGCAGCGTTGGCGTGGACGTCGGGGCCGAAGTAGCGCAGGCCCACCAGCGGCTCGTCGCCGGTGTTCTCGATCTCGACGCCGGCCGTGGCCGCTTCGTGGCTGATGAAGACTTCGTCCTCGGTCTCTGGCCGAAGTGGATCATGGCCGGGCGTCTGCAAGTCGCAGCTTGCCGATGCGGCCGCGCCCTGCACGGTGATCCAGCCGCTGGCGCCGGGGTCCTTGAGCGTGCACTTGGCGCCCGGGCTCGACGGTCAATTCCTTGGCCCTGAACAGTTGCTCGCCGTCGATCTTGCCGTAGACGATCCAGCGGTCGGTGTAGCCCTCCGCTGCGGTGCCGGCGACGGACGATCGGCTCGAGGTAGTTGTGCTCCTTGAAGTCGGGTTTCGACGTTCTTCTTCCCAGTCGAGCTGCTCGATGATGAAGTCCAGGTCGTGGTGCTTCTCCTTGGGCACGTCTTTGACCAGCAGCGACCAGGGCACTTCGCGGCCTTCGACCAGCGACTGGTACATGCCGAAGACGTCGGAGCCCCATTGCGGCTCGTAGGTGCACAGCGAGCCGGGGGCGTGCAGCACGCCGGGCGGAATCAGCCAGCCGGTGCCGGGCTTCAGGCGATAGGCCCTCGACAGATCGAGGATGCCGTTGTCCCCCTTGTTCCAGTTTTCCAGGCAGCGGCGGACGTCGGCCTTGGTCGTGCCCGGCTCCAGGCCCATGAAGGTGTAGGCAAAGTTGTTGTCGACGTTGTTGAATTGCGGCGGGAAGTAGTAGCTACTCGGGCTTGCCCTGCTGGCCGGCCAGCGTCGGCCTGCTCGTGCGTTCTGGTGCATGTGGTGCGGGATCGGGCCCATGTTGTCGAAGAACTTCGAGTAGACGGGCCAGCGTTTGTACTTCGTCCCAGATCTTCTTGCCGATCAGCTCGGCGCCGCCGCTCGGCCACGGCGTCGCGAAGCGTGAACCGCTCGCTTGTCGAAGACGACGTAGCTCAGCCCTTCGTCGGGCGGAGCGCTTTCGTTGGCGGCCTCGGTCGTGCTGGCGAACCAGCGCTCGTCGATGCCGCCGCGATGGGTGCCGCAGGCGTACCAATCGGTCGGGGGCAGCTTGATCCGCTTGCCGGGATGCAGGAACCTGCGCGGCACCCAGGTGGGCGCCAGCCGCAGGATCCCGGCACCCTCGTTCAGCGCAGCCTCGGCCAGTTGTTTCACGTTCGCCATCGCCAATTGCCTTTCACAATGCCTGTGGCGGCGGATTCCCGCCCGCGTTTCTTCGTCGAAATCGTACCTCATTTTGACCGGTTCGGGCACGAATTCAAAGCAACGCGCGGTCTGCCGTCGCCTAAACGACTGCGCAGATTTTGGGACGTTGACCGAGGGTTTCCCACCAGCGTCTCAAAATCGCGCACGGTGATTTAGCGGTAGGTGTTTTGTGCGTCGAATTCGAGGCGCCGAACGACGCGGAAGGCCTTGGCGACAGTGCCATACGCGACGACAAGCGGCCGGGTCGAATCGTGAGGATTGACCAGCGTCACCGACTGCTTCTTGCGGTCGACCGCGTAGGCGACGTAGGCGTGCTGTCTGTTGAATTTGATGCCGTCGACGACGAATTCCCTCACTGACGCCTCGAGGCTCCCCAGCATCAGCATTTGGCGGTTGGCGTCGAACGAGTCGAAAACACGCCGGACCGACGTCAGAACCTTGGGCGAGAGGCCGGCCAGCGGGCTCTTGCCGTTGCCGATGATAATCCGGGCCGACCGCTTCGTGTTGACCATGCGCTCCAGCACGACGACCGGATCCCCATAGGCGGCTGCCTGGCGGTTCACCTGGCCGTTGGCATCTCGTCCGTAGGCCAGCAGGATGTAGGCCGCTTCGAGGGCCTTCCAACCGGCGGTGGTGTTGACCGGCTGATAGGCGACTCTTTTTCCCTTGACGAGGACCACTTGTGGCTCGAGATCGCGGTTAGAAACGTGTACCGAGTCGTGCGCGTCGGAAACGCCCATCGGAAACCGAATCTCGAAGCCATCCTCCTCCCGCGTGATGCTCGTCCGGAAGAGTGCCTCGCGCTGCGACAGGGGAATTGAACCGATCGCCGCCAGAATAAAGCAGTCCCGCGTGTTGCGTTGGTTGCAGGGTCCGCTGAAGAGCTGGGTGTAGGCCTGCTTCGTCAGCGTCGCGTGCTCTTTCAAGTAACGCGATCGGCGGGTGCCCTCTTCCTTGTTTGAAACCTTCGCCGAGTCGGTTGAATCCGTCTCGGATCCCGGCTCGGCTGCCCCGGCCGGTGCGCTAAGGAGATGGGTGCCACAGAGAAGGGCCCCGCAGAGGAGTACGCGGCAGAGAAACTCGTTCATTTCGCGCTCTTTTCGCCCGATCACAACTCTAATTGAGGCGTCGACCCTTTCCCAGGACCGGCCACGCGTACCGGCTGCGAACCTTGTCTCGCGGCTCTTTGTCGTCATGGAGACGAATCGTACAATGTAGCCGCATCGTGTGAGCCGCGTCGCGCTCCGCGGATTTGAACCGGCCAGCTCACACTGGGTGCTCCCCTCAGAGAGTTAGACGTCGTATGGTGAAGGTCGCAATCGTCGGGGCCAGCGGCTATACGGCGCTGGAGCTGATCAAGCTCCTGCTGAATCACCCCGAGGTGGAAATTGCGGCTTTGACCACGCGGCAGGAGGGGTCGCCGTCGATTGAGGCGGTCCATCCGTCGCTGGCTGGCCGGCTTTCGCTGCCGTGCGAGAATCTGACGCCCGCGCAAGTTGCCGCGCGGGCGTCTTTCGTTTTCACTGCCCTGCCGCACGTTGCCGCAATGGGCGTCGTCCCCGACTTTTTGGCACACCGCTGTCGCCTGGTCGATTTGAGTGCCGACTACCGCTTTCGCGACGCGGCCGTTTACGAGAAATGGTACGGGCACCCGCACACCGATGCCGGCCGGCTGCCGAAAACGATCTACGGTTTGCCTGAGCTGTTCGCGGAAAAGATCCCTTCTGCCGATCTGATCGCCAATCCCGGCTGCTACACGAGCACTTCAATCCTGGGGCTGGCGCCCTTTTTGTGCCACAAACTGATCGAGCCCAAGGACATCATCATCGACGCCAAGAGCGGCATCACGGGCGCGGGACGCATGCCCAAGATGCACATCTTATATGGCGAGTGCAACGAGAGCTTTTCGGCGTACTCGGTCGGCAATCATCGGCACGAGCCGGAGATCGACCAGGTGCTCAGCCACGCCAGCGGGCAAACCGTCGAGACGATCTTCACGCCGCACATGGTCCCCATGGATCGCGGCATTCTCTGCACGATGTACGCCCGCCCGCTGCGCAGTCTGTCGCAGGCCGACGCGATCGAGACCATGCGAGGCTTTTATCACGGCAAGCCGTTCGTCCGCGTCGTCGATCATCTGCCGTCGACGAAGGACGTCGCCCACACGAACTACTGCCACATGACGGCCCGCGTGACTCATGGCCGGCTGATCGTGATTTCCACGCTCGACAACCTGATCAAGGGAGCCTCGGGCGTGGCCGTGCAGAATTTCAATCTGATGAACGGCTTTCTCGAAACGATGGGACTGCCCCGCTAAGTTTGCCACTCGCTCGGATTTCCCTGCCCGCATTGAGGAGTCCTGTCGTCTTGACGACCAACACTCTCTCGGCGACCGAACAAGCCGCGAAGTCGGTTCCGCTGCCTGCCGGCTTCCGCGCGGCCGGAGTGGCCTGCGGCATCAAGTCGGACTCGGCGAAGCTCGATCTGGCGCTGTTCGCCGCCGATCGACCCTCGACTGCGGTCGGCGTGTTTACGACAAACCTGGTGTGCGGCGCTCCGGTGAAAGTTTCGCGGTCGCGGGTGCCGCGAGGCACCGCTCGCGCCGTGATCATCAATTCGGGGAACGCCAACGCCTGCACGGGTGAACGGGGGGATGACGACGCCCGTTGGATGACGGCCGAAGTCGCCCGGGAGCTCGGTTGCGCTGCTGACGACGTGCTCGTCTGCTCGACCGGCGTGATTGGGCGGTTTCTTCCCCGCGAAAAACTGGCGGCGGGTATTCCCAACGCGGCCGGCCGACTCGCCTCAACGGCCGAGGGATTTCGCACTGCGGCAACTGCCATCATGACGACCGACACTTTCCCCAAGCTGGCCACCGCCTGTCGCCAGGTGGGCGGGGCCGAAGTGCGAGTCAGTGGGGTGGCGAAGGGGGCGGCAATGATCGCCCCCAACATGGCGACCATGCTCTCGATGATCATGACCGACGCGCCCCTCGACCCGCGGCAGGTCGACCCGATGCTGCGGCACGCCGTCGAGCGCAGCTTCAATTCGATCAGCGTCGACGGCCACATGAGCACGAGCGACACAGTGTTATTGCTCGCTTCGGGCGACCGACAGCGCGCCCTCTAAGCGAGCGCGACCTAGACGTACTCCAGGAAATGGTCGACGACGTGGCCGCCGAGCTGGCTCAGGCCATCATTCGCGACGCCGAAGGGGCCGACCATTTCATCACGCTCGACGTCCGCGGCACCAAAACTCGGGAGGATGCCGTGCGGATTGCCCGCGCGATCGCCGATTCGCCGCTGGTCAAAACGGCCGTTGCGGGCGGCGACCCGAACTGGGGCCGCATCATCTCGGCCGCCGGCTACGCGGGCGTGCCCTTTCGCGAAGAGGATCTGAGTCTCAAGGTCAACGGCGTGCCGCTCTACCGCGCGGGCGCCCCGACCGATTTCGACGCCAAAAGCCTCTCGCAGGGGCTCCGCGAGAATCGGGACGTGCTGATCGAGCTGGACCTGACGCTCGGTCACGAAGCGGTCCGCTTCTGGACGAGCGACCTGACGGCCGAATACGTGCGTTTGAACGCCGACTACACCACATAAGCGCACGTCGATGCACGATTGCTGCCGCTCGGGCTGCGGTCGCCGACGGTTTTTGGCGAACGCTTCGCAACGCTTGCCCGCTTCGCAATAATTCATCCGGACCGCACTGGGTACCGCGGGCGACTTGTCCGCCCGTGCTTGTGAGCGCAAGGATTGCCGGATGTCGACGTCGAAAAAAGGGCGGGGGGGAACGAGCCGGGCCAAGGCCGCCCAGAAGGAGGCGCCGCGCGCCGCTCAGGCCGGCCCCGCCGATGTCGACTCTGCCATCGAGGCCGACACGCAGGAGATTGGCCGGGAGCTGTTCGCCCGCCTGGAACGGCGGAGCCCGTCGATCTTCGAGCGCCGCTGGTGGGACGACCGCATCCTGTCTTGGGCCATGGCCGACGAGTCGGTCAAGGTGCAGATGTTCCGCTTCGTCGACGTGCTGCCCATGCTCGCACTCGCACGAGGCCGTCACCCGCCATCTGCAGGAATACTTTGACGAGGTCCGCTCGCGCCTGCCGCTGGCCGTCCGCCTGGGGCTCGAAATCTCGCAGCCGAACTCGGTCTTGGGCAAGGCGCTGGCCCTCAACGCACGGTCGAACTCGCTCCGCATGTCGCAGCGGTTCATCGCCGGCGCCAAAGTTGAAGAAGTGCTGGCCGCGGTCACCAAGCTGCGCAAGCAGGGGTTTGCGTTCACGCTCGACCTTCTGGGCGAAGCCACGACCAGCGAGCGTGACGCCGACGCGTATCAGCAAAGCTACCTCAACCTGATCCAGGGGATGGCGACCGAGGTGCAGTCCTGGTCGGTCGTGCCGCGGCTCGATCGCGACCACGAAGGCAGCATTCCGCGGGTCAATCTGTCGCTCAAATTGTCGGCGCTCTACAGCCAGTTTCGGCCCATCGACGTGGCCGGCACCGCCGAGCACGTCAAGCAGCGGCTGCGCCCGTTGCTGCGGGCCGCCCGCGAGCACGACACCTACATCCACGTCGACATGGAGCAGTACGCGTACAAGGACCTCACCTTCCAGATCTTCAAAGAGATCCTGATGGAGGACGAGTTCCGCGACTTTCCGGACGTCGGCATTGTCGTGCAGGCGTACTTGCCCGAGGCGCAGCGCGACACAGAAGCCCTACTAGAATGGGCGGAAAAGCGCGGCACGCCGATCTGGGTGCGGCTTGTGAAGGGGGCCTACTGGGACTACGAAACGATCATGGCCCAGGCGCACGGCTGGCCGATTCCCGTCTATCAGCAGAAATGGGAGTCGGACGCCAACTTCGAGCGGCTCACCCGCTTTTTGATGGAGAACTACCGCTGGCTGCGGCCCGCCCTCGGCAGCCACAACTTGCGGAGCCTCTCGCACGGCATCGCCTGTGCCAAGCATCTCCGCGTGCCCGAGGGAGCCTACGAGCTGCAGATGCTTTACGGCATGGGGGGCGACCAGGCGCAGCTTTTGGCCGACCGCGGCCAGCGCGTGCGGATCTACACGCCCTTTGGCGAACTGATCCCCGGCATGGCCTACCTGGTCCGCCGGCTGCTGGAGAACACGTCCAACGATTCGTTCCTGCGACAAAGCTTCACCGAACAGGTTTCGATCGAGGAGCTGTTGATGAAACCGACCGACGTGGCCGCGGCCCGCCGCCTCCAGCCGAGCGCCGGCCGCCGTTCCAGCCGAGCCCGCCCGCACGTTCAACAACGAGCCCCCCACCGATTTCAGCCGGGCCGACGCGCGAACCGCGATGGAACGGGCGGTGAAGGACACGGCCGAGGAGTTCGGCAAGGACTATCCGCTCGTGATCAACGGGCGGGCGATCGAAACGATGGGGAAGATCAAGTCGATCAACCCGTCGCACAAGTCGCAGGTCGTCGGCATCATTTCGTCGGCGACGGCCGAAGAGGCTTCGCTGGCCATCGACGCGGCTCGCCGCGCGTTCAAGCAATGGTCGCGGACCGAAGTCGACCACCGGGCCGAATATCTCGAGCTGGCAGCCGCCACCATGCGTAACCAGCGTTTCGAACTGGCCGCGTGGGAAGTGCACGAGTGCGGCAAGCCGTGGATCGAGGCGGATGCCGACGTCGCCGAGGCGATCGACTTCTGCATGTACTACGCCGATCAGGCACGCCGCCTGATGTCGGGCCGCCGCCACGACCTACCCGGAGAAGAGAACGACTATTCGTATCGCCCGCGGGGCGTGGCCGCCGTGATCGCCCCTTGGAACTTTCCACTGGCCATCCTCACCGGCATGACGGCGGCCGCCCTGGTGACCGGCAACACGGTGATCATCAAGCCGGCCGAGCAATCCTCGGTCGTCGGCTACAAGCTGATGGAGATCCTGCAAAACGTCGGCATCCCCGACGGCGTCGTCAATTTCCTGCCGGGCGTCGGCGAAGAGGTCGGACCGGAGCTGATCGGCAGTCCCGACGTCAACCTGATCGCCTTCACCGGCTCGCGCTCGGTGGGTCTGGCGATCAACCACGAAGCGTCGAAGCCGGACGACCGCCAGGAATTCGTGAAGCACGTCATCGCCGAAATGGGGGGCAAGAACGCGATCATCATCGACGACGATGCCGATCTCGACGAAGCCGTGCTCGGCGTGACGTACAGCGCGTTCGGCTACGCGGGCCAAAAGTGCTCGGCCTGCTCGCGGTGCATCGTCCTCGAGTCGGTGTACGACGCCTTTGTGGAAAAGCTCGCCCAGGCCACGACGTCGCTCAAAGTGGGTCCGGCCGAACTGCCCGACGCCACGATCGGCCCGGTGATCGACGAAGAGGCGTTCAAGCGGATCAACGAGTCGATCAAGCTGGCGAAGGAAACGTTCCCGCTGCTGGCGGCCGGAGCGGTCAAGCCGCCGGCCAACGACGGCTATTACATCGGCCCGCACGTCTTCGGCGACGTCGACCCGGCATCGCGGCTCGCCCGCGAGGAGATCTTCGGCCCGGTGCTGGCCGTCATCAAGGTCAAAGACTTGGACGAAGCCCTCGACGTGGCGAACGACTCGGCGTATGCGCTGACGGGGGGAATGTTCAGCCGCAGCCCGGCCAACCTCAAGCGGGCCCGCCAAGAACTGCAGGCCGGCAACGTCTATCTCAACCGCGGCATCACCGGCGCCCTCGTCGAACGCCAACCCTTCGGCGGCTTCAAGCTCTCCGGCATCGGCACCAAAGCGGGCGGCCCCGACTACCTGCTGCAGTTCGTGATCCCGATCAACATCACCGAGAACACGTTCCGCCGCGGCTTCGCGCCGCCGGCGGACGAGAACTAGCCGAGCGGGCGGTGTAAACCGCCCGAGGTCTTTCCGTCCGGGCGTGCTCTGGCTCTAGCTTTCCACCGGAATCTGAATCTCCGTGACATAGTTCTTCGGATTCCCCCGGAAGATCATCCCCGGGCCCTTGAGGTACACTTCGCGCGTCGGCAGCACGACTTTGTAGTTCCGCTCCTTGATCCATTTGAGGACCTTGGCGTACGAGCGGCTCATTTGGTCGTAGGGACCCTTGTGCACGAGGGTGACGCAACGCGCGCCCGGAAGCTTGCGCACGGTCGTCCCCTCGACGGGTTTGACTTGGCGGATCGGCAGGCAGGCCTCGAAGTCGGCGTCGTCCTCCCGATACTCGCTGTCGTAGTGCAAGAGCAGGGGCTTGCCGCAGATCAAGCGGCCGAAGCTGCGGCCGAGCCGAGCAAAACCCTTGCCGCAATCGCTGTAGCAGCCCTTCATGCGGATTCCGGCAATGAGCACGGCGTCCAGCTGTTTCTCGGTGACGTTTTCCAACAGGTCGGCCATCGTTTGACCCTGCCTTTCTTCGGAGATGAATTGATCGAGCGAGCGCACCGTCTGGCGGAGGCGCTTGATCTGTTCCTTGATTTGCGACCGTTGCCGCTCGAGCAAATCGAGTAAGTCGCTCTCGCTCTCCTGCGCAAGCAACGCCTTGATGTCGCTGATTGTGAATTCCAAATTGCGCAGGTAGGCGATGACGCGAGCGGTCTCGATCTGCCCTTCCTGGTAGTAGCGGTAGCCCGTATCCGGATCGACGTACGCCGGGACGAGCAGCCCCTCTTCGTGATAGAAGCGCAGGGTCTTCACGGTCAGGCCGCTGAGCTTCGAGAATTCGCCGATGCTGAACATGCCGCGTGGGCTCCCGAAATCGAGGTGCGAGTCATCGTAAGACCTCCCCTGACGGGAGAGTCAATGATCGATTTTCGCGATTTTCGGCGACGCGAGCGGCCCGGCCGTGGGCACCCTATAAGTGACTCCACCGCCAAGTCGGCGCATGACAGTCGCCGCACGCCAGTCGGCGCGTTAGAATCAGGGTTGGACCGCTGAAGTTCCCTGCCTCGTCACCCGCCCGCTCGGCCCGCCTGAGACCCGCACGATGCCCTCGGCACTCGTTCGCCTCACGTTCGCCGCCTTATTCGCCCCCGTCGTGTTAGCGGTCGCGTTCTGCACACTGGTGCCGCGCGCCGCTTTCGGGGAAGACGGCGAATCTGCGGAAGTCACCGCCCGCGACAAGGAACATTGGGCGTTTCAAAAGCTGCGGCGGCCCGCGATTCCTGCGCCAAAAAAGGCGGACCGGTCCCAAACCGCCGTCGACGCCTTCCTGCTCTCGCAGCTCGAATCCAAAGGTCTCGGCTTCTCGCCGCCGGCCGACCGCTCGACTCTGCTCCGGCGAGCCTTTCTGGACCTTCACGGCTTGCCGCCCACGCCGGCCGAGTTGGCCGCGTTTCTGGCCGATCGCTCACCCAGTGCCTTCGCCCGCCAGGTCGATCGGCTGCTGGCGTCGCCCCGCTTCGGCGAGCGTTGGGGTCGGCACTGGCTCGACGTCGTCGGCTATGCGGACACCGTCGGCTTCGACAGCGATGCCAACGGCATCTTTGTCAGCGAAGGGAAGTGGAAGTATCGCGACTACGTGATTCATGCGTTCAACGCCGACAAACCCTTCGATCGCTTTCTGCTCGAGCAACTGGCCGGCGACGAGCTGGTCGACTGGCGGCACGCTCCGCGGTTCACCCAAGAAATTCGTGAAGATCTGATCGCCACCGGTTATTTGCGGACGGCCCGCGATCAAACTCACGAGCCCGAGAGCAACATCCCGCTCAATTATTATGGCGTGCTGCACGACACGGTCGAGGTGGTGGGCAACAGCCTGTTCGCGCTCACCGTCAATTGTGCCCGCTGCCACTCTCACAAGTTCGATCCGATTCCGCAGCGGGACTATTACCGGCTGATGGCGCTGTTCACGCCGGCTTACAACCCGGAGCACTGGAAGCCCGTGTTTCCGTGGAAGCCCGAAATCCGCGACCGCGCCCTGCCCGACGCGTCGGCAACCGAACTGGCCGAGATCGAACGCTTCAATGCCGACGTCGATCGCGACGTGGCCCGTATGCGAAGCCGCATGGGCACGCCGGGCTGCAACCCGCAAGTCAAAGCGAAGTTGAATCGGCTGGTGGCCGCGCGGAGCGCCCAGCGGCGCCGTGTCGACCGTATTCAGGCGATCTACGACGTCGGCCCCGCGCCGGTCACGCACCTGCTTAAGCGGGGCCAGTTCGAGACGCCCGGAGCGGTCGTCCAGCCGGGCTATTTGAGCGTGCTCTGCGATTCGCGCGACGAGGCGGTCGTGCACGAGCAGGCGTCGGCTGGTCCCGATAGCGGGCGGCGGTTGGCGTTCGCGCGGTGGATCACGCGGCACGATTCGCGGGCGGCCGCGCTCGTCACGCGGGTCTACGTCAATCGCGTCTGGCAACACCTGTTCGGCGAAGGACTCGTGCGTACGCCGGAGAATTTCGGCGTTCAGGGTGAAACGCCCACGCATCCGGAACTGCTGGAATGGCTCTCGGCCGAATTTCAGGGACCAGCCGGCTGGCAGACCAAGCCCCTCATTCGGGCCCTGATGCTGAGCGCGGCCTACCAGCAGAGCTCGCAGTCGGTGCGGCCAATGTCGCAGATCGCAGACAGCCACACGACCGCGCGGAACCCGGCGACCGTCGACCCCGAGAATCGGCTGTTGTGGCGGATGCGCACCAAACGGCTCGAGGCCGAGTCCATTCGCGACTGCGTGTTGGCCGTCGGCGGCCGGCTCGATTCGACGATGGGCGGCCGGCCCATTCTGTTGTTCGCCCGCCCCGACGGTCTGGTCACCGTCGATGCGTCGAAACTGCGGCGGCCCGGCGACGCCAATCGCCGGAGCGTCTACTTGCTCTCGCGGCGGGCGTACAACCTGTCGCTTTTGAGCGTCTTCGATCGACCGGCGTTCGCCGTCAATTGCCCGAAGCGCGACGCGTCGGTGATTCCACTGCAATCGCTGACGATGCTCAACGACGAATTCATCGCCGACGAAGCGGAGCACCTGGCCGGACGGGCAGCGGCCGCGTCGGCGGCGCCCGATCGTGCGGTCGAGACGGCGTTTGGACTGGCCCTGTCGCGCCAGCCAACCCAACGAGAAGTGCGGCAGTGCTCCGCCTTTTTAGCTCGGCAGAATCTGGCGTTTCAGCGGGCCGGTGCGACCGCGACTCGGGCCGGTCAGAAGGCCCTCGCCCAGTTGTGTCGCACGCTGCTCAACACCAGCGAGTTCCTTTATTCCGAGTGACTTTTTTTGCCAGTGACTTCAGTGCGAGTGGCGCGGTGAAACAAGAACGGACTTGGCTCGGACCGGGGCTTTCGCGGCGGGCGTTCCTCGAACGCACGGCGATGGGCTTCGGTTCGCTGGCCCTCTCGCATCTGCTCGCGCGGGAACTGGCCGCCGCCGACGAGAACGACGCGCTGGGCGGCAGCGACCTCACGCCGCGCACCGGTCATTTTCCGGGCCGGGCCAAGTCCGTCATCCTGCTGATGCAAAATGGCGGCCCGAGCCAGGTCGATCTCTTCGATCCGAAGCCCGAGCTCAACAAGCGGAGTGGCCAGAAGCATCCGCAAAAAGTCGAGAGCTTTCAGCCCGGTAGCCAGGCCAATCTGCTCATGGGCTCGCCGTTCAAGTTCCACCGCCACGGCCAATGCGGGATGGAGCTGAGCGAGTTGTTGCCGCACGTCGGCTCGGTCGCGGACGATCTGTGCCTCGTGCGGTCGATGGTCTGCGACAACAACAATCATCCGCAGGGACTGAGCTGTCTCACCACGGGCAAGATCTTTCCCGGCCGGCCGACCTTCGGCGCGTGGGTGAGCTATGCCCTGGGCACGCTCAACCAGGACTTGCCGGCCTACGTCGTGCTCCGCGATCCCGACGGCTACAACAACGGCGGCACCACGCTGTGGGAAAACGGCTGGCTGCCGGCCCTCTTTCGCGGCACCGAGATTCAAACTCGCGGCGCGGCGGTTCTCGATCTGCATGCGTCGCGACAGATGCCGCCGGAAGTCGAACGCAACGACCTGGCGCTGTTGACGCGGCTCAATGAAGATCGTCGCAAGCTTTACCCCCGCGACGGCGATCTCGACGCTCGCATCAAGAGCTATGAGCTGGCCGCCCGCATGCAGCTGCACGCCGAAGGGCTGCTCGACCTGTCGCAGGAAACGCCCGCCACGCGGAAACTCTACGGGCTCGACAAGCCGGCGACCGCGAACTTCGGCACGCGGTGCCTGATGGCGCGGCGGCTGGTCGAGGAGGGGGTCCGTTTCGTGCAAGTGACCGCGCCGATCGCCTCCGGCACGATGCCCTGGGACCACCACAACGAGCTCGCCTCGGGATTGCGAAAAGTCTGCCCGCAGGTCGACGAGCCGACGGCCGCGCTCATCGCCGACCTCAAGCAGCGAGGCCTCTTGGAGAGCACGATCGTCTGGTGGGCGGGCGAATTCGGACGGCTGCCGATCACCCAAGGCGGCACGGGCCGCGACCACAACCGCTACGCCTTCAGCCTGCTCTTGGCCGGCGGCGGTTTCCGCTCAGGCTACGTGCACGGCGCGACCGACGAGTTCGGGTACAAGGCGGTCGAAAAGATCGTCACCTGCCCGAGTCTCTTGGCGACATTGATGCACCAACTGGGGATCGACCACAACCGCCTCACGTATCCCCACCAAGGCCGCGACGAAGCCCTCACCGACCCAGCCGTCACCGGCGCCCGCGTCGTTGGCGAGTTGCTGACACAGGCGCCGGTCGTCGTTTGAAGACCTGAGGTGCCACAAGGCCGCGAGCGGGTTCGCACGCGGCCGCCGCGCGAGCTCTCAGGCGGCACAACTAATGAGAAAGGGTCTCGGCCAGCTCCGGCCGCGCGACTCGGGGAGCTGCGGGCGTGAAGGAAACGGGGAGCGTCTTCAACCCGCGCAGGACGAGACCGCTCCGCCAGCGTAGCGCGGTCGGCTCGACCGCCAGCCGCAAATCGCTCGTGTGGGCCAAAAGCGTCTTGATTGCGGTTTGTCCTTCCAGCCGCGCGAGCGACGCGCCTAAGCAGAAGTGGATTCCCTGGCCGAACGCCAGGTGCCGGCTTGGCTCGCGAGTGATGTCGAGCGTATCGGGGCCGGCGAACTGGCTCTCGTCCCGGTTGGCCGAGGCAATCGACGCAATCACCAAAGCTCCCTGGGCGATCTTCACGCCCGCCAATTCGACTTCCTCGGTCGCGAACCGTTCGGTGGCCGTCTCGACCGGCGCCGTGAAGCGCAATAGTTCTTCGACAGCCGGCTTGATCAAGGCGGGGTCGCTGCGCAGGCGCTCCAACTGGTCGGGATGCTGCAAGAGGGCCAGAGTGCCGCTGGCGATCAGATTGACCGTCGTTTCGTGCCCGGCAACGATCAAGAGCAGAATCATTGACAGCAATTCGTCGTCGTTCAAATGTTCGTTCGCGTCTTTCGCGGTGATGAGCGCGCTGATCAGGTCTTCGCGCAGGTCGGCGCGGCGAATTTTGATGAGCTGGCGAATGTAGCGCATAAAGCGCAACGCGCTCGGCATCGCCCGCAGCAGGCCGAATCGCGTCGCGCCGGCCGCTAACATCGCGCCCGACCAGCGATGGAACTTGTGGCGATCGGCCACAGGCACGCCCAGCATCTCGGCAATGACCGTCGTGGGGATCGGCAACGCGTAATCGGCGATGAGATCCATGCGACCGCGGCGCTCGACGCGGTCGAACAGTTCGTCGGCATGCGTCTGGATGCGGCCGCGCATCCCCTCCACGAGCCGCGGCGAGAACGCCTGCTGCACGAGCGCCCGGAGACGCGTGTGATCGGGCGGGTCGCGGTTGAGCATGTGCCGCGCCACGGGCATGAGCAGCGGCGTCATCAGCTTGGCCAAAAGCGGCGCCTTCGACAACTGTTCTTTCGAGAGCACACGAAAGGCGTCTTTGGCGAACCGTTCGTCCGTAAGCACGCGCACCACGTCGTCGTAACGCGTCACCAGCCAGCCCATCTGACCGTCGGGCAGCTTCACGCGGTGAACGGGGGCCGTTTCCCGCAGCCGGCGATAAATCGGGAACGGATCCGCCTTAAAGTCAGACGCGGCGATGTTGACGTTCAGATCGACGGCCACGGCGTACCTCGGCTCGACGTGCGGGGTGAAGCAGGAAACTCTGCCAGCAGCCTACCACCCGTGCGCAAGCCTCTCAATGACGGTAGTGGTCGTCGTCGCGCATGCAAGACGGGTTACGGAGCGCCTCCGGCAATCCAAGAGGCTCACTCGAATCAGGAGTTACGCGGCTGCGAGATCAGACCGCCGGGCGATCGTCTTCGCCAGAATGACGTGCGTCGGGGCCCAGATCAGCGCGGGGAACGCCGCCATCACCAGCGCGAACCAGGCCAGTGGCGGCATCCAGGTTTGGGGGCCTCGCGTGTCGTCGATGGCGTAAACGTAGTTGATATTGACGGGCAGGTCCGGATTGTTGTCCGGAGCCGGTGGGAGGGGCATCAGGAAGTAGCACACCAGCAGAATCGCCCACCCGATCACCGTCCAGATCGCCAGGGCACGGCGATCGTAGCCCAGACGCCAGACGAGCCAGAAGGCCAGGAACGGAATCCAACAGTGAAAGAATGAGAGTCCGTGCTTGTAGAGCGCCAGCATCGACGTGTTGCCGCTGAACATGTACTTCGTCTGCCCCGTCAGAAAGTGGCCCGTCAGACCGCCGACGAAATCGGCGCACCACACGATCTGCGGCAAGAGGACGTTGAGCGCCGCGATTGAAGCCAACAGCGGGCTCTCGGTCCACATCGCCGCCAGCGTCACGAAGAGGGCCACGTCGCAGAAGTAGAGGAAATTCGTCGGCCCGTAGAAATACGTGTAAGAAGGGACAAGCAGAGCCATGAACGCCGTGAAAGCCAGCTTGGCCGCCAGGGGAATGCGGTGACCGGCGGCGGGGGGCGCGGGTCCGGCGCCGGGCGGGTGATCCGGCCGGGGTCGCCGAAATCGCCGCCGGGAGTTTGGGGACAGGCGGTCTGACTCGAGCCTCGGATTGCGGCGCGGCAGCGAACGCGAGGCGAACTGCTTCAATGAGCGGATCGCCGAACGACCGGAAAAACGCGGGCTGCGAACCATGAGTGCGGGTTCCGCGCGAAGTGCCACCCACCAAAAGCTCGGTCGGGCGCCATTCTACCGAGGCCGCTCGCCCGTCGATACGTGCGGCGTCAAGCCTCTGTTAATGCTGGAACAAGAACTCTTTGCAGTTGAGGATCGCCCAGCCGATGTCTTCGAGCGCCTGGCGGCGGTCGGCGGATTTGGCGATGTGGGCCTTCGACGCGGCCAACTCCTCGGCGGCCGGCGGACGGGAAAGGGCGACCAGGTAGAGCGAGTCGATGATGGCCTCGTCCTTTTTGCCCGCTTTGATCATCTGCGGGATGCGGCCCGCATCGTCGCGGAGCTTGTTGTGAACGACCGGTCCGTTGATCATCTGCAGCGCCTGCGACAGGTTGGAATCGGTCGAGCGCTCGCACTGGCAGGCCATCTCCCGCTGCGGCTGGCCGAAGACTTTGAGGAAGTAGTTGTCCGGCTGCGGATCGGGCAGCTCGACGGCCCGCGTGCCGGCGGGCAAACCGTTATACCGCTCGGGCACGTCAGTCACGTCGCAGATGGCGTCGAGCAGCTGCTCGGCCGTCAGCATCCGCGTATTGGCGTGTGAGAAGTAGATTTCGTCATCTTTATTGAAGTCGTTCTTGCGGGCCGACAGCTCATAGATGTGGCTCTTCATAATGGTCCGCATCACCCATTTGCTGCTGTAGCCGTTGGCGACGAATTGACGGGACAACTCGTCGAGCAGCTTGGCGATGGAGGGGGGATTGGAGTCGCGGAAGTCGTCGACCGGTTCGACGATGCCGCGGCCCATCAGGTGTCCCCAGATGCGGTTGACGCAGGTCTTCGCAAAGAACGGGTTATCGGACGCGGTGAGCCAGCTGGCGAAGACGGCCCGGCGGTCCTGGTCGTTGGGCACGTCGACGTCGCCTTTGAGCAGGAGGTGGACCTTCATTGTCTGGCCGGTCCGCGGCTGCTGGACTTCGCCGGCGTTCTCGCGGAAGACGACTTCTTCCTCTTTGGAGTTGCCTCCGGGTCGGCGGCCCACGCGGGCGAAGGCGGCGGCGATGCCGTAATAGTTGTCCTGCGACCAGCGCTCGAACGGATGGTTATGGCACTTCGCGCATTGAATGCGGATGCCCAGGAAGAGCTGGGCCGTTGTCTCGGTGGCGTCCTGCGGGTCGCGGCTGGCCCGCCAGTAGTTGGCGGCTGGGTTCTCGAAGACGCTCCCCTGCGAGGTCAAAAGCTCGCGGGCCATTTGGTCGAGCGGTTTGTCGGCCAGCACGCTCTCGTAGACCCAGCGGCGGAACTTGCGAACGCCGGCCGGCTCGAGCTTCTTGCTGTTGGCCCGCAGCACGTCGCACCATTTGAGCGTCCAGAACTCGGCGCAGTCGGCGCTGTCGACCAGTTCGTCCACCAGCCTGGCCCGCTTGGTCGAATCGTGACTTCCGAGGAACGCGAGCGTTTCCTCGGGTCGCGGCAGGCGGCCGTCGGCGTCGAGGTAGGCGCGGCGGACGAATTCTTCATCGCTGCAGGTTTCCGAAGGGACGATTTGCAGCTGGTGGAGCTTTTCGTAGACCCGCGTGTCGACGAAGTTGTGAACGGGCGGATTGTTCCAGGCGAAGCCCTTCACGTCTCCCAGAAATGTGATGTAGGCCGTCGACATCTTGTCGAGGAAGCGGGCCAGCACGGCCGTTTCGCCGCGACCCGTCTTTTCGACCAGGCCGTCGGTCGTCACGGTGGCCACCGATTCGTTCGAGGAGCTGAAGACGGTGAGCGGGGTGAGGTCCTGGACGCTGCCATCGCTGAAATAGCCGTCGACCCGCAATTGCTGCCGGTTGCCCCGATCGTGGAAGACTCGCTGGGACGGCGAGAGGACGATCTTTACCAGGTCGGGCGTGCCGGCCGCGTCGACCGGCATGCCGCCGGAGATCCAATCGAAGAGCACGCGATAGCAGGCATCCCCCTTGTGAAGCCGCCGGCCGCCGCCGTGGGCGACTTCCATCAGCGGCTTTTTCAGGATCAGACTTTCGGCCGGGTCCATCAGGTTGGTGCGGCGGCCGTAGTACTCGGTCCGCAGCGTGAGAATGTCGAGGGGCGGATCGAAGCCGCGGAGCGACAGCCGAAAGCCGTTTTTGCCCGATGGCGAACCGTGACAAGCTCCCATGTTGCAGCCCGCCTTGGTGAGCGCCGGCAGCGTTTCATTCTTGAAGCTGACCGGAGTCGCATCGTCGAGACCGCGGACGACGACCTCGGCCGTGGCCGCGCGATCGCCGATTTTCGCGGTGATCTTGGCCGTGCCATCGCTGACCGGAATGACGGTCGTTCCCTTGATGCGGGCGATCTTCGGGTCGGACGAGATGAGCTTCACATCGGCAGTCAGATCGCGGACGCGATCGCCGGCGTAGGTGCCGCTAGCGACCAGCTGCAGCGTGGTCCGCGGATTGGAGAACTCGAACTTCGCCGGCTCGAGCGCCAGTTTGGCGGGCGGCTCGGGGGGCGTCTTCTTGGATTTGGCCTCGGCCGCCGTGGCTGGGCGGAGACCCTGAGCGACGAGTACGAGGGCGAGTGGCAGGGCGAGTATCAGCGCGAATGTCGCCAGACGCGACCGGCGGGCGACAGGGACTCGGTTCCTCATGACTTCTTCCCTTCAGGTTTTCGCTTGGCACTCGCGCGCTTGACGGTGAGCTCGATGCCCGGAGCAGGCTCGGTGAAGGTCTGGTTGCCCCGTTTGATCGTGCCGACCAAGACCACGGTCGCCACGGTTGGGTCGGCCTTTCCGTTGGCCGAGAATGTGATTTCGGCGGACTGCCCGCCCTTGGCGATCGGCTTGACGTTGACCTTCACTCCCGGCGGCAGGCCCTTCTTGACGGGGCTCACCGCCAGGGCGATTTCGTCGTCGAAACCCTTTTGCCGCTCGGCAATCAGTTTGCACGTCGTCGGATGGTCCGGGCTCAGGACGATTTCGCCCGGCTCGGGGTGCAGCGTGAAGTTGGGCCGCGGCCCGGCGACAAGCGCCAGATTGCCGCAGAGTCCCAGCGGAGGGTACGGCATGTTGCCGAGCTGCGTGCGGACAGCCTCGGTAGTTTGCGCGGTGACCGACGCGTCGGAGTGTTCGGGAGAGCCGACGATGCGAATGGAATGGATGACGCCTGCCGGCAGCTCGCCCGTCGACTGCAGCGTCAATTCGGCGAGATCCTCGCCGCCGCCGATCCACGTCGGGCGGCTCTTCACTCCGGGCGGCAGGTCGACGGCCTGCACGAAGATCGAGCCGTTGTAGTGGGAACGCACCGACGAGACGGGGATCGTGGCCGTGCCGCCCGCCGGAATCACCACCGAGTCGGTGGCGGCATTCAGCGTGAAGGTATGGACATGTCGCGTGGTACGCTGCGGCTCCTTTGCGGTTTTCTCTTTGCGAGGCTGCGACGGCTCGGCGACGACGTCGATGTGGTAGACGAACCGCGGATTGCCCCGGTGATTGAGGTCGCGAACTTCGAGCCTGTAGTCGGCCGCCGCGGGAAAAGTCACCCAGAGCGTGGCTTCCTCGGAGCCTTGGCTCTCGGCGGCCGCGAGCGGATTGCCTTGCGCATCGAGCACGCGAAGAACCACGTCGGCCGGGGAGCCCAATCGGCGCGAAATCGACTTGAATCGCACCAACTCGCCGGCGGCGGAATGAAAGACGAAGTTATCGACGTCGTCGGCCGTTTCGAGCCGGCCGTTCAGATCGTCGCCCAGGTTGGCGCGGGTGGCCGTCTTCGCGCTATTGTTGGGTTCCGCTTCGCTGGCTTGTCGGTGGTCAGAGAGGAGGATTGGCGCGAAGCTCTGCGCGTCGCCGCCGTTTTGTCGAACGGGAAGGAAGAGCGCGGTTTGCATCGAGTTCGCGGGAGCCTTGCCGCGGACGGGCTCGATTGGGCTTCCCGCGCTGTCGGCAAAGCGGCAGGTGAATTCGCTGCCGCGCGTGGCCGCCAGCGGATAGGGGAGGGGGGCCGCGGCAAAGTCGCCGATGCGGATGCGGTAGAAGTAGTCGCCGCCTCCCTGGTACAGGTTGTCGCCCAGCTCCAGGACATAGTCGCCGGCTTTATGAAACATCCGGTGGATCGCCGCGTCTTCGCTCAGCCCGGGGACGTCGTCGCTATAAGTGACTTCGCGGCCCCTCGCGTCGAAGAGCCGGAGCGTGGGGTCCAGCAGCGATCCGATCCGACGTGCGTAGACCTCGAACGAAACGCTCTGCCCCGCTTCGACGTGAAACTTGAAGTAGTGCAGTTGCTGCGGCCCGAGCGTCCCTTCGACGGCCGTCGGCAGGCTCAACGCCTGGGCGATGCGTCGCGAGACGTTCGCGCCGGTGGCCCGCACGGTCGGCAGATCGTCGAGCAGCATCAGCTTCAGGGGCGATACGCCGCTGTTCGTCGCCACGCGAATTCCGTAAATCCCCAGCGGCGTCTGCGGCGGAACGGTGACGCGGAATGTGGCCAACGCGGGGTTCTTTTTGGCGTTAGCCGGCTCCGTGGCGACGGCCGATTTTTGCGGGAAGCTGGACCAGAACTGCCGGGCGTCGCCGAGACCGTTCCCGGCAAGCACAACATCCTGCGTTTGACCGGGGCGCAGGGTGAGCGGCGTGACGGAGGAGATGGTCTGCGCCCATGCCACGGCACCAGTGCTAAAGGCACCAGCGGGCAATCCCAAAATGACCACGGCCAAAATGACCACGCAAGCGCGGCGGGTCGGCTGCATGCGGCGGGTCCCAAGGGAGGGCGGGGCAATGAATCGGGCGGAGGAACTCAATAGGCGAGCAAAAATCAGCGGCCGTATCGGGTAGCAAGACGGTCAGCTTGGATTGCGGAAGGCCAATCAGCGAGGTCAATTCGAGGCGGAGGTTCAGGTGGGCTTTAGGTAAACGCGCTTGCACGCGTTGATGGATGCATATTACGGCAAACGGATGCGTGACGTCAAAGCTTAAACGGCTTGGGCGGGCCGGCGGCGGGGGATTAGCGAAACTCGTCGTCGTCGAATCCGCCCGGCTCCGAGCGCGAAGTGAAATTCTCGAAGCGCATGTACTCTTTGCGCCATGTGAGATTCACGATGCCGGTCGGGCCGCTGCGGTGCTTGGCGACGATCAGTTCCGCCTCGTTCGGGCGGTCCTGCGGATCGTAGGCTTCGGGCCGATGCAGGAAGAGGACCAGGTCGGCGTCCTGTTCGATGGCGCCGCTTTCGCGGAGGTCGGCCAGGCGCGGTCGCTTTTCCTCGCGCAGCTCGACGCCGCGGTTGAGCTGTGCCAGCGCGATCACCGGCACGTTGATTTCCTTGGCGAGCTGCTTCAATCGCCGCGTGATCTGCGAGATCTGTTGCTCGCGGGGAGCTCGGCGATCGTCCGGTTCGATCAGCTGGAGATAGTCGATGATGATCAGGCCCAGGCCGCTTTGCCGCTTGAGCCGCCGCGAGATCGCGCCGATCTGGGCGGTTGTGCGGGCGGGCTGATCGTCGATGAAGATCGGAATCTCGCTCAGGGCGTGCGACGCGTCGAGCAGTTTTTGTTGCTGGTCCTCGTCGATCTGCCCGTTGCGGAGCTTGTGACCGTCGATCTGCGCGACCATGCAGAGGAAGCGTTCCGCCAGCTCGAGCTTCGATTGCTCGAGGCTGAAGAGCAACACGCCCTGGTTGGAGGTGCGGGCGATCGACTCAGCGAAGTTACAGACGAGGGCCGTCTTCCCCATGCTGGGCCGCGCCGCCAGGATGATCAGTTCCGACGGATGAAAGCCGGTCGTGAGGTGGTCGACGTCGGAGAAGGTGGTGGCCAGGCCGCTGATGTCGCCCGGCTGCTGCATGCGGACGTCGATCCGCGAAAAGGTCTCCAGCAGGATGTCCCGGATCGAAATCTTGGTTTCCCGTTCCTGCTGTTCGAGGATGGAGAAGATCTTCTGCTCGGTCTCCTGCAGTATTTCGTCGGCGGCGCGGCCCGAGTCGTAGCAGGTCCGCAGCACTTCGGTGCAGGTGTCGATCAGGGCCCGCTGCACATATTTTTCGTGGACGATGTCGGCGTAGTAGCGGACGTGGGCCGCGTGCGGCACCGTCTCCAGGATCTGGTGCAGGTAGCTGGGGCCGCCGACCTCCTCGAGCAGCTTGAGCCCCGCCAGCTCCTCGGCCAGCGTCACCGCGTCGATGGCGCCCCGGCCCCGCTCGCGCATGCGGCAGATGGCCGCATAAATCTGCTGGTGTGCGTCGTGATAGAAGTGCGTCGCCTTGAGGAACGAACCCACCTCGTCGACGGCGTCGTTGGAAAACAGCATGCTGCCGAGCACGCTGCGTTCCGCGTCGAGATTCTGCGGCGGCAGTCGCGTGAGAAAATCTTCGACAGTGGCCATCCCTGCCTCCGAATGCATGTCGCGTCGGGTGGAGGGTGCCATGCCCACTGCTTTGGGTGGGCATGTCCGGGAAGGCATGGCCACGCAAGGCCGTGGCCATGGCACCCCATCTCGGGGTCAGGCGCTCGCCGCGGGGACGACCCAGACCTTGACCTCGGTCTTCACCTCGGCGTGCAGTTCGACGCGCACCGTGTACATGCCCAGCTCCTTGAGCGGACCGTCCAGCTTGATGTGGTCCGGCTCAACCGCGTAACCGGCAGACTTGAGTGCCTTGCTGATATCCGTGGCGACGATCGAACCGTAGAGGTGCCCCTCTTTGTTGGCGTTGGCCTCCAGGGTGACGCTGTACTTGCTGACGGCGTCGGCCTGGCCACGAAGTTGCTTCACGCGTTGGACCTGCAACTCGGCCACGCGAAGCTTGTGTCGCTCGACCATCTTCTTGTTGTGCTCGGTGGCGACCGTGGCCAGCCCCTGCGGCAACAGGAAGTTCCGCGCGTAGCCGGGCTTGACCCGGACGATGTCGCCCTGCGTGCCGAGACTGGTGACGTCCTCGGTCAACAGAACGTCGATCGACGACCGGCCCGATCCCCTCACCGCCGTTGCTCCCCGTTTCGCCATCGGATTCACCTTGCTCTGAAATTGTCCAGGGCCTCGCCGTGTTGGCTCGACCGTTTTCCCTTGCCGGGTCTGCTCGCTGGTCTTTCGGCCGCTTTAGAACGGCACGTCGTCGTCCGGCGGAGGCGCGTCGTGAAAGTCTTCACCGCCGCCGCCGCTGCCACTACTCTCCATCTCGCGCGAGCGCCGCGACTTTCGGAGCGTCCTGCCTCGCCGCGGCCAGCACCGGCACCGCCTCCGCCACTACTAGCGCCGCCACCACCGCCCTCGCCGCGGCCGCCAACCATCTTCATGTTTTCGGAAACAACGCGGAGCTTCGACCGCTTCTGGCCCGACTCCTTGTCCTCCCATGTATCCAATTGCAGGCGTCCCTCGATCAGCACCTGGCGTCCCTTGGCCAGGTACTCGCCGGCTACCTCGGCCTGCCGTCCCCAGAGGGTCACGTCGACAAAGGTCGTTTCGTCGCGGCGAGAATTCGACTTCTGGTCGAACCAGGTGCGATTGACCGCCAAGCCGATTTCCGCCACCGCGGTGCCACCCGGCGTGTAGCGGACCTGGGGATCGCGGGTGAGGTTACCGAGCAGGATCACTTTGTTGAAGCTCGACATCCCCCGATCTCCCCGGCCCGTACTCCCGTGCTCGGCAGGCCGGCCCGCGCCGGCTGCTCAACGGGCCGTTCTTATTCCTCGGATTCACCCTCTTCGGCGGGCCCGCGATCATCGCGGTCGCCCCGGTCCCGATCTGGCCGATCGCGGTCGCCCCGGTCTCGATCGCGGTCGCCACGTTCTCCGCGGTCCCGGCCACGGCCGGGCGAGTCATCCTGGGCCGCTTCGTGCGGATGCCATTCGCCCGAGATCGCCTGGACCATGGCGTCGAACATCGCCTGGGGATGCTCGATGACGACGTGCCGCAGCACGAGGTCGCTCAGTTTGCAGGCGCGAGTCAAGTCGCGGATGCCTTCGCCCGGCATCTGGAAGTAGGTGAGGTAGTGGAGCCCCTTGCGATGCCCCTTAACGGCATAAGCCAGCCGGCCGTCCTGCCACGGGCGGTGGGCGACGAGCGTGCCGCCGCATTTTTCGATCATGCCGGTGATTTGATCGGTCGCGCCCTTGGAATCGGTGGCGAAGCGGCTGCTATCGAGGAGGAACATTCCCTCGTAAAGTTTGTGTGCGGCCGTCTTGGGAGCCGGTTGTTCGGTTGCTGATGGTGCTGTCAACGTCATTCTCCTGCGGTTTTTAGCTTTCTTCGTTGTATCCAATTCACCCGCATTTTCAACGCAGTTGCCGGGGGGCCGAGGGCGCTCCGACGCGTTCGCGGGCGGGCGGGTCAGTCATCGTCCTGGGAGGTTGCTGCGTTAATTCGGTTCATCGCCGGGCCGATGCCCGCACGAATCCACAGCTCGACCCCTTCGGCGGCACGGGTGACGGCGTCGTCGATTGTGGGTTGTTCGCTCCGTTTGAATTTGCTCAGCACAAAGTCGGCTGCGTCGAAATGTTCGGGAGGCTTCCCGATGCCGATCCGCAACCGGGGAAACTCCTCCGTCGCCAGCTTGCGGATAATGTCAGCCAGCCCCTTTTGACCCCCCGCCGAACCCCCCGTCCGCATTCGCAGCCGGGCCAGTTCGAGATTGAAATCGTCGCACACCACCAACAAATCAGGGAGCTGAAGTCCGTAGAAATCGATCAATTGCCGGACAGACCGGCCGCTCTCATTCATATAGGTCCGGGGCGTCGCCAGGAGGACCTTTTCGCCTCCCAGGTTCCCCTCGGCCACGCTCGCGTCGAACCGCGCCCGCGCCTTCCCGGCGGACAGACGCAGGTACAACTCGTCGATGACGAGATACCCCACGTTGTGCCGCGTCTGCTCGTACTTCGGGCCGGGGTTTCCCAGTCCAACGACGATTTTCATCGACTTACCGACGAATCAGGCGGCGAATCGGACGGGGTTGCCCCGACGAAGCCAAGGCGACCGCCAGCTGCGCCTCGAAGTCCAACGGAAACCGCCGGAGCCAGAGACTACTTCTTCTCTTTTCCCTTGTCCCCTTCGTCCGCTTCTTCCTCGTCGGTCTCCTTGACCTTGCGTCCGACAATTTCCGGCTGGGTTGGACCCGGTTCGGCCCCGGCTTCGCCCACCGGCGCCTCGACCTCGACGATGTGCTTGACTTGGACGACCACCGTCTCCGGGTCGTTCTTCACCACGCTGTTGGCGGGCAGTTCGAGCTCGCGGACGTGGATCGCCTGCTCGATCTGCAGATCGCCGATTTTGACCGAAATATTGTCGGGAATGGCGATCGCCAGGCACTCGATCGTCACGCTGTGCAAGTGGAAGTCGAGAACGCCGCCGGCCAGTGTCCCGGGAGCGGTCCCCTTGAGCACGATGGGAACTTCGACCTCGACACGGTCGTTCGGGTCGATCCGCAGGAAGTCGACGTGGTTGACCTCGGAGCCGAAGGTGTCCCACTGGATGTCGCGGAACATGGCCTTTTCAACGTGGCCTTCGACGTCCAAATCGACGACGCGGGTCCCCGCCTTGAGGACGGGGGCGAGCGTCTCCCAGGAGATTTCGATGTCTTGCGGATCGATCGCGTGCCCGTAAACGACTCCCGGAATGCGTCCCGCTCGCCGCAGGCGCCGGCAAGCCGTCGATCCCTTGACCGAGCGTTTGGCCACCGCCAATTTCATTTCGACCGCCATCGGATCCGCCTCAAATTGCTGAGTTTTGGAGAAACGGACAAGGATAGCGACTGTCGCCGGGGGCTGCAACCTGATGCGGCACCAAGGTACTGTCTGAAAATTGTGTTGCTGCCCTGATTTTGGTTGCCTTGGACGCGGAGCTGCCAGTACGTTCGCGGCATGCGCCATCGACTCTGGGTTTCGCTACAGGCTTACTGCTCCGGGTTCGGAATTCTTGTCTGGCCGTGGATCGGCAGCATTCTCACCGGGATGACTGGGTTCATTCTCCAGCGCAGGATTCGGGTTTGATCCCAACAGGTTCGGAATGAACATCTGGCTTCCGATTTGCTTCCTTGCGGCAGTCGTGCTGCCTTTCGTTGTCTTCCACAGGACCTACCAAGAACTGCTTGGCCTTAAGTCTGAAATCGCAGATTTGCAACGCAGGCGAATAAGAATAGATCCGGACCCTGTGTACGTGGGAAACACGCTGGGGTGGGCAATTCGCGTCAATAACGATTCCGAACGGGCTGCGATTGTCGCGGCCGAAATCGTTGCGGCCGATCCCCGTTTTCCCAGTCCCTATCTAATGCTCCCCGTTCGCTTGCGAGCGACGAACCACGAAGAGGGGGATGAGGTCGACGCGGGGCCGCACAGCGGACGGTTATTCGACCTGTGCATGATCTGGCCCGATAAGGTCATCATTCTGGCGACGCTCGGACAATATTCTGGCGACGCTCGGACAATGCGAAGCCCCACGGGTTCCATATGTGCTGACCGTCCGTGCGTTCCCGAGCGATGGTCCGGCTGACGAATGCCGATTCAGGGTCCTGATCGAAAGCGACGCGGGGCCGAACGTCGTCCGCTACTGAAGTGGCCGGAAATCCTACGGGGTCGCGATCCGCTCGACCAGTTCCCTAATCGACCACTCGTGATCGGCAATTCCCAGCGCCATCGCGGGGGTCTGCTTAAGGGTCGTGTGGCGACGGCAGAAATTGTAGAAGGCGAACCACAGGGCCAAGGCGTAGCGGTGGTTATCCCACTTTTTGCTCGCCGCATTTGTCAATCGCGTCATCCGACGCATGCCCATCCGCAACGACAGATTGCCGCGTTCGACAATCGACGTGCTGGCGCGATCTACTTTCGGAGAACCGCAGCGGTATTCGTAGCTTACTCCGGTTACGCGCACCGGCGAGTATCGGTGGTCCGGCTCGTCACCGGGTTTGCCGTAATGCTTGACTACTTGCATGAAGTCGATGCGGTTGCCGAACGTTACCGGCATCGCCGCGGTGTAGGGCCTGTATCCATCCGTGGACAGTTGAAATCGGCCGGTGGTCGCGCGGTTCAGTTTCTCCGCGAATTTCCACGTGTCTCCAGTCGAGCGACGGCCCAAGTGCCACGCAATCACCGCCTTGGTGTTTCGTTCGATGGCAATGTACGTGTAAGCGTCCCCGCAGCCGCCGCCGTAATTCTTCCTGATGCGGGTGGCCTCTTTGCAGCGGACGTACCCCCACGTTTCGTCGCATTCAACCTCATCGACGTGCAGGCCAACCATCGTCATGTGCAGGAACCGTTGGCAGCGCTGACCAACGTAGGCCAAGAGGGTGAGGATCGTGTTACGGTCGATTTCCATAAGCCGTTCGGTGCTGCGGATCGACGATCCTTCAAGCAGTTGATGCAGAACCTGCGCGGCCTTCTCAACCGGAATCCGCATCGATCCAAGCGGCCGGGGCCGGTCCTCGATGAACGTCCGATTGCACTGGCGGCAACGAAACCGCTGATTACCCTTCCGGTCTTTGCCGTGGCGCTTCGCTTCGCCTTCGCAGTTGTGGCAAACCATGACGATCCGCCTTCACCTTGGGGCGAATCGTGGTAGACTCAAGTTCTCAGGCCGGAGTCTGGCGATTCGCCGGATTTTGGTTCGCCCCGGTCGGCCGCCAAGCCTTCCGGGGTTTTCTTTTCTCTGCCGACTATTGTACGGACATAAGTCTGGTATCGCAAGGCATAATCCGTTGACTTTTCAAAGTTTTGTCCGTACATTTGTGGCATGGATGCAAAGATGGGACGGCCCCCAAAGGACGGGGTAACCAAGGGCAACCGCGTCGAGCTACGGGTAGACGCGGATGAGGTCGAGGCCTGGGACCAGGCGGCTAAGCGGGCCAAACTGTCCCGTTCTGACTGGGTACGGCTCACGCTGAACAGCGCCGCGCGCCGCCAGACTCGCAAATCCTCTTGATTCGCTTGTCTTGACGCCCGTAAAATGACGGAGGCCGCTTGCGCGGCCCCCGTCGACGACGTCCATGCCCAAGCTAAGGTCTATCTACCGGATGGTTGCCACCGCATCACTGCCTCTCTTTCTACGGCCCTGCCAGGCCGGGTTGAAGGAACGGAAAAAGCGGACGGCGGGAGTCAAACCCGCATCTCCAAACTGGTAAGGTAGGCGTGCTGTCGTTGGCACCACGTCCGCCAATGAAAAGGCCCCATGCAGTTTGCGCTGCGTGGGGCCTATCTTATTGGCATCTCTGGTGTTACATCCGACCAGTGTCGTCCGGTGGTCGTGTTTTGGTCGCTTTTTGGTCGTCTTTCCACTGGTCCGGGTGGTCGTTTAGAACGCGCATGATTGTCTCCGCGGACACGCCATGGATTTCGGCGTATTCGTTGACGATGTGCCGCATGCGCGCGCCTGGATCGTGCCGCTTGGCCTTCCTGTAGAGTCTGGCGCAGTCCGCGGCTGCTGCAGTCATCGGGCGGATTCTCCGATCTTTTTTATTTTTTGGGAGAGGGTCGGATTCGGGGTCGGGCTTGGTCGTTTGGTCGTGCTCTTCGGCAGAGTTTGAACTATCGATTTTGTCCGGAGTCCCATTTGCAAACGACTCAAGCGAGTGCTGCACCTGCGACAAAAGCCCGATGAGTGGAACCGGGTTCCCGGCGTTTACCAGATCGATGCTGTTGCCAAGAGCGTCTTGTCCCGCGTGGGCAAGCATGCGGTGCAGCTTGAAGACGACCGCTCGGCACACTTCTGGCGACGGGTCGCCGTGCTGAATGAGCGCTCGCATCGTATCGGATTCGTGCTTGCACCATTCCGCGACCCCTCTGGCCATTGCGGCCTTGCCGACTCGGCCGGAATCAACGGCGGGATTCGCAGGGCCATCAGTAACGAACCCCCTGAGAGGCTCCGGGCCAGAGGCCGTGGGAGTCGTGCGGACGCGGTGGCGTATCTCAGCGAACTTGTTCTTGTACGTCGTGAGCAGGCCCACGACGAGCTGGTGCGTTTTATACTGATCTATCGGAATTTCGGCGGCATAATCGCCCAATCCGAAGTCGGCCAGCATTCTCACAAGAACTGTAGCCGTGTCGCGCGGCCTTAACGCGCTAGAAGCTTCCGGCGCACCATCATTGCCGATCCATTGGACGTGATGCGCGAGGCAAGTCTCGCACCAATGAATTGCTTCGCTCAACTTGATGGCAAGTTCGTCAGCGCTGCCCGCCACGCTGCCACGTCCTGAAAGTGGCCGTCCTGAGAGCGAAGAGAAAGGCGGCGGCCCGTCAGGACACGGGTTTTCGGGGATCAGCCTAGCCGCCCGGTTCGCAAGTGGGGCTAATTATGCGCGATTTGCAACGACTCCGTTAGCAACACTCTATTCAGACAGTACCGGCACCAAGAAGAAGAGGGCGAATCGAACAGCTCTCGGCAGCACTGCCGGTAGAGCCCGCCGGCCCGCCTCTTGGCCCTCCCGGCCAGCGGCCTTCAGGCCTCGTCCCGCAGCTCGCCGTCCCCGGTGTACGCCGGGGGGGTAGAGATATTGGGAGTCGCCAGCTGTCGGCGGCCGTTGTTCTTGATCTGGTGGCGTTCGCCCGCTCGATCAGTTCCGGGGCGGGTGCTTGACCGACTTTTCCAGCAGGTTGACCACGTCTTCCGGATGGGTGCGTCGCTCGAGCCCGCGTTCTCTGTGCTCGCCCGTCATATCGACGCCCGCGTGCTCGCAGAGCTTCCGCAACAGCCGCAGGGTTTCCGTGCTTTCCTGCTCCGCCAGCAGGTTGATTTGCAGGTCGAGCTGGTTGCGGCGGTCGGCGATTTTGGACTGCCGGTTCTGGCTCATCATGATGATGGGGCTAGCGTAGGCTGCCTGAAACGACAACACCAGGTTCAGCAGGATGAAGGGGGGATGAAGGGGTAGGGATCCCAGCGGAAGACGACCAGGCAGACATTCAGGATCACCCACGCCCCCAGCAGCAGGCTTTGCACAATAATGAAAGGCCAGCTGCCGACCACGGCGGCGAATCCGTCGGCCACTCGCTCGCCGAATGTCCGCTGGGCTTCGAGCGCGTGCTCCATCCGCGCGATCGCCTCGACATTACGTTCCGCAAAAGAGAGTCGCTGCTTTTGACGATTGGGGACCAAGGACGGGCTCCGCGTGGCTCGGGGATCCCTATCGTAACGCAAATCGTATGCCGCCACGTCGATCCGGCTGGATCGGGCCTGCGCGGCACCGTCCACGAAATGCGAGTTTTCCCGGCGGTTTGGGCGGCCCGATTACGTTGTAAAGCCCTCGCTCGGCTCCTAAAATGTCTGGTTCGCGCGACGCCGAGCAAGGGAAAGTGCGCGCAGCGGAACGAGGCAGCGGGGACGGTGACGGGCGATGTTTGAGGCCATTACAGACAGCATTCGCGGGGCGCTCTCGCTGATCGATCGCGGTCGGTTGACCGACGCCAACATCCGCGAGGGGCTGCGCCAAGTCCGCCAGGCCCTGCTCGAAGCCGACGTCAACTACGAGGTCGCGCAGGACTTCATCAAGCGCGTGACCGACCAGGCCGTCGGTGAGCAGGTGCTCAAATCGCTGCGGCCTAGCGAACAGATTGTCGGCATCGTCTACAACGAGCTCGTCAATCTGATGGGGCCCGTCGATCACTCGCTTCAGATCAAGCGCGACGGCATCTCGATCCTGATGATGTGCGGCTTGCAGGGGAGCGGCAAAACCACCACCTGCGGCAAGCTCGCCAAGATGCTCCGCGAGCAGGGTGTGCAGCCCATGCTCGTCGCCGCCGACCTCCAACGTCCGGCGGCCATCGAGCAGCTCAAGATCATCGGCGAGCAGATTGGTGTGCCGGTCTACAGCGAAGACCCGGCCAAGAGCAGTCCGCTGCAGGTCTGCCGCAACGCCGTCGCCGATGCAAAAAAACGCGGGAACGTGAAGGTGATCATCCTCGACACGGCCGGCCGGTTGCACGTCGACGACGATCTGATGCGGGAGCTCGAGCTGATCGATAGCAAAGTCGGTCCGGACCAGGCGCTTCTGGTCTGCGACTCGATGACCGGCCAGGACGCCGTCCGCAGCGCCAAAGCCTTCAACGACGCGCTCGAGCTCGACGGCGTGATCCTCACCAAGCTCGACGGCGATACGCGGGGCGGGGCGGCCCTCAGTGTGAAGGCGGTCACCGGCGTCCCGATTAAATATATCGGCGTCGGCGAGCAGCTCGATCGTCTCGAAGAATTCCACCCTGAGCGGATGGCCAGCCGCATCCTGGGCGGCGGCGATCTGGCGACCCTGCTGGAAAAGGCCCAGCGCGAATTCGACGCCGACGACATGGCCCGTCAGCAAGAGCTGATGCGGAAGGGCAAATTCACGCTGGAAGACTTCCGCGATCAGTTCAAGCAAATCAAGCGCATGGGCCCGATGAAGCAAATTCTCGGGATGATCCCGGGCTTGGGCGGCATGCTCGACTCGAATCCCGATGTCGACCCCGAGGCCGAGATCAACCGCATCGAGGCGATGATCAACTCGATGACGCCCGACGAACGCCGAAACCCCGATCGGATCGACCGCAGCCGCCGCAACCGCATCGCCACCGGCAGCGGGACCGAGGCCTCGGATGTGCATCAGCTCATCAAGCAGTTTCAGGGCATGGCGGGCATGATGCAGCAGATGGCCGGCATGGGGTTAAAAGACCGTCTGCGTGCGGTTCGCGAACTGGCCGACGGAGGCATGATGGACCCGAATGCCCAGTTCGCCAAGGATAAACAACGCAGCAAGCGGGGCCCGCTCGATTCAGCCAAGGCCCGCGAGAAGAAGAAAAAACAACGCAAGGATTCGCGAAAAGCGCGGAAGAGAAACCGATAGCCGAAGCACGAAATCCGAATGACGAAGGAAGCACGAAGTCCAAAGCACGAATGGATCGTCTCCGCCTCGGGCTTAGGTCATGAACTCATTCTTTGGTCATTCGAGCTTCGAGCTTCACGAATAACTGGATAAGCTGACAACAACAAAAAAGGTCTCAAACAAACCCAGGAGTTTTGCGTGGCAGTCAAAATTCGGATGAAGCGGATGGGCCGCAAGCATCGACCGTTCTATCGGATTTGCATCATGGACTCGCGCTCGCCGCGCGACGGCAAGGCGATCGAGGAGGTCGGCTTCTACGACCCGATGGTGCGGATCAAGAAGGACCGCGTGAAGATGGACATGGAGCGGATCGACTACTGGCTCGGCGTCGGCGCCCAGCCCAGCGTCAATGTTGCCGCTCTGATTAAGAAGGTCCGCACGAACCGATTCGGCGAAGCGGCCGCTCCGCCGCCAATGGCCGCTCCGAAGGCGCGACCTCCGAAGCAGACCGAGGCCGCCGCGGAGGCGCCGGCTGAGACCGCCGCCGAATAGTCCCAACTCAGAACCAAATTTGAAAAGCACGAAGGCCCGAATGACGAAAGAATGTCCGAATGATCTAAGCCCGGGGGAAAGACAGATTCGGACTTCGTGTTTAGTGCTTCCTTCGTCATTCGTGCTTCGTCATTCGACATTGTGTCTCCGCCATGCGTTTCGACGTCCTTACGCTCTTTCCCGGCATCTTCGACGGCTACCGGCAGCAGAGCCTGCTGAAGCTGGCGATCGAGCGCGGACTGGTCGACGTGCGGTTGTGGAATATTCGGGACTACACCGAGGACAAGCATCAGAAAGTTGACGACCGCCCGTTCGGTGGCGGTCCGGGAATGCTGATCTGCTGTCAGCCAGTGTTTGACTGTGTGAGTGCCGTGCAGTCGGAAGGGTCGAGCCCGGGCCGGCTGGTGATGCTGACTCCGCAGGGCCGCCGCCTCGACCACGAATTGGTCACCGAGCTGGCGGCCCACGACCGGCTGCTCCTGTTGTGCGGGCGCTACGAGGGGTTCGACGAGCGGATCCGGACGGGGCTGGCGCCCCTTGGAAATCTCCGTGGGAGATTTCGTCACCAACGGAGGCGAGGTGCCCGCCATGCTGGTGATCGACACGGTCATCCGCCACGTGCCGGGCGTTCTTGGGGACGAAACCAGCTGCAAGTACGATTCATTCGCCGATGCCGGGCTGCTCGAGCATCCCCAGTACACCCGGCCGCGCGAGTTTCGGGGGATGGAAGTGCCTCCGGTGTTGCTGAGCGGCAATCACGAGGCGATCTCCCGCTGGCAGGCGGAGCAGAGCCTCCGCCGCACCGAAGAAGTCCGCGGCCCGGTGCCCAATCCGTCCGTTCCGCCGAGTCTAAAATCGAGTTCCACATTCAACGGTCCGTGCTGCGGCAAAGGTTGACGCCGAGCCGTTTTTCGCTTATTCAAGTACCTCCTCTCGCGGTCGCCTTCCAAGGAAAGTTGAGTCATGCACAAGCTACTTCAGGCTGCAGAAGCCTCCAGTCTGCGGCAGGCGCCGCTGGAGTTTCAGATCGGTGACACGGTCGACGTCCATACCCGGATCCTCGAGGGCGGCAAAGAGCGGATCCAGATTTATACCGGCGTCGTAACGGCTCGCCGCGGTCGGGGCATGACCGAGATGTTCACCGTGCGGCGAATCGTTGCCGGCGAAGGGGTGGAGCGGAGCTTCCCGGTCCACTCGCCAAAAATCGCCAAGCTCGACGTAAAGCGTCACGGCCGCGTCCGCCGCGCCAAGCTCTACTACTTGCAAAAGCGGGTCGGCAAGTCGACCCGGCTTATCGAGCGGCGCGAAAAGCAGGACGAGTCGGCCGCCGAATAATCGCCGGTGGACGATTTTGCGGCTGGTGGGCTCCTGGTGGGATGTTGCCCGGCTGCAACCGTCACCCGCGATTCGTCACCGACCCTCGTCTGCTGCCGAAGGAGCTGGCATGAAAAGCTGGCTGCGAGGACTGCTCGGCAGGAAAGGGGAGGCCCGAGCCGCGGCCTTTCTCAAGAAGAAGGGGCTGCGGATTATCGGCCGGGGTGTCGCCAACCGGGTCGGCGAGATCGACCTGATCGCGATGGACGGCGAGACGATCGTGTTCGTCGAGGTGCGGACCCGGCAGTCGCTCGACGCCGGCCATCCAGCCGAGTCGGTCACCGTGGAGAAGCAGGCCCGAGTGACCCGTGCCGCCCTGTCGTACCTCAAGCAAAAGAAGCTCTGGAATCGCCGCTGCCGCTTCGACGTCGTGGCCATCCTCTGGCCCGAAGGGGCGCGGGAGCCGCAGCTATCGCACTATGTCAACGCATTTGAAGCGGTCGGACCCGAGTCGATGCACGGCTGACGCCGGCTCGAAGGGCTGAACCGCCTATCACTCCCGGAAAAGCCGCACGGGCTCCCGGGACATGAGGTCGAAGTCATGAAACTGGGATTGGTCGGTTACCAGGGATCTGGGAAAAGTGCCCTCTTCGAGTTGTTGACGGGGCTCAAACCCGACCCGGCCAAGGCCCACCTTGGCCAGCTGGGGACCGCCGTCGTTCACGACGCGCGGTTCGACGGGCTGGTCGGTCTCTACAAGCCGAAAAAGGTGTCGCCCGCGCGGATCGAGCTGTTCGACACACCGGGCCTCGATCGCAAGGATCACGATGTCGAACGGTGCTCGCCTCGGGGTGATTCGCGAGTCGGCCGCACTGGTGCAGGTTGTCGGCTCGTTTGGCGGCGCCGACCCGCTCGCTGACGTCCGGGCCTTTCATGACGATCTGGTTTTGGCCGATTTGCAGGTAGTCGCGAACCGGTTGGGGCGGTTGCAGCAAGGATTTGACCAAGCCGCGGCCCGATCGGGAACAATTACAGGCAGAAATTGCCGCTCTGGAGCCGATCGCGGCCAAACTGGAGGCGGGCGAGTCAGTCGCCGGCCTCGAATTCAGCGAGTTGCAGGACAAAGCCACCAAGTCGTTCTCGCTTTTGACCCGCAAAGGGCGGCTCGTGCTGCTCAACACGGCCGACGGAGCGGTCGATAAGGCGCTGGTGAAGCAGATCGAGGCCGGCGGACAGCGCGTGCGTGTCGGCTCCGGTCGGTCTGGAGCTCGAAGTTCAGCAGCTTCCGCCGGAGGACCGCGAGACGTTTGCCCGCGAAATGGGTCTTGGCGAGCCTTGCGCGACGAAAGTTTTGCAGGCACTCTTCGAGGTAACCGACCAAATCTCCTTCTATACGAGTGACGAAAAAGAGGTCCACGCCTGGCTCTTGCACCGCGGCGGAACGGCTCTCGACGCGGCCGGCACAATCCACTCGGATCTCGCCAGAGGCTTTATTCGGGCCGAAATCATGGCAGTTGACGATTTGTTGCGGCTCGGCTCAGAGCGCGACGTGAAGGCGGCGGGGCTGCAGCACGTCGAAGGAAAAGAGTACGTGATGCGCGACGGCGACGAGATCGTCGTGCGCTTCAGCGTGTGACCGTTCCCAGATGCTGTGCCGGCGCTCTGCGTCGCTGCGAGGCGCCTCGAACGAGCCTCTTCTTCCGCGCGCCGCGGCGCCGCTCGGAGCTTTGCGGAGCATCTTCGAGGCCGCGAAGTTTCCCGTTCTCCAATTTTTTTTTTGCACACACGATAAATATGTCTTGATTCATCTGGAGATTGCGTCATAAATTATTCGATCTTTATCCATCGGCAGGATCGGCGCTGTGCTGATCTGCGGCCTCTTCGCTCTGCGTCGTCTTGACCAAATGGCGTCGGGTGGGGAGGTGCGTGAAGTCGCCTACGCGTCTTGGGAGGGTTTATGAATTGGAAAAGGGCAAACATCTTCTGGTGGACTGCCGTAACGTCTCTCGTGACGTTTGTCTAGATGACGGAGCAATGTTGGCCGCCATGGCCCGAGGCGCTACGCGCGCCGGCGCCAACGTGATCTCGCAAGTTCGGTATCAATTCGGGCACAATTCTCCCCCCGGCTTTACGGCAGTCGTGGTTCTCGACGAGAGCCACTGTTCCTGCCACACCTATGCCGATCTGGGGCTGGTCGCACTGGACGTCTTTACCTGCGGAAGAACCAATCCGCGAGATGTCCTGGCCTACATCCGCGAGGAAATTGAGCTGGGTGACGTTTCCATCCGGCAGATGCCTCGTTTTATCCTGGAGCCGCAAACGGAGAGCGCACTGGAAGAAGAACCAGTGGCCACTTCGACATAACCCAGACTGCTCTCGGGTTGGCGGCTGCCATGGATAATCGTTCGCTCCACGACGGGCGTGAGGACGGTCTTGAACCGTTGGAGAGTCTTTCTCTCGACGGCATTGCCTCCTTCCGCGATCTCCTGCGCGATGTCCAAAACGGCATTCTCCGGCCGCCAACTCGGTGAAGCTTTTGACATTTTTATGGAGATGGCCCGCGATCCGTCGTGTCGCGTGGTCCTCACCATTTCCGGCGCGATGACGGTCGCCAAGCAGGGTCGCATCTTCTGCGACCTGATCGATCGCGGCCTCGTCCACGCGGTGATTGCCACCGGGGCCCTCATGGCCCACGGCCTCACCGAATCGATCGGCCTGACGCACTATCGGTATGACCCGACGCAGAGCGACACCGAGCTCTTCGACCAGGGCTACAACCGCATCTACGACACGCTCGAGATGGAGGCCAACCTCAACGAAGTGGCCCAGCTCGTGGCGTCGGTGATCGACCAGACCGAACCCGAAGGGGGCGTCTGGTCGTCGGCCCGCATCTGCCGGGCGCTCGGCAAACGGCTGAGCGCAGCTGGCCGAGGGGCCGGGAGTGTTGCGGAGTGCCTACGAGAAAAATGTCCCCGTCTTTATCCCGGCATTCACCGACAGCGAAATGGGGCTCGACGTTTCGACGTGGGCCATGCACCGGACGCTCGCGAAGAAGGGCATTGATCCGGCCAAGGCCGACCATCACACCGTGCTGCAGGCCATCCCGCCCTTCAATCCGTTTCTCGACTTGCAGGAATACGCCCGACTGATCGGCGACTGTCCCACGCTGGGCATCTTCACGATCGGCGGCGGCGTGCCCCGCAACTGGGCTCAACAGGTCGCTCCGTACTACGACATCACCAACGCCCGGCTCGGCGCGAATTTGCCGACGCCGCGGTTCAAATACGGCGTGCGGATTTGTCCCGAGCCGGTGCATTGGGGCGGGCTCTCCGGCTGCACGTACTCGGAAGGCGTGAGCTGGGGGAAGTTCATGCCGCCGCAGGAAGGGGGCCGCTTCGCCGAGGTCTATGCCGACGCGACAGTGGCGTTGCCCCTGTTGATGAAAGCCGTCTTCGAGGAGCTGGACGCCGGCGCCGCTAGGCGCTCGTGCAAGGGACCACGACGGTTCCATAGACAACCGGTCCCGTAACAATGTCCGCCAAAACCGTCTCGGTCGGCCTGGTTCAACTTCGCTGCGGGACCGATCCGGCTGCCAACCTGGCGCAAGCCATCGCTCAAATTCGGGCGGCCGCCGCGGCCGGAGCGCAGGTCGTTTGTCTGCCCGAGCTCTTCACGTCGACTTACTTCTGCCAGCGCGAAGACCACGCGTTTTTCGCCCTGGCCGAGCCGATCCCCGGGCCGACGACCGAGCAGCTCGGCCGGGTGGCCCGGGAACTTGGCGTGGCGATCGTCGCCGGGCTCTTCGAGAAGCGGGCCGAGGGGCTCTATCACAATACGGCCGCCGTGATCGACGCCGACGGCTCGTTCGTCGGCAAGTATCGCAAGATGCACATTCCCGACGATCCGCTCTTTTACGAGAAGTTCTACTTCACGCCCGGGGATCTCGGCTTTCAGGTCTTTCCGACGCGGTTCGCCAAGCTCGGGGTATTGATCTGTTGGGACCAGTGGTATCCGGAAGCGGCGCGGCTGACGGCCTTGCGCGGGGCGGACATCCTCTTCTATCCGACGGCCATCGGCTGGCACCCTTCCGAGAAGGCCCAGTACGGCCGGCGTCAGCACCAGAGCTGGGAGCTGATCCAGCGTTCGCACGCGGTCGCCAACGGCTGCTTCGTGGTCAGCGTCAACCGCACCGGTTTGGAGAGGGATCCGGCGGGTGCCGGTGACGGCATCGAGTTCTGGGGACAGAGCTTTGTCGCCGATCCGAGCGGCGAAGTGCTGTGGCGCGGCCCGGTCGACCAGACGGCGACGCACGTCGTGTCCCTCGACTTGGGTCAGCTCGACTTCGCGCGGACTCACTGGCCTTTCCTCCGGGACCGCCGTGTCGACGCCTACGGCGAGATTACGCGACGCTATATCGATTGATCCGCCGTGAGCACTTCCGTGACTGCCGACGCCACGCCCAAACAGCTCGGCTACCGCCTGCCAGCCGAGTGGGAGCCACACGAAGCCACGTGGCTGTCGTGGCCGCACAAAGAGGCGTCGTGGCCCGGCAAGATCGAGACGATCTTCCCGGTTTATGCGCAAATGGTGGCGGCGCTCGCCCGTTCGGAAATGGTTCACATCAACGTCAACGACGAGGCGATGGAGGGGAAGGCGCGGCGGTTTCTCGACGGGGCAGGCGCCTCGGGCGACATTCGCTTCCACCGTTATCCGACTAACGACGCGTGGTGCCGCGACCACGGAGCAATCATTCTCACCCATCGCGACGGTCGCGGGGCCAAAGCTTCGCGACTGGCGATCGACTGGGACTACAACGGCTGGGGCAACAAGTACCCGCCGCACGATCTCGATAATCTGATTCCGTCCCGCATGGCCGACACCCTGGAAATTCCCTGCCGCAAGGGGGAGATGGTCCTCGAGGGGGGCTCGATCGACAGCAACGGCGCCGGCCTGCTGCTCACGACCGAAGGCTGCCTGCTCAATCCGAATCGCAACCCCGATCTCTCTCGAGACGAAATCGAAACCCGTCTGCTCGAGATGCTGGGCGTCGAAAAGGTGCTTTGGCTGGGCGACGGCATCGTGGGGGACGACACTGACGGGCACATCGACGATCTGACTCGCTTCGTCGGACCACGCACTGTCGTCACGGCCATCGAGGACGACTCCTCCGACGCTAACTTTGCTCCCCTCCAGGAAAACCTGCGTCGGCTCGAAGCGATGACCGACCTGAGCGGGCGGTCGCTGGAGATCGTTCCGATTCCGATGCCGCCCCCGGTCGTTTACGAAGGGCAGCGTCTGCCGGCAAGCTACGCCAACTTCTACATCGCCAACACCCTCGTCCTGCTGCCAACCTACAATCACCCGAACGACGAGAGTGCCCGATCGACGCTGGCCCGGCTCTTTCCCGATCGCGAGGTGATCGGATTGGACTGCACGGACCTCATTTGGGGCCTGGGCGGATTCCACTGCCTGACGCAGCAAGTGCCGGCTGCGACCTAGTTCACTTTTCCCAGCGTCTATTTCTGCACGGGCCGGACGACCACGATCATAAAGCTGTCGGGCTTGGCTTTGGGCCGGCCGCGGCGGTCGGTCTCTTGGCCGAATTCAGCGGTCGGCAGGTAAATGCTGTGCGTCGCGTGGTCGAGGGCCATGGTCTTGGCGCCGAGCCGTGTTTTCACAGTCTGCAAGACCTCGAATTTCCCGGGCGAGGTCTCGCGTCCCACGGTCAAGCTGCCATCGCGGCAACTGGCGAAAATGTCGCCCTGGTCGGCCTTCACGGCATCACAGCCGACGCCGATCGGCAAATCGCCCAGCACATGACCGTCTTCGGTGTTGAGAATGATCAGCTTTTGCGGTTCTCGACAGCCGACGAACAAGCGGTGATGCTCGGGATCGATCTGCATGCCCACCGGTGTTCCGCCCGGAGCGATCGACCATTTGTCGAGGACCTTGAGGGCCTTCGAGTCAACGACGGCCACCTGGTCTTTGTCCTCGAGGTTCACGAAGACGCGTCCCTGGCCGTCGCACGCCAGATATTCGGGTTTGCCGCCCAGCTCGATCGCCGGATCGGCCTTGCCGCTGGTCGGATCGACGTCGATCGGAACCGGCGTCAGGCTGCCCGACGCGCCGCACGAAACGAAGATCCGCTTGCTGCCCCGGTCATTGATAATGCCGTCGGCTCCGCGCGCGACCTGCACCTTGCCCAACACTGCGTTCGTCTTTAGGTCGAAGATCACGACGTAGCCCGGTCCGTCGGAAATGAAGCCGCGGCCGACCTGACGGTTAATCACCACGCCGTGATTGGCCTGCTGCCCTGGAATATCGCCGACGAGTTTGCCGGTGGTCAGGTCGAGGATTTGGGTATGCGTGCCGCGCGGGATGTAGAGCCGCTTGCCCTGCGAATCGACCGTGACATAGTCGAACCCGCCTTTGCCGCCGACGTGGATTGTCTCAGCGACCTCGAACGGCCCCGGGCCGTTGGAGCCAGCCGATGATCGGTCCGGAAGGGCAGCGAGGAGACAAATCCCCAGACACGTGAGCGGCAAGAACGGCAATTTGAACATTGGCAGCGCTCCAGCGGCGGAATTCTTGTTCGAAGAATGGGCTCGTCGCAGTATGCCGGCCGGAGGTCGGGCGGGCAACAAGCGGAGCCGCGACTTAATCGAGGATTCACCTTTCCGACGAGCCGGGCAGCTCGATGGCCTGAAAGAACCCGGCTGACGACCACTCGGCGAACCAGTCACGCAGGTTCCCAGCCAGGCGTTCGACGCTTTCGCCCGATTCGACCGCAAGCGTGGCGGCCCGCTCGATGGCCGACCCGACGGTTTGGCCGTCGATCAGCGAACCCAGCAGTTCGAACTGCACCGGGCTGAGCGTCCAGCGGCGGACCACATAGTTGATCCGGCTCACCGCCAGCCAGGTCGGCGTCGGCTCGGGCAGATCGGGATTTTTTTTCTCACGGACGGCCGTGGCGTACTCGTGGACCGGGAACCGCAACGATATCAGCCGCAGGCAGGGGACGGTGACGAGGCGGGCTTGCATCCACGCCTCGGGCGAAAGGTCCTTAAGCGCGGCCGCATTGAGGAGCGACATGCGTTCGGCACCCGATCCGTCAAAGACGTCGCTGTAACAGCGTTCGAGACGGACCAGGTCGATGAGGAACTCGGGCCACGACGGCCCCGCGTCGGCTTCGTCTTCGTCGGTCGGCCGCGTCTCCTCTAAGTATTGGGCGAATCGCCGGCTCAATTCCCCCAGCGTGTAGCTCTGGGACGGATACGCCTGCAGATAGCCAAAGGCCAGCCCGTCAAAGACTTCCTCGCCCGCCGCGTGAAGCAGGGCGGGATACTCATCGCGCAAGCATTCCAGCAGCCGCGCGTAGTAGGCATTCGCGTAGACTTCGAGCCGCTCGACGCTGGTCCGCCGTTTCGAGCGATCGACAACTTCTTCGACACGATCGGGCGAGACATCGATCTCGGACCGCGCTGCGTCCGATGCCATTCCCGCTTCGATGCCGTCGGGATGGGTGATGACGGCTTGCAGCCAGCGCTGGATCTGGGCGAGTTGCCGCACGTCTTGCCGGTTGCCCGTCATTCGAACTCAGCCGTCGCGTAAGTTGCCGGCTGCGGAATGCCGGGTTCCGTGTCGATGGCCGCGAAGGCCTCCGTGTTGGCGTCGTCTTGAGCGTCGCTCGCTGTGCTCGCAGCATCGGCCGCGAATCCTGACAGCTCCGACACCATATAGTTGCGGGCCTTGAGCACTTCGGCATGCACGACCGGGAACGGCGGGATCCGCGCGTCCCATTCGAGCAGGGTGGAGACGCCGCCCGTCAATTGGTGAGCGAGCCGATACAAATCCCAGACCGGATTGACGACGCGGCCGTCATGCGTGTCGATCAAGTGCGTCACGCAGTTGGTGTGGCCGGCCAGATGAAACTGCACGACCCGCTCGTGTGGGATCGCGCGGATGAACTCGAACGGATCCTGATCGTGATTGAAACAGGAGACGTAAACGTTGTTCACGTCGAGCAACAGGCCGCAGCCGGTCGCATCGGTCATGCGCGTAAGGAACTCCACCTCAGGCATCGTCGAGTCGGCGAAGGTCACGTAAGTGCTGGGGTTCTCGAGCACCAGCGGCCGTTCCAGCACGTCCTGCACGACGCGGATGCGGTCGATCACGTGCGCCAGCGCCTGCTCGGTGTAGGGGATCGGCAGGAGGTCGTGCGTGTTGCGGCCGGCGACTCCCGTCCAGCAGACATGATCGGAGACCCACAGTGCCTTGGTCACCCGGGCCAGATCGCGCAGCTTGTTGAGATACTCGAAGTTGAGCGGATCGGTGCTGCCGATCGACAGGGAGACTCCGTGCATCACGATCGGATAACGTTCGGCGACCTGCTCGAGCACGTAGCGGGGCCGTCCGCCCGAATCCATGTAGTTTTCGGAGATGACCTCGAACCAGTCGACGCTCGGGTTGTGATCGAGGATGTGCTGATAATGGACGGTCCGCAGGCCCAGCCCGAGTCCGAGATTGGGATGACCAAGTCGTGGCGGGATCATGTCGCCTGCTCTCTCACGGCAACGTTAGCCAGCGGCCGCCGGGGCCTGACCGACTTTCTTGCCTGCCACCTTCATGCGGGACTCGAACTGGGCTCGGGCCTTCTTCCAGATGGCTTTGTCCTCGATCGGGAAGTGTCCGCAGCCGCCTTTGCCTTTGCAGTCATTGAACCCATTCGTGCCGCCGCAGCCGCCTTGGGATTTGCAGTCGTTCTTCTCGGCGCAGTCATGGGTGACGGTGACGCAGTTCCCCTGGCCGGCGCAGGCATTTTTGTGGCCTTTGCCGAGTCCTTTGCACTCGTTCAGCCCGCGGCAGGCGTGGAGCGCAACCGCCGTGGCGCCGACCACCGGGGCGGTCGTGGCAGGTGGAGCACCGGTCTTCGTAGCAGCGGGCGTGCCTGACACGGGGGCCGCCGCCCGATCGCCATCGCCACACCCGGCGAGCGAACCGGCCAGCACGCCACCGAGGGCCGCGGTGGCAAGCCGATGAAAGTCGCGCCGACTCAGCGCGTCTGCCAGCTGTTCGTCCAGACCCATGCCCACACCCTCGGGACCTTCGGTCGAAGCGGAGTCCATTAATCTCTGGAAATCGACAGCGTCAATCTTTGGAAATCAACCCGGGGGCGTCAAGCTGCCGATCGCCAACAGGCCGTGCGATCCTCCGACGAAATCAATCCCGTCCCGGTCCCAAGCGTCCCGTCCCCCGTGTCCCGATCCCGTCCCGTTCTTGCACCCTCTCCCAGGCTGCCGGGAGAGGGCCGGGGGTGAGGGCGGAGAACGCGACGCCGCGGCGGAGGCACGCCTTGTTCAAAGAGCGCCCCGGCAATCCTCATCGCTTCGTGTCCCGTCCCGTCCCATCTCAAATCAATCCCGTCCCGATTGCTGGGATGGATCGCCCGCTCACCGGATCGACACTGACCGGTGGGACTCCCATCGGTGGGTCCACCCCCCTTATATCAATTGTGAGAGACCCGTCCCGGCGGGACCACTTTTAGGCGGACCCGGCGGGACAACTTGTCCCGTCGCGGCGGGGATCTTTTTGTCCCCTCTGTGAAAAAAGGATCCCCATCCCAAAGGATCCCCACCACGGTGGGCCCCGCCGGGGATGAAACTTTTGTCACCCAGCGGGACGCCGGGAGCGTGTCAGCCCCAAACCGCCAGCGCGCGGAACGAGCGCGAGACTGGCGTTATTCTCATCCTGCCACAGCCGGCCGATCCACCCAAGATCAAGTTTTCTGCGCGTCACCTCACCTGCGATCGCCTGGCAGGGAGACGGTCCGATGTGACCGAGTGAGAAACGCGCAGGCGCAAAAAAAGACGGGGAAGGCCAAGAGCTGCCTTCCCCGCATTATTCGGCGAATGATTGAGCGAATTATGGCGACGGCAAAAACAATCACCCGACAGGCGGTTTTGTGTATGAGTTTAAGTGATGACCGTGCGAATAACCAACCGCCCGCCGAGCAATCGAGAAGGTGTCTGATTTGCCGAATACGCGTGAGCGTATCAGCCGAAGTATCGCAGTCGGTCACGTTTTCCTCTGTGCGGCTTCTCACAGATCGGCAGAATTTCCGGGTAATCAGGGAAGCCCCGATCCTGGGGATGCCGGGAGGATCCGCACGCTTCTTGGACCAATCACTGTAGTCGCGTCGCCTCATCCCTAATCGCGAATGAGGGTTATGGCGAAGGGCCGTCGAGGCTCAAAGCTCCAGGCCTCGCGCTCGGTCTAGGCTTCCCGGCTCACTGGGCACTCGAATCCCGGCGGTTTGACGGCGATTACCGAGCACTTCAAGTGGGCGACGAGCCGTTCCGCGGTCGTCCCGACGACAAAGCCTGAGAGCCCGGCGCTGCCGGCGGTCCCCATCACCACCAGGTCGATTTGAAAATCGTCGATCGCCTTGAGGATCGCTTCGTCCGGCGGTCCGTCGACGACATGCACCTGCACGCCGTAGGGCAAGGTGCGATAGTCCGTCAGCGAGAGCTGTTCATGCAGTCGCCGAGTGGCTTCAGCCCGTTCCTGACAGAGGAAGTCGTTCACCATTTTCCGTTGCGTTTTGCCGAACCAGGCGGGCGGAGCGATCATGCCCTCGACGGCGTGGAGCAGGTGCAGCCGCGTGTCGACCAGTTGCCCGCCGTTGACCGCGATGCGGAGCGCGTCCTGGGAGACGTCGCTGAGATCGCTGGGGACAAGGATGTTGAGATCGTCCCAGTTGGGATCGGGCCGCGTGATCCAGACCGGGCAGGGGCAGTATCGCAAGAGCTTCACGCCAGTCGAGCCGAACAAAATGCGGCTGATTTGCCCGAGATCGCGCGTGCCGATCACGACCAGATCGTGGTTCTCTACCAGCACCTGGCGGCAGATTTCCTGCCAGGGACTACCGAAGCCCAGCCGTTGCACGGCTTCGACGCCTTGTGACTTGGCCCGGGCGACGAACCGTTCGAGGATCTCGCAGGCCTGCCGCTCGAGGTTACCTTCGGCATGCTCCAGCTCTTGCTGCAGCATGGTGCGCGCGGGCTCTGAGATATCGAGAGCCGCAAAGATGGTCAGCCGACCGGTGGTGTGGGCGGCTAGCCAGATCGCGCGCCGCAGCGCCTCTTCGTTCGGCGGCGTCAGTTCGAATTCTGCCAGATGATCGGCATTCGCCAGGTCGATTCCCACGAGGATGTTACGGAACCGTTGCATGAGTCGCGGCCCTCCTTCGCAGCCCCCCGTCACAGCCCGTGCCGGCACGATCATCATGCTCGACTGCCGACGGCACGGTCAACCCGCTGGAAAAACGCCAACTTTCGCGACATGGATCAATCACCGGCCCTCGTTTCATTCGCCAAGTGAACCGAACTATAATGGAGTTCTTGCTTTGGGCGGATTGATTGCCGAGCTTTCGGCAGCCGCCCGACCCCGCGATTGGGTTCGTGTTTCCACGATCCTGCGGCCCAGTAAGAGGTCCGGCGAGCGAACCTGGGAGCGGCGATGACTTCCGACCAGCCTGCACTCGATAGCGACTCTCGGACGGCCACGCCGCTTTCCGCGCCGTCGTTGCCCGCGCCTGTGACGTCGGTCTCCTTGGCGTCGGCCGCGCCGGTATCGTCCGCAGCGTCGTCGGCGCGGTTGCCCCTCGAGCCGATGGATCCGCAGATCCGCAGCATCCAGCCGGGCGGCGGCGTGGTGATTCGTCTCGAGCAGAACTGGGGGCGGCTGCGACGGTGGTATCTCAAGGCGTTGCGGCCGCGTTATCTGGCGCGGATGCTGCAGACGCGCCGCGGCTCTTACAATCCGTGCCCGCACGAAGTGCTCGATTCGCGCGACCTCAAGTTCCATCGCAATCAGGGCGGTTATTATTGGGAGTCGCGGGATGATCCGTTTACCTGGCGCGATCGACTGCCGTTTGCCCGCGTCGGGCTGGCGGAGTTAATCGTGATCGGCGGCGGCGCGCTGGTGGCGGCGCTCTTGCTGTTTCGCATCGCGTTCTGGATTTCCTCGACGGGTGGTCGAGTTACGGTTTGTCTCTTGGCGCTCGCGTTGGCAGTGATTGCGGGGCTGGTGGTCTGGTTCTTCCGCAATCCGCGGCGGCAGGCGCCGACCGGAGCGGGCGTTGTGGTCGCGCCGGCCGACGGCCAGATCGTGACCATTGAAGAGGTCACCGACGACGAGTTCAGCGGCGGGCGGGCGATCTGCGTCGGCATCTTCCTGTCGATTTTCAACGTACACATCAATCGCAGCCCGGTGCGGGCGCGGGTCATCGGGCTGCGCTACCGACGGGGGAAGATGCTCAACGCGTTGCGGCCCGAGTCGGCCCGGGAGAACGAGCAACTGGCCGTCCGGATCGAGGAAGAGTCTGCGCCCTATCGGCGGATGACCGTCCGGCAGATCACGGGGCAGTTTGCCCGCCGTATCGTCTGCTGGCTGAAACCGGGCGACGTGCTCGATGCGGGCGAACAATTCGGAATGATCAAGTTGGGATCGCGGACAGAACTGGTGTTGCCATGGGAGACCGGCCTGGAGATCTCGGTGAAAGTCGGCGAGAAAGTCCTCGCGGGATCGACGATCGTCGCGCGGTATCGGAGCTGAGACGCCGTCGCCGCAGCCTGGTCAGCCGTCGCAAGGTTTTCGCCGTTCTGCCGACGCTGTTGACGCTGGGCAACGCGGCTTGCGGGTTTGGCGCCATCACGTACGCGGCCCGCGTCGGACCCGATCCGGCCGGCGAGCACTTTCTGTTCATCTCCGCGTTTTTGATTTTTCTGGCGATGCTCTTCGACATGCTCGACGGCAGCGTCGCCCGCCTGGCGCGGCAGACGAGCGATTTCGGCGCCCAACTCGATAGCCTGTGCGACGCCATCAGTTTCGGCGTGGCCCCCGCCTTCCTGATGTTGCGTTTGTTGCACTCGATGGAGGCTGACGTGTCGGGCGTGAGCCTGTTCGACGCCCGCTTCCAGCCGTTTTTCGAGTATCCGTCGCGACTCTTGTGGGTGATCGCCTGTCTGTTTTCGCTGTGCGCGTTGTTGCGGCTGGCTCGATTCAACGTGGAGACGGACGAAGAGGACTCGCACACCTTTTTCAGCGGGCTGCCGTCGCCGGCCGCGGCCGCGACGATCGCGTCGTTCCCCATCGCTCTGACCGGCCTGCGGAACCGGGCCCTCGCCACGGAAGGCGCGTGGAGTGCGATGGCGGAATGGCTCGTCCCGACCACGTATTTGCTTTTGCCTGCGATCACGTTGGCCGTGGCCGTGTTGATGGTCTCGCGCTTCCGCTACGCGCACTTCTTCAGTCAACTGTTTAGTGGTCATCGCAGTCGTCTGCGGTTGATCCAGATCATCTTCACGCTGGCGATCGTGTTCGTGGTCCGTGAGGCGATGCCCCTCATCTTCTGCTTTTTCGCCTTCACTCCGCCGGCGCAGTCGGCGTGGCGGGAAATCACCGGTCGCGGCTCGAAGCGGCGGACGGGGCTTGCTGCGCGCGGCCGACCGGTGCGAGCGAAGAAATCGAAGAGCCCACGCATCACTGAGGTCGTCCGCAGGCGGGCATCACGTGGCCAAGCATGCTACGATCTGCGGAGATCGTCCTGCCCGTGCTCGCCTACCCGCCCGTTTCCCGCCATCGTCGGGGACTGCTCCCCGCGCCCGCCTTTTCGAGGTGATTGATGCTTGGTGATCACCATCCGCGTCTGGACCGCCGCACGCTGCTCGAGGCCGGATCGATCGGCTTGCTGGGACTGGGAATGAATCACCTGGCGCCGCTGCGGCAAGCCGCCGCGAGCCCGATTGCCCAGCCCAAAGCCCGCGGAGTGATTTACATCTTTCTGTCGGGCGGCCTCTCACAGATCGACAGCTTCGACATGAAGCCCTTGGCCCCGGCCAATATTCGCGGCGAGTTTCGCCCGATCGACACCAGCACGCCCGGCCTTTCGATCTGCGAGCACCTTCCCCGGCTGGCCCAGCGGAGCCACTTGTGGGCCCTCTGCCGATCGCTGACGCACTCGTCGAATGATCATTCGGCGGGGCACCACATCATGCTGACGGGGCGAAGCGATCTGCCGCGGGGCTTCAACCCCGTCTCCCCGGAGCCGACCGATTGGCCCTCGATGGCCTCGGTGGCGGGCAACTTGGTGCAGCGTCGGAACAATTTGCCGCCCGCGGCCGTGCTGCCCGACCGCCTGATTCACGCGACGCGCCGCGCGATTCCGGGTCAGTTTGCCGGCGTGATGGGGTCGCGGCACGATCCGTGGTTTATCGAAGTGGCACCGTACAGTCATGCCAGCTACGGGGCGTTTCCGACGTACGAATTCGACCACCAGGATCGGCCGAACACTCCGCGGCGGACACGGTTCGAGGCTCCGAGCCTGTCGCTGCCGCAGTCGTTGACGCGCAGTCGCATGCTGCGGCGGGCCGATCTGCTGCGTGTCGTCGATCACCAGCGGGCCGATCTCGAACGCTGTGCCGACGTCGAGGAATTCGACCGGTTCCGCCAAGGGGCGATTGGGCTGTTGACGGATCGGCGAATTCGCGACGCGCTCGACGTCGATCGAGCGCCTGCATCCGTGCTTGAGCGGTACGGTCGTCACTCGTTTGGCTGGTCGCTGTTGATGGCGGCGCGGCTGATCGAAGCCGGCGTGAGCCTCGTACAGGTCCATTTGGGCAACAACGAGACTTGGGATACGCACGGCGAGGCGTTTCCCCATTTGCGCGACAAGCTCTTTCCGCCCACCGATCAGGCCGTTTCCGCGCTGTTGGATGATCTACACGAGCGCGGGCTGCTCGACTCGACATTGATCGTGATGGCGGGCGAGTTCGGCCGCACGCCGCGGATCAGCCACCTGCCGCAGTTCTACAAGCTGCCCGGCCGTGATCACTGGGGCGCGGTCCAGTCGGTCTTTTTCGCTGGCGGCGGCGTGCGAGGCGGCACGGTGGTCGGAGCGTCCGACAAGATCGGCGCGTACCCGGCCAACAATCCCAAGACTCCCGAGAACCTAGCGGCCACGATTTATCAATCGCTCGGCTTGCCGGAGACGGTCGCCTGGCATGACGAAGCGGGGCGACCGCATCAGGTCTATCAAGGCGCGGCGATCAGCGAGCTCTTTTGAGGCCGGCTACCGCATGATGGCGTGAACACGCTTCGTCCTAAGCGTGGGCGCATCCGGCGTCATCGCTTGCGCGACGTAAAGATAATCTGCTGGCAGCTCCTCAATAAAGCCGGTCCGCAGCAGAGAGCCAATGGGCACCCCTCGCCCGCCCAGCAAAGTGGCCACGTGACAGGCGGCTTCCGCAATTTCGACCAACGCGGCTCTCAACAGGTCTCGCGTCTGCCGGCCGTTGAGCTGCTGAACGCACAACAGATCGATCATTCCGACCAGGATCTCGCGGCGACCCCAGAACGGTTGCTTCGAGAAGTTGACGAAGCCGCGCACGCGCCCCTCTCGCTCGAAGACGAGCGTCCGAGGCACACCTGGAAATGCCAGTTGTCTGGCAAGTGAGACTTCGTCCCAGACGATGCCGAAGTCGGCCGCCTGGCTGAGCTCACGAGACAACTCCAGGCAGTCGCGAAGATCGGCATCGCGGTAGGGACGAATGGAAGAGGGATCGGCCGGCGGCTTCGGCCGACCTTGCACGAGTCCCATCAGTTTGCTGCCCCAGCGATCGCGGACCGAAATGGAGAATTCGGTGAGCGCTCGATGGTCGATCATGCGGGTCCAGATGCTGAGCTTGGAGACGACTTGCATCGTCTTTAGACGCAGCCAGAAGTCCTTCCCCATCGCAACCTGGGCGCCCATAATCAGGTAGCCCATGTCGTACAGGGCGTCACGTTCGCGGTGGCGGCGGCGCTGCTCGAGCACGAGTTTGAGGGACACCGACTGCGACTGGTATTCGGGATCGACCGAGAAATAGGCGCCGGCCGTGCCAAACACCTTTTCTGAGTGCCAATGGAACTGGACGGGTTTTGCCGGGTGCGCTCTCGACGAGACGAGTGCCGTCGTAGGCGGCAACCAGAAAGTCGCGTGCGCCGGGCTGGTCCGAGAAGAGCTCCCATTCGAAGAATGGCCCGCTCCACAACCAAACGGGCATTTGCCCTTGGTAACGAGTCCTCCAGACGTTCGTGCAAAATACGGCCAACTCCTCCGGATCGCCGTCGTAGGTCCGTATTTCGATCATGAGTGTCCGGGAGGATCTCCGTTTTGAGCGGCGACGACCGGGGATGAAGCTCGAACGGCGCCGACCGTGCGGCGAGACGCGGAAAGCCACGCCGTCAGCTTTTGCAGCGTCTGGAGATAAGCGCCCGCGTTGACGTGAAAGCCGTCAGCTTTCTTGTACCAGTTCCGTTTGACGTCGGGAGACGGCGACAATCGCCGGGCGTTGAAGTCCGCCACGCTCGCAGCGTCGACCTGTTCGGCGGCGAAAAATGCCGCGAGCGCGCGTCCCTGTTCGCGAAAGATGGGCCAGCATCCGCAGGGAGAAATCGCTTCCGAAAGACAGGCGAGCGAAGGATCCGTGGGGTGGAAGATCAAGAACGGCAGCGTTTCGCAGAGGGTTTTTCCGCGCGAAGCCGTCGCATCCAGGAGCGGATATTTTCGTTCGTAGCCCGTGGCAAATACAACCGCGTCGATCGGTTCGGAATGGCCATCGTCAAAGCTGGCGACTCCATTCTCGATTGCGATCGCGTTTTGGTAAGCCACGACTCGTTTCGTTTTGAGCGCTTCCACAATCCCGCGATCGGAAAGAGCGAACCGGTCCCAGAGGCCGTCCGTCGGCGAGGGCAAGCCGAGACGACGAGGGTCGCCGACCGTCATGGCGCGGACCATGCGGAAGAAGTCGCGCTGCACCCGGAAGGGAAGCCGCGAGGTGGTGCTCAGCGCGGCAAGGTCTCCCGGTCGACCGAAGAAGTTGAGCGGAACGATCCACGGCACCGAGCGAAAGGAGAGCACGGTGCGGGCGGCGACACGGCTGATCTCGCTGGCGATATCGGTCCCCGACACGCCGAGGCCCACCACTAGTACGCGTTTTCCGACATATCCGGCCGGATTGCGGTACTCGCTCGAATGAATGACATCGAGTCCGCTCGCGACAGCTTGTGCGCGGAGCGGCTCGGGATAGACCCGATTCTTCTTGTTGTGCATGCCGGTCGCGATGATGATCGCGCGATACTCCCGGGCATGGCTCTGGTGTTCGCCGACCGAGCGCAAGGCGGCAATCCACGTCTGGCGGTCCGACTGTCTGGCGCCCTCGAAGGAAGTCAGGAAGCGAATCCGCGGCAGGATGCCGGACTCTTCGGCGAACCGTTCCAGATAGCCGTGTGCCTGCCGATGATCCGGGTAGTCAGGCCAAGTGCTCGGCATTGGCGAGCCGAGGTGCATCGTGTAACGGGACGTGTTGGTCGTCAGACTGTCGTAGACGCTACTGAGCGGATTCGACTGGTCCCAGATTCCGCCGACCTGGCTGTGGAATTCGCGCCCCTCGAAATCGACGCCCGCCTGGTGAAGGGCGGCCATTGCGGCCAGGCCGGCCGGTCCAGCACCGACCACCAGCACCGGAAGGTGATGGTCCGTTGGCGGCAGCGGGACGAGGTCTCCGGATTGGCCCAACCACGCCTCGAAAGTGCGAGGTTTGGGAGCCTGCGCGGTCGCCAAGGCGACTCCATCCTCTTGCAGTTCGACTTCCATGATCGGCGACATCTCACTCGGCCACTGAGATTGGCATCAGGGCTCGAGTCAAAGGGCAAAGCTCGAGTCAAAGGGCAACGCAAGCCGACCGTTCGTTCCGAGCCAGCCGGCTGCGCAGGACCCCTTAAATCGGCGCGGCCTTTTTCCGGGCCGCGAGGCACTTCGTCAGTTCAAGTGGAAGGGGGATGTCGACAAACGCGGCAGGGTCCCTCGTTACGCTCGCAGCGCGGCGACGGCCTGCTCGAACCTCTCCAATACGATCGCCAGGTCTTCGCTGGAATGCGCGACGCAAAGGAACAGCGGCTCGAATTGGTTCGGGTGGAAGTAGACGCCCGCACGCTGCATCAGATGCTGCAGGCGGATGTACTTGGCGAAGTCGCAGTGCTGGCGCACTTCCCGATAGTTGTTCAGCGAATCAACCTGTCCGTCGGTCAGGAAGATCGAAATCATCGGGCCGACGTGCTGCGTGAGATGCGGAATGCCCGCGCTGGACAGAATCCGCGACATCCCCGAGGTCAGCTCGTTCCCGAATTGGTTAAGCTTGTCGTAGAACTCGCGGCGATGGGCGATGATCTCGTCCAGCACGACTTCCGAGGCCGACATGACGACGGCGTTGCCCGAATAGACACCGCCGTGGAACATCTTGCCGTCCACGATGAGCTGCATGATCTCTTTCGAGGCACCGAACGCCGCGACCGGATAGCCGCCGCCCAGCCCCTTGGAGATGACGGTGACGTCCGGCTGAATGTCGTACAGTTCCTGGGCGCCGCCTGCGGCCACGCGCATGCCGGTGATTACTTCGTCGAAGATCAAGAGCGCCTCGTGGTCCTTCGTCAGGGCGCGGACCGTCTCCAGATAGCCGGGCTGCGGTGGGATGGTTCCCGCGTTACCCATCACCGGCTCCATGATCACGCCTGCGATTTGGCCGCGATGGTCTTCGAGGCACTGTTCGAGGCCGTCGACGTCGTTCCAGCGGACGACCAGGTTCTCGTGCGGGCCGCCGTTCATGCCCTGCGTTCCCGGAATCGACGGGCCGTAGGGTCCGGAGGGCAGGTCTTCCAGCGGAGCGTGATAACGGTTGAAGAGCGTGTCGCTCCAGCCGTGGTAATGGCCTTCAAATTGGATCAATTTGGGACGGCCGGTCCAGGCCCGCGCCAGGCGGGCGGCCGACACGCAGGCCTCGGTCCCCGAGTTGGCGAACCGCATCAACTCCATGCTCGGGAACAGCTTTTTGATCTTTTCGGCAACGCGGATCGTGACTTCGGTTGGAAAGCCGAGTTGGCTGCCGCGGTTCGAGATTTGATCGGTTACCGCGCGGATGACGGGCTCGGGGCAGTGGCCCAACACCAGCGGGCCGTAGGCCATGTTGAGGTCAATGTATTCGTTGCCGTCGACGTCCCAGACTCGCGATCCCTGACCACGGGCGGCCACCAGGGGGAGGTGGTACGGGAGCACGCGCATCGTGCTGCTGTCGCCGCCGGCAATGGACTGACGACCGCGCTGGAGCACTTGCTCGCTTTTTGCCGTCGAAAGACTCGGGGTGCTATTCAGGGTCTGCATTGAGTGAGCTTCCTTAGGATGCCAGGACGCGGTCCCTCGACCGGAATTGCGGTTCAGCAGAACTCAAGGGGGCTCGTCGAAACAGCGGCTCCTGCTGCTGGCGCGCTGCCCGCAAGGTCGTGTGTAAACCTACCATCTTCTCCAGTTTTTTCACATCGATTCGCGCAGAATTTGGTCAAAGGCGGAGTGCCGTTCGTGACGGCGGGGGGAGTGCGCCGTTCTGATCGACACGTTGCAGAGCGGCAACCGCAAAAACAGCGCCAAAGTTTGACCGCCCGGCACGCACAAAGGCGCCGGCGAGTTCGCTCTAACCGTCAAATCCGGGAAACACAGCACGGCGCTGGGTCGTTTGGAACAGGACGGCCACGGACGACTCAGCGAATCGGCGCGAGCGGTGGCTCAATTGGCCACGGGAGCGGGTTGTGTCTGCGAATCTCGAGCTAGCCTGGGAGCGATGGGCTTGGACAGCGTCCAGCATTCGTATTTCATGGCGCCCGTTCGGTAAGCAGTCAGGATGGCCAGGTAATGATCCCAGAAGGTGAATCGTTGGCGACCGATGAGCCGCGCGAACCAGTGCACGCGCGAATGCTGCGCGTCGTGCCACGAGATCTCCCACGTCCGGCTGACTTTTGACGTCCAGTCGCTGCAATGGTCGACTTCGAGCCCAGCCTCGAGGAACCAGCGACGATACTCTTCGCCGCTGGCCAGCGACGGGTAGCCGAACCCGGCACACACGTCATAGACGTGGCGCTCCGCTTCTTCGCTGAGCGGACCGTCGCCGGTCGCCCAGACGCATACCACAGCGCGTCCGCCGGGCCGCAGCCAATCTCCGAGGCGATGAACGAACGCGGCCTTATCGAACAGGTACTCGGTGCACTCGATGACCCAGATCAAGTCAAATCCGCCCTGCGGAAGCTCGACGGTTTCGGCGTCAGCCGCCAGGAAGCGAGTCTGCGGCCCGACTCCGGAGAACAGGGCCGCCAGCGTAGCCCATTGCTGTTGGACGCGACTGATTGTGACACCCGTGACGCGGCAACCACATTCTCGGGCGAGATGCACGGCCGACGCACCGATGCCGCAGCCGACGTCAAGCACCCGCTCGCCGCCGCGGATATGCGCCTCGCGGATTACGGCTTCCATCAGGTTCGACTGGGCATCAGCCGGACTCTCCGTCGCGTTCCACAATCCGTGGTGGATATGGCGACCCCAGAAGAGTCGATAGAAAGGCGTCGCCAGGTCGTTCGACAGGCGGATCGCACGCTTTTCGATCGCCGGACCGCGAATCATGGTTGGAGACTTTCCAGACGCTGACTGTGCCCGCAAAGTCGCCAGACGGATCTACCCTTTCAGGCGCCCAAGCTCCTTACCTAATCGGCAACGGCTTTGCGCAATTCTCTCAAGTCCCAACAAGAAGATGAGACCTGCGAGAAAAAGGCGCAAGATCCACTGCGACCCGCACTGCCGATGGCTCGCGTGAACGTTACGGGCCAATTCGGCGGCCCGTCGCACGCAATCGAGCAATCGAGACAGCGCAGTCGTTAATAGGCCGCGAATCAATATCCGCATCGGCCGTGCCAGCCGGAAACGAGCTTTTGAGTCGCTAGCGGCCCGCAGAGTGGCTAGCGTGTGCTCGCGCCTCGGACCACCGATCACTCGACCGACTTGGCCGTTTCAATCAGGTCCTTGAGACCGGCCAAATGTTGCCGGGCCTCTTCGACGCTGCCTGCCAGGCGAATGAACGTCAGACCAGCCCGCATCACTTCGCTGGAGACGTCGCCGCCACGGCCGCGGCCCCGCATCGGCTTGGCGCGGCGCACCGAGTGCTTTCGTCCATTGCCGACCAGCTTATAGAAGGTGCTCTTGAAAGTGCCGTCGTTAATCTTTTGATCGGGGTGGCTCTTCTTAATGGCTTCCATTGCGTCACGAGCCGAGGCAGCGCGATGGGATTTTCGATACTCCCGAATTGTCTCCGACAGATTGAATCCGTTTGACTTTTTAGCCATTTGCGTTTTGCCTTACAGAGAAACTGAGATGGTTTTTTTGGACAATCGCACGTTAACAATCGTTAACGCGACCGGCAACGTCGAGATCCCTTGTTTGCCGCTGCTTTTTCGATTTTATGCATTCACTAATCAACGGAGAGACGCCCCGCTGAAGCAGGCCCCCGTTGCTGGGAGAAAAAATAAGTGGATGTTTAATTTCCAGCAAGTGAGCACTCGTCAACTATTTCTATGTCATCGCTGGTAGCACGGCGAGGTAGCTCACTCGGGTATTGACGGAGCGGAGCGACATTTCCACGGTGCAAACTCGCTGCCGCGGGGCTCGAACAAATGAAGCTTGCTCGCGCTATGCCGGATCGCGACGGGCATCGCTGTAGTATCCCCCTGTGAACACCGCTCTGTGAACACGCGGGCTCGGCAAGGTGATCGGTCGAGAGGGCGGACCGGCCGTCGCGACCTCGAAGGCCGTCGCCGTCGCATTTGCGCAGCGTCGCGGCTACGATCGATCGAGCGCTCGCTTTTTTTTGTGCGTTTTTCGTGGCCGAAGACTGTTGTCATGACCATTGAGCATCCAAGACGCGACTTTCTGGGACGTATGGGGGTCGGCACGGCCGCACTCATGACGGCGGGCTACTCTGCTCGCGCCTTGGGCTACCCGGCCAACGAGACGGTCCGTGTCGGTTGCATCGGCACGGGCGGACGCTGCCGGCAGCTGATGAGCGCTCTCAAGCAGGTCGCCGGCACCAAGATTGTCGCCGTCTGCGATGTCTGGGACACCAGCCTGGACCGCGGCCGCGAGCTGGCGGCTCCCGGCGCGTTCGCCACGAAGGATCATCGCCAGCTGCTGGAACGTGCGGACGTCGACGCGGTGATCATCGGCACGCCCGACCATTGGCACGTCCCGCTGGTGATCGATGCGCTTGCGGCCCGCAAGCAAGTCTATTGCGAAAAGCCGTTAACCCATCGAATCGAGGAGGGGGAGGCGGCGATCGCGGCGCAGGCGAAACATCCCGATCTGGTGGTGCAGGTGGGGATGCAGCAGCGGAGCATGCCGCAGTTTCTAAAAGCCTACGACATTCTTCGCGGCGGAGCGCTCGGCGAAATCTGCAAAGTGCATCTCACCTGGAATCGCAATGCCGATCGCGGGCCGAAAGGGAATTACGGCATCGACCCCAAGTCGGTCGATTGGAAGCGATTTTTGGGGACCGCTCCGGATCAGCCGTTCGACGAATACCGCTTCCGCAATTGGCGCTGGTTCTGGGATTTTGGCGGCGGAATCTTCACCGATCTGATGGTGCATTACATCGATGTCGCCCATTGGTTCCTGGGCCTGGATCACGCGGAGGAGGCCGTCAGCCTGGGCTCGAGCTTCATGAAGGGCGATCTCTGGCAGACTCCCGACACGGTGCAGACCGTGCTCCGCTATCCCGGGCGAGGCGTCCAGGTCTATTTCGAGGGGACATTTTCCAACGCCCGCAACGGCGCCATGCTCGAATTCATGGGGACCAACGCCACGCTGTACCTCGATCGGGGCCGCTACGAGATCTATCCCGAGCGAAAGAAAAAGCTTCCTCTGCCGGAATCCGAAATGCAGATGATTCTGGGACCCCACGCGCGGGGCCAGGATTTCTATCTCGAAGTTCCAGGGGAAGTCCTGCACCTGGCCAACTGGATCGAATGCCTTCGTGAACGGAAACAGCCACGAGCGCCGGTCGCCGATGGGGTCAAGAGCGCGGCGGCCGCACATCTGGCGAATCGGGCCCTCCGCACCAATCAACTCGCCCGCTGGAGCGCCTGATCCGCATGTTCGGCTCTCGAATCCTGCCAATCGATTGCGCACCTCTTTATCAGCGAGTCAGGCCGATCCTCTGGTGCGTTGTTGTCGCAGTCGCGACGTTCGTTCCGCTGATGTTCGCACGCGGAGCCGAACCGGCGCCGATGTCGCAGACTGTTCAAGCGGGTGAATTTGGCCGGCAGGTGAATCCATTCGTGGGGACGGGCGGCGTTTCCTATCTCTGCGGGAACGAGTTTCCCGGCGCGACGGTGCCCTTCGGAATGGTGCGGTTGAGTCCCGATATGGTCTCCAGCTCCGGCCGCCGGGCGACGAATACGTCAGGCTACTACTATCGCGATCCGAAACTCCTGGGCTTCAGCCACACGCGATTGGCCGGGACTGGCGCGACCGACGGCGGAAACTTCCTGGTCATTCCGCTTGCGGCAGGCGACTCGGCCGACGCGATGCGACACGGTTTGAACGCCAAGTACTCCCACCAAAACGAACGGGCGTTTCCGAGCTATTACCGCGTCACTCTCCCGGAGCGCGGTCTACGAGCCGAGTTGACCGCCACGCGGCGCGTGGGCGTCCATCGCTACCAATTCACTCGCGGCGACGCTCCGCATCTGCTTCTGCACGTCTCGAACGTCCTCGGCCGCGGCAAGAGTAAGCAGGGGTCCGTGCGCGTACTGCCGGCTGCGAACGAGGTGGAAGGCTCGGCTCACACCTTCGGCACATTTTCGAGTCGCTACGGCGGAATCACCGTTTACTTTGTGGCCCGGGCCAACCGTCCGTTCGCGACGTTCGGCGTCTGGAAGGACGGTCTGTCGGAAGCGGGGCAAACGAACGCGACGGGCGACGATGTCGGGGCGGACCTGGTCTTCGACAAGGACGGTTCCCCGCCGACGGTCGAACTCAAGCTGGGCATTTCGTACGTCAGCATTGCCAACGCCCGCGAGAATCTGGAGCGCGAAGCCGGGAATTTGAACTTCGACCAGGTGTTGGCGAACGGCATTCACGACTGGGAGGAAATGCTCGGCCGCATCCGTGTGGAAGGGGGCACGGCGCGGCAGAAAGTCATCTTCTACACGGCCCTCTACCACGCGTTGCAGATGCCAACCGCGTTTAGCGACGTCAACGGAGACTATCTCGGTTTCGACGGGCGCACCCACCGTGCCGAGGGCTTTACGTATTACACCGACATGTCGCTGTGGGACACGTTTCGCACGGTGCACCCACTCTTCTGCCTGATCGCGCCGCGCGAACAGCGGGACATGGCCGTTTCGCTCGTCGAGATGTCGAAGCAGGGCGGCTATCTGCCGCGCTGGCCGTCCGGAAATGGGTATTCAAACTCGATGTTCGGCACGCCGGCCGACATCATGCTCACTGACACTTATCTCAGAGGGATCCGCGACTTCGATGTCGAGGCCGCCTACCAGGCGATGCGGAAAACAGGCTTGGGGCCGACGCAAAACTCGCGTTTCTCGGGGCGGGCGGGGATCGAGGACTATCTCAAGTTCGGCTATTGCCCGTCTGACTTGATGAAGCAGTCGGTCGCGCGGACCCTCGAGTACTCGTACGCCGACCATTCCATCGCCCGGCTCGCCGCCGCGCTGGGGCACGTCGACGATGCGGCCCTCTTCGCCAAGCATGCCCTCTCGTATCGGCAACTCTGGAACCCGGCCACGCAGTACTTCCAGCCACGGGATTCGCACGGCAAATTCGTCGACGACTTCCGACCCCTGTTGCTGACCTACTTCGATCGCGGGGGCAAATACACGCACGCCTACGTCGAGGGAAGCGCGCTGCAATGGCGGTGGGGCGTGCCGTTCGACGGACCGGCTCTCGTCGGGCTCTTCAAGAGCAAGCCGTATTTCGTCAGCGAGCTCGAGGACTTCTTTGCCCATTCCGCCCCTGAAGTCAGCGTAGCGCCCAACGCCTATTACTGGCACGGCAATCAGCCCGATTTATATTCGGTGTACCTCTTCAATTCGGCGGGCCGGCCCGATTTGACCCGAAAGTGGGTCCACTGGATTCTCGAACACAAATATGGCGACGAGGAAAACGGACTCGACGGCAACGACGACGGAGGAACAATCTCCGCCTGGTATGTGCTGAGTTCTCTCGGTATTTTTCCGACCGCCGGGTCCGAGCGCTCCGAATTGGTGACACCGCTGTGGAAGCGGGCCGAGATTCAGTTGGGGGATCGTCGGCTGGTAATTACGGCGAACTCCCCAGCACCTTCGTCAATACCCGCGACCGAACGCGTTCGTGTGAACGACAAGTTCGTTGACCAGACTTGGATCACCCATCAGGACATTGCCAACGGCGGGTCGCTCGTCTTCGAGACCGCGCCGGCGACGTCCGCCCCCGCAAAGTAGTCAATTCTCTCACGTCAGGAGACGAGCGCATGGCTCCCACAGCAGATCGCCCGGAGACCGGATTGGGACGTCGCCAGTTGTTGCAGGGGACCATCGCCGCGGCGGCCGCTGCGATTCCCGGTTTGGCGCGGGCGTCTGGCGACGGCGGTGAAGACACGCCGCTTCGCGGTCGCATCAAGCAATCGATTGTGTTCTGGTGCTTCAACACGGCGGGCGAGAAGTGGGGCATCGAGCGGACGTGTCAGGTCGCCCGCCAGCTGGGCTGCGTGTCCGTGGAACTATGCGAGCCGTCAACCTGGCCGGTGCTGCGCCGCCACGGGCTCGACGTGCGCGATCGCTCCCAACGGCATGCCGGGGGCGCCATTCAAACGAGGATTCAACAATCCGGCCCATCGCGCCGAACTGCTCACGCGCACGCGGGACACCATCGATGCTTGCGCGGATGCCGGCTTTCCCAGCGTGATTGGCTTCGTCGGCTACAAGTGGCGAAATCCGGAAGATCCGACCAGCGGCGAAATCCCGCTCGAAGAGGGAATCGAAAGCTGCGTCGTCGGACTAAAGGAAATCGCCGGCCACGCCGAACGGAAGAAGGTCAACATTTGCATCGAGCACCTCAATAGTCGCGACCACTCGCATCCGATGAAGGGGCACCCCGGCTATCAGGGAGACGACCTCGACCGCGTGGCCGAAATCATCCGTCGAGTCGGGTCGCCGCGGGTGAAGCTGCTGTTTGACATCTATCACGTGCAGATCATGCACGGCGATCTGATCCGCCGCCTCGAGCAGACGAAAGACATCCTGGGCCACGTCCACACGGTCGGCAATCCCGGTCGCGGCGAACTGGATGAAAACCAGGGGATCCTGTATCCGCCCGTGATGAAGAAACTCTTGGATCTTGGCTACACGGGCTACGTCGGGCAGGAGTTTATTCCGACGCGGGCACCCCTCGACGGATTGCGACAGGCCGTCCGCGCGTGCGACGTTTGAAGCATGCTTCGAGCGGACACGCTTCGATGGCGAGCGCCTAGGTGATGCCGGTGCCGGTCCTGCCCTACGCGGCGGGCTTCAACACCAGCGTGTTCTCGGTCGGTCCTGGCATAAAGGGCGTGGCCTTACCCTCGGCCCACGCGGCGTGCTGGTCACTGAAATGGGGCGAGAGCGGATGTCCCGATTGGCCGCAGGGCATGTGGAGATAGCCGTCGCTCTCGTGGCCGGGCGAGACGGCTAGCCGCTCGGAAGCCCCGTGGTCCGGCGTTTGGATTCGCGGCATGTTATCCCAGTCGCCCGGTAGCGCCTGCGACGGCATATTGAGCCAGCGGCCCAGCGACGGCACGGCCATCGCCAGCGGATGATCGATCCGCGTGGTGTTGTAGCGGCCCCAGGTATAGTTGCCGAGGGCGCGCGCCCGCTTTTGTGGCATCGCGAACGATCCCGTCAGCGGCTGAAAGGAGCAGTTCCTTCCAGTTCTTGAATCGCGGATCGATCAGGTAGGGTGGCTGTTTCGAGACGAGCTGCCAGACCGGTCCCTCCGTGCGGTCGAGGCCGGCGATCGAAAACTTCGGGTTGATCTTCTTGCACGGCGCGACGAGGACGTCCGACAGTTGATTGACGAGCACCAGGCGAAACTGCCGCACGGCCCGGAAGCCCACCGAATCGATCGACGCGCGGCCTCCCCAGTTTTCGACATCCGCTTTCAGTTCGGCACGACGCGGATCGGCCGCGACGGCGTCAGAGTCGAGCGTATCTAACAAGAGTTTCCGCCAGCGCTCTAGAAAGACGGCCCGATCGTCGAGCTGGATCTTCAGCATGTCGGCTTCGTTCGCCTTGTCCAGCTTCCGCAGGTCATCGCGGATTTGTTGGGCGCGGGCGCCGAGGTCGTACATGCCGTCGCCCAGGCGAGCCAGCTGATCGCCGCTAACCACGCGGGCGTTGGCCGTCCAAATGCGTCCGTCGGCCGGATCGATGATCCGCGGATATTCCTCCGGCTTGAGATAGCCGTCCCAGCGGTGCTTTCCGTCCGCCCACGAACTGGGGAGCCGGCCGTCGAAACCGACGCGACGCGGTAGCCGGCCCATCACCGTCCAACCGATTCGTCCCTTGTCGTCCGCGACGACGAAATTCTGTCCGGCGCGCCGGCCAGGTTGGCCAGATGGAGCGAGTCTTCAAGTGTGCGGGCCGATTCGATTTTCAACAGGCCCATGTTCACGCCCTCGGTGTCGTGCGCCACCCAGCGCCAGACGCGAGGACGGTCCTTGCTATCGTGGTCGATGACGGGGCCCCAAATCGTTTCGACGACGTCGAGCGTGGCATCCGGCTCGTTCTTGATCTTGATCGTCTCGGTGTGATGCTCGAATTTTTGTGGGCCCTTCGGCGTGAGATACGACTCTTTGTCGTGAGAATCGACGTCGATCAGCACGACGTCGGCCCAGTCCGCCTGGGTGTTGGTGAAGCCCCATGCGATGTGTCCGTTGCTGCCCACGACCATCGCCGGAGTGCCCGGCAGCGTGAGACCCGTAATTCGCTGGTCAGTTTTGGACCCTTCCGCCTCCGGCCAGACGAATGACGCGCGATACCAGATGTGCGGCACGCGGATGCCCAGGTGCATATCGTTGGCGACAATCGCTCGCCCATCGGTCGTCCGCTTAGCGGAGATTGCCCAGTTGTTGCTGCCGTAATGGAACGGCGGATCGGCGGGCGGCTGGCCAAGCGGCGCGAGATCGGACAGCGCGACGAGGTTTCCCTTCCGCGTGTCGAAGACGGTCGCCGGCGGGATGGGAGGCGTTTGAAAAGGTTCGCCGAGCATCGGCGCGTCCCATTCCGTCCCGCGGGGCGCCAGAAAATCGAACAGCGGCCCGGGCAGCTCATCGTGCATCAGTCCGAGCGTCGTCTCGGCGTCAAAGGTATCACCCTGCAGGTCGAGATACATCGAGAACATGACCAGTGCGCAGTCTTCTGTCTTCCACGGCGCCGGCTCGCGTCCCAAGAGGTAATACTCAAACGGCTTGGAACGAAGCGAAGACAGTCCGGCATTTACTCCGGCCGCGTACGATTCGAGGATCGTTTTTTCGGTCGGGTCGCCCGTGGCCAGAATCCGCTGGGCCACGTTGCGGAAGCGGTGCACCCGAATCCGGCGATCCGCCGGGAGCGCGGCCGCGCCGACCAGCTCCGAAAGTTCGCCGGCCGAGTTCCGCCGCAGCAAATCCATCTGGAAAAAACGATCCTGGCCGTGGGCAAAGCCGGTGGCAAACGCCAAGTCCTTGCGATTGGCGGCACGAATCGTGGGAATGCCCAGTCCGTCGCGCTCGATCTTCACGTCGTGCGCGAGGCCCGCGGTGCGATACTCGCCGTCGACCTGTGGCAGGCTGCCCGCGAGCAGGCTCCAAACCCAATAACCGGTACCGAGAACAGCAACGACAACCAGTGCGGCGGCGACGGCCGCAATTTTCAACCAACGTTTGCGCATGAGAAAACCGGAAGATCGAGGCAAGAGGGGAGAGAGAGGCCAGCCCGTCCGTAGGCCGGAAATGCGTATCCACATTCTCGACGACCCGTTGGCGCATCGCAAGCGACGCGGGTTAAGCGGTTGTCACTTCGAGAGTCGATCGGCCGAGAGATTTCTGACCTGCATCTGAATCGCGGTTCCTTCGTGCGGTGGGTCAGAAGACGGGCCGCGCTACAGTCGGGCGTGTACGCCCTCGGCGATTTCCTCGATCATTCTGCGGTTAAACGCCGGCAGATCGTCAGGGCAGCGGCTGGTGACCAGCCCATTGTCGACCACGACCTCTTTGTCGACCCAGTTCGCGCCGGCGTTTTTGAGATCAGTTTGGATCGATGCGTAAGAGGTCATCGTTTGCCCGTCGACCAGTCCCGCGTCGATCAGAGTCCAGGGGCCATGGCAGATGGCGGCGATCGGCTTGCCCGCCTCGAAAAATGCCCGGACGAATTGCAGGGCCCATTCATTGCGCCGCAGCTTGTCCGGGTTCATCACTCCGCCCGGCAGGACGAGCGCGTCAAAGTCGTCGGCCTTGGCCTCTTCGAGCGGTACGTCGACCGGGAACTCGTTCCCCCAATTTGTAAGCTTCCAACCCTTGACCTTGCCGGATTCCGGCGAAACGATGGAGGCCGTGGCGCCGGCTTCTTCCAGCGCTCGTTTGGGCTCAGTCAACTCGACTTGCTCAAATCCATTCGCCGCCAGGATGGCGACTTTCTTTCCCGACAGTTCGCCCGACATGGCTTCGCTCCTGATTTTGCGCCGTTAAATCCCCGCAGTCCGCGGCATAACAGGGCAAAAGCCGTGCCCCTGGGCTCCTGACTTTCGCATTCAGTTGCCAAGACAGCCCGAGGGTCTCGGTATTCTGTTTGCTTCGATGGTGGCAGCGGCCGTTCCCAGGATTCGGCCCGCTCGCTGACTGTGGCGAGCGCTAAGGAGGTATTCGCGTGAGCGGCACCGAGTCGGATCGCAATGATGTGAACCCGAGCGAGACCGGGAAACAGCCCCAGCAGAAAAACTCTGATCTCGGTCTGCGAGACGGGCAGCTCACGTTGGAATCGCTCGATGCGGAACGGAAACGGTCGCAGCGCGCCGGCCAGCCGTCGAAAGGCCAGAGCCGCGGCCGCCAGGGAAACCCCAAGGCGCTGTCGCAGTCGCGCAGAACGATCCCGGAACTGAGCGCGCCGACGCCCCGCCCCACAGCCGCTGCGAGGAAATCCGCTTCGAAGGCGAAGGGAGGCGCGTTTGCGCTGCGACCAGGTAAGACCTTTCAAGAGGACATTGGGCGAATCGTTAGTCGCCAACTGGATAAAGCCTTGCGGGACTTGTGTCGCCTGGGGGCGACCGCCGACGAAGCCATCCACAACGTGCGCAAGCGGTTCAAACGCGTGCGGGCGGTGCTGCGGCTGGTTCGCGGCGAGTTGGGAGATGGGCTTTACCGGAAAGAGAACGAGGCGCTGCGAGACGCGGCCGCCGCATTTTCGGAGGTGCGCAATGCCCGCGTCTTGGTGGATGCGGTGGAAAAATTGCGACGACGCGACGGCGACGTCCGGCCGGCCGCTTTCGACGCGCTGTCACGCTTTCTCAAGGCCCGGCAGCGGGATATCCACGCTCGGCTGGCCCGCAATGTGGAGGCGATGGACGATTTGCGGGAAGCGATCGAACGAGGCCGCAGCCGGGCAGCGGAGTGGCCGTTACCCCGCGATGGTTGTCGCGCAGTCCGCCGCGGACTTCGTCGTTCCTGTAAGGCAGGCTCCAAGGCTTTGGACGAGGCCGAAAAGGAGACGACTTCGGAGACTTTGCACGAGTGCCGCAAGCAGGCCAAGTACCTCTATCACCAGGTGCAACTGTTGCAGCGAGTCGGTTCGCCTGACTTGGTGCGACTCGCCGATCAGCTCCACGAGCTCGAGGAGAAGCTCGGAGACGATCATGACCTGGGCATGCTCCGGGTCGAAGTTGCCGCTTGCGTCGCGGGCGGCCTGCCCGACGTCAACGAGCGGGTGCTCGCCCTGATCGACGAATGGCGCAAGGAGCTGCAGACCCACTGCCTGGGATTAGCCCAGGGGATCTATCGCGAAGATGCGGCGGCGCTGCGGCACCGTTTTCGGGACTGCTCGAAACAGCTCGCGCCGAAGAAGCGCTGAGTGCGTATATCAGTGCGCTCACATCAGCTCGCGGATGGGGGCGCCGTTGTTGACGATCATCCGCGGACGGCCGCGCGGATCCTGGTAGATCGCGTTCAGCGGCACGCCCATGTGCTGATAGATGGTCGCCGCCAGGTCGCCGGGCGTTACCGGGCGGTCCTTGATCTGTCCGCCGTCGGCTTCGGTCGAGCCGATCACCTGGCCGTGTCGGAAGCCGCCGCCCGCCATCGCCAGGGACATGCAGACCGGCCAATGGTTGCGCCCGTCGGTGCTGCCTTGCGTGCCGAGGATCGGCGTGCGACCAAATTCGCCCATCGCGATGACGAGAACGTCGTCCAAGAGCCCGTGCTCTTTCAGGTCGAGGATCAAGGTCGTGATCAGGTGGTCGAACAGCGGCAGCAGCGGCCCCAGACCTTTGAGGATGCCGCCATACGGAGGGATGTTGTCGCCGTGCGTATCCCACGTGCCCGACGAACCGTGATAGCTCAGGTCGAGCGTCACGAACGCCGCGCCCGCCTGAACCAATCGTCGCGCCAGCAAAGCCTGCTGACACCAAAGGTGCTTGCCATAGCGGTCGCGAATTGGCTCCGGCTCGCGGGAGATATCGAGCGCCTGCTGCATGCGTCGACCGAGTAAGAGATCGGCCGCCTGCTGTTGATAGGAATCTAGGGCGCTCATCGAACCGTCTGCGTCGGTCCCGCGCGCAGCCGATCGAAGCTCCGCAGCAGATCCCGGCGGCAGTGAATCCGATCGGCATTCAGGGACCGCGGCAAGCGAAACAGGTTGCCGCCACGAACCCGGCCCGTGTCTTGGCCGACGTCGGTGTAGACGGGCAGGGGAGCGGCATCATTCGCGAGGAACGGATCGTATCGCTTGCCGAGCCAGCCTCCCCAGCCGATGTGTGAGGCCGCTTTCATAAAGGCCACGTACGGCGGCATGGCCGGATGATTTGCGCCGCGGAGCTTGGCAATGATCGAGGCGATCGCCGGATACTTGTCGCCATCGCGGTTGAGGCGCGGCGCAGCGTCGAGGTTGCCGGTCTGAAAGACTCGGTTCGGCTCGTGGTTGCTGTTGCGTGCGTCGACGGAGCGAATGATCGTGAAGTGATCGAGAAGGGCCGCCTGCTTGGGCAAGTGCTCGCAAATCCGCACGCCGGGGAGCCGAGTCGGAATGGTCGCAAACGGACCGCGATTCTCCGGAGGCCGCTCGGGCTTTGGGTCCCAGGTATCGATGTGGCTCGGTCCGCCGGCCATCCACAGCAAGATCACGCTCTTGCCGTTCTTCACGGTGCCGCGACCCTGGATCGCGTCGGCGCGGGCCCGCAATACGTTCGGCAGCGTCAGCCCGGCGAGTCCACTCAAGCCGGCTTTGAGCATGCCGCGGCGGCCGGCAAACACCAGACCTTCGCGTCGGCGCGCGTTGAAGGTGTCAAACGCATGGGCGTGAGCGTGCGACAACGGGCAGGGTCCCTTGGCGGGAACGAAGCGGGCGGAACAGCGAGGCAGGCAAATCTGGCAGGTGATGCAGTCCTCGACAATAACCAATTCCAAACTCGGGAGAAATGGCCAGCAAGGGAGGCAATTTCAGGTTGGGTCGATCCTTGTGTGCGGAGTTTTTCGCTATCCTGGACGATGACTCTCCGAATTCCGTCGCCAAAGAGATCCGATGAGCGCTTCTAAGACCTCTTCTCGTATCGCGTCGATGGACCAGTTCCGCGGCTACACGGTCGCTGGGATGTTCGTCGTCAATTTCCTCTCGTCATTTGCGGTGATTCATCCGCTGCTGAAGCACAACAACACGTGGTTCAGCTACGCCGACTCGATCATGCCGAGCTTTTTGTTCGCCGTCGGCTTTTCGTTTCGGCTGACCTATCTGCGACGCGTTCAGCAGGCGGGGTACTGGCCGACCGTCTGGACGTATGTGCGACGCTCGCTGGCGCTCGTCGTGGTTTCGCTGGTGATGTACGGCTTCGGCACCGAATTCAAACATTGGAGCGAGTTCTCAGAGATGCCCTCCGAGTTCGAGCCGTTCCGCGCGAAGGCGACGCGGACGCACTCCGTCGACGAACTCGTGAAAGAGGCGCGGGCCGCCAATCCACGGGCGGACGAACGGACGATCCTGGCGATCGCTTCGTCGCTCGGCGGCAAGATTGTCGCACCAAAGTCCGCATCGTCTGACAAAAGAGGTGATCGGGATGCGGCGGAGCGGGCGGCTGCCCTGGCGGACCAAGAGGAAACCGTCTTTGTCGCCGCCGCCCAGCAGCGGATCCAGGATTGGAACTCCCTCTCTCCGAACCAGCGGATGCTCGTCCACCTGCGGATTGCGCTGGCCAAGCTGTTGAAGTCGGATCTTTGGGAAACGCTGGCGATCATCGCCGTCACGCAGCTCGTCGTGCTGCCGTTTGTTGGTTGGAGCTTTGCCGGGCGATTCGCGGCCCTCGTGGCCTTGGGCATCACCCATCTGCTGATTTCCTGGTGGTTCAACTGGGATTTTCTTTACGCGGTCAACGACAACTGGATGTCCAAGCTCTGGATGACGGGGCACAGCCGCGGCTGGGACGGCGGATGTTTCGGCACGCTCTCGTGGGCCATCGCGATGCTGGCGGGCACGCTGTGCTACGACCTGACTATAGGGAGCCAGTCGCAGGCGGCCGCGGCGGGACGGCTCATCGTGTGGGGGTTGGCCTTTATGGCCGTCGGTTATGCCATGTCGTGCCTGACACGGGTCTATGAACTCTCTGGTCCAGCACTCGAGGCGCGTCGCGTCGCTATCATGCGGCAAGACGCGGAACGCAACTGGCTGCAGATGCTCATGCAACGCGCGCGGATTACTGCGGCCACGGCCAAAGCCGACAAACCAGCACAGCCCGGGCAAAATCCCGAGACGTTGATGGCCCGGTTCCAGGTCATTCAGGATCAGATAGCGGCTTATCCGAGTCTCGACCTGGCCGTAAACCCAGTGGTTCCGTCATGGGAACAGGTAAAAGGCCGCTGGTGGCGAGACTTGCTGGTCGAGCCGCCGTTCTTCGCGCCGCCTCGCGACAATCCAAAGACCGATCCCCAGCCTTCGATCGATCACCGTCCGGAGAACTATTGGATGATGGGAAAGCGGGGGCCCAACTTGTCGTTCATCACGTTTGCCTCGGGTTTTGCCTTCGCGCTTTACGGGCTGTTCGTGGTCGCTTGCGATCTGGGCGGACTGTCCGTCGGCATCTTCCGGACGTTCGGGACGAACGCGCTGGCCGCATATTTTCTGCATCACGTAATCGAAGAGCAGGTCAAGAAGCTGGTGCCGAACGACGCCCCTCTTTGGTATTGCCTGTGCGGCTTTGCCCTGTTCTTGCTGCTGACTTATGCCTGCGTCCGTTATCTCGAAACGCACAAGATCTATCTCAAACTCTGAGTTGGCGAAATTCGGAAGCGGGCGTTAGAACGGAATGACAGCCTGAGGACGACGGGAGCCGCGCCCGCCGCAATCCTCTGGCACTCCACCGGTCCAACAATTCAGCCACCGCCCGTCGCGCCTCCTGCCTTGCATTGTCGGCTAGGCCGCGCGATCGAGATCGCGCATGTCTTCGGCAGACCCTCTCAGCAAACCGCGGATCGCTTCGCTCGATCAGTTTCGCGGCTACACCGTGGCCGGGATGTGCCTGGTCAACTTTCTCGCTCCTTTCCTCAGTACGCCGGCCCAGCTCAAACACAACGAGAGCTGGTTCAGTTACGCCGACTCGATCATGCCGAGCTTCTTTTTCGTGGTCGGCTATTCGTTTCGGCTGACCTACTTGCGGCGACGGGCGACGACCACGCGACTGAAGACAGTCCAGACCTATCTGTGGCGCAGCCTGATACTGTTCGGACTTTCGTTTACGATTTATGCGCTCACCGTCGACTGGAGCCGCTGGACCCAGTTCGAGAAAATGCCGCCCGAATTCCAGGCGGATCGTCGGATGCCGCCCGCTACGCAGTCGTTCGACCTGCTCATGACGCGCGCCCGCCAGAAAGTGGCGGAGTCGACGGCCTCTGATCCGCGATCGGCTGACGAGGATTTGCGTGCCGTGCTCGATTCGGCCGAGCGAATCGGATCACTGATTAACGCGTCCGAATCGCGCGATGCGGCACGCCGACTCGATTACCAGGCGGCGGAGAACGCGGCCCGGGCGGCTCGCGCGGAAGTCGACGAGTTTCTCGCGCCGGCAATCGAACGCGTCCGCGCGTGGCGAGCTCTCAGCGGCACCCAGCGAATGCTCGTTTATTGGAGAATCGCGGCCGGCCGGATGTTCAAAGCCGAACTGTGGGAAACGCTGGCGATGATTGCGGCCGCTCAGCTGCTCGTGCTGCCTTGGATCGGCTTTCGGCCGCTCGTGCGGTTCGGCGTGTTGATTGCCTACGCAGCCGTGCACCTCGCGCTATGCGCGTGGTTCAACTGGGACTTCGTTTACGGCGTGAACCACAATTGGATGTCGCGATTGTGGATGACGGGAGACTGTCGCAGTTGGGACGGCGGCGTCTTTGGACCGCCGGCCTGGGCCGTCGCGATTCTGGCGGGGACGCTGGCCTACGATCTTGTGCAGGGCACGGCGTCGCCCGCAGTGTCCGCCCGACGGCTATTCCTCTTTGGCACTGCGTTCATCGTCTGCGGCTATGCGCTCTCGTGCCTGAGCCGGTTTTACGACCTGAATGCGTCCCAAGTCTCCGCCCTTCGCGAACGTCACTGGCGAGAGACCGCCGCCCGGGTTTGGCTCGGCACTTTGATCGATCACGAAAAACAGCGGATCGAAGGCCGCCAGAAATCTGGAAGCGCCGAGGCCCCCAAGGAACGAGGAGTGGCCGCGATCAGTCGCCACGAACAAGATCTCATCGAAATGCAGGCTCGCATCGCGGTGCTGCAAGACGAACGCGAGGCTTACTCCGATCTCGATCTCGCTCCCAAACCGTTTGTGCCGGACTGGTCGCAGGTACGGCAGCGACCGTTAACCAGCTTGCTGGCCGAACCGCCGTTCGTTTCCCCGCCGCGGGACGAGCGGCAGGCGTCGCCCGTCATCGAACATGGGGTCTGGAACTACTGGATGTTGAGCAAGCGAGTGCCGACCCTTTCGTTCATGCTTCTGGCGAGCGGCGTGGCTTGCGTGCTGTACAGCCTGTTTGTCATCGGCTGTGACGGTTTTGGCTGGCAGTTGGGTCTCTTTCGCACATTTGGCACCAATGCGCTCGTCGCCTATTTTACGCACGGGATGATGGCGCTCGCGGTCTGGGCGTTCATCCCAAGCGCGATCGGGCTGCCCACTGCGCTCGGCGCCTTTTGCGTCTTCTTCGCGCTGACGTGGTTTCTGGTCCGTCAGCTCGAAAAACGCGGTATTTACATCAAGCTCTGAGCGATCGTCCGACGCGCGATCTGCCGAATGTATCGATCGTGCCGCTTCCTGCGGCCAGGATCTGCACGCTTTGGAGCGCCGCGGCGACCCGCGGACCCGGCCCGTGAACTAGACTCGATAGCGATTTTGTTCGCGGCGAGAGTCCTTCTCGTCCGCGATCAGCGGGAGCCACGGTGCTGTGAAGTCGACGCCTACTGCGACGTTGCCGATCGATCACCAGCGGGATGCCGAGCGCGTCCTCAAGATTCTTGCGCTGGGACGAGAAGATGCAGGGTCACCAGACCCAGAAGCGTGCCAAAGAGCGGTGTATGTATCCCGCCCGGATGGCCGTTTATCATCACGGCATCAAGAAAGCGGACAGTGCGCCGATCGCGGTTTGGGCTCGGAACGTCTCCGAACTCGGAGTCGGCTTCATCTACCGGGGCCGCATTCCCGCCAAACGCGTGGTCCTGTGCCTCGACCCGGACACCGGCGGCTCGACTTGGCTGTTAATCGAGATCGTTCGTGCCCGACAGGTCCATAACGAGTTTTGGGACTACGGGGCGAAGTTCATCGGCCGCTCGTCGCGCGAAGACGCCGTGGGACCGTCGCGCTCCAAGCGGTAGACGGGCACGAGCTGGACGACAGCAACTCGGCCCGAATCGCCGAATCGCATCTGTTCTCTCGGAACACCTGTTCGGTCGTTCCGCCGAGGTCTGATCGCGCGATTTTGGCCGGTTGCGAAATCGCCCGATCGAGCGGACAATACCCTATGGGAACCGCTCCAACGGTCTCCGCAACCTTCGAACCGCTCGAATCGCGACGGATCGCGTGCGCCCCCTGCAGGACCCCGATATGACAAACGCGCGACTGAGTCTCGACGGACGTGAGGTCACACTGCCGGTGGTTGTCGGCAGTGAAGGCGAGCACGGCATTGATATCTCGAACCTGCGTTCCGAGACCGGAGCGATCACGCTCGACCTGGGATACGGCAACACGGGAGCCTGCAAGAGCGCGATCACCTACATCGACGGCGAAAAGGGCATCCTCCGCTATTGCGGCTATCCGATCGAGCAACTCGCCGAGCACACCCAGTTCACCGAAGTGGCCTACCTCCTGATCAATGGCGACCTGCCCAACCGTCAGCAATACGCCGAGTTCCGCGACAGGCTGACCTATCACAGCCTGATCCACGAAGACATGAAGAAGTTCTACGAGGGGTTTCCGCCCGGCGCGCACCCGATGGCCATCCTCTCGTCGATGATCGCCTCGATGTCGACGTACTACCCGAACGGCGGGGCCGACGCCGAGGATCTGAACATCATCCGCGTGCTGGCCAAGGCCAAGACCATCGCGGCCTATTCCTACAAGAAGTCGGTGGGGCAGCCCTTCATCTATCCGCGGAACGATCTGCCGTATTGCGGCAACTTCCTGCACATGATGTTCGCGTTCCCGACGGAGCCGTACATCGTCCCCAAAGTTGCGGAAAACGCGCTCAACAAGCTGCTGATTTTGCACGCCGACCACGAACAGAACTGCAGCACGTCGACGGTGCGTCTGGTCGGCAGCAGCCAGGCCAACTTGTTCGCGTCGCTCTCGGCAGGAATTTGCGCGTTGTGGGGGCCACTGCACGGCGGGGCCAACCAGGCCGTCATCGAAATGCTGGAGATGATTCAGGCGGACGGCTGCAACTACAAGAAGTATGTCGATCTGGCCAAGGACAAGAATTCGAACTTCCGGCTGATGGGGTTTGGCCACCGGGTCTACAAGAATTTCGACCCCCGCGCGACCATCCTGAAAAAAGCCACGGACGATGTCCTCAACCAGATGGGGGTGAAGGACCCGCTACTGGACATCGCCAAGAGCCTGGAAGAGGTCGCGCTGAATGACGGTTACTTCGTCGAGCGCAAGCTCTATCCCAACGTCGATTTCTACAGCGGCATCATCTACCGGGCGATCGGCATTCCCACGAACATGTTTACGGTGATGTTCGCACTAGGTCGGTTGCCGGGCTGGATCGCCCACTGGAAAGAGCAGCGGCAGGACAGCGGCCGCATCGGTCGCCCGCGTCAAATCTATGTCGGCCCGAAAGAGCGGTCGCTCGTTCCCCTCGAGAAACGCTGACCGGCCCGCGCCGTCTGCGCCCGCAAGTCATTTCCGCTCGTACGTGCCGATCAGCTCGCCCGTGCCCAGGATGTGACCGTCGATCGCCTGCTCGACGGCTTCTTTGGTCATCTCCGGCTTGAGCATGAGCGGCGAGTCGAGCGCATAGAGCTTGAAGTGGTAGTGATGCACGCCGTGCCCTTTCGGAGGCGCGGGGCCGCGGTAGCCAATCGTCTGTCCGTTGGGCCAGGAGTTCTTCCCCTGCATGGCCCCCTGTAACGACGCAAGCTTCTCCGCCGGCTCGACGCCTTGTGGCAGCGAGCGGATCTCGCCCGGGATCCCGTACATCACCCAGTGCACCCAAGGTTTGGGTGTCGGCGCGTCGGGATCGTCGCAGATCAGCGCCCATTGTTTTGTCCCTTTGGGCGTGTAGGTCCAGGCCAGGGGAGGGGAGAGGTTTTCGCCGTCCTCGGTGTATTTGGTGGGGATGGGCTGCCCGTCTTGGATGGCCGCGCTGGTGATCGCGATCAAGGTTCCTGTCGTCTTCATCGAATGCTCTCCTTGTGATTGGACGGACGGGCGCGACGAATCGGTATGTAGCGGTCCCGAGCACGAGGCAGCGATCGAGAGGCTGGCCGCAACCACGATCCACCGTATCAGACACTGCACTTTGATTGTGGCAAACACCGGCGACCCCCTTATGATTATACGGGGCCTCGACTGGTTCGGAGCCGCTGGTTCGACCGGACGGGCAAACGCGAGCGCCCCTGACGAACGGCGCCAGCGGTCCAAGACGTTTCTTTGCGGAGCAGGCCATGATCAAGTTGCAGCGGATTTTGTTGCCGACGGATTTTAGCGAATACTCGGCAGCGGCCCGCATGTATGCGTGCGCGTTCGCCCAGCAATTTGGAGCCGAACTGCATGTCTTGCATGTCATTCAAGATTTGGCGCCCTTGGTGCCCGAACCGGGCGCGGCGCTGGCTCCCCCCATCGACTACCTCCGCGAGCTCGAACTCAACGCCCACGCCATGCTCGAACGGGCGGTCGACGCCAATTGGGCCGCCGGCAAGTCGATCGTGAAGGTCGTGCGACAGGGCCCGCCGTTCCTCGAGATCGTGCGGTATGCCCAGGAAGCGAATATTGATTTAATCGTGCTGGGAACCCACGGTCGGGGAGGATTGGCACACATGCTGCTCGGAAGTGTGGCGGAGAAGGTCGTCCGCAAAGCGCCTTGTCCCGTGCTCACTGTGCGTCATCCCGAGCACGAATTCGTCGCGCCCTAAAGTTCGCCTCTGACCGCGGAAGCCCGACCATGAAGGCGATGGTCCTCGACGAGATCGCTCGAGTGTCGACCGCGCCGTTACGTCTGCGGGAACTGCCGGAGCCCGAACCCCAAGCCGGGGAAGTGCGGGTGAAAGTCCGCTGCTGCGGTGTTTGCCGCACCGATCTGCATGTGATCGAGGGGGATCTCCCGCAACGCAAGCTGCCTGTTATTTGTGGCCACCAGGTCGTCGGGATTGTCGATCGGGTTGGCCCACGCTGCCGACTGCTGAGCGTGGGGCAGCGGATTGGGATTCCCTGGCTGCGAAAAGCGTGCGGCCAGTGCGCCTATTGCCGCTCGGGCCGAGAAAATCTGTGTGAGTTCTCGATCTACACCGGCTACGACGCCGACGGCGGCTACGCGGAGTCGGCGATTGTGCCCGAAGCGTTTGCTTATCAGATTCCCGATGTGTTCGACGATATCCACGCTGCCCCGCTCTTGTGCGCGGGCATCATCGGATATCGGGCCCTCAAGCGGGCCGATCTACCGCCGGGCGGCCGGCTGGCGATGTATGGCTTCGGCTCGAGCGCCCACATCATCCTGCAGATTGCCCTGCACCGCGGGAGCGAGGTCTTCGTCGTGACGCGGGGCGAGTCCCACCGCCAACTGGCTCGCAAGATGGGGGCGACCTGGGTCGGCGAGAACGCCCAGGACATGCCCGCCAAGGTCAACAGCGGCATCATGTTTGCACCGGCTGGGAACCTCGTGCCCGATGCTCTAGTCCAGCTGGACAAGGGGGGCACGCTGGCCCTGGCCGGCATCTACATGTCGGAAATCCCCGCTCTCGACTACACACGCACCCTGTTTTACGAGAAGAATATCCGCTCCGTCACGGCGAATACACGGGAAGATGGCCGCGAACTGCTGGCCGAAGCGGCCTCAATCTCGCTGCGCCCCCACGTAACAACGTACCCCCTGGCGGACGCGAATCGGGCCCTGGTCGACCTCAAGGAAGATCGGGTCAACGGCACGGCCGTGCTCGTTACGTGAGGGTGCGGTCCGGCAAAGGTCGGGTGGGTCGATCGATGGAGCCGATTATCCGGAGCCGTCTTGGACTTTACGGCTGGACGGCGGCTTAACAGATATTGAACACAGCCGACTCTGCCCGTAATTTGTAGGCAGTTGCGGATCCCGGAAAACAGACTCTCCGGGCAAGCCGCGCGGCGAACCGACCTCAACCTCGTATCGACTGCCGTAGACAACCTGGTGGAGGAGCGCATGGAACCGGTCTCCGTTGAAGCAGCGACCCCCGCGCGAGAAGGCACAATAAGCCCATCGCAGAACTCCGCGATCGCCGAAGTGCGCGGACCCGCCATCCGAACTCTGTCGGCTCCCTCCGGCCGCCGATCGGGCCCCTCGCTCGAGAAACGGCTGCTGCAGCGGCTGCTCAAAGTCGTCGGAGATCCGCCGCTGGTGATGGTTCTGTGGAATGGCGAGGAAGTGATTAGCGGGGCCGCGTCGGGTGACGGGGCGATTCGCGTCACGATCCACGACCGCGGAACGGTCTGGCGGATTCTCACCGATCCCTTCTTCCAGTTTCCCGAGGCCTACACCAACGGCAAGCTGGATATCGACGGCGATCTCGAGCACGTGATGTGTTTGGTGGCCAACTGTGCGGCCACTGCCCCCCCTGTGGCGACGCGATGGCTCACGCTGATCGAGAAAGCGCTGCATTGGGGCAGCCGGACCACGTTGTCCGCCTCGCGCAAGAACATTCATCATCACTACGACATCGGTAACGAGTTCTATCGGCTCTGGCTCGACGAGAACCTGCTTTACACGTGTGCCTACTTCGAGGATCCCAACGCCTCGATCGAAGCGGCGCAGATCGCGAAGATGGATCACGTCTGCCGCAAGGTTTGGCTCCAACCGGGTGAGACCGTGATCGAAGCCGGATGCGGCTGGGGCGGGTTTGCGCTGCACATGGCGCGGCATTACGGGGTGCGCGTGCGGGCGTACAACATCTCGACGGAACAGGTCAACGCGGCCCGCGCCTGCGCCAAGGCCGAGGGACTGGACGATCGCGTCGAGTTCGTCCTCGACGACTGGCGTAACATCACCGGCAAGTGCGACGTCTTTCTCTCGATCGGCATGCTCGAGCACGTCGGGCTCAAAAACTACCGCCGGCTGGGAGACGTCATTGATGGTTGCCTCTCGCCGTCGGGCCGTGGGCTGATTCACTCGATCGGCCGCAATCGGCACGAGGTGCTCGACCCGTGGATCGAGCGCCGGATTTTCCCCGGGCGCAACCGCCTGCGCTCAGCGAAATGGGAGCGATCTTCGAGCCCAATCAGCTCTCGATTCTGGAGGTCGAGAACCTGCGCCTGCACTATGCCGAGACGTTGCGACACTGGCTGGCCCGCTACGAAGAGTCGGCGGAGACCGTCCGCGAGTTATATGACGCCCGCTTTGTGCGGATGTGGCGGATGTACCTCGCCGGGTCGATCGCGGCCTTTGATTCGGGCACGCTGCAGCTCTTCCAGGTGCTCTTTGCGCGCCCGCGGCTGAACGAACTCCCGCTGACCCGCTCGCATTTGTACTCGCACCTGCCGGCGTGCGAGGGTCGACCGGCGCCATCGGCCCCGGTTAGCCCGCCACTGTCGTGGGACGAGACCTAATGCAGAACTGCGAGGTCCTGATCGTCGGCGGCGGTCCGGCCGGCTCTTCGTGTGCCGCCCGGCTCGTGCAGGCTGGCGTCGATGTGCTGGTGATCGACCGCAAGACGTTTCCCCGCGACAAAACGTGTGCCGGCTGGGTCACGCCCCAGGTCTTTGAAGTCTTGGGCGTGGATCCGGACGAATACGCGACCTCGCGCGTCTGCCAGCCGATCACCGGATTTCGCACGGGCATGATTGGCGGCGACGAGGTCGGGACCGACTACGGCCACGTTGTCAGCTACGGAATTCGGCGGTGCGAGTTCGACCATTTTCTGCTCGAGCGATCCGCCGCGCCGGCCCGCTTTGGCGAGGCGGTGCAGGACTTGCGTCGCGACGGTACCGGCTGGATCGTCAACGACGCGATTCGGGCCAACGTGCTGATCGGCGCGGGGGGACACTTTTGCCCGGTCGCCCGGGCACTGGGCGGGCGCGACGGCCGGCAACTCATTACCGTGGCGGCTCAGGAGATCGAATTCGAGCTGCCGCCGGAAGACGAAGCTCGGGTGAACGTCCGCGCCGAAGTGCCCGAGCTGTACTTTTGCGAGGACCTGGCCGGATACGCCTGGTGTTTTCGCAAGGGGAACTTTTTGAATATCGGGTTGGGCAGGCTCGACTCGTCCGGCGTGAGCGCGCACGTGCAGTCGTTCTGCCAGTTCCTCCACGATCGGGGGCGGATCGCCTGTGCCGTGCCGGAACGGTTTCACGGGCACGCCTATCAGATCTATGAGCGGATCGAGCCAAAGCTCGTCGACGACGGTGTGCTCTTTATCGGCGACGCCGCCGGCCTGGCCTATCCGCAGAGCGGCGAGGGAATTCGTCCGGCCGTGGAATCGGGACTGCTCGCGGCCGACGTCTTGGTTGCCGCCGCGGGAGATTATTCGCGCAGCCAACTTGCCCCGTACGCCGAGCAGATCCGCCAACGATACGGCACTCCGCGGCGCGGCGCCTTCTCCGACTATCTGCCGGCGGCCTTTCTGCGATTTGCCGCAGCACGCTTGATGACCAACCGCTGGTTCACCCGCAGCGTGGTGCTCGATCGCTGGTTCCTGCACGCGGCCGATCCGGTGCTGGCGCTTTCGCGGCCGACTCCGGCCCTCAGCGCGACCTAGGCGTGCGATCCGGGCGGCCGATTTCGACTACCGGCCGCTGCTGAGGCCCGGTCCCTGTTGGGCGTAAACTGGATTGATGCGGTTCATATTCGCCAGCCGCAGGAGGAGCACGCGTTGCAGTGCTCCGGTGCCGGGCTGGTCGCGAACGAAGGCTTGCGTGCCAAACAGGCGCGGCTTCTCGGTCGCGTCCGCGGTGATGATGACGATCTCGCCGACGTGAAGTGTCACTGAGAAGCGGTGCGACAACAGCGTTTCGACCTCTTGGGCCATCTCGGGCTGCCAGATGGTTTGCAGGCCGGCGTTGGCTGACATGGGACGCAACCGCTCCTGCCCGAAGTGAATTTCGGGCACGAATTCCAGCCGTGCCCAGCCGTCTTGCTGACGATGTGCGGTCAGCCGCAGCACGCTTTTGAAGTTTTCATACGTGCCTTCCTTCGTGCCGACCGTCAGTGGCACATCCAGCGTGCACTTTTTGATGGTGTTGGTCGTGATCGGCGGCGAGACGCCCGGTCCGATGCACAACGTCTCTTTCTTCACCGTGATGTGCGTCTCCGATGCCTGGGCATCATCCGGTTGCGACTCTTTAAGCATTCGCTCGAGTGCCGGGCTGGGCACAGAGCCCGCGTTGCCGACGCGCAGGCCCAGTTGTCTGAGTGATTCGGCTTCGCTCCCGCTCACGGCGCCGACCTGGTCAATCTGGGACCAAAGAGCGGTACCCAAGAGCGGATCTCCAACCGGTCGCTCCAGGAACGTGAATTCGATCTGCACCGATTCGCGCGAAGGCTGCAGCGGCGGCAGCGATTGCGTCGCCGCGGTTGTGGCCGGAGGCCAGAAGCCGAAGACGTCCCCAATCGGCTTAAGCAGCATGCAGCCGCTCGCCGCGCAGCCGCCAGCGAGCGCCAAAGTCAGCGCAGCAATACGTCGTGAAACCAGCATAGGGTTTCGTAGCCGGGATCCGGCCGATGTGCGAACGAAGGGATTGAGGAGACAGGAGAGGGGGCGGAGTGTATGAGAACGCAAAAAAGCTGTCAATTTCTGGCTGGAAGGAAGATCGCAGCCCCTTCCACACCCAGGCTGCAAGCCCGATTTTGAGCCTCTCCAACAAGTTGTCAGTCGCGAAATGGCTGGTTATGATCCCCGCAGGAATTCGGAGATTTCCTATTCTGCCCGAACCGTTGGCGGTCACCGCGTCACACCGATGTCCGTTCGCCGACCGCGTTTCGGAAGCGGCGTCCTGAGCGAAATCGGCGTTTTGAGGAGTCGTCAGACTTGGATTCGCGACCAGGCTTGGACCTGCGAGTCGGTCACGGGCACGACACTCACCGCCTGACGCGGGGCCGCAGCCTGATTCTCGGCGGCATCGCCATCGAATTCGAGCGCGGCCTCGACGGGCATAGCGACGCCGACGTCCTGCTGCACGCCGTCACCGATGCGCTCTTCGGAGCGGCCGGATTGGGCGATATCGGCCAATGGTTTCCCGACACCGATCCGCAGTGGGCGGGCGCCGATTCGGCCAAGCTGCTGGCAGCGGCCGTCGCCGAAGTCCGCAAGAAAAACTGGAAGATCGTGAATCTCGACTGCACGATTTCCGCGGAGGAGCCGCGGCTCTCGCCGCACCGCACGGCGATTCGCAACCGCGTGGCCGAGCTGTTGGGAATCCCGCCGGAAAACGTGAACGTGAAGGCGAAGACGGGCGAAGGAGTGGGACCGGTGGGCCGCAAAGAAGCCATTTCCGCGGATGCTGTAGTCCTGCTGGTCCGCGATTGAAGGGAAGCGGAGTCCTCATGACGTTGCGAGTTTACAACACGCTGACCCGGCAAAAGGAAGACTTTCGCACGGTGGTGCCGGGGGAAGTCCGCATGTACCTCTGCGGGCCGACGGTCTACAAGCCGGCGCACATCGGGCACATGGTCGGGCCGGTGATCTTCGACACGATCAAGCGCTACCTGGTTTATAGCGGCTACAAGGTGAAGTTCATCATCAACATCACCGACGTCGACGACAAACTGATCAACCGGGCCCGTGAGAAGAACACCACCGTCGAAGCGCTGGCCGGCCAGATGACGCAGGATTATTTCGACAACCTGGCAACGATCGGCGTCGACACGGTCGACGAGTTTCCCTACGCCACGAAGTACATCGGCGAGATGCAGAAGTTGATCGGCCGGCTGATCGAAAAAGGCCACGCCTATCCGCTGGACGGCGACGTCTATTTCGAGGTGCTCAAGGATCCCGACTACGGCAAGCTCAGCCGCCGCAGCGTCGAAGAAATGCTCGCCGGCACCCGCGTGGAAGCCAATGATCGCAAGCGAAATCCCGCCGACTTCGCCCTCTGGAAGAAGTCGAAGCCGGGCGAACCCGCGTGGGACAGCCCGTGGGGGCCCGGCCGGCCAGGCTGGCACATCGAGTGCTCGGCGATGAGCATGCAGCTTCTGGGCGAGTCGATCGACATCCATGGCGGCGGCCTCGACCTGATGTTCCCGCACCACGAGAACGAGCTTGCCCAGTCGGAGTCGGCGAGCGGAAAGCCGTTTTCGCGCTATTGGCTGCACAACGGATTGATGCAATCGGGCCCGGTGGCGGGCAAGGTCGGCGGCGGACACGATCGTCGCGGCGACGTCGCGGCGTCACAGTCGGAGCAGGAAGCCAACAAGCTGGCCGGCTCAAAGGGGGCCGCTTCGGTCAAGGAGCTGTTTGCCGCCTTTCCGCCGGAGACGATTCGCTTCTTCCTGCTCTCCACGCACTACCGCAGTCCCATCGAACTGAGCGACGAGCAGATTTCCCAAAAGGGTGAAAGTCTCGAGCGGTTTTACCGGCTGTTCGAGGCGTTCCAGCGAATCACCGGGCAGGACTTTTACGCCCTGGCGGCATCGACCTCTCGCGAGCGCTCGACCGATCTGGGCTCACAGCCTTCCGACTTCTTGAAGGAGCTGGACCAACTGCGCGAGCGGTTCCTCTCGGCCCTAGATGACGACTTCAACACGGGCGGCGCGATCGGCGTGCTGTTCGACGTGTCGCGCTCCATCAACGGCTTCATCGGCAATAAGAAACTCGACGCCGGCGGGGCCGCGGACGACAAGGCCAAAGCCGAGTTGGTGACCGCGCTGACTTTGCTCAAAGAACTGAGCGGGGTGCTGGGGTTGTTCCGCAAACCGGTAGCCAAAACGGCCGCGGTCAGCGATGGGCTGGTCGACGACTTGATGGCGCTCCTGATCGAACTGCGGGCGGAGAGTCGACGGACGAAAAACTTCGCGGTGGCCGACCAGATCCGCAAGGGTCTGACGGCGCTTAAGATCACGTTGGAAGATCGCCCGGACGGAACCAAATGGCGGCGGGACACGTGAACACAGCCGAACCGAAGCACGACGGCGAGCAGATGGAACCGGCATCTTGTATCATTGGCGTTGACCCCGGATTGCGGCGGACGGGCTACGCTCTGCTCGAGCGATCGCCGGCCGGTCCCGTGTTGCGGGAGGCGGGCATTATCCGCTCGAAGACGGGGATCTCCCTGGCCGCCCGCGTGCTGGAAATCGGCACCGGTTTGCGCGAGGTGATTCAGGAATTCCGCCCGCAAGCGATGGCGATCGAGCGCGTATATACGCTGGGCAAGAATCCGAAGTCGGCCTTGCTGATGGCCCACGCTCGCGGCGCGATTTTGATGGTGGCCGCCGAATTCGGCCTCTCGGTCATTCATTTTGCGCCCACCAACGTAAAGAAACTGATCACGGGCAGCGGCCGCGCTTCCAAAGACCAGATGCAGCACGCGGTGAGCCGCGAACTGCGGCTCGAACGCCTGCTCGAGCCGAACGACGTGGCCGACGCCTCGGCCTTGGCCCTGTGTCTGTATCATCGCGTGCGATTCGTCGCATGATTTTGCGACCAAGCTGAGCTGGCGACGCTGCAGGCTTCGAGAAGTCACTCCCATTAGGTCCCGGCCACCGCATGATTACAAAGGTCACCGGCAAGCTCGTGCGGTTGGCCGACACGGCAGCCACGCTGGAAGTCGGCCCGCTCGAGTACGAAGTCTTCATTCCTGATTTCGTCCGCCGCCAGCTGCAAACCAAGGTCGGCGAAACGGTCAGCCTGCGGACGATCGAGTACATCGAGGGGAACCCGCAGCAGGGCCGCATGACCCCCCGGCTGGTCGGCTTCTTGAGCGAAACCGAAGCGGAGTTCTTTGAGGCGATCTGTTCGGTCGACGGAGTCGGCGTGAAAAAAGCTCTCCGCGCGATCGTGCGGCCGGTGCGCGAAGTGGCCGCCGCCATCGAGGACCAGAATCTCGAAGAGCTGATCGCTCTTCCTGGCATTGGGCCGGCCGTGGCCGAACGAATCGTCGCCAAGCTGCGGCGGCGGATGGCCCGCTTCGCGCTGATGGTGGCTCGCGACATTCCCAGCGTCGAAGGGACGCCGCATAACGTCGTCGACGAAACGTTCCAGGCACTGGTCAATCTGGGCCACACGGCGGCCGACGCCCGCAAGCTGATCGATTCGGTCGCCTCGCAAAAGAAGAAATTCAAGTCGGCCGACGAGTTGTTGATCGAGATTTATCGCATCCAGCGGCCGGGCGACGCGGCCAAGAGCTGAATGTTTCGCCCATTTTGCGAACGTCAATTCGCGTTCGCGCCCAGCGGAAAGTGTTCGAGCACGGTATAGCGAGAGCCATCGGGTCCGGGCTCCGAGCGAATCAGCACGATTTCGTCGACCGTGGACGTGCCGAAAACAGTCTTGGAATGGCGGGCCAATAGCGCGCGTAGCTCCTCGGGCGGTCGGAATTTGACGCGGGCCAGCGTCAAGTGCGGCGCGAATGGTCGATTCTCCCGCTCGAAGCCGATTGTTTCGAGCGCCTCTTCCAGGTCCCCGGCGATTGCGGAGAGGGTCTGGGCTCCCGGCCCTGCGAGCCCGACCCAGATCACGTTCGGGCGCTCGGCGTGTGGAAAAGCGCCGAGCGCGGTCAAGGTCAATTGGCTGTGCACGTGCTTCCCGGCCGCCGCTTTCGCAATCGTGGCGATTTCGGAAATCGACTCAGGCTCGGCCGCGGCAAAAAACTTGAGCGTGACGTGCAGATTCTCGGGTTCCACAGTCTTCAGCGCGCGACCCATCGCGCCTAGTTCTTTCAGCATGCGCCGGAGCGCAGTGTCGGCCGGAATCTTGAGAGCCAAAAAGCAGCGGATTGTGTCGGGCATCCGGCAGCCATCGCTCGAGTTGGCCGATCAGTGGGCTGTTCCAGCGGCTGTTCGTCACCACAAGAAGCGATCGGCGTCAAGTTTTCCTGGCGCAAACTGTACCGCTTCCCACGCGCGATCGAAACCTATTTCGGCTGTTGCTGCCGGTGAGTTGTGAGCGCGAACGACGGCGGCAAGCGTCAAATCACCCGGACGTTGTGCGCGGAGTCTTCGGTTAAGTCTGCTCAGGCAGCGTGTCGATACTTGATGGAGACGCCTTGCCGACCTCGTCGGCGGCGTTATCGGACATGACGTTCGCCGCTCGCAAAGTCGAATTAAGCGACAGGGAAGGGACACCCATGCGACCACGGTTGCGGTTATTTACCGGCGAAGATCTGGACAGCTCGACGGACGTCAGTGCGCAGGTGAACATGCGCTTTGGCGAAGTCACGCGAGCGTTGGTCGAAGCCGTCCGTTGGGACCGCACCTGGCTCCGCGACTTCGAGGACGACGAAGTTCGCGTTTCGAGCGACCTTTACGAAGTCCTCTCGAGCTTTACGCGGCTGCGCCCGAGCGCCTAAGTCGCTCAAGCGATTCGCCTGCACGGAACCCGTTTGAGCCTCCTGCTTGAATCATAGAACCCTCCCGCTGCGCGCTTCGGGCCCGCATAATGGCGCCTGAGACGCGTGAGGGGGCAGCGGGGGTGTTCTGTGACGGCAAGCTCGGGGCCAGCACGACTGCGAAGCGACGCGTTGGCCATCTGGCGCGCGGGCGTCGACGCGGTAAATTCCGAGCGGCTGGTCCGCGAGTCTCTCCGTGCCGTGCCATCCGCGCTGGAAATCTGTGGCCGGCCATTCACGCTGAAGCCGCAGAGCCGAATCGTCGCGGTCGGTGCCGGGAAGGCGGGAGCAGGCATGGCGGCCGGGTTGGAAGCGGCCCTGGCCGGAACACCGTTGGCCGAGCGGCTGACCGGTTGGATAAACGTGCCGGCCGACTGTGTCCGTCCGCTCGCCCGCATCCATCTGCACGCATCCCGACCGGCCGGTGTGAACGAACCGACGCCAGAGGGAGTCGCCGGCGCGGAAGTGATTTTGCACCGCGTGCGGCAACTTTCGGCTGACGATCTGTGCCTCGTTCTGATTTCGGGCGGCGCAAGCGCGCTCTTGCCGGCCCCGGTTCCTGGTTTGTCCCTGGCCGACAAGCTGGCAGTCACCCGGCTGCTGATGGCCGGCGGCGCGACGATCAACGAACTCAACTGCGTACGCAAACACCTCTCCGCGATCAAAGGGGGACGACTGGCGCGCGCGGCGGGCGACGCGCGGGTCGCGACGCTGATCATTTCCGACGTGATCGACGATCCGCTCGACGTGATTGCCTCGGGACCGACCGTCGCCGACCGTTCGACGGTTGTCGACGCATTGGAAATTCTCGAGCGGATTGCCGGCCGGCGCAGTGACGTGCCCGAAGCAGTTTGGACTTTGCTGGAATCCAATCGCGACGCATCGCCGGATCCGCCGCTGCCTGCCACCATCCAAAACTTTGTCATCGGCAATAACGAGACGGCCCTGACCGCCGCAGCCCGCAAGGCCGCCGAGCTCGGCTACGCCACGCGATCGTTGGGCAGTAACAACCAGGGCGAAGCCCGCGAAGTAGGACGGCAATTGGCTCACCACGTCGGCATGCTTCGTGATTCGGACGCCGCAGCCGCGGGGCCGGTCTGTCTACTGGCCGGAGGGGAGACGACCGTGCGGCTGGCGAAAACCAGCCTTCCGCGCCGCGGTGGGCGCAACCAAGAGCTGGTGCTCGGCGCGACCGAGGCACTGTGGAACGACGGCCTGGCTGATCTCGTGCTGCTCTCTGGAGGGACCGACGGCGAAGACGGGCCGACCGACGCAGCTGGAGCGATCGCCGATGCCGACCTGATCCGATCGGCCCGCGAACAAGGGCTGTTGCCCGCGCCCTTTCTGGCGATCAACAATGCGTACGAGTTCTTCGAGCGTACCGGCAGCCTGATCAAGACCGGACCGACGCACACCAATGTGATGGATGTTTGGATCGGCCTCATTGCGGCAGATCGAGGTTCGCGGGCCGGCGTTCGGTCCTCCTGAGCAGCAGCGTACGGACGGCCAGTCCGCCCAGAATCAATCCGCCGCCGACCCAAGTCGACAGCTCGACCGGTTCACCCCACAGGCAGTACACCCAAAGCGGATTCAGGATCGGCTCGAGCAGCGTCAGCAGGGCGGCGTCTTGAATCGGCACCCGCCGCAGGGCGCTCGCGAAGATCAGGTAGGGCAGCCCCATCTGGACCACGCCGAAAACGGCGATCAGCGACCACTGCATCGGCGAGAGCGCCAGGCTCGACGCGGCCACCAGCGGCAACAGCAACAAGCCCGCGCCCGCGTGGCACAAAGCGACCAGCCACGCCGAGTCTTCGTCCCGCAGCATTTTGAGCGTGATGATCACGCCGGCATAACAGACGCCGCTGCCCAGCGCCAGGCAATTGCCGGCGAAGTAGGCCGTATTCCAGTCGCCGGCGACGATCCAACCCAACCCGCCGAGCGCACACAACAGCGCTACCAGGTTGGGCACGTCGGCCCGTTCGCGCCACACAAGAATGCTGAAGAGGAACGCCCAGGCCGTGCTCGTGTACTGCAGGAAGATGGCGGCGGCGGCGGTCGTCCGTGTCATCGCCGTCACAAAGAGCAGGTTCATGCCGGCAAACGTGATCACAAGGGGAATCAGCATGGGCCGCCACCGCACGTTTCGCGGCTTGACGAACAGACCCAACGCCACGGCCGCCGCCAACACGCGAAAACAGGCCAGAATCGGGCCGCGAGAACTCTCCGGAATGGCGGCCAACGGCGGACTTTTGACGAATGCGCCGCTGCTGCTCCACAACAACGCCGCCAGCGCAACCATCATCCGCCCGCGTCGCAGCGAGGCGGCCTGTGCGGACGCCGCATCTGTGCCGGCCGCCAGTGCGGATGGTGGTGGATCGAGCGTGGGGTCATTCATCGTCGGGTGTGGAACGAGTCGGGGGCGATCGAAGGCGATACCGGAAAAGCAGCCATCGACGAGTTATGGCGCGGCGCCCAGCGTTGCCGGCGTGCCGAAGCCCTAGTCCTCATCGAATAAACTCTTGGACGCAGGGTAGGTTAAGCGGTTGTCGACGACCACGGTGCCCGGCGTCAGGCGATGCGGCTTGGTTGGCCCGTTCGGCATGATGTGCTCGACCGTCACGCCCTGGACCGTGAGAAAGTCGCTCACCAGGCGGCGATGGCACTGCCACCAGAGTCCCTCGGCACACATGATGGCCGTACGATGCTCGGCGGCGTCGTAGAGCAGCGTGTCGATCGCCGCGCGAAATTCGGTCGTCGCCATGTAATCCGCGTAGTTGCGAAAGCTGACATTTCGCCAGGCGAGGTTTTGGGAAGCGGCGCTGCCGGACGCCTTGCGCCGTCCTCCCAGCGATTCCATCCAGCGGTAAACGAGCCCGGAACGGTCGAGCGTGCGTTCCAACTCTTCGCGATTGAAATGCGGGTGTTTGCACGAACCGGGAAACCGCCGAATGTCGGCCAGCTCTCCGATCTCGTGTTGAGCCAAGAGCTCCAGGAACCGATCGAGTGGATGGTTCGAATGGCCGATCGTATAGATGGTCAGCATCGGACTCGTGCGGCCGACCTCTGTCAGCCCGGCCGGCCGCGGCTTGGTGGTGACTGAGGCGAAATGCTACCCGATCTCCGCCGTGCAGTGGCCGCAGCGCGTGGCCTTGAGGGGAATGGCCATCAGGCACCGCGGGCAGTCCTTCGTCGTCGCCGGGGGCGGAGCTTCGGGCCGCTTCAGGCGATTGAGTTGCTTGATCACGATGAAGATCGCGAAGGCCACGATCACAAAGTCGATGATCGTGTTGATGAAGAGTCCGTAACGGATCGTCACGGCCGGAGCGGCCTCCGTCTTCTGCCGCAACGTCACCGCCAGACTCGAGAAATCGACGTTGCCCAACACAACGCCGATCGGCGGCATGATCACGTCGTTGACGAGCGAGGTAACAATCTTGCCGAACGCCGCCCCAATAATAATGCCGACGGCCATGTCGAGGACGTTGCCCTTCATGGCAAACTCTTTGAACTCTTTCAGCATTCCCATGCGAGGTCTCCAAGCTGGAAGTGACACGGGGAAAGCGCCCGCAGCCGGTTCCAGCGTACTGGATCGCGCGCACCGCACAAATCAAATTCGTAATGCTTTCCCGGTTTACGTTCGCTCGCCTGGTCAATTCCCCGCGGATAACATCGATATTGGCTGGCCGTCGGCGCAGCTGGAAACGCACGATTCGCGGTTTCGACCGCGCCGAGCTTGCTCGAAGACGGCGTCCGATGCCGAAGCTCATCGCTCCCCCCGCGTTGCCGGTTCCCGTGTTGCTCGTAGCCGCGTTGTTCGTCGCTGTGTTGTTCGTATCTGGGGGAACTATCCCCGTCTGGGGGCAGAGCAGCCTGGATTACGATCAAGCCCGGCTGAAGATGGTCTCCGATTACGTCGAGAAAGCGGGAGTTCACGACGCCCGCGTGCTGGCGGCCATGCGCCGCGTCCCGCGTCACGAGTTCGTGCCGCCCGCTTACCGCGCCAAAGCGTATTGGGACTCGGCCTGGCCCATTGGGTACAAGCAGACGATTACCTGGCCGTCGGTCGTCGCACAGATGACCGAGACGCTCGACCCGCAGCGCGAGGATCGCGTGCTCGAGATCGGCACCGGCAGCGGCTACCAGGCGGCCGTGCTGTCGCTCTTGGTCAAAGAGGTTTACTCGATCGAAATCGTCAGGCCACTGGGGCAGGCCGCCGAGAAGCGGCTCAAACACCTGGGCTACCACAACGTCACGACGAAGATCGGCGACGGCTACGCCGGTTGGAAGGAATACGCCCCGTTTGACAAGATCATCGTCACCTGCTCGCCCGAGAAGGTGCCGCAGCCGCTGGTCGACCAGCTCAAAGAAGGGGGGCGGATGATCATTCCGGTCGGCAGCCGCTACGACCAGGAAATGGTCCTGCTCGAGAAGAAGGACGGCAAACTGGTCCGCGAGCAGCTCATGCCGACTTACTTCGTCCCGATGACGGGGCGATCGGATCGCGAGCGCACCGTGAAGCCCGACCCGACCGATCCCCAAATCCGCAACGGCAGCTTTGAAGACCGCGAAGAGAACGGCTCGCTCGACGGCTGGTACAACCAGCGCCAGGTCACGCTGATGAGCCGCGAGGCGGCGGATGGCCAGTTTTGCATCCGCTTCCAAAACGACGTACCCGGCCAGCGCTCGCACGCGCTGCAAGCCGTCGGCGTCGACGGCCGCAAAGTGGCCGTGCTGCGGCTCACCTTTAAATATCGGGCCGACCACATCGTCGACGGTAAGGAGTCGTTCGACAAAGCGGGCCTGCAGGTGACTTTCGACGATTCGCGAAAATTCGTCGGCGAGCAGATTGCCGTGCACCTCAAGGGGTCGTGGGCAGGCTGGGTCAGCGTCAGCGCCAACGTGCCCGTGCCCGAGGGGGCGCGGCAAGCGGTGATCCGCATCGGCCTCAACGGCGCCACGGGGACACTGTTTGTCGACGACGTCAAAATAACGTTCGACCGGCGCGTAACGACTGCTTGACCGTCCGCGGCGTTTGGCCGCGACCTGCGTCGTCCGCCTTCTTCACAAGATGCCAACTCAATCGTAACCCTACGTTCACAATCTTCGCGTAGCCTGACGGCTCTTTAAGGAACCGTCGACCATGGGGAACTTGCGAACGCTGCCGCGGATTGCGGACCCTGTGCCGCTCAGCTCCCCGAGTCCGGCCCGGATTTCGGCCCTACGACCCGCTGCCCGAGCGCCCGTCGACGCCCCCTCTGCCGCCCGGACAGCGATCCGGTGAGCACGTCGCTTTGGGAGGCGCTTCGCGACCTCAGCATCCCGCAGCAGTTGGGCTTGGCGTTCGCGCTCCTGATCGCTTTTGCGTTCGAGTTCATCAACGGTTTCCACGATACGGCCAACGCCGTCACGACCGTGATCTACACGGGCACGCTCAAGCCGATGCCCGCCGTGATTTATTCCGGGTTCTGCAACTTTCTGGGCGTGCTGCTGGGCGGAACGGCCGTCGCGTTTGCCATCGTCAACTTGCTGCCGGTTGACGTGCTCATTTCCAGCTCGACGTTGCGCTCGGTCGTGATGATCATTTCGCTGCTGCTGGCAGGAGTCATCTGGAACCTGGGGACGTGGTGGTATGGGCTCCCCGTGTCGAGTTCCCACACGCTGATCGGCTCGATTCTCGGCGTCGGTTTGGCGAACAGCCTGCTGGCTCGCGGCAACCTCAGGGGAGTGAACTGGGGGCAAGCGGTCGAAGTCGCGCTTTCACTTTTGATTTCGCCGATCCTGGGATTCTGCCTGGCGGCCGGCTTGCTGCTGTTGATGAAACGAATCTTCACCGACCCCAGCCTCTATCAGCCGCCCGGCGAAGGCGATCAACCACCGCACTGGATTCGCGGCGTGCTCCTGGCGACGTGCGGCGGCGTCAGTCTGGCTCACGGCTCCAACGACGGTCAAAAGGGGATGGGCCTGATTCTGCTGGTGCTGATCGGGTTTTTGCCGAGTTACTATTCGCTCAATGTGCATGAACCGGAGTTGGCCCGAGCGGTCGCCGGCGCGGCCGAATCGGTCCCCAAGATCGTCGAGCAGGATTCGCCCGAAACGGCCGCCGCCATCCGCCCGGAGATGCAAACGATTACCTCCGCGCTGGCGGGCAAGACGACGCTTGCCGAAGTCTCCGCCGCCGATCGCTGGACCGTCCGGCAGGCCATTTTTCGCTTTCGTCAGAGACTCCAAGCGGCTGACCTCAGTCCCGAAACTCGCCGCGCCCTCGCCCCGGCCAACGCCCAATTCACCCGGGCGATCGAGTTTGTGCCGTATTGGGTCGTCGTCGGCGTGGCGCTGGCGCTCGGAGTCGGCACGGGCATCGGCTATAAGCGAATCGTGGTCACGGTGGCCGAAAAAATCGGCAAGGCCCACCTCAGTTACGCCCAGGGAGCGGCGGCGGAACTGGTGGCAGCCGCGACGATCGGCCTCGCCGACCTGGCCCACATGCCCGTCAGCACGACGCACGTTCTCTCCTCCGGCGTCGCCGGCACCATGGCCGCCAACCACTCCGGGCTGCGGGGCGATACGCTGAGGAAAATCGGCTTGGCCTGGGTGTTGACGCTCCCCGCCGCCATTCTGCTGGCCGCCGGGTTGTTCTGGACCGGCTGCCAACTCTTCCCCGAAGCCAGTCCGAAGCCCGGCTCGCCCTCGGTGCCTGCGCCAGCTACCGAGGTCTCCAGCCCGCCGTCCCTGCAGACCAACTGAACCGCGTCATCGAATCGCATCAAGCATTCGAACGAATCGCCGCGACGTTCTTTGACGTCCTCTTGATGGACGACTCCGGCGTCACCTCTGTCGTGACCGTTTGAATTCTGTTCGTTACGCAGGCACCAACGAGCCCGTCGATTCCCAGGCATCTTTGTCGTCGATACTCGCTTCGCAAGCAGCGAGTGGTCCGCGTTCGCCACGAAGTGGGATCCGTGTCGTCCCCGACTCCAGGCGACGGGCAGGCATTGGCCGCGGCCGCGAAACGCTGGACGCTCGATTCCCATAGAACTGCAACAGCGAGAGCGTGCCGTCGTTCCCCTCGATCAGGGCCGTGCAGTGCTCCACCCAGTCGCCCGTGTTGCAGTAAACAAAGCCGTCCCGCTCGGCGATCTTCGGCGTATGCAGGTGTCCGCAGATCACGCCGTCGCAGCCTTTGCGGCTGGCATAGTCGCTCAGCGATCGCTCGTAGCGGCTCAAGAATCGCACCACGCGCTTCACGGCTTGCTTTCCGGCGGAACAAAGATGGTACGGGCTTTTTCCCTTCCGCCGCAGGACGCGACTGAGCCAGCGGTTGGCCGACAGGCACGTGTTGTAAAACACGGTCAGCCACATCGAGATCCACTGGGCCGACGTTTCAAACACGTCGAACAGGTCGCCGTGCGTGACGACAAACCGCCTGCCGTCGGCCGCCTCGAAGATGAATTCGTTCTCGATTTCCACGAACGGAAACCGCTCGGTTACAAACCGCAGGCCGTCCTTGTTCCGCAGAAAGGCGTCGTGATTGCCCGGCGTGTAGTAGAGCCGGGTCCCCTGTTCGGCCATCTCGGAGAGCCGCCGCAACACGTCGGTGCACGCCTCCGACCAGCCCGAACGGCTCAAAGCCCAGCCGTCGATGATGTCGCCGACCAAATACAGCGACTGCGGCCGGAGGTCCTCCAAGAAGCGGATGAGCTGCTGGCCCTGCGAATGCTTGTGGCCCAGGTGGACGTCACTGATAAAGACTGTCCGAACGCCGCCGACCCCCCATCCCTGGTTCGTTGGCATGGCATCACGCTCCAAATTGGAATTGAGTGGAGTTCACCCTTTCCTACATTCGTCCCCCGTGCCCAGAGCTTTCGGGCGGGGGACAGTCCTTTTTATCGTCCGAATTCTCGCTTACCGCTGTTCGGAATCGGTGAAGAGCCTCTGAATAATTGCCGAGGTGCGCAGGGCCGATACTCCTCCCGTGCTGCCTACGATGCCCATTCCCAAAGAGCCGCGCACGCAGTCAGCGATGTGTGCCGGCGAGACCGGACGACGACGGGCCGCCGAGCTGGAGGGCGAAGGAGTCGAACCTGTGCGGTGCGATCAATCCCGTCCCATCTTTCACCCTCTCCCGGTCCGTCGGGAGAGCGGCTGTGTTTCTTTTCAAGGGTTAAGTGGTTGAGATTGCAGGGTTCCAGTGCGTTTTGTTTTTGACCATGGTGTTGAGGATCACCAGCAGCTTGCGCATGCAGGCGGTGATGATGACCTTGGGCTTTTTGCCGAGGGCTTTCAGGCGATCCGAGAAGGCTCTGATGATTGGGTTGGAGCGTCGTGCGCTGAGCGTCGCCATGTACAGGCAACAGCGCACCGAACTTCGGCCGCCGCGGATCGCGCGGCGGCCTCGGAACTCGCCGCTGTCGCGATTGAAGGGGGCCAGGCCGATCAGTGCGGAGATTTTTCGTCGACTGAGCTGTCCCAACTCGGGGACCTCGGCGATCAGAGTGGCACCCGTGCCTGGTCCAACCCCCGGCGTGCTTTGAACAATCTCGAGCTTCTGCTTCCACTCGTCGTCCGATTGGACCAGTGCGGCGATTCGCTTCTCGAAGCGTCGGATCTGCTTGTTGAGCGCATCGACGCTCTCCTGAAGGCTCTTTTTAACGAACTTGCTGGCGACGTTTTCCTTGCGGTTCATTTCTGCGGTTCGCAGCTCGACGAGCTGTCGACGTCGGACGACGAGATCTTGCAGTTCGAGCTGTTTTTCCGGGATTTTGGTCTGGGTGCGCGGCACGACGGCCTGCCCGAAGCGTGCCAACACGACCGCGTCGATGCGATCGGTCTTGGCGAGAATTCCGCAGGCTTTGGCGAAGTCGCGGACTTGCCGTGGGTTGACGACCGCAACCTGATGGCCCGCGTCGATCAGTTCGGCGACGAGCGCACGCTCGTAACCGCCGGTGGCTTCCACGACGATCAAACACTCTCCGGGAGCAGGAAGCTTCTCTCGGAGTTGCCCTCGGCCCTTGGAATCGTTTGGCTGCTTGAGCGACGTTCGCTCCGGCAGCACGTGCACGTCGAGGGTCCGTTTGGCGATGTCGATACCGACGACCGATTTGAAGGCGACGTCCATGACGATGTCCCGTCCTTGCGAATGCGAGCTCGAGCGGCGACTGGCGCCCCGACGGCTCTGACGGCTGTTCGGGCTGATCTCATGAGACCGGCGGCGATCCAGCTCTCCCACGGTCTTCTTGGACCTGAGGGCGGACGATCTACCGCCGGCCGCCGTGGCAAACCTTGCTCCGCTACGCTTCGCAAGCTTTCCCACGGCTGTCCCCATCAAATGCGCAGATTGACCTTTTTTCAACATACAAGGGCCGGGTGGGGGCCGATTTCTCCAGGCGTTTCTCGGTGAAACAACTTGTCCCGTCCCGTCATTCCGATCCCGTCCCACCGGTGGTCCCCTTTTCCACGAAAGTGTCCGGACCGGACCTTTGTCCGCCGTAAGTCGTTGCCTTCCAAAGATTACGGCCGGACTCTTTTCGATTGTTAAGAAGAGACCGGACCTGGGACCGCCTCCGAATCCGGACAGGTTTGTCCAATCTTCGGCAAGTGTCCCTCCCATTCAAATCAATCCCGTCCCGACTTGTCCCGTCCCAGTGTCGGCTGGTAAGGGGCTGACCACTCGCCTCGTCGCGCCCCGTCGGACCGCGGCCGGACGGGCCGCTAGGTGCCCGGCGCGCACGACGAACGCCAGGCGCGGCAGCCCCTTTTGTCACGCTACCGCCAACTGGCTCCGACGAACAATCCCGCGTTTCTATCGGCGCAGAACCAACTCGCAAAACTCCCGTCACTGACGGCAATGGATCCCGCCGAGCCCCGACCGGGCCGCCATGGCGGCTTCATCGTGGAAGTTTCGCCGGGATCTTTCCAAGATGGCCCTATTCAGGGCGAACTTCCGGTTGCCCAAACGGGGCCGCCCGAGTCGTAGCCGCCGCCTTGTCGAGCGAGGCCCGCGGCAGCCCGAGCTGACGAGCGTGCGATTGCCCAGACAACCAGGCCAAGAAAAACCAGCCAACAGGGGAAGAGCCATGACGCGAAACTTTTTGCGCGGGGCCGTTTGCGTGGTGTTTTTGTTCGGCGCGATGAACGCGGTCGGCCAGCAGAAGGACGACTCGATCAGCGACAAGGTCGACCGCGAGCTGCACCGGGCCGAGAAAAAGCTCCGCGAGTCGTGGGGCGACATTCAGAAGGCCACGCACCGCATGACGATCCAAGGCCGCGTCTACGCCCGGCTCTACTGGGACAAACAGCTCTCCGAAGCCCCGTTCCAGGTTGAGACGAAAGACGGCGGCGTGGTCGTGCTCAAGGGCAGCGTCCCGACCTCCGCAGCCAAACACCACGCCGTCGAACTGGCCCAATCCACCCTCGGCGTCAACGAAACCGTCGACGAATTGGGCGTGGCACCGAATAAGGAAAAGTGATTCCGGCCCGACAAGCCGCTCTCCGAACTCTTTGAAAAATCGCACGGCTGAGTCGTCTCGACTCAGCCGTGTTTTTTTGGTCAATCGACCCTATCAGATTCCGGTGCTTCTTCACTCTCGTCGATATCGCCGGGAGCAAGCCAGTCGCTGTCAGGCCGGCATACTAAACGGGCGGTTTTGTACGCCCAATCTAGAGGCATGATCGTGTTACCGAGGTACCCCGTGTCCGTCTTTTGAACCGACAGCGCGACATCGACTCTGTTGTCTTGGAGCAAACATAAGGGCAGCAGGAACTCAAGGCGTTTGAACGTAGGGAAATAGTGCGGAATCGCTGTGCGGAAATTCCAACGAGCTCGCTTTTTCGCGACCTCGATCGCCTGGTCAAGATGCGTGGTCAGGAAGCGCATGGCAATTGCGTCATTCATGCCGTTGGATTGGGCAAGCAGTGCTCTAGGCAGTCGGTCACGATTGTGCTCTAGAATGTGGGTGTAATCAGGATGAAGCGGCTTGTCTGGGTCGTAAAGCAGTTCCACTGTCGAGTGGAAGTACTCCGGTGGGTCGGGCAACGGGTTGAAGTAGCTCGCAAGAACCTTACCGTGCCCTTCGCCCGGCACGCAAAACGCTCGAAACCTCCATTTCGGCGTGCGCCCCGGATCGTTCGCTTCGAGTAATGCGTAAATTGACTTGTACTTCTGGTCAACCAACCCCGTGTTGAATGCGGCCAAGTGAGGTTGGAGGTCGCGTCGTTCTCGGATTTTTCTCTCGCCCGGAGGCTTGCCCCGATCCTCGTCGCACAATTTCGCAAAGGTAAAATGAAGGTAGTTGTGAAGAATAGGCGACTGATGGTTGGCCACGCTGTGCCGGTAGTCCCAGTGCTCAAAGAGCGCCATCTCCTTGAGCTGCTGCACAACGTCTTCCTCCCTTCCGAGGTACGCATACCGCAGAAGTGGATACCGCGTGTCTAACTCGATGTCGACCGTGCGCTGGCCGGTACGTGTTTCTACCACGGCGTATGAGGCCCCGTGCCATGGCCGTGGCTTCGCAAAACTCCCTGCAGGTCCCCCCAACAAATCTTGCCTCGAAAACGGTGCCGGTGCACCACCATCGTGGGGAGCGATCCTACCCCTGCTTTCCCATGTGCCTGGCTCCACATGCCACTCAATGACATCACCGTTTCGCCTCATTGCGTTCTTCCGGCGAACATTCACAGCCTCGTGGGCGTGGGCGGGTGCGCTTGACTTCTCGATGTCATAGACAAGTTCCTCCCCTGCGTATGGGGCACTGCATTTGAGGTTCCGTGCATGAACAAAGTCATCCTCGTGGGGTGGGCGTTCGATAAATCCCCATCCCTCGTCCAGCCGATAAAACTTTACCTTTCCGGTAACGTCCACTTCGACCATTGCTGTGTTCCTTGATGCGCTCGCGTTAGCGCAGAACCTCACGCACCGCTCCGACGGGAGCCTAGAATTCCTTTAACGCTGGTCAATCGCGACGTGCTTGTCACGCGGTCCGCACTGTGCCACGCTCATCCACCAATTTGTGCCAACCAATCGCGCATGGCGATGCGCAAACGCTCGACGTCCTCCCGCTCCAGGTATCCGCTGTGCATGATGATGTTTCGTGAATGCTCAACGGTATCCAAGATGTGCTTGGCCCACTCGATCGACTGAACAATCGGCAAGAAAATGTCTTGCTTCGTGACGAGAATCGATTTTAGGTCTTCGATTTCCGTGTACTCGAGAAGAGAAGCCCCGCGCTTCGCGTGCCATCGGATCTTGTCTTCCTGATCGCGCCGTGACTCGGCCCTCTCTCGTCGTTTCTCCGGAACGCATTGTTCCCACCAGTTATCACCAACTTCCTCTAGCAGACGTTTCTCAATGAAAATCCTCACCGCGTTTTCAAAAGCCGCGATTGCAGAATAAATCACCGCCATCTCCCGGGCCCGCGTGACAAGCCGCTCGTCAAGGAGCTCGAATGGCAGGCGATGGCTGACTGCGAGCACACTCGGATTTCCACGTTGAAGTCGATTCGCGACCTTGCTCACGGCCGTTTTCGTGAGAAGGCCACGATAGACGAACGCGTAGACCTCGTCATGTGTCATAGAAGGTGTCTCTTCAAGCTTGTAAAAAGGGCCTCGTAGACTGCCTGATCGCGGGACTCCGGCAAAATAAGTTGAATGTTGTAATGCAGCTGAAGCCGTTCGATATCCCGTGAATGCGTCGGTGTGGGCAGCACTTTAGCACCAGTTTCAACCTCCGGCGTGTCGGGAGGCGGTTGAGATTCTGCGGTTGGGCGGGGCTTCGCCTTCCGGAGGCGTCGGAGTCTCCCAATCGGCGAGGTCGCAGAGGGTTCGGAACGTGTTCGCCATCCAGCCAATGACGTTCTCGGACTTTTGACCTCTAGTGAGAGTTCTCAGCCGACCCTCAACGTCCTCCAATGACAAGGTGTGGGCGTTTCGATTGATCGCGAAAAGGTCTTCGTAGGCGTCCCGAATTGCTTCGGCGAGCACCGTTCCCGATTGTGATTGGTCAAGGAACGCGAAATACCGTTGCGTGGGAGTCCCATTTTCGTCGAGGAAACGCAACCCCTTGAGAACACCGATGTAAAGGCGATCGTTACTGCTGGTGAAATCAAGGTCTGTCAAGAACGACTGCGTAAACCGTTCCGGCGCCTTTGCAGTCCGAATTGCGTTGAAGAAATCCTGTGTGTTACTCGACCGGATCAGATAGTTCGTCATCAAACTCACGAGAGAGCCCTTTTGCGAGTTGTTTCTTCGTCGGACACGTCGCTGATCGTTCTGGTTCGGCGCTAGTCGAGTTGGCGCGGGCGTGATTGTCTATGAGGGCCAGTAGCGGAGCACGTATAGTAAGTATCGCGAGATGCAGTCACGATAGCCGTGTGACACTTGACGAAGCAAGAAGAATTACGGGTCTAGCCGATGAACCCGTCTTGACCGCTCTCGTCCGCCTCGGATATGAGCCGGTCGGCCGTCTGGCAAGGGAGTGCACATGGCTGCACGAGTTTGGTTGTCGCTTTTCTTGTGCCTAGCGATGGCAAAGTCCGGACTCGGTGTGGAGCCGCGGGGGCCGGGGCGACCGCACGAGTTGCTCTGTCATTGCCGGTTTGTGAAGCTGTCGACGCAAGCGGCCGCGGAGTTTTTTGCGGCTGCGGAGTTGGTGACGCCGCGCTTGCCGCAGGATGGCTCTCCGGACTTTCGGCTCTGCAAGAATGCCGAGGCCGCTCTGCTCAGCCTGAAAAAGGCGGGTCGGGCGACGATCTGGGATTGTGGCCTCGGTCCCAAGCGCCGCCGAGGACCGAGGGAAAATGAAAAGCGATCCCAAAAGACTCGCCTGCGTTGACATCGCAGATCGGACCTTGGACTTTGGACGTCGGAAGCCCGCCGCGGTGGGCAGGCTTTGGGCAGTTTCAAGGAGCGACAGAATGCCGCGGGTTTTGATTGGCATTGTGGCCTTGACCGCCGTTCTTGCCCAACCGATTGCGGCCTTCGCCCAGGTTGCGCTGGACACGGCGAGCCCCGACCGGCTCACGTTGGGGGAGGTCTATGTCGGGTCCACGGTCGAGGCGAGCGTCCGCCTCTTTTTTGCCGACACGGTTTCTTCCGATGCACGGCTTCTCGTCAAACCGCCGGAATCAATCCGCGTCAAGTGGAGTGAGGTTGGAAAGCGGCGCCTGCGACGGCGCGCGTGGGTGGCCAGGTGAACTGAGGGCTGTTTGCGCGGCGCTCGAAGCAGGAGCTTCGAGGGGGTGCGGTCCCAAGCGGGAGCTTGGGACCGAGGCGCCGGGGGGACGCGAAGTCTCGGATCAAGGTGGCCCCGGGCAACGCGCAGCATCAGTTCCAGCGCCCGCCGAGCCGGTCGCTGTCAGAATCTCGTTCCCAAGCTCCCGAGGATCTTGCATGAAACGACGTTAGGTCTTGCGCAAAAAAGAGTTGGCTTCGATGATGCCCTTTGTTTGTTTCCACACAAGCAGGAGGGCGGTCATGGAAGACCAACTCTGGAAGGGGATTTTGCGATTGTTGAAGCAGATTCACAAGCCGAGGCGCCGGGCGCGGGAGAAATTCAGCGTCGAGGACATCGTGCGTGTCTGGATGTGGGCTGTGCTGCATGATCGCCCGATGTCCTGGGCGATCTGTAAAGCCAATTGGCCAATCCACGAAAGGCGACGAACACTTCCGTCCTCCAGCACGATGTCGCGAAGACTTCGCGATCGCGAGGTTCGGGCTGTGATGATGTCTTTGGAGCAGGCGGTCGTCCGGTCGCGCGGCGACAAGCGGCTCGTTTGGGTCATCGACGGAAAACCTCTGATAGTCAGCGGCTCAAGCAGCGATCGCCAGACCGGGTTTGGTCGTGCCCAGCGCGGCAACGCTCGGGGTTATAAACTGCACTTAATCCAGGGAATTGACGGGCTTGTCGCCGCCTGGCGGATCGCGCCCATGAACAAGGACGAGCGGGTGATGGCTCGTCGCATGGTGCGTACGGCCGACATCCAGGGCTACCTCTTGGCGGATGCCAACTACGACTCCAATCCACTTCACGAGGTGTGCGCCCAGCGCGGCGATCTTCAACTCGTGGCGCCCTTGCGTGGTGGCAGCAAGTGTGAGTCCCGCCGACCCAAAATGAGCCTTGGACGAAGACGGACCGCCGAACTGATTAACAATCCGAACCCGGAGTTCGCGCGAGAGCTGATGCTGCTCCGGAACACCATCGAGCGATCCTTCGGAAATCTGACCAATTGGGGAGGCGGACTCACACACCTTCCACCTTGGGTCCGCACTCATCGCAGAGTTCACCGTTGGGTGCAGGCGAAGCTGATCCTCAACGCAATCAAGCGGACCCCGACACCGACTTACGTCAATTCATGAAAAATCCTCGGGAGCTTGGGACCGAGGGGAAGCGGGGAGCTTCGGACCGAGAGGCGCAGAGCCGTGATCCGGTTGGTGGTGGGTGGCGTTATGCTGGAATCGCGGGGGTTGAAGGCGGAGGAAGGCCGGGTGGGGCGGGGGGCCGTTGGTGTCGTACGAAGACCTCATCGATTTCTTCGATTTCGGGTGGGGCGCGAGACGTTACACCTGGAAGGAAGAGTACAACGACCCGGCTCTGTGGGGGTGTTTGTCGTGCATTCTGGTCCCTGTGGCGTTTTTGATCTCGGCCTGTTTCGTTTTGGGTGAGGCGCGGTATTGGGCGTTTGGACGGACGGCCCAGGCGTCGATCGTTCGGGCCAACTCGCCGGATGAAACCGATGACGCGTTCATCATTCGATACGCGTTCATCGATACGAAAACCGGCAGTCATCGCGAGGAGGTGGATGCGGTGCCGAGCCGGTGGGGGCCGCCGCCCGATGTGATGGACGTCGAGTATGTGCCCGGTCGGATGGGCGTGTCGCGCGTGGCCGGCCATCACAACTGGCTGGCCCTCGGGTTCTTCGCGCTGGCGTCGCTGGGGCTGCTGGTTGGGTTCGCCTTCTTGTATCGCGACGCGCGGCGGGCCTTCGAGCCGTATCACGCCCATCACCACGGGTACTCTCTCTCCGGTCACGAGTCGCACGATCCGTATCGGCACGAGTACGACCTGACCGGCCATCACTCGCTGGGGCACGCGCGGTCGCGGAGCTTCGGACTGAGGGAGTAGATCCGCTCGCGGCGGTCGTGGCGGCTGCGGCTCACTCGTTGCGCGGCGTCCGAAGCGGAGCTTCGGGGTGGTGCGGTCCCAAGGGGGACCTTGGGACCGAGGGAAGCGCTCGTTCGCCCGGACTGAGTGCGGGCGCATTGGGAGACTCCGTTGCAGCGAGCCGCGCACAGGTTGTTGGCTCGCCCGCGCGGTTGCTGTACGATGAAAATGACGTGAAATCGCGGCGGCCGCGACCGGCGCGTCATTCGATTCAAGCGGCGGATTTTGGGGCGGGTTTCGCATGGCGAGCGGTGTGGCAAAAGTCAAAGCGGGTGAGTGGCCGGCTGGGTTGGTGGGGGCGGCGATCGGAGCGGCCGTCGGCAGTTCGGTTTTTTTCCTGCTGACGCGGTTGGGGTTTTATGCGCTGATCCTGCCGGGGGCCGTGCTGGGCCTGGGTTGCGGAGCGCTCTCGGGCGGGAAGTCGAATGCGCTCGGGGTCGCGTGCGGCGTGTTGGGGCTGGTGGTGGGAGTGTTGACCGAGTGGCGGTTCGCGCCGTTCATCATCGACGGCAGCCTGGGATATTTCGTCAAGCACCTGGGCGACCTGGAGTCGATCACCAAGATTTCGATCGTGGCCGGCGGCGTCTTTGCGTTTTGGTTCGGCAAAGGGCGGGAAGGCGGAGCGTGGCCGCGGCGGACGGAGCTGGTGGCGGTGCCGGCGTCGCGCGACATGGCGCACATGCGGGCCACCGCGAACGCGCACATCAAGCGCGACATGGAGGCCGGGCGAAAGTGGGTCTGCCAGTGCCCCGATTGTCACGAGGTCCGCTCGCTCATCGGCGTCGATAAAACGCTCGAGGTGCGGCCCCTCGTGCGGAAGATCCTGAGACTCGAAGAACAGCTCGAGACGATGCCCGACGGTCCCGACATGCAGGCCGTGCTGGACGAATATCTCAAGGCCTACGATGAGCTCGCCGAAGTGATGGCGAAGTAACGGCTCGCCGAGGAACGCGCCTGAGAAGCAAGACGTTCGCAAGCGGAGGCACCGCAATGGGACTGGGCGACTTCTTTCGGCGTCGCGAACAGGCGCCGGCGCGACCGATGCCGGTGAGTCGGCCTGCGGGCGGTGGGCCGTCGATCGCCTATCTCTTCGCGCACATGGGCTTACCCGGGGCCGCGTTCGCCAATCCGGCCGGTTTCCTTGCGTCGATGGCGCACCCACACGCGGAGCAGCAGCGGAGGCTCAAGGGTTTTTGGGAGCGACTGTGTCGACATCAGTCCGACACCAGCACGCCGATGCCGGAGAGTTTCGGCGTGGACATGTTTTCGCTGTGCGGGTGGAAGGGCGTGGTGGTTGAGATGCCCGAGCCGCAGCGGCCGACCGAGGCGCACCTGGTGGCGTTTCTGGCGAAGCTGCCCGAGGACCACAAGCCGTCGCTGCTCAAGTTCCCCGCGCATTATTTCACGCTGGAGAAGGAAGGCGATTTGATGTCGCAGCTCGCGCGGCTGAACGGCATCGAAGAGCCGTACAAGAGCCGCGTGATCGAGTCGCTGCGAGCGAACCCGCAGATGCTGTTGACGTTGTTGCGCGAAGCGCCGTTTCGCGCGACTTTGGAGCGTGACTTAAGCGAGCAACTGATTCCGACGTTGCGGACGGCAGGCCTGCTCGACGGGTCACTGAAGGCGCACTTCGATTCGTCGCCCACTTCGCAGCGAATCACTCGTGGCCGACGCGCCCGCCTTCAACGCGTTCCTGGATGAGTACGCGAAGCTGCTCAAGCCAACGCACACGATCTTGGGCGGCTGGACGGCCGATCGCACGCACGTGAATTTCGGTGACGGCCCGCGCGTTGACCGCGACGCGTTCTTGACCGACATTGCCGTACTGCTGTTGCAGCAGACGCAGTAACTGTTAGTTCGCTCGACGTGCGTCATCCATGAAGAGCCCTCGCGAGGGCTCTTACATCAATCCGCAGACGCGTTTGGTGCGCGGATTGCGTGCGACAACGTGCCGCGAGCCGATCGGCGGCTTTATACCGAAAAACGGGCCGTGCTCGACGCGAAGCTGGCCGGAAGTGAGCCAAGCGACGGTCAAAATGAGAGCGATTCGCGACGGAGCAGTCCCGGAAAGCGACTGTGTGCAGGAGCCCGGCCGCCTTCGCCCTCCTTTTTTTTAGTTTTTGAAACCAGGTCGACAACCGCGAGCAAGCGAGTTTTCCGCGATTTTTCCGGGCGAAAGCGATTCAAGGCCGTGCGCGGGGTGGCTGGCGCGTAATCGCCTCCCTCGCTTTATGTTGGGGAACACTGGCAGAGCGGGCGATCCCTTGGTATTTCTTACGTATCTTTCCCAGTTTGACGACTGAGCCTTCGTTCTCCTGTGGCTGCTGCCGGAAAGAGTCTGGGCGGCTGTGGGTCGAGGGAACGAGGGGATGTTTTAGATCGGACCTGCGGTCAGGGGTTCACCGGGCGAGGGAGTGCTCGAGGTGTCACCGGGCACGCTGGCAGAGTTGCGCACCTTTGTAAGGAGTCCCGCATGCTGTTGAAGAATCGCTACACCGTCTGTTGGTTGGCGGTGCTGACGTGGTCAGCGCTCGCCGCGAAAGGGGGCGCCGCTCAATGTGCACCGCCCCCCAGTTCCGCTCCCGCCCCCGCTGCTGCGGGCTGTGCTCCGGCGCCCTGTGCGACGGCAGCCGCTCCGTGTGCTCCGGCGGCTGCCGCCGCTCCGTGCGCTCCCCAGTATCGCACGGAAGAACGGACGGTGATGGTGCCCAGCTACGTCAACGAGACGAGGCAGGTGCCCTCGGTCGAATATCACAATGAACAACGTTCGCGCGAGGTCACGGTCTGCGAGCAGGTTCCCCAGACCGTGCAGAAAACTCGCACCTACACCGTCTACGAGCAGCAGCAGCAATCGCGGCAGGAAACGTACACCGTGTGCAAGCCGGTGACCAAGCAGGTCACCGAAAACTACACGGTCTGCGTTCCCTACACCGAGGCTCGCACGGGCACTCGGACGGTGTGCAAGCCGGTCTACAAAAACGTCGTGCAGAACTACACCGTTTGCATTCCGTACACGGAAACGCGGACGGCCACCTGCACCGTCATGAAGCCGGTGACGAAGCAGGTCACGCAGAACTACACTGTTTGCGTTCCCTACACGGAAACGCGGACTGGCACCCGGACGGTTTGCCGTCCGGTGTCGAAGCAGGTCACCGAGAACTACACCGTTTGCGTTCCCTACACGGAAGCGCGGACGGGCACGCGGACGGTCTGCAAGCCAGTGTGGAAAGAGGTCGCTCAGTCGTACACGGTCAACGTTCCTTACACCGAGAATCGGCAGGGAACGCGGACTGAGTGCCACACGGTTCCTGTGACTCGCACACAGACTGTGTGCGTCGATCAGGGCCACTGGGAAGATCGGCCGGCTCCGGCCGCGGCCGGCGGTTGGCGCCTGCGGGCGGTTGCGCGACGGCCTGTGGCGGCTGCAACACGGGCTGCGGCGGTTGCAATACGGGTTGTGGCGGCTGCACGGCGGCTGTTGGCAGTGGCTGCACGGCCGCGGCTTACACTCCATCGTGTGCTCCGGCGACTTGCCGGACGTGGGTCGCGAAAATGGTTCAGAAGCAGGAAAGCTACACCTGCAATGAAGTCCAGACTGTTCAAGTTCCCTACACGTACCAGGTGACGTTGTGCCGTCCGGAAACCCGGACGCAGAACGTGCGCGTTTGCGAGATGGTCTCCAGCACGGAGAACTATCAGTACAACGTGTGCCTGACGCGGAACGAGACGCGGTCGCGGACCGTCACCGTGTGCGAAATGGTCCCCTCGACCGAATCGTACCAGTACAACGTGTGCCTGACCCGGAATGAAACCCGAACCCAGACGGTGCCCGTGTGCGAAATGGTGCCGACCCAGCAGACGTACAACTACAACGTCTGCCTGACCCGGAATGAGACGCGAACTCAGACCGTGCGCGTGTGCGAGATGGTCCCCTCGACGGAGACCTATCAGTACAACGTCTGTCTGACGAAGAATGAAACGCGGACGCGAACGGTGCCGGTTTGCGAGTACGTGAACGAGCAGCAGACGCGCACCGTGAACTACACGGTGTGCGTGCCGAAGCAGAAGACCGAGACGTACAACGAAACGGTCTGCCAGATTGTTCAGCGTAAGCAGACGGAAAAGTACACGGTTTGCGTGCCGGTGAACGTGACGAAGAGCGTCACGGTGCAGGTCTGCAAGATGGTGCCGCAGAAGGTGACGGTCCAAGTGCCCGTGGGGCCGGCCTGTCCGTCGTGCTCGCCGTGCACGGCTGCCTGCAATAGCTGCGGAGGTTGAGACGGCCCAACTGGGTCAGCTTTGCGTCGCGAAAGTTTTCAATCAGCCACGGATTGCTCACGCAGTCCGTGGCTGTTTTCTTGCGCGGAGCTAGTCGGGTGCGAAATGATGATGCGCCACGCGGTTTAATGCCCCGGATTCGGCATTTGCGGGCCCGTGGAAGGCGTGGGCGCCGGAGTTTTAGTCGGCATAGGGGCCGCCGGAACCGGGGCGGTCGGCGGTTGGGCTGGCGGAGCGAGGGCGGGTGGAGCGGCGGCTGGCGGAGCGGGAGCGGGCGGAGCCCCGGGCAGGGGTACAACGTTCGTCAGCACGACCTCTTGCGGACCGTAAGTGCCTGCGTCGAGCGCCTGACGATTCTCCCAGCCGCCGCCTAACGCGCGATAGGTCTGAATCAGGCCCTGGGCGATTTCGCCGCGGGCGATCGCGAGCGTATTTTGCTGCAGCACCAGGTTCTGCTCGAGCTGCGTGATGCGGGTGAAGTCGACCGTGCCCGCCTGATACTGTACGAGCCCCAGCGTGACCGCCTTCTGCGCCCGGTCGACGCTTTCGGATTGGAACTGCGTCCGCGTCTGGCGCGGAGGAACGTGACCAGGCCGTTCTCCGCCTCGCGATCGGCGTTGAGCACGGTTTGCTGATAGGCCGTCACCAACGCCTGGAACTTGGCCCGTTGCTCGCGGACGTTGTTGAGGATGCGGCCGTAGTTGAGGATCTTCCAATTGAAGCTGGGGCCAATGGTGCCGTCGAACGCGGCCTGTCGGAACAGGTTGGGGAACTCTTCGGCCGAATAGCCGATCGTGCCGACGATCGAGATCGCCGGGTAGAAGTCGGCCTCGGCGATGCCGATCTGGGCTGACTGAGCGGCCGCGTTTTGTTCTGCGCGGCGGACGTCGGGCCGACGGCGCAAGAGATCGGCGGGAATGCCGACAGCCACGTCGCTGGGGGCGGCGGGTATGGCGGCCGTGCCGAGCCGGGCCTTGAGGTCCTCGGGCGGAATGCCCATCAGGATGCAGAGCTGGTTGGCTGCTTGTCGCAGGCTGATTTCCAGCTCCGGGATCCCGGCTTCAGTCTGGGCGAGGGTCGAGCGCGATTGGTGCACGTCCAGCTCGCCCGTCGTGCCGGCACGGAATCGCGCCTCGACGATTGTGAGCGTCTGCCGCTGCAAGTCGACGTTGTATTTCGCGTAGGCGATCTGCTGCTCCAGCGTGCGGTACTGGACGTAGTTGCTCGCCACGTCGCCCAAGAGCGTGACCAGCGCGTCGTCGTAGTCGGCGACGGACGCGCCCAGGTTGGCTTCGTTCGCTTCGACCGCCCGGCGGAAGCGGCCCCAGAAGTCGAGCTCCCAGCCGATGCCGAAACCGTAGTCCCACTGGCTGAAGTTCCGCTGGGCGGGAAGCCCGAGAGCGTTGCCGAACGACACGATGTTGTCGGCCGTCTGGGTGCTGAGGGTCGTGCGCGTGTAGCCACCGGACGCGTACTGCTGCTGCGGGAACAGGTTGCCGATGGCGATGCCCAACTGGGCGCGGGCGGCCAACACGCGGAAGCCGGCCTCGCGAAGCGTGAGGTTCTGGCGATAGGCGTCGTTGATCAGGCCGTCGAGCACGGGGTCGTTGAAGACCCGCCACCACTGGCTCAGGTCATCCGAATCGCTCCGCACTCGCTTGTCGCTCGCGTCGATCCAATTCGGGGCGACGGCCGCGTCGGGCGGACAATAGTTCGGGCCGACCTTGAGGCCGTTGTGCACGTATTCGCTCGGCGTCGTGCAACCCGCGGTGAGGGTCGCGGCGAGCAGGGCGCCAACCAGGCAGCCCCGGCGGTCACGGCCGATCGTCCGAGCGGACGGGTGCCGGCGTCGCAAGAGTCCTTCGTGCGCGGACCATCCATTGTGCGGTGCGCGGGACTCATCGTTCGAGCGGTCATCCTTAACCTCAATCAGACCTTGCGTGGCACGCAAGCGCACGCCGGGCGCAATCGTTGCAACCGATTGAGTCGGCACGTTTGGAAGGCGGCGCTTACCGGAAGCAGCGACCGCAACGAAAATGCAGCGCGGAGGGTGCCGTTTATTCCGGACGAAACGGTTCCGGGTTCTCTGCCGAAGCGGGCGGAAACGCGAAATTTCGCTGAAGAAGATGCAATCCGCGGGCTCACTCCCCGCCGATCTGCGCGCCCTTTTCGGCCACCGACCGCTTCATGAGCAGCACGAGAAAGACGAGCGCGAACGAGATGACGCCGGTGACCCAAAAGACGTCGAAATAAGCCAGCGACGAGGCCTGCTGCAGCCGCAAGTTCTCGAGCACTTGCAGACTCATCCGTTTGGCCGCCGCCGGGTCGCCGGTGAGCCGATACAAAGCGGCCTGCGATTGGTGGGCGAACGCGACAACGTTCGGGTTGAAGGGATCAAGATGCTCACCGAGCCGCAGCTCATGAAAAGTCTCGCGGCGCTCCTGGATGGTTTGGGCCATCGAAGTCCCGACGCTGCCCCCTTCATTGCGCAAGAGCGCGAAGAGCCCAACCGCCGCCCCCCGTATTTGGCGGGGCGTATAGAGGTACGCGGCCACGTTGATGGGTGCGAAAATCATCGACAAGCCGGCGATCAGCACGACCCGGGGCCAGACGACCTGCCACGGGCTGATCTGGAGGTTGAGCAGCGACGTCCAATACGCGGAAGCTCCCAGCACCACGAGTCCGATCGCGATGAACCAGCGCGCGTCGATGCCAAGACCAAGCAATCGGCCGACAATGATCAACACGAGGATCGAGGCAATTCCGGATGGCGACAAGACCAGACCCGAGTGGTAAGCATCGTATCCAAACAACGATTGCAAGAGGGCCGGAAGCGACGTGCTCGAAGCGTAAAGCGCGCCATAGGCGCAAAAGATGATGACGCAGCACGCGGCGAAGTTCCGCTCGCGCAGCGGACGAAAATCGACCACAGGGTTGCTGATCCGCGTCTCGCGGAGGATCAAGAAGAACAGCCCCCCAAAGAACAGAACCACCAAAGTCTGAATGCGCCAGAAGACGTCCCCCAGCCAATCCCACTGCTGGCCCTTGCTGAGCATGATCTCCCACGAAGACATGACGAGCGCCAAGAGGCCGAAACCGATGTAGTCGAAATTGAGCGGCCTCTTCAAAAGCTCGGCGCGCTCGGCCTTGAGATAGGGGGGATCGTCCAGCAGCAACCAGCAAGCGATCAGCGCCACCGTCCCAACAGGCAGATTGATGTAAAAGATATAGCGCCAGTTGTAATAGTCGGTGAGGTAGCCCCCCAACGTTGGCCCGATCACCGGCGCCAGCAAGGCTGCCAGGCCGAAGACCGTCATGGCGGCTCCCTGCTTCTCCTTCGGAAAGGCATCGATCAGGACGGCCTGGCTGCTGGGCTGCAAACCGCCGCCGGCGAGCCCCTGCAGCACACGGAAGGCGATCAACTGGTTCAAGCTGGTGGCGAGCCCGCACAGGCCCGAGGCAATCGTGAAGACGGCGATCGAAATCATGAAGTAGTTGCGTCGGCCCAGACGAGCCGAGAGCCAGCCCGAAATCGGCAGGATGGTGGCGTTGGCCGCGAGATAACTCGTGATCACCCACTCGCTATCGATGACGGCGGCTGACAGCCCCCCGGCAATGTAGCGCAGCGCGACATTGGCAATCGTGGTGTCGAGCACCTCCATGAAGGTCGGAATGACGACCACTCCCGCGATTACCCACGGGTTGATCGTGGCCGGGCGGGCCGGCGCGAGCGCGAGCGAGGTCACGGGGCGGGCCTCGTCGGAGTCCCGGCCTTCCCCTCGCCTCCCTTGGCGTTGACCGCCCGCGGTTGGGAAGCGGGAGGAACAGGATTCATCCGAAACTGGTCCGGATTGATTTGCGGCAGCGGCGACACGATCTGAAGGAATTTGCCGGCGTCGGGCCCCGTCGGAGTGTCCTTGTAGTAGACATACGGCACGACCGACAGCCCCACGAACAGCGGATCCTTGTCGGAATCGTAGTCGATCAGGTCGATGCGCACCGGCAACCGCTGCACGACCTTGATGAAGTTGCCCGTCGCGTTTTCGGGCGGCAGCAGCGCCAGCGTGGAACCGGTGCCGTAAGTAAAGCCCGAGATTCGCCCCTTAAACGTTTTGTGACTGCCGTACATGTCGACTTCCAGCTTGGCCGGTTGGCCGATCCGCAGCTCGCGCAATTGAGTTTCTTTGAAGTTGGCGTCGATCCAGATTTCCGTCAGCGACCGCAGCGCCATCAAGGCCTCTCCCGCCTGGACGTTATTACCCGGGTTGACGTTTCGTCGCGTGATCACGCCGTCGATCTCGGCGACGACGTCGCAGTACCGCAAGTTCAACTCGGCCTGGTCCCAGTCGGCCTTGGCTTCGTCGCGTTTTGCTTCCGCAAGCTTGATCGTTGGCGACCCCTCGATGAGCTTGGCGAAGATGCGGTCGAGGTTCCCTTGCGGGTCTTGGCGATAGAACTGCTCGATGGCTTGTTTGGGAGTAACTTCATAGGAGACGGGAAAATAGTTCAGCGGGGCCACGCTCTGCAGCAAAGCGTAGAGCGCCTGTCGAACGGTCGAGTAGGTCTGGTCGAGATCGGGCGGAACTTCCCCCAGGGCGTCGTCGCCTTCCTTTTTCGGTTTGGCCGGCAGCCCTAGGCCGACGCGGATCTGATAGACCGTTTCGAGGGCCTGGGTGACCTGGGCGTGGGCGACGTCGTACCCCTCCCGATATTTGTCGACGTCCAGCGGAGCGATCGCTCCGGGCGTTTTCTGCAGCTCGACGGCCCGATCGTAGTCGGCTTTCGCTCGCACCAGCACTGCCCGGCGTGTTTTCAAAGTCGCGATGTCCGCCCGCAGCAGGGCGACCTGGTTGTCGACGTCCTCGATGGCATGCTGCAGTTTGAACCGGGCGGCACGCGCATTCCCGAGCAGAGCGCGGACTTCGTCCTGAGCAGCGATCACGTTGGCCAGCGCGTTCTCGTACGTCGCCTTTTTCAACGCAACCTGGATGCGGTACGGCTCCTTGTCGAGCTGGACCAGCAGGCTCCCCTTTTTGACTCGGTAATTGTCGTCCACGTAGACGTTGGTGACTTGTCCCGGCACGCGCGCCGCCACCGCCGTGACGTGGCCGTTCACGTAGGCGTCGTCCGTGGAAACCGTGTTGAAGATCTGCACGATCGTCGGGATGCCGTAAATGACAGCCAGCACGACGCCGACGGCCACGACGACCCACAGAGCAATTCGCCGCGCGGGCGAGCGCGGCGCGGTTCTTGGTTGCCGGAGCTGCCGCATGCGCTGAGCCTGCATCCGCCGCCGCTGGCCGCACGTCGCCTCCGCTAGCAGTCGCGCCGGGATTGCCGGAGGAGGTGGGGGTTGCGCGGGCTTCGTTCGCGTCTTTGGCACTGTCGGCCGGCATTGCTGCTCCGCGTAAGTTTCAGGGCCGCGTGAGTTTCAGGACAGTGAGTTTCAGGACCGCGTGAGTTTCAGGTTGTTCGTGTCATTTAATGTCGAGCCGCCTTCGATCTCAAGCGGCACTGACGAAATTGACTGGCAGTCGAAGCGATGAGCGCGAGGCTGTGCGATGTTCCGAGCAGACGCGACCCGAAATGACCCCCGGCGGCACGGCCCGATTATACTCGCGCCGCGGTCGCTCGCCACGCACTTCCGCGGGCTCACGCCAGGCTAGATTGGCTCGTCGATCGTGTAACCTTGACCCCGCAACACCTCCAGCGCGGCGCCCCACTGCGGCTGCTTCACGAGCAGGTAGTCGGTGTCGAACGTTGAGAGGACGAAGACGCCCAAACCCGCGGCCGCCAGCGGCGCCGTCAACCCGGCGACAACGCCGACCAGCTCAAACGGCATCGCACCAGCCACACGCAGACAACGCCACTCGCGTTCGCAGCGCGTTCCGTCGGGAACGAGATCCTGAGAGCAGACGATCGACAGCTCGTCGGCCGTCCGAGTGATCGAACAGAACTCGTCGCCGTTTGCCCAGGCGGGCAGCGGGTCTTGCGGCCCGACTCGACAGACGGCCAGGCGGAGCGGAAGAACAACGAGAACGCGCGGTGTGGCATCGAGGCGTCCGGTTTTATCGATCCGACCTGTCATTCGGCGGGCACGGCCCACACTTCCAGGTCGCAAATGCGGCTCGGCTGCGCCGGACCGCCCGCAAAGTAGAGGCGTGTCCCCTCTGGATTGAACCGCACGCAGCGCACCATGTCGGGCGCATCGAGGTCGATGAGCGACTTGAGCGTGGTCGCCTCCCACACCGTCACGGAACCCTGCCGACCGCCCGACACCAGCAGTTTGCCGTCGGGCGACCAGTCGATCGTGTGGATTTCCTGCGCGCGGCCCACCGCTCGCTGCACGAGCTCTCCGCTGGCCACGTCCCATTGCCGTCGTGATACGCCGCCGCTAGCCGCTTGCCGGTGGGGTCGAATTTCAATTCGTGCGTCCCGGTCCAGCGCAGGCGATGCAGCTCCGTACCAGTGGCCACTTCGAAGAGGATCGTACGCCCGCTGCCACTACCCACCGCGAGGATCTTGCCGTCCGGGGTGAAGACCGGGGTGAGGGGAGCGGCGGCCAGTTGTGCACCGATCTCGCGGACTGGTGCCCGCTTCTCGATCGACCAGAGGATTGTGCGGTCTCCGTCGCCCGCCAAGGCCAGGAAGCGTCCGTCCGGGCTGATGGCGGGGGTCGCCTGGCGAAAAGGGAGCGGGATGTCGATTTCTCGCCCGCTCGACACGTTGATGAGAAACGCCTGCGTCGATCCGTCGCCAGGGCCGACGGCGCACCAATCGCCGCGAAGATCAAATGCGCCGAACGAGTGCCCTTGGCCGAGCGGCCGCCGCTTCTGGAGCGTGTCTGGGGCACATAGTTCCAGCGTCCCGCCTAAGCCGGAAATCGCGATTTCGTCGCCACGCGGCGTCCAAGCGAATTGACGGACGTCCTTGTGGATGAGCGCGGCCGCCTGCAGGTGGCGGGCGTTGTCGAGCGTGATCTTTCGTGTCGAGGCGGCGACGCGGCGGCATCCACGCTCGAAGGCGTCGATTTGTTGGGGAGTGAGGACGGCGTTTTCGGCCTTGGCGAGCAGCGAGGTCTCGCTAAACAGTCCTCCCCGGGAATTCGAAATTGAGGGTGGCTGCGGCGGCGCGTCCGCTTTGCAGCCCTTTCTCATTCTGCCGCTGCCAAGCGACTCCGAATTCTTGGCGGGCTGCGCGGAAGCGATCGAAGAGCCGTCCGATGTCGCCTTCGCCCGCGAGTCGCAGCCGGTGCTTTTGTTCGGCGGTGAGATGGTAGCGTCGATCGAGGGCGTCGATCTTTTTCATGACGAGAGATTCGAGCGCAGTTTGGGTCGCCGCCTCGTCGAAAATGACGAGCGCGTTTCGATCGAATTCAAAGTCGGCGTTCGGATCGCCCGCTGGCACCGCGTTCTGGGCCGCGCCCTTGACTGGCGCCTGAGCCCACGCCGAGGTTCCGCACCAAAGCATGCCGGCCGCGCCAGTGCCAGCATTCCGATCCAAACACTCCGTTGCGTGATCGTTCGCATGACGCCCTCATTTTGGGGGCGGCACCAGCACGATGCAATGGGCTGCCACGCCGGCTCCGCAAGGCGTCAGTTGCGCGTTGGCGTCAGATCCGTCCGAGCGTCATTTCAACTTCGGCCGGGCTGTTCCCCAGAAGGCGATGCCAGCGACGACGAGCAGCCAGAACGGCACGACGGCCAAGCCGGGGATCGCCTCGAAGATCAGCCCCGGCAGGAGCAGCCAGTGCCAGCCGAGCACGGCGAAGAGCAAGAGGGCCGTGGCGGCGTCGACCAGCCACACGAGCGGCGGCGCAAAGACAACAAATGCGCAGAGCATGTCTGATACAGCGGCAATCACGACCGCCAGGATCAATTGCTGCTTGGAGAAATGCAGCGGGCTGCGGCCGTGGATGGGCGCGTTCGGAGCGGTCGGTGGAGCGCTGGGTGGAGGATTCGGCGCGCTGCGAGCGGGGGGCAGATTGTGAGGGTCGCCCTCGGGACGCGGGGGACTCGGCATCAACTTTCCTCCGTGCTTTCGCCTGCCCGCTGACGCCCTGGGCTAGAAGCCGTACGGCCAGCCGCCCCCCCAGCCCCAAGTGCCCCCGCCCCAACCCCAGCCCGGGTAACCGTAATAGGCCCACGGCCAACTGCGATAACCGTAATAGCCGAACGCGTACGGCGCGGGATAGGGATAAGGATACGCCGGCGCGGGCACCGCGACGACGGGCTGAGCGTAAGGATAGTAGCCCACCGCGTAACCGGCCGTGCCGTAGGCCGAGGCGTACGGGTAATAGCCGATCGGATACGGATCGATGGAACCGTAATAGCGAGTGCCGTAAACGGTGTACGACGGCGTGTACGTTGCGGCCGCGGGGGGGCAGCAGTCCGCGGCGGCCGGCGGCTTGGCCTGCGCGGGGGCGGCCAGACTGATAACCGTGAGCAGCACCGCAGCGAAGGAAAGCACTCGCACCGGGGTGACGTAGAGTTGACTGGAGAGTTGCATCGGGCGAGTCGACGGCGCGGTTTTCAAGTCGGTTCCTTGCGTGGGTAGAACGTGAAGGCCGACAAAATTGTGAAGGTTGAGCGGGCCCTCCTTTCACTTCTAATGGCGTCGAACGGGCGCGGTCAACAAAAATTTACGCATGCGCACGGGCCGTTTTCGGGTTGTCGCAAATAAAAACGCTAGGAGACCGGCGGCAGTCTCGTTAAGATTCCCAGCGACGGGTCGATGGTCGAGGTGACAACCGGCGCCCGGCTCACACAGGGGATGCCATGACGGCGGTTTGTCTTGCGCGCCAGCCGATTTTCGACCGCGATCTCAAGGTCGTCGCCTACGAGTTGCTCTATCGGGCCAACGAAGAGACGACCGAAGCCGCCGTCATCGGAGCCGACGACGCCACCAGCCAGGTGCTGAGCAACACACTGGTGGAAATTGGCCTCAACAACGTCGTGGGGCCGCACAGCGCGTTCGTCAATTTCGCGCCGAGCTTCATCCTCAGCGGCCACTGCATCGCGCTCCCTGCCGATCGCATTGTGCTGGAGCTGCTGGAAAACGCCGAGGCGACCGAGGCGCTCGTCTCGGCCCTAGCGGGGTTGATTGAATCCGGGTTTCGGCTGGCCCTCGACGATTTCATCTATCTCCCCGGGTACGACCGCCTGTTGGGAATGGCGTCGATCGTGAAGATGGATCTCCGCACGGATCCCAAGACCTTCCGCGCCGAGATGGATCGTTTGCGGCGGTTCCCGGTCACGCTGCTGGCCGAAAAAGTGGAGACGCCCGAAGAATTCGATCGTTGCCGGGCACTCGGCTTCGAATTGTTTCAGGGATATTTCTTCGCCCGCCCGCGACTCGTCACCGGGCAGCGGACCCCGTCGGATCGGCTCACCACGTTGCGGCTGATCGCCAGCCTCAACGCGCCGGACATCTCGCTCAAGGAGGTGGAGTCGCTGATCGTCCGCGAGCCGGTCCTCGCGCAGAAACTGCTCAAGTTCATCAACTCGACGCACGTGGGCCTCCGCGTGCCGGTCAAATCGATCGGCACGGCCGTCGCGCTGGTTGGTCCGCAGAAGCTCCGCTCGTGGGCGACGCTGTTGACGCTCAGCCGCCTGACGCATTGCCCGCGCGAGGTGTTGGTCACGGCCAACATCCGCGCGCGGATGTGCGAAACTCTGGGGAAGGCCGATCCGTTGGTCGATGCCGAGAGCTGCTTCACCGTCGGGCTGTTCTCCGTGCTCGACGTGCTGTCCGGGCGGCTGATGGGAGAGATTCTGGCCGAGCTGCCGCTGTCCGACGACGTGAAGTCGGCCCTCTTGAACCGCGAAGGGCCGCTCGGACCGACATTGCAAAAGGTGCTCGACTACGAGACCAACCTGGACACGCCGCCGGGCGCGGTCGAAACCGATGCGGGCGAGAACCCGATGATGCGCAACTACCTCGACGCCGTCGCCTGGTCCGACACGATCTTCAAAGAACTCACGGTCTGAGCTGCCAGGTCGAGTAGCGCTTACCGCTTGGCATGAACGGATGTCCCGAGATCAAGCCGCTCGGCGCCGCGGGCCGATGCTTTCGGATGGGAACCGCTTCCGTTTGTTGTGCCCCGCAGGCTAGAATTGTGGATGCACGGCCGCTTTGACGGTTTTCGCGCTTGGACTGTCCCGCCCGACTCCCGTTCGGGGTTTACGCCCGAACGCCCGCAATGGTTAGCCCGCCCGAACGATCGGCTCAATCGGATTCCTGCGATTGCCGCTGATCCCAATGCCCTCCGTTCGACAGACAAGCTGGGAGAAATGCTGAGTGCGAACTGATCGGCTTACGCGCTGGCTGCGCGCCGCAGCCCGACTCGGTGTGGCTTTAGGCTGCGCGGCGCTGGCTCAATTCGCGCTGGCTCAATTCTCGCTCGGCGCTCCGCCCCGGGCCCCGAAAGCGCCGGCTGGTGCCCACGTCGACACGGAGCAAGAGGCCTTCTTCGAATCGAAGGTCCGCCCGCTGTTGGCCGCCCGCTGCGTCAAGTGTCACGGCGAGAAGCAGCAGAAGGGGGGACTGCGGCTCGATACGGCCGACGGGATCTTGGGAACCAATCCGGACGAAGGCGTCGTGCGTCCCGGCCATCCCGAGACCAGCCGATTGATGGAAGTCATCGGCTACAAAGATGAAACCAAAATGCCGCCCGATGGCAAGCTGGCCGACGGCGACACCCAGATCTTGCGCGAGTGGATTCGTCACGGCGCCTATTTCCCGAAGACCGCCGTCACCGCTCCGCTGCGGCTGAGCAGTCCCGAGGGGGTCGTGCAGGCCAAGAAGACGATGTGGTCGTTGCAACCGGTGACCTCGCCGACGCCGCCGGCCGTCAAGAACGAAGCGTGGGTCAAGACGCCGATCGACCGCTTCGTATTGTCCAAGCTCGAGTCAGCGGGCCTAACGCCGTCGCCGGCCGTCGATCGTCGGACGCTGTTGCGTCGGCTGTCGTTCGACCTGGTCGGTCTGCCGCCGACTTACGCGGAGGTCCAAGCCTTTGAGCAGGACCGTTCGCCCGATGCGGTGGCGACAGTCGTCGATCGCCTGCTGGCGTCGCCCCTTTACGGTGAACGCTGGGGACGCCATTGGCTCGACGTCGCCCGCTATTCTGATTCCAAGGGTTATGTCTTCACCGAAGAACGCCGCTATCCGTTTTCCTACACGTATCGCGACTACGTGATCGACGCGTTCAACAAGGATTTGCCCTTCGACCGTTTCATCGTAGAGCAGCTGGCCGCCGACCAGTTGAACCTGAAGCTCGATCACAGCTCGCTGGCGGCGATGGGGTTTTTGACCGTCGGCCGGCGGTTCAGCAACAACGTCAACGACATCATCGACGACCGCATCGACGTCGTCTCCCGCGGATTGCTGGGGCTGAGTGTCACCTGTGCCCGCTGCCACGACCACAAGTTCGATCCGATTCCGACCGACGACTACTACTCGCTCTACGGAGTCTTCGCCAGCTGCACCGAGCCGGCAGAGCTGCCGCTGCTCAACGATCTGCCGCAGACCGCCGCTTATCGCAAGTACGAGAAGGAGCTGCACCGTCTGGAGGGGGCCCGCGATCAGTACGTCGATCGCAAGCGGACCGAAGTGCTGGAGCACTCCCGGGCGAAAGTCGGCGACTACCTTCAGGCGGCGTGGGAGAGCCGGAAAGAACCTAATGGCGACCGCAAAGCGGCCGGAAAGCGGAAGTTGCGTCCGCTCCTTGTGCGCCGCTGGTCGCTCTATCTTGATCGCATGGTCGAATCACCCGACGCGGTGTTTTTGGCGTGGCGTGAATTCGCCCGGCTGCCGCAGAAAGAATTCGCGGCCCGCGTGCCGGAAGCGGTCGCGAAGCTCAAGGCCGTGACCACGACCGTCGACGCCAAGAGCGCGAACAAGACGCGGATCAACGCCCTCGTTCGTGATGCATTTCTCAAATCGCCGCCCAAGTCGATGGCGGACGTCGCCACGCTGTACGGCGAGTTGTTCGTCGAGGCCCACGAGCGATGGCAGAAGTTGTTGCAATCTGCCACGGTCAATCCTTCCGGGGCAAAATCTCCCGCGGCCAAACCTCCCGCAGCGCTGCCCGAGCGGGACTGGGAAGAACTGCGGCAGGCGATCTATCGCGAGGACAGCCCGGCCTTCATTGCCAGCCAGGACCTCAAGCGCGTGCTCGATCGCGCGGCCCGCAATGAGCTGCTGAAACTGACGAACAAGATCGAAGCGTTGCGGGCCAACTCGCCGGACGCGCCCCCGCGGGGCATGGTTCTCTTCGATTTGCCGACGCCCGTCGAGCCGGTCGTGTTTGTGCGGGGCAACCCGGGCCGGCCGGGTAAGCAGGTGACGCGGCACTTCCCGCAAGCAGTCGGCAGTGAAGGGGGACGCGTCTTCAAGAAGGGGAGCGGTCGCCTCGAGCTGGCGCTGGCGATTGCCAGCCCACGCAATCCGCTCACGGCGCGGGTGATCGTCAATCGCGTCTGGACGCATCACTTCGGTGCGGGCATCGTGCGGACTCCCAGTGACTTTGGCATCCGCGGCACGCCGCCGTCGCATCCGGAGCTGCTCGACTATCTCGCTAGCCACTTCATGCAAGAGGGCTGGTCGCTCAAGACGCTGCATCGGCAGATTTTGCTTTCGGCCGTTTATCAGCAAGCCAGCGTGCTGCGGCCTGACCAGCAAGAGAAGGATCCGGAAAACAAGTTGCTCTGGCGCAAAAATCCGATGCGGCTCGAGTTCGAGCCGATGCGCGACTCGTGGCTGGCCGTCGCCGGCGATCTTGATTTCAAGCTCGGCGGACGCGGCTTCGACATTCAGCAATCGGTCGGTCAGGGGCGGCGGTCGGTCTACGCGTTCATCGATCGGCAGGACTTGCCGCAGCTTTTCCGCACGTTCGACTTCGCCAGCCCGGACGTCAGCGTGGCCCAGCGGCCGCAGACGACCATTCCGCAGCAGGCGCTGTTCGCGCTCAATTCGCCGTTCCTCGTCGCGCAGGCTCAGGCGCTGATCCGCGCAGACGCGGCGAAGCAGCCGGCCGAACGGGTGAAATTCCTCTATCGGCGGGCGTTTGCTCGCGATCCGTCGGACGACGAGCTGCAATCGGCGCTGGCCTATGTCGCGAACGCCGATACGACAGCTCCTCCGGACGACGTGGTGAGCGCGTGGCACTACGGTTACGGCACGCTCGATCTCGAAGCCAAGCGAGTCACCGATTTCCATCCGTTCCCGCGGTTCGTCGACCAGCGCTGGGGCGGAACCAAGCTGCCCGATTCCCAGCTCGGCTATCTGCATCTCACCGCGCGGGGCGGACATCCGGGCCACGATCAACGGCACTCTGCCATCCGCCGCTGGGTCTCACCGATTGCCGGCGACATCGAAATTCGGGGCACGCTCGAGCATCCGGCCGATCACGGCGACGGCGTGCGGGGTTCGATCGTTTCCAGCCGCCAGGGGACCGTGAAGGAGTGGACGGTCAAGCACGAGCGGCACCCGACGGACGTCGCGTCGCTCAGCGTGCGGCCGGGGGAGACGATCGACTTCGTCGTCGACTGCCGGCAGTCGGACGACAGCGACTCCTTCAGCTGGGCCCCGGTCATCCGCACCAAACAGGTCGCCGGCTCGGCCAACAGCCTCGTGCAATTGTGGCACTCGGTGAATGATTTTTCTGGACCGGCTCCTGCGCGCTCGTCCGCCTGGGAACAGCTTGCCCAAGCCCTGTTAGTTTCCAACGAATTTGTGTTTGTCGATTAAGGACGGCCCTCGCCATGATTGACCGATTTCTCAACTCGCTTGCCGCCCAAACCGACGGGTCCTTTTGCACGCGGCGGGAAATGCTGGTGCAGTCGGGCCTGGGAATGGGCGTGTTCGGCCTGGCATCGCTGATGGGGTCGGCGCCTGCCCGTGCGATGGAGTTCGAGAATCCGCTGGCTCCGAAGCCGCCGCAGTTCCCGGCCCGCGCCAAGCACATCATCCACATCTTCCTCAACGGCGGACCGTCGCACGTTGACACGTTCGACCCCAAGCCGATTTTGGCCCGCTACAACGGCAAGCAACTGCCCAACGAAAACCTGCGGACCGAGCGAAAGACGGGAGCCGCCTTCGCCTCGCCGTTCAAGTTCAAGAAGTACGGTCAGAGCGGCATCGAGATCAGCGAGCTGTTTTCACACCTGGGGCAGCACGCCGACGAGTTGTGCGTGGTCCGCTCGATGCACGCCGACGTCCCCAATCACGAACCGTCGCTGATGCTGATGAATTGCGGCGACGCCACGCTGCCGCGGCCGAGCGTCGGCTCGTGGCTCACATACGGCCTGGGGACCGAAAACCAGAACTTGCCGGCGTTCGTCGTGCTGTGCCCGCGCGGCTACCCGATCAAGGACACCGAGAACTGGCAGTCGGCCTTTTTGCCCGGCAGTTACCAGGGAACCTATGTCGACACCCAGTTCACGCAGGTCGATAAGCTGATCGCCAACATCCGCAACCGCACCATCACCTCCAAGCAGCAGCGCCGCCAGCTCGACCTGATCCAGGAAATGAATCGCCGGCACGCCGAGCGGCGGCAAAATGAGAGCGCGCTGCAGGCCCGCATCCAGTCGTTCGAGCTGGCTTATCGCATGCAGATGGAAGCCACCGACGCCTTCGACGTCGATCGCGAGCCGGCCCACGTGCTGGAAGCCTACGGCACGAACGTCGAGGCGCGACAGCTGTTGATCGCCCGGCGGCTCGTCGAGCGGGGCGTCCGCTACGTGCAGGTTTGGCAGGGACAGGGGCAGCCCTGGGACAGCCACGACGACTTGAAGGAGCGGCACAGCGACCTCGCCGCTTCGATCGACAAGGCCGTCAGCGCGCTGCTTACCGATCTCAAGCAGCGAAGCCTGCTCGACCAGACGCTGGTGATCTGCGGCGGGGAATTCGGCCGCACGCCGACCGTCGAGCTGCCGCAAAAGGGGGCCAACGCGGGGAAGATCAACGGCCGCGACCACAACCACTACGGCTTCACGATGTGGATGGCCGGCGGCGGCGTCAAAGGCGGCTACGTCCACGGAGCCACGGACGAATGCGGCTTCCGGGCCGTGGAAAACAAGGTCCACATCCACGACCTGCACGCCACCATGCTGCACCTGATGGGCCTCGATCACAAAAAGCTGACCTATCGCTTCGCCGGCCGCGACTTCCGCCTGACCGACGTGCATGGCAACGTCGTTCAAGAATTGATCGCCTAGCGCTCGGTGGCGATCGCGGCCGGCAATTGCCGGCTGCATTCTGTCCGTCGGCTGCACTTCATCCGTCGGCGGCACGGGCCGGTGCGCGGCTCCTCGCGCCAAACCCGTCAGCCCGTGGAGAAGTCCGCCCCGACAGTGGATACTGTTCGAAGCTGCCCGCGCGGCCGGATCCGCGATCGACGCGTCCCGCTGGCAGCCCGAGCAGGCCCGAGCGATGGAACCGTTCTTCAAGCGACCGAATCGAGCCACGGCGCTGGCCTATCTCGTCGCCGTGCTCGGCAGCGGGCTGGTCGTGTCGGCCCGGTTGGCGCCCGAGGGCTTCATCCGCTCGTTTTGGGCGTCGTTGGCATTTCTGGGCGCGGTGCTGGCGGCGGGCGCCCTGGGGGGGTGGAAGCCCGGTTTTCTCACGACTGCGCTCAGCGCTTGCTGGGCGGCCCTGTTCCTGGTGCGGCCCTATTGGAGCTTTCGTGTCGCGAGTACGAGCGACATGCTGCGGATTTTCGGCTCCGTCCTTGTCGGCGTCGCGATCAGCCTGCTCTGCGAAGCCTGGCATCGGGCTTGGCGGCGCGTCGAGGACCGTCAGCAACGGATGGAGCGGGCGCTGCAGCAGCTGCGGATCGTCACGGAGAGCATGTCCGCGCCCGTCATCCACTGCAGCCACGATTTCACCTACCTGTGGGTGAGCAAGCCCTACGCCGACTGGATCGGGAAGTCTGTCGAACAGATCGTGGGCCGCTCGATCGTCGAGATCGCCGGCCGTGAAGCCTTCGAGCAGCTGCGTCCCTACTACGATCGGGTTTTCGCCGGCGAAACGGTGCACTATGAAGAGGTCGTCGATATTCGCGGCATCGGACCGCGGTGGGTGAACGCCGTCTATCAGCCGACGTTCGGCCCGTCGGGCGTGCCGAATGGCTGGGTGGCCGTCCTGCTCGATATCACCGAGCGGCGCAAAATGGACGAGGCGCTGCGCCGCAGCGAAGAGCGGTTTGCGCGCTTCATGCAATTTCTGCCAGGCCTGGCCTGGATCAAAGATCTCGAGGGGCGGTACGTGTTCGCCAACGACGCCGCGCTGTCCGCCTTCAACCGTCCGCGCGACGCGCTCTACGGCAAGCGGGACACGGACATCTTTCCCGCGAGCGAAGCCCGGCAATTCGCCGAGAATGACCGCAAGGCGTTGACCACTCAAACCGGCGTCCAAGCGATCGAAACGCTCCAGCACCGGGACGGGCGGGTGCACCACTCGCTCGTTGGCAAGTTCCCAATTCCCGGGGCCGACGGGCGGCCGGCGTTCGTCGGCGGGATCGCCATCGACATCACCGACCAGTTGCACGCTGAACAGGTCCGCGCCGCGTCCGAAGAGCGTTTTCGCCAGATGGCCGAGAGCATCAACGAGGTCTTCTGGATGGCCGATCCCGACGTGACGCAGATGCTCTACGTCAGCCCCGCGTACGAGCGGGTGTGGGGGCAAACTTGTCGCAGTCTCTACGAGCGGCCGCTTTCCTTCCTCGACCCGATTCACCCCGACGACCGCGAGCGCGTCCGCCGGTCGGCGTTGGAGGGGCACGCCCGCGGCGAATCGACAGACGAGGAATATCGGCTGGTGATGGCGGACGGTTCGATTCGCTGGGTTCGCGACCGGGGCTTTCCGATCAAGGACGACTCGGGACGCGTCTTCCGCAAGGCGGGCATTGCTGAGGACATCACTGAGAAAAAGCACGCCGAGGAGGTGCTCAAGCAGGCCGACCGCCGCAAGGACGAGTTTTTTGCGACCCTCGCGCACGAGCTAAGAAACCCGCTGGCGCCGGTCCGCAACGCCGTCGAACTGATGCGGCAGGCGGACGGCGACCGCCACGTGATGGAAGAAGCCCGCCTCATCATGGAGCGACAGCTCGGTCACATGGTGCGGTTGATCGACGACCTGTTGGATATCTCCCGCGTCAACAACGGCAAGCTGCAGTTGCATTTCGAACGGGTCGAGCTGGCGACGGCCGTCCACAGCGCGGTCGAGGCCACCCGTCCGCTGATCGAGGCCTCCGGCCACGAACTGACGGTCAACCTGCCTCGCGAATCGGTCGCTCTCAACGCCGACGCGACGCGGCTGTCGCAGATCATCTCGAATTTGCTCAACAATGCCGCCAAGTACACGGAGAAGGGGGGCCACATCTGGCTGAGCGCCGAACGGGACGACGTCCGCGTGGCGATCTCCGTGCGAGACACCGGCATCGGGCTGGCTCCGGAGCATCTGTCGCACATCTTCGAGATGTTTTCGCAGGTGAGCCCGGCGCTCGAGCGGTCGCAGGGCGGACTGGGCATCGGACTGGCCCTCGTGCGCGGGCTGACCGAGCTGCACCACGGCACCATCGAGGCGCATAGCAGCGGGCCGGGCATCGGGAGCGAGTTCATCGTTCGCCTGCCCGTTCTCGACGTTCGCCCGGCCGCCTCTCCTGCCGGCGCAACCGGAGGAGAAGCCGGTCGCCGGATCCAAGCATCGGATCCTGGTCGTCGACGACAACGTCGACTCGGCCCAAAGCCTCGGGCTGCTGTTGTCGCGTTTGGGACACGAAATTCAACTCGCGCACGACGGCTTGGAGGCGGTGCAGGCGGCCGGCGTGTTTCATCCGCAGGTCGTGCTCCTCGACATCGGTCTGCCGAAGATGAACGGCTACGAAGCGGCCCGCCGCATCCGCGAACGCCCCACCGAAGCCAAGGTGACAATCATTGCGCTCACCGGCTGGGGGCAGGAGAAGGACAAACAGCTCGCCTCGGAGGCCGGCTTCGACCACCATCTCACCAAGCCCGTCGAGCCGGCCACGCTGAACAAGCTGCTCTCGGAAATCGTTCCTGCCTGCTGAAGCGGCCCTGTCTAACGCTAACGCTGTCAGCCGCTCCGCGTCTCCGGGCTGACGAAGGTACAAGAATTGCATCTCCCCAAGGTGCAGTTTCCCGCCGGGCTGATTCGGCGTCGGACAAAGACAGGATGCAGGAGGTTACCGCAATGGCCAAGAAACGAACGACTGCGAAACCCAAGCAAGCAGCAAAAACACAATCGAAAAAAACGAGATCGACCACCCGCGCAAAACAGGCGAAGCGTCCGGCCGCCAAGCGACGGGACGATGAAATGGAGCACCGCGACGAAACCGTCGGCCGGCGCAAAGAAACTGCCGGGGGTCGGCAGACCGAGTTGGGCGAACGGCGAGCGCCGATCGAACACTATCGCGGGGAGCGCACGCGTGTTGGCCAGACCGGCCCGCAGGGCTCGCTCGAAGAGGAAACCCTCGATCGCGACGCGCCGTACAATAAGACCTATGGCCGCTGAGGCGTACGGATGCTTCTGCGTACTGACGCTGGGGCGGATTTCGCCGGACTGCCGGTGTTTCCTTCGCCTTCTCTGCGCCGTTTTTAGCCGGCAAGAGCGGGCTTTCCGTCGTTTTCCAGGGGTCATGGGCGCTTTTGCAGGGCTCGAGCATTGCCGCCCTGCCGTCTCGGCCTAACGCAAGCCGACTGGGCGGATTGGGCAGGGGCTAGGGTCGCAAACAAAAATCCTCGAAGTGGAAACGATTTCCAGATAGCGGATTCCCTTTAACCACCCGCTCGCGAAAAATAATAATGGGGACCAGTGCGGCAGCCGGATGGCTGCCGGGGACTGTGCCTGGACGCCGACCTGGTTGCCAGGTGGGTTATGACCGCGACGTTCGAGTCATTTAAGCATCGGTCGCCTCTCGCGACCGTCTTTCCGCAGGCCGGCGGTAATGGGCCGCGGCTTCCGCGGTCGTTTACCTGGTCGCTTCGCCTGCTCGCGTGTGCCGCGCTTGGGGTGACCGGCTATCTGGCCATCACCGCCCTGCAGGCAGGCGAAGTGGCGGGATGCAGCGGGGGCGCCGTGTGGGATTGCGAGTTGGCCCTCCACAGCCGCTGGGCCAAAGTTCTCAACACGCCAGTGAGCGTGCCGGCCTTCGCGCTGTACGCTCTCGTTTTGACCTCGCTGGCTTTCTGCCGCTCGACCGCGACCAACTCGCACCTGCGGGCCGCCTGGAGCGTCGTCACGGTGTCGGCGATCGCAGCGGGGTTGGCCGCGATCTGGTTCATCAGTCTCCAGGTCTTCGCACTCGGTCACCTGTGCCTCTACTGCTTGGCTGCTCACTCGTGCGGACTCGTGCTCTGCACGCTCGTGTTGTGGAAGCGACCGCTGGGTGGCCGTGCGACCGCGCAGCTGGCTGCGGTTAGTGTGCTAGGCGTCGGCCTGTTGATCGGTACGCAGGCGTTCTCGGCTCCACCGCCGACTTACACCGTCGAGCACTACACGACCGACACGCCGACGAGTATCGCAATAACCGAAGACCCGTTGACGGCCGCCACCAGGCCTGGCGCCACGAAGAACGACGGCGCTGAAGTCGGCTCCGGTCAACAAGCCGGCTACCAAAGCGCACACTCCCGATGTTGTCGAACCTCCCTCCGGCATCCCCGACGATGCCGGCGATCAATAAAATTCGAGAATGAAATTCGAGAATTCTGATGCCTTTGCGAATCGCGCGACTGGCGACACGTTCACTCCTGGGTCTGGCGGTCTGTGCCTTCGCGGGCGCGGCGGCCTGGGCCGGTCCTAACTCTCAAGATGCCGGAGGCGCCGGCCAGCCCCCCGCGACCAAAACGCCCGCCGCGAAAACCGAGTCGAACAAAGCTGCATCGGACAAAGACGCGAAGAAGACGCCCGAGGCAAAACCGGCGGCCAAGAAGCGGCGGATCGTCACCGTCGGCGGCGGCCAGATTTCGCTCGACATTCGCCACTGGCCGCTGCTGGGCAAGCCCGACGCGAAGTACGTCTTCGTCGAGATGTTCGATTACACGTGCCCCTATTGCCGAGCCACTCACCAGGCCGTGCGGGGCGCGATGGAGCACTTTGGCGACGACCTGGCGATCATCGCGCTGCCGGTCCCGCTCGATTCGGCCTGCAACCGCACCGTCGGCTATACGGCCCCGGAGCACGCGGAAGCCTGCGAGATCGCCAAGATCGCTGTCGCCGTCTGGCGTTGCAGCCGCCGGCAATTCCCGCCGTTTCACTCCTGGCTCTTTGAGCAGGCGCGGACGGCGGCCGAGGCCCGTCAGCATGCGGCAGAACTGGTCGGTGAGAAGGCCCTGCAGGAAGAACTGGCCCTGCCGCACGCCGGCAATTACATCGCCAAGCACGTCGAGCTATACGAACGAGTCGGGAGCGGGAGTCTGCCCAAGATTCTGTTCCCGAGATCGACGGTGTCCGGGTCGGTCGAATCGGCCAGCACGCTGATCGACATGATCACCCGCGAAGGGACAGCCGCGCCCTAGCCGGCGCGGATTTTGCGTGCGATTTTCTCGCGGTTTAGAAATTGTCTTGAGGGAAGCGCAGACTCCATTGCCGGCGGTCGCTTTGTGGCCGCGTTGACGGAGTCGGATCGAAGACCGGAGTGTCGTTTGCACGGACTGTCGCTGCACGGAGTCTCATTGGCTAAGAGAGTGGGGCGCCGCGAGATGGCCGTGCTGCTCGTCGCCGCTCTGGCGCTTGCGCCGCGATCGGCCGTCGCGGGCTATGCCAAGCAGGAGACCATCTTCCACCTCGAGGTCTCGCCCGCCAAGGTCGGCGACTGGATCGAGCATCATCCGGCGGACGTTGAACGTGCCGCCGGGGTGAATGTGGTCTCCCAGCGCGACGACCTGGTGAAGCTCGAGAGGTCCGACGAGCACGGGCAGTACGTCTTTTGGGTCAGGCGGTCGGCCGATCGGGGCAAGTATCGCGAAGTCCTGGTGGAATCGGTCCGCGGCGGATTGTCAGCCGAGCAGACGGAGATCGAAATCGTCCCCACCGCCACGGGCGGATGCGACGTAACGATCCGCATGACCGCCACCGTCGACGACCTGGCGAACGTAAAAATTGCCGTCGGCTGCCGCCGTGCCATCAAGGGCGTGCGCGGGCTGCTCGAGCGCGTCTTCGGACAGGTTGAGCAGTGACGGGCGCACTGACGACTTGTTGAATTGACGTCACTCGCGGACGAGGAGCGTCAACTGCATCGTGCGGCGGATGGTGAAGCCGAGCGTCTGATAGAGTTTGATGGCCGCCTCGTTGTCTGGTTTGACATGCAGGAATGGCGTGCGGCCGTCCGCGAAGATGAGATGCATGAGAAAGCGGACGAGCGCCCGTGCGTGCCCGTGGCCGCGAAAATCGGGATCGGTGCAGACGGCGCTGATTTCGGTCAGGCCGTCCGGCTGCAGCCGCTCGCCGGCCATGGCGATCAGTCGCCCCGCTTCCCGCACGCCGAAATAACGCCCCATGCGGATTGTTGCGGGAAGGAACGGTCCCGGCTCGGTGGCCGCGGTGAGCGCCAGCATCTCCGGGACGTCAGGCTCACCCAACGTCAGGAAGTTGGCTGCCGCCGCGTGCCGCCGCTCGGTGCAGACCATCTGCGCCAGCGAAAACGATCGCACCACCTGCCAACCGGGCGGCGCAGTGATCGGTTCTTTCGTGCAAAACCCCATCCCGTCTTGAGGGGCGACGAGAGTGGCCAGGTCGTCGAAGGCGGCGGGCGTCGGCGTCTCGACGGCGGCAAACGGAGACACGTCCTTCGCGTAGCGGCAGGCCTGGCCGTTGACTCGCACCAGGGAGCGATGTGCGGTCTGCGCGGAAAACCAGATCGGGTTATCGAGCACGTCGAAGTCAGTCACGGGTTCATTCCTGCGGCACGCCCAACATTTCCACATAGCGCGGCCCGCCCGCGATCGCCGATCCCCCGGCGAAGACCAACCGCGTGCCTGCCGGATTGAACCGCACACAGACCACCCACTCGGGCGCATCGATGTCGACCAGCGACGTGAGGTCGGCGGCTCGCCAGAGCGTGACCGGTCCGTTGCGACCGCTGGTGGCGATGATTTTTCCGTCGGGCGACCAGTCGAGCGAGTAGAGCTCTTCGGCTCGGGACTTGGTCCGCTGCATCAACTCGCCCGTTTCGACGTTCCACACGGCCAGGTTGCCGTCGACGTAAGTTGCTGCCAACCGCTTGCCGGCCGGATCGAACTTCACTTCCTGAGTGGATTCCAAACTGAGCTTGTGTCGCAGCCGTCCGGTTGCGACGTCGAACAAGCACGTCCGCCCATTGCGATTGCCAACGGCGAGGGTCTTGCCGTCCGGACTGAACACAGGCGTCAAGCCTCCGATTTGCGGGCCGACGTCGAGGTCGCGAATCCGCTTGCCGCTGTCGGCCGACCACAGGACGGCCCGGATTCCGTAGCCGCCGGTGGCGACCAGTTTGCCGTCCGGGCTGAAACTCGCCCAAGGCTGCTGGGAGTTCGTGTCCAGGGTGATTTCGTGGCCGGTGGCCAGGTTGAGCAGAAAGGCCTTGGTCGAATTGTCGGTAAGCGCGACGAGGTTTCCGTCCTGGCTGAAATCAAAGTTCACCAGCTTGTGCCGCTCGCCGACCGTTCGCAATGGCTCGAGCTTGTCGGCCGAACGAATGTCCACGGCTTTTCCGAATGGCAACAGGCCGATCTCATTTTCGCGATGCGTCCAGCCGATCCGGTAGGCTTCTTTCTGTAACTTGGCCGCGGTCTCCAACGTGGCCGCGTTGTCGAGGGTGATTTTGACGGTCGATTTCGCGGCCAATTGCCGGCGACGTTCGGAATTGGCCAACTGGTCGGGCTCCAGCAGCGTGTTGAAGGCCTTGGCGAACAGCGATCCCTTGCCGAACGGGCCCGTTTTCAAGGCCTGTCGCAGTATAGCCGCTTCACCGAAGGCTGCGCGGACGTCCGCGTCGACGCCCTCGAGACGAGTGGCAACGAATTTTTCGCGCTGGCGCGCGATCTCGTCCTCGAGACGTCGAATGTCGCCTTGCCCGGCCAGCTTGAGCTTTTGCTTTTGCAGGCGGCTCAGCCGGTAGTGTCGATCCAGCGTGGCCACGCGCGATGCGAGCAGGTGTTCGAGCCGGTTCCGCGCGGCCAACGCCGCGTCGGGGCCGTTGTCTCCCACGACGAGTTGGTTGAAATCATCCGCATAGGCCTGCGCCTGCAGGTTGTGCTTGGCCCGCGCGGCGGCGTTTTCGTCGGCCGGCCGGCCGACGGGACCGTCGAAATCGGTGCGAGGCGGCGGATCGGGCAGGAGCCCGGCGGCCAGGGCCAGAGCCATCACGCACAGGCTCCGGCAGACAAAATTTTGCATGGGCGCGATCCGCTTCCCTCGGCGATATGATCGGCGTACCGTCGGCTATCATTTTAACACTTGTCACCTGCTTTGAGGCGAGTCCCACGACATGACGCACCAGACCCCGTCGACTGCCGACGCCGCAGGTTCCGCCCGCCCAGTTGCCGGCGAATACGCTCCCGTCTTCGATCGCTACATCGGCCTGGTGCCCGCGGGGGACATCGTGCAGATCCTGGGCGACCAACTGCCCCGCGTGCAGGCCGTGCTGCAGCCGGTGAAAGAGGCCCAGGCGATGGCTCTCCACGCTCCGTACACCTGGACGCTGAAGCAGGTGCTCGGCCATCTGACCGATTGCGAACGCGTGTTCGGCTATCGCGCGATGCGAATGGCCCGCCAGGATGCGACTCCGCTTCCCGGCTTCGACGAGACCCAGTTCATGCAGGCCGCCGACTTCAACTCGCGTCCGCTGCCGGAGCTGCTCGAAGAGTTCACCTTCGTTCGCCGCGGCCATCTCCTGCTGTTGCGACACCTGCCGCCCGCGGCCTGGCAATGGCGCGGCACCGTCATCGACCATCCCGCGACGTGCCGGGCACTCGCTTACGTGATTGCGGGCCACGTCGAGCATCACCTGGCGATCGTGAAAAAACGCTTGGCCGGCTGAGCTCGCGGCAAGCGGGTCGCAGCGATGAGTAGCCGCGTTACTGTGCCCACGAGAGGGGTGGGCCGTCGAGTTGGCGGAGGAACGGCGTCTCGAACGTGGCGAAGTGGTTGTTGACCGTTTGTTGGGCGGCCATGGTCGCGGCGCCCATGCGGATGGCTGCGCCGACCTGGTTGTCGCCGCCGGCTCCCAGTGATTTGAGCAGCGAGAGGGCCGACTTGATCTGTGGATCGGCGGTGATGTTGGCTTCTGCCGCGGGCCGGGCTTGGGAGCCGTCCTCGATGGCGTGATCGGACCAGATTGTCTCCCATTTTCCATTCGCGAGTTGGACGACGAAGACCGAGTTCACCGTCGCCTGGTGCCGTTCGAGACTCAGGTCGACGCGCGTGGCCCGGAAGGCACGTGCCTTGTCCTTTTCGGCTTCGCGGATCGCCGGTTCGAGCCAGGTGTTGGAGGATTGCGGAGTCGCGGCCGTCGCACGCCCCTCGTTGAGCAGGTCCTTGAAGAGCGAGTCGACCTGGCCGCCGAACATCTTGGCGATGAGGGGAGCCAGGTCGGCGTTCTTGGCGTGGTCGGATCGCACCAGCAGATCGCCCGTGCCCTGAAATTCGAGCGGCTTGCCGAGCGCGGACGAGACAATCGCGATCCGGGCGGACCACTCGCGTTCGTCCTGCAGCCGCAGAGGTAATCGATCGGACATGTCGGGCAGGGGCTGCGTCGGATCGATGTGCTTGTGCTGCAGTTCGCGAGCCAACTCGTCGGCATCCCGCGTTTCGACGTTGGGGAGCCGTTCGTACCAGCTCCACCCGGCGATCCGTTTGTGCGCAATGCTGGCAGGAGTGATCCGTGCGATTTTCTTCTTCGGTAGCTCGACGAACACGAATTGCGGCCGTGTGGAATGGGTCGATCCGGATTGAGGCGGCGCGGATTCGCGCGAGTCGGCTGCGGCATCTGCGAGCAGGCCGGCGATTCGCTTTTGCTCGAGGCGTAAGAAAGTCGCCAGCGCCGACTCGGCGGGAGTCTTGGCCAGTTCCTGCCGGATGCGCTCGCGAAGTTGCTCGAGCGCGGCGGTCCGCGTGCGCGATTCCTCCGCCTCGGTCGTTGCCAACAGACTCGGATTGGCCTTGCGGAGCCATTCTCGCTCGAGGGCCAGCGTGATCGAGCCGTCGGCCTCCACGCGGGCGACGGTCCCGCGGAGCGTTTGACCCGATTTGAGCTTCACGACATCGACCGCCAGGCGGCCACTCGCCGCGCCGGATCGGGTCGGATGCGACCGTCGCGAGTTGCCGACACCGTTCGTCTGTGCGAATCCCAACGAGCATTCAGACAAAATCAGGAGCAGTGCAAACGAAGCGAAGAACACGAGGCGGACGCGAAGGAAGCTCCGGGCGAGATCGCGCGGACCCCGCGTGAGGAGTGCCGGGCGCGAGAACGGCCTATTTCGGGGCCTGGTCGAGCTTGGCGGCCCGGCGTTCGGATTCGGGGAAGAGATTGACGGCCCGCGGCGCATAGCTGATTTTCCGCTCGCTGTGATCGTAAACAATTTCATCAACCTGCACGTCTCCGCCCCGGCACAATTCGTAGCGCAGCTTGCTCACGCGGTGGCCGTTGTTGTCGCGACTCGCGCGCGGCGGCCACCACTTGACCTCGCGGATGTGCCCCTGGACCTCTTCGGCGGCGAGCGCTTTTCGCACGACTTCGATTTCGCGCCCCTCGACCGGCAATCGGCCGCCGTCGCCCCGCTTGATGCTGAACTCGTTGCCGTGAAACCAGGTCGGCTTTTCCGCGATCGAATTTGCGACGAGATTCCAGCTCGGCGAATAGAACAGGGCATCGATTTCGACGAGGAGCGCACCGTCCGGATTCGCGGCCCGCGTCTGGACGATCCGCACGTGCTCGGCCGCCTGGTGCAGTTGCGCGTCCCGGACGACTGCCAGGAAGTGCAGCTTGCCGACTTTGCCGGTCCAATGCCTTTCGTGGACGTCGCGCGGATTCCACCACTGCAGCTCGATAATCTGGGTGATACCGCTGGCCCGCAAGTTGAACCGGGCGCGGGTGACCTCTTTTCCTTCGATCGGCAGTCGATACGACTCTTGCCCGCGGATCTGAAAGCGGCCGCTCGGCGTGAACCAGACGCCCGTGAGTGGATCCTGGCTGAAGTCGTCCTGTCCGTTCTCGACGGGATTCGCGGGGGCGCGTCCGGGGTGTTGCGCCGAGCACAAATTGGGCGCCCGGTTGGTCGCGGCGGGCCAGCGCGGGATTCGGACCGCCGGACGCAGTGCCGTCGAGAGGCTCGTGGGCTTGGGGCCGATTGTCGCGGGGACCGTCGGCGGGTCGCCGCCCGGCATTGAGCGCTTCGACCTCTGCCGACGGGAGCGTCTTGAGCCGCGACTTGGGCTCCTCAGCGTTGAGCGCATCTGGCTTGGCCAGGCGCTGCAACGCGCCCAACGTCGTCTCTTTCGCCGGCGGAGTTTTGGGGACCAAGGTCGGCTTCGGCAGGATGGCGATTTGCGCCCGGGCGGGGATCTCCTGTGGGATGACGTCGTGAGTTTCCCCGGCGTCAGCTTGTGCGACCTCGAGGTGGGGCCGCGCCTCGTTCGCGTCCTTCACCATGATCACGACGAACGTGAGCATCCCACAGATGCAGGCGCCGGTAATGAACACCCAGGGCTGGGGGTTCTGCGCGAATGATCGCAGCCGAGCCCCGGCGAAGAGGCCGACTCGGCGCAAACCCTTCCGTCCCAGGGCGAACGGATTGACGAGCCACCGCGGGGGCGGGGAGCGACGAACCCCGGGCGTGGCCCGCGGTGGGAGTCGCACCGGGCGCGTTCGCTGGCCAGATTCAGGTTCCGGGATCATCGAAGACGCCCTCAGGCAACCGCCATAACGCGGATGAGGGTCGACCGGCTCAAAAATGACGGGTTTTCAGCCGCCTGCACGCAGGTCAGCGAGACCGCGTGCAGAACGCCCCCGTTCTATTAACGTTGTCCCTGCCAACGGGTCCACTAATCTAACCCCGCCTGGCCAGGAATCGACCGTGGATTCCCAAATGGCCAGCGAACTTGGGCAAGAATTACGCGGCTGCAATTTTCGCGGCGGGCGGTCGCGACTAGTGAGCTTCCTCGGTGACAGTCCCGGGTTTCTTCGGGTCGGGGAGGGCGGTTTGGGGTGTTTCCCCGATCGCCACGAAGAGCTGGAACTGGGCCAGGTCGTAAGCGACGATGGCCCGCACGAGGTCCTGCCGAGCGTCGGTCAGCAGGTTGACACTGTTGATCGCCTCGAGAGGCAGCGCCTCGCCGCCGCGCGTCCGCGCGATTTCCTCGCGGGCGCCGTCCGCGGCCGTCTTCAGTCGCCGCATGGCGAAATCGAGTTCTTGCCGGCGACGTTCGGAGAGGACGAACGCATCGGTCACCTCGCGTCCGACGCGGTTGGCAACCAACCCGCGTCGCGCGATGGCGTCGTCGCGGTGGCTGCGTTCTTCCTTTTGCAGGGCCGCGTTGCCCACACCCATATTCTGTAACGTCCAGAAGGCGTAGACGTCAAAGTCGGCGCGCCCGCCGACGTTTTGAAACAGCGCGTCGTCGCCTCCTTGGGTCCCGCCGCCGCCAAAGCCCCCGGCGCTAACGCCGACGGAGATGACCGGCAACCACGGCCGCAGGCACTCGGCTTGGAGACGATAGTCGGCGGCCGAAACGTCGGCAGCCGCGGCCGAAATCTCCGGGCGAGCGCCGAGCGCCATCGGCACGAGTTGCTCGACTTGATAGCCCGGATCGACCAGCTGCACGACCTCGATCATTCCGGCCGGCGTGCGCAGCCGCACGGACGGATCGAGGTTGAGCGTGCGTGCCAGCTCGGCTGCGGCGACTGCGAGGGTTTCCTGGGCCTGCATCTCTTGAGCGTGCAGCAAGAGGGCCTGCGTGCGCGAGCGGTTGGCGTCGCCGACGCGTCCCTGGCCGGTCTTGGCGAAAGCGGCCGTGGCCCGCACCACCTGCATCAGGCCTTCTTCCGATTTGCGAATCGCGTACAGCTCTCCCTCAGCGCCGACGAGCGCCAGGTAGCGGCTCGTGACGTCGAGCAAGCTGCTGTTCTCGATGGCCCGCGAGGTCGCCGTTCGGCTCGCGACGACTTGCGTCGCCACCAGGGGCGCGAAGTAGGCGTCGCCCAGGTGGCCGAAGATGTGAACCGCTGGGATGGCCACCGTTTGCGAGCCGACCGTCCAGTCGCCGCCGCCGAAGTAGATCGACTGTTCTTCTACTTTGAGGATCTGGCCGTCGGCTTCCTGCAATGTCCCCTGGTGCAGGTGATACATCGTGCCGGCATTCAGAGAGGGGAGCAGCATGCCGCGGGCCTGCAGCTGCAGGGCGAGCGCTTCTTGAATGGCCTCCCGACCGAGGGCGATGGTCGGATTCTGAGCTTGGGCGAGTTGCAGCACGGTCGAGAGGTCGACGGGGTACTCCTGCCCGGTCACCGGCACGACGTCTCGAATCTCGAGCCCTTCCTCCGGATTGGCGACCGCGGGCGGAGCGCCCTTCGCGTTCGGACCGGCTTTCTCGGCGGGAGAGTAGTCGCGGGTCTGAAAGTCAGCGACGAGCGGCTCATCATCGCCCGTGTCTTTGAAGGGACTCGGTGCCGTCTGCTGCGCAGGCGACGGACGCCCCGCCCAAAACGAAAAAGCCCATTAGCCCGATCAACGCCCCAGTTGAGAGTGACGCTCGGAAACGTCCCGATCGCAGCGCCGCGCGAGGCGTGCCCGCGGATGAGGCCGACGAGCAGCCTTCGCGGTCCGGCGTTCGTGATCGAGCGGTCGGATTTGTCATCGTTTCTATCGGCGTTGTGTTTGAACGTTGCGTCGCCAAGCGTCGGCAATCAGCCTCGCGGTGGACCAGTCTGCAGATTGAAAACTCCCGGCGCGACGGGCGGCAGCGGCGCCGGCGGCGTTGACGGCAAATCAACAGGGATTGCGGGTGAGCCGCTCACGGGGCGAATCAACACGTCCGCCGGCGGTTTGCCGATCGCCACGTACAGCTCGAACTGGGCCCGGTTGTAATCGAGAATCGCGTTGGTGTATTGGGTTCGCGCACGGCCGAGCAACCGCAGACTGTTGATCAGCTCCAGCGGCAGACCCTCGTGCGCGATGATCCGCCGCATGTCTTCCTGAAAGCCCTCGAGGCTCGACTGAATGGCCATTTCGCTGACGGCGATTTGGGCGTAGCGTGCATGCGTGCGCGCGTACGCGGCGGCCACCTCGGCCCGAATGCGGTCGAGCACGACCACTTGCTCGAGGTTGGCGCTGCGAAGGCGGCTGCGGGCCGCGTCGATGAGCGCCTTGTTGCCGACGCCCAGGTTCAATAGGGTCCAATAGGCGGCCGCGTCGAAGTCGACGCGCGGATCGAAGAGGCCGAACCGCGGATCGCCGAGCGCGTCGGGCCCCGAGCCGACCGGCTGATTCACCAGGCTGCTGCCGCCGCCGAAGGTCCCCGCGCTCAAGCCGAGAAAGATCGTTGGCGAGAAGGGGAGCCAGTGCTGTTGCTCGAGCCGCAGCAGGGCCTGGCAGATGGCGACGCGCCGCTCGCTTAGCTCGGGGCGATTCACAAGGGCGATGGCGATCAGCTCGAGCAGCGTGATCGGTTCCGGAACGATCGATTTGGGCAGCACGTGCTCGTCGACCGGGTGCAGGCGCGTGAGCGGATCAAGATGCAGCACGCGCGCAAGGTTGGCCGACGCCGTGCCGATGTCGGAGGATGCTTGAATCACCAGGGCCTCACGGCGGTAAAGCTCGACGGCCGCGCGGTCGGCGTCGGCCTTGCGTCCTTCGCCCGTCTGCGCGTAGTTGGCGGTGAGCCGTGCCACTTCGCGAGCGTCGTCGCGCGTTTGCTCGGCCACCTTCTGCAACTCCTCCGCGCGGAGCAGCTCGACATACCCGACGGCCGCGGTCAACAGTGTGTCCTGTGCGACGGTGCCTTCCACGAAGCGACGTCGCTCCACCTCTTGCCGGGCGACCAGGTAGTCGTACGTCATGACGGCGACGTTGCCAGTGAGGACGACGCCGGGGATGTTGACCGAGCCGCCGCCGACCGCGAACGCACCGGCCCCCGCGTAGAGCGAATCGCGATTGACCTGCAGAATGGATCCGCTCGATTGCTGCAACGTGCCCCGATGGGAGTTGAGACTCGTGCCCGCATTGAGCGTCGGCAGGAACTGGACGGCGGCCAACTGTCGCAGGGCCAACGCTTCGATCACCCGCGACTGGGCAATCAGCACTTGCGGGTTTTGCTCGCCCACCAACCGAAACGCAGTCATCAAGTCGACCGGCGCGACATTCGCTCCCAAAAACTGCTTGAGCGACGCTTCGGCGTCGGCTGACGAAAGCGGGCCGCTGGCGTCGGGAGGCAAGCTGTCCGCGAACGAGGGCGTGTAGCCCGATCCAGCGTTGAGCGGAGCGGTAACGACCGGCCGGGCGGCGGACGGCGTCGGGACGGGGGGCAGCTGGGGGGCGGCCGTTTGCTGAGCGCGCGCGGCGCAAGCAAGAGCGCGAACCATGCCGCCGTGGCACAGCTTGCACAGGCCCTCCGCAACCGCCGACCGTTCATGCCTGCTCCTGGCGAGTCGTTCTCTAGCGCGCGTTGATCCGAGTCTGCGCGCTCAGCGTTTGATCGGGCGGATGTAACAGCGGCTCGGGCACCGGGCGTGCCAGCATGTCGGCCGGTGGGTTTCCGATCGCCACATAGAGCCGTACTTCAGCCCGGTTGTAGTCGATGATGGCGTTGAGATAGTCGCGACGGGCCTCGATCACTTGCCGCACGCTATCGAGCAGCTCGATCGGCAGTCCCTGTCGCCCGCGCACTCGAATCAGGTCTTCCTTGGCCGCCTGTTCGCCGGCGCGGACGGCTTGTGCCTGCCATTTCACCTGGGCCAGCCACGCGAGTGCTCGCACGTACGCGGTGACGACTTCGTCTCGCACCGTGTCGAGCACGTCCAATTCCTGCAGTTCCGACGTGTGCAGCCGCGCCCGGGCCGCATCGATCAACGCCTTGTTGCCGACGCCCAGATTCCGCAGCGACCAATAAAGCGCGATGTCGAGATCGGTCCGGTCGCTGATGTCGCCGAACCGCGGCTGCCCCTCGCTGGCGCCGATGTCGCTGCCCCCGCCAAACGCTCCTCCGCTAAACCCCATCAACACGGTCGGAGAAAACGGCAGGACGCGGGCTCCGTCCAGCTCGAGCAGGGCTCCGCGAATCGCCGTGCGGCGGGCCGACAGTTCGGGGCGGTTGAGCGCCGCCACCGCCAAAAGTTCCGACAGCGACATTTGCGTAGGCACGACGGGTTGCGGAACGACCTGCGATTGCAGCGGGACCAGACGCAACAGCGGGTCGAGATTCAGCAGTTCGACCAACGCGTGCGAGGCCTGCGCCTCCGCCGCCAACGCCTCCTGCAGTTCCTGATCGCGGCGGGCAAACTCGGTTGCCGCGCGATTGGCGTCGGCCGGACGACCTTCGCCGGTCTTCGCGTAGTCGGCCGTCAGCCGGGCGATCTCTCCCGTGTCGTTCCGCGCCAGCACGGCTAGGGCACGCAGTCCGGAGGCCCGCAACAGATCGCTGTAGGCCAGCGCCACGTCGCGGAGCACGTTGTTGTCGACGGCTCGGCGATCGAATTGGGCCTGACGTGTGTCTTGCCGCGAGACCAGATAGCCGAAGATCGCCTCCGAAAGATTGAGGCTGTAGACCAGGCCGGGGATCTGCACGGTGCCGGAGCCGACCGCGTTGGCACCGGCGCCGACATACATCGCGCTGCGATTGAGCGTCAGGATGTTGCCCGGGTCCTGCTGCAGCGTGCCCGTGTGGCTGTCGTAGTTGCCGCCAAGGTTCAGCGTCGGCAAGATTTGGGCGGCCGCGAACTGTTGCAGGGCGACCGCATATTCGACTCGCTGCTGCGCGACGACCAGCGCCAAGTTCTGGACGCCGGCTAGCCGCAGGGTCGACGAGAGATCGATGGTCTGCCCCTCCGGGGCGACGCTCGCCTGCGGAATGGGAGCGGAGGGTCCGACCGGCGTCTCCTGCGAGAGGACTGGAGCCGATCCGACCGGCGCAGAACCCGGTGAATCGTTCGGGCGCGAAGCACTGGGCACCCACGGCGACAGTGACGGTGGCGGGGGTGCCGGCGAATAGCCCTGCGCCGACGCGCACGCCGTCGGCAACGTTCCGCAGAGTGCGGCCGAGTGCAAAATTGCTCGGGCCAGCCGCGAAACGCCGGTGTAAGCCCCCGTGCGTCGCATGTCGGTCGCGAACCTCCCCCCCGGCCGCGCGCACGAGCGAACCCTCGTGCGGCACAGCCGCTTATCCAGGGATCGACTACCCGGCGAGTCAAAATTTAACGGTTTTGCCGATTGTGACGGCGGGCCAAGAATCAAGGAGAGTTTTTAAGTCGTGTCGGACCGCAGAGTTGAGCGCGAGGCGGCGACCAGCTTGTAAGCCACGAAGGCAAGGTTTTGTTCGTTTGCCCGAACAACAGGCTGGCGACGAACCGCTTGTCTCGTTCCAGAGGGCGTCACAGAATGAGGCGGCTTCCTCTCTTTCGAACCGGACTGTGGGCGAACGCACATGAAACGACGACAGTTCTTGCAGGGCGCGGCGGCGTTGCCCGTGGCGTGGGCCGGTTCTTCAATCGGCGCCTGCGGGCGCACTGGCGTCCGCGCGGGCGATGACTCGTGTGCGTCCCGGCGATCCGGGTTGGCCGTCGCCCGCGAAATGGGAAGAGCTGAAACACGCGGTGGGCGGCCAACTGATCGAACTCAAGTCGCCGCTGGAAGCGTGTCGGAATTCGCCCGGCAGCACGGGCTGCGCGGAGCTGTTTAAAGAGCTGAAGAACCCCTACTTCATTGGCGACGAGCCGGCCCTGACGCAGACCTGCGGCTGGGTCGACGCTTGGACCTCCGCCCCGAGCGCATACGCGCTCGCGGCAAAGCAGACAGCCGACGTGGTGGCCGCCGTCAAGTTCGCTCGCGAGCACAACCTGCGGCTGGTGGTGAAGGGGGGTGGACATAGTTACCAGGGAACGTCTAACGCGGCCGACTCGCTCTTGATCTGGACGCGGGCCATGCACGAGATCACTCCGCACGACGCGTTCGTCCCGCACGGCTGCGCGGACCGGATCGCGCCGCAGCCAGCCATGAGCGTCGGGGCGGGCTCGATCTGGATGCACGTTTACGATGCGGTGACGACGAAGGGCGGCCGCTACGTTCAGGGGGGTGGCTGTGGCACGGTCGGCGTCGCCGGACTGATTCAAAGCGGCGGCTTCGGCAGCTTCTCCAAGAATTACGGCCTCGCGGCCGCGGGGCTGTTGGAGGCCGAGGTCGTGCTGGCGGACGGCTCGGTGCAGATTGCGAACGCGGGCAACCATCCGGAACTTTTCTGGGCGCTCAAGGGGGGCGGCGGCGGCAGCCTGGGCGTCGTCACGCGGCTCACGCTGCGGACCCGCGAGCTGCCGCAGTATTTCGGCGCTGTCTTTGGCACGATCCGAGCCCGCTCGGATGCCGCCTATCGCGAACTCATCGCGCGAGTCATCGATTTCTATCGCGAGCAACTCTTCAATCGGCATTGGGGCGAGCAATTTCGCTTCAACCGGAGGAACACGCTCGAGTTCCTGGTGCTGATGCAGGGGCTCGACCGCGAGCCGGCCGAAGCGGTCTGGAAGCCGTTTCGTGAATGGGTCGCCGGCCGCCCGAACGACTTCAAGGTGACGACGCCGATCGGCGTGAGCGTGTTTCCGGCCCGTCAGTTCTGGAATCCGGCGTTACTCAGCCTGGCGCCGTCAAAACCCGTACTGCACGACGATCGACCGCACGCGCCGCCGGGCAACATCTACTGGACGGGCAATCGCGAGGAGGCCGGGCAGTTTATGCACGGCTATCGCTCCGCCTGGCTACCCGCCGCGCTCTTGGAAAAAAGTCGTCAACCCGAATTGGTCGACGCGCTCTTCGCGGCCACGCGGCATTGGTCCTTGTCGCTGCATTTCAACAAGGGGCTCGCGGGGGCGCCGCCGGAGGAGCTGGCCGCCGCCCGCAACACGGCCATCAATCCCGCCGTGCTGGATGCGTTCGCGCTGGCGATCGTGGCGGGGCAGGGCCAGCCGGCCTTCCCGGGAATAGCCGGTCACGAGCCGAACATGACATCAGCTCGACGCGACGCGGCCGCGATCAACCGGGCGATGGACGAGCTTTTGAAAGTCGTCAAGCAGCCGGGGTCGTATCTCTCCGAAAGCGACTACTTCGAGCGCGACTGGCAGCACGCGTTCTGGGGCACGAATTACCCGCGCCTGATCGCGGTGAAGAAGAAGTATGATCCGGAGGGCCTGTTCTTCGTGCACCACGGAGTCGGCAGCGAAGAGTGGAGCGCGGACGGCTTCGCGCGGACCGCTCGGTAAGAGACCGCAGGGCGAGTACCGAGGCGTCTAGCGCCGCGGATCGCTGAATCTTTCGGCTCGCCCGCAGAGGTTCAGCTTCTGACCGCGGAGAATGGCGATTCCGCTCGATCTCCGGGGGCGACGTCTTCGGCGACCGCAGCGGTAACTCGCCGCGGCGCGGATCGGCGGTCTACAATCTCCCTCCCGACCTGCCCTTGGGGCGGTAGCGATTCTTTACGTGAGGTTTGTCGACCGGTATGGCGCTGTTGCGGCTGCGAAATGTCACGTTTAGTTACGGCGGCGCGAACCTGCTCGAGGACGTGAGCCTGGAGATTCGGCCAGGCGAACGGATCGGCCTGATGGGCCGCAACGGGGCGGGCAAGTCGACGCTGCTCAAGCTGCTCCAGGGAGTGATCCAGCCCGACGACGGCACGATTGAACGGGCGCCGGCCCTCCGCGTCGCCCAGTTGGCGCAGGAAGTCCCGGCGGGCTCCAACCACACCGTGCTCGAAGAGGTGGCCCACGGTTTTGGCGCGCAGGGACTGCTCGTGGCGCAAATGCTGAAGGCGTCGCACGGATCGCACTTGGCCGCGCCCGCTTCGCACGACGTTGCTCCGTACGGGAACGCTCAGCTCGACGGCCTTGAGCTCGATACCGAGTCGGCCTGGCAAATCCAGCGACGGATCGACGAAGTGCTGTCGCGGATGGGCCTCGAACCGTCGCTGATGTTCGATACGCTCTCGTCCGGAATGAAGCGTCGCGTCCTCCTCGCGCAGGCCCTGGTCTCCGAGCCCGACCTGTTGCTGCTGGACGAGCCGACCAACCATCTCGACCTCGACTCGATCCGCTGGATCGAAGACTTCCTGCTGCGAGAGGCGCCGACGCTGGTCTTCGTCACGCACGATCGCGTCTTTTTGCAACGGATCGCCACGCGAATCGTCGAAGTCGAGCGGGCTCGGCTATTCGACTGGACCTGCGACTACGCGACCTTCCTGGTCCGCAAGGAATCGTTACTGGCGGGCGAGGCCCAGCAGGACGCACTTTTCGACAAGAAGCTGGCGGAAGAAGAGGTCTGGATTCGGCAAGGGGTTAAGGCGCGGCGGACGCGGAACGAGGGACGCGTGCGGGCCCTCGAGCGGATGCGGGAGGAACGCCGAGATCGCCGCGCGCGTGTGGGAAATGTCCGGCTGCAGGCCCAGGAAATCGAGCGGTCCGGGAATCTGGTGATCGCGGCCGAGGGAATCACCCACGCCTTCGACGGACGCGCAATCCTGGACGACGTTTCGGTGACGATTTCGCGCGGCGACAAGATCGGCATCCTCGGCCCCAACGGCTCCGGCAAGACGACGCTGCTGCGGATTTTACTCGGCGAGCTGTCGCCGGCGCGGGGCACGGTGCGGCGGGGGACCAACGTGCAGATCGCCTACTTCGATCAGCTGCGGGCCCAGCTCGACGAGGAAAAGTCGGCCGTCGACAACGTCGCCGATGGCAAGGAGATGGTGCTCTTCAACGGCAAGTCCCGCCACGTCCTCGGCTATCTCCGCGACTTCCTCTTTTCCAGCGACCGCGCCCGCAGTCTGGTCCGCTACCTTTCCGGCGGCGAGCGTAATCGGCTGCTGCTCGCACGGATGTTCACTCGCTCGGCTAACCTGCTGGTGCTCGACGAGCCCACCAACGACCTCGACTCGGAAACGCTCGAGCTGTTGGAAGAAATGCTGGTCGATTTCCCGGGAACGCTGTTGCTCGTCAGCCACGATCGGGCCTTCCTCAACAACGTGGTGACGAGCACGCTCGTTTTCGAGACGGACGGATGCGTCAAAGAGTTTGTCGGCGGGTACGACGACTGGGTGCGGCAAAAGGCGGCGGGGGCGTCACCGTCGAATGCTGAGCGCCCCAAGTCCGAGCGCGAACGCCCGCAGGCGAAGCCGGCGCAAGCTGAGCTACAAGGAGCAGCGCGAGCTCGAAGAACTGCCCCAGCGCATCGAAACGCTCGAAGCCGAGCAGGCGCAGCTCCACCAAAGGATGGCTGAGCCGGCCTTCTTCCGCCAAGGCGGGGCCGAAATCGGCAAGGTCACCGCGCGGCTCGAGTCGCTCGAAACGGAGTTGCGAACCGTTTACGAGCGCTGGGAAGCCCTGGAGCAGTGCGCATCAGAATGACCCGGCCGCCGCGTGACGACAAGCGCTGTCGTCACGATTGTGGCCGAGCCGCTCGATTTAGATCGAGTAAGACGATCTACCAGCGGTAATACAGGTGCGCGTGGTGACGACCCCAGTGGCCGTAAACCAGGGCGGGTCCGCCGACCACGACCGACGGAGCGACTGCGTACGGAGCCGGGGCCGCGTAGACGGCGGCGGGAGCGGCGTAGTAGGCCGGCGCGGCCGTGTAGGCGTACCCAGGCATCGCATAAGCGGTCGTGTAGGCAGCCGTCGGGTAAACCGGCGCTCCGTAAACCGGAGTCGCGTAGACCGGCGCCGGGTAGACGGGAACGCCGATGGCGATTCCCTGGGCACGCGTTTGGGCGGCACCCAGCAGCGTCACGCCGGCGAGGCAAGCGGCAAAGAGTGCGGACTTCATGTTTCGTTCCCCATTTGTCAAGTGAATTCGGTAATCGAATCCGGGTGTCAGTCGCGCTCCGTGTGAATCGAGCTCCGTATCTGTCGAACCAGCATCAATGCCTGGCCGGGTGGCCGGGCACAGCGGCCTGGATTGTATCGAAGGAGTGAGCCGTCTTGCCACGCTCCGGGTCCGTTCTGCACGGCCGCTCGAATGGACGCCCCGCAATTCCGCGGCGCGGGAAATGTGAAATCGCGGCCGATGCCGTTGTGTACAAGTAGCGTCCCACTCGTTTCCCTTTAGAATTGAATTTCTCAAACGGACCGGCCATGGCGCGGGCCGGTTGGGTCGTGATCGGCCAGATGGTGAAAGAGGTGGGATGCAGATCGAGAAGAGTTCGCAGGGAGACTTGTTGGAGCTGACGGTTGAAGGACGGCTCGACAACGACTCGTCGGTTTACTTTCGCGAAGAAATCGAGGCCGCCGCGCGCGAGGGCTGGCACCGCATCCTGGTCGACTTGAACGGGGTGACGTATCTCAGCTCCTCCGGGATCGCGGCCCTCGTTGACGCCAAAAAGCGGATGGATCGGCTGTCCGGCTTCTTCGGGATTCACAATGCCAGCCCGCACGTCGAGCAGATCCTGCGGCTGACGCGGCTGTTGGACACGCTCCGCTGCGATCCGCAAAAGGCGCGCTCCGGCCCGGGCATGAGCGGCACCGTGTTGGCCCTGTCGGCGGCAACGCGATTCGTCGAGGAAGACGGGCTCGAGCTGGCGATCTACGCCCTGGGCGAGTCCGAGCCGCTGGCGTGCCGCGTCTTTGGGAATACGCAATCCCTGTTCGACTCGAACGGCTCTCGCCCGCGAGCGCGCAGCGTTTCGTTCGGTCGCAACACGTTTGGCTTTGGGCTCGGGGCGCTCGGCGGTGCGGGTCATCTAGCGGCGGCGCAAGCGACGGCCGCGACGCGAAAGGCCGACGGTGCCGTCGCCGATGCCGCGGAGAACCGCTATGGCGAATTCCTGGCGGTCGCCGGGGCCGTCGCGCAGTCAGCCCACAAGAGCGATGGTCTGCCCGACTACTTGCTGGCGGCGGGGGATTTTGTGCCATCCGCCGAGGTCGTCTACGGCGTGCAGTGCGAGGGCGAATTCCCCGTGCTGATCCGATTCAGTCCCAAGGAGACCGACCGGCAGTTCGGCCTCTCGAAACTCATTTCGAGCGGGCTGCGGCAGACGAACGCTCGCCTCGCCGGATTCGTGATTCTGGCGGACTGTGCCGGGCTGGTCGGCGCCCAGTTGCGCCAGTCGCCGGCCAGTCTCCCGCAGGACGGTGGCGATCGCTTCGGTCTGCCCGGGCTGCGTCAATGGCTCTCCTTCAGTGCCGAGCAGATTCACCGGCACAACCTGGTGCTGATCGTCGGCATCGCGGCGCTGGGGCCGCTCGACGACTCTCCGCTCTCGGCCCTGTTGCGACCGATGGACGCCCTTGGCTCGCTGCACGGACACTTTCACGCGGCGGTCTTTCCCTATCGGCCGCTCAAGAAGCGAGTGTTGCCGCTCGCCCCCTCGGTGAACGAGCTGTTCGACTCCGGCTCGATCGAAGATGTGCTGCACCTGTTGCGGGACGATCGTCCGATCACGGGGCTGGGCGAGTCGGAACTTTTCGGTGGGGCGTGTTGGCTCGGCCCGATCAGCAAGCCCACTCTCGTGGAGGAGCGGGCATGACGCTGCTCATCGGGTCGTTGACCATTGGACTGATTCTCTCGCTCTTGGCCTTCGGCATTCTCATCAGCTTTCGCGTCGTGGCCTTCGACGATCTGACGGTCGCCGGCTCGTTCACGCTCGGCGGAGCGACGGCCGCCATGCTGATTGCCAGCGGTGCTCACCCACTTTTGGCCACGCTCTGCGGCGCCCTCGCCGGGGCGACGGCCGGCGCGGTGACCGCCACACTGCACACGCGTTTTGGGATCGACCGCCTGCTAGCGGGAATTTTGGTGATGACCGCTCTCTACTCGGTCAACCTGCGTGTGATGGGCAAGAGCACGATTACCCTCGATTCGCCGCATACGCTGATGCGCTGGACCGATCGCCTGAACGAAATCCTTTTCCGAAGTCGCACGGTGTTGCACTTCGGCGATTGGGAGGCCGCTCCCCGCGACGTGTGCGGTCTGCTCTTGGTGACACTGCTGGCGGCCGGGTTCGGACTCGCGCTGTTCGCGTTTTTTCGTACGAACTTGGGACTGGCGATGCAGGCCATCGGCGACAACAGCCGCATGATCCGCGCGCTGGGTGTGAACGTCGAACGGATGATGATCGTCGCACTGTTCCTCAGCAACTTTCTCATTGGCCTGGCCGGCGCCTTGCTGGCCCAGTACCAGGGATTCGCCGACGTGCAGATGGGGATCGGCATGCTCGTCTGGGGCGTGGCGAGCGTGATTCTGGGTGAATCGATGGTGGGTACGCGAAAAATCGGCTTTCTAATCACTGGGGCCGTGATGGGCTCGGTGCTGTTTCGCCTCTTGGTGGCGCTGGCCCTGCGCTGGGGGCTCAATCCGAACGACCTCAAGCTGATCACTGCGGCCTTTGTCTTCGCGGCCCTCGTGCTGCCGCGCTGGGTCACGCGCGGCTCGCGGCTGGTGCGGAGAGAGCGGCATGCTTGAGATCACTGACGTTCGCAAGACGTTTCATCCCGGCACACCCAACGAAGTTCGCGCCCTGCGCGGCGTGAGTTTGTCGCTCGATCGCGGCTCGTTCGTCTGCGTGATTGGCACCAACGGCTCGGGCAAGTCGACGCTGTTGAACGCGATTGCCGGGGCGTTCCTGCCCGATTCGGGCCGCATCGAGCTCGACGGCATAGAAATCACGCGCTGGCCCGAACATCGCCGGGCCAAGCTGATCGGCCGTGTCTTTCAGGATCCGTTCAGCGGCACCGCACCCTCGATGACCATTGCCGAAAACCTGGCGCTGGCCATGCGGCGCGGCCAGCGGCGGGGGCTCGGCTGGGCCCTCACCCCCCACCATCGCGGCACCCTCCGCGATCGCGTGGCCGGCATGGGGCTCAACCTCGAAGATCGGCTCAACAATCCGATCGGCACGCTCTCGGGCGGGCAGCGGCAGTCGCTCACGCTGCTGATGGCCGGGCTGCTGAAGCCCTCGTTGCTGCTGCTCGACGAGCACACGGCGGCCCTCGATCCCAAGAGTGCCGACCAGGTGATCCGCCTAACGCAGGAGCTGGTTAACCGCGACCGGCTGACGACGCTGATGGTCACGCATTCGATGCAGCAGGCCGCCTTCCTGGGCGATCGGCTGATCATGATGGATCGCGGGCAAATCGCCTTTGACATTTCCGGACAGGCGAAGCGCCGGCTGCGGCCCGAGGATTTGTTGTCGCGCTTCGAGGAGCTGCGGCGGGCCAACCAACTCGACGAGTCGGCCGCCGAAATGCTCCGCGCGCAGTATGTCTGAGACCGTCGAACCAAAACGTCTCGCTTCAGAAAACAGGATTCGATCCGTGCCAAAGTCAGTCGGTGGTCACCTGATCCGGCATTTCGGACCGCGTCAGCCTGATCGCGGCCGCGTCGGCCGTGTTGCTCCTTTCCGATCCGCGCTGGCATCACGAACGGCGTTCGCCGAACGATCCGAGAAGAGTGGCCCTGATCAACTACGTCACCGTGCCCGTGCTCGAAGAGGGGGAGGCGGGCATGATCGCCGGGCTCAAGGAGGGCGGTTTTGCCGACGGCCAAAAGCTTGCGCTCACGCGTTACAGTGCCGACGGCGACCGGGCCACGGCCATCATGATCGCCAAAGAAGTGCTCAACGGCGATTACGACGCCGTGCTCACCCTCTCGACTCCCGTGCTGCAAGCAGTGGCCGGCGTGAACGTCGACGTGCGGCGGACGCACGTCTTTACGCTATCGACCGATCCCTGGGGGGCCGGCGTCGGCATCGGCCGCGACAATCCCGCGGAGCATCCCCCGTACATGACGGGGCAGGGGACATTGCAGCCCGTGGCCGGCGTCTTCCGTCTGGCCCGCGAAGCCAACCCGAAGCTGGCGAAAGTCGGCGTCGTCTGGAATCCGGCCGAGTCGAATTCGGAAGCCTCGACCATGATGGCTCGCGACGTCTGCAAGCAACTGCACATTGAGCTCGTGGAGATGACGATCGACTCGTCCTCCGCCGTGCTCGACGCGGTGAAGGCACTGCTCGCGCGGGAAGTTCAGGCGATTTGGGCGGGGGGCGACGCGACCGTGGCTCCCGCGATCGAGACGTTGATTCGCACTGCGGCGGAGGGCGGCGTTCCCGTCTTCAGCAATATGCCCAGCAACGTCAAACAGGGCGCCTTGTTTGCGCTGGGGGCTGACTACTTTGAGGTGGGCCACGCCGGCGGACTGCTGGCGGCCCGCGTGCTCAAGGGCGCCGATCCGGCGACGATCCCGATCGAAAACTTCGCCCCGGAAGTGCTGGCCCTCAACATACTGGCCCGCCAGCGATTTCAAGCCCATTGGGCCTTCGGAGCCGACTGGCTCAAGCGGGCCAAACTGATCGTCGATCGCAAGGGGGTGCACGAAGGACCCCCACCGGCAGTTCCGCCCAAGTCCTAGCGGCGGCGCCACTCGTCAACAATTTGCCCCGTCGGCGGCGTCCGCGCGGCCGTTCGCGCGCCCTGTCCGTTCAAACCGCTTAGAATAGCGGCGGCACCGTTGGCCGATCCTGGGGAGCTCGACGCCGTTCGTTCGGGCGCGATCGCCGGCGTGCCCGACTATTCAACTTTTCGCGGAAGGCACCTCGACGATGAAGATCGTGAGATTGATCGCCCGCTTGCTGATGGGGCTGGAGTTCACCGTATTTGGCCTGAACGGATTTTTGCACTTCATCCCGATGAAGCTGCCCGAGGGCGTGGCCGGCCAATTCCTGGGGGCGATGTTCGAGTCGAAGTACGTCTATGCCGTCGCCGTGCTGCAGCTCGTCGGAGGCGTGTTGCTCCTGGTGAACCGCTATGTGCCGCTGGCGCTCACGCTGTTGGGGCCGGTCCTCGTCAACATCCTGCTCTTCCACATTCTGATGGAGCCGCAGGGACTGCCCATCGCGATTGTCACGGCCGTGCTGTGGCTCCTGGTCTTTTGGGGAGTGCGCTCGGCGTTCGCCGGGATCTTCGTGCAGCGCGTCCCGGAGTCGAGCTCGCCGAGCGGCATTTGAGCGAGCGATTGCCTCCCGGCGTTTGGCTCGCAGGGGCAGGGCGGCCTGCCGCTACGAGCACGCGAGCGCAGTCAGTTGGTTAGGCTCGCGTCGAGGGAGATCTCGGCCTTCAGCAGCTTGGAGATCGGGCAGCCGGCCTTCGCCTTGGCGGCGAGACTCTGAAAGGTCGCGTCGTCCGCGCCGGGGACTTTCGCCTTGAGCGTCAGATGAGAGGCCGTGACCGCCCAGCCGCCGTCGACCTGCTCAAGCGTGACTTCCGCCGAGGTCTCCATCCGCTCGGCCGTCAAACTGGCTTCGCCGAGAATCTTCGAGAGGGCCATGGTGAAGCAGCTGGCGTGGGCAGCCGCGATCAGCTCTTCGGGGTTACTTCCCTTCTGACCTTCGAAGCGGCTGGCGAAGCCGTAGGGATAGGCGTTGAGCGCGCCGCTCTCCGTCGAGATCGAGCCTTTGCCGTCCTTGATGCCGCCTTGCCACGCTGCCGAACCTTTTCTCTTGATCTTCATCTCGCGTCTCCTGTTGAAGGGGATCAAAACCCGCAATGTTCCAAGCCGGCTGCGGCAGTGCGGCCGCAGCCGTCATTTCGCGTTCGCGTCTTTGACGGGATCTTGGAGAGGACTGGAAAAGAGCGAGATCAGCCCCTCGGCCATCGTGGGATGCGTGAAGATCGCATCGCGTAGCGCCGTGTAGGGCATCTTTCCCAGCATGGCCGTCTGCACCACGGCCATCATCTCGCTGGCCTCGGCACCAAACGCCGTGAAGCCCAGAATGCGATCGTTGGCGCCGATCATCGCCTTGACGAATCCGCGCGTCTGCGAGAGCGTCCGCGACCGCAGCACAAACGCCATTGGCAGCCGGGCGATCCGATAGGACACGTTCTTCGCCTTCAGCTCCGCTTCGCTGGCGCCGACATGCGCCAGCTCGGGGTCGGTGAACAGGCAGTAGGGAATCAGGCGATCGCGCGTGGTGCGAGTGCCGCCATTCAGGTTGTCCAAGACGACCCGAAAATCGTCGAAGCCGACGTGCGTGAACTTGGGACTGCCGGCGCAATCGCCCATGGCCCAGACGTCGGCGGCACTCGTCTGCAACCGTTCGTTGACCTGAATGTACCCATGCGCGTCGAGCCGCACGCCGCCTTTTTCGACGTCGATCCGATCGGTGTTGGCTGTTCGTCCGGTCGCCACGAGGATGTCGCTGGCATCGAGTGTTCGCTCCCCGATTCCCGCGCGGAGCCGGATCTTCACGCCGCTGCCCGAGCGGCCGACGACGTCGATGATCTGGGCTTCGAGCAGCACCTCGATTCCTTCGTCGCACATCAGCTCGGCCAGCGCGTCGGCGACGTCCGCGTCCTCCCGATCAAGCAGCTGTTTGGCCCGCTGCACGACTGTGACGCGACTGCCCAAGCGACGCATCGCTTGGGCGAACTCCAGGCCGACGTATCCGCCGCCGATGATGACCAGATGCTCGGGCAGCCGTTCGAGATCGAGGGCTTCGACGTGCGTCAGCGGCCGAGCGTCGGCCAGGCCGGGGACGTTGGGGATGGCGGCCCGCGAGCCCAGGTTGAGGAAGATCCGCTCGCCCCGCAGCTGCCGCGTGCCGCCGGCGTTCAGCTGCACCTCGAAGGTTTTTGGTTCGGTGAAACGGGCCTCGCCCATCAAAAGTTCGGCGCCGCTGGCCTTGAAGTTGGCCAGGTGCATTTCGATCAGTCCCTCGACCATTTTTCGCTTGCGCCGGGCCACGCCCGCCATATCGACGGTCGCGCTGCCGGTCACCACCCCCAGGCCGCGCTGCGGATCGACCAGTGAAACGGCCTTGGCGCTATAGATCACGTTCTTGCTCGGCAGGCAGGCCACGTTGGGACACGACCCGCCGATCATCGACCGCTCGACGACGATGGTCTTTTCGCCCTTCTTCGCGAGATTCCAGGCCAGGATCTTCCCGCCTTCGCCGCTGCCGATGACCACGTTTTGATAAAGCTCGACAGTCATTGTTGAGAGCCTTTTTTGCGCAGGTGCAATCGAATCCCGGCAGACTTTGATCCGTCACGCCAGCGAGTGGTGCGCGCAAGAAGCCCAAGCGTGACTGCGGGTCACCCCGAGTTGCCGCTGCGGTCCACGCCGGCGCATGCCAGCCTTCCGGCAGCGCGACCGCGCGGCGGCGAGCGTCCGTTTTTGAGCCGGCTTAGCGGGCGTTCACGGTTTCGGACAGGAACCAGGTCCGTCGTTCGGTTTCGTCGATCCAGTTTTCCAGCAGGCTGGCCGTGGCGACGTCGTTGTGACGGTCGCAGACTTCGTGCGTGACCCGCATTGCGCGGGTCAGTTGCTGGTTGTCGTCCGACAGCTCGGCGAGCATGTCCAGAGGCGGCACAAAGTCCTTGTTGTTGTCCTCGATCCGTTGTTCGCGGGCGATTTCACCGATCGAATGCAGCGTCGTCCCGCCGATCTTGCGGGCCCGTTCGGCGATGTCGTCGGTCATGGCGAAGATCTGCTCGGACTGTTCGTCGAGCAGCAGGTGATAATCGCGAAAGTGCGGGCCCGTCATGTGCCAGTGAAAGTTCTTGGTCTTCATATAGAGCGCGAATACGTCGGCCAGAAGCTTGCGCAGCTCCTCGCAGATTTCCTCCACGCCGTCACGGCTCAGATCGGTCGGCGTTGCCAAGGCCTTGGCGATTTTGGCGGGTGGTGCAGCGTTCTTGACCATGGTCGACATCTCCTGTTGTTAAGGCCCCCAAGAATGGCTTCCGGCACTAATTTGATCCGCGCCGCGGCGGTGCGCCAACTGAGCGAGGGAGTTGAACGGGTTCACCGGCTTCGGCAAACGACATGGCCAGGCGGTGGTTACCACTCGATTGAGGTGCGAGTGTGCGACGCCGACAAGACTTGCGGCGGGCTGGGCAGACGCCCCGCTCAACGAATGGCGGCGCCCGTCGCGGCTGCGGCAACGAGCGGATGACCCGCGGTATCCAGCACGGCGACGGCGCTCGCTTCGATCGGCGATTCGGCTCGGTTTCCCAGGAACAGGGAGCACAGAGTCCGCTCGTTGCTCAAACGCACCGTGATGCGCACGGCATTCGGCTCTCGCGCGCCGCTCACGAACGACTGCCGGGCCGCATCCCAATGCCCGACTTGGATGCCCTGGGCTCCGAATCGCCCCGCCAGGCCCTCGACCTTTTGCGAACCGAGGACTCGGCCCGCCGAGCGGAGCACCGCGGCCGTCCCTTTCGGCAGATCGGCCGCTGCGCCCACCGCCGCAGCATTCGCCGCGGCCTGCGTATCGGCCTGTCGGTCGGCACGAGATTGGGCGTCGGAAACCGCCAGTAGCAACGTGAAGAGAGCCATCACGCCGACTGCGACGGAGAACAAAACAAGTCCCGCCGCTCCGGCTGTTTGGCTTCTGGCGCCTGTCTGGCTTCCAACAATCGTGCCGACTCGAGGCATCGAACTCTCCCCAAACAACCGGACCGGGCCGCCGCGCGGCGAAAGCTGGCGCAGTTTCCTTCAGCAACATGCGCCATGCTGGCTCAAAGTCAAATTGTTGGAAGGGCGCGACGGCCGAGTCGGCACGATTGCTCACTTGAGCGCCTTCCAGTTTGCCATCACGGTTTCGAGAACATCGTTGGCCTCGACCGCAAAGGTCATGCGGGTCATGGCCAGGGCGAATCCCTCGGCCTGCTTGAAGGTAAGGGCGTCCGGATCAGCCGGACGTGTGATGAATCATTTCGCGGCAGGCCGCGGCGCATTCGCGGCACGATTTGGCGCAAGAGGCCATGTGCTGGTCGTCGGGGAACACGCCGCAGGCGGCCGCGCACTCATCGCAGGTCTTCGCGCACGCCTCGCAAATGACTCCGGCAAACGGGCTGTGTCGGGACGTAAGCTTGGCGGCCACCGCACAGACCTCCGCGCAATCGTTGCAGAAGGTCATCGTCTTGGCGTGATCCTTGTGTCCTTCGGTCACCAGGCTCGCGCAATGGTGATAACACGAGGCACAAGAATTCATGCACTCCGCGCAGGCCTTCGCGCAGTTCGCAAAGGCGCCGCCGTGCTCGTGCGACTCCTGTGCGGCAGGAGTGCTTCGGTCGCCGCCACTCAGAACGGCCAGGAGCAGAATCGGCATCAATGACCAGCAGGTGCGTTTCATGGCAGAGGCTCCCAATTGAAGAGTTTTGGCCCTTGACGTTTCTCTTGATCTGGACACAAGGCTTCGCGGCTAGAGAGGCAATTCTTTGGGCGTGGGGTAGCCGTGCTGTTCGCGGCCCACGTCCCCGTCGTACTTCTTGGTCGTTTTGTAGAGTTCCAGGTGCCCGTCGGCGGCTACCGTGGCACACCGATCGCGAAGCGCCTGCAGCTCGGGCTCGCGGAGCGGCGTAAACCCGCGGGCAATTGCGACGTTTTGTCGCAGCACCGAGACGGCGTCGATGCCGCTGATCGTGACGGTGACCGGCAGGCTCAGCGCGTAGCGGAGCGCCTCTTCGGGCGTCACCGCTCCCTGCAGCAACGGCTCGCCGCCGCCCCCCATGCTTTTCATGCCGAGCGCGGCCATCCCGCGGCGGTTGACCTCGGGCAGAACGTGTTTCTCGAAACTGCGAAATGTGCCGTCGAAGCAGTTGAGCGGCATCTGCACCGCATCGAACGGGTAGCCCCGCGCGAGCATGTCGAGGTGGATGATCGGATCCTTGTGGCCGGTGAAGCCGACGTAGCGGGTCTTACCCTGCTGCTTGGCTTCGGTCAGCGCCTCGAGCACGCCGTCGCGGGCGTAGATCATTTCCGGGTCGTTGTGGTAAATGACTTCGTGCACCTGCCACAGATCGAGATGGTCGGTCTGCAGCCGCCGTAGCGAATCCTCGAGCTGCCGCAGCGCGGTTTTCTTGTCCCGCCCGTGCGTGCAGACTTTAGTCATCAAGAAGACGCCGTCGCGACGGCCTTTGAGCGCTTTGCCCATCCATTCTTCGCTCTTGCCTTGGTGATACTCCCAGGCGTTGTCGAAGAACGTCACGCCGGCCTCTACCGCCTCGCGCACGATCTGCTCGGCGACGTCGTAGGAAGCCGACTGCCCGAGCGTGTAGCCGCCCAGGCCGAGGATCGAAACCTTGTCGCTCGATTTGCCGAAGGCGCGGGCTGGGATGCGATCCGTCACGGCGTCATTCGGTCCTGCGCCCCGCGCGGGACGCCGCGGCTCCTGCCAACACGGTTCCCCCGGCAGCCGCTGCCGCCTGAGCCAGGAATTCTCGCCGATCGGTGACCCACGTCCCGGATGAATCGCGCGGTGAATGCTGCGGTGAACGATCCGGCGACTGCTGTTGTGAATCTTGTTGCGGCTGATCCATTTGGTCCTTCCGTATCACTTCTGCGAGGGCGTGCCTCCCGCGACCAGGCGAAACATTTCTTTGACTTCTTTGTTATTGGGGTCGAGGGGGAAACCGTGCGCCAGGCGGGCCTCGGGATTGTCGAACATGCAGCGAAACCTTGTACGGCTCGAAGCGACCGTCGGCCGCAAACGGCGCAGCACTTGTCCCGGAGCGCCTGCATCTCCTGGGGCAACAGGGGCGTGAAGCCGCGGGCGACTTTCAGGTTCTGGCGCAGCACGGCCAGCGAGTCCATGCCGCTGATGGTGACGGTGACCGGCAGGCTCATCGCGTAGCGGAGCAATTCCTCCGGCTTGACCACGCCGCGCTTGATCGACCAGGCCGTCCCGCCGAAGCTCTTCATGCCGAGCGCCGCCATGCCCCGCCGATTCACTTCCGGCAGCACGTGCTGCTCGAAGCTGTGAAAGTTGGCGTCGAAGGCATTGAGCGGCATCTGCACCGTGTCGAACGCATAGCCCAGCTTGAGCATTTTCAGATGAACGGCCGGGTTCTTGTGTCCCGTGAAACCCACGAAGCGGGTCTTGCCTTGCTGCTTGGCCTTGTCGAGCGCTTCGATCACGCCGCCGGGCGCGTAGGCCAGCTCGGGATCGTTGTCGAAGGCCATGTCATGGATCTGCCAAAGGTCCAGGTGATCGGTCTGCAGCCGACGGAGCGACTGTTCGAGCATGGTCATTGCCAAAGCGCCGCTACGACCGTGCGTGCAGACCTTGGTCATCAGGAAGGCCTGGTCGCGTCGCCCTTTGAGGCCGCGTCCCAGCCAGTCCTCCGAGCGGCCGTCGTAATACTCCCAGCAGTTGTCGAAGAAGGTGATGCCGGCGTCGAGCGCCTCGTGCACGAGTTCGACGGCCTCGTCGATCGTCGCCACGTCGCCCAGGTGATGGCCGCCCAGGCCGAGGGCCGAAACTTTCACCCCAGTGCGCCCGAGCGGTCTCGATGGGATCTGTTCGGACACGACTGACTCCTCCGTGCTATTCCCCCGTCGTTCGACGCCCCCGATTGGAGCAAACCGAGTGCCCGCGGCTCAGTGTCCGTCCTTGTCGGCGATAAAGACGTCCTTGTGCGGAAACTTCTCGAAGAGCGAGGCCGGCTTGCTGAAGTTGGTCGCCAGGACGTCGAGCGGATTGCCCACGATCCACTGCGACAAATCGATCGTGGCGTAAACGCCCGTGTTGAACCCGATCAGCACGCGGCACGGCTTGTTGCCCACGTTCTCGAGGGAATGCCCGTACCCCTGCGGGATGTAGCTGACGTCGCCCTTTTCCAAGACTTCCGTCCGGAACCGGCCGTGCGAGCCGAACAGGGTGATGCTCAGGTTTCCCTCGATAACGTAATCCCATTCGTCCGCGGTCGGATGCCAATGCAGCTCGCGCAGCGCCCCCGGCTCCAGTTCCAGAACGACGCCGGTGACGGTTTTCGAGATGGGAAACGACGACGAGTCGACGCGCCATTCGCGTCCGCCTTTGAAGACACGGTGCGGCGGTTGCGAAAGGAGCTGATACTTGTGCGTCAGCGGCGGCAGCTTCCACCCTTGCAGCGGCGGCTGGGGAGTTGCCGGGGGCACCTCGCCGCGGGCGAAGTAGACCTCTTCTTTCGGAAAGCCGTCGAATGCCGCTTCGGGGAGGCCAAAATTCTTCGCCAACAGCGGCTTGGGAGTGTGGCCGACCCAATCGCTGATACTGAATGTGCCGAACTCCGAAAAATAGCCATTGTCGAAGATCAGGATGAAGTGGCACGGCTCGGTGCCCAAGCACTCCAGCATGTGTCCGTGGCCTCGGGGGAAGTACCACACGTCGCCCGGATCGAAGTCATTCGTTTCCGCGAAGCCTTCGGGTTCGATCACCGTCGTCCGCACGCGACCGCTGAGCACGAAGGCCCATTCGGCGGCCGTCGCATGCCAGTGCAGTTCGCGCATGGCCCCCGGCTCGAGCTTCATCGACACGCCGGCAATGCCCTTCGAGATCGGCAGCTGTACGACCGTGGCTTCCTTGCCGTAGCTGTTGCCGATGACTTTGCCCGCGGATTTTTCCAGGGCGAATTTGAACGTCGGCAGCTCGTGTCCCGACAAGAGCGGGTCGGGGACGTTGTTGGAAAAGCTCGTGTCGCCGGCCGTGGCAGTCGATGTGGCGACCAGCCCGGCCGCCGAGGCGGCAAAGGTCGCTTCTAGGAACTGGCGTCGATCAACGGAACTCATCGGTGCTTTCCTTCAGCGTGATAGACGATTGCGGGATCGGAAACCTGCGATTGCCGACTGCGTCCACGTGCGGCCTATTAGTGACAACAGGGCATGCTTGCCGCCAGGGCCTGGGCCAAAAATCGCCGCACCGCCACGGCGACCTCCTCGACGTGCGTTTCCAGAGCGAAGTGCCCGGTGTCCAAAAACTGCACAAGGGCTTTGGGAATGTCGCGTTTGAACGCCTCCGCACCGGCCGGAACGAAATACAGGTCTCGCTGTCCCCAGATTGCTAAGAGTGGGGGCTGGGACACGCGAAGATAGTTTTGGAACGCCGGGTAGAGTTTCACGTTGTTCGCGTAGTCAAGAAATAGGTCGAGTTGAATGTCCGTGTTGCCGGGCCGTCCGATCAGCACGGCATCGAGCGTGTAGCCCTCGGGCGCGATGAGGTCGGGATCGGGAATGCCCACCGAATACTCGCGTCGAATGCCGGCCGGGTTTAGGGCCTTGCGGATGCGTTCGCGATTCTCGGACGTCGGTTCGTTCCAGTACCGACGGATGGGAGCCCAGGCGTCGCCCAGGCCCTCCTCATAAGCGTTGCCGTTCTGCGACACAATGGCCGTCACCGAAGCGGGCCGCGCCATCGCCAGACGAAAACCGGTCGGTGCCCCGTAGTCGAAGACGTATAAGGCGTAGTGCCGCAGGTCGAGCGCGTCAGTGAAGGCGAGGATCGTCTGGGCCAGTGAGTCGAACGTGTAGCGATACTGCCGCGACTCGGGCACTTCGGTGAAGCCGAAGCCCGGCAGATCCGGCGCGATCACCCGATAGGGGCCGGCCAAACGCGGAATGAGTTCGCGGTATTGGAACGACGACGTGGGGAAGCCGTGCAACAGCAGCAGCACCGGGGCGTTCTGAGGGCCGGCTTCCCGATAGAAGACGTTCACTCCGTCTGCTTCGACTCGGTGAATCGACGTGCGTGCGATGCCCGTGCTGCGGAGGTCTCGCTCCTGCGTCTCCATCAGGTCGGCTCCTCGCTGTTGGCGTTGATTGTTCCGAATGTCGATGCCTGCCGGAAGCCAAGCCGTTCGTGGAGGCCTGGCGTGAGGGTATCAGAGATCATTCGTGGGCGGCAGCCCCTGGTCACGCCAGACCCACGTACAGTGCCATCGCGACCCCGGCGAGCGCCAGGAACACCGCCAGAACGATCGCCAGACTCGAGGTGGGGCGGGCAGACAGTTGGCCGCGGTTCAACTCGCCGACCAGGCGAAAATGCCGCCGGACTGACAAGAGGTTTGTCGCCACTCCGGCCGCGACGAACGCGGTTCCCACCCAGCGGGAGAAGCCGTGCGATTGGACCACAGTGACGCCCCGGTTGATCTGCATGACCTCCAGGAAAAGGCCGAACCGCGCGACCACGAAGCCGAAGCCCATCAAAGTCAGCCCCGTGCGAATCCACGCCAGGAAGGTGCGCTCCTCCGCGAGGTAGTCGCGCAGGTCGGCGGGCGGCTTGGGAGGGGAGGGCAGGCTCATGAGGGCTCCTTGCTGTCCGCGCTCGCCGCAGCGGTCGTGCTCGTCGCGCGCGGCGTCGCGCATGATGCTCGCTGGGCAAAGCCCGCGGGATGTTCGGAGGTTTGCGCCGCACGCGCTCTGTCGCGGAAAGAGTGCGACGTCTTGCCGATGCTAATTGAAGCTTGAGGTGCGAACTTTTTATAGGGGAAACGGAGTGCGCCGGGAATGTTGCCCGGCTCGGGTTCGGCCGCGCTCATTTCGAAGTAGGAAGGTCAGTCGGTCATGAAATTTCAAGGGATCCCGGCACTGGCTGTCGCTGCCGGCCTGGCGTTGCTGGCGGCAACACCAGGCCTGGGTGACGGCACTGCCACCAACGCCAAGAAACCGCCCACAGACACGAAAAAGACGGTGACTGTCGTAAAGCCGGCAATCGACTCTGGAAAATCATCCAAAGACAAGGACCGACAGATTCCCAAAATCATGCCACCCAAGAACGATCACCACCACCCCAGTGACCTCCAAACCGAAGACCGACGTGAAGCCGATGGCCAAGACGACGCCCGCGGCGACCGTCAAGACCGCTCGGGTCGCGAAGCCAATGCCGGCCGCTAAACCGATGCCGGTCACCAAGCCTGTCGTGAACGTCAAACCCGCGTCGAAGACCATGCCGATTGTGAACGCCAAACCGGCGCACCGTTGCCAAGCCGATGCCCGTGACCAAACCGGCGCCCGTTGCCAAACCGATGCCGGTGGCCAAATCGATGGAGAAAAAGCCCGTCGTCTCCAAGCCGGCTCCGGTCGTCAAGTCGCAGCCAGTCAAGCCGCAACCAATCGCCGTTCCGAAAACACCCGTCAAGCCGGTCATAACCGCGAAGGTCGTTCCGTCCACCCCGAAGTCGACCGTTAAGTCGAACGGCAAGGTCATGACTGCGGCCAAGTCGGTCACCAAGCCACAGTCGACGCCAGTGAAGAAGGTCGCCTCCAACGGCAAGTCGATGCCGATCGCCAAGACGGTCGGGTTCGTCAAGCCGGCGACCAGGCTCGCGGCAGTCCCGAGCAAGATGCAGGCGCCGACGGCGAAGTCGATCGCGGCCAAACCGATGGCGACCAAAGCGATCGAGACCAAGTCGACGATGACCAAGAACACGACCAAGCCGGTCGCCACCGCCCCGGTGAAAACGACGTCGACCAAGCCGGTCCAGAAGCAACCGGTTGTCGCCCCGAAACTTCCGGCCGGAAACGACAAGATCAACATGACGAAAAAGCAGCGCGAAAAAGCTACCGTCATCGCGCAAAAGTACGACGTTCAAATTCAGAACCTGCAGAAACAGCTCGCGGACATGCAGGCCAGCCGCGAGAAGGAATTGTCTGCCTTGCTCAAGCCGCAGACCACCCAGCTCGCCAAGGCGAAGACCGACAGCCAGCCCAAGGCGTCGTCGCCCAAGGTTGAAACCAAGCGCACGATCGCTCCGACCGATAAGGTCAAAACCGCGCCCGCTCCCAAGGGGAACACGACCAAGCGCGACGCGAAGTCGGCCGCTCCGATTGCGAAAGACAAAGTGGTGAAGAAAGCCTGATTGTCCGTCGTCAAACGATCAGACTCAGTCGAGCAGGGGGGACCAGGTTGGTCCCCCTTGTTCGTTTGAAGCCTCGCGGCTGTAAAGGGTCACGGACCCGACTGGGGCGCAGCCGCCCGGGCCGGCGACGGAGCAGGGCACGGCGGCGGCGCTGGCGACTCGACGATGACCCGCGAGCCGCGCGTGCCCGTCAGATAGGTCCACACCCACTGCACAAACACACTCACGCGCAGGTTGGATTGTCCAAGGAATTCCAAGTGCACGGCCGCCCAAGCCAGCCAGGCGACAAATCCGGACAACCGCACCTTCCGTGACTGCAACACCGCAAAGCCTTTGCCGACCACGGCCAGGCTGCCTTTGTCGAAATAGCGAAAGGGAGGCGGCGCCGGCTGGCCGGCGAGGCGTCGAAGAATGAGCTTCGCCACGTAGCGACCCTGCTGCATGGCCACTTGCGCGACGCCGGGCAGCGGGTGTCCATCCTCGTCGAGGGACGCCGTATCGCCGACGACGAAAATATCCGGCTGCCCGGGGACTGAGAGATCGTTGGCTACGCGGACGCGACCGGAGTGGTCCATCGTCGCCTGCAGCCATTTGCCTGCGGGGGACGCCGCCACGCCGGCCGCCCAGATCACTGTCTTCGTCGTAATCCGCTGGCCGTCGACTACGGCACCCAATTCGTCCACATGATCGACGCTGCTGCCCAAGCGGACCTCGACCCCCAGCCGCTCCAATCGCGCCTTCGCGGCGGCCGAGAGGCGTTCGGAGAACGATGCCAACACTCGAGGTCCCCGGTCGACCAGCAGATCCGCGCGGAAGCTGGATTGATCCGCCGAAACTCGGACCGCAACGTCTTTCCCACCAGCACGGCGAGGGCGCCGGCCAATTCCACGCCGGTCGGCCCACCGCCCACGATCACGAACGTCAATAAATCCTGGTGCTTGCTCGGATCGTCCTCCGCTTCTGCCTGCTCGAAGGCGCCCAGGATCTTGTTGCGAATGGCCGCGGCGTCGGCCAGGCTCTTCAAGCCGGGCGCATGCGCGGCAAATTCATCGTGACCGAAGTAGCTGTGACGTGCGCCGGTCGCCAGGATCAGATAGTCGAAAGGGAGGGGGACCTGCTGCCGGTCCGCGTTGTTGCCGACCACGCATCGTCGCTCGAGGTCGATGCCCGTGACTTCGCCCATCAGGATGGTGATATTGGCATAGCGTCCGAGGATCGAGCGGAGCGGTGAGCCAATCTGTGAGGGCGATAGGGTCGAAGTGGCCACCTGGTAAAGCAGCGGCTGAAACAGATGGTGATTGGTGCGATCGACCAGCATCACACGCACCGGCGAACGACGCAACGCTTTGGCCGCGGCCAGACCACCGAAGCCGCCGCCCACAATCACCACGGTGGGACGTCGCTCTGACATGGAATTCACCTCGTTGAGTCCGCCTGTTTCCGGAGCTGCAGCAGAATCGCCTTGTGCCGTCGCTTGTGAGGAAACGTTGCTTCGCCGACACGATCAGCGTACTCTGAGCGCGGACCGAGAGCGAGCAGCGCGGGCTTGATTTGGACGCCAACCGGGATACGACTTTGCCTTTCGCCCGAATGCACGCCAGCCTCCCACGAATTCGCGCCATCTTGCTGGCCCTGGCGATCGGCGGAATGCTCGCCGCGCCCTGCCGCGCCGGCTTCGGTCGCCAAACGCTGACCGTGGAGGCTGATTACAACTACCCCGCCGTCTGCCGTTGGATCGAGGAGAACGTCGACGCGATTCAAAAGAACGCCGGGGCGAAAATCCTCGCGACGCATGGCGACGTCGTCACCCTGCAGTTCGACACCAAGTACGGCATGCAGACTTTTCGCATCCGCCGCTCCGACCGCCGCGGCGATTACCGCGCCACGTTCGTCGACCGAGCTGCAGGCAGCCTAACGGACTACACGTACCACATTCAGGTGACCGGCCTGGAGGGTGGCCGGTCGCAGGTCGAGATCACGATGACCGCATTCTCCGAAGAAGCGAACGGCGTTTCCATGAATATCGAGCTCCGCAAATCGCTTCGCTTGTTGCGCACATTCCTGGAGCAGCGTCTGACCAAGGAATAATGATCAGGAATAGGGCAGATCGCCGCTGCCGCGACCAGCACGCCCCCCGCACAAGTGCTAGAGTGCATAAAGTCGCTCCCAACGAACGCTGGATAATTTACGTCCGGTAACAAGATCTGGAAATTGCGTTCGGTGTAGGCCAGACTGGTTGCAACCCATACGCCGAGCGGAGCCTGCGCAATGTCGTTTCGAGTGACTTGTCCGGAATGCGACGCAGTTCACAAAGTCGACGACAAGAATGCCGGTCGCACTGTCGTTTGCGGCGAATGCCAGTCCCGCTTCCGCGCCACGCGGGATGAGGACGAAGTCGAACGGCGACCCTCGCGGCCGCCCGTCGTCCGCACGGCCTCCGCGAGCGGTTCGCGCAAACCGAGCGCCAGTCGCAGCCCTAAGAAGAAGTCGGGGCCGCACTGGGCCTACGTTGCGGGAGGCAGTGTGGCCGGTAGCCTGATCCTCTGCCTGGTCGGCTGGAACCTGTTCCTCAAGCCCGCGGCTCAGCCTTATACGCATCCGGAGCTGCCGCCGTTCTCTGCCGCCGCCAACGTCGCGCCGAACAACGCCAACAAAGCGACCCCAGCCCCAGTCGCGAGTAACCTTCCCCCGGCAGGTTGGTCGAAGCTGCCGGGTGCAAGAAAAGGCGGCCGCCAGGCCGGCGCCCCGCGACAGAACGAAGACGAGAACGCGCAAAACAGTTCCGTCGCCGCGAGTCTGCCGTCGTCGTCCTCTCTTTTGAGTGACGCACGCCAACCGCGCGACTCGAAGGCGACCGCTCGTAAGAACTCGACCGCTCCCGCCGGTAATCTCGAGTCTCTGCCGCTGGAAGAGTTGATCGCCAAGGTCGGCGACGGCGTGGTATTGATCACCGTGCTCGATCGCTCGGGAACGCCGAAAGGACTGGGCACGGGCTTCGTCATCGACGAGAACGGCTCGGTCGCCACGTGCTTCCACGTGGTCCGCAACGCCGCGCGGGCCGTCGTCCAGTTTCGCGACGGATTTACCACGGAAGTGAAAGGCAGCCTGCAGCTCAGTCCGCAGGCTGACCTGGCCATCCTCGCGCTCGCCAAGAAGCCGAAGCATTTGAGTCCCCTCCAACTTGGCGTAGACGACGAGCTGCGACTGGGCCAGGAAGTGATCGCCATCGGACATCCGAGCGGCCTCACCTTCACGCCGACGCGCGGCATCATCAACGGCTTGCACAAGACATCCGAGCTGCCCCGCGACGCCCGCGAATTCCTCTCGCTGCGAAAAGCCTCCAAGGACGAACAGTGGGTGCAGACCGATGCCGTGATCTCGCCCGGCAACAGCGGCGGGCCGCTGATGAACCGCCGCGGGGAAGTGGTGGGGATCAATTCGTGGGTCTCGACGCAAACCCGCTTCGCCTTCGCCGTGCACGTGAAACACCTGGGAGAGCTCAGGGAGAACCTGTTCGCGAGCGCCAAACCGCTGTCGTCCACCGTGCAAAAAAAAGATTCTGACGACGAGCCCAGCGAACTCGACGAGAAGGTCGGCGCCCTCTACGAGGAGTACCAGCGGGCGGCCGAGGACTTCATGGCCGAGGTCGATAAGCTCCGTGGCGGCGCCTTCAGCCGCTCGGAAATCGATGCCGTTTTCAAAAAGAATCCGGCCAACCGCTACGCGGGGAAGTTCGTCGCCCTCGGCAAGGCGAATCGCAAAACGAAGACGGCACTCCAATCGTATTTCGTGGCCTGCTACCTCCTCCGCGGAGCCGACCCCAAGCTGACCGGCGGCGTGCTCCAGCAGGCCAGCGACATGCTGCTGCAGGACCATCTCGAAGATCCGGAGCTGGGCAAGGTCGCCCTCCTGATGCCGGCTGTGCCCCAAGCCGGCACCAAGGCCTTTTTGCGAGCGGTGATTCAGAAGACTGGTCAAAAGGAAACACGGGCCTACGCCTGCCTGTCGCTGGCCAAAACGCTCCAGCACGAGGCCGACGAAAAGCCCGAAGCCTCCGCCAGCCCGGCCACGGACAAGGAAATCGTCGCGCTCCTGCAGCGCGTCACCGATGAATTTTCCGACGTCAAGCTCGACGGTCATCCCCTGTCGGACATGGTCAAGCCGATGTTGTTTGCCAAGGAACGCCTGGCCGTCGGCAAGAAAGCCATCGACATCGAAGGGCCGGACGCCGCGGGCAACGAGTTCAAGCTCAGCGAATCGCGCGGCAAGGTCGTGCTGCTCACCTTCTGGGGCGACTGGTCGGCGTATTGCGTGCGGATGTATCCCTACGAACGAATCCTCGTCAGCAAATACAAGGGGCACAAGTTCGTGATGCTGGGCGTCAACACCGACGCGCCGGAACGACTCGACGCCGTCGAAAAGGCCAAGAAGGTCAACTGGCGCTCGTGGTCGGACGGCTCACAAAAGGGCCCCATCACCAAGCAGTGGGGCGTCGATTCGTACCCCACGATTTATCTGATCGACCACAAGGGCACGATCCGCCTCCGCGGCGCCTTCGACCCCGACACGCTCGACCAGGCCATCGATCAACTTGTCGCCGAGGCTGAAGGCCACAAAGCCAACCGCCGCGGCAGCTCGGCCGTCCGCCGCATCCTGCAGCCGCATTAAGGTCGCGAAAGCGAACTCGCTGTCGTCGCGAACACGGTGACGTCGCGCCGCGCGCCCGTCAGGTGATCGACGCTTCGTAGATGCTCTTGATCGCCGAGCCGAGTTCGGCGTTGAACTCCGCGTCGGTTTGCTGGGCGGTCAGGCCTTCGACGAGGGCGCGGGAGAAGCTCGCCACCACGCCATGATTCTTCCGTAAGAGCACGTCGGCCTCGTCCCGCGAGTAACCGCCCGACAGTGCCAGCACGCGGACGACCTTCGGGTCCTTGACGAAGTCGGCGTAGAGGTCGGCCTGCGTCGGCAGCGTCAGCTTGAGCATCACGCGCTGACTGGCCGGCAAGTCGCGGAGCTTCGCCTTGATCTCCGACTTCAGCAGCTCCTCGGCCTGCGCCTTTTGCGGGCAATGAATGTCGACTTCGGGCTCGATGATCGGCACCATCCCCGCGCCAATGATCTGGGCCGCCCACTCGAACTGCTGGGCGACGATGTTCTTCACGCCGGCGGGATTTGCCTGCTTGACTACCGAGCGCATTTTGGTGCCGAAGATGCGTTTCGACCGCCCCTTGTCGAGCAGGGCCCCCAGCTGCGGAAAGGCCTTCATCAACTGCACGCCGTCCTTCTCCGGATCGAGCCCCTTGTCGACCTTGAGAATCGGGACGACCCGCTTCACGTCCCACAGGTAGTCGGCCGTCGGCTTGCCTTCGATGTCCCGGTCCATCGTGTTCTCGAACAGGATGGCGGCCAGGATGTGGTCCGCGGTGAAGCTGGGACTGGTGATGATCCGCGTCCGCATCTGATGCACGAGCCCGTACATCTCGTCGTCGTTGGACCAGCTCCCTTTCTTGATGCCGTAAAGCTCCAGCGCGTGCGGCGTGCTCCCCCCGCTCTGATCCAGGGCCGCGACAAACCCGGGCTGCGACTTCATCTTCTGCATCTGCTGGTCGAAGTTGCTCATCTCATCAAGCTCCCGAATTCCCTGCGTCCAGTGCACCGACCAATCCGGCTGAGATTGTAGTTTTCAGCAGCCGCCGACACACGCGTCAGCCCCGTTCGGGCGCCGGTCCACCGCCCCGGTCCGAACCCCGGCCCATCCCGGAGCCCTCGCTCACGCTTCGGGTTGGTAAGTTGAATTTCACTAACCCGGAGAGTTGAATTCACCAACCCGAAGCGTCAGCGAGGGACGCCTTTCTCTCTTTCTCTTCTTGTCCCCTCGCCCCGCCGCGGGAGAGGGGCCGCGGGTGAGGGGTCGACTTCGAGTCCCGTCCCAATCAATCCCGTCCGTAGTCCCGCACCCCCGTCCGCGAATCAATCCCGTCCCGACGTTCGGTCCCGTCCTATCCGGTTCTGTCCTAAGCCCTGAAAGGGCGAGATCCTATAGCCCAGGTCGGAGCGCAGCGCAGGCCTGGGACCGCGGGAACCCCATCAACGTCCCGGAAGCCCCGACGGGGCGAGACAAACTCTGGCGCGCCCGTCGAGTTCGTGTTCCTCGAGTCCCGTCCCAATTCAATCCCGTCCCGAAATTCGAGCCCCGTCCCGACCTGGTGATCCCGACTTTGGACTTTGGACCCGGGACCTTGGACTTTGTGCGTTGAGTCCCGTCCCATCCCCGGTCCCTTTCAATGAAAGTGTCCGGACCGGACCTTGGTCCGCCGTAAGTCGCTGCCCCCCAAGGACCTCGGCCGGACTCTTTCGAATTGTTAAGACGGGACCGGACCCCGGACCAGTCTCCAGTCCAGACCTTGGGTCCGTCCGCGTTCGTGTCCCGTCCCACTCTTGGTCTTTCACCCCTCCCCCCTCGCGGGAAAAGGGCCGCGGGTGAGGGAGCAACCGGAGGCGACGTGGCCACCATTCATTCGAGTCCCGTCCCAACATTCGAGTCCCGTCACGACCCAGGCGTTCCCGACCTGGCACCGCGGACCCAGGACCTTGGACTCGCCGACTCCCCGCCGGCGCGTGTCCCGTCCCAATCCAACAGCTGGCTGACGTGATTTTCGCAGCGGTCATGTCGGGACGGACTCCGAGCGCTCTGCCTTCGAACGCTTCTGTTGAGCCTAACACGCCGAGCGTCGTTCGCCGAGCCCGAGTTTCCATGCGCCTGGAAACAACTTCGAAAGTTTTTCGCTGACTGTGGGAAAGCCCGACCCCCAAAGGCGTCCAATAAGGTGGCAGGACCTGCCAGCTTAACCTGAGCGTGTCTTTCGCCCTCGCGTTCTGTTCGTAGAGGACCTGACTTCGGCAAGCTCAGTCGAGTCCAGCCTCTGGATCGAAGACAGTCGAGCTGGGTGAGGGCGAATTTACTCCTTCCGAACCGGCGACACGTCACGATTCGGGTGACACGCGGGAGCGCTCGTAGAAGGAGTTTACGGCGGGCTGGCCTGTGTAATTCGGTCCGGCGCCGTCGTCCGCACCGAGGTAGCGGAATGGGAGAACTACCTCCCTCTTGCCGTGGCTGGCGACCAGCCGCCGACGTCGATGGTACTCCAGTCCCGCACGCCGGAGGCCGGCGACCATCTTCCGACCGGCTGGGTCTCCGGCCAGCCTGATGTTGGGCAGGTCGAGGTTCGCCACGAAGAGGCCGTCATCGACGAGCCACGAGGCGGCACGGGCGATCAGGCCGAGCTTGTCGCCGAAGTAGTGCAGGCCGTGGACGCAGGTGATGAGGTCGAAGGGGCGGTCGGGACGCCAAGCGTTCAGGGACGCCTCGACAAGCCGCAGGCATCCCAGCTCGGGACGGGGGCGGTCGAACATCCCGACCAGATCGACGCCGACGATCTCCACTCCCAGGCCCTCGGCGTGGACGATTCCTGCGGCCTCGATCAACGCCCGGCCGGTCCCGCAGCACAGGTCGAGCCAAGCGACGGTCCTGCGGCGGGCGAGCCGCCCCTTGAGGAATTCGAGCGGGGCGAACCCGATCTCCTTTTCGTAGCCGTTCGATCCCCTAAGGTTCCGCTCCCGGTTCATACGGCAGTTGGCGACGACTGCCGAACGTTCCAGTTCATCATCGCCCAGGAGTGTCATCGAGAACGATCTCCCACGCGTCCTCCCAGCAATTCAGTGTGCCGCCGCAAGTAGCAACTATCATAGACCTCGCGCGGTTGTCTCCCTGAGTGTATTCCAACGCCTGACCGGACGAGCATGCCCACCGAAAGCGACGCCGAGCCGTGGGCATGCCGCCCCGCCGCAGCCGGCCGCACCAACAAGTTCGAACGGCGAGGGTTGGGCGGTCGCTCGACCTACTTTAGGCTTTTGAAAGAATTCAAATGGCACGACCGGATTCACCCGACTGTTGAGTCCACCAAGCTTTCGTCCCCGACTGTGAGACTAATCGAAACGAAGTGAAAGGAGCCTCTGATGGCCAAGAAGAAAGCGGCAAAGAAGAAAGGTTCGAGGCCCAAGAAACGTTCCCGCATAGCCAAACAGGCGCGCGTCGCCAGAGGAAGAACTCAGCCGATGGCTTGGGCAAAGAAGCGAAGGCCACGGACAACCAGGACGCCTGCGCCCCCCGCCGATTCCACGCTCGCGTTTCCAGTCGCCACTTTACTGGTCGATCTTGAGGGTCGAACCTACAAGCAAGACGGCACTCCGCTACCGCACACAGCGGCCCAATACGAGGTAATGGGATTCAGAAGCGAGGAACTGAAACACGTGGCGGGACGGACGGTAGTGCGGTGGTACAGAACGCAGGCAGACCAGGAATTGCCCGCTGAATGGCAGAACCCTAAGCCTTAGCCGATTGCAAAACTGCTATTGCGTTCGCGAAGGGAAAAAGGATCATGTGGATTGATTTTTCTACGGAGTAAATCAATGACCACCCAAATGGGTTTGAAGCAAATTCGGGACGCGGTCACGGCATTGAGACCGACACCGCTTGAGGTTGAGGACCGGGACGGAAAGATTTTCGTGGGAGTCGTGAGGCGATTCGACGCGATTGTTGAAACCGCGGAATTCGAGACCGCGGACGGTACATTACACGCCCGTGGGATCCAAAAGATTCGCAGCGTGACGTAATGAGTTACGACAATTTGTGGCTCAAAATTTATCGATAAACAGGAGGCTCACGAAAGGACGCGTGGGACATGCCGACACACGACAATCCCCGAATCAGCCGAATCCACCTGCTCGGCTCGCTAGCGTCCATCCTGGCGTTTGTATGCTGGCTGTTCGGGATCTTGCCGTTGTGGGCAGGCATCGTCGGGGTGGCTGCCGGCTTCGTATGGATCGTGTTCGGATCGCCGGCTCGAAAGCCGATCGCACAGCCGCTCGTTGAAGTAGACCTTGTCGCGGATGCCCAGGGAGCCAACGCAGCCGTCGTTCGCATTGCCTCCCCGACCGATTTAGGCGGCCCACGGTACGCGCGCGTTGAACCAGCGACGAACGATCCACACTGCCCGATGGCTTACAGAGAGGCGTTCTTCTCCGTCCTCGTTGGACATGCATCGCACATTCCTGGTGCTTCCGACGTTGCCAACGTCGTCCGAGATTGGGTCGATTGGCAGGTTCTCAACTATGTCCAACAACAGCCTGCCGCCTTAAGTGCAGAGCTTCGAATGGCGTACTTCAAGAAGGCGTATGAAGAATTGTTGGCCGGTCGGATGGCGGTTGAGCCCGACGCCGGACGACGTGTCGCCCGGTGGGTCGAAGAGCAGGCAATGCAACGCCTTCGCATTGCCGTCAATTCGTTTTGACGATCCAGGGCGCAATTAGGCTTGATCCGGGACATATTTCTCGCAGAACGCCGTCTCGCTCATCTGAAGAAAATCGTCCAGCATCGAAACCTGATCCGCTGTCGCGAGGTTCTTGTAGGCAGTGACGAATGCCTTCATGTCATGACGGCTGGCCACGGAGGTCAATTTCGCTCCGTCGAAGGTTTGGATTGCGGTTCGAGCCAATTCATGCGGCAGCGATTTCAGAATCCGCTTAGCCGCCGGTGCACCTTCATATGACTCGGAACGACTTTGGTCGAGAATTGCCAGCACGAATTCGAGGTGGAGCGGAGACGGAACTGCCAACACGTGCGATTCGAGTGCCGGAACCAGTTCGTTTACCTCGTTAAACTGGTCGCTTTTAATCGTGTCGATCGCCTCTTCAAATAGCGCCTCGCGCAACTCTTCGGATGCGTCGAGAAGGAAGTCTGGCGGCAGCCGTTTAAGCATTGCCGCCTTGGACTCCGTGGTGCCGCACATGGTGACGTGCCGAATCGTCCGCTCGATGACTACTTTGGACTCATTGGGCGTCACCAGCGGCGACGTCGCGATCTGCATGAGGACCTCGACCGCCCGCGCGTTGTCTGGAGCCGCTTTGGCAAGGTCGTCCAGCACGTGTGCTCGGTCATCCGACGAAAGCATCTTGATCTTCCCGGCAAACTTGGTGCTCGACGCGTTCTCGTCGAGCATCATCGCCAGCAATTGCTTGGCTTCGCCGGAAGCGGGCGCCGGGGTGACGTGAGCAGGGATCGCCGTCTTGCTCCCGGCACCCTTCGCATGCGCCGCCACAGCGACGAGCTGCGAGAAGATCGCACCAGTTTCGACCAGCTCGTAAATGCGGTTGCGCCGTGCGATGAGTTCTGCGGGTGAGAACTTGTTCCCTTTGGGGTGGCTCGGGTCGTAGGCGCCGATCTCTTGGTGGCAATCGAAGCAGACAGGGATTCCGTTGCTCTCGTCATTACAGCCGCCCTTGTCTCGTCGAGAATATGCGCAGCCTCGATGTTTGTGCCGCATTGCTTAAGACAAAGGCAGCACAGCCGTGCGCATTTTATGAACATCCTCGCTTTCGTATCTGCGGCAAACGGCATCTGCACGCTCCGAGTCATAGGCCGCGGGATGGCCGGCGTCCGGAAACCTCAAAGTGTACGTTGCTCGCACGGTCGCGCAAAGACGCTCGCAGGAGCGCGGCCCCACGCTTCTCGCCCACACGGCGCACTCCGGCCTCGAGCCCCGACGCTTCCCCTTACCCCTTGTGAGAGAACGGTTAAGGGGACGTATCCGGCTTGAGTGTCCGCGAACGGGCCGCGCCGAGCAATTGCCAAGAACATTGCACGGCCGGCGAATTTATGCATCAATAGCCGTTTTCGAGAGTCATTTTCGTGATCCGGTTGCAGTAGAAAGCCGTTTGTGTTTCGAGCAGTTGGTCAAAGAGCCGTGATCGCAAGTAAAAGTCGTCATCGCGAGACCAAAAGGGTCGTCAATCATAAGGAACGCCATGACTCACCATCTCAATCTGTTGAGCCGTGCCAACGTCTGGAAGTTGATTCCAGTCGTGTCGGTGTCGCTTGCTTGTGCCGCCTGGGCCGGTCCGGTGCGGGCCGAGGATAAGAAGAAAGACGACAAGCTCGACAAGAAAGCCGTCGAGATTTGCAAGAAGGCGGGCGACCTTTACAAGGGGGCGAAAACCTTCCATGCCGACGGGACGATCGATGCCAAGATCGAGGGGAACGGCCAACAGTTCGATATCAACGCCACGATCGTTTTTGACTTCGAGCGGCCGAACCGGCTCGACATCAAAGTGCGCGTGAAAAGCGACCCCGACGAAGGGTTTGACTTCATCAGCGACGGGAAGAAGCTGACGACCTATCGCAGGAAAATCCAGCAGTACGTGCAAGAGGACGCCCCGAAAGACGTGGGCAGCCTCGGTATGGCGCTCATGAAACTCGGCCCGCGCACGCCCGGAATTCTCTTGCCCAACGTGCTCAACGCCGACCCGGGTCCTTCGCTCCTCGACGGCGTCAACTCGTGCTCGTATGTCGGCATCGAGAAAGTCGATGGGACGCCGGCGCACCACATGAAATTCAGCCAGGATCAGTTCGACTGGGAAATGTGGGTCGCGGTCGAGGGGAAGCCGTTTATTGTGCGAATGACACGGAGTGCCGAGATCCCAGGCGGCGGCAAGTTGAACACCAACGAGATCTACAAGCACTGGACGATCGACGCCGCGGCCGGCAAAGACGCGTTTACGTTCTCGCCTCCGAAGGACGCCAAGAAGGTCGACGACTTCACGGACGCGAACTGAGCGATTCGATCCCGATCTGACTCAGCGATCGACCTTGCCGGGCCCCCAGAGCGCCTTGCCCGGTTTCGCGCCGGTGTGCTCGCCGTCCTTGAGCACGCCGACGCCGTTTACGAAGACGTGCCGCATGCCGACGGCGTACTGATGGGGCTTCTCGTAGGTGGCCCGGTCCGCGATGGTGGCGGGATCGAAGACGACGACGTCGGCGAAATAGCCTTCCTGCAACAGGCCGCGATGGTCGAGCCCCAAATTTGTCGCGGGCAGGTGGCTGAGCTTGCGGACCGCCGCTTCGAGGGTCAGGAGTTTTTCTTCGCGGACATATTTGCCGAGTAACCGGGCGAAGTTGCCGTAGGCCCGCGGGTGCGGCAGCGACTTGAGGAAGACGCCATCCGGCGACTGCGACGCCTCGTCGCTGCCGAAGCTGATCCAGGGGAGCGGAACCAGCTTGCGGATGTTCTCCTCGGCCGTGATGAAGTACGCCGTGCCGATGCTCGATTGATCCTCCAAAAGGAGGTCGAGGAGCATCTCGACGGGGTCTTTGCCCTGTTCGCGAGCGATCTGGGCGAGGTTCTTGCCCTGCAGGGGTTTGAGCGCATTGTGCTTAAAGCTGATGAGCAGGACGTTCTCGGGCGAGCCCGCGTTGTGGTAGAAGTTGGGCCAGTCGGTCTTGTCCTTGATGTCGTGGATAATTCGTTGGCGGCTGGCGGGGTCGGCAAGCCGGCGCCGCATGGCGATCTCCCCGCCTTCCATCGCCCACGGCGGAATGCAGGCCGTCAGCGGTGCGGCACCGGCCGTGTAACAGTACATGTCCGCCGTAATCGGCAATCCGGAACGCCGAGCCGCCTCGACGCGGGCGATCGCCGGAGCCATCTTTTTCCAATTGTTCTTGCCGGCCGCCTTGAAGTGGTAGATTTCGGCGGGGATGTGTGCCTCGCGGCTGATGCGGATCAGCTCGTCGATTCCCTCCAGCAGCCGTTCGCCTTCGCTGCGCATGTGAGAGATGTACTTTCCCTTGTGCCGGGCGGCTGCCTTGCACAGGGCGATCAGTTCGTCGGTGTCGGCGTAGTAGGCGGGCGCGTACTCGAGGGCCGACGCGATGCCCAGCGCGCCGTTGCGCATCTCGCGATCGACAAGGTCGCACATGCGTTCCAGCTCGTCTCTGGGTCGGCTTTTTGTTCCCCAGCCCGAGCACGTATTCGCGGACGGTCGTCGCGCCGAGGAACGAGGCCACGTTCTGCGAAATCCCCTTGCGCTCGAGGAAATAGAGGTAGTCGCTCAGCGTTGTCCATTCGATCGGGTATTTGATGTCGAATTGCTCATTCTGCATCCGCTTCTTGATGGCAGGATTGACGGGCCCCCAGGAGTTCCCCTCCCCCATGATCTGCGTCGTGACGCCCTGTCGGATTTCGCTCTGGCCCCGGCCGTTCGCCAGCAGAGAATCGGTGGACCAGCTCAGCATGTTGATGAAGCCCGGCGCCACCGCGAGGCCCTTGGCGTCCACCACATCTTTTGCGGTCGCACCGGCCAGGTCTCCGACGGCAGCAATGCGATCGCCGGTAATTCCCACGTCGGCTCGGCGCGGCGGGCCGCCCGACCCGTCGTACACCGTGCCTCCGCGAATCAACGAATCGAAGTGTTTGCCGGGCGATGTGCGGACGATGGGAACTTCCAAGTAGCTCGCGTGCTCGGCGTCCTGGTAGAGCGCGACGTGGGCGGTCCGCGCATCGGCGCGCGACTCGGCAGCCACTTCGCCGCCGCCGTTGTAGTTCTTTTCGAGGTAGATCGAGTTCGGCGACGAGAAGACGAGCCGCAGGCGACTTCCTTTCTCCAGGCGACGAGAGAAGAAGTTGAATGAGTCGAACACGTAGCGCTCGATTGCCCCGGGCTTGACCAGCTTTTCCTGACGCAACGACTTGCGGTAACGCGCTCGTTTCAGATCGTCCGCCAGCGCGATGCTGGTTCCGTCCGGCTTGATCTCGTAGACCTTGACCGCGAAATCCGTGTCGGGCACGTCCAGCGCGATCCAGGCGACGAGCTTCAAATAGCCCGTGATTTCGACGGCTTCCGGGAACGGATCGCTGTGGAAAACCAGGCCGTTGCCGAAGAGGTTGAGCGCGAAGCGCTGATCCGTCACTTCATTCTTGATCGGCTCGCGCTCCAGCTCAGCCGGACGAACGTCGAGCGGATCGTAGACGTAGCTCGCCGGCGGCGATTGACCGGGCTTCGTGCGGGTGAGCGTGCCGGAGTGGAACGCGTCCGATGGCGAGCCGTGCGTGCTCGAGAGGAAAAGCTTCTCCGATTTCGTCGGGATCGCTTCAAGGCTGTCGGCATATTTCCACGCCTCCGCGCCCGGCACGTAGTAAGTGACGCGTTTTTCGAGGAACTTGGGTTTCGCGCCCCCTTTCATCGTCCAGTCGTACCACTCACGGTGCAATTTGTTGAGGTCGACGAGACAGGCTGAACCGAACTTCAGTCCGCCCACCTCCTGGGTCGGAGTCCGCGTGCCGGCGTGGTTCCACGGCCCGATCAACAGATAGTGACGCTCGCGGCCCTTCTCGGTGCCGTATTGCACGTGCCGCCGATAGAACGTCATCGCGCCGGCCTGGTCGTCATCGTAATTGCCCGTGATGGTGAGGATTGGGATCCCAATTCGGGCGTAGGCATCGCGGTCCGGGGCCATCGCGTCGAGATACTCGTCCGGCGTGCGGTGAACGAGCCATTTTTGAAAGTGGGGCGACGGATTGCCCACCAGGGTGTCCAGCTTGTGGAACGGGATGTGATTCCGGTACCGCTCGCGAAACTTGTCGATCCAAAAGCCGGACTCGCCGAAGAGCTTCACGTTCGGCGTCGCGCCGCTGGTGAAGGTGAGCCATTGAACGTCGTAGGAAACAAAGACATTGTGCGGCGCGGGGAAATCGACTCCGGGATGCGCGGCGGCGGCCGGAACAATCGTCGCCAGGTGCGGCGGGAACTCTTTGAGCGTCGCCCACTGGTTGAACCCGGCGTAGGATCCGCCCCACATCGCCACCTTGCCGTTGCACCACGGTTGCTTGGCGAACCATTCCACGACGTCGTGACCGTCACGCGGGTCATTGGCGAACGGCTCGAATTCACCGCTGGAATTGCCGCGTCCACGAACGTCGACCAGAGCAAAGACGTACCCATTCCGCGCGAAGTACATCGCGCGGTCGTGATAGGTGTCGCTGATGTAGGGAGTCATCGTGAAGATCACCGGCACCGCGTCTTTGGCGTCCGGCCGGTAGACCGTGGCGTTGAGCTTCACGCCGTCGCGCATCGGGACCTTCACGCCCCAACTCATGTTCACCGGCTTTTGGTCGTTGGCCGATGGCTCTGCCGCCGCGGATAATCCACGCGCGCCGACAACGACCAGGATCGCGACAATCGGAGGGAGGAAAATTCTCACGCGATCAAGCTCCCCGCAAATGACCCACAATGACACGCTTTTCCGCAGACGGACGCCTTGGGGCGTAGCACCCTGTAGCGCCAGATCGAGGTTACGCCTGCCAACAGCGGATCGCAACGATTTCTGATCGTCTCCGTGCCGGGGGCGTTGCCGACAGTTGCGCCACCGTGCTTGCGGGGGTCGACCAGCCCGGCGAGCGTCACGCTGGGGGCTCGCCGGGTCGCTCGCTTCGATGACTGCCGCGGGTCACTTCTTCGCCGTCGCCTTTCGCGCGTGTGGCAACAGGTCGTACCGGTCGAGGTTCATCACTTTGTGCCACACCGCGACGAAGTCGCGGACGAAGGCCGGTTCGGAGTCGCTGCAGGCGTAGAATTCCGAGATGGCGCGGAGGTGGGAGTTGGAGCCGAAGAGGAGGTCGGCGACGGAGGCGGTCCATTTGACCTGGCCGGTGCCGACCTGGTGGCCTTCGTAGATGTCGGCGGACTTAGCGGACGCTTTCCACTCCGTGTCCATGTCGAGCAGGTTTACGAAGAAGTCGTTGGTCAGCGACTCGGGTCGCTTGGTAAAGACGCCGAGCTGGGAATGGGCGTAGTTCACGCCGAGCATCCGCAGGCCGCCGAAGAGCACGGTCATCTCCGGTGCGATGAGGTTCAGGAAGCGGGCCCGCTCCAACAGCAGCTCGATGACCGGTCGGTCTTCTCCCTTTTTGACGTAGTTGCGGAACCCGTCCGCCGTCGGCTCGAGCACCGCGAACGATTCGACGTCGGTCATTTCCTGCGTCGCGTCGGTGCGGCCTGGCGAGAAGGGAACCTTCACGTCCTGGCCGGCCTTCTTGGCCGCGGCTTCGATGGCCGCACATCCGCCCAGCACGATGACGTCGGCCAGCGAGACCTTTTTGCCGCGAGAGCCGTTCCCTCCGGTCTGGGCGGCGTTGAAGTCTTTTTGGACTTTCTCGAGCGTCGCCAGCACCTTTGCCAGCTCCGCGGGCTGGTTGACTTCCCAATCCTTCTGTGGAGCCAGGCGAAGCCGCGCTCCGTTCGCGCCGCCGCGTTTGTCGGTGCCGCGGAAGGTCGACGCCGAGGCCCAGGCCGTCGTCACCAATTGTGAAATCGACAGGCCCGAGGCGAGCAGCTTTTGCTTGAGCTGCGCGATGTCCGAATCGTTGATCAGTTCATGGTCGACTTCGGGCACCGGGTCTTGCCACAACTGCGGCGGAGGGACGAGCGGGCCGAGCAGCCGCGAGACGGGACCCATGTCGCGATGAGTCAGCTTGTACCAGGCCTTGGCGAAGGCGTCGGCGAACTCGGCCGGGTTCTTGTGGAACCGCTGCGAGATGGGCGCGTAGATCGGATCCATTCGCAGGGCGAGGTCCGTCGTGAACATCATCGGGGCGTGCTTTTTCGACGGATCGTGAGCGTCCGGGACGGTGTCTTTGCCCTTGCCGTCCTTCGGCCGCCACTGGTAGGCGCCGCCTTGACCCTTGTGCAATTCCCAGTCGTAGCCGAACAGGTTGTCGAAGAAACCGTTGTCCCACTTCACCGGGTTGCTGGTCCACGCACCCTCGAGGCCGCTGGTGATCGCATCGGCCCCGACGCCGGTGCCGAAGGTGTTCTTCCATCCGAGCCCGAGCTCTTCGATGCTTGCTCCTTCCGGCTCGCGACCGACGTACTTGGCCGCGTCGGCCGCACCGTGGGCTTTGCCGAAGGTGTGGCCGCCGGCGATGAGCGCAACGGTTTCTTCGTCGTTCATGGCCATGCGGGCGAAGGTTTCCCGAATGTCCTTGGCGGCGGCGAGCGGATCGGGCTTGCCGTTGGGCCCCTCGGGGTTCACGTAGATCAGCCCCATCTGGACGGCGCCATAAGGTCGGGCCAGCTCGCGGTTGCCGGAGTAGCGCTCGTCGCCCAGCCAGGTGCTCTCGGAGCCCCAGTTGACGTCCGATTCGGACTCCCAGACGTCCTCGCGCCCGCCGGCGTAGCCGAACGTCTTGAGACCCATCGACTCGAGGGCGCAGGTGCCCGCGAGGATCATCAGGTCGGCCCAGGAGATTTTCTTGCCGTATTTCTGCTTGATCGGCCAGAGCAGTCGCCGCGACTTGTCGAGGCTCGCATTGTCGGGCCAACTGTTGAGCGGCGCGAAGCGAAGCGTGCCCGAGGCGGCGCCGCCGCGGCCGTCGGCGATGCGGTAGGTGCCGGCGCTGTGCCAGGCCATGCGAATGAAGAGGGGGCCGTAATGCCCGTAGTCGGCCGGCCACCAGGGCTGCGACTTGGTCATGACGGCGAAGATGTCCTTCTTCACGGCGTCGAGATCGAGTTTTTGGAATTCCGCCGCGTAGTTGAACTCCTTGCCCGTAGGGTTGGAGAGGGGCGAGTGCTGGTGGAGGATCTGCAGGTTCAATTGATTCGGCCACCAGTCGCGATTCGACCGGGCCATTGCTCGCTGAGCCTTCTTCGCTTGGGATTGAAGTTCGGTCGTCATTATTGCCTCCACTCGATGGTTTACGTCTTTTCTTGGCCGTGCTGTCTACAAGTTACAAGGATCCGGAATGCTTGCAAAGTCGCCCGACGGGACCGGTGGGGCCAGTGTTTCAGTGTCTGGCAGCCCGTTCAATGCCCGGCGGACAAGGCGGCAGTGGCGGATCAAATCACGCTGGGATAAGGTGAGTCGGAACGAACAACCCCGGAGAAGCCTGCCATGTCGCGCGTGTCCCGTCTGATAACGGTTCTGCTTTGTGTGGTTCTGATTGATGCGGTCTCCGCGCTTGGACCGTACTGCCCCTCAAAGGCACTGGGCGCGGAGGCTCCGCGGCCCTTCGCCGTCTTCGTGGACGACTATTTCAACGCCTCCTTCGACGCCAGGCCGTCGCGCGGCACCGGCGCCGGATTGCATCAATACGACGACCGGTTGGAAGACGGCTCTGCCATGGCCGTCGAGAAACGGGTCGCGGCCGTCAAAACCTTCCAAGCCCGGCTCGACAAGCTGCGGGCCGGCTCGCTCACCGAGGATGAGTCGATCGACGCGGAGATCCTCGATGGCCGAATCAAGGGCGAGCTGCTCGAACTCGTCACGCTGCAAAGCTGGCGGCACAACCCGATGCGCTACGTCAGCGGGCCAGCGGGATCGATCGACGAGCTGATGAAGCGCAACTTCGCCCCGCCCGCGACGCGGTTGCACTCGGTCATCGCCCGGTTGAAAGCGGCACCCGCGATGTTCGAGGCCCTGCGGGCGAACGTCAACAATCCGCCCAAGGAGTTCACCGACCTGGCGATCCGCATGGGCTCGGGTTCGATCGGCTTTTTTCAGCACACCGTGCGCGACTGGGCCAAGGAAGCTGCCGGAAATGACGCCGCGCTCTTCGCGGAATTCGAGGTCGCCAACAACCGGGTGGTGAAGGAGATCACCGAGACGGTCGCCTGGATGAAGCACGACCTGCTGCCCCAGTCTCACGGGAAGTACGCGCTGGGCGCCGACGCCTTCTCCAAGAAGTTGCTCTATGACGAAATGGTCGACATTCCGCTCGAACGGCTGCTGGCCATCGGGGAGGCCAACCTCCGCCGCGATCACGAGGCGTTCACGGCTGTTGCTGCGAAGATCGATCCGCACAAAACTCCGGCTGAGGTGATGAAGGCGATTTCCGACGACCATCCGGCCGCGGTCGACCTGATTCCTTCGGCCGAGCGGACGATCGAAAAGACGCGCCAGTTCCTCATCGACCGGCACATTGTCACGGTCCCGTCCGAAGTGCGGCCCACCATCCTGGAGACGCCCCCATACGCTCGTGGCGGCAGCTTCGCCTCGATGGACACGCCGGGCGCCTATGAAACCCGCGCGACCGAAGCGTTCTATTACGTCACGCCGCCCGAAAAGAGCTGGACGCCCAAGCACATCGAGGAGCATCTGCGGCTGTTCAACGCCCCGGTGATGCAGGTTATCACCATTCACGAGGCGTTCCCCGGCCACTACATCCAGTTCCTCTACAGCAAAGAGGACACGACCAAAACGCGCAAGCTGACCTTCTGCGGCACCAACGCCGAGGGCTGGGCCCACTACTGCGAGCAAATGGCACTCGAAGAGGGCTATGGCAATGGCGATCCGAAAATCCAGCTGGCCCAGCTCTCCGAGGCGCTGTTACGCGACTGCCGCTACGTAGTCGGCATCAAGCTGCACACTCAGGGCATGACGGTGGAGCAGGGGACCGACGTTTTCGTGAAGGAAGGTTTCCAGGAGCCGGCCAACGCCTTCGAAGAGGCCCGCCGCGGCGCCTACAACCCGACTTACCTCTACTACACGCTCGGCAAGCTGCAGATCTACAAACTGCGCAACGACTACGCCAAGGCGAAGGGCTCAGCGTACAAGCTCGAAACCTTCCACAACGAATTCGTCCGCCAGGGCGGCATCCCCATCAAAATGGTCCGCCGCATTCTGCTCCCCGGCGACACCGGTCCGACGCTTTGAGGTGCGGACTCGTGCTCCGTTCGTGCTCCCTTCTTCCATCCTCGCCCAGTCCGCTGCGAGAGGGCCGGTCTGAGGGCGCCTTCACGTCTCCCGTCCGGCACGCCACCACCATCGGGGCGCCATGCGAGCGCCCTATCACTACTGAGTGGGGTAACGAACGTTAGGACACAGGAGAAAACGTGAACACCGACCAAATCAACGTGGCGAAGGAATGTGCGGCGTTGTCGGCGGCCGGAAAAATTCACTTTGGAGAGGTTGTTAGCCGTCTGTTAAACGCCGGCATTGAGCGATACCACGCCGACTACAGCCGAAGCGAGAACACGTACTACACGCCCGACGGCAGCTCGTGTGTCGTGCCCATGGAGCAGGAGCACATGCCGATTGCGCAGGAGTTTTCGGCGGCCGGTGTCGAGGCGGCTGTGCGACAGGCCCAGCGGGGAGAGATCATGTATCCGCAATTCACACGCCAAGCTCTGGCGGCGGGCTGTGTCGGCTACTTTGTCCAAATCTCTGGAAAGTGCGTCCAGTACTTCGGACGTAACGGTGAAATTCACACGGAATGGTTCCCAGGCGCGAAGCGAGTCTGAGCCCGCCACCAAATGGTGCGGCTCATCTTCTTGAAGGGATCAATCATTCCGCTTGGTCGGAGCCGGCCCGGTGTCTTCTTTACCCGTGTCTTCTTTATCCGTGTCGCAGTCACCCGCTTCGCCTTCCGCGGATCGGCGTGCGCGCTTCTTGTTTTGCGTGCTCCTGGTTGCCGGCACTCTCGCAGTCTATTCGCAGGCGGTGGGCTTCTCGTTCATTAACATTGACGATCCGATATATGCCTCACAAAATCCGCAAGTTCAGGCGGGTCTCTCGCTCGCGGGTTTGCGGTGGAGTCTGGCCGTCCATGACTGCAACTGGATTCCGCTGACCTGGCTGTCGCTGATGCTCGACAGCACGCTCTGGGGCATCGGTCCGGCCGGCTATCATGCCACCAGCGTCGTTCTCCATGCGGCCAACGCGCTGATCTTGTTCCTGGCCTTGGCGAGCGCCACGGGATATACGGCGCGGAGCGCCATTGTTGCCGCGTTGTTTGCGCTGCACCCGCTGCACGTGGAATCCGTGGCGTGTGTGGCCGAACGCAAGGACGTCCTGAGTATCTTCTTTGGTCTGCTCTCGCTTTGGGCCTACGTGCGGTACACACGGGTCGTCAATGCGCGGTGGTTAGTCGGATCGCTCCTGCTCTTTCTCTGCAGCCTCCTCTCCAAGCCGACGTTGGTGACGCTGCCGTTCGTCTTCTTGCTGCTCGACTATTGGCCATTGCGTCGGTTCCGACCAAAGTCTGCGGAGCCCGCGGCGGCGACACGGCGTGCTCCAGACCGCAAACGCGGGCCTCGCGGTAGCCAGGAAACGCCACGCGAAATGCCACCGCAGGGGTTCAGTCGCGCAACGTTCTTCAAGCGGCTGGTCGAAAAGATTCCGTTTTTCGCGGCGGCGGCGGCGTTCTCGTCGATCGCGTTCTTCGCTCAGTCGACGGGCGGCGCGATTGCGACCTATCCCTTCTCCGTGCGCTGGCGGAACGCCGTCTGCGTCTACTTGACCTATCTCGAGAAAGCGGCCTATCCCGTCGACCTTGCGGTCTATTATCCCCACCCCGGATTCGACATCCCCTGGACAAGTCTGGCACTCGCCGTTTTGTTCCTGACGGCCGTTACGGCAGCGACCCTGGCTTTCATCCGCCGCCATCCATTTTTGTTCGTGGGATGGTTTTGGTACCTGGGCACGCTCGTGCCGATGATCGGCCTGGTGCAGATCGGCGGTCAGCAGATGGCCGATCGCTACACTTATTTTCCGTTGATTGGAGTCTGCCTGGCCGTCGTCTGGCTCGGGGCGGAAGCTGCGCCGGCAGGACGCGTTCGCAAGCGCGTGTTGCCGCTGGCCGCCCTGGCGTGGCTCGGGTTACTCGCGTGCTTAACCTTTGCCCAGGTGAGCTACTGGCACGATAGTCTGACCCTCTTGCGTCATGCGCAGTTGTGCACGGCCGATAATTCGGCGATCCGCGTTTACCTCGGAACCGCGCTCTTGGACGACAACGCCCCCGAGGAGGCCGTCACCGAGTTGCAAGCGGCAATTCGCGTGGGCGCGCCCGACGCGTCCGCGCACAGCGACCTGGCATTCGCGTATGAGCTTCTGGGCCGAAAGGAGGAAGCGTTTGCAGAATACGGCATCGCCGCTGCTCTCGATCCCCAGCTGGTCGAAGCGCAGAACGGCATCGCCCGCATCCTGAGTGACCGCGGAGACTACCGCGAAGCCCGCCGTCATCTTGAACGGCGCACAGCAACTCGACTCGGACAATCCCATGGCCTATCTGAGGCTGGCTGCTTTGTGCGTGAAGACGGGCGACTTCGCCCAGGGGCTTGCGTACGCTGAGCACGGACTGGAACTCGATCCGCGATTGTATGCCTGCGATTTGGCGGCGGCGCAGGCGCTCCGCGGCTTGGGCCGCTATAACGACGCGATCCGTCGGCTGGAAACTCTGAGCAAGATCGCCCCGGATGACGCGGGCGTTCAGGGGGAGCTCGCACAGACTTTGGCACAAAGGCGCGCGTCGTCGGGAAAATGAGTCAACGAACGAAGCGAGGATCCCTGCCGAACGAAGCGATGATCCGTCGCCCACGCTTCGGGTTAATACCGGACTGCGAGGGATCCTCGGAAGTTCCGCCCGGTCGCGCAGGACACGCGTCTATTTGTCGCCAGTGGTCCGATGCGTTAACGTTTGTTGATTCGACGTTGGGTCGCCGGGCGCGTGCTTGCCTGCTGGGGAATCGCGAGTCATGAAGTCGGACCCGCATCAAATTTTTGCGAAAACGCCTCGACGAGAATTTCTCGTCGCCTCCGCGACTGGTCTCGCAGGCATCGCCGGCGGATCGCGGCTGTTGCCGGCCGCCCCAAGCGCCGCTGCTCGAAGTCCGCAAAAAGGCGCAACGGCCCGCTCGACGATCCTCTTCTTTCTCTGCGGCGGCATCTCGCACATTGATACCTGGGACATGAAGCCGGCCGCCCCGCTCGAGTACCGGGGGGAATTTCAGCCCATCGCGACGTCGGCTCCCGGCGTGACGTTGTGCGAGCACTTGCCGCTCCTGGCGAAGCAGGCGCACCACATCGCGCTGGTCAACTCGATCGACGGCACCGTCAACACCAACGATCATCACGCTGGCTACTATCACAATCTGACGGGGCACGTCCCCGACCCGTCGTTCCTTTCGCTCGGCAACAATCGCACGCCCTTCGCCGACGACTGGCCCTACATGGGCTGTGTCGTCGCTGCGAAAAGGCCGCCGCGAAACGGCATGCCCAACGCGGTGACCCTGCCGTGGAAACCGAGCCGGGCTCCGTACACCCGGCCGGGGCAATTCGCGGGCAAACTGGGCGTGCAATACGATCCGCTCTACGTGCTCGGCGATCGCCAGCACCCCACGCACTTCCGGGCACCAGACCTGGCGTTGTCGAGTGACGTGCCGACCCGGCGGCTCTTCTCGCGAGAGCAACTGCTCGCGGGACTCGATGCGGCCCGCCGCGATCTCGACACCTTCGCGAAAGTCCATTCGTGGTCGGCGCAGAATGACCGCGCGCTGACTCTGTTGACCTCGTCGCAGACGCTCAAGGCCTTCGACATCGAGTCCGAATCCGCGGCAACAATCGATCGCTACGGCCGCACCGTCAACGCGATGAGCCTGCTCGCGGCCCGCCGACTGGTCGAGGTGGGAGTCCCATTCATCACCGTCTTCTGGTCGGAAGAAGACGAACTCGTCTCGAAGAAATGTCTCAGCGGCGGCGGCTGGGATACGCACGGCAACAATTTCCGCTGCCTGAAGGAAAACCTGCTTCCCGAATTCGACCGCTGCTTTTCCGCTTTGATCGAAGACTTGTCGACCCGCGGCCTGATCGACTCGACGCTGTTGATGGTCACGAGCGAAATGGGACGCAAGCCCAAGATCGGCGACGTCCGCAGCAATTCGACAATCGGAGCCGGTCGCGACCACTGGACGCATTGCCTGACCGACGTGCTCGCCGGCGGCGGCATCCGCGGCGGCCAGACCTACGGTTCCAGCGACCGCCTGGCCGAGTACCCGGCGGATAAGCCGGTCACCCCCGCGCACGTGGCGAAGACCGTCTACCGCGCGATGGGACTGCACGACCTCACGGCGGTCGACGGACAAAACCGGCCGTTCCAACTCCTCGACGACGGCGAAGCGATCACCGAGCTGTTCTGAACGGCGCGAACGATCCGACCCGCAGCCAGCTGGTGCCGCCGGTGGAGGCTCTCAGGGGAGATTCAATGATGAGCGTGCCTGGTGGCTCTGGGTCCTCGACTCCTCCCCATCCACCACGCCGCGGCGCCTACGGCATCGATGCCCCGTACGCTCCGATCTTGATGGCTCTGGGCGGCGTGTGCCTGCTCGCGCTTTGCCTGTGGCGGCTCTCGCACACCGAGGGAGAGGGGGAGGCACCGCATTGGGTTCCGATTGTGGCGATGGGCATCGGCGGCGTATGGCTGCTGGTCAATGCCGGTTCTTTCGTTTACACGACTCGTGTGGGTAAGTTCGCCGTTTGGGCCGAGATGCTCGATCGGCTGGAACTCAAGGGCGGCGAGCGGCTGCTCGACATCGGGTGCGGCCGCGGTGCGGTGCTCTTGATGGCGGCCCAGCGACTGCCACGCGGCCGGGCTGTCGGCGTCGACGTCTGGAGCGCTACGGATCAATCGGGCAATGCCGAGCCGGTCACCCGCCGCAACGCGGAGCTCGAGGGCGTGACTGATCGGATCGAACTTCGCACGGCCGACATGCGTCAGTTGCCCTTTGACGACGGCTCGTTCGACGTCGTGGTCAGTTCGCTGGCGATTCACAATGTTCCCGGCGCGGGCGAACGCGCGAAAGCGCTCCGAGAAGCGGCTCGGGTGCTCAAGCCGGGGGGCAAGCTGGCAATCGCGGACATCCGCCACACGCGCGTGTACGCCAAAGAGCTCGCAGCCAGTGGCCTGACGATCACGGACCGCCGATCGTTGGGTGTTCGCTTCTGGTACGGCGTCGGCCCCTGGACGGCGACCCATCTGGTGGCGGCAATCAAGCCGGAGAGCCCCTCTACGAAAGCGAGCTGAAATCGCCACTTCGTCGGAGGCGTTTCCGTTGTCACCGACCGGAGATTCACAGGGAGATTCACAGACGAAATCCGAGTGGAACCGCGTCCCTGGCAGAGCTTTGCCGCTCGATATTGAAAAAGAGCCCTAAAAAGAGACGTATGCGCTTCCTGCCCACGATTTTGACGGCGTTGATCTTGATCGGTTTTGCCGGCGCCGCATCCGCAAGACGAGACCGCGAGTCGCCGATGGAATTTCCAGGCGGACGCCGTCGGTCATCGGCCGTCGGGGTTTCGTTCGGCGATCGGCGCCTGGGCGGTCGTCGACGATGGTGGGAACCACGTGCTGGCGCAAACGGCACGGAATGAAGACGCCGTCTTCAACGTGATCATTCGCACCGACGTACTCTATGCCGACGTTGACGTCAGCGTGCGGCTGAAGGCTGTCAAAGGATTCGTCGACCAGGGTGGTGGCATTATCTGGCGCGTGAAGAATGCGAAGAGCTACTACCTCACGAGGTACAACCCGCTGGAGGATTCTTTCCGCGTCTACAAGGTGCTCGACGGCAAGCGTTCGCAGCTTGCCAGCGTCAAGGCCCCCGGCGACACGAACTGGCATACGCTGCACGTGACGATGAAGGGGACCAAGATTCACAGCACGTTCGACGACCGCATCCAGATCGACCTCGAGGACGATTCGATTCGCGGCTACGGGCGGATCGGCCTGTGGACGAAGTCGGACAGCCAATCGTATTTCGCCGATCTGCAAATCACCGGCCCTTCGTTGACCCCGAAGCCGTCCGAACCGCCACGGGAGACCCGGGCCTTTGAAGTCCGCGGCGACCGCGCATTCCTGGGAGGCCGCGAGGTCGACTTGTGGGGACTCCGCTGCGGGAACGCGTTTGTCAGCGACGCGGTCACCGAGCGCTACATTCGCAACTTCGACAACATGAACGCCCACGGAATCAATTTCGTCGGCGCGTATCTCCAGGGAGTCAACGACGGTTTCCCCAGCAAGGAGGCGAGCTTGAACGGCTTTACGCGGCACGGCACGTTGCTGCCAGAGGTCGCCCGCCGCGCCGAATATTTCATCCGCGAGGCGGACAAACGGGGAATGGTGGTGATGATCGGCGTCGTCACGCCTCCCAAGGATCGGGAGTTTTACGACCACGCGGCCGTGCGGACGGCCATCGAGGAGACCGCCCGGTTCGTGACGGAAAAACGGCTGAGAAACGTGTTCGTCAACCTGCTGGACGAATTCAACGATCCCCTGAATGCCAACAAGCTGCTGCTGCGCGAGCCGGACGGGCGCGGAAGAGGGCGATGATGATCCGTTGGTTCAAGGCCGTTGCACCGTATGTTCCCGTGGGCCTCGGCACACATTGGAAATCCGGCGAGGGAGACTTCGACCCGACGCTGGACGTTCGCATCATCCGGAAGGGCATTCCGATTCCGAAACAGGGCTTTGTCGTGAACGTCGAGCCGACGCGCGAAGACTATTTTCAGAACGACGGCATTTTCAACCAGTCGAGCCGCGACGCGGTGTACGCCGATTGCCGCAAGTATCTCGCTGCGCCCAACGCGGCCTTCCTGTTCGACTCGGCATTCGTCGAGGGGATCACGAACTACAGCGGCACGGCTCCGCACGGCGAAATGGGCGGCCACGGCACCGGCCCCACCGACCGCGGCATCCGCTTCTACTACGAATGGGTCCGCGACAACGTCGGCCGCTGGGAATACCCGCGGCACGTGCCGTCAGCCGACTTCTCCCTCGAGCCTTAGGTATTTGTTGGCGAGTGATCGCCACGGCGTCGCGTCGCCGTTCTCACGTGACGCGACCGCTGGCTCCAGCGAGATCTCCGTCGCCGGCAGAGCCCGACCGCTATCGCCAACCAACCGCTGGCGCGCTCTTAGGAGCAACGCGCGCACCGCCCCTTGAGCAGGATTTCGGTGACGTTGCCGAGCGACGAGCGTTTGCGCCGCGGGGCCGGTGTGACGCGAATTTCGACACCGTCGAGGCAGGAGACCTGACCGCACTCGGTGCAGAGAAAATGGGCGTGTTCGGCCGGGTCGCCCTCGCCGGTTTTCCGCAGCTCAAATCGCCAGATGTGGTCGCCCAAGTCGAGTCGCGACACGAGGCCCGATTCGCTCAGCTCCATCAAATTGCGGTAAACCGTCGCGCGGTCGAGCTCCAAAGGGGCCAGCGTCCGGGCGATGTCCGCGTGGCTCTGCGGGCTCGTCGAGCGCTGCAATTCTCCCAGGACCGCGAGCCGTGCGGCCGTGCAGCGGAGGCCGAATTCCTGCATGCGAGCGCGCAGCGCCTGGCGCTCACCACTGGCTTTGGTGGATGTCATGAGACCGCTTTTTTGTCGAACGGCGAAGGCCCGGCTACCCGCGGACGGTCGGTGATCGCTCGCGGAGGCAGGTCTTCGAATGGTTGGTCGCCATGCAGTTTAGCAAAAGGCGCTCGCCTTGGCACTTTCGATGAATTTGCCGCAAGATTGCTCCAGAAAAACTTGCGACAAATTGATCGAGACAGTCCCCGAATCTCGTTGACAACGCAAAGGAGTGTTTCCATAATCGCAACTTAGTTGCGCTTGCGATTGAGTTGCGCCGCCGTATTTTTGGTGGATTCTGCCCGATGCTGGTTCGCCCGAAACGAGCTTTCGTAGCCGGCATGCTCGTCCTCTACACGGGGATGATGCTGTTGGGGCCGGGCCTGCATGAGCTGTTGGGCTGCGAGCACGAGCATGCGGTGCTTGCCGTCGGCTCTGAGGGAGTGCCGGCCAGTAATCCGTCGAGCGCCCTTCGGGCGGACGCTGTCGACTATCCCCACGATGCCGACACCTGCCCGATTTGCCAGTTCCAGGCGCAAGGTCAGATTGCGGCGACCATCGCCGGGAGCGAGCTGACTCAAGCCGTCGTACCCGCGCCGCCGCATTTCTTCCCGCCGATCGTGGCAGTCTTTGCCCTCGGCATTCCAGGTCCGCGGCCGCCTCCCTGCGTCTGATTCTCTCTTGTCGCGGCAGTCCCACTGAAGGTTTGTTGTTTCGCGCGGATCAATTGCGATTGATGTCGCGCGAATTGAGTGGGATCCGGAGATTCAGGGGACTCCCCGCCTCCGGCAGCTAGTCGTCGCTTCGGTCTGCGTCGACTGACCCGTCAACGGCCGCGTACCGAGACCATTGCTGCAACGCCGTTCTCGTCTCCGTGCGCGTCTAAGCGTGAGGCGAATGGTTGGTCAGACCGCAGCCCCGCGCCGAAATCGCGGCGGAGGCGAGACGGTTTTAACGATATCCGCGTCCTTGTTCGTCTTCCTGCATCCTGGTTCCTCTTCCCTCGAAAGGTGATCTCATGTTTCGCAGACTCGCACGTGATCGCAAAGGTCAGGGGCTTGTTGAGTACGCCCTGCTCGTCTCCGGCATCGCGATCGTGTCACTGGTTGGCATTTCCTTGCTCGGCCACAAGACCTCGGATCTGATGGACGCGGCTGCCGTCCTGCTGCCCGGTGCCCATCAGGATGACAACAACCCGATTACCAGCGGCCACCTGATTGAAACCGACACTTCGGGCGGACTGACCGGCAAGGCGATCGAGGTCAGCACGGTCGGGATCCTCGCCAACGACGGCACGGATCGGCTCGGCACCAACCTCTACGGCGCAATCGCCCAACGCGACGAACGGACTCGGTGGCACGATTATCGAGTCGCAATGACGTAACCCCCTTCGCGTTCTGACCGGGCTCCCTGCGCCTCCGTGGGCGCAGGGAGTCTCCGCGACGTGACGGCATCAGCAACCCAAGCAACACCATGATTTTCATCGCGATCGGACTGACCCTGGTCGCCACCGTTTACGACCTGCGACGGCGCGAGGTGCCCGATTGGATCGGGGCCGCGCTCGTCGTTTGCGCGGTCGCGGCGATCGCGGCCGGCTTCACGAAGGTCACGTGGGCGGGACTTGCGCTGGGAGCCGGGCTCGGCCTCGCGCTGACGCTTCCACTTTATGCGCTCGGCGGCTTCGGCGGCGGCGACGTCAAGCTCGTCGTCGCGCTGGGCGCGGCCCTCGGCCCGCTCGCGCTCTTGTCGGCTCTCTTTTGGGTCGCGCTATCGGGAGGTGTGCTGGCGCTCGTCGCAGTGATTCGCGGCCGTCGCGATCTGGCCTACCTCCCCGCGATCGCAATCGGTCTCTTGGCTTACTGCATCTGTTTGGAGTTTGGGCATCATGCGCCGGTGTTGTGAGCCCCCCTCGCGCCGAAGGCCACAAGCCGGCGCTGCCGAAACCCGAGCGAAATCGACTCGCCGCGGCCAGGCTGTGCTCGAGTTCGCGCTCATCTTCCTTGTGATTTACTTGCTTGTCGTGGCCATCGTCGAATTCGGTCGGCTCTTCACCGGGACGCAAACGCTGCAAACCGCGGTCGACGTGGCGGCCCGCGAATTGTCCCGCGTGCCGTTGCCCTCGACCGCCACGTTCGCTGACGCACTCGCCAACCAGCAGGTGATCGACGGCGTCTACGATCCGAATTATCTGGCGATCAACCTCAGCGCCATGCAGCCGGGGCAGTCGATCTTCGACTTCTTCGCTGCCCAGGGGATCACGCTGCCGTCGGTGAACCAGGCCCTCTTGCCGATGATGATTTCCGACACAGTCGGCGGCGTTCCGCTCTTGCGCTACCCCGTGCGCTCATCACCAGCACGTCTGCCAATCCCAAGCCAGGGTACAGCGGCTTTAGGGTGGCCGTTCCGCTCGTCGTCAGCCCGTCCGGCGTGGGACCGGAGACGATCGAGTGGCACGCAGTCTTGGAAGAGATCACCGATTCCAATGGCAACGGAGCCTTCAGCGTCGCCTCGACGCCTCCGTCCGGAATGCCCGGAGGGGTGGTTGCCGTCCGGCTGAATTATCCGTTTCAGGCAGCGACGATGGCCGGCTATCAACCGGCCGCGCTGGATGCCAACGGCGAGGCGGAGCCGACCGCCGGCAATCCCATGCTCGCCGACGACGCGGGTGTGACCGCGACCAACGCGATTCCGGGAGGCGGCACGCCCGTCGCACCCGATCCGCCGCCCCCCGACAACCAAGGGGGGGCCGCTTACGCCGGCCCGTACGGCGGCACTTACGGGTTGGGCGAAATGGGTCTTTACCTGCAAACCGTGCGGCCCTTTCGCCGCGTCATGTCCGCGCAGGCCGTGGTCCGCCGCGAGGTTTTTGGTCCCTGACGCGCCAAACAATGAATTCCCATCTTGATCATTTCCACTTTTGCTCGATCACGTCCTGAGAGGTGAGCTATGCCTTACGCCCGCTCCCGCGCCCGGGGTTCTTCCCGCTGGGTTGTCGTCGTGTTGGTCTGTTTGTTCCTCCCGCTGGCTGCCGCGGGGACTGTGGGCACGCTTTGGGCGTTTGGAAAGGTCGATCCCATAGCGTGGTTTTCTCGTCGTGACCAGCTTCCTCCTGGTTTTGTGCCGGTGCTGGCCAGCGGCATGAAAATTCCCGCCTACACGAAAATCACGCGCGACCATCTGATCGATCCGAAGACCGGGAGATTCGCTTTCGTTCCGGTTCCCGAGGGAGAAATCCCCAAAGAGGCCATTCTCAGCCCGAACGAGGTCATCGGTCGCGTGCTGAACCACAATAAGCCGTCCAGCTACCTCTTCACCGAGCGTGATTTCTTCCCGAAGGGGACTCGGGCGGGCTTATCCGGAGCGATTCCTTCGGGAAAGGTCTCGTTGACGCTCGAGCGCACGAAGATTCAGGGCATCGCCGGCCTCGAGCAGCAAGAACCGCATCGACCTGACTGCCACAGTCCCCGTCGAAGCGCCCAGGGGCAGCGGGAATCTGTCGAAGGGTTTGATGCAGCAGACGCAAATCGCCCAGATGGAAAAACTGGCCCGCGTGCGGGTGCTCGCGAAGAGTGCCGTCGTCATTGAATTTACCCAGCATGACAAGTCGGTCACCTCCCGCACGCTCAGTCAGGGAACGTTTGTCAAGAAGGTGCCGGTCGAAGAAGTCGTCATCGCCGTCGATCCGGAAGAAGTGGCGCCGATCCAAGAGGCGCTGAGTACCGACGTCACGATCAGCTGCGTGGTGCGTTCGGGTCAGCCCGGTGATCCGGGCATTGCAACCGTCGAATCCAACCCGCTGGCGAACATCGCCACAATCGATGCGATCTCGGGCGACAAGCGCGAATCAGTCGTGCTCCCCGACTATTCTCGCCACACCGCGGCGAGGCCCGTGCAGCCGTTCGCTAAGAGCGGACGAAAATCGGGCGGGTCCCTTTGGGACAACCTGACGGGAGCCAAAGGCCAGTGATCTCAGCGATGCCGACCACACCCAACCGACTTAAACCGACGGTCGTCCGCACTGCCGGCGCACGACGCGGCAACGTGCTCGTCTTTTTCGCGTTCTTTCTCTTCGCGGCATTTGCCATTGCGGGGCTCGTCGCCGACATGGGCGTGGCGCGGCTGACCCAAATGCAAATGCAGACCGCGGCAGATAGCGCCGCTCGCGATGGACTGCGCTTCCGGGATGATCTGCCGGCAGCCTGGCGCCCGAATGGGACCACCCCTCCCAACCTGCCGCAGGCTCTCACCAATCAGGTTGGTCCCCAACCCAACACGCCGTACGACCCAACCAATCCCGCGTGGCAGACCTGGATCGACGGCGCACGACGCTTCGCCGCGAGCAACCTGGTGTCGGTCACTTTCGACGACGATCTCAATCCGGCCAACGGCGACCTGCAGAAATTTGGGGCGGGTCCCGTCGCTTCGGTCACCAACACAATGGGCGACCAGTTGTCCGGCATGATCACTCTGCCGCCCGAAGGGCCGCCGGTTTACAAGCCGACGCTGCAGCCCAACACGACGAACACGCCCAACGGGGACCTGGTGTCCGGCGCCTATGGTTGGAATGCGTCCTACGATGCGCCGACGGCGACCGCCGACGAAAGCAGCGACTACTCGCGCCGCGATTTTACTCCGGCTTCTGTGACCGGTACGGCGACTCAGACAGGATTCCTCGCCCGGCTCAGGCGATCGAACGAGGATTTCACGGCGGCGACCGGCATCGCATCGAGCGGACCTGCCATCACCTTCCTCTTCGGCCGAGGTTCAATGCTCGCCCGCTCGTCGAGTACCGGTGGCTTGACGGTCGAGTCGGGTATTACCGTTCGCGCGACGGCAATCGCCGCGGCCGGTACGATTCCCCTGCGACCGCAGGCGGGGAGCACGCCCACGACGACAATTGGCCACGTGTTGTCGGTCGGGGCCGTGGATTCGACGAACGGTATTCGCGGGGTCGCCCCCTTCGGGCTGACGGCGACCTATTGGGCCAGCCTCAATAACGCGACGAACGCGAATAACGGGACCGATACCGCAAAGGTCAACCCAGCTACCGGTGTCATTACCTCGAACCTTGCGCCGCCCATCGGAACCGCAAACACAAACGCGACGGAAGCGGGTATCGTCGGCGCCAACTTCAGCCAGCTCACGACAGTTGGCCGGACTTATACGGGAGTGGGCAGCGATTCGTCCCTGAGCGTCGCGCCGACCTTATCGGTCTACGTGCCGATTTACGACACGATTGGGACGACGCCCCGGACGATCGTGGGCTTTGGCTTCGTGCAGTGGACCTACACGACGGGCCAGTTGTCACTGACTGCCCCGTGGAACACCGTCCAGAATGCGCCCGCCGATCGGATTGCCGCGGAGAATGCCTCCGCGTCGCTCGTTGCTGCTCTGCCACAGGCGCTGCAACTGGCTGGGCAGGCGGCCATTCAGCAACTCTTCGACGAAAACGTCGGTCTGACCGCGTCCCTGTTGTCCCCAGCGCTCGCCAATCACTATCTCGGTCCGAACTTCGAGCCCTAAAGTCCAATGCCCGGCCCTTTCCAAATTCTGGTCGTCGGCAGTGATCCGCAAATTGCCTCGGAGTGCGAGGCGGCGCTCGCGTCGCAGGCCGACGGGCTGGTGCTGCTCCGCGCGACCGACGCGCGGCAAGCCGTGGAGCTCGCGCGGAGCCGGCGGCCGCAACTGGCGATCCTCGAAATGGGCTCGGATCTGTCGCGGCTGAAGGCCGTGGTGACCGATATCGCGGCCGTCTCGCCCGAGACACTCGCGGCGGCCGCGTTTCGCCCCGAACTATTCGGACACGACGTCTCGGAAAGCGCCCTGTTGATCCAAGCCCTGCGGTTGGGCGTTCGGGATTTTCTACGCCGTCCGATTTCCGCGGTTGATCTGGGACAGCTGATCGAGCGCTTCCGTCGCCAAGCGGCGAGCGGACCCGCTCGTTGGGGCAAGGTCGTGACTTTTATCAGTAACAAAGGGGGTGTCGGCAAGTCGACCCTGGCGGTTAACACTGCGCTCGGGTTGGCACGTCGCTATCCGCAGCGGGTGCTGTTAGTGGACACGTCGCTTCAGATGGGCGTGTGCGCGGCGCTGCTGGACCTGGAACCGGCGCTCACCCTGACGGACGCGGCCCGCGAACGGGACCGGCTGGACGAGATGCTCATTCGTCAACTCGCCACGCCCCATTCGTCGGGGCTGCATCTCTTGGCCGCTCCTCCGGACGCTATGGTCGCGGCGGAGGTCGATGACGATCTGATCTCGCGCGTGCTGACTCTGTCGCGGCGGGCCTACGACTACGTGATTGTCGACACCTTCCCGATGTTTGACGGCGTGGCGATGGCCGTCGTCGATTCGTGCGATCAGGCCTACGTTGTGCTGGAAAACGTGGTGCCGACCCTCTTGGGAATTGCGAAACTCCTGACGCTGCTCGATGCCGTCGGCTTCCCGCGCAACCGACAACGCATCGTCATCAACCGCTACGTGCGGCACAGCGGCTGCCTGAAGCCCAGCGACGTCGCTCTCAGGCTCGGTCGCGACGTCGACCATGTTGTGCCCTATAGCCGCGGGCTAATCGCGGCCGCGAACCTCGGTCGGCCGTATGTCGGACGAGGATGGGCCCTCTCGCGCTGCGCCAGCCGGCTGAATGAGATTGTCGACGAGGTGCTCTCGATCACTTCGCCGGAACTTAACGGCAAAGCGGCGCACGGCGCCACGGCCGAGTCCGAGCCGCACGCGTGATGGGGATTTTGTATGACGCCTGACGAGGAGCCGACAGCGCCGACCGAGAGCGAGGCTCGCGTGCGGTCGAGGCTGGTGTTAACACGCGCGACGCATATCGTCCCCAAGTCGCGCATCAAGGTCGAGCGCCCCGGGACCACCGCGGCTCGGGAGCCGGTCCGCGCCGAGCCGCCCCCCTTACGGTCCGGTTATGCGGAGCACCTCTCGGTCAAGGGGGAGCTGCACCAGCGCCTGCTGGATGAGATCAACGAGCGCGGCTTGCTGGGGGCGGGCGAGGCGGAACTCGAGACCGAGGTGCGGGCCTTCGTCGAACGGGTGCTGGCGACCGAAGATGTCCCCCTGAATGAGGCCGAGCGCCGTGGCCTGGCCGATGACCTCTTGGAGGAGACGCTCGGGGTTGGACCGCTCGCGCCGTTGATGGCCGATCCAGCGGTGACCGACATTCTCGTCAACCGCTACGACCAGGTTTACATCGAGCGGTTCGGTAAGCTCGAGCAAACCGCAGTCCGCTTTCGGGATACCGATCACCTCGTGCGGATCATCCAGCGAATCGCGGCCCGAGTCGGGCGGCGCATCGATGAAACGTCGCCGATGGTCGACGCGCGATTGGCCGACGGAAGCCGCGTGAACGCCACGCTTCCGCCCGTGACGCTCGACGGCCCGACGCTTTCGATTCGCCGCTTCGGTCGGCGCCGGCTTCGTTGCGACGACCTGATGCAGCTTGGGATGTTTTCTCCGGACATGTTGACGTGTTTGCAATTTGCCGTGCGGCTCCGCAAGAACCTGTTGATCTCGGGCGGCACCGGGGCGGGGAAATCGACATTCCTCGGCGCGGTCGCTGAAGCGGTGCCCAACAACGAGCGCGTGGTCACCATCGAGGACGCGGCCGAGTTGATGCTCGATCAGGAACACGTCGTCCGGATGGAGACGCGGCCTCCGAATGTCGAAGGCCGGGGCCGCATCACGGCTCGCGACCTGGTGATCAACGCCCTGCGCATGCGCCCCGACCGCATCATCGTCGGCGAAGTCCGCGGCGGTGAAGCCCTCGACATGCTGCAGGCGATGAACACCGGCCACGACGGCAGCTTGACGACGATTCACTCCAACAGTCCGCGTGACGCACTTGCCCGCTTGGAAACCATGGTCTTGATGGCGGGCCTCGACCTTCCCTCGAGGGCCATTCGCGAGCAGATTGTCTCGGCGCTCAATCTCGTCGTGCACGTGCGACGCTATGAGGACGGCGTCCGTCGCGTCGAAACGATCGCGGAAATCACCGGCATGGAGGGGCCCACGCCTCAGATGCAGGACGTCTTCCGTTTCGAGCGCCGCGGCCGCCGCGGCAAGAGCGTCGCGGGGGAATTTGTGGCGACCGGCATCCTGCCCCGCTTTGTGGAGGACCTGCGCGAGCGAGACATCCCCGTTCCCCTGGAAATCTTTCAAAAGCCGCGCGTGCGAACCGATGGCTGAGGCATTTTCGACACTCATCTTCCTCGCCGCTGCCGCGGTGATCTTTTACCTCTGGCTTGACGCCCGCCGGCAGAACATTTCCCGGCGGCGTCTCGACCAGGCATTTGCCGCGGCCAGCGAAGCCGACGGTGAGACGCTCGAGCTGCGTCAGGCGCGACCGTTCTCACGCCGTCACTACGAAATCCCCTGGCTCATCGGTGCGGGAGTGTCCGGCGGGCTCTGGCTCACGGTCGGACTCAGGCCTGTTTATAGCGCGACGGCCGGGCTCGTCGTCGGCCTCTTAGGATGGCAGATTGAAGCGATGCTGGCCGAACGCCGTGTCCAAAAAATCGAAGTGCAGCTGGCCGACGCGATTGACTTGATGGTGGGAGCGCTGCGCCGGAGCCGGATTGACGAAAGCGCTGGAGAGCGCGGCGCAAGAGTCCCGGCCGCCACTCCGCGAGCAGCTCGACGAAGTCACGGGGCGGATCCATTTCGGCGACGACCCGCAGACCGCTTTCCGTAGCCTGACCGAGCGCGTGCCGCTCGAGACGTTTTTACTCTTCTGCTCGGCGCTGTCGGTGCATTGGGAGGTCGGCGGCAGTCTGGCTCCGACGCTGGCCACCGTTGGTCGCACAATCCGCGACCGCATCGAGCTCTCCCGCCGGATGCGGGCAATGAGCACGCAGGCCCGGGTGTCGATTTTCGCGGTGATGGGCATCACCTATTTCATCGCGCTCTTGATGTGGAGCAACGACCCGCCTCGAATGATCGGTTTCCTCTCCACGGAGGTCGGCAGTTGGTTCGTCGCCGTCGCGGTTTTGCTGCAGGCGGTCGGCATCGCCTGGTCCGCCTCAATCACCCGCAGCAAGATCTAACAAACGAACACGATGGAAGTGTCCCCTGTGTTGACTTACGGAATAACGCTCGCCTGGCTCGTGGCGCTGGTGCTGATTGCGCTCTTGGTGCGACACTTTGCGGTGCGCCAGCAGGTGCAGCGACGCCTGTTTCAGTCCGATGCCGCTGACGCTCCACCGATGGCTGCGGTCCGGGCAACCCCCGGATTTCTGACGAAATGGTTAGCATTCGCGGGTTTCCGCCGCGCCGGCGCCGTTGCCGGATTCGTGGCTGCGACCCTCGTGGCGATCGGGATTGGTGGGACGCTCGGATATTTCGCGTGGGCAAGCGGATTGCTCACGACCGCCGACCGGGCGATTGCAGAAATTCCGGGCGGATTCGAGAACTTGGCGCACCCCGTCGTCTTGATCGCGCCGTATCTGGCGATGCTGTTCGTGGCGTTTATTCCGATGGTCTTCGTGCGCCGAGTCCGGCGCCTTCGCGTCCTCCAGGTCGAACGCGACCTGCCAGTCACGCTCGAGTTGTTGGCGACGCTGGCCGAGGCCGGGCTGGGATTTGACGCGGCTCTCGATCGAATTCTCGGGTCGAACCCGCCCGACCGCGCTCGTGCAGGAATTCCGCACGTTCCAAGCCGAAGTGCTCGCCGGTCGGCCGCGCGTCGAATGCTTGCGCCGCATCGCCAGGCGGCTCGATGTGACTTCCGTCACGATTTTGGTCTCGGCTCTCGTTCAAGCTGAGCAAATCGGATCCGGCATCGCGGATGTGCTGCGCAGCCAGGCCGAAGACCTGCGGCAACGCCGACGGGAGAGAGCGCTGGAATTCTCCATGGCCTTGCCCGTGAAGCTCTTGTTTCCACTGGTGATCTGCTTCTTGCCGGGGATCGTCTTGTTCACGCTCGGACCCGCGTTTTACGACCTCTTCCGGCTGGCCGACCAGTTCAGCATACGGCGCTCGCTGTGACCGCGCAGGGCGAGTGCCAACTCGTTGACGCCGCGACGGGACGGGCGGTCGTCGCAAACTGCGACATCGCCGACCGCTATTGGTCGCGGTTCGTCGGCTGGCAGTTCCGGCGGGCCCCCGCAGTCGGAAGTGGCCTGCTGCTTGTCCCGTGCGGTTCGATCCATACGTGTTTCGTGCGATTCCCCCTCGATCTCGCCATGCTGGACCAGAGTGGGCGGGTGCTTGCCGTCCGTCGAGGGGTTCGACCCTGGCGGGCAGTGGTCGCGCCGCGCGGCACGCACGCCGTGCTGGAAATGGTCGCGCCCGGCCCACAAATCGACCCCGGAGCACAGCTTCGCGCGCGAAGTTCGACCGGTCGCCCCCTTCCGAAGTCGTTGCGCTTCCTGGCTTAGAGTGGGCCCCACGACGCAATCGGAAATGTCGTCAAAACCGGCAAAAGTTCGCCCGCTTATCCGGTCGATACTTTGTCTACTTGCATCGGTCTGACCAACCCGGGCGGTCCCGCGCACGCGCGGGGGCACGACGCAGCAACAGTTTGGCTCAAGTGCCAAATCGGGGGGACTTCGCCAAGTCCATTCGGTCAGGGGTCTCGGTGCGAAACCTACTTCGACAAACAAGTGTTTTCCCACATCGTGCCTCCCGGGCATTGCGTCGCGCACTGCTCGGGGCAACGCTTGTCGGGGTTTGGGGCGCATTCGCCGGCCCTTCGTCTGCCCTCGGCCAGCAAGGTTGGGGGCCTTCGAGCGGGGCGAACTCGACAATTGCCGCTGTCCCCGCATCAACGCGTGGCGCGGCGGCCTCTCCGCTCCCCTTTCAGCCGCAGCCGATCCCCCCGGCGCCCTCGCAATCCGCGCCTTTCGCCGCGGTGAGCCAGCTCGACGCGAATCAGCCGGCGTCGTCCGTTCCTCCAACGATCACTCAGCCCGGTTCGGTCCTCCCCAATCCCTCAATGCCGGGTGCGGCGGAGGGGGCTGCCACACAGCCCGGCGCCTTTGACCCGAGCCAGGTGCGACTGCCTTTGCTGGGAACCTCGGGCGCGACGCCGCGTCCTTCGGCCGCGACGCTTGACCGATTCAAAGAGTTCGTGGCCGGGACGATCGATCCGGAAAACACGCTGGACCTCGTCGTCGGACGGCCCCGCGTGCTGGTGCTCAAGCAAGCACCGCTTCGCACGCAGATCTCCGATCCGAGGATCGTGTCCGACACGATCATCACGCCTACCGAGATTTCGGTGACCGGCCACCAGGTCGGCACCAGCGTGTTGAATCTGTGGTTCAACGATGCCGCCACGGGGCAGACGCGGGTGCTGAGCTATCTCGTGCGCGTCATTCCCGATCCGGAGCAAAAGGAGCGCTTGGACGCGCGTTTACAAGGCGCTCGAAAAGGAGATTAACAAGGCCTTCCCGAACAGCGTCGTTCACCTCGCGCTCTTGGGCGACAAGCTGGTCGTCAGCGGTGAGGCAAAAGATATTGTCGATGCGGCCAACATCCTCCGCGTCGTTTCCGCCAACGCTCCCGGCGGATCGCGATCGCAAGAGCGAGAACGCAACGCGTCGGAGATTCCCGTCGGCAACATCAACGTGACGGCCGTGCCGGACTTGAACGGAAACTTGCCGGAGCAAGGCCTCGAGAATTTTCTGCTGCGGGATGTGAACCGGAACGTCGTCAATCTGCTCCGCGTTCCCGGCGAGCAGCAAGTGATGCTTCGCGTGACGGTCGCCGAGGTCAGCCGCACGGCGGCTCGCAGCATCGGGCTCGATTTCAGCGTACTCAATGCCGCCGGGACGGCAGTCTTCTCCAGCACGACCGGCGGCCTGATCCCCACGACGGTGACGGGAATGGGCACGACGAGCCAGCTGATCGGCGGCAACCTGCCCGCCATCATCGACAACGGCAAAGTGACGCTGGCCATCCAAGCGCTGCGAAATCTCAATCTCGCCCGGTCGCTGGCCGAGCAGAATGTTGTGGCGCTCAACGGTCAACGGGCTCAATTCCAAGCAGGCGGCGAGTTCCCGGTGCCGGCAGCGGCCGTCGCCTTCGGCGCGACGTCACAAGGCGTCGCCTTCATTCCCTTCGGCGTGCAGATGCAATTCATCCCGTTCATTACCGACCGCGACCGAGTGCGGCTGCAGGTCGGGGCGACGGTGAGCACGCTCAACCCGGGATTGGGCGCCACCATCGGCGCGGGCTCCGGCTCGGCCGGGACCAGCGTTCCTGGTCTCAACTCTCGCACATTCCAGACGACGGTCGAGCTACGCGGCGGACAGACGTTCGCCGTCGCCGGGCTGACGCAGACCACGCTCGGCGCCACGACGGCCCGAGTGCCGTTCTTCGGCGACTTGCCCTTACTGGGGCCGCTCGCGGGCGAGAACCAATCGTCTCATGGCGAGCAAGAAATCGTGATTCTCGTTACGCCCGAATTGGTCCATCCGCTGCAAACCTGCGCGACGCCGCAGCTCCCCGGCGCCGACGTGTTCGAGCCAGGAGACGTCGAGTTCTACCTGCTCAATCGGTTGGAGAGCCGACGCAGTTACGACTACCGCAGTTCGGTTCGCACCGATTGTGCGCGGCAGAAACGCTACGAACATTGCGACGACATTTTCATCATCGGCGCTCACGGCCAGACGTTTAACTGTTGTCCGCAGGGCGGCGCCTGCGGTCCGGTGCCGGGCATCGAGCCGGTTCCCGTTCCCGACGAAATCTCCACGACCGGTCGCACCCAGTTGCCGCAGCCCGTGATGGCCCCCCAGTCGAACCCGTCGCCGGCGATGTCGGCGCCCCAATGGAACGGACAATAGGGGGAGCCATGCGAAATCTTCACTCAACGATGCAGTCATCCGCTTGGCTGACGATCCTGCTCGCAATCGTGCTGACGGCCGGATGCCACGAAACCGGATGGGTCTGCCCAACGGATCGCTGCGCGGACATCCCACCAGGGGCCATTCCGCAGCCGCCGGGCACTTATTCCTGCCAGTGGCAGACCGCGCAGAAGCTTCGTGCCGAACAAGACAAGTTCGTGATCTACCAATATGAATGGTTCGAGGGAGGCGATCACTTAGGCCCCGATGGTCGTCGGCACGTCGAGGCGATCGCGCAGCAGTTGGGCGGCGTGCCATTCCCGGTCGTCGTCGAAAAATCGACTGACTCGAAACTGGACGAACTGCGGAAGCAGCAGGTGATCGCCGATCTCGCGACGCTGGGAGCGCCCGACCCCGAACGACGCGTCATTCTGGGATACTCCGAAGCCGAGGGCCTTCAAGGCACTGAGGCTGTCCGTCTGGGCAATCGCTCACCCGCCTCGCCAGTCCTCGCGCCAGGTGGCGGTGGTTACGGAGCGAGCAGCGCCGGCTTTGGCGCGGGAACATCCTTCGGTGGCGGTGTGGGCGGAGGCGTCGGCGGAGGCGGCGGCGGAATCGGGATGTATTAAGCCTTCAGATTGAGCCACTCAGATTGAGCAGTCATCTTGAGCACTGACGTGATTCTTTCAGCACCAAACAGAGTGACCGCGAAGGGCAAGCCAAGCTCGAGCGCCCTCTGCGTGGCCGGCTTGATTGTTCTCGCCGGGTTGAGCGGGTGCGCCGCGCCTGTGCTCTCTTCCGCGAGTCTCGCCGATCCCGCGCCGAGTGAACCGACTCGCGCCGCGTCTGCGCCGACCGATACGCTGCCGCCGAAGCAGGCGGCCGAGGCTTGCCTGGCGACGGCCAAAGAGCTGCAAGCACACGGCGACGCCCAGGAAGCGATCCTGCTTTACGAGAGGGCGCGTCAGCTGAACCCAAGAGACCAGCAAGTCAGCCGCTTTTTGGCCGTGCTTTACGACCAGCAGGGCAATGACACGCGGGCCCTCGCGGAGTATCGCAAGGCGCTGGAGCTGGCGCCACACGACGCCGATTTGCGCAACGACTTCGGCTATTTCTATTACCGCCGCCGCGAGTGGCGCCAGGCCGAGGAAGAATTCCGCAAAGCGATCGCCCGATCGCCGGAGCACGAACGCGCCTGGGTGAATTTGGGGCTGGCACTCGGCGAACAGGAACGGTTTCGAGAGAGTTATGAAGCGTTCGCCAAAGTCCTAGGCCCGGCAGCCGCCCACTCGAACGTCGGCGTAATCCTGGCAGCCCACCAGCGCCAGGCCGAGGCCGAAGCGGAATTCAAGCAGGCGCTGGCGATTCGGAACGACCTGCCGCAGCCGCGCGCTTTTCTCGCCCACTACGAGCAACCCGCCAACGTGCGCTGATGCATGCAAATGCGCTCGCTTAGTCTTCTGTCCCGAGACGCGGAACGCTGATGTGTCCGGGAGCCGAATTGGCACCGTTTCGAAACAGGAGTCGATGCCAAAAAAAACGGCATCGCACCGCGTTACTGGACGTTGCTCGTTTCCTGGGTCCGGTCACTTTGCGAAAGAGTCGGATAGTCCGTGTAGCCGGTCGCAGAGGAGCCGTAGAAATACTCCGGCCGCGGCTCATTGAGTGGCGCACCGCGGCGGATGCGTTCGGCAAGGTCCGGATTTGCGATGTGGTCCCGACCGAAGGTGATTAGGTCACCGGCTCCTGCGGCGATCAGGCGGGCGCCATTTTGCGCGTTGATCCCGGCGTTCAGGATGAGTGCTCCCATATAGATGCGACGGAAGTGATGCACGACCGCGTCGCCGCTCATGTGCTCAATCGGCGTGCGGGACAGGTCGGCCACTTGCCGCATCAGCAGCATGTGTGAGAGCTTGTAGCCGGCCATTCTGAAATCTCCGAGCGCCGCCAAGGTTCTCGAGCGATGGTCAAGTGGGCCGACGTGCTCATCGTCAACACGCCGCATCCCGCGCAAGCGATTAAACCTCGAATGCCACGGCGGCCAACTTGTCAGGCGTGACGATGAGCACGAACCACGTGCCATCCGAGGCGCGATACACATTCAGCGCGGCATTTGCGGGGTTTTTCCGGTCGTGCAGTCCGTAGAATTTTGCCTCGCAGAGCGCGGCCTTGCCGTGGCCATGAAGCCAATCACTCAATTGAAAACAGCCATCGACTTGCGATGGCTGCTTCTTTGAAGAGCGGAGAGGGTGGGATTCGAACCCACGGTGCACTTGCATGCACACTGGTTTTCGATGTACGCCAAACTGAGCTGCATCCGACTTCTTTCCTCTCAAACGGTCCTGACCGCAGCGGAGGAGTGCTGCCATCGAATCGTTGATTTGCATTCCAAGCCGAACCTGTCGGTGGATCAAATCCGTGCGACCTTTGAGGTCGACCATTTCGATCCTCTGCGGGACTTCAGCGCCGCCTGCCGCGCGGAACTCCAGGAGCTCGTACGTTAGTCCTCGATCCGATCCCACTCGCCCACGTCCCAGCTTGCCTGCCGAACCGAGCCTCACGTTCGCGCGTTAAGGTCCGTGACCTCCTGGTTTCCGCTTCAAGTTAGTCCCCTGCGTATCCGATATAGTCGATACAACCGGTTCTTTGGGGGGGCTCACGGCACGGTTGGCAACTCGCGGGACAGCGAGCCCCGTGAGTGACGACGGATGCCGGCCAAGCTCATCCGATTCGCGTTAGCCGCCGCTTTCGCGGCTGGCTGCGCCTCGACGGAGAATCGTCCGCAAGATCACCTCGCTGAGCGAATCTGCTCGCCAGGGGTCAGTACGGCCGACTCTTCGTGCGCTCCACTGTCCAAGCAAGAGCTCGCCGACAACGGCGCGCATCAGGCTGAGTCGGTATCCGAGCACGCGTCGCAAACCGTTATTCCCGTCTCCGCCACTGTGAGCACACAGCCTGGAGCTTCGGAGCCGCCGGTCGAGTCGTCCCGCGACCGCTCCCCGGCTCTGCCTCCGATGCCTGCTGCAACCGGTTCGGCTGCAACAGAACCGGCACAAGTTGGGAAAATGAGTCTGCCGGAGGCCATCGAGACATCGTTCCGGATGCAGCCCCGGCTGCGAGTCTTTCTCGAGAGCGTTGACGAGGCTCAAGGCCACGCGGATGTTGCCTTTGCTCCGTTCCTCCCGACGCTCTCTGGAGGAATTTCCGGAGGCGGCTTCGATCTCGATGTGACCGGGCAGTCGCAGTCATTCAGCTTCTTGCCTCCTGGAGCGGTCGTTCCCATTGGGCTCGACCTGGCGTCGGGCTATGGTCTGGCCGAAGTCAGGATGCAGTGGTTGATTTGCGATTTTGGACGCCGCTCGGGTCGATACTGCCAGGCCGAATTGGGTGTTGAGATCGCAAGATTGCAGACCGATCGCGCTTATCAGACGGTGGCCAATGAAGTTACCGTGGTCTATTACAAGGTTTTGCAGACGATGGCGCTGCGACGGATCGCGCAAGATGCGGTCCGCCGGGCAGACGAAGATCTCGGCGTCGTGCGCAAGCTCGAAAAAGGGGGCGTCATCGAGCGCGAAAAGGTCCTGCGGGCCGAAGTGCAATTGGCTCAAAGCCAGCGACAGTTGGAAAGCGCGGACGGCGCCGTCGACATCGCGGTTGCAGCGCTCAATCTGGCGATGGGGGTGAATGTGACCTCGCCGACCGCGGTCGTCGAAGTTGGCGCGATTCCACCGCCGCCGAGCTCACTTGGCGAGTGCTTGCAGGCAGCGGCGTCACAACGCCGAGAACTGGACGTCGTGCGCACCAGCGTGCAAGTGGCTCATGAGGGATCACGCGTCGCGAAGGCCGACTTTCTGCCGAAAATTTTCGCCGAGGGGGATTACGTCAATTTCGAGCAGGCGACTCCGCGGGCCAATGTCGGTCTGGGCCTGGGCTTCATCAAATTGGAGTGGGGTTTGTTCGAGGGAGGTCGGCGTGTGGGCGAGCTGCGCGTTGCCGATTCCAAAACGCGTGCCGCCATGGCGCTGGCCGATTCCATCGCCGACACGATCAGTTTCCAGACCGCCGAGGCCTACCGACAGTCGATCACCTCGTTCAGGACAATCGAACTTGCGAAGCCGGCCGTCATCCAGGCACGGGAAAACTATCGACTGGTCAAAGCGCGAGCCGCGCAGGGTGACGCGACCCCCACGGAGATAACGGACGCAGAAACGTCTCTCACGTGCGCCGAGCAAGATTATCTCAACTCGACTTACGAGTATTTGACGGCGCGAGCCCGTCTCGACTACGTCATGGGTCAAAACTCGGGTCGAACGGGCGGCTAATCGACGGCCTTGCAGATTTCCGTGCCGCTTCCGCTAAGCCGCCGCCTTACGCGGCCAGGCAAGCAAGACGGCGACGCACAAGCCGATCCCACCGACAACGAGGCTCAGAAACTGCAGGCCGCGCTGAATCCCCATCGCCACCGCCTCCGTCTTCGCGAATGCTCCCAAAACCGTGGAAGTGTTTCTGAGTGAGCTCGGGACCTTCAACGCCCCGTTGACTGTAGTAGTCGGCCACTCGTGCGGAGGACTCTTGGCCTTCCGGGCTGTTCTCGTGCAGGTTCAGCCGCTGTGCGTCGACCGCGCGGTCGGTCCAGGCGGAGACTGTCACGCTCGTCATCGTCGGAATCACGATGATTGGAACAACCAAAGCCACGACCGCAAGCGCACCCGCGTAAAGCGCATCGCGGCGATCCAGCGCCTCGACTTCGTCCTGAAGGAAGCTCGGAGGCAGCAGACCCAGAAACAGCCCCCAGCAAGCCATCATCAGGGCGATTCGTTCCTTGCTCGTGAAGTTGTCGACCGAAGCCATCCACGACAGGCACCCGGCGCAGCCGACGATGCTCACGAAAAGCCAAAAATGCCGCAACGACCGCCGATGAAAATAGGTCGTCAAGAAAGTGGAGACTGCCATTGCCACCGTCGCCGGAGCGAGGATCCACCCGGCAACCGCACGAGGATAGTCGCGCAGCTCGACAAGATAGCTCGCCATTAACGTCATGACCGCCAAAAGCTGTACCAACAGCAGCATGCGACAGCCCATAGCTAAGACGTAAACACGAACGCGGAAAATTCTGCGGAGGTGCTCGTCTGCACTGATGCCGGCAGCGACCCAAGCGGTCAGAACGACCGGCAGCACGAGCGCAAGGACGGCAACAATCGCGAATTCATTCGACGTCCAGCCGCCCCATTTCCGGTACCAGCCGAAGCAGAATGCGATACTGACTGCCCAGCCCGCCAACAAAGTGACGGCGAACCAGTCGACGTGGAGCAGCACGGGTCGCGGCGGACGATCCGGACGAATGAACGATCGCACCAGAAATATCGCCAAGAATGCAAAGGGGACGTTGACCCAAAAAATCCAGCGCCAGGAAAACGCGTCGTTGATGAGTGCCGTCACGAGGGGCGTGGTCGGCCGGGTGGCATAGGCGACGATTCCGTAAAAGCCAATCGCCACAATCACCATGCGATCGAACTGCCGATAGAGCGTTGAACGGCACAAGATTATCACCAGGCCCTTGCCAATGCCTTCGACGAGCTTTGCCGCGGAAAGAGTGGTGACGTCGACGGCCGCGCCGCAAAGCAGGTTGCCGACCGCGAACCAGACGAGCCCGATTTGCAGCATGATCCGTGCGCCGAATCGGGGCATGGCCCAAAGACCGGCGAAGACCCCGTACAGAGTTGCCACCCCCCAGCACACGTCCGTCCAAATCATGGCGTACTTGTCGCCCTCAATGCCTTTGCGGATGACGTCGGAGGTGACGTCGGTGAGGACCAGGGTCTGGTAGACAGTGGCTAGGATCGGCACAACCGCGAGAGCGGCGAGCCAGGGCGCGCTGTCCGCGGGAGGCGGTTCGGATTGTGGAGCTCCGAGAGACTGCGGCGTGTTCGTCTTCAGCTGACTCATCTTGGCTCACCAGACGGCGCAACCGGAATCCGGTCGTTCGGACTCCGGTTGAAGCGAGTCTCCAGGTCTGCCATTTCACTGGCTGTGCGCTTCGCCCATTCCGGATCGCCTGCTCCATGACTGATGACGGCTCGGACAGAAAGTCCCGCCCGCAGATTGGGCCAGCGGTCGTCCTTTTCGATCTGAATCCGCACGGCCACGCGCTGCACGACTTTAGTGAACTCGCCGGCAACGACGTTCCGCGGCATGAGCGCGAACTGCGCTCCGGTCGATTTGTCGATCCAAACGACTCGGCCCCGGAACGGCTCGGCGAAAGCGTCGATTTGCAGCTCGACCGCGTTCCCGGGAGCCATACCGCGCAGTCGTGTCTCTTCCAAGTTCGCTGTTACGTACATCAGGTCGGTGTTGTACATGCTGAGAATCGGAACGCCGGCCGAGGCAAAATCACCAAGATGACGGTATTGCTTGACGATGATTCCAGGAAACGGAGCACGAACTTGCGTGTACTTGAGCTGATCCTCTGCGGACGTCAGCGCCCGCTGCGCCTCTGTAACGTCCTCTTTCTTGAGGGCCGTCAGCAGTTCCACCTCTCGGATCTGAGCGTTGCCGGTCTCAGCGAGGTCAACTCCACTTGCCGCCTTCAGGGTTGTTTTTTCAGCAGCTTCCAAGGTGCGTTTCGCGACTTCGATTTGCGTCCGCTCGGCCTCCGCCTTAGCGAGCTTCGCTGCCGCCAAGTTACGCTGGGCTTCTGCAGCGTCCTTCGAACGCGTCACCTCTTGGGAGCGTCGCAAAGGGACGGCCTCCTGCTTGTAGAGGGTCGAGAACCTCGTGTACTCCTGCTCCGCCAAGACCAGATCGGCCTTTGCCGCCGCCAGACCGGCCTGAGCTTCTTCGACGCCTTTCGCGACGCTGTCGACGGTGAGCTTGAGAGCCTCTTTCGCTCGGGCCTGGTCCGCTTGGGCCGCCGCGTGCGAGCGCCGGGAAATCTCGATTTGAATTGGGACTTCCTGCTTGAGACGGTCGAGCGCGGCTTGCTGACGCCGCAATTCCGCCTCCGCACCATCGACCTTGCTACGCGCCAGTTCGACCTGGTCGCGATAGGGAACTGGATCGATCTCAGCAAGCAGTTGTCCCTGCACGACTCGGTCGTTTTCTTCGACGAGGTAACGGACCAGGTCTCCGGACACCGACTGCGGCGCGACGTTGACGATATGCGCCTCAATGAACGCGTCGTCCGTTATCGAAGACGTCGCTCGATCAACTGCCCATCGAACGAGAAACGCAATGGCGACGAGCGCAAGAACGGAGATCAGCGCGATCGTCCAAAACCGCTTGGTGACTTTCTTCCCGGAAAGTTCTGTCGATGGTGCGAGCGAGTTCGCAGGCGCGGGGCCTGCGCCCGCCGAGGAAGTGGGCGGAGCGGAATTCGCTGGTTGGGCACTTGGCGGGCCACCCATGAAGGTCTCCGGTCACGCAACAACCAGGCCAAAAGGATCGTCCACAATGTGTGACTGTTGTCGGGGGACACATTGCAGACTAATACGGCCCCGGGGCTACGTTCCAGGAGGGTTTGCCGAAAACCCGACAATTGTCGAAAAGTCGTCACTTGGACGAGCTCGTGACGACTGCCGATGGAGCTAGCCGGCTAGAGTCGATTGGATCAGCTTCGCGCGTTCCAGATCGACGTTGGTTTTGAGCACCGTTCCGCCTAGCCCGCGGAGCGTATTCAACCGGCAGCGGTCTGACGCGGGACCAAAACGAAGACCGGCCGGAGCCGTGCTTTTCTATTCTGCCGGATTGACACTCTTTGGCTGGCCGCGCCCATGAAGCCGACGACTCAAAATGAAAAAAGCCATCGACTTGCGATGGCTGTTCTTTGAGCAGCGGAGAGGGTGGGATTCTTCGAACCGTTCTCCGCAAACCTCGCTGCTGCTTCGCGTTGTGATCGCAACCAGCTTTTGCGATTGGCGTTGCGGCCGACCACGAATCTCCACGAATCGTCACGGATTCTCAGGAATGGTCAGCTTGATTGACGCACTGTGTCAATCGATTTCGGTCTCGGAGCCTCCACCCATGAGGTTGCGAGATGACAGGTCTAAACCCGCCCCTCTCCCGCGAGACGGGGCTGTGCTCCGCATCGTTGCCGTTTGCCGCATTAGCACTCCCCACCAGGACAAGCGGAGTCTAGACGATCAGTTGGCCAAGCTAAAGCAATTCGTCGCGGATCACTACGAGGGTCCGGTCGAATGGGCTCCGATCTCGAGTCAGGGGAGTGGGGAGCACCTCGACCGGCAAGAGCTGTGCCAGCTTGAAGACCTCATCGAGGGCGACCGTCACGACGTCGTCCTCGCGGAGGATCTCGGTCGAGTCTGTCGGCGCCGACGGGCCTGTGATCTGTGTGAGTTGTGCGTCGATCACAATGTTCGGTTAATCGCGATCAACGACCGGGTCGACACGTCCGAAGACGGCTGGGAAGACAGCGCTTTCATCTCTACCTGGCATCATGAGCGGTCGAATCGGGACACGTCGGAGAGGATCAAGCGATCGCAGCGCAATCGGTTTCTGCAAGGCGGCGTCTGTCAGACTTTCCAGTACGGCTACATTAAGCCTGAAAACACCAAGAGTGATGTGGATGTCCACAAGGACCCCGAGGCGGAGCTAGTCTACGATGAGTGGTTCAGACGCTTGGAAATCGGGGAGGCCTACGCGGAAGTCGCCGACTGGCTTAACGCGAAAGGCGTCCCGACTGGCCCCTGGTGCGATAGCGAGACATGGAACGGACCCTTAGTCAGCAAGGTGACGCACAATCCGATTCTCAAGGGCTACCGTCAACGCAACCAACGCGTTACGCGTCGCATCAACAAAACCGGTCGGCACCGCAGCGAAAAAGCTCCTAAGGAGCTCAATCTTTTTCGACATGTGCCCCATTTCGCCTTCATTCAGCCTGCGCGCTACGACCGGGTCTTGAGGCTGCTCGCCGAACGAAATGGCGAGAATCGTCGTAAGGGCGAAAATGGCCAGGATACGCGGGCGGGAGTCCCCAAGAAGCGAACTCGATGGCCAGGACAGCACGTCTGCTGCGGCGCGTGCGGACGTCTGTTCGGCTGGGGCGGCAACGGTGCCAAGGACGACCTTATGTGCACCGGCGCCAAGATTCACCGTTGCTGGCTCGGGACGGCGTTCAACGGCCCCGTGGCTGCCGAACGGATCGCGACGGCTGTCTTTCACGAACTCGAATCACTACCCGAGTTCGACGAGACGTTTCTTGCCGCTGTCAACGCAGAAGCAAAACGCCTCGATGGCCACCGGGCAGAACGAGTGGCGGAACTTTCGGCACAAGCCCAAAAAGTCGAGCGAGAAATTAGCCACGTGGTGGCATTCATCCGCGGTGGGGACAGCAGCCCCCGCGTCCGCGACGATCTCACGCGTTTGGAGCAAGAATTGGCCGCCGTACAGGCCGAGCAAGGTCAGATCGAAAAGATGCCCTCCACTGTCCTGGTGATCCCGCCCGTTGGAGAGATTAAGTCAATCGCTAATGCGGCCGTTTCAGGCTTGGCGAAGGACAGTCTCGAATTCGGCAAAGTCATGAGGCTGATCATCCCGAGGGTCGTCGTGTTTCCTTATCGGCTATGCACTGGAGGACGGGTTGTGCTCCGAGCCAAGTTCCGAATGCGCGTTTCCAGTTTGCTTCCCGATCGCCGGGTCCAGCAGGCCCTGCAGCAGCCGCTCGAACGAATGCTGACTGTCGACCTGTTTGATCCGCCGCAGCCGGAAGCTTTCCGGCGTCGCATTTGCGAGCTGAGGGCCGGCGGGATGACGCAGAGGGAAGCCGCGGACGAATGCGGACTTACCATCACGGCGGCACAAGACGCTGCTGGGCTCCAGCGACGCATGGATGCCCTCGGATTGACTGATCCCTACGTGGCAGTCAATGAGCCCCCGGACGACGGCAAGCTCCGACGGCACCTCCACAGTCGGTATCGCTTCGAGCCTCGCGAGGATGCCGGCCAGTTCTGAGCCGTAGTGCCTTCAAAATTTCTCTGCCCAGCACGACTGCTCGTGCTGGGCTTTTTTCATGGGCGAATACATTTGGAGAATCGACGTGACGACCAATCAACATAAACAAGCTGAGCAGAGACCTGCCTCATCCACCGAGGGCGAGCTGCTTCAGCGCCTGTTACGCCTCGTCGCGCGCGAGGTAGTCCGGCGGCTGAGGGCGCAACAGACTCAACCGAAGGGACCGGCGACGGACGGGAGTCAGGGATGATCTACCGTCGCTTGGGCCGCCCTGCGGGGCGGCCCAAGGCGTCTTTTTCTTAGCTATCGTGCACTTGGGTTAAATGCGACGACTCCAGCAGCAGAAAGCTCTTCAGGATTTTGGCCCTCGGATTGCCGTGGCCCGACCTCTGCCGGGCGAACGACGACCACCGGATTTGTAGGCGAGGAGCCTTTGAACTCGATGCTGACGGGTCGTCGCAAACCACTGACCCGAAAACCGTCAACGCGACGAGTTTCCGGTGTTTTGATTTCGCGAACGACTTTTCGGGACAGGAGGTTCGCAGGGCGTTCGACCATGTCCTGATAGGTGCGAAAAAATCGGAAAACGAACTCTTTTCGGCATCCGTATCAACGACGGCTTCGGTGCGGCGGTCGATGTGACGAATGGCACTTAGTTCTCGCTAAAGCCGTTCAGCAGATCACGTTTGGTTTCCCGTCCTGGTTTCCTAAGGAAGCCGTAGTGTTTCGGTCTGCGTTTTCTGAGGCGAGGTTCATAGCGATCGGGTCGGTCAGCGACGCGGTGGACGGCGATCGCTTCGAGTAACTGCTGGTAAAGGGAATTGCGGACAGTTGAGTCATGCCGGCCTTGGATGGCGATCACCGGCTGGAAGGCTTCAAGCGTCTGAACCGCTCCCTTGAAGCTGACCGATCGCGGTTCGATGCCCTGTTCCGCAGCGGCTTGAGCCATGATTGTGCGGATGAGATTGTAGGCCAGGACGTGCGTCCAGATTTCCTTCCGAACCAGTTCCGGTGTTTTGCAGCGCAAAACGTCCATCTGCAGCGTTCGCTTCAGCGATCTCAGATCAAGCTCCGCGTTCCAGCGAGCACGATAGAGCTGCGCGAGATCGTCCTTGGTCACTTCGTCTGAGTCCAGCAAGGTGGTGGCGACAAGGAGGGTTTGAGTCCGAAAGCCGGCCTGTTTAATTCGCACGCGAGTTTCCCGGATCGTGAGGAATTCCGGGAGGGCGTCATAGGTGTGCCGATCAATCGAACGGGGCTTTGTCGGCTTGAGCCATCGGACAATATGATCGCCATTGCCCAGGCGTTTGCCCCGGCGAAAATCAGCGGTCCGGTGCGACGTGAAGCGGCAGACGCAGTCGACGCCTCGCTCCTTGAGCATCACCATTTCCGTCCACGTGCACATCAGGCGATCGGCGAGCAAGACGTCGCCTGGAAGAAAGATGCTCCACAAGATGCGCAGCATCCCCAACTCGCTTTGTCCCTTGCCTGCGTAGCGGCAGATCCCGAGATCCAGCACTGCGCCACAGGCGAGAGAAAACACAGCCGCGATTCGCGCGAGGGGAAAGCCCAGACCAGGTTTCTGCGTGTCGGGTTGTGGATAATCGTGCTGGTTCTCCGGCGTATCGGGCATCGAGACCGAGGAGCCGTCATAGACGTAAACACGGCGGCGTTTCCAAAGCCAATTCGAGTCGACATTGGCTTCCAGCGCGCGTCCAGTCCGGCGAGCCACGTCCGAGAAGAACCCTTCTCGGGCAGACGCTTTCTGGCCTGGCAGTAGGCGCCTGTCTCCGCAGAGCACTGCCGCTGTCCCTGCGACAGGCGGTGGGCGATCAAGCGAGCGACCGCCGCACGACACGAATGGTCCGCACTCAGAACCTGACCTAAGAAGACCCACAGCGTGACCAGCGGCGAATAGATCCGATCCAGCCAGTACACATTCATCGCTGTCAGTGCTTGCGCGACGATCCTGCCAGACAGCACATTGCTGAACGGCAAATCTCCGTCCTGGAGAAACTGGTGCCTCAGAAATCTCACCTGTTGTCGAAACCGTCCCTGGTTACAATATCGCATCCTTGAGGCCTCCTTGCCGGTGATGGATGTGTTGCCAAACACCATCTACGCAAGAGAGGCCTTTTTGCCTATGTCAGTCTGAGCTATGGACTTGCTGAAGATTTACGTGCCATTCGTCGATGTGACCGATGCGCGCAACCTTGTCAAAGCCAGGAGTCCGGGATTGCGAGAAAACAGTTTCTTTTCGCTGTCGGTAGAAATCGCATGAGTTTCTGTAAAAACTCGTCTCCGACGCTCGCGAGACGCCTGTTCCCCAGTCAACTAGGCGTTAAGGATCTCAACTGCGGCCTTCAGGCCCGCCCATTTGATCGCTTCTTCGTCGAGGTCGCTCTCGACGTTATCGGCGGTTGGGCTCTGAAGGACATAAAGCGCGCTCTTGAGTCCCGATTCCCTGACGGTGTCCTTGCCACCTTGACCGAATACAACCAGCGGCCCGCTCGTGGTGAACACGCCCTCGTTCGTGCCGCCCAGCGTGACGGAGATCCCGCTCTTCCCGGACGGGGTGAAGCCGATGGTCTCGGTCCCGGAGGTCCCAACAAACAACGCCGTCTGGCTGCTGTTGAAAGGATCGGTTTCGACGGCAACCGACGCCACTTCGATCTTCGCGGTTGCCGCGGCGCTCGTATGGCCGTATTCGTCGGTCGCCGTCACGGTCACCGTGAAAGTGCCCGTTTTGGTGTAGACGTGATTGACCAGCACCGGACTCTTGGACGAGAAGGTCGTCGAGTGCCCGTCTCCGAAGGAGACCGCGAACGTGAACGCCGCCGCTTGTGCCGACGCGTTTGTGTCACTGACCGCGAGCAACAGCGGCACGGGCTCGCCGGGAACGGCTAGCGGAATGAACGTTCTGATGGTCACCGTCGGCTGGGACGACGGCACGACGACCGTGATGGCTACACTGGCCGATGCCGTCTGGCTATTCGATAAGTCTTTGTCGGAAATGGCGAGCGAGGCCGGACCCGCATAGCCTGGCGTCGGCGTGAACTTGAGCCCGTTCAGGGCCGCATTCAGATTCGCGAGCGTTCCCTTGATGGTGATAGTGGGAGAGGCGGCCGAATTGGATGGGGATGTGGTGACTCCCTTTGTGGTCGCCAGGGTGAGCGTGCCATGCGTGGCGGTCAGCGTCAGCTGTTCGGTGCCGCTGACGGCCTTCGGGTCCGTGACGCTGATGGCATTTCCGTTCGCTGTCGAAAAGACCAATGAGGCGTTCTCGTTAACCGATCCCGTCGGTGGGGCCGAAATCGTAGGCCCGGTGGCCGCCGAGATCGTAAACGTGACGGGCGTACCATTGGTCGGTCCGGTCACATAGTTCGAGTTCGTGCTAGTGAATGCGGCCACGACCGTATAGGTGCCGACGCTGGTCGGCGGGGTCGAAGTTCCGCTGCCGTTGGCGCTCGTCCCCACGTAATACGTGAAAGCGAACGTGCCGCTGACCGTCGCTCCGGCGACTCCTGTCGCGGTTGCAGTCGCCGGGAAGGGATTGCCGTTGTAGGTGCCGCCGGGATTTGTCGCGACCACTTTGGGCGTCGCCTGGGAGATCTTGAATGTGACCGGGGCGCTGTCCGTGGGACCGGTCACGTAGTTGGAATTCGAGCTGGTGAAGGCGGCCACGACCGTGTAGGTCCCGGCGCTGGTCGGGGCGGTCGTGGTCGCCGTCCCGGTGGCCGCGGTCCCCGTGTAATACGAGAAGCCAAAACTTCCGTTGACCGTTGCGCCGCCGACTCCGGTCGCGGTGCCGCTCGCCACGAACGAATTGCCGTTGTAGGTTCCGCCGGCATCGCTCGCGGTTACCGTCGGCGTTGCCGGGCTGATCGTAAATGTGACCGGCGCGCCGTCGGTGGGACCGGCCGCATAGTTGGAATCCGTGCTGGTGAAGGCGGCCACGACCGTGTAGGTTCCGGCGTTGGTCGGAGCCGTCGACGAGCCCTGTCCGTTCGCTGTGCCACCCGCGTAATAAGTGAACGCGAAGCTGCCGCTGACGGTGACGTCGCCGACTCCAGTTGCCGTGCCCGAAGCTGCGAACGGATTGCCGTCATAAGTGCCCCCGGCATCGATCGCCGTCACCGTCGGCGTTGCCTGTCCGATCAGAAACGTGACGGGAGCGCTATTGGTCGGACCGGTCGCGTAGTTGGGATTTGTACTCGTGAAGTCGGCGACGACCGTAAATGTTCCGGCACTGCTCGGTGCTGTCGACGATCCGTTGCCGCTGGCCGTGCTCCCCACAAAGTACGTGAACGCGAAGCTCCCGCTCACCGTGGCCCCGCCGACGCCCGTCGCCGTTGCGGAGGCCGGATAGGAGTTGCCGTTTTCGGGTCCGCCGGCATCGCTCGCGGTTACCGTCGGCGTTGCGGGGCTGATCGTGAATGTGACCGGCTCGCTGTCGGTGGGGCCAGTCACGTAGTCGGAATTTGTGCTGGTGAAGTTGGCGACGACCGTGAAGGTTCCGGCGTTGGTCGGAGCCGTCGACGAGCCCTGTCCACTCGCTGAGCCGCCCACATAATAAGTGAACGCAAAGCTGCCGCTGACGGCGACATCGCTGAGTCCCGTCGCGCTGGCTGAGGCCGCGAACGGACTGGCGTTGTATGTGCCCGCCGCGTCGCTGACGACCACGGTTGGGGTGGCCGGGCTGATCGCAAACGTGACGGGCGCGCTATCCGTGCTGACGTAATTCGAGTCGGTGCTCGTGAACTCTGCCACCACGGTATAAGTGGCGGCGTTGGTCGGCGCCGTGGACGAACCCTCTCCACTTGCCGTGCCACCGACGTAATAGGTGAATGCAAATGTGCCGCCGACGCTCGCATTGCCGACGCCACTGGCCGTGGCCAAGGCCGAGAATGGATTGCCGTCGTACGTGCCCCCCGCATCACTCGCGACAACGCTCGGCGTGGCTTGAGAGATCACGAACGACGTCTGCTGGCTGAGAGTCTTGTAGTCCAGGCTGCCGGCAAACGACGTCACGACGGTATAGCTCCCGGCATTGGTTGGAGCACCCGACAAGGCCGTGCCGGTGGTGTTGGTGCCGACATAATAGGTCAGCACCAGAGGAACTCCCTCGAGGCTGCTGCCCGGCGTGTTGTCGACGCCCGAGACGACTCCGGCGATCGTCGCCGTTGCCGGGAAGGGGCTCCCGTCGAACATGCCGCCCCCGTCGGTGACCGTCACCGTCGGCGCAGCCGGGCCGATTGTAAACGTGGCTGAATTGCCGGCGCTGCCGTAGTCCTGGCTACCGGCGAATCCAGCGACGACCGTGTAGGTGCCCGCATTGCTCGGTGCGCCCGACAGCGGAGAACCAGTGGCGGTGGTGCCGGTGTAGTAGGCGAGTGTCAGGGCGACGCCTTCCAGCGTCGAACCCGCAGTGCCGCTCACTCCCGTCACGCTGTCAGTCGCCGGGAACGGATTACCGTTGTACGTCCCGCTCGCATCGTCGACCGTCAGCGTCGGGGCGGCTTGGCCGATTGTAAACGTCGTCGATTTGCTGGTACTGCCGTAGTCCAGACTGCCGGCAAAGGACTCGACGACGGTATACGTGCCCGCCGCTGTCGGCGCGCCCGACAGCGGCGTGCCGGTCGCCGTGCTGCCGGCGTAGTAGCTGAGGGAAAGCGGAACGCTTTCCAGGCTGCTCCCCGGCGTATCGTCCACCCCCGAGACGATCCCGGCGATCGCGGCCGTCGCGGGATAGGGACTGCCCTGATACGTTCCACCAATATCGCTCAAAGTGACAACCGGACTTGCGTCGCCGATGACGAAAATCAAAGGCTGGCTGTCGGCATCGGTAAAGTCCGGATCGCCGCTGGTGAAGTGTGAAACAACGGTGTAGGTTCCCGCGCTCGTGGGGGCGATTGACGACCCTAATCCGCTGGGAGTGCTGCCGACGTAATACGTGAACGTGAACGTGCCGTTGACCGGGTTGTCGCCAATGTCGGTGGCCGTTGCCGTCGCGGAAAATGGATTGCCCGAATAAGTCCCGCCGGAATCGGAGACTATGACCGTCGGAGTTGCCGTGCTGCCCGTTGCAGCTTCGGCCGGGCCGCCGATGTCGAAGACGTAACCGTTGGCCGCAACATCATCGTCGCCACGCCCGCCATCGACCAGGTGCAACACGAGGTTGCCGTTGACGATCTCCATACCGGTGCCGGTCGCGCTGTCGGCATCGGTCGATTTGTTCAGGAGGAAGTCGTACCAGTGATTCGACGGGTCGGCGGGAGTCTCGCCGTATTTGTAGTAATCGGTGATCTGGCTGAAATCGAGGCCAGAAATCGTCACGGTCACCGGCCCGCCCGTCTGCCCGGTATTAATCAACTCAAATGAGAGGAACCCGAACGGGAAATCGATTCCGGCAGGGGGTGCGGCATCGGAGTGGGGAGAAATCGATGCAGAGAGTGTCGTGCCTGCGGTCGACGTGATGCTGATCGGACTGCCCCCCTCGGGGTTGGGCAGCGTGACAACGTTGTTGTCAAAGTTGCTGTACACGTACCAAAGGAACGTTTTCGTATCGCTTCCGCTCGCGGCGGTTGCAGTTGCGGTTACGTTGAAAATCGATGGCGACGCGGCCTGCAGCGGAATTGTGCCTGTGATTTCACCGGTTTGAGGGTCAAGCGAAAGGCCGGGAGGCAGGCCAGTGGCTGAATACGTGATGGGTTCGTTCAGAGAGCTGGTTGCGAAAAGGTAGTCGTTCTGCGGTAAATCGAGATACGAAAACTGATCGCCAGGGTCTTGGAGTGCGACATTGCTGGCCGGCACGACATCCCAATCAAACGACTCGTCAGCCGACCACCGTCCATCGGTGGCAGTCACATGGACGTGGTACGGCGAAGCCGTGTCTGCATTGGGAGCAATCGCGCCCGAGAGCACGCCGTCGCTCAAACTCAGCCCTGGAGGCAAGCCCGTAATCGTATAGCTGAGCGGTAGGCCAACTGAAGAATAAGCGATTTGGTCGATGTAGACGAAATCGCCATCCTGATTCGTTTTGGTGCCGAAGTTGGTGAGAGTGATGTAGTCGGCGACGCCTGTCGGCATAATCGTCCATTGGACCGAAACCCCCAGCACGTCGTTGCGATCCGTCAGAAGGATTGTCGAATAGTAGTATCTCGTCTCGCCCGCCAGGGCACCGACCGTGCCGCTGATGACGCCAGTCGCCGGATCGATCGACAACCCATCCGGAAGGCTCTCGGCAGCAAACGTCAGAGGCGCGCCGGAGGCCGTCGAGGCGGAAAGCTGCAAGTCGACCGAGTCGCCGACGTCCGCGGTTTCGACCGTCGATCCCGTGAAAGTGATTCCAGTGACATTCAGCTCGAAGACGGAGTCCGCCGTCTCTTGGCCATTGGTGGCATGAATGTCGACCTGGTAGGGCCCGTTCTGCGCGGCGCCGATCTCGATGGTGCCGGTGATCGTTCCCGAGTTGGGATCGAAGGATAAACCGGCGGGCAGGCCGGTGACGCTCAATGAAATCGGCCCGTTCAATTTGCTGGTCGTCGTGATGGAGCCGTCGAGGCCCTGCCCCTCGTAGCCTTGCATCTGCGCTGCGAACGGCGAGTTAATGGTGATGAGGCTCTCGATGAACCATCCGAATGTCGCACTGCGAGTGATGCCGTCGGCTGTCGCGGACACGATCGATAAATAAGGATCGTTGTAGGGCCGCGATGACTGGAGCGGAATCGTGCCGCTCATGTGACCCGTCTCCGGGTCGATTGACACACCGGGCGGCAAACCGGTCGCGCTGTAGGTGATCGTGCCACTCGGACTGTTAAACAGTTGCACCTGCTCGCTCACCGAGTCGCCGTCGTGGTACACCGTTTCGCCGCTGAAAACCAACCACGCGGAAAAACTGCCGCCATCTAAGTATTTCAGAAGAAACGGCGGATCGTTGACGCCGATGTCAATCGGATTGACGGTCGGTCTGAGCGATGCACTGTACGTGGTGTTGTAGCAGGAGGGGCCATTGACGCCGGCATAGTTGATCGTCAGATCGCCAACGACCGTCGCGGTGTCATCAATCGAGCTGCTCCTGCCCGTGCTGGTGCCGGCGCTATCGTCGATCGAAAGACCATAGCCACCGTTCGTGTCGCTCAGATTGACCGTGCCATGCACGTTGTCGAGACTGCCCAGGCCGATGTTGACCTGCGTGTCGATGCCGTGGCTCCCGTTCTGAGGATCCACAGTCGTGTGGGTGCTGATCGAACCGGTATTGGCGGAGATGTTCAGGATCGTGTCCGGCCCTTGGTTGAAATCGTATGCACCGCTGAGGTCATGCGTGTCGGTGATCGTGCCATCGTTGGACAGAATGTTGATCGTGTCGTCCAGGCCTCCCCATGCATGGGAGAAGCTGAAACTCATATCGCCCGAATTCGCGTCAACATTGAAAATCGAAACGATCGGGTAGATGTCGTCTTCGGAAAAATCGAGGGTGCCGGAATTCGCCGCGACGTCGAACTCGCCGGGGCCTTGGGGGAGGCTGATCAACTGTGGATCGGGCTGTTCCGGATCGTATGCGAAACGAACGTAGAGATATTCAATGCCGCTGCCCACGCCGCCCTCGAGCTCCACGGTGAACGTCTGAGAGGGGTCCGCGTCGGGCCGGTCGATGACGACCTGTTCGAAGAGGCCCGCGCCTGCGAGCGTGGGATCCACGTTGCCGCTGAACGTCACCGACGGGAAATAGCCGACCGATGCTCCGTAATAAATCAAATAAGAATTGGGGGGTTCAGGGATGTAATTATATTCAAGCGGCGTGTAGAACTCGAAGTTGATGGCATCGTCGGTCACCGTGGCTTGACGGAAGAGGAGGTCTGTTGCAACCGGCGTGATGACCAAGGAATTCCGCGTCGTGGCGTCGGAATCGTTGATGTGGATATCGGAGAAGTTTCCCAGCCCCAAATCCACGTCATAGGTGTCGCTTCCCCCGCGGCCATCGAGCGTGATCGGTGTGTGAAGCGGGTCGACGGCTTCGAGTTGAATGCTCTGAAAACGACCATTCGTTCCAAACGTCCGATTGATGGTGAAGACCGGCGCGTCCAACTCGGGCAAAACGCCTAGACCCGGGTCAGGTTGGATGATGTTTCCGCTGAAATCAATCAACAGGTCATCTCTCTGGTAACGTTCTGCCGTGCCATAGTAGACGTAGCTTGCCGACATCGAGAAGAGGTCGGGCCCGGGTGACCCTCCAAAGATAAAGCTCCCCGACCCGGCGAGCTTGAAGTCGATGTTGAGCTCCGACGTATCGCCCACCTCAACACTCGAACCCGGCTCCGCGAAAGCCGAGACTGTAGAAATCCCGTTTGCGGTCGCGAACAGTCCGGCATTGCTGTAGATGTCGAGCACCACGTATTGCGGGTTGTACTTGTCCGGGTCGGTGCCACCTTCAAAGTCGGCCAGGTCTCCGGCCGGCACCCGAACGTACAGACTACTTTGGCCGCCGCCGCCGTCGATCGTGTAGGTGGCCGGTACGCCGTTAAACGAAGGACTGATCGTGAAGGAATTGATCCACGAGCCGCCGATCATGTCGTAGTCGCCCGGCCCTGCGGCGACGAAGCTGTTGTCGCCGGGGCCGCCGAGCATTAACCCGCCGTGGCTGGCGATCATCGTCGTGCCGGTGATGCCCGTGGGGTCGGCCGGAGCGATGTCGGCCTGGATCTCGGAGTTCAACAGGCCCTGGGCGGTGGCGTCGTAGCCGCTCGTGTCGCCGAAATGGCCCTCCGCTTGACCCACTCGCTCCGCCGGGATGAAGTTGCCGAACTCCATCGTGCCGCCGCTGAGCGTGCTGTACCCGTAACCGCCGGCCAAAAGCACATCGGGGTGTGTGCCGTCGGATTCTTCGTCGTATCGATAGGAAACGTCGGTGCCGCCGGCCAACAGCACGCCGGGCGTTGTCTGGGGCGGCGCAGGATTCGGGGCGCCCGCGTCCTGAAACACCCGGAATGGATCGGTGACGCCGATCGTCACGCCGTCCGGAACGGTGCCGCTGATCCCGACGAAGTTGTAGTAGTCGCTGTTGGCACCGTCTTTGCGCTCGACATAGAGATCGATTTCACCGGGGTAATCGACGCGAATGCCGTCGTCGACGTCATCGCCGACGGTAAACCCCGTAAACGGCTCGACGGTCACCGAGGAGCCCGGCGTCATCTTGGTTGGGTCGAGGGCGATCGTGTGTTGAGTGGCCGAGTCGATCACCACGACCGGAAGACCGAGATTCGGGGGCGGAGGCGGATTCTCGTTGAGGATGTCGTAATGCGCGATGTCGTATTTGAACAGCGTGATATCGGGGCCAATCGGGTTTGGAATCGTGATATCGATCGACGCGTCGGCGTACAACTCTCCGCTGGCTTTGAGGATCTGACCGCCCGAGGACAGGCTGGAGATCATGTCATCCAGGTACACGTGCGACGATGCTGCACTCGCATTGGGGTCAGCCAGTTCGAAGCTGAGGTCGCCGTAGAGGCCGCCGCGAACCGTGGGGCCGAAGGATACACTGAGCTCCGCGAGGCCGTGCAGATAAATGGCTGTGTTGCGCGGATCGGGGACATCGGGAACCGGCGGATCCGTCGTATCGATCCCGTTGTCGAAGTAAAAGCCGTGGAGCAGATCCTCCGGGTTTGCGTTCGGGTCCTGCGTGAATTTGATCAAGCCGGCCGTATCGTATCCCATCGTGAGATCGGCATCGAAGATGATTCCGGCGGAAAGAAAGACGCCGAAGACATCCGGGATGCCGAAGCCCTCGGTTGGGGCCAATTTCTCGTACTCTCGGCCGGTGCTGTAGGAAAACATGTCCTTGACCTGGCCGGTGAGCAGGCCGACGATCACCGGCCCGGGGTCGTCTAACAGCGGAAACTGCATTCCCCCCGTCGAGACAACCCCGGTGTAACTGCCCAATGATTCGAGGGTGTTCTGAACGTCCTTGAAAGCCGGTGTGTTGAAAATTTGGCCGACGACGCTGGTCAGCTGACTGGTATCGAAATTGAAACCGCCAGCGTTTCGCGCGTCGCCCGTCAGCGAAATATCGCCGAAATTGAGCAGACCGGAATCGGTGTTTCCCGACAGATCGATCGTGTTCACCGCCTTGATCACGCTCACCATCAGTTCGAAGCGGGTTTGCTGATCCTGGCTGAGGCCCGCGCCTTGGAGCATCAGGTCCCCGATGGTCTCGTTGCCGTCGAAGGCGCTCAAGATCGGAACGGGTTTGTCGAAGACGTTGATGAACGGCTCGAGCGGTTCCGTGTATTTCTGAACCGTCGAAAGGATGTCGCCCAGGAAACCGTGCACGAAGCTGTGCACGTCGAGCGAGAAATTCTTCAGCTTGATCGTCGGCGCTTCCATCTGATTCGACTGCGTATCGATCGACCAGTCCATGTCGAAATCGGTCTTGAACACGGGATTGAACGGCGCGTTCAGGGCCGGGTTGACGAAACTCAACGTCAGCCCCAGCAGGACGTTCGCATCCCCCGAAAAATGGGGGTCGATGCTGCCGTCGGTGTCGAAACCAAACCCGAGGTGCATGCTGAAATTTGTGCCCTCGTCGACGGCATTCGCATAGAGCAGCTTGTTGAAGGTGAGCGTCGCGGTGAAGTTCGGGAGGGAGACGTTGAGGCCGAGATCCAGATTTGACTGCGAGGCATCGAGCGTGGCGCTGCCGTTCTGATAATCGAACCCGATGTTGAGCACCGGATTGAAGGTGACTGCCACGCCCCCCGACGTCGAAAACTGAAGGAAGCTGTTCAACCCCAAATCGAACTGGAAAGTCTGCGAGATCGCGGGGAGTGGAACGGCCAGTTGATAGTGGCCGCTGGTGAGGTTCTGGGTCTGCGATTCGATGCTTGTTAACGAGTCCTGGAGAATCGTGTTGAACTGCTGCACACTTTTGAATTGATTGCCGATCAGAGGCAAGCTGGTGGCTGCATTGATGGCCGTCGTCAGCGCGGTTTGATAAGGCTTGAGTTGATTGACGAGGTCCGACCCAGCGGACAGAAGGAGCCGGTCCTCCAAAACCTGAATTGCAGTGCACGAACGCCCGCGAGAGTCCCTGGCGCCGGGTTTGTTTTTACGCGGACGGGGGCGTCGCTTTCGAAGAGATGACGTTCGCCATTTCATCGCGACGCTCCGGTAAGATGGGGGGCTTCTGCATGGAGGACCCCCCTGGGGTGTAGGTGTCTGCCCCACCGCCGTGCTAGACTGGACCGGGCAAAGATGGCGCAGGACCGTTTGGATAACGCCATTTGCCGCGGGAACGCACGGCTGTGGATGGAAAAATTCCAACAAAATCACCTGATGCGTCCGTCGAGGTTCGGGACCCCGGATTCGCCGACTTCGTTCGCCGAATTCGGGCGGGCGACGATCAAGCGGCCGAGGAACTAGTCAAACGCTTCGAGTCCCTGATTCGCCGGGAGGTCCGGCTGCGAATCAGCGGCAGCCAGGTCAATCGGGCCTTCGACTCGCTCGATGTCAGTCAGTCCGTGCTGGCAAATTTCTTCGCGCGGGCTGCGAACGGCCAATTCGAGCTCGAACACGTCGACCAGCTTGCCCGGCTCTTGGTCACCATGGCTCGCAACAAGCTCGTGTCTCGCGTGCGGTCCGAGCGGCGACAAATACGCGACATCCGCCGAGTGAGCGAGCACCCGGATGCTCTCGGTCGAGTGGCCGATGGCCAGCCGTCTCCAAGCGAAATCGTTGCTCGAAAAGAGATCTTGGAACTCATGCGAACTTTGCTCAGCGACGAGGAACGGCAAATCATCGATTTGCGTAATCAAGGTCTTGGCTGGGACGAAGTTGCAACACAACTCGGAGGTAGCGGGCAGGCTCGCCGAATGCAGATGTCGCGCGGAATCGAACGGCTCACGCGCCAATTGGGAATTGCCGAATCAACGTAGGCTGTGCGATTTTCGCGCCGTCAGCGATAGAGATAGTAGCGCGGCGCTCGTTGCTCAGCTCATTCCTCGATTGCGAAGCACGTGGACTCATTTCGCCCAACCGATCGTGCCCCTCGATCCGAAACAGTTGAGGATCGGCCCATCGCCGAGTTGTTGCGCGCCTGGCAGGAGGGTCGGCAACCCTCGCTCGAAGCGTTGATTGCCGAGTACCCCGGTCTTTCGCCGGCCGAGTTGGCTGCGATGGTCCGGGTCGACATCGACATCCGTTGGCGCCGAAACGAGGCCAGGCCGGCGGAGAGCTATTTAGCTCTCTTTCCTGACTTGTCTCACGATCCTGAACTGGCAGTCGACATCATCTATGCCGAGTATCTCGCTCGAGAACGCTCGGGCGAATGTCCGGTCGCAGCGGAGTACAGACAGCGGTTCCCAGCTTTTGCAGAGGAACTCTCCAAGCAGATTGACCTCCATCGCGTGCTTGAGGCCATTGACGACGAGTCGGAGGCCGACGCCAGCGTGTCTGGATTACTGGAGGCCTCACTTGAGTCGCCCAATTTGCCGGCCGAAGCCAGCTACGAAATCCTGGAAGAGATCGGCCGAGGCGGCATGGGCGTGGTCTACAAAGCGCGACAGGTCGCTCTGCACCGCTTTGTCGCGCTCAAAATGGTTCGGTCCGTGGACGCGACCAATCACGAGTTGCTCGCTCGCTTCCGCTCGGAAGCGCGCGGTCGCCTCATTGCATCATCCACACATCGTGCAGGTGTACGACTTTGGCGAGCACAACGGCCTCCCCTTTCTGGCTATGGAATTGATCGAAGGCGGGACGCTGGCCTCTCGCCTGCACGGGAATCCGTGGCCCCCCCGTGCGGCGGCGAAACTCATGATCAAGCTCGCCGAGGCCGTGCAGTTCGCGCACGATCACCACGTCATCCACCGCGATCTCAAACCGGCCAACGTGCTGATCGCCTCAGACAACGAAGAACTCGACGTCAAGGTCACCGACTTCGGCCTCGGGAAGTTCTTTCACGACGAAATGTCGCCACACACAAAGACTGGTGCTTTTCTCGGAACACCGAGCTACATGGCACCCGAGCAAGCCAGAGGCCGGACGCAGGACATCGGCCCTGCCGCCGACATCTATTCCCTGGGAGCGATGCTTTGCGAATTGCTAACGGGGCGGCCGCCGTTCTGCGGCTCCTCCCCCATGGAAATCCTGCAGCAACTCGCCGCGAGCGAACCGATTTCGGTTCACCGGCTGGCCCCGCACACGCCGCGGGATCTCGTGACGATCTGCGATAAGTGTTTGAACATCGAGGTCGGCCGCCGCTATGCCTCCGCCGCCGAACTGCAGGCTGACCTGGAGCGTTACCTCGCCGGCGTGCCAGTTCATGCCCGGCCAGCCGGCAATGTCGAGCGCACCTGGCGCTGGTGCCGCCGCAATCCCTCGTGGGCCATCGCTCTTGGTTCTGTATCGATCCTGCTTATTGGGATCGCCGCACTGTCGTTTTGGTATTCGGCTAACCTTCGTCGCGAGCTCGTCAGAACCGAGCAAGCCGAACGATCCGAACGCGCCGCAAGTGAATCGGCTCAGCACCGCTTGTGGGACGCCTACATGGCCGAGGTGACCGCTCGCAACGGCAGCCGCCAGGTCGGTCAAAGATTCGCGGCTCTTGACACGATCGAGAAGGCGGCGGCGATGCTCGACGTGGTTGGACGAGGCGAAGATCGTGTGCTCGCCCTGCGAAGCGCGACGTTGTCGTCTGTCGCACGGTGCGATATGCGAGTTGTCCGCACGCTCGGCTTGTGGCCCGCAAAAAGCGGCTCGTGCGACATGTCGGTGGCCGCCGACCGGTATGTCGTTGCTGTCGAGAACGGACCACTCGTCGGCCATCGTCTCTCCGACGGCCAGGAGTTGTGGTCCGTCGACAACCCGGGCCGAAACGTCAAAGTCTTCCTTTCACCCGACGGCCGTTTCGTTGCCGCAAGCGGCGATAGCGGCACGAAGCTGTGGCGCGTCGACGGACGGCAACCGCGCGTGGCCTGGGAGGCCGCAGGTACGCAGTACTTTACTTTCTCGCCCGACGGGCGCCACGCTGCGTACAGTCGACCGGCTACCGGCATGCAGCTCGTGAATGTGGAAACAGGAACTCCGGTGCGCTCGCTCGGAAAGGGCGTCGCCCGTTCCCGCTTCGCTCTTCATCCGTCAAATGGACAAGTCGCGGTGTGCGTTGCCGACCAGGTCGAAGTGATTTCCTGGGACACCGGCAAGGTCGAACGCGAACTCTCTGTGGAAACTTCTGTGCCCGCTCGTCTCGCCTGGCACCCGGGAGGGCAATGTTTGGCGGTGTGGGGCGGCACGGAAAAAATCACGGTTTGGAACGTCAAAGCCGGCACTCGCCTGTTCACGTTACAGCATCGTGGAGTTCCTTCCCAATTGCTGTTCAATCACGAGGGCTCACTCTTGGTGTCCCACAGCATGTGGGATCAACGATTGTTGGTTTGGGACTTTGGGGCCGGTCAGCGACTGCTGGAAGTTCACGGATTTAACAACCGCGCCTGCGACGCCGCGGACGAGCGAAAGTTCCTATTCTTGGGAGATACGGGTCATCATGCCGTCTTGACGGAACTCGACCGCGGCGTCTGTCGCACATTGGCTCAATCGGTCCACCGGCCTTTGGGATTCTGGTTCAAGTTAGCAGTGGGTCCCGAGGGCCGGATCTTGGCTGCGTGCAGCCAGGCCGGACTGGAATTGTGGGATATCCAGACCGCACAGCACCTAGTGACCTGGCCGATCGGTCCATGCGTGGCGGACTTCGACGACGGCGGCCGGCTCATCGTCGGATGCAGCACAGGAATCTTTCGCTTCCCGCGATTCACCGAGACCTCCCCTGCGCCGCAGAAGAGCGCACCAGCAATCGCGCGAACGCTCGTTCGATTTGGCCCGCCCCAACAGCTTGTCGGAAAAATCGATGCAACCAACCTTGCCACAAACGCCCGAGGGGAAACGATGCTGGTCGGGTACCTCGACCGTTGGGATGTCTTTCATTCGGGTCATGACAAAGGGATGGTCCATGTGCCAACGACCAGCGACGCGCGACAGAGCGCCGCCAGCAATGACAACCGTTACGCGGCAATCGCCAATTGGGAAGGTGCCGGCGCGTCGGTTTGGGATGCCATTTCGGGAACCCACCTCGCGGACCTGGCTGTGGGGCGCCACGGAGTCCTCAAATTCAGCGGCGACAGCCGGTTGCTGGCAGCCACGCCGGACGGCGTCACTCTTTGGCGGACAAGCGACTGGCGATGCGTCGGCCGGTTGCACGCAGAGGGAACGACGCCTACTGGACTGGGAATTTCATTTTCGCCGGACAGTCGCGTCCTAGCGATCGCTCAGCCCAATGGAATTCTACGCCTCTCCGATCCGACAACCGGCAAGGATTGGGTGCGCGTGACCCTCTTGGACCAGACGGCCGCCTCATTCATGACGTTTAGCCCCGACCAACGATTCCTTGTGACGTCACCCGTGGACGAACGTCAGACCGCGCAAGTCTGGGATTTGACGGCAATGCGCAGCGAGCTTGCGCATCGCGGAATTAATTGGCCAGCCGACGTCCTGTGCCTCAGGACGAATCCTCTTTCGATTGCCGGCCAACTCGAAGTCGCACTCGACGACGGCGGCCTCATTCGCCGTCATGACGCTGCCAGTCCCCGCAACACGAGAAGCCAAATGTGGGAAAACTTCGTGAATTTTCTGCAACGCGCCATTGGTGCCACGCAAGAGAGAGGCGTCGAGTGACAGCGGACCGCGAGATTTGAGCCATGAGCCATGAGCCATGCGAGCTTGCGCATGTCTGTCCTACACCGACGCTTCTGGCAGACCACACCAACGTGAGCCGGACGAAACCTCTAACGCATTTAGGGAAATCCATACGTTTTCCGGAATCGCCGTCAAACAAGTAGCGTCTTATCGCGTCGTCGCGGAGCGATGACCGATAAGACGCCGTTGAACTGAGCCGCGGAGCGCCACGGACGTTGAAGGCGTTGTTCTCTTGGGGATTGAATCAGACGGGGAGATGGGTTGAGTGCGTGGCGGCGGATGGACCGGGGGTGACGGAGACGGTCGGGGTGAGGTGACGGTCGCTGGTTTGGAGAGCTGGAGCTCGAGGGAGCCTTCGTAGAGCAGCGGATGGCCAGGCCTGCGCCAGTGCCTTCGCAGTCGCAACCGGTGGCTGGCAATTCTGGCGATCAGAAGAACATTCAGGATCATCGCTGGGTCTCGGTTTAAGAAGTGTCCCAAAGGCGGAAGTTGCCTGCGCGGAGCGGAAGGCAGGGCTCGGCCAGCGACGGAACCGATGGCTGGAGTTCCTGCCGATACAACGTGGCCCCGCAACAGGGACAGCGCGTGATGTCGATGTCCAGCAGGACGCGCATCCAGTCGGCGGCCGAGTGGGGTTGGTCGTCACCCGTGGGCGGTCGTGTGCCGAGCAGCTGGCGGCACTGGGCCAGTTGCTGCCCCTTCACGCAATTGGCCAACAAGCCGTAATGCCGAATGCGCGGGAAGTGGTCCGGAAGCACGTGTTGCAGGAACCGGCGGAGGAATTCCTCGGCAGAAAGGACGTCGGTCTTCAGCCGGTCGCCATCGCGGCGATCCCGGTAGTGGTAGCGGACTTGGCCGCCCTGGCAATCGAGCAGGCGGTGATTGCTGATGGCCACACGATGCGTATAACGTGCGAGATAATCCAGCAACTTGCGCGGCCCGGCAAACGGGGCTTGCGAATAGACCACCCAGTCCTTCTTCTTCCACTGTCGCAAGCGCCGGTCGCGCGACGGTGCATTGGCCAGTTCGGCCAGTTGCGGGGGGATGTCCAACTGGCCCCGCGCCAGCAACGCCGCCAGGCCGTCCAGATATTTCGCGCGAAACATCTTGCTGAGCCCACGCACGGGAAAGAGGAACTTACGGCCGCCAGCGATCCACCGTGAGCCATTATCGGCCAGAGCGCCGGAGGCGATCAGGCCATGCACATGGAAGTGAGCCCGCAGTTGCTGGTCCCACGTGTGCAGCACGAGCGTGAAACCGACTTTGCCGCTCAACTCTTGGCGGCCAAACTCCAAGAGCGTTTGAGCCGCCGCGTCAAACAATAGCTTGAGCAGGGCGCGTTGGTTGCGCTGGCTGTACAGGATCAATCCGTTCAGCTCATGCGGCAGCGTGAACACGTTGTGAAAATAGGGCACCGGCAGGAGCTCTTGTCTGCGGGCCGCCACCCACGCGGCCGTGGCCGTCGTCTGGCACTTGGGGCAATGCCGGTTGCGGCAACTGTGGTACGCGTAGCGCTCGAAACCGCAAGCCGCGCACCATTCTCGATGGCCGCCCAAGGCGGCCGTACGGCAACGGATGATCGCCCAGGCAACTTTACGCTGCGCGGCGGTCAGGCGATGGGTCTGCTCATATGCCTCGCCGTAGCGCAGAAAAATGTCGGCCAGTTCGCAGCCAGGTGTCTCTGCCGGTGCCGTGCAGGCTTGCACGGCGTTTGGCATGGCGACTAGACCCCGGCGTCCGCAGGCTCTGGCAGACGGAGCAGTTCAAGCGGGCTGTGGATTTGTCCCAGGTGCTTGCTCGTGACGTGCAAATACTGGGCTGTCGTGCTCAGACGGTTGTGCCCCATCAATCGCTGGATGGTCGGCAGATCCACGCCGGCTTCCATCAAATGCGTCGCAAAAGAATGCCGCAACGAATGGATGCCGTGCCCATGCCGGATGCGCGCCCGTTCCTTGGCCCGGTAGAACAGCTTCTGGGCGGTATCCGTTGGCAAGGGACCGCTGCCGTTCGCGTTTGGAAACAGCCACTCCTGCGGCCGATACTCGCGCCAATAGGCGCGTAGTTCCTCAAGCAGCCGAGGCGAGAGCAGCGTGTAGCGATCCTTGTGCCCCTTGCCTTGATTCACACGCATCAGCATCCGCTCGGAGTGAATGTCTCTGCGGTCTCAGATGCACCAATTCCGCCACACGCAACCCGCCGCCATACGTGGTCATCAGCAGCACGCGGTGCTTGGTGTTCGTCGTGGCCTCGAACAACCCGGCAATCTCACTGCGACTGAGCGGTTCGGGCAGCCGACCCGAACGCTTCGCCGGGACGCGCAGGGGAAAATCGTCTCGGCGAAGGACCTGTTGGAAAAAGAAGCGGATCCCCGCCAGCCTCGTGTTGCAGGTGCTGAAGGCGACCTTGCGCTGGGTGATCAGATGGTGGATAAAATCACGCACCTCTTCGATCGAGATCGAATCGGGCGACCGCCGGTAGTGCCGGGCCAACTCGGCCACGGCGGAGACGTACTGCTTGATGGTACCAGGGGCCTTGCGATGCAGTTCGAGTTCGCGGATCATCTTGTTGCGCAGGGGAGTCATGTCGGCAGCTCCTTGCAAAAGGGGAAACGAGGAAGATCAACACCACCTTCCACTTTCCCCTCGCAAAACGCCGCTGCACCCTCTGCGCATCAAAAAAGCCCGGCCAAAACGGGCCAGGCAACCACCTCCTACACCTCCAGCTCTGCCGCGTAGCGGCTTAGTTCAACGGTCGATTTTCGGCGTTCCCGAAAAAGGGTTGAGTTCCCAGAATGCGACGGTCAACTCATTCACTCTACCGAGAGACGTAGCAGCGGGCCGTACTCGCTAAAGACGCTTTTCGTCGCCATCGACGAAGGCGGAAGCGACCACAGGCTGCCGGCCCAGTGCAGAGCAGGGTGAGGGACGCATGCGCTGATCACGAACGATCCCGTCGCTCCCTGACGATGGTTGCATTCGGCTATGCTGGATCGAGACGACATCGAACTCCGCGTCCCGCACAGCAAGCCCCCATGCTTGAACGGCTGTGTTCGCAATGTGGTGCCCAACTGCCGGCTGCTGCGCCGTCGGCGCTTTGTCCGCGGTGCAGCTCGGTTACAAGCACGGCGGCTGATTACGCTTTGCCTCCGCGAGCGACCGGCCCGAGCGCCACTGTACCCAACACGGGCGCTCGTTGTTTCGGGGACTACGAAATTCTCGAAGAGATCGCACGCGGCGGGATGGGGGTCGTCTACAAAGCGCGGCAATTGAGCCTCAACCGGCCGGTCGCACTCAAGATGATCCTGGCGGGGCAATGGGCGACTCCCGAGGCACGGCACCGGTTTCGGGCGGAGGCCGAGTCCGCGGCGATTCTGCAGCATCCAAATATCGTCGCCATCCACGATGTGGGTGAAGCACGACGGGCAGCAATATTTCTCGATGGATTTCTTTGCCGGGAAAAGCTCGCCGAGCTTGTTCGCGACAAGCCGCTGGCCCCCGAGCGGGCCGCCTCGTACGTCAAGACCACCGCGCAAGCGGTTCAATTCGCGCACGATCGCGGTATCCTGCATCGCGACTTGAAGCCGCAAAACGTGCTGATCGACTCTCTCGACCGCCCGCGGATCACTGATTTTGGACTCGCCAAACACGTCGGAACCGACAGCGGCCTCACTCGAACCGGCGACATCCTAGGCAGTCCCAGCTATATGCCGCCGGAACAGGCGTCCGGGCAAATGGAGCAGGTGGGGCCGCAGAGCGACGTCTATTCGCTCGGTGCGATTCTTTATGAACTGCTGACCGGCCAGGCGCCGTTCCGCGGCGTCACAGCCTTGGAAACGCTGTGCGAGGTGATCCAGTCGCCGCCGGTGCCGCCGCGAAAACTGAATCCAGCCGTGCCGCGTGAGCTGGAGACGATTTGCCTCAAGTGCATGGAAAAGTCGCCGGCCAATCGGTTCGCTTCGGCTCAGGAGCTCGCCCTTGAATTGGAGCGGTTTCTGCAAGGCGAACGGATCCTGTCGAGTTCCCGGCGGCTGCCACCGCTACGGCTCTGGATCTGGGTCGGCTCGGGCGCTGTGGTGGGCGCAGTGATCTGTGCCGTTGCCGGTGCGATAGATTGGCTGCCGAAATCTTTCGTTGCGACCGATGGCAACGATCGGTTGGTCACCGTGGCATTGGGGCTCGTTGTCGGGTGCCTCGTGGGGGCTTTCTGCGAGGGTGTCGTCGTCGTTATGTGGAACACGATCGTCTTGCCCGCCGCGCTGCTGCGCTACACGACGGCCCCATTGGCGAAGGTCTGCGCTGGGCTTGGGGCTCCTCATCAACGGACTGGTGCTGGCTGCGATGCCGCAGATTCAATTGGATGACGCTCTGGCCCCGCACGGCCACAACCCGCTCCAGATTGTGGCGATCCTGCTCGAGATCCTCGGTCCGATCCTTTGCCTCGAAATGGCCGCAAAGGTCCGCAGTAGCGGGATCCTGCTTTCGGCGGTTGCACTGCAGGTGTCGGCTCTGCTGCGGAATGCCGGCAACCCGAGTCGCCGACGGCGAAGAAGGTTGCCGCGGAGATTTTCCTTTTCGGCGTCCGTGCGGTCCTCGGCTTCCTCGAAGGCGATGCTCTCACCGCCCTTGCGAGGGTCGAGATAAACGGTCAGGCTGCGATGCCGGAGGAGCCGCCCCCATCGTCCCCAGAGTGAGTCGCGAGCCTCAGCCTTCAGCCTGCCAGACACTCGGGGGATTCGCATCGTCCCGCTGTCGCACAAGCGCGTTCGGACCGCCCCGCGAGTTTCGCTTAGCTTCTGGCTGGTGTGTTGCTGGCGTTGACCCGGCTAGTGGGCCATCGATCCGCCGGAGGCTGGTGGGTCTCGATGGCCGTAGAAGCTGTAGAGCACAGGCATCATGTAGCGATTCAACACCAGGGTCGAGATCATGCCTCCCACAACCACGATCGCCAGAGGGCGCTGGGTCTGCGATCCGATCTTGGTGGAGAGGGCCGCCGGTAACAATCCGAAGATCGCGGTGAGGGCGGTCATCATCATCGGCCGCACTCGTTTTTCCGCTCCCTGAATGATGGCGTCCTCGAGCGGCACGCCGTTCACGCGGAGGCGGTTGAAGTACGAGATCAAGAGCAGTCCGTCCATTATGGCCACGCCGAAGATCGAGATGAACCCGACGGCCGCGGAGATATTGAAGTTGGTGCCCGTCAGCAAAAGCGCCCATACGCCGCCGAGCGAGAGCGCGAGCACGTTGGAGAAGACCATCACGGCATCCAGGACGTTGCGAAATGCCGCATAGAGCAACATGAAGATCAACGCCAGAGAAAGCGGAACCATGAGCAACAAACGCTGCTCCGCTTCCTGCATTTCTTCGAACTCGCCGCTCCACTCCGCCCGATAGGGGGCTTCGATAATCGGGTTGATGCGTTTTTGCGCTTCCGCCACTGCTCCGGCCAAATCTCGACCGCGGACGCTGAACTTGATCGCGATCAGCCGGTGCCCCTGTTCGCGATAGATCATCGAGTGCCCGGGCGTTCGTACCGGCCGACGTCTTCTGTTTCCCCATCGTCGCCAACGGGACTCACGAGGTCCTTGAGCCGCAGCTTGGGAGCAGTGTTGAGCGGATTTGTGGTGTCGTAGATCGTGCCGATCGAGCTGGGTGTCGCCTGCCCGCTGCCGGTCGCCGACGGGATGGCGCCGGGTCCCTGCCGTTGCACGACCGAGTTGTTCACGATGTCCACGGGGATGTCGAGGATCGATGTTTCGCTGCTTCGCAGGCGTTTAGGCCAGCGCACGGCAATGTCGAAACGCTTCTCCCCCTCGACCATGCTCGAAAGGGCCTGGCCGCCGAGGGCGCTGGAAATCACGTTGTTGACGTCGGAGACCATCACGCCCCACCGCTGGCACTTGAGCGGGTCAACGCGGAACTCGAAATGCGCCTGGCCGCGAATGTGGAACACGCCGATATTTTCGATGCCCCGGACCTCTTGCAGCTGTTCTTTGGTTTTGGCCGCCAGGACTTCGAGCCGATCGAGGTCGGGACCGATGATCTTGACCGAGTTGTCCCCCTTGATGCCCGAGAGGGCTTCCATCACGTTGTCCCGGATGTTCTGCGAGAAATTCCAGCTGATCCCGGGGAGCCGCGCTTCGAGCTCGTCATTCATCGCGGCGACCAGCTCTTCCTTTGTCTGGGCGCGCATCGGGCCGAACAGCCAATACCGCCAGCCGGTGTTCTTCACGGTCCGCGGCCAATCGCGTTCCGGACGCAGCGGCACGAAGTATTCGCTGTTGTAATAGCCGTCCGTATCGGTGGCGTCATCGGGACGACCGAGCTGATTGACGATCGACTCGACCGCCGGATAGCTGGCAATGATGGCCCGCGCCTTGCGCGAGATCTCGGTGTGCCGGTCCAGCGACGTATTGAGGGGCGCGGTGCCGCGGATCCAAATGTTCCCTTCTTCCAGGGCGGGCATGAACTCCCGGCCAAGGTGGGGCAGCATCAGCGCGGTGGCGACGATCAGGACGCCCATCGTTCCGACGGTCAAGAGTCGATGGTTCAGGAAGAAGCGGAGGTTGCGCAGATAACTCTGCTTGGCGTTGCGGACGAGAAAGTTGTCGCGCGACGGGCCGAGATCCTTGAAACTGAACAAGCACAGGACGGGAGCGACCGTCAGCGCCAGAACCAGGGCGCCGGCCAGGGCAAACGCATAGGTGTCGGCCATCGGCCCGAAGATCTGCCCTTCCGGCCCCTGCATGGTGAAGAGGGGCAAAAACGCGCAGACCATGATCGCCGTCGTAAAAAACAGCCCGCGTTCCACCTCGTGCGTCGCCTTGAGGATCCGCTCTTTCAGCGTGAGCTCGGCATACTCGCCCGAGCTGAGGTGGCGGTAAATGTTCTCGACCATGATCACCGAGGAGTCGACGATGATGCCGAAGTCGACCGCCCCGATCGAAAGCAGGTTGGCCGACATGCCGCGGAGATAAAGCGCCGAGAAGGCAAACAGCAGCGCCAGCGGAATGTTGATCGCCACGATCAAAGCGCTGCGCACATTGCTCAGGAACATCAGCAGAATGACCGTCACCAGCGACATGCCGAGCATCAGGTTCTCCCGCACGGTCTCGGTGGTGACGGCCAACAGGTCGCTACGGTCGTAATAGGTCTCGATTTTTACGCCAGGCAGCAACCGACCCGCTTGCTCGCCCATTCAGCTCTGCGACCTTGGCTTTGACGTCGTGCAGGGCCGGCAGCGTCTCTTCGTTCTTTCGCATCAGCACGATGCATTCGACGACGTCCGGCTCGTCGTGCCCGACTTGAGCGAGTGATTGCAGGCTCCGCGAAGGTCGTTCGTGATCGGACCGAAAATAGCCAATGCGGCCGAGACGCGTCTGGTGGCTGACGACGATGCCGCGCCGGCCCAAATCGCCTTCGGCGGCGCGGCCGCCGTCGACGACGTCCTCGACGCGCACCGGCTGATTGTTGACGGAGCCAATCACCAGCGCCCGGATGTCACGGATGCGCCGCTTTTCCTCGGCCCGCAGGATCGTGGAGGCGACGCCGGGGTCGCGCAATCCCAGCACCTTCGTCACCGGGTCGGTCCCGCCGCCCAACAGACCGATACTGCGGATCGTGAACGCGACCTGGCCTTGATTGACGTAATCGCCGCCGACGTTGGCGTTGCCGTTGGCAATGGCCTGCTGCAATTGGGTGAGAGTGATGCCAAACCGCCGCAACCGCTCGGGATCCGCCTGGATTTCATAACGACGGACCGTTCCGCCCCAACCGCAGACGTCGGCAATGCGGGGAACTGCGCGAAACTCTCGCTCCAGAGTCCAGTCCTGCAGCGATTTCAGATCGTTGAGCGTGTAGACGTCGTGTCCGGACGAATCTTTCGGACAGGAGAGGACGAAGCGATAGATCTCGCCCGTCGGCGACTCCGGGGAAATGGCCGGCGTAACTCCGGTGGGCAACGGTTGCGAAAGCGTCGCCAACCGATTGATGACTTCCTGACGTGCGGCTTCGTACGTAAAGCGCTTGCCATAGTTCCAGCTCATCTTCAAATCGCTCAACCCGTAGAGCGACTTGCTGCGAATCGCCTTGAGGCCGGGCATGCCGAAAAATGTCACTTCGAGCGGGATGGTGACTTGGCGCTCGACCTCTTCCGCGGAGGCGCCGGGGAACTGGGCGAAGACCTCGACGATCGCGGGGGCCGGATCGGGATACGCCTCGACATTAACATTCAGAAAGGCGTACGAGCCGAAGATCGCGAGCACGACAGCGAGGGCCAGCACGACCGAGGGGTTACGCAGCGCCCACTCGATTAATTTGCGCACCATGATCAGCCACCAAAGCGCTTGGTTTCCCCTCATCCCACGAGTCGATTGACCTGCGGGCAGTTAAAGAATTGTAATTGCTACAGAATTTTAATCCTATGCAAACATGTACGTCGCGCAATGTGTCGTGCAAACCGGCACCGTTACACAATGTCGCCGCGTGCGACTTCGACTGATTGCCCAGACGTGCGGGTGCCCAATGTCCCGGGTATAAGTGGCTCGGCGCGTGAGGGAGATTAGCGATGATGGACGAGATTCTCAGCCGGCGGGATTTTCACAAAACGGGGGCCGCTTCGTTGGCCGGCGCGGTGAGTTTTGCCGCTTCTGGAGCGTCCTTTGAGGCGGCTCCCTCTAATCAAAAGCGGCTGGCGTTTATTGGCGTCGGCAATCGGGGCAAGCAGCTGCTCAGCGCTTTCCTCGATCATCCCGATGCCAAGGTTGTCGCGCTGTGCGACATCTACGAGCCCTATTTGCAACGCGCGCAGAAGCGAGTTGGCGGCAAAGTAGAAACGTATGACGATTTTCGCCGTGTGCTCGACCGCAAAGATATCGACGCCGTGGTGATCGCCACGCCCGATCATTGGCACGCGGTCCAAACGATCCTGGCCTGCCAGGCAGGCAAAGATGTCTACGTCGAGAAGCCACTCTCGGTCACGATCCGCGAGGGGCTTTAAGGGCAAGCTCAACGGCCTTTTCCGCCTATTTCACGGCGTTCGGGAAGTCGCCCACTTCGGCATAGGCGGCGGCAAGGGTGTCGAGCATCGCACCGTCTTTCCGGCCAGTCAACTCGCAAGCTTTCGCGGCATCATCAACTGCGGTTTTCCCGTTCCGATATTTTGCATCGGGGCAAGTTGCAGCAAACCAAGCGCTGGCATTCCAGCGATATGCGTTTTTGGGATCGAGCCGACTCGCCTCATCGTAATCGGAGACGGCTTTGCCGTATTCCTTCTTGTGCGACCATGCATCGCCACGGTTGCCATATGCCATTTCGAAGTTCGGAACGATCTGAATCGCCTCATTGTAATCGTAGATGGCTTTGTCGTATTCCTTTTTATTCGACCATGAATCGCCACGATTGTTGTAGGCTGCTGCGGATTTTGGATCGATCCGAATCGCCTCGGTGTAGTCGGCGATCGCTTTGTCGTATTCCTTCTTTTCCCTCCAAGCGTTGCCCCGTTTGTAGTAGGCCAAAGCGTATTTCGGCTTGAGCCGAATCGCACTGCTGAAGTCGATGATGGCTTTGTCGTAATCCTTCTTGGCAAGCCATGCGAGGCCACGGTCGTACCGGGCAGTTGCGTCTTTCGGCTTGAGACGAATCGCCTCGGTGTAATCGGCGATGGATTGGTCGCTCACTTGTTGAGCATGAGCAGTCGCAGCCCACGAGCTGACGACCACAATCAACCGCAGCAGTTTCAGCCTTCTCATGGATCATGCCTCGCAGGTTCAGACTCCAATCGCGAACGCCATTATGGGGAGCGGATCGGCACGCTTTCAACGGGCAGGTTCCAGTGGAGAGTGTTGAGGCAAACCTATAACAAGCCGGGCGAGTTCACCGCCGCTGAAGCTAACGCACGCGAGCATCGACGGGGACTTTTGGACTGATCCGAATCCGGTGCCGCCTTGGGAAATGGCCGCGCGAGGTCGACGTGCGGGCGCAGAGGTCTCGTGGCGCGCCTGACGCTGTGACCACTAGCCGACTTTGGCAGTTGCACGCTGCTCAGCCCGCGTCGGTGTGTCGGACGTGTGTCGGACCGACGCGTGCAGTTCTGACGAGGCGATGCCCATTGGAACGGGAATCACAACGCTGTGCATTGCCCGTTGATGAAACCTGCCCCGGCGTAAAACAACTCTCCCAGACGCAAACCAGACTCGCAGGCCCGAACCTTCCCCTGTTACGCTTTACGCGTCCCGCCGCGCCCCTGTCCTTCCCGGGGCGCGTCTTTCAACCGCGAGCATCAACCGAATGGACCAGATCTTCGATGACGAGCACGTCGCTCGAACGAACGACCGCGCGTGACGGACGCGGAGCCGGCAAGGCGCCTCCGGCTGACGCCCGGAGGTTTGCCGCCGGGAGTTGGTTGTATCGGATCGTCTGGCGGTGGCATTTTTACGCCGGCATGATCGTCGCGCCCACGTTGATCGTGGTGGCCGCGACCGGGGCACTCTACATCTTCAAAGATGAGCTGGAAGGGGTGCTCCACCCCGGGGTCATTTACGTCGAGCCGGCGGCCGAGCGCGTTTCGTATGAGCAGCAGCTGGCCGCGGCTCGTGCCGCCGTGCCGTCGAATTATCGCATCGGGCTGATGCAGGTGTTCATGAACCCCAAGCGGGCCACAGCCCTGACAATGGCAGGCGACAAGTTCCTGTTCGGTTACGTCGACCCCTACCGGGGCCGCTATCTGGGCTCCATCGAGCAGCAAGGGAGCTTTTTCGACATCGTGCTCAAGCTGCACCGTCAACTGTTTCTGGGCACGACCGGCCGGATCGTCGTCGAGCTCACGACCTGCTGGGCGATCGTGCTGGCGGCGACGGGAATCTACCTGTGGTGGCCGCGCAAAGCGACGCAGGTGTGGGGCGTGTGGCTGCCGCGCTTGCGGCGGAAGCCCTATGTCGTGCTGCGAGACCTTCACTCCGTCAGTGGCATCTACGTGGCGATCGTGATGATCGTGATCTCGCTGACGGGCCTGATCTACACCTATTCGTGGGGCAGTGGATTTCAGTACGTAGCGCAGAAGACCGGCGCCTACGACATGTTTGCGAAGCCGATGCTGTCCAAGTGCCCGCCCGCGGCCAAAGACCTGCCCATGGACCGGATCGTCGAGATTGCGCAGCAGAGAATGCCCGGCAACAACCTGACCGTCTGGTTCCCGCGAATCCCCAACGGGGTGTACTTGGTGACGGCCAACAACGAACGCGGCCCAGGGGTCAACGAGTTGTTGTCCATCGACCGCGCCTCCGGGGAGATCCTGGACGACCGCATCACCAGTCAAACCAAAATCATCTACCAGGTGGGGACCTGGAACTATCCGCTGCACGTCGGCACGATCTGGGGAATGCCGAGCAAGATCCTGTGGCTGGTGACCTGCATCATCCTCATGACGTCGCCGGTGACCGGCCTCTGGATGTGGTGGGAGCGTCGCCCGACCGGCCGGCTCGGTCTGCCCCGCCGCATCGATGCACGCCGACCGCGCTGGCTCGTCGTCACCATTACGGCGACCAGCATTTTGCTGCCGACGGTCGGCCTCTCCGTGGTGGTGGTGCTGGTGATTGAGCTACTCCGGTCACGATTGCGGCGCGTATGGGCGTGACCGCCAACGCGGCATCGACCAATTGGTACCAGGGCATCGTTTTGTGTTACGTGCGATCGGCCGCACTGGTCTAGCCAGGCTCCATAGTGTCCGGCTCCAAACCGCGTGCATTGGTCTCTCAATGCTCTGGAAGACTGGGGAAACCGGGAAGCCTGAGAAAGGGAGCCTCAGGCGTCACGTGCTTAAGCTTCCAATCGCGCGATTGGGATTACCACGAGGACGCCGGTGGATTCCCCACATAGCCGGCAAGAGTGACGTGAGAGCACTTCCTTCACCTCCGGCCTGACAAGCACCTTGCCGCCTGCGAGATGCTGGCTGATCGAATCGTCAAACTCTTGCTGAAGTTCCTCCAGTCGCGGTCCGATGCGCTCGTCGGCGAACATCCTTCTTGGTTCGTGCCCGGAATTTCGAGGATGCTGCCATAAGTCCAAAGCGGTGATTGGCTTGCCAGGGTTGTCAGCAGCAAAATCGCTAAGCAGGAGAAGCACAGCTTCGGGGTCGCCGGTGGCGGCTTGCCGTGCCATCCATCTCAAATTCTTCGCGCTGTTCGTGGTCATCGGAGAACTGGTGAAATCCACTGCGGCGGAGCAAGTCGGAAGCTAAGGCGCGATCTTCAGCGCTAGGCTCGGTTAGACCCAGAAACGAGCACCATTCGGAGAATGCAGCTTGGCGATCGAAACTTCCGGCTTGAATTTGATCGGAATAAAATCGATCCGGTTTCTCCGCTTGAGTCAGCAGCGCTACGCGAGAGGTCGCGAAGCTGAATCGCCGGAACTCCCGAGACAAGCGTAAATCGATAAACGCGGATCGCGCTCGAGTTGTAAACGAAGCTTCGCTAAGACTCCGCGGCGATTGAGATCAGCGAACGTGCATTGCTGCGCCTCACGCTTGCCATCCTTACGCTCAATCCACAGGTCGACTCCTGCTTCGTCAACCCCGACTGCTTCCACGGTGACTGAACGCACTTGCTCGTGCAGCAGCAACAGCAATTGCCGCGCGATCCACCGCCCTTCGTACCGATTGGCCAACTTGTCGGAGTAACCACCTAGTTCAAACGCCATTCACGCTCTCCATCGCCGCGTGGATTGTACGGGCGTACTCATTGTGCGGCGATGCTTTCTCAGCCGACCGATTTGTCGCGTCGCGCGATGGCATCGCCTGCACAGGCCCGCGGCTGACGGCGCAAAAAGAAACCACGGCCGGCTTGGCCGCGGTTTCTATTATCAGTTAAGGTTTCAGGCGACGGAGGTTCCCAACAGCCGACGGGAGAATCGCAAGGCCCGATGCTGGGCGTACCATTGCTGCTTCACGCGGTTGGCCGAGTGCCGTCGCTTTCTGCTTCCGTCCGGCATGGCTTCCCTTTCTGTGTCACGTTGGTCGGGGTCGCGTTGTTCTCTGAGTCCGTCGATCTCACTGACTTCTTCAGCGTGGGCTTGGCCGATCGGTTACTGCCCGTCTGAAGAATTTGGGCGAAAAACCGGGCCAAGTCGGCAGTGGGCGCGGCCGGTTTGGCGACGGCAACAAAAACAGGAGGGCGATCCGCTCGTGCGGACCGCCCTCCTTTGAAGCCGATGAGTCAGAACCGAGGCGATTTACTTTTTGCCGTGGCCTGAGCGACCCATCTTGCCGCCGTCGAGCGGTCGCTCGCGGTGACGGTCGTGACGGAACCGCCAGTCACGGTAGTAGCCGCCGCCGAAGCCGTAGGCCGGCTCGCACGTCGGACAGACCTGAGCCGTTACAACCGGCGCTTCCACGACGGGAGCTGCCACGACCGGAGCAGCCACAACCGGAGCCACCTGCACGACCGGGGCCGGCGCCTCACAGGCACAGTCCGGGAAGGTCGCGTAGCAGGAGGGGTAACCGAAGCAGTAACCGCCGTAGCAGTAACGGTCGAAGCGGTCGCGGTTGAACCGGTAATCGCGGCGCCCACCGCGGTCCACCCGTCCGTGGCCCCCATGGCCTCCCGCACCCCCTGCGCCCTTGGCGAAGGCCTGCGAGCTCGAATCGACATTAGCAAACAGCGTCACGGCGATGGCCACCGCGGGAACAGCAATCAAGGTGATTCTGCGAAACATGACGAGGCTCCTCATTTATTCGGCAGATTGGTTGTCGGTCACCCGATCCTGCCCTTTGTCCGGGTTCCCGTTTGTCTTCCACAATCTGCCAAGCGAAGGAGCGGCCGTTTTGTTACACGCCCGGGGACGATTTTCGGGGAAAACTGGCGGAGCAGCGGCGCGAAGTCTTCTCGACCTCGCGCGGGCTGGCCACTATGCTGGGGCAACTTTCGAGACTTTCGTCGAACCCACAGGTCGTGATGTACGAAGCTGCCGCCCACTTCGTCGCGCGGATGCGCGACGAGGATACGCAGGCCATCGTGGAGTTCATCGAGCTACGCACGCCGCAGTTGCTGGCATTCATTGAACGTAACCTGAGCGCGGCTCGCAAGCTCGGAGCAGCGCGAAAGATGTTCGACATAAAATGAAAATTCTGCAAACAGCGACTTGGCGCGATGCGACGAACGTCGATGGTCGTCGGGAATTCTTTCGAGCCCAAGGTGCCGACGCCGGTATACTCGGTCGAATGAGCGACGTGACGGCGATTCTCTCGGCGATCCAGCAGGGCGATCAGATCGCCGCCGAGAAACTGTTGCCGCTCGTTTACGACGAGCTCCGCAGGCTCGCCGCTCATCGGATGGCGCAGGAGCGGCCCGGACAGACACTCGACGCGACGGCTCTGGTGCATGAAGCCTATTTGCGGCTTGTCGAAGTTCCCGAGGTCGGGCAGTGGCACGGACGCGGGCACTTCTTTGCGGCCGCGGCCGAGGCGATGCGCCGGATCCTGGTCGACAACGCCCGCCGCAAGAGTTCCGTCAAACATGGCGGGCAGCGGCAGAGAGTCCCCGTAACGGACGTCGCCGACGAGAACGATGAGGGCCCGTTATTGGCGTTGGACGCCGCGTTGACGCGGCTTGCGGCCGAGGATCGTGTGGGTGCGAAAATCGTCGAAATGCATCATTTCGGCGGCTTGAGCCACGAGGTGATTGCCGATTC
>CAWCZR010000013.1:0-118165 GCA_963800135.1 uncultured Planctomycetaceae bacterium | reverse complement strand
GCCCCAGCCGCAGCCAACACTTGGCACCCGGTCAGTTTGACAGTCAGTTCGCGTCGCTTGGTGACTCGCCAGCCTGTTTCTCAAATCGTGCGCGCCGCTGAAGTGCCCGAAAAGCGAACGAAATGGCGGCAATGCCGGCGAATTCTACGGCAAAGATCCACCACATGAGATTGGGCATGCGGAATAACAAGTTGATGATGATCCACGGAATCGCAAACGTGAATCCCAAGAGGCACCAATAGCAGATCCGCAGCGGCAAGCGCATTTCCGCAAGGGTGATGATCTTCTCGCCTCTCATGGCTCGATTGTCTCCGCTCCTACCGCGACCGCCGCTCGGCCTCTGCGTGCGCTTATTTCCCGGTCAGATCGAGCAGCTTGACGTTCTTGAACCAGACCTTGTGGCCGTGGTCCTGGAAGCCGAGATAGCCTTTTCGCGGAAAGTCTTTGATCGTCCGCGAGAATTTGTTGTGGCGGCCGTCCGGGCCTTGGTGCGGCACCGTCCACTCGTCGCAGTTGAGCTGGGCCACGTGTTGGCCGTTGATTTCGACGCCGATGTGCGGGCCTTTGCAGGTCACCGTGATCGAGTTCCACTCGGGCGACAGGGGCTTGTCGAGCTTCTTCGGCGCTACGAGGTCGTAGATCGCGCCGAAGTCGTGATAGTCGGTGCCGACGTCGTTGGCCACTTGCACCTCGAAGCCGGTCTGCACGGGATCGTGCAGGTTGCCGACGCGGACGAAGATTCCCGAGTTGCAGACGGGCTCCATCTTGACGTCGCACTTGAGCACGAAGTCGCCGAATTCCTTTTCGTAAACGATCAGGTACCCGCCCGTGTGCTGGGTCGTCAGCGCGCCGTCTTCGATCGGCGACCCGACCGGTTTGCCGGTGTTCGTCCGCCAGCCCGTGTGATCGTGCCCGTTAAACAACAACTGCCAGCCGGCCGCTTTTTCCGTGGGGCTCAATTCGTTATCGGCGGCAAGGATCGGTCCGCTCGCCACCACGCTCAGGACGATCGACGTCCACAAAACCGCTTTTCCCATCGACAGGCTCCCGGTGTGTTCCACTGGCTCTCGTGCAATGTCGCCGCTGATTATCCCCGCCGTCCGCCGTAGTTTTCAATTCGGTCGAACGGGGGAGGACTCGACCTGATAAACCGTCTCTGCAAAATGCCCCGCCCCTCGCCAAAGTTGATGTGCCGCAATTCGACAGGCGGACAGGACGCAATCGGCTGACATCGCTTCGGCCGTGGGCCAGGCGTCCGGGAGTGGCCTCGCGGGCAAACTGGGGCAAAAGTGGATCCGCGATCCGGCCGTCCGTTCTATCAATAGAGGCACCTTGCGGGCTAAGGCGTCGATTTCACTTCTTTTGATTCTCTGGCAGCCCGCACCCACGCTGCACGGGCGGCGCCCGCGGGGTAGGTCCGCGCCATGGCCAACGAAGCGTTCGAGAGCGAGATCACGCCCGAGCTCGCCAACCGCGTGATCTACGGCGACAAGGCGGCCCTCGCCCAGATCTTCGATCTCTACCGGGTGCGGCTGCGGCGAATCGTGAACTTTCGGCTCGACCGCCGCGTCTTCGGCCGCGTCGATCCGGATGACGTGCTGCAAGAGGCCTACCTCAACGCCCAGCTGCGGATGAAGTCGATCCTGGCCGACCGCGCCGAGACCCTCTTCATCTGGCTGCGGAAAATTCTCAACCAGACGCTGGCCGACGTCCATCGCCGGCACCTGGGGACGCAGAAACGCTCGGCCAAGAGGGACGTGTCGATTCATGGCGGCTGGTCGACCGAATCGACCTCGGCGGCGCTCGCCATTCACCTTGCCGGCAGCCTGACTTCGCCCAGCCAGGCCGCGCAGCGTGCCGAGCAGGCGGCCCAGATCGACGCGTCGCTGGCGACCCTCAGCCCCGTCGATCGCGAGATCCTCGCGCTGCGGCACTTCGAGGAGCTCAGCAACAGCGAAGCCGCCCAGGTGCTGGGCATGACGACGCAGGCCGCCAGCATGCGCTATGTGCGGGCGCTCACGCGGCTCCGCGAAGTTTTGCCCGTGTCGCAACTCTCTGCGACGCCGGGCGCTCCCTGACGGATTGGGCCGGGAAGGACCCGCGCAGATCATGGCCGACGAAACGCAATTTGCCACCGATATCTATGGCCTGCCCTCGGGGCGGCCGACCAACGCCACGCAAGATCGCGACCCGCTCGAAGTCTTGGCCAGCGAATTCGTCGCTTCTCTGCGGCAAGGCGAGGAGCCGGCCATCGAGGCGCTGGCCGTCGCGCATCCCGAACTAGCGGCGGAAATTCACGACTTGTTTCCCCTGCTGGCCGCCATGGAAGGCTGGAAGGCCTACCGCGAGACGACGTCGTACGAACATCGCTCGCTCGACACGCTGCCCGGCGGACAGTTCGGCGACTTTCGCGTCATCCGCGAGATCGGCCGCGGCGGCATGGGCGTGGTTTTCGAGGCGGAGGAACTGAATTCGGCCCGTCGCGTCGCCATCAAGGTCTTGCCCTTCCTCAAGTCCGACGCGCGACGAGCCCTCTTCCAGCGCGAAGCCAGCACGGCGGCCCGGCTCTGGCATCCGCACGTCGTCCCCGTCTACAGCTTCGGCGAGCACCAAGGGCTCTGCTATTACTCAATGCGGCTCGTGCGGGGCGTGGCCCTCAACTGGGTAATCGATCGCCTCTCAGGACACGAAGGGGCCGTCGCCGCCAGCGATGTCTCGCAGGGGTTCGACGGACCGGCCGAAGACCCGCACGAAGATTCGTACACCCAACCCGGCAGAAAATTTCCCGCCGGTCGTCTGCCGACGGTCGCCTGGCGGATCGCGCGGAACTCGTGGTTCGAGATTGCCCGCATCGGAGCGCAGGTGGCCGACGCGCTCGACTATGCCCACACGAACGGCATCGTGCACGGGGACATCAAGCCGGGCAACCTGCTGCTCGACTCGGCGGCCAACGCGTGGGTGACGGACTTCGGCCTGTCGCGGAACGAGAGCGAGCCGCTCGAGGCGTCGTCCGGCCTGGTCGGCACGTTGCGCTACCTGGCACCGGAACAACTGTCGGGTCACGCGGACGTCCGCACCGATATTTACGCGCTGGGCGTCACGCTCTTCGAGCTATCCACACGGACGGCGGCGTTCGGCCCGGCCGACTTGTCGCTATTGATCGATCCGCAACGACGACCCGAGCTGCCCCGCGCCCGGCACGTGAACCCCAAAATCCCGCGCGACTTGGAAGCTATCGTGTTCAAAGCCACGGCCAAGGATCCGGCCTCCCGCTACGCCTCGGCTGCCAGCCTGCGCGACGACCTGTTGCGGTTTCTCGGCGGACGCCCCGTCCGCGCCCGCGGACCGGCCGGCTGGCTGCGGCTGCTGTTGCTGTTTTCGCTCTCGATCTTCGCGGGCTAAATCTCGATCTTCATCAGCGAGCAGCTCTTGGCGTAGCCGATCGTCCGTTTGACGAGCGGGAAAGTGCGGGCAACTGCCATTCCCAGGCCCAGCTCGATTAGCGCTTCATCGCCGTAGTGTTGGCGGACGCGTTCGCGCAGCGTTTCGTCTTCGCCGCCCGACACGACCGACTCGGCGAAGTGATAGACATCCGCCAACTGGGACGGCAGGCGGTCGGGCTGACGATCGTAGACGGCGCGGAGAATGTCCGGCGACACGCCGTCGTGTTTGGCGAAGTTGATTCCGATCTGCACGCAGGGCCCGCAGTCCTCCGACCGAGCGGCCACCAGGTGGGCCACGGCCGAGGCGTCAGCCGGCAACGCGCGCCGATATTGCGCAAGCTTCCCGAGCTTGCCGAACTTCAGGAATGCCCGCGGCGAGACGTTGGCCATCCACCGCGCGTATTCAGCCGACACGCCCGAGTGCTTCTCGAACGAGTCGATCCAGCGAAACAGAAATCGCTGCATAAGGCCGCGGGGCTGGATTCTCTGCTCGTCCTGTTCGGTGCGAGTTGATTTGGGAGCAACTGTGGTTGACATGGAAGGCTCCTTAGCAATCGAGTCTCTTAGGGAGACATCAAGGCGAACCTGTCGAAAAGACAAAATCAGCGAACAGGAGGCAACAGAGAGTCATAACACGCCTCGATCTGTCGTTGTCTTCTCTGTTTCCTCTGTTCCCTCCTGTTCAAAATCTTTTTGCCTCCTCCGGCATTTTGTTTACACACGTCTACGGCAGCGTCACGCGGCCTCCCGACGAGACCAGCGTTTGACCCGTCATAAAGCTCGAGCGTTCGCTGAGGAGGAAGCAGGCCAGCTCGGCGATTTCCTCCGGCCGGCCGAGTCTCCCCAGCGGCGTCTCCCTTTTGATCTGGGCAATCTGCTCGTCTTTGAGCACGTGGGCCATCTCGGTTTCGATCAGACCGGGAGCGATGCAGTTCACGCGCACGCCGTGCGGAGCGAAGGCGTCGGAACAGCAACGGGCCAGTGCGATCACTCCGGCCTTCGACGACGCATAGTGAATCTGCAGGGCCCGCGGCCGCAGCGCCGCCACCGACGAGATCAGCACGATGCGGCCGAATCCGCGGTGGATCATTTCGTCTTTGACCGCAAACACCACGCGGAACGTGCCGTTTAGATTGGCGTCGATCGTTTCGAACCAGCGCTCGTAGGTCAGTTCCGTGTGCGGCGCGATGTTGCTGACGGCCCCGCAATGGGCCAAGAGGTCGACGGCTCCCAGCTCGCGGCGGGCGTCGCTGACCAGCGTGTCGATCGGCTGCTGATTGGCAACGTCGCAGGGGCCGCAGATCGATTTGCGGCCCAGGCTGCGAATTTCGGCGACGACTTTTTCCGCGGTCTCCCGGCGAGTGGCGTAGCCGATGGCCACGTTCGCGCCGCCCCGGGCCAGCTGCAGCGCCGTCGCCCGGCCGATTCCGCGCGATCCGCCGGTGACGAGTGCCACGCGATTCTCGAACTCTCCCGGCATACTCGACATTCCTCCGCGCGTGGACAAGTTCTGCTCTGGAGTGCGGCGTCCGGGGGGCCTCGGATTGGCGTCTGGCTGAACCTTCGCCGCCTGCTTTCATTATAGTAGTCGCAGCCGTTTCGGGATTCCGTCGAGGCGAAAGACTGCGCATGTCGCACGCGTTCATTTCGATCGAGGAGCTGGCCGACCGCCTGGGCCGCGATCGGCGCGAAGTCGAAAAGCTCGTCAACCGCGGGCGGATTCCCGGTCGCAAGGTGGGCGGCATTTGGCAATTCCACCCGACCGAGATCCGCCACTGGGTCGAACAGGAAATGCGCGACTACTCGGAACCCGAGTTGGCCGCGCTCGAAGAGGCGCAGCGACCGGCGGGGAGCGCCGAAGAGACGCCGGTGCTCAAACGGATGGCGCTCGAGACGGTGCAAGTTCCGCTGCTCGGCCGGACGAAGCGCTCGGTGTTGGAAAGCTTGATCGAAGTCGCCGGGCGCACCTGGCAGATCTGGGAGCCGGCGACCGTGCTGCAAGCGGTGCTCGAACGCGAGGAGATTTTATCGACCGGGTTCGAGAACGGCGTGGCCATTCCGCACCCGCGCAATCCGCTCCCCGACGTGCTGGGCCAATCGGTCGTCGCCTTCGGCCGCACGCTCTCGGGAATTCCGTTCGGAGCGCCGCGGCGGCAGCTGTCCGACGTATTTTTTTTGGTGCTCTGCCGCGACTCCCGGACCCATCTCAGCGTACTGGCCCGGCTGGGCCGCATGCTGCAGACGCCCGGCTTTCTCGACGAGCTCCGCGCGGCCGAGACCAGCGACGCGGCCTACGGCGTGATCGCGCGGACCGACCAGGCACTCGGCGGCGAGTGAACGACTGACCGCTAGTCTGACTCGGAACAGTCAAAACTAGAAGCGGCGCGAATGGTCCTGGCCGAAGGTGGCAAAGCCGGCCGAATCGCCCAGCGGATCGACGTGACCCATGTTGAGGGCAGCCAACGTCTCGTTGATGTCGCGGAGCTCGCGGAGCAAATCGTTGAGATCGTGGTCCCCTTGAGCCATCACACGGGGATCGTGCACGACAGGCACGTCGATCGGTGCGGGTGGTGACAAGGCCGCCGCGTTCCCTGTTTCGCACGTGGCGGCTGCCACTCGCGATGACAAATAGATGTTGAGAGCCCGCTCGAGGCTATTGAGCCAGTCCCCCTTGCGGAAGCGGATTTCGCTGACGGTTTCCCCCTTGGCCATCCGCAGCAGCGTCTGCTCGAGCCGCACGAGAGGCCCAGCCACGCGATGTGTGCAGCGGATGACGTCCCAGATGAAAATCGGGCCGGCGGCAATCGCTCCGAAGATCAGCAGCCGATCCTGCCAGGCGAACGCTTCGTAGCGTTCGAGCAGAGTTGGCTGCACGTCGTCGGCAGTCGGTTGCGACCCTTCCAGGTAGTTCACGAGGAAGAGCCCGTGAAATAGGAGGACGTTGTAAGCGACCCAACCGATCGCCAATCGGCGAACGAGCGTGCCCTGCAACATCCCGCCCAGGTAGATCTTGCCGCGACGCGATTGAAACATGTTCATGGATTGGCCACGCTGCGAACGAAATCAGGGGAACGCAGTACCAGCTGTCCTGTCGAACCGGTGTTCGGGCACCGGACCGGCCTCTCATGTGGCCGTGCTGAAACATAGTTCGCGGGTTGACGTGCCAGCTGTGGAGGAGCAAGTTCGGGCCGCCCGCCTGCCCAAAAAAACGCACGATTCGTGACGAATCTACAGGCGGCGCCGTTATGTCCTGGCGGTTTTGACGACTTTAAGGGTGATGGTGATGAGTAAAATCCCTTAGCGGGTCGCTCGCAGTCGGCACAATTCGCGGACTGGGCTCCGTCGAAAGGGTGCTTTTCCGTCGACCCCAATTGAATTACGATGAATTAACAGGCTTCTCTGCGTTTCTCCCCCCTCTTCCCTCGAACGGAACACGGTCTTCGATGTCCGTGGAGACTGACTTTGCCGGCCACGTTTCCACAGAATCGGCCGGGCCGTCAATGCCGCAGGCCCACGAGACTGTGACACAGGAGAGCGCCGGCACGCCGTCGTCCGAGGCCTGCCCCACTCCGCTCGGCTGGGCGGAGGTGCTCGAATCGTTTCGCGCAGAAAGTGCCCCCTGGACCGTCGACGTCGCGGGCAGCCTCCTCCACGGACGGACTTTGGGTCGCGGGCAGCCGCTCTACTTCTTGAACGGCATCTCCGGAAACTGCGAGCTCTTCTGCCTGTTGGCCTGGCTCTTACGGGACCAGTTCCGCTGCGTCCTGTTGGACTATCGCGATCGCGATTCACACGCCGCCAGCGGAGCGATCGCAAAATCAAAACGGCTGACCGTCGAACGGCTGGCCGACGACTTATTGGCCGTCGCCGACGCTCAGCACGATTCGACTTTTTGCGTCTTCGCCGCTCCGTTTGGCAGTTTGATCGCACTGTCGACCCTGGCGAAGCATCCAGAACGCATCGAGCGGGCCATTCTGCTGGGGGGATTTGCCCGTCGCCGGCTGAGCGGGTTCGAGCGAACCCTGTGCCGCGTGGGACAGTTGCTGCCGGGCGACCTGTCGCGAGTTCCCCTCCGCAGCACGCTGCAGGCCGCCAGTCACCAGCGGGCCTTCCCCCCGTTTGACTACACCCGTTGGGGGTTTTTCACGGCGAACACCAATCAAACGTCGATCCGCGATCTGGCCGATCGCGCCCGCTTGATGGACCGGACCGATCTGCGTGGCCGGCTGTCGCATGTCGAGCGGCCCGTCCTGCTGCTGCGCACCGAACACGAGGGAGCCGTCTCGGCAGCCAGCGAAAACGAGCTCGAGCAGGAGTTGCCGCGGGCGATCAGCGAATCGATGCCGTTGGCCGGGCAACTGGCGTATCTCACGCATCCTCACCGCGTGGCGAAAGCCGTGCGATCGTTTCTGGGAGAGGCGACTTTTGAGCCTCGGCCCTCCTGCGAATCGCTCGGACTCGACAATTCCTGCGGTGACGACCATAAAGATGAATCCCATGACCGCCGCAGCGCCTGACAAACTCGATTTGATCGCCGTCGGAGCCCATCCGGACGACGTGGAAATTGCCTGCGGCGGCACGCTCGCGCGGCTGGTCCAACAGGGCTACAAGGTCGGCATCGTCGACCTGACCGACGGCGAGCCGACGCCGGGAAGCCCGGGCCCCGAAGTGCGTCTGGCCGAAGCCCGCGAGGCCGCCCGAATTTTGGGCGTGCAGGTGCGGATCACGCTGGAGCTTCCCAACCGCAAACTCTTCGATTCGTTCGAGGCGCGCGTGGCGCTGGCGAAGGTCTTTCGGAAATATCGCCCGACGATCGTGATGGGCATTCACGACAAAACGCCGATGGCCTCGCCCGATCACTGGCAGGCGATGCAGATCACCGACGCCGGTATTTTCTATTCGCGGCTAACCAAGTGGAATGACCAGTTCGACAATTTGCCGCCGCACACGGTGAAGCACCAACTCTGGTTCCCGCTCGGCTTTCCGTTGGCGCGATCGCAGCCGACTTCTCAGTTTGTCGTGGATATTTCCGAGACACTGTCGTTAAAATTGCAAGCGATCCGAGCCTACCAGACCCAGTTTCCTCCGACCAAAGAGCGGGTTTACCCTCTCATCGAGAGCTACAACCGACTCTATGGGCAGAATGCCGGGTTTGAGGCCGGCGAACTGTTCTATGCCACATCTCTCCTAGGTGTGAAAGACCTCGTACATTTCATTTCCGTTCGCACGCCGCAGCGCACACCCTTGGAGCGCACCGAAGGATGATCGCCCACCGTCGACTTTGTCCCACGGATGGCCCCAAATCACCTCTGTGTGTCTCACGCAGGGCCTGAGAATTGCACAGCCCGGGAAGCAATCGACTTCAACTGCCTGATCGACCCGCGCTGACTTTCGATATCGCATGGTAATCACAATGCAGCTTCGCTGGGGTTTACGAACCATCACCGGCGATTATCGGGACAATAACGAAGATCGCGGCCTCGCCGACGAGCGGGGACGGTATTTCATCATCTGCGACGGGATGGGCGGCCAGGCAGCCGGCGAAAAAGCCAGCGAGATGACCGTCACGCTGGTCTCCGACTACCTGGAAAAGCACCTCGACTTCGAGAAGGCCACCTCCGAAAAAGTCCGGCAAACCGTCGACGACGCGGTCCGCAACGCCAACGGGGAGATCATGGCCCTGGGCGAGGTTGACCCGCTCATGTGCAAGATGGGCACGACCATCGTGTTCCTCTTGTGTGTGGGTGGCAAAATCTATGTCGGCGGCGTGGGGGACAGCCCGGCCTTCCGGGTGGCGGGCGGCAAAATCGAGAAGCTGACCAAGGACCATTCGCTGACGCAGGCCCTGGTCGACGCCGGCACCATCACCCCCGACGAGGCCCGCACCCACCGCTTCAAGAACGTGCTCTGGCGGTACATCGGCACCAAAGAGGGGGGAACCGGCACCGACCCCAAGGAATTCCCCGTCGCCCCCGGTGAACGGTTCTTGCTCTGCTCCGATGGGGCCGTCGACGGCGTCTCCATCGACCAGCTGAAGACCCTGCTGGAGAAGGCGAACGACCCGCAGACCGCGGCCGACGCCGTCGTTGAAACAGCCCGCACGGCCGGTTCGCAGGACAACATCACCTCGCTGGTCGTGTTCGTCGGTTGACGAGGCCCTCGCCCCGGTTCGGCTGACGGGGCCTGGTTCGGCTGACGGGCCGTAGGCCCTGGGTTGGCTGACTACTCGGCCGGCCGACAGTCCAGGCTCCGCCTGCTCCCATCCCCCCCCGCCTGCCCCCACTTGCCCCCCACTCGGTGATGCGTTTTGGCAACATGTCGGCATGTTCGCTCCAGGCGCGCCCGTTGGGGCACTACGCTTTCCCGGACGAGCGGTCAACTCCGTTTCCTTGGCCAGCTTTCCCAGCCGGACCGGGCTGGCTCTTGTGCAGAACCTCTTGAAACGCGGTAAGATTGCGAACGCTGGCAGACTCGATCAAAATAATCAGAAGCTGCTGAAATTCTGGCCTTTTGTGTGCTAGTGGACCAGCACTTCCGTGGGTCGCATCGTACACGTTGTCGGCATGAGTCGGTAAAGTTGGGGGATTAGGCTTAGACAGTTGAGTGTAACGGTTGGGCGAAATCCCTCGGGTGAATAGACCCCGTTTAGTTTGGAGTTGGCTTATGAAATCGGGTTCCCGATTTCTTCTCGCGTCATTAATTCTGACCCTCGGCCTCGGCACGCGCGAGACCGCGCACGCCCAGCATCCGTCGCTGGCGGCCATTGCGGCCTCCAAGTCGGCGGCAACCAGCTCCGAGCACGCCAAGTCGAAGCTCGAACTGGTCACCGAAGGCATGAAGACGGCCGGCGAGAACGGTCTCTTCAAGATGTGGTACAACGACCAGCGCCTGCTGATCCTGATCAAGTCGAGCGACCTCGGTAAGGAATTCATCGTCCTCACCTCGATCGCCAAGGGCATCAGCCGCAACGATGTCATCGGCGGCATGTACCTGGGCTTCGACGACGACGTGATCTGGGTCTTCAAGAAAGTCGGCGACAACCTGCACATCGTACGGCGCAACGTCCGCTTCCTCGCGAATCCGGGCACTCCCGAAGCCGACGCCGTCTCGATGGCCTACAGCGACAGCGTGCTCTACTCGCTGCCCATCGTCACCGATGCCGAAGGCGGGCACGTGGTCGACTTCACCCGCGCCTTCATGAACGATGACCAGATGATCGGCCGTTCGATCGGCGCGCCCGGCCCTCCGTTTCACTTCGTCTCCGACCGCTCGACGTGGGCCAAGGTCAAAGTCTTCAAAGACAATGCCGAGCTGCGGGTGGCGGCCGTCTATAGCGGCATGCAAAACCTGCAGACGGTCATCGATCCGCGGGGCGTGCAGATTCAGGTGCACTACGGCATCAGCCGTCTCCCCTCCACCGACTACAAACCGCGGAAGGCGGACGACCGGGTCGGCTACTTCCTCACCGTTCGCAAGAACTTTTCCGACAAGGAAGACGACCAGCACTTCGTCCGCTACATCAACCGCTGGAACCTCAAGAAGGAATCGCCCGAAAGCGCCATCTCGGCCCCGGTGAAGCCGATCAAGTTCTATATCGAAGACACCGTTCCCAAGAACCTGCGGCCGTACGTCGCCGAGGGCATTCTCGAGTGGAACAAGGCCTTCGAGAAGCTGGGTTACTACAACGCGATCCACGTCGAACAGCCGGGCGACTACGAGAAGTACAAAGAAGACATCGATCCGGAAGACATCAATTACAACTTCTTCCGCTGGATCACGGCGGAGGCCGGCTTCGCGATCGGGCCCTCCCGCGTGAATCCCAAGACGGGCGAAATCCTCGACGCCGATATTCTCTTCGACGACAGCTTCCTGCGGTATTGGAAGCAAGACTACGAGGTGATGACGCCGCAGACGATGGCCGAGCTGTTCGGCCACACCAGCGCCAAGCTGGGCGACGTCAAGAAGCTGATCGAAGAAGCCCGCGAGCAGCTCGAGCACGGCGCCGCCTGCCGCTGCACGTATTGCCGCGGCATGCAGCACCAGATGGGCTTTGCCGCCTCAGTGCTGATGGCCAAGGGGGCCACCGACGCCAAGGGCAAGCTGCCCGAGGAATTCGTCCACCAGGCCCTCAAAGAAGTCGTGATGCACGAGGTCGGCCACACGCTCGGCCTGCGGCACAACTTCAAAGCCAGCGCGTGGAAGAATCTCAAGGAAATCAACGACAAGGCCAAGGCGCCGGGCCAGGCGACTGTGGGCAGCGTGATGGACTACGCCCCGCCGAACATCACGCCGGCTGGCGTCACTCAGGGTTACTATTACACGCCGACGATCGGTCCCTACGACTACTGGGCCATCGAATACGGCTACAAGGAATTCTCCGGCAGCGAATCGACCGAGCTGGCCAAGGTTGCGTCCCGCGGCACCGAGCCGGCCCTGCAATACGCGACCGACGAGGACGTCTTCTTCGGCAGCGACCCGCTGGTCAACCTGTTCGACCTGGGTCACGATCCAATGGACTTCGCCAATCGCCAGATGAAGCTGAGCACAGAGCTGATGCCCAAGCTGCTCGAACGCTCGGTGAAGAAGGGTGAGGGCTACCAAAAGGCCCGCCAGGCCTTCAACAAGATGTTCCAGGAATACTGGCGGACGGCCCAATATGCGGCCAAGTTCCCCGGCGGCGTGTTCGTGAACCGCGACCACGACGGTGACCCGAATCGGCGCCCCCCCTTCACGATGGTGGACGTCAAGCAGCAGCGAGAGGGAATGAAGCTGTTGGCCGAACACGTTTTCAGCGCGCCCAAGTACGATCCGAAGCTGCTCAACTACCTGCCGGCGAGCCACTGGCTGCACTGGGGCATGGTGTTCCCGTCGCGTCTCGATTACCCGATCTACGAGACGGTCGGCGCCATGCAGGAATTCATCCTGTTTGATCTGCTCAATGCGCGGACTCTGCAGCGCCTTCACGACAATGAATTGAAGGTGGTCGGCGACGGGGACCGCTACACCATGGCCGAACACGTGCGGACGCTCGTCGAGGCCATCTTCTCCGAGTGGAAACAGGCCAAGCCGGGCAAGTACACCGATTCGTCGCCGTTCATCGCCGGCTTCCGCCGCAACCTGCAGCGGATGGCGCTGAGCGATCTGGCGTTTTTCGTGCAGGAATCGTTCAGCGGTCCGGAAGACACGCGGACGCTGGCCCGCATGCACCTGGCGACGCTCGACTCGCAGCTCAAGACGATCCTCGATCAGAAGGACCTCAAGCTGGACGACTACTCGCACGCTCATCTGATGGATTCGCAGAAGCGGATCCATCAGGTTCTCAACGCGCAGTTGATCCTGCAATCTGTGGATTGATCGTTCATGAATGGACGCCGGACGGCGATCGGCTTCACGCTGGTGGCGGCCGGGTCCCTTGCGGTTCTGTGGCTCTCGAACCTGCCGCTGGGCGTCCCCGGCGAATGGGAATGGGATCGGATTCCCGTCGCGCGGGGCGAGTGGCTGGCTCTCGTCCTGGGCTGGCTGTCGGCCGGGCTGGTCGGCGGTCTCTACATCGCGCTGGCGCTCGTGGGCTCCCGGCGAATCGGTGGCGCATCGCGCGGGCTGGTGGCCGCCTGGCTGGCCGCGCTCACCGTCGGCGGCTTTGCCTGGCTGTGGGTGGTGCAGGACAGTCCGGCCGATCCGGCCTTCGGCATGGCGAAGACCGGTTGGGTGCTCTATTTCCGCGGCACCGAAGGCTACTTCGACCAGGCCCGTTACGAAATGCGGGACGTCCCCTCGTACCTCAAGGGCTACGAGCGACTGATGGCCCAGGGTGACGTGCTGCACCTGGGCACGCATCCTCCGGGACTGATGCTCTTTCACCGGGCGTGCCTCAATGCGTGCGCCGATTCGCCCGCTCTCCGCGAGCTGTTGCTCCGGACGCAGCCGGCCTCGTTCCGCGAGGCGATCGACCAGACCGAAGAACTCAATCGCCCGACTGACCACCCCCTCACGCCGACCGATCGGGCCGCGCTGTGGCTGGCCGCGCTGATCACGCAGGCCGTGGCTGCAGCGGCGCTGATTCCGATTTATTTGCTTGTGCGGCGCGATCATCCGCGGCCCGTCGCCTGGCTGGCGGCCGCGCTCTGGCCGCTCGTGCCGGCGCTCGCCATCTTTCTGCCAAAGTCTGACGCGCTCTTACCCTGCTTCGGCGCACTCTTTCTTTGGCTCTGGCTCGAAGGCTTTCGGCACGGGCGGCTGGCGTTTTGTTTTCTGGCCGGCGCCCTGCTCTGGCTGACGATGTTTGTGAGCCTGGCCGTACTGCCGATCGGCGCTGCCGCCTTCCTGCTCACGCTGTGGGAAAGCGCACTGTGCGCGAAGGCCGAACGTCCCGTGCTCCGCGTTCGCGATTGGGCAGCGAGAATCGGGGCGGCGGCCATCGGTTGGGCGATTCCCGTCGGGCTCTTGGCGCTCGCCGGCATCAATCTGCTCCGCGTCTGGGGCTGGAACTATCACAATCATGCCGGCTTCTATCAGCAGTACGTGCGAACCTACGCGCGCTGGCTCGTTGCCAATCCGGTCGAACTCACCTTCGCCTTGGGCGCGCCGCTGGTGCTGGCTACCCTTCTAGGCATCGGCTTTTCAATTCGCGCCGGCTGGCGCCGACGCGCGGCCGGCCCGGCCTGGTGCCTGACTGCTGTCTGGTTGCTGCTGTGGTTGTCGGGCAAAAACATGGGCGAGGCGGCGCGGCTTTGGCTGATCCTCATGCCGTGGGCCGCCTGGCTGTCGGCGAGCTACTTCGAGACGGCCCTCGATCCGCAGGTGCCGCCGGCAGAAGGCCGAGTTTCGCTGTGGCCGGCGCTCGCGCTCCTGGCGCTGCAGCTCGCGGTCTGCGTGGGGACGGTGACGCGGGTGACCGGATTTCGCTGGAGCTAGGCTCGCGCCAGTTCCGCCACGCACGGCGGATTTCCGTTTTCTGAAATTTTGTGGTTGCGTGACGACCGCACGATTTGTATGGTTGTACTAATACAATTCAGAACGGTCGGTTTCTCGCGGGCGGCTCTTTCGCGTGCAAATTCACATCTCCTCCAGCGACGGCGTGGCGATCTATTTGCAGATCGTCAATCAGGTCAAGTACCTGGTCGCCTCGGGGCGTTTGACGCCGGGGGCTGAGTTGCCGCCGATCCGTGTGCTGGCCGAGCGGCTGCTGATTAACCCGAGCACCGTCGCCCGCGCGTATCGCGAGCTGGAGGCGGCCGGCGTCGTGGAGAAGCGGCGGACGGCCGGGACCTACGTCTCCGACCAGGGGTCGCCGCTGGCCCGCCGGGAGCGGATGAAGATCCTCTCCGAGCGTGTCGACGCCCTGTTGGCCGAAGCCCGACAGATGAATATCACCTTGGAAGACGTCATTAAGCTTGTCGAGCAACGCAACGCGGTCCTGCAAGCGTCGGCCGCTAAGAGTGATTCTGCCGAGGAATGACCATGCCCGATCCCCTCCCGTCCGCCGCGCCGCCGATCGTCGACATTCGCCGACTGACCCGGCAGTTCGGCAACAAGACGGCCCTCGACGACGTGTCGCTCACCGTGCCGCGCGGCGGCGTCTTCGGCCTGATCGGCGGCAACGGCGCCGGCAAAACGACGATGATCAAGCACATCCTCGGGCTGCTCAAGGCCCAATCCGGGACCGTGCGCGTCTTCGGCCTCGACCCGGTGGCCAATCCGGTCGGCACACTGGGCCGCATCGGCTATCTGTCGGAAAACCGCGATTTGCCCGAGTGGATGTGCGTCTGCGAATTGATGCGCTATACGCAGGCCTTCTTTCCCAATTGGGACGAGGCCTACGCCGAAGAATTGCGCCAAGCCTTCGACCTCGATCCCAACGCGCGGATCAAGACACTCTCGCGTGGGCAGCGGGCCCGCGCGGGACTGCTCGTGGCGCTCGCCCATCGGCCCGAGCTGTTGGTGCTCGACGAGCCTTCCTCCGGCCTCGATCCGGTGGTCCGCCGCGACATTCTGGGAGCCATCATCCGGACGATCGCCGACGAAGGGCGGACCGTGCTCTTCTCGTCGCATCTGTTGGATGAAGTCGAACGCGTGGCCGACCGCGTGGCCATCATCCACCAGGGGCGAATTCTGCTCACCGCGCCGATGGAAGAAATCAAAGACACCCACCGCCGCGTGACCCTGCGCTTCGGACAGTCGCTCGACCGTCCGCCGTCGCTTGTGGGCACTCTCTCCTTCGAAGGCCAGGGGCACGAATGGACCTACATCTGCAGCGGCGAAAGCGGCCAGTTGCGGCGAGCCGCGGAAGCGATCGGCGCCACGGTTGTTGATGACGCGTCCCTCTCGCTGGATGAAATCTTTGTCTCGCGCGTGTTGAACTGACGTTGCCCGTCTGAAAGTGCCAAGAGAATAACGCAGGAATCGCGATGAAATCTGTTCCCTGGGCAATTGGCTGGGAAATGTTGCGTCGCGGGCGCTGGGGGCTGATCCTGGCCGCCCTCGGCGCCAATGCGCTGCCCGTGCTGCTTTTCGGATTGCTGAAATATGATGGAGCGCTCGAAAATCGCGACGAGCCCAGCACCATTCTCATGCACACGGTGACCGTGCAGATCAATTTGTTCCTGTTTGCGACGGCGGTCATCGGGGCGCTCTCGCCGACGTCGCGGCTCTATACGTTTCCGATTTCGACGCCGTCGCTCGTCGGCTGGCACATGGTGCTGGGAATGATCGCGGTCGCGGTCGAGATGGCCGCAACCATCGCCATCTTGAACATGTGCTTCGGTCTGGGCTGGCGGCCGTTAGGCCCCACCCTGTTCGCAGGCGCGATGTTCGCCGCAATGCTCGCCAGCTTGTGGCTGGCCGAGAAGTCGGGTTGGCTCCCGGTCGCGTTCGGGGCCGCGATGATCCCGTTGTGCCTCTGGTTTAAAGCCCGTTACGGACCTTTGTTTTCCACCCCCAACCACTACTGGACCGAGGTGACTTTTGGCGATGCAGCGACGCTCGCCGTGGTCCCGATCGGTGCCTACGTGGTCGGCGTCTTCGGCGTGACTCGAAACCGTTGCGGCAGCCCGCCCTATTCCATCGGGCTGATGGCCTGGCTCCAGCGCGTGTTCGCGTTCGGTCCGCAGACCGAGCTCGCCTTCCGAAACCCTCTCCGCGCGCAACTCTGGTTCGAGTGGCGGACCAAGGGAGCGGCCATGCCGGGAATCGTCGGCATGGGCCTGTTCATGGGGTTTGGCATCTGGCTCCTCTCCAGCCGGAACGCGAATGCGCTCTTAGAAGGATGTATCGCGGGAGGTGCGATGTTGCTGATTGCCGCGTTGCTGGGCGGGTTCGTCCTCGGCAACGTCGGTCGCGCGGACGCCGACATTCAGATCGGCCAATTCCTGGCGACCCGCCCGCTCACCAACACACAACTGGCAAACACAATCTTGAAGACAACCGCCAAGAGTGTCTTTCTCGGCTGGCTGCTTTGGGCCGTCGCCCTGTTGATCGTCTACTCGACGTTGCTGGCGCTGCGTGTCAACCTCCGCATCACGCTCCCCGCGCCGCTCGGTTGGTGGTTCGTGCCGATCGCCCTCCTCGGCGCTTGGACGGCGGCAGGCCTGATGCTCACGCTCGTTTTGACCGGGCGACAAAACCTGCTCGCCGGCTTCATATTCGCTGCGATCACGCTGGCCATTGGCCTGATGCTCTTCCAGAAGACGGTCCTCTCACCGCAGGCCGGCGAGTATTTCAGTGGCGGACTGGCTGCGTTCGGGGGACTGGTCTTCGTGCTGGGCACGATTGTCGCTCTGGTCGCCGCACACCGACGCCAGCTGATCTCGAGGCGGATGCTGTCGGCCGCGGTCGCCACCTGGATCGTGCTGTGCTCGCTGGGCGCCCTGCTCTGGCCCCCGCTCGCGGTCGAGCGGTTCGCGCTCAACGTCCTGATCGCGGGACTCCTGGCCCTGTCGGTCGCTCCGCTGGCGACCGCTCCGCTGGCCATCGCCTGGAACCGGACGCGATGACCGGGCGACGCCGACTTGTGCGCGGAGCCCCGCTAAGCTTTGCGCTGAGCAGTCGCAGTGACTTTGACGATTCGCGAAACCCTGCCGGACGCCCGCCCCACAGAGTGAAGCTTCGCGCGTTGCCGCTCGCCCTCCGTCGACCCGGCAACCCCACACGCCCGATACGAACGAAGGCGACATTTTCAGCCTGGTGAGATTTGGGGGCTGATGAATCTCCAAGCTGTTCGTCCCGGCGGTCGTTTTAATGCGTTTCCGTGTATATCCCGATTTTGTGCGTCGCACGCTGGCCCTGCTGCTGCTGGCCGTTGGCAGTCTGCTGACGGGCTGCGGAGAGCAGACGCCGAAGTTCGGCGAGCCGCGCGACATCGGCGACAAGGTGACCGACGCCGACCTGGAGACGTTCTTCCAGGTGATCGACGAGTTGCCCGAGAAAAAGTTGCCCGAGATGCCGCTCTTGTTCAAGCGGCCCCCGTCGTGGGACGAACAGCGGACGCTACCCGTGAACGAGCTGGTGCGGGAAGAGTCGGACGAGCTGGAAAAGTTGTGGAATGACGAGCATTTGATCCGCCACCTCGCCAAGGATCGGCCGCTACAGAAGGCCCTGCGACAGCGGATGTCGCCGGCGCAATTCGTCGGCCTGGTGAAAACGCTGGGTGCGGCGCTCGTGCGCAATGCCGTGCGGCCCGATCAGGATCTGAAACTGATCGTCGAGCAGGGCAAACGGCGAGTCAGCAAGCTGCGATCCCAAACGCAGCGGTTCAACCAGCTCGCGCCCGACCAACAGCACGACGTGCTCACCACGGCCGTTTGGATCACGCGCATCGACCGGGCCCGGCGGCTATCGCAGGTGCCGCCCGAAAATATGGCCCTCGTCAAAGCCCACTACGACCGGCTGAAGGCCATTTTTCCCCAGGAATTCTGGGGCAATCCCTTCGACCCGATTGCCGACCAGATCGAAGAGCTGGGGATGTCGTTCGAGGAGCTGAAGGAAACGGGTCTCGACGCAGAGATCGACTGGAAAGACAGCGACGCACTCCGCGGCATGGATTCGCCCGATCCGGATCCGCGCGAGATCCCCGTCGCCGCCTCCACCAGACCCGCGAGCCCCGTGCCCGATCCGCCGCCACGCGAAAGTCTGCGGAAAGAAAACTGAGACGCGGTTGATGGGAGGGCGAGGCTCACGCCGAGCCGCTCATGCACGGGCGAGGCTCCCGCCGAGCCACGACCTGAACGGTCGGAAAGCGGCTCAGCAGGAGCTTCGTCCTCCCAGAATTGTCTCCGCGGCTTACTGCGCGCTCGACATGTCCGGCCGCAGCCGCTTGGCGTCGCGCAGGTAGACGTGCACCACTTCGCTTTGCGGCTTCTCGGTATTGAGGTGCAGCAGAATGCGGATGCAGCGTCCCATGCTGCCCGGCACCGGAATTTCGCAGGTGCACAACAGCGGCACCTGCTTCATCCCCAGGGTCCGCGCGGCCTCCGCCGGGAAAGCCGACGTCAGGTCGCTGGTGGTGGTGAAGATGGCCGAGGCGATGTCGTCGAACGTCCGAATGTCGTTGGCCCGCAGGATTTCGTTCAGCAGCTCGGTCGTGGCCGACAGCACCTCGGCCGGCGTGTCGGCCGGCACGTTCGTGGCGCCTCGAATTCCCCTCACGGGCATGTCTCGTTCCGCAGCTCGCGTAAATCCGATTCGGACGAGTCGGACCGCCCAATGTACCAAGAGCGCAAGGTCTTCGCGAAGGCCGCCCTACGACCTCTCCGCGAACAGGTCCAAGCTTTATCCACGCAAGTCGCGAGCCGTCAATTCTGACATCGGAATGACGACAATAGTCGCAAATGCGCGACAACGGGCCCTGCCGTCCAATATCGGCCGGTTGGAGAAAAACCCACAATTTCCTGGGGGATTTCAATACTTCACCCGCGATGCTTCGCGCGGCATCGACCTTGCGTAAGTAACAGCTCACCACGGTGGGGCAGGCACCTGTGAACCGGTGGTTTCTGCCGGCGGAAACGCCGGGGCCTTTCGTCCATGCGGAGGGGCAGGCGAGAGGTTCCCGGCGCTTTCTTTTCACCTCACTTCAAGGACTCCTGCAAAATCGCTTCCCACGACGGGCTCATCCTTCACCGGAGGAGTCATGATCCCAGCCATCGGCTACTCGATGTGCGCGGCCGACCGTTGTCGGCTTAATTCCACCGCCACCCAAAGCCCGCTCGCCACCGCATGGTCCCCCGAAGCCCAACCGACAGCCGTTGAAATCGACCTGGATTGCTCGAGCCGTAGCCTGGAAACGCTGCGTGAACTCGAAGGCGAACGCGTCACGCTGCACGCCGTCACTCTTTCGGACGACGCTCACACGCCAAGCGAAACGGCCCTCTGCCGTCTGACCGACCTCGCCCGCCAAAGCGGCGCCCAGGCCGTCATCGCCCGCCTCGAATCAGCTCCCGTTGCGCCGGCGGCCGTTTCGCGCACCGCAGAACCGAACGGGACGAAGGCCCACGCGGCACACCTGGCGTCGCTCGCCTGGAAAGCCGAGACCGCCAACCTCTGCCAGCAGGTCGAAGCGGTGCAGACGAGGCTGGGCGAAATTCCCTTCTATCTCGAGTCGACCGTCGAAGCCGAGTGGTTCAAGCGAAACAGCCACGGCAAGCGCGTGCTGCGAAAAGTGCTGGCCGGCACCGGCTGCGGCTGGTTCGTGGATGTGACGGCCGTCTACGTCGCCGCTATGAACTCGGCCGAGGACGCCTCCGACCTGATCGAAGAAGTGCTCCCCTCCGCCGACCGGGTCCAACTGCGGCTCACAGGCGTTTACTTCGACGAGCAAGCCGAGCGCTGGATCGCCAGCGACGCGCACCCGATTCCCGAAGCGGTCTTTGAGCTCTACGCCTTCGTGCTGGAAGTCGCGCTCGAAAAAGTCGACGCCGTCTTCGTGCGGCAGGAACCGGCCGACGCCATCCAGCTCAACTCCGAAGTCGAGATTCAGACCGTCCGCGAAATCGCCGAAGGCGTGAGCGCGATCGTGTGATCGCAAGTCGACCCGGCGAGCCGTCCGCCGCGGCGGATAAGCCTGCGGGTGCTTCAGTTCTTCAGTCAGCGCGATCGTCTGACGGCGTCGCGCCGCTTAAGGCTCGAATCGATCGGACGTGTACGTCAGCGTCGTTCTTGTGGTCTCACCCGGTCTGATGTCGACGCCTTACCAACGATGACCGAAAGAGCAACCAAGAGCGCAGCGGCGAGAAGCGGTCTCATCGGGCGTGCTCGGCCCGTCCCAGCGCCGGCTTAATGCTTTTCAATTTCGTGCGCGTTTCACTGTCTTTAGCCAGTATGGAGAACTGGAACCTTCCGTCAGGTGTGTCGCGCACTAATGTCGCAATGGGAGTATCGTCCCGGACCGAGAAGCCTTGAGCCTTTATCGTCATCCCTGTGTGATAAAACGTTTGGCTGCCAAAGGGCATTTTCGACGTACCGATGCTGCCAATGGTCACTGGTCCAATGAAGCGACGGTTTCCTTGCGCACCTATAATCTGCGCATGACTAAATCTGGCGGTGGCCGGCAAATAGGGAAGCGCGACAAACGCAACGTCCTTGCCTTCCATGAATGTGTAGCCGCCCCCCTTGTTCGGGAAATATGTGAGAACGCCAATCTTCTGCGGTTGGGCGTCGGCAATCCTGGCAAGTCGCGAATCACTTTCAGGCGACGTATCAGGTCCGTGCGGCCTAATGACGTCGTCCGACGCCACAGAAAGTGGACCCAACAAACCAATTAATAGGGCGGCGAGCACTGGCTTCATCGGGGATGCTCGGCGTGTTCTAGCACTGGGACAATGCTTTTCAGTTTTAGCCGGTTTCGTGGTCATCACTCGTGACGGATAATCGGAACTTGCCATCGCGAGTGTCGCGAATCCATTGGGCAATCGGAATATCATGTCGAACGAAGACGTTGAAGTACGTGTGCATCTCGCTGCGGTAGATGGTCTGGCCGCCAACCGGCATTGGTGATGTTCCGATAATAGGCACATTTATCCACTCGACGATATTATGGGGCGCTGCGTCGCCTTTGGCGTTCCCAAGCACGCGAACGATGCGCTCAAACTGACACGTCGCCGGCATAGAGGGGAGTGCGTAGAAGACGCTGCGCTCCCTTTCCATGAACGTATAGCCGCCTCCTTTGTTCGGGTAATACGCGAGTACGCCAATCTTCTGTGGTTTAGCACCCAGGAGGTTGACAATCCGCACATCCTTTTCGGGTTCGACCCCGCTTGGCTTCAAAGGCGGAGCGGCCGGCTTGTCATCCGACGCTTTAACGATGCCGACCGAAATCCCAACCACAAGTACGGCGGCAAGAAGTGGTCTCATCGGGCATGCTCCGCATGTTCCAGAACCGGGACAATGCTTTTCAGTTTGAGGCGGGTTTCTTGGTCTGCGGCGGCTGTCCGCTCAACAGGTCGGGGGTTGGGGGTAGAGGTTGTCCGCGCGGTTGCTGGTCGACCCTTTCACCAAACCGCGCCCAAAAGAAACCCGCCACAATTAAGGAAATCAAAAATAGGCAGAATGACATGTTGCCAATGTGAACAAACGCCAAAGGCGGTTCTGGGACACTTTTTATTGCGGCCGCATAAGTCGCTTGAATAAGAGAATCCTCATCGGGAGGGTAGTAACTGTCGGCTTTTCGCTTGAGGCTATCTGTCGTTTGCTCTTGTTGAAACCAACGTCCAAGAAAAAACGCGAGCGGGATACCAACCGCACACCAAAACACAAGCAGCCACAGCACCACTTTTAGACGACGGGTGTTCAGCGACCAATTCATCGAGATAACACCCTTACAAACGTCGGCAAACTAATTGGGCCGCTTAATCAACCTCTTTGGCAACCGCAATCAGTTTGGCGACGCTACCGAGTTGCGCCTTTGCCGCCTCGAAACTGCCCGCCTCGCGGACGAATTTTAACGCGGCCGTCAATCCATCGTGAGCCGACCCGTTGCGACGGGGCTTAAGCCGGAGGACCTTTCGACGTGTGCCGCCGCCAGCAAGCTTGTAAAAAGTCGCCTTGAAAGTGCCGTCGTTGATTTTCTGGTCGGGATGGGCTTTCTTGACTGCCACGAATGCCTCTGTTGCCTTGTGGCTCGGTGCGCTTTCCGAAAGTCTCGGATGGTCTCAGCCGGGCCCGTTTTCAGCTTCCTTTCGTGAGCCTGATTGCCGCCACGGCTCCATTATTTTCAAATTTCTTGCCGAACGACACCGGCCGACGCCATCCAGCTCAACTCCGAAGGCGAGATCCAAACCGTCCGCGAAATTGCCGAAGGCGTGAGCGCGATCGTGTGACGCCGCCACCGCGCGTCCTTTAACGCTCGAATTGATCGGAGTTGTAGGACAGCGTCGTTTTCGTGGTCTCACCCTGTCTGATGTCGACGGTCAACTGCTTGTCCAAGTAGCCGGCCCGTTCGTGCCAGACTCGGAAGGAATATTTGCCCGCCGGAAGGTCCGCAATCTCGAAGGCGCCCGAGTCGTCCGTCACCGCCGCAAAGGGATGGTCGACCACAAGCAGCACCGCCCGCATTCGCGGATGGATGTCGTCTCGGATTTCGAATGGTATTCGTTCCGGCACGAAGTAGGCATCGAACTTTGCCTCCTGTCCGGGTGCCACCGCCTGATTGATCGTCGGGTTGCGTGACGGAAACAGATGGAAGTTTCCCGGCATCCGGCCGTCATTCCGCAGTGTCAGCGTTTGCCCCACGCGAGCGATGCCCGCACGCGGAGAAAAGGCCGCGCCATCGGTCCTGAGGAGGAACGGTTGCTGCGGGACGGCCGCACCTATCCCGCTGGGAGCCTGAGGCAAATAGACGAAGACACCGGCAATTCCCGTCTCGGGAGTTTTCTCCGCCAGCCGCACAATTCCGGTGAAACGACCGGCGTCGGTTCGAGCCTTCTGCTCGGCCGTCGCTGCTGCGGCAATCGACGTTTGGAGGTGCCTGGCAGCGGCCGGCTTTTCAGCCTGTGTGCGTTTGTCGTTACCGCCGTTCGCCGCTAAACCTCTCGTGACACGAAACTCGATGTTGTATTCCGCCCCTTCGACGACGTTGATCTCGCGAACGACATGGCCAAAACCAGGTCGCTCCTCGCCCACGACCCCAAAGGGCCCCCTGCCAGAGACGTAGATCCAATTTGTCCCCGGAGGCAGCCGTATCTCGAAGGTCCCGTCCTTCTTGACCTCCGCGCCTTGAATCGAGGCGCCGCTGCGGGGACGCGACGGTCCGTATGCGCCAATTGACGCCGCCTCGTCGCCGGTCAGCGTTGCGGGCTGGCCGGTGGCGTCATCGATGAGACGACCTTTGATCAGGCCGCCTTTAATCAGGCGAATCGGGGGTGCCTCGACTGTTTGACTCTGCCGGACCTCGAACGAATCGAGTGCCGCCGCCGTCAAGCCGGGCGGATTTCGCCGAAGGTAGACGTTGAATTTTCCCGCGGGGAGCGACGTGAGGCGGTAGCGTCCGGCCTGGTCGGTCTGCGCCGTCGTCCAATAGCTAGCAGCTTTCCGGGCCTGATGGTCGATCCCCTGCAACGCCAACGTGAGCCCCGGGGCCGGCCGGCCTGTTTCTCCGTCGACGACCAATCCGGTGATGACCGCGCCCTTTGCCAACTCGATGTCCATCCGGTCCGGAACCTGTCTGTACGGAATCGGCGTGCCCTCGTAATCGGGATGGCGAATGACAAGGCCCGGCGGGTTGAGATGCGTGGCGAACCGCATTTCGACGGGAACATTTGGCTCGACAAATTTGTACTTCGCCAGGTCATCGATCACGAAGACGCCTCGGGCGTCGGTTATCGAGCAGCGAATTCCCGGAATCGGCTTCGGCAAATAAAGCGGATCGAAATACGGAAAGACCAGCGCTCCGGTGACGGGTTTGCCTTGCTGGTTCTTGACGACCCCTTGGAGAGTTGCCGCCTTGCCCAGTTTGATTTCGTCGCAGTCACGTCGCCGCCGTACGGTGCGCAACTCTGTCGCGAGTCCCTTGGAGCGGAAGACGAGGGTGTAATATCGGTCCCCTCGTTTCGCAACGTGACGAAAGACGAATTGCCCAGCGTCGTTCGTCGACGTCCGCTCGACGAACCGCTGGCCGTCACCAATGCCGACTTGATACAAGTCGACTTGAACGCCAGAAATCGGCTTTTCCTCTTTGTCGATGCACGTTCCGCCGAGGTCGTCCGGGCCGGGTCGGGAGTCAGCCGTCTTTGGCGTCTCGGTCACGGCAGGTGGCGCTTCTGAGGTCTTGTTGTCCTCGCTCTTCAGCGCCTCCATCCACGTGACATGGTATTCGATGTGCACTTCACCGCCGTCTGGCACAATCACTTCACCGCCGTCGTCGCCAGTCGGGTTCAAGAGCATTCCACCGGAGAGAGTTGTCAACTGCAGCGAACTCTCTCCTGGTGGGAGCCGCATTTCGAACGTGCCGTCTTTTCCGACCATGCCATAATCGCAGGCACCGCCGCTCCAAGGTCGGGTAGGACCGTAAATCCTCACGCCAAGTTTCTCGCTGTCCCGCAACTCTAACGGCTTGCCGGTTGCGTCATCGATCACGCGCCCCTTGATTACGCCGCCTCGAATCAGATGAATTGGCGGGGCGGTGGTCGTCTGACTGCGCTCGACCGGCAACGAATCGATAGCCGCGGCCGTCGCGTCGGGGCCGGTGCTGTCGATGAAGACGTTGAACTTGCCGCTCGGCAGCCCGGCAAACCGGTATTGCCCCTGTCCGTCGGACTTGGTCGATTCGAAGAAACCGCGCGCTTTTCCGTTCTGTTTTTGGATCCCTTGGAGGTTGACCGTGATTCCGGCCGTGGGCTTCTCTGTGAGATCATTGACGATTCGACCCTTAAGCACGCCCCCATTAACCAACCGCAGGAGAGGGGCTTCCGTGGTTTGGCCTCGATGAACTTTCACGGCGTCGATCATCGCGGCCGTTTGATCGCCTGGGGATGCGCCGATCCAGACGCTGAACGTTCGCTCGGGAAGCGACGTGAACCGATACCGTCCGTCCTGCCCGGTCACAGCCACGTCCTGAAAGTTCTCCCTGGGCAGATCGGAATAGAGAGCGACCGAAACCCCGGCTGCAGGCCGACCTGTTTCTCCGACGACTTGCCCTGCTATGGATGCGGCAGGATCGGACAACACGATGTCCAGGTATCCCGGAACCTTAGGGTACTGTGCACGTGTCCGTACGTAGTCCGGATGTACGATCGTCATGGAGGGCGCACCCATCGCAAACCAGCCTCCGCGATAATTGGGCGGCGGCTCTCGGCCTTCGAACTTGAACTCACTCAGATCGTCGACTGCGAACTCGCCCTTCGCGTTGGTTCGCGTGCAACAAATGCCGTCAATCGGACGGACGAAGTAATTACCCCCACGTTCGGAGCCAAGGGAGACCAGTGCTCCCACGACCGGCTTGCCTCCTAAATCCCTGATCGTGCCTCGGAACGCCGCAGCCTTCGGCATCACAAGGTCGATCCACTTGCCGCGGGAACTCACGTAGGTGTCCGACGTTGCAAGCCCATCATGGCGCGCGACGACGATGTCATTATCGCCGGCGTGGGTCTTCGGCGCCAGATGCGTGAATTTGAATCGCCCTGCCGCGTCGGTCGACGCTTGTTGGACGAGTTGCTGCGTGAGTTCGTACAAGTTGACGCGGTAAAGAAAAATCTCCGCGCCGGCGACCGGATGCTTCTGCGGATCGAGACAGGTCCCGCCGATCTCGCCAGGGCCGAGGGCCAGCGTCTCGGTCTTTGCCGGCTCCGCTCGCGTTTCCTCGGGAGCGGCTTTCGACTCGGGCGGCGCCGACTCAGCATTGGGTAGCCGCACTGAGACGCTTGCCGCGACCAGGCTGAGAGCGGCCAAGCATCCGACGACGGTGGCTCGAACTCGGCCGGAGCAGCGGAGCGTGATCCGATCGGCGTGATTTAAGATCGTCGAGATTCGCAGTGCGAAGCCTGACGGACGCTCCCAGATTCCGACGGCGTTCGACACGACGATCCGCCGCACGCCGGCGAGGTCCCGTGCCCAGGCGACGAGTTGCGCGGCATAGTCGGCCGGTCCGATCAGCGAGGCGGCGGCCGCGTCGGCCAAAAATTCCTGGTCCTGCCGGATTCGCCGGCGCAGCCACCAGTAGGCCGGATGCGCCCAAAGCAGCGGGAACAGACAGCGGTCGAGAGCCAACAGCCACAAGTCGCCGTTGCGAATGTGGGCCCACTCGTGGCCCAGCACGGCGCGCAGCTCTCCGCGCTGCGAATTCTCGCCGAAGCGCGCCGGCAGCACGATCGTCGGCCAGAGCGTGCCCGTCGCCACCGGCGTCACCAGCCGCGCGTTGAGCCGCAGCCGAGGCAAGCGGGCTCCGTCGCCGACAATCGCCCGCAATTCGTCGACGGGCGCGGGAGGAGCCGCGAGACTTTTCCGAATCAATCGCGACGCCTGCCAGGCTCCGACCGCCAGGCGAGCCGCCATCAAGACGGCGCCGGTCAGGAACAAAAGGACGGCATCGCCAACAATCGTCCATGAATCAATTTCAGCACCGGGCGGATTTTCGACGGCGACTGCAGGCTGGGTGATAGCATCAATTGGCGGCTCCGGATTGGCTTGGCGCGGCGGATCGATTTGCTGTTCGGGAGCGGGCTGCTGAGGCGTGAACGGAATCTCGGAAACCGGCGGCTCGGGGGCTGGTCGTTCTGCTGTCTGGACTTGGGCAACGGGCCGTTCCTCCCGAGCGAAGAGTTGCCGCGGATCGATTCGCGGACGCGACGCCAAGAGACAGAAAACGGCAGCCACCAGCAGGCTGACGAGCGTGCCCCAAGCGAGGGCCATCCGCCACGCCGGCTGTTTGATCACGCAAAAGGCGGCGCCCGCCAGAATGAGAAGGATCGTTGCCGCCAGGTAAAAGTCGGCCAGCCACAGCGCGATTGCATCGAGCCAGGGCGTCATGTTTCGGGCCCTTTCTGGCGCGGCGGTCGGGTACGTTTGCGGGCCTCGGCGATCATCGCGTCGAGGCGGGCAAGCTCCGCTTCTTTGAGTTTGCGCGAGCCGAGCACGTGGACCAGGTATTCGTCGACGGCCCCGTCGAAGACTTTGTCGAGAAAGCCGCCAGCCAGTTTGCGGATCGTCGGTTCGCGGCGGACCTTCGCGAAATACGCATAGGCCTTGCCCACGCGCTTGTGGCCCACCAGCGCCTTCTGCTCCATCACCTGCAGCAGGCTCAAGACGGTCGTGTAGGCGAGATCGTTCTCGGCCGCCGTCATCTCGCTCCACACGTCGCGGACGGTCGTCTCGCCGCGCTGCCAGAGCACTTTGAGGGCCTCGAGCTCACGATCGGTGGGGACAAGATCGGTCATTGCGGGTCCTGCTGTGTCCGGCATCCTACTGGTTGAACAGTACATCAAGCGACAATGATACTGGTCGACCAGTAGATTGCAAGAGCGCGAATGCCAAGAACCGGCGGCACCCATGGCTTGCCACGGGTACCCGCACCCGCCGCTCGCCTGCGGGGGCGTCAGTTCTTCTCGTTGGCGACGAGCCGGATCGCCCTCACGGCGCCATTGGTCTCGAGCTTCTTGCCAAACGCAAGTTCGACCTTGATTGTGACGTCGAAGCCGGGGACGCTGACGATTGGCGGCGAGCTGTAACCCGAGCCACCTTTGGTGACCACGAACCGCACGATCTTGCCATCCTTCACCTCGGCGTAAGCCGCCGCCGGCTTCGTCGGCCACATCTCGCCCCGACTCCGCACGTAGCGGTAGTAGTTGGAGACTTCGTCGAGCCGGTCGTTGGTGACGCCGTGCGGGCCGAGCGCGTCGAGGAGTGCTTCCTTGTTGCGGCGGACCTGGTCGGGCGACGGCCGCGAACCGGCCGGCGCGGGGCGGACGTGGCTGAACGCGTCGCGAAAGACGTCCGACGAGACGCCCAAAGCGGCCGCGATCAGCACGACGGGCCGGCCCCGATCGCGTCGATCGGTCTCGTGTCCGCCCGAAAACTTCACCGGCACGCGCGTCATCGCAGGATCTTGATCCGAGTGGGCAAGCGAGCAGGAACTCGCGAAGAACAGACACATGAACCCAGCAAATGGTAAACGACGCACAGGGGCACGCATCCCTTACAGATAGTCGTTGATGATGTTTTCGAGCATTTCTTGCCGACCGCTTTCGTTGGCGGCCGCGTTGCCCTTTTCGAGCATGTATTTTTCCAGGCTGGCGAAGCTGGCGGTGCCGTCCTCGATCTGCTTGCCGATGCCCGAGTCGTAGCTCTTGTAGCGGTTCCTGACGAAATCGGTGAGCACGCCGTCGGCCCGCATGCGGGCGGCGATTTTGAGGCCGCGGGCGAACGCATCCATGCCGCCGATGTGCGCGTGAAACAGGTCGATCGGCTCGAAACTTTCGCGCCGCACCTTGGCGTCGAAGTTGACGCCGCCCGGCGCCAGGCCCCCCTGCCCCAGGATCACCAGCATGCACTGCGTGGTGAGGTAGATGTCGGTCGGGAACTGATCCGTGTCCCAGCCGAGCAGCATGTCCCCCGTGTTGGCGTCGATGCTGCCCAGGGCACCTTGAATCGACGCGTAGACCAGCTCGTGCATCATCGTGTGGCCGGCGAGCGTGGCGTGATTGGTCTCGATGTTGAGCTTCACGTGCTCCTTGAGGTCGTACTGCCGAATGAAGTTGAGGCAGGCCGCCGCATCGAAATCGTATTGATGCTTGGTCGGCTCTTTCGGCTTGGGCTCGAACAGAAATTGCCCGCGGAAGCCGATCGATTTGGCGTAGTCGACGGCCAGGTGCATGAAGCGGGCCAGGTGATCGAGCTCGCGCTTCATGTCGGTGTTGTAGAGGTTCTGATACCCCTCGCGCCCGCCCCAGAAAACGTAGTTGCTGCCGCCCAGTTCCTGCGTGGCCGCAATCGCCCTCTTCACTTGGGCGGCCGCGTAGGCGAAGACGTCGGCATTGCAGCTCGTCGCCGCTCCGTGCAGATAGCGCGGATGCGAAAACAGGTTGGCCGTCCCCCAAAGCAACTTCACGCCCGTGCGGTCCTGGGCGCTTTTGAGATGCGGAATGATCGCCTCGAAGTTGCGATTAGCCTCCGCCAGCGTCGGCCCGTCCGGCGCGACGTCCCGGTCGTGAAAGCAATAAAAGGGCGCGCCCGAACTTGGAGATGAACTCAAAGGCCGCATCGACCCGCCGCTTGGCGTTATCGAGCGACTCGCTGCCATCGTCCCACGGCCGCTGCAAGGTCGGCGCCCCGAACGGATCGGCCCCGGTCGCGCGGAACGTGTGCCAGTAGCAGACACTGAACCGCAGATGGTCACGGAGCGTTTTACCTTCGACCACTTCGTCAGCGTTGTAGTGCTTGAACGCCAGCGGGTTTTTGCTCTTGGGACCTTCGTAGGGGATCTTGCCGACTTGGGGAAAATAATCCATGGATGTCGAACCTGAGATGTCTAACTGGAGGGATGTCCAACTGAGTTGCCGACCAATCGAGGAAAGCCGCGCAGCTTCCACGCGTTCGCTCGTTATACCACGACCATGTCGCGACGACGACGAAGCGGAAACTGGCGACGCGGGCTGTGGTGAGCTGACAGCGAGGCGATTCACCACTGCCCGACCCGAGCGGGCGTTCACAACTTCGAAACGTCCCAAACGAGACACGTGCCGTCGGACATTCCCGAGATCAATCGTTTGCCATCGGGCGTGAAGACCAAGCTGCTGACGCGATTGGCGAGCGGCCGCGCAATTCGCTTGAGCAGCCGGCCGGTGTGCAGGTCCCACAGCCGGATCGAGTGTTTTTCCGTGCCATGATCTTCGCCGCCCACGGAGGCCGAAGCCAGCACCTGCTTGTCGGGCGAAATGGCGAGCACGTTGCCGATAAAGCCCTCGGCCTCCCTCGGAAGGTCGACTTGACCGACTTGGGTCCCCAGCGAGAGATCCCACAGCGTGGCAACGGGGCTCGACCAAAGGCTCATCGCGGCCAACGAGCCATCATCGGCGATCGCGGCGGCACACACCTCGGTGAATCGCATGCGCCCTGCATGGGGGGCGCGGCACTCGCATGCCTCAGCTGTCCGGTAGCAACGTCCCACGTGCTAACCCGCCCCCTCTCAGCGACGACGCTCACGGTCGCCCCATTCGCGGAAAAGACAAGGGCTTTGACGTAGCCGCCCAGCTTGATTCGCTGCCGCTCCGCGCCTGTTTTCGCATCGACGATTAAGAGTGTGCGTTCAGCAGGCGGCTGTTTCCCGCCTGCTCGCTCCAAATAAAACTCTCTGAAGCTGCTCGTGCCAATGGCCAACTGGCTGCCATCGTGAGAAAAAGCGACTCCGGAGACTTCGACGCCCGGGCGCATTTCGAGTCGCACGGCACCGTTCTCGACATCCCAGATCCGCACAATGCCGGTGTTCTGCCCGTCCTTGGAGTTTGGCCCGCCGGCGACGATCGACTTTCCGTCGGGAGAAAAGGCGATCGAGCGCACCTCGCATGGGAACCCGTCGCCAATCACGAACGTGCGGAGCGTCTTGCCGGTGGCGCTGTCCCAGAGACGAACCATGCCATCTCTGCCTCCGCCCGTCACGATCCGCGTTCCGTCGGGGGAGCAGGCGAGCGCAGCGATGCTTTCCGCGTGCGAGTCGGACAAGTCCGGCGTGGGCCGACCCGTCGCCGCATCCCACAGGGTGATCGTGTGGAGCGGGACGTTGACCGCTGCAAGCCGCGTGGCATCGGGCGAGATGGCGAGCGAGGTGCCGCTGAATGCCCAGGAGTCGTGAACCGGCTTGTCGCGGCCGGCGCGGGCAGCCAGAAGTTCGCGATCCGTTGCTTGACCTGTCCCGTGGCGACGTCCCAGACCAGAAGCGAATTTTTCTGCCGCGACGCAAGCGTATGGGCGTCCCGCGACAGTGCCGCCGTGCATGCTCCGGCTTCCGGTGGCGTGTGGGTGAATTCGCGGACGACCTTGGCGGTCGCCACATCCCAGATCCGCAGCCGCGGATCGCACTGGACCCAGTCCGGCTTGCCCGGAACGGGGCGGTATTCTGAATCTCCGGCCGAGATGAGAGTTTTTCCGTCGAGCCCGAAGGCGAGGTTGAGGATTTCCTGTTCGTGTGCATGTTCGATCTTGCCAACCGCGGCACCGGTTTCCGCGTTAAACAGACGGATGTCGCCGTTGACACCGCAAGCCAGCACTTTGCCGTCGGGAGAAAAGGCCAACGCGTGATCGCCGCGAGCACGATTTCCCAGATCCACCAGCAGCCGTTGGCGTCCACTGTTGTCGGCATCCCATAAGTGAATGGCGCCCATAAAGCCAGCCGCCGCGAAATGACGTCCGTCGGGCGCGAAGGCGATTTCCAAGATGCCCTCTTGTTCTCGCACCTCCGACGATTCCATCAATTCCAGACCCGACACGACGTCCCAGAGCTGGACTCCCCCGTGACTACAGACAACAGCCAGCCGCACGCCATTCGGCGAGAACACTGCCCTGCGGGGCGGATCGGACAGCGACCCGAGCAACGTCCGCGTCAGCCGACCGGTCCGCACGTCCCACAATTGAATCCGCGGATCGAGCGTGCCGACCGTCGCCAGCGTTTGGCCGTTCGGAGAGAACGCGACGCTCAGAACATTGCTGGCATGCCTCAGGCGGATGGTCCCCAGCCTCAACACGGCGCCAGGGGGCAGCGGATCGCCATACAGATCGAGGGCCGTTCCAGCGCTCGCGCCCGGCTGGGCGTGGTCGCCCGTGTCACGACGGTCGGATTTGTCAGCAGGCCCGGCCAAGAGACATCGCGAGAAAGAACTCGCGAGCACCAGGCAGGCAGCGGCCAGGCACGACAGGATCGCGGCCCGACAACTCCACCCCCGACAAAGCACGCACCGCAGCAATTCAACCGACGGAAGCTTGATCATCACCGAACCCTAGCACTGTTGGTGCTCATGCCAGAGCGGAACCTCGAGGCGCGTTCCGAAAGCGAGATGGGTGCGATTTCTTATACCAATTTTGCGCGGCTCCCGCAGACAGTCTCCGAGCGCCGGCCGGGCCAGGTTCCCGCACGTTTTTCCGGAAACGCGCCGCCTAAAGTTGTGAGGTTGGTTTTGCGCTCGTAGAACCTCGGTCTTCCGGATGGCGACCCCGGCGCCGTAACCTGAATGGATCCGCCTGACGTCGGCGACCAAAGACCGTGCCCCCACTCCCAACGAAATCGCCGGCTACGAACCGCCAAACGTCGTTCCACCTCGGCCTGCATCGATCAACTACCAACCGGCGAGACTGTCCCCGGCGGGGGCCGGGCGGGGACGAAAAAAGATCCCCGGCGGTGATGGGGATCTGTTTTCACTATGGGGTGCGTTTCATCCCCGGCAACGCTGTACAGACTTTGTACACGGACGGGGACGGGATTGGGTTGCTCGACAAGCCCGGTTCGGTCCGTTCGGACACGGCTGGTCCGGTCTCGTCTGGTCCGGACTCGTTGGGGTCCGGTCCGGTCACGACGCTAGGGGACCGGAAGACGGGATGGGACACGAACGTCCTCATCGTGTCCCAATGTGCGAAGGCGTTGCTCTGACAGCGTAAGACTCGACGCTCAAATGTGTTACGCGATCCAAACGCAGAGCGGGACATGGGACGGGACAAGTTCGGGAGATCGGGAGAAGCTGCTAAGACCGGGGCGGACCCCAAGGTCCGGACACTTTCCCGGAATGGGACCGAACAGGTCCAGACGCGTTTCTGAGGACGGAACAAAATCCCCGCTGGATCCGTTTCGCTCCGGACGCTCTTGTCGGGACGGGACTGGATTCCGCGAGAAGCCGACCCAACCCACCCGGCAGAGCGCCGCTTGCGGCGGCCCGCGGAGCGCCGGCCGCACCGGGGTCCAGGGGCGCGCCCCTGGGCTTGAGGGGATTGGGGAATGTTGGGACACTACGCCCCCTTTTCTTGGTCGTCTCTTGGATCACCCGTTCGGTTTTGCTGCGCGGGGTCTGGTCTTGTCGTCCGCCTTTATGCCCCACAAGCGTTTACTGCCGTTGGCGTTGGTCGTCTGCGCGCTGGCCGCGTCGTGCACCACCGTTCCGACGGTACAGCCGCCCGGGTCGCTGGCCAACGCTCCGCCGCAGACGCCGCCGTTGTTTCTGCCTGCCGGCAACGATCCGAACTCAGAGCTGTCGGTCAACGAGCGGGCGATGGACGTGCTGCACTACTACAACTTCGAGGTCGACACGAGCAACCAGCTCGAAGGGACGATGGCCACGTACTACAAGGTCGGCTCGGGCATCATCGAGCCCTGGCACAAAGAATCGGTGGGGTTGGCCAACCGGCTGGAGAGCACAGCCCAACCGATCCGACGCAAGGTGCTGATTCATTTTGTGCGAGTCGACGGCGGCTACCTGGTCAGCGTCGAGGCCCTCAAAGAGATCGAGGATCTGGCGAGTCCGAGTCCGAACTCGCCCGGCAACTCGACCTTCCGCGACACGTATCCGCTGCAGCGCGATTTGAACCTGGTCGTCGGCCAATCGACGCCTTCCGGCTGGATCCCCCGCGGACACGACGTGGTCCTGGAGCAGGACATCCTGGCGCGGCTCAAAGCGGCCTACAGCTGCCGGTGACGCGCGGCAGTGACCGGAGCGACTGCGGCAGGAGCGGCAAGGGGCGGCGCCCTTGCGGATCGGCCGTCGGTTTCACACGATTCAACCTATGCGATTGACCCGAATTGTCGAAATCCTCAAGAGCGGGCAGCCGGGACAGCTGCTGGAAGTGGCCGGCTGGGTGCGGACGCGTCGCGACTCGAAGCAGGGCTTTTCGTTCATTGAATTGAACGACGGCAGCTGCCTGTCGAACCTGCAGATCGTCGTCGGTGCGGACGTGCCGGATGCGGCCGAGACCATCAAGCACGTGACGACGGGCGCCAGCGTGCGCATCGCCGGCGAACTGAAGGAGAGCCCCGGGAAAGGGCAGCGCGTCGAGCTGGCCGCGCAGTCGCTGCGGATCGTGGGGACGGCCGACGCCGAGGCGTATCCCCTCCAGAAGAAGCGGCACACCTTCGAGTTCTTGCGGGAGATCGCGCACCTACGGCCGCGGACCAACACGTTCGGAGCCATTGCTCGCGTGCGCAACGAGGTCTGCGCGTTGATCCATCGTTTCTTCCAGTCGCGCGGGTTTCTGTACATCCAGACGCCCATCATCACGACGAGCGACTGCGAAGGGGCCGGCGCCATGTTCCAGGTCACAACGCTCGACCTGGCCAAGCTGCCCACCGCCCCCGCCCCGACTGGAGCCGGCGGTCCGCGCGAGATCGACTATACGAACGACTTCTTCGGCAAGCGGGCCTCGCTCACGGTCAGCGGCCAGCTCGAGGCAGAGATCTTCGCCACGTCGCTTGGCTGCTGCTACACGTTTGGACCGACATTTCGCGCGGAGAACTCGAACACGGCCCGGCACCTGGCCGAGTTCTGGATGATCGAGCCGGAAATGCCGTTCTATGAACTCCCCGACAACATGCAGCTGGCGGAGGATTTCATTCGCTCGGTCGTCCGCGACGTGTTGGAACACTGCGAGGAAGACGTCGCCTTCTTCAACGAACGCATCGAACCGACCGTGCTGGACAACCTGCGGACGATCGCCGGGAGCGAGTTCGTTCGGCTGACGTACACTGAGGCGATCGACATCCTCAAGGCCAGCGGCCAGACGTTCGAGTTTCCAATCGAGTGGGGCCGCGACCTCCAGTCGGAACACGAGCGGTATCTCACCGAGCAGCATTTCAAGCGGCCGGTGATCCTGTTCGACTATCCGCGGACGATCAAACCGTTTTACATGAAGTGCAACGACGACGGCAAAACGGTCCGAGCAATGGACGTGCTGGTGCCCCGAGTCGGCGAAATCATCGGCGGCAGCCAGCGCGAAGAGCGGCTGGAGGTGCTGACCGAACGGCTAAAGGAGTGCCACCTCGAGCCGAAGGATTATTGGTGGTACCTCGATTTGCGTCGCTACGGCACGGTGCCTCACTCGGGTTTCGGCCTCGGTTTGGAGCGGGTGATGCTCCTCATAACCGGCATGGCCAACATCCGCGACGTGATTCCCTTCCCCCGGACGCCGAAAAACGCCGATTTCTGACGGCGGCCTTCTCTGAATCACTCAGCCGGGTATAATGAAGGGCCACACATGACGCGGGGTGGAGCAGCCCGGTAGCTCGCGAGGCTCATAACCTCGAGGTCGCAGGTTCAAATCCTGTCCCCGCCACTGAAACCCCGCGGTTGCGAAATGCGCGACCGCGGGGTTATTTGTTGCGCTCGCAACAGGCCGCTCAAGAATTTTACTCGGGTGAATCCGGCACGAGGTGCCAGAGTTCTGCCCGCGCCCGAATTTGTGCCGTGCCCCGGCGACCGGCAGTCTCAGGAGCCACTCGCAAAAGCTCGGCACGTTCAGACACCGCCGTTTGGCGAATGACTCTCGGAAAGTCGGCTTCTTGGCGACGGTCGGAGCGCGGGCGTTGGTCGTGCTGTAGCTGACCTTGGGGTCTCGGCCGCAGAAAGGGATCAGCCCCCCGGCGCATCATCGACTCGCGGTGTTTGTCGACCTGGCGGACGCCGGCCGCTTGCGAAGTCAGAGCGATGTTGAAGCGGGGCGTCAACTCGGGTTCACGGAGGAGTGCGAACACCTCCACGAGGTCGGCCGGGTTTGTCCGTAGTGTAAATCGTCGCAGGATTTGCCTCGAATTCGGGGGGCGCTCAGCTAGCCTGAATCTCGTTCGTAGACCGCTCTCATTCACAAGCATCTGGGCTATGGGCGAGGCTACACGCATTCTTTGCGCGATCGAGTCGGGGGACCCGACCGCGGCAGAGGATCTGTTGCCGCTCGTCTATGCCGAGCTGCGAAAACTTGCCGCACTACGGCTGGCCCAGGAAAAGCCCGGACAGACGCTGCAGGCGACCGCCCTCGTGCACGAGGCTTTTCTTCGCCTGGTCGACGGCGAGAAGGTTCAGCAATGGAGCAGTCGCAGACATTTCTTTGCCGCGGCAGCTGAATCGATGAGGCGGATTCTCGTCGACAACGCGCGTCGCAAGCGACGACCGAAGCTGGGCGGGGATCGGAAGCGCGTCGAATTCGACGAGGCCTGTTCGTTCGGAGAGGAACGTATCGACCAATTGCTGTCGCTTCACGAGGCGCTGGAAAAGCTGGAAAGGGAGTCGCCCGAGAAAGCTGAGTTGGTCAAGCTGCGGTACTTCGCCGGGCTTTCCCATCAGGAGGCCGCAATGGCCCTCGGAATTGCGCGTGCAACCGCCGATCGCTATTGGGCTTACGCCAGAGTGTTCCTTTATTCCGCGATTGAGGATGCCGAACAAACCTGACGAAATTGCCCGCCGCGCGAGGCAAATTGTCGTCGAAAGTCGCCACGGTGTATGGGACGAATGTCAGGAATCGACCCCGTGGACCGCGTCACGCCCAGCATCGACGAGATCTATTTCGCCGCACTCGAGAAACCGACGAGCGGAGAACGATGCGCCTACCTGGATCAGGCCTGCGCAGGCGATGAAGAGCTGCGCCGCCGTGTCGAAAAGTTACTCTGCGCCGAATCTAAAGTCGGCGATTTTCTAGAGTCTCCCGCGCCGGAGATTGCCGCGGCGTTCGTTCCATCGCCCACCGAATGCGCAGGCACCGTGATCGGCCCCTACACGTTGTTGGAGCAGATCGGCGAGGGGGGGTTCGGCATCGTCTACATCGCCGATCAGGAGGCTCCGGTCCGCCGGCAAGTGGCGCTCAAGATCGTCCGGCCGGGCATGGACACGCATCAGGTCCTCGCGCGATTCAAGGCCGAGCTCGAGGCCTTGTCGTTGATGGACCACCCAAACATCGCCCGGGTCCTCGATGCCGGGGCGACCGATGCGGGGCGACCCTATTTCGTAATGGAACTCGTCCGCGGCGTTCCCATCACGGAATATTGCGACCAGAACCATCTTTCCGTGCATGCGCGGCTCGATCTATTCGTCCAGGTCTGCCACGCCGTGCAGCACGCCCACCAGAAGGGGATCATTCACCGGGACATCAAGCCCTCGAACGTGTTGGTCACGCAACATGGCGGACAGCCCGTGCCGAAGGTCATCGACTTTGGCGTTGCCAAGGCGATTGACCGGCAGCGGACCTCAGAGACGCATTTCACGCGGATGGCCGAGATGATCGGCACTCCGCTCTATATGAGTCCTGAACAGGCGGCGATGACCAACCTCGATATCGACACGCGCAGCGACATTTATTCGCTGGGAGTGCTCTTGTACGAGCTGCTCACCGGCAGCACGCCGTTCGACCCAGATCGCCTGCACGACGCAGCCTTCGACGAGATCCGCCGCATCATTCGGGAGGAGGAGCCGCCCAAGCCGAGCACCCGAATCGGCGCGATGGGCAAGACGCTTACAGTGGTCGCGGCACGACGACACGCCGACCCCGATCGCCTGAGCCAGCTCGTGCGCGGCGACTTGGACTGGATCGTGATGAAGTCGCTGGAAAAGGACCGCTCTCGCCGATACGAAACCGCCAACAGCCTGGCGCTCGACGTGCAGCGCTACCTGGCCGACGAACCCGTGCAGGCCTCGCCTCCGTCGGCCGGATACCGGCTACGCAAATTTGTGCGGCGGAATAAAGGAATGGTGCTGGCCGCCTCGGCCGTGTTGCTGGCGCTGGTTGCGGGCATCATCGGCACGACCTGGGGCATGCTCCGCGCGACGGAGGCAGAAGCCGACGCAGTGCAAGCCGCGAAACAAAAGCAGATCGCACTGGCAATCGCCCAAGAGAGCGAACGGAAAAAGTCGGAACAACTCTGGGAATCACTCGTGGCCCAGGCACGCGCGCATCGCCTGAGTCGACGCCCGGGCCAGCGATTCGAGAGCCTCGAGACTTTGAAGCAGGCAACGCAACTGGCCCGGACGCTGGAGCTACCCCCGGCCAACTTCCAAGAGCTGCGAAAAGCCGCCATCGCCGCCCTGGCCGTACCCGATCTTTATCTGGACGGGCCCAGGAATACTTGGCCGGCTGATGCGTTGGACATCGATTTCGACGAAGCGCATGTCATCTATGCCCGCACCGATCGAGCCGGCAGCTGCAGCATCCGTCGCGTCGCCGATGACGTCGAGACCTGCCGGCTGCCGGCATTGGGCTGGCCTGCTCGGCCCTGTTTGAGCCGCGACGGCAAGTACATCGCCATCACCCAATTCAATCGCAGTGTCAGCATGCAGACGGCGATGCATGTGTGGCAGTTGGACGGACCGAAGCCACGCCAAATCTTGTCTGAGCCGAAAGCGCGCTGGGCTGACTTCCGAGGTTCGCAACAAGTCGCGCTCGGGTACAAGGACGGCTCGATCGGGCTTTTCGACCTGCCCAGCGCCCGTCAAATCAGTCGGCTGGCACCCGAGACCATCACGAACGCAATCATGATCGCCCTGCACCCGACAGAGCCGCTCGTGGCGGCGGCTTCGTACATCGATCAGGTTCTGCAACTTCGCGATCTGGGAACCGGCAAAGTGCTCGCTTCGGAACGGCAGGACGACCGCCCTCTGGCTCTGGCCTGGCATCCCGACGGGCGGACACTCGCCGTCGGAACCAATCGACGTCAAATTCGCCTTTACGATCGAGGAACCCGGCAGGTCTATCGAACACTCGAAACCGATTTCTTTCCAACCTCGATGGCATTCGACCCCGTCGGTGACCGCCTCGCCGCCAACGAGTATGGCTTGAACATGGAGTTGCTGCGTGTGGCCACGGGTGAGAGGTTGATGAGGGCCCCGTCGACCCTGAGCGCATGCCGCTTCAATCACGATGGGCTGCGATTGGCGGGTGGTGTCCAGCATGGGATGCTCGGAATCTGGCGCGTCGCCGGAAGTCAGGAATTCCGCACATTGGCCCGCGGCAAACCATTGCCCAAAAATGGGGAGTACTTCGGTGTCGCTCTGCACCCGGACGGCCGAATACTCGCCTGTGCGATGGCGGATGGTTTCGGCCTCTGGGACCTTGAGAACGGCGCACAGATCGGCTTCATCCCCAGTGATTGGGGCAACAACCGCGTTTTGTTTGAACCGTCCGGATCGCTTTTGACGCTCTCCATTGCTGGCCTCTCTCGCTGGCCAATCAGTAAGGGTTTGGAGGCGACGGGCGGATTATCGATCGGGCCACCCGAACCCCTGCCTCTACCCAACGGCGAGGGCCTGGATCAGAGCCGTGACGGCCACGTGACCGTAACCTGCGATCGGGCGGTGGCGACTCAACTTCTCTTTGCGGGGGGTTGGATCCTGCACGCCGACCAGCCCAAGCAAGCCATCCGTCTCGACCCCGGCGCGGATGTCAGACACATTGCGGTCAGTCCCGACGGCCGCTGGGTCGTTACGGCCACGCACGTGGTCGGATTGGCCAAGATTTGGGACGCCCGCGACGGACGATTCGTCAGGCAATTGGCCGAGTGGGGTGCCACCTTCCCGCGATTCAGCCCCGACGGACGCTGGCTGTCGACTCGGCTGGACGGCGGACGTCTCTTTGCCGTGGGCGCGTGGGAACCGGGGTTGCGCCTCGGCGAAAACCCAGTGTTCGATCCCAATAGCAAACTCGCGGCTGTTCCCACGCCGGCCGGCTTGCGCTTGTTGGATGTCGCTTCGGCCCGGGAGGTCGCCGTGCTGGAGGATCCTAACTTGGATCCGATTGTTCATGCCGTGTTCACGCCAGACGGGGCGCGGCTGGTCACTGTGTCTCTCAAAGAGATTCACGTCTGGGACTTGCGGCTTATCCGCCAGCAGTTGAAGGAAATGGGTCTCGACTGGGACCCGCCCGAGTTCCCGCCTGCTTCCGCTGGGCGCGGCAGCCTGGAGCCTTTGAAAGTGGAAATCCACCTCGGCGATCAGTGGGTGGCCGAACCTCCAGAGGGCCCTGCGGACAGGAAGCCGCCCGAGGCGCAACCGAAGCCGGGTTCATAAGCTGCAGCGAGAAGACGCTCCCCTTCTCGCGACCAGTCGCCGCTGCGACTGGCGCGCTCAGCCGCCTTACGAGGCACGGCAGCGCGACATCCGCGCGCCAAATAACGGAAGAACCCTGGCAAAGGCGTGAGGCAAATCGGGGTCAAAACTCGCCACTGTGATTAGGACGAGGCAGCGATTAGGACGCGGCAGCGCTCAATAACGCCGAAAGCGTTCGATGGGCCCGTCTCGACGCTACGACATCCTGAGTGCCTAATTTTAAGGAAAGCAGTCTCATGCGCAATACCCAGTGGTGGCAGTGGCTCAGGCGCATCCCCATGGATCAACCGACATGCACGCGCCGCAGAATGGCGAACAAGCGAGCGATCCTGTCCGACGCCCCCGCGGAGGTCCTGGAAAGCCGCCAGCTTTTGACGGCGGCGGGGGTCCCCTACCTGGTCTTCGCGGTGCAGCCGCAAAACTCCATCGCTGGACACACCCTTTCCTTCACCGTGGATGTCATGATCCGCCGCGGGACCGAACTTGGCACTAGGCCTGTGGTCGATACGGCTTTTAACAGCGAGTGCGTTGTCAGCCCCTTCAGTCCGACGACGAGCGGCTCGCCGTCGGCGTTCGACACGCCGTACAACTTCCCGGTGACCCCAGGTCCAAATTCCCGGATCGGTCCTATCGAGATGAACTTCGTCAACGGCGTCGCAAATACAGTCAATAACGAGCTTCCGGTCGCGTTGGACGTGGCCGGCAAGTATCAACTGAGCGCAATCGCTATCAGCACGCAGCTGCCAGAAGTCAGCTCCAAGAGTTTCACGATCTCGCCGTTCACCGCCACCGATCGTCTCGTCTTTCTCAAGGCGCCGAGCGAGGTCACGGTCGATACGCCGTTCAGCGCGACCGTTGCCGTGGAAGACCAGTACGGCAACATCGACACAGGCGTGAACAACGTCCCCATCAGCCTGCTCGCCGCTCCCGGCAACCTCTCCAAGTCCGAAATCATGGATGGGAAGGCGACGTTCAACGATGTGTACTTCGTGGCGTCCGGCGACGACCCGCTGCTGGCGATCGCCACGCCGCCCACTGGTGCACCTCTCGTTGGGAGCGCTGCGGTGCTGGTCCTGAATTCGAATGGCGGATTAGGAGGATCAAGTTGAGCGCCGGTCGGATTGCGTTGTGAGCGTTCCGCGATCCTCGAGCAGCTCTGTTTTAAAAGCCGAAAAAAGCCGCCAATCGCCTGAGGCAAATCGGAGTCAAAACTCGCCACTGTGATTGGGGCGAAGATTCGCAGCCTCGACCGGTATCTCCGTCGCGTGAGCAAGGAGCGAGCATGAAAGCCTCACAGCCTCTTGCGTCTCTTTTAAAGCGGTGGAGCGACATCCGTCGACATGGAGAAAGATTCGGGCGCGGCCAGCGGCGAAATCGGCACGTCAGCGCTGCAATTCAGCCGGCCGTGTTCCGATTCGAGATCGAGTCGCTGGAGTCACGCATCTTGCTGTCGGTCACGGCTCCGGCCTCGGCCACTGTGATCGAGAACGGCACCCTGGCCTTCTCGCCAGCGTCCAACAACTCGATCAGCGTCTCCGGCCTCGTCGCCATCCAGCGCGGGTCCCAGGTGAATCCGTCCCTTTCGTTGAGCGTCTCGCACGGAACGCTCACCCTGGGGACGCTGACCGGCTTGAGGTTCACTTCCGGGCACAACGACGCGGCGTCGATGACGGCGGTCGGAACGGAGGCGCACCTCAACGCGGCTCTTAACGGGCTCACCTACGCTCCCACAGCCGGGTATACCGGCGACGATTCGCTTGTGATTTCATTTCACGGTGCCGGCCGGAGCTCGGCCACGGTCTCTCTCTTCGTCAACAATTGGTCGCAATTGAGCGAGTCGTCATTTACCCAGTTGCAACAAATCGCAGGCGCCACGCAGGCGTTCGACGTCTCGCTGCTGCTTCCCAACGGCGATGTGATGCTGCATTCCGCTGGTGTTTCGGCGAACTGGTTCGAGCTGGCTCCCGACAGCGCAGGGAACTACGCCGACGGCACATGGACGCAGCTGGCATCGATGCATGTCGCGCGGCTCTATTTCTCCTCCGACGTGCTGCCCAACGGCGACGTGTTCGTGATGGGGGGCGAATATGCCGCCGATGGCAAGATCACGACGAGCGACGGCCCGCAGTACAGCAACTCCGCTGAAATCTACGATCCGGCGACGAACCTCTGGACCATGGTCGCCCCCGATCCGGCCGTCATGCCGAGCATCACGATCGACGGTCAAACCTACACCAATCTGGCGGTCGAGGGGGATCAACCGAGCGAAGTGCTGCCCAACGGGAATGTGCTCGTGGGGAACATCTTCGATGCTGGCACCGAAATCTATGACCCAACGACGAATCAATGGAGCCAGGGTGCGACCAAAGTCCACACGAACGACCAAAGCAACGAAGAGACCTGGGTGAAGCTGGCTAACGGAGACATCCTCACCTACGACCTCTGGTCGAGCATCAGCGACGGCCACGCGGAAGCGGAACTCTACGAACCACCCACGGCCAGCAACCCGATGGGCCAATGGGTCAACGCCGACGGCAATGGCGCCCTCCGCTTCCTCAGCACAAACGCAGCCGGTGACGAGCTCGGCCCCGCCTTGCTCGGAGTTCGCGGCGGAGACCCGATCTTCTTCGGCGCCAACGGGCGGACGGAGATCTACAACCCCACCACGAACGACTGGTCGAACGGACCGCAGTTGCCCAGCGTCTCTCTGCCCGGCCCCGACAACACACTGGTCAACACACAGCTGACGATGGGCGACGCGCCGGGGGCGGTCCTCCCCAACGGAGATGACTTGCTCTCATTGTCACCATCTGTCTACATCGATAACTCCGGCAACGAGCAATTCCCCGCGCCACCTTCCTCTACGAGTACGATCCGGTCGGCCACGTTTTCACAAACGTCACGCCGCCGAACTTCGTTTCGAATCAGGGCAAACATCAACAGCTATCTTGATTCGATGCTGGTCCTGCCGACCGGGCAGATCCTCATGACGTCCGCCCCCTCCCAGACCTCCGGCGGTTCAGTCAGCTTCTACAACCTCGCCCCCGGTGATGGCGCCGATCCGAGCTGGGCGCCGACGATTACCAGCTTGACGCAAAATTCCAACGGCACCTACACCCTCACAGGCACGCAGCTCAACGGCCGCGACGAGGGCGCGGCCTATGGCGACGACGAACAGATGGCCGAGAACTATCCGATTGTGCAACTGGTCGATCTCTTCAACGGCGAAGTGTTTTATGCGACGACCTCGAATTGGAGCTCGACCGGCGTCGCGACCGGCAGCACCCCGGAGACTGTCAACGTCGCCCTGCCGCCGGGGATTGGTGGCAACAACGGGTTCGAAGTCCCGTTCCTGGTGTTCGCCATCGCGGACGGGATTCCGTCAGTGCCGATCGTGCGATTCTTTGTGGGGCCGGGATTCCCGGGACAACTTGGTGCGACTGCGGCTCTGCCGCGCATGGGTAATGTCGGCCAACTCTCCGGCATCGGTACGCCCTCGGGGCCCAGCGCCGGCGACACGTCTTCGCTAGCCCCGGTTTCTCTGCTTTCAAACCTTTCGAATGTCGCTCCCCCGCAGGCCTCCACGGCGGCGCCAAGCCTCGATTCCAGCTTGGACAACTCGACGCCGCCCAGCGTCTCGCCGGCCTCCAATCTTGCCTCGTTCAATGCCGCTCTCGACAAGGCCGAGAGCATTCAATGGGCCGGCCTCAACGCGGCGCTCGACATCCTCAGCGCCTAATAGACTCGCAGATCGCGGTCACAAGGAGATCAAGCTCATGCTCAATTCCAATTTCCGGCAATGGCTCCGATCCGTCCCGACCAATCGCCTGAGCAGCGCACGCCGAAGAAAGGCGCGGGGAACGCTGGCTGCGCTCGACCGGCCGGCCGAAGTCTTGGAGGACCGAGCGCTGTTGACGGCTGTGGCGACTCCTTACCTCGTCTTTTCCGTGCAACCGAGCAACATCGTCGCGGGTCATCCCTTGAAGTTCACCGCGGAGGTGATGATCAACGCGAAAACCAATGAGGGCACGGTCACCGAGGTCGACACCGCCTTTAACGGCGCGTGCTCGTTCACGCCCATTGTCGCGGGGACGTTGGGGACGTTCGACACCCCCTACAACTTCGCGGGGCCACAGGGGCCGAACGCTCCCTTCGCCAGTGTGACGTTGCCCGTCACCAACGGCATCGTCGGCGATCATCACGACCAGACTTCAATCGACGTGGCCGGCAACTATCTAATCGAAGCCGCTGCCACCGAGTTTTCGCCGGGAACGGGCCTGTTTGTGATGAATTCCAACCCGTTCACCGTGACGGCGTTCACGGCCACCGATCGTCTGGTGTTCCTCAAGGCGCCGAGCGAGACCACCGTCGATGCGCCGTTCAGCGCGACTGTGGCCGCGGAAGACCAGTACGGCAACATCGACACCGGCGAGAACAACATCCCCGTGACCCTGTTCGTACTTCCCGGCAACACGTCCACAGCGGAACTCAAAAACGGCGAGGCAACCTTCAATGACGCGTACTTCGTCGCCGAAGGCGGAGACGTACTGCTCGCCGTCGCCACTGAGCCGGGTGGCGGAACTCTAATCGGCGCGGACGTTGTCCAGGTCTTCGGGGGAAATGCCAGTTGACGCCGTCGCTACCAGTGTCGCCGAAGCAATTTTGGCTCGTGCAAAGGGGAAACGACGAACATTGACGGCCGACGCATCCGGATGGCGATTGTTACCACGGCCCTGGCTTTTGCCACGGCCCTGGCTTTTACCATGGGCCTGGCGATTCCGCTGACTCAGCCGACGCTTGCCGGTCGCCCCGGCGGGGGCGGTGCCTCGATGCCGTCGCGCGCCACGTCGGAATCTTATCGTCAGCCGTCTGTGTTGCGCGGCCCGCTGATGGCGTCGCGATGCCTTAGGTTTCGGTCAATCGCTGTAGCACGTCGTTGCGGCGCCCGTTGTCCTGAATCAAGCGAGCCACGGGCAACGCCGACTCGGCTCCGTGGTTCTCGGCAATCTCGAGGGCACAGTCCGCGGCCGCTTCGTCGCGGACGTTCACGTCTTGCACGGACTGCAGCGCAAACAGCACCACTTCGTTCTCACCCTCGCTGGCGGCTTCACGAGCAAGATTCAGCAGCGTTTGATCCTTCTGCGGTCCCGCGCTCATCGCCAGGGCCGCTTGCAGTTTGACGTTTTCGGCCACGACGGATTCGCGATCGCCGGGAAAAAGCGTCGGGGCAAGATTCTCCACGAGACCGGCCAAGACGCTGCAGGCGATGCCGCCAAACACCGCGTAATCAGTCGGCATCAGATGGAAGCCGATCGAGATGAATAACAGAGTGGCTGCCGTCCCCAGCACGCCGGCGACGACATGGATCATCTGTCGTCCCGCGCGCGGCTCGATTCCCAGCCAGTCTGCGATCCAATGACCCGATCGCTGTGGAGACGGGGGGACGTAGGCCTGCGTCGCGTTCCAGGCGGCGGAATTCACCGCTCCCGCATGGGTGATGCGGTCGACTTGCTCCTTGATCTCGCTGGCGTGCTGATAACGGCGGCCCGGCTCCGACTCGAGCGAACGCAACACCACCTCGTCCAGGCGCACGTCAACGTGCACCCTCTTGGACGGCGGATCGAAGCGGCCGATCGGCAACTTGCCGGTGAGCATCTCATAGAAAACAACGCCCAGCGAATAGATGTCGGCCCGATGATCGACGGTGTGCGCCTCCTGCAATTGCTCGGGAGCCATGTAGCCGAGCGTCCCCATCAGCTGGCCCGTTCCGGTGAGCGACAGTTCCTCCGGCGCGCGCCCAAGAGCTTGGCCAGGCCGAAGTCGGCGATTTTCACGCGGCCCTTCTTGTCGATGAGGATGTTCTCCGGCTTGATGTCCCGATGAACGATGCCTTCGTCGTGGGCAAACTGCAGCGCGTCGCAGATTTGCGGCACGATTTTGAGCGCTTGCTCCGGCTCGAGCTTGTGCTCGCGAATGAGGACTCGCAGGTTGACGCCGTCGACATACTCCATCACGAAGTAAAAGAATTCCTCGGTGCGGCCAAAATCGTAGACCTGCACGATGTTCGGATGATTGAGCTGCGCCAGCGCCTGGGCCTCGCGTGTGAACCGCTCGGCAAATGCCGGATCGCCGCCGGCCGACGGAGGCAGAATCTTGACGGCGACCAGCCGATTGAGATGCCGCTGCCGCGCCTTGTAGACGACGCCCATCCCCCCCTGCCCCAAATGCTCGATGATTTCCAACTGCGGGAACTGACGGGCGAGCGTCTCCAAATACGGCGTCGCGAGTCGGGAAGGCGGTTGGACCGTGGCCGCCGCCCGCGCCTCGGCCGAGAGCGGCGTGCTCGCCCCGGTATGTGGTTCGATCGACGCCTGACCGGCGAGACCAGCTTGCAGCAGACACTTCGGACAAATGCCGGCCGGTGCATTGGCCGGCAGGTCGACCCCGCACTTGGGACAGGTCCTGATTTCCGTCATCGGCGTTTCTCCCGAATGTGTCTCGGCTACGTCTTCTGACGGAAAGCCTTCGATCCGTAACACGCCTTTTTTGTGTTGTTCACAACTGCAGAGTGGCAAACAGATTGGAGATCTCGGCTTCGACCTCGTCGGGCCCGCTGACCGTCTCGGCAATCTCCTCACGCAGCAGCTCCCGATAGCGGCGGCGGAGCCGATGCGCGGCCATTTTCGCGGCGGCTTCCGTCATGCCGAGCTGAGGGGCGACCTGGGCGTAGGTCGCGCCGGAGTGTTCGCCGATGAGGAAAGGTTTCAGTTCCGTGAACTGTTCCGACTTGCCGGCCTGAACCGCCTCGTCCTCGAGCCGCCGCAGGATGCGGCCGAGCAAGGCCACCGCCCATTCTCGATCGTAGATCTGTTCCGCAGTCAGGCCGCTGGCCGGCTCGAGGCGGTAATGTGAGTCTGCCGACTCGAAGTCGAGTGGAATCGGCGTCTTGCCCCCGCCCCGCTTCTGGGTCTTGGCCTTGTCCCATTCCTTCGAGAGAAAATGCTTGAGCGCGGTCAGCAGAAAGGCACGGAACCGTCCGCGTTCGGCCGTTGCCGAGCCGACATAATTCTTCGCCAGCAGCTCCGCGAAGAAGGCTTGCGTCAGGTCGTGCGCGTCGTTGACTTCGGTCACTCGTCGACGGACGTAGGCATAGAGCGGATACCAATAAGCTTCGCACAGCGACTCGAGCGCTCGTCGAGAATCGGGGGACGAACCACGTCCTGCCACCACGACCACGCTCCATCGCGTCGCAGCGAATTGCCGGTCGCCTCCCGAACTTGAATTCGCAAGACTTCTCGGCTTGACCATCTCTACCATCCTAAAGGGCGGCAAGACGGCATTCCACGGGCTGCGCCGCGCAGGCGATCGAGGGCGCGCGACAGCGTGCCGCGCAGCCTGAACCGAGGGGAACGAGCGAGATTCGACCGCCGGCTGACTTCTAGTCCGCCGGTTCGATCGTCAGCCGCACGCCAATCCGGCCAAACGGATCAGCCAGTTTGTCGATGATGAGCTGGGCCTCGGCGTACGTGGGGAAGACAGCCGCCTTGGAGCGATCTGCGAGCGCAGGAAATCCCCGCTCGTTGGGTGGCGTGACCCACGAGATGCGCCCGTCATCGTCGGCCCGGACTACAAAGGCCATTCGACTTAAACGGGAGCACACGCGAATCATCCACACGAATTTCGTGCGGAAAAACAGCGTTGTCTGGCAGCGACTTCTTCCCTGTCCAATTTGCAATCTTTCTCCCTAACCCAAAGCTCGAACATGTGTTGGGTCGCACGGCGAAAGCTGGCCGATGAGTCGTGTGCGTCGAGCCTGGATTGCCGCTGATCGCTGTGCGAAAATGTCCGCGCCTGTCGGCACCTCAATTCGTCAACAACTCCTGTCCGATTTCGATGGAGATGGAACTATGGCAAGCGCTGCCTTCCGAGACGTCCGATCTGCGTCACGATCTACCTGGCACGCGAGCCTGCTGAGCGCCGCGCTGATCGTCGGCCTGCTGATGAGCGTTGCAGCCCGCGCGGATGAGCCGACCAGCGGCAGCCAGTCCACGGCTAAGTCGCCCAAAGCGGCCGGTGAGCCCGTGAAGATCGAGACGGGACTCGTCCAAGGGGTCGCGGCGAACGAAGCGGGCGACGTGATCGCCTTTCGCGGGATCCCCTACGCTGCCCCGCCGGTGGGAGACTTGCGCTGGCGGGCGCCGCAGCCGGCCAAGGCCTGGGAGGGAGTCCGCGAATGCGCGAATTTCGGAACGGCGGCCCCGCAAGTCATCAGTCCACTTCTAAATTCCTTCCCGGGCATGAGCCTCGGCGCCAAAACCAGCGAAGACTGCCTCTATCTCAATGTCTGGACTCCCGCCCACCGCTCGGCCGAAAAGCTGCCGGTCATGGTTTGGGTTCATGGGGGTGGTTACACCTTCGGTGCCGACTCGCAGCCGCTCTATGAAGGAACGAATCTGTCCAAACGCGGCGTCGTGGTCGTCGGCATGAACTACCGGCTCGGAGCACTCGGCTTTCTGGCTCATCCGGCTTTGAGCGCCGAGTCGGAGCACGGCGTTTCCGGCAATTACGGCCTGCTCGATCAGATCGAAGCGCTCCGCTGGGTGCAGAAGAACATCGCGGCCTTCGGCGGCGACCCCGAACGCGTCACCGTCTTTGGCGAGTCGGCCGGCGGAAACAGCGTTTATTCGCTCATCCTCACGCCGCTCGCGAAAGGGCTGTTTCAGCGGGCCATTCCGGAAAGCGGCGGAACGCTCAACTTCGCCCAGTTGAAGAAGTCGGCCTACGGGCACGAATCGGCCGAAGAGCAAGGCATCGCCTTCGCGAAGAAGTGCGGCGTGAAAGAGGGCCCTGGCCTGCTCGCCGCGCTGCGGGCCCTGCCGGTCGAGGTGTTGCTCAAATCGGTCCCCGGCGTCGACAGCATGCGGTCCTTCAGCTTTCGCAATACGGGCATGCGATTGGCCCCGCTCGTCGACGGCTATGTGATTCCCGACGATCCGATGACGATGTTCGAGCGAGGCTCGGTCAATGCCGTGCCGATGATCGTCGGCGCCAACGGCAACGAAGGATCGATGTTTACCCTGGTCGCGAAGCTACCGGCCGATGCTGAGGCGTTCGGTTCGCTGCTCGATCGCGATTTCGGGCCGAAGTTCGGCGCGACGTTCAAGGAACTGTATTCACCGGCCCACGCCAAGAAGTCGATGACGGAGCTGATGGGCGACTTTTCCTTCGTCGATTCGGCCCGCTTCGTCGCGCGGAATTACGAGCACGCCCACGCTCCGGCATATCTCTACAATTTCTCGCACGTCGCCTCGGGAGCGCTCGGCAAACTGTTGGGCGCCCATCACGGGTCGGAGATCGCCTTCGTCTTCGATAACCTGCAGTTGGGCAAAGAGCATTCGCCGGCCGACCTCAAGGTTCGTGACGCGATGATCGGTTACTGGGTGCAGTTCGCAACGACCGGCAATCCCAACCGCGAAGGCCTGCCCGCGTGGCCCGCCTACACCGCGACCGACGACCGCTGCCTCCTGGTCACCGACCAGATCGAAACGCCCCAGAACTTCCGCAAGGCCAAGCTCGACGCGATCGACGCCGTAATGGAAGCCTGGCACAACGCGGGCGAGCACCTCGAACCGCCGCAATCCGAGCCTGTGGCCAAGCCGCACGCGGCGACCGAGAACCGCACGTCCGGCAAGGTTGCGAAAGGACAATAACCAACAGCGAGCGAGGCACAGGCCACCGCCCGTCGCACTGGCGGTGGCCTGTTACCCCGTTAAACGTGGCAGGGCCTGCTTCATGGACGAGAGGGCGACGATCCGTGTCTACGACTCGCAGTCCGAGGGATATCACGACGCCTTTGCGGTGTTTCTCGCGCACACCGATCAGAAGCTCAAGGCCCGCGCCTGGCTCGACGCATTCCTTGAGCGGGAGCCCTCGTCCGCCGTTTTCGTCGACGCGGGAGCGGGGACCGGCCAAACGACGTCTTGGTTAGGCGGACGCTTTGGTCGCGTGGTGGCGCTCGAACCCAATCCGTCGCTTTGCCACGACCTGCGTCAGACGTGCCCTGCCGCCGAGGTCCTGCCAGTCAAGATCCTCGACGCTCACCTGCCGGCCGCGGCCGACTTCGTCTTGTGCTCGCACGTGCTCTATTACTTGCCGCGGGATGAGTGGCAGTCGAGCCTCGCACACATGGGCTCGTGGCTCAAGGCAACCGGCGCTCTCGTGGTCGTCTTGCAGAACCATCAGACCGACTGTATGGGAATGCTCGACCACTTCCTGGGCCTGAGATTCAATGGTCTTGGCGCCATCGCGCAACGCCTCGAGCAAGACCACGGCCAACGTTATCGCACCGAGCTGCACGTCACGCCCGCGCACGTCGCGGCACCCGACCTGGCCACGGCTTACGTGATCGCCGAATTCATGCTCAACCTGTTGCCGATCCCCAATCCGCCGACACGCCAAGCCTTGAAAGAGTACATCCGCAGCCGTTTCTCCGACGGCAACGGCGGCTACCGCTTCTCCTGCCACCAGGACTTCTTGGTTGTCCGCCCGCGCGGCCAATGATCGCGTGAAACTCTAGCGAGTGCGACCGCGGCCGACGCCCACATGCGCGTCGACAAATGCCATTGCTTCATTGAATGCGGAGGCGACGAGTTTTGGATCCCCGTCGCCAATGCCGTGGCCGGCATTCGGAATCGCGATCAGTTTGTGCTCGACGCCGGAGCGGGCCAGCTCCCGGTCCGTTTCGACCGATTGCTCGAACGGCACATCGGTGTCGTGCGTGCCGTGAATGAAGAGCGTCGGCGGATAGTCGCGCGTTACGTTTCGAACCGGGCAAAACCGCGTGAGTGCCGCATCTTGCATGCGCGGATCGATGCCCGCCACGTTCGTCGTCCACAGTCCCTGCTGTCGGCAGTAGAGATAGAATTGGCCAGGACCTTTGTCGCCTCGCGGGCGGGTCGTCACCGGCGGGCCGCTGACGCCTTTCCAGGCCTCGTCCTTCGGCACGAGCGGTTGCTTGCGATAAAACTCGCTGGGTTTCGTGTACCAGTCACCGGCGAGATCGCCGTAGCCCCAGAACGAGACCAGGGCCACGGGCCGCGGCTTGACGCAGAAGCCGGTCATCAACGTCAGATATCCGCCCGCCGACCCGCCGGCGACGGCAATGCGGCTCGTGTCGACGCCAAAGAGCTTCGGGCCTTGGTCGTGCAGCCAGGTATAAGCGTCGCGGAGATCTTCGATGATCTGTGGCAGTCGCGTTTCGGGCGCGAGACGGTAATCGATCGAGACGATTGCATAGCCAGCCTTGAGCAGAGGTCCTCGCAGCCGCCGATCAACACCGCCGCGGTCGCCCATGATCAGTGCACCGCCATGAATCCACAGCAACACCGGACAGACCGCATCTCCAGCCGGGCGGTAGACGTCGGCTTTGATCTCGAGGTCGCCGACTCGCTTGTAGACATAGGTCGTCCGGCTCGACCCACTCGACTTGTTTTCGCCGCTTGGCCTTTTGTCCGCTTGCTTCGTGTCCGCTTGCTTTTGGTTTTGCGCGAAGAGTCCGGCCGGCGCCAGCGTGATTCCTAGGGCGCCGACCGAGAGCCGTTCCGCAAATTGTCGCCGGCTGATTCGTTCGTCCGCCTGTCGCATGTTGCACCGCGTTTCTGAGTTACTTGGCACCAACCGTCACTTCGTCCCACGACTTGATGCCGATCACGGGGAGCGCGAAGCGAAAGGCCGACTCCCATTCGGGCGTCCCTGCCGCGCGGAAGACCTTGTAAATCCGCTTCTTGGCCGCCGGCGTGCCGATGCTGCCGGGCTGCCGCGTCCAGAGACCCAGATTCAGTCCCCCCTCCTGGGCATTGTCGACGTGACGGTTGAGAATGAAGGCGTCGATCCCGTCCAGGCTGGCGGCTTTCACCCAGCCGTAACAGTAGCCAGCCGCTTGTAGCGTTTGGCCGTCGGGCGTCGCAGGCGTATCGAAACCTTGTTCCGAAAGGATCACGCGCCGCGGCCGACCGTGGCAGAGCATCTCGGGCCGACGCAGATACTTGGTGAGTTGCTCGAGGTTCTTAAACGTGATCTTGGGCGTGTCAGCCCGCGGGAGCGCGGTCTTGTCGCGCCAGGTGCGCGGGTCGCGGAGGTTCTCGGGATAGGGATGGAAAGCCACGTGCCAATCGAAATCGCCCCCCGCCTTCGATAGGCGATTGAGTTCATCGAGCAGGTCGCGGCCGGGACAGGCACGGAGCGGATCCTTGCCGTTTCGCCACGTCCAACGGTGCTCCATTGAAATGTAAACGCGGGCGTCGGCCGAGGAACGCCGGACCGCCGTGTGGGCGCTTCGCACTGCCTGCAAGTATTGGGCGGCCACCTGCTGCGTCGTCGCCGGACCGATGTTGTACCACTCGTAATGCGAGTTGAGCTCGTTGCCGACGATGTACCCGACCACGCGGCCGAAACGCTCGTCCTTCCGCGAAAAGCGGTCGGCCAGGAATTCGACGCAGGCCTCGAAGTACCGGCGGCCTTCGGGATCCATCACGTTGAAGCCGGTGATGCCGTTGGGCGCCTCGCGGGCCGTGGCCGGCCGCACAATTTTGTTGAGCCGCGGCTCGCCCGTCACCGTCGACAGCAAAATCAAATAGACGCGGACGCCCGCGCTGCTGAGGGGCCGCGCCGGAATACTTTCGACGACTCCGCGCGAGAAGAAGTAGGTCCGCCCGCCGCTTTGCCAGCGAAAACTCTCCGGGCGACCGTCGAGATCGATCATTGCCGTGAGGCTGACATTGAGCGCGGCGTGCTTGATGCCCAGCGCCAGCGCGTCGTCGACCATTTGCACCTGCAGCCCCTTGATGTCCGCACCAAGCGGAGCCCCGGACTGCGCGAACGCTGGCGAGACGCTTCCGACGAGGCAGGCAACACAAAAAAGTGCGACTGATCTCACGCGAGCAACTGTCGGCAATGGTGTCTCCACGAATTCAATCAAACAGAGTTCCATGAGCTGGCAGTGAAAGCCGCCTCGACTTTACCAAGCCGCGAATTGGCCCGCGACGCGTCCAAAAGTCGGCAGAGTGGGAAGTTTTTTCTCACGGAACTTTTCCTGCGGCGAATGCGTCGAAGTCGGTAGCGGGCAGCAATCGCCAAAACGGCTCGAACGTACCTTTGGGGCAAGGGACGCAGAATGAGCGCGCGCACCTCTCGACTTGCCATCTCAGTCTTGGCCGTCAACGTCTTCGCAGTCCTCTTCGCGGGCTTACCCAGTCGGGCGTGGGCCCAATTCCTGGTTCCCGACAGGGGCGAGGCCGAACCGATGCATCGGCCTCCGCATCGTCCGATCCGCCCCGTCCCGCGGCCCCTGTTTAACTCCTACCGAATTCGAGTCGTCGACGTGCAGGCGACGGTCCATGATCAGGCCGCCAAAATCCGGATGTCGCAGGTGTTTCAAAACACCGGTTCGAACGACGTCGAAGCACAAGTCGTGTTTCCCATTCCCGACGGTGCCGCGATCGGCGATCTGACGCTGCTCTACGACGGCAAGGAACTACCCGGCCGTCTGCTGCCAAAAGATGAGGCCCGCCGGATTTACGAAGAAATTGTGCGCCGGCAACGCGATCCGGCCCTGCTCGAATATCTGGGCGGTGGGATGTACCAAACGAACGTGTTCCCCATTCCCCCACGCGCCGATCGCACGGTCGAAATCCGCTATACGCAGTTGCTCAAAAAATCGGGCGGCCTGATCGACCTGCTTTTGCCTCTGGGAACTCTGAAGCACGCCAATCACGCCATCGACACGCTCAGCGTGAGCCTCAAGCTCGACACCACCGAGCCACTGAAAAGTGTCTACAGTCCGACGCACACGGTCACCATCGATCGACCGGACGAACACCACGCGGTCGGCAAGGTGACCCTGACCAATATCACCTTGCCAGACGACCTGCGTGTGCTTTACAGCACGCAAAACGGGGCGGTCGGCATGAACCTGATCAGCTATCGGCCCAACGAGAAAGAGGACGGTTATTTCCTGCTGCTGGCCAGCCCGGATCTGAAGGCCGCGCAAAAGGTCGCCATTCCCAAGACCGCGGTAATCGTGGTCGACCGCTCGGGCAGCATGGCCGGCCCGAAGATCGAGCAGGCGCGGCAGGCCGTGAAGTTTTTCCTCGGACAACTCAAATCTGGGGACCTGTTCAACGTCATCGCCTACGACTCCGACATCGAGGCCTTTCACCAGGCGCTGCAGCCCGTCACCGCCGAGACCATCGACGCGGCCACGAAGTTTGCCGACACCATCAACGCGGGCGGCGGCACGAATATCGACGAGGCGCTCGAAGACGGCCCTCGGCATGCTGGCTGACGACAAGCGGCCCAGCTACGTGCTGTTTTTGACGGACGGCGTGCCAACCGTCGGCGAGCGAAGCGAGAGGACCATCGTCTCGAACTCGCGAAGCTTCAATCGAGTCCACGCGCGGATCTTCACGCTCGGAATCGGCTTCGATGCGAATGGCCGCCTGCTCGACCGCCTGTCTCGCGAATTCGAAGGGCAGTCGGCGTACGTCCGCCCCAATGAGAATATCGAGACTTACGTGTCGGCGCTCGCCAGCTCGATCGGCTCTCCCGTGTTGACGAACATCACGACTCAGTTCGACTTCGACAAGCCCCAAACCGAGGCGCGACCGACGATCACGCGGGCCTATCCGCGCAGGCTCACCGATCTGTTCGCGGGCGAGCAGCTCGTGTGGGTCGGACGCTATCGCGAGGCGGGACCGGCGAAGCTCACGCTTTCGGGAGATCTGGGCGGTAAGCGGCAGACATACACGGTGACGGCGAACCTCGCGGCGCATTCGGTTCCCGATGCCAACGCATTCGTGGAAAAAGTCTGGGCAACGCGGCGCATCGGGGAACTGATCGACGAAATTGATCTGAATGGCAAGAACCGCGAGCTCACCGACGAACTGGTGCACCTCTCGCTCAAGTACGGCATTATGACTCCCTATACGTCTTTTCTGGCCGATGAACGCGTCGATCTGGCAAACCGCAGCAACCTGAACCGCCGCGCCGGCGAGTCGCTCAACCAACTGCAAGCGGCCGACGGGGCCTCGGGGTTCGAACAGCGCAAGTTCAAGCAACGTGCGAAATCCGCTGACCTCTTGCCGCCTCCAGCAAACTTCGGAGGGGGATTCGGTGGCATGGGCGGCAGGGGAATGGGCGGAGGCGGCGCGGGTATGGGCGGCGGTGGAGGCAGGGGCGGAGGGGGCGGGTTTGGAGGTGGCATGGGTGGTGCTGCTGTCCCCAGCCCGGCTCCCGTCTCCCCCATGTCGATGAGCGGCAAGAGCGTGCGCTCGTCGCGAAAACGCCAAACCGCTTCGCAACCGAGCGAGCGCCCGAAATTTCGCCCCGGTCCGTGATGCAAACCGTCGGCGACAAGACCTTCTATTGGAAAGACAATCGCTGGCGCGACGCTGATCTGACCGAAGAAACCGAGAAGGACCCGATTCGCGTCCAGCAATTCAGCGACGCGTACTTCGCCCTGGCCGCCCGCGACAACGGCCGCTTCTCGAAGTATCTCGCCCTGGAGGGCCCGATCCTGGTGCGGCTCGACGACAAAACGTACTTGATCGAGGCGGCCGAGACGAAGTGAGTTGGCGAGCCGAAACCTAAGCGGCCGCCGCATGGGTCGCGGCCGGCGGCGCCTGGGCGCTGAAGGCCACGTTGATCGTAGCGGCGAGGCTCAACTGGCCCGATTGCCGGGCCTCGATCCGCAGCCCGTACGACTTGGCTGCCGTGATCCGCACCCGCCCGTCGAAATCCGAGAGCAGGTGACACTCGGCCCGCGGGTCGCATGCCAGCGGCGGCGAGAACGCCAGGTGAGCGACGCCCACCTTTTCGGCCGGATCCAACTCGATCCGCACGGCCCCCTCGATCACCTCGCCTCCGTCGGCCAAGCGCCGTTCTTGTCATCCACTGCACGATCGATGCATCGGCCTCGTTCTCCTCGTCCGCCAGGGACTCGGATTCATCGTTCGATAGCGAATCTTCGACGGGGCCTTCGGCCGACTCGTCGCGAAGCTCGATGCCGGGTTCGATGTCGGCAGCGGGAACGGATGCATTCACGGGAGGTGCGTCCAAAACCGGCGCAGCGAGCAGTCTCCCTGTGTCACAACTCATACTGACGGGCGCTCCGGCGTAGCAGGGCTCCGCGCGAAGAGCGCCGTTCGCGCTTGCTCGGTGAGAGCGAAGCCGCCTCCGGAATCCTCAATTGCCACCGCGCCGATCAGACAGGCGAGCGCCAGTGCCGCGAGGTAACCGCCGACAAACGCCGACGGAGTCAGCCACAACGCGGCCCCGAGCGCTAACGGCGCCAGCACGGCCAGCGCGAGCGCCGCCAGCGGAATCCAAGCCTGCCGGAAACGAGCGGGCGCGGCCTGTCTCCACAGCGCCAGCGCCGCCAGCGACACGAGCGCGGCCAGCGTGGCGACCAGGCAAGGAACAGCCGGGGCGACCGGTCCGCGAAAGGATCCGCTCAGGCGGCGAGAAACGACGACGACCGTCACGAGGGCGATCGCGGTCTCGGTCGTCAGCGCGAAGACTTTGCGAAAATCTTCCGGCGCTCGCAGCTGTTGGAGGCGACTGTTGGTTGTCGACATGAGATTGGCATCCTTGCCAAAAGTTTCACCGACTTACAGGCCGGCCGCTTTGCCCAACTCGGCGGCGCGGTCGGTCTTTTCCCAGGTGAAGTCCGGATCGTTTCGCCCAAAATGCCCGCCGGAGGCCGTCTTGCGGAAGATGGGCCGCCGCAGCTTGAGGTACTCGATGATCCCCTTGGGTGTCAGCGGGAAGATCTCGCGGACGGCCGCGGCAATCCGTTCCTCGGGCACTTTGGCCGTGCCGTTGGTGTCCACGCAGATGCCGACCGGATCGGCAACGCCGATCGCGTAGGCGATTTGCATCTCGCACTCGTCCGCCAGGCCTGAGGCGACGACATTCTTGGCCACGTGCCGGGCCATGTAGGCGGCCGAGCGATCGACCTTGGTCGGATCCTTGCCGCTGAAAGCTCCGCCGCCGTGGCGTCCCCAGCCGCCGTACGTGTCGACGATGATCTTGCGCCCGGTCAGTCCGCAGTCGCCGTGCGGCCCGCCGATGACGAACCGGCCCGTGGGGTTGATGTGGTATTTCGTGTCGCGGGTCAGCAGATGCTCGGGCACCGACCGCGGGATGATCTTCTTGCGGATGTATTCGCCAATCTCGGACTGTTCGACTTTGTCGGAGTGCTGCGTCGAAACGACGATCGCCGTGATGCCGACGGGCTTTCGCCCTTCGAACTCGACGGTGACCTGGCTCTTGCTGTCGGGCCGCAGCCAGTCGACTTCTTTCTTGTAGCGGGCCTCGGTCAGCTTCTCGAGGATGCGGTGCGCCAGCGCGATCGGCAGCGGCATCAGCTCATCGGTCTGACGGCAGGCGTAGCCGAACATCAGCCCCTGGTCGCCCGCTCCGTCGCGGTCGACGCCCATGGCGATGTCGCCCGACTGGCTGTGAATGGTCGTGCAGACCTTGCACGTGGCGGCGTTAAAGCCCTCGTCCTCGCCGTTGTAGCCGATGTCGTGGGCGACCTTGCGGGCGATGTCGGCGAAGTCGACCTGGCCTCGCGAAGTAATCTCACCGGCCAGCACGACCTGATCGGTGGTGCACAGCGTCTCGCAGGCGACGCGGGACATCGGGTCCTGGGCGATCAAGGCGTCGAGAATCCCGTCCGAGATCTGGTCGCAAACCTTGTCCGGGTGCCCCATGCTGACCGATTCGCTGCTGAACAAAAACTTCGACATGAACCTCGCTCCGCACTCAACAGTCGGCTGGTTGGAAGGCCAAAACTCTCCGGACGACGCCTGCTCTCCACGTTTCGCCGGCTGCGGGACGAACTCGACAGATTGGGGCGCACAAGCCGCGGACGCATCATTCTAATGCCTTGGGGCACAGCCAACAATAATATCGGGCAACCGAAGGGGGCCGACCTGCCGACGTCACCCCGGCCCATAATCCGGCCGAAAACAGCTTCCGGGGCCGCGCAAAAGGGGCTTGTTGCCGCGGAATCTCGTTTGACACGCTGTCAATTTGGCTGTGTGGCCCCAGGCGTCCTAAAGCTGGATCGTTTGAAAGCTGCGGGTGTCACGATTCCACTCGGCGGATCCCTCGCTCACGTGATCGCATGCCCGGTATCGGGTCGACAATCGAGGGCATCTGTTTAACCTGGGATGCGTTCGCCGTGAAGCAATGCGCCCTGACACCTTTGTTACGGCCGTACCATGAGCGACTCAACCTGGATCTTTACGTATGTTGGAATTGCCGCGGATTGGCCCACGATGCATTGGCTGATCGCCCGTGACGGGGCGCTTCGAGCAATGTGGTTGCGCCGAAGCCGACGGATTGATTGGGTCGGCGCTGAGGCGGTGCTTCAGGAACTCGGGATCGAAAAGAGTAAGGAGAAGGTTGCGAAGCTCGCTCAGCTAACCCAGCGCCTCCAGGAAGAGCGGAACTCGCGCCTTTCGAAATTGACTCCGAAGGAATTCAACCGAAGGGGGCCTACGATTCAAAAGGAGCTGGGAGCGAAGGCCAATCTCGAGCTGCAGCAGATTTGACGAGACGCGAATACGCCCGCCTCGAACAGATCGATTGGCAGGCAGCGGGTCCACGGGCGTTGCAATATGTTGAAATCGTCAAGGCGCTGGCCCTCACGAAAAAGCAGAGACAAAGTCTCTCGGCGCTGGCTCGCAAGACCTCGCGGCTCGTGAAGGCACTCCTGAGTGCAGGCGGCACGCCTCGCCCCCAAAAGGATAAAGAGCTCAACTCAGTCTTCGTTGCCCTCAAGGCCGAGCACGAGAAGGAAGTCGGCAAGATTCTCAGCCCGACACAACGAAAGAAATTCGCCCGGCTGAAAGGGAAGCCCGCATTCATTCCTCTCGAGCGCTCGAGACCCTCTACCGAAGTCCGTGGAACGACCGTCGTCATCGACATCAAAAACGCGGGCCTCATGGTGACCTTAGAGACGCGAGGGTGGTCGTCTCTCGTCACGGCAGCGACCGGACCGCATCGACACGAAGTGATCACCACCCAGGGCGAGCAATCGGTCACCATCACCGTGTTTTCGAGCCGCCCAATCAGGCATCTCAGCTCGAACGAAAGCTTCAGCGTTCAAAGCGACCAAACTCGAACTCTTGTGGTATCGCTCGTCGGCGGACAAGTCAGTGCGAGGGTCGATAACGATTCGCAGTTAACGTTCCGAAGGGGACTCGCGCGGCAAAGGTAAAGCCACCGCCCGGATCCCACCGCTCCGACTCGCTCTTTTGCCTCGGTCCCAAGCTCCCGCTTGGGACCGCATTTCCCCGAAGCTCCGCTTCGGCGCACCGTGACGAGCTCGTCGTCATCGGCGATCGGCAACCGTGCCGCTTCGTCAGTCGCCAGCGCATCAACTTCGACTCAGAGCAGAGCGACAAAGCCGCTACGGCGCAAGCCGACGATCCGGGGCGACTCGGGTTGATCAATCGAAGCAGAGCTTCGAGTGGGTGCGGTCCCAAGCTCCCGAGGATCTTGCATGAAACGACGTTAGGTCTTGCGCAAAAAAGAGTTGGCTTCGATGATGCCCTTTGTTTGTTTCCACACAAGCAGGAGGGCGGTCATGGAAGACCAACTCTGGAAGGGGATTTTGCGATTGTTGAAGCAGATTCACAAGCCGAGGCGCCGGGCGCGGGAGAAATTCAGCGTCGAGGACATCGTGCGTGTCTGGATGTGGGCTGTGCTGCATGATCGCCCGATGTCCTGGGCGATCTGTAAAGCCAATTGGCCAATCCACGAAAGGCGACGAACACTTCCGTCCTCCAGCACGATGTCGCGAAGACTTCGCGATCGCGAGGTTCGGGCTGTGATGATGTCTTTGGAGCAGGCGGTCGTCCGGTCGCGCGGCGACAAGCGGCTCGTTTGGGTCATCGACGGAAAACCTCTGATAGTCAGCGGCTCAAGCAGCGATCGCCAGACCGGGTTTGGTCGTGCCCAGCGCGGCAACGCTCGGGGTTATAAACTGCACTTAATCCAGGGAATTGACGGGCTTGTCGCCGCCTGGCGGATCGCGCCCATGAACAAGGACGAGCGGGTGATGGCTCGTCGCATGGTGCGTACGGCCGACATCCAGGGCTACCTCTTGGCGGATGCCAACTACGACTCCAATCCACTTCACGAGGTGTGCGCCAGCGCGGCGATCTTCAACTCGTGGCGCCCTTGCGTGGTGGCAGCAAGTGTGAGTCCCGCCGACCCAAAATGAGCCTTGGACGAAGACGGACCGCCGAACTGATTAACAATCCGAACCCGGAGTTCGCGCGAGAGCTGATGCTGCTCCGGAACACCATCGAGCGATCCTTCGGAAATCTGACCAATTGGGGAGGCGGACTCACACACCTTCCACCTTGGGTCCGCACTCATCGCAGAGTTCACCGTTGGGTGCAGGCGAAGCTGATCCTCAACGCAATCAAGCGGACCCCGACACCGACTTACGTCAATTCATGAAAAATCCTCGGGAGCTTGGGACCGAGAGAAAACTGATCTTCGCAAATCTCAGCAACGGTATAATTAAGCGTGACAACCTGATGTCGCAGGACGGAGACGCATAACGCGTCGCAAGTTTCTTAACGAAAGCCGTCGCCTTTTCAGCCGCTGGGCTGGGCGATGGCTTTGTTCGTTGACAGGCCGGTCTCGCTCAGCAAGGTGGTGCAACAACCAATTTGCGAGGCTGGTATGCAGAACGAAAACGAAAACGGAAATGGGACGGTCGCGGGCAATGGCGCAGCGACGGGCAACGGCGCAGTAACAGGAAATGGAACCGCGACAGGCCATGGGCTCGGAAACGGGACGGGGGATAAACCGCTCGGGACGTGGACGCTGGCGGGCCGCACCTACACGAATTACGCCGACTTTTGCGAGGCGCGAGATCGGCGGCAGCGGGAGTTTCTGACGCGGAGCGGCGGGGCTAAGTCCGACGAGTTGGGACCGCCGTTGGTCGTGCCCGAGGACGCGACGCCTGAGAATTTCAATCCGGAGAGCGAGTGGCCCGTCTCGTCGGAGATCGATGAGGCCCTCAAGCATCGATTCCGGCTGTTCAGCGGGGCTCAGCTCAAGGCGACTACAGGCACGCGATTCCTGATTCCTGGCATTCTGGCGGCTGGGCAGCCGGGCGGAATTTACGGCGGGTTCAAGACGCTCAAGACGTCACTCGCGGCCGACCTCCTCATCTCGCTGGCCAGCGGCACGCCGTTCCTCGGGCGGTTTCCGGTCGCGAAGCCGGGGCGAGTGGTGTTTCTGTCGGGCGAGGCGGGGCTCGAGGCGCTCAAGGCGACGGCCGACCGGCATCTGTCGCGAGCGTGGCTTATCGCTGGAGTCGCTCGAGAACTTTCACCTCTCGCCCGATCTGCCGCGGCTCGATCGGCCGGTCGACTTGATGGCTCTCCGCGAATTGATCGAGGTTCAACAGCCGATCTGCCTGGTGATCGACCCGATCTCGCTGGCGATGGGCGACTCCAACAGCCGCAATCCGTTCGCCGTCGGCGCGCTGTTGCGGGAACTGGTCGAGCTGTGCGACACGACGGGCTGCGCGATTCTCGTCGTGCATCATGCCAAGCGTTCGCACAAAGCGGGCACGCCGCCCACGCTCGACGACATTGCCTGGAGCGGCTTTGCCGAGTTCTCGGCCCAGTGGCTCTTGGTCTCGCGCCGCCGGCCGTACAACCCCGACACGGGCCATCACGAGTTGTGGCTCTCCGCGGGCGGCCGCGCAGGACACGCCGGCTTGTGGGCTCTCGACGTCGACGAGGGCGCCCCGCCCACGCTGCCGGACGAGGGGCCAATGGCGAGCGCCGGCGAAGACTGCCGCACTTGGAAGACGGTTCTGCGCTCGGTCGCCTGGGCTGAGGCCCAAGCGGACGAACAGTACGTCGCCACCCGCGAAGATCGCCAGCTCCGTCGCCGAGCATTGGCCTTCGAGCGTCAGAGCCACCGAGTCCTGGAGTTGCTTGCCGCCTACCCGGACGGCTGCACGGCCCGCTTCATCCGGGACCGCCTGGGCGTGAGCGGCGACCGGATGACCCGACTGCTCGACCGCCTGATCGAGCAAGGGCACATCGTCAAAAACGAAGATCGAACCTTCGACAGCCGCCACCCGATCGTGACCTACGCCCGCGTGCAGGTGATGGACCTGTCAGCGACCGCCATCAAGGCGGGCCGCGTGTCACGCCCGGACGAAAAGACCTACGACCCCAAGACCGGCTGGAGCAACGCCCCAGCCGCCGGTGCGGCCCGGGTCGGGGGTGGTGGAACGCATTGTGCCGCGGGTCGCGGGATTGGCGATGAGTCGACCCGCGCGGTGGGACGGGACGCGGGACGGGACACGTTGTTTCATCGAGAAAACAGCAGTGTTTTGCCTGCCACCAACAGCCAGCGTGAAGCGGCAGCCAGCGTGCCACCACATCCGAGCGTGGCCGCACCGGGTCCAGAGGCATTGCCCCTGGCGTGAGTGAGGGGGGCAGGCACAAAGGAAGGGGGTGTCGCGCGGCGTTTGAGCGCGGAGACCCGCGTCAATTCGCCTGGTGGACGATCTCGCATACGTGTGCGAGCGTTTTGCCGACAGTCTTCGTCTCCGCCGCCTTGTCGATCAGAACGCCGGTGACCACGAACGAAAAAACCAGTTGGCGATCGCTCTTCGTTGTGAGGTAGCCGGCCAGGGCCTTGCTCGTCACCAGGAAGTGATCGTCGAGCAGGTTTTCCCAGAGGAGCGTGCCCGTCTTGGCGTGGACTTTTCCCCATACGGGGCTGGTTTTGGGGACGTCGTCCGCCAGCGTGCCGTCGACGCCGAGAATCGGCAAGGACCGCTCGAAGGCGGCGAAATCGGGACGCGTGGACAGGTAGCGCAGCAACGTCACCGTCATGCGGGGCGTGGTGTAGTCGGACGGGGCGCCGCCGGCGCCGCCGCCAAACGAGATCGACCCGGCGTCCAACCCGGCGCGCTGAAAGAACTCGCGCTCGAAGTGCATGCCGTCCGACAGCTCCCGCTTGCCGTGCCGCATCGCAACCAAGAGGGGGAGCGTGCTCGCGTGGAGATTGTGGCTGACCTTGAGGATCAGCCGGGCATTCTCCGCGAAGGGGGGCGACTTGAGCGTCGCCACTTTGATCAGCCCGTGCACGTCTCCCGACTTGGGCAGCAGGCTGTCGGGATTAAAGTCGTAGAGCGAAGCCGAAACGCGGACGCCGGCCCGCGCGAGCGCTTCGATCAAGAGCGCGCGGGCCCAGCGAGCCGGATCGGCCACTTCGCTCACGGTAACGAACTGGGGGCGGTCGGCGGCGATCCGGCCCCGCACGACGAAACGATCGTCGCCGGCCGGACGACAGTCGATCGTTGATTGGCCGCCCGGAGCGATCGTCTCGACCTGCGCATCGACGGCGAGCGCGGCTGATTTCGGCCGCCAATCGACCTTGGCAGGCGAACCTTTGGACGTCGGCGTGATCGTGAAGTCGATCAGGTTGTCGTTGACCATGATGGGCGTCAAACGCGAAGGACCGCTGCCGGTGCCGCTGGCCGGAGCGAACGCCCGGGCATCGATGATCACTTGCCCGCGAACCTCCCGCACGCCGGCCGCCGCGACTTGCCGCGCGAGTGCGTTCAAACCGGCGAGCGGATCGCCCGCCGTCAGCACCGCGTTGCCCGCCGGGTTGGCATAGGTGTGGTCGGCCTTGGTGTATTCGATTTCGTTCGCCTTGGTCGTTCGGCCGCCCAGGGTGAGATCGCCCACCGCCACCAAGATCAGGTCGCCGTTCAGCACGCCCGACGCATCGACGGTTCCCCGGCGGAACACAGGCGTCTCGAAACAGAAATTGCTGCCCAGTGCGTCCAGCGCGGCCGAAACCGAGTAGAGCTTGGTCGTGGACGCCGGCGGAAAGAGCTTGTCGGCATCGCGCTCATACAACACTTCGCCCGTGCGACGGTCGGCGACGAGCAGCCCCCAGTGCGCGTGCTGAAAGTGTGCGCCGTCGATCACGTCGCGAATTTGAGGCGATAGCTTTTCGCCCGCGGTCGCGGAGGCGGTGGCCAGCACCAGGCCCGCGGCGCAGACGACCAGCTGAGCGACGAGGCAAAGGGCGACACGGGGCATGGAGTGGCTCCCAGCGGATTCGAGGGGGATGGTCGATGAACAACGAAGGCGACGGCGGCCTAGGACGGATCCTCATGGAGGATCTTGCTCACGGTCAGTCCCAGTTCCTGCAGACGTGCCCGCAGCGTATTTCGCGAGAGCCCCAGAATCTCGGCCGCCCGTGCCTGGTGGCCGCCGACCGACGCCAGCACCTGCTCCAGCAAAACGCGATCGACGGCGGCGTGAACCTGGTCGCTCAGTTCGGCGGTTCCCTGGGCGAGGAGATTCTGCACGAGGGCCCGCACGTCCGACAAATCGCCCGGCCCCGAATCGCGCGGCGACTCGTGCGGACGGGCTCCCTCGCGTGATGGGCCGCGGACGCTCGTCGGCAGCGATTGGGGCGTCACGATTTCGCCCGTCGTGTGCACGAGCGCGAACTTGATCGCGCTTTCCAGCTCCCGCACGTTGCCCGGCCAGTTGTGTCGGGCCAGCGCACCGAGCGCCTCCGCGGAAATGCCGCGGACGCCGTCGGCCAGATCGCGGCGGAAGCGCTTCAAAAAATGTTCGGCCAACAGCGGGATATCGTCGGGCCGCTCGCGCAAGGGGGGCAGCGTCAGGGTGAAGGTGTTGAGCCGGAAGAAGAGATCCGGGCGGAATTCCTTCCGCTGCATCGCCTGCCCGAGGTCCTTGCTGGTGGCGGCAAGGATCCGCACGTCGACATGAATTGTCTGGTTGCCGCCGACGCGCTCGAACTTCCCGTCTTGGAGCACGCGCAAGATCTTTGCCTGCGTGGCCGGCGCCGCGTCGCCGATTTCGTCGAGGAACAGCGTTCCCTGATGGGCCTGCTCGAACTTGCCGATCCGGACCCGATCGGCCCCGGTAAACGCCCCTTTTTCGTGCCCGAAGAGTTCGCTTTCCAGCAGTGTTTCGGGGATCGCCGCGCAGTTGATGGCCAGAAAGGCCCGGTCGCTCCGGCGGCTGTGATCGTAAATCGCCCGCGCGATGAGTTCTTTGCCCGTGCCGCTCTCGCCCAAAATCAGCACCGTCACGTCCTGTGCGGCAATCCGGCCGACTTCCTTGAAGATGGACTGCATCGCCGCGGATCGGCCGATCACGTGGTCGGCGCGGTCGTCAGCGACGGTGTCGGGATCGATCACTGTGCGGACGTGGGCCAGCCGTCCCGCTTCGAGCGCTTTGTGCACCAGCCCGGTCAATTCGTCCAGGTTCCACGGTTTGAGCAAGTAGTCGAAGGCCCCCCGCTGCATCGCCTCGATCGCCGTTTCCGCGGTGCCGTGCGTCGTCATCACGATCACGGGCAGCTTGGGGTCGGCCGCTCGCAGTTCTTTGAGCACGTCGAGGCCGGAGAGATCGGGGAGGCGAACGTCGAGCAGCACGGCGTCCGGCTGTTCGCGGTTGGCCGCGTCGATGCCCGCTTTTCCGGTTTGTGCCGTCACGATCCGCAGGCCGTCGCGGCGCAGCCCCTTCTCCAAGGCGTAGAGCACGTTCCGCTCATCGTCAACGACCAGGAGTGTCGGCATCGCTTGGATTACTCATCGCGCCGCAGGGCATTGATCGACGGCGCGCCCGGAACGTCTGATTTGCCGTTTGTCGGCTTGCGGCTGGTCGACCGTTCAGCGGTCGGTTGGTCGTTGCCCCATTGTTCGCTATTGACGGCCTGATCGCTGACTGGCTGATCGGTGATAGGCAGGGTGACGGTGACAATCGCGCCCCCTTCGGGGCTGTCGGCCGCCTCAATTTGGCCTCCATGATCTTCAACAATACGGCGGCAGATTGTCAGTCCCAAACCGGTCCCCGATTCCTTCGTGCTGACAAACGGCTCGAAAAGGCGGTCCCGCACAGCCTGCGAAATGCCCGAACCGCTGTCCGCGACGGTGACGACCGCGCAACCCGTCTGGCCCGCCTGAATCCGGATCGTCACCTGGCCGTCGCGGCGAACGGCGTCGAACGCGTTGAGCAGCAGGTTGAGCAACACCTGGTGCAACTGCTCCGGATCGGCGTCAACTTCGATCGGAGTTTTCGGCGGCTCGACGACCACGCGAATCGACTGCTGCTCCGCGCGGCCGGCGAGGAGCTGCCGCGTCCGTTCGACGACCGACGCCAAATCTACCCGCCGCTTGGCGCTGGCCGGCGGACGGGCGTAGTCCAGAAACGATTGCAACGAGCGATTCAATCGCTGGATTTCCTCGTCGAGCACGGCCAGGTCGCGGGCGTTGAGCGACTCGGTCTGCGGATCACGCCGTGCGGCGTCGACGATCGTCTTCATGGCTGTCAATGGATTGCGCAGCTCGTGCGCCAGCCCCGCGGCCAGCTGCCCGAGCGCGGCCATCTGATCATTGCGCAGCCGATCGCGCTCGGCCGACTGCAGCCGCTCGACGACCTGTGCGACGCGTTGGGCCAAGCCGGCCGCAGCCGCATCGAGCTGTGCGAAGTTGTCGGTCGAGACGACCTGGACCGGGCCGACGACCTGGTCGAGCGAACCCAGGGCGCTACGGATCGGGATACTCAGTTCGATCAGCTCGCGACGGAGACTGCGGGCGATCCCGAAGCCCGCCACCACGCCCCCCAGCGTGCCCCCCATCCCCAACACGAACAGCGCCCAGTCGGCCCGCCGCGTTACCTCGAGCCCGTTCTTCCGTGCCGCATGCAAGGCCTCGACGCAAAGCTCGCGCTCTTCGCGGGCGCGGAGAGAAGTTGCGGATCGAGCAGCGTGCCGATCACGCGGCGGGCGACGGCTTCCCGAGCCTCGCGGGGCGTCGGCGCCGTGGGCATTTGATTCAGCTCGCGTCGCAGGGCGACCGTGTACTGTTCCATCTCGGCGACCAGCGAATGGCCGCGTTCGGACATCACCAAACCGTCCACCTGCACCAAGTCATTATCCCCCTCCTGCCCCAGGCCGCGGGCCACTTCGACGTCGCGGGCCTGCCCGGCCGAAGCATAGTCGCTGAGGTGTCGCCGGCACTCGTCGAAGACCTGCTCGACGCGCTCGGCCGCTTCGCTGGCCGACATCGCCTGGTCGATCACTCGGTCCGCCTCGAGCTGCATCCGCCGTAGCGCCAGCGACGCAATGGCAACGGTCGCCAATAGGAGCGCGCTCAGCACCAAGGTGGGAGCTGCGATCCGCCAGACAATCCCGCGACCGGCCAAAGTCATCCCGTTAGTCTCGGACAAATTAGGGGAAACGAGCGGTCACTATGACCAAGAGGCACCGTCAAGTTTCGCGCGCGGCGGTTAAAAACTGAGCGCGATTTCCATCGTAACCGACCGGATCGGGAATTGGGCGCACCGCTTTTATTCGCAATAACTCGAATCCGCTGGAGATTTTCCGCCCAATCGCGAATGGCCGCATCCAACTTGGCACGTAGCCTGCATAGGGAGTGAATCGTTCAGAACTCTTACGAAACGTGTTGGAAAGATTCGGATCGAAACCAGGAAGTACGGGCCAGTCATTCACGGTGCCAGTCATTCACGGTGACACCGCAAGCCGGGAGGGCCGCCATGTCGGACGCGAAGCGAAGACGCAGGCACTCTCCCAACCATGTGAAACGCGCCTGGTATGCCCGGCACCGCTGCATTCGCTTTGCCCGTCGTTTCTTCGCGGGAAGCAACCCCGCCATTTCGCAAAGTGATCGAGGATGAGCACTTCACTCGGGCCATTGGATAAGACACGGATTCTGTGCCGCTCGGAAATCGCGGCCGTGATCGTCGACCTGAAACGGAAGCGGCGATCGGTCAACACGCGGCAGAATCTGATCGTGTTTCGCCTGTCTGCCTCCTGCGGCTTGCGGGTCTCGGAGATCGCTGGAATTTGCATTCGCGACGTCCAGACCGAAGGCCCGCGGCCGCACCTTTGTATCCCCCAAACCGGGGCCAAGCGATGTCGGCCCCGCACCGTGCCCCTCTGGTGGGACGCGGAGACTCTCGCAGACATCGCTGCTTGGAAGCGCGAGCGGATCGAGGCGGGAGCGCAACCGTCCGATCCGCTCGTTTGCAGCCAGCATAAAGACACCTGGGGCAAGACGCTCTCGGCACGCAACCTCCAACATCGATGGAGCGTGGCCATCAAGGTGCTCGGCCGGGACCGCGCGAAGCGGCTCAGCATTCAAAAGGGACGCCATTCGTTCTGCTCGCACGCCCTGGCCAGCGGCCGCAGCATTGCCGAAGTCCGCGAGGCCGCCGGCCACGCCAATCTCGCCACCACTGCCAGCTACTTTCAGTTGAGGTCGGATCACTGAAGGTCTGCCGTCAGCAAGGCGATTCGAGCTGGCCATCTCCTTGAATTCTCAAGCGCTCGATGAGCCTCGTCTGGACGGCCGGGCCCCGGGGCGCCCTGGCTCCGGGGTCTCTTTTTGCGCGTCCGCCGCCACACTGTGTCCGCCGGTGAGTTTTTCGGTTCTTACGCCTGAGCCGATTCCCGCGGTTCTCTTGGGTCGGTTTAAACGCAGTGAACCGGTTTTGCTGAGGCGAAGGCCGGCTCACAAGTGGCGTCCCCGCGCCAACCGATGAAAACGGCGCGTCGTTCTTTCTCGATAGGCCCGGTCGGTTGTGCTTAATCGACCCCAGCCGAGAGTCGTGCCATGCGATTGTCGATCCGCGTTTTCGGAGTCGCCCTGCTGGTGGGAACCTTGGCCGCGTCCGGTCGCTCCGACGACCTGACACTCGACCTGACGACTCCGCCGCCCCCACCGCAATCGGCCCCTGCTCCTGCGGCGGCAATCGGCCTGTCGACTCTTGCAGCGACGCCACCATGCGACAGCCCGAGCCTTCCCGCTTGCACGCCCTCCCCCTTCGACGGCGACTGCTGCACGCGACCGCTCCTGTTAGGCAGTCTGTGCGGCGTCCGCGACCAGCTGGCCGCCCACGGAATCACGATTAATGCCGACACGTACCAGTTCTACCAGGGCGTGGCGACCGGCGGCATTCACGACGTCGGCGAGTATTCCGGTCGCAACGACTATTTCGTCAATATCGACGGCGAAAAACTGGGCCTCTGGAAAGGCTTCTTCATCACTCTGCACGGCGAAACCCGCTACGGCGACACGGTCAATGGCGACACGGGCGCGATCATCCCCGTCAACATGCCTGAGCTGACTCCCAAGGCGACTGGGTCGGAGACCGCGCTCACCGCTGTGAAATTCACGCAGGCCCTGTCGGAAAATTTCGTCACGTTCGCCGGCAAGCTCAACATGTTCGACGAGTTCAAGATGCCCTTTACCGGCGACCGACTATTCGACGGCTTCTGGAACCTCGGCATGTCGTTTCCCGTCGTTGTTGCCCGAACCCTCCCCTACTCGACGCTCGGGGCCGGGGCCGCCATCCTCAAGGACGGTGTGCCCGTCTTCACCGTGATGGTGCTCGACACGAACAACACGCCGACGACCAGTGGCTTCAACACATTCTTCAGCAACGGAGCGACGATCTTCGCCAACGTCACCTTGCCGACGAAGTTCTTCGGCCTGCCGGGTTCACAAGGGGTCTCAGGCACCTTCAGTACCGGCAATTACAACAGTTTGTCGCCAACCGCTTACTTCGATCCCGAGCAAGGACTCGTGATTACGCAGGAATTCGTCCGCGACTCGTGGTGCGTCTTCTACACGGGCACGCAGGCGCTCTGGGTCGATCCGTGCAATCCCAAGCGCGAATACGGCGTCTACACGAACATCGGCGTGGCCGACGACGGACCCAGCCCAATCCGCTTCTCGGCCAACGTGGCGCTGTACGGCAGCAGCCCGATCACCAGTCGCCCGCTCGACACGTTCGGCGTGGGTTACGCGTATACCCAGTATTCGACGCCGGTCCAGGACTTCGCGCCCGCCCTCTTGCCGATCGGCAACGATCAGGCCATCGAGTTGTTCTACAACTTCGCCGTCACGCCCTGGTTCAACGTCGCCCCGGACCTGCAGGTCGTCTTCCCCGCCCGCGAAGAAACCCTGCCGCCGAACCGCGAATCGATCGACACGGCCCTCGTCCTCGGCATCCGCGCAAAGATCAACTTCTAAGGCAGGGGCATGCCCCTGCACCCGGGGCGGTTCGAACTGCTTGAGTTCACGCGCTGGCCCCCGCTGGGGAGTCTTGCCACGAAGGTTTGAGGACCTTTTTTAATCCCGTCCCAATCCACGCGTCCCGTCGGGTTCGCGGTCACGTCCCGTGCATCACGTGTGTCCCCTCCCGTTCGACCCACGTCGGTCTTCAGCCCCAACGGGGCGAGATTCGATAGCCCAGGTCGGAGCGCAGCGCACGCCTGCGACGCCCGGTGCCGTTCTTGTCCCGTCCCATTCGTCGCGAGTGTCCGGACCGGACCTCTGGCCTTCATAACCCATTGATTACGATCAACTTAATCCGGACTCGTTGGAGTCGAGGCGTCGGGACCGGACCACGGGCGCGCGGTGGGACCACTTTCGGGCGCCCCCCTCATATTAAATGTGAGGGACCCGTCCCGCCGGGGATGAAGTTTCTGCAATACTACGACGGCTTCAAACCGGCTGGGACGACCTGAGAGCTTGCTGAGCACTGATCCGCACCGCCGCCGACCGCGCGCACCTCGACCGCAGGGACGAGTCGCCTGATTTCATTGTGCGGACGTCTCGGAACTCAGCCAAGCCCGAGTTTCTACGCGTTTGGAAACAACACGCGAAATTGTCAGCCCGGGACCCTAGGGGGGGCCCGTGTCCACGGTCTCTCACTTCACCTCTTCAAAATCCGCCGGCTTCCAGCTGCCGTCAAAGGCGGGGCCTTTCGGGCCGTAGATGCGGAAGTAAACGAACCAGCCTTTGCCCGGAGCGGTTTTGATCCAGTGCGCGTCCTTGCCCGCTGGCGCGGTGGGGCCGACGTAGAGGTCGACGGAATCGCCCGTCAGATCTTTGAGTTCGAACAAGGAGCGGAGTGCCGCCTTGTCCTGATCGGTTTGCACTTCGCTGCGCGTGGCCGCGTCGTAGGCGGTCACCGACCAAAACAGGCCGGCCGGCACTGGCAAGGGGACGGTGAGCTTGTAGCTCTTGCCGCCGTCGAGATAGGCGCCGCCGCGGTCGCGGGCCGCCAGCCAGTAGAGCGAGCCCGCCCCGGCCGAGCGGCGGAACATGGCCGGCGAGGCGACGATGGCTTGGACAAACCATCGATCGCGAGCCTCGAGGTCGAGCCCGCTGCGCGTGCGAAAGTTGCCATTATCGGGGACGAGTCCCGCCCACTCCCACTTGCGATCGTCCCACGCCCGGCAGTCGGCGCGAGTGCCGTCGAAGGCCGACACGAGCAGTTGTTCACGGCCCGCCTTGGCGGCCCGTTCGAGGATGTCTTTCATCCGCGCGTCGGGGGCGAAGGGTTTGCCCTTCTCGATGCCCAGCGCCATCAAGGGGCCGTACATCGCGCGGAACTCGCCGACGACCGGCTCGGCCTCGATGATGTCGTGCAGCTTCTCCCAGAATTGGATGTTGTCTTCCCAACGGAGGCACGTGCCGTCCATCGGCTTTTGCGTGATGTCGGTGTACCTCACGAGCTGGGGATCGGCCGCGCTCGACAGGGGATAGATCTTGATCGAACGCAGAGCGGCCATCGCCCCGTCGACATCTCCTTTGACCGGCAGCGAGCGAATGGCGACGAGCACCTTGTACGAACCCGAACGGCCGACGTGGTAACCGCTCGGCGCTTCTCCCTTGTAACCGGGCGGCAGCAGCAGGTGCTTGCCCCCTTTTCCGGCATCCGGACCGGGCAGACCCATGTCCATGATCCACCGCTGGTGATGATCGTCGGCCAGCGCGATGAACGGACCCGGCGGCAATTCGATGACGAGCGGGCGATCCTTAAGGTCGAACGTGCCCGAGCCGTACGGCGTGTCGGAATTGGCCGTGAAGACGACGTGCCGTGGACCGGCCGACAGGATCATCATGTCTTCGTTGATCTTCTGACCCAGCTCCAGACCGCCGTTAAAAGTGCCTTCGCACGAGACGCTCGGATACCAGAAGCGACACGCCGTCACGGCCCGCTGAAAATCCTCGGCATCGCGGGTCTTTTGCGAAGCTTCGGGAGTGGGGAAACCGCCGCGGAGGGCGGGTTCTTGGCCGTCCGCCAAACTCGGGACAAGAAGAGCGATCGCGAAAATGAGTTGAGTGCGCATCGAGCGATCTCCGTGATCGAAAAGCGTCAGTTGCCTTCTTGAATCTCGCTCGGCCGCCACGATTTGTCGAAGAACGATTCGAGTGGGCTGTAGAGCCGCAAGAGCACGAACCATCCCTTGCCGGGCGTCGTTTGAATCCAGTTGCCGGCAGCGACTCCTTCGGGCTGCTTGGGCCCGATCAACACCGTCACCGACCCGTCGGTTTCGGCACGGGCCGCAGGGGTGGGAAAGGCCTGGCTGCCGGCCCGCGGAAAGCGCTGCGGCGTGTCGAGCATCGAGCGGGTCTGATTGTCGTAAAGGGTGAGCGACCAGAATTTCGCCGCGGGAATTCCCTTGGGCAGCTTGATCTTGTAAGTCTTCGCGCCGTCGAACGGCTTGCCGGCCGCATCGTAGAAGCTGCCCAGATACTGCGAGCCGATGTGGGTCAGATTCATGCACATCGCCGGCGTCACCACCGTGGCCAGGTAAAAGAATGACGTGCGGGCGTCGAGCGCGCGAGCACCGGTGCTCGGAAACGGCTTCACGCCTTCCTTAGTGACGAGCGGCGGCGGATTCTCGAACTGGTAGCCGCCTTTAAACAGTGGATTGCTCCAGGCCGACGTGCCGCCGTAAAACTGAAATCCCTCGTCGGGGCGCGCTTGGTCCCAATGCAGCGCGCCGTCGCGTTGCCTGTCGCGGCCGCCTCGGACAGGATCTTTTGCAGCCGCGCGTCGGGTTGGAATTTCTTCCCCTTGACGATGCCGAGGGCGGCGAACTGTCCGGCAATCTCGGGATCGAGGGCCGAGGCCGGCTCATCCTGCACGAGACCATCGAGCAGTTCGTAGAACGACGCGTCGTTGGGCGGGACGGTGTTCATCACCCGCCCGGTCCCCTCGACGAAAGTCGCGGGAGCCGGCGTCGCCGGGCGGCCGAGCTTGGACTTGCCCCGCAGAAAATCGGCGATGCTTGTCCCTTCGCCCCCAGGCGCGTAGGGGTAAATCTTCATGTGCTTCTTGATTCGCTCGACCGCTGGCTTGGGGTCGTCGTTCTCGAGGAAGGCCCGCGCGATCGCGCCGACTCCGTTCGTGCGCGAGCGGTAGACGTAGAATCCGCCGTCGGGCAACGGCCCCTTGTAACCCGGCGGCAAGAGCAAGTACTTGCCGCCCTCGCCGCGATCGGGGCCCGGGGCGCCGAAATCGCCGATCCAGTGAAACCACATGTCGTCGAAAATGCCCAGGCTATCGGGCGGCACCTCGACGACCAGCGGACCGTGAGAGAGATCCAAATAACCCCAGAAGTAGATCGTGTCGCAATTGGCCGTGAGGAAAAGCGACTTCGAGTCCATCAGGCCCGAAAAAATCAGGATGGAGTTATCCTGCACGCCCGCTTCGCGAAACCCTTTGCGGATAGCGTACATCGACGCGCCGCCAAACGAGTTCAAAAACGTGTCGACACCCCGGATGTAGTCAAGGTGGTCGTAGACCTTGTCCGCCGTCTCGGCCGTCGGAATGCCATTGGGAAAGTTCAGCGTTCCCAGTCGCGTGTTGACTTGATTGGGAGTCGTGATGGCCGGCGGCAGGCCCGCGTCCTGGCCGAAGGCTGCGGGCACCGCCAGCAGCACCGCCGCCGTCAGAATCGAGCGCAAGCGCATCGTGTCGTCTCCTGAAGCACGCACAGAACCCCCGACCAGTGCCGCGTGCACAAAGGTCGACGCAAACGATTTCAGATCCTGCGATCAATGAGCCCAATCTACTCCTTCGACCTCGGCTCACCCGCAGGCTCGTTCAGCATCGGAAACGCCTGCCGCAGTTTCTTGCCGGCCTTGATCTCCCGGAGTTTCTGTTCCATCAGGTTGGCCGGATTGAATGACGGCGGGAAGGAGCGCGGCGGAAATTCGTCGAACGTCGCCACGAACTTGAAGACGTCGTCCATCGCTCCGTAGACGGAACCGACGTGGTTGAGATTCCAATCCCAGAAGGTGTTGGAGGTAATGTCGGCCCGCTCGAACGGATCCTGCATCAGGTTGAAGATCTTCTGCAGCCGCAGCGTCGTGAACGGCTCGGCCCAGACCTGCGGCGTTCCCGGCGACCGCTGTTCCGAGAACACGTACTTGTAGTCGCCCACGCGAAAACCGACCAGCAGACCGTCGTCGTCGGCATAAAAGAACTTGTCGCGGGCGCTCTTCACGCCGTTATTGTGCCCCGCGGTGCCGGTGACCGATTTCAGGAAGGCCGACTGGTCGTAGCCGTCGAGGTGCACTTTGTAGTGCTTCCCGTTGGCGTCGTAGCCCTGCTTGAGCTTGCCGATGATGTCGGGCTCGCCGGCGAAGGAACACAGCGTGGGGATCCAGTCGTTGTGGCTCATCAGCTCGTTCGTAACCGTGCCCGGATGGATCACGCCGGGCCAACGGACGACACACGGCACGCGGAAGGCCCCCTCCCAGTTGGTGTTCTTCTCGGAGCGGAAATGGGTCATCGCCCCATCGGGCCAGGTGTTCATGTGCGGGCCGTTGTCGCTGGTGTAGACGACAATCGTGTCGTTGGCGATGCCCATGTCGTCGAGCGCCTTGAGCAGCGTGCCGATCGTGTCGTCGTGCTCGATCATGCCGTCGATGTATTCGCTGTCGCCATGCTGGTAGCGGCCGCGATGCTCGGGGCGAACATGCGTGCGCAGGTGCATTCGCGTCGTGTTCATCCAGCAGAAGAACGGCTTGCCGTCCGCGTGTTGACGCTTCATGTAGTCGATGGCCGCGATCGAGGTTTCGTCGTCGATCGTCTCCATCCGCTTCTTCGTGAGCGCGCCGGTGTCCTCGATGGTCTGTTTTCCGACCTTGCCGAACCGTGGATCGACGGTTTCGTCGTCCTTGTCGGTCGCCTTGCACTTGAGAACGCCGCGCGGTCCGAATTTGGCGCGGTAGGCCGGGTCTTTCGAATAGTCCGGCAGCTCCGGCTCTTCTTCGGCATTGAGGTGGTAGAGATTGCCGAAGAACTCGTCGAAGCCGTTGACCGTGGGCAGGCTCTCGTTGCGATCGCCGACGTGGTTCTTGCCAAATTGACCCGTGCTGTAACCGAGACTCTTGAGCAGGCCGCCAATCGACGGATCGAGCTGACTCATTCCCATCGGCGCACCGGGGAAGCCGACCTTGGTGAGCCCTGTGCGAATGCCGTGTTGCCCGGGGAGAAAGGCCGCTCGCCCGGCGGTGCACGACTGCTCACCGTAATAGTGCAGGAAGCGCAGCCCCTCTTTGGCGATGCGATCGATGTTGGGCGTTTCGTAGCCCATCAAGCCGTCGCTGTAACAGCTGAGATTCGTGATGCCGATGTCGTCGCCAAAGATCACGAGGATGTTCGGCTTGCCTTTGCGTTGCGGGACCACTTGCTGATCCTGCAGGGCAGTCAGCAGCATGTCGCTCGAGCAACACACCGCATCGTCGATCGCGACGGCGGGGCTTGCGGTTGGCGGCGCAGTCTGAGGCGAAGTCGCGGTCTTCGGCGAGTTCGTCGGGATCGGACGAGTGAGCGGCGCCGGATCGTGAAGATCCCGGGCGATTGTCCCCGCTTGTGGCGATGCGCTGGCGTGCTTGATGCGCGGGCCGCCGCCTTGTGCCAACAGGTAGCCGAGGATTCCGCCGACCAGGAGCACGGCCGGAATCTGCAGTCGCGTGATGCGCATCGTTGATTCTCCCGTCGAGAAGTTCGGGACGTCAAAGTTGTTAGGTACGGTCCGCGGGGCGGAGACAACGCCAATAACAGCGATTGCGTGAAGCCCGCACCACTCGCTTGGGTAGCGACGAGCTTTCATCGCACGGCTTTTGGCGGCCCGCAGACATTCGCGGCAAAGATGGGAAAACGCGGCCGTTATGTTGTCATGCAGATTTCAAAATTGCAATGTTGTCGCGGGCGGCGTCCCTGTGATCCCGGGCGCGCGTGCGACCGCGATCGCTTCAGTTGCCCTTCGTGCGCCACTCGTACGAAAAGGTATAGGCGGCCGAGCGGGCGGCGGGGATGGGATCATCGGTGACTTCGATTCCGTCGGTCACTTTCAGCGGATCGAAAATCAGCTGTCGTTCGTCGGCGGCGCTCGTTGGCGAGACGGTTTCGATTTGCAGACGACCCAGCTCGACCTGACGGCGCTCGGCCGGCCAGATGATCGTGGCGTCGTTGGTCGGATCGGTCGGATCACCGATTTGCAGCATCAAGCGAAACGAAGCCGGGCCTTTCGCGACTCGGGCTTTCAACTCGGCCTGCAGGAAATTCGGATCGAGTTTGGCGGACTGGTCGGGATTGAGATACGCCTCGCCTGCCTCGGGCACCCAGCGATAGCGGCCGAAGCAGCTCGTCCCGTCGGCCGCGATGAATCGGAACGCGTGAATCGCATGGTAGAGCGATTGGGCATAACTGGCCGGGACCGGTTTCTGCATCAAGCGTCCGACGAACGCGCCGACGGCTGGATGGGTTTCGATGAAGCGGGGGACGGCCTGCGGATCGGGCTTGCCCGTGCCTGGATCAGGAAGATTCGTTTTGAGGAACGCGAGAAACTCCTCGGCGGTGCGGGCCAAGAACGCCTCGTTCGTGATCGCCAGCAGATCCGTCTTCTTGCCGTCGGGCAGCGAGAACTTGACGGCCAGCCCGCGAACGTCCGGCGCGCCGTCATGTTCGCCGGGGTTGCCGCTGCCGTTGGAGAAGCGGAGCATGACGGGAATCGACTGCCCCTGCAGATGCGCGGCTTTGCTGATGCGGAGGGCCTCCGGGCCGGCCACGAAAGTTCCCATGCAGACGATCCCTTTCGCGTGTGCCGTGCGAAAGCCCGGATTCTTGCCGGCAAGCGCCTGCTGCACGTCGACAATCTGTTTGGCAACGCTTTTGACCGAGGCGGGAATCTCCATGATGGTTTCCTTTCACACGTTGCGCAGTTGAATTCGTTGAATCGCGGAACTGGCTTGCATCGTACGCCGGAGGGCTCTGCTAGGGTAGAAGCGTGGGCATCTGTGCAGCGCGCGTTACGGCTGGTTGTCGAGAGCGTCCGGGAAGTCAACGCGCGTTCCGGACGCGACGTCGGTCGCACGACGCGTCGAGAGTTTCAGAAACTCGTCGAATCTGGCGCCGCGCCGTTTGCGGGAACTCGTCGCGTTGGTTCGCGCCCGAAGCGATTCGCGGAGCACCCGACCCGTTTGACCTTTATAAATTAAACGAATTGCACGCACCGTCCGATGCTTAGACGGTGGCTCGCAGGATAACCCGCAATCTTAGGCCAGATTGACGTCAGATTGCCCAAACAGGGGGGAATGCAGCATCGAATCGATTGGGGTTGCTAACACATGGATTGCTCCGAGTTAAGCAGCGGCAGGGCATGGAACGCAAATGAGTCGCTCGCGACCACAGCCGACTGCCGACATTCGGAGGCAGCTCCGCGCCGTTGCGGCCGTTGCCGTCCCGGGCCTCTTGATCGTCGGGTTTGTCACGATCGGTGCCTCTGCACAATCGCCGACACCCGCCATTAATATTGGCGACAAGCCTTCCTCGGTCGTTGCCAGTTTCGCGCCATTCGCAGGGGCCAGTTCGAACGGAACACCGCTCGCAGCGCAAGAACCGTCCACGAACGCTCAGCCACGGATGCCCACGGCCTGCCCGAATTGCCGCAGCGTCCTTGATGGTCCAGTTCTATCGATCGACGAGCGGACGGCGCGCTTGCCCGGCGCCGATCCGGACGCATCGGACAGACCGTTACCGATCAACCTGGCGACGGCCCTGCAACTTGCGGGTGCCCGGCCGACTATCATCGCGGCCGCGCAGGCGAGCGTGGAAGTCGCGCAGGCCCAGCTATCCAAGGCAAATGTACTGTGGCTGCCCTCGTTAGACGTCGGGGCAGGTTACTACCGCCATGACGGCGCGACCCAGGGCCAGTCCGGGAACTTTTACGACAACTCCAAGGACCAGTTCTTCGCGGGTGCTGGTTTTACGGCAAGAGTGGCGGCAACGGACGCCCTGTTCGCTCCCCTTGCGGCCCGGCAGGTAGTTCGATCGCGGATGAGCGATGTACAGGCCGCCCGGAACGATGCGCTACTGGCTGTGGCAGAAGCTTACTTCGACGTGCAACAGGCCCGGGGACGTTTGGCCGCCAGCCGTGACGTGCTGGAGAAGGGCTTGAAGTTGGAGCCGGTGTTGATCGCTGAAGTCCAGGGGAGCGGAAAATCAACGGACTTGCACAGGGGCAGAGCCGTGCGAGCCAGTTTCGAAGATCGAATCGCTACAACCAGAGAGCAGTGGGGGGTGGCCAGCGCCAATTTGACTCAAGTGCTGCGACTGGATCCCACTGCCACGGTCGTCCCGCTTGAACCGCCGAACTTGAGTGTGACGCTGGTCTCGCCGCAGGTTTCCGTAGACGACCTCATCCCGATCGGGCTGACAACCCGGCCCGAACTGGCCTCCCAGCAGGCTCTTGTGCAAGCGGCGCTCGCTCGGATCAAGCAGGAACGCATGCGCCCGCTGCTCCCCAGCCTCGTCTCTGGAGGGTGCTCCCGGCCCCGCCGGGCCTGATGGTTTAATGGGTGGAGTCTTCGGCTCCACCATCAACGGCGCGGAGAATCCCACCCTAGCTCGCGACGACGTCAGCGTGGGACTGGTGTGGGAGCTGCAAAACCTCGGCCTCGGCAACCGGGCGCTCGTTCGCCAGCGCCGCTCGGAGCACGAGCAACAAGTGATCGAATTGTTCCGAACCCAGGACCAAGTGGCCGCCGAAATCGCCCGAGCACATGTCCAGGTGCGGTCGTCGACAGCGCGCGTTGCTTCGGCCGAGAACGGTCTCCGAGAAGCTCGACTCGCGTATGAAGGAAGCGTTGCAGAGTTGGGAAAAGTCGAGCACTTAGGCGGAGTCGAGATCGTAGTCCGCCGAGCATTTGAAGTGGTCGCAGCGCTTAGGTCGTGGTCCGAGGCGTATGACACCTACTTCCAAAGCGTAAACGACTATAACCGAGCGCAATTCCGATTGTATCGCTCCCTGGGTTGTCCTGCTGAGATCCTGTCTTGCGAACGCTCGCCGGAGCCGATCGTGCCTGTGGATACGACCCGTCCCTCCCAGATGGCTCCCGTCTGCGCCCCCGACCAATGTCCGCAATAGTGCAACGAAATTTCCAATCCCACAGCGATTCCGGCCGTCCCTCGCCCTCAACTTAGTGGCTCGGTCGACCCCCAATTGGGTGCACGCTTCGCGTGACCGACATCGAGCCCCAACTTGCGATTCGAACGGCTCGAACGAGGCGATCACCCCCGGGTCGCCCGCTCGCGACTGCGTGCTCGTGCCGCGGCCGGGGGCAGCGGGGGCAGATCTGCGAGCGCAGCGGTACCGCAAAACTCGCAGTGCGCGACGACGCAAATAGCCAGTTTTCGCGTCTTGCCCATGTTGGCGAACGCCGGTCGGGCGAATCGTGCGGAAAACCGCGGAAAAGTCGAAAGTGGATGTGGCGGCGAGATCAGAGATTCAGGCAGGGGCGCACCTATACGTTAGGAATGTCCCCCGAGCAACGTCGAGTTCGGCCTGCGAGGTGGCCCGACGAACCCGTGTGGCGAACTTGGCAAGCGGCGCGGAGTGGAGCGGTTCGCCGCCTCGATCCGCGCGAATGCGTCCCGGTTGCTCGGCCGAATCTTGCAACCGCAGGGCGCGAGGAGTAAGCTCGAACCCGCATTTCTGTTTTTTAAGCTAAAGCTCCCAATCAGAGCGCGGGCTGGTCCGGTGAACGACTCCCGGGCGTCGACCTCGGACGGATGATTTACCCCTCGATCCGCGTGAGTTCTCTCCGCGCGGACTAACACTCACGGCCCCGTTTCGGCGCGAACTCGCGTCGCAACCGGCACTGGTTGCTCGAGTCAAACGACCGACAATCGCGCTCACCACGCTCAGGCTCCCGCTACGCGGTGCCGCCCGAATCAGACCGGAGCGCAGGCAGCAACAGAGCCGCGGTCCGGGCCGAAATAGCACGTCGATCGGTTCGAACACAACTTGGGCCCCGAGGAGCTTGTCATGGGTTTATTCACGACTCTTGCCGAAATGGTGGTCTCCGGTTTCGGAAATCCCGACTCGACGCAAGCCAAGCTGGCCAGCGCCGTCGTCAAGCGCTTTCAGAGCAACGACGGAGGCGGCCTGGCCGAAGTGTTGCAGCAATTGGAACAAAAGGGACTGGGCCAGGTGGCACAGTCGTGGGTCGGCACCGGAGCCAACCAATCGATTACGCCCGATCAGCTCAAGCAAGCGATGGGCTCGGAATGGATTCAGAAGCTGGCCGCTCAGGTCGGGGTGTCGCCCGACGAGATCAGCGGGCACCTATCCGAGATTCTGCCCAAGATCGTCGATCGCTTGACGCCGAACGGCCAAGTCCCGGCGGCCGCCCAATCCTGAACCTGTGCCGCGTCGCTCCTCGGAACGACGCGGGTTACTTTTACCGTGCCGCTCTTCGTCTGTGCCGTTTTTTTTTCTGGAGAATGCCCACTCATGTCGCGCCTGCCCCTCTCTTTCACCCTTTGCAGCCTGATTGTCGGGACTGCCTTGCTCGTCGCGGCGCCCAGCGTCCAAGCCAAGGATTCCGAGATCAAGGACGGGATCCCGGGGACGGTCGTCAAGGTTGATGCCGCTCAAGGCACCGTCACCATCGCGGAGAAGGAAGGCCGCGAGCGGACCTACACCGTCAACCAGGAAACGCAGATCATCGGACCGCGCGGCGGCATCGTCCATTCGCGGCTGCATGATCACCGCTTCCACGCGGGTCTGCCGATCACCGTCGTCGCCAACGGCACGACGGCGGCCGAGCTGCACCTAGGATACGACCGCAAAGCCCGCGCCGGCCGTACGACGGCTTCTCGCGCCACCACGACGACCACTGCCCCGGCGGAAACGCCGAGCACGACCGACGCCGGAACCACGACGCCGCCTGCCACTCCGACTCCGGGCACCACGCGTACCGCCCGCTTCCGCGGAGTGGAAGCCCGTCGCAGCGCAGCGGCTAAAGACGCCAAGGAGGAAGAGGAAGACGAAGACAACGAATTCCCCGGCAAGGTGAAGAGCGTCGATCCGACCCGCCACATGCTGGTCATCACTCTGGTGAACGGTAAGGACCGTTCGTTCCTGGTCTCGTCGGAAGCCAAGGTGCTGGTGAACAGCCGCGCGAGCCGACACGGCCTGAGCGATCCGGCGCTGGCTCCGGGCGCGACCCTCACCGTCGTTACCGAAGAAGGCGGACGGAAGGTCAAAGAAGTGAAGCTGACGCCGGCCGCCCGACGCCTGCGGAAAGCCGGCTGATCGGCGGCTCCCGCCGCCAGCCGAAATCGACCGGGGCCGTGCGATCGTCGCGCGGTCCCGGGCCGTCGATCCTGGGAACCAATCACACAATCGACCCGATACCAAGATTCCTGCAACTTTGAGAGGCCCGCAGTATGTTACGCCGCTACGCCACGACGCTCTTTGCATTTCTGCTCATCGCCGGCACGGTGCTGGCCGCGGACAAGACGTTCAAAGCCACCCTGATCAAGGTCGACGTCAAGAAGAAGCTGCTGATCGTCAAGGTGGAGGATGAAAAGAAAGAATACGTCATCGACTCCAAAACGAAGTTCCTCGGGCCCAAGGGGGGCCTCAGCGACGACGGCATCAAGGACGACCGCCTCAAGCCGGGAGCCGCGCTCGAACTGGTGATTGCGGGCAACAACAAGACCGTCCGTGAGGTTCACCTGCCCGAGCGCCGGCGATAACTCGGCGGGGCACGCGCCCCACGGCAAACGCATCAGTGTCACAAGTCGCCTTCTGGCATCTTAATTGAATCGATCTGCGCGGCGGGTTATGCTGGCCGGCGCAGTCGGCGTTCCCTTTCAATTCGCCCAGTGTTTCTGTCGCCACAGCGCGCGGGCGCGTCCGGTGAAAGACTCCCGGGCGACAACCTCGGATGGAATTCCCCTTCTTCGTCGGCCTGATCCCGTTCGCCATCGAGTAGACGACGGGCGTTTCTGCGCTGCTGCGGACATCACCCTTCTCTTGCGCGCTTACCGTTCGGCGTGGCAGCTGCCGGCGGCGAGCTCCCAATCTACTGTCGGTTTTTCCCTGGGGGTGCTGGTACTTTTCTCAGTGGCTCTCGGCCGCTGGAGAAAGTACCGATAATCCCAGGCCTTTCGATGCCGTCCCTTCAAGGAGCTGATTGATGAACGTTCTGGAAACCACTGCGGTCGGGCGTGTGCTGGAGGTTCACGTGACGGGCAAGCTGACCAAAGAGGCGTACCAGCAGTTTGTGCCTGCCGTCGACGCCCAGATCCGCGAGCAGGGCAAGCTGCGGATCCTGTTTGTGATGAAGGATTTCCATGGCTGGACGGCAGGCGCGATGTGGGAAGACCTCAAATTCGACCTCAAGCACTGGAAGGATATCGAGCGGCTGGCCGTCGTCGGCGACAAGAAGTGGGAGCAGGGCATGGTCACCTTCTGCCGGCCCTTCACCAAGGCTGAGATCCGTTACTTCGACGTGGCCCAGGTGGAAGAGGCCCGCCAATGGCTGGGTGAGGGCGCGCGCCGGTCAGAGACATAACGCGGCCAAAAGAGATCTTGCTGATGAGTGTTCACGCCGAGACGCAAAAGTTCAAAGAGCCTCAACGTCCCAACTGCTTGCGGGGCGTGCGGCGCTGGGCGTCCCTCGCTGCTTTGGGAATCGCCGCATTCGGTATCTCGTATCTCGTCTTTGCCGGCGCGAGCTTTTTCGGCAGCACGGCGCTCAATCGGCCGACGCCCGCCGCCCGGTCCGGAATGGCGTGGATTCCGGGCGGCGAATTCACGATGGGAACCGATTTGGATCTCGGTTGGGCGGAGGAAAAGCCCTCGCATCGCGTGAAGGTCGACGGCTTCTGGATGGACCAGACCGACGTCACGAACGCGCAGTTCCGCCGTTTTGTCGAAGAGACCGGTTACGTCACCACGGCCGAGCGGCCGCCGAACGTCGAGGAGATTCTCGCGCAGCTTCCGCCGGGCACGCCGAAGCCGCCGAAAGAGAATCTGGTGCCCGGGGCGCTCGTCTTCACGCCGACCAAAGGGCCCGTATCGCTCAAAGATTTCTCGCTGTGGTGGAAGTGGACGCCCGGTGCCAACTGGCGCCACCCCGAAGGCCCGGGCAGCGATCTGGCGGGCCGCGACGATCATCCGGTCGTGCAGGTCTCGTGGGATGACGCCGTCGCGTATGCGAAGTGGGTTGGCAAGCGGCTGCCGACGGAGGCCGAGTGGGAATTTGCCGCTCGCGGCGGCCTGGACAACAAGCCCTACGTGTGGGGCGACGATCCGCCGACCGACACCAGCATTCGCGCGAATATCTGGCAGGGGGAGTTCCCGTACCAGAACACGAGCCTCGATGGCTACGTGCGCACGAGCCCCGTGCGAGCCTTCCCTGCCAACGGTTATGGCCTTTACGACATGGCGGGCAACGTCTGGCAGTGGTGCAGCGACTGGTACCAGATCGATCTGTATCGCGAGCGGGTCGGCAAAGGCGTGGTCGTCAATCCGCACGGGCCCGAGAAGAGCTTCGACCCGCGACAGCCCTACAGCCCGCTGCGCGTGCAGAAAGGGGGCTCCTTCCTCTGCTGCGATTCCTACTGCACTCGTTACCGTCCGAGCGCGCGGCACGGCTGCACGCCCGACACCGGCATGTCGCACATGGGGTTTCGCTGCGTCTTGAGTCCCGACCCGAAGGCGAAAGTCGATTAGAGCGCGCGAGTGAAAATGCCCAGATCGATTCCGACAATGCCGGCTCGCGTGGCGCGAGTCCTGGGGCTGGCGGCCCTCCTGCTGTTGCCGTTCGCGCACACGACGCTCGCGCAGTCGGACGCGACCGATCCGCTTCCCTCTTGGAACGACGGGCAGCCCAAGCGGGCGATCTTCCAGTTCGTCCGCGACGCGCTCGACAAAGACAGCCCCAACTTCGTGCCGCCCAACGAGCGGATCACCACCTTCGACCAGGACGGCACGCTCTGGGTCGAGCACCCGATCTACACGCAGGTGGTCTACTGCCTGGAGCGTGTGCCGTTCGTCGCCCGCCATCGGCCCCATTCGAAGGAATCGGCTCCCTTCAAGACCGTGCTCTCGGGCAACCGCGAGGCGATCTCGCGGCTGGCGCCGAAAGACCTCGAAGAAATCTTCTCGGCGACGCTCTCCGGCATGACGGTCGAGGAATACACCGCCGACGTGAGGAAGTGGCTGGCGACCGCCAGGCACCATCGCTGGCACCGTCCCTACACCGAGCTGGTCTATCAGCCGATGCTCGAGCTGCTGCGTTATCTTCGCGCCAACGGATTCAAAACCTACATCGTGACCGGCGGCGGTCAGGATTTCGTGCGGGCCTATGCCGATGGCGTCTACGGAATTCCTCCCGAACAGGTCGTCGGCACAGTGGGTGGCACCAAGTTCGCCTACGGCAAGAACGGACAGCCGGAGCTCTTCAAGGAGCCGAAACTCGTCCTCAATGATGATAAAGCCGGCAAGCCCGAAGGCATCCACCTGATGATCGGCCGCCGGCCGTGCGCCGCATTCGGCAACTCGTCCGGCGACCGCGAAATGCTGGAGTACACGGGGGCCGGCAGCCGCGCCCGCTTGATGATGCTCGTGCTGCACGACGACCCGACCCGCGAGTACGCGTACGGACCGGCTCAGAAACTGCCCAACAGCCGCGTGGGCACCTTTCCGCAGGCCCTCTACGACGAGGCGACTCAGCGGGGATGGTCCGTCATCCGCATGAAGTCCGATTGGAAGCGAGTGTTTGCGTTCGACAAGTAATCCCTGCGAGAAGCGATCTCTGTCGACGAGCACCGTGATCAAGAACTGAGGAGCAAAACAGACGCCGAACGGAGTCGTGGCATTTTGGCGCAGAGCGCTTCGCGCCCGAACTCTTCCACAGGACAACTGGAGAAAAAACATGCTGAGGAACACCAAAGCCCAGATGATCGCCGTGTTGGCGGTCGGTGGGCTGCTGGGCTATGGAGCGTCGTCGAGTCGGATCGACCTATTTCACAGCGCAAAGGCGGAGCCGTCCCGGCAAAGCGCGAAGGAAAAAACGGGCAGCGTTTCCCCTGCTCTGCTGACTGAATCAAGTGTCGCCTCGATGCCTGCCGAACACGCCTGCTGCTCAACAGGCGCGGCGAAAGGCCAGCTCCTGGCGATGGGCAACGTCGACGCGAAGGCCGCCAGTCCGCAGGCAGACGGCAAAAAGCCGAACATCCTGTTCATCATGGGCGACGACATCGGCTGGATGCAGCCGAGTTGCTACCACCGCGGCCTGATGGTCGGCGAGACGCCGAACATCGACCGCATCGCCAAGGAAGGTGGCATGTTCATGCACTATTATGCGGAGTCGAGCTGCACCGCCGGACGCTGTGCGTTCATCACCGGAATGCACCCGTACCGCGCAGGCATGGTGCTCCCGCAGTTGCCGGGTGCGATTTCCTATCTACGACCCGGGACGCCGTGCCTGGCCCAATTCCTGTTGAACCTCGGTTACTCGACCGGCGAGTTCGGCAAGAACCATCTCGGCGATCATCCGGATTCATTACCGACCGCGCACGGGTTCCAGGAGTTCTGGGGCTACCTCTACCACCTCGACGCGATGCAGCAGGTCAGCTTCCCGGATATCAACAGCAGCCCGACCAAGCAGGCTGTCTGCCCGCCCATGAAGATGATCCCGATTCCCGGCATTCCGGAAACACCGGGCGCGATTGATCCGAAGGATGGCGTCTGCATGGCCGCACCGCGTCCCATTCTGTGGATGAAGTCCCCCGACGGCACGGCGGCGAAGCAGATGGGTAAGGATGAGGGCCCGCTCACCCTCGAGCGCTCGAAGACGGTTGACGAGGAAATCTCCGCGCACGTGGTGGACTGGCTGGATCGCAACAACCCCAAAACGACCAACAAGCCGTTCTTCTGCTGGTACAATCCCGCCCGCATGCACGTCACCACGGTGCTATCAGACAAGTATCTGGACATGGTCGGCACCAAGGGCGGCAAGGATTGGGGCGTCAACGAAGCCGGCATGAAGCAGATGGACGATAACATCGGCGTCGTCCTCAAAAAGCTCGAAGACATGGGTGAACTCGACAACACAATCGTTGTTTTCACCACCGACAACGGCGCCGAGGTGCAAACCTTCCCCGACGGCGGCGTCACCCCGTTCAAAGCCGGGAAGCTGACCACTTGGGAAGGCGGCATGCGCGCTCCGTGCGTCATCCGCTGGCCTGGCGTGATCAAGCCGGGAACCATCTTCAAGGAAATGTTTTCCTCGCTGGACTGGGTGCCCACCTTCGTGGAAATCGCCGGCGGCCCCAAGGGGGAAGAACTGAACAAGCAGATCATGGCGGGCAAGTACGAAGGCATCGTGAAGACTAAGCTCGATGGCTTCAACCAGATCGACTATCTCAGCGGAAAGTCGGAAAAATCGAATCGCGAGTACTTCTTCTACTACCAGGGCCGTCTCCCGTCGGCCGTGCGCTACAAGAACTGGAAGTTCTACTACACCATGATGGGCTCGACCGGCGTTTCGGCGCTGGGGCCGGCCGTGACGTATCACTGGACTCAGCTCCAGAACATCATGCGCGATCCGTTCGAGAATAACGTCGGGGAAGAACAGAAGGGCGCGTTCTCGATGGCGGGTGCGCTTGCTTCGCCGAGCACAGCCTATATCTATGACTGGAACCTCCTGCCCATCGGGCAGCTCCTGTGGGAGAAGGAACTCATGTCCTACATCGACTTCCCACCGCTCCAGTTGGCGGCGAGCTACAACCTCCAACAGGTCCTCCAGCAGGTGAAGGAGATGGGCTCAAGGCACCCGAGCGAGTAGCCTGATCGCCCGCCTTGGATTGACAAACGCGGGTGGGCGGCTCGCAAGGGCCGCCCGCCAGTGACTTCGTCGCAAAAAACACTTCCGCACGGCCCACTCGCAGCCGTGTCATTGTCAAACTCGAGAGGACTCAACATGTCGGCATCCCTAGGTCCGGGACTCGGGCCGCTCGGCGCCACGCAATTCGGCAGAGCTGGGGCTGGTTCCTGGCGCTCGGAATTCTCGAAATCATCCTGGGGACGCTGGCCATCGGTGCCACCCTGGTCGCGACCGTGGTGACGGTCGTCTTCTTCGGCTGGTTGCTGCTGATCGGCGGCATCTCCTCCGTGGTGCATGCCTTTTGGCGGAAACACTGGCAAGGGTTTTTTCTCGACGTGCTGACCGGCGTGCTCTACGTCGTGGCCGGCTTTTTCATGGTGGCCGAGCCCCTGGCGGCGGCCGCCCCGCTGACCCTATTGATCGCCATGTTTCTCTTGATCGGCGGCATCTTCCGCATCGTCGTCGCCCTGTCGGGTCACATCGATCACTGGGTTTGGGTGCTGCTCAACGGCGTGGTGACGGCCGCTTTAGGCATTATGATTTGGAGGCAGTGGCCTTCGTCGGCCTTGTGGGTGATCGGCCTGTTTATCGGCATCGAAATGATCTTCTACGGTTGGTCGCTGGTCATGTTAAGCTTGATTGCCAAGGGAGCCGTCGCGCCCGCCGCAGCTCCGGCCCGCACTTAACGCACACGAAGGCTGATCCGGCGAACGGCCGGCCCGTCGAACCCCACGAAATCAATTCGCGTACGAAACTAACTCCGGCGAAGACCAAACATCCGAGACTCGTCAACGGCTTTGGAGAAAACGCATCATGCCCACGCAACTTTTGAAAATGAGGAGCGCCGCGTCGATCGCCCGGCGGCTGGCCACTGCTTTCGCGGCCCTCGCCGTGATTGTCGCCTTGATCGGCGCGTTGATCGCCGACGTGTCGGCGGCTCAGCAGAAACAACCGGAGACGCAGCCGGCCCAACAAGCGCCGCCGACTCCCAGCGCCGCGGCCCAGAAAGCCGCCCCGGCCAACGCCAACGAGGCCCACATCCGGGCTGGCGCCCAGGCATTCATCAAGGCGTTCAATGCCGGCGACGCCAAGGCGCTCGCGGAGATGTGGACGCCTAACGGCACGATCGCCGACGAACAGGGGAACGTCTTCAAGGGCCGCAAGGCGATCGAGGAACAGTACGCGGCGCTCTTCAAGGGGCATCCGGGCGTGCGGATGCAACTCGCCATCAAGTCGATCGACTTCCCCACGTCGACGACGGCAATCGAAGACGGCGTCACCCAACTGATGACGAAAGACAACGACCCGCCGTCGGCCGCCCGTTACACGGCGGTGCACGTGCAAGAGGACGGCAAGTGGCTGATGGCCAGCGTCCGCGAGGCGGCGATGCCCATCGCGTCGAACTTCGCCCAATTGCAGGAACTGGGCTGGCTCGTCGGCGAATGGGAGGCCAAGTCGGACGACGTGACCGCTCACTCGCAAATTCGCTGGATCGCCAACAAGAGCTTTCTCCAGCGCACCTTCTCAGTCAATCGCGACGGGATGCAGGTCGCCTCGGGGATGCAGGTCATTGGTTGGGATCCGCGGAGCGAGCGGATCATCTCCTGGACCTTCGACTCGTCCGGAGGCCACGGCATGGGCGTCTGGAACGCGATGCCGGAGGGCTGGGGGATCGATTCGACCGGCGTGACGGCCGACGGCGTCCCCACGACGGCCAAGGATCACCTGATCCGCGTGCCCGGCGAGACCAACGTCTTCGGCTGGCGCTCGGTCGATCGCAAGCTGGGCGACATGAAAGTCCCGGACGTGCTCGAGGTCGTTTTCGATCGCGTCACCTCCAAGTAATAACGACTGCGTGCGGACTGCCGGCCCGGTGCGTCGACCGGCGGCAATCACCCGGATTCATTCGCAATCAATGGCAATTAATCGCATCAAGGTCCACTCCATGAATCGTATGAGACTGAATCGAATGACGATGAATCGAATCACATTGCATCGAATCACAGTGCATCGAATTGCGTTTTGCGTTGTTGTGACGTTGCTTGTCGTGTCGGAACCGGTCCAAGAACGGGCCTGCGCCCGCGGGTTCGGCGGGGGTTTCGGTGGCGGCTTCCACGGCGGGGGATTTGGCGGCGGTGGCTTCGGCGGCTACCACGGGGGCGGATTCGGGGGCGGCTACCGCGGCTTCGGCGGGGGCAGCTTCGGCGATTTCCGCGGCGGCAATTACGGTGGCTTAGATCGGGGCGTCTTCGGCGGCGAAGGATTTCACCCGAATTACGGTGGATTCAACAGCTTCCACAGCGGCGATGCCGACTTCGGCCAGCGGCAGTCGATCGGTTATCGCGGCAATGACGTCGGCGGGTTCGACAACGGCGTTCGCAACACGGGCAACTGGGGCGGCGACGCCGGGCGCTGGAACGGCTCGGTGAACCGCGGCCAGCTCAACAGTTTTCTGGGACTGCCGACCGACGGCGGGCTGGGGGCGGCCGGTAGCCGCTTCACCAACCGGGCCGCGCAGCCGGGAACGTTCGCGAATGACGCCAGCTCGCAAATGCAGAACCACAATCCGTACGGAACGCATCCCTGGTCGCAGACTTGGGCCCATTCGCAGGGCAACAACGTCCAGAACTGGACGAACAATCATCCCAATGCCACCAACGCCTGGAATTCGGCGAATTCGTGGGCCTGGACGCCGGCCGGTGTCGACGCGGGGCTGTGGGCGGCGAGCGCCTGGGACTACGCGGGCTGGCCAGGCCTGAGCAACTGGCTCGGCTGGGACAACGTCGTTTCGTATCCCTACAACTACGGCCAATACATTACCTACAACGGCGACGACGTCTACTACGGTTCCCAACCGGCCGGCACCGTCCAGCAGTATTACCAGGAAGCCAGCAACCTGGCGGCAACTCCGGCCCCCGCCCCGTCGTCCGCCAGCACCCCGCAATGGCTGCCCTTGGGGATTTTCGGCCTCGTCCAGGGAGAGAACCAGAACCAGACCCCCACGCTGACCTTCCAGATCGCCATCGACAAGGCGGGGACGGTTCGCGGCAATTCGTCGAACCAATACAGCGACGTCCTGCCGATTCAGGGGGCCGTCGACAAGCGGACCCAGCGCGTCTGCTGGACTGTGGGGACGGACAAGACTACGGTCTATGACACCGGACTCGATAACCTCACCAAGAGCGAGTCGCCCATCCTGGTCCATACCGGACCCACGCATACGCAGCAGGAAATGCTCATCCGCTTGAAGCGGCCCGCCGCGCAGTCCGGCAACGGCGCCGTCAGTTCGACCAAGTAGTGGCAGAGTCCAAGCCTGCCCCGCATCTTTGATTTGGAGATTCTCCCATGCTCAAACCGTTCCCCATGATCTGCCTCACCGCCGCGACCATTCCCGTGGTCGGGGCCCTGCTCTGGGCTCAGAGCGATAAGCCGCCGCGCGAGGCTCACTCCGCTCCCGTCGCGGTCGCGGTCGCGATGCAGGAATCCCGCCCGGCGGCTCCAGAGAGTGCTCAGTCGAAAACGAACGACGCCGGTTGGGTCGGCGTCATGGTCGAGGACAATAAGGGGCATGGTGTCCGCGTTGAAAGCGTCTTCCCCGGCGGACCGGCGGCGTTTGCCGGCATCCGCCGCGGCGACGTCGTGCTCCGCGTCGGCCGCACCGAGATCAATTCGACGCAGGACGCCGAGACGGCCATCGAACACCTGGCGCCGCAACACGAGACTGCGGTGACCGTCGAACGCAACCACAAAGCGCTCGAACTGAAGGTCATTCCGGGCAGCCTGACCGACTTCCGGCACGAGTACACGGCCGAGATGCTTCGTCGCGACCCGCGCGATCCGAAGTTCGGATCGCACCACGGAGTCAGCCCTGGGGACATGCAGTCCGAACTGGTTCGCCGACTCTTCGAGCAGAACGAGCGTTTGGACCGATCGCTGAACGAACTGACGAAAGAAGTGCACTCCCTGCGCAAGCAGGTGGCCGCGCTGCAGAAGTAGTCGTCAACAGTTCGTCGCGATCCGGTTCGGCTTCGCTCCACGAATCCATTCACATGCAGAAAGCTGTCTGAAATGACTCACTCGAAAACCTTCATCGTGGCTTTAGTCGCCGTCGCTGCCCTCTGGATGTCGCCCGGCGCAGCCCAACAAGATTCCGTCGGCGACCTGGGGCTCACCGTTCGCCAGGACGACCTCGACTCCTTCTGGCTCGATACGCACAACTGGTACTGGTACGGCTATCGCCCGTACACGAAGGCCCATATCAGCCGGTTCGACTCCAGCCTTCCCTCCTGGTCGTCGGCGGCGGCCTCCGCGACCGGCGGCTATTCGTTCGGTATCAACGAGCCGCCCGGCAATGCTTCCTGGGAAGGCGGACCGAACACGAAGTTCCAGTTGCAGAAGAACGGCATCTGGCACTAGGCCGGCTGCGGACAGCGCGTCGACCGTCTTCTCAACACCAGCGCACGAACCGCGGCGCCGTCCGCGTTTCGGAGAGCAGGATCACTGCGCGCCGGCCGTCGGTGAAGTAGGGATCGCCGGTGAGGTTGCGGCGGGGGGCGGCCCGTCCACACTCGCCGACGCCGTCGACATAGCCGACCGCGTCGATCCGCTCGGCCTCCATCAGGTCCTCGACCACGTAGTCCCGCGATTCGTCGACGTCGGGATCGATGCGGTGCGTCGTCAGGTTCCACGTCTTGTAGGTGAATCGCACGCCGATGTCGCGGCTGATCTGGCCGATCCAAACCGGCTTGCCGGCAAAGTGGAGCGTGGTCAGCCAGAGCCGCAGGTGCAAGCGCTCGTTGATCGAGCGGCGGCTCCGCTGCAGGGCGACGTCCTGCGAGCGACCGAGCAAATGCAGCGGGCTGACCGGCGAATAGCGATATTGCGAGCCCAGCAGGAACGATCGGGCCGTCTTCCAGCACGTCGCGAAGGTGATCGTTTCGCATTCATCCCAGCGAGCGCCGAACGCGCTCAAAATCGTGGCGAACTCGCCGATGACTACGAGGTTCACCGGATCGCCCGTGCGCTTTTCCGTTTTGTTGGTCGTCGCCGCGGGTACAGCCGAGAGCCGCTGCACGAGGGTCGGCAAGTCGCACTCGACCCGTTCTTGGCTCGGATAAATGGCGTCGAAATTCCGCCGCAGGTAATCGGCCCGAATCCCGGGCACGGCAATCGTGAAGGTGAGATCGACGACCGGTTGCCCGGCGGCCGCGCCCGGAGGCGGCCGATACGTGAGCGGGTCGGCCGCGTCGGCCGGCAGACTCGCCAGGTCGAACGGGCCGCTCGCCGCGTGGAAACAGGCCCGCACCACCTTGGTGCCGAAGTCGAGATGCGTGAACACAAAACCCTCGGCCTCGTGCCCGGCGGGCAGCGGGCGGAGGCGAAAGGCGTGCTGCTGAAAGTGCACGTCCATGCGGCGATTCGCCCGGTACGCCGAGACGAGCTTGAACGGAATCAGCGCCAAGAGCGGCACGAAGAACCAGCCAATCGCGCCGAACGCCGACAATCGCTTGAGGATGGAATAGTGGTTGACACCGGCTGCCTCCAGCGGCGTGTAATAGTTCCGGTCGATGGTGACCACGTGCAGCCGCAGCTGGGTTTGCGCCCGGTTCACCACCCGCAGAAAGACGGGCTGGATGCCTCGCCGCGCCAGCGGCACGCCGAACACCCGCTCCGATTCGGCCGCGTCGAGCACGGCCACGGTCACTTGGGCGAGCGGACTGTCTTGCGTTTGGGCCCGCGAAAGAAACCCCCGGTACGACGGATCCGGATCGTAGGCGATCGTAAACAGCCGCTGGAACAGTTGGCGTCCGGGAGAACTCATCGCAAAAATCCGCTGGCCGATTCGCGGCAAAACCAGAGCCGCCCCGGCAACCCATCGACACTCGAAATCTGCAGGCACCGATCGTATCGGCACGATGCGGCGGTTACTATGCGTTCGGCACGTTTGACCCGTTCGGCTCAATGCACGTGAGATTGGACGATGGCATGAACGCAAATTTGCGCGAAGAGCAAGTCTGGCTGGCCGTCGGGTCGTTGATGATTTTGGCGACGGTCGCGCTCGCCGGCGGGCTCTTTTACACGCGGGCCGTGATGATCCCTTTCGTGATGGCGATTTTCATCACGACGGCCGTCTCCCCGATCGTCGACCAGATGGTCGTCCGCTGGCACGTCCCCGGTTGGATTGCCATTTCGCTCTCACTGATCCTGGTGCTGGCGATCCTGATGCTCTTGGGAGCGGCGCTCGCGCTCACCGTGCAGACCATCCTCAACACGGCCGACGAGTATTCGGACCAGGTCGCTAAGCTAGGCCGCCACATGTTCGCGGAGTTGCATTCCCATGGCATGAAGCTGGACGAGGCGCAAGTCTCCAACAAACTGAGGGCCCAGCTCCCCGACCTGATCACCACGGCGGCCGGCACCGTGACCTCGATCGTCTCCGACGGCATCCTGGTGTTGTTCTTCGTGATCTTCCTGCTGTCCGGACGAGACCCGCACCAGCGGCAGACCGGCATTTATGCCGAGATCGAGTCGGCCATCCGCGAATACATCGTCACGAAGACGGCGATTTCGGCCGTCGCCGGCGTGCTCGTCGGCACGATCCTCTGGTTCTTGGGGTTGAAGATGGCGGCCCTGTTCGGGCTCCTGGCGTTTCTCTTCAACTTCATCCCCAACGTCGGCCCGATCGTGGCCAGCCTGTTGCCGATCCCCATCGCCTTTGCCCAGTTCGAGGATCGGCTGTGGATGGTGTTGCTGGTGGTGGGGCTGCCGGGCTGCGTCCACATGACCATCGGCAACTTCGTCGAACCGCGCCTGATGGGCCGCGGCCTCGAGCTGCACCCGGTGGCCGTGCTCTTGGCCCTCGCCTTGTTGGGCCTGTTGTGGGGCGTGGTCGGAATGGTGCTGGCCGTACCGATCGCCGCCATGGTCCGCATCGTGCTGAGCCGCTTCACAACAACGCGCGCTCTGGGCGAGCTACTCGCCGGCAGACTGCCGGGAGCCGAGCCGATGGCGCCCGTGCTTTAGAGCCTGCGCTGGCACAGTTTGGCGTCGACCTTGCTCTCACTGGGCACAATGCGGAGCACGAGTTTGTCGAACAGGTCACCGCTCCTCTCGAGCGAGGCTCGGGCGCAGCCGGGTGCTCATTCGGGCGATCAGCCTGTCACTCGCTGATTTTTACCGCGTCGCATTGGCCTGCTGCGCCGCAGCCTCTTCGCCTGGATGATAGCTCTGCTTCGAGTGGGCCAGTACGTCGTCCCAGTAGAACCAGGCATCTTTCAGCCGGCACTCCGACAGCAGCTTGGCCTGGTCGAAGAAGTGGGGCGAATCGGGATTGCCGCTCTCGCCATATTGCAGCAGGCTCCGCGTCTTGATCCGGTCGCCGAACTCGATCGAGGCCATGTACGAGCAGCCGACGACCGCGTACCGCTTCACCATCGGCCGCACGACGGGCAACGGCGGCGTGTAATAAATGGTGAAGACGGACCCGACCGGCCCCTGCACCCCGGCGACCGGCAGGCTGGGCAGTCGGTCGTTGAAGGGAATTTTCTCGAAGAAGTCGGCGATGTTGGCGTGCCGCTGCAGGCGGTTCACATCGCCGTAGGGCACCTTCCAGCTGCCGTAAAGGCTCGTCAGTTTGGCGGCCGCATCCGCAGAGCGCACGGAACTCGGCCGAAATATCCGAGACCATCGTCGGCCGCAGTGTCTCGAGCGTGCTGCTCAGACAGGAGGCCGTATAGCTGCTCGTACCAGAAGACGCATAACGTGGCCTGCGTCGAATGAATGCTCGAGCGGCAATCCCAGTCGAGCAGATGCTTGATGTACGGCTCGACTTCCTTCGCCAGCGCCGGGTCCGTCTCCTTCAGCTTGCGGAACTTTCGCTCGTAACTGCGGCAGCTCCTCCAGCGGCCAGTACATGGTGGTGTCGAAGGCCAGGGCCTGCCAATCGGCGAAGGTGACGTCGTGCGCCTGGCGCAGCAAATGGCGCGAGACCTTGGCCCGCCGATTGTCCCAGGTCGTTTCGCCAACGATGTAGCGCTGCAAATCGCCCGGTTCCGGGTTTTGATCGTCGGTCGTCGTGTAGGGAGACTGGTTGCAGTTCTGCACGTAGCCCGAGATCGGATTGAGGACCTGCGGCAACTCGTCGAGCGTCAGGATGCCCTTCCAGTCCGATTCGGGCCGGCGGCCGTCGACCGCCTTCGACCAGTCGAGGCTCGGGTCGCGCCGCGGGACGATGCCGTTATAGAGATAGAGGATGTTCCCTTCGCAGTCGGCATACACGAGGTTGAACATCCGCTGGTCGAGCGTGGCGATGGCCTCGCGAAACTCCGCAAAGTTCCGCGAGCGGACCATGCGATAGATCTGTCGGCCAAAGAGCGCGTCGTTCATCCGGCCGACGTTGCTCGCCAGCTGCTGCTTCCCGTTGAGCCGGCGGACGACGGGGCCGTGATGCGTCTTGCGAAAGGTGAGCGTGCGCGTTTCGACGCCCTGCGCGTTCTTGACGCGGACGGTGTCGGTCCATTCGACGGCCGTGCGGTAGCCGTCACCGTAACGGTAATTGAGCGGATGTTGCGGATCGTCGAAGGTCTCCACCCATTCGTCGCCGCAATTGATGTCGTTGACGGTGTAGGTCCAGCCCAGGTGCTCGTTGTGCCCGATGGCCAGCATGGGGCTGCCGAAGAACGTCGAACCGGTAAAGCTCCAGCCTTCGCCGCTGTGCAAATGAGCTTCGTAATACTGGCCGAAGCCGTAGTACGGCTGGTGCGAGTTGCAAAAGAGCATCGTCTTGTGCGAGCGGGTTTTCGACGGCCCGATGGCCCAGGCGTTGCTCCCCACGGCACCGGGAGGCACGAAGGACTGGGCGTGCAGCATCTCGTCCGGCACGCTCTTCGAGTGCGCGGCCATTCGATAGAGGACGTAGCGATCGAGGGCGATCGGGTACCACGGCTCGAAGCGTTCGAGCAGCCGCAGCTTCTGCCGCGGGTGGCGTTCGACGTAATAGTTGAGTCCCCCGGCGAACGCGCGGTTCAGCGCCTGCAGCTTCGGATCGAGCTTGGAGAAGTCTTCCCGGGCCCGCTGGGGAATCTCGAAGCGGTGCGTCGTCTCGTCCAGTGAAGAAGACCGAGGGGCCGTACAGTTCGGCATACCGGCCGAGTCGCAAGCACGAACGAATCCTCGACCTGCCAGAGAAAGTCCTCCGCCTGCGCATAGCCGAAGCCGAAGACCACGCTTTCGTCGGTCGGGCCGTCGATGTGGGGGACGCCCCATTCGTCGCGATGAATGGTCACCTGTCCCGCCAGCGGCGGCGGGCTCTGGGCCGACGGAGTCGGGGCAGCCGATGACGCCTGAAGCGGAAATGCGGACGCCAGAACCAAGAGCGCAAAGCCAATTCGCCGCATCAGCAGACTCCAATGTTGACCGGACATTTTTTGTCTCGGGAACCATTTTGGGCAATTGAAGATAACGCACGGGCCGCGGGTTCAGTAGCAGCCGGCGACCGGGAAGGGGCGCGGAATCGTGCCTGGGTCTGGTCGCGGCGGGCTCTGGGCGAACAGATCTCGTCCGGTCGCCGGGCAAGGTCTTGTTTGGCCGGGTGGGATTATGCTAAATTTTCAGCATATGTTCCGCACGTCCGTTCTGTTGTTGAAACGGTGGCGACGCGTAATGATGGAGGGGGAAATCGACGGCCAACTCGCCACCAGGGAGACCGGCAGAAGACGAAGTAGCTGCTCCCCAAGCCGTTCCCCGCAGTTTCACCCGGGAAAGCCCAGTAGCTTGACTTGTCCCGTTAACTAAACACTGTTAAGTTTAAGTATGGCCAGACCCACGCTGACCGAAACGGAAGTTGAGAACTGTCGCGAGCGCGTCTGCGACGCCGCCCGCGGCTTGTTCTCCAAGCACGGCATCGACCATGTCGGCTTGCGGATGATCGGCTCGGAGGTCGGTCTGACCGGGGCCGCCCTCTATCGGTACTTCCCGGAGGGACGAGACGAGATTGTTGCGGCCGTCCGCACGCGGGCCTTCCGCGAGTTGGGCGACCTGTCGGAGCAAGCCGTCCGTTCACCGGGAACTCCGCTGGATCGGTTCCAGGCCGTGGCCAAGGCCTACGTGGCGTTCGCGGCAGGCGACACGGCGTCGTACCGGATGTTGTTCAGCTTGATGCAAACGGGAGATTTTCCAGAGCTGCGAAAAGAGGCCAGGCGGGCTCGCGACATCCTGTTTCGGGCCGCCCAGGCCGCGGCTCACAGTGAAGAATCGGTCGAAGAGGGACGTGTGCTGGCACACGTGGCATGGGCGGCGATCCATGGGGCCGTCATGCTGGAAACGTCGGACATGCTGCAAATGGGCGTTGATATCACACAACTGGTGGACGGCATCTCGCGGGCTCTCTCACATCTGAGCGGGGAGTCGCGACCCGTCGCCTAGGGCGAAGCGCGTCGCACGACTGGGCAACGGCAATCGCGGTTCCGCGTCGGCGCTCCGAATCGAGCAGGATGAATTGCGCTGTCAGGATCAATTCCGCTGCCAGGATGAATTGCGCCGCGCCGGCGCGAGGCAAGCGCCGAAACAAGGCTGTCGAAGATGGCAACGATCTCACAATCCGAGGTGCTCGACGCACTCAACGAGATTGAAGATCCGGAGATGCCGGTCATTTCGATCGTCGAGCTGGGGATCGTGCGGGACGTCACAATCGACGGCCCCCGCGCGGAAGTCACGCTGGCCCCCACCTTCTCCGGTTGCCCGGCCCTGTCGGCGATTACCGAGAGCGTCCGCAACAAGGTGCTCGGCATCGGCTTCGTCGAGGTCAACATCAAGCTCGCGCTCGATCCTCCCTGGACGACCGATTGCATCTCGGCCGCCGGACGCGACAAACTAAAACGACTGGGCATCGCCCCGCCCGAAAAGCACGGCGGCGACGTGCTCACCGCCTTGGAGCTGCCCGTCCCCTGTCCGTACTGCGGCTCCCGCAATACGACGCGGCGAAACAACTTCGGCCCGACCGCCTGCCGCGCGATTTATTTCTGCAACCAGTGCGTTCAGCCCTTTGAAAGGATGAAGCCACTCTGAGAAACCGTTGGCAGTAGCCTCTCGTTGATCGACCACTCAAAGCGCTTACGAAGTCTCGAACAATGAGCTATCAAAACATCCTCTGCGAACAGAACGACTCCGTTCTGAAAATCACGCTGAACCGTCCCGAGAAGCTCAACGCGCTCACCGACGTGATGCTGCAAGAGCTGCGGGACGCGTTCGCCAAGGCGGCCGGCGATCGGGCGACGCGGGCCGTCCTTTTGACCGGTGCCGGCAAAGGTTTTTGCCCCGGGCAGGATCTCGCCAATGTGCAGGAGCTGAGCCGCGGCGCCCAGCCCGACTACGGCGACCACGTCCGCAACAACTACAATCCGCTGATCCTCGCGATGGTCCAGCTCCCCAAGCCGATCGTGTGCGCGGTCAACGGCGTGGCGGCCGGCGCGGGGATGAGCCTGGCGATGGCCTGCGACGTGCGGATCGCCTCGGAAAAGGCCTCGTTTTTGCAAGCATTCATTAATATCGGGTTGGTGCCGGACAGCGGCTCGACGTGGTTTCTGCCGCGGCTCGTCGGCCGGCAGCGGGCCCTCGACCTGATGCTCTCGGGTCGCAAGCTGTCGGCAGCCGAAGCGCTCGATTGGGGACTCGTGAACCAGGTCGTCGCGCCGGAACAGCTGCTGGACGAGGCGACGAAGACCGCCGCTCGTTACGCCGCCGCCCCGACGTTCGCGATCGGGCAGCTCAAGCGCAATCTCGACTTCGCGGAGACGCACTCGCTCGAGGACTTGCTCGCATTGGAGGCGAAGTCGCAAGCGAAGTGCGGCTTGACGGCCGATCATCAGGAAGGGATCCGGGCCTTCCTCGAGAAGCGCACACCGGCCTACCAGGGAGAATAGCCGTGGACGAACAAACGCGGGCCGCCGCGTTCGAGGAAAGAATCGCCCGGGGCGAGAAGATCGAGCCAGGGGACTGGATGCCTGCCGAATACCGCCGGCAACTGTTGCGGATGATGTCGCAGCACGCGCACAGCGAGATCGTCGGCATGCTGCCCGAAGGCGAATGGATCACGCGGGCGCCCTCGCTCAAGCGCAAGCTCGTCCTGTTGGCCAAGGTGCAGGACGAAGGCGGGCACGGGCAATATCTCTACGATGCGGCCGAATCGCTCGGCACCACCCGCGACGAAATGATCGAGGCCCTGCACACCGGCCGGGCCAAGTACGCCAACGTCTTCAATTACCCCGCTCCCTCGTGGGCCGACGTCGGCATGATTGGCTGGCTCGTCGACGAAGCGGCCATCCTCAACCAGTCGATGCTCGCCAAGTGCTCCTACGGACCCTACGCCCGCGCGATGCTCCGCATCTGCAGCGAAGAAACGTTTCACAAGAAGCAGGGACAGGAACTGGTGATTCGGCTGGCCCGCGGCACTCCCGCACAGCGGGCCATGGCGCAAGAGGCCCTCAATCGCTGGTGGTGGCCCACGTTGATGCAGTTCGGCTATCCCGACGCCGAATCGCCCCACACCGAGACGCTCCGCCGCTGGGGCGTCAAAACCAAGACCAACGACGAGCTGCGTGAGACGTTCATTGCCGGCATCGTCCCCGAGCTGCGGCTCCTGGGACTCGAGCCTCCCGATCCTGAGCTGCACTGCGACCAGGCGACCGGCTGCTGGCATCACGGCCCGATCGATTTCGACGAGCTCAAGCGAGTTGTCAACGGCGACGGGCCGTGCAACAAGCGCCGCCTCGGCGAACGGATCAAGGCGCACGAAGACGGAGCCTGGGTCCGCGAGGCGCTCTTGGCCTACAACGCGAAGCACGAACAGCCTCAGCGAGAGCTGAGCGGAGCGCCCGCATGAGCGATTCGCAGGGACCCGTCTGGCAGGTCTTCGAGCGGCCGGCTCACGGACATCCCGTGCGGGCCGCCGGCTCGGTCCACGCCGTCGATGCCGAGACCGCCCTGCAAAACGCCTGGGCCGTGTACGGCCGCCGCCCGACTGCCGTCGCACTGTGGGTCGTTCCCCGCTCCCTCGTGTTGACGAAGAGCCGGGACGAGTTCGCGAGTCTCGCGCCGGCCCACGGTAACGGCGGCGGCAGCGAGCAGACGTACTGCGTCTTTTGCCGGTGCGGCACGAAGATCGCTTACGAAGAATCTCCCTCGGTCCTCGCCGCCAGCCCCGAGCAGGCGCTGGCGCGGGCGATCGAGCATCACGCCGGCGCCGAGGAGGCTGACGACATCTGCCACGCGATCTGGATCTTTCCGGCCGCCGCCATCATCTCGAGCGAGTCGCCCACAGCCGAGTGCTCGTTCACGCCCCAGCCGTACAAGTGGTTTCGCGATCACAAATCGTTTCCCACGGGCTGCGCTGATGCGGGAAATCGAGAAAGAAGCGAGCAAATCCAAACATGCTTGATCTTTCCCAGCTCGATCCGGGGCAACGCGCGACCCTCGACTCCAAGCTGCTCCGCCTGGCGGATGACGAGTTCATTCTCGGCCACCGCAATTCGGAGTGGACGGGCCACGGCCCGGTCCTCGAAGAAGACATCGCCTTCGCCAACCTGGCCCTCGACGAGCTCGGCCACGGCATCCTTTGGTATCGCATCGTGGCCGGCCTCCGCGGCGAGGATCCCGAGACCTATCCCGACAAGCTCGTGTACGAGCGAGCGGCCGGGGAGTTCCAGAACGTCGACGTCGTCGCGCTGCCGCACACCGACTGGGCGTTCAGCATGCTACGACAGTTTTTGTTCGACGCCTACGAGTCGGTCCACGTCCCCGCGCTCCTGACCAGCAACTACCGTCCGATCGCCGAGGCCGCGACCAAGATCAAGCAGGAAGAGGTCTATCACCTCTATCACACGCGGGCCTGGGTGCAGCGGTTGGGCCTGGGCACGGACGAGAGCCGACGACGGATGCAAACTGCCCTCGACCAGCTCTGGCCCCCTTTCCAGCAGCTTTTTGCCCCCGGACCGGACGAATCGCAACTCATCGACGCGGGCATCACGCCCGACCTGCGGCCGGTTCACGGCAAATGGAGCAAGATGGTGGTGCCGTTTCTCGAATCGTGCGCGCTCGTCGTGCCGACCGCTGGCATTGTCCCCAAGGTCCGCGAGCTCGCAGAATCTCGAGCGAATGACCGCGCTCATCGGCGAACTACAAGAAGTCTCGAGGATCGCGCCCGGCGGCGTTTGGTGACGGGTGCCGCGTTTAGCGGGCGTTCGACGCTGGTTGAACATGGAGCTGCGGAGGATCGAGTGACGCAGTGAAGGCCGCAACTGATCCCAGCATCGACTGGTGCAGTTCACCTTTTCACTCAGCCCGACGAACCGAAAACAAACCGCCCCGAAATCGATCGGCGAATGAGGAGGCCACAACATGACGACGATCACTCTGAAGAACTACGCGGAAGACCGGTGGGTGGCTGGGTCGGGGGAGCCAGCGGAGCTGCGCTCGGCGGTCACGGGTGACGTGGTCGCGCTGGCCTCGTCGCGAGGACTCGATTTCGCCGCAATGGCCCGCTTCGCTCGCGAGCAGGGCGGGCCGGCGCTCAGGGCCCTTACTTTTCACCAGCGGGCCGCCATGCTCAAAGCGCTCGCCGAGGCGCTCACCGCCCGTAAGCAGGAACTCTACGAACTCAGCTATGAAACCGGGGCGACTAAGGGCGACACCTGGATCGACGTTGACGGCGGCATCGGCACGTTCGCCGTCTATCAATCGAAGGGCCGCCGCGAGCTGCCCAACGACCGCATCCTGATCGACGGCAACGTCGAGGGCCTCTCGAAAGGGGGGACCTTTCAGGGTCTGCACGTCTTCACGTCGCTGCAGGGCGTGGCGGTCCACATCAACGCATTCAACTTCCCCGTCTGGGGGATGCTCGAGAAACTCGCGCCGACGTTCCTGGCCGGTCTGCCAGCCATCGTCAAACCGGCCAGCGCCACCGCCTACCTGGCCGAAGCGGCCGTCCGCATCCTGATCGAAGCGAACGTGCTCCCCAAGGGCGCGCTCCAGCTCGTCACCGGCTCGCTCGGCGACCTGTTCGAGCATCTCACCTGTCAGGACGTCGTCTCGTTCACCGGCTCGGCCGAGACGGCCCAGAAGCTGCAAAGCCATCCGGTGATCGCCCGCGAAAGCGTGCGGTTCGTCGCCGAGCGTGACTCGCTCAATGCCTCGGTGCTCGGCCCCGACGTCCGCCCCGAGTCGCCCGAGTTCGAGCTGTTCGTCAAAGAGGTCGTCAAAGAGATGAGCGTGAAGGCGGGCCAAAAGTGTACGGCCATCCGCCGCGCGCTCGTTCCCGCCTCACTCGTCGACGCGGTGCAGGCCGCGCTCAAATCGCGGCTGGAAAAAATCATCGTCGGCAACCCCCGCGACGAGGCCACCCGGATGGGCGCGCTCGTCAGCCTGGCGCAGCGGGACGTCGTCCGCGCCAAAATCAAAGAGCTGGCCGGCGAAGCGTCGATCGTCTACGGCGATCCGGCGCATGTGAACGTCAGCGGGGCCGACGATCAGAAGGGGGCCTTTCTTTCCCCCGTGTTGTTGCGGTGCGATCGGCCGTGGCAAGCGCGGGCCGTGCACGACGTCGAGGCGTTCGGACCGGTCACGACACTGATGCCCTACCACGACGAGGCCGACGCCATTGCGCTGGCAAATCGCGGCAAGGGGTCGCTGGTGATGAGCGTTTTCAGCTACGACACCGATTTCGCCCGCGACGTCGTGCTGGGCTGCGGCGCGTACCATGGGCGGATTGCTTTCATCGACCGCGACAGCGGCAAGGAATCGACGGGCCACGGCTCGCCCATGCCTCACATGGTCCACGGCGGGCCCGGCCGCGCCGGCGGCGGCGAAGAGCTGGGGGGCATCCGCGGCGTGACGCACTATCTGCAGCGAACCGCCCTGCAGGGACACCCGCGCGTCCTGACCGCGATCACGCATCGCTACATTTCGGGCGCTCCCACGCAGCCGGCCGATCCGCACCCGTTCCGCCTCAAATTCCACGAGCTGCCCATCGGCTACCAGCTCAAAACGCAGCCCCGCGAAATCACGATGGACGACATCGAGCATTTCGCCCGCTTCACCGGCGACACGTTCTACGCCCACCTCGACGAAGAAGCGGCCCGCAAGAATCCTCTCTTCGGCGGCCGCGTGGCACACGGCTATCTGATTCTCTCGTTCGCGGCCGGCCTGTTCGTCGACCCGGCCCCCGGCCCGGTGCTCGCCAACTACGGGCTCGACAACTTGCGGTTCGTCAAACCGGTCAAGCCGGGCGAAGCAATCCAGGTCGCCCTGACGGTGAAAGAGAAAACGCTCCGCAAGCCCGACCAGGGCGAAGTCCGCTGGGACGTCGTCGTCAGCAACGGCGCGGGCGAAACCGTCGCGATCTACGACCTGTTGACGATGAACGCTGCCTGAGTCGCGCGCCGTAAGGTCGACGACACCGAGCCGGGGGCGTCAGCCGCCAGAGGATTCTCGGCCAGCTCACGCTGACCGCTCAGGATTCCGCGACCGCGCTAATTGCTCGCCAGAATGACGGCTCCTGCCACGATCAGCGCGCCGCCGGAGAGCACTCGCCAACCGAGCGGCTCGTGCAGAAACAGAAACGCCAGCACGATCACGAAGACGACGCTGAGCTTGTCGACCGGCGCCACGCGGGAGGCGGGCCCCAACTGCAAGGCCCGGTAATAGCAGAGCCAGGACAGCCCCGTGGCTACGCCCGACAGGCACAGGAAGAGCACGGAGCGCCCGGAGAGCTTGTTGAGCGGCTCCCACTCGCTGCGCCAGGAGATGATCAACGAGGTCATCGCAAAAATGACCAAGGTGCGGATCAGGGTGGCGAGATTGGAGTTGATGTCGGCGACGCCGACCTTCCCAAAAATGGCCGTCAGACCGGCGAAGAACGCCGACGCGATTGCGAACATCTGCCACGAGGTCATTCCCTAAGCCCCTTCGGATGGGAAGAGATCGGTCCGCGGTGACGCGGCGGTCGACGAGGCACCCGGATTATAGACCCCGGCGCTCTCTAAGCGACCGGCGGAGTCTCGAGAGCCGTGCGCGAACTCGCCAAGCATGGACTCGACTACACAGAGTCGACTAAATAAGACCTCGCACCGTGCGTAGCGCGGAGGGAGAATGATCTGGAGTAGAAAACAGGCTTGGCTCTAAGGTTGTGGGTGATAGACGACCACAATCCCCGGAGACCAAGCCATGGATGGCCATCTTCGTCTTTCGACGCGGGAACGCAAGACGTGTTTGAAGACCTTGCGGACAGCGCGGACGGCTCGGCGAGCACTGGTCCTGTTGTTGCTGGCCGAAGGACGTTCCTACCGCGAGATCCGCGCGGCCACCTTTGCCAGCCCGACTTTGATCCGCTCGGTGAAACGGGAGTTTGCGACAGGTCGGCTGGGAATGGCTTTGCGAACCGAAGAACAACCAGACACAGTTCCTTCGTGGCTGATTTTCGTCGTGCGGTGGCTGTTGAAGTCGACGCCGCAGGACTTCGGCTTCTTCCGGAGCCGCTGGTCGTGCGGTCTGTTGGCCTTGCTGTTGTGGGAACAGGAACGCATCCGCGTGAGCCCCGAAACGGTCCGCCGGGGGATGCACCGGCGGGAGTTTGTCTGGCGTCGTCCCCGGCCGGTCGTCGGGCCGCGCGATCCGGAGCATGCCCGGAAGCTGCAGCAAATCCAGCGATTCATCGGACAACTGCCGGCCAACGAGACCGTTGTGTTCCAAGACGAAGTGGATGTCCATTTGAACCCCAAGATCGGGTCGATGTGGATGCGTCGCGGCCAGCAAGCCGAGGTCGTCACGCCAGGCAACAACGAAAAACGGCATTTGGCTGGATCGCTTCACTGGCGGACAGGACGGCTGTTGTTGTCGGCTCCAGGAAAGCAACGCAACGCGGCGCTCTTCGTGGCCCACCTCGACGACCTGCGTCGGCAACTGCGGTCCTATCGGGTGATCCATGTGGTCTGCGACAACGCCAAGTTCCACGATTGCCGCGCCATCCGCGATTACCTGCTTCAACACCCCGGTCGAATTGTCCTCCACTTTCTTCCGAAGTACGCGCCCGAGACGAATCCCATCGAGCGCGTCTGGTGGCACCTCCACGAGACGATCACCCGCAATCACCGCTGTCAGTCGATCGACGAACTCCTGCGAGAAGTCACCGATTGGGCCGCGGCTCAAAAAACATTTTTCCTGCAAACGGCCAGCTTCACAGACCTGTACTCCTTAGCCGCTTAGCGCTCCGCTTCGGTGGAGGTTTTATTTAGGCGGCTACGGTCGAAGTGCGCATGGTGCCCGGCGAAGAAGCGGTCACGCCAGGCAAGCTCGCCAGGATTTCGATCGTCCGCTGCGTGGCTCCCTGCTGGGAGAGGACAAGTTCTTGGGCGCGGGCCCCTTGCGCGGGCCCGCTCCGGATGGGCCAGGCAGTCGGCGACGGCGGCCGTTAACTCGGCGCCGTTGTGCACGACGCGAGCGGCGTCAACTGAGAGCAGCCGCTCGACCACGTCGCGAAAGTTGCGAGTATTGGGGCCGAAGAGCACCGCTGCCGCGTACCCCGCCGGCTCGATCATGTTCTGCCCGCCGCGATTGGTGAGGCTGCCGCCGACAAAAGCCACGTCGGCCAGGCCCCAACAGGCGCTCAGCTCGCCCAACGTGTCCAGCAGCAACACGGCCCGCGAGTCGTGGCGAAGAGCCGCATTCGATGCGGAGCTGCGACGACAGAGCGGCAGGCCGCGGGACTCGACCAGCCGGGCCACATCCTCGAATCGCTCCTTGTGTCGAGGAACGAGGATCAGTCGGAGGGCCGGAAAACTCGCGCGCACGGCGAGGTACGCGTCGATCGCCGCCTCCTCCTCGCTTTCCTGCGTGCTGCCGGCGACGAAAACCGGCTCGGATTCGCCGATCGCGAAGGCGGCCCGCAGCTCGAGCGTCTTCGGGTTGCGGCGGTTGCTCACGACGCGGTCGAACTTGATCGAGCCGGTGATCGAGAGCTGCTGCCGCGCAGCGCCCAGTTCCAGAAACCGCTCTGCGTAGGTCGAATTCTGAACGGCGATCGCCTGCAGGCCGCCCAAGAGCCGCGACACCAGGGGCCGCAGCCGGCGGTAGCCGCGAAAGCTGCGCTCGCTGAGTCGGCCGTTGATCAGAGCGACGGGGATGCCCGAGCGACGCGCGTGCAGGATGAAGTTGGGCCAAAGCTCAAGCTCAACCAGCACGATGGCGGTCGGGCGTAGGCGGGCGACGGCTTCGCGCACGGCCCACGAGAAGTCGAGCGGGAAATAGCAGACCCTCTCCCGCGGAAATTTCGCCTCCGCCACGGAGCGGCCGGTGGGCGTCGTCGTCGAGATCACGAATTCGACTGCCGGCCGACGGTCGCGGAGCTCCTTCAACACCGGTTCGAGCTGCAACACCTCGCCGACGCTGACCGCGTGGAACCACAGACAGGGCCGATCGCCCGCGCGTCGCTGCACCTGCCCGAGCAGTTTTTCCCGCCAGCCCGTGCGGTACTTGCCGCGGACGACGATCCGCCACAAGAGCATCGGCGAGAGGGCCGCCAAGAGCGCGAAATAAGCGACGTTGAGCAACCAGGGCATTAGAGCGGGCATCCTTTCCCAGCTCGTTCGACTTGATCCGCGCGAATTCAGTTTATTCGTGACAGTTCAGACGCCCGCCCGTCAGACGCCCGCTCCGTGGCACTTCTTGTACTTCTTGCCGCTGCCGCAGGGACACGGATCGTTGCGGCCGACTTTCGGCTGACGATTCTGAATTGGTTCGACGGCGGTCGCCTCGGGGCTGTGCCCTCCTCCCTGAGTTTCCGTCATCTCGCCGTCGCTGCTGGTCATTGGAGCCGCTTCCGCGTGATCGACGGCGGTGATCTCCCAGAGCGAGCCGACGAAGGCCGGGCTTTCCTTTTCGATGCGGAAAATGGCCGACGTCACCTGCTGATCGACGCGGTCCCACATCGCCAGGAAGGTCTTGCGGCCCTCTCGCTTGTACTCGACCTTGGGGTCGAGCTGAGCGTACCCGACCAGGCCGATCCCCGCGCGGAGATGGTCCATGAAATAGAGATGGTCTTTCCACGCGGTGTCGAGAATTTCGAGGATCAGCGCCCGCTCTGTCTGGGCCAGCTCCGGGCGATATCGCGCGTCGTAGGCCTGCAGCACGCGGTTCTTGGCCGCTTCTTCGTCGAGCGGCTCGAGCTCCTTCGCATCGAGATTGAGGTGATAGTCGTCGCTGGCCCAGCGGGCCAGTTCGTCGAGCGTCTGGGAACGGTCGGCCGAACTCTGCGGGGGGACGTGACCGTTGCGCTGCGTCTCCGCCCGGTGCAGGTACTCGTCGGCTTTGTCCAGCACTTCGCCGTTGACGAAGAACTTCTGGCTCGTCTCGCGGAGCAGGCCCTCGATCTCGTTGCGAGGACGATTCTTGACGTCGTCGACCGGCAGAGTGGCCTGGAACCGCTCGTTGGCCCAGCGGACGAGCCCCTCACGGTTGTACCGTTCGCCGCCCCCGCCCGGCCCTTCGGCCATGAAGTTTGTCATGCCGACGGAGACTGGGAACTCGATCTCCTTCTGGCGATAGAGGTCGTCGATCTTGCGGCGGACCAGCTCGACTGCCTCCTCGGGACCGCCCAGATCGGTGAAGTCTTCGGGCCGCATCTCGAGCGTGAGCTGCTGATGCAGCCAGCCGCACACCGATTTCGGGCCGAACTGAGGATCGAGCAACACGTCGACCGGCGTGAAGTCGAAGCGGGCGATCGCCTCCTTGGACCGCGGCAGCAGGTCGGCCAAGAGCGCGTCGCGGCCGATCTTCTTCAATTCACGATCGTTCGTGTTGAGACCGTAGCGGACGTTGACGAACCGCGACAGCGCGAGCCAGTTCCAGTCGTCGGTGTCCTCGGCCTCGCTCGGCAGATCTTCCTCGATCTTCTCGGCGATGTCGGCCTCGGCCTGTCGGCCGGCTTCGTCGAGCAGGAATTCCTCCAGCCGCTGCCGGTCCATGCCGTCGACGGAGCGGGCGTCGACCTCGATGCCCATCGAGTGCGAGGCCCAGCCGGCGATCGTCTCCCAGCGGTAGGCCGGATCGAGCAGCTTGGGCACCATCAGCCGGATCTGCTTGTCGATCATGTCGAGAATCAGTTGCCGGCAATTTCCGCCTTCTAGAATCCGCTGCCGATACCTGTAGACCTGCTTTCTCTGCTCGTCCATGACTTCGTCATATTCGAGCAGGTGCTTACGCATGTCGGCGTGGCGCTCTTCCACTTTCTTTTGAGCGCCTTGGATCTGCCGGTTGACCATCCGGCTTTCGATGGCCTCGCCTTCCTGCATGCCGAGCCGGGTGAGAATGTTTTTCACAAAGTCGCCGGCGAAGATCCGCATCAGGTCGTCTTCGAGCGACAGAAAAAAGCGGCTTGAGCCGGGGTCGCCTTGCCGACCGCTGCGTCCGCGCAACTGCAGGTCGATCCGCCGTGCCTCGTGGCGTTCGGTGCCGATCACGTGCAGGCCGCCCGCTTCCGCGACCTTGCGACCCTCCTCGACCATGCCCTCTTCTTTGCCGATTTTCGCCGTCAGATCGTCCCAAACGACTTTGGGAACGTCGAGGCGGGACGCGTATTGATGGCGGAGCTGGTCCCACGCCATGTACTCGGGATTGCCTCCCAGGATGATGTCGGTGCCGCGGCCCGCCATGTTGGTGGCGATGGTGACGGCCGATTCGCGGCCGGCCTGGGCGATGATTTCGGCCTCGCGCTCGTGATACTTGGCGTTCAAGACCGCGTGCTTGATGCCGAAGCGGCCGATCTTGTCGCTGAGCAATTCGGACTTCTCGATCGACACGGTGCCGACCAGGATCGGGCGGCCCGTCTGGTGGACTTCGCGAATCTCGTTGACGACCGCGTCCCACTTCTCGCGCTCGCTCTTGTAAATCACATCCATGGTGTTGATGCGACGGAGCGGCTTGTTCGTGGGAATGGTCACGACGTCGAGCTTATAAGTCTTCCAGAACTCGCCGGCCTCGGTCATGGCCGTGCCGGTCATGCCGCCCAGCTTCTTGTAAAGCTTGAAGTAGTTCTGCAGCGTGATCGTGGCCAGGGTTTGCGTCTCGGCCTTGATCGTCACGCCTTCTTTGGCTTCGACCGCTTGGTGCAGGCCGTCGCTCCATTGGCGGCCTTCCATCTTGCGCCCGGTGAACTCGTCGACGATGATCACCGTCCCCTGCTCGACGACGTAGTTCACATCGCGCTTATACAGGTGATGGCCCTTGAGCGCGTTATCGATCAGGTGGGGCCATTCCATGTTGCCGGCGGTGTAAAAGCTCTCCACGCCGGCCAGCTTTTCGGCCTCGCGCACGCCCGCATCGGTCAGATTGCAGGTGTGCTCTTTCTCTTTCACCTCGAAGTGCACGCCCTTCTGCAACTGCCGGGCGATGCGGTCGGCCTTGGGATACTTCGACGTGTCGTCGTGGGCGAAGCCCGAGATGATGAGCGGCGTTCGCGCCTTGTCGATCAGAATGTTGTCGATTTCGTCGACGATTGCATATTGCAGCGGGCGCTGGACCTGAATGTCCTTCGACGGCTTCATGTTGTCGCGGAGGTAGTCGAAGCCGAACTCGTTGTTGGTGCCGTAGGTGATGTCGCTGGCGTAGGCGACCTTCCGCTCCTCGGAATCCATGTTCGCCTGAATGGCCCCGACGGTGAGCCCCAGGCCAAGGTAGAGCGGCCCCATCCATTCCATGTCGCGGCGAGCCAGGTAATCGTTGACCGTGACCACGTGCACCGAGCCGGCCAGGCCGTTCAGGAACGCGGGCAGCGTGGCGACCAGCGTTTTGCCTTCGCCGGTGACCATTTCGGCGATCATCCCCTTGTGGAGGAAGTACGCGCCGATCATCTGCACGTCGTAGTGCCGCATCTTCAGGAAGCGGCGGCCCGCCTCGCGGGCGGCCGCAAAGGCGTCGGGCAGAATGTCGTCAAGTGTTTCGCCGGCGGCCAGCCGGGCGCGGAGCTTCGTCGCCGTTTGCTTCAGCTCCTCGTCCGACAGTTTTTGCCAGTCGGCTTCTTGCGAATTGATGCGGTCGAGGATCGAGCCGGGGATGACCTTCGAGGTCCCCCGTCTTTCGTCCCGGTCGAAGCCGAATTTGCGGATACGGCGGCGGTTGGACGAGCCAAAAACGGCCGTAATGAATCGTTCGATCCACCCGGTGAATACCGTGAACCAGTCGCCGATGCGATCAAGAAAGTCCATGACCGAGACACCTCAACTGTCGAAATGGCAGCGGCGTTTGTCCGCTACGTCAAAAGGAGGATCGCGGAACGCAAGAGAGCCCCGGGCGATCCGCGGATCGGACGCAGCCGGAAAAACGTAACCGCCGTCTGCGCCAAAGTTTATTACCGGACGCTGAACGGGTCAATGTCCTTCGGCGCGGGCGATTGCCCCTGCGGAAATGACTATTTCGCAACAAGCGTGCCGCGGGGGTCCGGCAGCCAAACTGGGCTTTGGCCGGGGAACCACCAGAGATGCCAAAACGTCTGGCGGGCGGCGGCTAGCGCACCGGCGCGGAGGAAGGCGGTTACCGGTCCAGAATCTCGCGGACGACGCGACCCTCGGCCGCCGGCAGCGGCACGTGCAGCAGATGGGCAATCGTGGGAGCAACGTCGATGTTTTCGATCTGTTTCACCCGCGTGCCCGCTCGGATTCCGGCTCCCCAGGCGACAAACGTCGCGTGCATGAAGGCCGGCCCCGGCAGGTGACCGTGACATCCCTTGTGCCCGCCCGCGGCGGCGATCGGCTCGCCAACGGCCGCGTCGTCGAACTCGAAGCCGGGATGCGTCGTCAGGATCAGTTGGGCCATTTCCGGATTATCCGCGGGTCGCGGCAGGCCCAGCTTCTCAAACTCGGCCGGCTCGAGCACGCTGTCGACCGCCTCCAACTGTTTTAGCGCCGCGCGGATTTCCGCGGTCCGCGACTGCGACTCTTTGTCGAACAGATAAACGAACGCCGAACCACCCGTGGCGACGCTCCAGGCGCTCCGCCGAGCGACGTGGCCCGACTTGTCGGTCGCGATCAGCCCGAGCCGCGCCAGAATCACGTTGGGTCGAATGAGCTTGTCGTAGGGGGCAAAGCCGTGATCCGAGACGACGACCAACGTCGACTCGGCCGCTTGCGGCGACTTTTGGATCGCGTCCCAGATCTCCTTTACGCAGCGGTCCTCGAACGCCACCGCCTGATACGCGGGCAAAGTCTGCGGACCAAAGACATGCTGAATGCCGTCGGCCGAAACCAGGTGCACGAGCAGCAGGTTCACCTCCTTCTTGCCGACGAAATACGCGGCCGCCTGCGCGTAAAGCCGATCGCGCCGCAACGCGTATTGCATCTGCCAGCCCCACGCACCAAGTTGCGAGATATCGACGCCCGCTGCGCCCAACTCCGCGACGAGGCCGGGGGTGGTGTACCGACGATGCAGTTCGACTCGCGCGGCGTCCGGGATCATCCAGTCGAGGCTGCGGGCTCCGTTCGTCGCCGGCCAGATGACTGCGGCCGTCTTCAAGCCGGACGCGTGGGCCGCATCGTAGAGCGTCTCAACATGGACTGTCTGCTGTTTCGTGAGGACCGGGTCGCCGATGTAGACGACCGGTTGTCGCGAGCGGCGGTCGAAAACCGTGTTGGCCAGCACGCCGTGGGTTCGCGGCCGCGTGCCCGTGATCAGCGACGTGTGCGACGGCCAGGTCACGCTCGGGAACGAGGTGATCATACCGTCGGCCGACGCGCCCAGTTTTCGCAGCCGACGCAGCGTTGGCATGTCGGCCTTGGGGTCGTCCAAGTAACTGGCCGCCAATCCGTCGACGCTGACCAGCACCACGTGCTTGACGTCCGCCGCCGGTGAGGCGGTCACCGCGGCCAGCACCAACAATGTGCCGAGGGCCGGCAGAGCCAGCGCGCGGAAGAGAAAGGCGAGAGCCAAGCACGACTCGCGCCAAGCTCGGCCGAGGAACTTCATCGTTGCCGACTTTCGTTGGTCATCGCGGCGCAAGTTATTTGGTCGTGGAATCCGGACGGCTACGGCCGCTCCGCTCGATTTGCTCGAGCTTGGAGCGGAGAGCGCGGACGACGTCCGGGTGCGCGGCGGCGACGTTCGTCTGTTCCTGCCGATCCGATTGCAAATTGTAAAGCTGCGCGTCGACCTCACCCGGACGCGGCCGAATTCGCACAGGCGCGGTGAACCCACCCGACCCGAGCCCGAGCACCAGTTTCCAGTCTCCCGAGCGGATCGCGAACATTCCCGACCCGGAGTGATGCACGACGGCGTCGCGGATTGGCCGGCTGTTCTCCTGGAGGAAGGCGGGCCGCAGGTCAAAACTGTCTTCGGCCGCGTCGTGCGGGAGGGTGACGTTGGCTACGTCGGCCGAGGTGGCCATCAGATCGACCAGGCAGCCCAGCTCGTTGCTCGTCGAGCCGGCGTGCACGTGTCCCGGCCAGCGGACGATGAACGGAATCCGATGACCGCCCATCGTAGACGTCCGACTTCTGACCGCGGTTCTCGAGATTAGACCGATGCCCGAACTGCGCGATCTCCTCCGGCGACCAGCGAGCGCCATTGTCGCTGGCGAACGCCAGGAACGTGTTCTCGGTCAAGCCGTTGCGATCAAGCGCGCTCAGCACCTCGCCGACCGAGGCGTCGACCGTCTCCACAAAATCGCCGTAGTCGCCCGCGCCGCTGTTCCCGCGGAATTTATCGCTGGGCAGATAAGGGCGTGTGCGGACCGGAGAGCGCCAAATACAGAAAGAAAGGCCGCGTCGCCGACGATTTCGCCTGCCGATCGAGAAAGCTCACGGCCCGCTCGGTCAGCCGGGGCAGCACGTCGGCGTGGCGAAACGAGGGAGCCATCGCCCCCTTCCGCCAGAACGGGCCGCGCGTGTGTTGGGTGTCGCCGCTGTCGCCAACGGTGGCCGTCGGCATTTCCGTCGGGCGGTCGTTCTCGACAAACACATAGGGAGGCATGTCGAGCGAAGCCGGGATGCCAAAGAACTCGTCGAAACCGACGGTCATCGGTCCCGGACGTAACGGCCGCGAGTAATCGACGGGTTGATCGCGTTCGCCGCGCTTTGGATCGAATGCCTGAAAGCCGAGATGCCATTTCCCGATGCCGGCCGTCGCGTAACCCTGCGCTTTCAACAGCGACGGGAGCGTTGGGCGGCCTTCTTCGATGAGGGCCCGCGAATAGCCTTGCAACACGCCCGACTTCATCCGGGTCCGCCAGGCGTAGCGGCCGGTGAGGATCGCGTAACGCGTCGGCGAGCACACGGACGAGGGCGAGTGCACGTCGGTGAATCGCATCCCCTCGCCCGCCAGGCGATCAATGGCCGGCGTGCGGATCTTCGAGGCCGGGTTGTAGCAGCCCGGGTCGCCGATCCCCAGATCGTCGACGAGTAGAATCACGATATTCGGACGCCGCTCAGCTACCGCACTCCGCCGTTGATCCGCCGGAGTAACTCCGGCCAGGATGCCGCACAGCGTCAAGCCGGCGGCCGCAACCTTCCAGTCCGACGAGCGGCACACGCGACGATTCCCGAACATGACTTGGACAGCGAGCCGGCAGCGAGCATCAATCGCTCCGTCACGCGCCGTTGAAATGCGTGATAGCTTTGGGGCCTGGGACGCCTTTTTCCGCGTCGATCAGTTTCAGCTCGAAGTGATAATCCGTCTTCCCGGGCGGCGTGATTGTGACGTTGAATTCGGGAATCTTCTCGTTCTTCTCCGGATCGTTGTAACGGTTGAGCAGTGCGTCCGGCTGGTGGTAGCCCGTCTCCTTGCCGAGCAACGAGTGCTTGAGCGCGACGAACAAGACGATGTATTTGCCCTCGGGAGCGCCGTCGCCCTGTCCGTAGCTCGATAACTCGAAATCGCCGGTCGCGTAGTTCACGATCGCATTCAAAGGCGCCGAATTCGTGCCGGGCGGACTGCTCGGATCGTAGAGCATGATCCGCAGGCCCTGTTTGATCGCCTCGCGGGGCGGCTGCCCGTCGATCGTCACGGTGCCCGCGAACTTGCCCGTCGGTTTGTGGGAGATGTTCATCTCTTTCAACTGATCGTCCAAGGACTGAGTGGGACGCGACCCGCATCCGACGGTGATTAGCGCGATGCCGGCGAGAGCGACTAGCGACACCAGCGTTTCCAATCGTCTCCTTGGATTGTGCTTCAGCTGCGCAGACCTTATCGACACTGCCTTCATCGAAACGGACTTCATCAACACGGCCTTCATCGAGACCCTTCCTAGTCCAACCCGGCGTACTTCGCCAAAGGCAGACGAGCGAGACGCGCTCCCGCTCGATCGGCCAAAGGCGCTGGGAAAATAAGAACGGGGGCCGTCCCAGTGCGACGGCCCCCGATTGCGAGCATCCATTTCGGCGAAACGCGTCCGCTTAGAAGCTGGAGTCGGTCACTGCCCGATTCCCATGGTAGCTGACCAGTCGGCAGAAGACGACAAGGCTGAGATTCTCGCTGACCATGTGGGCCGAGCCGTCGCACATCAACACGCCGCACGAGCCCGGATGGAAGCTGTAGAGCCCCATGAAGGACTGGTTGGTGCAGTTGATGAAGCAGGCACCGGTGGTGTGGCCACCGCTGAACATCGTGCCATCGAACGTCGACCCGTTCAGGTTGTTATACCCGTTGCCGAGGCAGCCCCAACAGCCGCCCCAATTGGATTTGGTCGTGAGCGGACAGATGGCCCCTTGCGCGAGTTGTCCGGTCGGCGGCGCCGCCGAAATTTTCTTCAGGCCGCGCTGCCACAGGTCCGGGTGTCCGGCCAGCTCCGCGCACAGGATCGTGGTCGACGTGCCGTCGGTGACCTGGTCGATGCTGATCGCCGTGTCCTGGAAGGCGTTGTTGTTCATCACGCCCTGATTGCTGGCGCATTCACACTTTGAATTGTTTCCAACCGAGTAGCTGTACGCGCAATTCAAACCGCCGCCGTACGAGTTGACGGCCGTGTAGTCGCTGGCACCCGCCCACACCGTGTGCAGGAGGCATGGGGCCACGGCCTGGCTGATCACGCAATTGTCGAGGTCGGAGTTCTGGAAAGGATTGAGCTGCCGTGGCGCGGACGGGCAAACATACCCCGGAATTACGGCTGCCACCGGACGCGTGAGTCCGCAGCAGCAGGCGCCCGAGTTAAGCGCCGTGTATGCCGGTAGCCCGATCGCGGTCAAGCAGACCGGGGACTCGATCGAGGCGTTCATGCAGATCTTATGGTAGACCGTGGTGGCCTCGAGAAACGGCAGGAGCCGTTCGCCCCACACGTGCAGGTTCGGGCAGTCGGCCGCCGCCGTGCAACACTTACACGTGCCGAAGATCGGACCCAGGATCGGGCCCGTCACGACCAGGAAGGCCGGCGTGAAGGTCTTGTTGACGTCGTGATAGTTGTGCTCCGCGATGCCAATCTGCTTGAGATTGTTGCGGCACTGGGTCCGCCGCGCCGCCTCGCGGGCCGCCTGCACCGCCGGCAGTAAGAGGGCGATCAGCACCGCAATGATGGCGATGACCACCAGGAGTTCAATCAGCGTAAATCCTCGCCGACTTCGCATGTCTTGATCCTTTCACAGCCCGGAAGAAGAGATGGAGGCAACCTTCGCAACAAGAACGAAGAATGATTGCGAACAGAGCGCAATCTCAAACTCAAGAGTCGAAAGACCCAAAGATGGGAGGCACGCGCATGCCATACTGTTCGAGCGTCCAGTTTAGAGAAACGCCCGTTGATCGGTGCAAACACTGAGCATTCTGGCGAGTTTATGGAAGAGTGCAAAGGGGGAAAACGCTTATTTCCCATGGATTTACGCTGTTTAATCTTCGCGGGCCCGATCTGAAAACGCTGGCGGCGGGGTGCTGGCTGAGGAAGTGCCAAAGAAAAAGTCACGGCGACCTAGCGCGCCCGGTAACCGGCTACCTTTCGCCCTAGAATTCCGTCTGTTACTCACCGCCGGCAATAAATAAGTGATCGCCGCGGCGAACATCCTCGGCCACCGGTCGCGATCGGCCCTTTAAGCAGGCCCCTCCTCTCCCGACTAATTTGCCAAGACGGCCAAACGCGACGCAGAACTCAGCGCGCCACCAGCCCGGCCCCGGGTGTGTTCAGCCCACTGGCCTACTTCAATGCCGCGCCCCCGAGCCGGCCCGACACCGTAGCACCCCGTTCTCGCGATTGATCAGAGCAATCCCTCGAGCCGGATCGGAGTCCGCGAACTGGGTCGCGGCTCACCGTCCCCTGGCTGATTCTGGTCCAGGTGCACGCCACTAATTACATGCCCCCTGATTGCCGTTGGCGTCATAGCACGTGAACTCGCCGGCAATACAAGAAATGGGTTCGTGGTGTTCGTTACACTTGCCGACTGCACCGCCTTGGTGCATATGGCCAGCTTGGAAAAGTCCCCAGAGCTCCCCCGTACATCCGGCAGGACCGTTACCAGTCCCGCCGATATTGCCGCACGAGCAATCCGACTCTGAGTCGCAACATGCGACGCTGCCGTCTGGGCAGCTGCATGCAATACGATCACACACGAACCTCCAGCTCGGACGCACGCGCCCGGCCGAACTTACAATTCGCGATTGCTGGAAACGCCCTCGGGAAACGGCACGCATTTGGAGTGGCAAATTCATGGTTGGACCTCATTGGGTGACTGAAGCGGTTTTGAAAACGGCTTGCGGCTAGTAACAGGCCTCATGTGTGTGGTCGTCTTTGGCATAGCAGATAATGTCGCCCGTCTTATCACACTGTAAGTGGCCATGAGGGTCGGTGCACTTGCCGCTTGCGCCTCCAAGATGTGATTTTCCCGCCACTCTTCCACCGCCCCGACCCGTGCATCCGGCATTCTTGTTATTCGCATCGCACGAGCAGTCGCTCTCCGTGTCGCAGCATGCGACGCTGCCGTCCCCCGAGCAGCCGCAGGCAACGCGGTCACACACGAACTGCCAGCTTGGAAGCACTCGCCCGACCGAACTTCCAGTCCGCGTCTTCGAGAAACTTCCTCTGGAAACGGCACGCATTTGGAGTGGCAATTTCATGGCTGGACCTCTTTGTTGTGGCCGTAGTCTTGAATGACAAGGGGCTTGGGCTCGGAAGAAACGCCGCTCGATAATACAGCGCACAACGTCGCGGCCGCAAAGAGCTTCTCAAAACGCAAGGTCGGCGGCCAGCAAATGCTCGCCTAACCGAGGATTGCCAAGAGCAAGCCGGACTCGCTCGACGATTCGCTGTGCGCACGCAGACCGAGGAGTTCAGCGGTAAGTTCTGACTGGACGGAAACCGATCGTCGAAGCTGTGACGCCCGGGAATACGAGTCCGGAATTCCCAGAACGTAGCGAGTCTGGGTGGTTGTCGAACGACCCGCCACGCATTACACGGTGGGTCTCGTCGACCGGCGCCACCGTTGGAGCGTCCTCGAGAACTTTTCCGTCTCTCTTTCGATAGCCGCTGTCCAGATCGAAGCACATCTCGTTCGCGTTCCCGAGCATGTCGAACAAGCCGAAATCGTTTGGTTGCAAAGTGCCGACAGGCCATGAATGTTTTTGGCTATTAGCCGAAAACCTCGCGTAGTACGGCAGCAGCTGGTTGCTCCCTCCGTAGTAAC
>CAWCZR010000012.1:0-187809 GCA_963800135.1 uncultured Planctomycetaceae bacterium | reverse complement strand
GTGCAGTCGGCGTGATCGACACACAGCCCCGGAACACCCCGCTCCAAAGCGGCGCGGAATTCGGCTGGCAGCGGTGTCTTCGTGAGCGTCTTGGCGTCGACCAGAACGTAGATTGTCTCGCCCGTTGCCGAGACCTTGTGGTCGCCGGCGATGCGGAATTGCGTGGCGATCGTGAAGGACGTGTTGCCCAGGCGACTGGCCCAGATCGAGATTTCGACGATCTGGTCGAACCTCGCCGGCCCCGTCCACTCGACCGACTGCTTGACCACCTGGTAGTCGAGCGGGCCTTTGACCAGAGACTCGCCAAAGCCCATGGCCCGCATAAACTCGAAGACGGCCAGGTCGATGTACAGGCCGTAGACGCCATTAAAAGCCACCTTTTGCGGGTCGCACTCGGCGAACCGCACGCGCAGGCGATAAACGAACGGGGGCTCGGCGCTCATTGAGGCTCTCCGCAAGGCCGTCGGGCTCTTTCCGCGAAGTGCGACGGCCGGACGATGAAGTCTTGCTCCTTGATTGAAGCGAACGGCTGCAGTTCACACAATTCACTCCGGCGGGCCGCGGCCGCCTGATCGTCCGCTCGAAGCCGATTTGAAAGAACCCAGTCCATGCTGTTCGGATTGTTGACCCTCTTGGCCAGCGCAACGTTCCCTGGCGGCCCTCCGAGCCAGTGCGCGTGGCCCGTTCCCGTCATCGCCTTTGACGCCGGGCCGTCGGCCGCGGCCTCCGACGCGGAGCCGGACGAAGAGAAACCCGAATCGATCGATTACTGGTCGATGTTGTTTGTGTTTGTCCTTGCCACGTTCATTGGCATGGGGGTGATCGGTCGCGTGTCTCGCTTGTTGCACACGCCGCTGATGTCGCTGACCAATGCCATCTCGGCGATCGCCATCGTCGGCTCCATCATGGTGACGGGGCACAAAGATTATCCGCCGGCGATCCGCATCCTGGGCGCGATCGCGCTGTTTGCCTCGATGACGAACATCGTCAGCGGCTTCCTGATCACCGACCGGATGCTGAAGATGTTTCGCCAGACCCGCCTATCCGGGGGCAACGGCGCACCAAACGGCGTCCCCACCGGTCCCGCCTCGCCGAGCTCTCCTGCCACACACTGAATCCACTTTCGCGTAGCATCCCGCACCGTTTTTGACGGAAGGCAGCGGTAGACGACATGAGTCACCCGGTTCAGCACGCGGTCGAGCAGCTCGCCTACCTTGCGGCGACCGTGCTGTTCATCTTTTCGCTCTATTGGATGAACACGCCCAAGACGGCCCGTCGCGGCGTGCAGGCGGGCGTCGCCGGCATGGCGCTGGCCGTTTTGGCCACGTGGATCCAGCCGCAGATCGTGCATCATGGATTGATCGTGGTGGCCTTGATTGCCGGCGTTGCGGTCGGCATTCCGCTGTCACTCGTTTCGCTCACCGCCGTGCCGCAGCGGACGGCTCTCTCACACGCGTTCGGCGGACTGGCCGCTGGCCTGGTCGGCGCGGCGAAGTTTTATCTCTGGACCGGCGAGGGTCATGGCGAACTGACGCACTTTCGCGCGGCGGCCCTCGTCACCGAGGTGATCCTCGGTTTTCTCACGCTCACCGGCAGCCTGATGGCCTGCGGCAAACTGCAGGAAGTGCCCTGGATTCCCCAGCGGCCGGTGACTTATCCCTTCCAGAATGCCACAAACCTGGGGCTCTTGGCGTTGGCCGCGCTGTTGGGGCTATATCTGGTCGCCTGGCCGACGGGAGTGTTCGCCGTCGTCGCCTTCCCGCTGATGATCGTGTTGGCGCTCGCCTTTGGCGTGCTGTTGGTGATCCCGATCGGCGGGGCCGACATGCCGACGGTGATTTCAATTCTCAATGCCTATGCGGGGCTGTCCGCCGTCGCCATGGGCTTCGTGCTCGACAACAAGCTGTTGATCACGGCCGGCTCACTCGACGGAGCCAGCGGCTTCATCTTGTCGATCATTATGTGCCGGGCGATGAACCGCTCATTCACGAACGTGTTGTTCGGCGGCTTTGGCCAGGTGCAGACGACCGCGGCCGGCGGCGAGCAACGCCATTACAAGGGCGAAACGATCGAGGGGGCGGCCGACATCCTCGAGCAGGCGTCGCTGGTCGTCGTCATTCCCGGCTATGGCATGGCTGTCGCGCAGGCCCAGCACCGCGTGCGCGAGTTGTACGACGCGCTCAAGAAGCGGGGGATCACGGTGAAGTTCGCCATTCACCCGGTCGCCGGCCGCATGCCGGGGCACATGAACGTCCTGTTGGCGGAGGCCGATATTCCCTACAGCGACCTGGTCGAGCTGGACGAGATCAATCCCGAGATGCCCCAGTGCGACGTGGCTTTGGTCATTGGCGCCAACGACGTCGTGAACCCGGCCGCCCGCCAGGATCCGAAAAGCCCGATCTACGGCATGCCGATCATCAACGCCGACCGCGCCAAAACGGTCTTCGCCATCAAGCGGAGCAAGAACCCCGGCTTCGCCGGCATCGACAACGAGCTGTATTTCAAAGACCAGACGTTCATGCTCTTCGGCGACGCCAAGGCCGTCGTCTCGGATCTGGTCAAACAGCTCGGCAGCAACGGTCAGCCGCATTGACGTGTGGTTCAGGTGGAGACGCGGCACGCGGCATTGCGAGTGTCAAGCACCTGCGAAATGCCGCCCGAGGCGCCTGATGGAGAAGACAAAGATTGTGCTGCTCACTCTCGGAGCGGCGATGTTCTACGGAGTCGTCCACGATCAAATTACGGCTCGGTTGTGCATTGAATACTTCACGCTCGCACATCCGCCCCACTTCCCAGTCTCTTCTCCGACCTTGCTCGCTTTGTGTTGGGGAGTCGCGGCGACGCTTGGAGTCGGATTGGTGCTTGGGTTTCTCCTCGCGCAGGCGTCCCAGTCCCCTGGTCTCCCCGGAATGCCCGTTTCGAGCCTCTACCGACCGTTGCTTGTTGTCCTTGGGGCGACCGGAGCCGCGGCGATCATGGCTGGCTGCGTCGGATTCGCGCTCGCTGAGCGCTCCATCCTCATGCTGACGGAGTTGCGCCCGGACGCTTGGGTCGAACGGCTTTCCCGTTCCCAGCAGAATCGCTTCATGGCCGTTTGGTTTGCGCATAGCGCGAGTTATCTGTTCGGGTTCGTGGGGGGCGGGGTTTTGATCTTTCGGATCTGGGACCGCAGACAGCGACCACGGCTGTTCACGGTCCTGCCCCAAACCAAGATCGGGGTCGTGCGAGCAGCTTTGGCTGTGGCAGCCCTCGCGGCGATCATTTGGCTGAGGTTTATCAAGGCGGGGCGTTGACCTGAGGCCAACGATCGAGCAGCCGGGGTTGAAGCGCGTGATCGGGCGCGCTTATGCCGTAGCTTTCTCTTCTCTTTGCGTCTTCAAATCGCGCGCGGCCGTGCCGGCGGCCACACCACTGTTGTCCGAGGTTCCGGGCAGGCCGGGCGTTTTCGCGGCGACTCCGGAACTGCCGTTCCCATTGGCAGGCTGTTCGGTCGGAACTCGGGGCACGATCAATACGGCCATCGAGCGGCCTTTGAGGTCGTATTTCTCCGTTTCGACCTCGCCTCCTCCCGTCGCCGGCGATGCGGCCGTGTCGATCAACACTTGCCACTTCAGGTCCCCCTTAGTGGAGGGAAGCGCAAATGGGATCGCCTCGTAGTGGGCGTTGAGCAACAGGAAGAGCGTGTCGCCGACGATCGTTTTGCCGTGCTCGTCGACTTCGCCGATGATTTCGCCGTCGAGCCGCACGCCCAGACAGCGGGCGAACCCAGCTTTCCACGAGTCGTCGCTCATCTCCTCGCCCTTCGGGTCGAACCAGGAGATGTCTTTGACCTCTTCGCGAATGCTGCGGCCGAGGAAGAAATTCCGCCGCTGAAAGACCGGCTGCTCGTGCATGATGCGGGCGACGGTCCGCACAAAATCGAGAAATTGGCGCTGCTCGTCGTTGAGTTCCCACTTAATCCAGCTCAGCTCGTCGTCGTGGCAGTAGGCGTTGTTGTTGCCGTTCTGCGTGTGGCCCAGCTCGTCGCCGGCGCAAATCATCGGCACGCCAAGGGACAGAAGCAGCGTGGTCATCAGGTTGCGTTTTTGCTGCACGCGCAGGGCGTTGATCTTGGGATCGTCGGTCGGCCCTTCGGCGCCGCAGTTCCAGCTCATGTTGTTGCTGCTGCCGTCGCGGTTCTCCTCGCCGTTGGCCTCGTTGTGCTTGTCGTTGTAGCTGACGAGGTCGTGCAGCGTGAATCCGTCGTGACAGGTGATGAAATTGATGCTGGCCGACGGCCGGCGGCCGCCCGTTTCGTAGAGGTCGCTGCTGCCGGAGAGGCGGGTGGCGAAATCGCACAAGAGGCCGCCGTCCCCCTTCCAGAAGCTGCGCATATCGTCGCGGAACTTGCCGTTCCATTCGCTCCACAGCACGGGGAAGTTGCCGACCTGGTAACCCCCTTCGCCGACGTCCCACGGTTCGGCGATGAGCTTCACCTGCGAGAGGACCGGGTCCTGGTGGATGATTTCGAAGAACGCCGCAAGCTTGTTGACTTCGTGCAGCTCGCGGGCGAGGGTGCTGGCCAGATCGAAGCGGAACCCGTCGACGTGCATGTCGAGCACCCAGTACCGCAGGCTGTCCATGATCAGCTGCAACACCCGCGGATGACGCATGCTCATCGTGTTGCCGCAACCGGTGAAATCCATGTAGTACCGCGGGTTCTCGGGGGAGACGTGATAGTAAGAGGCGTTGTCGATCCCCCGCATCGAGAGGGTCGGGCCGAGCTGGTTCCCCTCGGCGGTGTGGTTGTAGACGACGTCGAGAATGACTTCGATGCCGGCCGAATGCAGCGAGCGGACCATCATTTTGAATTGCTGCACGGGCTGCTGCTCGGAGCGCGTCGCGACGTAGCGCGAGTCGGGCGCGAAAAAGGCGAGCGTGTTGTAGCCCCAATAGTTCGAGAGCTTCTTTTCCAGCAGGTGCCGCTCGTCGACGTGATGGTGCACGGGCAAGAGCTCGACGGCGGTCACCCCCAGGCTTTTGAGATGGTCGAGCACCGGCTCGAAGCCGAGCGCCGCATACGTGCCCCGCATCTCCTCCGGGATCTCGGGATGGAGCTTGGTGAACCCTTTGACGTGCAATTCGTAGATCAGGGATTTGTGCGCGGGAACCTGCGGCGGCTTGTCGTCCCCCCACACGAAGGCCGTGTCGACCACACAGGCCAACGGGGCGAATTCGGCGCTATCGCGTTCGTCGAACGAGAGATCTGCGTTGGGATCACCCAGCTTGTACCCGAAAAGCTCGTCGGCCCATTTCGTGTCGCGGGCGATGGCCTTCGCGTAAGGGTCGAGCAGGATTTTGTTCGGATTGAACCGATGGCCTTTGTCCGGCTCATACGGCCCGTAGACGCGGTAGCCGTAGACTTGTCCCGGAACGATCTCGGGCAGGTAGCAGTGCCAGACCAGATCGGTCTGCTCCTTGAGCTCGATCCGCTGCGATTCTTTTTTGTCACCGGCGTCGTTGAACAGGCAGAGCTCGACCTTCGTGGCGTGCTCGCTGAAGATCGCGAAATTGACTCCGGAACCGTTCCAGGTCGCTCCCAGGGGATAGGGTCGTCCAGGCCAGACACGCATCGCACGGCTCGCAATCGCTCAGAGGGTTGGCCGATGTCGGCAAAGAAATGGCTCAGTTCCTTATATTCGTTGCCCGCAGCCGGAGCAAACGGCATTCCGGGCGGCCAGATGAGTCGCGCCGGTTCATCATGGTTGCGATCGAACCTGCAAAAAAGACAAAACGAACAGACCGCGCAAAGCGCCTGCGCGATTGCTCAGTGATTTCTTGGGACCGAGCGCCTTGGCACGATTCGTGCATTTTCGTGGCGGCCGGAAAATTTTGGACTGAGACGACGCGCGCTCGAACGTCTCACGAGTCCCTGTCCGAAAGTGGCGCCGTTTTGAATCGTCCCCAATTGGAATTGCCAGGCACGGTTGCCGCGGTCTCCCGGCACCCCCCGCTCAATCGCACGTGGCCCATTGGTCCGGAGATCGTCCGCGGCAGGGGGGTCAGCTTTCGAGTCTGGGCTCCCAAACGGCATTCCGTTGAGCTGCTGCTCTGGCGCGAGTTGCCGCAGTCTGATTGGCAGGATGGTGAACCTCACCGTCGCCAAGCGTTGTCGCGCGAGGACGAAGAAACCGGATATTCTTCCGCCTTGGTGCCCGAGGCCACGGCCGGCATGTATTACGGATTCTGCCTGGACGGCGGTCCGCGCTTGCTTCCCGATCCGGCCTCGCGTTTTCAGCCACTCGGGCCGACCGGGCCTTCGCAGATCATCGACGCGGACGAGTTCGGCTGGACCGACGATGCGTGGAAAGGGCTGACGATCGAAGGCCAGGCGATCTACGAGATGCACCTGGGAACGTTCACGCCCGAGGGGACCTGGCAAGCGGCGCAGGAGCGATTGCCCGATCTGGTCGATCTGGGCATCACGGTCGTCGAGCTCATGCCGATTGCCGACTTCCCGGGGAACTTCGGTTGGAGTTACGACGGCGTTTGCCTGTTTGCCCCCACGCGTCACTACGGTCGACCCGACGACTTCCGCCGGTTTGTCGACAGGGCCCACGCCCTCGGTCTGGGGGTGATTCTGGACGTGGTCTACAACCACTTCGGCACTGTCGATTGCACGGTGAGTGAGTTCTCCGACGACTACAACTCGCATTGCTACGCCAACGAATGGGGCTTCCCCGTCAACTTCGACGGCGAGCGGTCGGGCCCCGTCCGCGAGTTCTTCCTCGCCAATGTCCGCTGCTGGATCGAAGAGTTCCATCTTGATGGATTTCGCTTCGACGCCACGCAATCGATCTTCGACGCGTCCGACATCCACATCCTCACCCAGATGCAGCAGGAGGCCCGCCGGGCCGCCGGCGAGCGGAGCCTGATTTTGCTCGCCGAGAATGAGCCGCAGAGACGTCCGGCTCTTGCAGCCGGTCGCGGAGGGCGGGCACGGGCTGGACGCGTCGTGCAACGACGATTTTCATCACACAGCCCGCGTGCGGCTCACGGGCCTCACCGAAGCCTACTACGAGGATTACGCGGGGAGCGTCGATGAATTGCGTTCGGCCCTGCTCGGCGGCTACCTGTTCCAAGGGCAGATGTCGCTGCATCAGAACAAGCGGCGGGGCACGCCGGCCCGCGGCTTGCCGGCGACGTCCTTCATCCACTTCCTTCAGAATCACGACCAGATCGCCAACACCGGGCCGGGCCGGCGAATTCACGAATTAACCAGCCCCGCCCGGCTGCGGGCGATGACGGCACTGTGGCTGCTGTCGCCGCAGACGCCGATGATCTTCCAAGGCCAGGAGTTTTGCGCGTCCACGCCGTTTCTTTATTTTGCCGACTTCTCTAACGAGGACGCGCAGGCTGTGGCGATGGGCCGAGCCAAGTTTCTCTCGCAGTTTCCGTCGCTCGACACCGAGGAGGCGCGGCACTCGCTTCCTGATCCGGCCAGCATCGATACTTTCGAGAGCAGCCAACTCGATTGGAGCGAGCGCGAAAAGCATTCCGCATGGCTCGCGCTGCACCGGGACCTGCTGAAGCTGCGTCGGGACGATCCGATCTTCGCCCGACAGCGCGCCGACCTGATGGAGGCGGCCGCTCTCGGAGCCGACTGCCTGGCCGTCCGTTACTTCGATGAGCGGGGCGCCGCCAACTCGGATCGGCTGGTGATCGTGAATTTCGGACGCCAGCTCCACTACTGGCCCTGCCCGCAGCCTTTATTGGCTCCGCCTGTCGGCAGGTCCTGGGATCTGATCTGGAGCAGCGAAAGCGTGCGCTACGGCGGACGCGGCACCCCGGCCGTCGAAACCGACCACGGTTGGCAGATTCCGGCCGAGTCGGCCGTCGTCCTAGCCGCTGCGAGCGACCGAACCAAACAGGAACTGACAAGTCACGAACTCCCGGCCTAACGTTGCGCGAAGTTTTGCCGAAAAGTTCATTTTTCTGGGAGACCCCCATGGCCCAGGCAATCGAACAATTCACCAAAGCCATGAATCCAGAACGTTCGCCAACCGAGTTATCGCTGTCTCCCGGGCCGCGGCCGCAGCCCCTCGGCGATGAGTGGTTGGTAACCAACGGATTAGGGGGCTACGCCTCCGGTACGATCTCGGGAGCCTGCACGCGGCGTTATCACGGCCTGTTGATTGCCGCGCTGCCGATTCCGCTCGGGCGACTGATGATGCTCAACCATCTCTCGGTCGAGATCGTGCTTCCCGACGGAAACGTGGGAGAGCTCGATCGCGAGGAGCTGCCCGAGGAATCAGAAGCGGACGAGGCTTGGCTGGGCGAGTTCCAGCTCGAAGCGGGGCTGCCCGTCTGGCGATATCAGGTGGGAGCCTATCGCCTCGAAAAACGGGTCTTGATGCCCCACCTGCAGAACACGGCCTTCATCTCGTATCGCTTGTTGGAAGGACCCGGTCAGGCTCGGCTGCGGATGCGGCCCTCGCTGCATTTTCGCGGACACGACGACGCGGTCGACTCGGAAATGAAGGGACCCTACGTGGTGAGCGCGGTGGGCAACCGCTTCGAGATTGCCTCGCACACCGCGCCGCCGCTGCGTTTGCGGATCGTTGCTCCGGAGTCCGGCCTGTCGTTGGACGGCGGCCATTTCCGGCACTTGACGTATCGCCTGGAGAAGGCGCGAGGCTATGCCTTCGCAGGCAGCCTTTGGAGCCCCGGATTTTTCCACGCCGTCTTGGCTGCGGGAGACGAGGCGTGCTTAATTGCTTCGACCGAATCCTGGGATGCGATCCTGGCGGCTGAGCCGGCCGCTGCTCGCACCGCGGAACTCGATCGGCGCACGCGATTACTCAATCAAGCGCGGCCCGAAGCTCGCAGCGGCACGGCCGCCGAACTGGTGCTGGCCGCCGATCAGTTCATCATCTGTCCCTCGACCCGCGTGGCCGATGCGGCGCAAGCCCAAGCCGCGGGCGACGAAATCCGTAGCGTGATCGCCGGCTATCACTGGTTCACCGATTGGGGCCGCGACACGATGATCAGCCTCGAGGGGCTGGCACTGACGACCGGTCGACAAACGGAAGCCGGCTACATCCTTCGCACGTTCGCCCGCTACGTACGGGACGGGCTGGTGCCGAACCTGTTTCCGGAAGGACAGCGCGAGGGACTCTATCACACGGCCGACGCCACGCTTTGGTATTTCCATTCCGTGCAGCGGTACCTCGAGGCGACCCGCGACGAGCATACGCTGCGGCTGTTGTTGCCGATGTTTCACGACATCGTCGCGCATCACGTCGCCGGCACGCGGTTCGGCATTCATGTCGATCCGGCCGACGGGCTGTTATCGCAGGGACATCCGACCCTCCCGCTGACCTGGATGGATGCCAAGGTCGGCGACTGGGTGGTCACGCCCCGCCGAGGCAAGGCGGTGGAGATCAACGCTCTCTGGTACAACGCCTTGCGAATCTTGGAAAACTGGTGCCGCGAGACGGGCGATCTTGCAGCGGCCCAAACCGTGGCCAAGCGTGCCGAAACCACGCTTCGCTCCTTCAACGCTCGGTTTTGGAACGAGTCGCGCGGGTATTTGTACGACATTGTCGACGGCGAAGCGGGGGACGATCCGTCGTTGCGGCCCAATCAACTGTTTGCCGTCTCGCTCGATTACCCGGTGCTCGATTCGTCGCGCTGGACGTCCGTGCTGCAGACGGTGCACAAGCAGCTGCTGACGCCGTTCGGACTGCGCAGCCTGGGGCCCGACGAGCCTGACTACAAATCGCGGTACGACGGCGACCTCCGGGCTCGCGACGCCGCCTATCACCAGGGAACGGTCTGGCCGTGGCTGATCGGCCCCTTCGTCGACGCGTGGCTCCGCGTCCACCCGGGTGATTTGAAAACGGCCCGCGGCTTCCTCGCTGCCTTCGAGCCTCATCTGCACGCGGCATGCATCGGCTCGATCAGCGAAGTCTGCGACGCGAAAGCACCGTTTCTCCCGCGCGGCTGCGTGGCGCAAGCCTGGAGCGTGGCCGAAGTTTTGAGAGCCTGGGTCAAGACAGAGTCCAAAAGCTGAGTGCCCGTACGCCGAGTGTCCAAACCTGAGCTCCGGCCGATTCGGGCGCGCCCCTTGCACCAACTTAAGCTGTGCACAGACCACTGGTCAGAAAATTTCCCGCCCGCGTGCATCGCGCGGGCTCGACTTGAAAGGCATGATCGCCGTGACAGACAAACCGAACACCAAAGGGAACAAGCTCAAAGAGTTCAAGGAGCCGCTCACCGACCCTTTGCGGCGACTGGAGACGGCCCTCGACACGCCGCCCGTGCCGGGTGAATTGCGCACGTGGGCTGTGATGTTGCGGAGGACCTTCGCGGAGACGACGCACCAGATCCTCGAGCACATCGAGCACGTACATCCAGAACAGTTCGAGGAAATCGAGCAGGAGAATTCTGAACTGCTAGCGAGAGTCACCGCGCTCCGGGAAGAAGACCACAAGAACCGGGAGTGGTGCCGTTCGCTGGAAAGCCAGTTTGCCGAACTGGAGGCCAACGCGGTCCGAGCGGGCGCGGATGAGAAGCAGGCCATGGATCAGCAGCAAAAGCTGCTCGAAGAAGGGCTGCGATTTGTGATGAACGTCCGCCGGCAAGAGACGGCCATTTGCACCTGGACCGAAGAAGCGTTCGATCGCGACACGGGGCTGGGGGACTGATTGCCGAATGCTGCTTGCATCCACCTTCTTCTCGCCCAGCACAGGGTGGCGGTCCGTCTCCAACAATCCCCCCTCGACGAATCCCTTCCGACTCGACTAGGCCGCGCCAACAAAAAAACCCTCGCCGCTTTGCAACGGCAAGGGCTTTCAACGCGCCGGCCGGTCCTAGGCTACCGAGAGACTCGGAGCCCTGGCTCGATCCTGCGCGGTTTTACGGAAGGTCCCGTCGCGCCATCCCACCAGCAGCCAAGCTAATGACGAACAGCACGAGGAAGACCACGAACAGAATCTTCGCGATCCCGGCCGCAGCCACATACACGCCCGTGAAGCCAAGCAAACCGGCAACCAGGGCGATAATCAGAAAGGTCAATGCGAGCGACAACATTGGAAGTCTCCCTTTCGGCGAATTTTCTCGGCTCACGTGCCTGCCTCCGCTCTCAGTGGAGGGTGCCTTTGGCAATGGCGAGCGCTGAATGCAAGTTGTTCGACTGACGGGCAACTAGCCGATGCACATGGCGTGCCAGCCCGCCGGTGAAATGTTTTGCCGGCAGCATTCCGCAGAGAAACGCGGGCTTTTTGCCGTCGCTGTGCAATTTCAGGTCGAGATGGGAGCCGGCGAGTCGATCGGCTCCGGCGCGCGAACCGGCCGATCCACGGGGGCCGGCAGACCGAGCAACGCGTTGAACGCGGCCCCGTCGAGAGTCTCCCTCTTAAGCAGCTCGTTCGCGACGAGGTCCAGCTGGTCGCGGTGTTCGCGGAGAATCCTCTGTGCCGATTGATGTGCGTCGTCGAGCAGCTTCTTCACCTCGACATCGATGAGCCGAGCCGTTTCCTCGCTACAGTCGCGCTGCGGCAAAGTTCCGGGGACCGTCGGCAGGAATCCATCCTGGCGGCCGGCGACGTGCATCAGGCCGATTCGTTCGCTCATGCCGTACATGCAGACCATTTGACGCGCGAGAGCCGTTGCACGATCGAGATCGTTCTCGGCCCCCGTGCTGATTTCGTCGAAAGCCTCTTCCTCGGCGGCCCGGCCTCCCAGCAGTCCCTTGATGCGGTCGAACAACTCGGCCCGTGTCATCAGGAATTGCTCTTCGAGAGGCAGCTGCAACGTATAACCGAGCGCCGCGCGGCCGCGGGGCACTACGCTGATCTTGTGGACGGGGTCGGCATGCTCGCTGAAGGCAGCGACGAGCGCATGACCCACTTCGTGGAAGGCGACGCGGCGCTTTTGCTCGGGATCGAGCCGTCGGCTCTTGCGTTCCGGCCCCGCGACGACCTTTTCCACCGCGTCTTCGAGGTCCTTTTGGTTGATCGACGAGCCGCCGCGGCGGGCGGCCAGCAGGGCCGCCTCGTTGAGCGCGTTGGCCAGGTCGGCCCCGGAAAAGCCGGCCGTCGACTGGGCGATGCGGCGCAGATTGACGTCCGCGGCCAGCCGTTTTTCGCGGGAGTGGACCTTGAGGATCGCCTCGCGGCCGTCGATATCGGGCGAGTCGACGACGACTTGTCGGTCAAAACGGCCGGGGCGCAATAGGGCCCGATCGAGGATGTCGGGCCGGTTGGTGGCGCCCAAAATCAGCACGCCGACGTTCGCCTCGAAACCGTCCATCTCGGACAGCAATTGGTTGAGAGTCTGCTCGCGCTCGTCGTTGACCAGGCCGACGTGGACGCTGCGCTGGCCGCCGATCGCGTCGATCTCGTCGATGAAGATGATGCAGGGGGCGTTCTTCTTGGCCTGCTCGAACAGGTCGCGGACGCGGGAGGCCCCCACGCCGACGAACATCTCCACAAAGTCACTGCCGCTGATGGAAAAGAAGGGAACGTGCGCTTCGCCGGCGACGGCGCGGGCCAACAGGGTTTTACCGGTTCCCGGCGGACCGACGAGCAGAATGCCTTTGGGAATCTTGCCCCAGCGCCTGGTAACGCGACGGGTTCTTGAGGAAGTCGACGACTTCCTGCAGCTCGTACTTGGCTTCGTCGCAGCCGGCCACGTCGTTGAAGCTGATGCCCGTGTCCTTGTCGCCGATCAGTTTCGCCTTGCTCTTGCCGATGCTCATCACCGTCTGGCCCATCGAGCCCATCCGCCGCGTCAAGAAGTAATAGATTCCGACGAAGAACAAGATCGGCAGGATCCAGGCGAACAGAAAGGTCGACAAGATGCTGGGGCGAGTGCCGACGAACTGAACGTGATGCTCGACCAACTCGTCAACGAGCTTCGGATCTTCAACGCGGATCGTGCGAAAGAGAAACGGCCCCTCGGGAGCGGTCTTTTCGTCCTCGGCAGCTTCGCCGGTGGCCGCGGGCGCCGGTGCTGTCTTCTCTGCGGCTGCGGACGACTGCTTTTCAGTTGCGGGTTTCGCCACCTCCGATTTCGCCGCCTCCGATTTCGCGGTCGGATTCTTGCTCGCTTCTTTTACTGCCGCCTTCGCGGGCGCCGGAGCCGGTTTGGTTTTTTCGGCAGCGGCCGGCTTCGCCGTTGGTTTTTCCGCGGAGGGTTTTTCCGCTTCGGCGGGTGACTGCTTTTCCGCGGCAGGCTTGGGGACGATCTTGCCGTCGATTTCGTCCTGCTTGACCTCGGCCTCGGTCACCTCGTTGTTGGCGAGATACTCTTTGAACTCGCTGTACGGAATGGTTTTGACCCGCATGCTCGTCAGCATGTCCTGCCAGAACCAGAGCATGAACAGCGCCAGCGGGATGTACCAGACAATGCTTCGCCACTGCGGCGGCAGGCTGGGGCGGCTCGGTTTGCCCTTGGGATCCTTTTGCGGAGGCTTGGGCGGCAGCAGTTGCGGTTCGTCCATCGAGGGTTCCAATCAGGCGAGCAGGACGGCGAGGATGCCGGTGAGAAACACGCCGTCAAAGGTCCCGGCCCCGCCGATCGAAAGCACCGGCGCTTGCAGCTGGCCCACAATCCCCAGGTTGAGCAAGTCAGCGCCGATCAGCGTTCCCAGGCTGCCGGAGATGTAGGCGAGCGCCGGGGCCGCGTTTCGCGACAGGAGCAGCGACACGCCAGCCGCCAACAGCGGAGGAATGATCGGCGTGAGCGCGATACCCACGCCCGGCACCGGATGCGCGAGCCGATTCACAACCACCGTGACGACGGCCACGGCAATCAACCCCTGGACGAACAGCCGATTCTTGATCAGCAGGTAAATCGACAGCGCGACTGGAATGAGCGCGCCTCCCACGTTGACTGCGATAATCGTTCGCGGCAGCTCGCGCACGTCGGGCACCACATACTGAATTCCGTTGTCGCTGACGGTTTCGTTCTCGACCAGGTGATTGGCCGGCACCTCCGCTATCGGAATGTTTACGTAGCTCCCCAACAGGGACAGGATCAAAAACAGGAAAATCCAGCGCGGCTGAATGCCTATCTTGGAATACGCATATTCGATGATTCCCAGCTGGACGAGTGCCAGGATCACCCCAAAGACCAGAAACAACAGCAGGACGAACGGAGCCGTAACCGGAAAATAATGCATGTGCGAGGGGTGCATGGACGGGGCTCCGGAGGACGATGGTGCCGGCCAGCATTGGGGATGGCTGCCCGACGGGGTCGGCTTAAGGCTGCAAACACAGTACCCGACCGACCGTAGACGGTGGAAGGACCGAGACCGGCGACACTGGCCGTCTGGGAGCCAGCTTGTTCGCGCAGAGATCACCTCGCCCCAAGCGGCCATCGGTTTGACAGATCCGCTAAACTTAATCTTAGATTTTTCTTCCGTGCGATGACCGCCTGGACCGGGATCGTCTGGAGAAAGACAGGTATGGAGGACCGAATGCTGTATCTGGCGGTCGCGGAGTAACCATGGACGAGTCCGTCTCGCACTCGACCTCCTCGGGCAAGCCCGCGCTTTCGCCGGACGACACGCCCGGCAACGAGGTCGCGCGTCAGACGACAATACCGCTGAGCGGGGCTGCCGGTGCGCGCGTCCCGCAGTCGCGCTCGCTCGAAGACGTCCACAACTCAGTCACGGTCGGCTATCCGGGATTCGCCAAGCGGCTCTTCGCCTTTTTGGGACCGGCCTATCTCATCAGCGTCGGCTATATGGACCCAGGCAACTGGGCCACGGACATCGAGGGGGGAGCCCGCTTCAGCTACGAGCTGGTGTGGATCCTATTGATGTCCAACGCGATGGCCATCCTGCTGCAAACGCTGTCGGCCCGCTTGGGCATCGTCTCGGGCCGCGACCTGGCGCAAGCGTGCGGCGAGTCGTATTCCCGTCCGCTCGCAGTGACGCTTTGGATCCTTTGCGAGATTGCCATCGCCGCCTGCGACCTGGCCGAGGTCATCGGCACTGTGATTGGGCTGAACCTGCTCTTCGGCATCGCGCCGCTCGTCGGCCTGATCATCACGGCCTTCGACACATTCGTGTTTCTGGCCATTCAACGGCTGGGCATTCGCAAGACCGAAGCGTTCATCGTGATGCTGGTGGGGACGATCGGCGCGTGCTTTCTGCTCGAGCTGGCCTTGGCTCAACCCGAGTGGAAAGCCGTGTTCGGCGGGTTCGTTCCCTATTTGCAGTCGTCGCCTCCGTTCGTCTTCAGCACTCCGCAGGCGCTCTACGTGGCGATCGGCATCCTGGGCGCGACGGTGATGCCGCACAATTTGTATCTCCATTCGGCGCTCGTGCAGACGCGGCGGATTCACGAGTCGCGCGAGGGATTCCGCCAGGCATGCCGCTACAACCTGATCGACTCAGTTGTAGCCTTGAATCTGGCCTTCCTGGTGAACGCGGCCATTTTGATTACCGCGGCGGCCGCGTTTTATCGGCACCCCGAGCTGTGGTCGTCAAAGGGCGAAATTCAGCTGCAGGATGCCCACGAGCTGCTGCATCGCGTGCTGGGGACGCGCTTGGCACCGATCGCCTTTGCCGTCGGGCTGCTGGCGGCCGGACAAAGTTCCACGATGACAGGCACCCTTGCCGGCCAGGTGGTGATGGAGGGGTTTGTCAATCTCCGTATGCGCCCTTGGACGCGGCGATTGGCGACGCGGCTGTTGGCCATCGCGCCGGCGGTGATCACCGTAGTCGTGTTCGGCGCCAACCAGATGACCAACCTGCTCGTCTTGAGCCAAGTGATCCTCAGCCTGCAACTGCCATTCGCGGTGGTGCCGCTATTGCACTTCACCCGAGAGCGGGCGCGGATGGGGGAGTTCGCGAACCCACGCTGGGTGCAGGCGCTGGGCTGGATCACGACGGCCATCATTATTGGGCTCAACGCCGCACTCGTGGCCAGCACGATCCGGGATTGGATTGTTTCGGCCGGACCGCGGGGCATCTGGATCGAGATTGCGGTCGTGCCGCTGGCGCTCGCCGTCAGCCTGCTGCTCGCCTGGCTGATCGTCCGCCCGTGGGTGATCGGCTACCGCGTGGCACAGACGGCGGAATCGGCGGGCCGCACGACGGCTCGCGACGTCGCCGCTCACATCTCGGAGCCGATTTATCGACGGATCGGCGTGGCCTTGGATCACAGTCCCAGCGACCGCATCGCTCTGGAACACGCCGCCGCGTTGGCCCGCCACCATCAAGCCGAGCTGATCCTGATTCACGTCGTGGACGGGGTCGGCGGCCAGCTGCACGGCAGCGAATCGCGCGACCAGGAGCGGCAAGGCGACCAGGCCTACCTTGAGCAGCTGGCTCGCGCGCTGCGCCAGTCGGGGGCCTCGGCCCGCGGCGTCTTGCGTTTTGGCCACCCGGCCCGGGAGCTGAGCCGGACAGTCTCCGACGAGAAGATTGACCTACTGGTGCTGGGAAGCCACGGGCACGGCAAAATCGGGGATTGGCTATTTGGCGAGACGGCGGGAACCGTCCGGCACGCCGTGCAGATCCCCGTGCTGGCCGTCCGCGAGGCGAACCGGCCCAACCCACCGGGGGAGGACTCGACCCGACCGGCACCCTGACGCGATCAGTACCGGGACCGATCGGCAGCGTGAGAAGTCGCCTAAATCGCGACGCGACGGCGCGGTTTCTGCCCGTGCAAGAGAGATGAGGCGTGCCAAGGAGAGCGTTCTCAGCGCCAAAAACGCCCTCCGCGCCGTACAATTGAGATGTCATGAAACTGACCACCAAGATCGTGTCGCTCTGGATGGCCGGAACACTGATCGTGGTCGCTGCGGGCACGTTCTTCGCGATTCGCCACGATGGACGGCTGCTGCAGGACGACCTGCGAAGCGAAGCGGGCGAGATCGGGCAGACGCTCGCCCCCCTGATCCAAGACGCATGGCGCAAAAAGCGGCGAGCAGCGTGCCTTGCAACTGATCGCCGATGCGAACCACAACAATCGCCAACTGAAGGTCCGCTGGGTTTGGCTTGACGAAAACACGGCGGCAGAAGGGACGCCAGTACTCTCCCAAAGCAACCTGCAGGCGGTCCGCGACGGGCAGCTGGTCTACGTCGAAGAGCGCGAGCCGAGTGGCCGCGGCGTCTTGCACACGTACGTTCCCGTGGCCGTTGCTTCGCCGCGCTCGGGGGCCATCGAGCTGACCAACTCCTTGGACGGTCCCGACCGGATCGCCCGCGCCGCCATTCTACGTTTTGCGCTCCTGGGTGCCGTGCTTGTCGTGCTCAGCGCGGCCGCGGCGTCCCTGCTAGGCGTCTGGCTGGTCGGTCGTCCGCTGAAACAGCTCACCGAGAAAACGCGCCGCGCCGGCGCCGGCGATCTGTCAAACCCCGTTCATCTCGTCCACCGCGACGAGCTAGCCGAACTGGGCCTCGCGCTCAACCTGATGTGCAATCAATTGGCGGCCGCCCGCGAGCGGCTGCGTGGCGAAACGGAAGCCCGCATCGCCGCTCTCGAGCAGCTGCGGCACGCCGACCGACTCAAGACGGTGGGGCGCCTGGCCAGCGGCATGGCGCACGAATTGGGGACGCCGATGAACGTCGTGCTCGCACGGGCCGAGCTGATCGGTCTGGAGTCTCCGTCCGAGTCGACGATGGGCAGCCTCAAGGTGATCAAGAACCAGATCCAGACGATGTCGGCGATGATCCGCCAGCTGCTCGATTTTGGCCGCCGCGGCCGCGCGCACAAGCAGACGCTCGATCTCGCCGAACTCTGCGAGCAGACTGTGCAGCTACTCGATCCGGTGGCGCGGCGAGAGAACGTCACGATCGAGCTGGCAAGTTGTGATGCCCCCGTGATGGCGGAAGTCGATCGCTCTCAGATTCAGCAGGTAATCAGCAATATCATCGAGAATGCGATTCACGCGATGGCGCAGGGCGGCACGGTGACCGTGCGGGTCGAGCCCGGACCGTTCCGGCCGACCGCGACCGCGAACGCGTCGGACCAACCGGCGGCGAGGGTGTCGATCGAGGATCAGGGGATCGGCATTACAGCGGAAAATCTGGATCACATCTTCGACCCGTTCTTCACCACCAAAGAAGTCGGGAAAGGGACGGGGTTGGGCCTCTCGATCGCCTATGGGATCGTTCAGGATCACGGCGGCTGGATTGAAGTCAGCAGCCGGCCGGGCGAAGGTTCCCGATTTTTAATTTATTTGCCTCTCGCGGAGACGCGTTGCACCGACGAAACGTCGACCGGCGAGGGGGCTGACGACGCGGCTCGCCGTCCGGGATCGCTCGAATCACGGCCGATTGGGGCCACCTCGCGGCAGGCTGCTCCTTCGAGTTGAACGGTTCCGCGAGCCGCCTTACATTGGTCGAGCGCGAGGCGATGTCGGCGCGGATCGGAGCTGGCCACTTCCTGCCGCTTTTGGCACAGGCGTTGCGATAAGTGTTAAGAAACGGGATGTTTCACCGCTCGTTGTACGCCCGCTTGACCCACGCAATCCGTCTGTTTCTCTGTTCTGTCGAGTGCCTACGATGACTATCACCGACCCCATGTTTATCACCCAGTCCGATCCAACGCCGGCACGGCCGCCGCACATCTTGCTCGCCGAAGATACCGACGATATGCGGGCTGTTATCGCGATGCGCCTGCGGCAGCAGGGCTATTCCGTGACCGAATGCGCCGATGGCGCGGAGTTGCTGGCCCGGCTGGGCGTGTATCTGCACCCCGAGACCGTGGAGCAGCCGCCCGAATCGCCCAAGTACGACCTCGTGATCTCCGACGTGCGGATGCCCGGAGTGTTTGGCACCAGCATCGTCGAAGGGGCGAGCGAGTGCCCGCTCTTTCCACCGACCATTCTGATCACCGCCTTTGGCGACGAAGAAACGCACGAAAAGGCCCGCCGCATCGGCGTGGCTGCGGTCATGGACAAGCCGTTCGACATGAGCGACTTGCTCGAAAAAGTCCGCACAGTGATCGCCGGTCGCGATCCGAAGAAGTCGATGCAGCCGCGCCCTGTCTGAGTTTGGTCGCATGTGTTGGACGTCGGTCTGAACGCCGACTCGTCGCGTGCTGTTGTCGATGCGGCTAAGCAGACGGTGGGAAGCAGACCGCGATTGCTTTCGGGACGACTGTCAGTCGCACAGCCGCTGCTCCAATCACGTCGCCGTCACACTCGACCAGGAACGGCGGATCCGCATCGATCTCGATCACTGCGGCGCGATGCTTTTCCACGTTCGGCACCGAGTCAAGGTTGCCGCTGTAGAGCTTGGGCGTTTTGAGCGCCATTTGCCAGGCCGGCATCGGGCGAAACAGGGTCAGCTCGAATTGACCGTCGTCGAGCGCGACGCGGCTGCCGAATTTCATGCCGCCTCCCGAGTAGGCTCCTTTGGCGACAATCAGGCAGAACGCATCGCGTTCGAGCGATTGGTCGTCGCACCGGAGCCGCAGCCGCACGGGTTTGACGTGCCACAGTCCCTGCAGCGTCGGCAAGAGGTAGCGGGCCGTGCGGGGCCATCGCGGCGACATCAGCGCCTTCCGGCGGACCACCTCGGCCGCGAAACCGAGCGTTGCCATGTTGAGAAAATAGAGCGGCGGGAGCGATCGCCCGTCCACAGGATCGAGACGCCCGATATCGACACGGCGGACGGACGGCTGCAGCACGATCTCGCGCCAATCGTGCCGGAGTCCGCCGCTCAAGCCGCGGAAGTAATCCGACCCCGATCCCGCGCGCTACCGCCAGGCAGGCGGCCGGGTTGATGAGTTTGCCGCAGTCTTCGTCGAAGAAGCCATTGAGGGCGGCGTTCGCCGTGCCGTCGCCGCCGACCGCGACGATCTGCTCGGCTCCTTCTACCAGCGCAGTCCGGGTCTGCCGGATCGCTTCCGCGCGACTCTCGGCGAAGCGCGGCTCGAAGGAGCCGTCCCGCGCCGAAAGTATTCGGAGAGGCGCGCGACCGCTCGAGGCGAGATTCGCGAGCCCGCTTTGCGATTGACGAGGAAGACTCGCTTCATCCGATCGGCTCTCTCGCTCCCGTTTTCGTGCCGAACTCATTCTATTGAGTCGCCACGAAATCGGAGCGCAGCCGCCGGTGCGGGGTGCTGCGTCAGACCGCACGCCGGCTGCAAGCGTCGCTTGCCGCCAGGCTACCGACCGCCGAGCAGCCGAGTCGGGCATTCAGCTCCGCGCCGCCGATTTCCAGGAAGCGTTTCTCGGCCTCCGGGCTCCAGTAATCTTCAAGCCGCGTCACTCCGTCCGATTTCGTGATCGTCTCGGATTGCAGGCTCGCGCGAAGCACGCGGTGTGCGTCGCCGCTTGGAACGCCCAGAAATTCCGCGACCGACTCGATCACGCTGGCGGCTCGCGTGCTGTCGCCCGTCAGGTCTTCAAAACGCACCTGCAGTGTGCCGTGGAGCTTCGACCAGCCCACCATCGGTTCGTAGAACCGCTTCAGCATGTAGGGGCGCTCGTTTGCAGAAACACGAGGCTGCGCTGTCGCGGGTCGGACACGGAGTACCACGGAAGATGGCGGGCCTCCAGCCGCCCGGTCGAGTGCAGGAATCGCATGTAAGAGATGAGCGCCGTCCGCAGGTCGCGCGCCAAGAAGAGCCGCTTGAACGGACGGGTCGCGTCGATGATTTCGTCTTTGAAGGGGAGATGGCCGACGGCGAAGTCGTCGGCGTGAATCCGCTCGAGCGAGATGCTCAGCGGCTGGCTCCGCGCGAAGCGGCCCGGGTTTTGCCGCGCGTCTTCGAGCGCGCTGCCGCTGTAGTCGGTGTAGGCCAACTCGGCCAGGTGCATTCCCGTCCAGCGGTAGCCGAGGGCCTTGAGAAACTCGGCCACAAGGTACGTGCCCGATTTGGGGATGCTCACCACGATGACGCGATGATTGGACGAAACGACGCGATGATCGGACATGACGTGCGCCTTGCTTCGGCCCGACTTTATTGTGGCAGCCAATCGCGGCAGGCGGCTGCGGTGCGGAATAATAGCGGGGACCCGGGCAGACCGCAAAATCAAATTGCCCAAGGCTGTCTGCAGTCCGGCAACGCCTGTCCATGTGGTAATATCGCCGAAATCAACCACCGAAACAGGCGAGGGACCGAGGGGCCGAGCCGTCCCGTCGAGACAGGAACCGTAATGAGCGTAACTGGGCTCGAAATCGTGCCTCTGCGTCGCGATCAGTTTGCCGCCGCTCGTCAAATGCTCACGCGGGCATTTCTCGACTACCCGCTGATGGTCTACGCGAACGAACAGCTCGCCCGACGCCGCCGGGGCGTCGCCACGCTGTACGGAGCCATCGTCCGCGACTCGTTGCGCTACGGCGAGGTGCACACGAGCGCCGGCGTGGAAGGGGCCTGCTGCTGGCTGCCCCCCGGCGTGAGTCTGCCCTCATTCCCGCGTGAAGTCCGATCCGGAATGCTCGGGCTGCCGCTGGGATTCGGTTGGGCCGGCTTTCAGCGTTTGGTTGATTTCGATCACGAACAGCGGCGGCTGCACGAAAAATATGCGAAAGGACCGCACTGGTTTCTGGCGACGATCGGCGTCGATCCGGCTCATCAGGGGCGCGGCATCGGCAGCGCAGTGATGGCCCCCGTCCTGGCACGGGCCGATGAAGAGCGCATGCCCTGTTATCTCGAAACTCACACGACCGGCAACGTGCGGCTCTACGAGCGACACGGGTTTCGCGTGATGGAATATCTCGAGAACCCGACCAGCGTTCCGCTCTGGTCCATGCTGCGGCCGCCGGCCGTCGGCTAGTGGTCCGTCGAGCGAACCTGTCCGCATTCGTTCAAGAGCCGGTCTGCCACAGGTATTCCATGTAGGTCGCCGTCTTGATGGCGGCCTCCGCGCCGTGCAGTCGCTCAACGACGTGCAGACTCATATCGATCCCGGCGGCAATTCCCGCCGAAGTGATGATTGGTCCGTTGTCGACCTAGCGACGGTCGGGGTGCAAAGTCGAATTCGGGGCCAGTTGCCGCAACAGATCCATGGCCGCGGCGTGCGTTGTGGCGGCCTGGCCTTCCAGCAAACCGGCCTTGGCCAACAGCAGCGAACCGGTGCAGACCGACAGCGTCAGCTCGGCCTTGGCGGACTGAGTGCGAATCCAGTAGAGCAGCGGCGCGTTGTCGAGCAGCGGGCGCGTCCCCAGTCCGCCGGGAATTAACAGCAGCTGCGGCGGCGGGCAATCGTCGAGCCGGAAATGCGGGTTCACGCTCAGTCCGTTGTGCGTGCGAACGGGCCCCGGGGCCTCGGCAATCGTAAACACTCGGAAGGCCCCGGGCACTGCCACGCGGGTGGCAACGGAGAAAACTTCAAACGGTCCGCAGAAATCGAGGATCTCCACGTCCGGAAAAATCAGGATGCCGACATTCCGCATGGCACAGGCTCCTCAAAAGGCCGATTCGCGAAGACGCCTAATCGGACGACACTGCCGGATTGTCGTCGGTTCGGAGCGGACGCGTCACGTCGACGAACAACCAACAGCAGGCGGCGAGAAAATACGCGCAGCCGAACAGGGGAAACAGCGTGTGCGTGGCGCCGCGATGCATCATGTAGCCGGCGAAGGCCATGCCCACCGCCCCGAAGAGCTGGCTCGTCATGTTCATTGCGCCGCTGATCGTGCCGGCATAGCGTTCGCCGACGTCGACGCAGGCGGCCCACGCCGGGCCGATCATCAGGTCGTTGCAGAAGAACGAAATGCTGAAGAGCGCGCCCATCAGCGAGACCGGTCCGACCCAGGGAATCACCGAGAGCGAGAGCCCCGCCAGCAAGAGCCCGATGGCCGCGTTCGCGCGTCGGCCCCATTTGCGGCTGCCCCAGCGGCGGATGATCCAGTCGGAAAGCACGCCGCCCAGCGCGCACGAAACGACACCGAGGGCGAGCGGAGCCGCCGTGATCCAGGTGACGTCGTGCTTCGAGAGATGGCGCGTGTGATCAAGATAGTTGGGCAAAAGCGTCGTGACAAAGTTGCCGGCCGAGCCGACCAGTCCGTACATCAAGCAGAGCGCCCAGACGTTGACCGAGGTCAGGAGCGCGCGCCACGGAACCCGCGCCGCGCCACTCTTCGCGGCCGGCTGCGCTCGCCCCGCCGCAATAATGTGCCGCTCGGCCGCGTTCACCCGCGGCATTTCATCCGGTCGATTGCGAAACCAGATCCAAAACGGAATCGCGCAGCAGGGGCCCAGCGCGGCCAGCACCCACAGCGGAGTGGTCCACGTCCCCGACAGTTCGAACAAACCGCCAAAGAGAAACGGCGCGACGGCTCCGCCCAGCCGGCTGAACATCCACACGGTCCCTTGCGCCGTGCCCCGCTCGGAGACCGGCGTCCAGTCGGCCATCACCCGCGACCAGACGGGAAAATACCCTGCCTGCGCCACGCCGAAGGCAAATCGCGTCGCGATCAGATAGGCCAAGGGCGCGATCCAGACAGCAGAAAGGCCGGCGAACGCCTGCAACCCGGTGAAAAGAGACCAGGCAATCACCAGCAGGGCCAGCAGATGCCGCGCTCCAAATCGGTCGCTCAACAGGCCGCAGGGGACTTGAAACAGGCCGTAACCGATCAAGAATGCTGCTGTGAGGTAGCCGAACTGTTGATCGTTGAGGCCCAGATTGTCGGCAATGTACGGCTGCGCGAACGAAACTTTGACGATGGACGTACGCCAGGAACGCCAGACCGCAGCCTACCGCCAGCACCAGGAAACGCGTGCGCGTGGCCGGCGCGGTTGTCGCAGCGGCGAGCGGCAAGGGCCGCTCCGGGACGTGGCGTTCCGGTCCGCTCATCAGTGGTCTACGATGCCTGGAGGGGAAGGGAGACGAGGCGGCGCGTTTGCGAGACGCGCGACCATACCGCGCCGGATCGCGATCGGAAACCCCCGAGCTACCTTTCCACCAAAGACCTGCTTGGACCGGCACAAACCGGCCCGAAAACAACCTGAGAGGAGTCAGCCATGCTGTCCGAAATTCGGGCCGAGTTCCGCCGTTATCGCAAAATGGGCGAGGAGACGCTCGCCGGCATCGACGACGCGGCGTTTTTTCACAAGCCGGGCGAGGTGGTCAATCCGATCGCGCTCATCGTCAAGCACGTCGGCGGCAATCTCCGTTCGCGGTGGACCGATTTTCTCACCACCGACGGCGAGAAGCCGAACCGGCATCGCGACACTGACTTTGAGATCGCTGCCGGCGATTCGCGCGACGCAATCATGCAGCGCTGGAATGATGGCTGGAGCGCGCTTGAAACCACGCTCGGCAGTTTGTCCAACCTCGATCTCGATCGCACAATCACCATCCGCGGCGAGGCAATGAGCGCCCGCGAGGCGAGCCTCCGCTCGGTGACTCATACGGCCTATCACGTGGGACAGATTCTCTATCTGGCCCGACTGCTCGCGCCCGGACGCAAATGGCTCACGATTCCCCCGGGTCAAAGCCAACAGGCGTCGCAGCCGTACCTCGAGCGCACCGCGGCGAAGAGGAAGAGCCGGCCATGAAACGCCGCGAGTTTCTGTCGACCGCCAGCGTCGCTTGGGCAGCGAGTTGGACGGCACACGCCGGGGCCGCACTCGAGCCGAGTCATCGACCCGCGCCGCTCAAGATGCACGTCGGCACGCAGCAGGGACCGACGACCGCGGCCACGCTGCAATTCTGCAAGCGGCACGGTTGCGACGCGATTTGCGGCTATCCGACCCATCCTCCGACGCGCGGATATTGGACGCTCGAGGAACTTGAACGCACCCGTGACCTCTGCGAGCAGCACGGCGTGCGACTGGAGATGGTCGCGCTGCCGTTTCTCACATCGAGCCACATCGATCATGAAAAACGCGGCGCGATCATGCTCGGCGAAAGTCCGGAGCGAGACCGCGACATTGCCGATATCCACCAGATGATCGCAGCCTGCGCGAAGGCGGGCGTTCCTTCATTCAAATACAACATGAGCCTGTTGGGCGTGCTGCGGATTCACGCGACGGCCGGGCGCGGCGGCTCGACCTACAGCACCTGGCGGCTTGCCGAGGCCCGACCGAATCCGCCGCTGACTCGGGCCGGACACGTGACGCAGGAGCAAGCCTGGGAGCGAATCGATTATTTCCTCGAGCGCGTCATTCCCGTCTGCAGCGAACACAAGGTCCGCGCGGCCTGCCACCCGCACGATCCGGGCATTCCGCCGGAAGGGTTCCAGGGAGTGAGCCGCGTGTTGGGGACGGTGGATGGGCTGCGCAAGTTTGTCTCACTGCGGGAGAGTCCCTGGCACGGCCTCAACTTTTGTCTGGGCACGGTGGCCGAAATGTTGGCCGACCCCCACCGCGAGCTGGGGCCGATCGTGCGCGAGTTCGGCGAACGGCGAAAAATCTTCAACATCCACTTCCGCAACATCCGCGGGCACCGGGACGACTTTCGCGAAGTTTACCCGGACGAGGGAGACGTCAACCTGTTCGAGATCGCGCGGATTCTGCGAGACGTCGGCTACGACGGCATGCTGATGCCCGACCACGTGCCCTCTCATCCCGACGATCCGCACAGCCTGCAGGCGTTCGCCTTCGCGATCGGCCACATCAAGGGAATTTTGCAGGCCCTGAGCTGACGGCCCCAAACGGGCTCAATAGCCGGCCGCTGAGCCGTCTTCCCGCTTGTCGGCGACACCGGTGAGGCGACCCGTTCTTGGGATCGATCCAGATCGAGTGGGCGTCGCCCTGCTCGTCGTTTGCGACTCGCACGGTGTGGCCCAGCGCCTCGAGTTGTTTCACGACGGCCGCGTGCTCGCGGGCGAACGCGGGCTCGACACGCGTGCGATCGGGAAACCACTGGTGATGCAGTCGGGGCGCGTCAACGGCGGCCCGCGGGTCCATGTCGAAGTCGAGCACGTTCACGAGCATGCACAGCACCGTGTTGATGATCGTCCGCCCGCCCGGGCTGCCGGTGATCAAGTAGGGCTTGCCGTCCTTGAGCACAATGGTGGGGCACATCGAGCTGAGCATGCGTTTGCCGGGCTCGATCTGGTTGGGCCGCGTGCCGATCGTGCCCTGCGTGTCGGTGACGCCGGGATGCCAGGCGAAGTCGTTCATCTCGTCATTGAGCACAAATCCGCCGCCGCGAACCACGATCCGGCTGCCATACATGTTTTCCAGTGTGTAGGTCATACTGACGGCCATGCGCTCGCCGTCGATCACGGAGAAGTGCGTCGTGTGAGCGGGCTCGGCGATCGGAATGTCGCCGGCCAGCTGCCGGCTGGGAGTGGCTCGACGCGGATCGATGCCCTGCGCGAGTGAGCGGGCATAGTCTTTTCGCATCATCTTGTCGGGGATGGTCACGCGATCGGGATCGCCCAGGTAGCACGCCCGGTCGTGGAACGCGCGGCGAGCCGCTTCGATCATCAGGTGCACTGTCTCGGCCGACCAACGACCATGGGAACGCAGGTCGAAGTTTTCGATGATGTTGAGTTCTTCGATCAGCGTCGTGCCGCCGGACGACGAAGGCGGAACGGAGACGATCTCGAAGCCGCGGTACGTGCCGTGGACGGGCTGGCGCAGCACCGGCTGATAATGGGCCAGATCCTCGCGGGTGATCAGCCCGCCGCCGCGCTGCATTTCGGCGGCGATCTTGTCGGCTGTCGCGCCGGTATAAAACGCGTCGGCCCCGCGGTCGGCAATCTCCTGCAAGGTGGCTGCAAGCTCTGGCTGAAGCAGGCGATCGCCGCGTTGCCAGTCCGTTCCGCCGGGCTTGCCGAAGACCCGATGCAGCTCGGCAAACTGTTGCTTGTCGGATTTTTTCAGAATTTCGTTGAGCGAGTCCGCCGTTGCCGCGTCGAGCTCGAAGCCGTCGCGGGCGAGTCGCACGGCCGGCAGCACCAACTCGCGCCAGCTCAGATGGCCGAACTGGCGGTGCGCGAGAGCGAGCCCGCGCACGGTGCCCGGCACGCCGACTCGTCGACGCGGCGAACGTCCCTCGGACTTGGCGAACATGTCTTTGGTCGCGGCCGCGGGCGCCGTTTCGCGAAAATCGACCGCCACCGGTACGGCCTTGCCCGGTGGCACGATCATCATGTAGCCGCCGCCACCGATATTGCCGGCGCCCGGCCAGGTGACCGCCAGCGCGAAGGCGGTGGCCACGGCGGCATCGACGGAGGTGCCTCCCTGCCTCAAAGCCTCGGCGCCGATTCGCGACGCCAGCGGGTGGACGCTGACGACCAAACCATTCTGACAGTGAATTAGATCTCCCGAGATGACCGGCAGATCACGTGGCGCGGCCGCCGTGCACACAGCCGACGGCACCCAGAGCAACAGAAGGACTATCGCGGCCAATGCGCGAACGGTTCGCCCGCTCATTTGATGGCTGCCCCGCTGGTTGGAGACATCGCCAGTGTGCGGCGAGCCAACCCGAGAATGAAGAGGGCCGCGATGCCAGCCAGCACCTCGGTCACGACCGACGCGACCGCTGTCACCCGAAAGATGTCGCCCCACGTGCCGGCGGGGACCATCGAGACGTGATCCTCGCTCATCACGAGAAAGTGATTGTAGACCTCGAAGGCGAGCGAGCCAGCCATCGACGCCAACAGCAGCCACGCTCCGAAGCGCGTGCGGTTTGCCCACAAGAGGCCGGCGGCCACGACCGGTGCGGCGTACAGCACAACAGCGATGTAAAGGTTGGCCAGCACCGAGGGAAGATAAATGCCCAGCTGCGCGTGAGCGATCCCGTGCAACACGAGCGGAATCTCGTGGATCACCACGACCACCGTTCCCAGCCAGGCGGCAAAGCGTGAGTTCTTAGTATCCATCGACGGACAAGTTTCTGAATTCGAGCGAATTGAACGAGTCAGCGAGCTGTCGGTGGTTCGATCGTAGCGGCCAGGGTCGGCACGCCGTGCTTGACTTGCAGAATGACGGCCGGCTTCACCGCGTTGCGCTCCGCGTCGATCGAGATGCGACCGGTCACGCCGTCAAATTTCTTCGTCGAGGCCAACGCGGCGGCGATATCGGCCCCCGCTTGCGACGGGGCCTGTTGCATCGCCGCGAACAAGATGTTGGCCGCATCGAAGCCGAGTGCGGCCATGGCGTCGGGCGCGGTGCCGAACTGAGTGCGATAATCCTTCAGAAATTCCTGTACGCGGGAGCGCGGATCCTGCTGGCAATAATGTGACGCGAAAAAGGCGCCCTCGATCGCCGCGCCACCGATCTCCGCCAACTTGGCCGAGTCCCAGCCGTCGCCGCCCAAGAGCGGCGCGCGAATGCCCAGCTTGCGGGCCTGAACGGCGATGTTGGCCACGTCGGTGTAGTAGCCGGGGATGAACACCAGGTCGGGGTTGGTGCCGCGGATTGAAGTCAGCTGTGCGGAAAAGTCCTGGTCGCCTTCCTGGTAAGAGACTCGCGTCGTGATCCGGCCTCCCAGCGTGGTGAACTGCTTTTGGAACTCGTCCGCCAGGCCGACCGAGTAGGGAAGTTTTTGATCGTAGAGAATGGCGGCCGTCTGGGCCTTGAGGTCGTCGCGTGCGAATTTCGCGCAGGCGTAGGCCTGAAAGCGGTTGGTGAAGCAAACGCGAAAAATGCGGTCACCCACGTCCGTGATCTCGGGCGCGACCGAGGAGGGTGTGACCATGGGGATGCCGCTCTGCTGGCAAATCGGCGCTCCGGCGAGGGACAGCCCCGACGCCACTTCGCCCAGTACGGCCGCGACCTGGTCGCGATTGATGAGACGCGTGACGGCGGTGCCGGCTTCTTTGGCGTCGCCCCGATCGTCGTAGGTGATCAGGCGGACTTTCTTGCCGTGAATGCCACCGGCTTTGTTGATGGCGTCGACTGCCAGGCGAATGCCATTGTCCGTCGACTGCCCGAACGTCGCCTCCGAGCCGCTGAGCGAGGCATAGTGCCCGACGCGAATTTCGTCCGGAGCCGGTGCGCCCGAATGCGAACAGCCGGCGACGAAGAGCGCAAGCAGCGCGGCGCCGATCGTTTTCCTGCTCAGCAGGTCGAAGTGATTGTCAGACTCGCGGCGTGGCATCTCGACGTCGAGTATAAGGGGCACCATGCCGTCGTGCAGCGCAAAGGCATTGCCGCGTCTTGATCGGCGCGCCGACCGCGGAGGTTATTGGCGGCGCGGAAGTCACTGGGGGCTCGCTTCGCTCGACCCCAGCCACCCAAACTCACCCCGTCAGTAGCTGCTGTTCGAGCGAAGCCAGCAAATCGCCCAGTTTCCAATCCTGGTTGCCGGCTTTCACCGTGGCGTTGGCTTCCAACAGGGAGCGGACCCGCTTTTCGGCCGACATCACCGTGCTGTGGTTGCGGCCGCCGAAATGCTCGCCGATTTCGGTGTAGGCCGCTTGCGTCATCTTGCGGGCCAGGTACATCGCCAGCATCCGAGGCTGGCTGACCGTCCGCGTGCGGCGGGGCGAACGCAGATCGTTCGGGCCGATCGAGAACAGTCGGCAGACGGCCTGCTCGACTTCCGCGACGCGGACGATCCGCACGCAGTCCCGCTCGAGGTCCGCCAGCACATTCCGGGCGATTGAATGGGTGATAGTTTTACCCGTCATCAACCCGTACGTTTCGAGGAAGTTGAGCGCTCCCTCCAGCTCGCGCACGCTCTGCGGGAATCGCTGCACGACAAACTCGATGGCCTCGTCGGTGACGCGGGCGGTCAAGCGGGCCGCCTTGCGGGCGACGATGGCCCGCCGCGTGTCGACGTCGGGCGATTCGATCCGGCACACAATGCCTGACATAAACCGCGTCACCAGCTCTTCGCTCAATCGCGTCAACAGCCGCGGATGGCGATCGGCGGTGAGGGCCACCTGACGGCCGTGCGACTCGAGCTGCTTGATCGTGTGCAGGAACTCCTCCTGGATGACACGTTTGCCATCCAAGAAATCGACATCGTCGATCATCAGCACGTCGACGCCGCGGAACCGCTGCCGAAAGCCGGCCAGCGTGCGATCACGGAGGGCCTGCGTGAAATAGTTGGCAAACGACTCGGCGGAGAGGAACATCACGCGGAAGGAGGGGTAGCGGATCCGCATCCGGCGATAAACCCCTTCGAGCAGGTGCGTCTTGCCGATGCCGACGCCCCCGTGCAGCACGAGCGGGTTGTAACCCCCCGGCTGTTCGCAGATCTGCAGGGCGGCGGTGAAGGCCAGCTGGTTCCCTGGCCCGGTGACAAAATCGGTCAGGTCGGCAAAGCGACGCTTGGAAGAGGGGGGCACCGGAGTGGTCGCCGACGGGTTGTTGGAGGGCGGGCTGTTCGAGACCGAAACGTTCGAGGCGCTGCTTTTCGACGGCGAACCGGCCGCAGTCGGAGCCGCCGCGCGCGAAGCCTCCTCGGCACTGGGCTTCTGCTCACGGCGAATGCCGCCCCGATCGTGAGTGCTGCGCGGGTTCTGATGTTGCGCGGGCCACCGCCAGCTTCGCCGTCGAAACTGCCGCGAGCGGACTGGGATCGACGAACAGGCCCTTGGAGCACGGGCTCAACCCGGTCGAGGGGCTGCGCGACTCGCCAGTGGAGGGGATCGGCCCGCGCGACTCGGCTGCGCGCCACGACGAACGATTCCGGTGGGCGCTCGAATGCGGGCGGTCAACCGGCCGAGTTCGCGCTTCGCAGGGAATCTCGGCTGCGACGTGCGGGGCGGGGTTCGGCGCAGCAATCGTTGGCGCAACGGTCAGCTCGTGAAACTGCACCTCGGCGTCGTTGCCGAGGACAGTCCGCACGGCGGCGACGATGTCGGATCGATACCGCTGTTGCAGCCAGCTCAGCAAGAACTTGTTGTGGACGTTGAGCGTGACCTGGTCTTGGGCAATCTCGATCGAGGCGTTGTCGCGGACCCAAAGGTTGAAGGTCCGCGAACCGACCCGCCGTTCAAACTCGCGCAGAATGTCGTCTTCTCGCGCCGGAATCTGCAACCGCCGTGTCGCCGGGCTGCATCATGCCACCCCTCTATGAGCGCACCTCTTCTGTGCCGGCCTGTACCGGATGCGGGAAGGAAGTCCCTAGAAGGTTTCGAACACGAATCGAGAAATCCGGCCATTCCCTGCGCAGACTCTCGCTGTTCGAAAGCGGGTCCCCCGGCAAAACGACAGCACTCCGTTGCCGCACAGCGCGCGGCCGACGGTGAAGAAACGCGATCGGTCCGTTGCGAAAAGCAGAATCGAGCCGCGAACTGTTGGCACCGTGTCGCCGCTCGAAACTCACTCACTCAGGTAAGCGATCCTATCGGGACGCTTTCTCATGTCAAACGAAAACGATTCGAAATCTTCACCGACGCGCGCGGATCGAATCGGCAATGCCACGAATCTTCCGAGGACTCCCCAAGTTGGGGCCTCTCGAAAATTTTTGAGAGCGCGCGATCGAGTGTGAACCGCTTGTCGATTAACGCCGCGTGGAGGGACGCTGATTCGCGTTTGGGAAATAAACGTGCACCCCTTTGCGATCGGTCTCGACGAATCCCAGGTCGTCATAAACCGTGCTCGCGTAGTCGTTTCGACTGTCGACCGCCAACAAGAGCGCCGACTGTCCCGCGCCTTGTGCCGCGGCGAGCGCGTCGGCCACCATTCTTCGACCGAGCCCCAAACCGCGGGAATCGTGGGCCACGCCGACGTAAACCACTTCCCACGCCGCGTGCTCCGGGTGCGCGTTGAGCAAAAGTACGCCGGCGTCCTTGCCGCCGACGCGGTACAGCTTCCAGCGCGACGGCTCGAACTCGCCTGACATGCGATGGCTGACCAGTGCGTCGGCCCCTGTGCGCCGGCCGCCGACCTCCGGGCAATCGCGCGTGCCGACATACGTCTTCTCGAGCAGCTTCGCGAATCGTTCTTCGTGCGCGCTGGGCTCGTACGTGACAATCTCCGGCCGTCCTCGCGCCACTGCGGGTGGCTGTAAGGACTCGCCCAGTGTGTGCACCAGGAACCGCAAGTCCGTCAGATGTTGGAAACCGTTACGGTCGAGTGCCTCGGCTTCATCGCGGGCGGCCGGATCGAGCAGCGCTTGCGCGATCCAGGCTGAGGCCGCATCCACGCCCGAAACCAGCGCGGCGACGAGCGCGTCGGCAATTGACGGATCCGCTTCCTCGGATCGGAGCCGCGGAGGCCAGACAAAGGCCGTGTGGTCGCGCTGGATCGCGTAGAGCGTCGTCCCGACGAGCTTGGGGCCCTTCCAGGCAGCCAGCAGCCCATGTCGAATGATGCGATCGGAAGTCAGTGAGCGTAGGACATCCCTGATGATAATTTTGCGCTCGGCCGGCGAGAGGCGATCAAAGAGCAGCTCGAGGGCCGCTTCGTATTCCCGCGGAGGGGCCGCGGCGATGCGAATCATCGCAGTCGGCAGCAGCCGGGGCCGCAAGGGGGGGCATCCGAGGGAGGGCACGCAGCTGAGATTGGCAACGAGCCGGAGCCGGAAACACGAGCGGAAACGGCGCTCAGCAACTTCTCGGGCTGAGCAGCCCCGCACTCGGGACACGCGGGCCAGGTCGCGTCACGGACCAAGGCCTCGAACTCGTGCTGGCAGTGCGTGCATCGGTACTCGAAGAGGGGCATCGGCGGAAACTCCGCTTCTTCCTGGGTGTGGACGAAGCGGGCGTTTCGCCTCCGCGGCCGACCGGCCTCGTCAATCGATCCAGCGCATTGTACCGGACGCGTCGCCATGCTGGCGAGACGGTTCCGCCTGGCCATTGATTGGCTGGACGCGCGCCGGGTACTGGCGATCGAGGCCATTGTACTGGCGCTCGAGACCATTGTTGATTTGCTGGATCGGAGCGCCGGGCGAGGAGACACCGCTCGGCGCCGCATCGCCCACGAATTGGTACGAGGCGACCCAAAACATTGCCGTGCAGGCGGCGGCCACCGCCAGCGTCGGAGCCCAGCCGCTCAGCCGATGCGGCTTCTGGCCGGCCGTGGGAGAGGCCAGTCGCACGGAAATCCGCGGCCACAGGCTCTCGCCGTCACCAAGAAATGTGCCGGCCGCTGGTACCTGCAAAACCTCCAAGCATGACGACAACTGCTGCAGGCGTTCCCGACAGCCGGCACATTGACTCACGTGTTTTTGCACCTCTGCGATGGCCGACACATCCAGGTCGCTGCCAATCAAGAGGGCCAGTTTCCCCTGGGCCTGTTTGCAATTCATGACTCTCACTTATCCTCGTTCGCTCGATCTTTACTCGGCTTGTCTTCGTTGGGACTGTTCGTCGCCTTGTCTTCAGTACTCGCGGCGATCCCCTGGCGTTTGGTCCACAATCGCTGAAACATGTTGCGGGCCTCGGCCAACCGCCAACGAATCGTCGCTTCCTTGCGATTGAGGATGGCGGCAATTTCCGAGGTCGAAAAATTCTCCATGTCGCGGAGAATGAGGACCGTCCGGTATTTCTCGGGAACCTGGGTTAAAACCAGTTCAACTTCTTGCCGAGTGTCCAGGCTGCCTCGCGGGTCGGCCACCTGCGGGTCGGCATTCCCCGAGCTCCAATAGTCGGTGAACAGGGCCAATTTCCCCCGTCGGCGACGCCGGCGGAGATGATCGAAGGTCAAATTCACGCCGATGCGGAACAACCAAGGTCCGAACCGGCGGGATGGGTCGAATTGATCGAATCGAACGTAGGCGCGGAGGAAAGTCTCTTGCGCAAGGTCTTTTGCCAGTTCAACATCCGACACAAATCGGAGAATGACCCGAACCAGCCGCCGTTCGTAACGTTGGACCAAAGTCCCGAAGGCGTCACGATTTCCGCGACGTGCGTCCTCCACGAGCCGGGCGTCGCTGACCCCAGTCGCATCGTTTTGCGGACTGCTCGTGAAGAGTTCAGAGTCCGACATGAGCTTCCTGTCGGACCGGCTCGCTTGGATGGTTCGCATTCATTAAGGACGTACGAACCATAAAGTGCCGGCGTTGGGGCAATCCGTGAGGGACGGCCGAAACTCGCGAAAACCGCCTGGGAAAACTCTGGGAATTCTACGCATTTCTCCAACCCGCCGACCACAGAGATTCGTTTTGACCGCCGATGACGGCGGCGAATCGAGCCGAGTTACGGGGCCAGCTGAAGGCGGCTTCAAATCAGCGTGCACGCCGGAAGGATTCGCCGCCGCGATGCGGGGCCGAACACGAGGTCGCTTGAATCCCCACGCATCGTTCCCCAAGATACCGCTTGGCGCGAGTGACTGCCGGACCGGCGTGCCGTCGGCTCGCGGGCGCACGCTACGCGGGGTGATCGTCATGCAGAGACGGCATTCGTGCATCGTCCTGGTGGTTGCGGCTCTTCTGGCCGGCTGTGAGACGAGTAGCCCGCCTCCTAAAGAGCCCAACGAGAAATCGTCGGCGGACTCCCGCCCTCCCGAGCCCCACGTGCTGATTCAATCCGAGCCCTTTGGCGACTCGAAAGACGGCCAGCCGATCACGCGGTATTTGTTGTCGAACGACAAGGGGATGGGCGTCTCGATCATCGATTACGGGGCGACCCTCACCGAACTGAGCTGTCCAGATCGCAACGGGAAAAAGGCCAACATTACGCTGGGCTTCCCGTCGATCGATGGCTACCTGGGCAAGCAGCCGTACTTCGGGCCGATTTGCGGCCGCTATGCAAACCGTATCGCCAAGGGCAAGTTCAAGCTCAATGGCAAGGAGTACACGCTGGCGATCAACGATCCGCCCAATACCCTTCACGGCGGCGTCAAGTCGTTCAGCTTTGTCGTCTGGCACTCGCGCCCGATCACGCCTCCGTCGGACGGCAAATCTGCCGGCGTCGAATTGATGTACGAGAGCCGCGACGGCGAGGAGGGTTATCCGGGCGGGGTGAAGACGACGGTGATCTATACTCTCACCGACACCAACGAGCTGCGGATCGATTACCGCGCCGTCTCGACCGCGCCGACCGTCATCAATCTCACCAGCCACGTTTACTGGAACCTGCACGGCGACCCGACGCAGCAAGTGCTCGATCACACGCTGATGATGAACGCCGATCGCTTCCTCCCGGTGGACGACACGCTGATCCCGACCGGCGAGCTGAAGGCCGTCAAAGGGACGCCGATGGACTTTCTGTCCCCGTCCAAAATCGGCGCACACCTCAAAGAAGTCGATGGCGGAGGCGGCCTCAAGGGCTACGACCATTGTTACGCGCTCAATGAGGTCAAGGATCCCCTCAAAGAGGTGGCCGTCCGCGCCGAAGACCCGCAGTCGGGACGCGTGCTGGAAATCCTCACGACCGAACCCGGCGTGCAGTTCTACACCGGCAATCAGCTGTCGGGAAAAGCGGAGGACGGCGGGTTCAAGCCCTACACGGGCTTTTGCCTGGAGTGCCAGCATTTCCCCGACTCCCCGAACCACCCATCGTTTCCCAGCACGCTGCTGGAGCCGACGAAGCCCTACACCCAGACGACGATTTATCGGCTCTCGGCGAAGTGATCTTGGCCGGGCGACGGCGAAGTTTTCGCCGAGCCAGAGTTCGGTGCGCGGACGTCCCCTAATTTCCTGTGATGCTTGGATCTGCGTATGACGCAGCCCAACCCCAAGCCAAAATCGGTTGAGAAATTCGAGTCGCTGGCCGAACGGCGGATTCGCGAAGCGCAGGCCGAGGGACAGTTCGACCGTCTTCCCGGCTTCGGCAAGCCGATCCCCGACATCGATGGTCCGGAGGACGAGAACTGGTGGATCAAGAGCAAGCTGCGGGAAGTGGGGCTCGTCGTTTTGCCGCCGATCCTGCAGGCGCGGCGCGACATCGAGCGCACGCTCGAAGCCGTCCAATCGATGCACAGCGAGCATCAAGTCCGACGCGCGTTGCAGTCGCTGAATGAACGGATTCGCGCCGCCCATTTTTCTCCGACGGGCGGCCCGGCTGACGGTGTCCGGCCCGCTGATGTCGAAGCGGAGATCGCACGCTGGCGCGCGTCCCGAGGCGATTCCGGTCCGCTTAAGATTACGCCGCCGTAAACTGCCGTTGCGGCTAACTGCCTCCAAAATTAGACTCCCGCAGCAAACGGACGTCCCCTCGTGCCGCTGGGAGCGTCACTTCGCGCAAGGTGCGCGCGCATCTTTGATTGATCCATCTTCCGAGAACGGGCTGGTCGCGATTCGGCTGCCTGCCGCACGATCGAATTGCAGCCTACGAACAGCGCCGGGTTTCGGAGACTTCGAGTAAGGGACTGACGTGATCGGGTCACGCTTGGCTCAGCGATGGCGCGACTTTCGGCTGGAGCGCCGCCTGCCGCGTCCGGGCGTTGCCGGCATCTATGCCCAGGCCCGCGGCGGCACAAATTTCATTGCGGCCGCGCTGCACTATCACCCCCAAATCTTTGCGGTCAACGAACACCAGTTCGACTACAAGCGGCGGCTTTCGGCCGTCTTCAGCGAGGGGTCGGTCTTTCGCGCCGATGGGCGGCAGAACAAGCAGATCGACCAGATTCGCGTCGTGCTCTACAACAAGATGCAGGAATTCGATCCCGTCATGTGGGATCCCCGTTCCGACTTTCCGGTCGGCAGCCGGTTTATCGTCTACGTGCGAAACCCGGTGCGCGTGCACCTGTCGCGCGAATCGTATCGTCGCCGGCACAAGCCGCGACGGGTCGAGTGGGTCGACTCGCGCGAGAACTTTTTGCGGCTGCTGTCCGAGACCAAAGAGATCCTGCAAACGCACGAGATCCTGGGGACGCGCTACGCCAGCCTCTTGCTCACGCACGAATATTTCTGCTGCCGCCACGACGACGCCCTAAGTCGGGTGTATCAGTTCCTGGGACTCGATCCGTTGCCTCCGGCCAATCCGCGGAACTTCCTCAAGCAGTGCGGCCGGTGCGGTCGGGACTTCACCGTGATCGAACGGGACCAGCAGCAGTGGCTGGCCTGTCCCCGCCACCTGCGGCCCGTGATGGGTTGCGGCCGGTTCAATCCGCTGCGGCCACTCGATCGGGACGGAGTGCTCGACGCGTCGTGGAAAGAATCGGCCGACGTCGCCGCGATGATGACCGAGGTGCGACGCGTCCTTGGCGACAGACTGGCCGACTATTTCTGGAACTGCGACTACGGCGTGAACCTGCAGGAGTCGGACACGCGGGCCGTCAAGCGCGCTGCGTAATCTCCGCAGGCCGACACGCCGCTCCCGCACTTTGGCGGCATTCTGAGCCGTTCGCCCGTTCGGTGGACCGTCGCCGCCGCTTGCCGCTATCATAACCGCGCCCACACGCTTTACGGCCGGGCGGGGTCGCTTCGCGTTGCCTCCGCTCCCACCGATTTTGTTGCCAACCGGCGCCACTTGCGCGCCGACGAGACCCATTGCATGAAGATCCACGAGTATCAGGGCAAGCAGCTGCTGGCGGCTGCCAAGATTGCCGTTCCCCGCGGATTCGTCGTCGAATCGGCCGAAGGGGCCGCGCAGGCCTTCCGCGATTTGGGCGGGCAGATCGCTGTCGTCAAATCGCAAATTCATGCCGGCGGTCGCGGCAAGGGACGCTTCAAAGAGCACCCCGAGCAGGGGGGCGTGGTGCTGGTGAAGTCGGCCGAGGAGGCCGCGCAAAATGCCAGTCGCATGCTGGGCAAAACGCTGGTCACCAAGCAAACGGGCCCGGCCGGCAAGACGGTCAACGTTTTGCTCGTCGAAGAGGGACTGAAGATCGCCCGCGAGCTGTATCTCGGCGTGGTGGTCGATCGCGGAGCCGGCGGCCCGGTGCTGATCATGTCGTCCGAGGGGGGCACGGAGATCGAAGAGGTCGCCGCCCACTCGCCCGAGAAAATTCTCCGCGAGCCGATCGACGCTGGCTACGGGCTCTTCGCCTACCAGGTGACCAAGCTGGCCTACAAGTTGGGTCTGCCCGCAGCCGCGATCAAGAGCGCCCACAAATTCCTGCCGCAGGTGGCCCGCTTCTTCATCGACAACGACTGCTCGCTCACGGAAATCAATCCGCTCGTCATCACCGAGGCGGGCGACTTGATGGCCCTCGATGCCAAGATGACCTTCGACGACAACGCCATGTTCCGCCACAAGCCCTTCGACGCGCTCCGCGACCTGTCGGAAGAGGACGATTCGGAAATCCGCGCCGCGGCGGCCGGGCTCAGCTACGTCAAGCTGGACGGAAATATCGGCTGCCTGGTCAACGGTGCCGGCCTGGCGATGAGCACGATGGATCTCATCAAGCTGCATGGCGGAGAGCCGGCGAACTTCCTCGACGTCGGCGGCGGAGCCAACGTCGACCAGGTCACCGAGGCCTTTCGCATTATCCTGTCCGATAAGCATGTCCGCGCGGTGCTCGTGAACATCTTCGGCGGCATTATGAAGTGCGATACGATCGTCACCGCGCTCTTGGGCGCGTATGAAAAAGTCGGCTTCAACGTACCGCTTGTCGTGCGGTTGGAAGGAACCAACGTCGAAGTCGCGCGAAAGATGTTGGCCGAAAGTGGCCGGCCGATCATCGCGGCCACCGACCTCACCGACGCGGCAAAAAAAGTCGTCGCCACTCTGAGCGCCTGAATGGCGGCACTCTCCCTCGTGAATTGAACCGAGCATCTACGTCAGCCTAGAAACCGACTTATGAGCATCTTGGTCGACAAAAACACGCGGGTCATTTGCCAGGGGATTACCGGCAAAGCGGGTCTATTCCACAGCCAGCAATGCCGGGCCTACGGCACGCCGATGGTCGGCGGAGTGACGCCGGGCAAGGGCGGGACGGAAGTCGACGGATTTCCGGTCTTCGACACGGTGGAGCAAGCGATCGCGAAGACGAAGGCCAACTGCTCGCTGATCTTCGTGCCGCCCCCGTTTTGTGCCGACGCGATCCTTGAGGCCGCCGACGCGGGCATCGGCCTGATCGTGGCGATTACGGAAGGCGTCCCCGTGCTCGACATGGTCCGCGCCAAGCGCGGCCCGATGGGCAAGAAATGCCGCCTGGTCGGCCCGAACTGCCCGGGCGTGATTACGCCGGGCGTTGCCAAAATCGGCATCATGCCCGGCTACATTCACAAGGTCGGCTCGGTCGGGCTTATCAGCCGTAGCGGCACGCTCACTTACGAGGCGGCCTGGCAGCTGGGAAATGTCGGCTTGGGATTGTCGACCTCCGTCGGCATCGGCGGCGATCCGATCGTTGGCACCTCGTTCATTGATCTGCTCGATTTGTTCCAGAAGGACCCGGCCACCGAAGCCATCCTGATGATCGGCGAAATCGGCGGCAACGCCGAGGAGCAGGCCGCCGCTTTCATCAAGGAGCACGTGACCAAGCCGGTCGCCGGGTTCATTGCCGGCCGCACGGCCCCACCGGGCAAACGGATGGGGCACGCGGGGGCGATCATCTCCGGCGGCAGCGGGACGGCCACGGAGAAAATTGCCGCTCTCAAGAGCGCCCGGGTCGAAGTGGCAGAAAGTCCGGCCGACATGGGGGCCGCGGTCAAACGGGCGATGTCCCGCAAGTAAACGTCACGGGGCGAAGGGCTGCGCAAGTCCCCGCGCCTGGCACACGTCTTTGCGCCGTCTCGCGCCGCGGACTCGCATGGAATACCGCATCCCGTTCAACAAGCCGTTCCTGGTCGGTCGTGAGCTGGATTCCATCGCTCAGGCCGTGGCGCTCGGCAATTTGGCGGGCGACGGCCGCTTCACGCAGTCCTGCTGCCGGCTGTTGGAACAACGACTCGGCATCAACCGCGTACTGCTCACCCCGTCGTGCACGGCCGCGCTGGAAATGGCCGCATTGCTCTGCGATCTCGAGCCGGGCGATGAAGTCATCCTGCCGTCGTTTACGTTCGTGTCGACGGCGAGCGCCTTTGTGCGGGCCGGCGCAGCCCGTCTTCGTCGATATCCGTGCCGATACGCTCAACCTCGACGAGAAGCTGATCGAGGCGGCCCTCACCGAGCGAACCAGAGTGATCGTTCCCGTGCACTACGCGGGTGTTGCCTGCGAGATGGACCGCATCCGGGAGATCGCCCGGGCCCATCGACTGCTGGTCGTGGAAGACGCCGCTCAGGCCGTGAATTCGTTCTATCGGGGCAAGGCGCTCGGCTCGCTCGGCGACGTCGGCTGTTATAGCTTTCACGAGACCAAAAACTTTATTTCGGGCGAGGGGGGCGCGTTGTGCGTCAATCGCCCCGACCTGGTCGAGCGGGCCGAGATCCTCCGCGACAAAGGAACCAACCGGCAGAAATTCTTCCGCGGCCAGGTCGACAAGTACACCTGGGTCGACGTCGGTTCCGCGTATGTGCCGAGCGAGCTGATCGGCGCGTTTCTCTTCGGTCAGCTCGAAATGATGCCGGCGATCTCTGACCGGCGTCGCCAGATTTACGAGTACTATCGGCAAAGCCTGCAGCCGCTGGCGGACGAAGGGCTGATGCGGCTCCCCACGGTTCCCGAGGGCTGCACGCAAAACTTCCATCTCTTCTACCTGCTCACGCGCGACGCGGCGACACGCGACGGGCTGCTGGCCCATTTGAACTCGCGCGGCATCGGCGCCGTCTTCCACTACGTGCCGCTGCATTCATCGCCGATGGGTCGCAAGCTTGGCTGCGACGTTCGCCCGTTACCGGTGACCGACTCGGTGAGCGCCTGCCTGATCCGCCTGCCGTTTTATTACACGATTACGACAGACGAGCAGGCCGAAGTGGTCCGCGAGGTCACGGCTTATTTGCGGGCGTAGGCGGTGCCGCCGGACGCCGCCAGAGTGCCCGAAAGCGTCGGACCGGGGGCGCTTCGTGCTGGTCCAAGAAGTCCTCGAAGGCCACGGGAGCCAAACCAGACCGATCGAGAACGGCGAGTTCCTCGCGCATGAGCGGCCACGGCATCTGGCCCTCCGGATCGCCCGGTTCGCGGCCGCGGCAAATGACGAGCAGTGTGCCGCCGGGCCCGGGAAATGCGCTCAGACGCTCGATCGCGCGGGATCGCAGCGCGGCCGATTGCAGCACCTGCAGCGTGTAGCCTTCGTAGACGAAGTCGAAACTCCGACTCCAGCCCGGCGGCGGATTGAGTACGTCGGCCGTAGTGTAGCGGACCGAGCTCGTGGGATGGCGTCGCTGACACCAGGCAACCGCCGACGGGGCGATATCGAAGGCCGTGACGCGAAAGCCGCGGGCCGCCAGAAACTCAGCGTCGTCTCCCAATCCGCAGCCGACGACGAGCGCCGTCCGCCTGTCGCCGCGGACCGCCTCGCGTTCGATCCACTCGACCAGGTTGGGATTGGGCTTGAGATCGGCCCAGGGCACGCGCGCCGGATCGCCGTCCGCTTCCGCGTAAAGAGGCTCGAACCAGCCAACCGCGTCTCCCTGCGCCACGTGCGCTTGCGCCAGCTCGCGGGCGCGGTTGCGTTTCGGGTCGGAGGGAGCATTGGTCATTTTGAGAACCGATCGATTGGCGCCGGCTGAGCGCTCGGGCCTGCGGGATTTCACTGTGGCGAATGCGGGGCAAATACGGGACAGTCGACCGAGAAGGAATCATCATGCCAGATGGCCACGAGAAACTCGAACGGCATGTAGCTGTGGTCGAGCCGCACGCGCTTGCTGTACCCCAGGGCCATTTGCAGGATCGCGTCGGCGTCGGCGTGGAACAAGTCTGGCTTCGGGCGGTCGGCCGTCGTGCTGAGGAAATCGGCGACGACAGCTTGAGTCGAGTGGGCCCACATCGCGTGTAGCATCTGCCCGATGAATTCGAGATTATCCTCCTGCAGGCGATGGTTGAAGACCCCCAGGGCCACGGCAACGTCGGCGGTAAAAGCGGGAGACTCACCGGAGAGATCGACGCACTCGAACCGCGCCCCGAGCGGGCCGAACCGCTTGCGCCCTTCCTCGAGCAATTCGGGACAGATGTCGACGCCGAGATAATCGCCCTGCCAGCCGCGCTCCCGGAGGTATCCAAACAGGTCGCCGAAACCACAGCCGACATCGAGCAGGCTGCCGAACGTAGTGCCGATCGCCTCGAGCACCGCGGCGAAACGCACGCGCTGCCGGCCTTTGTGCCAGCCCAAGGTCCGCGGATCGTAGCCGAACTCCCGATAGCGGGCCGCATACCGCGCACGAGTCTCGGCACGATCGGCTTCAAGCATGATGCGGCTCCGACGCCGGGCGAGCGGCTCCGGCCTTCGCGGCGTCGCCATTGAGCGGGACGTTGTCTAAGGGCGAGCGCGAGAGAACGTCGGCGGATGCGGACGCGATGGTGATAACTCCGTCACCTGATATGCGAGATAGCGAGGAAGTCGCCGCGGTCGCGCCGGGATCGCGGGCGAAGTTGGCTCTGACTTCTTTCACGATGCACGGCCGGCCTTTGACCTCCGCGAACACCTGGGCCACGTACAAGCCGACAATCCCGATTGCCAGCAGGTTCAGCCCGCCGAAAAAGCTGATCGTCACCATCGTCGATGCCCAGCCCGTCTGGTACGGCATCCCCAGGAGGGTCACGCGAACGATCATGTAAAGAATGGCGATGGCGGAGGCGACTGAAATGAGCGAGCCGATTCCGGCCAACAACCACAGCGGCCGTGCGCTGAAGGCAGTGACGGCCTGCAGAGCGACTTTCAGTTTTCGTCGCAGCGTCCAGGTCGTCGAGCCTTTGTGCCGTTTCTCCGCCGTGATCGCCACCTGGCGGAATCCGGTGATGCCGAACAGGCCGCCCAGGAACAGTTCGCGTTCGTGGTGCGACAAGAGGGCGCGGACGTAACGGGCCGTCATCAGCCGGCAGATCATCCAGTTGTTGGGAACCTGCACGTCCGACAGGCTGTTGAAGAGCCGATAAAAGAGCTCGCCCGAAACCTGTTCGAATAGGCCACCTTTGCGGCGATGGGGAACGGCGTAAACCACGTCGGCGGGCGCGGGTTCGCTGCGCGTGCGTTCGAGCGTCCGCAGCATTTCGCCAAACAGCTCGGGCGGCTCCTCCAGGTCGCAGTCGATCAAGAAGATCAGATCGCCGCGGGCGAACGAAAGACCGGTGAGGATGGCCCGATGATGTCCGAAATTCCGCGACAGCTCGACGAGCGTGGCCGGCGTCGGCCGCTGCAGAAATTCGCGAACTTTGACGGCCGAGTCGTCGGGCGAGCCGTCGTCGACAAAAATCAGCTCGACGTCCGCGCCCTCGTTGCCCGTCGCGGTGCGCACCGCTTCCAGCGTCCGCCGATAAAACTCCTCGAGGTGCGGCGACGATCGGTACAACGTCGTGACGACGCTGATCAACATGGGCTTCCGCCGGAAAGTGACGCGCCAGCCCGGTCGGGCGGAAGCGGGAATCGGACCCGATTCCACGCGGTGCCGGAGATGAAATCGCTGAGACAAGCACGTTGGCACGCGTCGTCGTCTCTTCAAGTCGAGTCTATCGCCGCCGCGAGCCGGTTTGCAATCGCCTCAACCGGGCGATAAGTTTTGAACCAAAGGCCAGACTGACTGGCCGCGTCCCAGGAGCGCCCCTTGACCGACGAGGCCGCGTCCGCCGAGCTCGATCCCCGCTGGAAGAACCGCTTTCGCGGTTCTCGCCTGCTATTTCTCCCCGGCGGTCGCTGGCAGGTGCCGGTGATCCGCCTCGCGCAGCAGATGGGGCTGATCGTGATCTGCGCGGATGGGACACCCCAGCCCCCCGGTTTTGAAATTGCCGACGAAGCCATTCAGGTGCCGCTTCAGGACGTGGCCGCGTTGGTGCGCATCGGGCGGGAGCGTCGCGTCGACGCGGTCATGACCGAGCAGACTGATTTTGCCGTGCCCCTCGTGGCTCAAGTGGCGGCCGAAATCGGATTGAAGGGCCTGCCGGTCGACGTGGCCGTTGCCGCCACGCACAAAGGCCGAATGCGCGAACGGGCGGCCGCCGCGGGCATCCGTCAGCCGAAGTTCCGCATTTGTCGCACCGGTGAAGAAGCGGTCGCCGCGGCCGCCGACCTCGGGCTGCCGCTGTTTTGCAAACCGGCCGACGGCCAATCGAGTCGCGGTGTGAGTCGTCTCGACCGGGCGGACGTCGGCGCGGTCGTCGAGGCTTTCCTGCGGGCGAAAGAGGCTTCCCCGATCGGCGAGACGATTTTCGAGGAGTACATTTCGGGAATCGAGGCCACGGTCGAGGGATTTGTCGTCGACGGGCGACCGACAACGCTGGCCATCTCCGATAAAGCCCACTACGGGGACTTGGCCGGTGTTGCCCGTACGCTTACCTGGCCGGGCAATTTTCCGCCGCACGTCAGGGAACGGATTGCCCGGGCGAACGAGGCGACGGTCCGCGCCCTGGGGATTCCTTTCGGAATCACGCACGCCGAGTTTCTCATCGACGACCAGGGGGAGCCGTGGCTGGTCGAAATGGCGGCCCGCGGCGGGGGAACTCGGATTGCCTCGCACATTGTGCCGGCGCTCTGCGGCTTCGAGCCGACGCCCACCTTGATTTCAATCCTGCTGGGCGAGCAGGCCGAAGTGATCACGACCCGTCAGCGGGCCGCGCAACTACGGTTTGTACGACTCCCGCCCGGGAAGCGGATTCTGGGATTTCCGAATCTGGCCGAGCTGCGAGCGCTGCCGGGAGTCATCGAAATCGCCTTCAACCAGGCAGTCGGCGACCGCATTCCCGCAGTGGAAGACGACCGCAGCCGCCACGGTCACGTAATTGTGTCGGCCGAGACTCGCGACGCCGCGTGCGCGCTGGCCGAGCGCATTGAACGCGAGCTCAGGGTCGACCTGTCTGATTGACGGCAGCTGCCCCGAGCGAGCGGCCTGCGATCTGTTATGCTGGATGGGTCGAGGAGACAAACTGTGCAATCGCTGACTGATCGCATCATCGACCGTATCCAGCGCAACCGCATCTCCACCGCGGAGGTGACCGATTGCCTGGAGAAGACGGGCGCGTTGCCGCGCATCGTCGCGCTCAACCGCGGCCATCACCGGGTGGGCAAGGTTTTTTGGACCTACGCCCACGAGTCCCGAAACTGGCATCTGCACGAACAGCTGCGCGAGGCCCCGGAACGGGCCGTAATCGTCACGGAAGCTTTCGACTGCGAGGGACGCGCGCTCTACGGAAACCTGGTCGCCAAGTTCCTATTACTTTACCGGCAGGCGACCGCCCTCGTGGCATGCGGCAACCTCCGCGATGCCCCGCACCTGATTAAGGAGAATTGGCCGATCTGGTCGGAGGGCGTGACTCCCGTCGGCTGTCACAACGAAAAGTGCCGCCACCCGCTCGATCCGGCGGTCCTAGCCGAACGCCGCGCCCGTTATGACGGGGCGATTGCCGTGTGTGACGACTCCGGCGCAGTGATTGTGCCAGCCGCTTCGCTCACCGAGGGCTTTTTGACCGCTCTCGACCGGATCGAAGAGCAAGAAGACATTTGGTTCGACTGCATCGACCGCCGCAAATGGGACACGTTTGAAACCGTATGCCTGAAGCGCTACCTGAACGAGCCCCGCTGAGTTCCGGCGACATCTCGTTCTTCGACTCGCTCACGCACGTCACTGCTGACGGTTCGTGGCTCGGCAGCACCCAGCGGGACGCGAGCTGCGAGCGATTGCTCGCGGAGCTCGAGCGCTGCATGCCGGTGCGCGCTTGCCTCGTGGCCATCGCCGGAGTGATCGACAACGACACGGTGCTCAACGTCGCCCGCCGGTATCCCGCCCAATTTGTGCCGATTGGTTCGCTTAACCCGGCGACATTCGACAGCGAGCGTGAAATCGCGAACGCCGTCGCGCAGCTGGCCTCGGCCGGGTTTGCCGGTCTCAAATTGCATCCGCGGCTCAATGGTTACGATCCGCTGCACATCAAGGTCATTCAGACGCTGCGAACCGCCGGCGATCAGGGCTTAGTTGTCTTTCTCGACACGCTTTTCCGCCAGGCGGGGCGCGCGACGCGAAATGCCCCCGACCTCGCCGATGCGCTCGCCGTCGCCGCACCGCAGACCACGATCATCCTGCTGCACGGAGGCGGCTCTCAGGTGCTGGCAATGTCCGAAGTGGTCGCCGCTCACGCCAACCTTGTGCTCGACCTTTCCTTCACAATTCACCGACTGGCCGGCAGCTCAGTGGAGGACGACCTGCGGCTCCTGATGCGAACATTTGATCGACGCACGGTCGTCGGCTCGGACTTCCCCGAGTACGAGCCCGTGGCGACTCGGGATCGCGTGTCTCAACTGTGCGCGGGGCTCGATCCGATCAAAGCGAAGAACGTGCTGGCCGCCAACCTGGAGCGACTGCTCGCGCCTTGGTTGGCCGCGCATTGTGAAGACACCCGCGTCTGAAGTCGATCAAGCCGTCTGCACTTGCGAGTCGTCTTCACGCCCGCAGTGGAAATGACGATAATCGATCGCGCAGCCGAATCCCTCACCCACGGCCCTCCCGCCACCCCGGTCCTGCCTCGATGTCCAGCTCCTGCCCAGATTGTCGTCGCATCGGTCGTCGCGATTTATTGCGCGCGGCGGCTTGAGTCTGTTTGGGCTGACATGCGGCGATCTACTGCGGGGACGTGCGCGTCGCGGGCAGCGCTCGCGCTGAGACGGCCACGACAACGGTTTCCAGTCGATCGATCGGCCGGGCCAAATCGTGCATTCTGCTCTTCATGTGGGGTGGACCGGCCCATCAGGACACATGGGACCTCAAGCCGCAAGCGCCGGCGGAAGTGCGCGGTGAGTTCAGCCCCATTGCCACCGCCGTTCCCGGGATCGACATCTGCGAGCATTTCCCGCTGTTGGCCTGCCGCACGGACAAGCTGGCCATCGTCCGCGCGATGACCCACGAGGACGTCAATCACACGACGGCGACGCACAATTTGCTGACGGGCCAGCCCTCGCCGCCACTGAGCGCCGCCCTGCGTCACGATTGGCCGTCGCTTGGCTCAGTGTTGGCGAAGTTGGGCCGCGGGCGCGGCGCCTTGCCTCCCTACATCACGATGCGGCCGAAACTTGAAAACGACGTGCCTCGTTTTGTCGAAGAAAGTCACGGGCAGACGGCCGGCTGGCTCGGTCAAGGTTTTGATCCGCTGGTCATCGACGCCAATCCCAACGCACGCGATTATGCCGTCGGCGATTTCCGGCTGCCGGCCGAGCTTTCGCGATCAGCTCAAGGACTTCGAGTGTTCTCTTTCTCGGCACCGTCTCCGCAACGCACTTCTGTTTATCGAGCACCCCGAGTGGCAGCGTGGCCGCTGCTGCATGGCGTGGCGATCTGGTCGTTTTGCCGCTTCTACTACTTCGCGTTTTACGGCTCGAAAAGTACGTTCAACCCGAGCTATCGCTTCGGCCGCCTCTCCTCGTTCGCTACGGTCGCAATCGGCGCACCCTGACGGAGCGTCACATGCAACGGCCCGGCGATCAGCAAATCCAGCACGGCGGTGCCGCATGACGATCGGCCGCCCCTGTGGCCCAGCGACGGGATCCGGGGAACTTCCTGGCATTGGTACACGCACGGCCTCAATTGCCGCGATTGAAACGGCATTGATGCCGGACGGCCGCCTGGCGTTCTGGACTGCCGTACGACCTGTCACGCCCGAGTGCCGGCCCCGGCGAGACTCTGATGTTTGGACGGCAATTCGGCCAATGATCGCGGCCGTCGTGTCCGGCCCCGGCATCGCGACGCCGGTGCCCGACACGACGGCCGCGATCATTGGCCGAATTCGCCCTCCAAACCATCAGAGTCTCGTCGGAGCCGTCCTCGGGGTGGACAGTCTCGAGCAAGTCCGAGAACGCCAGGTCGGCCTGCCGGCATCAATCGCGTCTTCAAATCGCGGTCGATTGCGGCCATGGTGTCCCAATGACTGGAACTTCTTGATCCCGTCACTGGATCCAAAGGACGGCCGATCGTCATTCCAGCGGCACCGCCGTGCAGGATTTGCTGATCTGCCGGGCCGTTCGCTTGTGACTGATTGCCGGCTGTGCGCGATTGCGACCGTAGCGATCGCGGAAGGCGGCGAATCCTGCTCGAGGTCGACGTACTTTTCGAGCCGCAAAACGCGAATAGTAGCAGCGGCATAAACGACCAGATCGCCACGCCAAGTCAGCAGGGCCACGCTGCCACTCGGGGTGCTCGATAAACAGCAGTGCAGCGGAGACGGTGCGATAAAGAGCCAACAAAAGCCCTTGAGCTCGATCAAGTCCAACTGGTCGATCGGTCATCGGATCGCCTCGGCAAAGACGGCAAGCGAACGGGCCGCGGCACTAGGTCCTGCCCGAGTTGACCGCCGGGCTGTCCGTTTTGTCTAGAGAATCGCAGGCGTCCGGGCGACGACCGGTCAGCCTTGCGGCAGCCGCGCCGCGAAGCGCAACCGCACGTAGTCGGCCCGCCAAACGCCGTCGGCGCCGCATAACGTCGGTCGCAGCGTGGCTTCGACCTCCTGCCGCAGTTCGTCTCGCTCGCTGGGGGGCAGGGCCGAAGTAAACGGCTCGCCGAAGGTCTCGAGCCACGCCGTCAGCGCCGGGCAGTTCCGTCGGCCGGTCGAAGAACACGAGCGAATCGATCGTAAACCCGTGCGTTTTGAGTCGTCCGCCGTAATCCTCGATCGTGGGAAAATACCAGGGGTCGAGCGGTTCGCCGTCGATGCCGCGACGCGATAGAGCGGCCTTGAGCGCGCCGCGGACCTTGGCGACGCAGCCGGACCCGCCCATTTCTGCGACGAAGCGGCCGCCCGGCTTGAGCGCGCGTCGCACGCCCTCGATCACGGCGTCGGCCCGCTTCATCCAATGGAGCGCGGCATTGCTGAAGACGGCGTCGAACTCGTGATTGAACGTGAGCGCCTCGCCATTCATCACGTGGGCGTCGAGGCCGCGGTTTTTTGCCGCGGCGATCTGCTCAGCGCTGCCGTCCACGCCGACTACTGTGCAGCCGCAGGCGGCCAGCCGCTCGGTCAGTGCGCCGTCGCCGCAGCCCAGGTCCAGGATCCGTTCTCCGGGCTGGGGAGCGAGCAAGTCGATCAGCGGCGCGCCGAGATCGGCCACGAACCGCGCGTTGCGAGCGTATCGATCGGGATCCCAGGTTTGTTCGTGCATGATGGCTTCTCGAATCGGCGACCGCTCTCATCGCGACGGGAATCTCAGTCCCGCGTCAAGGTTTTCGGCTTCGCTCCGAGGTGTTTGAGCAGTTCCGGCTTGTCGAGGAAGTAGGTCGATTTCAGGCGGCTCTTGCTGAAGAGTTTTTCTGCTTGATCGTCGTAGTGCGGACCTTTGGCGTCGTCGCTCTCGCCCAGCGGCAGAGACGCTCCAGGACTTGGGCGGGTTCGCCAGCAAAACGACTTGCGTTGCCGCTTGCCCGCCGTGGCCGACGAGGTGGGGATTCTTTTTGTTCTCAATGGAATCGAAACTGATGGCCCGCGGCGTGGCCATGCCGTCGACCGAGCCGCCGCTGACCGGCCAATCGCGCCGAGTGCCCGCCCGGCCCACGCGATAGACGTCGCCCCAGCGCACGTCGACTCGCCCAAGCGCCGCCACCAGTTTTTCCGCGCCCTGTTTGAGCGCGGCCAGAATCATCGGATTGTCGACCTCCTCTGGCGGGGGGAAACCGGCCTTGTCGTACGCTTTGACCTTGGGCGGAAACTGGTCCTTCCAGAACAGGTAGGCCATTGCTCCGATCCCGTCCGCGTCGCAGCGACGGTTCCAATTTTGAATCTGCGTGACCATTTCGGTCGTGTGCTTGTCGGCCTTCAGCCTGGCGTCGGCCCCCGCCCAGGCCGATGCCAAACGCTTCTGCCAGACGTCGGCCCCGTAGACGGCCGGGCTCTCCGCAATCGCCATGGCCTGCTCGACCGTCATCGACGACGCGCCGGCCAAAAGTTCCAGGACCATCGCGGCCCGTTGGTGGAGCGGGTTGTCCGAACGCTGCTCGAGGCTCCAGTAGCCGTTAAAGAGGTCGAGCCGGCTCTTCCAGCCCTGCGGATCGATGAGGTTGCCGCGGACCATGAACTGTGGGCTCACGTTGCAATTCTGCATGTAGCCCTGCGGCGGATTTTCGATCTGCAGCAAGTCCTGGAATTTATGGAGGCCCTGCCATTCCGATTTCGATGTGTTCCCGGGAACGGGTCGTTTGAAGTCGAAGCCGGGGGGACGAATGGGGACGCGTCCGTAGCGGACGTAATAAATGTCGCCCTGCACCGTGCCGATCATGATGTTCTGCTCCATGAGCTGCAGCTGGGCGAGGGCCTGTTTCATTTCCGCCAGGTTCTTGGCGGTGTCCATGCGATAAAGCTGGTCGAGGACGCCGACCTGATCGTAGTAGGGGAGCTTTAAGCAGTAGGCCTGGTTGCCGCGGCGGGCGACGATCGGACCGTGCCGCGTCTCGTCGATCTCGACTTTCTTCTCGACGATCTTGGCTCCCTCTTTGACGCGAATGTTCTCGTTGCGGACGCTCATTTCGAGCCATTTGCCGTCGTAGCGATACTGCCGCCGGTTCGCCGGATTGACCTTTTCCACGTAACAGTCGGACGTGTCCGGGCCGCCGGTGGTAAAGGCGATCGAGCAGTAGCGGCTGTGGCCCATCGGCGGCAGGGGCAGGCCGACGATGGCAAATCCGGAAAACTCCAGCTCGCCGCCGTACAGTCGTGCCTCGTAGAAGCGGAACGTTCCGTACCAACTCAGGTGCGGATCGATGAGCGCGAGCGGCGCCTTGTCCTTCGTACGGGCGGGGCCGACCAGCCACTCGTTGGAGCCGTGGTATTCGATCGGATCGGGCGTGATGCCTCCGCGCTTCAAATCGCTGCCCGCTTCGCCTTCCGGCCAACCCCAGATCGCGTAGCGGCTGAGGGCCACGACCATCCAGGGTTCGAGCTTCGGTGCCCAGACGGGAACTTTGTCGGGATGGTCGGTCATGAATTTCCGCACGCCATCCAAAAACGCCTCGATGGTGGCCCGGGTCTTCGGACTGAGCTCCGGGTATTTCTGTCGGGCGATCTCCGCGTGCCGCCACAGCCGCTGACGATAGTCGTTTTGCAGGTTTTGGCCGTCGGGTCCGAAGACCTCCGACAACGTGCCCGTCGCACGGCGATACTGCGTGAGCAGCTCTTCCAGGCGGTCCTCAGCCTGGGCATAGCCCAAGCCGTAGCAGGCATCTTCAGCGGTGGTCGCGTAGATGTGCGGCGTGCCGAAGTCGTCGCGATAAATGGTGATCTCTCGGGCGACCGCTGCAGTCGGGGCCAACAGCCAGAGTATCGCGACGCCCGCGGCAGGAACGGCGCGGCTTGTCAGCCAACGCGGCTTGCAGTACCGCGCTCGCACGCACCGGTCCCGCGCGAGATTGCCCATCGGTCGTGTTCAAGAGAGAAAGGCGGCGATCAACCAGTCGGGATCGCGGCTGCCCCTGAAAACCAAATCCCAGCCCCTGTCGATTCTACGAGCGAAGGCTCCGGCCGGGCAAACGACCATTTTTCGGAATTTTTTCGCAGTTTCCCCCCGGTCACTTGGTGCCGAAAAACGGGAACAGCTTCCGGAGCTCTTCTTTGGTCGGTTGCCGGCCGTATTCGCAGATCTCGAAGGCTTCCGCATACTGGATTTTTCCGCCCGCCTCTTTGCCGTACCAGGCGGCCAATTGGTCGCGGTATTTGTCGGCGAGGCCCCGATCGCGGTTGCGGAACGATGCGCGGACAACCTTGCGTCGTTCTTCGAGCTTGGGTTCGCCACCCGCGATCAGCTCGGGCGAGCCGGAGACGCCCCCTTCCACGAACTGTGACTCCATGCCGACCAGCGCGTCGAGCTTCTGCTCGATCGCCCGATCGATGCCCACGACGACGTCCGCCTGGAACGGATAAGGCTTCTGAAAGTGGTCGGAGTAGTAGAGGAAGACCGGATTTTGCGTGAGGTGCGGCGTGTCCGGGCAAAAGAACGGAACGGCCACCATGTACGCCGCGTCCTGCACCAGGATGCCCGTGTAGCGGTGGTCGGGATGGTAGTCGTTCGTCCGCGGCCCCATCACGATGTCGGCACGCCACTCGCGGATCAGCCGGGTCACGGTCCGCCGATTTTCCAGCGTGGGCTGCAATTCGCCGTCGTGATTATCGAGCACTTCCGAAGTGATGCCGAGTCGACTGGCCGCGTGCTGAACCTCGGCGTTGCGTCGCCGAGCGAGCGGACCGCCGGCGTCGCGCCAGTGGCCGATGTCGCCATTGGTCAGCGAGACGAACTTCACGTGATGGCCGGTCGCTGCCCAGAGCGCGGCCGCGCCGCCCGCCTTGATTTCGCAATCGTCGGGATGCGCTCCGAAGCAGATGATCCGCAGTTTGCCGTCGGGCGACTCGGTCTTCGGCTTCTCGGTGGGGGGCACCGCGCTCATGGCCAGGGCAACTCCTCGGGCTTTCGCCCCGCGATCAGACCCGGCCCCGAGCGCGATGGTCGACGGACCTACATCGGTTCCCCCTCGCCACGCGCCGGCCGAGCAGACTCCCAAAACGTAGCAAACGGCGGCTGCCAGCAACAACGCGACGCGGGGCATGACGCAGCTCCTGGGAGGCGAGCGCCGGACCGCGGCCTAAGGCGCGAAGACGGCGCGGGTCACATAGTCGGCGACGCACGCCGGCTTGCTCTCGCCCTCGATTTCGATCGTGATGTGGTGGACCATCTGCAGCGTCCGCTCGTCTTTTTGCTCGACGCTGGCGAGGCTTTGACGGGCCCGAATCCGCGAGTTGACGCGCACGGGCGTGGGAAAGCGAACCCGATCCAGACCATAATTGATGGCGACCAGGCGGCCGTCGTACGGGTCGGGGTTCGGCCGCGGAATGCTCGTCACTAGGTGCGAAGCCAGCGACAGCGTAAAAAATCCGTGGGCGATCGTGGTGCCGAACGGCGATTCCCGTGCCGCGCGGGCCGGATCGGTGTGGATGAACTGATCGTCGAGCGTCGTGCGGGCGAAGGCGTCGATCTGCTCCTGGGTGACGGTGTGCCAGGCTCCGGGCGGGCTCTCCTTGCCGATCAGCTCGTTCAGCTGCGCCAGCGCGCGTTCAGCCGCGGAGGCCATTGGGGACTCCCGATCCAGACAAGTGCCGAAACAGAGAATTTGAAGACAGAGACGAATGAGAAAAAGGGAGGACGACCCGCAGCGGATCGTCCTCCGCAAAACTGTGGCGAGCCGACTACCGTCCGGCAGTGGCCGGATGACGCGCGTGCTCCGTTAGGAATTCGTTCAGCGCTTCGGTGAACTTCGGGCTCTGGAAGGTGCTGATGTGATCGCCGCCGGGCACGACGACGACCTTCAAGTTGGCCATCACGCCCGTCATGTTGTCGACGCCTTTTTTGAGCGGATCGAGCTCGCCGATAATGGCCAGCACGGGCACCTTGTTTTGCTCGAGCTGCTGCTTCGTCGTCTGCAGGTTCAACATGCCGCGAATGCAGGCAGACAGCGCCTTGGCGTCATTGTTTGCCATAATCAGCTGATTGCGGGCCTTGATCTGCTCGTCGCTGGGAACCGGGTGGCCCGGGGGCGTGAGCGCCTTCATCAGGGGCGCGATGCCGTTGCCCTCGTCGAGCGATTTCGCGATCTGATCGATGATCGCGTGGTCGTCGTCCTCGCGGCTCCAGCCGGCGCCGCCCACGGTGGCCGAGATGACCCGCTCGGGATGGGTGACGACCAGCTTCTCTGTAATGAAACCGCCCATCGAGTAGCCGACGATGTGGGCCTTGTCGATCTTCAAATGGTCCAGCAGTCGGATTGCATCCTCCACCATTTCCGGGCCGTACTTTTCGACTTCGTGCGGCTTGCCGCTGCCGCCGTGTCCGCGGTTATCGAGCGCGATGACGTGGTAGTGCTTGGCCAGGTTGGCGAAGACGCCGGGCAGCACCCAGTTCATCATGGCACTGGCCGAGAACCCGTGAATCAGCAGCACGGGTTCTCCCTCGCCCTCCATGATGTAGTGAATCTTGACGCCGTTGGAGAGGAACGAGCCGTGCTGCGGCGCGGCAACGGCCGCCGAGGCCGCCAACAGAAAGATCACCAGCCCGCACAAAGATCGCTGTCTCATGAATTGCGCTCCGAATGAACAACCCAGCCTGGAAGAAATGCCCACGTCCGACACGGCACTCGGCCTCGCTTTTTCGAATCCGAGAAGCGGGGCTGCACGGCCGCCGACCGAATGCAAACGAACCGCCAGTATATGCGGCGATTGTGCAAACGGCGAGCGGCCGCCTGGTGAGGTGAGAGGTCGGAAAATCGCCGCCTGTCTCAGGTTGGTCACCGCTCTGACTCGCCGCGGTAGGCTTCGACCAGCTCCACAAAGCGGCGTCCCCGCTCGGCGTAATTGCGGAACCAGTCATAGCTTGCGCAGCCGGGCGAGAGCAGGACCACGTCTCCCGGCTGCGAGTTTTCGACCGCCCAGCGAAAGGCCTCCTCGAAGCTGTCGCAGAGGCGCGTCGGTGGCTCGTCCGCGTCGGCGTGTTCTTCGAGGAGACAAGCCAAGAGGTCGGCCGTTTGGCCCATCAATGCGGCGCCTTTGGCGCGACGCAAAATCCCCAAGGCCAGCGGAGTCAGGTCGATCTGCTTGTCGTAGCCGCCGGCCAAGAGGACGACGGGCCCCGAAAACGCCTCGAGCCCCACGACGGCCGACTCGGGCGTCGTCGCCAGCGAATCGTTATAGAACCGCCGACCGCACACTTCGCCGACGAATTCGAGTCGGTGTGGCAGGCTGCGATACGATTCGAGCCCGCGGCGGACTGCGTCGAGATCGGCCCCGGCGGCCAGCGCCGCGCAGGCGGCGGCCATCGCGTTGGCGACGTTGTGCCGCCCCGGCAGCGGCACCCAGTCGCGCAGCCCGAAGCGCTCGTGCGAACCGTCTCGCCTCAGGATGTGTTCGCTGCCGCGCTCGAAGATGCCGTCGCAGCCCGCGTCGCGCGTGCCGAAGCCGAGCTTGCGGCCAAACGTGGGCCACGAGCGGACGTCCGCGTCGTCCTGGTTGAGCACGGCCAGGTCATCCGGCGTCTGCCAGCGGAGGATGCTCTGCTTGGCCCGACGGTATTCGGCGAGCGAGCCGTGCCAGTCGAGATGGTTGGGACTGAAATTCGTCACCACGGCGATATTCGGACTGGCGGGCAACCGATCGAGATCGTCGAGTTGAAAGCTGCTCAGCTCGACGACCGACCATTCCTCCGGACCGATCGCATCGATTTCGGGCAGCAGGCTCGTGCCGATGTTGCCCCCCAGCCGCGAAGAGACGCCCGCCGCTTGCAAGATGGCGTGCGTCATGGCGGTGGTCGTCGATTTGCCGTTGCTCCCGGTGACGCCGATCGTGCGACTGCGGTTGAATTGCCAGAAAAGCGACATCTCGCTCGTGAGCGGCACGCACTCGTCGCGGGCGCGGGCGAGGAAGGGGCTGGACGGCGGGACGGCCGGATTGACCACCACCAAATCGGTGTCGACGAAGTCTTCCTCGATGTGGCCGCCCAGGTGATAGGCGTCGACCGGGCAATCGGCCAACTTGGCGAGTGGCTCGGAGAGGTCCTCGGCCGTGAGCAAATCGGTGACGGTGACCCGGGCGCCGTGCGCCGTCAAAAATCGCACGGCACCGAGCCCGCCGCCGAAACGTCCCAGGCCCATGACGGTGACTTTGCAACCGGCAAGATCGATGGCCGGCGGCAGATCCATGAGTCGACCCTCGCCGCGCTCAGGCAGTCGCCGATTTGACGCAATCGGACGGCGACTGCTCGCCCAGGTGATCGCCGACGACGATCTCGAAACCGAGGTCCTCGACCATCCGATAATCGTCCTCTGCCGGCTGCCCCTTCGTCGTGAGGTAGTCGCTCACGAAGAGCGAATTGGCGGGATAGAGGCCCAACGGCTGCAGCGAGCGCAGATTCACCTCGCGCCCACCCGCGATGCGAATTTCCGTCGTCGGGTTGGCCAGACGCATCAGACAAAGCACCTTCAGGCAGTAACGGGGATTGAGGACGTGCGTGTTCTCCAGCGGCGTTCCCGGAATCGCATGCAGAAAATTCACAGGGATCGACTCGACGCCGATTTCGCGCAGCTCACGGGCGACGTCGACCACGTCGTCGTCGAGTTCGCCCATGCCCACGATCAGCCCGCAGCACAGTTCCAGCCCTGCGTCCCGCGAAATTCGGAGCGTCGCCAACCGGTCCTCGAAGCTGTGCGTCGAGCAAATCTGGTCGTAGAAGCGGCGGCTCGTGTTCAGGTTGTGGTTGATGCGGTCGACGCCCGCCCCGCGCAGTCGCTTGGCCTGATCGGAGGTCAAGAGCCCGAGGCAGCAGCAGACATGCAGGCCGTATTGGTCTTTGATCTTCTCGACGACGCCCGCCACGTGATCGACTTCGCGATCCGAAGGCCCGCGGCCCGAGGCGACAATGCAATACGTCCGCGCCCGCATCTCGTGGGCCTGCCGGGCTCCCTCCAGCAGCTTGGCCTCGTTCAGCAGGGGATAGCGGTTGATGGTTGTGTCGGCGACGATCGACTGCGAGCAGTAACCGCAATCTTCAGGGCACAGCCCGCTCTTGGCATTCTTCAGATAGTACAGATGAACCTTCCGCCCGAAGTGAGCTAGCCGAACCCGAAACGCCGCGGCGAGCAGGGCCGGCAATTCGCTGTCGGACGCGCGGAGGATCGCCAGGCCGTCGTCCCGGGTGAGTCGATCGCCGGCAAGGGCTCGTTCCGCGAGCCGATCCCAGTGCGTCGACCGCGCCTCGATCGAGAGTTCCGCCATCTGCCGCTCGCTCCCAAATTGGATCATCGGTGCCGGAAAAAGGGGCCCGGCGCAGTCTAGCGTGGCCTGGAACCGGGCGACAAGGATTGCGCGACACGGCCCACCCGACCGCCTCAGCGCGGCCGGGCTTCAACGAGGCCGTCGTGACGGCTATCCTCGAATGATGGCCAATCACCGTCGTCCAACCCGAGCCGCCGGCAAGTCGCCGCAGCCGTCGCGGGCTGAGCAAATCGAGACCTTCGAGAATCCGCATCCCGATCGCGATTACGTGATCGAGACGATTTGCCCCGAATTCACCTCGCTCTGCCCGAAAACGGGCCAGCCCGATTTCGGCACGCTGACGATCAGCTACGTCCCCGACCGGCTGTGTTTCGAGCTGAAATCGCTCAAGCTCTACCTGCAGACCTATCGCAACGAAGGAGCGTTCTACGAAGACGTGACGAACCGCATTCTCGACGACCTGGTGGCCGCCACGCGGCCGCGCTCGATGAAGATCACCGCCGCCTTCACGCCGCGCGGCGGCATTCGCACAAACGTGCACGTCGAGTATTCGCCGCCGCTATAAGCAGTCCCCCTCACAAACAGTGGACAACGTGAAACTGCTCATCCTGCTTTCGGCCTGCCTGCTTACTTGCAGCTGCAGTGACGACCTGCCACAGGAAAAACGGCTTCCGCAGAGGCTATCTGTACAGAGTCTGCCCGTGCAGAATCACCCGGATGAGTTGAGCATAATCAGCGAGTCTGTTTGGGGTCGGGATTCAAAGCTCGGCTACGACAAGCTGTCGCAGCCAGAAAGAGTGTTTCTCTGCGTTTGGAACTTGGAAGCCGAAGTCAATAACGGCGGTTTTGACCAGTATTACTTCAACAGTGCGGGGGATCACGCCCTCGACACGGTGCGAGCGCTCGAAACGATCGGCGCCAAACGGACGGCTGAGTTGGTCAGGACGGCGAACAACGTGTTTGGTCCCGCTGGTCCGTCGTCCGATCGCTCGAGGCGACAAGATCAACTATCCGGTTTCCTCATGCGGCCGCCGACAAAATGCACGACGCCGACAATCGATTCCTCAAGTACGAGGACAACTTAGAAGGATTATTGAAGGCGTTCGTGTCCAAGAATCGCGAAGCCTTCCGAGCGAAATGACGCCGGAGGCGTCTCGTCGCCTGCCTGCCCTTCGAATCGTGAGGTGGGCATCGCCTATGCGGGAAAAGCGACGCGGTCAGTTTACTTCCCGAGCTTGTGCTTGGCCAACTGGAGATTGCGCACGGTGAGCCCCGCCTTCGACGCCGTTCGGACGGTGACCGAGGCCGGCAGGTCGTAGCGGGAGACGCGGGCCCAGCGATTGGAAATCGATTCGGTTCGGTCCAGCTCGCCGTCGTCGCTTTCGAGTTTTGGACCGTGTACGACTGCGGGAGTTGCTTGTCTTCCGCGTTGAGTTGCAGCGAGCGGGCCGTGAGCCCGACCTCCGGCGCTGCGAGCAGTTCGCTACGACTTCTCGGGCGTTTTGACGTGAAACTCGCGCTGGGAGAAGAGAATGGCGGCGAACACGGTTGAAATCGCGCTCGCGGCCAACAGCACGATCAGGCAGGTGCGGAGTTGCGGATGGTCGACCAGTCCCGGGTCCGTCTTGACGTCGAACTGCCATCCTTCGGCCGCGAGGTCGTTGAAGCGGGAGGGGTCGTTCGGCAAGGGAACCAAGAAAGTCAGCGTGCGATAGGCGATCAGCCGTGTGTAGTAGACCACCGTCGCCAGGCGGATGCTGAACGGCAGATTTGCCAATAGGCCCTCGAATAACGCGACATACAGAATGCCGACGACGAGCGTCCGTTTGGTGAGCAGGCTGATTAAGCCAAACAGGCAGCAGTAGGTCACGACAGCGAGCGAGTGGATCGATGCTGCGCAACGCCCGCGGCGCGACCTCCCGGAAACTCGTCCCGGCCCCGGCGTAAATGGCAACATAAGTCAGGAGCGTCAGCATGACGACGAGCAGCACGGCGGTCGTCAGCGTGGCGAAGAGCTTCAGGCTGTAGAGAGCCCATTTGGGAATCGGGCGAATCAGCAGGTAGGTCAGCGTCTGCTCTTCCTGTTCGTCGCGCACGAGGCCCGACGCATAGATCAGCGCCAAGAGCGGCAGAATCGCCTGTGGAATGAACATGAAGGCGATGTCGAACTCCAGCTCGACGGACGGTACGTCCGGCGCCGTGGCCCGGACGACGGCCACTAGCCCCGCGCAGAGCACGCACATGCCGGCAATCACCATCCACCGCTTGCCGTGCAGGTGCTGCCGCAAGGTGAGCGCGTAAACCGTCCAGAGCGACACCAAACGGGACGAGCCCGGCGCACCGCGCTCGGCCGGAGCGTCGAAACTGGTTGCCGTCAAATCCGCGATCGCGGCCGGTTTCATCGATTCACCAGGTACTTGAAGACGCTTTCGAGCGAATCGTCGTCGGAATAGACCTCCTTGATGGCCAGGCCGTCCTCCAGCGAGAGTGCCGGCAGGCGACTGTAAAACGCGTCGGGCTGGCGCGTTTCGACCATCAGCCCCTGCTCGCGGGCCAGCACGCGGATACCCTCGACGTCGTCCCACTCGAGGATGCGTCCGGCCAGTTTGCGGTATTCGTCGCAAATCAGCACGATTTGATGCGGATGCTTGTCGATCAGGTCGCGGATGTCGCGAACGTTGCCCTCCGCCACGAGCCGTCCGTGGTTGAGCAGGATAATGTTCGGCGTGAGCGACTGAACTTCGTGCAGCACGTGGCTGGAGACGACCACGCTTTTGCCCTCGCTGCCCAGACGCTGGATGATGGTCATCAGGTCGTGCCGGGCGACCGGGTCGGTCCCCGTCAGGGGCTCGTCGAGAAACAGGACGCGCGGATCGTGCACGAGGGCCTGCGCCAGCTTCGTTCGCTGCCGCATCCCTTTGGAGTAGCCGCGGACGGCGCGGCCCTGGTGCCGCGTCATGCCGACCGATTCGATCGTCCGCGCGGCGGCGTCCTTGGCCGCGGGACGGCTGAGACCGGCGAGCCGGGCCGACGTGTAGACGAAATCCCAACCGGTCATCCACTCATAAAATGCGTCCTGCTCCGGACACAGGCCGATTTGGCGATTGATCGTCGAATTGTTCCAGACCGATTGGCCCAGCACGCGAACCTGTCCCTGGCTCGCAAACAGCTGGCCCGTCGCCAGTTGCAAAAACGTCGATTTGCCGGCTCCGTTGGGTCCGAGCAATCCCGTGACCCCGGCGGGAACCCGCAGCGTCAGCTTATTGATGCCGATGACGTTGCCGTACCACTTGGAGACTCCGTGGAACTCGACGATCGTCTTGCTGTCGGAAGTTTCAGTCATCGCAGTCGGTCCAGCGAGCGGACGGAAAGGCTGAGGATGCCGGCGGAAAGCCCAAACAGGCCGACCAGCACGCCCGCCGACCAATACCACGGATATTGCGGGCCGAGCCACTGCGCGAGGAATCGCTCGCGCATCGGCGGGGGCTGCATCTCGCTCAGCTTCTGCCAGGCGGCGTCGGTTCCCAGCAGCTGGCGGCCGATCCGCGACAGGTTGGCCGTGTAGGAGATCAAATGCCTCCAGTCGGTCTTGGAGGCTTCCATCTGTTCCATCTGCATCGTTTCGACCCGCGACTTCTGATCGGCGCGCATGGCGTCGACTCTCCGCCGCCGCTGTTCGCGGGTTTCGTCTGCCGGTCTTTTTGTTTGAATCTCCGCGACTTTTTGGAAGTGAGCTCGTTGACGCTGGGCCACTTGCAGGCCTTCGAGCGCGCCCGAGGCAAAACCGCTGACCAGCCAGATTCCCAGCCAGAACAAGGCGACCCAGCGCGAGCTGCGAGACAGAGACGACAGCGCCAGGATCAGCATGCCCGAAACGAAAATGATCACCAGGCCGTACGCCACGCTCGCAAACAACAGCCGATAGGTGTCTTTCAGGATCGTCAAATCGAAGGTGAAGAGCAGGCCCAGGCCATACGTCAGCAGGCAGGGGACGATAATCGCCAGGCCGAGGAAGGCCGCGATCACCCCCAGCTTGCCCCCGAGATAGTCAATCCGCCGCATTGGGCGCGACAAGTAAAGCGGGAACGCGTTAAAGCGCAGGTCCTGACTGATCAGGCTGGGACCGACCAGCACGATCAGAATCATCGACAGCGTCAGCTCGATCGAAAAGAACAAGTTGAAGGACAGAGTCCAGATCTCGACCCGATAGTGTCGCGGATCGGTCGCCACATCGGGTCCGAGAAACTGAAACGAGACCAGAATCGGCACCAGACCTGCCACGAGATCCGATTTGCGTTCGATGAGCCCCCACAGACACAGCGCCGTCGCCAGGGCCACGGCGGGGAGCAGCGAGACCAGCAGCACCATGCGAAATACGCGGCCCTGAAAGCCGATCCGCACGCCGTGGCGGGTGATGGCCAACCAGCGCCAGGCGTGGCTCGACAGCGGCCCTTTCCAGTGCTGGTAGCCTTGGTCGAAGATCGGCATCAGGCCTGCTCCAGGGCTTTGAGGAAGACTTCTTCCAGAGTGCTCCGCTGCGGCCTCAGGGTGCGGATTTGCACCTTCTCTTGCGACGCCACCTCCCAGAGCAGTTGCTGCGTGCGGCCCTCGGGAATCTGCACGACCAGAAAGTCCTCTCGCGTTTCGGACCGGCATCCGAGCGCCGACAATCGGTCGCAGAACGGCCGCGAGTCGCTCTTGAGTCGAACTTCAAAGCTTCGCTGATGCAGCTGCTTGAGCTGCTGAATGTTCCCCTCGGTCAGCAGCTTGCCGCGCCCCAAAACGATGATCTGGTCGCACACCGACTCGACGTCCGGAAGCAAGTGGCTGGAAAAGAGCAGACTCATCCCCTTATTCAGGGCCAGGTCGCGGGCCAGCTCGAGCAGATCCTCGCGGCCGCGGGGGTCCATCCCGTTGGTCGGCTCGTCCATGATGAGCAGTTGCGGATCGTGGACGATGGCCGAGGCCAGCTTGAGCCGCTGCTTCATGCCGGTCGAGTACGATTCGACTTTGCGATAGCGTGCTTCGCCCAGCCCGACGTAATCGAGAACTTCGTGAGACCGCTGCATCGCGTCTTTTGTCGACATGCCGACCAATTCGCCCGCATACGTGACGAACTCGACGCCAACGACGTGCGGAAACAGACATTCGTCCTCGGGGACGAAGCCGACGGCCCGCCGGATGTCGAGCTGGCGCCGGCGAAAATCCATTCCCAGCACCTGGCCAGTGCCCCGATCGACACGGGTAAGCCCCAGCAGCGAGCGGATCATGGTCGTCTTGCCCGAGCCGTTTGGGCCCAACAAGCCGATGGCGCCCGTCGGGGCCGACACCGACAGATTGTCGAGCGCGACGATGGAGCCGTAGGTCTTGGTGACGCTTTCAAACTGAAACAGCATGCGTAGGCAGGTCCCGAGCTAAGGCTTGAGGGCCAGAACTGCGTCCAGTGGGGAAGCGTTGCGGCTGCCGCCAACGTTGGCGAAGCCGACCTGTTGCAGCAAGTCGGCGTATTCGCCCAGCGTCCGTTCCTTGCCTTCCGTGCAGACCAGCATGTTCAGAGATTGCATCTGCGCCCAGCTCGGACCGGTTTTATCGTCGTCGAGCAGCTTTTCGGCGACCAGCACGCCTCCACCGCTCGGCAGCCGATCGTACACGCGCGACAGCAGCCGCCGGATCTTGACCTCAGTCCAGTCGTGCAGGATCCGCCCCAAGCTGAAGAGATCGGCGTCCGGCAGTGCGTCCTGAAAAAAGTCGCCGCCCTGGAATTGGACCCGATCCGCCACCGGAGTGGCGCCGACAATCTCTCGCGCCAGGGGCAGGGCTTCGGGCAGATCGAACACGGTGTGCGCAGGGCCGGGTAACGCTCGCAGGCGGCAACGGCCAGATGGCCCGTTCCGCCCCCCAGGTCGACGAGGTGGCGGAAACGCCCGAGGTCGAAGGCCGCAGCCACGTGCGGCGAGCTGATTTGTCCGAACCCGTGCATGCCCATTAAAAACTCGCGGAGTGCGTCGTCAGTGCGGTAAAAAGCCGAAAACAGGGGGCCATCCCAGCCGTAGGTTTGCTTCCAGCGGTTCGTCCCTTCGCGGACTGCGTCTTTCAGGTTCGCCCACAACTTCCACATCACGTCGTTGGAATAGTTGATGTAGCCCGTCAGTCGATCGGGACTGGCCTGGCACAAATAGGCCGAGGCCTCCGGGGTATTCGCGTATTCTGGCCCTTTCTTGGCCAGCAATTTGAGACCGACACAGGCGTCGAGCAGCCGCTCGAGCGCGCCGGCATTCACCTGGAGCCGAGCGGCAAGGGTAGCCGCCGACTGGGGCCGCTCGGCCAGTGCGTCGAAAACCCCGAGCGAAACGGCATCGAACATCGTTTTCGACAGCCGAAAGGCGAAGAGCAAATTCAGAATGTTGTTGGGATCAGGTTTCGCAGCCGGCTCGGTCATCGTTGCTTTCTCGTTGGCGTGCCAGTCGGACCCACCACTCGGACTTACCCGTCAGATCCACCGGGGGGCCGCGTTGCCGTCGACGTCGATTCCCATCTTGAGGACGCCGACTTCCACGGGCGTCAGCCGCGTAAACAGTTCGACGGTCATCCGCTCGGTCTCTGCGTCGATCGGTTCGATCTGCCGGACCAACCCGCGGACTTCCTTCTCGAACCGCTGGACGACGTGGTGCAAGTGGATTTTGATCTGATCCTGCAACTTGAGACCGGGTGGACCTTCGACCACGAGTTGGCTCGTCGAGGCACTTCGCAGGACCGCATCGATACCAACCCGCATCATGTCCATTTCGCGGACGATCCGGGCCGTTGTGCTCGCGCTGCGGCGGGAGGCGGGTTGCGAGCCTTTGGGAGCGGGAGGATTGCCGGGAGTTTTTTCCGCATCGCTCATCGTCGCCACTCCCTAGTCAGCCCCACTTCTCCGGCGGCGCCACTCTCCAGTCGGCGTCACTCGTCGGTCAGCCCCATCAAGAATCAGTCCCGCTTACAGGATGAACTTCGTGAGGTCCTCGTTGGCCGTGATCGCGTCCAGTTTTTCGCGCACATACTCGGCGTCGATCGTGATTGTTTTCTTCGCGCCGTCGGGGGCCGCGAAGCTCACATCCTCGAGCAGCCGTTCCAAGAGCGTATAGAGCCGCCGCGCCCCAATATTCTGGCTGGTCTGGTTCACGTGGTAGGCGATGTCCGCCAGCGCCTCCACGCCGTCCTTTTTGAACTTGAGCTTCACGCCGTCGCTCGAGAGCAACAGTTCATACTGGCGGGTGAGCGAGGTGGCTGGCTCGGTCAGAATCCGCACGAAGTCGTCGCGCGTCAGGTCCTTCAGCTCGACGCGGATCGGGAAGCGGCCCTGTAACTCGGGCATCAGGTCGGACGGTTTTGACTTGTGGAACGCGCCGGCGGCAATGAACAGGATGTGGTCGGTCTTGATTGAGCCGTAACGAGTCTGGACGGTCGTCCCTTCGACGATCGGCAATAAGTCGCGCTGCACGCCTTGCCGGCTGACGTCCGGACCCCGGCCTCCCTCCTCTGGCCCGCATACCTTGTCGATCTCGTCGAAAAAGACGACCCCGGCCCCCTCGGCCAGGCGAAGCGCCTCTTCGTGCACGGCGTCTTTGTCGACGAGCGCCTCGATTTCCTGGTCCAACAGCACGCGGCGGGCTTCGCTCACTTTGAGGTGCCGCTTGGAACTCTGACGGGGCATGATTTTTTCGAGCATGCCCTGCAGATCCATGTCCATCTGCTCCATGCCCATGTTGGAAAAGATCTGCACGGGCGAAGATCGCTGCTCGACGGAGATCTCGACCGACTGTTCCTCCAACTCCCCTGTGCGGAGCTTGTCGCGGAATTTCTCCTTGGTCCGCTCCCGGCGCTGACCGGCCGCGGCCTGTTCCGGACCGTCCGACTGCCAGTCGGACGCGGGCACGAGCAAGTCCAGCAGACGCTCCTCCACCCGCTCGACTGCCTGCTTTTCGACTTCGGCCCGTTTCTTGTTGCGGACGAGATTGATGGCCGCCTCGACCAGATCGCGAATGATGCTCTCGACGTCGCGGCCGTAGTAGCCGACCTCCGTGTAACGCGACGCCTCGACTTTGACGAAGGGGGCTCCCATCAGGTTGGCCAGCCGGCGGGTGATCTCCGTTTTGCCGACGCCGGTGGGGCCGATCATGATGATGTTCTTCGGCGTGACCTCCTTGCGAACGTCGTCGGACAGCTTTTGCCAGCGCCAGCGGTTCCGCAGCGCGATGGCCACGGCCCGCTTGGCCGCGTCCTGCCCGACGATGTGCTTGTCCAGCTCAGCCACGATTTCTCGCGGCGTCATTTCGAACACTTCATCTCCTCCACCACGATGTTCGCGTTGGTGTAGACGTCAATTTCGGAGGCGATCACCAGGGAGCGACGGACAATTTCGATGGCGGTCAGCTTGGTGTTCTGCACGAGGGCCCGGGCTGCGGAGAGTGCGTACGTTCCGCCCGAGCCGATGCCGATGATGCCGTCGGAGGGCTGAACGACGTCTCCCTGGCCCGTGATCAACAGGCTGTGCTCGTCGTTGATCACGACCATCATGGCCTCGAGCCGTCTCAGCAGGCGATCCGTCCGCCAGTCGCGGGCCAGCTCCGTCGCGGCTCGGACGATGTTACCCGGATAATCCTTGGCCCGGGCCTCGAAACGTTCGAGCAGGGCGAAGGCGTCGGCCGTCGAGCCGGCGAAGCCGACCAGCACCTTGTTGTCGAGAATCCTGCGGATCTTCCGCGTGTCGGCCTTCATGATGGTGTTCCCGTAGGACACCTGGCCGTCGCCCCCCAGGGCCACCTTGCCGTTGAGGCGGACGCTGAGAATGGTCGTCGAACGGGCGCGGCCCGCTGCCGCGCCCGTGGATGCTGCATCGGATTGCGCTCGGTCGTTCATCGGCGACCGGCCGTCATCGAGCGCCGACCGCTTTTGGGCAATCAGCGCCAAGAGGCTCTTGAAGGGATCGGCGAATTTCTTCGTCCCCTCGTCCATCAGCACTTCTTCGAGCTTATGGAAATCGACCTTTTTATCGACTTCGTCGAGCACGGCCTGCGCGGGCAGCTGATCGACCATCCGCGTGAAGGTCTTGCCGGCCATCGCCTGCACGGCCGCGTTGGTGGCCGGCGGATTGGTCTCGATGTCCGCGCCCGCGAAGGCGGAGACGTACTTGTCCGGCGGGTCGTGCTTATCCTTGGTTCCCGTGCTGGCGAAAATGAACTCTTGCTGCAGGGGCAGCTTCTTGTCCTTCCAGAACTCCTGGTTCTCCTTCCAGAGCCGCTTGGCGTTCACGATGCCGACTTGCCCCTGCGCGGCCGCCGACAGCTCGGGAATGTGCTCCTTCGTGTAGACGTCGAGCCGGCTGACGAAGATGCTGTAGACCGACTTGAACCGGTCGAGCGACTTCCGCCGTTGCGCTCCGCGCCAGACGTTGTCGCGGGCGATCTTGTACTGGCGATCGGAGAAGAGCAGCGTGACATTGAGGGTAAGGCCCTCGGACGCCAACTGCTCGAGCGCCGCCAGCCCGCCCGGAGTGCCGGGCACCTTGATCATGCGGTTCGTATGGCCGGCCGACCATTTGCGGCCCAACTCCACGTACTTCGCCGCCTTTTCGGGGACTGACAGCTTGCAGGCGGGATCCTCCAGCAGCGGGTCGAGCTCGAAGCTCACGTAGCCGTTGTTGCCTTTGGTCGAGTTATTGACCTCCTTAAAGACCTCTTGGGCCTGGCGGACGAAGTTGTCGGTCATCAGCCAGGCGACCTCTTCGTCGCTCGAGCCTTTTTCCATCAGCTCGGTGAGGTGTTTATCGAAGCGGCCCGTCTTGATGAGGTCCGAAATGATGATGGGGTTCGAGGTGGCGCCCGTCGCCCCGAAGCCGCGGTTGACCTTGATCAAGTCGGGATCGACGCTGTCGAGCCAGAGTTTCGTCCCCGTTGCGATCAGCGATTCCAAGGGTGTCATGTCGAATCCCTTTCGGTTTCAGGTGTTCTTGCCGCTCGTATTCGGAACGGGCAGGTCGGTCGGCTTCTCCACAGTGCGGGCAGGCCCCGCTACAATGGCCCCGGCGACCGAGCCCAACAACCCAGCCCGGGGCAATTGTAGACGATTCGACCCGAACGCGCCGGTTGCTGGCGGTGTCATCCCCAGTGTCCCAAGCGTTGTGGGCCCTGCGCGAGTCGCTCAGATGCTGGCGCAAATTTTACGGCCCGGCTCCGTGCGGGTCGAGTTTCGCGGCGATAGGAATTGTCTGAGCAATTTATTCGAGTGAGTTTTTGATTTTTTGAGGACGAAAGAGGTTCCGTGGCGAGTTCCAGCCGAGCGCCGCAAGAGCTTTACGAAAATCCCCTGATTGGCCGCTACGCCTCGGAAGCGATTTGCCGGCTCTGGTCGCGGCAGCGCATCCATTCGACGTGGCGCAAACTCTGGGTCGCGCTGGCTGAGGCCGAGCGCGAGCTGGGGTTGCCGATCACCCAGGTGCAAATCGACGAGCTGGCCGCCGCCGTCGACGATATCGATTTTGAGCTGGCCGCTCGCTACGAGCGCGATCTGCGACACGACGTGATGGCCCACGTCTATACGTATCGCGATCGCTGCCCGGGAGCCGGCGGCATCCTGCACCTGGGAGCGACGAGCGCCTTCGTCACCGACAACACCGAGCTGATCCTGATTCGCGAAAGCCTGCAGCGGGTACAAAGCGGGCTGGTCGCGGCCATCGATGCACTCGCGCGTTTCGCCGAAAAGCACCGCGACTTGCCCTGCCTCGGCTTAACGCATCTGCAGCCGGCCCAGCCGACCACAGTCGGTAAACGGGCCACGCTGTGGTGCTACGACCTGGTGCTCGATCTCGAAGAGGTCGAGCATCGCTTGGCGCAGCTCAAGTTTCGCGGTGCCAAGGGGACGACGGGCACGCAAGCCAGCTTTCTGTCGCTGTTCGATGGCGATCACACGAAAGTTGCGGCGCTCGACCGACGCGTCGCCGAGAAAATGGGATTCGCGGCCTCGTATCCGGTCACGGGGCAGACGTACTCGCGCAAGGTCGATGCGCAGGTGCTGGCCGCATTGGCGGGCGTCGGTCAGTCGGCACACAAGGCCGGCACCGATCTGCGGATTCTCCAGAGTCGCAAGGAGCTCGACGAGCCGTTCGAGAGCAAGCAGATCGGCTCGTCGGCGATGGCCTACAAGCGGAACCCGATGCGCTCGGAGCGGATGTGCGCGCTGTCGCGATTCGCCATCAGCCTGGCCGGCAACGCCGAACAGACCGCCGCCACGCAGTGGATGGAACGCACGCTCGACGACAGCGCCAACCGCCGGCTGTCGTTGCCGCAGTCGTTCTTGGCGATCGACGCCGTGCTCATCCTGTACCGCAACGTGATCGAAGGGCTCGTCGTTCACCCGCGAGTGATCGGGCGCAACTTGCGAGAGGAGCTGCCGTTCCTGGCGACCGAGGAGATCCTGATGGCCGGCGTGCGGGCCGGCGGCGATCGGCAAGTGCTGCACGAGCGGATCCGCATCCACAGCCAGGAAGCGGCACGCCAGGTGAAAGACGAGGGGGCGGCCAACGATCTGTTCGCGCGACTGAAGGCCGACCCCGCTTTTGCCGGCGTCGACCTGGCGGACGCTCTGGATGCCCGCAAATTCGTCGGCCGAGCCCCCGAGCAAGTCTACGCCTTCGTCCGCGACGTCGTCGATCCCATTCTCGCACGCCACCGGGCCGATCTTGACGTTACCCGCGGCGACGTCCGGGTTTGATCGGGTTTCCGATGTCAAAACCCCGCGTCTCGCAGGCGAATTCCGGATTTGCTCGAGTTCCCGAGGTCAAAGCCCGGGTCTAGTTCAACGCCCCGTGCCTGGCGATCAAGATTCGTTGCGGGAATCTCGGGGACTTGCCAGAGGTAAACTGCGCAGTGACCTTGGGGCGACACGACGCTCGCGGCCACCGTGTGCCCGTCTGAGCCATAGGCGACCTCGCGAACGCTCTTCATCTCAGAGGAAAATGGGAGCGTGCACATGGCTTTGCCGCTCTGGAAGTCAGCGAGCACGATTCCGTCCTTCGATCCGAGCGCCAAGGCCCGGCCATCGGGGGCCATTGTGATGGCGAAACCGTCGACCGAAGAGACCCCCGGTACGGTGAATTGACGATCGACGGCTCCCGCCAGGCCCGAGAGGACAGCCACGTATCCGCCATCGCCCCGGCCAATCAGCAATCGGCCATCCGGGCTGAAGACCAGGGTATGAATCGTCTCGGCAAATCCTTTCGTCGAGGCAACGCGATGCGGATCGGGCAAGCGAAAGAAGTCGATCTGGGAATCGTGAGTTGCGCCCGTAGACGCGAAGAGATTCTCCCTCGGAGAAAAGGCAAATAGGCCCGGATTCGATCGGAGCGGGATCGTGTGAATGATCGAACCGGTGTGGGCATCGCGAACTTGCAGCCGCACCTCCGAGGTGCCGTGCCTCTCTTGCGAAACGAGCATCGAACCGCCGGGAGTGTAGAAGAGGCCGTCGAGCAGGCCCGTCTCGATCTCGAACGACGACTTGCCGTTCGTGGCGTCGACAACTCGCACCCGCCCTCGCTCCTTTTCGTTTTCGGCGTAGGCGATCGTATTGCCGTCCGGAGCAAAGGCCACGTCGCGAAACGAGCGGCCGGGTTCCGAAGAGGGCGGCAGCGAGTCGTTGGTCAGGCTCACAGCCGTCGACACCAGTTGCAGCACTCTTTTAGGCGGCGAAAGCGACGTATCCCAGATTGCGACTTCGCCGCCACCCGGTTGATCTTTCCCCGCGGCGCCATCTGCGGCCACCGCCAGTTTTCGGCCATCGGGCGAGATTGTCAGGCGCGCCGCGGCGCTTCCAGCCGGAACATCTAACTCTGCGTGATCAAGCACCAGCCGACCGGAGCAATCCCAGAGGATCACCTTACCTTCGGCGTCGCCCGTCGCGGCTAGTTTGTTGTCCGGAGAGAATTCGACACACCATAAAGTGCTCGGCGCCCCGAAAGGATCCCACGATGCGCCCGTTTTGAGATCGATGAAGACCGGGGTATCGCCCGCGGTCAGCAATGCCGAGTCGTCCGGAGTGAAGAGCACGGACCGAACGTGCCAACCCGCGATTCGGATCTGAGCGATCAGTTCCTTGCTGCGGATTCGATAAACCCGCACTCCATAAAAGTGGCCGACCGCCAGCAGTTGTCCATCATGGCTGAAGTTGACATAGGTCGGATCGGGAACTTGGAAGGTCGCAATTGTTTCAAAGGCGCCGAAGGCCTCGAATACGCCAACCGTGCCATCTGAACTTGCCCTCACCAGCTGTTTGCCGTCCGCGGAAAAAACCACGTGGTCGACCTTGCCGCCAGACATCTTGGTGGCGACTTGCCGCGACGTGGCACAATCCCAGACCGTCAGCCGCCCGTCCCGAGCCCCAAACGCGAGCTGCGAGTTGGTCGGATTGAAGGCGAGCGTGCAAATCTCGGTCGTGTATTTCCAGATCGTTTCGCGGAACGCACCGGTCGCGGCATCCCACAGGCGAACTGTCCCGTCCTCACTGGCCGTCGCCAGCGATTTTCCGTCTGGGGAAAACGCGATGCAATTGACCTCGTTCGTATGCCCCAGGAGCGTAAAACGCCGGCGCCCTGTGGCGACATCCCAGACGCTGGCCCGCTTATCTTGCGAGGCCGCTGCGACGGACCGCCCGTCCGGAGAAAAACGGACCGAGTAAACCGGCCCCTGATGGGCTGAGAGCATCCGCACCGGGAGAATTCGTGCCGACATTTGCGGATGGACGGACTTCCACAAGTAATACCATTCAAAACCGCGGACATCCTCGGCAGTCTTCTTCGGGACGTATTTGGCAAGGATCGCGCGGGCCTCATCTGCTATCGCGCACTGCGCGACGAAATCCACCTCTTTGCGGTGCAGAAGCAAAGAAGCCCGGTGAATATCGTCCGGATAGGTCTGGCGGGCGAGGATGGCCGCCGGCTGCTCTGGCGACCCGTCGCTTTGCCAGACAATGACGTCGCCGTTCCGAGTTCGAAGAATCAGAATGAGGCCGGCGAGCATCGTTAACGCGAAAAACGCGCCGAGTAAGACCGCGGCCGGCGAAACCCGGCGGCGTCGCAGTCCGCGGATCATCCGCGCGGCCGGACGCAAACGCCGAGCAGAAACGGGGTCACCCTTGAGGAAGTGCCGCAAGTCCCCCGCCAGCTCGGCCCCCGATGGGTAACGATTCGCGAAATCCTTGTCCAAGCACTTGAGGCAGATAGCCTCGAGGTCCCGCGGAACTTCAGGCCGCACTTGAGTCAGAGGCAGTGGCTCATCGGTCAGCACCCGTCGCAGAGTGTCGACGTCGCTGCGTCCTTCGATCGGTCGACGACCCGCCAAGAGTTCGTACAGAAGAACACCCAGCGAGTAGACGTCGGCCGGTGGCCCGACCTCGCGCGAGCGACCTTCGGCCTGTTCGGGAGCCATATATGCGGCCGTCCCGAGCACGGCTTGGCTGGCTGTCATCGACTCTTCCGATTCGAACAGCTTCGCGATTCCGAAATCGGTGACCCGCGGCAGGAAATTCTCAGCAGCGCTCTCCTCATCGACAGGGCCAGAGGTCGTCACGGCGGGCGGCGCCAACAGCACGTTTGACGGCTTCAAGTCGCGGTGCACAATGCCACCGCGGTGAGCGTGCGCCACAGCCTCGGCCAACAGCAGCGTCCATTGGACGGCCGTCCGAATTGGGACCTGTTGCTGGGCGTTGGCTTGCTGCCGCAGCCAGACTGCCAGATTGGGCCCCTCGCACAGCTCCTCGACAATGTAAGGCAGGCCACCCGATTCTCCGAATTCGTAGATCGGAATAATGTTTGGGTGCCGCAGGGCGGCGAGCGTTTGGGCCTCCCGCACGAAACGCTCTTTGGCTTCGCTCGAGAAGAGGGCCTCGGCCCGGGCCACCTTGAGGGCGATCAGGCGCCCCAAACGCGAATCGCGGGCACGAAACACGGTCCCTGCGCCGCCGGAGCCCAAACGTTCGAGGATCTCGAAGCGGCCGAAGACGGTCTTCGCCAACCCGCTCGTCGCGCGGACCCACGTGGTGCCGTCCGCTGTGCCCCGCGTCTGCTCGGCGTACGCCGTGCCACCAGGACGCACGGAATGCAGGGCCTTAAGCGTGGCCACGATCTCCGCAGAGGCTTCGCCGAAGTGCTCGGAGATCTGGCGCTCGAAGTTCCCGGTCGGCCGCCCGTCGAAGAGCGCGTCATCCAACTCCGACATCAGATGTTCCAGCGCCGGATCCAGATCGGCCTGTAGGGGCTCCGGGGGTTTCATTGGAGCTTCCTCGTTGTCAATTGCAGCCGAACGAGCGCCCGTCCCCACAGTTTGCGGACTGCCTCGGGACTGCGGCCGATGAATTCGCCGATTTCCGCGTATGTCTTGCCCTGAAAGTAGTGCATTTCGATGACCATTCGCTCATCGGGCGGCAGCTCGCCGATCGCCGAGCGGAGCTTGTCTCCCAGCTCGCCGGCCGAGACCTGGCTGCTGGGACTGCGATCGTCGAGATCGCATTGCTCTTCGACCGGCGCCGCCTCGGGGCCGGCCCGCGGCAGACGTCGCTCGCGGGCCCGCTTCAAGTCGATCACGTTGTTGCGGAGGATGTGACGCAGCCACGATCGAAACTCCCCTTCCGACGACCCGCGAAAGGAGGCCAGATCGCGCAGGGCCTCCAATTGGGCCGATTGCACGATGTCCGCGACGGTGTGCGTCAGGTGGGATTCGCCGGCGATCGCTTCGTGAGCAAGTGCCCACAGATAGGCGCGGTGCCGCTCCAGGAGCGCACCGATTGCCTCCTGTGAGCCCTGCTTCGCTTCGTCGAGCAGAGCGGGCAGCTCGCCTTCTGGTAGTGGTTGAGCCGGGCTATCCGGCATGACGGACCGGGCCATGATCTGAAATGAACCCCCGCCCGATTCTAAACACCCCGGGGGGTGAATCATCGCCAATCACGGAAATCGTGTGTCCGAGTCGCCGCTCCATTTCATTAAGGCGACGAACACGCGGCCCACCGGACGCGCAATTTTTCCAATTGCCGAAAAATCCCGGAATTCGACGGGCTCGCCGGAATTCTGCCGGTCAATCGTGCGTTTCAGACCGAACTGGCGTCCGCTCGCCGGCTTTCTGACGCCTCAAATGGGAGCGGTCGGGCGATTTTGCCAAGGCTGCTTGGAACAAGGACTCGTGCGATGCTCGACAATCAGGTGGGCCTCACCCCAGAGCAACAAGCGCAGAACCTGTTCGCGCTCCAGCGGGCCGAGTTTCGCCCGTGGGAACTATCTCCCGATCTAATAACGGCCGGGCTGTGGATCGCGTACGCCCTGTTCGCGCTGATGTGGTTTCGCATGGCGCTGCGACAAAACGAGGGCCGATGGCAGGCGTGGGCTCGCGCGCGGATCCTTGTCCCCGTGGTTGCCCGCGCGATCCGCTTCTCCCCTGGGAGGGCGCTGGAAGAGCGCTTGCACAGCGGCGTGCAGCAAGCCGTCTCGGGCCGGCGGCTCAGCGTGCTTAGGCGCTCGAACCAAAGAACATTGCCTCGCGACGTCGGTCAGGCGAACAACTCGCCAACCGGCTTGCCGCCATCGACGATCTTGAGCGGCCGGCCGAGCGGGCTGATCGACTCGACGCGCGGGTTGATCTCCAGCGACTTGCAGACCGAGCAGAAGAGATCGGGAATCGTCACGGGCCGGTCCTGCACGGTCGTGCCGTCGGACGACGACGAACCGATCACTTGTCCGCCCTTGATTCCGCCGCCGGCGATGGCCGCGTTAAAGACCCGCGGATAGTGGTCGCGTCCGCCGCGCGGGTTGATCTTGGGCGTGCGGCCGAATTCGCCCATCCATACGATGAGCGTTTTGTCGAGCCGGCCGCGCTCCTTCAGATCGCTCACCAGGGCGGCAAAGCCCGGATCGACGTCCGAGGTCAGCTTCGAGACGCGATTAAAGACGTCGTCGTGGGTGTCCCAGCCGCGGCTCTGCACTTCGACGAATGTCACGCCCGCTTCGACCAGGCGGCGAGCCAGCAGGCAACCGCGGCCGAAATCGCTGTCGCCGTATTTGGCGCGGACGTTTTCGGGCTCCTGGTTGATGTCGAAGGCCTTCACGCTGGAACTCAGCGCCATCTTGGAGGCCTTGGTATACAGCCGACGGTGGTTGTCGACGACCGTCTGGCCGCCGCGGCCGCCAAAATCATCCTCGAGCTTGTCGAGCAGGCCGAGCCGCCGCGAATAGCGAGTCGCGGACACCGGCGCCTCGAGATTCCGCGGCAGCTGGCTCGGATTGTCGACGACGAACGGTTCGTAATCGACGCCCAAGTAGCCCGAGCCGATCGTCTGGCCGACCGAGACGACGGCCGGCAGGTCGCGGGAGAGGTCGGCGATCTGCTTGGCGATGTTGGCCGCCAGGCTGGGGTGACGCACGCTGCCCGTCGGCAGATAGCCCGTGTGCAACTGGTAGGTGGCCCGCTGGTGTTGTCCCTCTTTATTCGTGACGGAGCGGAGCAGGGCGACATCCTTCATCACCTTGGCGGTTTGCTCCCAGCCGTTGGCAATTTGAATGCCCGAGGCAGCCGTGGCGATCGCCTGGGTCTGGCCGCCGTTCTCTGTGCGGGGCTTGGGATCGAACGTCTCGAACTGGCTCGGTCCGCCTTGCATCCACAAGAGGATCATCGCGCGGTCCTGCTTCCGCAGCTCGGCCGCCTGCAGGCTCATCAGCTGGCGGAAGTTGAGCGTCCCGGCGGCGACAGCGCCGGCCGAAACAAACTGCAGGAAGCTGCGGCGCGACAAGTCGTACCGGTTGAGGAATTGCACGTGTTGGTGATGAAAGAGGCTCATGACCAAATCCTTGATAGGCGGACGCGAGGCAGTCAGACGCCGCGCGAGCGATTAGCGGTGATTTTCCGTCGGCGCGGAGCGTGACTCCGTGCGCGGTTTCGAGAGAGCGTTAGCGCTTCGAGAGGAACTCGCTGGAGTTCATCAGGCTCCACATGACGTCTTCAAACCCCTCGTGGCGATTGCCGACGTCCTTGACGTAATTGAGGCAGACCTTCTCTTCCTTTTCGGACGGTTCGCGGGCCAAAGTCAGCACGTAGACCTCGCGGACGGCGTCCTTGTTCTCCGGGTATTTTTCCAGGATCGTCGCCAGGCGGGTCTTGCCTTGAGCGTGGATCAGGCTGTTGATCAGCCGTGAGTTCATCATGAACAGGGCCTGCGGCACGTTGCCCGTCAGGTCGTCCTGGCTCGTCGACGGATCGTAGCCGAACAGAAATGCGAATTGCGCCCGGGGATTGCGCAGCGGCCGCTTGGCCTTGCCGGGACCCTCCGATTCCTTCGGGTCGACCCCTTCGATCCCCAGCACCTTGCAGATCGCGTTAAACAGCTGATCGGCCCGCAAACGCTTGGGCGTGCTCGCGGCGAAGACGGGCGGAGACTCAACTGAGGGATCCTTCGGCCGAATCTCGCGCTGATAGGCTTCGGTGCGGGAAATCGTGCGGAAGAGCCACTGCATATCGTAGTGGTTGGCGGTCCAAGCGTCGGCCAGCAGATCGAGAACCTCGGGCATCCGCGCTTGCCGCTGCGGGCCCATATCGTCGACCGGCATGTAGAAGCCTTCGCCGACCATCTCGTTCCACATCCGGTTCACGTAGGCGCGGGAGAACCAGGGATCTCGAGTCGGCGGTAAGGTACTTGGCCAGGGTGTGACGCCGCTCTTCGTCGGACAGGCCGGACTTCGGCCGTTTGCCGTTGACGAAGAAGACCGGCTCCATCTTCGTCCCCTTGGACGACGGATTCTTGAGGTCGGGCATGTAGTGCTCGGCCTGCGGTCCCTTCTGGTTGGCTGGCGGAATGTCTTTGATGTCCTTCAATGTCAGTGAGCCGTCTTTCTTGCCGGCTTGCGTCAGCAATCGCTCGAACGGCTTTTCAAAGTTGGTGTTTTTGACCTCAGCTCGCGTGATCCGGCCGTCGTGATTGCGGTCGAAGCGTGCGAAGAGCCGCTCCGGATGTTCCTGGAAATTGCCGCCCTTGCCTTTACCTTTACCTTTACCTTTACCTTTGGCTCCGGCTGGCGCTTCGTAGGACGCAACCTCGAAGGCCCGCGGATCGGTGCTCCCCTTCATCCGCCGTACGCTCACCCGGGGGAAGAACGCCGCCAATGCGTGGAACTGCTGTCGCTTCCACTTGTCCGACGGATGGTCGTGACAGTTGGCGCACTGAATTTGGATGCCGAGGAAAATTCGCGAGCTTTCGGCCGCCAGTTCATCGGCCTGGCCACCGTGCGCGAAGATCAATCCTGTCTCGCCATGATCGGCGACGGGCCCCGAGGCGGTTAGCAGCGTCGTCACGATCTTGTCCCAGCCGTTGTTCTCGCGGATCTGATCGGACATCCATTTCTCGAATGCGCCCTCGACGATGCGGGATTTCATGTCGGTCGCGCGGAGGAAGATCGTGTCGCGCCAGTATTCGGCCCAATTGTGCGAGTATTCTTCGCTCTTGAGCAGGCGATCGATGAGCTTGTCCCGCTTCTGGGGATCGGGATCAAGGCCGAACAACGTCACTTCACGAGCGCTTGGCACCGTTCCTACCAGGTCGAAGTGGATCCGCCGCAAGAAGTCTTCGTCTGAGGTTCGGGGCGCCGGCTGCGTTCCTGACTCCGTCAGGTTGGCGAGGATCAGCTTATCGACGGCCGCGGCGACCGCGGCAGAATCCTTGAGGTCGACATTCGGACGCGGGCGATGCGTGGCCGGCTTCGGCGTGTAGGAGTCAGTGCCCCACGACTTCTCACCCTTGGACGAGTGCTCGCCCTTGGCCGAGCCCTTTTCGCCTTTGGTCGCGGCATCACTCGCGTCGCCCGTGGTCGCCGAGTGACTCGCGTCGCTTGTGGTCGACTTCGGCGCCTGCGTCGCCCGCTTGTCATCCTGAGCGAAAGCCGTCGCGGCGCTCAAAGCCACGACCGCGATAATGCTCAAGCCAACTCGCACCGACCAAAATCGTGCCCGACTGCGGGTCATTTTGGCGGCTTGCGTTTGTGTCCGAGCCATGAAATGCTCCAGTGAACAAACGTTTCAAAATCGGTCGTTTGCTCGTGTGGCCACTAAGCGATTCTATACTCTTTAAACCGGTCCCGGAACCAAAGGTTCCGAACCAACACGTCGAGATGACGGATTGGTCACAAGTGCCGCGTCTTTCCGCGATTTTGAGGTCAAAAATCTTCCTGACGTGGTGCGAAGAGGGCGCGCTCGTTCACCTTTGTCATCGACCGAGCGCTTAACTGAATCGACGCTGAATCCGCTGACACTTGGCCTGCGAAGCTATTGCCGTGCGGCGTAGAGAGAGTTCCATGAAAGTTGCCCTCGTCGGCGCAGCCGGCCAATTGGGAACGGCGCTTGCCGCCAGCCGTCCGGCCGCGGTGTCGCTTGTGCCGTTAGGCCACGCGGATATCGAGATTCGCGAAATGACCAGCGTCGAGTCTGCGCTGACGAAGGCCCGGGCCGATTGGGTCATCAATGCGGCCGCGTACAACTTTGTCGATCGGGCGGAGGACGAGCCCGAACTTGCGTACGCCGTCAACGCGCTAGGACCACAGAACCTCGCACGTTGGTGCGCGGCCCAAAATGCCATACTCGTGCACGTGAGCACCGACTACGTCTTCACTGATTCTCCAGGTCGCACGCCGCACGTCGAAACCGAGTCGCCTGCGCCAGCCAGCGTCTACGCCAAGAGCAAGCTGGCAGGCGAGGAGCTTGTGCAAGCGGAGTGTCCGGCGCATTTTGTCGTCCGCACCTGCGGCCTCTACGGTCGTGCCCAATCGGCGGGCAAGGGGAACTTTGTGCGGACGATGCTCCGCATGGCGGCCGAGGGGCGGCCGCTCAAGGTGGTCGACGATCAGCACTGCACTCCCAGTTACGCGGCCGACGTTGCCGTGGCAATCTGGAGGCTGCTCGAGAGTCGTCGCTTCGGCCTGTATCACGCGACCAACTCGGGGGCGACGACCTGGCACGGCTTCGCCTGCGAAATCTTTCGGGCGGCCGGACTCGACGTGGCCGTGGCCGCGATTCCCTCGCGAGACTTTCCGCAAAAGGCCAAACGCCCGGCCTACAGCGTGCTCGACTGCTCCAAGCTGGCAGCGACGATCGGCTCCTCGCTGCCGACCTGGCAAGACGCACTGGTCCACTACGTGCCGCAGATCGTCGGGGACTATTCGTTTCCCGCCGAGCTGCGAAGAACGGCTCAGCGCGAGTTGCCGAAGCAGTAAAGCCGTTTGCTTGTGCGGAGATAAATCCGGCCATCGACCAGCGCCGGCGTCGCGTACGTCGCCTCGTCGAAGTCGGCCGTCGAGATCACCTTGAGCTCGGGCGTGGCGGAGAACAGGGTCGCGCCGCCGTCAACGTCCACCACGAGCAGCTTGCCGTCGCCGATCACGGGCGAACTGTAATAGTCGTGCGAGGCGGGCGCTCGCTTTTGCTTGAGCAACCGGCCGCTGGTCGCGTCGACGCACGATACGATCCCGCCGTTCTTGACCATGTACAGATGGCCGCCATCGAACACGGGGGAGGGGATGTAGGGCAGGTTCTTCGCGTAGCGCCAGCGGACGTGCGACTCGGTCGCCTCGCCGCGAGCGCCGGGGCTGATCGCCAGCGTCGCGTTCTGCGCGGAGTTGAAGATATTGCGGGCCCACTCGTATTCGCGGGCCGTGATGTGGCCGTCCTTGTTGCGGTCGATCTGGTCGAAGCGGCTCGCCAGCGGACCGGGGGGAAGCTCGTTTCGCTCGAGCTGGTTGTTCTTGTTGGCGTCGTAGCGGGCGGCCATTTCCTCAAACGGATCGGCCACGATATGATCGGTTTCGTCGCCGCCGGGCGTCCACTCGGTGACGAAGAGCGTGCCGTCGCTGCCGACGACCGGCGTCATGCTGCACGTTCGCGCGGAACCGCGAACCGTCCAGAGTTCGCGCCCCGCGCGGAATCGTAGCCGCAGACGCGGAGCCCGCCGGACACCACGATCTCGCGTTGGCCTTCGTTGCTCCAGACGATGGGCGTGGAGAACCCGCGGGGAAACTCGGACCGGTCGGCTTTCCACACGACCTTTCCGCTTTGCTTGTCGACGGCCAGCAAAAACGAATCGATGTCATGGTCCTGGTTCAAAATCACCAGATTGCCGACCAGAATCGGCGAGCTGCCCGCGCCGTAGTTGTTCTTGAACGGGCCCAACGGCAGCTTCCACAACAGCTTGCCACAATGGTCGTAGCAGCAGAGCCCCGACGAGCCGAAGAAGGTCACCACCCGTTCGCTGTCGGCCGCCGGCGACGCCTGCGCATGGCTGCCGATGTGGTGAATTTCCTCCAATCGCTCGTTGTTTGCGTCACGCTCCCAAAGAACCTTGCCGGTGGCGCGCTCGAGGGCGAGCGTCAGCAGGTGCTTGTCGCGCTCGGCCGTCAGAAGGATGCGGTCGGCGACGACGACGGGTGAGGAGTGTCCGCCAGGAAGCTCGGTCACCCACACCACGTTCTTGCTGGGACCGAATTCCGCTGGCAGCGGCGCGTCGACGGTCGGCCGGCCCGAACCGTTGGGACCACGAAACTGCGGCCACGAGTCGGCACGCGCCGCGCCGGCTATCGCCCCAATTGCGGCGGCCAACGCTCCGATCGTCAACAAGCAAAGTCGCCGCACGGGAAACACCTTCCGTAGTCGGGCGCGATCAATGTTTGATGTGGCACTCGGGGAGCGACTTCTTGAGTTTCTCGGTGCCCTCTTCGGTGATGTCGCCGGCGTTGCTCAGATCGAGGGACCGCAATGCCGTCAGCCCTTTGAGGTGGTCAAGACCCGCATCGCTGATCGGCGTGCTCGACAGATTGAGGTTTTCCAGCCGCTTGAGCCCTTCGAGGTTTTTCAAGCTGTCGTCGGAAATTTCGCAGCTGTCGAGGTTGAGCTCGACGAGGTTCGTCAGATCTTTGAACGCACCCATGCCGGCCGCCGTGATCTGCGTTTTCCAAATCTCGAGGCGGGCCAGTTTTTTCAGACCGCCCAGCGTGGCTAGCCCCTTGTTGCCCACCTGCGTTTCGCTGATCTCCAGCGTATCGAGATTGGACATGCCGGCCAGGTGAGCAATGCCGGCGTCGCCGACGAGCGTGTCGCGCAGCATCAGCACGCGCATTTTGGAAAGGCCGGCGATGTGCGCCAGCCCCGCGTCGCCGACGTGCGTCCGCCGCAGATGCAGAACGTCGAGCTTGGTGAGCCCTTCCAGATTGGCGAGGCCCGCATCGGTGATCAGCGTGTCGTCGAGCTGTAGGCTGCGGAGCCTGGTCAGCTTGCCGATCTTTTTGAGAGCCGAATCGCCGAAGTTCGTGCCCGAGAGGCCGAGCCCCTCGAGTCGCGGCAGGCTGCTGACGTCATCGAGACACGCTTCGGTCACGCGGGTGTCCTGCAGCTTGAGCGCCTTGAGGTTGTCGAGGCCCTTCAAGTTGGCGACGCCCGGGTCGCCGGTGAGCGTGCGGCGCAAGTCGACGTCTTTCAGCCGCACAAGCGCGCCCAGGTTTTTGAGGCCCTCGTCGCGGACGTCGGTCTTGAACAGTTTGATCAATTCGAGATTCACGAGCGGTTTGAGCGCGGCGAGCACCGCATCGTTGGTCCGCGTCGCCTCGAGTTCCAGCCGTTTGAGCTGCACGACCTCGCCCAGATGTGCCAGGCCCTCGGGTGAATAGGACGGCCCGGCGAGGATCAATTGCCGCAGGGCGGGCAGGCCCTTCAGATGGAGCAGGATCTCGTCCGTACCGTTCTGTTCGGAGAGATCGACAGCGATGACCGAACCGCCGGAGGACCGCAGTTGGGCGCCGGCCGCCTTGAGCGCGGCGACGTCGGCCGGATTGTCGGCTTTCGCCGGAGCCTCGGCAGTCTCGCCACCGCCGGCGGTGTTCGTCGCAGGTGGGGCGCCACCTTTGGTCTCGGTGCCGCCAGCGGGTGCGGCTGGCGCGTCAGAGGTCGCCGTTGGAGCTTCGGTCTTCGGCTGCGGGGGTCCGCACCCTGCGATGGTGAAGACGGCGCAGAGGGCCAGTCCCAATAAGCTTGGCGGGGCGACGACGAAGCGTCCGTGGTGATTCCCGCGCAAAACGAGTCGTTGCATGCAAATCCTGCTCTAAATACTGCGGAATGGGATCCGGGGGAGGCGAATGAAAGGCGGCGTGGGACCCTCAAAACTAGCTGCTGCGCCGGTCGCTCGCAAGCCGCGCGACGCGGCCTGCGTGGCGGAAGACGCGAAGAGACAAAAGGCACCGCTGACTGCGTGCGCGGCTCTCAAGGCGAAGGAGTGCGGAATTTGCCCGGCACCCAGAGGACGTCGCTCTGGCCCGCGTCGTTGCAAAGCCGCGCCCAGACGAAGAGCAAATCGGAGAGGCGATTGAGATAGATCGTCACCTGCGGATTGATGGGAGTCGACTCAGCCAGCAGCAAAATCTTAATCTCGGCGCGGCGACAGACGGTGTGCGCCAAGTGCAGATGTGCCGACGCGGTGGTGCCTCCCGGCAGCACAAAACTTTTCAGCGGTTGGAGCTGGTCCGTCGCTCCGTCGATCCACCGTTCCAATTGGGTCACTTGCTCCGGGGTCACCCGCAAATGCCCCTCGGCCTCGGTTCCCGAAGCGACCGGAACGCAGAGATCGGCTCCCACGTCGAACAGGTCGTTCTGAATGTGCTTGAGCCCCGAAGCCACGGGCTCTGGAGTTCCCGCGGCGACGACGACGCCGATCAGCGAGTTGAGCTCGTCGACGGTGCCGTACGCCACGATGCGGCTGTCGGTCTTGGGAATGCGCGAGCCGTCGCCGAGCGATGTCTGTCCCTTGTCGCCGCTCTTGGTGTAGATGCGGTCGAGATAAACCATCGGCACAATCCCTTCGCTGCGGCTCCCGACCAAGGCTTGCTGCGGTTGACGTTCCGAGCGGCCGGACTAAGGCCGCGCGTCCTCGAACATCAGGTCGGCCCGGATCGCATCGTCGGTCGTCGATCGCCCGCCTCGATTCTCGGCGCCCTCTTCGGGCTTTCGCGAAGCGGTCTTCTGCGCTGCGGCCTTGGGCGAGGTGTGCTTTCCGGCCCGTATCTTGGCCGCCGCGCCCTTGCCGGCGGAGTCGGCGGCGGGGGTCTTCGGATCGCCGTTATTGTCGTCGCCCGGATTCTCGTCGGGGCCGTGCTTCTCGTCGGGCGACACGATCCGCTTGAATTCCGTGAGGCCGTGCAGCGACTCGAGGTCGGCGTCCTTCTTCATCCAATCGATGTCGGGAAAGCCGAGCTTCACGGAGAGCTGCAGATCGCTGAGCGCCTGCTTGCGAAACGTCGTGGTCTTCTTCTCCCGTTCGGGCGAAGGGAGAAGCTTCGACGTTTGCTCGACCGCTCGCCCGTAGACACAGGCCGCGTTGTACGTGAACACGAAATCGTCGCTGAGTTTGGCGCGTGAGTCTTCGATGGTCTTCGTGCCCCCCGCGACGTCGCCTTCCATCACCAGGCAGATGCCCAATCCGCTCACGCCTTCCGCGCTATACGGGTCGAGCTCGACCGCCTTGATGAAATCCTTGTGTGCCTCGGCCAGCTTTTTGACCTGCAAAAATGCGTGACCGCGACCGGAATAGGCGTCGGACAATTCGGGGTCGAGCTCGATGGCGGCGGCGTAGTGCGAAATCGCCTCCTCCCAGCGTTCGCTCTGTGCCGACTGTCGAGCGGTGAGAAATGCTGGATAGCCGGGGGACCGCTGGCTCATTTGCCGCAGCGCTTCCAGCGCCAGTTTGCGCTTTCGCGGATTGTCGGAGTCGCGGGCCCGCTGCAAAGCCACCTTCGCTTCGGTTGTGCCGAAGTTCGCCAGGGCATTCGTAATATAGGACCAGATCGTGAGATTTTTGGACGATTCCAAGGCGTTCACCAGCAGTTGCACAGCCTGCGGGCCGCCGTCGTTTTGCAGTCCGATGATGGCCGTGCTCACGAGCGACGTGTCGCCCCGCATCAGCGCCTCGCCGGCAAAGCGACGGAAGTGCGGCGATTTGAGCGTCTGTAGCGCGTTCAAGGTCGACGCTTTGTCGCGATCCGAAAGCGTCGGGTATTTGGCCGCCAGCGCCTCCGCTGCCGACTGGTCGCCAATTTGCGCCAGCACGTTGATGATTTGCGAACGGTTGCCGGTCACCCGATCGAGTTCGTGCAGCAACAGCGGAATCGCCCGCGGATCCTTCGTCCGGGTCAAAAGTTCGTAAACGTTTGTGTTGGGAGCGCCCGACTTCATAGCGTGCAGCGCATATTCGAGAGCCAGCTCTTCGCTCTGCGGATCGCTCCGCTTCGATAACAGCTGAAAGGCTTCCTCCCGGACCGGCGGCGTGCCGCGGGCGAGGGCGTCCTTGAGCAAATCCAACAGCCGCGGATGGCCCGTTTCCACCAGGGCACGCAGGGCTTCGACGGCCACGCTGGGATCGGGATCGCTGATGAACGAATAGATCGTGTCGGACCAGAGCGGCCGCGGATACTTGGCCAGCACGCGCACGATGATCCGTCGCGAGGCCGGATGCTCCTTCTTCAACACGTCCAAGAGCGCCTGGTGGGCCACCGCATAACGCGAAGCGGCCAGGCTTTCGATCGCCGCGGAAACGGTGGGCTCGACATTCCGCCGCGCGTAGAAGAGCAGCTTGTCGATGGCGGCCGGCTCGCCGAAGTGCCGCAGCGCCGTGATCGCGGCCAGTTGCATCTTCACGTCGTTGCCGTCGGCAAATCGCAGCACGAGCGGCAGGTCCTCGGACGTCAGTCGGCTGCCGCCGTCTGCGAGCGCGACCGGCCGCACGAGCGGATGTCCTTTTTCGATTTCGGCCAGCAGCTCGGCCCGGGGGAGGGACTCGATGGCCGACTTGAGCGCCGCCCGCACGGCGACCGCGTCGCGTTGGTGAATCCGCGGCTCGTCACCTGCGGCCCCCTGGAGGTTTTCGGCCGAGTGATTAGGCAGCCGCGCCAAATGCAACTCCCGCAGGGCGGCGGGGAAGAGGGGGAGCTGCATGTTGTTGTTTTCGCCGCGGCCGGCCAGAAACGCCCCCTGCTGCAGCCAGCTGAGAATCTGACCGTCGAGCTGGGGCACCGACCGATCGAAGCGGATCACCGCCCGCACGACCTTTTGCGCGACCAGCGATTCCAGTGTGCCGACGAGGCTGCCGATGTTCACCGTGTTGAGTTCGCCGCCAACGGTCAACAGGGCGAGGCAGCCGCGGGGGCCGATCCGTTCGACCGTTAGCTTCATCTGACGCCGCGCCGCTTCGTTCAAGTCGATTTCCTGCGCGGCGCCGGCGGCGGCGATTCGCAGCACGAGTGACGGGACTTGATTGCCCGGAGGCAGCCCGCCGAAGACCAGCCACTTCTCCGCCGATTCGCCCGGAGGAACCTGCAGCTCGGTTGTTGGCTGCATCTTGCCGACGGCCACGCTACGTCCGCGGACTTGGAACGCGCTGTTACGCAGTGCGCCGACCGGGTCTCGCTGCTTGTAATCTGTGCCGTCAGAGTGCAGCACCACGTCCTGAGTGCGAATGGCGAGCGGCTTGGAATCGTGATTGGTGACCTTAATCTGAACGGCGAGAAACCGGGTCCCGGCGGGCGGGTTGTAATAGGAATAAATCGATCCCAGATGGAGCGACTCGATCTCGACCGTCGGCCCCGACGATGCGGCAACCGCGGCTGGATTCTGAGCGGCAGAAACAGCGGACCTTGCCAAGAGGCAAGCGATGCCGATCAAGCAACAGAAGAGACCGGGCCAGGGGCTTTGCGAAGCCGCCTTCGAGACGAGTTTGCGGTTCGAGATCACGGACGTCCCCAATCGCGCAAGCGTTCGTTAATGCCGCGCAGCGCCGTCGGCCCCATTCATTCTATCATGCGGCCAGCACGCCGGCTCCGACCGAATTCCGTCCGGCGGCGGAAAAACGACCCCGCTACTGGCCGGCCAAACTACCCGGCCGACATCCTCGGACTGCGCGGACTGGCAAGGGGCGAGTGTGAGCCGCCGATCGTCAGGCGATGACCTGGCCGGCCGTGATCTCGATCCAGGTGCGGAATTCGCTGCCCGGCTCGAGCACGCGCCAGCCGGTTTCGATGCCCCGGGGCTCGAGGTTGATCGCGTCGGTGACGCACGTGTATGGCTCGAGGCAGACCGCATCCCGGTTGTGGGGCGTGTAGACGACCAGCTCGCGAAACTCGGACGGAAATCGCTGCGTGATTTGCAGGCCGGCGTGCTCGTCGGTGATGCCGCATTCGATCGTTCGTGTGTCTCCCAGATCCGTCAGCACGTCGTCCAGCTTGAGCGTATCGAAGTACGCGCCCTCGCGCAAATCCTTCGGCTCAGTGATCGGCAGCCGCTTCCCTGTGGGCAGGCAATCGATCAATTCCCATTCCTGGCTGGCCGGGGCGGAGACCAGGCAACGTGCCGCTTGGCTTTTCGCGCTCAGGGGCAATTTGAAATAGGGGTGCGTTCCCAACCCCCAGGGGAGGGGCTGCGGGGACGGATTGACGATCAAGAAGTCGGCCCGCAGGCTGGCGGAGCGAACGGTATAGCGAACCTCGATGCGGAAGTCCGCCGGCCAATAGCTCGCGCGGTCCGGGGCGTCGCGGCTGAGCTGAAACACGCCGACCACAAAGTCGGGCCCACGGTTGGCCACGCGCCAGGGCCGGTCGAGACAGAAGCCGTGAATGGCGTTTCCCGAGTTGTACGACGCGTTCGACTCAGGAATCTCGTAGTGCTTTCCGTTCCAGGTGAAGCGGCCGGCGCGGATGCGGTTGGGAAAGGGGAAAAGAATCGGGATGCCGTGGCCGCTCGGCTTGTCGCCGCCCTGCGCGAACTGGGGCGAAGCGTCGAGCACGGGAATCGTCTCGTTGCCGACGTGGGCCTGAAAGTCAAAACAATTAAAGCCCAACGCCGGCGCGATCTTCGCCGTGGAACCGTGGCCGTCGGAGAGGGAGATCACGTCCATGTCGGCTCCTCACTATTTGACGAAGAATCCTGTTGGCGAAGTGAGACAAGCGGGTCGAACGAGGCGCCGCCGAGTTCGGGGAGCGCCGTCAGTTCCACTCGGGGTTACCCGACAACTGAGGCAGGATGCGGTTGGAGTCCTGCACCTTGGCCATCAATTCGTCCCACACCAAATATGGGTCGTCGCTGAAGATTGCCGAGTCGTGGGCAGGCAGCGTGTACCAGTCGCCGCGTGCCAACTCACCTTCGAGTTGTCCCGCGCCCCAGCCGGCGCAACCCGAATAAATGCGGAACCGCAGGTCGGGATTTCCTTCGGCCGACGACCGCACGATCTGCTCGAAAACCTCCGCGCTGCTGCCGACGTAAACGCCCGGAATCACCGGCGACTCGTCCGTATCGAACTCGAGCGAGTTGTGCACGATGAACAGGGCCGAGGGTTCGACTGGCCCGCCGACGTAAACCAAGTCGTCGGTCTCGGGGAGATTGAAGTGCTCCGAGAGGGCGTGGGCCACGGTGACCGAGGACGGGCGGTTGATGACCAGCCCCATCGCCCCGTCCGATCCGTGTTCCACCATCAGGACGACCGTTTTATAGAAATTGCGGTCGCGAAGCCGTTTGGCGGCGATCAGACAGTGCCCGCGAAGTGACTCAGCCATCTGGGGTCCAACTAAGGTGAGTAAGTCGGAACTGTCTTCGGCTCGACCGCTGGCGCGAGCTCCCAAAGTGCGGAGGCCGATGCGAGCAGGCCGAAGCGCAGGGCATTATAGGAGTGGGTGAAAGCCCGCGACAAGCAGCGGTTTTGGGCTTTTCGCATCCGTCGGACGCGAACGATTGTCTCGCCGGTTGAATGTGTTGTGTGGAAGTTGTCGGCAAAAACGGCAGATTGCTCGGCTGGCGTGGTCACAGTAGGATCGAGTCTTCTTCACCCAGGTGCACGCTGACGGACGAAACTTATTCTCGCATTCCATCGGAGTCAGGCGCGTATGACGACCATCAATCCCGAATCGATCGCCGTGGAACGGGTGGCCGCACCTTCGGCTGAGAAAGATCGTGTGCTGAAGCTGGCGAGTTCCCCCGAGGCGCGGGCCGAGCGCGTAAAGCTGGCGGCCGCCTATCGGTTTTTGGCGCGAGCCGGCCTCGATGACGGCGTGGCCGGTCACATCAGTCTGCGCGTGCCAGGAGCGCCGGAGTATTTTTGGGTCAATCCGTTCGGACTCTTCTTCAACGAAGTGCGGGCCGACAACCTCGTGCTGGTCAATTCGGCCGGCGAAATCCTGGACGGGTATCCGCTCATCAACCAGGCCGGCTTCTGCATTCATTCGGCCATTCATCACGCGCGACCCGACGTGAACTGCGCCTGCCACACGCATCCGCCGGCGGGGACGGCTTACAGCACGCTCGGCATCCCGCTGGAACCGCTCGATCAGACCGGCTGCTCCTTCTTCGAAGACCACGCGGTGTACGACGAGTACACGGGCATCGTGCTCGACGGCGAACAGACCAACGGGATCGTGGAGTCGCTCGGCGACAAGCGGGCCCTGATCCTGGCGAATCATGGTCTCTTGACCTGCGCCGGCACGGTGGAGCAAGCGCTGATCGACATGCTCGACTTGGAGCGGACCTGCAAAATCAACCTGTCCGCTTTGTCGACCGGTCTGCCGCTGAAAGCCGCTCCGCCAGAGGTCGCCCGGCAGTCGCGGGCCGTGCTCACGCAGCCGCGGCGTTATCCATTCCTCTGGGCGGCGATGATCCGCCAATTGGATCGGGTCGAGCCGGACTACAATCCCTGGCGCTAGCCGCTCCAGACGCTAAAAAGGGCAGGCCCCGAAAGCCGGACTTGGTGCCGACAGATTCCCGCGCGTCAGCCGACGACAGATTTGCGCGGCCACTCATTGGGATGCGACGATTCGGCCCCCGGGTGCGGGATCGTTTCGGCCGCGCGTTGTGCGCTGATGTCCATGCCGATGCGGGCCATCCGTTCGCGGTGCTGCACCACGATCTTGGCGACGGTGATCACGCAGACGGCGATCGCCCAGGCGACGGCCACGCCGCCTAACACGGAAATCGTCACGATCCAACTCGTCTCAGAGAACTGCGGGATCATCTCTTCGCCTCCTCTTGCCGGTGCTGGTCGGCCCGTGTCGCGGTGGCTGCCCGCGCCTCTCCGCCCGCGGAGCTTCCCCAATTATCAGGCCGCTCTTCGTGGCTGCAAGCAGGATCTTACGACGAAACTGCTGACGGCAAGCCCGATTGAGCCAGGGTGGCGAAGCGTCACGTGACTGATATTATGTGAATCATTGTGATTGCAGCGGGGCAGGGATGTCGTCCCGCGGATGAGGCGCAACGCGATACATTCCGATCAAACTGATTGCGCCCTACGGCCTCGGAGGGATTTAAGTGACCGCGCTCAAGGCTCGTTGGCTGACTTGGGGAGACTTGCCCTGGCTGTCCCGCTCGGAGGCCGGGGGCGGCATTGTCCAGCTGGCCGAGCGGCTGCTCGAAGCCTCCCTGGAAGCTACGAGTCCCACGTCCTTTCTGAACCGGCGCTTGCCCGAAATCACCACCGAGTTTTCGGCCCAGTGGTGTTCCGTTTACAAGCGGACGCCCCAGTGGACGCGCGTTGCCGAGACCGGCCGCCGCGGCTTCGAGGAGATTCCGCATCGCGTGCTGGAAGAGGTGCTCGACCGCGACGCGGGCGCGTTTCACGCCGACGGCTCGGCGGACGGCTGGCGATTCCTGGCCGCGCCCCTGGGCGCCGCGCATTCGACCACCGGCGACGTTCTGCTGATGGCCGGTCGCAACCTGTCAGACGGTTTGCTGCCGGCCGTTGTCGCCATCAGTCGCGTGCTGGGGATCTGTTTGGCGGTCGTCGAGCGGCACGCCCAGGGGCTGAAGCGCGTCGAGCGATTGACCAGCACGCTGGAAGTGGCGACGTCGTTCTCGCGAACGCGTGAGTCGCAGCCGCTGCTCGAGCTGGTGGCGACGGCCGCCACGAAAATTCTGGGCTGTGAGCGGGCCAGCATTTTTTTGTGGGACCGTTATCACCACGAGCTCGTCGCCCGGCCCGCTCTCGGCATGAACGGACGGAACCTGCGGCTGCCCGATACGGCCGGCATCGTCGGGCAGGTGGTGCAGACGGGCAAGTCGATTCGCGTCGACGATGCGTATCGCGATCCGCGCTTCGACAAGAGCGTCGACGTGGCCAGCGGGTTCACCACCCGCAACCTGCTCTGCCAGGCGCTCCGCGACGTGGAGGGCAACTTGATCGGCGCCTTCGAGGTGATTAACCGCATCGACGGACCGTTTGGCGACGACGACGAAGAGACCCTGGCTCAGCTCGGCGTGCCCGCCGCCATCGCGCTGCAAAACGCGCAAGAGCGCGAGCAGATGACTCGCAGCATCGAACAATTGACCGAGCAAGTGACGCAAGGAGTGCAGATCATCGGCGAGAGTCCGGCGATCGTGGCGCTGCGGGCGACAGTCGTGCGGCTCGCCGCGACCGACCTGCCCGTGTTGATTCTGGGCGAGAGTGGCACCGGCAAGGAAGTCGTCGCCCAGTCGCTGCATTTTCAGGGGACGCGCGCCGCGCTGCCGTTCATCGCCGTCAACTGCGCGGCCCTCGCCGAAACACTGCTGGAAAGCGAGCTCTTTGGCCACGAAAAGGGGGCCTTTACCGACGCCCGCGAAATGCGCCGCGGCAAGTTCGAGTTGGCCGAAGAAGGCACGCTGTTCCTCGACGAGATCGGCGATATGAGCCTGGCCGGCCAGGCGAAACTGCTCCGCGTGCTCGAGCAGAAGGTCATCACCCGCGTCGGTGGCTCGCAGAGTATCCCAATCAATGTGCGAGTGATTGCCGCGACCAACGCCAATCTGGCCGAGTCGGTGCGGCTGCGAAAATTCCGGGAAGATCTCTATTACCGCCTCAGCGTCGTCACGCAGGTGTTGCCCCCCCTGCGGGACCGGCCCGAAGACGTCATTCCGTTGGCCGAATACTTCTTGAAGCAGTTTTGCGCTCGTGCGCGGCGGCCGTCGCTGAAGTTCTCGGCTGACGCTCGGCGCCGGCTGCAATCGCATGCGTGGCCTGGTAACGTTCGCGAGCTGCGGAACCTGATGGAGCGTGTCGTTTATTTAGGCAGCGGCGACAAAGTCGAAGCCGAGGATCTGGAGTTCATTCTCAATCCGGGCCGCGATGCGGCGCTGGAACCCTCGGGCGACATGTCGCTCGAGATCGCCAGCCGCAAATTCCAGCAGGAGTTCATCCGGCGCTCGATCAAGCGCGTGCAGGGAAACATGAGCGAGGCGGCCCGGCTGCTGGGCGTGCATCGCTCGAATCTCTATCGCAAGATGCGACAGCTGGGGATGAACGAAGCCGGTGGCAGCGAGTGACCTCGCGCGCGAGGAACGTGCCGACGGCTCAAGACTGCCCGTCGAAGTCTCGTTCGCCCAGGTTGCGGTGCTTGAACTCGACCAGCTGCTGCTCGAGTTCGCGGCGCTTTTGCCGGATGCGCGACAGTTCAGCCCCCGTATAGGCTGCCGTCGACCACAAGTCCCAGAACCCCTGCAGCATCACCCAGCCGGTCAACAAGAGCACGCCGATCCAATAGAGCGTGACCGCCAGCGGCTGCTTTTTCTGGATCGGCAGCACGGCGTCCCCCACGCCGATCAGCACGCCCAGGATCGTGAATGTCACCGCGATCCGCATGCGGCGTCGGTAGCGCTTCTCCAGGAACAGGCTTTCGCCTTCTTCGAGATGTAGGCTGCCCAATTGGCGGCGGCGTGTGCGGCGGTGCGACACGATCAGGGTGATGCCGAACACCACCAGCACGACGGCGACGATCAGGGCGGGCCAACGATTTTCAACCATATTTCCCTGCCAAACGCCTGTGCCCGCAAGCTGTGCCCATGACCGCAGCGGAGACTGTTACTGAATCGGAGACTGTTCTTCCGGAGGCAACGTCAGCCAGCGCGCGAGCACCCGGCCCACTTTCACGAGACTTTCGCCCGAGCAACGGCTCGCCACGTCCTGGGCCGTGTGCCAGTACGGGTAGTCGAAGTCGATCACGTCGCACGTGGGGATGTGGGCGATTTCGTTGAGCGGCACGTGATCGTCGCTAATCTCGTGCCGGGGAGTCGGGTGAAACTCGCGCTGTTTCAGGCTCTTGGCCGCAGCCCACACGCTCCGCGTCACTCCGGGAGCCAGACGCACGCTCGTCTTTTCGGGAAAGATGTCGAGGTCTTTATCGCCGATCATGTCGATCAACACGCCGGCCGCGTAGCGATACGGGGGCGGAGCGTCGCGATACTGCGTGGCGAAATAGGTCGAGCCGAGAAAGTATCGCCCAGTAGTCTGGTACACCAGCTCCTCGCCGTCGAAAAAGATGAAATCGACGCCGCGGGACGGATGCAGATCCTGCATGTGGTTACCCAGTTCCATCAACAGGGCGACACCGCTGGCTCCATCGTTCGCCCCGAGGAACACGCCGCGTGGATTGCGCCGATCGCGATCGGGAAAGGGTCGCGTGTCGTAATGGCAAGCGATGAAGACACGATCGGTCGCTTTCGGGTTCCAGGTGACGACCAGGTTCGACATCCGCACGGGCTGGCCGCTGACCGGATCGGCCGCATCGAACGACTGATAACCCACCTGAGCGCCGAGCCGACTGAAGTGTTCGGCAATCAACGACTGTTGTTCCGCCATCCCGCGGCTGCCGCTGGGCCGTGGACCGATCCGACAAATCTTCTGTAAGTAGCCGTAGGCGCGTGCCGCATCGAGCCCCGGTCCAGCGGCTGACGCACGCTCGACGCTGCTCGCGACGACTAACACCATGCCGACGATCAGCCAGCGTCCGCGCGAAACGCCGCCTGCGATGGAACGAGTGGCTGGCAACGCTTTCCTCCTGAAGACTGGGCGAAGGGGGACGCTCTGATTCTATCGGGCGCCGGCGGATCCCTCCAACCGGCCGATTTTCGGCTCGTCAGGCGGTTCGTCGCGTCACCGAGATGACGATCGGCCCCGGAAAGTGGGCGGGAAGCTCGCTTAGAGCACCAGGTCGGCGATTTCGGCGGCGGTGAACGACCGCTTCAAGCGGGCGCCCAGTTGCCCGACAATCCGGGCTGCGGCGTGGGAGGCCAGTCGGCCCGCCGAGCGCCATGTCAGTCCGTTGGTGATGCCGTAGAGCAGCCCGGCGGCGTACATGTCGCCGGCCCCGGTCGTGTCGATGGCTTCGACTTTCACTCCTTCGATCGGCAGCACTTCGCCCTCGTGCATCACGATCGAACCATTGGCTCCGAGGGTGAGAGCCACGTTTTCCGCGTGGCGATGAATCTCCCGGGCGCACTCGACCGCGTTGGTCAGCCCAGTGAGGCTGCGGGCCTCGTCCAGATTGCAGAACAAGAGGTCGACGGGTCCGCGGATCAACTCCCAGAACTCGTCCCGATGGCCAGCGATCAGGAACGGATCGGAGATGGTGAAGGCCACTTTCACGCCGGCCGCCTTGGCCTGAGCGATCGCCAGCAGGGCGGCGTCGCGCGTGGTCGCGCCGGCGAAAAGGTAGCCCTCGACGTAGACGTACTTCGATTGGGCGATCTGATTACCGTCGATGTCGTCGGGCCCGAGCGTGGCTGAGACGCCCAGGTGGGTGAGCATGGTCCGCTGCGCGTCGGGCGTAATCAAGATGACGCAGGTTCCCGTCTGCCCGGCGGCCGGTGGGACCTCGATCGAAACGCCCATCCGCCGCATGTCTTCGAGGAAGAACCGGCCCAGTTCGTCGTCGGCCGTCTTGCCGGCATAGGCGGTTTTGCCTCCGAAGTCGGCGATGCCCAAGATCGTGTTAGCCGCCGAGCCGCCGGCGCAGCGATGAAAGGGAACGCCGGCTACGCTGCCCAGGACCTTCGTCTGCGCCGCCTCGTCGACCAGTGTCATCGACCCCTTGGGGAAGCTGAGCGCCGCGACCGTCGCCTCGCTCACCTGGGCCTGGATGTCAACGAGCGAATTGCCCACGCCGTAGACGTCGTACTTCATAGGCGGCGATTCTAAGGAGCGGCGATTCGAATGTCATTCTGTGGCGCGATTAATCCGGGCGCGTCATCCCGAGGCGGAAACTTCGGTGGTGTGCCAGCACTGAAGCGCAAGACTGTTCGCCATTACCTGCTCAGCAAGCCTCTTGACTGCTTGATTTGGTGCCGCGAACAGCGCATTCAGCTTTTCCAGAGGGTGCCGTTGTGGAAGCAGGCTCTGGTTGCGGGCCTTGAGCTCGTTGACGGTAAGCGATTTGACTTTGCGCTTACTCGCAACCTTGCGCTGCCACAAGTCGGTCGGAAATCGTCCGTTGTGCACCTCGGTAAAACCAACACTTTTGTTGAGATGGAACACTACGAGAAGATCGGGCGGCTGCCCCTCGCTGGATACCGACACACTGCTTCCGCCAGTCAGCTTAATCTCAACTGTCCTCCCATCGTCGGTCTTGGCATCGAAGCCTTCGTTGGAGCATTTCTCCAGTTCCAGGCCGTAGGTAAAGGCCGCCACAACCTCGCCGATGCTACCTACGAGGTGCCCATCTGGCGTGAAGGGCCGATCCGGGAATATCTTGTTGAGGCACTGCACCGTTTTAAAAAGTTGCCCGATCAGAGCTGGCACAGCCATGATGTCATCCGGTAGCGTCATTTGATCTTCCTCGCGGTTAGTCGAATCGATCTTCTCTCGGCGGCAGGATTGTCACCCGATGGTGTTTCACTCCGAAACTGGGAACTCGATCCCTTGCGCCAGCGGCAGATCCTTGCCCCAGTTCACAGTGCACGTTTGCCGTCGCATGTAGGCTTTCCAGGAGTCGGAGCCCGATTCGCGGCCGCCGCCGGTGTCTTTTTCACCCCCGAAGGCTCCGCCGATCTCAGCCCCCGAGGTGCCGATGTTGATGTTGGCGATGCCGCAGTCGCTGCCGGCTGCCGAGAGGAATTGTTCGGCCTCGGTCAGCCGATCCGTGAAGACGGCCGACGAGAGGCCTTGCGAAACGCCGTTGTGGGCGGCGAAGACCTGGTCGAAGTCGGTATAGGTCATCACGTACAGAATCGGGGCGAAGGTCTCTTCCGAAACGATGGGCATCTCGGGTCGGGCGCGGACGAGGGCCGGCTCGACGAAGAAACCCGGACGATTGACCCGTTTGCCGCCGCACACGATCTCGCCTCCCTGGGCGCGGGCCGCTTCGAGAGCCCGCTGCATCATGTCGACGGCCGCAGGGCTGACGAGCGGGCCCATCAACACGCCGTCTTCCCAGGGATTGCCGATGCGAACGCTCTTGAACACGGGGACCAGTCGCGCGAGCAACTTCTCGACGACCGACGCGTGGACGAACAGCCGTCGCAGCGACGTGCACCGTTGGCCGGTGGTGCCCAGCGACGCGAAGGCCGCCGCTCGCAAGGCCAGGTCCAGGTTCGCACTCGGGGTGACGATGATGCCGTTGTTGCCCCCCAGCTCCAACAGCGAGCGTCCCAACCGGGCGGAGATCCGCGGACCGAGGGCGCGGCCCATCGCGCGAGCTGCCGGTCGCCGAAATGAGCGGCAGACGCCGATCGTCGGCCATCCACTGCCCTCCTTCGACGCCGGCCGTCGTGCAGAGCGAAAAGAGCCCTTCGAAGCCGGCCTCCTTGGCAACTTCCGTCACGATCTTCTGCACGGCCAGCGCGCAGAGCGGCGTATGCGGTGACGGTTTCCAGATCACCGTGTCGCCGCAGACGGCGGCCAGCATGGCGTTCCAGGCCCAGACGGCGACCGGAAAATTGAACGCGGTGATCACGCCGACCGGCCCGAGCGGATGCCACTGCTCAAACAGCCGGTGCTGCGGCCGTTCGCTGGGCATCGTCAGTCCGTACAGCTGCCGCGAGAGGCCGACGGCGAAGTCGCACATGTCGATCATTTCCTGGACTTCGCCTTCGCCCTCCGCGCGGCTCTTGCCCATCTCGAGCGTGACGAGCAGACCGAGATCGGCTTTGTGGGCTCGCAGCCGCTCGCCGATCGCGCGGACCAGCTCGCCCCGCTTCGGCGCGGGGACCGTCCGCCACCGGACAAAGGTTTCCTGCGCGGCGGCCACGACCGCCTCGTATTCGCCGCGCGATGCCGTGCGGATGCGCGCCAGCGGCTCGCCCGTCGACGGGTTGAGCGAAACCAGCTCGGGCCCCGTCGCTTCGATCCGAGCGCCGCCCGCCTGGACGCCGGACAGGATGTCCCGCGCTCCGGCCGCGGAAGAGACCACCCCCAAACGCTCGAGAATCGCTTCGTGCATGGCTCGCGTCCCTGTGAAGCTGTCGACCTGTGAAGCCTCGACTCGTGAAAACTCGGAGTTCCCGCCAACGCTGCAATTCTAGCGACTGAGAAAAGGGACGCATCGTCCGCTACGCGGCCCGTCGGCCGGCCGCCACGTACAGGCCCAGCGGGCGGCCGTCTATTGCTGCAAGTACGCGAACAGGTCGCGAACTTCCTGCGGTTTGAGCGGGTCGAGTAGTTTCTCCGGCATCAGCGAGTTCGCCATGGCCTTCATCTCGAGGATCTCGCTGCGGCGGATCGTCGTGCGATCGTTTTTGGGACCGACCAGCGTGAGGCTCGTCGCGTTCTGCTCGGCGATGCAGCCGGTGACGACCCGCCCGTCCTGCGTTTCGACGGCGTACACCAAGTATTCCTTTCGCACCTGCACTGACGGATCGACAACGCTCACCAGCAGAAATTCGCGGTCGTGGCGATTGGCCGTGGTGAGATCGGGTCCGAGTTTCGCCCCCTCGCCGAAGAGCACGTGGCAGTTGGCACAATGCTTCTTGAACAGTTCGTGACCTGTCGTCGCCCGACCGGGAGCGGCCCGCAGATCGTTCGACAAGCGGCGGATGTCGGCCAGCTTTTCCTCGGTGGTGCCCGCCCGAACGCTGCCCCACAGCTTCTGCACCTGGTCATCGAGCTGGGCATCGTGATAGAGCGCGATGGGCCGGACTTCTTCGGTGGGCACTTCGGCGACGCGGATTTTGCCGCCCTCGATTTGCGCCAACAACTTGCGGGTCCAATCACCACGGCCGAAGAGCAGGCCACGCGCCGCTGTCCGCAACGCGGGTGTCATCCGCGGATAGTCGGCGAGGACTGCGTCCGCAATCTGCGGCGCGTCAAAGTGGGAGAGCGTCGCGAGCGCCGACAGTCGCAACCTGTCATCGTGAGCATCGCGGACGATTGCCAACACTGGTCCAAAATCCTTTGCCTCGCCAAACTCGCCGACGATCGCCAGCAGTTCTTTCCGTGTGGCTGAGGGCGTGCTCAAACTTCCGAGTAGCGTCACGATCCGTTCGTAGGCCTCGCGGCTTCCCAGACGACAGGCGATCCGGAGCACCAGCGGGTTTAACGAGCGGTCGCGCGCCAGTGTGGCCAGAACGGGTTCCAGCTCCGGCGGACAGCTCCGAAAGCGGCGAACCACGCGCTTGCCTCCGCCGGCGACTACGGCGAAGCGATCGTAATAGGCGCCGAGCGCCGCATGCTTGGCGGGCGGAGTGCCGATTAGCTCCAGGCCTTCGTCGAGATCCGCGAGCAGTTTTGTGCGGTCGGCCGCGGTAGGGGCCGAGGCGAAGATCCGTGCCGCCGCGCGAAATCCTTCGGGCGTTCCCTCGGCGGCGTACCGTTTGAGCAGCCGACCGACGATCGTGTCGCGAATCAGAGGCACGCTCCAGGCGGACGGCGAGGCGAAGGTGCGGAGGGCCGACTCGCGGACGACCGTCGTCTGATTCTCGACGGCCCACCACACGAGCAGCGGAATGCAGCGGTCGGTCGCGCTCACCGGATTCTCGGCGATCTGGCGGGCGATCCTCAGGCAGCACTCCGCCGGCAGACGCTTGGCCGAACAGGCAAGCTGCGCGAGCACGACGGGACTTCTCTCGCTCTCCGCCAATCGCCGCAACCCCTGCTCGACGCGGTCGCTGACGTTGTGTTGATCGCCCAAGAAGCGGACGGTCCACGCGCGGACGGCTTCGGCCGGATGGTCGAGCAGCGGCAACGCCAGCGATTCATCGAAGGTGCCGCTGGCGTAAATCCCCCAAAGGCTCCGCAGGGCAACGAGCGATTTGCCTGCGTCGCCGCCAGCGACAAGATGCGGGCGGAGCGCGTCGCCGGCCCGGGCGTCGCGCCGCTCGGCTAAGAGCCGCAGGGCCCGACGCGAGTGCCAACCGTCGCCGTGCAACAAGCTGTCGATCAACGTTTCGCGAGAGGGTTCGTGCGTGGCGTTGCCAAATTCCGTTTCTCGTCGCAGGGAACTGATTGGGCGATCCGCGGGGCGAATGCGATAGATGCGGCCGTTCGACTTATCCCAATCGGCATCCGGATCAGGATGGGCCGTGCGCTTGTCGAACCAGTCGGCAACGTAGACCGCGCCGTCCGGCCCCGTCGTGACGTCGCTGGGAGCAAACCACGGGTCGTTGGCGTCCAGCAGCTTTCCGCCGTGGGTCGTCCGCACGGTCGAGCCATCGCGGCTGATTGTGTGCCAGTTGACTCCGTGACCCAGAAGATCGGCCCCGATGTATTTGCCGCGAAACTGGGACGGGAACAGCCCTTCCTGATAGACAATCCCGCCGACCGTGACGTGGCCTCCCTGAAAATTCTGGTGCGGCACATGCTCGAAGAAGCCGAAGGCGTACGGATTGTGCAGTTCGCCGTGCTTCTGAAACTGTTTGACGTAATAGGCCCCCTGCAGCCCGTGCACCATCACGTAGCCGCCGTAATTCGTGCTGAAGAAGAGCTGTCCGTTCTCGTCGAAGTCGAGTCCCCAGGAGTTGCCCCCGCCTTCGCAAAACAGCTCGAACTCGTGCGTGACGGGGTGATAGCGCCACACGCCCTGCTCGAAGTCGATGCCTCGGATGTGCGCGGTGATGTTCGTCCCCTGCGTGCCGTAAAGCCAGCCGTCCGGCCCCCAGGTGAGCGAGTTGGCCAGCGAACTCGTGTCCTCCATGCCGAAGCCGGAGAGCAGGACTTCCGGATCGCCGTCGGGCACGTCGTCGTGATTCCGATCGGGATAGAAGAGAAGATAGGGGACGTTGAGGACGAACACGCCGCCGTAGCCGAAGGCGATTCCCGTCGCCAGATTGAGCCCGCTGACGAGGTCGCGTGCCCGGTCGACGCGACCGTCGCCGTTCGTGTCCTCGAGAATCGTGATGCGGTCGGCCCCTCTCGGCCCCCGCGGCGGCGGCTCGGGCACGCGGTCGTAAACCGTCCGCGAATAGCGGTCGACCTTCATCCGCTTCAGTCCGGCCGGGTTCGGATACTGCAGATACTGCACAACCCACAAGCGGCCGCGATCGTCGAACTCGATGCAGACGGGCTGCCGCACGTGCGGCTCGGAGGCGACCAAATCAACGGCGAATCCGGGTGCGGGAGTCATCTTCGAAGCGGCGACGTCGGGCGCGTAGCCTTGCGCGGCCGCGAACCGATTGCCGGCGAGCAGACTGACGGTCGTCACAATCGCGCCCGTGGCGAACGCGCGACTCACTTTCAACGAGAAACATTGAGACATGGAGCAGGACCAGGCGAGGCGCCGGTGTCAGCCGGCGGGTTCTTCCAAATTGGCGGGGAAAACACGGGATGCAAACTCAAAGTCCGAGTTCCCGCCGCAACTGTCAAGCATGAGCGGTGTGTTGTCGCTGTCAGACGCTGTCAAACCACAGCCGCCGCGCATTCTCTCCGACGATTTGAGAGATCGCGTCGTGGGGAAGGGGAAGTCGGCCATCCAATAGCAACCGCAGGTCGACGACATAGTCGTCCTGCGATCCGACCACGGGATAGTTCGAGCCCCACACGATGCGGCTCGCGCCGAAGGCAGCGACGACTCGCTCGATCAGGGGATGGAGCGGCTCGTGCGGAGGCGGACAAAACATCTTCATCCCGGAAAGCTGCACGTAGACGTTGGCAAATCGCGCCAGCTCCAACACGTCCCCGGCTGTCTCGTCCGCTTGTGCACCGTGCACGCGAGGATTGCCCAAGTGACTGACGACGACGCGAGTGAAGGGAGCGTTTTCGAGCTGCTGAACGAGTGGGGCAAGACTGGGGCGAATTCCCAGTGGGGTAAACAGCACGATCACCAGACCCAGTTCGGCCGCGAGCGAAAATAGCGCCGGCCGGTCGAGCAGGGCGTCGGCCGGCAATCTCAATCCGCGGAACTGCCCCGAGGCGGCCCAGTGACTCAGTGCGTCGGCGGCTTGAGCATTCTGGTGATCAACCAGCATCACGCCGGCAAAGTGTTCCGGATCGCTGGCGACCACCGAGCCGATATAGGAGTTGTCGAACTCGCCCAGGTGTTGCACCAGAACCGCTCGCGACACGCCGGCCGCCGCCATCGTCGCGCGCACCCGTTCGATCGGCTCGTACTTCGACAAGCCGCAGTGTGCGTAGGCGTCGATGAGTTCCATGACGGGTTTTGAAAGAGCTATGACTCGCGAACTTGGAGTGCGGGAGTTCGCGGCAGCACGAGCCGCAGCGTGATGATGGCGACGATCGCTACGGCCGCCACCCATTTCCAGAACGTCGGGCCGAACACTACCGTCGCGTTGAACATCATGAAAGCGAAGATCGCCTGCACCGTCCAGTAGTACGCGGGCGACGTCGACCGTCCCGCCCGCCCGCGCCGCCACCACCAAATCACGTCCACGAGCCACAGCACGGTGAACACGTAGTTCACATAGATGCCGGCACCGAACTCGAAGCCGACGACCTCCTGCGTGCGGCGGGCCGCGTGCTCGACGGCGGCCGCGTGACTCCAGTGATGCAGGAACTGGAACGCAAACGCGACGTGCACGAGATAAACGGCGCAGCCTACCGTCCAGGCCCAGCGCGCCCAGCGGTCGCGCCGAACCGGATCGGCAATCAAAACGTCGGCCGCCACCCGCAAGAGGTAGAACAAAACCACCACGCGGGCCGACCAGTTAATCAGCAGTTCGCCCATTAGTGTCCCGGGATCTTAGGGTACCGCGCCTATTTTGCCATGCGGGCATTCCCTTGATCCAGCCGACGGGACTGCGTGCGTTACGATCGCTGGGAGAGCCTTACCGCTTTGCCATGCGGGGCGATCTTTTTGGCGCTGACTTCTTCGTCGACTTCGGAGTTTTGGCCGCTTTGCGAACCGCGGCCACCTTCTTGGCCGGGGCTTTCTGCCGCCCGCTGACGGCCCGCTCGCAAATGTCGATGTACTTCCGGGCAGTCACCTGTCGGATTGCCTCGCCGATCACGCCGAGAGCCAGGTCGTCGAGCTTTTTGAAGCGGACGCACGACTTTCCCATGTCGAGCTTCTTGCCCGTTTTCTTCCACTCGGCCTCGAACCATTTCAAAACGTTTGGATCGCCGTAAAGACACATCAGGTACAAAGCCATGTAGTTTTTCTGCGACGCCAGATGCGCGAAACCGAGCGGCTGTCGCGGGTCGCAATGGTAGCCCGGCGGGTAGACGCTGTGCGGCACGTAGTAGCCGATCATGCCGTACTGCATCCCTTCCTCGAAATCTTTATCGAGGTTTTTGAGGATCACGTCGCGCACGGCCTGGATGGCGGCACGCCGATCCTCGGGCAACTCGGCGAGATAATCTTTGACGCTCGTCGCTTTGCTCTGAACCATGGGATGCACGCTCCTTCTTGTTGGGTGCGGCGTTTCAGCGATTTGCGGCCCGCGCGGCAGACCCCTTGGCGTACTTGGGCTGGTAAAGCTGCATCACGAAATCGCCCGGCGCTTTGAAGTGCGTCACCAGTCCGAAGCCCATGTCCTTCACTGGCTCGACGAACTCGACCCCGCGCCCCTTCAGCTCGGCGACGGTCTTCTGGACGTCGTCGCAATAGAAGGAAATGCTGGGCGTGCCGGAGGGCGCTCCCTTTTCCGGCTCCGCCGGGTGGCAACCCAGGTCGGCCTCGGGCAGATCGAAGATCAGCCAGCCGCCCCCCACATCGGTGTACGAGCTAAAGCCGAGTTTGTCGCGCAGAAATGCCCGGAATTCATCGGGCTTCGATGAATAGAACATGGTGTGCACGCCGCGAATCATGCTTGTCTCCACTTGGTGCAAGGTGACCTAGCGTCCCTCCGGCAGCGTGGCCGTGCCGGTCGATGCGTCGCCGTTGGTCGGCGGGAGACGGCTCGCCGCCCCGTTGAGCGCCTCCGGCGAGAGCTTGACGAGTGTCTCCGGCACCTCGACGCCGGCGATGTCGCGCAGCACCTGCAGCATGGGCGGCAGGGTGCGGGTCATGCCGTGCAGGAAGTTGGCCGTCGACGTCTGGCCGTCCTGCTTGCCACCGTTTTCCCAGACCACGACCTTGTCGAACTTGATGTTCGAGATGGCCTTGGCCGACGTTTCGGCCAGCTTGTCGAGGTGCTCGATCATCAGCATCTGGAAGGCCTGATTGGCTCCGCCGCAGGCTTCGATGATCGCGCGGAAGCCTTCGCCCTTCTTGGCGAGGATTTCGTACTGGCCGCGGGCCTCGGCTTCGAGCCGGGCGAAGATGGCGGTCGCCTCGCCTTCGGCTTCGAACTTGCGTTTTTCCGCTTCGGCCTCGGCGGCCACGATGATCTTGGCCTTCTCGGCCTTGGCGGGCGCTTCGACTGCGGCCCGGCGCTCGGCTTCGACTTTCTCCGCTTCGGCCAGCGCGGCCTTGGCCATCGCCCGGTTCTGGGCTTCCTGCACGGCGGCTTCGGCTTCGCGGCGTCGCGTTTCGCCGAGCTGGTACGCTTCGGCCTTCTTCACAGCCAGGCGAGCTTCGGCCTCCGCCACCTTGGCCTGCGACTCGGCCTCGCCCGCGAAGGCGTTCGCGTTGGCATTGGCGACGGCAATTCGCTTTTCGCGCTCGGCCTCCGCTACTTCCATGTTCTGTCCGAAGGCGGCCCGCTGCTCGCCGACCTGCTGCTCTTTATTGAGGTCGGCGACGCGCACGGCCTGTTCGCGCGCGGCGGCCCGCGTGCCGATTTCGCGCAGCTTGCGGCGCTTCGGCCACCTGGATTGTCTTGTCGCGCTCGGCCTCGGCCACGCGGACTTCGCCGAGCTTCTCCTGCTCGGCCACGTCGCCGCGGGCCTTTTGGATGGCCTGCGACGCGGCCTTGCGGCCGATGGCTTCGATGTAGCCCGAGCCGTCGGTCATGTCGGTGATGTTGACGTTGATCAGCACCAGGCCGATCTTCTCCAGCTCCGGCTCGAGCGAGCTTTGGATGTTGTGCAGAAATCCTTCGCGGTCGCGATTGATGTCCTCGATCCGCATCGAGGCGATGACCTGCCGCAACTGGCCGAAGATGATGTCTTCGGCCTGCTTCTTGACGTGGGCCGTGTCGAGCCCAGCAGGCGGATGGCCGCGTTCTGCATCGTGGACGGCTCGATGCCGATCGCCACGGTGAACACGCTCGGCACGTTGACGCGAATGTTCTCGATCGACAGCGCGTCGTGCAGCGGCATCTCGATCTGGATCGGCTCGAGGCTCATGAACGCGTAGTCCTGGATCATCGGCAGCACGAAGCGGCCGCCGCCGTGGATGCACGTCGCCGAGCGGCCGCCGGCCACTTTTCCAAACACCACCAGCACGCGGTTGCTGGGGCACCGCTTGTAACGCTTGGCGATGAAGAGCAGGGTGCCGAAGACGGCGGCAAACGCCACGCACACGCTCAGGAGCAAGTAGACCGAACCTTCCGATGCCGCAGCCAAGAGGGAGAAGGGAAAGAGATCAAACATGGGCCGGACCTTCCAAGGGCAGGGGGGATGTGATTTCGGCGCGGGCGACCTCCACCGATTGGGGAGTGAGTACGCCCAGCACGACGACGGCCATTCCGGTCGGAATTTCTTCTCCGCCGGTCAGGGCCAGGAATTGCATACTGCGTCCCTGCACCTTGACGGTGACTTTGCCCGCGCCCGTCTTGTGCGGCGGGATGGTGAGATAGGTCTGCCCCGACAAACCGACGGTGCGCTCGATATGAACGGTGCCGTCGGACCGCAGACTGTACGCCAGCCGCAGCAACCAGCCGACGGCGTACATCATCGCCACTCCGGCCACCAGTGCGAGCACAAAGGCCTCGCCCGGAGCCGGCGGATCGAACAGGCGGTCGAGGCCGAGCCCGACCAGCCCGAACACTGCGACCGCCGACACGATCGCGCGGAAGCTGAGCATCCCCACGAACCACTGCCCGCCGCGGTCGGGATGCGCGGCGTGGAAATCGCCGTGGGAATTGCCGGCCTCGCCCGCCAGATCGATGTCGTGGCCGGCGCCCAAATCGTGGTGTCCCACGCCAAACAGGCCGAGCAACAACTGCCCCGCCAAGAGCGCCACGCCGATCGCGGCACAGTAGAGATAGAGGGTTTCCATGGACTTCCCTCCTGCGTGGGTTGCGCCGAGCCGGGCGTTCCCCTGAGCGGCGCACTGCCGGGAACACTGCGAGAAACGCCGGGCCGAACCGAACGGATCAGCCCGATTTGCGAAAATGCTCACCTTATGATCCGATATCTCCGAGGCGCGAAGTCAAACATCAAATCACGCGATGCCGCATCAGGGGCCCGATTGGGGCGAGATTGCGGCCGCCGCTTGCCGATCCGACCGCTCCCCGCCGCTGCCAAAAAATCGACGATTTCGGTTGGAAATCGAGCGCGGTAGAATCATGGCCGGCGGTGGCGCGCCCCACGTCTTCGGCGCAGACTTCGCCCCAATCGGCGGATCGAACGGATTTCAACTCCCAACGGGAGGGAAGCATGGCTCGAACGACTTGGCACCGACATCTTGTTCTGCACCGGCATCTGTTGGCTCTGGCGATCGCGGCGTTGGGTTTCTCCCTGGGCGGTCGCTCGACTCGCGCGGCCGACGCGACCCAGCCCGTCCCCGCCTATCACTTCGAGGTTGGCCAGCAGCTGACCTACAAGGAGGAGAGCGACACCAAGCGCGGCGAGGGCAAGAAGGCGAGCGGCTACAGCGTCCACACCGACTGGACCGCTTCGGTCGTCGCCAAGAACAGCGACGGCAGCTATCGCGTCGTGCTCCGCTCCGAGCAAGCCTACAAGTTTGACGGCAAGTCGGCCGGCCGCGCCCACAATTCGTTCGGCTACTGCGACGTCTTCCCCGACGGCCGCGTGATCACCAATCCGACCACGGGTTTCTCGATCGATCCAACCAATCTGTTTCCGAAACTGCCCGAGAACGCGAAAGAACTCGCCGCGGGCTGGCAGACGATTGGCTCGCACGATGACGCCCACTGCTCGTTCAAGGTCGAGTCGCAGCCTAAGTCCGCCGGAGGCGAATGGACGATTGCCGAAATCCGCAAGACGCCGCTCGACGAAATCTACCTGGTGAATCGCCAGACGACGGTCGATTTCGACGCCAACCGCGGCCTGATGACCAAGACCCACAGCGAGACAACGCAGGACTGGGGCACCAAGAGCAAGTCGAACAGCACGCTCTCGCTGGTCTCGGTCGAAAAACACAACGCCGAGTGGGGCCAGAAACTCTGGGCCGATGCCGATCGTTATTTCCAGGCCGACCGCGCCTACGACGACAAGGTGTCGCAGGCGTCCAAGAGCGAGAAAGACAGCAAGAAGCTGCTCGACGAAGCGAAGGCCATTCTGACGGCGGCGGAAAAAGACGTGACCACGCCGCTGTTCAAGGAGCAGCTTTCGGAAGGCCTCAAGTCGCATGAGGGGAGAGCGAAGTACACGGCCGAGGAAGCCGGCCGGCGGGCAAAAGTCGTCGGCAAGCCGGCCGTCGACTTCGAGGCGACCGACCTCGCCGGCAAGCCGCACTCGCTCAGGGACTAAAAGGGGAAGGTGGTCGTTCTCGACTTCTGGTATCGCGGTTGCGGCTGGTGCATGCGGGCGATGCCGCAAATGAAACAACTGGCCGCCGAGTTCAAGCAGGCTCCTGTCGCCATCATTGGCATGAACATCGATCCGGTCGAAGCGGACGCCAAGTTCGTCGTCGACAAAATGAAGCTTGAGTACGCCACGCTGCGGATCGACCGCAAGCTGCCGCAGAAGTTCGGCGTCCGTGGTTATCCCACGCTGGTGATCATCGATCCGCAGGGCAAAGTCCATGACGTGCATGTCGGCTACTCGCCTACGCTGCAACAGGAGGTCGGCGAAGTTGTCCGGCAGCTCTTGGCGAAGCGCTAACCAAAGACGGCGGTCGGCACGAGCGGCTCGCGTGCTGCTGTATGTCGGTCTGCCTTTGGCTGCGGCGATGCTCCTCGCCGGGTGCGCGGATAGCAACCAGCCCGCCGCACCGGCCGGCGACCGGAGTAGCGCCGCGGTGAAGGCGGCGCCGGCCGCGGCCGATCGCGCTGCGAAGGGGCCGGCGTCCGCAGCTCCCGTTTCGCCAGCTCCGATTGCGATGGGCCCCGCGCCGAGAGTCTCTGTCTCGACGGCCCCGCGTGAACCCAAGTCGCCCGGCGCCGCGCCACGGTCGGACGGCGTCGTCACGGCGTCGGCCGTCGTCGATCGATCCACGGTCCACGCGGGCCACATGTTCAAGATTCGGATTGAAGCCCACATCGAAGGGGGCTGGCACATCTACGCCATCGATCGTCCCACTGGGCCGTCCATTCCTACGTCCATCGACTTCAAGCTGCCGAAGACGCTGACGTGGGAAGGTGATTGGAGCGGTCCGGAGCCGACCCTGGACGATGCCCATCCGCAGGAGCCAGCCTTCTACTACGAAGGCGCCGCCGCGTTCACGCGATCGGTTCGCGTGGCGAAGGACGCTCCGGCAGGTTCGCTCAGCCTGGAGGGCGCGCTGCATTATCAGGCCTGCAATCAGACGTCGTGCCGCGCACCGACACAAGAGCCGGTGCGTGCCGAAATTCAAATCGTTCACTGATCCGCCGAAAGTGATTTTCCCATGCACGCGTCTCGGATCGTTTCGCCTCGCCTGTTCGTCGCGACGGTCGCGCTCTTCGCTGGCGGCTTGAGCGGCGTCGCGCTGGCCCAATCGGCGGGATCGTCGATAGTCGAGCGCACCGCCCTGGCCAGCCCCGGTGTGGCCGCCACATCGTCGTCCAAGGGACTCCGCGCGGCGCTCAAGCAGCCCGAGTTCCTCGAGCAATACGCGGCGACGCGGCGATTTTCCAACGGGCTTCCGACCGGCGCCCACATCACACGTGCGGGCGACGCCGTCTTGTTCCTCCGCGCGGCCGCGGGCAGTTTCCAGCGGAACCTCTACGAATTCGACGTCGCCACAGGCAACGAGCGGGTCCTGGCGACGGCCGCCCAACTGCTCGGCGGCGCCAAGGAGACGCTCTCTGCCGCCGAGAAGGCGCGGCGGGAGCGAATGCGACTGTCGGCCGGCGGGATCGCCACGTTCGACCTCTCCGATGACGGCAGCCGCGTGCTGGTGCCGCTCTCCGAAAAACTCTACGTGCTCGAGCGATCGACGGGTGCGGTCCACAAGCTGACGAGCACGGTCGGCTCTCCGATCGACGCTCAGTTCTCGCCCGACGGCAAGCTCATCGCCTGCGTCCGCGACGGCGACCTTTACGTCACCGACGTCGCCAGCGGCAGCGAGCGACGGCTGACCACCGGCGCGACGGCCACTCTGTCGCACGGCCTCGCGGAGTTCGTCGCCCAGGAAGAGATGGATCGCATGCACGGCTACTGGTGGTCGCCCGATAGCCAGCACCTCGTCTACCAGGAGACGAATACGGCGTCCGTCGAAGAGCTGTCGATCCCCGATCCGGCTCACCCGGAGCGGCCGGCGCAAACCTTCCGCTATCCTCGGCCGGGCAAGAACAACGCCGTCGTCCGCGTGGGCGTGATTCCCGTCGCGGGCGGCCAAACGACATGGGTCGCCTGGGACAACGTCAAGCTGCCGTACCTGGCCCGCGTCGTCTGGGAGAAGAACGCTCCGCTCGTGGTCCTTTTGCAGAACCGCGAGCAGACGCTGGAGATTCTCTACGAAGTCGATCCGGCGAACGGCCAGACGAAGGAGCTGCTCCGCGAAACCGACGAGGCTTGGATCAACCTCAACGGCCACCTGCCGAAGTGGCGACGCGACGGCCAATCGTTCCTTTGGGCGACCGAGCGTCGCGGTACCTGGCAATTGGAATCGCACCATCGCGACGGTAGCCTGGCCCGCATCCTCACCGCTCCCGAGCTCAACTTCCGGCACCTGCTCGGCGTCGACGAATCGACGGGCACGGCTTGGGTGGCTGGCGGCGAAGATCCGACGCAAACCCACGTCTATCGCGTTCCCCTGGACCAACCGGGCGACGCCGTTCCGCCGGCGGAGCAACTGACGCACGAGCCGGGCGAGCACAGTGCCATCGTGGCGGAAGAGAGCGGCGTCAGTGTCCGCAGCTCCCAGTCGCTGACCTCGAACTCGAAACAAGTCGTGTATCGCCGCGACGGCGGCGTTGCTGGCGAACTCAAGAGCCTGGCACGCACGCCCGGTTTGCTCCCCACGGTCGAGCTGACGACGGTCGGCACCGATCCGATCTTCCATGCGGCCGTCATTCGTCCACACGATTTCCAGGCGGGCAAGCGGTACCCCGTCTTTGTCAGCGTGTATGCAGGCCCGCACTCGCAAATGGTCACCACCGCGCGATCGCGTTACTTGCTCGATGGCTGGTTTGCCGAACAAGGTTTCATCGTCGTCTCGCTCGACGGTCGCGGCACGCCCGCCCGCGGCCGCGCCTGGGAACGGGCGATCAAGAACAACCTCATCGAAGTGCCGCTGGCCGACCAGGTGAGCGGACTGCAGGCACTCGGCGCCAAGTATCCCGAGCTCGATCTCTCCAAGGTCGGCGTCTTCGGCTGGTCCTTCGGCGGCTATTTCACCGCCAGCGCCGTCACGCGGCGGCCCGACGTCTATCACGCGGGCGTGGCTGGCGCTCCCGTTACCGACTGGCTCGACTACGACACGCACTACACCGAGCGTTACCTCGGCGTGCCAACGACCAATTCACTCCCCTACAAAGTCAGCTCCGTGCTGGAGGTCGCTCACGAACTCCGCCGGCCGCTCTTGTTGATCCATGGTACGGCCGACGACAACGTCTATTTCCTGCATAGCATCCGCCTGGCCGACGCTCTCTTCCGCTCGGGCCGTGAGTTCGAATTCCTCCCGCTGGCCGGTCAGACGCACATGGTCAGCCAACCGGTCGAGGTCCGCGAACTTTACACGCGAATCGCCACGTATTTCTTGGAACAGCTCGGCGGGGCGCATTGAGCGAGCGCCGTCGCATTCGCCCTGTTTCATTCTGGCGCGAGCCGAAGAAGCTGCGCGGCGTCTTTCCCGAATCGCACGGTGACTGTTTCGCCCGCTTTCAGGCTGGCGGTGGTGTGGCTGAGGGTGTCGTTGGTGAGGCGTCCGCCGCCCAAGGCGCGGAACGGGCTCTGAAGAAATAACTGAAACGTGCCGGGCGGCAGGTCGTCGAAAGTGACCTTCGATTCACCCGGGCGGAGCGTGCTCAGTTTGTAATCGAAAGTGCCCTGATCGCCGCTGAGCTGGACCTGGCCGGCTTTCGGCCAGGCGCCGCGATCGACCTCGACGATCACCCGAGCCGCCGCGCGGGCTTGCAGACGCAAGTCCATCGGCTTTGAAGCATCGGGGGCGAAGTGAACGGGCTGGCGAGCGGCAGCAATGCCGTTGCCCCAGTAGCCAAGCTCCGCGTAGAAAGCCACGCGAACACCCGAAAAATGAAAGCGGCCATCCGCGTCGGTCGTCGTCGTCAGAAACTGCCGGCATAAATCATTCTGCTCGAGCTGGCCCGACTTGATCATCGACCAGTTGAAAGGAAATTGTGTCGGGTTGTCCGGAGCGCTCGTCGCCGTCCACAACCGCACCGACGCCCCGGCAACGGGCTTTCCTTCGGCGTCCACTAGCCGCCCGGCAAACGCGCGGAGCGCCTCCGGATCGAGCTTGAGCAGCCGAATCTCGATCGGTTTGAATTCGCCTCGCGGCAGCGCGACGACGCGATCGACGGCATTCGCCTGGTAGCCGTCGGCCGTCACCATCAGTCGCAGCGACGTGCCGCGCGGGAAGTCGCCGAATTCGAACTCTCCGTCGCTCTTGGTGATGATGAGACCCTCTTCCATGAGTTGCGTCAGCATGCCGGGCGCGGGCTCACCGGGAAGGCGATCGTGCGAGATCATGATGCGAATGCGGTACGGAATGACCGGCTTGCGGATGATTGCGTCGACGACCCGCCCCGTCACGATCGACGCGGTTTCCAGGCCGACAGGAACTTCAGCTTCGGTATCGAGCGGCAGCGGCTGATCCTTGAAAGGGGCATATCCTTTGGGGCTGTAGACCGTGAACGTGCAGCCTTTGGGAAGCGAGTCGATTTCAAATCGCCCGTCGGGGCCGGCCTGAACCGACCCGCCCGTCAATTCGCCGTGCTCGCCGTGGTTGTAGAAGACGCGTACGCCAGCCGCGAAGCGACCCGCGCCCAAGGCGACGCGTCCGTGGATGCGGTGACCCATCTCGAGAAGCACTTGCAGGTGGGAGGGCTTGCCCGGCGGACCAGGATCGAAAGAAAGTTGTCGGGCGCAAAGCCCTTGGCCGTCACGCCCAGCTCGTGACGGCCGAAAATATCGTAGACGTCGTCGATCTGGCACTGGCCGCGATCGTCTGTCCTGCCGTACCGCCTCCAAGAGCTGTTTGTCCCCGGGTTCACCAGCCGGGCATTGGCAACGGGCTTGCCGTCGGGGCCCGTGACGGTGACCAGAACCGATCCGCCCTTGGGCCGGCGCTCCAGGACAAGGTCGACGGTCAGGACTTTCTGGTCTGGCTTGAGAGTGACAGGCTGCTCTTTCCGCAAGTAATCCTTCTGGGATACCGACAGCTCGATCGGCTCGCCGGTCGGCACGTTTTCGATTTTGAATCGTCCTTTGCCATCCGTCTTGGAAGTTCCAATGTGCAATTCGGCCGGCATCCTCTTCGCGGTGGCACCCACGCGGACGTTGAAGAGCGGCCGACCGTCGACGTCGCGGACGGTGCCCTGCACCTCGGCTCCCGGTCCGAGCGAGAAGCTCACATCGGTTGTCGTGCCGGGCTCGGTCGCTGCGAGAGTTTTTTCGCCGAAGGCGTAGCCGTCCGCGCGGACTTGAACGACCTGCTGCTCGGAACGCACGCCTTCGATCATGACGACTCCGTTCGAATCGGTGTCGTAGTGGCGATCGATGTCCGCCCAGCCGAAGCCGACTTTCGCATTCGCGATGGGACGATTGTCCGCCACGCGTTTCACGATCACGCGGAAGCGACACCCGTCGACCAGCCGCAAGGTCACGGGCGATGGCGGTTCGGAGCTCATGACCGTGATTTGCTCCGCTTTGATTCTCTGGCGACTTGAGATCTGGTTTCCCGATTCAGCGAAGAGGCGATACCTCCCGGGGTGAACATCGTCGAACGTGAAACGTCCCGCGGAATCCGAGCGGGTCTGCGAGAATGGGCTCGGCACAATCACGGTTCGCGTGATGAGAAAGACAGTCGCCCCGACCACCGGCGACCCATCGGCCGCTTTGACGACCGTGCCGCGAAGCGTCTGCCCCGTCTCAGCCGACGTCGACGCCCGCGACTTCGACCGGCCCGACGCCGCAGGCGGCCCGGCATCCACTGTCGGCACGCAAACAATCGCGAGAGCGACGAAGAGGTCGGCCACCGCGACGTATTGCGCCCAGCGGCGGCAGCGTATTCGGTTTTCCCGATCCCCGCGAGCAACGAGACGACAAGCGCGGATCATCTGCAGCTCCTTGACTCGGAACAGCTCCTGACTGGCCTCGACGCGGCGACACCAGTTTACCAAGAGCGGCTGTCGTCAACCTGCTGCGATTCTGTCCGCGCTAGCTCAGCCGAACCCTCCTGTGATGTTTCATCGAACAGACCGGTGCGTGAACCCGATCCCGATTTCGTGTCCCGTCCCGGCGGGACAGCTTGTTTCACCTTGCCGGGGATCTTCCTTCCCCCCTTAGTGAAAACAGATCCCCACCACCGGCGGGGATCCAATTTCATTCCCGCCGGGGATCCTCCCCCCACCGGCCAACCGCTGTCCAATCATCGCCTTTGCGCCGATCGCTCACGTGTCCCGTCCCGTCGTCGGCCCAAAGTCTGCGCGGTCCAAAGTCATGGTTGCGAGCATCTGATCTTCGACGTTGGACCTTAGACTTTGGACCTTGGACTCGATCGTTCGTGTCCCGAACCGATCCCGTCCCAATGTCCACCTGGCGACTGGCGACGGCGGTGGGTCAACGACTTCGCTGGGTCGCCTAGCTGGTGAAACAAAGTGTCCCGACCCACCGACCCACCGGCCAACCTCTTTCCGCCGCCCGCATTCTTCGAACGTTTCTCGGTGAAACAACGTGTCCCGTCCCGGCGTTGGTCCAAAGTCCCGCCGGTCCAAAGTCGAAGATCGCGAACATCTGAGCCTCGACCCCAGGCGAGCCGATCCGCCGCGGCGGATCAGCCGTCGGGTGCTTCGGTGTCCTCGCGACAGGTTCTCCGGGCTTTTTCCGGTGAAACAACGTGTCCCGTCCCACGACCAACGCGATTCGGCCCATCAGTTCGCAGGTATTTGATTTAAAACACCCCGGCGCGCACCTCGACCGCTTGGCCATGGAGTGAGGGTGGCCCCTGATTCGAACGTAAAACCCGAAACGCAAATCGCCAAGATCGAGTTTCTACGCGTTCAGAAACAAGTTAGGAAATTGTTTAGGTGCGTCGGGGCGGACGGGATCGCGTCGCCTGCTGAAGGAGTTCGCCGATGTAAGTGTCCTCGAGCTTGCCTTGCAGGGCGTGGTCTAGCAGCGTCCGGCCGTCGGGCCCGGGAAGATTGGGGTCGGCTCCCGCGTCGAGCAGTTCCGTCACCTGGTTGCTGTACCGTCGAAACGCAGCGCGCTACAACGCCGTCCGGCCGAGCAGGTCTTTCTCGTTGATGTCGGCGGGAACCGCGGTCGCGTCCCTCCAGTTGTCGTCAGTCACGCCCGGATGAACGACGCGTCCCACGGACACGAACTCGAACTCGACCGCCTGCCTGAGTCGCAGCCGGCGGCGAAGCTCCTCCCCAACGGGATGGGGAAGGTAGGGATCGACGAACAGTTGACAGCTCGGCTCCGTGCAACCAAAGGGGGAACCCTCGGGCGCGTAGTGCAGATTCGCCCAAGCGCGGATCTCGCTCGGCACGCGACCGCGCGTCTCAATCTGCTCGACGCACAAAAGGAGGCCGCGCCGTTGGAGATGGAAGATCCGATTCGCGATTTCTTCAATCAGCCGCTTAAGGCGCTCTCGCTCACGCGGAGTGCGGAGATGCATCGGAGTCGAGCGTCAAGCGCTCGCGTGAAAGACCAGTCGAGCGACATAGCGCTAGCATAAACGGACGGTGGAGCGTCGAGCTGACGCCAATTGTGAACAGGCTCCCCACCGATCAATTGATAACCGTTTGGACAGACTCAGCTCCAAGCTATTCCTGCGAGCGGGCGCGATTGAGAGTCCATGTTGCTTAAAGGCAACAGGGACCAAGCGTTGTTTTGGGAGGTCGCGGCTTCTTTCCGACGTGCCGCGCACTAAATTTGATTTCGAGTCAAGAGTCGTCGCGGCAAGCGGACTTCGAGGAAGACCGCGATCGGAATTCGTTATGCCGTCACAGCTTCAAGAAATCATCGATGCGATCCATCGACGACCGTTCGTCGAGCCCTTGATTGAGCTCGAGCGGTTCGCGAAGGACGAGACTCTTCACGGACTGGGCGGTGAGGAACGGCGGCGTTTTCGCCGTTACTCGCTGATCACAAACGTCGTCGTCGTGCCTCTTGATGATGGGCTACGTCCCATCGGTGAACCGTTCGTTGCACTTTCGAGCGGCATGTCGGTCGACGGAATCCGGCTGATTTATACCGATCCGTCGCCCACCGACCGCCTCTTCATTGAGATTGAGGGCCAACCGGTTCGCTTCGTGCTTTCTGTGCTGCGCAGTCGTCCGATTGGTTCCTGCTTCGAGATCGCCGGCCGCCTGCTCGATGCTGACGTTGTGAACCACGAAACGGTATCACCGGTTCTGGCTTTGGGGAACTCGATCGCGATTAGCAGCGACAAGTTCGGCATCTCGCCTGCTGAATATGCGCCTCCCTTGGATGAACTGACCCACTGGGCCGGCGTCACCGCGGCCGTACAACTGCTCCGCACCAATCTTAGGGTGAAGTCACATCGCGCCTGAACTTGCGACGGCACGCCGGGTTGCTGGGAAGGTCCATGCGGCGCCCGAAAAGGGCCGAGCTGCGCGAAACTCATTTCGCAGTGCTAGACACCTTCAAGCGCGGCCGGTTCGGAGCATTTGGCATTCTGCAACTTGCCAATTCTCGGGCGAGACAGCGTAGCCGGCCGAACCGAGCGTCGGCATGCGTGTCTTGCCTCTCATGCCACGTTGCCGAAAGACTGAGACCGGGGGCCGCTTCGGCGCCAAGGAATTAACGACGGCCAAGGTTTTGGCCCCGGAGGATGTGCGCGCCGGTGACTATGTGGCACTGCTGCACGTGGTCTACGAATTGCCGTCCTTCTTTTGGTGCGGCGGGATTGGCACGATTCGGCCGGACGAGCCGGTCCGTATCCCGTTCGTCCCGAATAACGGAGGCGTGCCGTTGCGGGTGCGGTCCGTCTGCCTCCCATTCATTCTGGTGAAGGCGCCGTCCGGCCAGATGCGGAACCTCGACGTACGGCGCTACCGACTGGCGCGGCTCGACCGCGCGTACGCTCGGGCCGCTTGGAAGGCCCGCAAGAAGAGCAGTCGCAAGCGCGAGCGCGTCTAGCGGGCGTCTTTTTTCGGTTGCAGCGGCGCTGTCCGCGGCAAACCAGCCGGGAGTTTGGATGAGATTTTGTTCTTGCAGTCCCGATCGTAAAACGGACAATCGGCAACGAATCAAAGCGTCTAAATAGCCGCCCGAACGGATGGTCGCTTCTTATCTTGCGACGCTCTTTCATCGGGAACTCGTCCCCAATGGATGCAACAGACAAATTCATCGAATTGGTGGAAAGCATCTGCAAACGCCGCAGCATGTATGTGTGCGACGGGTCGTTTTTGGAAGTGAGCGCGTATTTGTCCGGCTTTGCCCACGCATCGACGAACTGCCCGTTAAGCAATGACGGCTGGAAAGCGTTCAGCCGTTACGTCGCCAGGCACTTCGGATTCCCGGAGAATTACATCTGGCCTTATGTGCTCAAGACGTGTTCTCGGGACGACGACGAAGCGACTGACAGATTGTTGAGCCTCCTGGCGCAATTCTCCGACAGCGCCAGAACGCATTCCTACGAAGAGATTCTTGAATCAATCCAACCGCGGGTTGTACCGCAGGACGCGGAACCGGAGCAAACCATGCGACAGCTCCTGGCAGCGTTGCTAACAGGGAGTCGCAGTGAAATCGAGCCGCTGATCATGGACCACCCTGACGCAGAGATCCTTTGGCAAGGGGCCTACCCGGCGGAAGTTGCCGTTCAACTGAGCCACGTTTCCAACTCTAATCGGATAGGACGTGTGTCGGACCATGCGGCCGACGGCCAGGTGAAACTCATTACCGCCGATTTTCCGTTTCCAATCACCGTCGAAAAAGTCGGTCAGCAATGGAAAGTCGACGCGGCGGAAATCATTGCAATCCGAAAACGCACGCAACGGGCCTCATAGGCTCCGGTTGTTCGTCTACGGCCGCCGTGCACGCAAACGTCCGCTTACCCCAACCACTCCGGATGCTTCGCCGTCGCGTCGAAGCCGCTCGTTGTTTTGAACGGTTCGAAGCGGCCGTTTTCGGCGGCTTGGGCCGTCTTTTTCAAGAGGGCGGCGATTTGTTCTGAGTTGAGTGGTTGGAAAGTCTTCACCGCTTCAAAGGCCTGGTCGAGGATTTTGAGGCTGTCGATGCCGGTGATCACGACCGAGGTCGGCAGGCTCATCGCATAATGCAGGCACTCGATCGGCGTTGCCGTTTGGCTGATGAGGATTTGGCCGCTGCCCATCGGTTTCATGCCGAGCACGCCGATCCCTTGTTCGATGGCGACCGGCACCACGTTGCGGCTGAAGCTGCGGAAGTGGGCGTCCATTACGTTGATCGGCATCTGCACGGTGTCGAAGTGGAAGCCGTGCTTTTCTGCCGTCTGCAGCATCCGCAGATGGACGAGCGGGTCTTTGTGGCCGGTGAAGCCGATGTAGCGGATTTTTCCCGCTTTCTTCGCGGCGAGCAGGGCGTCGTTCGCGCCGTTTTGGGCGAAGATGCGATCGGGATCTTCCAGGCGGATGACTTCGTGATGCTGCACGAGGTCAATGTGATCGGTCTGCAGGCGACGGAGGCAATCGTCGAGCTGCTTGTTGGCCTCGGCGGCGGTGCGGCCGTCGATCTTGGTCATCAGGAAGACTTTTTGGCGGTAGCCGTCGCGGAGGGCCTTGCCCATTCGCTCCTCGCTGCCGCCCATGTGGTAGTCCCACGAGTTGTCGAGGAACGTGATGCCCCGATCGATGGCCGTGCGAATGATGCGGATGCTGTCTTGTCCGTCGGGCTGCATGCCGATGTGATAGCCGCCGAGACCGATCAACGAGACTCGCTCACCCGTGCGGCCGAGCGTGCGGTAGCGCATCTCGCCCCGGATGGTTTCTTGCGGGCCCGGTTTGTCAGCGGCGGCCTCGTCGGCGCGGGCGTCCGTGGTGTGCGAGGTGGAGAGAAGATTCGCGGCGGCGGCCGAGAGGGTCGTGCCGACGGTGACCGTTTTCAAAAAGTGGCGGCGTTCCATGAGAGTGTTCCGGGTTGGCGGTGGCGGACGGGATCCGAAGCAAGAAAACAGCGACAAAGACTCCGGCAGCGGCACCGTCCTCGATTGTGCGAATTCCGCCTGTGATTGGCAAATTGCGTGCCCGGCGTCAGATGACGGGAGATAGGGAAAACCGGGGCGGAGTATGTTGCGAGAGCGGAAGAGGACGGCACTCGAAAAGAAGGAAAGAAAAGAGAAGATAAAGAGGAAAAGCACCCGCCAGCTGACGCAGGCGGCTCGCCGGCTCGGTGAGCATGGCAGCGCCGGTCAACATTGCACTTTTGGGGGGCTGCGATGCTGTCATTCGCAAGGGAACGCAACCATCGGGTGAAACAGGAGTTGCGGGGTTTTCAAAACGCGGCGAAAAGCTACAATTCCCCCGATGGCAGCGACGGGCCCAATCGTCGCCACGGCCCTTACGGACCTGGTGCCCAGGTTATCGCAGAGCGAGGGGCTGGTCGAAGTGGCGGCCGCTCTTGCCCGGGGCGAGAGTGCCGCCGTCGACGGAGCCTGGGGATCGTCGTGCGCGCTGACGGCCGCCGCCATCGCGAGCCGTTGCCCGGGGACGCTGCTGGTCGTCCTGCCGCGACCGTCGGAAGTCGACGATTTCGCCGCCGACGTGATGGGCTTTCTCGGCACCGCCCCCGAGGTCTTTCCCGCGTGGGAATCGCTGCCGCAAGAATCGGGAGTTCGCGACCCGATTTACGGCGGGCGGCTGCGGGTGCTGCGGCGGCTGGGGAGTGACGAGCCGCCGCGGGTGATCGTGACGAGCATTTCGGCCCTGTTGCAGCCAGTGCCGCCGCGGGCCGACCGAGTGGCGGGCACGCGAACTGTTCGCGTCGGCGAGACGCTGGAGATCGACGGGCTCTTGCGCTGGCTGGTCGAGCAGGGGTTCGAGCGCGTGCCGGCGATCGAAATTGCCGGCGAATTCTGCATGCACGGCGGCATCCTCGACCTGTTCCCCGCGGACGCCGAGGATCCGATCCGCATCGAGCTGTTCGGCGAAGAGGTCGAGTCGATCCGCCGTTTCGACGCGGAAACACAGCGCAAGCTCGAGGATCTAAGCGAGGTCGAGCTGACGATCGTCGGCGCCCGGAAGGAGTCGGCGGCTGACTTGGGTGAGAGCGCCGCCGAAGACAAAGGACCGCGGAACGATCGCACAGCCAACGATCGCGCGGCCGAGGAGAGCCTGATCGATTCGCTGCCAGCCGGCACGTGGATCGCGCTGGGCGAGCTGGCGGACATCGTCGAAGAGGGCAAAACGTACCTCATGCGGATGGAGAATCCGCGAGGCCTGTTCACCGTCGCCCACACGCTGGAGCGGCTGACGAAATTTCCCTCGCTGACGGTCGCGGCGATTGCCGGCGACAGCTACGACACGACGTGCCATCTGCGGGTCGAGTCGATCGAGCGATTCAGCGGGCCGCGGACGGAGGCGCTGGCCGAGCTGGAATCGGTCGTCGGCCGCGACGAACAGGTGCTGATCGCCTGTCACAACGACGGCGAACGGACCCGCCTGGCCGAGCTGCTGGCGGAGCCGGGCCGCACGCTCGGCGGCCGCGTCGAGCTGTGCATCGGCCACGTGACGCACGGCTTTCGTCTCGTCGCGGAAGGTCTGATCGTCCTCAGCGATCAGGAGCTGTTCGGGCGGACGGAACTCCGTCGCGAGGCCCGCCGTCGCACCTACGAAACGCGGGCCATCGACACGTTTTTGGAGCTGAGCGAGGGAGATCTGGTCGTTCATCTCACAAACGGCATCGGCATCTATCGCGGAATGGAGCTGCTCGATAAAGGCGACCAGAAAGAGGAACACCTGATTCTGGAGTTCGCCGACAACGTGCGGGTGTATGTGCCGATCTCGCTGATTTATCTGGTGCAGAAGTACATCGGCGCGAGCAAGTCGTCGCCGCAACTTTCCAAGCTGGGCAGCGACGACGTGGGCCAAGAAGAAAGAACGCGTGGCGAGCGCCGTGCTTGACCTGGCCAGCGACATGATCCAACTGCAGGCCCGCCGCGAGGCCAAAGAAGGGATCGCCTTTCCCGTCGACAGCCACTGGCAGCAGGAATTCGAGGCGGCCTTTCCTTACACCGAAACGAAGGACCAGGCGTCGGCCATCATCGACGTCAAAGAGGACATGCAGCGGCTGCGGCCCATGGATCGGCTGCTCTGCGGCGACGTCGGCTACGGCAAGACGGAAGTCGCGATGCGGGCCGCGTTCAAAGCGGTCGAAGCGGGCAAGCAGGTGGCCGTGCTGGTCCCCACGACCGTGCTTGCCGAGCAACACTATCGCACGTTCAGCGAGCGGCTGGCCGAGTTCCCCTTCAACGTGCACGTGCTCTCGCGGTTTTGCACGAAGGGCCAGCAGCAAGAAACGCTCTTGGGCATGGAGACGGGCGAAGTCGACATTGTCGTCGGCACGCATCGGATGGTGCAGAAGGACGTCCGCTTCAAGGACCTGGGCCTGTTGGTCATCGACGAAGAGCAGCGGTTCGGCGTCGACGCGAAGGAGATGCTCAAGCGGCTGCGGCTGGAAGTCGACGTGCTGACGATGAGCGCCACGCCGATCCCGCGGACGCTGCACCTGTCGCTCTTGGGTATTCGCGATATCTCGAACCTGACGACGCCGCCGCGCGACCGCCAGGCGATCGAGACCCGCATCTGCCGGTTCGACGCCGAGCTAATCCGCAGGGCCATCATTCGCGAGCTAAACCGCAACGGGCAAGTCTTCTTCGTCCACAACCGCGTGTACAACATTCGCACGCTTGCCGATCGGCTGCAGTCGATCGTGCCGGAGGCCCGCTTCGACGTGGCGCACGGGCAGATGGGCGAACACCAGCTCGAAGAGGCAATGTTCAAGTTCGTCACCGGCAAAACCGACGTGCTGGTGTGCACGACCATCGTCGAAAGCGGCCTCGACATCCCCAACGCCAACACGATCTTCATCCACCAGGCGGGCAAGTACGGCCTGGCCGACATGCACCAGCTCCGCGGTCGCGTCGGCCGCTACAAACACCGGGCGTACTGCTACTTGCTGCTGGAAGAAGGACAGACGCTCACGTCGACGGCCGCCCGGCGGCTCAAGGCGATTGAAGAATTCAGCGAGCTGGGGGCCGGCTTCAAGATCGCCATGCGCGACCTCGAAATCCGTGGCGCGGGCAACATCCTGGGGACCGAGCAGAGCGGCCACATCACGTCGGTGGGCTACGAGCTCTATTGCCGGCTGCTCGACAACGCGGTGCGGTCGCTGAAAAATGAGCCGGTCCGCGAGCCGTTCCATGTCGGCATCGATCTGCCGGTGTCGGCGTTTTTGCCCGGTTCGTACGTGGCGTCGATGAAGCAGAAGATCGAGATCTATCGCAAACTGTCGCAGGTTGAATCGGTCGAGCAACTGGCGGAATGGGAGGCCGAGCTGCGCGATCGCTTCGGCCCGCTGCCGCCGGAAGTCGAGCGACTGCGGGAGGTGCGTCAACTGCAAGTGTTCGCCCATCACTGGCAGATCGACGACATTCACCTCGAGGCGCCGGAGTACGCGGTCTTTCGTTATCGGAATCCGCGCAAGATAGGGCAGTTGGCGAAGCGTTGGGAAGGGCAATTGCGCGTCGTCGACGCGCTGAGCGCGTATCTCGTGCTGCCCGAACGTGAACTGAGCACGGACGAGCTGGTGGCGACGCTCAAATCGGTGTTGCAGCCAGCGTAGACGCAGCGCTATAATCCGCCCCCTTTCCTCCCTTCGTTGCCCGGCTTCCGGCCCCTCCATAGGCGCAGCAATCCATGGCACGACCGGCCCGAGCGAGCGGTGAACTGAGCCGTTCGCCAGGAGCAAGTCGCTGCTCTGTGGCTGCGCACCGGGACACAGTCCGAATGCGGTATTTGCTGCCCCTGTTGACGCTTTTGGCGATCCTCGCCGGCTGCGATCTGCTCGATCCGGCCAAGGTGGGCGATCCGGTATTTGGTCCGCCGCCGCCGCGAAAGGTAGTGAAAGCGGGGACCGATGCCCCGAGCAAAACGGCCGACACGGCCGTGGTGTCTCCGGAAGCGGCCCCGGCAGCTCCGGAAGCGACGAACAACGTTGCCGCGACGACGACCCGCGGCAGCTCGCCCGACAATTCGGTGACGCAGGCGGCAGCCACGTTCGAGGCCGACGCCAAGCATCCGGCCATCAAGATTCCCGACAAGAAGATGTCGGGCAACGAAATCATCGCTTCGATCAACGGCCAGCCCCTGTTTGCCTCGGAAATCTTCGAGCGGGCGGCGACGGAGCCCCTGACGCGGGAAGGTTTGAGCCTGATCGTTGCGGCCCGGGCGATGGCGGCCGGTCAACTGACCGAGCACGAATACACCGAGCTGCAAGTGGCCGCGATCCACAAGTTCGGCAAGGACTACGTGCGGACGCGCGTGCTGGCGCAGGCCATGATCAGCGCGCTCGAGAAAGAGCAGCAGAAGAAAATCGAAGACGCGGTCAGCAAGGAATTCGAGAACTACGTCGAGAAGCTCAAGAAGGACTTCGCCGCGATGACCGCGCACGAAGTGGACGAAGGGCTGCACAAGCAGGGGACGTCGCTGGTCGCCTTGAAGGACGAATTCCGCAACCGGTTGCTCGCCGACGAATATCTCCGCGGAAAATCGAAGAAAGAGCACATCGTCGGCCGCGAAGACATCCTCGCGTACTACCAGGCAAACGACGCTAAATTCAGCTTTCCCGAAAAAGTCCACTGGCAGCTCTTGGAAATCGATTTCGACAAGCACAACGGACGGCAAGGGGCGCTGGACCTGTTGACCAAGGCCGTCGACGCGCTCGCGAAGGGCGAAAGCTTCGACAAAGTCGCCAAGAAATACTCCGACGGACTGCATGCGGAAGACGGCGGCAAACAGCCGTGGACGCGGGTCGAGAGCATGGTCGACGAAAAGATCTCCTCGACGCTGCGGGGCCTGGCGGCCGGCGAAACGAGCCCCGTGTTGTCGGGCCGCGAAGGTTATCGCCTGGTCCGCGTAATGGAGCGCAAGCCGGCCGGCAAACGTCCGCTGGCCGAAGTTCAAGAAGTCATTCGACAGGCTCTCGAAGAGAAGATCCAAAAGGAAGCCATGCGGAAAGTGCTCGTCGAAGCGTACGAGAAAGCGAGCATCGAATCGGCCTATCTGTCGCCGGAAGACCTGCAGCCGCCGGCAGATTTTGCCGCAATTCCTGCTCCCGAAAAAAATGCGGACGCTCCGGCGAAAAAAGGGCGCAAACGCTCTTGACCCTGTTCGCGGCAATCAGGTATCTAGCCGCCCACTCATCTCCCTTCCCTCTCCCGACAGCAGATCAATAGCAGAATTTCAGACCGTCGCGACTGTGTGCGGTTCGGCCGGGGTCCCTCGCGGGACATGCGACCGAACCTCCCCAGGCGCGCGGGGATTTGCTTAATCGGCGTCCGTCAACCGCGACCGTGCACGACACTTCTGGATGTGCCATGAACCGACTTAACGGAACTGATCCGGGACTGCGGAACTTCGGCCTTCACTCAGTGAAGGAGGAACGAACCTTGCGCACTCGATTCGCATTCTTCGCCATGACCGCGGCCGGAGTCGGCACGCTGGCGGCCTTCGCCGTCATCCGTCCACTCCATGCAGACGACGCCTCGGCCACCGAGCCGATCGCCGCGTGGCGGGCCGTCGCACCGGCCCAGCCGTCTCCGGCCAACGAGGCCTATAAGAAGACGGCCCAAAGAATCCTGGTGGAAGCCGACCGCCTGGCCAAAGAGAAGCGGTTCAAGCAAGCGGCCGTGCTGGCGCATTGCGCGGCGGCACTGCCGGTTCGCTGGCTGCCCGGCGAGCGTTCGCCCGAGGTGGTGCTGATCCAACTGATGGCGCTGGAGCAGAAGGCAGCCGCGGAAGAGGCCGCGCCGAAGGCCGAATCGCCGGCCGCGACCGCCGCCAAGAAACATCGCTACGTGGCCGCCCTCTTGGACGCAGCCCGCGACGACCTCAAGACCGGTCGTCTCGACCTGGCCCGCGCCAAAGCGGCCGCCGCGCACAAAATTGAGCTCGCTTACAAGTTCTTCGATACGAAGACGAGTCAGTTGGTGACCGAGATTGATCGGCTCAGCCATGGCTCGAAGACGGCCGTCGGTCCGGCGGGCACCGAGAACCTGGTCGTTCGCGGTCAGGCGCCTGCCGAGTCACCGGCCGATTTCCAGGGCTTCGGCGCCAACGCGCCTAAGGCCCGTGTCACGCCGGCTCCCCAGGCCGTCGACGCCAAGGCCCAGGCCAAGCGCTTGCTGGCCGAAGCCCGCGCGGCCTTCGACAAGCACGACTTTGCGACGGCCCGCATCAAGGCCCTCAAGGCGGATGAATTCCAGGTGAAGTGGGAAGTTCTTGACGATCAGCCGCAGGCTCTGTTGGCTGAGATCGAGCTGACCACCGGCACCAAGACCTTTGCCCGCGCAAGCGGAAGACGGCCGAGTCGGCCGATCCCGTGCGTGCCCAAGCCGTCGACTTGATTCGCCAGGCTCGGACCGATCTGCAGGCCGGACACTTTGAAGACGCGACCAAGAAGGCCCAGCAGGCTCGGCAGCTCAACGTGGTCTTCGGCATGTTCGAGGATCGTCCGGACACGGTGCTGGCCGACATTGCCCGTGCACAGCGCGTCCGCGACCTGACCTCCGGCGCGAAGCCCAACGCCCAGGACAACTGGGGCGAGTTGACCTCCAATAAGACCAACCTGACGCCGGCGGCCGAGGGCCAGAAGGCGCAGGACCTGTTGCTCAAGGCCCGTGAAGATCTGCGAGCGGGACGCATCGACGCGGCGCGGCAGAAGGCGCAGCAAGTCGGCAAGATGAACGTCGCCTACAGCCCGTTCGACGATCGTCCGGAACTCGTCCTCGAATCGATCGCGCTGCGTGAATCGCAGGGCGGTCATCCGGCCACTCCGAGTGCCACGCACCCCTCGGACGTGCGGCAGGCCGTCGCTATCGATGAATCTCCGTTCGGCGTCAACCAGGCTTCGCACCAGGCCACCCAGTCGTCGAGCAGCAAGTGGACCAAGGAGCAGGCGCTCGGTCTCATCCGCGAGGCCCGCAGTGATTTGAAGAAGGGCCACCTGGCCGACGCCCGTCGCAAAGCCAAGGAAGCCTTAACTCTCGATGTGGCCTACTCGGTCATGGACGACCGGCCGGAACTGGTTTTGGCCGACATCGATCGGGCGGAAAGCGAAGGCTCTGTCGCCAAGAGCGCACCGCCGTCGCTGCCTGTCGTCACCGACGCTCCGGCTCCGCCGACGGTCGCCCAGGCGGCTCCGCCGGAAGAGTCTGTGTCCGCCCTGCCGGCCGCGCCGATGGCGCTTCCGGCGGCTCGGGTGACTGCTTCCGCGATTCCCAGTGAGCCGGAGATGCCGGCCGCTGCTCCGGCTGCGAAAGCCCCGGTCAGCCCGGCCGACGCCTTTACGGCCGACAATCCGTATTCTCCGGCGCCGACTCCGGCCCGTCAGGCCGAAGTGCCCGTGATCGTGCCGAGCGGCGCGTCGGCGGACGATCTGTTCGCCCTGGGCATGCATGAACTCCGCGAGGGCCATCGCGACAACGCGTATGCCGCCTTCTTGCAGTGCTATCGCAGCGGGCAGCAGCTGGATCGCTACCGCGACCGGCAGTTGCATGACTTCCTCCGCGACCTGGCTCCGGCGCGCTCGCGCAACGTGCAACAAGTGGCGGGTCAGTTCCCCTCGACGGCCAATGACGCGGCGAATCCTCCCAAGCGTCCGACCGCTTCTCGGATCGACATTGCCGATCAGCAACGGGCGCTGAAGTTCGAGAAGTTGCGGACTGAGGTGCTCAACGCCCACTTCAAGGCCGAGCGGGTCAAGGACAACGATCCGGCGAAGGCCCTCCAGATTCTCGACGCGGCGATTACCAGCGTCGATCAATCCGATCTGGGCCGGGACGCCGTCGCCCCGCTGATGACGCTGTTGGCCCGCTCCAAGTCGGACATCGAGGCGCAGCAGAAGCAGCAGGCCCCGGTGGCCGCCGTCAAGGCGCGGAACGATCGGATCAAGAACGAAATTGAGAACGAGCAGGCGTACCACGTGCGGGTCGAGCAGGAATTCGCCGACCTCGTCGATGAATACAACAAGCTCGTGAAGCAGGACCGGTGGACCGAAGCCGAGCTGATCGCCAAGCAGGCCAAGGAGCTCGACAAGGAAAATCCGGTGGCCGAGACAATGTTCGTCAAGGCCCGCCTCGGACGCGAAAACGCCCGAATTGCCGACCTGAAGATTCGCAAGGAAGACAATTTCCTCAACCAGCTGTGGGAAGTCGAAGACGCGGCGGCCACGCCGATGTACGGCTCGCCCTACAAGTTCCCCAAGGACTGGGCCGGCCTGACGAAGCGCCGCAAGGGCAAGTACGACAGCCCGGACAACAAGCAGCGGACCGAGCCTGAAAAGCAGATCGAGCAGAGCTTGAACCGCCAGGTCTCGCTGCACTTCGAGAAGACGCCGCTGGTCGACGTCATCCGCCACATTCAGAAGATTGCCGACGTCAACATCGTGCTGGATACGGCGGCCCTCGAGGAGGAGCACGTTCCGACTTCGACGGAAATCACGATCGGGGTCGACGGGATCACGCTTCGCAGCGCTCTGAACCTGATCCTCGATCCGCTCAATATGGGTTACATGACCAAGGACGAGGTGCTGTTGATCACCAGCCGCCTGAAGCAGCAGGGGACGACCGTGCTGTTGGCGTACCCGGTGGCCGACCTCGTGATGCCGATTGCCAACTCGCCGCCGGCCGCGGTCCCCTTCCAGCGGGGCACGGGCGGCGCCCAGTTTATCGTGCCGACGGCCGACACCACGCAGGGCGCGGCCGGGCAGGCCATGTTCCAGGTCGGTCAGCCGGTCGGTGCCACGCCCCCGGGGGGCATGGCTCCGGGGGCCGGAATTCGCGCCGCGGCCGGACAGCCTTCGGCTCCCGATTTCGACGCGATCAAGCATCTGATCGTCAACACGATCGAGCCGGAATCGTGGGATGAAAGCGGCGGACAGGGGCACATCCAGTCGGTCGACACGACGTTGAGCCTCGTCATCCGTCAGACGCAGAAGGTCCATGACGAAATCCGCGACCTCTTGCAACAGCTGCGGCGGTTGCAGGACCTCCAGGTGACCGTCGAATGCCGGTTCATCACGGTCGACGACGACTTCTTCGAGTCGGTCGGCGTGAACTTCAACTTCAACGTCAACTCCAACGTGCCGCAGTCGACGCTGGGCCTGGGCCAGTTCGGTGCCCCGATCTTCAGCTCGACTTCCAGCACGAGCACTTCGAGCACGAGCTCGTCGGGCACGAGTTCGACCTCCAGCTCCGGCACCAGCTCGACCTCGAGCACATCGAGCACGTCGAGCACGAGCAGCACTTCGACCTCGAGCACGTCCAGCACGTCCAGCACGTCCACCGCCGGTGGATTCGCCCCCTTCAACGCGTTCCCCTTCCCGCTGAATCTGGTCAACACGCAGAAGTGGCCCAGCCAGGGAACGATCGTCGGCATGGATTCGCCGACAACCTTCTCGCAGGACCTCACGGTTCCGTTCCGGCAGGGCTCGTTCGACATCGGCGTGCCGCAGTTCGGTAACTTCAACCCGGACGCCGGCATGCAGATCGGGTTTGCCATCTTGAGCGACATCGAGACGTTCTTCTTCATCCGTGCCGCCCAGGGCGACACGCGAACGAACGTCATGTTTGCTCCCAAGGTAACGCTCTTCAACGGTCAGGCGGCGACGGTGGCCAACGTGACGGAACGGCCGTTCGTGGTCAGCGTGACGCCCACCGTGGGTGTGTTCGCCGTCGGGTTCCAGCCAGTCATCGAGCAAATTCCCTCGGGTGTCCAGATGCGGGTGGCCGCGGTGGTCTCGGCCGACCGGCGCTTCGTGCGACTGTCGGTCTTCCCGCAGTTCAACGTCATCTCGGACGTGTTCACCTTCACTTTCGTCAGTGCTCCCGGCCAGAGCGGCTCGACCGGCTCGGGCCCGGGTGCCAGCGGCTCGTCCGGATCGGTCGGTTCGACGGGCTTCGGCGGCGGTAGTTCGGGTTCGTCGGGCTTCGGCGGCATCGGCGGAAGCACGACGACGTCGACCACAAGTACCAGCAGTACCAGCAGTACATCGACTTCCAACTCGTTGTCCGTAGGTAACATCACGGTCCAACAACCGGTCGTCCAAACGGTGACGGTCATCACGACGGTCAGCGTGCCGGACGGCGGTACGGTCCTCTTGGGCGGCATCAAGACCTTGCGGGAAGGCCGCAACGAGGCCGGCGTTCCCATCTTGAACCAGCTGCCGTACATCAACCGACTGTTCCGTAACACGGGCATCGGTCGTGAAGCGGAAAGCTTGATGATGATGGTCACGCCGCGAATCATCATCCAAGAAGAAGAGGAAGAACTCCTGGAGTCCTCCGGGAACCAGTAATGCGGGACGGCCGCCGAGTCTCCGGGGCGACCGGAGACTCGGCTGGCCGGCCAATCGGTTCGTCGATCGGTACAGAGTGCGGGTCAGTTTCTCGGTCCTGAGCCGCCGTGGTATTGCGGGTACCACGGCGGCTTTTTTGCGCGCTGAACAACCGCTCGGCTCGGTCACGCGTTGCGCCTGCGACCGAATTCGCTGCGGTCTAAGAGCCCTTGCCGACGCTTACGGTTGGTCCGTCGCATTTACCAACCCGAAGCGTGAGAGCGAGGGATCCGAAGCGGGAATTCTGGAGCGAGCGGTCCTCGATCGCAGCGACTTTCCCGACGTCTCGTGCTCTGCGCACGGCCCGGCACGCTTCGCGCGATTGATCTTGACCAGATCCGCCGCAAAGACAAAATGCGGCACCTCACGTCCCAATCGCCGAGCACAGGCTCGGTTGAAAACGCGCTCCAGATCATCTTCTACGGCCGCAACTCGGGCCCTCGTGCATGCCGAGGGAGGATCGTCCCATGAAGCGATGGATCGTCAATGCGGGCATCGGCGGCTATCTGGCCGCCCTGGTGGTCGGCTTTTTGTGTGTTGCCACGCAGGTCCGCTTCTTCTTTCCGCCGCTCTACTTCTTGACGTTCGACATGTACGGCGGCTGGTCGGGCTACGACTGCAAGATGCAGGTGATCGGCGAAGGAGAGAGCGGCCGGTACTACCAGCTTTCGCCCGGACCGTGGGGCGAATTTCATCCCTATAGCGATCGCCTCTCACGGCAATGCTACGACCAGATGTTCGAGTACGGCCGCCTCCTGGCGCGGCCCGGCCTGATTCACACGCAGCACGAGCCGATCCTGCGGATCTTCGCCATCGAGCAGGAGTACCCGAAGAAATTCAACCTGCCCGACGCCCAGTACGAGGCCTATTACCTGAAGCCGAAGCCGGACCGCATCTACTCCCACACCCGAATGATTCTCAGCGCCGACGGGGGGCAAATCCTCACCGGGGCGCCGACCTGGCTGCAGTACCAGGCAAACTTGTCGATCATCGACAACCCGCGACTGGTCCAGGACGCCACTCAGAATCGGCCCTTCGTCTGGTCGGCCGTCCAAGCGCCCGGAGCGGGCGGCTATGGCGGCGACGGTTACTCAGCGGCAAACTTCCAGCGCGTCGGCACGCCCGTCGCCGAATAACAGCAGTTCAGCCAGTGTTCTCACTTTCGATCGATTGCCCCAAGCACCGCGCTCTATCGCTCGACACTCAAGCCTTCGCCGTTTTTGGACTGTGGAACCACCGATGACCGCCATCCCAACCGCTCCCCTGGCATCCGTCGCAGAATTCGCCGAGCCGACTGACGCGAGCGCGGTCGACCGCTCAACAATGGGCAGCGCGACTGTCGACTGCTCGATCGCAGACAGCGCCACCGCCAGCAGTTCCGGGTTTGTCGCCGCGGTTCGCGATTTCTTTCACGGCACCGAGACGCCTTATCGCCTGGCGCTCGTCCGCATCTGCCTGGCGTTCGCAATCCTCTTTCCCACCGCCTACCGCTGGTACTATTCGCGCGAGATTTTTTCGACCGACGGCTCGGGCATCTCGCTCTGGAGCATCTACGGCTATCCGTGCCCGTGGCTCGAGCCCAACGGGACGGCCGCCGTCGCCATTCACAGCGTGGTCATTCTGGCCCTCGTCACGACGTGCTTGGGCTGGTGCACGCGGCTGTCGCTGGTGCTGGCGGCGACAGGTTACACGTACCTGAACATGCTCGACATCCTCTCGACGTTGAACAAATCGTCGGCCATTGCCTCCCACTTTCTGATCTTGCTTTGCTTCACGCAGTGCGGGTCGGTCTGGTCGATCGATAGCTGGCTCGCGCGGCGACGGCTGCTCCGCCAGGGAGTGTCGCCCGATCAGCTGCCCGCTCCGCCGCTGGGCGCCCGCTGGCCCCGCCGGCTGATCCAGCTCGTGCTGGCGACGGTCTACTTTAGCGCGGCGGTCACCAAGCTTCAGGTCCGCGGCTACTTTACAGGCGAGCACCTGCAAACCTGGATGCTCTCCACGATCCACACGCCGAATTTTCTGGGTGGTTCGCTGGCGCTGCATCCGGCGATCCTGGTCGTGGGCGCTTACTTCACGGCAATCTGGGAGCTGCTGTTCCTGTTTATCGTCTGGAAGCCGATGCTCCGCACCTTCGTGCTGGCGCTGGGGGCGTTCTTCCACCTGATGACCTGTTTGACCCTCGGCCTGTTCATCTTCCCGATGATCTGCGTGTCGGCTTACCCGGCCTTTGCCACCGACGGGCAGATCGAGTGGTTCGGCCGTAAGGCGACCGACTTGCGGAACTGGATTGCCAATCGCTTGGGGCCATCGCTGCGCGGTCTGGCCGCGTCTTTCGGCGAAGCCCTGCCGACGGTGAACCCGGCTTGGAGCCGAGGCATTTTCGCCGCTGCGCTGGTCACCACGGGCGTGAGCGGCGTCGCGCTGGAGTACAAGCTCGATCGCTTCGGCCTGCATCGCCCCGAAGGTCCCTACCAGCTCCCAGAACTCCCGATGGAGGAGGCCGCCCAGCTGCTGGCGCCCGACCGCCGCATCGCGAATGAGGACAAGGTGCTGAATTTCGACATCGGCTCGGTCTTCGTCGGCGGCTGCCTGCTCGATCGCCGCACCACGTTCCGCCAGGGAGAAACCGTACGGGCGCAGTGCGGACTGATTCCGCCGCACGAAAACATGTGGATTCAGTGCAACCTGCACGACTCGGAGAACCGCGTGGTCGAGACCAACGGCCTGTTCCTCTCCTGCGAAATGCTGCGGGCCCTCTTCTATTACAGCCTGGGCGACTGCATCGCGCCGGGCAAGTACTCTCTCGTGCTCAAGATCGCCGACGAAGAAATCATGCGGCGGCCGATCACCGTCCTGCCGCGGCACGGCACGGCGGCCTGCATGGCCAATTGAAGTTCCGGACGCTCCTGACGCGATCTCAGGTCGTTCGCGTCGGCGCGGGTGTCGGCGGTTGTTAGGGCGACGGCGCCGACGGAGCTTCCGGGACGGCGGTCGCACTTGCCGGGAGCGGGCGGCCGAGCACCGTCCAGCAGGCGGTTAGCGCGTTGCGCGTGGCCCGCACATCGTGAACGCGGAGCAAGTCGGCGCCGTTCAGGGCCGACGCCACGGCCACGCCAATCGTCGCGGCGGAGACTTCGTCGAGCTTGCGGCCGACGATCTTCGAGAGAAACCGCTTCCGCGAATGGCCAATTAAGATCGGGCGACCCAGCGCGCGAAAACGGCTGATCTGCTCGAGGATCGCCAAGTTGTGCGCGGGGGTCTTGCCGAAGCCGATGCCCGGATCGAGCACCACTCGCTCCCGCTCGATTCCACGCTCCGCCAAGGCGGCCAGGCGCTCGGCCAGATAAGCGGAAATCTCGCCCACGACGTCCGCGTAACGCGGGTCGTACTGCATGGTTTGCGGCGTCCCCTGCATGTGCATGCAGACGACGCCCGCCTGCGCGGCGGCGCAGACCGGTGCCATTTCCGGGTCGAATCGTAGTCCCGAGATGTCGTTGACGATCGCGGCCCCGGCGTCGAGCGCCCGCCGGGCGACGTCCGCCTTGGTGGTGTCGATCGAAATAGGGACCGGCGTGCGCCGTGCGACTTCCGCAATGACGGGGACGACGCGGCGGATTTCTTCGTCGGCCGACACGGGCGTCGCGCCGGGGCGCGTCGACTCGCCGCCGATGTCCAATAGGTCGGCACCGTCGGCAACGAGCTGCAAAGACTGGAAAACGGCCCGGGCCGGGTCGAGAAATTGGCCGCCGTCCGAAAAGCTGTCGGGCGTGACGTTCACAATGCCCATTAACCTGGGAAACCCCCCAAGTTGCCAAGTCTGCTCGCGGAACCTCCATGCCAGCGGAGCGAAGGAAGGGAGAGCAGACTCAAGGGGCATCAGACAGTCGCTGTCGAAAGACCAACTTGGTTAGTGAATGATCGCCGCGCGGAGCGACGCACGGTGACTTGCGGCGAGCGACGATCCGTTTCTCCATTTAGTCGTAGTCCTGCAAGCTGGGCAAGAGGCCCGCTTGGTCTCAAAACAAGTCGCCTGGGTTTAAAATAGGCAATCTGGCTGGCAGTTGACCGAGGCGCGAAAACCCTAGGATTTTTGGGTCTTTATGGTTTGACAAGCGGATGGGCATTGTTATTTTGGATGCGGTCGTCGGCAAAGCTTTTACAGACTCCGCATTTTCACAGCGCTCCCTCGGCATAGATATCGCAGATTACGCCGATTGCCGGGCGCGCGATTTGCGGTTCCGAGCCGGACTTTTTGATAGACGCCCGGAACACGGCGGCACAAGTCGTCGGGCTTCCTGGGGCAGAAGATGTTCCACCGAGTTTACGCGTCTCAAAACTTCAAAAGATGAGGAGATCGCTGATGCTTCGCAAGACTTTGCTTCTGGCCATCGTGGCCGGAGCGGCGCTCTTGGTCGCTGGACCAAGCCCGGCGTCTGCTAGCCTGTTCTCGTTCGACGGTGGCTGCGGCGGCGGTTGCGGCGCCAGCTACGGCGGTTGCGGCGGCGGCTGTGGCTGCCACCACCACGTCCACCACTGCCATGTCCACCACCACGGCTGCGGTTGCGGCTACAGCGGTGGCTGCGGCGGTTGCGGTGCGCCGGTTATGGCGAGCTGCGCTGCTCCGGCCCCGATGGCCTGCAGCAGCTGTGCGCCGACCTGTGCGGCTCCGGCTGCGACCTGCTGTGGTGCCTCCTATGCTCCGAGCTGTGCGGTTCCGGCCGCGCCGTCTCTGCGGTGCTCCTGGCGTCATGGCCCCGTCACACGCCCCGGTCCAGGCTGCTCCTGCTCCTCCCCCGGAAGAGCCGGCTCCGAAGCCGAAGGCCTAGTGCCGTCGCGACCCGGTGTCTGCCCCGTGCAGACGCTTGGTTCTGGAACGATAACGGGTTCGCTCGCAGACTTCTGGCGAGCGAACCCGTTCTTTTTTGTCGGGTTGCCGGCCCCCGGCGGTGTCGCCGTCTCCCTGGGAAACTGTGACGGCGAGGCCGTGACCGTCGGCTCCCCGAACCTCGGGCGGCGGCCGCGCCCACCCGGTCGGGTCGCATTGAAGCTCGCGGGGAAGCCGCTACAATGTGTGACTCCCTGTAGGACGGTTGAGCCGGCCCAATGTTGCCGGATCTTGCCCTCCTGGACGACCCTGCCGGACCATTTCTCCGGACGACCAGAAACGATCGAAAAGCCATGTTTGCAGTCATTGCCGAAAGCGGCCGCCAGTTTCGTATCCAGGAAGGGGAAACTTTTCTGATCGACTATCGCGAAGGGGTCGAAGCCGGCGCCGCGATCAAGTTCGAGCAGGTGCTTTTGGCCAACGGCGGCGGCCCCAGCTCGATCGGCACCCCGGCGATCTCGGGCGCGCTCGTCGAAGCGACCGTCGTGCGACCGAAGGTCAACGGGCCCAAGCTTGAGATCGGCAAGTTCCGCAAGCGCAAGAATTCGCGGCGCCACACCGGCCACCGCCAGCACTACACGTCGGTGATCGTGACGGCGATCAAAGTGCCCGGGCTGAAGAAGGCCGAGAACGAGAAGAAGTAGGACCGGCCAGCGGCCCCCAGTTCTCGCGCGCCTCTTCCTGAGCGCCTGCTACTTCGCATCTCTTGCCGCGCGCTCGTTTGCGCTGCGTTGTGCGAATCGGTCGTCGCGCTGGCCCTCGTGGCGATGCGGCGTGCGACGTTCCGGCAAATTCGAGGCGAATCGAAGAGCCCTCGCTTCACGCTGCCGGTTGGTTATTGCGTTCACTAACCCGAAGCTCAGCGAGGGCGGTGCAAGTACACACTTTGGATTACCGGACAGTATCGCCCTGAGGCGCTGTGAGAGTGGCTCGCGCGTGAGCGGGCGAACTCAGCGCGTCCGCTTACGTCGCGGCGGCGGCGGGAACCTGGCAGCAGGCTTCCTCGTCCGTGTAACGCTCCAGCGCCTGGCACATCGCCTTGATCTGCTCGCGGCTGAGGCTCATCACTTCGTCGGGAAAGAGGCCGACATGATAAAAGCCGTACCCCAGCGACGAAATGTGCTTCACCGTGCAGGACAGGAAGCGCGGCTCCGATTCGTCCCGCAGGCCGATGATCATGTGCGGCTCGGTCACCGGCGTGGTGACGAAGATGCCGATGCCCTGCGTGCACAAGTCGCGGCAGATGGCGGGGAACAGCTGCGAGAAGTCGGCCTTTTCCGGCGATTCGCAGGGCAGGGCCCAGACGACCTCGTTGAAGATCTGCCGGGTCTGCGCCACGGATATTCTGCACCGCGATGGCCCGTGCGTGCGCACGGTTCACGCGGCCATGCAGCACCCGCATGACCTCGTCGCGCCGTTTATGAAACAAAAATCCAAACATCGTCTACTCTGCGCTCAACCGAACCCGAAGGCCCGCTGGCGGACTTCCGGTGCGGCCGTGTGGACGCTCCCGCACGGCTGCCCCATCGCGTTGCGACGCGACATCGCTACAACGATAGTGCTCGTTTGGAAATCGGACGCGAGATTTCGCCCAAGATCTCAGGCAAGCGGTTCCGAATGGGGGGGAAGTTCCGGCCGCACCGAGCCACTGGCCAATGTCTGAACGCGCGTTCTGTCAGTCGATGAGCGACGGCGGCCGCAAAGACGCGAAGGCAGAAAAAGACACCGAGGTTAACGATTATTTCAGCGTCGCCAGGAAGGCGATCAGATCGCGGAACTCGCCGACGGTGAGCAGGTCGGTCAGTCGCTCGGGCATAATCGAAGTTTTTTGCGCCACGCGCTCTTCGATATCGGATGCCTGGACCTCGGTGATGTGCCCGTCGGCGCTGCCGATGCGGACGTGCCCCTCGCGATCTTCGGAGACGAGGACGCCGGAAAGTGTTTTTCCGTCGTGCATGACGAACGACCAGGTGGCATATTGCGGCGCGATCTCTTTGGCCGGCCGCAGAATTGACTCCGCCAGCTTTTTGCGATCCGAAGCGCGGGCGATGATCGAGAGATCGGGCCCGATCTTGCCGCCGCGGCCGTGCACGGTGTGACAGCGGTAGCAACCAACCGAATTGGGAAAGTCGAACAGCCGACGCCCGGCCTCGGGATCGCCGCCGTCTGCCGCGACCTGGATCCAGTCGTCGACCGAATTCGGCCGCGGCGTCGTCAGCGCTGCGAGCTCTTTCGGCACGAGCAGATCGGAGGACCGCAACGCCACAGCGACCTGGTCAGCCACCGTGTGCGTTGCGCCCTGGGCCGGATGCGCTTCGAGGCGAGACGACAAGCCCTTGAGGTCGGCGCGCACGTCGGGGTTGCGAGCCGAGCGGCGCAGCGCTCGCAAAGCTTCGCCCGCGAGATCAGGGTCGGCTCCGGTCAACAGCCGGCGTAGCGCGGCGATGGTGGCGGCATCGTGCTCGTCGCGCTCGAGCGCAATCGCGAGGCCGGCAATCGCCTCGAGTCGAAGAGCTTTGTCCGCGTGCTCGTCGAGCGCCAGCTCCCGTTCGATTTTGGGACCTTGCAGGAAGGGCAGATTACGAAAGGTCCGCAGCGCCTCGAATCGCAACAGCGGCCCACCGTCTTTCATCAGGGTCGTGAGCTGCTCGAACGAAAGCTTCTTGTGATCGAGCGGCACGATCCGGAGCGCCATCGCCCGCACGTTGTCGGCGACTTTCGCGTCGCAGGCCAGGCGGAGCGAGTAGTCAGCCCCCGAGAATTCGTTCCCCGGCTTCCGCTTCACGCCGTCGAGCATTTCGATCGAGGCGAGCGAGGCCTCAAACAGGTCGGCCGTTGTTTTCGAGTTCTCCAGTTCTCGTTCGATCTCACCGCGAAACTGAGCGAGCCGGCCTTCGCCGACCCACTGAATGGCCGTGAATCGCACGCGGGGATCGGGATCGCGAAACGCGATCGGCAACACCGCTTCCGACCAGCCAGCGCCATCGCTGCGTCGGGCCGCTAAGAGCAACGCGAGTCGAACCTGCTCGAACGGCGTCCGCTCAGGTTGAAGCCGTTTCGCCAGCTCTGGCGGCCCCAGGCCGGGAGCATCCGTGAGGGCCTGGACGACTGCGGCAAAGACAAACCGATCGCCGCCGGCGAGGATCCGCCCCAGAAATGCCGGAGGCGCATTCGGGAGTAGGGGATCCCGTCGGTTCACGCTCGCGAGGACGCATGATGGATTGACGTCCCACGGGTGCTTCAGTCGTTGAAGCAGCGAATCGTCTCCAACACTGTCGTTGAACGGCTCAAAGGGCCACAACCACAGTATTTCCGGGTTCTTCAAGCTGGAGCGCGGCGGCGCCACACACTTCGCAACGGAGTTCGCGCCCCAGTGGGTCGCCCACGTCTCCTCGCACGATCGGCGGTCCGAAGAAAGCGACAGACCTTCAAACGCATTTGGTCGACTTTGAATGAGCAGTCGAGCCGCGCGCCTGCGGATATCCATTCGAGGCGAGCGGAGCTTGTCACGCAGAGCTCCGAAGGGCAGCGTTTCGAGCGCCGCCAGATCCTCGACCGGCTTCTTGCTCGGCTCCGTGGGGGCGATCCGCCAAATCCGCCCCTTGCCGTGCACGTTGTAGTCTTTGAGCACCCAGTCCGTGAAATAAACGGAGCCATCGGGCGCAAGAGCGACGCCGACTGGCCGAAAATTCTCTCCGCCGACAATCAGCGGTTCGAGCTTCGCGCTGAAAGACGTTCCCTTGGCCTTCGGACGAAAGCGATCGATGCGATGGTCGCCCCAGGATGAGACCAGCAGGTTGCCGCGATACTCTTCGGGGAATCCGTCCGATTCGTAAGCGATGATTCCCGACGGAGCCTCACCCGTCCCGCACATCATCGGCAACGTGCCGGGCAGTTCACCGTCCCAGGCCGTGAAGGGGTGAATGCCGCGGCGGCCGTTGCGGAAGCGGTAGCCGTAGTCGCCGCCGGGGATGATGTGCAGCAGTCGGCAGGGCGGCCGATCGTCCGGGTCGTTGTCGACCGTGAACATGTTGCCGAACGCATCGACACAGGAGGCGTGCGGATTCCAAAAGCCGGTCGCCCAGAGCGTGAGGTCGGTGCCGTCCGGCTTGAAGCGGAACAGGCTGCCTCCTTCGCCGCCGCCGGAAATCGCGCGGCCGTCCGTGCCGACCAGCCGATAATCGGCCCCGAGGTTTTCGCCCAGGCCAATGTACATGTAGCCCAGGCCGTCGAAGGCGAAGCCGGCCAGGCCGTTGTGCGGGTAGTCGCCCTTCGTTTCCAGCTTCAAAATCGAGCGGCGTTTATCCGCCTTGCCGTCGCCGTCCTTGTCGACCAGGTGGAAAACTTCCCGCCGCGTGGCGACGTACACGCCGTCCTTGTAGGGCACGGCGATGCTCATCGCGTGGGTGAAGCCGTCGGCAAAGACCTGCGGTGTGCCGGCCCGGCCGCCCTCGGGCTTGGGCGTGAAGACGAGGATGCGGTCGGTGGGATGGCCTTTGTAGCCGGCCGGCCGAAAGTGCGTGTTGCACTCGATCGCCCAGACGCGGCCCTGGTAGTCGACGGCCAGGTCGGTCGGCGTGACGATCTGCGGCTGCTCGGCAAACAGCTCGATCTTGAGCCGCGGGTCGAGCGATTTGGGAGGGGCGTCTTTCGCGGGGGACGGCGTCTCAGCAGCGCGGGCCGCGCTGGCCAACGCCGTGGCCGCGAAGAACACGGTCGCGAGTCCCACGGGCGCAATTCGTACGGCCCTGAGTCGACGCCGCGCTCCCGGCCGCCTCACGGCGAGGCCTTGCTGACGGCGGGAGCCGCGCCTTTCGTCTTTTCGGCCGAGGCCTGCGCTTTACCCGTTGCGGGAGCCGACCCGGTCGGGAATGGGATCGAGGCGGCCTGGTAGACCTCTTTCGTCTGGTCATTCTGCACGAAGGCCACGAGGCGCAGGTGCGACAGATCGAGGGGCTTGAGGGGGAACGTGGTCTTGTTCGCCTCTTCGTAAGCCCGCAGGTAATCGTCGAGCTCGCGCTTGATCTTGGTGATGTCGATCTTTCCCTCGTAGCGGAGCTTGCCGTCCTTGAGCTCGATGCCCGAGGTGCCTCCCGGCATCGCGCGAACCACCATGTCGTGCTCGCGGACGCCGTTGGATCCCCGCAGACCGACGCGCTCCTCGGCCAGCACGAGCCGCAGACGCACCGGGTCGGTCGCGGCAAAGGAGCCGTTCGCTTCGGCCGTCACGGCGACCGCTCCGTCCTTGGGCTGAGCCTTGAGGTCGATGCGGACAGTGGTCTTTCGCAAGAGCATGAGGTCGACCTGCCCGTGGAGCGTGGAGTAGACCTCCTCTGCTTGGTGCAAATAGCCGCCCACCTGCACGGGCTTGCCCGAGATCACAAACGTCGGCGTGCCGCCGCGTTCCGGGAAATAGAACTGGAACCGCTGCTCGGTATCGCTGTTGGCGAGCGCATCCGGGTGGGGAATGTGCTCGTGATATTCCAGCGAGACCACTTCGCTGGGCGCGTAGTTCTTCACCAATTCTGAGAAGGCGACGTCGGCCGCCACGCAGGGGCCGCAATCGGCTCCCGTGAAGAGCTCGCACAACACGACGCGGTTGTCAGTCTGCTTCGAGCGAGGCTCGACCTTTTTGCCTTTGCCCTTGGGCATCGCCTCCGCGTAGACCTTATCGAGGTAGGCGTCGAAGCCGTCGAGCTTGCCGCCGTGCAGCCCCTTCCACAGCGTTTCGGCCGTCTGCTTGGGCGGATCGTGCTGCGACTGGTCCTGCTTCCACATCGTGTCGAGCATGATGTCGAACATCGGCAGCACCGCGACCTCGGCATACCCGCGGAGCGCCTCTTGCTTCTTGCCCTGCTGCTCGTCGTAGCGGGCCAGCTCGTACAAGGCGATGGGGTTAAAAGGCTGCAGCTTGAGCCGCTCGCGGAGCGTTTGGGCGGCCTTCGTTTTTTCTTCCGGCGTGCCGTTTTGAATCTGGCTGAGAGCCAGGTTGGACAGGACGGCGTCCTTCATGTCGCCCAGCAGCTGCTTCCAGACCGGAATGCGTTCCTCCGTCAGATTTTTCTGGGCGATGTCAATCTGCTTGAGCGAGGCCTTGGGCATGTAGCCGGTGGGAATCAGCGCGGCGGCCACGTCGATCCGCGACTTGAAGCCCAGCCGCGGCGACCAGCGCTGCGCCAATTCCGCGTACTTGTCGGCCTCGGCGTTAATGGCAGCTTCGTCCAGCTTCTTGGCCGGCGCGCCCCGGAAGACGTAGGGATACATCTCGAGCGTGAGCGGGCTGTCGGGATGCGCGTGAACGAACGAGTAGAGCTGCTCCATGGCCTGCTCGGGCGTGGCCTCCTTGCTTGCCTGCAGATCGGCCGATTCGGGCAACTGCACCGGGGTCAAGCTCTGAATGGTGTCGAGCTCGGTGGGGACGAGCATCACGGCAAAGGCGTCCATCGGCTCGAACTGGGCGCTGCCGCGAGCCAGCCCGTTCTGCAGATCGATCTGGATGTCGAGCAGTTTTGTATCGTGGGTCGGCTGGCGATTGGGCCCCATCGTGGCGACGGTCATCTCGAGCGCCATGTGCAGCGTTTTATCGGTGGCGTCGGCCCGGCGCAAACGCGGGTTCGTCAGCATCTTGCCGTAACCCTTGACGATCGGCTTGAGCTTGCCGTTGGACCCCTTGGAGATGTCCAACAGGGCGGCCGGCACTTCCACGCCCGACATCCGCTCGAAGAACAACAGGATCCACTTGCCCTCAAGCGACGGTTTCTTGCTCACGTTGTCGGAGAGCAAACGACCGGCCCCCAGCGGATTGCCGCCGGCAGGGGCGCCGCCGGCCGCGGCTGTGGCAGCGTCGGGAGAGGCAGGATCGGTCTTCGCGCCCGGCTCCGACTTCGAGTCGGACGAGCAGCCCGACACGACCGCCAGCATGCTGAGCAACAACAAAATCCCCCAAAACGGGCGATTCATCGGACAACCTCGATTGTGTGTGCCGATCGTTCGGCTGACTGTGTTTTGTTACGGCTGACTGCGTTTGGTACGGCTAAAACGAATGCGGATGAACGACGATGATGAGGACGTGCACCTCGCGAAACAGCTATTCTAGGCCCCCGTGCGGCCGAATGTCATCCGTGTGCGAACGGTTCGTCCGCCGGCCGACCCGGCGACCGGCTGGCTGGTCAATCGGTTCCCGCGTTCCCCGCTCGGCCATCGGTTCCCCACGTGCGCCGTGGGGCCGCAGCCCGCTCCTAATTCTCAGGGCAGACGGCACTTAATGCTAAATTCTTTCTCCTCCAGCTGGAGCCGCACCGCCACCGGGGAGCCCCGATAACGGAGGTGACATCAATAACTCGTACGCTCTACAATGAGGTCGCCAGTAGGCCGTTCAGTCGAATTTTGTGAATTTGGAAAGGTTCGGATGGCGAGGTTTACGCAAGCGGACCTCATTGAAATCAACCAGACCTTCGAGGAGCGTACACCGCAGGAATTGATCCGCTGGACCTGCGACGTCTTCGGCACCCGCGTGGCCGCCCTGTCGGCCATGCAAAAAGCGGGCAGCGTCATCTGCCACATGCTGCACGAGATGGGCTCGTCGGTGAAGGTCGTGTTTGTCGACACGGGAGTGATGTTCGAGGAGACCCTCGAGACGCGCGACCGCATCGCCCGGGAATATGGCATGGAGGTGGTCACGCTCAAGCCCCGCCAGTCGATGGCCGAGCAGACGGCGCAATACGGCGTGCTGTACCTGTCGACCGAAGGGCAACAACAATGCTGCCATATGCGCAAGAACGAGCCGCTGCTCACCGTCAAAGGCCAATACGACGCCCTGTTGGGCGGCTTGCGCCGCGGCGAAGGCGGCCAGCGGGAAGCGTGCCCCATTCTGGCCGTCGATCCCGAGATGAACTGCCTGCGGATCAATCCGCTCGTCAACCTGACCGACGCGCAGATGGAAGAATACGTCGCCCAGAACCGGGTGATCGTCAATCCGCTGCATGCGCAGGGGTACTCGACCATCAGCTGCAACCGCTGCACGACCCCCGTGCTGCCCAGCGAACCCCACCGCGCCGGTCGGTGGAGACATCTGGGGCCGTGGTCCGTCTATTGCGGCATCAACCCGACCGATTTCAGCCGCGACACGGCCGTCGCGATTGACCTCTCGCAAGACCTGATCGACCGCATTCTCGGCCGCCGGACCGACTTTGTGATCTAACGCGACGTGCCCGGCGTTATACTGGGCGGGCCAGGTCCAGCGTGCACTGGCTCACTCGGTTATAGGAGGCGGCCATGCATATCGGAGACTTGGGACCCATCGAACTGGGAATGATCGCGGTCGTCGTTTTGCTGCTGGCGGCCGGGATCTACTGGCGAATTCGGCTGGCGCGGATTCCCAAAAACGCGCAGGAGCACTTCAAAGACGAGTGACGGTTGCGCCCAACCGCGGCCCTTCGCATCAGGCTTCCGCCACGTTGACGAATACCTTGAGCGCCTGCTCCTCCATCAGCAGCCGCATCATTTCGTGGTAGTTCTCCAGGCCGTCTACGGGATTCGTGAGGATTCGTTCGATCACGCCGGGATAGGTCATTTCGCCCAGTGCCAGGTCGGCGATTCCCATCTCGAAGTGGCGAAAGTTCGCGTTCACGGAGCCGACGAGCAGCTTGTTGCCCAGGACCCAGCTCAGGTTCACCTTGTCGGCCGGAATCTCGATCGACCGCCGGCCGCCCGTGATGCTCGTCCAGACGACGACCCCGTTGTGGCCGATGATCTCCATTGCCTCGAAGGCGACCGCGCTGCTTCCTGTGGCTTCGATGATCAGGTCGGGCTTGCCGACGCGGCGGACCAGCTCGGCCAGCGGCGTCTCCCGTGTGCTGACGTAGTGCGCGCCGAACCCCTCGGCAATTTCCGCCTTGCGGCACGGCTTGGGTGAGCGGGCCACGGTGTAGACATCGAGCCCCCGAAGGCGCAGGATGAGCGTCGAGAGCAGGCCGATCTGCCCGGCGCCGGTGACGAAGGCCAGCTTGGGCTCCCACACCTGCAGGCGCCGCTGGGCCTCGTACGCTTGCTGGACGGCCTTGGCCGCGCAGCTCATCGGCTCGGCCAGCACGTGCAGATGCTTGAGGCCGACGGGCATCCGCACCACAAACTGGCAGTCGTCGACGTAGTACTCGGTCATAAAGCCGTGCAGGAGATTGATGCCCCGCTCGTAATAGGTTTCTTCGCTGGTGATATCGGAGCGGCCGATCTGGTCGAAGATCGAATGACCGGGCCGCCGGACGGTGCACGTGACGTAGTCGCCCGGCTTCACGTGCGTGACTTTGGGGCCGACCGCTTCGACGCGGCCAAACGACTCGTGCCCCAGCACCAGAAAGTCGTCGCCCGGCGGCGCGTTGCCATAGAGCGCCTCGTTGATCTCGCGATCGGTGGCATCCACGCCGATCCGCAGCACCTTCACCAACACGCCGCGCCCGCCGGGCACATCCTCCAGCCGCGGCAATGGCACGTCGGTCAGATGGACGCTGTTTTTTCTGCCGGGACGAACGGCAACGGCTTTCATGGAGGCGGGACCTTACTGCAATTCTCTGAGTGCGGCCGGGGCGGGGCCGATCACGGAGAGTTGATTTCAAGTCGCTCGAGTGGCGGCGTCAAGTCGGCGGGCATAGCCTGGTGCTGGAGGCTGGTATTGATAAAACGACAAAATTTGTGATTGGATATTGATTTTATTGATTTATTGGATAATCTGAATCCAAGAAACAAAGCCGTGACGGAATCCCTCCCCCACTCCAGCGTCAGCAACGAATGTCCATACTGCGGCACGCCCATGGCGGTGACGCAGATGACCTGCGGTGGGTGTCGGGTTTTGATTCAGGCCGAGTTTCCCATGTCTCGTATTGCCGTCCTGCCGGTCGAGCACCAGCGATTCATCGAGATGTTTCTGCTGTCCGGCGGCAACCTCAAGGAGATTGCCGAGCAAGTCGGCGTTTCGTATCCGACGATCCGTTCGCGGCTCGACAAGGTGATCGAAGCGCTTCGCGGCGAGATCGCCAAGACGCAACGCGTCCGCGGCAACCTGCTCGACGCCATCGAACCGGGAAAGACCACCGCCGAGAGCGCGGCCCGGCTGATCAAACGCATCTAAAGTCCGTTCCCATCACTCGCGTCTGATTCTCGCAATGGCGATCGCCGTTCTTCGCGGTGGTCGAAAGGAACAAGAATCATGTCGGCACACAATTCGAATCGTCCATACTCGGAATCGAACCTCGACCAGACGCATCTCGACCAGGCGCGTCTCGACGAAGCCGTGCGGCGAGCCGATGATCTGCTCGTCTCTTCGCTCAAGACTGAAGACCGCCGGCGTTCGCGTCGCAAACTTTTGCTCGGCGCCGGTTTTGCGGTCCTGGCGCTAGTGGTGGCGGCGATTGTCGTTTCGTCGACCGTCGCGGTGCGGCTCGACTCGACGGCCGTTGCGGGCGACTCCGAAGAGAAAGCCGCCGCGCTGTCGGCCGAAGGCTGGCAGCTGTGGCAAAAGCAAGACCTCAAGCCGGCGATCGAAAAGTTCGAGGCGGCCGTCAAACTCGATCCCAAGAACGCCGCCGCGTGGAACGGCCTCGGCTGGGACAACTTCAACAGCGGCAAAGCGGAGGCCGCTCAAACGGCGTTCAAGAAAGTGATTGCCCTCGAGCCCAAGCATCCGGCGGCGCTCAACGGCTTGGGCCAGATCGCCCTCTCCCAACGCAACTACCGCGAAGCCGAGGAGTACCTGCTGCAAGCCGCGCCGCAGCGCCGGCGGCCTGGCATGGCCTGGCGAAGGCCTATCTGCTCACGGGGGAATACGACCAGGCGGCGAAGTACGTACGGAAAATCTTGGCCGACGGTGAGACCGATCCCATCGCGCAGGAGATGCTGAAGGCTGCCGAGGCGAAGAAGCTGTCTGCGGAACTGCGCGAACAACTCGAGCCGAATCCAGTCCGAGTCGAGGTGGCCCGCGCGTGGCAATTGATCAACCAGGGCCGTCATGCCGAGGCGAAGGATATCTTGAATCCGCTCTTGACCAAGAATCCCAAAGACGCCAACGCTCTCAACGGCATGGGCTGGTGCCTCTTGACCGAGGGAGACTTGGACGGCGCCAAACCTTATTTCGAGCGAGCCATCGCCGCGGATCCCAACGCCGCCGGCGCGATGAACGGCCTGGCCCGCGTGCTCTCCGCCAAGGGCGACACCGACGGCGCGATCAAGATCTGGAAAGAGATGGTCGACAAAATTCCCGGAGTGCACGCCGGCACAGTCGGCCTGGCCGATGCCTATTTCGAGAAAGGCGAATACGACAAGGCGCTGCCGCTCTTGGAGAAGTGGGTCGCCGCCGACCCGCAGAATGAGCAAGCTCAGAAGAAACTGAAGCTGGCCCGCGACAAGGCGAAGTCGCCCGCGAAGAAGAACTCGTAACTGCAGGCGTCGGGTGGCACTGGCGGCTCGTCCGGCTCGTCCGCCAGTGACTTCGTTTTCTTCAGTCCGCGAGTTTTGTACCTACAAATGCCGATTCAGTATCGAAGCGTTGCTCACACCGATCACGCGGCTCTCGTGGGACTGATGCGCAACTCTACGAAGAAGATCCGGCGGAGCGGCCGGTGCCGGACGAGAACTTCTTGCGGACAGTGCATGAACTCGAAACGCATCCCGAGAAGGGGACGATCTTAGTAATCGGCCGGGATGGCCAGATCGTCGGCTACGCGGTCCTCATCAACTTCTGGAGCAACGAGTGCGGCGGCAACGTGCTCATCATCGATGAGTTGTACGTCGCTCCGCCCTGCCGCGGGCAAGGAATCGGCGCCGATTTTGTCCGGCATCTGATCGACAACGAATGGAACGAAGCCGTCGCCGTGCGACTCGAGGTGACGCCCTGGAATACTCGAGCCAGACGGCTTTACGAGCGACTGGGATTCGCGTCGCACAAAAACGAGACGATGCAACTCAGGCTGTCGTGAGCCGCGGGCCGGCGAGCTAACGACCAGTTGCCGTCAGGGCCGCTTCATCTCGAACAGGTCGCTCGTGTGGCAGTAGTAGTTGCCGCCGAGGCGGGCGAACGTTTTGATCTTGCGCGGGTCGATGCGGCCGTTGGCGTCGAGCAGACGGTCGTCGACGTGAAAGAGCACGATCTCGCCGATCACCAGGTTGGCCGACAACTGGCGGTCGCCGATCGGGATCACCTGCCGCAGCACGCACTCCATGTGCAAAGGTGATTCCGCGAGCCGCGGGGATTTCACCTTGCGGGACGGCGTCACCGACAGGCCGGTGAGTTCAACTTCGCTCTCGCCGTGCGGCAGGTCCTTGGATGACAGGTTGACCGCCTCGGCCAGCTCGGCGACGGCCGCATTGACCACGAAATCGCCGGTCGCTTCGACGTTGGCCAGCGTGTCCTTCTTCGAGCCGTCGCTCCGTCGGTTCGGAGCGAAGACGACGATCGGCGGGTCGGCGCCGAACGCGTTGAAGAAGCTGAACGGCGCCAGATTCACGCGCCCTTCCGTGTCGATGCTGGTGACCCAGGCGATGGGGCGCGGCGTGACGCAGGAAATCAGCAAACGGTAGATGTCGACCGGCTGCGAACCGGCTACTTCGATTTCCATGCGCTCAATCACCTTTCTGAAACCACCCGCCAGCTTACGCAGGTGGCTCGCCTGAAGATTAATCGCCGCAGTGCGATTCGTTGTGGACCTGCAATTCTGGCTGATCGAAGGCGGCTTCGTTCCGAGTGAACTCTGTCAGCACGGTCACTTGCCGCACAAGTTCGTGGCGGCGGGCGGCCATTTGTTCGTCAAAGACCAGCAGCACGTCGATCGCCCGGTCGCGCGAGGTGACCAGACCGATAAACAAGTATTGCAGCACGGCCATTCCATAACAGATCCAGCCGATCCAGCCGGTGAAGATTACGGCCAGGATCGCGAACACGGGCGAAGATCGGCTGAGGTGCTGCCAGAACATGCCGAGCCCCACCGGCTTCGCGCACAGCCGCAATTTATCCGCGAGCGAGGTGCAGGGGGGGAACTTTGGGACTCGCGGACCGGGGTGAATGACCGTGAACAGCTCCTGGTCGGGCATCATCTGAATGACGGCCACCGCCAGCATGATCCGCAGACCGACGCCGAACCATTTGTGCGCGTCGAGCAAATCGGGGTAGGGAATCAGCTTGTGCCAGAGCAGCACTTCCATGTTGGCGGTGATCAAGAGCAACAACAGCGAGCCGCGGATCCATTCGGCCAGATCCTTTTCCAACTCGTCGTTGAGTCGTTCCAGCGCCCGCACGTGGTGAAAGCAGAATCGTAGCGCGGGGAGGGCCCCCATGCGGATGATCAGCCGCGCCATCGGACGAGTGATGTAGATCAGCAGCAATTCGCGGAGCATGGGAAGCGTTCCTAGCTTCTAACGATTCCAATCGATTTGATTGTAAATCGCCAGGAGTCGGGCGCCGCGGGCCGGATTCACCTGGGTCATTTGCGCGATGCGTCCGCGCACATGGGCGGCGAAGTGCGGATGGCGGGCCTGGTTCTGCGTCGAGGGGCCTTGGCGGAGGCAGTTGGTCAGCACGGCCTTGAGCCGATCGAAATCGCGACGCGCGACGTTGGGCTTTTCGTTGACCACGACCCCGGTCACCACCAGCCGGCCGCTCGAGCGGAGCACCTTGCGCTTGGCGCCGTTCAGACGGAACCGCTCCTGCCGCACGATTTGCGACACGAGCGGGATGAAATCGCGGAGCGACGTGCCGAACCGCGGCGGTCCGGAGAATGTGAGATCGTCGGCATAGCGGGTGTAGGTCGCGCCGAACGAGCGGGCGAGGCCGGACAATCGCACGTCGAGCGAATAGGCCGACAAGTTGGCGAGCGCCGGCGAAGTCGGCGCGCCTTGCGGCAGATGTCGTTTGAGGTAGGGCAGCACGGCCGAGGGTTCTTGCTTCACGAAGGGCATGTTGGCCGGCAGGGCCGAGGTCGTGAGCCGCGCCAGCCAAATGGACGCTTCGCGGCTGTAGCCCAGGCTGCGAAAGATGGCGGTCACGCGGGAGAGAGTGACGCTGGGGTAAAAGTTTTCCAGGTCGAACTTTACCAGCACGGCCTGCTTCACGTGGGGCTGCGCGTTGGTGAGGATCGAGCGGCCGGCCGCGAAGCCGTGGGCCGTGTCGTGCGGGGGCACCTTGTCGAGAATTTGGCGAAGGATCCGCTTTTGGGCCGTCTTGAGCGTGAGCTTGGGCGATTCGATCAGCCGTCGGCCGCCGCGCCGCTTGCTGATCCAGCGATAGTGGTAGTGCGCGTCGCGCTCGTTCTGCGGGCGAGAGTCTTCCGCGTAGCGATGCACCAGCCAGGCGAGGCGGCCCATTGGCAGCTCGAGCCATGCGGCCAGCTGCTCCGGCGTGCGGAAGACGGGAAACGCGTGCCGGGCCAGACGCTCGTCGCTGCCGTCCTGCGACAGGTCGAGGTAGCGATCGGTGCCGACTCCAAGCCGCGCGAAGGCATAGGGCGGCGTGGGCGTGCGAACGGTGCTATTGAGTTCCCAGGTCGTGCTGCCGACTTGACGACGCAGCGGTACCAGCCAGGGCTTGCGGCGGCGCTTGCGCGCGCGAGGGGCACGCGGCTCAGGTCGAGAGGGACGCGGGGAAAACAGCCGCCAGAAGAAATCGAAGAGCCCCATGCGGGGGGATCCAAAGAGCATGGCCGGCGGGCTGCACAACGGGTCCTGTGCCGAATGTCCTACTCGGTATGGTCTGCCGAGGAGGTCATTCACGCCACGAAATGGATACAATGTTGCGACCACGGGGTAACCCCGCAGCGTTCGCAACGCCGGGTTAAGGCGAAGCGAACCGAGCTTGTGCGACCGGCCGGCCACGTTGTGCATATCCTAGTCGGTCGGGCGAATGGGTCAATCCCCGAACGCCGACCCGACCCGCGCGGCCAACGCGACCAATTGAGGCGGTTAGAGCAGGAAGTTGACGCGACATGTTCGGATCGGTCGGGACGACCCCCTACGACCTGCGGTTTCGCCTGTTTGCCATTCCCGTCATCGTGTCGCCCTGGTTCTGGCTGGCGGGGCTGATCACGGGATGGCATGAGAAGAGCGAAGACCGGATCAGTTTGCTATTCATCTGGATCGGCTGTTTGTTTGTGTCGATCCTCGTGCACGAGATGGGTCACGCACTGACGGCGCTGGCCTGCGGGTGGCCACCCCAAGTGTATCTCTATGGCTTCGGCGGGCTGGCCGTTTATCGCCCCACGTCTGGCCACACGACGGGGCGTTCGGTGCTGATCTCGTTTGCCGGGCCCGGCGCCGGCTTCGTCTTATATGGGTTGTTCTATGCGGCGGCCTACCTTTTGATCGAGTCCGGGTGGCCGCAGACGCTCGACCGCGTCTGGCAATTCCGGCTGCTCGAGTTTTTCGACGACATGGAGTTCATCAACCTGTATTGGGGGCTGGTGAACCTGCTGCCCGTGCTGCCGCTCGATGGCGGCCGGATTTCGGAGGCGCTTTTCCGTCGCGTTCGACCGTGGGACGGTGCGCGACTGGCGGCCATGTTGGGCGTCATCGTCGGCGCAGGAGTCGCGTTCTACTTCTACCAACACCGCGAAAGGTACGGGACCTATCCGGCGATCCTGTTCGCGCTGCTGGCGTTCTCGAACATCCAGTCGCTGCAGACGCGGGGACCGCGGTAGGGCCAAGCTGCGAGCAACGCCGGGTCGTCCCGTGGCGAATTAGAAGCCCAGGCCGATCTTGTTGAGCGCGCCAGTGGTCACCTGGCCGTCGGTGACTTTGAACAGGCCGGGGTACTTTTTCGCCCACAGCTTGTTGGCTTGCGGGCAGTACTGCCGGCTGTTGCCTTCGACGGCGGCCACCGTGGGGATGCGGGCCGCGAGCGAGGCCGACTGCAGGAACGAGGCGCCCGGGCAAGTGAGATCCTGCACGCAGACGAACATGCCGAACTTTTGGGCGGCGGCGGCCAGCAGCAGCGAATCGGTCTGCCCCTTGCACGTCTTGAGGGCCACGCCGCTGTAGCCCATGTCGCGGGCCAGCGTCAGCGATTCGTAGTCGACCAGCGATTCGTCGATGACGACCGGCTTGAGCTTGGCCGCCTCGTGCATTTTGTCGTTCGGATGCTCTCGCAGGTTGCGGTGCGTCGGCTGTTCCAGATACTGGATGCGATCGAAGGCGGCCGCATTCTGCTTCTTGATGCGGTTGAGGAAATCGACCACATAGGCGGCGTTCGGGCACTTCTCGTTGAAATCGCACGAGTAGGAAAGCGCTGACTTGCCCTTGGCCGAGGCCGCCTCCGTGGCGACGCGATCGACGGCCAGCGTTCGCTCGACGTCCCAGTTCAAATCGTCGCCGGCCAGCTTGATCTTCAGATGCGTCAGGCCGTCGGCCTTGATCCAATCGTTCAACGATTCGGGCAGCCCGTCCTTGAGCGGCTGTTTCACGTCGGCCGAAGTGAGCGGATCGAGCGCGCCGACCAGGTGGTAGAGCGGCAAGGTCGGCTTCGGCTGTCGCAGCGTGTACTTGTCGAGATACTCGCCCTTGAACTGGTCGTCGAGGTACATCGACAGATCGTCATTCATGTGCTTCGACGACAGTCCGTCGTACGAGTTCATGTCGTTGGCGCGGCCGAAGGCGTCGTGCAGGGCGGCGTCGAACGCGCTCGCGGCGACGAGCTGCGCCAACAGCGGCATCTCTTCGGACAGCTTGAGCCGCTGCGCCAGCGTCTTGGCCACGTGCGGGTATTCGGCGGAGAGCGAATAGGCGATTTCGATCGGATGGCCGAAGTCGGGGTAGCCGTTGGCCAGCTCGATGACGTCCTCCGCGAACTTCTGCATCGCGTCTTCGGTCTGCTCGACCGAGAGGGCCGTGCTGGGCCACGCCCAAGCGCTGCCCAAGGGCATGGTGCCGAAGCCGGAGGCGCCGTGGCCGCGGCGACTTTCCGCGGAGACTTCGACGTTGACCAGGATCGCGTGGTCAACGGTCCGCCCGCCAAACTTCAACGGAGTGCGATAGGGGACCGATTCAAAGCTCAGGACGGCTTCAACGATCTGGATGTCGGACGGCTTCGACATGGCCTCGCGCGGTTGTGGCTCGGAAGTTTGGGCGGGATCCCTGAATTTGAAGCGATTCTATCGGCCCCTCACCATACCATCAAGAAGAATCGCAAGCGGCCGCTCGGGACGGCGATCCCCGGCTCAGATCGCCCTCTAATACGAACCGACCGACGTCTCCCGACACGGCTCCAACTCGGCTTCTAACCACGACAGGGCCGGTTCGAGCGGGGCCAGCGGTGCGGCTGCCGGGTTTGCCGTCGTGTCGCCCGTTTCGAATAAGCCCGTTTCGATTAAGACAGTGCAAAACGGGGCGCCGGCCGGGACGAGCGTCCCTGGAGAGGGCCGGTCGGCGAGTCGAGCCCGGGTGGCCGACCAGGCGGGCGTGCGGCTCAAGTCGGCCAGGCTCGGGGCCCGCAGGGTAAACGGCGCGTAGACGATGGCCTTGCCGCAAATTCGGCCGCCGTTCGACCGGCCGGCCGTTTCGAGCCGCGCTTGCAGGTCGTCGGCAAGCTGGCATGAACGGTTTTCGTTGGCAAATTGGGCAGCCGCCTGGACGTGATCGGCCACCAGGGACAGGCCGAGGGCTATTTCAATGACCTCGACCGACGCCGTGTAGCGGGGATTGACCTCCGTCAGCCAAGCTCGGCCTGCTTCGTCGAGCAGGAAGTCGACGCCGAACAGGCCCCGCAGACCGAAGGCCCCGCCGATGACCCGTCCACACTCGGCCATTTCTTGCGAAACAGGCTCGGCCACCTCGATCGGACCGAGCGACCCGCAGTAGGCAAACGGGCGAGCGGAGAGCCGCGACTCGCCGATCAGCTGTCGGGCGATGCCGACGAGCACCGTTCCGCCGGACGTGGCCAGGTACAAAGCGGAGTGCGGTGTTCCCTCCGCGCGCTGCTGAAAATAGACCGGCTCGCGGCGAAGCGGCGACGCGGGGTCGGGGCTCGAATCGTCCCAGACAAAAATTCCCCGTCCCCCCGCGCTGCGTCGGGGCTTGATCACCCAACGGCCGTCGCGCGGCGGCGGTCGATCTGCCGGTCGAACTGCCAGCGCCGGAAGCCCGGCCTCCGTCAAAACGCGGGCGACGGCGAACGGATCCCGCACGCGACCGACGACGTCGGCTGGATTGCCGTACAGTGGTCGCTGCGCGGCCAATTTTTTTAGCAGCCCGGGATGATTCTCGAGCGCGCCCGTGTACATCCAGGGCGTCACCGCGCCGGCGGCGTTCGCCGGCTCGCGCCGGCCGAGGCGAGAAGACCGTGCGGATAGCCGGACAGCGGCAGGACTTCAGCCACCTCGAACAAGTCCTCGTCGGCGAAGTGATCGGCGCAGACGGGCTGGAATCCGGCTCGCACGGCCGATTGGGCCGCGGCGCGGGTGCTGGCTCCCAGGATCATCAGGCGTGGCGTCGTCATGCGTGCGCGCTTTCAGAGGGCATCATGCACGGCAGCTGCGGCGGCGCACAGCGAACTGGAATTTGGCCACCCGGCGCGTTATCAATGCGGTGCCAGCCGGACAGGCGGTTGCGGATTGCCGGTCGCGGTTTCGAGAACTGCGATCCCGCCGGCTCGACCGCGTGCGGGTCCGTCGGAACCCAACCCACAGTTCGCAGAACACCATTTGAGGAGAACGGCAGCATGTCGATGTACATCGGAGAAGCCCTCAGCGGCGAAGGCAACGAGATCGCCCATATCGATCTGTTGATCGGCGATAAGACCGGCCCCGTCGGCGTGGCGTTCGCCAATGCTCTGGCCAATCAGAGCGCCGGTCACAGCAACCTGCTGGCCGTCCTCACTCCCAACCTGCTCGTCAAGCCGGCCACGGTGATGATCACCAAGGTCACGATCAAAGGCGCCAAGCAAGCGGTGCAGATGTTCGGACCGGCCCAGTATGCCGTCGCCAAGGCCGTCGCCGACAGCGTCGAGGCGGGCGTGATTCCCAAAGACCAGTGCGACACGCTGGTGATCGTCTGCGGCGTGTTCATCCACTGGGAAGCCGACGACAACAAGAAGATCTTCCAGTTCAATTACGAGGCAACGAAGCTGGCCATCGCCCGCGCGATGAAGAACGAGCCGACGCCCAAGGAAATCCAGGAAAAGAAGGCAACCGCCAAGCATCCGTATTCGGGCGTTTGAAGACGTCGAAGCTCGAAGCGCTCCCTGGCTCACTGCCCGTGCCATGCGCCGCATCCTGATTCAATTCGACACGGACGCCGTGCCGAGCGTGTTTGATCGCGTCGTCGCCGTCGATGCGGGGATCGACGAGCTGTTCAGCTACGGCGGCGTGACGCCCGACCGCGTGGAGCCGCTCGTGCACGGGGCCATCTTCACCCGTGGCCCGGCCGACTTGAAGCAGACGGCGATCTACATCGGCGGCAGCGATGTCGGGGCGGGGCAGAGGCTGTTCGACAAGGTGACGGGCACTTTCTTCGGACCGCTCCGCGTGTCGGTGATGATCGATTCGAACGGCTCGAACACGACGGCCGCCGCTGCCGTGTTGGCCGCGCGAAAGCACGGCAGCCTGCAGGGTCGCACGGCCCTGGTGCTGGGGGGCACCGGTCCGGTGGGCGTTCGCGCGGCGCAGCTCTTGGTTCGCGAAGGGGCGAAAGTGCGCTTGGCTTCTCGCTCGCTCGAACGGGCGCAGGCGACGGCCGCCTCGGTGGCGTCGTCCGAGTCCGGTGCGCACCTCACGGGCGTGTCGACCGCCACGGCATCCGACGTCGCGGCGACTTGTGCCGGCGTGGAGGTCATCATCGCGGCAGGCGCCACGCGCGCCCGGTTGCTGACGGCCGAGCAGCGGCGGGCGATTCCCACGCTCAAAGTGGCCATCGATCTCAACGCGGTTCCGCCGGCGGGCATCGAGGGGATCGAAGTCACCGACAAAGCCGCGGAGCGCGATGGTGTGATCTGCTACGGTGCCATCGGCGTCGGCGGCACCAAGATGAAGATCCACAAAGCGTGCCTCGCCAAGCTGTTCGAGGCCAACGACCAGCTGCTGGACACCGTCGCGATCTACCAGACCGGGGAGGCGCTGCAGGGCGCCAAATGACAACGCACGGGCAAATGACGAAGCACGAATGACGAAGCGACTTTGAGGGCGTCGGCCGCTTCGGCCGTAACGGCCGTCGCCGACGCGGCCCGAATGACCTAAGCACGAATGAACGGAGCTTTCATTAGTGCTTCGTGCTTCTTTCGTCATTCGTGCTTCGTCATTTGCCAGTGCTTCGTCCTGTGCGCTTCCCAGCATCTGCAGCCCGCCCATCTTCCACCCCGCTCCCGCAGCCGAGACTCGTCTTGCTGGGATCGGGGGAATCCGATATCTCTTCCCCGCCTCCCTGCGGCCGGTGGAGTCGGTGCGATGTCACCCTAGATCCGTCTCCCCGGTGTTCGAGCCGGTCTCGAAGAGTCATCTCCTCTCTTCGCCGGAAGTTACACCGCAAAGGCAAACAGGCACGTCTCGGCCTCGTGATCCTCCTACTCGAAAGCAACCCTCGCATGACCGGTGTCCGACCCGGCACCTGCGGCCTCGTGGCCGTCCGCGGAGCATTCCGCGGTCTGTGTCTGGCCGGGCTTGCGCTGGTCGGGCTGCTGGCGGGGTCGGGATGGGTCGCGGCTCAGGACGACGCGCAGGCGCCGCCCGACGCGATGAGCAATCGCGCCTTTCTGCAGAACGGGCAGCAGGCGTCGCCGGGCAATAACAACGGTGCCGGTAAAAAGAATTCCATGACGCTCCCGAACGCCGCCGAGGAAGATCGGCGGATCGGGGATCTAATCGCCAAGCGGCAGGCCGAGCAGGAAGGCGAATTCATCAGCGAGATCCTGGTCGAGGGGAACGCGACGATCCCCACGCCGGCCATCTTGCAGAAGGTGAAGGTCGCTCCGGGCCGCAAAGCTTCGGTCAAGTCGATTCAGGATGACGTCCGCGCGCTCTGGAAAACGGGTTGGTTCTACACCGTCGAAACCCGATACCGTCCGCCCAAACAAGGGAAGGGGCAGGTGCTGGTCTTCGTCGTCTTCGAGCGGCCCATCGTCCGCAGCGTGGCGTACGTCGGCAACCTGGAGATCAAAACCAAGAAGCTCGAAGAGGCCACCGGTCTCAAGGTCGGCAGTCCCTTCGACGCCAGCGCCAACGTCGAGGCGGCCAAGAAAATCGAGAGCTTCTACCGGGAACAGGGCTATTCGGAGGCGACCGTCGACCTCGAAAAGGGCGGCAAACGCGACGATCGCGACGTCCTCTTCCGCATTCACGAAGGCGTGAAGCAGAAGATCATGTGGCGCGACTTCGAGGGCAACCAGGCCTTCTCCAGCGAGCTCTTGTCGCTGCAGTTAGTGTCGACGCCCGCTTACGGCGGCTTCGTCGGCGGCAAGTTCGATCCGGCCAAGCTCCCCGAGGACTGTGCCAAGGTCCGCAAGTATTACGAGAACCTCGGCTACTTCGACGCCAAGGTCGCGCCCGAGGTCCTGTACTCAGCCGACCACAAGTGGATCAAGCTTCTGTTCCACGTGCAGGAGGGGCCGCATTACCGGATTCGACAAATCAACATGATGGGGAATACGCGGTTCTCCACGGCCGACCTGCAAAAGGACATCAAGACCCACGAGGGCGAGTTCTACAACGCTTATCGCATCAATAAAGACATTGTCAAAATCAAGAAGAAGTACGGCGAGCTGGGCTACACGTATTGCAAGGTCGAGATCGTCCCCCGCTATCTGCCCGAGGCGGGCAACATCGACCTGTTGTTGCGGGTCGACGAAGACCGGACTTACACGATCCGCAAGATCACGGTGCACATCGAAGGGGACCATTCCCGCACGCGGAAGACCGTGGCCTACGACTACATTGGCCTGGCCCCCGGCGAACTGGCCGACCCCGCCAAGATTCAAAGGAGCAAGGGCAAGCTGACCGGCGCCAAAGTGTTCGACGTGGCGCAGGACGGCACGGGCGAAGGCGTCCGCATCAAGATGACGCCCGTCACCGCCGACTACGAGCGGATGGAAAGCAACCTCCGCGGCCAAAGCGGCAACGATGACGACACGTCGTGGGTCAACCCGTCGGGGCCGATCGGCGACAACATCGTCGGCGGCAACCTGCCACTGGTGCCCCGCGTGCCGCCGCCGCCACAGCAGCAACCGGTCGCTCGCGGCAGCGCGGGTCCGGAGGATGAGGAAGATCATTTCTTCGACCACGATCCGTACCTCTGTCCTCCGCCGGAGGACGAGTGGACGGCCGACACGGTCGTGATCCGCGGACAGGCGGGCGCCGATCCGTTCGGTTCGCCCGCCAATCCCCTGTTTGCCCCCTCGCCGCAGGGCGATCCCTACGCCACCAACGTCCAGCTCAATCCGGGCGGGCAGATCGACCTCGACTATTATTTGAAAGAAGCTCGCACGGGCCGGCTGATGTTCGGCGTCGGCGTCAACAGTAGTTCGGGTCTCGTCGGCTCGATCGTTTTCGAAGAGCAGAACTTCGACCTGTTCCGTCCTCCGCAAAGCTGGGAGGACCTCATCGACGGCACGGCCTGGCGCGGCGCCGGCCAGCGGTTCCGCATCGAGGCCATGCCCGGCACCGAGGTCAGCCGTTACACGATCAGCTGGTCCGACCCGTACGTGTTTCACTCGAACTGGACGCTGGGCACGAGCGTTTACTACTTCCAGCGTTACTATCTGAACTGGACCGAAGACCGCGTCGGCGGCCGCATCAACATCGGCCGGCAGCTCAGCCCCGAGTGGTCGTTTACCTCGGCGTTGCGGGTCGAAGGCGTGCGGATCGAGGACGTGACCGTCCCCACGCCTTCCATCCTCCAAGCCGTCGTGGGCGACAACCTTCTGAGTACGGTCCGCGGCTCGCTCATCTACGACACGCGGGACATGCCCTTCATGCCCGGCGAAGGGCACAAGGTGGAGGCCTCTTACGAGCAAGGATTCGCCGACTTCAACTATCCCCGTGCCGAACTCGACGGCCGGCAGTATTTCACGCTCTATCAGCGGCCCGATGGCGGCGGTCGCCAGAATCCTCACCGTCGGGGGCATGGTTGGCTGGACTGGCGACAATACGCCGATCTTCGAGCGGTTCTTTGCCGGCGGTTTCCAGAGCTTCCGCGGCTTCGCCTTCCGCGGCGTCAGCCCCGTGGCCGAGTCGAACCAGAACGTGTACATCGGCGGCCAATTCATGGCGGTCGGCACCCTCGAGTACCAGGTGCCGCTCTTGGCCAACAGCATGGTTTCTCTCGTCACGTTCAGCGACTTCGGCACCGTCGAAGACGGCGTGACGTTGGGCGGATTCCGCTGCAGCGTGGGTGCCGGCTTCCGCGTCGCCCTGCCGATGCTCGGCCCCGTGCCCCTGGCGTTCGACTTCGCCGTCCCCGTCGTCAAGCAGCAGACCGACATCACGCAGGTCTTCAGCTTTTACGTCGGTTTGAACCGCTAGAGCGAAGCGGCGATTCAACTCGGCTTGCCCGCGAGAGCACTGGAATCATCGCCGCGCCCACTTTTCCCATGCCGACGGCTTCGCCGTCGTTCCGGATCCGACGGCGGAGCCGTCGGCTTGGGAAATATGTCGCCCGCAATCAATCTCCTTGCCGAACCGTGCAATCGTTGCGATCGCAGGGTGCTGAGTGCGTTCGCCACGTGCGGGTCGTGGACCCTTTTGGAGCCATCAGGGCCGGTCTACACTGCAGGCATGATCCTCGAGGGGCTCGTCACCACACTCGACCCGGGCGGCGCCGTGCACGTCGCCCCGATGGGGCCGATTGTCGACGAATCATTCTCGAAGCTGCGACTCCGGCCGTTTCAAACTTCGCAGACCTACGCCAATCTCCGCCGCACGTCTTGCGGCGTGTTTCACGTCGTCGACGACGTGCTGCTCTTGGCCCGCTCGGCGGTGGGACTGCTCAGTGAGATGCCGCAAACGTTTCCGGCTGAAAAGATTTCAGGGGCCGTGCTGGCCGACTGCTGCCGTTGGTACGAGTTCGAGGTCCGCGAATGCGACGACTCGCAACCCCGGGCCGAGCTTTCAGCGCAGGTGGTTCACGCGGGCCGTCGACGCGATTTTTTTGGATTCAATCGGGCCAAGCACGCAGTCGTGGAGGCGGCCATCTTGGCGACGCGCGTGCAGTTGATTTCTCGCGCGGACATTCTGTCCGAGTTCGAGCGGCTGCGGCCGGCTGTCGCCAAGACGGGCGGGCCGGCGGAGTCTGACGCATTCGCGCTGTTGGAGCGTTTTGTCCGCGAGGCGCCCGCCGCGCCGACGGACGGCTGACCGGCGAGGTGTCCGCGATGTCCGCGACCATTCTGATCTCGACCGGAGCCCGTTTGCACTTCGGCTTTTTCGCCCACGACGGGGCTCGCTCGTTTTCCGGAGAGACGAATTACGGCGGCGTCGGCCTGATGATCGATTCGCCCTCCTTCGTGCTCGCCGCTTCCGGACACGACCCCGAGTCCCGCGCTCACCCCTCCGGGACGCCCGGCCAGCTGAAGATCGAGTCCGGCCTGGACGAGGTCCGCTGCAATATGAAGCGAGCTACCCAGGCCGGCGCAGGCGATCCGTTCGCCGGTCCGCCCGTCGATAAGTGGAGCGAGCTGGGAGCCGGGGCGCTGCGGTTCATCCGCGAATATCGCACGCGGGCCTCGCGCGGAAATCGGCCGCCGCTGCACTGCGAAATGGAGCTATGGTCGGCCATCCCCGCGCACCATGGCTTGGGGAGCGGCACGCAGTTAGGGATGGCCGTCGCCACGGCCCTCGCGATGTTAGCGGAGGAACCGGACATCGACCCGGTGACGCTCGCTCGCCGCGTCGGGCGCGGGCGCGCTCGGCGATCGGCATTCACGGCTTCGGCCAGGGCGGTTTCTTGGTCGATGCTGGTAAAGAGCGCGAGGAGCAGATCGGCCGGCTCGAAGCCCGCGTCGCCGTGCCGGCCGACTGGCGGTTTCTGCTCGTCAACCCGCCGGGCCAATCCGCTGGATTGTCGGGAAAGGCCGAGTCCGAGGCCCTCGGTCGTTTGCCGGCAACGTCCCGCGAGATGACGGATCGTCTCCGCCGGCTGGCCCTGGAGGAAATGCTGCCGGCCTTGAAGAGCACCGACTGCGAGCGATTCGCCAACGCGATGTTCGAGTTCGGCCGCATCAACGGCGACTACTTTCAGCCAGTGCAGGGGGGCACCTACTCCACGCCGGACGCCGGTGCACTCGTGGAATGGATTCGCAGCCACGGACGCCGGGGCGTCGCGCAGACTTCGTGGGGCCCGGCGCTCGCCGTCTGTTGCCCCGATCAGTCGGCGGCCGAAACACTCCGCGACCAGCTCCAGGCCGAGCCGCGCTGGCAGAAGTGCCCCACGCGAATTGCCCGTCCGCTCAACGCGGGGGCGAAGGTGCAATCGATCTCGAGCGGCTAACGGGCGAGCCAGCCGCCGTCGATCGGCACGACGCTGCCGTGCATGTAGTTCGAAGCGTCGGAAGCGAGGAAGACGCAGAGGCCGCCCAGTTCGTCCGGCTGGCCCCAGCGGCCGCAGGGAATGCGGTCGTTGATTTGCGGGGCGCGGACCGCATCGTTTCGCAGCGAGAGCGGAGCATCGGTGTCGAAATAGCCGGGGGCGATGCAGTTCACGTTGATGCCCCGCCCGCTCCAGGCGACGGCGAGCGACTTGGTCAATCCGGCGATACCGTGCTTGGCCGCGGCGTAGGCGGGAATATTGAGTCCCCCTTCAAAGCTCATCACCGACCCCACGTTGATGATCTTGCCGCGGCCGCGGGCAAACATGCCGGGCGCGGCCTGCTGGCTGAGATCGAACGTCGCGTTGAGATGAATCTCCAACAGCTCCCGCCAGTCGGCCTCCGGATAGGCTTCGGGCGGATGCCGCGTCGAGTTGCCGGCGTTGTTGACCAGGATGTCGACGCGGCCCAGCTGCTCGGCGATGCGGTCGATCAAACCCCGCCGCTGTTCGGGCTGCGCGAGATCGACTTTGAGATCGAGAAAACGCCGCCCGGCGCGCTCGACGAGTTGCCGCGTGGCGTCGGCTTGCCCGGTCTTGGAGACGCAGGCAATATCGGCGCCGGCCTCGGCGAGGCCAGCAGCCATCGCTTGTCCGAGTCCCCGTCGTCCACCGGTGACGACCGCAATTCGCCCGTCGAGCTTGAAGAGATCGAGGATCATTCGCGGTTAGGGCGACTGCGCCGTCGTGCTGCCACCGACCCTGCCAGCCGTCGGCGGGCCGAGGGCCGGACCGTCGCTGGGAGGCACGCCGGGTTGTCCCTCCGCTGAAGGATCCTCAGGAGCGGGCAACGGAGGCAGTCGCGGGCGTCGTCGGCTGCGCGTTCTGCCGCGGAGCACTCGGCGCGGGCGTCGACGGCGGTCCGATTTGCGGCGGAACGTTCGGGTCAGTCGGCTGCGCCGGCCCGCTCGGCTGGGCGGTTCCGGGCGGCGGAACCTGCGGCGGCTGAGGCACGTTGCCGTTCCACGGGCTGCGCGGACGACGTGACTGCGGCAGCGGCTGATACAGTCCGCGGGGAACTTGTCGCGGCTGCGAGAACAGGCCTTGCGGCTCGCCCGGCGGTCCGAAATCAGGAGGCGCGACCATTTGGGGCGGTGCCATCTCGCGTGGTTCGCGCGGCACCGGAGCCGGTCTGCCGCCGTTGGCCATGCCGGCCCCGTTAGGATCGCCCGGCCCGTTGGGATTCTGTCCGCCCGGTCCATTCCAAACCGGTCCTGGAGAATTCTCCCCCGGTCCGGGCCCGGCGGCCGGGTGCAGAAACGCCAGCAGGTGGTCGCCATATCCGGCCACGCGGAAGGCGGCCTCGAAGAATTCGCTGGCGCGAGTGTCGCCGTCGAAGTGCAGGATGACACCCATCAAGAACAGACGATCGGGATCGCGAATGTCTTCGCGCACCCAGCCGCCGACGCGCTCGATCATCGTCAGCACGGAGAGGCGATTGTCTTCGCCGAAGAGCGTGTCGAGCCTGTCGCCGTGGGCCGGCCAGCGGGGATCGAGATCGAGCCCTTGCTTGATGTACTTGACGGCCGAGTCGAAGTTGCCGACCGAGGCCAGCGAGAAGCCGAGGCGAAAATACGGTTCGGGACGATCGCTGGCGGCCGACTGGGCCACCTTGTAGCGCTCGTAGGCGTTGAGGAAGCGAAGCTTCTTCATCCAGACGTCGCCCTGGGCCTGCGCGGAGGCTCTTGGCCTGTTGCTCGGGCGACGAGACGTGCACTCGGGTTCGCGTCCGCTGCTCGGGATAGCCGGGCGGCAGCGCGGTTCCCCACCGAAGCTGGTTCTCCAGCATCGTGGCCTGCAGCAACGGATTGGAATACGGATTCCAATCTCCCCAAACGGGCGGCCAAGAGCTGGCGAACGGCTCGCCCGCGAAAATTCCGGGATAGGCGGCCGGGTAGTAGCCCGACGCATTCACGTACGGATACGCGTAGCCGCCGGCGACCGGTGCCCCGTAAGGCACGTAAGCCGCGGGTGGTCCGAAGATCCGGCTGTTGGCCACGGCGTAATACGGCGATCCGTGTCGCGCCGGCGGCGGGCCCGCGTAGCGCCGGTAATACGGCGCACGGACCGGAGCCGGGCCCCGCGTGGAGTGCCGGTGGTCGGCTCGCGACGTGTCCGGCGAGGAAACAAAGGCCGCGGCCGACAGACCGCAAGCCAGAAAGATGCCCAGAAGTTTGCGCTGCATTCCGTGCCCCTTCGGATGCGAGAACTCCCCTTGGTTTCAATTATCTGAACCCGCTGTGATGGGGTCAATCATTTCTGCGGCCGGGCGGCTCGATCGGCGGTGGCGACGGAGCGGCCCCGCGAGGATCGCAGCCCGCTCTTCTTGCTTCGAGACGCCCGGTCAACGCGGGCCAGCGCGTCGCCCGCGTGCCGCACGGCCCGGCTCCCCGTTTCCCGCGGTTTCGGCTGTTTTCCGCTGGTTTTTGGCTGTCCGCGTGAGGTCCGATCGTGCCGAGGTGATGCCAAATGGCAACGGTCAGAGACATTGCGTTTTTTTCAAAAACGGTTTGACTCGCCGACACACGAACCTAGGTTTGTCATGTTCAGCACGCGAGTCGTGCGACACACTTCGCAACGGACGGATTCAACAAAAATCTCTATAGAAAGGGTCAACTCATGAGTCTCTTGCACAGCGTGAAGCGGTTCGTGGTTTCGGAAGATGGTCCCACCGCGGTCGAGTATGCTGTCATGCTCGCTCTGATCGTCGTGGTCTGTCTGACGGCCATCCAGGCCGTCGGTACGAACGCGAACAACAAGTTCAACGCGGTCAAGAACGCCTTGACGTAATCTCGGCGTGACTTCGATCGTTCTGTGCGGCCGCTCCCGCACAGCGAACCGCGGGGACGATTATTCGTCCCCGTTTTCGTTTTCGAACTGCGGCGATTCACTTCGCAGCTTGCCCGCCGCGCGCCTGCGGGAGTAGAGTGAGGTCAGACCTTTTCCGTGCCCCGTTTCGATCCTCTGCTTGCGTCCGCGCCATGAGTTCGGCTCAACAGCGAGAGCCGCTTGTCGGCCCGAGCACGCCAACCGGAGAGTCGCTTGTCGGCTCGACTCTGTCAAACAGCGAGCCGCTTGTCGGCTCGACTCCGTCAAACAGCGAGCCGCCGCACAGCTCGACTGATCGACCGGATGGGCCCGCTGGCAAGGATCTGGCCGCCTGGCTGAGCGTCAGTCTGGCTGTCGCCGTCACGCTGGCGACGGCGCCACTGATCTGGACACCGATCCGACTGCAGTCGTATCTGTCGCTCGTGCACGCGGATTGGTATCTGTACGTGCTGGGTGCCCAGCTCGTGGCGATGCCGCTGTTGCTCGTCCTGGCGGGCTGGCCTCGTTCGCGCCGCGGTTGGTGCCTGTTTGCCCTCGCGAACGTTGAGCTGGCAGGACTGGCGTACCTCTCGGCCAAAGATCTGCTCAGGCTGGCCGCCATTCACGGACTGGTGTTGGGGCTGCGGCTCTTCATCGTTTCGCTTTGGCTCTTCGTGCTGGTCGGAATCCCGGTTGTCGTTTGGCACGTGTCGACGCGTCGGCGCGCGCCGGCAACACGGGTATCGACGCTCGGCAAGCTGTGGTTCTCCGCGCTCGTCTTTCTCCTGCTGGCCGAGCCGAGTGCCGCGCTCTTGCGCGCGTGCTCGATAATCCCGACCGGTTGGCGCTGCCCGCCAATCTCCCGCTGCCGCCGCCGAACGAGCTGCACGTGGCCTTCGTCGGCGAATCGACAATGGCCGGCTTTCCCTACATCAAATTCGGCATTCCGAAGGTCGTCGGATGGCAGCTCGAGCAGATGTACCCCAAGCGGAAGATCGTCCTCGACGACCTGTCCGCGGTCGGTCTGAATCTGCGCACGGCCCTCAAGCGGCTCAACACGCTGACCGTGCGGCCCCAGTTGTTACTGCTCTACAGCGGGCACAACGAGTTCTTTTACGACGTCGAAGAGTTGGCGACCGATCTCGACACCCCGTGGGAGCGATTTGACGGGCTGCTCGAGTGGTCGCCCCTCTTTCGCGTGCTCGATCAACGGATCTCGCGACACATTGGCGTGCAGGAACTCGAAGCCCAGGGCGCTCGCTCGCTGGTCGATCGGCCGATCGCGTCTCCCGAAGCCTGCGAAAAGCGGCTCGCGCGCTTCGGGGGGCAATTGGACCAGCTCGCCAGTTGGTGCGAGCGTCTGAAAATCGACGAGCTGTGGTTCGTGCCGGCCGGCACCGAGGCCGATTATGCTCCGAATCGTTCGTGGCAGAGCCCTCCGCCGACTGTGTTTCAGCGCGCGCAGATCGAGTCGCTGGCCCAGGAAGGCCGTTCACGCCAGGAAGCCGGCCGCTGGCACGAAGCGGTCGCCCAATATCGCGATGCCGTCTTGCGTTATCCCGGTTTCGCCGAGTTCGATTTTCAACTGGCCGAGTGCCTGATGCACGAGGGGGATCGGACCGAAGCCGCGCTCCACTACGCCCAGGCCCTCGAATCCGACGGCCTCCCAGTGCGGATGATCGCGCCGTGGCGGCAAATGGTCGCCGAAGTGGCCGGCCGCCACGAGATCCCGTTCCTCAACACCGATGACGTCCTGCGACCGCACACCAAGGCGGGAATTCTCGACCGCTCCGTGTTCTTGGATTACGTGCATCCGAACCTGCGCGCGTACTACCACCTGGGGATGGCTGCCATCGAGCGGCTCGGATCCGACAAGCCGTGGCTGCAACAAGTCGGCCCGCCGCAGGCTCCGGCCCACACCGACTTCGGCTCCGCGATCGCTTCAGCCGGCTTCACCGCGAAAGACCTGGCACTCGCCTATCGCCGCACGGCCGAGGCCGACCGCTGGATGACGCGGCTGCGCTTCGAGAGCTCGCGCCTCACGCGCGACGCCCAGCAATACGAAGACTGGAGCCGCCGGCTCGAGAAGTGCCAAATCGCCCCGGGCGCGGCGGGCACCGAGTCGTTGAAATAGGGGCCCGCCGAGCGGTCGCGTCCGTTGCAATTTTTTGGGAATCTGGCGGCAACAACTTCTTGCTTCCGCCGCTCGAATTCGGCAAGCTGGTGGCGAAATTGCCGATTCGTGGGGAGGACCGCCGATGCTGACCGTTTCCTGTCCGCAGTGCGACAGCAAGATGCGGGCGCCGGAAGAATATGTGGGAAAAACTGCCAAGTGTGGCAGTTGCGGCCACAAGTTTGTCATCGACGGAGCGCCCGCTGCTGCGATTGAATTGGCGCCCCTTCAGCTGGCTTCACGAGCAAGTTCGCCCCCGCCGCTCGCGAGCGCAAAGCAGTGGCACTATGCGGCGGACGGGGCCCGTCTGGGGCCCGTGCCAACTTCCGAAATGTCGTCACTCATCGCGGCGAGACGCGTGACGCGCAGAACGTTAGTCTGGTCGGAAGGATTGCGGGACTGGAAGGAAGCTGGCGAAACGGAACTCTTCGCTTCCAGCACGCCTCCGCCACTGACCGGCCAGAGCCTGCCAAACGGCTTCGCCTGGGTCCTTGCCGTCCTGCCCGTCGCGTGCATACCGATCCTTTTTCTCGGAATGGCTGTCTCTGGAAATGATGACGAGGCCGTCGGGGCAGTGTTGCTCCCCTTGTTTCTTCTTGTCATCGCCGATTTTGTGTTCTTTGCGCTGGACTTCTTCCGGCTGCGCCGCGCCGGGCATCAGCTCCCATTCTGGACCTGGGCAACTCCGGTACCTGTCTACCTTTTCATACGCGCGTCACTGCTTCGCCAGAGCCCTGATTACGCTTATGTCTGGATCCTTGGCTTCGCGTTGTGGATTCTGGCATTCACTCGGATCTCCTGGTCTTTCCCGGCCGCACTCGTCTTGCTTGCCTTCGCAGTTATCTTGAGGTTGGTCGGCGTCGGTCGCCGGTCCACTTGAGTCCCGGCTGCACCGACTGATTTGATGGCCTGGTCGCATCCGCCTCAGACCACGCTCGGATTCGCGCGAAAGGCTCGGCGCACGGAGTCGTGGAAATGAAGGTCCGGGGCGTCCTCACCGGCACCGTTGTCGGGCCGTGTTAACTTCTTGCTTCTACGCCGTGCTTGCGCAAGCTGTGAGAAGACCGTTTTGCTTTCTGGCCGAGGTCGCGGCAATGCTCTTGGTCTCTTGCCCCCAGTGCCGTAGTAAGCTGCAGGCACCCGATGAATCTGTCGGAAAGCTTGCCAAGTGTGGCAATTGCGGCCACGAGTTCGAGCTGGCCGGGGCACCCACGGCCGCGATTGAATTGGCGCCGCTTCAGCCGGCTTCACGAGCGAGCTCGCCTCCGCCCCTGATCGGCCAGAGCATCCCAAACGGCCCCGCCTGGGTCCTCGCCGTGCTTCCCAGTGTGTGCCTGTTGATTGTGTTCCTCGGGATGGCGGTCCTCACAGCGGGTAACGAGGTCGCCGGAGCGTTTTTGCTCACCTTGTTGCTTCTGCTAATCGCCAACACGGTCTGCTTCTGGCTGGACTTCTCGCGTCTGCGCCGCGTCGGAAAGTCGGTTCCATCCTGGACCTGTGTAGCACCGGTCCCTGTCTATCTTTTCTTACGCGCGTCAAGGCTTCGCCAAAGACCTGTTTACGCTTATGCGTGGATTTTTGGCTGCGCGCTATGGATTCTGGCATTCACACAGATCCCTTGGTCTCTGCCGGCCGCACTTTTTTTGCTTGTCTGCGAGGCGATCTGCAGGTTGGCCGCCCTTTTTAGCCTGCCCCTTCTCAGAGAGACCTACAAGTCCTGATTGAGATGGCCCAGTCGCGTCTGCCTCATGCGGCGCCCAGGTTATCTCGGAAGTGCGCGAGGTTCAGGCCGCCGATCACCAGCGAGGCCACGTGCGGGCTGGCGAGCACAAAGCGAATCGCTTCGTCGGCTGGCAACTCGCCTGAGGCGAGGCCCTTCTTGACGACGACTCCGACACCCCGCGCCGCGGCTTCGACGATCAGCGGTTCGTGCGAGCGGTCGCGGAGGTGGTACTCGACCATCAGTACGTCGGCCCAATCGAGCGCTTGCCGCGCGCCTTCGACCGTCTTTCCCGAGAGGCCGATCGCTCGCGCGAGCCCTTGTCGCTTGAGATCCACGAGCGTGGCAACGGCATCGGTTTCGGTCTGAATCCAGCCGTCGCGGCCATCGGAGTGCAGTAATAAGACGTCGATGACGTCGGTCTGTAGTCGCTTCAGGCTGCGCTCGACGCTGTGCCGCACGGCCGGGCCGGAAAAATCGTAGCTCGACGCGCCCGCCTCAAACGTCTCGCCGACCTTGGTGGCCAGCACGAATTCCGACCGGCGTCCCGACATCGCCCGGCCGATCCGTTCCTCGCTCGTGCCGTAGGCGGGAGCGGTGTCGATGTAGTTGATCCCCAACTCGAGCAGGCCGTCCAAGAGCGCGCTTACCTGGTCGTCGCTCGGCAGGTCGTACGCGGCAGAGTATTTCGTCTTCTGATTGCGGCCGATCTTGAACGCGCCGAAGCCGATCGGCGAGACCGCAAACCCGGTGCGGCCGAGCGGACGGAGCGTGACTGACATCGGCGCGTCTCCCTCACGCGGCGTGGCGAGCTGCCTGCGCCAAATCGCGGGTCGCATACCACGTACGAGAGACTTCCCAGGGCAGCTCGGCAATCGCCGCGCGAGGCCACTCGTCGCCGACGTCCGCGTCGTCCGCTGAGCCCGTGGCCGCCGATCCCGCCGTCGCGGCAGGCAGCAATTCCAAGATGCGCTCGACGAGGCAGGGCACGAGAGCCAGCTTGGTGGGCCAGGCGGTGATGAGATTTCCCTCGTGGAGGATGCCAGCGGTTTCCGGCCGCTTGCCGCCGGGAGTTGCCTGTTCGGCCCGATCGACGCGATAGGTGGCCCATTCGACGCGCTTCAAATCGAGTCCGGGGATCACGGCCGCCAGCTCGTCCGCGGCCCGCGCCAAGAGCGAACGCTCATCGAGCGCGACGCCGATCTCGGCAATTTGTCCCCCGACCTGCCAGACTGTTCGGCCCGTCGCGCCCGTGTCGGATCTCTCTGTGTCGGACGTGATCGTGACCCGCGTCGTCCGGCCGTCCACGCAGTGTCCGTTCAAGTGGGGCAGCTCTCCCCGCACGAGCACCATGTGCAAGGGCCGCGTCTGCATGACGGTGGCCGGCAAACCCGCGCGGGTTCGCAGCTCGGCATTGCCGCGCCCGGCCGTCAGCACGACGTGCCGCGGCTCGATCTGCAGCCGCCGACCCGTCGCGGGGTCGGTGAGTTGCACGCGGCGGATCGTGCCAGCCGCGCGATCGATCTCGAGCTGAGACGGATCAATGTGAAGCACGCGCGCCGCGTGGCCCGCGACGAGCGCCGCCAAGACCGACTCCGGCGCCAGCACGGGTTCGTCGAGCCGCGCGACGGTCCCTGGGCAGCCGGCCAGGGCGTTCGGCCGTTCGTCAGCGGAGACCACTTGCGGGGCGACCCGCAGCCCGACGCGGGCCCCGATCATCCCCAGCCGCGAGCCGAGCGAATCGGTCCGCCACAAATGACAAGAGGCGGCCCGCAGCCGCACGCCGCGCAGATCGGGCTGCCGGCGGCCGGCCAAACAGTCCCGCCAGAGCCCGGGCATCTCGCGAATCTGCACGGCCGACGGCGTCAGCGCGCCTTGCAATGTGTATTTGAGCCCGCCGTGAATGATGCCCTGCGAGGCGATCGTCTGCCCCGCCCCCAGCCGCGCGGCTTCTAACAGCAAGACCCGGTCGCCGCGGCGGGCGAGCTCGTCGAGCAACCACAGCCCCGCAGCCCCGCCGCCAAAAATCAGCACATCAACCTGCATCGCAGCCGGCTCTCCCCGATAGCGTCAGCAGCAATTCCGGCGAATTCTTGCAGGTTCGCCGGCTCGTGAGAACGCGACTTTTGGGCATTTGCGGAGGTAAGGGCGAGGCTCCCGCCGAGCCACAGATGCGGCGAACGACAAACAAGGCTCAGCGGAAGCTGCGCTCTCCCGCGGCAATCAAACCGCCTTGCGTTCCTTCGATTCGGCGGGGGAACGAAAAAGGGAACGGAAAAGGGGACAGGCGCATATATTGCGTTGCAAAGTGGCGCGTAGAATCCAGCTTCAACGGGAGAATTGTAGCGTTCATCGGCGGATTGATGGAGCCGAGACCCGCCACGGGAGCGCAGGATGGACTCCAGGCCGGTCAATATATGCGCCTGTCCCAGCGCCTGTCCCCTTTTCCGTCTCCTGCATCATGTTGGCTGATTGGTGACGTATGAATACCAAGTATGTTGACGTAAATCATCCAAGGAAACAGGGTTGCTGGGAACGACACTCCAAGGTAAAAGCACTTCGTCGGGATTCGATGCTGCCATAGGCGAAGCCCATCTGGACTCGCATTCTTCGCAATACACAAAAAGTTCACCACTCGATTTCGCCCTAACAATCAATTGCCGGCCTTGGCTGCAAATAGGGCAAGAGCCAACAACGGCGCATTCAAGGTGGTTATTCATACTCTTGGTCTCGGGGAACGGAAAAGGGGGAACGGAAAAGGGGACAGGCGCATATATTGCGTTGCAAAGTGGCGCTAGAATCCGGCTTCAACGGGAGAATTGTAACGTTCATCGGCGGATTGATGGAGCCGAGACCCGCCACGGGAGCGCAGGATGGACTCCAGGCCGGTCAATATATGCGCCTGTCCCCTTTTATAACCTGTCCCCTTTTATAACCTACTTCTCTTTCGCCCGTAGCTCAGCGGGAGCTTCGCCCTCCCGCGGCGATCAAACCGCCTTGCGTTCCTTCGATTCGGCGGCGGCTGCGGCCGGGCGGCGGGGTTTGGCGCGGGCGGCTAGGTGGCCACCGTCTGAGAGTGCCTCGGCCGAGACGAGATGGACGACGTTCTGCGAGAGCAGGTCGAGATCGACCGTGAGCGAGTCGAGGCGGCCTGAGAGGAACTGGTACATCGTCAGCGACGGGATCGCGACGGCCAGTCCGGCCGCCGTTGCCAAGAGCGCGATGCCGATGCCGCCGGCCAGCTGGTCGGCCTTGCCCATCCCCTGCGACGCGGCAATGTCGTTGAAGCACTGGATCATGCCGATCACGGTGCCGAGTAGGCCGATCAAGGGCGTGATGGTCGAGACGGCGTTGAGCACGCGGAGGTGGGCCCGCAGTTGGCTCACTTGGCGTTCGCCGCCGTCGATGATCGCTTGCTCGACTTCGACGCTCGACTTGCCCCATTTGCGGACGCCGTGGGCGAAGATCTGGGCGATGGGGCTGCCGTTTTCGTCGCACAGCCGCAGCGCCTCTTCCTGATCGAGATTGCCCTGCTCGAGGTTTTGCAGGAAGCGTTCGACGAACGGCCGGGGAATCACGCGGCCGCGCCGCAGCACGACCAGCCGCTCGATCGAGAACCAGACCGTGATCACCGAGCAGATGCCGAAGGCGAGGATGAACGGCACGCCGAGCGCTTCGATGATTTCGAGCGGTCGCGTGGGGATGCTGCGATGGGCCTTGGCCGGTTTCGCGGTCGCGCCGACGGCCGGCGTTTCACCTTTCGCGGGCGCGTCGAACGGAGCGGGGGCAGAGGCAGACTCAGTGGCCGTGCGGACAGGCACGTTGGCTTCAGGCGGAGCGGGCAAAGTCGGAGCAGGAGTTGTCGGCGGGGCCTTGGCCGAGGCTGCTGCCGGAGACGTTGGCGGGGCGACGGCGGGAGCGGGAGTCGCCGGGCCGGATTTCGGCGAGCGTTCCTGCGCGGGTCCCCACTTCGTCAGGCAGACGACGACCGCGAACACGACCACGGCCAGCCGCATGACGAGTGCCATCACTTGCCAGCTTCCGCGGCGGCGACGAGGCGGTTGCGATGAACCGCCGGCAATCCGCCCCGCGGGGGTTGTGCGGCGAAAGCGAGTGAAATTGGCCATGGGCGATCCTTAACCTGCCGGCCGTTTGTGAAGCCCGTCCAACCGCTTTCGGGCGTCCTTCGCGAAATCGCTGCGGGGAAAGCTGGCGATGAGCTGAGTATAGGTCTTTTCCGCGTCGCGCGTCTGCTGCAACTCTTCCTCGCACTGACCGACCTGAAACAGCGCCGGCGCCGCCCATTCGGGCAGCCGATCGTACAGCGTGCTGACTTTTAAATACTCTTCCTTGGCGTGCCGGAAGTCCTTTTGCAGGAAGCGGATCTCGGCGATCATCAGCTGGCTCTTGGCGGCCGTGTCGTTCTGCTCGCCATGCGAGCCGTCGATGGCCTTCTGAAACGCGGCCGTCGCCTTGTCCCATTGCGTACGATTCTTGAAGCTGCGGCCCAGAACTTCGTCCGCCTGCGGCATAAGGGGCGAATCGGGCATGCGGGTGTGCAGATCCTGGACGGTGGCTTCAACCTCGTCGTATTTGCGCTGCTGATACTGCGACTCGGCCAGCAGGATCCAAACGTTGGGCCACCAGGGCGCGGCTTGGCCGCCGTCTGCCTTGAGTTCGCGTAACAAATCAGTGAGCGTCTTCTCGGCCGCCGGCGCATCATGCAAACGCAGATCGGCCGATGCCCCCTGCAGCCGCACGACGCGGACGTCGAGCCCCTTGGGGAATTCGGTGAGATACTTCTGCGACAGCTCGCGGACGGTTTTCCACTGTTGCTTCTCGGAAGCCAGCGTGACGAGCCGGGCCAGCGCGTCTTCGCGCGTCTTGGCGTCGGCCGCATTGTCGGAGACGAGCCCGCGGAGCATCTTGTCCGCGGAGGCCGCCTGCCCGCCCTGCGCGTCGAGCTCGGCGAGGAAGAGCCGAGCCTTGGGCTGCGCGGCACTCGCCGGAAAATCGTGTTCGATGCGGGAGAGCAGGTCGCGGATTCGCTGCTTCTGCGCCGCGTCCTTCTTGGCGACGTACAGCACGTTGGCCCAATCGAACAGCACGTCGGCCAGCTTGTCGGCCTTGGGATAGTGCTCGGCGACCCGCTGGTACGCGGCGTCGGCGTCTTCGTAACGCTTGAGCTGCGCGAGCAAGTTGGCCGCCTGCATGCCGGCGAAGAAGCCGTACTGCGTCGGCCCGTGCGATTCTTCTCCAGGCCGTGCCGCGCCGGCCGGCGCGAGCTTCTCGAACGCTTGCGTATAGGCGTGCGCCGCGTCGGCCAGCTTGCCCGCCTTTTGCAGGGCTCGCCCGCGCATGAAGCCCGCCTCGGCCACTTGCAGAATCTCGGGCGAGAATTTCTCGAAGACGTCGCCGAACGCGGCCGCCGACTGGTCGAAGGCGTTCAACTCGTACTGCGACCAGGCGACACCCGACAAACCCATGCGCCGCATCTCGGACTTCGCTTCGCCCAGGTCGGCCAGCTTGGCGAAACGGTCGCGAGATGTTTTGAATTGCGCGCATCGTACGACAGCTCGGCGAGGCGGCGGAGAGTTTCGGCCGTCGCCGGATTGTGCGGAAAAGTGCCGACGAGCTGGGTGACGTCGGCGTTCGCCTCGTCGAGTTTGCCCAGGCGCGTGTGGGCGACGGCCCGGTCGGCCAGTGCGCGTTCGGCCAGTGAACCCTTGGGACGCAGCGTGAGATACTTCGACAGCGGCGCCAAAGCCGGCTCGAACTTGCCGACCGCCACCAGCGCATGCCCGGAGAGCGCGAGCGCGTCGACCGCTTCGGACGAGGCCTTCGGCTGATCGGCCTGACTGGCCAGCGGCGCCAGCACGTCGACGGCTTTCGAAAAGTCGCCGGCGTCCTCCAGCGTGCGACCGAGATGGAACCGCGCGAGGGCCACCGTACGTGGCAGATGGCTTTCGGCCATCACTTTTTCGAGCAGCGCGATGGCATCGCGGCGTTCCTGCTCTGCCTTGGCGACGTTGAGCGGACGATCGGGACGATTGGCCTCTTTGAGGAGCGCACTCGCCTCGGCATTCAGCACGCGGGCCCGCAGAATCTGCTCATGTAAGCGGAGCGGACTCTGGGGATGTTCCTTCTCGAAGCGGGCGACGATCTTCTTGGCTTCATCGATCGCACCGGCAAGCATGGCCGCTTCGCCGGCAAAGTGCAGCCCGTCGTCGGCCAGGTCCCCCTTGGGAAATTTTTCCACCCCTTCCAAAAAGAGCTGCTTGGCTTTGTCGAAGTGGCCGGTCCGCAGCTCGCATTCGGCCCAATAATAATGGGCTCCTTCGGCGAGCGGCCCCTTGGGATCGGCGTCGTAGGTCGCCTTGAGCCGGCCGAGCGCCTGCGGGTAATCGCCCAGCGCCTTTTCGCTCAGCCCCTTCCAATACCCGGCGGCGACGGTCTGCCGCTTGTCCGCGCCTGCGCGGTCGAATTCCTCCATCGCCCGCGGATAGCGAGCCAATTCGTACAGAGCGAAGCCCGCGTTCAGATGGGCCGCGCCGACCAGCGACGACTTGGGAAATTCCGCCGGCACCCGCAGGAATGTTTGCGACGCCAATTCGTATTGCCCGCCGCGGAAGCGAATCGTCGCCAGGTTCATCAGCGCTTGCGGAGCCCGCGGACCGTTCTTGTCTTCGGCCAGCTGCTCGTACATCTCGGCGGCCGCACGATCCTGATGTAGCTCCTCGTAGGCCCGCGCCAGGCCGAACTTGGAATCGTCGGCCAGTCGGCTGCGGGGAAACTGCTCGAGCGCCGTTTTGAACGCGTCGCGAGCGGCCGCCGGCTCTTTCAAGCGCAGCTTGCTGTCGCCCAGGTAGGGCAGGGCCCACTCGACCAGCTCGTGCCGCGGATAATCCTTCACGAAGCGGCCCAGCTCGCGCTCGGCCGATTTCAAATCGTCGAGCAAGTAACTGCACTCGCCGGCCCGGTAGAGCGCGTCGGGCAGACTTTTGCTCTGCGGATAGTCGCGAACATAGGCCCGCAGAACGTCGCGAGCCTCGGCATACTTGTCGGCGTTGACCAGCGTCAGACCCAAGTAGAGCCGCGCGTAAGGGACGCGTTCGTGATCGGGGTGATTCTTAATGAACTTCCGAAACGCATCCGCCGCCAGGTCCCAACGCTGCTGCCGATAAAGCCCGGCCGCGAAGCGATACTCCTCGGGGACGGATTGCGCCGGCCCGTTTTGTGCCGGGCCGGTTTTCGATTCGGACTGCGGCGCGGTGTCGCCCGCATTCGGCTTGTCAGACTGCGCCGGATTGTCAGACCGTGGCTGATTCTGGGAACCAGCCCGCGTCTCCGGCTGCTCCTGCGAACGGGCACTCGGAGCGACGACGAGCAAGGCCAGCGCAGCGCAGGTCGACACGCCAAAAATGCGTCCCAGCCATCCCGGCCGAGGACCCAGGCTCTGACCTGCCAGCATGCCAAACCTCTCCAGAACCGCGCACGAAGTCAGCGGAGCGTCCTATGGGCCCGAGCTTTCGCAGCCCAGGACGCAGATCCAGTGTGCGCCCGACGGAGGCCGCCCGCAGCCAAGCCCTTATATAAGGACGAGCAGACTCGCGGCGCGCGATTTCTGAATGGTACCCGCCAACGGCAAAAATCAGCAAGATCAGCCGTGGCAAGGGGTTTTGAAGATCAACTGCCCCGCCGAGCGGAGCCGCGCGTATTTCGCCCTCTCCCATTCCGATGGGAGAGGGAAGGGGTGAGGGCGGGTCGGGTGGCACGCCCTGACGATAGAAAGGGCGTGGTGGGTGTTCTCCGAATTGATGCGAGATGTCGGGCCCCGGCCACGCCCTGAGCAGGACGTGCCACACCGCGCAAACGCTCCTGGCATTTTGGCCCGTCAACGGAGACAATTCGCCGAGACGCGAGTTTTTCAGCCCTTCATTCATTTTCGCAACAGGGAGAATCCATATGCGAGGCTTACGAGCAATCGTGTTCGCCAGTCTGAGCGTCCTACTCGTTCCCGTGCAAAGCGCGAGAGCCGAGACGAAAATTGAGTTGAAGGGAGTTCACCTCTGCTGTGGGAAGTGTGTCGCGGCGGCGAAGTCGGCGGTGCGTAAAGTCGACGGAGCCAAAGCCGCGTGCGATCAAAAGAAGGGCACCGTGACCATTGAGGCTCCGAACGACGCCACCGCCCAGAAGGCCCTCGATGCGTTGGCGGCCAAGGGATTCCATGGCGACACCGGCAACAGCACGCTGAAGATCAAGGAAGACAGCGGAGTCGCCGCCGGCAAAGTGACCAGCCTGACGCTCACGGGCGTTCACAACTGCTGCGGCTCTTGCAACGCGGCCATCGAAGACGCGATCAAGAAAGTCGACGGCGTCACGGCCGACACCGCGAAACCCCACACGGAAACGGTAACGGTGACCGGCAACTTCGACGGAGCCGAACTCGTGAAGGCCCTCAACGCCGCCGGCTTCCACGTGCGCGTGCAGCAATAACTCGGCCGAATCCTGCACCGGCCGCCGAGATTGAGAAGCGTGCCACCCAGCGGCTCTCAAGCCCTCGGAGAGGGCGCCAGAGAATAGCCCAGGGCTTTTTAGCCCTGGGTCGCGTTGCACAAGAGACGCAGAAGCCCCGTGAGGGGCGACAGAGATTCGTCCGAACGATCCGAACTCTGTCGCCCCTCGCGGGGCTCTCGAAGGATGAGCGCGGGCGTCGTTCCCAGGGCTAAAGCCCTGGGCTATTCTCTGACGCCCCTTCCGGGGGCTCAGCACGCTGATCGTTCAGCGACTTCCCGGGCGGTCTCACCGCCTTTGCGTGAGCATGCGAACTGCCAGAAGACATGCCCAGGACGAGCCGTGGGGCATGCCACCCCGCCGCGAGGCGCGACAGAGATTCGTCCCCGACATTCTGTCTCCGTCGCCCCTCGCGGGGCTCACGCGGGATGAGCGCGGGCGTCGTTCTGTCTGAAGGCGAACCCTGCAAGGTCTTGTTATTATCGACTTAGATCAAATTCCGCTTAAGCAACATTGCCGTCTGAGTCATGCGCGCTCGATTCTTGTTCTGGAACATACGGAAGGCACAGGGAGCGCGGTTGTTGCCCTGCCTGACTCGTTTGGCGGATCAGATGACCGACGTCTTCATCTTCGCGGAACCACCTACGGACAACACGCCCGTCCTCGCCGCGCTGAATGAGACGGTTCCTAGCCGATACGTCTATGTCCGCACCGGGAATGACCGCGTGCAGTTCTTCTCTCGAATCGATGGTCCATTCTCAGGGACTAAATAAAACCTCCACCGAAGCGGAGCGCTGAGCGGCTAAGGAGTACAGGTCTGTGAAGCTGGCCGTTTGCAGGAAAAATGTTTTTTGAGCCGCGGCCCAATCGGTGACTTCTCGCAGGAGTTCGTCGATCGACTGACAGCGGTGATTGCGGGTGATCGTCTCGTGGAGGTGCCACCAGACGCGCTCGATGGGATTCGTCTCGGGCGCATACTTCGGAAGAAAGTGGAGGACAATTCGACCGGGGTGTTGAAGCAGGTAATCGCGGATGGCGCGGCAATCGTGGAATTTGGCGTTGTCGCAGACCACATGGATCACCCGATAGGACCGCAGTTGCCGACGCAGGTCGTCGAGGTGGGCCACGAAGAGCGCCGCGTTGCGTTGCTTTCCTGGAGCCGACAACAACAGCCGTCCTGTCCGCCAGTGAAGCGATCCAGCCAAATGCCGTTTTTCGTTGTTGCCTGGCGTGACGACCTCGGCTTGCTGGCCGCGACGCATCCACATCGACCCGATCTTGGGGTTCAAATGGACATCCACTTCGTTCTGGAACACAACGGTCTCGTTGGCCGGCAGTTGTCCGATGAATCGCTGGATTTGCTGCAGCTTCCGGGCATGCTCCGGATCGCGCGGCCCGACGACCGGCCGGGGACGACGCCAGACAAACTCCCGCCGGTGCATCCCCCGGCGGACCGTTTCGGGGCTCACGCGGATGCGTTCCTGTTCCCACAACAGCAAGGCCAACAGACCGCACGACCAGCGGCTCCGGAAGAAGCCGAAGTCCTGCGGCGTCGACTTCAACAGCCACCGCACGACGAAAATCAGCCACGAAGGAACTGTGTCTGGTTGTTCTTCGGTTCGCAAAGCCATTCCCAGCCGACCTGTCGCAAACTCCCGTTTCACCGAGCGGATCAAAGTCGGGCTGGCAAAGGTGGCCGCGCGGATCTCGCGGTAGGAACGTCCTTCGGCCAGCAACAACAGGACCAGTGCTCGCCGAGCCGTCCGCGCTGTCCGCAAGGTCTTCAAACACGTTTTGCGTTCCCGCGTCGAAAGACGAAGATGGCCATCCATGGCTTGGTCTCCGGGGATTGTGGTCGTCTATCACCCACAACCTTAGAGCCAAGCCTGTTTTCTACTCCAGATCATTCTCCCTCCGCGCTACGCACGGTGCGAGGTCTTATTTAGAGACGCTTCTTGGGAGCAACAAAGCCATGAATTCCAACGACGAAACGCCGGTGCCAACCACAGGCGACCGGGAGGCAGCTCGTGCCCGCCTGGCCGGTCAGATCGGCCGCCTCCTGGCCCACGAGTGGCTGAAAAATCGAGGTCTAGGCATGACCGAATCCGAAGAAGAGCTGCCGGCTAAAGACCTCCATCCGGACGCAGTCACTTCGGCTCCCGCGAGCCGATAGGTTTTGCCACCACGATCCTTCAGGGAAGACCAAGTGCGCTGAAACTTGACTTCGTGTAAGATTAGCGGGTCGCGCCGGTGGAAGGATCTGAAGATGGAGTTGCAAGATTTAACAAATCAGCCGCCGCTCTGGAACGAATTCCTATCGCGTCACGCGGCCTGGGTCAAAGATCGTTTGGCCGAGAGTGATGAGTTGTTCTTTGTTCCGATTGCTGGTGAAACCGTTGCGTTCGGCACTGCGTTCGGAGCCGGCGCCGACGAATGTGCTGCCGAGCAAGCGTTCACGGAGGTTTGCCGTACGTGCCACATCGTGGGAGTGCGTGTCGACCCCCGACGGATTGAATCGAGCGCGCGCTTCATCCAATACGACGGCCTTGAACCGCTGCGGGACGTCGCGAACGATAGCTTCTTGGAGCTCGGGCGGCAGAGACTCGGCTGGACCGACGAGCAGATCGAAAACGCTGGCGTTGCCCTACAACGCTCGACCGATATGGCCGAACGCTTGGTCAGTGCCGCCGGGCGACTTGTCTGCAATCCAGCTTTTCTGGCTGGCCGGGATGCGCTACGAGGGCAATGGCTTGACATCAAATCCCCGGAGAGGCCTAGGCTCCCACTGTTGCCGATCGTCCAGGTTCTCGAGCAACCGCCTGAAACAAAAGAAAAGACACTCTCAGATCAAGCAGCGGAGTTCGTCAAAGCCTACGAGGCGTTCCGCCAAGAGTGGCAGATAAACGGGTTCGAGAATTGGGAACTTCCCCGGCCATGCGCACCTCAGTGGCCCGACTTCCGCTCCCCGCAGGGTGGCGACCCGCCGTCGGGAACACTGGCTCTTTCAACGCCGTGGCACTTCCCAGTTCTGGAGAGCGACAACCTGGGGCGCGTGGCGATGGAGCAGCACCTCGCTGATCGCCGTCTGCACGGCGTCGATGACGCAAGAAGCTGGCAGGTCTACGCGCAACTTCTGCGACTCGATTTGTGGGAACGCATCTTGCATGGCCGCTATGTCGATAATTTCCGCTCTGCCCGATTCTCCACAGACCTTGTTGGACTGCTTGCCGATATTCTGGACATTTCCAGCGATCATGTCGAAAAGCTGCTCCGGCGGCACCGAGTGCTTACCTCAGGAAAGCTTAGCTCGTTGGCCGGCCTGCGCTGACCTTCCCTGTCGTCGGATCGTTCCACCTCAGGGGCGCACTTCCGCTGAAGTGCGCCCTGATTCGTTTTCCTGCACCTGGTAGCTTGCCTTTGTCGCGCTCCGTTCAGTGAAGAACGGGCAATGTTCAAGACTGCCAACCGACGTCCAAATTCCTTGGCCACCTTGGCAATCTTCGATGATATCGGCAAGGAGTGCCAACATGCAGAATCGGTTTGTACGGCTTGGAGGTTTAACGCCAGCGTCGACGACGTTTCTCTGGCAGGATCGAGTCCCACTCGGGGCCCTGACCGTCCTGGAAGGCGATGGGGGCTCAGGCAAGTCGACGCTGCTCTACGACATCGCTGCGAGACTGACGACTGGTCGACCGATGCCGGCCGGGGCAAACGCCGGCGATAAGGCAGGAGTGATTTTTTTGCAGGCTGAAGACAATCCGGCCCGCACGATCCTGCCAAATCTGACAGCATGCGGTGGCGATCCGTCCCGGATTCTTGTGCTCAATCAAGTGGCCGGTTCGATCCGTCCTCTGCTGCTGCCGGACGACGTGCCGGAGATCGAAACCGCGATCAAGGAGATTGGCGCCAAGTTACTGGTCGTCGACCCCCTGACTGACTTCGTCAACTTCAACGTCAACGACGACCGGGCAGTGAGGGCCGGTCTTCGGCCGTTGATCGCCGCGGCGGAGCGGAATGAAATCGCGGTCATTCTTGTTCGGCACTTAAGAAAGACAGAGCACAGATCGGCCCTTCACCGAGGCGCCGGAAGCATTGCCATTGCAGCTCTGGCCCGATCCGTTTTGGTTGTCGGCGATGATCCGCAATCGGAAATCGCGAATCAGAATGTGCTCGCCCTGACCAAGAGCAATCTGGCGACGGCTCCCTCGTTGGTCTATCAGATCAAGAGTCGGCCGACCGGTGGCCGGGTGGTGGAGTGGCTCGGCGAAAGTCATTTGACCGCTGACGCGGTTCTGGGCGGTCTCCAGGAGCAGGGTCGCAGCGCCCTCGTCGAAGCTGCGCAGGTGCTCTATTCCACCCTGGCGGACGGCCCAGTTCTTGCGCGAGGTCATTCTCGCGGCTCGCGCGGCTGGCGTCTCAGAACGGACCCTTCGTCGGGCAAAAAGTCTACTCCAAGTGCGATCCCGAAAGCGCGGGGCGGGGGCCGACGCCACGTGGTGCTGGGCGCTCCCCGACGACGAGCGAATTCTGCGACCTTGGCGCGAGAGGCGGATCGAGGATTCTTTGCTACGCACTCGTCGAGGGTGCCGACGGTCTGCAGCAGGCGACTGAACCGCCGGTCGAGGAGCAGTACGTCGGGACTTGAAACGGTGTGCCACGAGATGCAACGCGGGCTCCGGCGTTGCCCGTGATCGCCACGCCGTCAGGCAATCGCGTCGGCTGATCGAACCATGGAGGCATCAAGTCCAATCCGCTGTTGTGAGGCATACAGCCGGTTCCGCCTATGGGCGAAGTGCCTCTTCGGGCGCCTTCGTAAGCAGAGTCGAGTCAAGGACTAATGGCACGCGGCGCACTTCAGCGGAAGTACGCCCCTTCGGGGATCTGCCGATTCTTCTACGGTTGGCATCGACGGTCGACCTGCTGTCTGTCCGCGGCAGGCTATTGACGACCGAGATTTTCATTTCGACGCCAACATGCCTCGACCGAAGCCCAACCTTACACGCAACGAGATTGCCCGAGTTTTCGACGGCGATCTTGCTGCGAAATTTCCGCCCATCCTTTGCCCCGCACAGCTGGCGGAGCTGACGGGACTGAGCACTAAGACGATTTATTTCTGGATTGCCGAGGGTCGATTGGACGGTGCTTTTCGGAAGCGAGGAAAGCACTGCCTCATCTGGCGCGACCGGGCGATCGATCTGCTCTTTAACAGCAACTCGTGGAGTGAAGAAGAATGTCCAAACCGGACCGAATCCCTGTCGGGGAACACGTGACGATCTACAGTCGAGGCAAGCGCAAAATTTGGACCGCCGACTTTTTTGAAAACGGGCGTCATCAGCGGCAGTCCCTCAAGACGACAAATAAGAAAATCGCCGTCCACAGGGCACTGGTGCTCGATAGCAAACTCAGTAGCGGGACATATCAGCCGCCTGCCCCAGCCACAATGATCACCTCTGCCAAACAGCAATACATCGATCACCTAAGGGCCGAAGGCCGCGCGTCGAAGACCATCGTTCGCTACCAGGGTGAGCTCGACGCACTGGAAGAGTTCTGTCATCGCCGCGGCGTCCATCGCCTTGCCCATGTCAACGCTGTGATCATGGACGCCTATCGCGGGGAGCGAAGAATGAGCCATCATCCGAAAACGGTTCATCACGAGACGATGGTCATCAAACAATTACTCCGCTGGTCCGAGACTCGAGGTCTGATTGCCCAGAACCCTTTGCGGAACTATCGGGTTTCAAAACCGATCAGTGAACCAAAACCGGCTCCAACCCAGGTGGAGGTCCAACAGATTCTTGCCGGGGCGACACCCCCGCAGCGCGTTGTGTTTGGCTGCTTGGCCTTCACGGGGATGCGTGTCGGGGAGCTCCAAAATCTGCGGGAAGAGGATGCGAATCTCACGTCCGGGTGGATTCACATCGTCTCACGGCCAGGGGCGGAGACCAAGACTAAGACGTCCCGCAAGGTCCCGATTCATCCGGTGCTGCTGGATTCTGTTACGGCTCGGGGGACGTCGAAAAGGGCCGCTGTACTTTTCGGCTCCCCCCAGCCCGAAGTATGCGGAAGGTGGCCACCGGATCAATCCGAAGCACGCCAACGATACTTTCAAGAGAATTGCCGGCGGACTCGGCATGCCGGTCGGGCGAGAAGCCGGATACACGGTTCACGCCCTGCGCCGATTCTTTGAGACCTTCTGCGTCAACGCGCTCGTGCCGCAGCGGGCGGTCGACGTCTGGATGGGACACCGGTCCGATCGGTCCATGGCCGCTGTCTATTATTCGATCTCTGAGAGTGACTCTAAGGCGATGATGGCCAAGGTTCCTTTCAGTCTCGAGCCGCCGGCAAAAGGCGGGGAAGTCGCCTAATGAGAATCAAGAACGAGAAAGGAAATTGAAAATGAATGCTAAAACACTCCTCACCAAGGTCGCCGTCCGCGGATTGTTGGTGGTCGGTATCATGCTGGCCGCCGCCGTACTGCCGGCGAACGTGAACCGGGACAAAACCGGGACAAACGCAGAGCGTTCGAAACGGCAAGGCTCGCAAGTCGCTTGCGGCGTGCAACTTGCGAACCTTGGCTCTTTGCAAGCGGAGAGATCGGGATTCGAACCCGAGATGCCGGTTTCCCGACATACCGGATTAGCAATCCGGCGCTTTCGGCCACTCAGCCATCTCTCCGATACCTTATTTTGCAGGCGATTCCGGGTTTTCGGCCGACCCTCACTGATTCTTTTTGACAACCGCTGGGACAACCGCTAACCTGACGCCATCTAAAGGACACCCGCGCGGCGGTAACCGCCGGGCGTCTGGCATCACCGAGCTTTTGACGCGGGTGATACGATGGCCAAGTCTAGCAAAGCGTCAGTCGCAAACCTTTTCCTGACTCCGCCGTCCGCGACGTCGGGTATCTCCCCGGAAATCACGCCCGACGCCCACAAGTTTCCGGACGCTCCGATGGTTGCGGAGCCGGCCAGGCTCCCACGCCGCAAGGGTCCGGCCTCAGCATCGACCAAGCCCTACGCTGGCTTCCCGCTCACCGCGCATCCGACCGGCCGTTGGTGCAAGAAGATCCGCGGCAAGCTATACTACTTCGGCAAGCTCGACGACTCCCGAGCGCGCTTGAGCGATTCAACAGCGAGTGGCCGTACACAAAGACGGCCGCACGCCGCCGCCGATCGACACGGGCGACGGCTGCACGGTTCGGCTGCTCTGCAACGCGTTCCTGACGAGCAAGAAAACGAAGCTCGACACCGGCGAGCTGTCGGCCTCGGTCGTTTCAGGATTACTTACCGCACGTGCGAGCTGCTGATCGACCATCTCGGGCGCGACCAGTCGCGTTGATGATTTGCGGCCGGACGATTTCCGAGAGGCTCCGCAGCTCAAGCTCGCCGAGACGCGGGCCGTCGTCGCGCTCGAGAACGAAGTGAACCGCTTCCGCGGCGTGCTCAAGTACGCTTTCGATCAGCGGCTGATCGAGAAGCCAGTGCATTTCGGCCAGTCGTTTGACCGACCGTCCGCGAAGACTTTGCGGAAGGCTCGCCATGCCGGCGGACGGCGGATGTTCGACGTCGAGGAACTTACGCGGATTCTTGCGGGGCTCGAGGGCAAGCCCGTCAAAATCGACGGGCAGCATAAACCGATCGAGCTGACGCCTGATCCGGTGCTCAAGGCAATGACGTTGCTGGGGCTCAACTGCGGTTTCGGCAACACCGACGTCGCCACGCTCCCCGAGAACGCTCTCGACCTGGCCGGCGGGTGGATCGATTTCCCGCGTCCGAAGACCGCGATCCAACGTCGCATCCCGCTTTGGCCCGAAACTGTCGAGGCACTCCGGCAAGGCGATCGCCGCGCGACCCGAGCCGAAGGATCCGGCGGACGCTGGGCTGGTGTTTCTGAAGAGCAGGGGGCGCCGATGGGTGCGCGTTCAGGCGAAGCGTAGAACGGAGACCGGAGCGGTCGTCTCCGTCAATTCGCTTTCGCTGGAATTTGGGAAGCTGCTGAAATCGCTCGGCATCAACTCACGCCGGAACTTTTACGCGCTGAGGCACAATTTCGAGACGATCGCGGGCGAGTCGAAGGATCAAGTGGCCGTCGACGCGATCATGGGCCACGTCGATCCGAGCATGGGGGCGAAGTACCGCGAAGCGATCAGCGACGCGCGGCTGAGGGCGGTGACGAAACGGTTCGAGCGTGGCTGTGGGTGGAAACATGAAAGGCGAGACGGATGGCCACAACTGAAGCAAGCAAGAACGCCACGCCGCGAGTCGTGAAGAAAAACGGTCGGCCAGCTTTTGTCGTCGACAGTAACGGCGTTCGGCATCGCATAATTCGTCTCCCGATTCCTGGCTCGAAAGACCAATTGTGGAGTTTCGCCTTCGTAGCTTGGAAGCTCGCAATCACGATCGAAACACTCAAAGCGCGACAGCGGGGCGGCTGGTTCGGACAAGGATCGCTCCGCGTGATCAATCGCGAAGTCTTGGAACCCGACTCGCTTGGTCGCACTAGAACGAAAATGCGCTTCCTGCTGGCGAGCGATGTAAGGCGTGTGAGTGCAGCCAGACCGGGGGAGACCGCGGAGCGTTTTCGCGATGGAAAGGGAAAGTGGGTGCTGATTCAATCGGCTGCGGCTTTCGCGTTGCTTGGGCAATGGCCGAACGCGCACTTCAACAACCTGTGCAAGAAGCACAAGCTTCGTCGAATCCGAATGCGATCGACGATCACCGGCCGCCACGTCATCGCGTTTCTGGAGAGCGCAGTGATTCGGACGAAAAAGCAGCACGACTCCGAATTGAAGACAGCCCGATCAGCCAATAGAGACGACGTCGACGAAGACCAGCCCATTCTGCCCGCACCGGATTCAACCTTTTGCACGACATCGGAGGCAGAGCGTATTTCTGGAGCCAATAGGCAACTCCTGGGACGGATGAAAAAGCGAGGCGAGCTTCGCTCCTCAGGGAGTGGAAGGCAAAAGCGGTGGAGGCGGAAAGAGATGGAGGCTCTCGCCCAAACGCGGGCTTCATCCCCACCTGGGCGTGGCCTGCTCGAAGCGGCAGAACACTTCGGCGTGTCGTGGCACATTCTCAGCTCAGCCGCGATGAACGATGACCCAGTCCTCAAAGCGGCCAAGGTGCCCAGTCCTGGGATCCGCGGCTATCAGTGGCGTGTGACCGACGACAACGTTCGCTTGTGGCTGGAAACGCGGAGGTGAAGCTGCCCAAAGGATGGCTGACCCATCAGGACATCGTCGCAAAACTTCCCAAACCGAGCTTCCAAGCCTGTCAGCACTTGCACGTCCAATTGCGCGATGCCCGGAAGAACGCGCGGAAGGAAACTGATTACATGCGACTTCCCGGCAAAGGGCAGCATTTCGCGTACAGCCCGGAGTGGGCTAAGCGATTCGTCGCGAACTTGATGAAGCATGGCCGGCGAGGCCGACCATCCGATTGGACTGACTGCCATAAATATGTGGCGGATCGATTGGGGGCGCACCGCGAGGGCAAGACGACGATCACCATCCGCGAGGCGATGGAAGAATTCAGGGCCAGACATCCCGATAAGAAGATCGTGATCAATAAGGCCACGGTCAAATCGGCGCGAATGGCCCTTCACCGCGCGCGAAAAGCGGCCCGCACGTCGGCGGCGCCCTGAATTCGTCGCCCCTTGGGAATTTGGCGCCCCATAACATTCGACGAATTTGGGCCCTTTGTGATGCCCTGCGGCATTCCCGGTCGTGGACCGACCGTGTTGAATTACGGTCGATGATCGACCGCACGGCCACTTACTTGAGTCCACCGCAAGTCGCCAAGCTGCTCGGCGTCAAGCCGGCGAAGGTGCTCGCGTGGATCAACAACAACGGGGGCGAGCTGCGCCGGTCAACGTCGCTGAAAATCGCGGCGGCCGCCCGCGGTGGCGCATTGCGCCGGAAGAATTCGAGCGATTCCTGCAAGCGCGGTCGTCTGCCAAGCCGACTCGCGCCCGCGACGTCGGAAGCGGCAGCTCGCGGTCACGGAGTTTTTCCCCTAACTGCGGTGTGCCCCTGTCGGCCAATGCATAAGGTGATTGCCCGGGCGGTTCGGCGATGGGAGTTGCAGGGAGGCCGAGCGTGGATCGTGCCACGGAAGATTTTGAAGGTGATCGACGTCCGGTCGGTGGCAGGAATGGCCATCGGGCCGCGGCGGCAGCGGGGGCGGCGCTCGTGATCGATGCCCTCGCCGCGCCAAACGGGGTCCACAGTACACTCTCGCGATTCGAGAGGGTCGCGCTGAGGCTTCCCCGGTGGATCCGCAGGCCGAACTGTCGGTCATCGCCTGCGAGATTTTTAAGCCGGGCTGCTGGGCGACCGCGGGAATCGACCGGACGGACTTCTATAGCCCTAAGGCACTGGCACTCTTTGGCGTTGTAGAGGCCATCAAACTGGCGAATGCCCCGCTGTCGCTCTCGACCGTTCGGCATTTTCTGGAGACGGAAGAGCACGCTGAGTTGTATTCAGCAGTCGGCGGCCAGGTGATCTTCGATGAGATTGCCGTCCGTGAACCGGACGTGATTTTGTTGTCGTACTACGCCGGCATCGTCAAAGAAAAATCCCGGCGCCGGTTACTGAAAGAGCGGGCTTTATTACTTGCCGATACGGCAGATGATGAGTCTCGCGACCTTAGCTCCCTGATTGGGCAGGCGGATTTCGCCGACCTACACTTACCCGACCGGGACTCTTTCACGCTGCGATCGCTGATTGAGGCATACCCCAATCTCGCCGAGCCGCTCGTCGACGGTTTGGTTCGCCGTGGAGAAGTGGCGAACCTGATTGCGCCGACTAAGGTCGGGAAAAGCTGGCTCTCGTATGGTCTGGCGCTCTCAATCATCACCGGTCGTGACTGGTTCGGATTTCCGACACGGGCCGGCCGAGTGCTTCTCATCGACAATGAGCTGCATAAGGCGACTATTGCGGACCGGCTGCAAAAGGTTGGAAAGACAATGGGGCTGCGGCTCGATGACTTCGTCGACTTCCTCACAGTCTGGCCGTTCCGCGGAAGGGGGATGGACGTCTACGCGATCGGGCCAGGCTGAACCGCGTGCCGGCCCGTTTTTTTTCGTGCGTCATCCTCGATGCAAAGTACAGGGCACTACCGGTCGGCACCAGCGAGAACGATAACGCCGCTGAGGCCGCGTTTTACAACGAAGAGGATCGGTGGGCCGAGATGCTCGAGGCGAGCGTTTTCAATGTCCACCACTCAACGAAGGGTGACCAGAGCGAAAAACGTGTAACGGACATCGGCGGGGGGCGGAGCCCAATCACGAGCCGCCGACACGCACATCGCTCTGCGCGAACATGAGAGCGCGGACACGTTCGTGTTAGAGGCTGCCGTCCGCTCGTTCAAGCCGATTGAGCCGATCGCTTTGGTCTGGCAATTCCCGGTATGGGTTCCGGACAGCACGGTCGACACATCGAAATTGAAGCGCCAGCCGACGCGGGGCGACGACAACCAGTCAGCCAAGGACCGGGAAGCCGACGACGCTGTGCTCGCGGTGTGCGAGACATGGATGACCCGGGGAGAGATTGCCCAGAAGACCTTCAGTGAGGGGCGGGCGAACCGGGCGATCGCACGGCTCGTGAAAGCGAGACTGCTCGAGGCCGGCAAAGAGGACAACCACCAACACCCCGACACCGAATTTTCCGCCGCAGCATATTCGCCCGTGGCGACCAACTCGACGTGACCAACTCGACTGCAGTTGGTGACCAAGTTGGTGGAGTCGCGTTGGCCGACGACCAACTCCACACGCGCCCCCTAAAGGGGGGTCGCGGTGGTGGTGGTCAGTCAGGTCGGACAACCAACGCGACTGGCTCAGACGGAGTTGGTCAACCGGATGGCTGGGATGACTTCAAATGACCGGCGGTCCTGAGCGATTCCAACTGACCATTGAATCGACACCTGGCTGGTCGGCTCCGGCCGCCGTCCGGCTACGAAAGGCGTTGAAGGCGCTGCTGCGGTTCGGCCTGCGTTGCGTTCACGTCGTTCAAATTCGATTGCAAGAGCCCGCCCGTCGGCCGTCCGGCGACTGCCAAGGCGCAGTCGACCATTCGTCGGAGTCCAACTAATCGCGGGAGGCAAGCCAATCGAACAGCTCTTCGGCCGTGAGCGTCGGCTTAAACGAGAAATCCCACGAGCGGCGGACCGGCTCGCTGGCCAAGTAGCGAACCTGCGCACTGTTGACCCCGCAGCAAATCAGCAGCTTGTCATTGCCGCGCCAGGGCGTTCCTCGGGTAATGGCTCCGCTTGAAAAGCGATTTTGAGCGATTGGCACGGGAATTCAGCGAAAAACCTCAACGCTATAGATGAATCGGGCTGTCCCATTTCCGGTGGCATGCTTCCCAGTGCGACCTGCGTTCCGATCGCGTCGGAAATTTGTCAGCGTGCTCGGGGCGACGGATCGTCATCCGAATGCCATTAGGCATCGGTGTCCAAGCCACCAAGCCAATCCGGATGTGTGGACAGCCTTGATGCCGAAATAACCACGGTAGTATGGTTCGTCGCTCATGCCGTCATTCCGGCAGCGGCAAGATGTATTTGACAAAAGCAACCGCCAGAATCACCAGGCCGATTAGGACGAGCACGAGTGCCTCACGGCGATTAGGCAGTCGCATCATGCGGTCATTCTAGCGGGAAAGCGCAATGAAAAAGCCGCCTGATGGGCGGCTTGATCATTCCGTCCTTGGGTAGTGGGTGCGAGTTGTGTTGCTGATTGCGATCAAACGCGCCGCACCGATGCCGCATTAATCGCCAGCGGTCGCGCACGATCGAAGCGATAAGCGCCACTGCAAATGCTGCGTGAACGGACGCAACGACAATTGTGCCCCAAGGGTCCACGAAAAGATCAGTGAACTTTGCTGCGCCCCAAAATGCCATCACGGGAATCGGAATCATAGCACATGAGGAATTGCCACGGCGGCTACCGTCGGTAAGGGATCAAGAGCATCCTTAAGGCGGATCCCCGTCACTGCTGCAACGACGCAGAGGCACCATACGACAGACAAGAACAGCAACAATTGCCACCAACGCATACGCTGCTCGTCAATTATTACCGTCCGGCTTGTCGGTCATCGGATCACCGCCTGGCTTGCTAAAAGATGGTTGTGAGGGGCGCTTTTAAAGGTGTCTGGTGGGCGACGTTCTTTTTAACCAGCCTGCCACGCCCCCTCATCGCCGGGGTCATGTTGATTGGCTGAAGGTGGTACCGCGAACCTGCCGGGGCGAGACGTAGGGATAGAATCTCATGCCAGAGCGACATACGGCGGCACCGGGTCGCGATCGACCCAGAGTCCCCGTCGATGCTCGCGGGCGTCGGCTTCCACAGTCGGGCGCGTCGATGCCCGCCAGGCGAATCTTGGGTAGTGGGTCAGTTTGAAAATTCCAGACGGACCGGGACCGGTGCCGCTGAGTTGACACATCCAGCTATTTGACGGGGGCGGGAGCCGGGAGAGGCTGCGGCTGACCACCCTGGAAACGAGGCTGTCCGGGAGCCATGCGCCGGCCTTCTGATGGGGCTGCGGTGCGGCCCACGTCCCTACCACAGTCGCACCTTCGCGGACGTCTTTGAATCGCTTCCAGGTATAGACGATCCGACCGTCCTCGCTCGCCGTAAACATCTCGGGATATTCTGGGTCCCATGCGATCCCGCGGGCCTCCGCCCTGTTTTCGAGCGACGGAATGCCGAGCGGCTGCGTACCGTGCAGTCCGTGTCCGATGTACAGCAGTGCGGCGCACTCGACTATCGCGACGATCCTCCAAAACCGTTCTTGCATGTCAGGGCTCCTGATGATGGCCGACCGGGACCGAAGATCAACAGGGCGATGAGCTTGGGGAGCATCATTGTTTCCCGAGCTGCGATTTCGCGGCCCGGGTCAGAGTCCATTTCACCCACCCGGCCATTTTGCGGCCGTCGCTTTCTGAAGCTTCCGTCCACAGGGCCAGTTCGGCGGGCGTCGCCCGGACGTTCAACCGGAGTTCTTTTGGCTGCTGCGATTTGGCCTTCTTCGCCATGAGGTTCCCCTTGGTATCCCAAAGGGTTTCTAACCGGTCGGCCGGAAGCATTCAACAGGGGCTTGACGCCGTGGCATCCCACTGGTATCCCAATGGGTGATGGTAAAGTCTGGTCGGTGCTGGAGACCGGCACGAACCCAGTTGGATTGAAGTCGGCTTCGGCCGAATCGGAAGGCCGCGCGTTGCTGCCAGCACCAGCGACGTTGCGGCTTTCTCTTTTGGGAGGTGTCCCATGTCTCGCGACGTCGATCGAATCGCCCAGCGGCAATACAAGCGGCTCTCTCGTTGCTGACCGCCGAGGTGCGCGAAGTTGCCGAGGACCAGGCTGCGAAGATCGAACAGGCCGTCAATCTCTTTCGACGCAGCCCCAGGCGCTTGTGGTGCGAGGCCACGGTACAAAACGGCGAGCCCGTCCTTGTGAATCCCGAGACGTGGATTGCCGACGGGGAGGCCTATCGAGGTGCGACCGAGCTAGAACGCCATTCCCTCGAAATCACTTTCAATGAAGCTGCTCGCCGGAAACGCGGTGCCAGTATGATTCGCGCGAACGATCCCGGAAGCGCTTTTAGCCGGCGCGACTCGGATCCAGGGGGCGCGGTCGGCCGATCCGCCCCTTGTTTTTTCAAAGAAAGGTTGAAACCCCAATGAGCTATGAAATGAATCGTCGCAGTTGGCTGTCTCGGATCCTGGCGCTGCGATCGCCTCTTCCGGCATCGCGGCGGACAATTTCCGGGGCAGCCTGATCTGGAACGTCCCGAACAGATACGGGGTGACGGTCAGGGTTTACCACATACCTCGCGAGTGGTGCCGAGAAATTCCCGGCGCTGGCCTGCGCGTCGATCCGCCCAATCGAGCGCCCTTTTCCGCCTGCCCTGGAATGATCATCCCGACTGATCAGGTCGTGCTCGCATGATGCACCTCCTGCCGATCATCAATCCCGAGATTCACACGACCCGCCGCATGGAGCTGTGGCTTCGCAGCCGGCGCACGGTGCGGCGGATGCTGCGGCTCGAGTTATACATGGAGGACCCGCACTGCGCTTATTGCCGGCGGCCGCTGGCTTGCCCGGACGCTGGCGTTTTAGATCACGCGACACCGCGCAGCCAGGGCGGCAGCAATCAGCCCAGCAACGCCATGCTCTGCTGTCGTGGGTGCGACCACGCGAAAGGGCCCCGGACGATCAGCGAGTGGCAGCGGGTCTACTTGCGGGGCTGTTCGCCCTCTGCCGAATCCGCAACGGACAAACGATACTCCGGTGCATGACACGGAAGCCAAATCGACAGGACACCGACGGAACGTCGAGCCCGCGGCCGCTCTACCTCCCGTCACCGGAGGAGATTCGGGCTGCATGCCGGAAGATCCAAGAGACCTGGACGCCGGAGCAAGAGGCGGAGCGCCGACTGCCGACGCGGCCTTGGTTTCCGCCGGGGATGGATCGCACTCGAGCGCTTCCCGGCCGATGAGGAGACCTGAGAGGGCCTGACGGGGCGGGCACGCTGTGCTTAACCGACCCCTCACGCCCAATTTTGACCGTCACGTCCAGTTTCCGATGATCCATTCCTGCCGTTTTACCGTTTGGTAATATGGAATCTGACATTACCAGTCGGTAACATTCAAGGCGAACGGTATGAAGGTCATAGGCTACACACGTGTGTCAACCGACGAACAAGCGGCAACAGGGGTAAGCTTGGCGGCCCAGGCTGAGAAACTGACCGCCTACGCGGCCCTCTACGGCCTTGAGATCGTCGAGATGATCGAGGACGCCGGCGAGTCGGCCAAGTCGCTTAAGAGGCCCGGATTGCAGCGGGCGCTCGAGCTATTGAAGGCCGGCCAGGCCGACGGGCTGCTGATCGCGAAACTCGACCGGTTGAGCCGATCGGTGAAGGACTGGAACGGGCTGATTGACCTCTATTTCGGTGAGCGGGCCGGGAGGCAGCTGTTTTCCGTTGCCGACTCGATCGACACGAGATCGGCGGCCGGCCGGCTCGTGCTGAACGTGCTGATGTCCGTTGGCCAGTGGGAACGGGAGGCGATCGGCGAGAGGACCCGCGACGCGTTGAGGCACAAGCGGAGCAAGGGACAGCGGATCTCGGGCCGCATCCCCTTCGGCTTTCGGTTGGCCGACGATGGCGTGTTGCTCGTCGAGGACCCGACCGAACAAGCCATCCTTCGCGAGATCGACGGACTCCGGGCCAGTGGGCTTTCGTTGCGGAAGATCGCGGCGGCACTCAACCGTGAGGGCGTGCCAACGAAAGAGGGCAAACCTTGGCAGCACACGACGATCCGCGGCATCCTCGACCGGAACGCGGCCTGAGGGCTGCCGTTCGGCGGTGGAAGCGATTGTTGAGCCCGGACCGACTGCGCGCACTACAGGAGCACTTGGAGGATGACAGCGACCAAGAGCGAACGGCCGATCGTCCGGGCACTGAGGAAAGCGATCAAAGCCGACCCGCGGACGATCAACGCCCTGGCGGTTGAGGCGGGGATTCCCGTCCCCGTGCTGTGGCGGTTCGTGCAACGCGAACGGGGGATGAATCTCG
>CAWCZR010000011.1:0-168466 GCA_963800135.1 uncultured Planctomycetaceae bacterium | reverse complement strand
TGGGAGAGGGCAGGGTGAGGGCTCTTCGACTTACTCTCCCACAACGGCTCGCAGCAAACCTACTGCGTCTTCTGCCGCTCAGTCACCAAGATCAACTACGAAGAGGAAGCGTCAATCGTCGCCGCAAGCGCCGGGCAGGCGCTGCCCGCGCATTGACCCAGCTCAACGGCGACGTCTGCCACGCGATCTCGATACTTCCGGCCGCCGCCATCATCTCGAGCGAGTCGCCCACGGCCGAGTGCTCGTTCTCGCCCCAGCCGCACAAATGGTTTCGCGACCACAAGTCATTCCCGGTTATTGCCATGCTTCGCGAAATTCGGGCCGAGGAAGCTGGGACCAACATGCTTAGCCCGCAACGAGCGTGCGCTCGACGCAAAGGTTCTCCGGCTGGCGGATGACGAATTCATCCTCGGGCATCGCAATTCCGAATGGGCCGGGCACGGGCCGATACTGGAAGAGGACATCGCCTTCGCGAACCTGGCCATCGACGAGTTGGGACACGGCATCCTCTGGTATCGCATCGTTTCATCACTCCGCGAGGAGGATCCGGAAACTTTCCCCGACAAACTCGTCTATCTGCGGAATGCTCGCGAATTTCGCAACGCTGAGGTTGTTGCCCTGCCTCACAAGGATTGGGCGTTCAGCATGCTCCGCCAGTTCCTCTTCGACACGTACGAATCGGTGCATTTACCCTTGCTGGCGGCCAGTCCCTTCGAGCCGATCGCGGAAGCTGCGTCTAAAATCAAGCAGGAGGAGATCTATCATCTCCATCACACGAAGACCTGGACGCTGCGCCTCGGACTCGGCACGGATGAAAGCCATCGGCGGATGCAGCAAGCCCTCGATGCGCTTTGGGCTCCTTTCCACCAGCTCTTTTTGCCCTGCGGACAGGAGGCCTTACTCGTCGACAGCGACATCGTCCCCGATCTGAGGCGAATTCAGGCCGAATGGAAGGAAATGGTGCTGCCGTTCCTCGGCTCGGTGCGAATTCAACCTGCCGGATGACGTGTCGCCCGCGACGCAGCCTGACGCGCCGTCGGAGCACATGGAAAGCCTGATTGCCGACTTGCAGGAGGTTTCACGGATCGCTCCGCACGCGGTTTGGTAGCCGCCGCGGGAATTCACCATCGAAAGGCGCCTTACGATGACGGCGATCACTCTCAAGAACTTTGCAGAAGGTCGCTGGGTCGCGGGTACGGGCGACCTGGCGGCAGCTTTGCTCGGCGGTCACCGGCGAAGTTGTTGCACAGACCTCATCACGTGGACTCGATTTTGCCGGCATGTCCCGCTTTGCCAGCAAGGTTGGCGGACCGGCGCTGCGGGCGCTCACGTTTCACGAGCGTGCCGCGATGCTGCGGCGCTGGCCGAAGCGCTGCACGGCGCGGAAGCAGGAGCTTTACGAACTGAGCTACGAAACGGGCGCAACCAAGGGCGATGCGTGGATCGATATCGACGGGGGAATCGGCACGTTGGCCGTCTATCAGTCCAAGGGACGCCGCGAGCTGCCTAACGAGCCGCATCCTGATCGACGGCAATCTCGAGGCCTCTCTCGCGGCGGCACCTTCCAGGGATTGCACGTCTTCACCTCGCTACAGGGCGTTGCCGTCCATATCAATGCGTTCAATTTCCCCGTGTGGGGCATGCTGGAAAAACTCGCTCCCGACGCTCTTGGCCGGCGTCCCGGCGATCGTGAAACCCGCGAGTGCCACGGCCTATCTTGCCGAAGCGGCGTTTCGCATCCTGCTCGACGCCAACGTGCTGCCGAAGGGGGCCATCCAACTCGTCGCCGGTTCGCTCGGCGATCTCTTCGACCATCTGACCTGCCAGGATGTCGTCTCCTTCACCGGATCGGCGGAAACGGCGGCCCGGCTGCAAGCGCATCCGGTGATGATCCGCGAGAGCGTGCGTTTCATCGCCGAACGCGACTCGCTTAACGCGTCGGTTCTCGGGCCGGACGCCACACCCGAATCGCCGGAATTCGATCTCTTCGTCAAAGAGGTCGCCAAGGAAATGAGCGTGAAGGCCGGACAAAAGTGTACGGCCATCCGCCGCGCACTTGTCCCGGCGGCACTGCTCGACGCGGTTCAGGAAGCCCTCAAGTCGCGGCTCGACAAGATCGCCGTCGGCAATCCCCGTGATGAAGCGACGCGGATGGGCGCGCTTGTCAGCCTGGCACAACGCGAAGCCGTGCGGGCCAAAATCCGTGAGATCGCCGCCGAAGCGCCGATCGTTTACGGCGATCCTTCGAAGGTCAAGGTCACTGGCGCCGACGCCGAAAAGGGGGCTTTTTTGTCGCCGATCCTGCTTCGCTGCGAACGATCCTTGGGAGGGACAAGCCGTGCACGACGTCGAAGCGTTCGGTCCGGTTTCGACCCTCATGCCGTACAAGGACCAGGCCGATGCGATCGCGCTGGCTAACAGGGGCAAGGGCTCGCTCGTGATGAGCGTCTTTACGTACGACACCGATTTTGCCCGCGACGTCGTGCTCGGGGCCGGCGCCTTCCATGGACGCATCGCCTTCATCGATCGCGACAGCGCCAAGGAATCGACCGGACACGGCTCGCCCATGCCGCACATGGTGCACGGCGGCCCGGGCCGGGCCGGCGGCGGCGAGGAGCTGGGTGGCGTCCGCGGCGTTACTCACTACATGCAGCGGACGGCCCTGCAAGGCCACCCCCGCGTGCTGACCGCGATCACGCACCGCTACATCGCCAACTCGCCGACAAGGGCGGCCGATCCGCATCCCTTCCGCCTCAAGTTTCACGAGCTGCCGATCGGCTATCAGCTCAAGACGAAGTCCCGCGAGATCACGATGGACGATATCGAACATTTCGCGCGATTCACTGGCGACACCTTTTACGCGCACCTCGATGAAGAGACGGCGCGGGCCAATCCGCTCTTTGGGGGTCGTGTGGCGCACGGCTATCTCATTCTCTCGTTCGCGGCCGGCCTGTTTGTCGATCCGGCGCCCGGCCCGGTGCTGGCCAATTACGGCCTCGACACTTTGCGGTTTGTGAAACCGGTGAAGCCGGGCGAATCGATCCAGGTCGCGCTCACCGTCAAAGAAAAAACGCTGCGCAAGCCCGATCAGGGCGAAGTCCGCTGGGACGTCCTGGTGACGAACGGAGCCGGCGAAACGGTCGCGGCGTACGACCTGTTGACAATGAACGCCGCTTGATCGCACGCCACAAGCACAACAACGCCGAGCCGAGGGCGTCAGCTCCCGGAGAATTCCTCCGGAGGATTCTCGGCCAGCTCACGCTGACCGCTTTGGATTTCGCGACCGCACCTAGTTGCTCGCCAGCATCACGGCTCCCGCCACGATCAGTGCGCCGCCGGACAGTACGCGCACAACCGAGCGGCTCGTGTAAAAGAGAAACGCCAGCACGATCACGAAGACGACGCTGAGCTTGTCAACGGGCGCCACGCGGGAGGCGGGCCCCAACTGTAGGGCCCGGTAATAGCAAAGCCAAGACAGCCCCGTGGCTACCCCCGACAGGCAGAGAAACAGCACGGAACGCCCCGAGAGTTTGTTGAGCGGCTCCCATTCACTGCGCCAGGAGATGATCAACGAGGTCATCGCGAGAATGACCAAAGTGCGGACCAGTGTGGCGAGATTAGAGTTGATGTCGGCGACGCCGACCTTCCCAAAAACGGCCGTCAGACCGGCGAAGAACGCCGACGCGATTGCGAACATCTGCCACGAGGTCATCCGTAAGGCCCTTCGCATGGGACGAGTTCGGTCCGCGGTAACGCGACGGTCGACGAGGCACCCGGATTATAGACCCCGGCGCTGTGCAAGCGACCGGCGAAGTCTCGAGAGCGGTGGCAACTCGCCAGGCACGGACTCGCCGACACAGACTCAATCAGGCAGCTACCGTCGAGACGTGCGTCGTGCCTGGCGAAGAGGCGGTCACGTCCGGCAAGCGCGCGAGGATTTCGATTGTCCGCTGCGTGGCTCCCTGCTGGGAAAGGACGAGTCTTGGGCACGGGCCCTTGCGGGGCCCGCTCCGGATGGGCCAGGCAGTCGGCGACGGCGGCCGTCAGCTCGGCCCGTTGTGCACGACGCGAGCGGCGTCCGCGGAGAGCAGCCGCTCGACCACGTCGCGGAAGTTCTGGTATTGGGGCCGAAGAGCACCGCCGCCCCGTAGCCGGCCGGCTCGATCATGTTTTGCCCGCCGCGATTGGTGAGACTGCCGCCGACAAAAGCCACGTCGGCCAGCCCCCAACAGGCGGCCAGCTCGCCCAATGTGTCCAGCAGCAGAACGGACCGCGAGTCTGGCGAGGAACCGCAGTCGAGGCGGAGCTGCGACGACAGAGCGGCAGGCCGCGGGACTCGATCAGCCGGGCCACGTCCTCGAAACGCTCCTTGTGTCGAGGAACGAGGATCAGCCGCAATGCCGGAAGACCGTGCGCACGGCGAGGTACGCGTCGATCGCCGCGTCCTCCTCGCTTTCCTGCGTGCTGCCGGCGACGAAGACCGGCTCGGATTCGCCGATCGCGAAGGCGGCCCGCAGCTCGAGCGTCTTCGGGTTGCGGCGGTTGCTCACGACGCGGTCGAACTTGATCGAGCCGGTGATCGAGAGCTGCTGCCGCGCGGCCCAGTTCCAGAAACCGCTCTGCGTAGGTCGAATTCTGAACGGCGATCGCCTGCAGGCCGCCCAAGAGCCGCGACACCAAGGGCCGCAGCCGGCGGTAGCCGCGGAAGCTGCGCTCGCTGAGTCGGCCGTTGATCAGAGCGACGGGAATGCCCGAGCGACGCGCGTGGAGGATGAAGTTCGGCCACAATTCAAGCTCAACCAGCACGATGGCGGTCGGGCGTAGCCGGGCGACGGCTTCGCGCACGGCCCAGGAGAAGTCGAGCGGGAAATAGCAGACGCTGTCCCGCGGAAATTTCGCCTCCGCCACGGAGCGGCCGGTCGGCGTCGTCGTCGAGATCACGAATTCGACTGCCGGCCGACGGTCGCGGAGCTCCTTCAGCACCGGTTCCAATTGCAACACCTCGCCGACGCTGACCGCGTGAAACCACAGGCAGGGCCGATCGCCCGCGCGTCGCTGAACCTGCCCGAGCAGTTTTTCCCGCCAGCCCGTGCGGTACTTGCCGCGGACGACGATCCGCCACAAGAGCATCGGCGAAAGGGCCGCCAAGAGCACGAAATAAGCGACATTGAGCAACCAGGGCATTAGAGCGGGCATCCTTTCCCAGCTCGTTCGACTTGATCCGCGCGAATTCAGTTTATTCGTGACAGTTCAGACGCCCGCCCGTCAGACGCCCGCTCCGTGGCACTTCTTGTACTTCTTGCCGCTGCCGCAGGGACACGGATCGTTGCGGCCGACTTTCGGCTGACGATTGTGGATCGGTTCGACGGCGGTCGCCTCGGGGCTGTGCCCTCCTCCCTGAGTTTCCGTCATCTCGCCGTCGCTGCTGGTCATTGGAGCCGCTTCGGCATGATCGACGGCGGTGATCTCCCAGAGCGAGCCGACGAAGCCCGGGCTTTCCTTTTCGATGCGGAAAATGGCCGACGTCACCTGCTGATCGACGCGGTCCCACATCGCCAGGAACGTTTTGCGGCCCTCTCGCTTGTACTCGACCTTGGGGTCGAGCTGAGCGTACCCGACCAGGCCGATCCCCGAGCGGAGATGGTCCATGAAATACAGATGGTCTTTCCACGCCGTGTCGAGAATTTCGAGGATCAGCGCCCGCTCTGTCTGGGCCAGCTCGGGGCGATATCGCGCGTCGTAGGCGTGCAGCACGCGGTTCCTGGCCGCTTCTTCGTCGAGCGGCTCGAGCTCCTTCGCATCGATTTGAGGTGATATTCGTCGTTGGCCCAGCGGGCCAGTTCGTCGAGCGTCTGGGAACGGTCGGCCGAACTCTGCGGGGGGACGTGGCCGTTGCGCTGCGTCTCCGCCCGGTGCAGGTACTCGTCGGCTTTGTCCAGCACTTCGCCGTTGACGAAGAACTTCTGGCTCGTCTCGCGGAGCAGGCCCTCGATCTCGTTGCGAGGACGATTCTTGACGTCGTCGACCGGCAGAGTGGCCTGGAACCGCTCGTTGGCCCAGCGGACGAGCCCCTCACGGTTGTACCGTTCGCCGCCCCCGCCGGGCCCTTCGGCCATGAAGTTTGTCATGCCGACGGCGACTGGGAACTCGATCTCCTTCTGGCGATAGAGCTCCTCGATCTTGCGGCGGACCAGCTCGACTGCCTCCTCGGGACCGCCCAGATCGGTGAAGTCTTCGGGCCGCATCTCGAGCGTGAGCTGCTGATGCAGCCAGCCGCACAGCGATTTCGGGCCGAACTGAGGATCGGGCAACATGTCGAGCGGCGTAAAGTCGAAGCGGGCGATCGCCTCCTTGGACCGCGGCAGCAGGTCGGCCAAGAGCGCGTCGCGGCCGATCTTCTTCAGTTCGCGATCGTTCGTGTTGAGACCGTAGCGGACGTTGACCCATTTCGACAGCGCGAGCCAGTTCCATTCGTCGGTGTCCTCGGCCTCGCTCGGCAAATCTTCCTCGATCTTCTCGGCGATGTCGGCCTCGGCCTGTCGGCCGGCCTCGTCGAGCAGGAATTCCTCCAGCCGCTGCCGGTCCATGCCGTCGACGGAGCGGGCTTCGACCTCGATGCCCATCGAGTGCGAGGCCCAGCCGGCGATCGTCTCCCAGCGGTAGGCCGGATCGAGCAGCTTGGGCACCATCAGCCGGATCTGCTTGTCGATCATGTCGAGAATCAGTTGCCGGCAATTTCCGCCTTCTAGAATCCGCTGGCGATAGCTGTAGACCTGCTTTCTCTGCTCGTCCATGACTTCGTCATATTCGAGCAGGTGCTTACGCATGTCGACGTGGCGCTCTTCCACTTTCTTTTGAGCGCCTTCGATCTGCCGGTTGACCATCCGGCTTTCGATGGCCTCGCCTTCCTGCATGCCGAGCCGGGTGAGAATGTTCTTCACCCAGTCGCCGGCGAAGATCCGCATCAGGTCGTCTTCGAGCGACAGAAAAAAGCGGCTTGAGCCGGGGTCGCCTTGCCGACCGCTGCGTCCGCGCAACTGCAGGTCGATCCGCCGTGCCTCGTGGCGTTCGGTGCCGATCACGTGCAGGCCGCCCGCTTCCGCGACCTTGCGACCCTCCTCGACCATCCCCTCTTCTTTGCCGATTTTCGCCGTCAGATCGTCCCAAACGACTTTGGGAACGTCGAGGCGGGACGCGTATTGATGGCGGAGCTGGTCCCACGCCATGTACTCGGGATTGCCTCCCAGGATGATGTCGGTGCCGCGGCCCGCCATGTTGGTGGCGATGGTGACGGCCGATTCGCGGCCGGCCTGGGCGATGATTTCGGCCTCGCGCTCGTGATACTTGGCGTTCAAGACCGCGTGCTTGATGCCGAAGCGGCCGATCTTGTCGCTGAGCAATTCGGACTTCTCGATCGACACGGTGCCGACCAGGATCGGGCGGCCCGTCTGGTGGACTTCGCGAATCTCGTTGACGACCGCGTCCCACTTCTCGCGCTCGCTCTTGTAAATCACATCCATGGTGTTGATGCGACGGAGCGGCTTGTTCGTGGGAATGGTCACGACGTCGAGCTTATAAGTCTTCCAGAACTCGCCGGCCTCGGTCATGGCCGTGCCGGTCATGCCGCCCAGCTTCTTGTAAAGCTTGAAGTAGTTCTGCAGCGTGATCGTGGCCAGGGTTTGCGTCTCGGCCTTGATCGTCACGCCTTCTTTGGCTTCGACCGCTTGGTGCAGGCCGTCGCTCCATTGGCGGCCTTCCATCTTGCCGCCGGTGAACTCGTCGACGATGATCACCGTCCCCTGCTCGACGACGTAGTTCACATCGCGCTTATACAGGTGATGGCCCTTGAGCGCGTTATCGATCAGGTGGGGCCATTCCATGTTGCCGGCGGTGTAAAAGCTCTCCACGCCGGCCAGCTTTTCGGCCTCGCGCACGCCCGCATCGGTCAGATTGCAGGTGTGCTCTTTCTCTTTCACCTCGAAGTGCACGCCCTTCTGCAACTGCCGGGCGATGCGGTCGGCCTTGGGATACTTCGACGTGTCGTCGTGGGCGAAGCCCGAGATGATGAGCGGCGTTCGCGCCTCGTCGATCAGAATGTTGTCGATTTCGTCGACGATTGCATATTGCAGCGGGCGCTGGACCTGAATGTCCTTCGACGGCTTCATGTTGTCGCGGAGGTAGTCGAAGCCGAACTCGTTGTTGGTGCCGTAGGTGATGTCGCTGGCGTAGGCGACCTTCCGCTCCTCGGAATCCATGTTCGCCTGAATGGCCCCGACGGTGAGCCCCAGGCCAAGGTAGAGCGGCCCCATCCATTCCATGTCGCGGCGAGCCAGGTAATCGTTGACCGTGACCACGTGCACCGAGCCGGCCAGGCCGTTCAGGAACGCGGGCAGCGTGGCGACCAGCGTCTTGCCTTCGCCGGTGACCATTTCGGCGATCATCCCCTTGTGGAGGAAGTACGCGCCGATCATCTGCACGTCGTAGTGCCGCATCTTCAGGAAGCGGCGGCCCGCCTCGCGGGCGGCCGCAAAGGCGTCGGGCAGAATGTCGTCAAGTGTTTCGCCGGCGGCCAGCCGGGCGCGGAGCTTCGTCGCCGTTTGCTTCAGCTCCTCGTCCGACAGTTTTTGCCAGTCGGCTTCTTGCGAATTGATGCGGTCGAGGATCGAGCCGGGGATGACCTTCGAGGTCCCCCGTCTTTCGTCCCGGTCGAAGCCGAATTTGCGGATACGGCGGCGGTTGGACGAGCCAAAAACGGCCGTAATGAATCGTTCGATCCACCCGGTGAATACCGTGAACCAGTCGCCGATGCGATCAAGAAAGTCCATGACCGAGACACCTCAACTGTCGAAATGGCAGCGGCGTTTGTCCGCTACGTCAAAAGGAGGATCGCGGAACGCAAGAGAGCCCCGGGCGATCCGCGGATCGGACGCAGCCGGAAAAACGTAACCGCCGTCTGCGCAAAGTTTATTACCGGACGCTGAACGGGTCAATGTCCTTCGCGCGGGCGATTGCCCCTGCGGAAATGACTATTTCGCAACAAGCGTGCCGCGGGGGTCCGGCAGCCAAACTGGGCTTTGGCCGGGGAACCACCAGAGATGCCAAAACGTCTGGCGGGCGGCGGCTAGCGCACCGGCGCGGAGGAAGGCGGTTACCGGTCCAGAATCTCGCGGACGACGCGACCCTCGGCCGCCGGCAGCGGCACGTGCAGCAGATGGGCAATCGTGGGAGCAACGTCGATGTTTTCGATCTGTTTCACCCGCGTGCCCGCTCGGATTCCGGCTCCCCAGGCGACAAACGTCGCGTGCATGAAGGCCGGCCCCGGCAGGTGACCGTGACATCCCTTGTGCCCGCCCGCGGCGGCGATCGGCTCGCCAACGGCCGCGTCGTCGAACTCGAAGCCGGGATGCGTCGTCAGGATCAGTTGGGCCATTTCCGGATTATCCGCGGGTCGCGGCAGGCCCAGCTTCTCAAACTCGGCCGGCTCGAGCACGCTGTCGACCGCCTCCAACTGTTTTAGCGCCGCGCGGATTTCCGCGGTCCGCGACTGCGACTCTTTGTCGAACAGATAAACGAACGCCGAACCACCCGTGGCGACGCTCCAGGCGCTCCGCCGAGCGACGTGGCCCGACTTGTCGGTCGCGATCAGCCCGAGCCGCGCCAGAATCACGTTGGGTCGAATGAGCTTGTCGTAGGGGGCAAAGCCGTGATCCGAGACGACGACCAACGTCGACTCGGCCGCTTGCGGCGACTTTTGGATCGCGTCCCAGATCTCCTTTACGCAGCGGTCCTCGAACGCCACCGCCTGATACGCGGGCAAAGTCTGCGGACCAAAGACATGCTGAATGCCGTCGGCCGAAACCAGGTGCACGAGCAGCAGGTTCACCTCCTTCTTGCCGACGAAATACGCGGCCGCCTGCGCGTAAAGCCGATCGCGCCGCAACGCGTATTGCATCTGCCAGCCCCACGCACCAAGTTGCGAGATATCGACGCCCGCTGCGCCCAACTCCGCGACGAGGCCGGGGGTGGTGTACCGACGATGCAGTTCGACTCGCGCGGCGTCCGGGATCATCCAGTCGAGGCTGCGGGCTCCGTTCGTCGCCGGCCAGATGACTGCGGCCGTCTTCAAGCCGGACGCGTGGGCCGCATCGTAGAGCGTCTCAACATGGACTGTCTGCTGTTTCGTGAGGACCGGGTCGCCGATGTAGACGACCGGTTGTCGCGAGCGGCGGTCGAAAACCGTGTTGGCCAGCACGCCGTGGGTTCGCGGCCGCGTGCCCGTGATCAGCGACGTGTGCGACGGCCAGGTCACGCTCGGGAACGAGGTGATCATACCGTCGGCCGACGCGCCCAGTTTTCGCAGCCGACGCAGCGTTGGCATGTCGGCCTTGGGGTCGTCCAAGTAACTGGCCGCCAATCCGTCGACGCTGACCAGCACCACGTGCTTGACGTCCGCCGCCGGTGAGGCGGTCACCGCGGCCAGCACCAACAATGTGCCGAGGGCCGGCAGAGCCAGCGCGCGGAAGAGAAAGGCGAGAGCCAAGCACGACTCGCGCCAAGCTCGGCCGAGGAACTTCATCGTTGCCGACTTTCGTTGGTCATCGCGGCGCAAGTTATTTGGTCGTGGAATCCGGACGGCTACGGCCGCTCCGCTCGATTTGCTCGAGCTTGGAGCGGAGAGCGCGGACGACGTCCGGGTGCGCGGCGGCGACGTTCGTCTGTTCCTGCCGATCCGATTGCAAATTGTAAAGCTGCGCGTCGACCTCACCCGGACGCGGCCGAATTCGCACAGGCGCGGTGAACCCACCCGACCCGAGCCCGAGCACCAGTTTCCAGTCTCCCGAGCGGATCGCGAACATTCCCGACCCGGAGTGATGCACGACGGCGTCGCGGATTGGCCGGCTGTTCTCCTGGAGGAAGGCGGGCCGCAGGTCAAAACTGTCTTCGGCCGCGTCGTGCGGGAGGGTGACGTTGGCTACGTCGGCCGAGGTGGCCATCAGATCGACCAGGCAGCCCAGCTCGTTGCTCGTCGAGCCGGCGTGCACGTGTCCCGGCCAGCGGACGATGAACGGAATCCGATGACCGCCCATCGTAGACGTCCGACTTCTGACCGCGGTTCTCGAGATTAGACCGATGCCCGAACTGCGCGATCTCCTCCGGCGACCAGCGAGCGCCATTGTCGCTGGCGAACGCCAGGAACGTGTTCTCGGTCAAGCCGTTGCGATCAAGCGCGCTCAGCACCTCGCCGACCGAGGCGTCGACCGTCTCCACAAAATCGCCGTAGTCGCCCGCGCCGCTGTTCCCGCGGAATTTATCGCTGGGCAGATAAGGGCGTGTGCGGACCGGAGAGCGCCAAATACAGAAAGAAAGGCCGCGTCGCCGACGATTTCGCCTGCCGATCGAGAAAGCTCACGGCCCGCTCGGTCAGCCGGGGCAGCACGTCGGCGTGGCGAAACGAGGGAGCCATCGCCCCCTTCCGCCAGAACGGGCCGCGCGTGTGTTGGGTGTCGCCGCTGTCGCCAACGGTGGCCGTCGGCATTTCCGTCGGGCGGTCGTTCTCGACAAACACATAGGGAGGCATGTCGAGCGAAGCCGGGATGCCAAAGAACTCGTCGAAACCGACGGTCATCGGTCCCGGACGTAACGGCCGCGAGTAATCGACGGGTTGATCGCGTTCGCCGCGCTTTGGATCGAATGCCTGAAAGCCGAGATGCCATTTCCCGATGCCGGCCGTCGCGTAACCCTGCGCTTTCAACAGCGACGGGAGCGTTGGGCGGCCTTCTTCGATGAGGGCCCGCGAATAGCCTTGCAACACGCCCGACTTCATCCGGGTCCGCCAGGCGTAGCGGCCGGTGAGGATCGCGTAACGCGTCGGCGAGCACACGGACGAGGGCGAGTGCACGTCGGTGAATCGCATCCCCTCGCCCGCCAGGCGATCAATGGCCGGCGTGCGGATCTTCGAGGCCGGGTTGTAGCAGCCCGGGTCGCCGATCCCCAGATCGTCGACGAGTAGAATCACGATATTCGGACGCCGCTCAGCTACCGCACTCCGCCGTTGATCCGCCGGAGTAACTCCGGCCAGGATGCCGCACAGCGTCAAGCCGGCGGCCGCAACCTTCCAGTCCGACGAGCGGCACACGCGACGATTCCCGAACATGACTTGGACAGCGAGCCGGCAGCGAGCATCAATCGCTCCGTCACGCGCCGTTGAAATGCGTGATAGCTTTGGGGCCTGGGACGCCTTTTTCCGCGTCGATCAGTTTCAGCTCGAAGTGATAATCCGTCTTCCCGGGCGGCGTGATTGTGACGTTGAATTCGGGAATCTTCTCGTTCTTCTCCGGATCGTTGTAACGGTTGAGCAGTGCGTCCGGCTGGTGGTAGCCCGTCTCCTTGCCGAGCAACGAGTGCTTGAGCGCGACGAACAAAACGATGTATTTGCCCTCGGGAGCGCCGTCGCCCTGTCCGTAGCTCGATAACTCGAAATCGCCGGTCGCGTAGTTCACGATCGCATTCAAAGGCGCCGAATTCGTGCCGGGCGGACTGCTCGGATCGTAGAGCATGATCCGCAGGCCCTGTTTGATCGCCTCGCGGGGCGGCTGCCCGTCGATCGTCACGGTGCCCGCGAACTTGCCCGTCGGTTTGTGGGAGATGTTCATCTCTTTCAACTGATCGTCCAAGGACTGAGTGGGACGCGACCCGCATCCGACGGTGATTAGCGCGATGCCGGCGAGAGCGACTAGCGACACCAGCGTTTCCAATCGTCTCCTTGGATTGTGCTTCAGCTGCGCAGACCTTATCGACACTGCCTTCATCGAAACGGACTTCATCAACACGGCCTTCATCGAGACCCTTCCTAGTCCAACCCGGCGTACTTCGCCAAAGGCAGACGAGCGAGACGCGCTCCCGCTCGATCGGCCAAAGGCGCTGGGAAAATAAGAACGGGGGCCGTCCCAGTGCGACGGCCCCCGATTGCGAGCATCCATTTCGGCGAAACGCGTCCGCTTAGAAGCTGGAGTCGGTCACTGCCCGATTCCCATGGTAGCTGACCAGTCGGCAGAAGACGACAAGGCTGAGATTCTCGCTGACCATGTGGGCCGAGCCGTCGCACATCAACACGCCGCACGAGCCCGGATGGAAGCTGTAGAGCCCCATGAAGGACTGGTTGGTGCAGTTGATGAAGCAGGCACCGGTGGTGTGGCCACCGCTGAACATCGTGCCATCGAACGTCGACCCGTTCAGGTTGTTATACCCGTTGCCGAGGCAGCCCCAACAGCCGCCCCAATTGGATTTGGTCGTGAGCGGACAGATGGCCCCTTGCGCGAGTTGTCCGGTCGGCGGCGCCGCCGAAATTTTCTTCAGGCCGCGCTGCCACAGGTCCGGGTGTCCGGCCAGCTCCGCGCACAGGATCGTGGTCGACGTGCCGTCGGTGACCTGGTCGATGCTGATCGCCGTGTCCTGGAAGGCGTTGTTGTTCATCACGCCCTGATTGCTGGCGCATTCACACTTTGAATTGTTTCCAACCGAGTAGCTGTACGCGCAATTCAAACCGCCGCCGTACGAGTTGACGGCCGTGTAGTCGCTGGCACCCGCCCACACCGTGTGCAGGAGGCATGGGGCCACGGCCTGGCTGATCACGCAATTGTCGAGGTCGGAGTTCTGGAAAGGATTGAGCTGCCGTGGCGCGGACGGGCAAACATACCCCGGAATTACGGCTGCCACCGGACGCGTGAGTCCGCAGCAGCAGGCGCCCGAGTTAAGCGCCGTGTATGCCGGTAGCCCGATCGCGGTCAAGCAGACCGGGGACTCGATCGAGGCGTTCATGCAGATCTTATGGTAGACCGTGGTGGCCTCGAGAAACGGCAGGAGCCGTTCGCCCCACACGTGCAGGTTCGGGCAGTCGGCCGCCGCCGTGCAACACTTACACGTGCCGAAGATCGGACCCAGGATCGGGCCCGTCACGACCAGGAAGGCCGGCGTGAAGGTCTTGTTGACGTCGTGATAGTTGTGCTCCGCGATGCCAATCTGCTTGAGATTGTTGCGGCACTGGGTCCGCCGCGCCGCCTCGCGGGCCGCCTGCACCGCCGGCAGTAAGAGGGCGATCAGCACCGCAATGATGGCGATGACCACCAGGAGTTCAATCAGCGTAAATCCTCGCCGACTTCGCATGTCTTGATCCTTTCACAGCCCGGAAGAAGAGATGGAGGCAACCTTCGCAACAAGAACGAAGAATGATTGCGAACAGAGCGCAATCTCAAACTCAAGAGTCGAAAGACCCAAAGATGGGAGGCACGCGCAATGCCATACTGTTCGAGCGTCCAAGTTTACAGAAACGCCCATTGATCGGTGCAAACACTGAGCATTCTGGCGAGTTTATGGAAGAGTGCAAAGGGGGAAAACGCTTATTTCCCATGGATTTACGCTGTTTAATCTTCGCGGATCCTCTTAAAACGCTGGCGGCGGGGTACATGGCTGCGGAAGTGCCAAAGAAAAAGTCACGGCAACCTAGACCGTTCGGTAACCGGCTACCTTTCGCCCGAGAATTCCGTCTGTTACTCCCCGCCGGCAATATATAAGTGATCGCCGCGGCGAACTCCTCGGCCACCGTCGCGATCGGCCCTTTAAACTGGCCCCTCCTCTCCCGACTAATTTGCGAAACGGCCAAACGCGACGCAGAACTCTCGCGGCACCAGCCCGGCCCCGGGTGGGCCAGCCGCCTGGCCTACTTCAATGCCGAATCGAGCCGGCCCGACACCGTAGCACCCCGTTCTCGCGATTGATCAGTGCGATCACCTCGAGCCGGATCGGATCCGCGCCTGGTCGCGCTCACCGTCCCCTAGCTGATTCTGGTCAGGTGCATGCCACTAATTACATGCCCACTGTTGCCCTGGCGTCATAGCACGCGATCTCGCCGGCGAGGGAGAAATGCGTGCGCGGCGTCGTTACACTTGGCCGAAAGCACGCTTTGCATTTGTCCGCCTGGAAAGTCGGCCCACAGTCTCTTAAGTCGCCGTATGCGCGCAACCAATCTGAGTCGCATCATGCATGCCGGCTGGGAGTCATGCAATAGAAACGAGTCAGCAACGTCAGCCGAACTTACATTCGCGATTGCTGGATACGCCGACTCGGGAAACGGCACGCATTTGGAGTGGCAAATTCATGGTTGGACCTCATTGGGTGACTGAAGCGGTTTTGAAATCGGCTTGCGGCTAGTAACAGGCCTCATATGTGTGGTCGTCTTTGGCATAGCAGATAATGTCGCCCGTCTTATCACACTGTAAGTGGCCATGAGGGTCGGTGCACTTGCCGCTTGCGCTCCAAGATGTGATTTTCCCGCCACTCTTCCACCGCCCCGGTACCCGTGCATCCGGCATTCTTGTTATTCGCATCGCACGAGCAGTCGCTCTCCGTGTCGCAGCATGCGACGCTGCCGTCCCCCGGGCAGCCGCAGGCAACGCGGTCACACACGAACTGCCAGCTTGGAAGCACTCGCCCGACCGAACTCCAGTCCGCGTCTTCGAGAAACTTCCTCTGGAAACGGCACGCATTTGGAGTGGCAATTTCATGGCTGGACCTCTTTGTTGTGGCCGTAGTCCTGAATGACAAGGGGCTTGGGCTTGGAAGAAACGCCGCTCGATAATACTGCGCTCACGTCGCGGCCGCAAAGAGCTTCTCGAATTTTCACGCAAGGTCGGCGGCCAGCATTTGCTCGCCTAACCGAGGATTGCCAAGAGCAAGCGCGGACTCGCTCGACGATTCGCTGTTGGGATTGCCTGCGAGCACGCAATGGCCAGCAGTCAGCGGTAAGTTCTGACTGGACGGAAACCGATCGTCGAAGCTGTGACGCCCGGGAATACGAGTCCGGAATTCCCAGAACGTAGCGAGTCTGGGTGGTTGTCGAACGACCCGCCACGCATTACACGGCTGTGGTCTCGTCGACCGGCCCCACCGTTGGAGCGTCCTCGAGAACTTTTCCGTCTCTCTTTCTGGTAGCCGCTGTCCAGATCGAAGCACATCTCGTTCGCGTTCCCGAGCATGTCGAACAAGCCGAAATCGTTTGGTTGCAAAGTGCCGACAGGCCATGAATGTTTTTGGCTATTAGCCGAAAACCTCGCGTAGTACGGCAGCAGCTGGTTGCTCCCTCCGTAGTAACGGCTCGTCACCGTCCTTGCTCGACAGGCGAATTCCCATTCCGCCTGAGTCGGCAGCCGATAACCCGTCAATTCCCAGAATTTGTCCTTAGCCTTCATTCCCGGGCCGTACACTCCGCCCTTGGGGTCGTAGCACCATTGAGCCCTGGGAATCTTCTCCTGTTCACTCAGCCAATCGCAGTAATGCGCCGCGTCAAACCAATTGACGCCGATCTGAGCCGAGTGGTCTGTACGGACTTTATCTCGGAAGATGGGGTTACTTGCCGGATCGAAACCCTTGACTGCCTGTTGGAAGGCACGGTATTGGGCCTTGGTGACTTCGTGCGCCGAAATTGCGAACGTGCGGCCAATGCGAATGTGAACCTGGGTGTCCCTTGGCGTGAAAGACGGTTCGGATTCCGGTAATCCCATCAGAAACTCATGGCCCTCCACAAGAACAAACGTCTGCCTCTGCGTGTTCACGTACCACGGCGGCTTCGCACCGAGTCGCAGGCGCGCAGATTGAGTTTCGTCACACGAGAGCTTCGCCAGGATCGCGTCCACCTGTTTCTCTTGTCCCCATTTTCGGAGCAGCCATTCGCAGGCTCCATGCAGTCCGGGATCGGCCTCTTTTTCATAGAAAGTCAAAAGCTTCTGGATGAGCGGCTGCCGCTCAACGACTGGCAATTGAGTTTCTGTGAACTGGCCGAGAGTCAGCATCAACGCGCTGCGGATCGACACGTCGGGCTCGATCTCCAGTCGTTGAAGGATTGCCCGCGGATCGCCCTCGAGTGGACCAAGCCAATTGATGATGTAACTGCGAACCCTTGGATCGGGGCTGGCCTTCAGCAGGGGCCAAACTGGGCCTGGGCTTCCGAGGCGCAGCAACGCCACCGCCGCGTTGGCGTGCCGCTTCGCCAGACGTTCTTTTTCGTCCTCGTTTGCAGTTGCCGGGATTTCTCGGGCAACTTCCCCAGTGGCGAGAGCGATGGCCCTTTCCTTCTGGGCCGTCAGCTTGGCAAAGATCATCGGGAACTGGAACTGCTCCCCGTCGGCCAGCAGGCTGAACAATCCGTCAGGACTTTCGGCCGCAAATTCCGCGAGTGTCTCCGTTGCCAAACGGCGAGACGTTTTTTCTTGATTGGGGTCGCGATAGATTTTGCCGAGCGATTCGATCAACTGGCCTTTTGCCGGCCGCAGGACTTCTCGAAAGGCGACGTGATCCGACGCTTCCAGCGTCACCAGGTGATTCGAGATTAGCGCGTTGATCTGACTCCAACGCTTGTCGTCAGGCGCATAGGTCGCCAGCGCACAAGCGGCTTGAAACCGTTGCTGCATCTCCCGCTGCGGGTCCAGTGCGGCGATCCACAGCGGCTCAGCGACCCGCTCTTTGTAGGGCAGGAGAGAGTCCCGCACGACGGTAAAGCGAGCGGGCGACTTCCACACCATCAAGCTGTCGCGCAGATTGTCCAGCTCAGTTTGATCCACCGGAAGGATCGCCAACGCCAGGTTCAGCTTCTCATTTGACCCCTGCGGGGCTTCGTCAAACTGCCTCCGAAGCAATGGGTCGGCCCAACGGCGATATCCATCGAACTCCGGGATGATGGCGGGAACCTCCGCTATGTCGGCCGACTTGAGCCGTTTTACGAGAGACCCCGCCTGGAAGCGGCCGTTGATCTGCCAACCTGCGAAGAGTGCGACGATGAAGATCAATCCCGCGACGGTACCTCGAATGCCGTGAAAGCGTCCGGCACGCCTCATCATTTTCCGTTGCGGCCCGGTCCACCTCTTGTGGTCCGTCAGCAAGCGAATCTTGACGTCTTCCCATAGCGAGGGCAGATGCCGAGTCGTTGGCTTGGCGTTCCAGACGCCCGCTCGTTCTGCCAACAACATCTCTGTCCGGCCTCGCCGAGTTTCCCTCTGCTTTTCCGTCAGCCAGTCCCGCAGCGAAGGGACCAGGTAGTCGTGGGTCAACTGATAGTACTTCGGGCCCAACACAACTTTACTGTCCGCCATGTCGTCGGCGTCGTGCCCCTCAGGGTCAGTCGGTGTGATCAGCCGAAGCTCGCCGTCCAAAATGCGGATTAAGTCCTCGAACTCCTTGGGACGACTCAAATAACCAGAAACCTCCAAGAGTTCTTGGAACGAGCGCATCTGGCCCTTGATGTCGGCGCCGCTTTCGGGCAACAGCGCTTTGAGGACGGCACGAGCCGCCTTTTGATGCAGGCGATGCTTTGGGTTGGCGGTCTGCGAACTGAACATCTCTTCGAGAAACGCGACGCCGACTCCCTCGGTCCCGCCCAAAGCGGCGAGCGCAGCCGGGCTCCACGTTTTGCCTTTGATCATTTCGGCAAAGAGGGCCAGGCGGACGCAGATCACCTTGCCTTCTTGCGAAAGCCCGGAAACCGCCTGCTTCAGGAATTGCTCCTGCTCCTTCTCGATTTCCCGCCCGCTTTCCGGCAAGGCGCCGTAAGCCCGCCCGTACGCTTTGAGCACGCGCTCTGCATGGCGCATGTCGAAGAGATCGACTGCGGCCAGGTTGTGCCCTTGCACCAGCTCGACTTCCAGATCGCGGAGAAAACGCGTGACCACCATCCAAAAATCGTCTCGCACCATCACGACGCACTGGACTCTGCCGCCATCGCATTGCCGCAGCGCTTGGACCAACTCCGTGTTCTCTTCTTTGGCTTTGCTGTGCAGCCATTGCTCGAATTGGTCCAGGACGATCAACACCTTGCGGCCGCGTCCGATCCCCTGCCCTTGCCGCAACGCCGCCAGCGACTCCTTGAGCCCCAACGGCACTTTCCGCCCCGGTGCCTCTTCCGAATCGAGGTGCGTCGGCAAATCGGGACAGCGTTTGCGGAGGCCGTGCAGCAGCCGCGATTCGGTCTCGTCGCTGGTTGCCTCGATGTACACGGGCACGACATGTGCGGCCAGACGCGGCAGCAAGCCGGCTTTAACCAGCGACGATTTCCCGCACCCGGACGGGCCGTAGATCAAGCCGACCGGGAACGTTTCGTCCGGGTCGGTCTCTTCGATGCGCGTCTTCCAAAATCGAATGCTGTCGGGCAGACCGTCCCGATCTTGGGGACCGGGCAACAGCTCCAGAAAAAAATCGGCGTCGTGCGAGTCGAAGGATCGCAGCCCCTTGGGCACGATCCGGATCATTCGGCTCTCGGAAGGCGTGCGCGGGGACGGCGTGTCGACGAGGGGGGGCACGACGGGCAGCGTGATTGGCGGCGGCGGGGGCCGGCAGCGGAACCGGGTTAACGCTGTGCGATTGGGTGGCGAGGAAGAGGTTGAGGTCCTCGGCGAAATCTGTGGCCGTCGTGTAGCGTTCCGTGGGCCGTTTCGCCAACGCCTTCAGACAGATTCGTTCGAGTTCCTTGGGAATCCTGTCGTTGCTCTGACGGGGTGGCCGCGGCTCGTGCGTCGCAATCAGATTCAGGACTTCCACCTTGGAGTTAGCCGGAAACGGATGCTGGCGGACCAACAGTTCGTAGAGGACAATACCCAGACTGAAAATATCGCTGCGGCCATCGACTCGGTGACCTTCGCTGCGCGCTTGCTCGGGGCTCATGTACGCCGGCGTCCCGGCAAACTTCGGCCCCTTGCCGATGTCCTCTTCCCGCAAAGCCAGACCGAAGTCAACGAGGTAGGCATTGCCATCCGCGTCGATGAGGATATTTCCCGGCTTCACGTCCCGGTGCACAAGCCCATTGCCGTGGGCATAGTGCAACGCGTCGGCCACGATCGCCACAATTTTGACGGCCCGATCCAAGCTGAGGGGGGATTCTCTGAGCTTCTTTGCGAGGTCAGTCCCTTCGATAAACCTCGAGACAACGAAAAAGGGATGCTCGGCTGTGCTGCCGACGTCATAAACCGGGACGATGTGCGGATGCTCGAGATTGGCGACGGTGCGAGCTTCGGCAAGATAGGCGTCGACATCCTCGGGTCGGGCGACCCGCTCAGGATGCGGCACCTTAACGGCCACGGGTCGACTCAATTGCTCGTCACGCGCAAGGTAGACGAGACCAAAGCCTCCCTTGCCGAGAAACTTCTCAACTCGATAGCGTCCGACTCGTTCCGGCAGGACGGCGGGTGCACTCGAGATGGCAGGGGCCGTCAGCCCCTGAATGGTGCGGGTGACCGTTTCGCCTTCGGACATTCTCCAACGTTCTCCGCGATCTAAGGTGCATCGCCCATTCTAGCCCTGATCGCCCTCCAATCCACGATTCTCGCGGCGATTGGGTCAGCGGATCGATTTTTTCGCGGCCATTGACGCCACCAACTGCCCGGCCGGTCTGCTCCGATGCGCCCGTCCTGGGGAGAATCCGGCTGTCCTCGCGAATGCGTTTGGACATGATTAGACCGCCAGTTTCGAGGGGGCAGATCACTGGAAAGTCATGACGCGGCCCGGGTCGATTGGATCAAGCCACGCCGTCGCATAGAATGGGCGTCCGACTGAGAAGCCCGCATTTCGGGCAAGGGTGCAACACTTTTTAGAAAATGGATCACATGCCTCAGGGTACGATTAAGAAAAAGACGGACAAGGGTTTCGGGTTTATCACGACCGAGTCGGGCAAGGACATGTTCTTTCACTCGTCGAACGTTGAGGGCTCAGGCTACGAAGCACTTCGGGAAGGGCAAAAAGTGTCCTATACCGAGGGCAAGGGGCCCAAAGGACCACGGGCGGAGAACGTCAGACCGATCTAAACGCCACTGATCTATACGCCACAGTGCCTGAGGACGGCCGACGAGACGACGGCGTTGGCCACGTCGAGTTTTTAATCGACCGCCGTCGACGATGCTGGCCAAGACGAAATTCGGCCTTGGCTCGGCGTCGACGAATCGTCGAACGTGTGACCAAGGCCGAGGCGAATTCAACAATCTGGCGATCAGCGGCGGTCCATTTTGATGAAATGCGAGGCCAACGCCGCCGCACCGACAGCGAGGGCCGCTTTGCCGAGGAAGCTATGTAGCAAAGCCGGTTGCTTTTGCGCAATCTGACCCGTGGCCTGGGCAAAGGCCTCCGGACGATTGGCGTGCGCGTAGCGCGCAACCGTCGCGACATCGTTCGCATCCATCTCGCTGGGGTCAGTCGTCCGCAGACCGGGCACTTCTGCCAGCGGAGACTCGCTCGCCCCACCGCCGGCGGCAGATTTCTTCAGGCAGTTCACCAACATTGCCGCAATACTGCCTAGGCCCGCGGTCGACAGGCTCCCCAGCGGATTGGTGCCGCCTGCGCCGGAGTGACATGATCTGAGTACTCTTGCGGATCAATCTTCTGCGTCGCCTTGGCGAGCAATTGCTGCAACTTGTCGGGCTCAATGTTTTTCAGCATCTCCTGCAGGTGCTGTAAATCCGGCGAGTTGGGATCCTCGAAATTGACGTCGCCGGCCGACAGCCGTTTTAGATTTTCGCCGCCGATCGAATCGGTGATTTGTTGCAAAAGTCCCATGGCTCACTTCTCCTCTTGATCTCTTCCGTAAGAAATGGTGTTTGAAGGCGACCGACACTCAGGCAGTGCGACGAGCAAGCGCGTGGTACACCAGCAGGACGACGATTGCACCACCAACAGCGATCAACATGCTGTAGATGTCGAACCCGGTGATGCCCGAGAAACCGGCGAAATGCGCGATGAAGCCGCCGACCACCGCGCCCACAATTCCCAAGACGATGTCCATAAACATCCCCTCGCCTTTTTTGTTGAGAGCAGGCTGGCGACGAACCCGGCGACGAGACCTAAACCAAGCCACGCAAGAATTCCCATTGGAATCCTCCTGTTGTGAAAGGTCAGCTGAATCAACGAAGGCCCGGCGCGCACCGCCGCTGCGATGACCAAGAACACGGCACGCTGGCCGTACGGTGAAGACAGAACTCGCGAGTTGCTGACGCGCGAGCGCTACGCAGAACGTCCGTTCCTCCTTCGCGAGACGGGCGCGCAGGAGCTGCCGACCTGGAAAGGACAATTGTCATCGAATGAGAAGAGCTCGCGCAGGGCCCGCATCTCCTCCGACGACTTTCAACGGGGCGGCGACGAGTTCGTAGACTCCCTCTTCGACGTCTTTTAGATTCAGCGATTCCAATATGGTAACCTGATTTCTCGCGAGCCCGTGATGAATCGGGAGATCTTTGCTCTCCAGCGCATCGACTGACGGAAGATCGACACCCAACAAAACGATGCCCTGCGATCCCAACCAATCGGGCACGTCGAGGTCGAGCACCGGGACTTTTTCTGGAAACACCCGAGGGTCGCTCCACGCATCCGTCCGGATCAGCAAACGGGTCGCACCGCCGAAATCTCGCGATAAGTCGCGTCGCGAAATGGTTTGAGTTCGTCGCACCTGCACGACGATCGCTTTGCCAACGAAGGTCGCGAGCGGCAATTCATCGAGCTTTGTGCCCGCGTCCAAGAAATGAAACGGCGCATCGACGTGAGTGCCGAAGTGCGTGCTCATGCGAAGGGCCCCGACATTCACCGTCGCGCCGGCTGAGCGCTTCCAGGTCAATTCGTAGTCGAACTCCGTGTCGCCCGGCCAGGCCGCCAACTTCGTATCGAGCGGCAGGCTGATGTCGATGATTTCCACGGCTTCGCCTCTGACTTCTGACTCGATCCTGTCGACGTTGGCCTCAAGCCGTTGGATCACCTCAAATCTGACGATTGGCCGAGGCGGGGTTCGAACCCGCACGTCCCTATCGGGACACAGGATTTTAAGTCCTGTGCGTCTGCCGATTCCGCCACTCGGCCAGCGTGATCGCGCATCTTCCGGCTGATGCTATCGGTCGCGGGAATGAGCGTCTACGGCTCTAGGTCACTCGTCTTCCTAGACTGAGACGGGCGGTCCCCGGGTGGTTCGCTCGGATCGGCCGGCTGGTTGTGGCCGCCGTTTCTTGGCTTCTCGAATAGCGGTTGCTATGGTGCCCAGGTGGCGGCCAATCGCGGGCGTGGTGCGCCAGAACAACCAGACGGGCGCACTCAGAGATGCCAACGATGATCACGGGATCGAACGGTTCGCAGTCCGGACCCGCGCCAGCGCAACTGCCCCTTCCGCTCAAGCTGTTGGGCGGACTGATGCGGCGGTTGCCGACCGACATTCGCCGGGCCGATGTCATTTGGCAGAGACTGTATCGGCGGATCGGCGGCGGCGGTTTTTCGGCCGACGACGCTGTCGATCGCAGTTGGCCCCGCGGCTTGCAGCCGCCGGTTCGCGGCACGCATCGCTTGCTGATGCGGCTCAATTTGCAGAACTGGTCCGACATCTGCCGCGTGCTCGAGACGCTGCTCCAACCCGGCGATCAGTATGTCGACGTCGGGGCCAACGTCGGCTTGACGTCGCTTTTGGCCCGCAGCCGCATCGGCGCTGCAGGCAGAGGCGTGGCCTTCGAGCCCAATCCGACGGCCTACGCGCGGCTCAGAGACCATTTTGAGATAAACGGCGTCACCAACTTCGAGCTGGTGCCGCGCACCGTCGCCGATTGCGAATCCGTGCAATGGCTGTTCGTGCCGTCCGACGAGATGCTGTTGGGAACTTTTGTTCCAGAAAGGGCCGAAGGGACGCGCGTCGAAGTCCGCACGGAGCCGGCCGATCGCTACGTTGCCGCGTTCGACTCCCAGAGGCCGACGCTGATCAAGATCGACGTCGAAGGATACGAGGTGCAGGTGCTGCGCGGCATCCAGTCGCTCTTGGCGCGGCCCAACGTGATCGTGGTGACGGAGATTGCCGACGCGAAGCTCAGACGAGCGGGCCACTCGCGTGAGGAATTACACGCGATCCTCGATGAGTTCGGCTTCGTGCCGCACACCATCGACGTGCGTGCGACCCGCTGGCAAAAGGACCTGCAGCTCAGCCGTCTGCCGGGCCCCCTCAATAGCGAGGAATACGACGCGCTCTTCGCAAAGCCCGACTCGGCCGTCTTTGGCGAACGCATCGCGCCGCTGCTCGCCCGCTGAACTGCGGCGGCCTGCGCGCCTGGTTTTCGATAGATTTGCGTTGTACTCGGCCCGCCGCCACGCCATGATCGGAGCACACCAGCTCCGTTCTGGGTTCCGGCGGGGAAAGTCGGATGCACGACGCGATCGTCGACCGGCAATGGTTCATCGTCAGTCGGTGGCAGCAATACGACGGGGAGCTGCGCGCCAATTTGCTGCGAATCGGCGGAATCGCCACCTTCTACCTGATTCATCTGGTGAATTATCACCGCTGGTTCGGGCTGCCCGGGATCGAGGGGGCGAGCCCGCGTTTCGACGAGATGGTGACGGCCCTCGCTGTGGCCTGGATCCTGACGGCGCTCGCCGTGCAATTGGCCCTCGCGCGGCACGTCTTTCCCAGCGCGATGAAGTTCATCACGACGTCCGTGGATGTCTGGCTCTTGACCCTGATGATTGGCGTGTGCGACGGCCCGCGGAGTCCCCTGGTCGTCGGATACTTTCTGATCCTGGCGGTCGCCGCCTTGCGCTTCAGCCTGCGGCTCGTCTGGCTGGCGACCATCGAGTGCCTGGCCGGTTACCTGGCCCTGGTGATTTATGCGGACCACTTTGCCACGCGCGACAAAACGGCGCCCCGGCACAGCGAGATGATTTTCCTGGCGGCAATTTTGATCGCCGGAGTGACGCTGGGCGCGGTCGTTCGACGCGTGCGACGATTGGCGTTTGAATTCGCCGACCGCGTTGAAGATCGACGCGACTCGTCGGAGAATTCTCCCGGAGCTGGCGAGCAAGCACCAGGCGCTTCGGCATGAGCGTTTCGTACGAACGAGTCTTCCAGAAGTGTGCGGAATGTGGAGCGCAATGCGGTCCGACCGCTGAGCGCTGCTGGATGTGCGATGCACCGCTATCGCGGGGCAAAAACCCGCCCGGCGTGTCTCGCGAAGTGACAGCTGCGCCTTCCGATCGAATGGTCCAGAGTCCGCGGGATCTCGAAGCTGCGCGGACCGGCGACTCAACAAGAGGGACGGCGATGCTCCTGTTGATCGTCGCCTTGGCCGTAATTGGAGTCGGACTTTCGCTGAAGGGAGCCGGCCTGGCCATCCTGTATTTGGTCGTCGTCATCCCGGCCCTGATCGCGATGTCGATCTCACTGGCTCGCAAGAAACCAGATCAATGGACCCAAGGCGCCTCACTTGGGGAAACTCTCCTGCTCCTGTTCGCCAAGTTCCTCAATACGGTCGGGGTGTTGTTTCTGGTCGTTTTTGGAGTCGTGATCGCCGTTGGCGTGTTTTGTTTCTTGCTGCTGGCGAGCAACGCGATCAAGTTCTAAAGGTTGACGAACACCGAGCCCTCAATGTGGAGAGTTCCGACGGCCATTTATGAGTGCAGCCGGCGATTGGGTCTTTCCGAAATGCCCCGAATGCGGCGCGCGGAGCGGGTCGGCAGCGGTCCGTTGTTGGATGTGCCACGCGCCGCTCCCGCACGCGCCGCCGTCGACGATCACTCCCACCACCACTTCGAGCAGACCTCCCGCGACCTCGGCCGAGAGAAGGTCTTCGTAGCGACGCGCGCGCCGACGCCCAAACCACAAAAGCCCAGGTCCGAAAGCCTCAGCGAAGACGTGCCGACGAGGATCGCCATGCTGATTGGGCTGAACGCAGCCCTGGGAATTGTTGGAATCGGACTGTGGAGGCGGGCGCCGGGGTTGGCCGTGCTCTACGTGCTGGTTGTGGCTCCCGCGGTCACGGCAATGTACGTATCGTTCGACCGGCAGAGGCACTCCGACAGCCTGGGAAGAGTCGGGGAATTCCTCGATGGCGTTCTTTCGGTTCTCGCAAGAACGTTCGCGATTCTCTGCCTGCTCCTCTTAGCGATCTTTTGCGCTTTGTTCCTGTTTTGTTCGTTCGCGCTCTTGAGCATTGTCTACCGGCATTAATCCGCGCAAATCTCATTACGCACCCTTCAACTCACGTGTGACGCATGCAACTTCGTGACCACACTTTCCTCGGAATGACACAGAGCCTCTGCCCCGAATGTCTGGGCCTGACGCCGGCCAAAATCATCGCGCGAGACGGCCGCGTCTATTTCCGCAAACACTGCCCCACGCACGGAGTGCGCGAAGACTTCGTCTGCTCCGATGTCAGCCAGTTCGACCAGATGGAGTTCAACGTCCCGGGGAAGATCCCCGCCCGCTTCGGAGTCGAGCCGGATCGCGGCTGCCCGTTCGATTGCGGATTGTGCACGGAGCACGAACAGCACACGTGCATCGGCCTCGTGGAAGTCACGACTTCGTGCAATCTCGAGTGCCCGATGTGCTACGCGGCGAGCGGCCCGGGCGGAAAACACCTGCCGCTGGAGGAGGTCCAGCAAGCGATCGATCGGCTTGTCGAGGTCGAGGGCCGACCCGAGGTCCTACAGCTCTCCGGCGGCGAACCGACGATCCATCCGCAATTCGATCAGATTCTCGAGTATGCCTGCAGTCGGCCGATCGACATTGTGATGATCAACACGAACGGCCTGCGGATCGCCCGCGATTCCAAATTCATCCACCAGCTGGCCCGTTACAAGCATCGCATTCAAGCTTATCTCCAGTTCGACGGGTTTCGCGAATCGACGTCGCTGAACTTGCGCGGCGAGTCTCTGCTCGAAACAAAGCTCCGCGCGATCGAGCTCCTCGGCGAGCACGGCATTGCGACGATCCCTGTGATGACGCTGCAAGGCGGTGTGAACGACGACGAATTGGGCGACGTGGTCCGCTTTTGCCTCGCGCGGCCCTGGATCACCGGGCTCAGCCTGCAGCCGGCAACGTACTCGGGCCGCTTCGTGCTGCCGGAGGAATTGGAGCGGCGCGTGACGTTCCCCGACGTCATCAAGAAGATCGCGGCCCAAACGTCGGGGCTTTTTCAGGAATCTGACTTTTTGCCACTCCCCTGCGCACCCGAATTGCCACAGCCTGGCGTACGCGTACCGGACTGGCAACGACGTGATCCCGCTGACGCGATTTATCGACGCCAGAAACCATGTCGACCTGTTGGCGAACGGAATTACGTTCAACCGGGCCAAGGCCCGCGATTTGATCGAACAGTATTTGGGCTCGGCCGGTTGCTGCGCGGGCGGGGCCTGCGTGCCCGGCGACGCGCCGCGCGACCCCCAGCGGGCCGCTCGCGCTGCCGGTCATTTCACTTTCGCCGACGGGGGGAAACGGAGCGAAGCTTGACTACACCAACGCGGCCCAAGATTTTTTCGGCCGGGCACTCGCTCAATCGCTGTCACAATCCGACGTGTTTCGCATCACGATTACGTCGTTTCTGGATGCGTACAACTTCGATGTGCGGCGGCTGATGAAGTGCTGCATCCACCACGTCTTGCCGAGCGGACATGTGATTCCATTTTGCGCGTATAACGTTTTATACCGCGATGGCCACGTGCCGCTGCCCGTGCTCAAGCATGCGCTAAAGCACGCCTCGCTGGCTCCGCAGCAGGTCACATGACGATCGGACGATCTGCCCGTGAATCTGAGCCTCCTCCATTTTGATCCGGTGTATGCCGCACTGATCGTCGGCGCGATGGCACTTGGATTCTTCCTGTCCAGGCGATTTCAACAGCCCTTGGCGCTTGCGCCGTCGGAGCGGTTGGGAATTCTGATCGGCGCGTTCTGCGGGGCCATGATCGGGGCGAAGCTGCCGTTCGTCCTCAGCGATTGGGAGGGCCTGCGCTCGGGAGCTGCCTGGTTTTCCGACGGCAAAACGATCATGTTCGGGCTCGTGGGGGGCTACGCCGGGGTCGAACTCGCCAAAGCCATCCTTCAAATCCGGGTCAAAACGGGCGACACGTTCGCGGTCCCCGTCCCGCTTGCCGTCGCGGTGGGACGGCTGGGATGCTTCCGCGCCGGTTGTTGCTACGGCACGCCGACGAGCTTGCCCTGGGGAGTCGACTTTGGCGACCACGTTCTCCGACATCCAACACAGCTTTACGAAGCGGCGTTTCATCTGTCCGCTGCGCTTGTGCTGCTGTGGTTGTTGCGACGCGGCCTGTTTCGCGGCCAGTTGTTCAAGCTCTACTTGATCGCTTATTTCGCCTTTCGGTTTTTCACCGAGTTTCTGCGTCCCGAACCGCGATTGTGGCTCGACTTGACCGGCTATCAGTGGGCCGCGCTGGCCCTGATTCCGACGTTCGGCCTCCTGTGGTGGGGCGACAGCCGCTCACTGGCGCGCCAGCAAAATGGCCGGCTTGATGCCGCACGGGATGTGATCGCCTGACCGTGTGAAAACAGGTGCGGCCGGCGAAATGGCACGCGGATTGCGACCCTCTTCGCGAAGGAGGGGTCCGTGCAGCTCATTTCTCCGCTGGAGCCGGTGGTCTGGTTGAAGGCCGTCTGGGAACGGGCGCGAGTGCTGCGCCTCTCGAGGAGGCAGCTCGAGGCCGAACAGTCCGCGAAATTTCGGCGATTGGTTCGGCTCGCATACGAACGGTCGCCTTTCTACCGCGCGATCATCAAATCACAAGGACTCGATCCGGATCGCTGCCGACCCACCGATTTTCCGATTCTGACCAAGCAAACGGTCGCCGAGAATTTCGACCGGATTTTGACGGACCGCCGCCTGTCGCGCGCGAATCGAGGATTTCCTGGCCCATTCGCACGACCCGAACGAGATGCTGGCCGGCCGCTATCACGTGCTGCACAGTTCGGGCACATCCGGGACCGTTGGACACGTCGTTTATTCGCACGCCGCGTGGATCACCGGTGCGAGCCAGATGTTGCGGGTGCTGCCGTTGCGGCTGAGGACGCGCGTGGCCTTCGTGGCTGCCGCCAAAGGGCATTTCGCCGGCGCGAGCCTGCTGGTGACGGGGAATTGGGGAACGAACCGGCTGTTTTTCGACGTGCGAACCTACGACGTCAGCCAGCCGATGGAGCAGATCATCGCCGCGTTGAACGCGTTCCAGCCGAAGTGCCTCACCGGTTATGCCGGCATTCTCGAGCGGCTCGCCGACGCGCAACGCGCGGGGACGCTGCGAATCCAGCCGCGGGCAATCGTCAGCGGAGCAGAGCCGTTGCGGGCCCGCTGTCGGGAGATTCTGCAGCAGACGTTCCAAGTGCCGGTGATCAATGCGTATGCCTCGAGCGAGCACCTATTTATGGCGCTCACGCTTCCCGGGTCGGACCGCATGTATCTGCTCGAAGATGACCTGATCTTCGAGTTGCGCGACGACTGCACCGGTGTGACGAATTTGTTCAACGACACGCTGCCCTTGATCCGCTACCGGATGGACGACGTGCTGATTCCGGAAGAGGACCCGTCTGGCCGCTGTCCATTCACCAAGGTTCGCGACCTGGTTGGACGAACGGAAGACAACCTCCTCTTCTTGAACCGGGACGGTGTCGAGGATTTCATCCATCCCAGCCTCATCGGCGAGCTTTGGGTTCCCGGCCTCCAGTCGTGGCAGATCCAGCTGGTTGACCCGTCCGCATTCGTCTTTCGCGCGCGGTTCGATGAGGGGCGAAGCCGCGATGAAAAACAGTCCATCCGCCGCGCGATTCGCCAGCAGTTGCGGGGGATTCTGGCCGAGAAGCGGATGGACAACGTCGACTTTCAGATCGAGGAAGTGGATCGACTGAAAATCGACCCGAGTGGCAAAACCCGTATGATTCTCAAGCCGGATGTCACGGGGCACAAACTGTCCGTGCGCGAGCGTCGGGCCGGCGGTGCCAGTCGCCAGATCAGCGCTTGGCCGCCCGCGATTCGCCATCGCCGTAGCCGTGCGGGTGCTCGCGGAACCACTTCCAAGCGGTCGCGATGACGTCGTCCAGCCGCGTGAATTGCGGCGACCAGCCCAACTCGCCGCGGAGGCTGTCCGCGTTGGCCCACAGTTCCGGCGGATCGCCGGCGCGACGGGTGGCGAACTCGACGGGAATCTCGCGCCCCGTGACGCGGCTGGCCGAGTCGATGACCTCGCGCACCGAATAGCCGCGGCCGATGCCCGCGTTGTAGAAGCGGGGCTTTCCGGCGCGACGCGCTCGAGTGCCAGCAGGTGGGCCCGGCACAAGTCGTCGACATGAACGTAATCGCGAATGCACGTGCCGTCGGGCGTCGGATAGTCGGTGCCGAACACGGTGATGGATTTGCGCTGGCCCAGTGCCGCCTGCAGCACCAGCGGAATCAAGTGCGTTTCGGGATGATGGTCTTCGCCAATGCTGCCGTCCTCGGCACAACCGGCCACGTTGAAATAGCGCAACGCCACACACGCAAAGTCGGGGCGTGCGATCGCCTTGTCGATCAGCACTTGCTCGACGAACCGCTTCGACCACCCGTACGGGTTGATCGGCTGTTGCGGTGTCGATTCGATGATCGGCAGCTTGGGAGGCACGCCGTAGGTCGCGCACGTCGAGCTGAAGACGAGTCGCTTCACACCCGCCTCGTCCATCGCCCGCAGCAGACTGATCGTGCCGGCCAGATTGTTCTGATAATAGACGAGCGGCTCGTCGACCGATTCGCCGACGTAAGCCAGCGCGGCGAAGTGCATCACGCCGATGACCGCCTCGTCGCGCAACAGCCGCGCGAGTTCTTCGGTCTGCAGTAGATCGAGCTGCGCGAAGCGGGCCTTGGGATGGACGGCCGCGCGATGCCCGCGCGACAAGTTGTCGAGCACCACCACCTGGTGGCCGCTCTGGACCAGCTGACGGACGGCATGCGAGCCAATATAGCCGGCTCCGCCGGTGACGAGGACGGTGGACTGCATCGCGGCCGAAGCCCCTCCTAGGTGCGACGAGCAAGACTCCAATTCGAGGTCGATGGTAGCCGTCCGCGATGTCGGCGGCCATGGCTTGTGGCGAAAAAAAACGGCCCGACGGGCGAGAGACCGTCGGGCCGTTTCACGGGGTCAACCGTCGTCATGTGTTTCCGTAGGCGCCCACCGAAGGACTCGGGGCCTCGACCCAGACTTCCTCGTCCTCGTCATTCCAGTCGCACGAATCGTCGAAGGCCAGCAGTTCCTTGGGCTCGCTCTGCAGCAGGTACGCACCGTTCGACTCTTCGCCGAAGAACTGGCGAAACCAAAGCATGTTGCCCACCCGCGGTTGCGGGGTGTAGAGCCGAATGGCCACCCCCATCTCGTGCCAGTCAAACAGCATGCCGAAGAAACCGCTCGGCACGTATTTCACGCTCGTCATGTCGACGCCCAGGCTCTTGCAGCCCTCGCGGCCGCACTTGCGGGCGAAGGTGTCGCGGAGCAAAGCGAGGTCGGCACCGTCCCAAATTTCGACTTGTCCAAGGTCGAGAATGGTGACACCGTTTTCCTCACGGATTTTCATCCGGTCTTTGCGTGATCCCATCGAGGTTTCTTCCTGTGATGCTCGGGCCGAGACGACGGCCAGGTCAGGCGGAGTGCCCGGAGGTGTCGGTGATCGCCGGTGTCGCTGTCTGCCCACATTCGGCGGCCATCGACGTCGACAGACCACAAACGCAAAGGGCGAGCCAATCGGGCCCGCGCCGGCGACCTCCGCGAATTGGCGACCTAAGTCCCGATGCGAGCCGAGTTAAGCGCAGCGCAGAGAAAATGGCGCGCAGCTGGCGCAGTCCGAGCCGTGTTGTCAGCGGGAAACATCGCGCGCCGCATGTTGACGAAACGCAACACGCCGCGCTGCCGGCCGGGCCAGTCAGTCGGCTTCCGGGCGATAGAGCAGGCGCCCGCAGGTGCGGCAAAACAAGAATTTGCCGGTGTTGAGCTCGACCAGGTAATTGGCCGACAGGATCTCGAAGCAGGCCGTACAGGCGTTGTTTTCCACCGTCGCCAATGCCCCGGCCCCGTGGGCCTGCACCAGCCGGCGGTAGGTGACAATCGCCGTCGTGGGGAGAATCTTCTCGGCCTCGGACAGGGCGGCTTGCAGCTCGGTCGCCTGCGCCGGAGCTTGGGAGCCGCAGTCTCGATTTCTTGACCGACGCGTCGGACCTCGGCGGCCGACTGGGCGGCTTCTTCTTCGATGTGCTTGATCTTCTTCTGCTGCTGATCGACCTTTTCCAGCACCTCGAGGATTTCGTCCTCCAGGACGCTGTTGGCCATCGTGTCGGCGTCGATTTGCGAGCGGATGACGTCGAATTCGCGGTTCGACTGAGCCTGGTTCAACTTGCCGCGAAGCTGCTCGATCTTGCTTTCGTTGGTCTTCAGCTGCAGGTTTTTCTGGTCGGCGAGCATCCGCGTCTGCTTCAGCTCAGCCTTGAGGACGTCGACCTCGGCCTGCTTTTTCGCGAGAATTTGCTGCCGGGCTTTGACCTGGCGCGGTCCGTGCTCCAGCTGTTTATTGAGGTCCTGCAGGCGGATATGTAGTTCGTGCAAGCGTTTGAGGCCGGCTGTCGCCGCACTCATCGTTGGGCTCCGAGTTCCAATTTGTATCACACCCTCATTCTATACGCCGCGACCCGGATTGCCGAGCGTCCCGGACGAGAGGGCCGAGATCCCCGCCGAGCCTCTTGGCTGCAGTCGCTCAATCTGCTTTGTGCGCTCACGGCTCGGCGGAAGCTTTCCCCGGCCCAAACGCACCCCCTCATTCTACGTTCGACGTGACTCTCTGCGTTGGCAATAAAAAAACCGCCGGACAATGAGCTGTCCGGCGGCTGGAAAGTGAGCGAACTCGAGCGGCTTAGTTAGCGGCGTTGGCGGCCAGTTGGTCCAGGAAGCCCTTGAGCTGCTTGCTGCGGACCGGGTGCTGCAGCTTGCGGACCGCCTTGGCTTCGATCTGCCGCACGCGTTCGCGGGTGACCTTGAAGATCCGGCCCACCTCTTCCAGGGTGTAGGTGTAGCCGTCGCCCAGGCCGTACCGCAGCCGGATGATCTCCCGCTCGCGGTAGGTGAGCGTCTTCAGCAGGGCTGTCGATCTTGTCCCGCAGCATCTCCTGCGTCGGCCGCGTTGATCGGGGCTTTCGGTCCCCGCGTCCTCGAGGAATTCGCCGAAGCTAGCTGTCTTCGCTCTCGCCGACCGGCCGGTCGAGGCTGACCGGGTGCCGGCCGATGTTCAGCACGCGGCGCGTTTCGTCGAGGCTGATGCCGGCGGCCTCGGCCGTCTCTTCGGTCGTCGGCTCGCGGCCCATTCTCCTGCAGCAGCTTCTTGCGACACGTTGCGCAGCTTGCGACATCGTCTCGATCATGTGGACCGGAATGCGGATCGTGCGGGCCTGGTCGGCGATGGCCCGGGTGATCGCCTGGCGAATCCACCAGGTGGCGTAGGTCGAGAACTTGTAGCCGCGGCGATATTCGTACTTGTCGACCGCCCGCATCAGGCCCGTGTTCCCTTCCTGGATCAGGTCGAGGAAGCTCAGGCCGCGGTTGCGGTACTTCTTGGCGATCGAGACGACCAGCCGCAGGTTGCCGCCGGACAGCTCGCGCTTCGACCTGCTCGTAGCTGCCGAAGCGTTGCTCGATGCTTTCGCAGGCGGGCCCGCAGGCTGGCCGGGCGTTTCCAGCGTCATCAGCATCAGGTCGCGCAGCTCGCGCTGCAGATTGGCCCGCTCGTCCTTGGCCGACTTGAGCCGCTTCAAGTGCTCGATCTGCGACTCGAGCTCCGTCCATGCGGAAGCGACATCTCGGCTCAGCCGCCGCATCGCACGGCTGCAGCCGCTGGGTCCGCAGGCTCAGCTCTTCGACCAGCGTGACCATCTTGCGCCGGCGCAGAGCGAAGCGCGTGCTGGGCCGCCTTGCGCTCTTTCTCCGGCGTTTCTGGATTGATCATCTTCTCGAAGTCGGCGATGTTCTTCGCCAGCAGATATTCGAGCGTCTTCAGGTTGTGCGGCATGCGGCCGATGATCTGCTCCTTGTCGAGCCGTTCGGTCAGCGAGACCTTGATCGTGCGGTCGAAGGGCAACTCGCTGACGTTGACCTTCGACAGGATGTCGATGGCCGCCTTCATCGCGTAATCGCAGCCGAGCAGCTGGCGGCGGAACCGCTTGCGCGTGACTTCGATCTTCTTGGCCAGCGAGATTTCCTGGTCGCGGGTGAGCAGCGGGATCTCGCCCATCTGCGTCAGGTACATCCGCACCGGATCGTCGATGCGGCGGGACTTTTCTTCGCCCTCTTTCGCCTTGCGGCCGTTCTTGCCCTTCTTCTTTTCGGGCGGCTTATACGGCAGCTTGGCGTCGGCGACGATCTCCATCCCGATTTCTTCGAGAGACATCAACAGGGTGTCGAGCTTCTCGGGATTGACCGCCTCGTCCGGCAGGTAGTCGTTGACCTGGCTGAACGTGAGCCAGCCGCCTTGCCCCTTGCCGATCGCGATCAAGTCGTTGAGTTTGTCGTCAAGCCGATGCACGGGCGTCCTCCAGTTCAAGTCGTGGTGTTCGCTCTTGCGCGCTCGCCGTGAATTTCCATGGCGCGTCGCAGATGATCGAGTTGGGCCGCGTCGAGCGTGCCGGAAGATTCGTTCTGGGAAGCCAGCCGTCCAACCGAAACCGCATGCGTTTCGGCCCGGTGCTTCCAGAGCCGCAAGCTGTCTGTGAGTAGGGCCTGCTGGGCGGCGATGGCCGCCTGGGGGCCGTCGAGCCGCAACGTTTGCACCTTGGCCCTGGACGTCGTCTCGAGCGTGACGAGCAGGCCCTTGAGGTCGGCCTCTTCGGTGCCGGCAATCAGATTTTCGTACGAGGGGGACATACCCGATTCTGCCACGCGGTAACACAACGCCAATAACCGGCGGTGGGCCTCGTCCTCGAAGTCCTCGACCACGACGACCGCTTGCACGGCCGGGAATGCCGCCGGATCGGCGATCACGCATTCCAGCAGTTCGCGTTCGAGCTTGCCTCGGGCGCTCGTCGGGGCGACCTGCCGTGAAGGGCGATTCTCGTGGGTTTGAACCGTCTTGTCGTAATTTTGAACACCGGGGACGCGGGGGGCCTGCGCCGATTTCCGTCGGCCCGCCGCCAGCATCTCGCGGATTCGCGTCTCCGTCAGTCCGACGCGGAAGGCCAGCCGGTTGAGAACGATGTTCTCCCGGGCCGATCCGTTGAATCGCGGAGACTGACGGAACAGCTCCAGCATCTCGGCCACCACCTGCTCCCGCGCATCGATGGAAGCCAGGCCGTGGCGTTCGATACTCAAGCGTAGCTTGTATTCCCAGGCCTCGGGAGCCGAATCGAGCAGCGCGCCGAAGGCTTCCGCACCGTGCTCGATGAGGAAGTCGGCCGGGTCCTTGGCGGTCGTCAGCGTCAGGATCCTCAAGTCGACGTCCTGGGAAAGAAAACGAGGAAGCGACTTTTCCGCCGCGTCGCGGCCGGCCTGGTCTCCGTCAAAGACGAGCACCACCTTGCGGGTGAAGCGCTTGAGGACTCCGACGTGGTTTTCAGTCAAAGCCGTGCCCAGTGTTGCGACCGCGTGGGAAATCCCAAACTGATGAGCCATGATGCAATCGGCATACCCTTCCATCACCACGCACGAGTCGCGTCCGGCGATGGCTGGCCGTGCCACGTCCAAAGCAAAGACTACCTTGTTCTTTGCGAAGAGCGGGCTATCGGCGCTATTCAGGTATTTGGGTGCGTCGGGCGAACCGAAGCCTGGCACGACGCGTCCCCCAAACGCAACGGTGCGGGCTGAGGCGTCGCGGATAGGAAACACCACGCGGCCGCGGAAATATTCGTAATATCCGTCACTCTCGCTACGCGGGGAGATCAAGCGCACTGCGGCAAGTTGTGCCGGATTGAAACGATCGCGCCCGCGACGTTGTAAAAATTGCCCCTCGAGCGGCGCGTAGCCCAGGCGGAATTTTTCGATCGTCTCGGGGCTAAAATTGCGCGAAGCGAGGTACTCGCGGGCCGCCTTCGCCTCCGTCGACGTTTTGAGGCACGTATAAAACTCGCTCTCCGCCCACTTCAAGACGTCGAAGAGTTCTTTGCGCGTCGGTTTGCCGTTGGATCCTCTTCCGTCTCCGCCAGGTCCACTGCTCTTGGGAATCTCAAGGCCGGCCCGCGTCGCCAGCAATTCGAGCGCGTCGCGGAAGTCGACCCCCTCCGTCTTCTGCACGAAGGCGAAGCAATCGCCCCCCTCGCCGCAGGACCAGCACTTATACGACTGCCGATCGGCATACACTCGCAGCGACGGGTTGTGATCGTCGTGGAAGGGGCACAGTCCAACCAGCTCGCGACCGCCCATCCGCGACTGTAGGGTCACGCGCTCGCCGATCAGCTGCGCGATGTCGGTCCGAGCGCGGACGAGCTCTTTGAAATCGGACCGATCACCGGACGACACGCGCGACTCCTGATTGCCGAAATTCTGCTGGCGAACAAGGCCCGAAACGGGCGGTGACTTTACGGGCCTTCGCTGCTGGCTGAGGCGTTACTTCCGGGGTCGTTCAGTCTCGAAATCTAGATTGCCAACTTGTCGGGATTGTGGTCCTGGCCCGAAATCGCGGGATGCAAGCACACTCAATGCCGGCAAACTGGAGATGAGGGTTCCACGAAGGGTCTATGCGGGAAGCCGGTCGCTGCTGATTTCCGGTTACGGATTCGCTTGAAATCGGTGATGCGTTGAAGTTGGTGATGCGTTCAATGTCGAGCCAAGCCCCGCGCTTTTCCTCAGGGGCTCATGCCGCCATCAACGGCTCGTTCTGCCATCAACTTTTGGCGATCAACTCCGTGCCGGTTGAACCGCGGTCGACAGGCTGTGTCGAGCGCTCGGTGATCTACTCGTGCAACCACTTCCAGGCGTCCGGACCGAAACTCGAAGCCGCCAACGAATCGTAGGAGCTGGCTTCCGTCGGTGCCAGGATCACGCCAAATCAACCATCCTCGACAACCGGTCATCCAGCGGATTGCCGAGTACCAACTGATTTGCCCGGAAGGCGATCCCGGCAAGTCAACAGACGTTCAGGAAAGTCCCGCGTCCGTGCAGCGATTGAGAACTGCGAAATTCTAACCTCTACGAGCGTTGCGTCAAGGAAACGCGAAGAAAGTTAGTGCACTGCGGTCGGCCGCAACTTCAATTTCGGAAAAGCCTTAAAATGATTCCCAGCCACGCAACTCCCCAGCGACCGCTAGGCTCACCGCAACCATCGACCTCGCCACAACCCCTGACAGTCAACAGCGATAGGCCGGTTAGGAGAGTGTTAATGGACAGTTGGGATATGAGAATTATGAGGTGGGGGTAGTGGGGGTAGTGCCTGAATTTGAAATAGGGGAAAAATAGCCGAAGGGCGTCCGTGAAAACCCCAACCATTTGTGGTCCTTCGCGGTCATGCCACAATGAGCGAATCGGGTTGTCGTCTGTCGAGTAGCTACGGCAGTCGGCCGAAGCGGTTCCGGGCAGAGGCGCGAATCTATCCTCTCGCGTCCGCCCGGTGCCGGCCCGCAATGAGGATAGCGCTCATGGGCGACCCGGACGCAAGCGCCGTCGGTCCGTGGCCACAAGTCAGATACGTCCCGGTGTCGGGAGCGGTGCTCTACGATCTCTATCGCCTACTTCCGAGCGAAGAGGCGAACACGTTTCACGAGCTGCTTGGCAAAAACGTCATTGCCGAGACCGTTTATTTGATCGCGGCGCACCTCGATTTCACGCAGCAGCAACGATTCGGGGCGATGGTGACGCGATCGACAAGGGCCGTATTCGGTCCGCTTCTTATGAAGGAAGTCCTGGATGTCGTTAGGGCCATGCCGAATGCCACGGATGCCGAGGTCTCCGCGATAGCTGGCAAGCGCTTCGATGAAGCCAAGGCGATCTACAACGAACTGATCGCAAACGTAGAACGGCGCAAGCTCAAGGCTGCAAGAGAGCGCAAGTCAGACCCTGAAACAATTCGCAGAAATGTGGAGATCTGCCGTCTGCGGAATGTCAATCCGAAACACTGGTCCCAAGGTCGCCTAGCCAAGCACTTCAAGATCACGCCCCGCGCGATTCGCAAGATTCTGGCCGTCGAATCGAAGTGGCGCAAGCTCTACATGACGCTCTTGCCCGAATCGCCGCCCACGGTCGCTGAGGACCAATTAAAAAGTCCTGAGGACCAATTATTCCGTCCTAACGAAAATGGGAACCAATAATTCAGTCCTCTTTGCCGCAAACGGCAACGCCTCCAGAATCAACATGGTTCTGGAGGCGTTTTACGTTCGAAACGGATCCCACCGGCGCTGACACGCCGGGCAAGCGAAGGGAGGCATGAGGTGCGCTGGTCGCCATCCGTGTTAATAGCCTGACGGACGGGGAGGCGCGAGGGGCCATGTCGCTCGCCGGGCACGGCTCCTCCCCGTTCATCCTAGGCGATCAGAGTTCTGACACTCAACCCCCCTTCCGGAGTTCCCGCTTAGCCGCTGACAGCAATCTGTCTCGCATCCAATCCGACAGCCGCACGCCGGCCTTATCGGCTGCTTGGTCGAGCTGGGCGCGTTCGTCGGCGTCGACGCGGCACGCGACGATACCCGCCTTCCGCTCCTCGGCTGGAATCTCCGGTCTCCCCCGTGGTCCTTTTGCCATAGGGAAATGTTTAACAAAAAATCGATTTTCTGTCAAACATTTATTGCAATCCACCGATTAAGTGTTTAACATTAAATCACGCAATGAAAACCCCGTCGTGCTGATAACACGGCGGGGCGAACTACAACCAGGCGTTTCCGCCCAATCGCAGCCTAGAGAACTCGATTGTACCGGATTCGCCGCAGAAGTCAGGGCGATTCCGTGGCCAACGTATTGAAGCGGGAAAAGCAGATTGCGGTCTTGCGGCTTTTGTCGGAAGGCAATTCGATTCGGTCGACGATGCGCCTGACCGGCGTCGATCAGAACACGATCATGCGGCTGATCGTCCGCTTCGGCGGACAGTGCCGCGCGTTCCTGGACGAAGCGCTGTCGAACCTCAGCCTGCGGCACGTCCAGTGCGACGAGATTTGGACGTTCGTCCGCAAAAAAGAGGGGCACTTGTACGGCAACGAGAAGCGCAACAACACGATCGGCGACGCCTATCTCTACACGGCCTTGGACACGGACACGAAGTTGCTCGTGACCTTCGCGATCGGCAAGCGCAACAGCGAAGTGACCGCGGCCTTCATCGCCGACCTGGAGAAGCGGCTGGTGCGTCAGCCGGTCGCGGATGCTGACGACACGCCGCAAATCTCAACCGATGGCTGGGGGCCGTACGTGCCGTGCATCGCCCGGTCGTTCGGCCGATCGGTGCGGCATGGCGTGCTGATAAAGAACTACGTGAACCCCGAGACTGGCCGGTACGCGCCGCCGGCGCTCGATAAAGGCCGACCGGATAAACGTCAGCGGGATACGCAATCTCGGCACGATATGCACCAGCCATGTCGAGCGGAACAACCTGACCATCCGCACTTTTATGAAGCGGTTCACTCGGCTCGCGTTGGGCTTTTCAAAGAAGCTGGAGAACCTTGCGGCTGCGACTGCGATTCACGTTGCGGTTTACAACTTCTGCCGGATGCACCGCACGCTGGGCTGCACCCCCGCGATGGCTGCGGGCGTGATCGGCGTGCTGTGGCGGATGGAAGATCTGTTTGACGCCGTGACACAGCACGCCGAGCGGCAGAAGCGTGACGCGCGGCTGGAGAAGCTGATTGAACGGTTGGGGCGACGGGAGTAAATCCCTATCGACGATTCGATTTTGCGAGGGATAAAATGGAGCGACCCGCAGTTGGAGCTGCGGGTCGTTCAAATTCCTGAGTCCGCGAGCGGACCGTGCAGTTGTGGTAATTGCATGGTACTCGCTCCCGGTGCGCTCAGTCAATCGGGATATGGATCGACCATGCAATTCACAAGACCGAAGATTTTGGCTTCTCTGGCGACGCTCTGTAGTGGGGTGGCAATCGCCCTGACGATCCTTGATGCCGGGCCGAATGTGATGCACAAATACGGCCATCTCTTGCCGCAGTGGTTCCAAGATCCAAAAGCGATTGGCGTCTGCGTCACCGCGCTTGTCACCGCACTTGTGATCGCGCTAATTCTGGCGCCTTGGAAAAGAGCGCCGCACAACTCGCAATCCTTCAATACGATCGGCGGCTGGATCGTCATAGAGATGCAATCTTGCTTGCGCCACATAAGATCGGCAGCAAAAATTGGCGGCATCGATGCAGTCAATAAAGAGATTTTGGCTGCCCTGGATCACGGCATCCCGACATTTTTGGAATCCGCAATGTCGATGTCCGCCCGGAGAGTCAGCCGTGCAGGGCGCACGCGATGGAGGACTGACGGAACCGCTTCCCTTGTTCTCAGTCGCCATGAGCTGTTTGGGAGGCATGATCGCAAAGGAGGTGACAACTCGCAGCGCCAATCAACAGGCTCTCAAAATCGCGGCACCGGCGCGAAACCCGCCGCTAGAATGACGGCATGAGCGAAGAACCGAACAGTGACGAATGGCGCATGACCGAAGAAACGCTGCCCAAGCGGCCGGGCGCCGGTCAGTGGTTCCATTGGCGTCAATTCTGCATCGCACTGGCGTTGTTTCCGCTCAGCTTCGCACTGTGGGTAATCTGTCTCGAATCACAAACCATCAGCCTCGAAAGCCCTCTGTTTTTCGCTCCCCCATTACTCGCGATCGCGGGAGTGATCTGGACGATGGCCGTCGTCGCACTCCACTTCTGGCCGCGCCGCCGCTGAACTCCCGTGCCAAACTCACCGCTTTCGCCCTCCGGACAGTTTTGAAACGGTATCACTACCGCACGCCGTGTAAGCGCAATTCGTACGTCGCTGAAACTCCCGTGCCAATCACGAAAAACCGCCTTTCAAACACGGACACTACCGTAGTGGGGTACTTACGCCCCCACTACCGGAGTGGAGGAAGGGCCGCCGCCCGAAAGCCCTAGTCAGCAACACGACTTCGACCGACTTGTGACGGCATGAGCGACAAACCTGACATGAAATTCGTGCCCAAGGACCCCGGCTTTGACGCGCGCGTTCGGGCCAGCTTCGCCTTGCAAAAGGCAATGGCTACGCTCGGCATCGAAATCTCCCAGTTGTCCCCGGGCGTGATCGAATTCACGATGCCCTACTCGGCCGCCTACACTCAGCAGCACGGGTTCATGCACGCGGGGATCATCACGACCGCATTGGACAGCGCCTGCGGGTATGCTGCCTTTTCCTTGATGCCGACGAACGCGGAAGTCCTCACTGTCGAATTCAAAACCAGTCTGATGGCACCCGCCCAAGGAGAGCGGTTTATCTTCCAAGCGCACGTCGTGAAGCCTGGGAAGACGCTGACATTTTGCGAGGCAAGAGCATTGGCTCTCGATGGCGACTCCGAACCGCGACCGGTCGCCAGCATGACGGCCACCATGATGGCAATTTACGACCGACTCGCCCGCTAGATCTCCCGAGTCGCTGTTTAACTCCCGTGCGAATCGCCGGAACTCAGGTGGGAAACGCGCGCACCACCCGACCGTGTTGGCAAGTCGGCGTTTCGCTGAGGTCGCTGCTTTGATCCGCCGCTAGAATGACGGCATGAGCTACGAGGCCTTTGACCGGATTCAGTTCGCCATCGCCGTGCTGGCCGTGATCGCGTTTTTTTGGTGGGTCGGCTGGTTTCCGCGGCAGATGCAAAAGCGACGCCTGCGCCGATGGCGCGAGTGGGGCCGTCGCGAGCGCCAAAGGTGACGGCATGAGCGACGAGACCGGAGTCTCTGAAAATCGCGACGGCAAGCAGCGGCCAGCGTCGTGGCTTGTTTCACCGAGAAAATCCCGGCGAATTTGGCGATTGCACCGTCAGTCGGTCGTCGGGGAGAGCCGCGGGACGGGATTGAATTGCGCGGGACGGGACTGCATTGCACCGGACGGGACGGGCGGGGATCACGACATGAAAGCGATGGGGCCGCGATCGGGATGGGATCGGTTGGGACGGGACCGAGATCCGACGGGACGTTGGACCGGATTCGACTCGGCGGGCACTGCCGCGCCAAACCGCCGCTAGAATGACCGCATGAGCGACGAATCGCCCAACAGCGACACCTACCGAGCCCGCTGGCAGCCGATTGCGGTGGCTAACGTCGACGAAGAGACGTCCAAGCCGACCCGGGTAAGGTCTCCGGCACGCGACATCTGTGATCTGTGCTTCCTGCTCGCGGCTCTCGCCGCAACGCTTTGGGCTCCGCGCCAAGTCTTCGGAATCGTTCTCGGTTGTTGGGCTGTGGCCCGCGTAGCACTTTTTGTCCGCTCATACTGGGGATCAGCTCATACTGGCAACGACGGCCGAAAACGTCCTAAATCGCCGCTAGAATGACGGCATGAGCGAACGGGCAAAGCAACCGTGGACCGTCCTGATCGTCACGCTGATCACGTCGCTAATCGCCTGGCTGATTGTTCTCTCCGGCGCACTCGAGGGGACGTCGGCTCCGCGGAACTTCATTCTGGTTCTGTCGAAGGTCTACGCCATCGCCAGCACGATCGGACTCTTGTTTCTCTTGCTGCTCAGGCTTCGGTCGCCCAAGTCGTGACCGTCTCACTGAACTCCCGAGCCAATCGCTCAAAACCGTGATTCAAACACGGACACTCCCCTCGCGTCGTCGAGATCTCAAGATGACAAAACTGCTCGCTGCACTCGCCGTCCTCGCCTTGGCTGCACTCACTCATGCGGCAGACGAGCCAAAGACACCAGACGACGGCGACGTTTTCCGCGAGCCGTTTACCCTGAAGCTTCACGTGGACAAGGAGCACTTCTACGAACAGAAGATCGGCAAGATTCCTTACGTCCACAGGGACAACGTCTATCTCTTCAAGGGCGACGAGTTTGGCCTCACACTCGACATCCAGAACAACTCAGTTCGGAACGTCAAATACCAGAAGGACCTGAAGAAAGCGGACCTGTCGCTCAAGTTGACTCAGCAGGTTCAGCCCGACGGCACGGCCTACATGATGCTCCACATCCACAACAACACCAAACACACGCTCGACCTGGATGCACTGATGACCGTCCCCGACCATAAGGGAGTCGCCGAGACATCCATTCTTCCCGTCCGGGCCGGTCTTTCCCACTTCGAGACATGGCCGCATCCCATCCTCCAACTCGTACTGCGCAACATCCGAATCGCCAAATGACCCAACCCATCGTGCACACCGTCGACGTAGCCCGCATGAGCTGCGCGACAGACCAAAACCGCCGCGGGGCAGTTATGCTTTGCGCCCAATCCGCCGCTAGAATGACCGCATGAGCGACGACTCCTCTAAAGACGAGCATTCTGAACCGGACGAAATTGATCGCATCCGGGCACGATGCGGGCCAGGACGTCACTTGAGCCGCGAAGAGGCTGAACGCATTAAGGCGGAGCAAGATCGTGCGGAGTTTCAGCGTGCGATCGCAGCTGCGCGAAAGCTCCTCAGGCAAGAATGACGCCATGAGCGACAAGCCTGGCCGCTTGGTTTTTCTTACGCTCATCGTCGTCATCATCGTGTCCCTAGTTGGCGCGCTCTTGCTCATCGCCTTCAGAGCGGCGATACACTGAGACCCATTACCCATCGCGAAGTGTGACAGCATGAGCGACGAACCGAAGCAACGAGATCCCATCGAAACCGGAAGCGCATCCAGGTCGAGCGTGTGTTTGGTGTTGTTGTGGATGTGCCGAACGGGGAAACCGTGATCACACCCCAACGACCATGCGGTACGCCAATCAACGTTGCGTCGCGTAGGAGAAACGCCCACAATGGTCGGTTCGCATGTCGCCAAACAAAGCCCAGGACAAACCGTCGCGTGAATGGATTGCGTGGGCCGTTGTGCTGGCCGCAGTCGCCCTCGCGGCCTGCGCCTTGTACTGGATTCCCTAGCGCCAGCCCGGCTGCCCCGTCGACTCGCCGCATTGGTAGGCGATAGCAATTGGCCCGAGTGCGTCCGATCCGTCCGCAAGAATGACGGCCCGCTCACTCGGCTGCTTCGACCCGGAACGTGACGCCGTCGCCCGGGCTGCTTTGCCGGACGGTTTCAATTGCGGCCTGCGATTCGCTCTCCGTCCGGAAAACCTGCGCGATTTCGCGGGTGCCGAAAGCGGGGACGCCTCCTCGGCGCGGGCTGGTGAGCCACCGTCGATCCCCGGTCGCAAAGTCTACCTTGACGACGAATCCCATCCCGAGATTGTAAGCCGGCAGGTCTCGGGCCTCTGTCGTTGAAATTCGTACACGATCCGCCCGAAGTCTTAGGATTCAGGAAATGATCGCCAGTACCAGGATTGGCTTCGGCGGTTGCGACCCCGCTGTTCAGGGGCTTCGCACGCCGCCGCCCGTGTCGTGAGCTTTGCCGGGAAGTTGATTGAGGATGGCGAGAGCCCGTTCCGCGTCGCTGTCGAACACGATGATTCGGGGCAAGGTTGTCCATCCCATCCTCAGGCGGCCACCCATGGCTCCCTGGAGCATGTCGCCCTCGACGCGAACGCGGATGCCCGCATCCTCGAGCGCCGACTGAATCAAGGCGGCCTCAATCCCGTCGTTCGCGCGACAGAGTTCGACAAGTTTTGCGTCGTCCATGGGGGAACTCCACGATTCGGGTCGCCACGTCCTTCACGTCCGCATTGTAGCACCGGGTCGGCGGCGGCGCGTAAAGACTCGCTCGGAACACTGGCCAACAAAATTTGACCGGCACGCTGCTTTTCGTTGGTCTGCGTGACTCAAATTCGCAGGACAAATCTGGTCGCAACCGTCGCGATGCGGCGGTAAGATCGTTGGCTCTTCGAGCTTCGTCCGAGGGATGCCATCTCAGGGGAACAGGACTCATGCGCCGGATTTCGCGTGGTGTTTGCTTGACTGCTTGTCTTGCCGCAGCTGCGTTCGTTGTCTTTTCGCTGATGCCGATGGCCGCCTGCGCGGGCTGCCGACACCGCGCCGCCATCGGGGCGAGCGGACAACACAGCGCCGCCATCGGCGAAGGCTGCCGCCAACAAACCGTCCGCCGCGCCGGCCGCGCCGACCGAAGAGGAGGGGCGGCAGTGGGCGGCTCTGTTCGAGAAAGCCGTGCGAAAGGGAGACTTAAGCGCCTGCAACGAACTGATCGACTGGGACGCTCTGCTCGACAAAGCGACCGCCTACCCCAACGCACCGCCCGAGCTGGACAAGCAACGGGCCGACTTCGTCAAGGGGGCCAAATCGACGTCGCGTTCGGCGACCGGTTTCACGGGGCAAGTTTGCGAGGGCGTGCTCCGCGGGGGTAACTACAAGTTCCTGCACAGTCGGCTGGTCGACGGCCAGCGGCGGGCCGAGTTTCGCATGATCACCAAGGAGGGGGGCCTCAACTACCACGACTTTGTGCTCGCCTCAGACGACAGCGGATTGGTGCGGGCCGTCGACTGCTACGTCTTCCTCACCGGGCAGATGCTGTCAGAGGCCGTCCGCGAATCGTTCCTGCCCTTCGCCCGCAACTGGGTGAAAGGAGGGCTGGGCCAGCTCTCCCCTGCCGAGCGGGACCTCCTCGCCAATTTCTCCGAGTTCACCGCGATGGTCGACTCGTTCCACGAGAAAGAGCATCGGCAGGTGCTCGAAACCTACAAGCGCCTGCCCGATTCGGTGAAGAAGATGAAGACAGTCCTGGCCATTCGGCTCGGCTCGGCCCAATCCTCAGCAACGAGGAATACCTGCAGGCGATCGACGACTATCGGAAGTTCTATCCGAAGGATGCGTCGATCGACCTGATCGCCCTCGACGGCTACGCGATGCGAAAGGCCTACAGCCAGGCCCAGTTGGGCGTCAATCGCGTCGACAAGGCCGTCGGAGGCGACCCGTATCTGAACGTGCTGCGGGCCAACCTGCTGTTATCACAAGGCAAGTCCGACGAAGCCTGGAAAACAACCGAAGCCGCCATCGCCGCGGAGCCGACGCTGAGGGTCGCCTACTTCTCTCTGCTCGGCCAGTCGCTCAAAGATCGGAAATTCGCCAAGACGGCCGAGCTGCTCTCGACGCTCGAGTCGAAATTCAAGATGAAATTCAAAGACCTGACCACCGTCCCCGCGTACGCCGAGTTCGTGAAGTCCGACGAATACAAGAAGTGGATCAAGTCGCAACACGCCGCGACGGAAGAGTAGCCGGCTTAGCGGCCCGCACGAAGCCAGTGGTGATTTTGCTTTTGCGTGGCTCTCGCTTGTTGCGGGCGATACGCTCAATGCCTAGTGCCGCCGCTGCCCCGATTCTCCAAGATTGGGAGGCCGCCATGCCATTTTGCTGGCTGCAACGGTTCGCCTCATTCGTGACGGCATTCTTCTTCCTTGTGGCCGCTACAGATTTCCGATCACCGACACAAGCCGATGATCCGGCTCCGGCGCAAGCGGTCCACGAATCCGCCGTGCTTGATCGGATTTTCGCCAACTGGAAGGCCCGGCACGATCGGGTCCGCTCGGTGCATATCACGTGGGACTGTCGGACGACGTTCCGGAAAGGCTCGCAGAATCCGCTCACCACTCGGGTCGCTTCCCTGGATCGCGAACTGTTGTTCGAACAATTCGGTGCGCAGCTCTGGATCGATGGCGACGATCACGTGTGCCTTGTCGGCACTCCGAACTTCAAGGTGCCGCATCCGAAGCCGACCAACACACGGCGGGTGGTCAGCCGAAAGGTCATCGTTGGGAAGACGATGTCGCTGTATTGGGCAGGCTCGATCTATGAGACGGGCGATCCTCCGCCCAGCGTCATTGGGCCGCACGCGATTTTGGCTCCCAGCGTGACCGTGGATCGCTGGATGCTGGATCCGTCCTACCAGGCGATTCTGCTGACGTTTCGCCCGCAAGCCTCACCGCTTTCGTGGTTGAGAGACCGTTGCGATCTGGTGGACGAGAATTCGGCCGTCGAAAACGGTCACGCGGTCAAGTGTCAACGAGTTGTGGCGTTGACGGGCCGCTTCTACCCGAAGCGTACCGAGGCATGTTGGGTCAGTCCTATGCGGGATGATGTCGTGGTTCACTGGACGATCGAAAGCCAACCCCACGGGGATTGGGTCGGTTCGATCCGGTACCAGAAAGACGGCACCTGCGGATGGATCCCATCAGAGTGGAGCTGCGAGTCGCCGGGAGAGGTGCTCTACGAGTACAGGGTGACCAGCCACGCCATCAACGAGACGATCGAACCAGCGGTGTTCTCCCAAGGATTCCCAGCCGGCACTCCCGTCGAAGATCAATTGAACGGTATCCGCCCGAAGCAAATTCATCGCTACATGATTGAACCCGACGGCTCGAAGCGCGCGATTTCGCAGGAGGAATATTTGCGCCTCGCGAACGTTTACGATACGCCCTCCAAAAATCCACCTAAAAAGCCGGCCCCGGCAAAACCGGGCGGGAATTGAGAGACTTCGCGCCGCCGGCCCCGATTCTTTGAGACTGGAGCCGCAATGCCGTTTCGGAAGGCGCGGCATGATCGCGTCCACTCACTTCACTTCACCATGGACTTTCGTTCGACGTACAGGAAAGGATCCTGGGACCTTTCGAGCAATCCCCGAACTCGTTTCGAACGAGACCAGGCTTTCGACATATTCGGCGTGCAGTTGTGGATGGACGGCGATGATCGCATGTGCCTTTCCGTCACGCCGAGTTTCAGGGCGCCGTCGGCGAAGTTAATCGATAGACGGCGGGTCGTTTTCCGATCGGTCATGGTCGGCAAGACGACTTCGATGTTTTTCGCCGGTCCATTGGGGGATGCAAGTCCCCCTCAGCGCGGCCGGGCCTACGGTCTCATTTCTCGAAGTCCCATCCTCAACCGGCCGAGCTCTCGTGACGGATTTGAGGCTCTCTACTTCACGTTTCGCGCAACCCCCGTGGATTGACTGGCGGAAAGAACAATTCCATCTCGTCGATGAGAATGCCAATATCGACAACGGTCACTACGTCAAGTTTGAAAGAGATCGCCGCGGCGTCACCCAGGAAACCTACTGGGTCAGCCCTGCGCGCGACGATGTCGTCGTCCATTGGACGATCAAGAATCCGCCCTTGCGCACTTGGGATGGCTCAATCAAGTACCAAAAAGACGCGACGTATGGTTGGATACCGTCGGAGTGGCGTTGTGAAATCATCGGCGCGCTAGTTGAGGAGTACAAGGTGACCGGCTACGCGATCAACGAGAAGCTTGATCCAGCCGTATTCTCCCAGGAATTTCCTGCCGGCACACCGGTCGATGATGCATCGAACGCTACGTCCCCGGCGACCACTCGCCTTTATATTGTCCAACAAGATGGCTCGAAACGCACGATTTCCCGTGCAGAATTCAACCGCCTCGCGGGCGTCCCCGAACCGCCCAATCCCAAAAGACAGGTTCCCGCGAAGCCGCAAGGGAAATAAGCAGCCGGCATTCAAGAGCCGCACAAGGAATTGAGCGGTCCGCCAACGCGGTGGGAACTCGAAAACGGCTTACTTCGTGCGCGGCTCCTTAGCTCGCAAGTCACGCCGTGATGCGCTCGGCCTTGGGGTCCCACAGCATCGTCTTCTTCTGTCGGTACGATTCGACGGCCAGCTTGATCGCCACCATCGTCGCCGCTCCCAGTTCGGCGTTGCAGCAGAGCTTGCCGTTGCCGCGGATCACGTCGAGAAAATTGCCGACGAGATCCCGCCGCGGCTCAAGCGGCAAACGGGCCTCCGCTTTGCCGTCGTTCTTGGCTTTGAACTCGGGAGTGAAGGGGCCGTTCACGCGCAACAGCGGCTCGCCACCCAGCTCCATCGTGCCCCATTTGCCGTAGACGCGGTCGGGAATGCCGGCGTCGTTGGTCAGCGTGCTCACGAGAAAGATCGAAAACTCGCTGGGGTAGTCGGCCGTCATCAAGAAGGTGTCGGGGATGTCGCGGCCGTCCTTTTCGATGTAGAGCCCGCCGCACGCGTTGACCCGCGACGGATACTCGCCGTCGGGGCCGGCAATCGCCAAGAGCAACGGCGCGAGCTTGTGATACAAGAGGTCGGTGGCGACGCCGCCGTTATAGGGCCAGTACTTGCGGAAGCGGAAGAAGTGCTCGGGGTTCCAGGCGATCTTCGGCGCGAGATCCCACTTGTAACCGAGCCACATATCCCAATCGATGTGATCCTCGCCCGACTTGTCGGGACCGGCTGTCGGATCGATTTTCTGATGGACGTTGAACAGGCAGACTCGCTCGTTGCGGTTGTAGCAGCCCTGAGCCCAGGTCACCTTGCCGATCCGCCCGTCGCGGATCGCTCGCTGGGCCTGCCAATAGCCGTCGCTCGCCGTGGCATTGGGGCCGACTTGCAACACTTTCTTATGACGGCGGACCTTGTCGCGGAGTTCGATCGCCTGCTCGACGGTGTGCGTCATCGGCTTTTCACAGTAGACGTGCTTGCCGGCCTCGAGCGCGTCGCCGGCGATCTTCGCGTGCCAGTGGTCGGGCGTGGCGATGAGCACGGCGTCGATATCGGGACGCTCGAGGACTTTGCGATAGTCGCTGTAACCTTCCGCCTTCGAGATCGACTGGGCCCGCGTGATTCGCCGACGATAAACGTCGCAGACGGCGACGACCTCGACGTTGTCGGCCTTCGCTCGCTTGACCAGACCAGCAACGTGCCCGGTCCCCTGCCCGCCGACGCCGATCACTCCCATGCGAATGCGGTTGTTGGCGCCGATTGCCGCGGCAGGTGCCAGGGCCGCCATCGTCGCCGCGCCGGCCGCAGCCACGGAGCTGCGGACGAAGTCACGCCGCGAGACGTCGTGTTGGCTGGTCATCGAGTTTTCTCCTGCGGGCTTAGCCGCGTGAGAGTTGTGCTTGCGCAGAGCTCGCCAGCAAAGGTGGCCGCCGGCGCAGTGGGCGCTTATTTCGTGCGCGATTCTTTGACGACGGGGTTCGTCAGTGTGCCTATGATTGGGGCGGCAATCGACACCTTGTCACCGTCTTCGAGTCCGAAATCGTCGGGAGGCACGACGCCGGTGCCGGTCAACAAAAACGCGCCGTTGGGAAAACTGTTCTCGCGGACCAGCCAGCCGATGAGATCCTCGAACGAACGCACCATCTGGCCGAGATCGGTCGTCCCCTCGAACACGGTTTTGCCTTTGCGGACGATCGTGACGCCGATCTTGGTCTTCTCGCGATCGAGCGGCGTCTCCGGCAGGAAAACCCAGGGACCGAGGGCACACGACTGCAGATAAAGCTTCGCCTGCGGCAAATAGAGCGGGTTTTCGCCTTCGATGTCCCGGGCCGACATGTCGTTGCCGAGCGTGAAGCCGACCAGTTTCGCCTTGTCGGACACGACGAGCGTCCATTCGGGCTCGGGGACAGTCCAACGGCTATCGAACCGTACGCGCACCGGCTCGCCCGGTCCCGAGACGCGATTCGCGGTCGCCTTGAAGAACAACTCCGGACGGTCGGCCGTGTAAACCTTGTCGTAGTGGATGGCCCCGGACGTAGATTCGTCCATGCGGGCGACTTGGCTGCGCTTGTAGGTCACGCCGGCCGCCCAGACTTCCTGATTGTCGATGGGTGCCAGCAATGCCGCTTTGTCGACGTCGATCGGCGGCGATTTGGGATCGATGAGGAACCGCGCCAGCCCCAGCGGATCGGGCGAGTGCAGAATGTCCGTCAGGCTTTTGATCCTTTCGACTTGGTCCAAATCGAGCAGACGCAGCCGGCGGTCGTTGTCTTCGACGGCCGCCAATCGCGGTGTCCCATCGGTCAGTCGGATCTTAGCGAGCTTCATGATTTCCTATCCGGCAGGGGACAGTGGCGGGCGATGGCTGCGATGCTCCGCGCGATGTCGTCGGGTAATGGTGCCTCAAATTCCAGTTCCTTGCCACTGTGCGGATGGCGAAAGGCGAGCCGACGGGCGTGCAGGGCTTGGCGGGCGATCAGCACGGGCGAGGCGTCGGCGTCGGTGTCGGCATCTTCGATTGGCTCGCGCGGCTCGGCGGCGTGCTTTGAGGAAGAATTCAGATCCGCCAACGACAGCCGAGCGCCACCACCATACAGACGATCGGCGACGATCGTATGGCCCAGGTGCTGCAAGTGCACACGCAGTTGATGCGTGCGCCCCGTTTTGGGAAAGAGCCGCACCACCGTGAAGCCGGCGTAGCGCTCGGCAACCGCGTAACGGGTCACCGCGGGTCGAGAGTTGCCTTGCGGATCGCAGACCATCATCTTTTCGCGGTGCCGGGGATTGATGCAGACGTGCGTGGCGATTTCGTCTTCATCGAGCTCGAGCCGCCCGCGGGCGATCGCCAGATATTCCTTAGTGACTTCGCGGCGCTCGAACTGCCCGCTCAAGCGGTGATGGACCTGGTTGTCTTTGGCGATCACCAGCACGCCGCTCGTATCGCGATCGAGTCGGTGGACGATGCCCGGCCGGAGCTGGCCGGCGACGTCGCTCAGCCGATTGAAGTGAAATTGCAGTGCGCCGGCCAACGTGCCGCGATAGTTGCCCTTGCCCGGATGGACGATCAGCCCGGCCTGCTTGTTGAGGACGATCAGGTAGTCGTCCTCATAAATGATGTTGAGCGGGATATCCTCGGGCGGCAGCGTGCGGTCCGGCAGCTCGGGCAGGCGAACCGAGAGACGATCGTTCATCCGCAGTCGCCGCGACGTCTTCACCGGAATGCCGTTGACCAGGATCGTCTGCTGCCCGATGGCCCTTTGAAACAGGGCGCGGCTGAAATTGGGGAAGAGCCGGCTGAGGTAGTGATCGACGCGCCAGCCTTGAGCGCGGGCCTCCACCGTGATCAGGATCGGCTGGTCGGAGGAAAGGCCGTCACTCATTCCGGACTGGTCATTCCGGCCTGGTCACTTCGGGCCTAATCGCTCTAGGCCCCGTCACTCCAGACGGCGTGCCGGCCTCACTTGGTTGGAGACGCGGGAGCCGGCATCGCCGGGCCCTCTTCGGTCGTCGGCGATTTGCTCGCGGGCGCGGGCACAGTGGATTTGGCCGGACTGCCCGCGGCAGGTTTCGGCCCAGTGCTGGGCTTCGTGTCGGTGGCCGCTTTGCCGGACGCCGGTTTGTTCGTGGCGGGAGGCGGCACGGTCTTGATCGGCGTGCCGGTGGCCGTCTTCGTTTCGTCAGGCGACGGCGGGATCAGATCCTTGGGCATCTCGCGGTCGGCCGGTTTGGGATTTTGTTGCTCGAACCAGGCGTAGAAATCTTGGGCGGTGCCCGTCTCTGAGGGCGGCGATCCGCGCCTCGGCATAGTCCTTGTAGACACTGATCGGGAACTCGGTGACGAGACGCTGATAGGTCTCGATCGCCCCGTCGTTGATTTTCGAGGGACTGAGCTCTTTCGGCGGCAACGCCTCCTTGGCCCGCGCCAGTCCGAAGAGGGCTCGCTCGATGACGTCGCTCGGCGTAGCTTTGTCGGCGATCAGTTTCGCGAAATTCTCCTGGGCCTTCTGCAGGTCGGAACGTCCGGCCGATCGATCGGTGAAGCTCGAGCGAATGCCGCTGTTGAGCTCCATTTCGCCTTCGAGCAGCCGGGACCATGCCGCGGCGACGCTGCCCGAGTATTTGTCGGCGACGTTGCCGTAATCGGCCGCCTTCGACGCGCTGGCAAACTCTCGCCAACCTTGCTGGCCTGCCGAACCCGACGAGCTGCGCCAGTACACCACGCCACCTGCGCCGATCAGAATCGCAACGACGGCGGCCGCGAGCAGCATCCAGTTGTCGTGGACGTAGTGCTCGGCGGTGTGACCCAACTCGGAAGCAATCCGTTCCAGTTCGTTGGTTTTCAGCTCGTGGCGATGTTCACTTTTCATTCGAAACGGCTCATTCGGAGGGGGCGCAGGGAACTTGGCGCGAGTATAGGAGGGTCTGAAAACAGCGTCAAGTCGCGACATCGTCATAGGATACGTCTTAATTGGTCTGGTCGGACGAACCTTTGATGACGACTGTTGCCGTCAGCGTGCCGAAACTGTATTATAGGAGTGAAGTTGGACCTGAGACTCAGTCTCAATTCAACGGATCAGCGAATAGCCTCGCCGTACTGGGTACGAAGTCAGAATTCGTCCCGCGCGTTTAGGCCCTTACATGAAGCGCTCCCCGATGTCGCCTGCTGATACGGCCGTCTGCCAAGTCATGCCGCTGGACCACCTTGCACCCGGGGACTCGGGGACGATCGTGGAAGTCGATGGACAGCCGGAGCACGTGCATCGCCTGGGAGAAATGGGTCTGCGTCCGGGCCGTCCCGTGCGGATGGTCCGCTCCGGCGGTGACTGCATCGTGGCGGTCGGCAACCATCGGTTCGGGTTCCGGGGCGCCGACGCGGCCTTGATCCTCGTCCAGGTGGGCAAGCCGACGGCCGCACGGCACTAGTCCCGATTTCGCCCGGCTCCCGCCTCGCTGGCCCATCGTGATCATGCCGGTGCTTCTATGGAAACCCTCGATCAGTTGAAGGCCGGAGCGCGAGCCATCATTCGCGAAATTCACGGCGACGACGGCGTGGCCGTACGCTTGCTGGAAATGGGGCTGACCGAGGGGGAGCAGATCGAAGTCGTCGGCTTCGCTCCGTTCGGCGACCCGATCGAGTTTCGCGTTCGCGGTTACCGCATCTCGCTGCGGGCCAACGAGGCGCGCCGGCTGCAAGTCGAGCGGCTCGGCACTTAGATCGAGGACGCCCGCCGTGCGCGAAAACCACACAGCATGACCGCCATTACGCCGAGCGTCACCGGTCAGACATCGCATCCGCCGCGCACGCTTACCGTGGCCTTCATCGGCAACCCCAACACCGGCAAAAGCACGCTCTTCAATGCACTGGCCGGAATGCACGCCCGCGTGGGCAACTATCCGGGGGTCACCGTCGAGAAAAAGATCGGCCGCGTGCGCGTGGGCGACACGACACTCAAACTTGTTGATCTGCCCGGCACGTACAGCCTGGCACCGCGTTCGCTGGATGAGATGGTATCCGTCGAAGTGCTACTGGGACGTCAGGCGGAGGTCGGCCGGCTCGACGCGGTGGCCTGCATCGTCGACGCATCCAACCTCGAACGCAATCTGTTTCTCGTCAGCCAGGTGCTCGACGTCGGGCTGCCGACTGTGCTTATCCTCAACATGTCGGACGTGGCACGACAGCGGGGCGCCTCGATCGACGTGCCGGCCCTCTCCCAGCGGTTGGGGATTCCGATCGTCACGACGGAGGCCCATCGACGGGTCGGCATCGACGAAGTGCGGCAAGCCTTGCTGGACGCGGCCGAATCGAAACGCCCGGCGACCAAGCCCGTCTTCCCAGCGGCGTTCTACGAAGCCGTCGACGAAGTGGCCCGCGATCTGCGTCCGGTGAACGGCGAGACCTTGCCTCGTTACCTGGTCGAGCGGCTGCTGCTCGATCCGAACGGTCAGATCGAGAAATGGCTCACGCCGACGCAACCGGCTGGTTTTACCGAGCGGCTCGCTCAAATTCGCGATCGGCTGGCAAAAGACGGCTTTCGCCTGCCGGCTGCCGAAGCGAGAACGCGCTACGCGGCCATCCGCGAGGTCGTTTCCGGCGTGCTGACTCATGCGGCCCAGCCGGCCACAACTACCAGCGACCACATCGATCGGGTGCTGACGCATCGCGTGTCGGGACTTTTGGTCTTTGCGGGCATCATGTTCGTCGTCTTCCAGTCGATTTATTACTGGGCCGAGCCCTTCATGCGCTCGATCGAGTGGACCGAGGGGTTGATCAAAGGCGGCGTCGAATCGCTGATCGGCCCGGGAGCGCTTCGCAGCCTGGTGGTCGACGGCGTGGTGGCCGGCGTCGGCGGCGTGCTCGTCTTTCTGCCCCAGATCGTGTTTCTGTTTTTGTTCATTGCCGTGCTCGAGGACTGCGGCTACATGGCCCGCGCGGCTTTCCTGATGGACCGCCTGATGAGCCGGCTGGGGCTGAGCGGCAAGTCGTTCATTCCGCTGATGTCGTCCTTCGCCTGCGCGATCCCAGGCGTGATGGCGACTCGCGTGATCGAAAATCGCCGCGACCGGATGGTGACGATCCTGATTGCCCCGCTGATGAGTTGCTCCGCGCCTGCCCGTGTATTTGCTGTTGATCTGGGCCTTTGTGCCCGCCGTGACTTATCTGGGCGGCTGGGTCTCGCTGCAGGGGCTGGTGCTGTTGGCCATGTCGTCGGTGGGAGCAATCGTCGCCGTCCCTTGCGCGTGGCTGCTCAAGAAGACGTTCTTTCGCGGCGAAACGCCCCCCTTCGTGATGGAGCTGCCGTCGTACAAGTTGCCGTCCCCGCGAGTGGTCTTGCACCGGGCCTACGATCGGGGCAAGGCCTTCGTGACGCGGGCCGGCACGCTGATCTTCGCCACGTCGATTGTCGTTTGGGCGGCCGGTTATTTCCCCGCCGATCACAGCGAACGCGACACAGTCGTCCGGCAGATCGAGGCGATGCCCGCGGTCGCCCAGGGAGACGCCGCGCAACAAGCCCAACTCGACAAGCTGACGGAGCGCCGCGACCAGCTCGGTAGCCAATTGATTGAGAAGAGTTTTTTGGGACACCTGGGACACGCGATCGAGCCAGCCGTGCGGCCGCTCGGTTGGGATTGGCGGATCGGCGTCGGCGCGATCGCCTCGTTCCCAGCCCGCGAAGTGATCATCGCCACGCTCGGCACGATCTACAGCCTGGGGAACGAGGTCGACAAGGACAACAACCAGGGACTGATCACCTCGCTGCAAAACGCCACCGACTCGGAGGGGCGCAAGGTCTACAGCCTGCCCGTGGCTCTCTCGATCATGGTCTTTTTCGCGCTCTGCGCCGAGTGCGCCGGCACATTGATGACGATCAAACGGGAAACCAACCGCTGGATCTGGCCGGTTTTCACGTTTGTCTACATGACGAGTTTGGCGTACGTGGGCGCGCTGGTAACCTACCAGGTCGCCCGACTGTTCTGACGACCATTTGCGGACGTCACCGTGACTTGGGATTGGCAACAACTGGTCGCCCTGATTTTCGTCGCGGCCGCTCTGTTCGTCCTGGGCCGCCGCAGCTGGCGATTATGGACGGGCTCCGCGCGCGCGGGGAGCGGCTGTGCCTCGTGCCCGGTTCACGAAGGCTCGACGGCTTCACCCGCCAAACCCTTGGTCACACTCAATCTGGGTCCTGCGGCAGCGGGAGACGCGCTGAACGGCCGCGGGCCGACGCATTCCGACGGCTCTGCCGCCCGCTAAGCGCCGAGTAACATAGCAATCGCCGGGCAAATCGACGAGCGTGGGCGACTCGGCGACGAAGCCGGGGCTGCGCCGCGTCCCTTGTTACTCAGCCGACTTCGCCTTGCCGTCGGCTTCATCGGTCCGCGATTCATCGGGCACTGTGGCCGATCCTGGGGCCGACTGGCCGCGGCCATTCCGATGTTGCAGCCCGCCCGAAAGCCACATAAAGACCGGGCGCAGCTCTTTGAATTGATCGTCGTTAGCCAGCGCCAGCTGCACGCCGATCATGCGTTTCCCCTGCCTGGAGCTGAACTGCGGCTTCTGCTGATCGCGTTTCCCGGCCGGAGCGATCGCCAACCGGCGATTGATCTCTTCCTCGATGGCGGCCGGCTTTGGGTAAACGGCCCGAATTTCGTCCCACCACTCGCCGGCGAGCGAGCGGCTCATCACTTGCCCCAAGAGACGCCGGGGCGTTCGCGGCGCTTGCTTCATGATCCGGGCTTTGAGGCTGTCGTTGGGAATCGCCTCCAGCAGCGTTTGCACGAGCGTCTGGCTGGCGGCCACGCTGCGGGCCTGCTGCTGGGCTGCCTTGAGAATCCGCAGATGGCGTTCGCGGCCCGTCAGCTGTTCAGGGATCTTCTTGCGCGATTCGGGGGTGAGGAAATTGTCCTCGACGGCTTTCAACATCGTTTCGAACTCCGCCGGGTCCAGCGCAAGCGCCGGGTGCCCGCCCGCGTCAATGCCCGTCGTCGCTAGGCGTTTCTGCTGCTCCTCGCGAATTTCGTGGACGAGCTGGGCCCGTTCGACCGGGTCGGTTTTGCTGAGGATCCGCTCCTGGTCGAACGGCGACAGGGTCGACAGCCAGCGGTTGTAATCGGTCATCAGCTTGAGCAGGTGGCCGCCGTTGGCCGTGTCCTGCTTAACCTCGTCATCCAGCTCCTGCAGGGCCTTGCGCCGTTCAGGTGACAACTTGCGGAACTCGTCGTAATTCCGCCGCAGCTGTTCGACTTCGGCATGCGTCATCCCGGCGATGCGCGTCCGCCGCTCGGCGAGCAGCCGCGACTCGTCGGGCGTCGTCCCGCACAGGAACGTCACTGCGAAAATTGCCGCCAGGGGACCGATGATCCCCGCCGTGCGGCTACCGCTTGGGCTGGGCATCAAAGGTTCCGATCTTTTCGTCGAGCTGTTTGAGGAAATCGAGTGATTCGACGTTGCGGTACAAGTCCAGCTTCTCGACTACCTCCAAGTTGCGCAACAGGTCCTCCGATTGATCGGGGACCCAATGGGCGGTGGCGGAGTAACCGAGGAAGGCGCTCGCTGCCAGCACCGCGAGCCAGATCAACAGGACTCCGCCGCGGCGCAACTGACGGCTTTGCAGCCGCTCGCTCACGCTCGTGGGCAGCAGGGGGCGCGGCGCTTCTTCCTGTTGGGCGACCGACAGCGTGCGGGCGGTGAAGTCCTCTTCCGTCGCCAGGCGGGGCAACTGGTCGAGCAGGTCCCACGTGCGGGCGAGCATCTCGACGTCGTGACGGACCGCCGGGCTCTTGGAGAGCACCTGGTCGATCTCCTTGACCGCCGGCTCGGGCAATTCGCCGTCGAGATAGGCGACCAGGTTCGATCGCTGGTCTTGAGTTAGTCGGGGGATCTTCTGCATCGTTCGGCAGAAACGAGCGGCCTTCGCGGCTTCGATCCACGGGGTGGTGCGTCCGCTGACGCACAAAAGCCGCTACGATTTCAAGTGGGGTTCCAACTGGGTCCGCAGGTTCTCGCGGGCCCGTGCCAAGAGCGACTTGACTGCCTCGGTGGAAAGCGACATCGCCTCACCGATGTCCTCGTAACTCATCCCCTCGAATTTGTGCAACAGCACCGCCAGGCGTTGGCGCTCGTTGAGGGTGTCGAGCGCCGTCTGCACGATCTCGCACGTCTCCCGTTTCACGAGCTGCCGCGTCGGAATCAGCGACGAACGGTCGCTGATGACTTTTTTCTTTGTGCCGACCGACGGCACCGATCCCGATTCCTGAACGAGCGGCACCTCTTTGCGCCGGCCAATGGTTCGCCGGGCGTTGCTGGCCACGTTGTTGGCGATGCGGAACAACCAGGTCGAAAACTTCGCCGTCGGCTGGTAACCGTTGCGGGCGCGGTAAATTCGCAGAAAGACTTCTTGCACCAAATCTTCCGCGGCCGCCTGGTCCCGCAGCAGATGGTAGAAAATGCTGAGCAAACGATCCTGATACCCGGTGACGAGCTGCCCAAACGCCTTGTCGTCTCCGGCCTTGGCGCGCAGCATCAGCTGTACGTCCGGATCACGGAGAAAAACCGCGCACTGCGTGCCGCTCGGAGCCGTCGAACTCAAGGCCTCTACCCCCGGCCCATCGTCCAAGGAATTGAACCCCACCCCAATTCCAAAGTATCTCTTTTTTGGTGCCGGCGAAAGGTGCAAGCGTCGACTTCAGCATTTCGCAAGCCTTGGTCCCGGAACAAAGCGCGTTGAAAACGCTTACCGGGACGAGTGTTGCTGCGAATCGAGATACGACTGCAGCATGATCTGGGCGGCGATTTTGTCCCGCAGCAACTTGCGTTTTTTCGGCTTCAAGTTGGCCGCCGCCAAATGCTCTTCCGCCTGCGATGTGCTCAGCCGCTCGTCCCAAAAGGTGATCGGCAAGCCGGCGACGTCTCCGGCCCACGCCCCAAAGCGCCGGGCTTCTCCCGCTTTTTGGCCCTCTTCCCCACCCATGTGCAGCGGCAAACCGATGACCAATCCCACGATGCGGTAATCGCGGATCACGGCGGCCAGGTGCTGGGCGTCCTGCTCCCGGTTGCGGCGGGTATAAGTCTCGAGCGGGACTGCCACCCGCTGCTCCTCTTCCGTCACGGCTAGGCCGACCCGCACCGTGCCATAGTCGAGCCCGAGCAATCGGCCACGGCGCGGCACCGTCAGTGGCGCAGCGTGCGGGTCCCGACTTGCTGCCGCGGGGCTCCGGTCGGCCCCAACGGGCTCGGGCGGACCAAACTCGGCGGGACCGTTAGAGGAATCGCTCATACCCGCGTTCTCTGAGGGTCTGAACGAGCTTGCGAATGCTCTCTTCGTCGTCCTTGCGCGCGACGAGCGTCGCGTCGGGGGTGTGAACCACGATGCAATCCGTCATGCCGATCGTCGCTACCAGGTGATCGCCGGTCGTCCGCACGATGCAGCCGTGGCTGTCGACGCTGCAAAAGAGGCCCTGTGCCCGGTTGCCGTCGCCGTCTCCTGCCTGGTCCGACTGTCGCCCCAACGCCTGCCAGCTCCCGACGTCGTCCCAGTCGAACGGAGCTTCGATCATCAGCACGTTGTCGGCCCGCTCGAGCACCCCGTAGTCGATGGAGATGGCTTTGATGCTGGGAAACTCGGCGGCCAACACGCGGTCCCAGTTTTCAGTGTTCAGATGCGGCCGCAAGCCGGCCAACCGATCGTAGATCGACGGCTCGAAGCGGCGCAGGGCCTCGAGAATCGTCGCCACCTTCCAGACGAAGATGCCGCTGTTCCAGAAGAAGCTTCCGGCGGCGAGGAATTCCTCCGCCTTGGCGCGGCCGGGCTTTTCGCGAAACGAGGCTACTCGGAACGCGCCTTCGCGACCGCCGAGGGCCGCGCCCCGCTCGAGATAACCGAAACTGACCGAGGCATAGCTCGGGCGGATGCCGAAGAGCACGAGCGCCGGCTCTCGCTCGACGATGGCCACCGCTCGCTCGACGGCTTCGCGAAACCAGTCGGCCCGTTCGATGCGATGGTCGGCCGGCATCACCAGCATCACGCCGTTGGGGTCGCGCTGGGCGATCAGCATGGCGGCCAGGCCGATGCAGGGTGCCGTGTTTCGTCCGCAGGGCTCGCGGACGATGTTCGCGGCGGGAACCGTGGGCAGCTCGCGGGCCGTCTCGGCCGCGTGGGCCTGGTTCGTCACGATCAGCGTACGGTCGCCGCCGATCCAGTCGGCAATCCGCCGCACGGTCGCTTGCAGCAACGTTTCGTCGCCGAAGAGGGGCAAGAACTGCTTGGGCCGGTTGGCGCGGCTGGCCGGCCAGAACCGCGTTCCGCTGCCTCCGGCCATGATCACTGCGTGCAACATTTCAGTGGGCTCGAACGGTTCCCAGGTTTTGGAGTATCAGGATTCTGGCAGTCAGGATTTTGGCGGATCGAAAAACGTCGGTTGGGCCACGCGGGTGCCGCTTGCGATCTTGGTCCGCACGTCGTCCGCGTCGAGGGCAAAGAGGGGACTGATCTCGACGGGCGTTTGATCGTCGACAATCGCGCCCGCCTCGCGCAACCAACCCCGATGCAGTCGCACGAGCGCCGCGCGCGCCGTGTCGGGCGAATCGTCTCCGCTGGCGTTCTTGACGGGATTGAATTCGCGCGCGCGATCGGTCTCCAGCACCAACGACCGCCGGGCAGCCGGCAGAGCGTCGAAGATAAACCGCTCGAACTTGTAGGCGTTCTCCCGCTGGGGTGCGACGGCTGCGCCCTGTTCGTCGCAGTACGGGACCTTCTTGTGCGCAATATGAAACGGAAGAGCCGCGTCGCTGTTCGCCACGCGATCGAGAAACGAGCGGCTGAAGACGTGGATGGCCGTGCTGCCCGCCCACAACAGCAGCTCGCCCCGCTCGTCAGTCTTCGCGGCGACGTCGGCGGGCAGGTCGCTGTACTCGATGATCTGCGTGCGGCCGTCGACGTCGACCGCCACGCCCATCCGCTCCCCGGCCGACCGCTTGGCGACGACCTTGATCGACATCTCCGCGCCTCGCTCGGCATGAAAGCCGAGGAAGACCGGATCGCAGACGATGGCCGTCGGATTGTCGACCTGGTGATAGTGCAGAAACTCGATGCCACGCCGCCGCATCTCGTCGAGCAAGCCGGCCTTGGCCAGCGCCGCAAGCATCCCGCCGTGCCCGTCGGGACTCGTGCTCAGCGAGCCCTTCTCCGACAGCAGCAGCTGACCAGTAGCCGCGTCGACGGCCGGCATGTTGCCCTGCTCGAAGAAAAAGACGTCGCCGGCCGGCAGGCCAAAGAACCTGTGCTCATTAAAAAACGCGACCGTCTCTTCGTGCGTGGCGTCGCTGGTCATGATGAAGTAGGGGATCGGCTTCCCCGCCTGCCCCGAGCGCGCCAAGAGTTGCTCGGCGAGAATCTGGAAGAGCGTGGCGTGACTGACCGGGCCGATCGGGAACATGCCTTTGGGCTTGTCGAAGCCAAGTCGCGTCCCCTGCCCGCCTGCCACCAGGATCGCGCCGACCTGGCCGGCTTTCAGCAGTCCCTCGCCGATTTCGTACGCCCGCTGCCATTCGGCGCGATCGGCCGGCGTCTCTGGTAGCCGCACGATCGACGCCGGCGGCACGGCCCGCCGCGCAATCTCGGCGAGATCTTCGGCGGACGATTTCTGGCCCGCCTGCTGCTTTGATTTCCACAGCGCGGCGATCCGCGGCAGATCGAGCGATTCGATCTGCCGTGCCAATCGCTGGCGCTGTCCGGCCGACAACTCGCCCCACCAGCGCAGGACGTGCGTTTGCCCGTGGGGCTCCAAACGCGATTTCAGCTCTGCCGGCGCTGCTTCAGTCATGGGGCGCACTGGTCGTCAACGAATCTCGAGCACGGTTTTCGATTCCACGTGCTTTTGCAGCTCCGCTTCGTCCCACCAGGTCGGCTTCATCACCCGCTTGGAGTAGAGCTTTTCGCCCTGATCCATATAGTGCGGCGACTTGGGATCAGAGCTCTCGCCCCACGGGGTGACCGTGAACGACCGCACGCCGTCCTTGTGAAAGAACATCAGAATCGTGGCCATCGAGCCGTTCATGGCGATGAAGCGGCCCGGCTGCTTCGGATCTTCTTTCGATTTGACGTCGAACAAGGTTTCGGTGAAGTTCGCCGCCTTGTCGCCTGATTCGTAATCGCAGCCGCCGACCGGGAAATAGACGCCGCCGCGGCCCACCTCGTGCACGTCGCCCCAGGCCACGTCCCATTTGCCGTAGCGGGTTTTCATTTCGGAGATGGTCTGGGCGAGCAGGTCGAGCAGGCCCTTGTTCGTCGCCTCGTCGAGCGGTTTGCCCTGGCCCAGCGGAGTGAGGTTAAGCTTGACTCCGCACTTGAGCCGCCAGAATTTGTAGACGGCCGTCGCCTTGTACTCGGGCAGGTAAAAGCCGTCCCACGCCTCAATCGCTTTGACCGCGGCGGCGAACTCGGGGTCTTTCATGTGCTCGGCGCCCACGGCCGCGACGGCTGTGTGCAGTGTCGCTTTCCACATCTCGGCGAGGATGTCCTTGACGTCGGTCGTGAACCGCATCGCGTCCTCCTGCGTGACACTGTGATCGGCGTCGAGCAGGTGGGTGATGCGCTTGCCACGCGGATTGTTGTCATCCCACGAGACGTTGTAGATGTAGCGCGGGTACTTGTCGGGAGTCAGCGGCGAGCCGACCATCATGTTCTGCGGGCTGATGTTGCAGTTCTGCATGTAGCCTGCGGCCGGATTGAAGATGTGCACCAGGTCGTCGATCGGATGGATGCCCTTCCAGGCAGTCGCGGAGGTCGTGCCCGGCACGGGCATGCTCCAGTCGTAGCCGTCGGGGCGAATCGGCGTGGCCCCGTTCCGCACGTAGGCGATCGAGCCGCTGTCGTCGGCGAACATCACGTTCTGCTCGTTGTACTGGTTCATGCCAAGGGCGTTGTAAACGTCGTGGACGTTCTTCGCCATTGCCATTTTGTAGAACTCTTCTGACAGTCCCATCGCGTCGAAATAGGGAGACGCGCCCACGAAGGCGATGCCCGTCTTGCGATCAGGTGCCGAGATCACCGGCCCCAGATGCGTGTACATCGCCGGGCGAAACATCGGGCGTGCGTCTTTGACGAGCACCTGGATGAACGTGATTTTGGCGTCGCGCCATTGGCCGTCGTACTCGTACTGCGGCTTGGGTGACATGCGAAACTTCATCTGGTAAACGTCGGACGTGTCGGGCCCGCCGGTGGTGAGCGCCCAGCCGACGTGCTGGTTGTGCCCGATCCCCAGCGTCGGTCCGCCGACGAGGAAAAATCCGTTCATCTGCAGATCGCCCGCGTGGACCCGGGCCTCGTACATCACGGCCATCCCCTCCCAGTCGAGGTGTGGGTCGGCCAGCAGAATGGGAACTTTGTCGGCCGAGCGCGACGGAGCGACGCACCACTGGTTGGAGCGCATGGGCACGTTCTTGCCGGCGTGCTGTTTTTTCTGGCCCCGCTCGAGGTCGTCCTTGATCGTCCCCAGCGGCCAATTGAGTGTCATCGCGCGGCCGACGGTCAGCACCTGCCACGGCTCGAGCTTAATGGCGAACGACGGCACCTTCTCGGGATGCTCCCCGATATACCGCTCGACCCCCGCGACGAAGCCGCTGCAAACGTCCTTCACGTGCGGAGGGGCCTTCTTCCAATATTCCTTCGCCAGCTCCTCGTTGCGGCAGAGCTTCATGATGTAGTCCTGGTCGGCCAGCTTCTTCCCGCCGAAGGCTTCCGCCATGCGGCCCAGGCCCGTGCGCAGGTTTTTGTAGATATCGTCGAGCCGGTCCTGGGCCTGGACGTAACCGAGTCCGTAGGCTCCCTCGCCCGGCGTCTTGGCGAAGATGTGCGGCACGCCCCAGGTGTCGCGATAAATGGTGACGGAGCCCTTCAGCAGGGGACGATCGGTAGGCGGATCATCGCCGCGAGCGCCTTCGAGCGGCAGAATGACTCCGATCGCGAAAACCGAAGCATAAACGAGCGAACGCATCAGCAATTCTCCGGAACCAAGCGCGATTGGTTGCGGTTGGCGGTCAAACAGTGGATGCAAAAACGGCTTCCTGCAGCATAATGCGGAGGCTTCCAAAAAGCTCTCCGGACGGACCGCCCGACTATAATTGCGCCACTATCGGACCCATGAACGCAGATTCGCCTCTCCAAACACCGGTGCAGTTCCTCAAAGGCGTGGGGCCCGATCGGGCGCGGCTGCTCGCCAACCTGGACCTGGTCACAGTCGAAGACCTGCTCTGGAACCTGCCGCGCGACGTGCTCGACCTGACGAATGTCTGCCGGGCCAGCGAGCTCCGCACGGGTGAACTGCAAACCGTGCGGGGGACCGTCGTCGATCGCGACGGACGCATGACGAGCAACGGTCGCAACCTGGTCGGCGTGCTGATCGACAGCGACGGCCTCTACGTCCGCGGGCTCTGGTTCAATCAACCCTGGATGATGCACAAGTTCCAGGTCGGCGAGTCGGTCCTCTTTTCCGGCAAGCCCAAGCGGACTTCGGGGCGCTGGGAATTCTCGCATCCTCGGGCCCAACTGATCGGCGACGCCGACGCAGAGGCCCGCGGCGAGGTGTTGCCCCTCTACCGGTTGACCGAGGGGCTGTCGCAGGACTGGTTGCGAAAGATCGTGCGGTCGGCGGTCGAGCAGTTTGTCGATTTCGTGCCCGATCCGCTGCCCGCCGAGCTGCGCGAGCGGCTGGGAGTGTGCGGACTGAAACAGGCGATCCGCGAGCTGCACCTGCCAAAGTCGGTCGCCGAGTTCGAATCGGGCCGTCGCCGCTTGATCTTCGACGACTTGTTTGAGTTTCAGCTCGGGCTGGCCATGCGGCGGCGGAGCTGGAAGACCCGCGGCGCCGCCCCCGTGCTACCCACGACCGCCAAGATCGACGCGCGGATCCGGCGGCTCTTCCCGTTCACCTTCACCGAGGGACAGAGCCGGGCTGTCAGCGAAATCACGCGTGACCTGGAGTCGGGCGAAGCCATGCATCGTCTGCTGCAGGCCGAAGTCGGCGCGGGCAAAACGGCCGTCGCCCTTTACGCGATTCTGGTGGCGGTCGCCGCCGGTCATCAGGCCGTCTTCATGGCGCCGACCGAGGTGCTCGCCAACCAGCATTGGCAGACGATTGATGCGGCACTCGCGCACAGCCGAGTCAATCGGCTCTTGCTCACCGGCGGCTTGAACCCCCGCGAGCGGCGCGACGCGCTCGCCGGCATTGCTGACGGATCGGTATCGCTGGTCGTCGGCACGCAGGCCGTGATTCAAAAAGACGTGACGTTCGCCAAGCTGGGCCTGGTGGTGATCGACGAGCAGCACAAGTTCGGCGTGATGCAGCGAGCCGTCTTTTCGAAAGGCTCCAACGACCTGGCGCCGCACGTGCTGGTGATGACAGCCACGCCGATTCCCCGCAGCCTGTGCCTGACCCAGTTCGGCGATCTGGACCTGACGGCGATCGTCGACACGCCTCCCGGTCGGCAGAAAGTGGTCACCAGCCGCGTAAGCGACGCGCCGACGCGGGACCGCGCGTGGCAGTTCATCAAGGAGCAGCTGCAAAAGGGACGACAGGCGTACGTGGTTTGCCCGCGAATCGAAGCCACGGCGGACGACCTCTCGAAGCGGCCGGCGGCCAGTGCCGAAGAGGTTTTCAAACTGCTGAGCGCTGGAACGTTTCGGGATTTTCGAGTGGGACTGATTCACGGCCGGCTCGACTCGGACCTGAAGGCGGCGGGGATGGCCGCGTTTACCAACGGCAAGATCGACGTGCTCGTGTCGACGACGGTCGTCGAAGTGGGCATCGACGTCCCGAACGCGACGATCATGGTGATCGACGAAGCCCACCGCTTCGGACTGTCGCAGCTGCACCAATTGCGGGGCCGCGTCAGTCGCGGGAAGTTTCAGGGCTATTGTTTTCTCTTTTCGAATGCCGAGTCGCCCGAGGCGCAGCGGCGGTTGGAGGCGCTCGAGAGGACGTCCGACGGATTCGCGATCGCGGAGGCCGATTTCGCCATCCGCGGCCCGGGCGACGTGTTGGGCACGCGACAGCACGGCGAGCTGCCGCTCCGCGTCGCTGATCTGACGCGGGACGAGTCGATCCTCAGAGAGACCCGCGAGGCGGCATTCGACCTACTCCGCTCGGGCGAGTTCGACCGGCCCGAGCTGGCACCGCTCAAAATTCGCGTGCTCGAGCGATTCGGCAAGGCCCTCGATCTGCCGCAGACGGGGTGATGCTCGCGACGGGCGTTTTCGGTCCTGCGCTACTTCGACACCGGCAACACTTGCGACAGGAACTGGTCCATCAGCCAAACACACCGCGCGTTGACCACCGCGACGGCGTCCATCGCGTGGTGCCAGCCTTCCTGTCGGTCGTAGAGATAGGGCACGCCCAGCGCCGTCAGCTTGGCAGCCAGGCGATCGGATTGCCCGATCGGCACCAGCTCGTCGACGGTGCCGTGCATGATCAGGGTGGGTGGCGCGCCCTTCGTGAGGTGGTTGATGGGCGACGCCTTGGCGTACTGCTCGGGGGCTTCGTCGGTCGACTTGCCACCCATGAACTTCAACACGGAACTCTTCGGGTTGGACTTGCTCGCCTTCAACTCGATGGGTCCATAAAAATCGACCACCGCCTGCACGCGGCTGGAAACGCCCGGGTTCCCCCCGGTTCCCTCGAGCTCTGGATCGTCGGTGTGGGAGTAGGCGGCCAGCAGAACCAGGTGCCCGCCGGCTGACCCGCCGACAATGCCGATCTTGTTCGGGTCGACGTGCAGCCGCTCGGCGTTTGCCCGCACCCAGCGGATTGCGCAATTCACGTCCTGAATGGCGGCCGGAAAGGGCGCCTCACCGCTCAGACGGTATTCGATCGTCGCGGCGACGTATCCCTTTTCGGCAAAGTGCTGGCAGTAGTAGCCGTAGATCTTCCGACTCCCGTGGCTCCAGGCTCCACCGTGGACGAAGATCAAACCGGGCGCTGGCTTTTGAATCTCCTTGGGTTTGTAGAGATCCAACAGCAGCGGCTTGCCCGCTTCGCCGTATTTGACGTCCAGCTGGGCCTCGACTTTGTCCGGCAACGGCGGGATTCGGGTGATCTGTTTGATTTCGCCGGAACGCATCTTGGATTTGATCTCATTTGCCGACTCGCCGCCGACGGGAATCGCGGGAGGCGTGCCGTCGAGCTTGCTGGCGAGCGGCCCCGAAACACCAGCCAGGGCGCGAACCGCGCCGCAGAGCAACAGGCAGCAGACGGCGGACATCGAAACCAGCCGGCGGTTCATGCGACAGAATCCTCGGGTTGTCAGATTGGAGGAGCATTCGGTGAGTCGGCAGAGTGGGGGCTCGCGGCAGGCCTCTCCACGCGAGTAGTCATCAAGGCAGGTGCATTCGATCTTGGTGGGAAAGCACCACGAATACAAGGCCTCGCAGCGATCAGGCTGTCGGGCAGCCGAGCAGGGCGTCTGACAGTCGGAATCCGACGGGCCGTGCGGCAGATCTCGTCAATTCGCTAGTTCTCAGCACATTGAGACCCACCTCGAAGTGCCGCTAATGGTCATTGGCATACCAGTTGCATTCCATGACCTCCAAGTTTGGTTTGAAAATCAGACTGCAAGGCCGGTCAGCGGCCGACCAGTGGACCCGATTGGAGAGATGCCATGAGATTGATGCCACCGACCCTGCCCCTTGCCGGCGCCCTCGCGATGTTTGCTGCTTTGGCCGGCTGCACTCAAGAGAGCAACCCGGGCGGCCCCGGAGTGTCGAGCAATCCGAAAACCACGACCTCGAGCACCTCAACCGTGAAGTCGGACGGCTCCTCTCGGGAAACGATGAAGGAACAAACCGCGCCGAACGTCGTCGATAAGGCGAACACCTTTACGCTGCACGCCCCGAAGATGGAAACCACGCTCGACACCGGCAAGAAACGCGATGTCGATATCTCGATCAGTCGCGGCAGCGAGTTTAAACAGAGCGTCAAACTGGAATTCAAAGCTCCGTCCGGTGTGATGGTCACGCCCGCCATGGCCACCATCCCGGCTGGGCAAGACAAAGTGACCGTCAGCCTGGAAGCGACCAAAGACGCGCCTGCGGGCAAGAGCCAGGTGCAAGTGATGGCCGTTCCGGAGACCGGAAAGTCCGTCTCGCTGGAGGTGCCGGTCGAAGTGAAACATGCCTCTTGAATTGGAGACTTTGCAGCCTGTGCTTGGCTGATTGACGACCATGTGGTCGCATCGCTTGCCAACCGAGCAAAAAGTCGGATGGCGAAAACCATCTGACGCGAGTTCGGGGGGCACCATCTCCGGCGCGGGCTGCAACAAAAAACACAAGGCGAAGCAGCGGACCCGCGACCGCGGAAGCGGTTGCAACGCGAAGCTTTCCTTGTGTTTTTTTCGTTTGAATGGCCGCCTGAAAGTCCCGTCAATGCGCCGTCGGCGAGCGTTCGCCCCGTGGGAGGAACAAGACGATTCGCCGGAGTTACCCGAACCCTCGTGGGGATAACGACAAAGGGCCATTTTCTGAATTGTCGTTCAGGTTTCGCGCAACCTTAAATACTATTTACACAATCACTTACGGCGCCAATCGGCGATTGACAGCGGTGCCGATTTCGTCGATGATTCCCACCCTTCTCCCAGCTCATCATTTTTTGCTCCCTCTCTCACTTCAAGCCTTTCGCTCATCGTCCTCCCAAAACGAAGCAATCTTCTCGTTCCCCGTCCGAACCACTTGATGCCGCGACCTGCGGGCACGCCGACTGGGCGCCTCTCCGCACGGTTCCTTCCATCCTCAACTTAAGGTCGTCGGGATTGGAGACAGTCTCCCCGTCCACCGACCGGATCCACGCAAAGCCAGTCCACATCTGGCGGCGCTCGATCTGCGCGCTAACGATCGTGCTGACGTGGTTCGTCGCGCCGCCGGCGGCTCACGGTGAAATCCCGACGTGGCTGCCACGTTACGACTTGGGCATGCGGATCGAGGTGCCGGAGCATCGCGTCCTCGTGACCGAGCGCGTGACTTGGCACAACCGCCACGCCCGCCCGGCCGGCGAATTGGTGTTCAACGCGCACGCGCACTACTCCGTCCCGTCAGCCGATCTCGGCTTGCTCGCGAAGACTTTGGAGATTTTGCGGCTCGCTCCGAGCGACGCCATCGACTTGCACGGCCCGCCGCTTGCGATCGAGCACGTCTGTCTGGTGAGTGAGAACGCACTCAACACCGCGGCGGCACTGATTGAACTGCCCTTCCGCTATCGGGCCGACAACGATACGGCCCTCGAAGTGACGTTGCCGCGTGAGGTCAACCAGGGCGAGCAGGTCACCGTTGAGGTCACGTTCTCGCTAAGGTTGCCTCAACGCCAGGGACGGTGGGGACAATGGGAAGGCATCACCTTCCTGGCCCAGTGGCTGCCCGTGTTGGCCTTCTACGACGAGCAAGGCTGGCAACCGACGCCGTTCATCCCGTGGCACCAACCCTTCTTCAACGAAGCCGGCGTCTACAAGGCCCACATCGATCTGCCGGTCGAGCAGAAGCTGGCGTGCTCCGGCTCGATCATCGGCGAGCGCGATTTGGGGAACGGCCGCAAACTGGTGGAAGTCAGCGCCCCGGGCGTGCGGGATTTCAGCCTGACGTGCAGCGCGTGCTATCGGGAATATCTCGGCCAGGTCGGTCCGGTCCGCCTCCATTGTTTCGCATTGCCGGAGCACGGGTTCTACGCCCAGCAGATGATTCGCATCTCGGCCGAGGCCTTCGAGGCCTATCAGCGGTGGTTTGGCCCTTATCCGTACGCAGACTTCACCATCTGCGAGTCTTACTTCGGTTGGAACGGCAACCAGTGCGGCGGCCTGGTGATGATCGACTCGCGGATCTTCGGGCTGCCGCACCGCGCCAGCAACTTCGTCGACGAGCTGGTCTCGCACGAGGTCTGCCACCAGTGGTGGTTCAACGTCGTCGGCGTCAACGGCTATGCCGAGACCTGGATGGACGAAGGCCTGGCCGTCTATTTCGCGCACCGGCTGATGGACGTGAAGTACGGCCGCAACAACGCACTGATTTCGCTGCCGACCGCGCTGGAATGGCTTCCCAACATTCGTCGCGACGATTACCGCTACGCAACGTTGATGGGCTCGCTCGGTCGCGGCGAAGCGGCGCCCACCGTGCAAGACATGCCCCGTTTCAAGAATCTCGTGCGGCTGATGGCGATGACCTACGACCGTGGCGGCAAGATCGTCGGCATGATCGAGGCCCGCTTGGGCGAAGAAGGCTTCTTCAACTTCATGAGCCTGGTTTACGCCAAGTATCAGTATTGCATCTTGCGAGTCCGTGATTTCCAACACGAGCTGGAGGCTTACACAGGTCGCTCGTGGGAACAATTCTTCGACGACTGGCTCTACGGCAAGGGGATGACCGATTGGGGAGTCCAGCGCGTGCGGATCGAAAAATGGTCCGACGCCCACCGCAATTGGGAACGGCCGGCCTGGCAGCCGCTCGCCTACGATCCGGGCCTGCTCGCCGCGCTCAAGGGCGTTCCATGCCCCGGACCGCGACCGGAGCGGTGCCGTGTGACGGTCACGCTACGTCAGAAAGGAGACTACTGCGAGCAAACCGTGCTCGGGTTCAGCCTGGACGGAAGCGGAAACTACCAGGTGCGGATCCCCGTCTTCCCACAAGTCCCCGAGATGCAGCTGGAGAATCCGCCCGCGCACATCGAAGTTCTGCCGGACAATTGCGTGCGCGTGGAGGTCGAGCTGCCCTGCGAGCCGACGCAGATCACCGTCGATCCCGATGCGGTCCTGCTCGACCGCGATCCGACCAACAACAACTGGAAGCCCCGCGTGCGTTGGCGGCTGACGCCGCTTTACACCCAGCTCGACGAGGTCGATCTCACCAACTCCTACGATCGTTGGAACATCATCGTGGGGCCGTGGGTTTACGACTCGACCTACATCGATCCCTGGTACACGCGCTCGCCGATGGCCGGTTTCCGCGTAGGTGCGTATCGCACGCAGGAATTCAGCGGCGGAGCCTACGTGGCCTATCGCAGCGACGATCGCAACGTCGTCGCCGGCGTCGACGCGTGGTGGTATCACTGGCCGATTCCGGAACTGCAGATCGGCCTCAACATCGAGCGAGCCCTGACGACGTGGGAAGATGGTCCGACTACGGGTTCGGACACGAACGGGCACGAGCGGGCGAGCCGCGCCGTCCTCTTCGAGCGCTATGTGTTCTTACCGGGGAGCAGCTTTTACCTGCCGCCGTTCCAGTACGTCGAGGCCTTCGAGGCCATGCAGAGCAATTCGCTGCCGCAACCGAGCACGCCGACTCCCGGAGCGGATCCGTTTCACGATCAGACGCTCGCCGGTCTGCACTATCACAGTAACTTGTTGACGCCGTACTGGAATCCCGAGGCCGGTCTCGCATTCGACATCACGGGCGCAGACGGGCTGCCCATCTTGGGCGAACACCATTCGTTCCAGGAGGTTTTCACGCAGGCCTCCACCGTCAAGACGCTGCGCGGCATCTTCGACCTCAGCGAGGAATCGACCTTTCTCCGCTGGCTGGGCGACTCGCGCGTGGCCGTCCGAATTTATGGCGCGGCGGCCCAACCCGACGACGCCCGCGTCTTCACTCTCGGCGGCGGCGAACTCTTCCGCGGCTACGACTTGAGCCAGCGTCAGGGAAGCATGGCCTGGGTGGGCAGTGCCGAATGGCGGATTCCCCTCGTGCAGCGTGTCAATCTCGACCTGCTCGATCACGCGGTCGGCATCCGCAACATCTACGGCGCCCCGTTCTATGACGTGGGCAATACGTACCTCAACGGCAAAGAAAGCGGCCCGATCGCCCATGCGGTCGGCGTCGGCCTGCGCGTCGACCTCGCCTGGTTCAGCCTGATCGAGCGAACGATCGTCCGCTTCGACGTGGCGAAAACCGTCAACGACGACACGCCGCTGCAGTTCTGGTTCGGATTGGATCACCCGTTCTAGACGTCGGCGCACGGTAAGGTCTGCGCCCAGTCACGCCAGCGGCGTGTCCCCACTCGCCGATTCGTCGGGCGGTTTGGCGGGCAGCAGCGGTTCGGCCGACAGCGGGCTTCCGAACAGTTCGTTGCGGATGCGGTCGCGTTCGCGATCGATCTGCTCGCCCGTCGCGCCCAGTTGCCGCAGCAAGAGTTCGATCATCGAGAGGGCGACTTCTCCCTCGTCGGCAAAGGTCACGTCCGCGCCGGCCTTTTTGAGTCCGGGCATCTCGCGCAAATAATTTGTGCGAGCGAAGACCCGGACGGCGGGATTCAGTTCGCGGGCCAGGCGGATGATCTCCGGGCCGCTGTGCAGATTGGTGGCGCTCAGCACGAGCACGATGGCCCGTTCGATGCCGGCCCCTTTCAACGACTCGGGCCGCGTCGCGTCGCCGTAGACGGCCGGGATTCCCGCCGCGCGAAGCTGCCGCACCGTCTCCAGGTTCAGCTCGATGATCGTCGGCTCGACCGAGTTTTCGCGGAGCAGCCGCACCACCGTTCGGCCGACCGGCCCATACCCGACGACGACGGCGTGATACACGGTCGCGCTCGGGGACGATTCGTCCGACGCGACAGTCGCCCCAGTCGCCGGCTGGTTCGCGCCGACTCGCCGCCGATCGATCAGCCATCTCGAAAGACCGGGCCGGCGCTTGGCCCGATCCTCGATTTTGTCGACCAGGCGATAGAGGATCGGATTGATGCTGATCGAAACGATGGCCGCGACGACGAATGTGTTGGTCGCGTGGTCGTCAAGGATGCCCAACTCGCGCCCGACCTCGGCCAGGATGAACGAAAACTCGCCGATTTGCCCCAGCACGACGCTGACCGCCAGCCCGCACCGCAACGGGTAGCCGAGCGCCAGCACGATCACCAGGGCCACGAGCGGTTTGAGCAGCAGGACCAATCCCAGGGTGGCAAATACGAACCCCGGAGCGGCCAGGAAATAGGCAGGCTGAAACAGCATCCCGATGGAAACGAAGAACAGCACGGCGAACGCATCGCGCAGCGGCAACGCTTCCGCCGCCGCCCGCAGGCTGAAGTCGGACTGCCCGACGACCATGCCCGCCAGAAACGCGCCGAGCGCCATCGAAGCTCCGAACAGTTTGGCCGACGCGACCGCGATTCCCAGCGCCAGCACCAGCACAGTCAGCGTGAACAGCTCGCGCGAGCGGGTGGCCGCCATTTGCGCGAGCAGCCAGGGCACCAATCGCCGGCCGCCGTAGAGCATCACGGCGACCAGCAGTCCGATTTTGAGCACCGAGGCGCCGAGCGACAGCGCGATGCGGACCACACCCTGGGACTCCGCGCGGAAGATGACGGGCAACATCACCAGCACCAGCACCGTCACCAGGTCCTCGACCACCAGCCAGCCGACGGCGATGTGGCCGACCGGCGTGTGCAAATCGTGCGCGTCGGCCAGCACGCGTAAAAGCACCACCGTGCTTGCCACGGAAAGCGCCAGTCCAAACACGATCCCCGCCCAGGCCGTGCCGCCGAACGCCATTTCCACCGCGCCGGCGACGAGACTCGTCACGAGGATTTGGCCCAGCGCCCCCGGCACGGCAATCCGCCGCACGGCGAGCAGGTCCTTCAAGTGAAAGTGCAGTCCGACGCCGAACATCAGCAGGATCACGCCGACTTCGGACAGCTCGGTCGCCAATTTCGTGTCAGCGACGAAGCCGGGGGTATTCGGGCCCACCGCCACGCCGGCGAGCAGGTAGCCCACAATCGGCGACAGGCCGAAGCGCTGCGTGGCGTAGCCCAGGATGAGCGCGGCGGTAAACGCGCCGCTCAGCGTGAGGATCAGATCGAAGTGTTCGTGCATCGCTCGACCGGTCCTCGCAACCTCCGCTGCTAGATCAGCGCATCGACGGCGACGACCACGAACAGCACCACGCCGATCACCAGCTTGGAGGCCGTTCCCAGCAAACGGCCGATCATCGCTCCTTTGCCGGCGGCCAGGCTCTGCTCCGTCGAGCGGCCAATCGCCGTTTCACCGATGTAAGCGCCGGCAAACGCGCCGAGTGCTCCGCCGCCCACGGCCCCGATGATCGGTCCAACGATGGGAATGGGGATCGCCACGAACGCGCCCAGCACGCTGCCGACCACCGTGCCGAGCAGGGCCAGCACCATGGCCCGGCGGCTGGCGCCTGTCTGCCGCGCCCGGCGGCGCCGGCGGCCAATTCGACGAGCTCGCCGACAATCGCCAGCGCCACGCCGACGCCCACCGTCGCCCAATGAATGCCTCGGCCGGCCGACACCGGGAACGTGAAGGCGAAGATCGCGGCCAGCGCGACGATCAGCCAATTGCCCGGCAAGGCGAACAAGTTGGCCAGCCACGCGCCGGCCATCGCCAGCAGCAAAACCGCAACGCACACGTAGTAAACGACAGTTGCGCCCACCGGCGTAGCGTAGCACAGCGCGGATCGCGCGTCGCTCGACGGTGCCCCAAAACGCGGGCGTGCTCCGGGAGATGGCGTGGCCGGCTAGGCGGCTTTCGGCGTGTGGTCTAGGAGACTCGTCGCTCTCTGCGCGCGCCGCGCCTGCGCTTGCTCGAAGACCGCCAGGTCGAGCGCCAGTCGCGTTTGCGGTTGGTTCACATCGACGCGGAGGATGCGAGTCCCCGGCGTGAGCTCGGCAAACGTCGGCACGGGCGGCACCAGCCCGGCCGCAATCGCCCGCCGGCGCGAGCGAATGCTGCGCAACCCCCGCAGGCCCATCGAGCCGATCGTGAACGCAATCGCCAATGTGGCCGTGCCAGCGATCACAAAGAAAAAGATGTAGGGACGCGATCGAGCACGTTCGGCACTCAGGCGCTCTTCGCGGTCCCACTCTTGTCGCGAGACGTTCCGCGGGAGTGAGCCAAAGATCATCCGCTCGAGCTGCTGAGGGGACGGAGCGTCCACGTTGGCCGGCGGCGCCGGAGCGATTCGGCACACGGCACCGCGGCGCGGTAATAGCCGGCAACGCGGCCTCCCTGATAAGGTGCCGCTGCGATCGACGGCGGCGCATCCGCGCCGCGAGTCGTTGCCGTCGCAGTCGCCGCCGGAGTCGACGGCGCTGCCACGAACTGCGGCTGGGCGGGGAGTGGAATCGGGTCGGGCAACGTCGGCAGCGACGCCACGCGGACGCGGTGCGAAGGAAAAATCAGGACCGCTCCCGACGCCAGCCGGTCATCCGCAAAGTTCGCGCTGAATGAGGCGCGAACCTCCGCACGCGACGGGCCGACGACCCTGAGGTCGTCCGCCAATTCACGCGATTGCCCCAGGAACTCCACGATCCGCGCGGGCGACGCCAGCTCGCGAGGCAACGTGAGCGCGACCGGACGGCTGATCAGGTTCAACAGGCCAATTTGCACCTGCGCGGGTGCACGCCCGGCGCGGGCACCGTTCGGTTCGGCCAGCCGCGACGCCTGCGCGCCGACGACGATCAAGTCGCCGGGGGACAAAACGGCGGACTCGGACGCGGCGACAAAGAATTGTTCAGCCAGCCGCGCCCCACGGAAGACGCGCGCGTTGCCATTCGCGTTGCCTGTGAGGCCGCCGGCACCAATGACTAGCTGACCCAACGTGCAGCCGGTCGAGAGCTGATAGACGCCCGGACGGGCCACCTCGCCGAGAATGCCGTAGTACGCGAGGGACGACGGCGAGCGCGAGTCGGGTGTGGCGGCCGCGTTGGCGGTTGCTGTTGCTTGCGAGCCCGAGTCGGCCAGCACCGCGGGCGGTACGCACAGGCTGGCCAAAAAAGCCAGTGTCGTAACACGCGAACGCAGTTGCGCTGACGAGCGGCTCCAGGCCCGCGATATCGCCGCGCACAGCCGATAAGCCCGCATAATCTCAAAAATCGGCAATTTTGAGCGGGTGCGACACAAAATGTCGCCCGTTTCGCGCGGAATGAATCAAGTTTTGACCCGCTAGCGCAACCACGCCGGGGGCGTTTCCGACTCGCTGGCGGCAGGGCGCCGCGTCGCACCAGGCGCCGCGGTATTGGGCGCTTGCCCAGCCGGCAGAGCGGCGGCGGGCAGCCGGCCCGTAGGCGTGAAGATCGTCAGGTCGGCCGGTTCGCCCGAGTTGAGCAGGACCTTCGTCGCGACCGTTTTCAACACGTCGCGCATCGTGTCGTAATAACGGCGGGTGAGGGCCATCTTCCGGGCTTGCACGTATGTGCGTCCAGCCCCGGACTGTTCCTCGTGCCGGAACTGTTCGATCAGTCGTGAAAAACTCTCCGCTTCGGCCCGCGCCGATTCGACCGTCTGCTGTCGGTAGCTGGCCGCTTCGTCGAGCGTGCTACGGGCTTCGGCCTGCGCGGCGGAATGGCGAGCCTCGGCGTAGGCCAGTCCCTCGTTAATCGAATTGATCTTGTCGGCCCGCGCGCTCGTCACGTCGAGAAAGTACGATTTGACGAGGATCGGCGGGTAGACGGCGTTGATCGCCACGTCGTCGATTTCGACGCCGAGCCGCTGCTCTTCGCCGAGGCGGCGCACGCCGGCCGTGAGGAGCGCGTTCAGCTCGACCTGGCCCAGCGGATGCACGAAATCGACTCCGCTTTGCGCGATCAGCCCGGTCGCCACCGCCTCCACAATTCGCTCGAGGTGGCGTTCGGGGGCCGCCGAGCGAATTAGAAAATCCTCGACCGTCGGCTCGCCCACACGATACTGAGCGTTGATCTGCAGATGCAGGATGTTTTTGTCGCCCGTCAGAAACTGCGAGCGGTTCTCCGCCTCGAGCGAACGCAGGAAGCCGCCGGCTCCCGGCTCGGCAACTTCGCCCATGCCGATCGACAGCGTCCGCACTTCGTTGAGGTTGATCCGGTCGACGTCCGAGCAAGGCCACGGCAGTGTGTAGTGCAGCCCGCTCCCTTCCAGAGCGACGCGGTTCTCCGGCGTGCGGACGAAGCGGCCGAAACGGCGGACGGCCGCCTTTTCGTTCCCGCGGACGACATAAAAGCCAGTCGCCAGGTAGACGGCCACGAGCAGCGCGCCGCCGAGCGCGATTCGCTTCATCGCCGGCCTCCCGACAGACCCGAAATGGCCGGCGCCGGTGGCTGGGGCTGCGGCGCGGCGTTTTTGGGCGTGAGCGCCGTCTTGCCGGTCGGCGATTTGCCGTTTGGGGAGAGTGGCGGCCGCGCGGTGGTGCGAGGCACCGGCTCGGGCCGGCTCTTCAGCTCGGGGATCCCGTCGGTCAACAGCTTGAGCATGCTGCTCGACGCAGAGAGCACGAGCGTTGTGCGGTCGTTGAGAATCTTGCGATACGCGTCGAGCGCCGCGAGCACGGCGTAGAACTCGGGATCTTGTCCGTGGGCCGCGTTCAGCACGCGGACGGCTTCCGCCTCGGCGACGCCGCGAATCCGCTCGGCGTCGGCCCGCGTCTTCGCCAAAAGCTCGTTGTATTGGCGGTCGGCCTGGCTGCGAAGCATCTGGTTTTCCGCCAGTCCGGCCGAGCGATATCGGTCGGCAATTTTCTTCCGCTCACTCTTCATCCGATCGAAGACGGCCTGCTGGTTGCCCTGCGGCAAATTGAGCCGCGTGATCCGCAAATCGACGACTTCGATGCCGAGCCGATCGCGGAGCGACTCGGACTCGCTCCCCCGCTTGAGCGTTTCGTCGCGGACAGTTTCGGACAGGCGATCGAGCGGGCCGGTCTCGTTCTTCGCCGGACCTTGCTCGGAATTCTTCACGCCGAGCAAATGGCTGAGCTCGACCTGGCCGAGAGCCGTCGTCAGGATCGAGCGGACACGGCTTTCCAGGCGAGCCTCGGCCACGTCACTGCTGCCTAGCCCGCGATAGAAACGCACCACGGGCCGTTCGCCCGGCGCGTCCGCGGCACCTTCCGGCGGCTGGGCGATTCGCCAGCAGACGTAGACGTCGACCGTGACGTTCTTCTTATCGCTCGTAAACATCTCGCGGGCCGACGGCGTGAACAACTGCACGCGGCGATCGAAGCGTCGCGCCAGGTCGATCGGCCAGGGCAGCTTGAAGTGGGCTCCGCGATCGGCCTCGCGATCGTAGACTCGCACGATGCTGCCAAACCGCTCGACGATCACTGCCTCTCGTTCATCGACAAAGATCACGCAGGTCGCCGCCAGTCCCAGCAAGAGAGCGCCCAGCGCAAAAAGCCCGATGCGTCGCGCGAAGCGGCCGTCGGGCGAAGGACTCAGCCCGTCAGGCGGGGTGCCCTCGAGCGTTGTGCGAGCGAACTGGTCCGAACTGCGATCGATCATGGCTTTGACTTCAGCGCTGGGGCTCAGCGATTGGACTCGTTGGGTGAACTTCCGCGGTTGGACGGATCGGATTCGGCCCGCCGGTCCGACGGGACGTTGGGCGACGACTCAGTTGGGGTTGTGTTCGGCGCACTGGCTGGGCTTGTCGTTTCCGTGGCGGTCGACGGGGCTTCGGAGCCGACCTCGCGGAGCAGACCGCCGTTCCGCAAGTCGTCGGGGCTGCCGAGCAAGAGCCGTTTGTGGCCGCCCGCCTTGGGGTCGACGATCGTCACCGCCCGCCCGGAGAGCGAGTCGATGACGGCCTGCCAATAGAGGTGCCGGCCGGTCAGCTCTGGCTGAGACCGATACGCGCCGAGCAGTTCTTTGAAACGATCGGCTTGTCCGCCGGCGGCTTGCGTGGTTTGCGTTGCCTGCGCTCGAGCGCCCAACAAAACGCTGGCCGCTTCGCCCGAGAGCACGAGCTCCGTCGTCGGCGACTCGGGATTGAGCTTCGACCAGAGTGCATCGGTCAGCGTCCAGCCAGAGACGCCGCCCGCGGTTGTTTTGTCGAACCGCTGTCTGGAGTCGGCGGCCGCATCGCTCAACATCAGAACGGCCCGCTCACCCGCCGCTCGCAACAGCCGACCGGCGTAATAGGCCTCCGCCTCGTTGACGCGTTCTTCCTTTTCTTCGAGCGCGTCGGCCACGTCGCGATAGGCGGAAACGGCGGGCCGCGGCGGGTGAACGTCGAGCAGCGTCAATTCGGTGACTTCGATTCCCAGGCCGAGCGGCTTGATTTGCGTGCGGAGCCGGGCCAGGCAATCATCTTCGATCGCTTGTCGTCGCTCGGTAAGAATTCCGTCGAGCGTTTGCCGGCTGGCCATTTCGCGGAGCACGCTTTCCGCCACCGTCCGCAGGGTCTCAGCGGGGCGGACCGATCCGAACGCGTATTGCCGCACGTCGGCAATCCGCCACTGCACTTCGGCCGTCATCTCGACGAGCACTTCGTCCCCGGTCAACACTAGCGACTCGTCGGGCCGCGATTCGAAGCCGGCTTCGTTGTGCTCGCTGGTCCACTCGATCGGTTCGCCGAGCACAGCGGGGTCGGACGCGGGTCGTGCGTCGGACCCGCGAAAGCCGATCTGCACGGTGCGTAGCTTGTCGGCCGGCTCGCGATAGATCCGCTCGAACGGAGCGGGCAGCCGCCAATGGACTCCCGCGGGCAGGTCGGCCTCGGCCCGACCGAAGCGGGTGACAAACGCCCGCTCGTTGTCGCGGATGCAGACAATGCCCGACAACAGCCAGACAAAGATAATCGCCGGCACGAGGACGCCAAGCACGACCGCCCGGTTCTCGATCAACCGGAAGACCCAACGGCTGGGAGAGAGGGCTTGCGTGAGCCATTCCGCCCCGCGCGAAAACTGCTCCCAGGCACCGGCCGCGGTCGACAGCTGCAGCCGTTCGAAGCCCAAAAGCCGCGTCGCGTTGATCATCACGGCGAGCGAGGCCGCTTCGTGGAACACGGCGGCAAGCACCGGGCTCAGCAGGCCGAACGACGAGAGCAACATGCCCACCGCGTTCATGCCGAAGGCGAAGATCAAAATGCTCTGGCGGATGTTGCGGACGAGCGCGTGGGACAGTCGCAACAGTCCGGGCAGCGGCTGCAGCGGGTCGCCCATCAGCACGAGCGAACCGGCCTCCGCCGCGATATCGCTGCCGACGCCGCCGAGCGCGATGCCGACGTCGGCCGCCGCGAGGGCCGGCGCGTCGTTGATTCCGTCGCCCACCATGGCCACGCGTCGGCCTTGTCGCTGTTGCTCGTTGATCCAGCGGGCCTTGTCGGCGGGAAACAGGCCGGGCTGGACCTCGTCGAACACGCCCAATGCGTCGGCCACGGTGCGGGCCGCTTGCGGTCGATCGCCGGTAAGCAGGGCGAACGACTTCACGCCGGCGAGTTTCAGCTCGGCGATCACAGAGCGGCTCTCGTCGCGGAGCGCGTCGCGCACGCCGATCGCACCGAGCAACCGGCCGTCGACGGCGACCAGCATCGTGGTGGCGCCGCTCTCCTCGATTTGGGCCAGCCGCGCCTCGAAGGCCGCATCGACGACAACTTCTTGCGATTCGAGCAGCCTGCGATTGCCGACGATCACCGCACACAGGCCGCTTGGCTCGTCCACCCACGGGCCCAGGAGCGTCGCGCGGACGCGGGCCACCACTCCGGCGCCGGGGTGCAGTGTGAACTCTTCGATCCCCGGCACGACGAGATTGCGGGCTTCAGCTTCGCGGACGATCAGCCGCGCCAAGAGGTGCTCGCTACGCCGCTCGGCGATGGCCGCCACGCGGAGCAACTCGGTCTCGGACAAGGGCGGCAAGGCCACGATCGTGCCGAGCGCGAGCTCGCCGCGGGTGAGCGTGCCCGTTTTGTCGAAAGCGATCGTGTCGACACTGGCCAGGCTCTCGAGCGCGGCCGAGCCCTTCACGACGACACCTTTACGCGCCAGCCACGCCATGGCGGCAATGACGGCCGTGGGCGTCGCCAGAATCAGCGGACACGGGCAGGCGACGACCAGCACGGCGAGCGCCGGCCGAAAGCCCGCCCGCCACTCGCCCGCGCTCCACCACCAGCCGATCAAAGTCAGCACCGCCGCGCCCAGGACGAAGGGCAAGAAGACGCGGGCCAGCCGATCGGCCGTCCGCTCCAGCGGCGTTTTCTGCTGCGTGGCCTGAGCAACCAGGTCGACGACTTGCCCCAGCGTGGTGTCGGCCCCGACTTTCTTGGCGACGACGCTCAACGATCCGTATTGATTGAGCGTGCCGGTGAAAACTTCGGAGCCGGCTTGCTTGTCGGCGGGCAGGCTCTCACCCGTCAGCGCGCTCTGGTCGACGGTCGAGACGCCGGACGAGACGGTGCCGTCGACGGGCACGCGTTCGCCGGGGCGAATAGTCACGGTTTCGCCCGCGCCGACCTCGCCTAACGGAACATCGACGTCGCGTCCGCCGCGGACGACATGCGCCACCGCGGGGCAAAGATCGAAGACGCGACGAATGGCCGACTGGGCCCGGTCGAGCGTATAGCCCTCGACGCTTTCACCGCAGAGCGCGATGAAGACCACGAGTGCGGCCGTCATATATTCGCCGAGCATGATGGCCGCCAATGCGGCGATCGTCAGCGCCAACTCCGCTCCGACGCGGCCTTCAAAGAGTCCGTCGAGCGTCTGATAGAGGATTCGCCCGCCGCCGAGCACTGCCGCAAAGAGGGCCAGCCGAAAACCGAACGGCGCCCGGTAAACGGACCACGCGGGATCGCCGAACAAACCGATCACCAAATCGGCAGCCAGCAAGGCCCCGACAATCAGCGTCAGGAAATAGACCGGCGCGGACTGATAGTGAAAGCTGGTGGCGGCAAGCCGGCCGCCGGGCATTCCCGATCCGGATCGCTGTGCCGCACCGTCGGGCAGAAAGTCGCGGGCCGAGTCGGGAACGTAGTGCATGACGAACGTGTCGTAGCGGGGCGCCGGGCGAGCCGCGGCAATTTCGGAACCGACGCGAAAATCCGCGGGTCCGCAAGGCTCCAGCCCAGTGACGCCGGAACTTTATCGTAGCCCCCGCAGCAGGCTCGTGCCAGATTCGCCCTCAACGGCTGCGTGCCAGATCGGCCGCCCGAGGGGCGCGTCCGCCATTCACCCATTGGTCAGGGCTGGCGGGCTGCGTTGAGTAAGCGCGATGCGTCGTCCACGTTGGGCACGCGCTCCACGGCGACGTCCGGATCGTCGAGGTTGACCTCGCGTCCGGTTTGGGCACGGATCACCGCTTGGATCTTGTCCTTGTTGAGCATCATGGGATCGACGTCGATCCGGGTCATGGGAACACCCGTCGGTGGCGGAGGTGGATAGGCCGGCGCGGTACCGGGCGCTGCATAATTTCCGGCAGCCGGATACGCGCCGGGCGGCGGATAGGACGGCGGCGGCGGATAACCTCCCGGCGGCGCCGGATAGTAGCCAGGCGGCCCGGGCAGATAAATGGCGCCGGTCGAAAAATCGACGACGAACGCCACCACGCCCGGAATCACGAACAACAGCACGCCCAAGCCGTCGAGAATGACGATCGACGGATCGAGCGGGCCCGTTCGCGGCTGACCCCACCGCTCGGGGTGAATGATCGTTCCACACGAGACCGCGTGAATCGACAGCGCGGCGACAAGCACCAGCGCCAGCGGCCGTTTAGTTCTGCGAGCAATGCGGATCGATTGTCGGACGAGGGGTGAATCGCCTCGCATGGGTTGGGGCCTTCAGCGAACGCAGACGGGAAGAGAAGAAGGGGAAAACCCACAGATGGGAATCGGCAGTCGGCCCGCAGAATGGAGGCGGGAAGGTAGGCGAAATCGAGGGACGCGACAAGATCGAACCAGCGGGCAGCCGCGCGGCATTAGGGGCCGCTCGTCGTGGTCCGCGGGACGGCCTTTTGCCCGTTTACCGTCAGCAGTTGCGGCGAATTACCGGGGGTTAACAAAGCACGGCGTGACCCGAGATGGCGGGACCACGCCGTGCAACCCACAAGTTGAGAGGAGACTGGCCGAGCGTAGGCGGCCCGGTCACTTGCTATCGATGAACACGTCCAAGAGTTGTCCGACCAGAATCTTCCTCTCGGCGACGAGCTTGTTGTTCGGCTCGATCGCGTAGATCACTTGCACCACCCGCGTGTCAACTCGTTCGGTGTTGGCCCCCGTCAGCGAGACCTTAGGCATGGCGAACGGCTCGAGCCTCACGAAGTGCAACGGCACCTCCTGCTGGAGGGCGTCGCCGCGAATTTTGGCGGTGGCCGGCGCGTTGAGCTTCAGTCGCGGCAGATCCTCTTCGTCGACGTCGACGCGGACGTGCAACGGCTGCATGTTGCCCATCTGGATCATCGATTGATTGCCCGAGATCGACACGAATTCGCCGGGGCGGATGTTGATCTGCAGAATCGTTCCGTCCACGGGGGCGCGAATCTCGAGCAGATCGACGGCCGTCTTCCCCTGCTCGACCTGCACCTTCGCCAGTTCCAGCGACGCCAGCGCGGAACGATAGTTCTCCACGCGCGTGACATAGTCCTGCTCCGTGATCGCCTGCCGCGGCAGCAGCTTGGCGCCGCGGTCCAACTGGTCTTTCTGCAAACGGACGTTGGAATCGGAGACGCCGACTTGCGCTTCGCGGACATGCAGGTCGGCGAGCGCGGCCCGTTTATCCAGCTCGAACAAAAGGTCGCCCGCCTTCACGTTCTGATTGATCCGCACGTGAACGTGAGTGACCACTCCCGAAATCTGCGAACCGACGGCGATGGCCGAGGTCGTGCTGGCTTCGTTGTTCGGTTCGACGATGCCCGAGCCGGCGACCGTGTGGCCGAACGGAGTGGTCGGCGGCTCGATCGGCGGCGGCGCCTTGGTGTAGGTCTTTTGCGCCATCGCCACGTGATAGATCGCAAAGCCCAGCATACCCGCGGCCAGGAACGGCAAGAAGAATTTACCCATTCTGAGTTTCATGCTTCACCTGATTCAAAAGGCCAAGCGCGCGGTTCCAACGCGCTGTGCGGGACGGATTTCGGTCCGCCTTCGTTTTTCTGGTCTGTCACGCTTTCGATGCGGCCATCGTTCATGGTGACGATTCGGTCGCCGAAGTCGAAAATTCGATTGTCATGAGTGACGACGATCACGGCCCGATCCGGCTGGACGGCTACGCGCTTCACCAGTTCCAGCACGGTGCGGCCGGACCGCGCGTCGAGCGCGGCCGTCGGCTCGTCGCACACCAGCAGGCGTGGCTCGTGGACCAGGGCCCGGGCGATCGCCACCCGTTGCTGCTGGCCGCCCGACAACGTCGAAGGAAGCGCGTCGGCCCGGTCGCTCATCTCGAGAGCCGCCAAAATTTCCCGGGCCTTGGCGATGGCGTCCCGGCGGGGACGGCCGGCGATAATCAGCGGCACGGCCGCGTTCTCGGCCGCGGTCAACGCGGGAAGCAGATTGTACTGCTGAAACACAAAGCCGACGTTCGCACCGCGAAAATCGACGAGCTGTCCGCCGCGCATCCGGCTCAGGTCTTCACCCAAAACTTCCAGCGCGCCGGCCGTCGGATCGAGCAGGCCGGCGATGATCGAGATCAGCGTCGTTTTGCCGCAGCCGGACGGCCCGACCAACAGCGTCAGCTCGCCGCCGTAAACTTCCATGTCGATGCCCCGCAGCGCGAACACGCGGGAATCGCCGTCGCCGAATTCCTTCGTCACCTGCCGGCAGACGACGGCGATCGACGGGCCGTTCAGCAGCGCGACGGTGCCCGAATCGTCACTGACTTGTTGCTTCGCTTTGTGCCAGATCATCGTCGCTCTCACGAAAGGCGAATCAGCCTCGAAACACGACCGCGGGTTCGAGATACAACACGGGCCGGATGCTGATCACGCTGGCCAACATGGCAATGAGCGCGGTGGCGACGGCCGTCAGGGCGAGCACCTGCCAAGGAAGGAAGAACGAGACTTGGGTGTTTTGCGTAAGGACGCCAAACAGGGCCGCCAGTCCGATTCCCAGGCCATATCCCAGCAAGGCCACGGCGACCGCCTGAAAGAGCACCATGCCGACGAGCTTCAGGTTGCTCACGCCCATGGCTTTCAACGCGCCGAACTGGTTCATGTTTTCCAGCACAAAGGTGTAGAAGGTCTGGCCCGCGATCGCGCAGCCGACGACGAACCCCAACACCACGGTGAGTCCGAAGTTGATGGGGATGCCCGTCCGCTTCATGTAGTAGCGGACCGTCTTCCAGCCAAAGTCCTCGCGGGGCAGCGCCTCGAGTCCCGTCTGCTGCGTAATCCGCTCGCAAACTTCTGCGCTGGTCAATCCGGGTTGACCCTTCACCAGCACGAAGGGGAGCACACGCCGCTCCTGCGGCACATACTGCAGCGCCAGGTTGTAGCGCGTGTAAAGAATCGGGAACGTTTGAAACGTCCGGTTCGCCTTGCAGATGCCGACGATCACGGCCCGGTGATCGTTCATTTCAAACGTGCCGCCGATCTGGAGCGGCTTTCCCGGCCAAAGATAGCGGTAGCCAATCTCGTCCATGATCACGGCGTCGGGCAGCTTGAGCCCAGCCAGCGAGCCCAGCAGCATGTTGCGCGGGGCGCCGACGAAGGTGGCGTCGTCCAGGCCGAGCACGATCGCCTGCTGATACTTGCCGTCGAAGAGCTTCATGCGGGCCTGCCCCTTGCAGAAACGGACCGCCCAGGCCACTCCGGGCACTCCCTGCACCTGGTAGACGTGGTTCTCCTTCATCGGCTTGAGCTCGTCGACGTATTCGACCGACGGGTCCATCACCCAGATGTCGGCGTCCGTGACGTCGCGGAGCTGGCCCACCGTCCGCCGCATCAAGCCGCAGAAAATCGCCGACTGCTGCGCAATCAGCAGCGCGGAGAAGGCGATACCGGCGACGATGGCCAGATACTTGGCCCGATCGCCCATCAACATCTTTAAAGCCAGCCAGGGCATGGTGATCTCGGCCTAACGAAAGACGGCCGCCGGTTCGAGCACCCAAACGCGATGCAAACTGACGAACGTGGTTCCGATCATGATCAGCGCGACCGCAATCGCGGTCCCTGCTGGAATCTGCCAGAGCATGTAGAACGCGGGGGGAATCGTGGTGATCGTCAGCGACATCAGCGTCTCGACGAGAGCGGCCAGTCCCATGCCGATGCCGTAGCCAATCACGCCCACGAACGCGCCTTGCACGAGCACCATTCCAAAAATGCGGACGTTGCTCACGCCCATCGCCTTGAGCGCGCCGAACTGCTTCAGGTTGCCGATGGTGAAGAGATAAAAGGTCTGGCCGGCGACCGCCGCCCCAATGATGAACCCCAGTAGCACGGTCGTGGCGAAGTTCACCGGGATGCCCGTCCGCCGCATGTAATAAGAGACCGTCATCCAGCTAAAAATCGGCTGCGAGAGAGCCATCAAGCCGGTCTGCTCTTGGATGCTCTCGCATACATCTGCGACGGGCACGCCGGGTTTGGCCTTGGCCAACACGAACGACAACACGCGGCGTTCCTGCGGGGCATACTGCAGCGCTTGGGTATAGCGGGTGTAGACCACGGGGAACGTCTGGAACGTCGGCGAGGTCTTGCAGACGCCGACCACCTGCGCCCGCCGATCGTTCATCTCGAAGGTGCGTCCGGCTCGCAACGGCTCGCCCGGCCACAAGTAGTGGTAACCGTACTCGTCGAGAATCACGGCGTCGGGCCGCCGCAGATCTTCGAGCGATCCCAGCAGCATCTCTTGCGGGGCGCCGACGAAGTTTTCGTTGTCGAGCCCCAGCACGATGAACTGTTTGAAGTTCCCCTCCAAAAACTGCGCTCTCGCCAGCCCTTTGTAGAACCGCACCGCCCAGCTCACGCCGGGCACGCCCCGCACGCGGAACAGGTCGTTGCCCGCCAGCGGCGTGACGTCGTCGACGAACTCGACGCTGGGGTCCATCACCCAGATGTCGGCCCCGGTTGTGTCGCGGATCTGGCTCGTGGTATTCCGCATCAGTCCGCAGAAGATCGATGCCTGCTGCCCCATGAGCATGCAGGCAAAGGCGATCCCGAACACGATCGCGAAATACTTGCCGCGATTGCCGGTCATCATCTTGAGCGCGACCCAGGTCACGTCGTTACTCCCGCGTCCGCGAAGATGAGCGCGATCGCAGCGGCCGGCTTTTCTTGCCCGGTTCCAGGCCCAGCGCCGCCAGACTGAAGTCGGCAATATGTTCGGCCAAGAGCGCCGTGTCGTAATTGCGGGCTTCTTCTTCGCCCACGAGCTGAGTGACGATCGGCTGCGCGAAGCGATGGAAGAAACACTGCCCGACGATGCTGAACGCGATCAGGCTCCGCTTCCGCTGCGGCACTTTCGGCAACAGCTCGGTGAGGATGCTGCCCAACAGCTCGGCGTTCGGCCGCACGATCTTCTGCACGAATTCGGTGCAAGCCTCGGTCGGATGGGACAATTCGCGCAAGAACAATCGGCGGGCCCACGGCGTGCTGTTGCCGAACATGCGGTCCGTGAGGACACGGATGAAGTCGATGAGCTTTTGCCGCGGCTCGGTGCCGGCCGGCCAATCGGGATACGGAAAGCCCTCGTCCCCCCGCGAGCAGGCCGATTTCACCGCCTCGATGTAGAGCCGTTCCTTATCGCGAAAGTAATAGTTGACGGCCGCCACGTTGCCGGCGCCTGCCCGCTGGCAGATCTCGCGGACGCTGGCGCCGTCAAAGCCTTTTTCCGCAAACAGCTCGCCGGCCGCTTGCAGCAGTCGATATTCGGTGTCGTCGTTGGTTTTCATGGTCATCCGGTGTGCCATCCGTGTTCGTCGCGGGCTTTCTGAACGATCGCCTGAAACAGTCGCATCATCCATTTGTATGAAACGATTGTATTAACATCGACCGGAACCGGTCAAGGGATTCTCGTTTTTGGCGGATTTTGGCCGGGTTCTGCGGCCGCTTCGCGGGGCTATTTTGAGCCTCGGCCCGGGCTCGGCCGCGCCTTTAACCCAATCCAGCACGCGACTTAGAAGCGGCCTGACTTCTGCGTTCGAACTGGTTACGTGGGGACTTTTTCCTCCGCTGCGTCGATCTCAGAGCCTGGCGACGATTTCGTCGTACCGCTCCAGATGCGCGGGAGCCGGCAGCCACGGAAGCCGAAACTTCACCGGGAAGTGCCGGGCATTGAAGAGGAGCAGCGACGGAAAGCTCCAGCCGATGGCGCCGGCGTGGTCGACCGGCCAATCGTCGAGGTGCTCGTGACCGGTGACATCGCGCAGGGCCGATGCGCGCGTGACAACGCCGTCGTTGACATCGTTTTTGATCCCGCCGATGGCCGCGGCCAGTTGGAACACAAACGGTCCTTTGCCCGCTTGAAAGGCGTTGCCCGCCACTTCGATATAGCGCACGCCGGGGACGTCGGGCGTCTCCCGATCGAAGCGCGCGGCGGCCTCGGTCGTCAAATCGCGAAGCGCCGGCGCCGCGTCACGAAACGCCTCCCGCAACAGGGGCGGGATTTTCTGGAACAGGGGGAGGCTCGGATTGGCGATGGCGTCGGCCACCGGCGAGCCGCGGTGCGGCGTGCCTATGGTCACCAGCGTCGCCACCCGCGCGGCGACCCGCTCGGAAAGGCCCTCCTCGGTGATCCTCGAGAGCGCGTGCCGCGCGTCGAGACCGCCCATGCTGTACGCGATCACGTGCAGTTTCTCGCCCGGCTCCAGTGGCACTTCGAGGATCCGCTCCGCCAGTTGCCGGCGACGCCGGGCAATGCTGCCGATCGGATCGACGCTCGGCGCGAAAACCCGGTGCCCCTGCCCCTCGAGATGCGCGGCCACGCCGTTAAAGTACTGCGCCGGCAGCCGCACCTTGAGGTCGGCGCCAAATCCCAAAACGCCGTGCGCGAGGAGGATGGTGTGCGGCATAGAACCGTGAGACTGTTCGGAGATTCGACTCGCTCGAAGATCCCTCGCTCACGCGAGGGCTCTGCGTCGCAAAGATTACAAGCCGGGCGACAGGAGAACGCGACCGCGCGACCCCCGCTTATTGACCTCTAGACTAGTTGATGAACTTCGCAACTCGACCGCGCGGGCCTGCGGTCCAGCCCGTGCCATCCGGCGTGAAGCTGACCGTGTTATCGTTTTGCCGATCGAGCGGCTGCCAAGTCGCACCGTCATCCCGAGAAGCGCTCGAACCGGACGTCCCGACGGCGATCCAGCGATCGCGCGCCCAGGCCACCCCCGAACGATACGCGAACGGCTGGCCGAGCGGCGTCCACGTGCGGCCGCCGTCGGCTGTGCGGGCCGCGTTCGCTCCCGGCTGATTCGGTTTGGCGTAGTCGCCGCCGACGATCAGGCCGTGTTCGCGGTCGCGAAAGGCGATCGAAAAGATGCCGGCCGACGCAACGCCGGCAGGAATGGGCGTCTCGCTCACGGTCCAATGCTGGCCGCGATCCGCGGAATGAAACACGCGCGCGGCTTTGGCTCCGCCCGTGCCGAACCACACGTCGTGCGGACCGTGCGTGACCAGGCACGTGCCGCTGGCCGCGAAGGCCCCTTCGTTCGGCAGGGCTGGGGGCAGATCCGCGGCTGCGAGCGGCGTCCAATGCGCTCCGCCGTCCTCGGTGGCGAGGAGCGGAAACCGCCCCTGCACCGGATCGCTGAGTGCCAGGCCGTGCTGCTCGTCCCAGAAGGCCAGCGCGTCGAAGAACGCCTGGCGATCGGAGCTCTGAAACTGCCGGTTCCACGTGCGGCCGCCGTCGGTCGTCTTGTAGATCCGCGAGTCCGTTCCCGGTCCGGCACTCAACAGGTACGCGGTCGCCGCGTTGAACGCTTCGACGTCGCGAAAATCGAGCTTGTCGGCACCGGGTACGACGCTGACAGACCACGTGTGACCGCCGTCGGTCGTGCGGCCGTACGTGCCCTTGGTGCCGCTGACCCAGGCCACCCGGGCGCTCACGGCCGACAGTCCGCGGAAGTTGGCCGTCGTCTTGATCGCTTGTGTCTGCCACTGCGCGTGAGCGGCCGACGCACCCGTCATCAGCCGGACGCTCGCGATCAGCAACTTGACGAGAAAACAAACTCTCATTCCACTCCCTCGTCGGCTGCAAACGGCCTGGGCTCATGGCTGCCGACCGCCTCTACGTGAACGCCTCTTTATGCGCAGAAGTGCCCTTCACGCCCACGATCTTTGTTATATTCGAGGGCTCATCGTCGACGTCAGTCCCACAACCGTGACGCACTTGCCAAAGAGCCCAAAATGACTCCGATTCGGCGGTTTTTCGTCTCTCGGTCTGCCGTGCTGGCTGCCCTGCTCGTGGCCGGCGCTGTGTCAAACGGTCGCCCTCGCCCAGGCACCGGCCGTCGATCCGGCCCAGGTCGCCGCGACCAAGGCGCGCTACACCAAGTACGAATACAAGATCCCGATGCGCGACGGCGTCAAGCTCTTCACCGCCGTCTACGTCCCCAAGGACCAGTCGCAAAAGTATCCGATGCTGATGACGCGGACGCCCTATAGTGTGCGGCCGTACGGCGAGGATCAGTACCGCTCGCGGCTCGGCCAATCGTCGCACTACGACAAGTCGGGTTACATCTTCGTCTTTCAGGACGTGCGCGGCTGCCACATGTCCGAGGGCAAGTTCGTCAACATCCGCCCGTACATTCCCAACAAGAAAGACAAAGAGATCGACGAGTCGAGCGACACCTACGACACGATCGATTGGCTCATCAAGCACGTGCCCAACAACAACGGCAACGTCGGCCTGATGGGCATCTCGTATCCCGGCTTCTATTCGTCGTGCGGTCTGGTCGACGCGCACCCCGCGCTCAAAGCCGTCTCGCCGCAGGCGCCCGTCACCGACTGGTTCGTCGGCGACGACTACCATCACAACGGCGCGTTCATCCTGGCCGACAGCATCAACTTCCTCGAGTTCTTCGATCGGCCGCAACGCGGAGCAGCCGCCAACCGGGGCGGCGGCCGAATGGGGGGCATGCGCCGCGAAAGCAGTCGGCCCGACGTCTACAACCACTACCTCACGCTCGGCCGACTCGACACGATTGCCGAACGGCAAGCCCGTGGCGGCACCGGCTTCCTGAAGGACATCGTCGAGCACCCCAACTACGACGATTGGTGGAAGGCCCGTACGATTCTTCCGCACCTCAAGCACGTCAAGCCGGCCGTTCTCACCGTCGGCGGCTGGTATGACTGCGAAGATCTGTGGGGAGCGATCCAGGTCTATGAGAGTATCGAGCGCCAATCGCCCGAGACCGTCAATCGGCTCGTGATGGGTCCGTGGATTCACGGCGGCTGGGCCCGCGGCGAAGGCAATAAGCTGGGCGACGTGAACTTCAACGATAAAACGGCCGAATACTACGCCGAGCACATCGAATTCCCCTTCTTTGAGTACTACCTCAAAGGCAAGGGCAAGCCGGACAAGACGGAAGCCTACGTCTTCGAGACGGGGACGAACGTGTGGCGGAGTTACGCGACCTGGCCGCCCAAGGGCGTGAAGCCCAAGTCCTTCTACTTCCAGGAGGGGGGCAAGCTCACGGAGAAGGCGCCGGCCGCCGGCCCGCACAACACCGACAAAGAGTCCGACGAATACGTGAGCGACCCGGCCCATCCGGTGCCCTACATCGATCGGATCACCAACACGATCGCCCGCGACTACATGACGGCCGACCAGCGATTCGCCTCGCGCCGCAGCGACGTGCTGACCTACAAGACGCCCGTGCTTGAAGAAGATCTGACCATCGCCGGCCCGGTTCAGGCGAACCTGATCGTTTCGACGTCAGGAACGGACTCCGACTACGTGGTCAAGCTGATCGACGTCTATCCCGACGACTACCCCAACCCAGATCCGAACCCGACGCGAGCCAGCATGGGCGGCTACGAGCAACTGCTGCGTGCCGAAGTGATGCGCGGCAAGTTCCGCGACAGCTACGAAAAACCGCAGGCCTTCGAGCCGAACAAGCCGACGCCGGTGAAGTTCGCGCTCAACGACGTGCTGCACACGTTCCGCGCCGGCCACCGGCTGATGATCCAGGTGCAATCGAGCTGGTTTCCGGTGATCGATCGCAACCCGCAGATCTTCACCGATATCTACACGGCGAAGGAATCGCAGTACAAGAAGGCGACCGAGCGACTCTACCACACGTCCGAGCAGCCCTCGCATATCAGCGTGCTCGTCGTGCCGGCCCACCTGGGGAGCTGACGCGCGAACGGCTCCCCCCGCCACATCACCGAGCCCAGGGGAGGGGACTGGGAACGGTTGCGCCAGACGCTGCGCGCGGAACCAATCCCGGACTGGGTACGTCTAAAGGGGCGCGTCTATAATCGGGTGCTCGTCACTCGGTGAAGGAGCGTCGCTATGCCCTCGCGCAGGTTGAGTTTGGCCGTCTTCGTATTTGCTTTCGGACTGTTCGTAGCCGCTCCAGCCCGCGGGATGGGCTTTCAGCTGGGGCAAACGAAAGAGCAACTCAAACTCGCCTACGACGTCTCGTGTGTCGAGCACGGCACGGGCCGGGTGACGGTCAATCTGACGATTGCCGACGAGGGACGATTGAAGCCTCTCACCGGCGTGGAGTTAGTGATCCCGGGCGAATCCGGGACGCGTTTCGTGGATCTCTCGATCCCGCTGGCTGTGAGAAACGTGGAGGGAAACCGTCGAGTGGATCTTCACTTGAAACGCGAATGGGCCATGCGCCGAGATCCAGTTGAGGACTCGCACCCTTGACGGCAAGAGCGAGCCGCTCACCTGGTACTATCACTCAATCCCAATTGCCCAATACCTGAAGAATCCGGCTCCTAAGAACCACTAGCTCGCGACTCGAGTCGCGTTCTTTACTGTGCAGGCACGTGGAGGACGGGCAGCCGCAGTATAATCGTGCGAAAGCGTTTGGCCGTCTATCAGGAGACTGCCCATGCTCTCGTCGCGATCCGCGTTTTCGTGGCGTGCTGTGTTTGCCCGCGCCAGTTTCGTTTGCGCCGGCCTGCTCGCGCTGGCGCCGCTGTCTCACCGCGATCTCGCGACAGCCGCCGATCCACCTGCCGCCACTCCGCCCGCGGCCGCAAAAGCGAAGCCAAAGCCGCAGCCCAGGGCGAGACGACCGCGGCCTCCCTTGCTGCCCAGCTCGCTCACCGGGCGAATCACGGACGAGAAAGGCGCGCCCGTGACTGATGCGGAGCTGCAGATGTATCCGAAGCAGGGCGGCCGGGTCTACATGGCGAAGACCAAGCCGGACGGCTCGTATGCGTTCGACCGAGTGCCCGATGCCGGCGCATACCGTCTGAGCATCTTCAGCAATCGCTGCATCAATCTCTCGGACTACGAGGACGAGCGTCTCTGAAATTCCCCTCGATCCGCCGCACACGGTGACGCGGAACTTTGTCCTCAAGCCGGGGTGTCAGCTCAAGCTGAAGGTCGTCGACGAAGAGGGGCATCCGGTCGCCAAGGTGTCGATCTACAAACCAGGGCGATACGACGGCAAATGGCACTCGACGGCAAAGGATGGAACAGCCACGGTGGGCGGCATGGCCCCCTCGCCGCAGGTCGTTCGATTCGCTTTTCACCACGAGGACTACGCCCTCGGATCCCTCGATATCAAGCTCGACGACCCCAGACAGATCGTCGAGCGGGAAATCACGCTGACCAAAGGCAACGCGGTCGAGGGAAGGGTGACCTGCAGTGACGGCAAGCCCCCGGTGGGCAGCACCATCCAAGCTCTGCCCAGTTGGTGGGACTATATGTCTTCGCCGTCGGGCCTCCCGATTCGCGCGGATGGTTCCTTCACGCTGCCGCACATCGGGCCCGGGGCCTACAAGCTCAGCATCTCGATTCCCCGCGGCCCTAATAGTTGGGAAAACTCCCCCGTGATGAGCGACGTCGATCTCTTCGACCGCAAGGAACCGCTCGCCATCAAAACGAACTTCCCCTCGCCCGGAAAGACGGGCACCATCTCCGGTCGCATCCATTTCAAAGGGAACCGGCCCAAGCAGCAGGGTTTTTGGATCAGTGCCAATGGGACCGGCAGACGTTTCGAAAATTCGATGCAGTATGTCCAGCCGAACGATACGACCTTCAGGATCGGCCCGATCCCCGACGGCCGCTACGACCTGACGATCAACTCCCGCGAATATGAAATGAAACGAATCCCGGCCGTCGCCACCGGGACAAACGATGTTGTCCTGGAGGTCACGGCCCGCGAGCCGGTGCTGCTCAAAGGGCGGGTGCTGGCGGGAAAGCCCGACAAACCGCTCGCCAACATCCGCGTCCGGATCACGAAAACGAAAGCTCTGGGTGGAGGAACCTACTGGGTGGATGACAGCTGGCACAGCGTGTCGGATCCGCAGGGCGCCTTTGCCGTCGAAATCTCCGGGCCGGGAATTTACGTCGTCGAGGCGTCGGCCGACGGATATGCGATCACCAAGAGCGCGCCGGCCAACACCGCGGTCGATCCCAAGCGGGAAGTTCGCGTCACGCTCGCGAAAGGGCTGAGCCTGTCGGGCACGGTGGTGGACGAAGCCGGACGCCCGATCAATGGCGCTACGGTCCTTGCCCGTTCCACCTTCGGCCGCCCGCTGCCTGCTTCGGCAGCCAAAGTGCTTCCCGGCGCCAACCCTCAAACAACTGACGGCCGTTTTCGCTTCGAGAACCTCAGCCCCGGCACGGAGACGATCCGTGTACTGCACCCCGATTATTCCTTTGCCGAGGTGAAGGACATCGAACTCAAAGCGGACGCCGCGACCCCGTCGCTCACGATCACGATGAAGCGCGGGGGCACGATCCACGGCCGCGTTTACAATCAATCCGGGCGCCCGGCCCCGGGCGTGCGGCTGCAGTTTCTCGATCGACAATTCAACGACTCTCGAGGAACCGGAGAATTCGCGACGGCCATCTCGGACGAGGCGGGGGAATATGAAATCTCCCACCTGCCCGACCGCCTGGTCTACATCATTCGACACGACGGCTGGACCGCGGAGGGTGTCATCCGGCAGGCGGTCCGTCCCGCTCCTGGCAAGTCGCTCCGCGTCGACTTCGGCGGAATCAAGAAAGTCACCGGCCGCCTACTCGTGAACGGCAAACCGGTGGTCAACACCCGCGTGCTCCTCGCCGACGAACCCAACAACGGCATCTTCGAGGCCGCCACAATGACCGACGACGCAGGTAATTTCGTCTTTCGCGGCGTCCCGCCCGGCGAGTGGACGCTCTACTACATGACGGGCACCGGGCGCCGTCAGCAGACTGTGCCCGTCAAATCGCTCGTCGTCCAAACGTCGAACGATGCCTTTGGCACCATCGACCTGACGACGGTAACGCTGCGCGTGCAGGTGTCCGGTAGGGAGGATAACTCACAGGGCGAATTTCTTCTCCTCTCGCCCGACGATCCCGTATGGTTTCATAACGGGTCGTCCCACGATGCGGAGCCGCCTCAGGGCAAAAACGAACCGTTCGTCTTTCGAGATGTACCGGTCGGCAAGTACCGCCTGACTCTTAATCGACCCAAGAAGCTGGGCATCCGGCAACAGATCGAGATCACAAAGGATCAATCGATCGCGATCGAAGTGCCCAAGGGCACCGGGGCGACCAACGGCACGCTCAAACTGTCAGATGAAACTCGCGGCAGTTACGTCACATTGCGCAGCAAGGACAATCGCCTGTTTGCCTCAGCAGACCTGACGCCAGACAGGCGGTTTGAATTTGGGTGCCTGCCAGCCGGCGACTACTACCTGACGCAACAAGGAGTGATCGATGCCGACAAGCTGGCTGAATTCACGGTAGTCGCGGGAGCGAAGCAGACGATCGCCATTCCCGACACGCCGACGTTGCCACGCCGACCGCGGGGCTTTCTGCACGTCTGCCCGTTCACCGCCGACGGGCTACCCCTCCCCGGGTGCCGCATCCGGTTGACCAGCCCGAAGGGGGACATCCCAGTTCACTCGTCCCAATTCGGGCGCACCTCGTTCTCCGGCAAGCCGGGGAAATATCAATTGTCGGTGTCTTTCCCGCGCTTCCTGCCCGTCAGCCAGTCGGTCGAGGTGAAGCCGACGCAAAATGGCCGCTACGGTCCCGAACACGAGGTCGACCTGACGCTCATCCGCACGACGGACCAACCCCAGACCGAGGCACGTTGACCGGAATCGACTGTCCCAACGGGCATCCTCGATAGAGGCGGCCGAAACGCGATCTTGCAGGTTGTTTCTGCGCCCGTAGAAACAGGGACTTCTCGCCGCAGCCATCGGCTTGGTAGGCTGGCTTGATCCGTTCTTGTTGCAAGCGCGAATGACTCGAGAGGGTTTGACCCTTGTGGCTTTGCGCCCCGCGGTCCGGTCCGGTCTGTTTCTGAACGAGCGAAAGAGACCGGAGTTAAGCAACAATTTCGATTGAAGTTACGACGAAGTCTGAATCCGGTCCGGACACTTCCACTGGAATTGGGACCGTGAAGACCGGGTCAAAATCCGGTCCGGTCTGTTTTGGCGTAAGCGAAAGAGACCGGTCACTCGGAGCCGGTCATTTCAAATACTGCGGATTCAGCTTGCCGCAGGACCAGAGCAGGCCGCGGGTGACCAGGTCGAGGTAGCGGGGGTCGGAGACGGTTTCGTTGTTGTGTCCCAGCGTCGTCGCGAAGACCTTGGTGCCGTGGTAGTTGTTGGTCCAGACGAGGACGTTGTCGGACGTGATTTTACGCTGGCGGCGGTCGCGGACCGTTTGCTTGCCGCGGGCCAGCGGGGTGGCCGTGTCGAGCAGTTTGCCGGCGTAGTTGTTGTAGAGTTCCTCGTGAATCGTGGTCCAGTTCGCCAGTCCGTGCGTGATGGGGCTGTCGGTGGGGAGGAAGGTGATGACGATCGGCTCTTGGGCGGCGTGCGCGGTCGTCTGCAGGCCGGTGAATTCGAACCAGGGAATGATCGCCTTGGGCCAGCCTTCGCTGCGGTAGCAGTGCATGCCGCAATGCAGGACGACGCCCGGCAATCCGTGGCGATGCGGCGCCAGGATGCGGTCGATCATCGCCAGGTCTTTCACATCGGACGTGCACTCATCGTGGATGACGACGTCGAAGCCGGAGGCCCAGTCCGGATTTTCATAGACCGGATTGAGGTGCTTGGTCGTTGTGCTCGGATCGTAGGCCACCACGAACTCGACTTTGGCCCGCTCGCTGATGCCCTTGGTGAGGATGTCCTTTTGATGCGCGTAGTCGTGGCAGCAGCCGCCCAGCACCAGCAGCGCGTGCAACGGCTTCACCGGTTCGTCGGCGCGGGCCGCGGTGGACAAGCAGAGCGCGGCAAGCGCGACGCACAGCGAGGGAAGGCGGAAAGATTTCATGGTGGGATCTCGGGTGGGTGTCGGTCGAAAGAGGAAGCGCGACGGTCAACTTACAGGCGCGAAGGAGGGGTTCAACCGCCGACCCTTCGGGGCCGCACATCGCGTAAAGGCAGCAATTCCGTTCACTTCGGGGTTTGCCGCAGATTCGACAATTTCCTTACAGGCCGTCAAACCGCGTAATCTAGGAGAGTTTATCAACTGACTTAAGTTGCTTTCACTGCCCGGCCTAGGGCACGTCGATAGAACCCGATGGCTGACATCTGCCAAATAGGGACGTCGTAGGGCCGCGATTCGGAAAGTTGGCGGCGGCGGAACGCAAGGACGCGTTGATGCCGCCAGGGCCGGTTCGGCCGGCCGAGTTTTTCGTCGCGGGGACCAGTCGACGCTGCTTCGAGACCGGACGGGCCAACAAAATCAGGAATTGAAGGGAAGGCCGATGAGCAAAGGATTGCTCGCCTCCGTTGCCATTGTCTTCGCCGGCGCTAGCTCGGCGCTGGCCCAAGTGCCGCTCAACCAAATGCCGGTGATGGGGCCCGCAGCGCCGGCTCCCCCCACCGTCACGACCGGCCCCGTCTCCTTGGAGCAACCGATCATGGGACCGATGTCCGGCCCCGTGTATAGCGCGCCGCCGGGCCAGGGCTATTCGCTCGACGGCAGCTGCAACAACTGCGCGCCGAGCGATTGCGATCGCGTCTGGGCGCGGGCCGAGTACTTGCTCTGGTGGACAAAGTCCAGCCCCGAGACGACCCCGCTGGCGACCAGCGTCGCCCCGGGCACGCCGACCGGCGGCACGCCGATGCCGGGCGCCATTGGCGGAGCCGGCACGTCGGTCGCCATCGGCGGCAACGACGTCGACCTGGGAACGCGGCAAGGCGTCAAAGGCACGGTGGGCTTCTGGTTCGACGAAGGGCACACGGTCGGGATGGAAGGCACCTACTTCTACCTGGGAACGGCCAGCGAAACGCAGACCGCGCTGACGCTGGGCGGGGCCGCCGCGCCGACCTTGCAGACTCCGTTCTTCGACGTGACGGGCACCTTCCACGGCGGCACGCCAGGGCCCGCCGCAATGTTGCCCGCGCTTGCCACGCTGTTCGCGGTGCCGGGAGGATTGAACGGCAACATCATCACGCACGACTCGCTCAACATGGTGAGCCGCACGCAGGGCGCCGACAGCTATGGACTTTTCAACATCACGCAGGCCAATCACTTCCGCGTCGACGCGATGTTCGGCTTCCGCTGGTTCTCGCTCTACGAGGACCTGGATTACACGTCGGCCAACCAGACGACGGCCCAGGCGCAGTCCAACGTGGTGTTCAACACGTTTGACACCTTTAGCTCGAGCAACAACTTCTACGGCGGTTTGCTCGGCATCCGCTTCGAGACTTCGCCGGACGACGGCCACGGCGGCTGGCGCGGCGGCTTCTACTATCGAGCCGACTTCAAGCTCGCGCTGGGTGACACGGTGGAACGCACCGACATCAATGGTGGCACGCAGACCAACCTGGCCAACCCGATCGCCGCGGCGCCGATCAACTATGCCGGCGGCGCGTTCACGCAGACGAGCAACCTGGGCGGCTTCAGCTCGGATCACTTCGCCGTGTTGCCGGAAGTCGACCTGACGGTCGGCTACGCGATCAACACGTGGGCCCGCATCCTCGTCGGCTACGACTTCCTCTACATCAGCGACGTGGCTCGCCCGGGCAACCAGATCGACGGGGGCGAGAACCTGTACCGCACGTCCCTCGTGCAGCAGGCCAATCCGCCGATCGCCGCCCCGGCCACCGACCCGTCCCGGCCGTCCTACACGGCCAACCAGTCGACCTTCTGGGCACAGGGCCTCAACTTGGGAATGGAAGTGCGGTTCTAATCAGCGGCGACAGCAACCAACGGACGACGGCAGCAAACGAACGGCGTAGAGCTCGGCCCGTTTAAGGACTCGCCGCGTGCGCGTGTCGATGCCGCCCTACTTGGCGTCCTTGCGGGTCAGCGTGGCGGTCATCGCCTGTCCCGGCTTGCCGTCGTTGTAAACCACGAAGGTGGCCCGGATGGTTTTATCGTTGGTAACCTTGAAGTAGCCTTCGTGCACGTGCATGTCGACCTTGGGGTCAAAGTTGGTGCCCCCATTGAACACGAACTTGATTTCGCCGGGCGTGTTCGTCTTTTGGAACTTCATCACCGGAGCGTTGTGCAGCGCACAATAGTGGGTGAGCAACAGGTCGTTGCCGTCCATGTGATAAACGCTGATCATCTCGCTCGGATCGTTGGGGAAGATCGTTTCGACGACCGAGCTGCCGGCGCCCGAGACTCGGAACGTGCTCTGGGGTGACTTGGCGCCATAGTCGTGACTGCCGCCCGTCCGCTGCCAAGTGCCGGTCATCGACTTGAGAAACTCGAACGCCGATTCCGCGTCGTAAACGACCGTTTCGGGATTGGTGACGGCTTTGTGCTCGGACTTCGTTTCGCCGGCGCGGGCGACGACGGCAAACGCCGTCACGCACGCGAACGCCGACAACAGGGCTAAGGCCTTCTTCATCGCTTGCTCCTCGGGTTGTGGCAGCGTCGTTTGAGGCAGAACGGGGCTAGACGAACGGGCCTCGTGCGAACTGACGGATGGCTGCATTATAGCCGGCATTTGTTCAGTCCGGGACTGAGTCCCGGCCACTCCCGTCAACGGGCAGAACGGCCCGGCGCACGGTCCAAGGAGTGTCCAGTTGACCCGTTGGCCCTGTCGCGCCACGTTAACGAAGCCTGATGGTTGCAACTGGCGGCTGCGCAGAAACTTGCGCTCGAGCCCTCCGCCGGCCGCCACTGTGCGTCTGATCCTCGTTAACGGATTGTGTGTCGTGCCTACAATTCCGCCGACATTCGCCGATGCGAGGAAAGGAACTTGCCATGACGCACAATCGAATCTTCTCGCTGCTGGCCGCGTCGGGTGAGACGCCGGGCAGCGACTCGGGTCGGAATCCGCCGACCACGAAAGTCTCGTCGCCTGCCGAGACCGTGCGCGACGCCGATTTGCTCGACGCCTATTCGCAGGCAGTCATCAACGTGGCCCAGAACGTGGGGCCGGCGGTGATCGCCGTCGCGGCCCGCGGCGATCAGCGGGGCGGTATGGGCTCGGGCTTTCTCGTCACGCCGGACGGCTACGCCGTCACCAACAGCCACGTCGTCCACGGACGCCATTCGTTCACTGCCACCACGGAAGAGGGGGACAAGATTCCGGCCGACCTCGTCGGGGACGACCCCTCGACCGATCTGGCCCTATTGCGGCTGGCTGCCCGCGATCTGCCCTATGCGACCTTCGGCGACTCTCAGGCTCTGCAGGTCGGCCAGCTGGTGATCGCGATGGGCAACCCGTTCGGATTTCGCTCGACCGTCTCGACGGGCGTCGTGAGCGCCCTGGGACGGGCCATGCGGAGCGAATTCGGCCGTCTGATCGAAAACGTCGTACAGCACACCGCTCCGCTCAACCCAGGCAACTCGGGCGGCCCGCTAGTCGATTCCCGCGGCCGCGTCGTGGGCATCAACACCGCGGTGATTGCCATGGCCCAAGGGCTCGGCTTTGCCATCCCGTCGAGCACGGCAGCGTGGATCGTAGGGGAGTTGGCCGCCCACGGCCGCGTGCGACGCCTGTCGCTCGGAATTACGGTATCGGCAGCCCAACTGGCCCGGCGGCTGGTCCGCGAACATGACTTGCTGTCGGACACCGCCGTCGAAGTGATCGAAGTGTCGCCCAAGGGACCGTCCGATCTGGCCGGGCTGCGGGCGCACGACGTGATCGTGGCGGCCAACGACCGGATCATCGCCGACGTCGACGATTTGCACCGCGTATTATCGGGCCGGCTGGCGTCGAGCGGCCAACCGAGTCCGGGTGCCCAACCCACTGCCGCAACCGCGGCGCTGGAACTGACCATCATTCGCAACGAACGGATGGAAAAGATCGCGGTGTCCCCGCGTTATACCGAATCCTGAACGAAACAGGGCGACACTGGCGGTAAGCCGCTGTCCATTGGCAAACTGATAGCTGATAACTGACGGTCGATCATCAGTCATCCAAGCTCTCGCGGAGAGTCCGATGCGAGTTGAGAATCTGGCGGCGCCCGATTTGAACTGGGAAGAGCGGCTCAGCGCGGTCATGGAAATGATGCGCGAGATGAGCAAGCAGACCGATCCGCAATTGATGGTGCAGCAATATGCTGCCCGGATGAAGCGGTTCCGGCGGATCGATCGGTCGATCTCGCTGAGCCGCCGCGACTTGCGGCCGCCCCAAGTGAAGATCACCCGCTCGACCGCCTGGGAAGAAACGATCAATCCTTGGAAGGAGCCGGAGAAGCTGCCGATCATCAACGGCGGTATCTTGGGCGAGCTGATTTACGGCGACGAGCCGCGAATCATCGAGGATTTTTCCATCTCACCCGACGATCCGGCAGCCCGCTACCTCGAGGGATTTTCGTCGCTGGTCGCCATTCCGCTGTTGGATCAGGGCGTGGCTCTCAACATGGTGGTCCATCTCCGCCGCGAATCGGGCACATTCGATCCCGAGCTGCTTCCCGAGCACGTTTGGACTGCCAATCTGTTCGGCCGGGCCACCAACTCGCTCGTGCTCGCCGACAAGGTGAAAACCGCCTACGAAGAGATCGACCGCGAAATGAAAGCGGTCGCCGCCATTCAACGGTCGCTGCTGCCGGCCAAGCTCCCCGACATTCCCTCGCTGCACCTGGCGGCAAACTATGAGACAGCGCGACGCGCCGGCGGCGACTACTACGATTTCATCCCGCTTGGGCAGGGCCTGTTGGGCATATTAATCGCCGACGTCAGCGGGCACGGGACGCCGGCCGCCGTGATGATGGCCGTGATGCACAGCATCGTGCACAACTACCCGAATGATCCCGCGCCGCCGAGCGAACTGCTTTCATTTCTCAATCGCAAGCTGCTGGACCACTACGTGGGCGTCAACGGCACGTTCGTAACGGCGTTTTACGGCATCTACGATCCGAAGACGCGGCGGCTGACTTACTCGTCGGCCGGCCACAATCCGCCGCGGATGCGCCGCTGCGGCGACCAGAGCGTGTTGGCGCTCGACGGAGCCCAGCAGGTTCCGCTCGGCGTGCTCGAAGAACCGGGATTTGTCTCACACACCGAGCAACTCCAGCCCGGCGACCAGATCGTCTTCTACACCGACGGCATCACCGAAGCCCCCAGCCCCAGCGGCGAACTCTTCGGCACCGATCGCTTGGACAAAGCGCTCGCCGCCTGCGGAGCGGAGCCGGCGGAGATCGTCGATCGAGTGCTCAAGCACGTCGAATCGCACACGGACGGAGCCGCGCCCCGTGACGACCGCACGCTGGTGGTCGCCCGCGTGGTCTAGGCCACCGCCGGATTAGTCTACGATTGGAAAATGCTCCTCGTCGGCTTGGGCTGAAGGCTTTCGCGCTGGAAGTCTCGGTCCCGAGGTGCCGCGGGCGCGGCCCGTTGCGGGTCGTCGAATTGGCGGTTCGAATTGCGCGGGGCCGATGGCGCTACTGGTCGCAGGCCGTGGATCCGCCCTTTCAAAATCCCATCATCAGGTGTCGGAACAAGGAACTCTTCTCTGCCGCGTCCCTTGATCAATTCGATCGCCGCCTGCGCGGACTTCGCGGCCTGCGTGTTGGGATGCTTTTCGATCACCTCATGCAAGAGTTGGACCGCTTCCTCGGCCTTCGCCCAGGCTTCGAGCTCGGGGATATCTCGCTCGAGCATTTCGATTTCGCGCTTGAGCTCCGGCTCCTTCATCAAGAGCGCCTTTTTCTTCGACAGCTCGATGTACTGGTTCCGCAGATTGATCGCCTCGACGGTCGTGGTCGCGAGCGGCGGGCTCGACGCGAGTTCCGCCGGTTTGCGGGCTGGTCCCTCGAACGTCCCAATGTTAAGTTCGGCACCGGATGGGGTCTTGATTGGCGTCTGAGCCCAGAGCCACGCGTCCGTCAAGGTGATGATTGCCGCGACCAAAACTAGCTGGATGGACCGCCTCATCGACTTGCCTCCTTGAAATGGATCGATTGCGTCGGCCGAGCAGCCGCTGATGGCAGTGCGCGGATCGTATCCCTCGACCAAGAACCGTGTCAAATCGCTAGCTCAAGATACCAGATCGCTAGCTCAAGATGGGCTGGATGATTTTCGCGTCGTTTGTCGGGCCGATCAGCCGCTGGTCGAGGCCCTGGAACGGAAACGTGAGGTGGTGGGCGTCGAGTCCCAACAGACGCAGCACGGTGGCCTGCAGATCGTGTACGGTCACTTTGTCTTTCACGATGAAGTAGCCCAGGTCGTCGGTCTCCCCGAGCGCCGTGCCTCCCTTGATGCCGCCGCCGGCCAGCCATATCGAGAAGCAGTGCGGGTGATGGTCGCGGCCCAAGAGCTTCGAGCCGCCGCGGGCTTCGTTCATCGAAGTGCGGCCGAACTCGCCGCTCCAGACCACGATCGTTTCGTCCAACAGACCGCTCGATTTGAGATCCCGCAACAGCGCGGCGATCGGCCGGTCGACCTCGCGACACTTCTTGGGCAGGCCGGTGATCAGGTCGTTGTCGCGGGCCGTGCCGTGCATGTCCCAGCCCCAATCGAAGAGCTGCACGTAGCGCACGCCGCGCTCGACGAGCCGTCGCGCCAGGAGACAGTTGTTAGCGAAGGCCGTGACGCCGGGCTTCGTGCCATAGGCCTCGTGGACGTGGGCGGGCTCGCGGGAGATATCCATGACGTTCGGCACGGAGATCTGCATGCGGTAGGCCAGCTCGTACTGGCTAATCCGCGTGAGCGTTTCCGGATCGCCGAACTCGGCCAGCTCGAGCCGGTTGAGCTTGCCCAGCGCGTCGAGGCTGCGGCGACGGACATCGCGCGTCATGCCGGGCGGATCGCTGACATACAGGATCGGTTCGCCCGCGGTTCGGCACTGCACGCCCTGAAAGACCGACGGCAAAAAGCCACTTCCCCACACGCTCTTGCCCGCGCTCGGATCGCTGTCGCCGCTGACCAGCACCACGAACCCAGGCAGATCCTGGTTTTCCGACCCGAGTCCGTAGGTCACCCACGAGCCCATCGAGGCGCTGCCGAAGCGCGGCGAACCGGTGTGCAACAGCAACTCGGCCGGCGCGTGATTGAACTGGTCGGTCCACATCGAACGGATGAGGGCGATGTCGTCGATCTGGCCGGCGATGTGGGGCAACAGCTCGCTCATCACCGTGCCGCATTGGCCGTGCGGCCGGAAATGGTAGGGCGTCCCCAGCAGGTTCGGATGCCCCTTGATGAACGGGAACCGCTGTCCCTTCATGAGCTCGTCCGGGCAGGGCTGCATGTTGTACTGAACGAGCTTGGGCTTGTAGTCGAAGAGGTCCTGCTGCGGCGGCGAACCCGACATGTGCAGATAGATGACGGCCCGCGCCTTGGCCGCCTTCACGGGCGGGCGCAGTGCCAGCGCGTTGTCGGCCGCACCCGAGGCGGACGCTGCGCGCGGTTGCGAGTTACCCAGCAGGCTCGTCAGGGCGAGCGCTCCCAGACCGATCTGTGACTGTCGCAGGAAGTGTCGGCGCGTCAGCAACTGCACGCGGGCCAGTTGCGCTTCCTGAAGGAGTGAGTCTGGCGATTTCATAACTTGCCGTTTTCGTCAGCCTTTGGTCAGCACGCCGTCGAGATTCAACAGCACGTTGGCGACGACGGTCCACGCCGCGAGGTCGGCCGTATCCAATCCGGGCGGCAACTGGCCTTGGGGGCCACCCGCCAGCATCCGCGCCGCACGCGGATCAGCTTGGTAGTGCCGCCGCTCGTCGAGCAACAGCGACTCGAGTTCCGCGACTTGCTCGGCCCGCGGCGGGCGCGCCAGGCAGAGCCGCAGGGCGAATTGGCAGCGCTCGCGGGGCGAATGGCCGCCTTCTGTCATGATCCGCCGCGAGAGAGCTTGTGCCGCCTCGACGTACACCGGATCGTTGAGCGTGACGAACGCCTGCAGCGGCGTGTTGGTGCGCACGCGGCGGACCGAGCACACCTCGCGGCTGGGGGCATCAAACGTGGACATCGATGGATAGGGGATCGTCCGCCGCCAGAAAGTGTAAAGCGCCGCGGCGATGCGCGTCGGCTCCCGGGCTCGTTGGCCAGGTGCGATCGCCGTTAAACGCGGCCCGCCAAAGTCCGGGCGGCTGCGGTGGAAAGACGGACGGGCCCTTCATTTTCTGACTCAACAGGCCCGAGAGAGCCAACGCCTGATCGCGGACCATCTCGGCCTCCAGCCGAAATCGCGGCGCCCGACCGTAAAGGCGATTGCCGGGATCTTTTTGCAGGGCTTCCGGCGTCTCGCGGCTCGACTGCCGATACGTGGCCGAGGTGACGAGCAGGCGAACGAGGGCCTTGGTGTTCCAGCCGTGGTCCCGATACTCGACGGCGAGATAATCGAGCAACTCCGGATGGCTGGGCGACCGGCCCTGCGTTCCAAAATCCTCTTCCGTTTCGACGATTCCCTGGCCGAAAACTTGCGACCACAGCCGATTGACTGCGACGCGCGCGGTGAGCGGGTTGTCGCGATCCACCAGCCAGCGGGCCATCGCCAGACGATCAGCCGGAACACTTTTCGGCAACGAGCCGAAAAACGCCGGCACGCCCGGCTCGACGGCCTCGGCCGGAACCAGGAAGTTGCCTTTGACCATCACATGCGTTTGGCGACGCTTCTGCCGCGGCAACTCGCGCATCACGGGGACGCTGGGATCCTTGCGCGGGAACGGGCCAGCTTGGCGATGCGTGCGGCGAGCTTGGGATCTTTCTTCGAGCCGGCCCGTTTCTTCAGCGCAGCGATTTGAGCATCGACGACCGCGCGCTGCCGGGCCGCCTCGCGCGACGGGAAAGAGAGCGTGGGGGATTCGTTCGGCTGATCGTTGTCGGCCGTCTCGTTGAAGATGGCAAAGAAGCGGTAGTACTCGGCCTGCGTGATCGGGTCGAACTTGTGGCTGTGGCACTTGGCGCATCCGATGGTGAGTCCCATCCAGACATCCATCGTGGTGTCCACTCGGTCTTTGACGGCCGCCACGCGGAACTCTTCGTCGTCGGTGCCGCCCTCCGTGTTCGTCATCGTGTTGCGATTGAAGGCCGTCGCCACGAGCTGCTCATTCGTCGCGTGGGGCAGCAGATCGCCGGCCAGCTGCTCGATCGTAAATTGATCGAAGGGCTGGTTGGCATTGAGCGCGTCGATCACCCAATCGCGATAGAGCCAGATCGTGCGCAGCGGGTCCGAGGCGTAACCGGCCGAGTCGGCGTAGCGGGCCAGATCGAGCCAGGGACGTGCACACCGCTCACCGAACGCCGGGTCGGCCAGCATTCGGTCGACGATACGTTCGTAGGCGCCGGGATTGGAGTCGTGAACGAACTCCTCGACCTCTGCCGGAGTCGGCGGCAGGCCGCGCAAATCGAGACTGAGTCGCCGAATCAACGTGTAGGGATCGGCTGGTGGCGATGGGGCCAGACCGGCCGCCTGCAGCTTCGCGCCAATAAAGAGGTCGACAGGGTTGGCCGGCCATTCCGGCCGTCCGGCGATTGCAGCCAGTCGCGGCAGCTGCGGGCGCACGGGCTTCTCGAAGGACCAGTGCCGGCTGTAGCCGGCTCCCTCACGAATCCATTGTGTGAGAATTCGCCGCTGATCGTCGGTGAGCGTGCTGTTGGCGTTTGCGGGGGGCATCCGTTCGTCGGCGTCCGCGGACGTGATGCGGTGAACGAGTTCGCTCCGGTCCGTGTGGCCGGGGACGATGGCTGTTTTTCCGTCCGCCAGCGGTTTGATGGCGTCGCCCCGCAAATCGAGTCGCAGGCCGCCTTCGCGGTGCTGTTCGTCCGCCCCGTGGCAGGTGAAGCAGTTTTTCGACAGGATGGGCCGCACATCGCGGTTGAAGTCGACAGACCGGGCCGTCGTCTCAGCTCCCGGGTCGGCCCCTGCCAGTGCGGGCGTGCCCAGAGCCGTCATTGCCAGGAGCGACGGCAATACGAGCGGCAGGAGGGGCCGGCAGGCTTTCATGGCGGGGTCTCGAAGCGGCGGGAATCGACGCTTCCATTCTACCGAGTCGACCCGGCAGATGCCCGTTCACCCGGCCCGCACGAGCGGTTCCGTCGCCCTCCGATCTGTGACGGGATGCCGAAAAGTTCCCACGCTCCCTGCCGGTTGGTACTCTAATAAGCAATCCCTTATGGATTGAGGTCTTTTTCGCATGCGAGCGCTGCAGCGAGTTCTGACATCGGCCCTGTTGTTCGCCACGGCGAGCGCGGCTGTGCGGGGAGCCGACGCGGATCCCCGAAATCACTGGGCGTTTCGCCCGCCGGTGCGGCCGGCGATCCCTCGCCTCGAGCGTGCGGCGGTGACCCGTTCGCCGGTCGATGCGTTCGTGCTCCAAGCACTCGAGCAGAAGAAACTGTCGCTGAATCCGGAGGCCGACCGGGCGACCTTGCTGCGACGGCTCTCGTTTGATCTGACGGGTCTGCCACCGAAGCCGAACGAGGTCGCGCGGTTCATCGCCGACCCGGCACCTCATGCCTATTCCCGATTGGTCGAGCGGCTGCTGGCCTCGCCCCATTATGGCGAACGCTGGGGCAAGTACTGGCTCGACGTGGCCGGCTACGCCGATTCGAACGGCTACTTCAACGCCGACAGCGATCGGCCGCTGGCCTACAAGTACCGCGACTACGTGATTCGGTCATTCAACAGTGATCAGCCCTTCGATCAGTTCGTCCGCGAGCAGTTGGCAGGCGACGAGCTTTCCGGCTATCGGCCCGGCCAGCCGCTCACCCGCGACGTCGTGGATCAGTTCACGGCGACCCACTTTTTGCGAAACGGCCAGGATGGATCGAGCGAGAGCGACGGCAACCCCGACGAGGTGCGGGTTGATCGGGCGACCGTGCTGCACGGGACGTTGCAGCTCACGATGAACTCGCTGCTGGGCGTCACGATTCAGTGCTGCCGCTGCCACGCGCACAAGTTCGAGCCGATCACCGCCGCCGAGTATTACCAGCTGGAGTCGATTTTCTACCCGGCGTTTCCCGCCTACGACGCCGAGCACTGGATCAAGCCCAAAGACCGCGTCCGCGAGATGCCGGCGGGCGACGAAGCCGTGGTCTGGCGCTCGCACGAACATCAAATCGACGTCGAGAAAGCCCGGGCCGTCCAGGTCTATGCGAGCTGGGTCGCGTCGCACCGCCCGCCCGAGGCGATCCTTTTCCATGACCAATTCAAATCGCCAGGCCGACTCAGCGAGTCCTGGTGGAGCCCGACTCCCGAATCGAATCTTCCCGGAGCGATCGGTGTCGTCGCAGTGGATACCGCAAAGGCTCCCGCTGCCTCGATTGAGAAGGGAACGCTCCGCATTCATGAGTCCAACAGCGGCGATCGCTGGCTCGTCACTCGCAAAACATTCAACTGGAGGCCGCGCCGCGAAGGCGAGTGGATCCAAGCCTGCTTCAACCTGGTGGCCGATCGGATCGGGGGTTCGCCGCCTGCCGAACGGGTCGCCTTCTTCATCGCCGCGCAAACGGCCGACGTGAAGGGAATCCGCCGCTCGACGGGGAACCTGCTGCTGGACGGCAATCCCGCGGGCAAAGCGGCCGTGAATCTCGCTTATCCGGGTCCGCATTCGCGGGGGATCGGTGAGATTGGCGAGTCGGGCTATCGGGCCGGACATCGCTACGGCATCCGCGTGACGAACGTCGGCAACCAGAAACTGCGGATTGAGCAAGTCGTTGATCTTTTGACGGAAAAGAATGCCGTCACGATCGACGCCGCCGACCTGCCCGACGGAGCGTTCGGTTTTGAATACTGCTGCGGCCGCAGCTTCATCGTGAGCGACGCGCTCGTGGAGAGCTCGAACCCGGCCGACGGTTCGCCCGCGCCGCAGCTCGCCGCCTACAACACCAACGCCGCCCGTCGTGCGCGACGGCTCCGAAAGCAGCTCAACGAGCTCGACTCCCAGCGGCTCGCCAAGCCCGGCGACCTGGCCTGCGTGACCGACGTCGTGCAGAATCCGACCGCGTTGCACGTTTTGAAGCGGGGCAGTTACACCGACCCGGGCGAAGCCGTCGTTCCCGCGGCTCTGAGAGTATTGAGCGACGGGCCGGCGGAGCTGCGCGTCAACGTGCCCTATCGCGGCTCGACTTCTTCGGGACGACGGCTGGCGTTTGCCCGCTGGCTCACTGCACCGCAATCGCGGGCAGCAGCGCTCCTGGCCCGGGTGATGGTCAATCGTATTTGGCAACAACACTTCGGCACGGGCATCGTTGCCACTCCGGACAACTTCGGGCTTTCGGGCGCGCGACCGACGCACCCCGCCCTGCTCGAATATCTGGCCGACGAATTCCGCGCCAGCGGTTGGAGCGTCAAGCACCTGCACCGTTTGATCGTGCTGTCGGCAACGTATCAACAGGCCAGCGCCGCAAATGGACCGGGCGCGGCCCTCGATCCCGACGATCGCCTGCTGTGGCGATTCCCGCTCGCGCGGCTCGACGCAGAGGCCGTCCGCGATTCGATGCTGTGCGCCTCGGGAGAGCTGGCGGAAAAAATGTACGGCCCCTACATCATGTGCAACCGCGACGAGGAAGGGGCCGTTGTCGTCCGCGAGGACCAGGAGGGAGCCCACCGCCGCAGCCTTTATCTGCAGCAGCGGCGGACGCAGGTCAACTCGCTGCTCGAGCTGTTCGATGCGCCGACCATCGTGAACAACTGCCCGGTGCGCGGCACGTCGACGGTCCCGCTGCAGTCGCTGGCCCTGCTCAATTCGAGCTTTGTCCGGCGCGGGCCGTGGCCTTCGCCGCAGCCGCCCGTCGGTCACTTGCCGCCCCGTCCGGCTCCCCCGGAACCGGCTCCGCAACCGAGGCGAGAATCCGCCGCGCGATCACGGTTGCGTTCGGTCGCGCGCCGACGGCCGCGGAACAAGCCGCCTCGTCGCAGTTCCTCGCGCAGCAAACGGCGAGCTATTCTGCGAACGGAGAATCGGCCTGGCGTGATTTCTGTCAGATGCTCTTGGCTAGCAACGCATTTCTGTATGTCGAGTGAAGGCCTGCCGATGAATGAGCGAGCCAGCGACAAAATGCCGAATCCGTTCGCGGTCAACCGTCGAGCCTTTCTGGCTAACTACTGCGGAGGCATCGGTGGGCTGGCGCTGGCGCAACTCCTGCAGCGGGAGGCGTTCGCTGCCGGCAGTCAGCGCAAAGACCCGCTGGCGTCCGTTCCGCCGCACAACCCTGGGCGGGCGAAATCGGTCATCTGTCTGTTTCAGCACGGCGGTCCGAGCCAGATGGATCTGTTCGACATCAAGCCGCAACTTTCGCGGCACAGCGGCGAACCGTATCCCGGCAAGGTGGAGGTCCACTTCGCCCACGCGTCGACGAACCTGTTGGGATCGCCCTTCAAGTTCAAGAAACACGGCGAGTGCGGCATGGAGCTCTCGGAGATTTTGCCGCATACCGGAGCCGTCGCCGACGAATTGACTCTCGTCCGTTCGATGACGACGACGTCGGTCGACCACGAATCGGCGCTGCGGCTGATCCACTCCGGCACTTTCTTCGCGGGCAAGCCGAGCCTCGGGTCGTGGGTGGTGTACGGGCTGGGATCGGTGCGGGATGAGCTGCCGGCGTACGTCGTCCTGGGCGATCCGGGCGGGCTGCCGGTCGACGGCACGAAGAATTGGAGCGCCGGTTACCTTCCGGCCGTCTATCAGGGGACGGCTTTCCGCCCCGTCGGTTCGCCCGTGTTGCACCTGCAAACGCCGCCGGAAATCCTCCCCGCAGCACGACAGCGGCAGCTCGAGTTTCTCCGAGCGCTCAACACCGAACATCTCCGTCGCAATCCCGCCAACTCGGAGCTGGAAGCGCGGATCACCAACTACGAGCTGGCCGCGAAGATGCAATCGGCCGTGCCCGAGGCGCTCGACGTATCCCAAGAATCGAAGGCCACGCAGTCGCTCTACGGGCTCGATCAACCGGCGACGGAGGATTACGGCCGGCGATGCCTGATCGCGCGGCGGCTGGTAGAGCGTGGCGTGCGATTCGTGCAGGTCTTCTTGAGCGGCCAACCCTGGGACACCCACGCCAACAATGCAAAGACGCTCGTCGGGCTGTGCGCTAAGACCGACGGGCCCAGCGCGGCGCTCGTTCGCGACCTCAAGCAACGGGGTCTGCTCGATTCGACGATCGTGCTCTGGACGGGTGAGTTCGGACGCCAACCGGTCTCGCAGGGCAACGACGGTCGCGATCACAACCGCCGGGCTTTTTCGCTCTGGCTGGCCGGTGGCGGCTTCAAACGTGGCTATGTGCACGGCGCGACGGACGACTTCGGTTACGAGTCGGTGCGAGATATCGTCCGCGTGCACGACCTGCATGCCACGCTCCTCGCTGCGTTGGGTCTCGACCATGAGCGGCTCACGTATCCTCACGACGGCCGCGACGACTCGCTGACCGATTCGCCCGTGACGAATGCCGAAGTGGTCGATTCGCTGTTGGCCTGAGCGACGGGAATTGTCGGCACTGGTAGCGTGGCCAGGTCGCTCGGCGTGATCGAGCCATCGTGCAGCGCCGACGCGACGAGCGCGCCATCAATTCCCGCGTGAATGAGCGTCTGCAAATCCCGAGCGTCGCGGACGCCGCCCCCAGTGAAGAGGGTCACGCCTGGAAACGCCTGGCGAATCCGCTTGCAGAGAGTCAGCGTGGAGACGCCCCCGCCCGTCCCCACGCCGGCAATGTCGAGCACGATCAGCTGCCGGCAGCCGGCCTCAATCGCCAAGCGGGCGATCTCGAAGGGCTCGGCCATCGGCCAGGCGGAGGACGAGGCGATCGGCCGGCCGTTGCGCAGATCCAGGCTGAACAAAATTCGCCCCGAGCCGTGTCTCTCAATAAGGTGCACCAAGTCTTTCGGGCTTTGGAGGGTTTCAAGCCCCGCGACGACGCAATCGGCGCCGAGGTCGAAAATCGGTTCGGCGTCGGCACTGTCGCGGATGCCCGCGTCGACCTGGAGCGAAAAGCCGTTCGCGGATAACTCCCGCAAAATTGACCGATTCAGCTGCCGGGACAGAATCGCGTCGAGGTCGGCCACGTAGAAATGGCAGAGGTCGAACGCGCCCCGGATCGCTGTCGCGACGGTCAACGGATCGCTTCCCGCGACCAGGCGACTTTCGAGCGGGCGATACTGATCGCGGCGACCGGCGACGCCGCGAACGACTTGCGACCCGAGCAGATCGAGGACGGGGATAATTTGCATCGTGCCGCGAAAGTTAAAGGAATGAACATAAGCGGGCCAGGGTGCAGGCGAATACCGTAAAGCCGAGTCGAGGTCCACTATGGTCGCTTCGCAGCCCCTTGCACCGAGTGACGACACGGATCAGCCGCGTTCGATCGGCCGACGCATCTCCTCCGGGGTGTTGCGGCTGTGCGTCCCCATTCCTAAGGGTAAGACCGTCCGCTCGAAAATAGGCTGGATCGGCAGACGGATCGTCTACTGGTACCTTATCATTTTGGTGATGCTGGCCTTTTTTCAACGCTATCTGATCTACCAGCCGACCCGCGCCGAGGTAATCGACCCACAGCTCAGCGGGCTGGGAGCGGGCCGCATCGAAGAGATCCACGTCCCGACTGCCGACGGCCTGCAGCTTAACGGCTGGTGCGTGAAGGCGTTCGCCGCGTCGCGCGATGCCGATCATAACGGATCAGCACACCGTGGGTCCGCAGACCATCCGACGGTGATTTTCTTCTCCGGCAACGCCGGTCACCGCGGCTACCGAGCGATCGAACTGGACCAATTGTCGCGATTGGGCGCGGATGCCTATCTCGTCGACTACCGCGGTTACGGCGATAATCCCGGCAAACCGACCGAAGAAAACTTCGCGGCCGATGCCCATGCCGTGTGGAAGTTCGTGACCACGACCCGACACGTGAAGCCGTCGCAGGTGGTATTGCTCGGCGAGTCGTTGGGTGGCGGCGTGGCCTCGCGGCTAGCGTCGGAACTGTCCCAGGCCGGCACACCCCCGGGCGGACTGATCCTGCGATCAACGTTCGCCGGTCTCGCCGAAGTGGCCTCGTATCACTACCCATGGCTGCCGGTGAAGCTGTTCTTGATTGACCGGTTTCCCTCGGCCGAGCGCGTCGCCAAGGTGACTTGCCCGGTGCTCGTCGTGCACGGGAACGTCGACACCATCGTGCCGTTCGAGTCGGGGAAGCGTCTATTCGACGCGGCTCCGGCCGTTTCGGCCAATTCGATCCCGAAGACGTTTGTCGTCCTGCCAGGGACCGGACACAACGACGTCCAATACGTGGCCCGCGAGCCGTACCGCGCGGCGATCAAGCAGTTTCTTGATCGCATCAACCCGGCAGCCGCGCCCGTGCACGCCGATTCGGCCGCCGGAAATTGAGGCCGTCAGCAACACGACAATCAGCTGGCTCTGCGGCGAAGCGCTTCACTCACCAACCTGAACCGGCTCGCTCTTGAGGCACCGCTGAATCTGGCGAACGGCTTGCCTTAGCCGCTGGCTGTTCTCGACGATGGCCAGCCGCAGATAGCCTTCGCCCTCGTCACCAAAGCCGCGGCCCGGGCTGACGGCGACACCCCCCTTGTCGAGCAGCATGAGCGAGAAGTCGATCGAACCCATCTTGGCCCACGGCTCCGGGATCTTCGCCCAGACGAACATCCCGGCCTTGGGCACTTCGAGCTCCCAACCACTTCGTTGCAGCCCCTCGCACAGCACGTCGCGTCGCTGCTGATATTCGGAAGCCACGCTCTCGACGGCCGCATCGCAGTGCCGCATCGCGACGATGGCAGCGATTTGAATCGGCTGGAAGATGCCGTAGTCGTAATAGCCCTTGATCGTGGCGAGAGCCCGGACCATCTCCGCGTTGCCGCTACAGAAACCGATGCGCCAGCCGGCCATGCTGTAGCCCTTGCTCATCGTCGTGAACTCGACGCCGACGTCGATCGCACCCGGCACGGCTAGAAAGCTGGGGGCCTGATAGCCTTCAAAGCAAATGTCGGCGTAGGCGAAGTCGCTGATGACCAGAAAGCCGTACTTCTTGGCGAGCGCCACCAGCTCGACATAAAAGTCCTGCTCGATGACCGTGGTGCTCGGATTGTGCGGAAAATTGACGACCACCACCTTGGGCTTCGGGTAGAGGTGCTCGCAGGTGTAGGCGACATTCTGCAAAAACCGCTCGGGGTTCCGCACGTCGAGCGCGATCACGTTGCCCGAGGCGAGCATGACGGCATAGACGTGAATCGGAAACGACGGGGCGGGCACAATGGCCGTGTCGCCCGGACCGAGCAGGGCCAGGCACATGTGGCTGAACCCTTCCTTCGAGCCAATGCAGGCGATGACCTCGGTATCGGGAGCCAGGCGGACGCCGTACTTCTTCCAATAGCGAGCCGAAACCTCCTTGCGAAGATTCTCGATGCCGTTGGAAACCGAGTAGCGATGATTGCGCGAATCGGCGAGCGCCTCGGAGAGTTTGTCCACGATCAACGGATCGGGTGCATCGGTCGGGTTGCCCATCCCCAGGTCGATCACGTCGACCCCGGCCGCGCGCTTCTGGTATTTCAGCTTGTTGATCTTGCCGAACATGTAGGGCGGTAGCCGGTTGACCCGGTCGGCCACCTTGATTCGGAACGGCTTGTCCTCGAAGGGGACTTCGGTTTCGCTGCGCATCGGAGCGTTCGATTCCGCTAAAGAAGAAGTTGCGTGGCGTGGCAGTCGGCGCGAGGGAACAAACTGTGCCCGGACGCCCTCGATTCTAGCAGGGCCGAAACGGACGGCAAAAAGTGGACGACAAATCCCGATGGTAAAAAAGGCGGCGTGCAGTCCCTGCGGAAAGCACGCCGCCTTGAATCGACTTCGCAGACCGTCGGTCGTCGAGACGGAAAATCCGAATGCGGACGTCCGGACACGGCCGTCTCGGACATTCCCGGGCCCGTGCCGTTACTGTTGGCCGTCGGCCTCGGCAGAGCGGTTGATCGTGCCAACGGCTCCGCCTTGGGTGCGATATCCGCCGGCGCGGCTCACGCGCTCTCGGCCCTCAGAGGTGCCGCCGGCCTGCATCACGCCCCGAGTGGAGGTGTTGGATAGGAAGTTGTCGACTTGGGCATCTTTCTTGAGCTTCTCGAAGACCTTGGCAACGGCGACTTGCGTCTTTTCTTCGGTCAGCTGGTTGACGACCTCTTTGCGAATGCCCGGATCATCGAGAGTCTTGACGATGGGCACCGTGCGCCCTTCGCAGAGCACGATGACGTAGCGCGGCGCTTCCGGCGTGCTGACGTCAATGATTCCCGAGATCTCGCCATCCTTGAGCTTGAATGCTTCCCGCTCGAGATTGTCGTTGCCGGCAAAGCGGCGGATCGGCTGAATCTGTCCGTCGAGCGACTTGCTCGTCGGATCGATCGACTTCTCGCGGGCGATCTTGCCGAAGTTCTGGGGATCGTTCTTGACCATGTTCCAGGCTTCTTGCGCCCGGTGCAGCTTGTCGCAGAGGATCATGCGGGCCTTGACCCGTTCGCCGTAGTCGCGGACGAAGATCTTCTGCAGTTCTTCTTCGTTCACCTGAACGTCCTGGCCGGCCAAGCGCTTGAGAGCCAGCATGGGCCAGATCACGTCCTGCTCGTATTGCAACGGGCTCATGTGCCGCTCGGTCTGAATCACGCGGAGCCAGTTCTGCGGATCGATGTCGAATTTCTTGGCGATCTTGACGATCTCTTCGCGAACTTCGTCCTCGCGGATCTCGATTCCCTGCCGGGCGCAGGCCTGATGGATGATGGTGCGGTTGATGAAGCTTTCCAGAACTTCCCCACCGTAGCGCTGCATGCACTCGGCAGCCACCGTGTCGTAGGCGATCAGCTCACCGTTGACGCGGGCCAGCGGTTGTTTGCTGATGCCCGAGTTCACCGCAGCGCGGCCCGTTTCCGGCGAGTTTTCCCCGGCCGCTCCTTCGCGGGGCCGCAGGAACTGAAAAGCCACCGCGGCCACGACCACGACGACAGCCGTTCCTGCCGCGATCCAGGCCGCTCTCGCGCGATTGGAGCGCGAATTGTTGGACGGATTTGTTTGGGTCGAAACGCTCATCGCACCTGTACTCCGGAATGCAGGGTTTTGTCCGCAGCCTCCATGCCGCCGACGGTTGACCGGTCGGTTGCGAGGGGGCGGGACTATAAGACAGGTGCGAAAACCGGTCAAGTTGTTTTAAACGAGTGGTCTGGGCCAGCCCGTCGACCGGCGTGCGGCAGACGTTCGCCCTGCCGCGTTCTTCGCCCGGGCGCAAGAACGCGTGCGGTGAGTGGAGTCGCATCGGGCGACTCAGACGGCCCGCGAAAGCTCGGCAGCCGGAGCCGCGGGCGAATGCGACGCGCGGTCAAGCTCGGGCCCGAGGCGGCCGATCGCGGCGAGGCCGACCATCCGGTAGTCGGAGATCAGCGACCACAGCGGGTAGCCGAACGTCGCCGGCTTGTTCTTTTCGATGACGAAATGCCCGATCCACGCCGGCCCGTAACCGACGACGGGCGCCGCCAACAGCCACCAGGGGGAAATGAAGACGGCGGCAGCGATAGCGCCGAACGAGCAGACGGTCCCCGCGTAGTGAAGCGCGCGGCAAGCCGGACGGCTGTGCTCCCGGAGATAGTACAGCCAGAATTCGGAAAAGGTAGTGATCCGCTCGGTCTGGGGCATCGTGTCACCTCCGCGGCAAACAGCCGGCACGGTCGAGGCTACACCAGCGGCGGGGCAAAACCAAGGCGAACCCCCGCGTTCACCAGGGGGCTTCCATCAGGTCGACGATCTGCCGCGCCATGCCGTTCATCGCCGTCTGCGTGGCGGTCGTCAGCGACTGGCCCACTTCGGGGGCCATTTCGGCCGTCGCGAACAGGTGCGAGACTTCCGGCTCGAGCGACACTTGTCGCTGCGCCAGGATGCGCCCGGTGCGGAGATCTTCCCAGACGACATCGACCGCGAATTGAACCTGCAGTTCGCGCGGGTCGTTGTCGGCCGTCGTGCCCATCACGGTTTTGCGGATGCTCTTGATCTTCATCGTCAGCTTGGTGTCGGCGGCATCGTCCTTGGCGATGCGGAACGGGGTCCGCTCTTTGATCTGCGTCAGCACCGACTCGGTCAACTGAAACTCGTAACCGCGGCGGAAGTCGTCGGACGTGGCGATCGGCACGTAGACCGACTTGACGTTCCCCTGAAAGGCGTTGCCGATCGTGTAACCGCAGCCGCTGGCCAGGAGCGCGACTGCGCAGACGATGCTCGCCAGCCTGCGTCCCCGCGACCCGGCGGGGAGCATCTTTCGGCGACGAATGAGCGGTACGAGCCTCATGACAGTTTTAAAGTCAGACGGGCTTAGGTCGGACGGTTTCAGGGTCGGACGTTTTCAGGTTGGATTGACGCCAAAATTGTCGATCACCTGCGGCCCCTTCTTGGGCGGCGGCGCGACCGGATCCTCGAAGACGCCCGGCGTATCGCCGACGGCGGACTTGCCAGTCTTCGGCGTTTCTTCGTACTTCTTCTGCGGCGCGGGCTCCTGTTTGTCGTCGGGCTTGATCTTGGCCAATTCCTCGCGCGCCTTCACCGCGAAATCGCTGTGCGGATATTTCTTGATCAACTCTTTGCAATAGATGGCGGTGCCCTTCGGCTTGCCTTTGGCCTTCCAGTATTGAGCGTCGGCCCAAATTTGAGCGGCTTCCGCCAGCTCCATTTTCTTGAGCTCGGCCTCAAACCGCGGCCGCTCCGGATTGTTGGGATACAGGCGGATGGTCGCTTCCCGCAGCTTTTTGGCCTCGCGGATTGGGGTCGGGTCATACTCCGGACCCTGGTATTCCATCAACTTGACGTACGCACCGAGCACATAGGCGTTTTCGACGTGCGGACTTTTGGGAAACTCCTTCCGCAACAGCTCGTACAAGTGGTCGGCTTCCGTGTAATCTCCTTTGCGGAGGTAATAGCTGGCCGACAGCATGATGGCGTCGTCGGCCAATGGACCCGTCGGATCGTTGAGCCAGATCGATTTCAACGCCTCGAGCGCGCGGCCTTCGGTGTCGAACGTCGGTCGTGTGTGGTCGCTCAAATTGGGAAGAATCGGGATCTTGTAGGTCAAATCGCTCGGTTCTTGCCAGGCCGTCTGCGGCGGCGGGTTCCTTCCCGGATCGTCGAAATTCACCGGCCTCACGTCCTTGGCCGTGATGTTGTCCGGAAATTTCAACCAGACACGGGCCATCTCGAATTTGCGGCGGCTGATCTCGTCCAAGTGCCGGGTCGCCGAGAACTCCTTGATGCACAGGTCGTATTTGTCCTGGGCCTTCGGGTAGAGCTGCTGTTGGAACAGGCATTCGCCCGTCATGAACAGCGCGTCTTCGCGGATTGGGTAAACGGCGAATTTTTCGGCCGTGTCTTTCCAAAACACCTGCTCGGCCTCGACGTATCGCTTCTCCTTGAACAGCTCTTCGCCCCGGTGATAGGCGGCCATGGCGTCCGGCGGATTGACGAGCTGCCGCTTCTTGTTCTTTTCCCCATCCTTGATGCCGGTGGCGATGGCGAATCGCTCCATCGGGCCGTGGATTTCATCGGTGCTCGTCATCTGCTGGAGTTGCGCGTCGTCCTTCTTCGAAAGGGACGAGGCGTCGATTCCCGGCGTCTGACAGCCCGCCAGCACCACGCAAACCGCGATCGCCCAAAGCGCGCGGCTACGTGTCGCGGCCCGGCATGCGTGCCGCCGACGAACAGGGGGACAAGTCGTCATCCGTGACTGCTTTTGAGGAAAGGAAGCGAAGAAGCTCAGGGGAAGGGAGAAGAGATTCCGCGTTCGCTTTCTTCAATTCGAAATCCAACGGCCCGAAATCCTGGGGGTCAGATCGAAATGTAGCGGAGCATTTTGGGGGGATGTCCCAACGCGTGGGAGATGGCGGCCGTTACGACCTCCCGCGCTTCCTGGAACTGTCGGGGCGAAAGGGCCAGACGGCCGACAACCGCGTTCGATTCTTCGGCCAACCGGCGCAAAACGGCGGCCGTTCCCGCCGAAATGCGAACTCGAGCAGTGGACTCCTTTCCACAGGTGGGACACAGCAAACCGCCCTGCGACACCGAAAATGACCATGTCCCTCCGCTCTCAGCGGCCCGCCCGCATCCGACGCAGACATCGAATGCGGGAAGTTGGCCGATTTCGCGGAGGGTGGCCAGCTCGAAGCGCAGGATTGTGATTTTGGGATCCGCCTCCTGAAGCCGTTCCAGGGTTTGGATGGATTCGCGAAAGAGCTGGGGGTGCGGATCGACCTCGGCTGTCAGTCCCGAAAGCAGTTCGGCGACGTAATAGCCTCCGTAGAACCGAACCAGCTCCCGGCCCTGCGGCCGGAAACGAGAAATGAGCCGGGCTTCCGTCAATATGTCCAGCCCCGGCGACGATTTGCGGAGGAACACTATCTCACACACGGAGAGCAGGTCAAGAGCAGCATCGAAGGGCCCTTTGAGCCGTTTACCCCCCTTCGCCAAAGCCGATATGCGCCCAAAATCCTCCGTGAAAAACGTCACCACGCGGCTGGTCTCGCTGAAGTCAGCCAACCGGATGACAAGGGCTTCGGTCTTCTCCGCCGGCATCAAAATGGGTCCGCTCAAACGACGTGAACAGGCAGAGTCCTGCGCTCGAATCAATGATAGTGGCAGCGGCAAAGGGGAGGGAACCAGCTTTGCGAGGTTCCGTCGCGGGTGGATCGCCCGAGGATGGCTCCAAGAGTCGTGGTGTCGATCGGCTAGGCGTTGGGCGCTCAATTGGCCCCGACGCCCCCTCGGCCTAAAATTGGGGGAACCGATTTCGAGCATCGGTTTCCAGCGGCCGGTTGGCAAAAGGGGGAACTATGAAGGGTCCGGGAATGCGGTTGGACCTGGATGTTCGCCGAGTTTGGGAATGTCCCGAGTGTCATCGACAGCTGCGATCGGAAGGGCAAGCCACGACCCGCCTCTGCAATTGCACGCGCGAGGGGGTGCCGATGCGGTTGGTCGAGTTGCCTCGCCCCAAACCGACCGTCCGCGTACCCGAGCCGTCCAGCCCCGAGGGCGAGGAGTCGCAATTGGCCGATTTCCCCACGGACATTCCCGTTCATCCACCGATTAAACCCGCTCCGACGGCGAGTGCTGACGATCGTGATTTTCCGTCGGTGAGTTGGAATCGAGAATCGCCCCCGGACGAGCGCGGCCCGACCGAGCCAGACCCGGCCGAGCCGGCCGGATGAGTTGCCCAGCGTCGCCGGTCGGTGTCGCAAGCCGACCGGAACGTTCTAATCCGGCGCTGCGGTGCTCGAGGCGTGGCGGCACGTTAAATTCCTGTCTCCTGCTCGTGCCTGCGGGCAGACAGCCTGTTGATCCTTAAACGGAGTTTGGCGGTTTCGCACGTATGCCTGCTTCCGACATCATCATTCGCGGAGCCCGCGAGCATAACCTGCGAAACGTCAACCTCCGCCTGCCGCGGAACCGGCTGATCTGCATGACCGGCGTGAGCGGCTCGGGGAAGAGCTCGCTTGCGTTCGACACGCTGTATGCCGAGGGGCAGCGACGGTACGTCGAGTCGCTGTCCAGCTACGCCCGCCAGTTTCTCGGCCAGATGCCCAAGCCCGAGGTCGATTCGGTCAGCGGCCTGGCGCCGTCGATCTCGATCCAACAAAAGGCCAGCGGACGCAATCCCCGCAGCACCGTCGGCACGATCACCGAGATTTACGACTATCTGCGGGTGTTGTTTGCCCGCGTCGGCACGGGGTTCTGCGCGAACTGCGGGCGGCAGATCACGGCACAGACCGTCGAACAAATCATCGAGCACGTCTCCCGCATTCCCCAGGGGACGCGGATCCAGCTCCTGGCCCCCGTGATTCAGCAACAGAAGGGGGAATACCAGGACCTGTTCGAGGACCTGCGACGGCAGGGCTTTCTGCGAGCGCGGGTCGACGGTCGGACGGTCCAGCTCACCGACAATCTACGGCTCGACCGCCAGATGCGACACACGATCGAGGTGATCGTCGATCGCCTGGTGGCCGGGGACGTCTCCCGCACTCGACTCACCGATTCTGTCGAGACGGCCCTCAAGCTCTCCGCGGGAACGCTGGTGGTCACGCAAGAGTCGCCCGCCAATGGCGGCCAACGCGGGCAGCGGCCGAGCGAGGCCGAAGAGCCGGCGACCGTCGAGCATCGTTACAGCTCGCAATACGCGTGCACGCATTGCGGCATCAGCTACGAACCGCCGACGCCGCAACTCTTCAGCTTCAACAGCCCACTCGGCATGTGCCCCAAGTGCAACGGCCTGGGTGTGCGGCACGATTTCCTGCTCGACCGGCTGATTCCCGACGACTCGAAATCGCTCTGGCAAGGAGCGATCGAGGTGATCGGCCCCATCGGCAAGATCGGACGTTGGCGCAAGCACATCTATAAAGGAGTCGCCAATTCGATCGAAAAGGACCTGGGGCTCCCTGAAGATACGCTGCTCAAAACCCCGTGGCGAGAATTGCCGACCGAGGCCCAAACGCAGTTCTTGCAGGGGACCGGCGAGCGGCACATCACCTATTCGTGGCGCTATTCGGGCGGCGTGTGGAAGCACGGCGGCACGTTCGCCGGCGTGATTGCCGACCTGCTGGAGAGCTACCGCAAGGCGAAGAACATCATGCGCCGGCGGCAGCTCGAGAAATACATGGAAATTGTCCCCTGCACCGATTGCCAGGGGACGCGGCTCAATCCGCAGGCTCGCAGCGTGCGCATTGCCTCCAGTAGCGAATCGTTCCGCGCTCCGAAGCGACCAACCCTGCTCAGCCTGCCCGACGTCTGCAACCTGAGCATTCGCGACGCCTTCGCCTTCTTTCAATCGCTCGATCTGGACGAAACCCGGCAGATGATTGCGGCCGAGGCGCTCAAGGAGATTCGCGGCCGGCTGGGATTTCTGCTGCGTTGCGGCCTCGATTATCTCACGCTCGAGCGTAGCGCCCCGACCTTGTCCGGCGGTGAGACACAGCGGATCCGCCTGGCGGCCCAGATCGGCTGCGGTCTCGTCGGCGTCGTCTACATTCTCGACGAGCCCTCGATCGGCCTGCACCCCCGCGACAACTCTCTGCTTTTGGACAGTCTCAAGAACCTGCGCGACCAGGGGAACACGGTCATCGTCGTCGAACACGACGAAGAAACGATGCGGGCGGCCGACCACGTGGTCGACTTCGGTCCCGGACCCGGAGTTCGCGGCGGCGAGGTCGTCGCGCAAGGGACCGTGGAGGATCTCCGCAAAGAGCCCAAGAGTCTCACCGGAAAATACCTCTCGGGCGACCTGGTCATCCCGATTCCGGCTCAGCGGCGGCCGCGCGGGAAGAAGTCGCTCAAAATCACCGGGGCGCGGCACAACAACCTGCGCAACGTCGACGTCACGTTCCCGCTGGAGAATTTCATCTGCGTCACCGGCGTTAGCGGGTCGGGCAAGAGCTCGCTCGTCAACGACATTCTTTGGGAGGCTCTCAACCGCGATTTGAACAAGGGCAAAGGTCGGCCCGGCGCGCATGGCAAAATCGCCGGTCTCGATCAGCTCGACAAAGCCATCGACATCGACCAATCGCCGATCGGCCGGACGCCCCGGTCTAATCCGGCCACGTACGTCAAGCTCTTCGACCTGATTCGCGATCTGTTCGCGCAGCTGCCCGAATCCAAGATGCGCGGCTTCAAGCCGGGCCGCTTCAGCTTCAACGTCGCCGACGGCCGCTGCGAGGCGTGCGAAGGTCGGGCGCAAACCGCCTGGAGATGGATTTCCTCGCCGACGTGTGGGTGACGTGCCCCGTCTGCCAGGGGGCCCGCTTCAAGCGGGAAACGCTCGAGGTGCGTTACAAAGGAAAGACGATCGCCGAAATCCTCGAGATGGACGTGCAAGAAGCTCTCGAGCACTTCAAGAACATTCCGAACATCACGACACTCTTACAAACGCTGCATGACGTCGGCCTCGACTACATCAAGCTGGGGCAGCCGTCGCCGACGCTCTCGGGGGGCGAGGCGCAACGAATCAAGCTCGCCCGCGAACTGGGCAAGCGGTCCACGGGCCGCACGCTCTATCTGCTGGACGAGCCGACGACGGGGCTGCATTTCGCCGACATTCAGAAGCTCTTGGAGGTGCTGCACGGGTTTGTCGATGCGGGCAATACGGTGGTGGTCGTCGAACACAACCTCGATGTGATCAAAACGGCCGACTGGGTTATCGACCTGGGGCCCGACGGTGGCTCGGGCGGTGGTCAGATCGTGGTCGCGGGCACGCCCGAAGACGTAGCCGCGTGTCCCGAATCCTACACCGGCCAGGCCCTCCGCGAGGTTCTCCCCGCCACGCGTTCGGCAACGACCGCGATGACCAAGCCGTCCGCCAAGAAAGGCAAGACCGCGGGCATTGCCGCCGCATCGATTCCCGCTGGCCGCTGGCAGTTTGCCGACGCCGCGGATGCGAACGGAGGCGACGGCGCGTCGACGACGGAGATCGTGATTCGCGGGGCCGCTCAGCACAATTTGCAGCACGTCGACGTGCGAGTGCCGCGGGAAAAGATGAGCGTCTTCTGCGGTCCCAGCGGCAGCGGCAAGTCATCCCTGGCGATGGACACGCTCTACGCGGAAGGTCAGCGGCGTTACGTCGAATCACTCTCCGCCTACGCCCGCCAATTTCTCGGGCAGATGCCCAAGCCCAGGGTCGACCACATTCACGGCCTTTCGCCGGCGATTGCCATCGAACAAAAGGCTTCCGGCCACACGCCCCGCTCGACAGTCGGTACCGTCACCGAAATCTACGACTACCTGCGAATTCTCTACGCGCGTCTCGGCAAGCTCTTTTGTCCCGACTGCGGAATTCCCGTGGAGACGCAGACGTCGGACCAGATTGTCGACAAGCTGCTGACGCTTCCGGCGGGAACGCGGCTGATCTTGCTCGCCCCGCAGGAAGTCACGGTCGGCCAGAGCTACGACACGCTTTGGCAGCGCGTGCAGCTGCAGGGATTTTTGCGGGTGCGGATCGACGGCAAGATCTACCGGCTGGAGGATGTGCCGCAGATCGATCGCCGCCGCAAGCACGCCGTCGAGATCGTGATCGACCGCATCGCTGTCGATCCCAAGGCCCGCTCGCGCATCGCCGGCTCGATCGAAACGGCGCTCGACCTGGGCCGCGGAGCGATCTACGTTGCCCGCGTTGACGATTCACTCCCCGACGAGGAATGGATCGTCGATCGTTACAGCCTGCATTTCGCCTGTCATCAGTGCGGCCGCAGTTTTGAAGAACTGACGCCGAACAGTTTTTCCTTCAACAGTCCGCTCGGTTGGTGCCCGTCGTGCGAGGGATTGGGGACCGAGCAAGGCACGAATCTCACCGCGCTGATCGCGGACGGCAAGCGGCCGCTCTCGGCCGGGGCGATTGCCGCGTGGCCCAACCCCGAGCAGAATCCGCTGTTTGCCAAGATGCTCGACGCCTGGGCCCGGCAGTTCAAGATTCCGCTCGATGTTCCCTTCGAGCGGCTCGAACCAACGCAGCAACGATTGGTGCTGCACGGCACGGGCGACCGTTGGATCACCGTCGGCAAAAAATCCGATTGGAAATTCCAGTACAAGGGTCTGTTCCCAGCGATTGAGGAATCGTCCCGCGTTTCCTACGCGTACCGCCAAAAGCTGCATGAGTTGGTCGGCGAAGTTCCCTGTTCGTGGTGCGGCGGCAGCCGGCTGCGGGCGGACGCGGCCGCGGTGCGGTTCCTCGATCGCACGATCCATCAGCTGTGTTCGCTGCCGCTCAACGAAACGCTGGATTTCCTCAAGGGAATCCCGCTGTCCGCGGCGCAGAAAAAAGTGGCCGGCGACCTGATCAACGAGGCGACCAGCCGATTGGGATTTCTGGTCGACGTCGGCCTCGAGTATCTCACGTTGGCGCGGCCCTTGCCGACTCTGTCGGGCGGGGAGACGCAACGCATTCGCCTGGCGGGCCAGATCGGCCGCGCGTTGACGGGCGTGCTCTACGTGCTCGACGAGCCGACAATCGGCCTGCACCCGCGTGACAACGACCGGCTGCTGGAGGCGCTCCGGCGGCTGCGCGACCTCGGCAACACAGTCGTGATGGTCGAGCACGATCGGGAGGTAATCCAGGCTGCCGACCGGCTCTACGATTTCGGCCCGGGTGCCGGTCGCTTTGGCGGAACGATCACCGCGCAAGGAACGCCGGCGGCTGTCACGCGGTCGGCCGCATCGCTCACGGGGCAGTATCTTTCGGGCCGCAAAGAAATTCCGATTCCGGCGAACCGCCGCATCTTGGCCGACGTCGACCCTCCGCCGGGCGGTGGCTGGATCGAGTTGAAGGGGGCCCGCCTCAACAACCTGCGTGGCGTCGACCTGCGGATTCCGCTCGGCACCTTCGTCTGCGTGACGGGCGTGTCGGGATCGGGCAAGAGTTCGCTGATCGAGGACACGCTGGCGCGGGCCGTGTCGAAGAAACTCAATCGGGCGGGCGAAACGCCGGGTCCGTACGATGAGCTGACCGGTCTCGAGCTCATCAACAAGGTGATCATTGTCGATCAGCAGCCGCTGGGAAATACGCCGGCCTCCAACCCGGCGACTTACACGGGCGTGTTCGATTCCATCCGCGAGTTGTTCGCGCGGCTGCCCGAGGCCAAGGTCCGCGGCTATCGGCCGGCGCGGTTCAGCTTCAATCGCCCGGGCGGCCGTTGCGATGATTGCGAAGGTAACGGCCAGAAGTGCATCCAGATGCACTTTCTGCCCGACGTGTGGGTCGAGTGCGAAACGTGCCGCGGCAAGCGCTACAATCGCGAGACGCTGGCCGTCCAATACCGCGGCCGCTCGATCGCCGACGTCCTCGAATTGCCGATCGGGCAGGCGCTCGATGTCGTTCGAGAACATTCCACGAATTCGCCGTTACCTGGCGACGCTCTGCGCGATCGGCCTCGATTATCTCACGCTCGGCCAGCCGGCCCCGACGCTATCCGGCGGCGAGGCGCAACGGGTGAAGCTGGCCGCCGAACTCGCGCGGCCCGACACGGGCAAAACGCTGTACATTTTGGACGAGCCGACCACCGGCCTGCACTTCGACGATATCGACAAGCTGCTCAAGGTGCTCAACAGCCTCGTCGAGCAGGGCAACACGGTCGTGGTCATCGAGCACAATCTCGACGTGATCAAGACGGCCGACTGGATCGTCGATGTTGGCCCCGAAGCGGGCGACGCCGGCGGGCAGATCGTGGCGACCGGCACTCCCGAAGACGTCGTCGCCCGGGCGAAAGAGCTGAAAAAGGCGAGCGGGAAAAATGGCTCGGGCGGCCTCCGCTCGCACACGGGCGAGTTTTTGGCCCCCGTTCTCAAGTCGGGCACTCGCACCGAGCGAGAAGTATTTAGCGCCGCCGAAGCTGCGGCCAAGCGCGACGGCGACCTCGACTTGCGCGAGGTGGGTCGCGAATCGAAGATGCCCTGGCAGACCGACGGCCGCCGCTGGCATACGGCTGACCACGTGGCCCACAACGGGAAGCCGCCGCGGTGGGAAGCGGCCGCGCTCGAAAAGGTCGTCGACTGGATCGAGGCCCGCCCGGGATTCGCCCCGGCCAACTGGAACGACCGTTCGGTCGTGGAAATCACCGGCACCGAGCGGACCGGCGTCTGGTTCTTACACGCGTTGACGGGCGACGAATGGTTGCTCACGCTACGGTTCCGCGTGCCCAAAAAGACGTTCGACCCGGAGCGTTTGCCACAGCAACTGGCCCTTAAGTCGCTCGACGATCTCGACGAGTTGCCCGTCTACGGCCGCGCCGACCGCGTGCGGGTCCGCAATGTGAAGGGCGCGTGGCAGGAGGTTGCCGTGACCGTCCACTGGCTCAAGGAGATCGAAACACCGGCCTTCGAGAAATTCCTGGCCAAAGCTGCCGACGCGTTCCAGGGTGCGATTAACCGCAAAGAGCTCAATCCGGCCGAACTCACGCCCTGGAAGGTGCTCGGGCGCAAGTGGCACCTGTCCCGCAAGGGTTTTCCTAGCGGCAAACGCATCCGTTGGGAGCCCGAATTGCTCGAGCGGCTGTTCGATCTGCTGCAATCAGTCGCGCCGCAGGCAGACATCGACTGGGGCAACAAGCAGGTTGTTTACTTCCGCCGCAAGAACTCCGACGCCGTCTGGGCGGCCGTGCACACCAAGCGACGGCACGGCGTCGACCTGTCGCTCTATAACGAAACGGGCCGCGTGGCGCTCGGCCGAATCACCGAGCTAGGGCGCGAGCGCGAAATTTCGACCAGCAGAAACGGCCGCGATCAGATCAGCATTCGATTCGACCGGCCCGAACAGATCGTCAGCCAATCGCTGGCTGTGTTTGTTCGAGAACATTCAAACATGTAGCATGCGTCGCTGGGATTTGCCTGTAGGAAGCCGTTGTACGAATGCGGGAGTGCGCTCATGGCACAGCAGTTTCGACTGGCACAGGACATGGCCGATGCCGTCGCGTCGAATGCGCAGTTACAGGAACAAATCAGACAGAATCCTGCTGCTGCCTTGCAAAACCTCGCCGCGCCGGTGTTGCAGACGGACGCTTGGATTTATCGCATCGTGGTCACTGTCTTGGGGCTCGGCATGCTGGCAACCATCATTGCCGTGTGCCTCTTGGCGGCGTATGACAAAAAGACGCCCGACGGCGTGATTGCCATCGGCTCGGCTGCCGTAGGCGCCCTGGCAGGACTTCTGGCCCCTTCACCGGTGTCACAAAGCTAATCTAGTAGGGCGGGCTTGCCTGCTCTCCTCCGTACGGCCATGAGCCGGTTGCCGCGCCTGTTGCAACGGGGCTCGACCGCGCCGGCGTAGAAAACTGATCTTGTTTGGATCGCCGACCTGTGGCTGAATGCAGATAGCGGTCTTTGTTGCGCGGCGGGGATATCCGCAGGTCGAACATGTGCGGGCGGGATTGCGTCGCCGGCGTTGATCGGCGCGCCGAGTTTTGCGCCGGGGCGGCCATTGTGGTTCCGAGTGCCGAGCGACATGAACGAAATATCATCCCAACCCCCGGTGGTGTGGTCAACTACTTTCGGAATGTTATACTTGACAAACCCAAAGGTCAAGACGACCTAGAGCTGCGATTGACCATCCAGTACACGAAGAACGACCCTGCCACCATTACTGGCCCCAAGGCGCGGTGCGAAACGTCCGCGGCGGGATCAGAGAAATAGACGACCGACGCGCCCAGCCCGATTACGAAGAGCCCGATCGCGAAAATCATCAGTCGCAGTTTGTAGTCGTACATGGCTGCCCCGTCACTTCTTAGGACGGGGCTTTTTCTTTGCGCTCTTCTCGCGCACTGGCCCCTTCGGATCGACCGCGAGCAGCCCCTCGACCGCGCGCTCGAAATCGAGCGGAATTCGGACTGGTGGCAATCGCTTCGCCTTGGGCTTTTGTTTCAAGGTGATCCTCCTTTGACCTTTAGGAATTGCATTCTAACAGCAGTATCAAGCGCTGCCGTTGGTGCATAGAATAATGAAATGCGGCGAGCGGGACTTGCACCCGCACGGTCCTTTTGACAGGGGTTCCACCAGAGTCCAAGTCTGGCGCGTCTGCTTGTTCCGCCATCGCCGCGTTTTTACTTATCCATCTTCGGGTGATGGGCGCGTATCATTCGCGTGAACGAACGCAACTCCCGAGTTTGGATCGCAGTTGTCTCCGGCTCAAACTGAACCAGAACCAAGGCGCGCAGAACCTCCACCAAGGCATGTAAATGCCCTCCATTTGGCCGAAGCGATAGGGTAGGTCTCGAAACTTGACCTATCGCCCGGCAGCCTGGGCATCAAAGTGCAAACCCTCGATCAGCCCAGTGTTGGTCGGGGGTTTTTCTTTTGTCACTTCATCGCCAAGATCCCAAGACGAAAAAACGCCCGTTCGCATACGCCCTGGCGCATGTCGAGCACGATGGCAACCGTGCCCAGACAATTTGCCGTTGGGAGCACGCGAACGGGCGTTGTCGGGAGTGACGCTTGTCCGTTCGGTACGGCTGTAAAAAAACCGCTGCACGATTCGCAGGTCGAATGCAGCGGTCATATGAACAGCGGGGCTACCCGCGGATCATCGAACTAGTTGTCTCGACCTGCGAAGTCGTCACCCACTATTCTGGCAAGTCGCGTTTGCGTTTCAAGAGGAAATCGACGCGAATTTTTTATTGCCCACCGGGCCAAAGCTGCTGCTCGTCGCCAGTCTTCAACATTGGCTGGCGGTACATGAGGCGCTTGCCTTCCGCGCCCATGATTGCGGCGACCATCCGCTGTCCGTCGGTCACGTTCCGATGATTCCAGCGGAATGAGAACTCCGTGACGTAGCGGTGCAAGTGCCGCTTGCCGAGCTGGTGGAACGTGCCGTAGTGGCCGCGTTTCAGCAAAGCAAAATAGGACTCTGCCGTATTAGACGTGACGATCATTTCGCCGTTCGCCGTCTTGCGAACGTACTCTTGCTCGCGATGCAAAACCCGATGGTGGCCGCCCGCGAACTCGCGACCGATTGGACGATAGACCGGCAATTCGTCCGTGAACAAGGTCGAGTTCCGATCGGCGTACTTGAACAAAACTTCTCGCAGCGTTGTGCCCTTGATGTCATCAACGGGTGCCGCGTGTGCTCGACCGCCGCGCTCGACGAGCAACGCCACTGCTTTTTTTGACGTGCCGCGCCCCGGCTTGCTCCGGCCCGTGTATCGCTGCTTGCGAGCACCGACGTAAGTCTCGTCGGCTTCCAGTTCACCCTTCATCATCCCGGCCATTGGCTCAAGCTTCATCGCTTCGCGGATGCGATGCGTGACGAACCAAGCAGACTTAACCGTGATGCCCAGTTCGCGAGCGATCTGGTGAGACGAGACGCCCTTCTTGCTGCTCGTCATCAAATGGATGGCGTACAGCCAATGCCGCAGGGGCAATTTGGAATCTTCAAAGATCGAGCCGACGCGGACGGTGAATTGCTTTCGACACTTGGAGCATTTCAACACGCCGGGACGGACGGGGCTTTTCGATCCGGGCTTGGCCGTCAGCCGGTAGACTTCGGTCGCCTTGCAGTGCGGACAGACCGGACCATTCGGCCAGCGCTTCGACTCCAGGAACTCGCGGGCCTTGTCCTCGTCCGCAAACAGCGGTTGCATGGACATGGCGTTCAAGTCGGCGTCGGTTCCAGTCGGCGGATTCTTGCGGGGCATGGCTTGTCTCCAAATCTGCCCCAATTTTACCCGTCCGACGTGGGTTTGTCAAGTATAACATTCCGACTACTTTCACAAGGGTAGTTGACCACGGAGATAGTTGACCACAGGCCGCGCGCCGGGGAACAGATCTCCGCTGGGAACGAAAAGATGGTCGTTGCTGGTGGTGGGGATCCGTTTTCACTAAGGGAAGCGAAAGATCCCTGGCGGCCGCAACCGGTGCCGCGGACGCCGAGCCACCCATCTGGGAACGGTGGGACAAGTGGACCCGGCGGGACGGGTCTCCGTGAATTGATATAAGGGGAAAGGGCAAAAGTGGTCCCACCGCGCGGGCTTTCGCTTCCGCAACCTCGCGAGAAAGCGTCCGACAACCGCCCCCAGGGTTCAGCCCGGAGGAACGCGGGCACTCCAAGAAATCTCTCGCTGGGTCCGGTAGACCACCGGCGGGACGGGACTCGAATATCGGGACGGGATTGAACGGGACAACGGGGAGGAGACCCAACGGAGCCGAATCCAGGCGGATTGGTCAAACACCCGAGTCAGCGAACACAGTGGATCAACTGCCAATAAATCGCGAATACACGCTCCGCGCGAGGGCCAGATCTTCGGTCCCTTTGATGATTGCACGCCCGTCACGAAACACAGTAAGTTCAAACGGGCTATCGCGCGGGGAGAAGCGGAGCAGATAGCCGTTCGCCTGGATCTCGCCCGAGCCCCGCAGTCGCGCGGACAGTTCGTCGAGCGCAATCTGCCCGCGTTCGTTCGGGGAGACTTGGACCGCGTTGCGGCCGCACAGCACGCTGGTTCGCGAGCCCAGCATTCCCGAGAGCCACGCGCGCTCGCCCTGCTTGCAGGCCGGGCAGTTTGACCGCTCGCGGAGATCGGCGACATTCAGCTGCCGGAGCGTGCCCTCCCAGACATCGATATAGGCGAGCGTGCGCGAGACTTTCTCAGGCTGGCCGGAGAGGATCTTCATCGCCGCCACGGCTGCCAGCGACGCAACCACCTGGGCAGCCGGACCCAGAATACCGGCCGTGTCGCAGGTCTCAGAGCTGCCCGCGTCGGGGACGCGCTCGATCAGGCAGCGCAGGCAGGCCGAGGTTCCGGGAAAGATCGGCATCACCTGCCCGTGGCTGCCGATGACGCCGGCATAGATCCAGGGGATGCCCGATTCCAAGGACGCGTCGTTGATCAGAAACCGGAGCTCGAAATTGTCGGAGCCGTCGAGAATCAGGTTAGCTCCTTCGATCAGCGCCAAGATGTTCGTGTGATCGACGTCCGCCACGACCGGGTCGACGGTCACGCTGCTATTGATGCGGCGGAGTTTCTCGGCAGCGGCGATGGCCTTGGGCAGACGCGTCTCGACGTCGGACTCGTCGAAGAGAACCTGACGCTGCAGGTTGCTCAACTCGACGAAATCCCGGTCAACAATCCGCAGTCGGCCGACGCCGGCTCGGACCAACGTGTCGGCCAGCACGCTACCCAGCGCGCCGCAGCCGAACAACACCGCGCGGCTCGCCAATAACCGGCGTTGGCCGGTTTCGCCTATTCCGCTGAATAGGAGTTGCTTGCTGTAGCGTTCGAGATCCATGGTGACGCAGATATGGCGAGCCTAGGAATCGCTCTGACTCTTCAGCCTATCCGACCGGAGTTGCTGGAACCACTTGGGTCCACTCAGCGGCTCGGGTGGGTCAAGGTGACGCGCGGGCTCCGTGCGTTCGGCGGCCGGACGCAGGCTTGCGGGAAAGTGAGCCGGCTCGTCGGTGGTGCGAGTAATTCGGGCACCGAGTCGGGCGAGCTTCGCTTCGAGACGCTCGTAACCTCGATCGAGATGATAGATGCGGCGAATGACCGTGGTTCCGGCCGCGGCCAGACCGGCCAGCACCAGCGCCGCGCTGGCTCTCAGGTCGCAAGCCATCACGCAGGCGCCGCTCAACTGGTGGACGCCGTCAATTACGGCGCAATTTGCCTCACGCCGGATGCGGGCCCCCATGCGGGCCAGTTCGGGCGCGTGCATGAAGCGATCCGGGAAAATCTTATCCGTGACGACACTCACGCCGGGCACAGTAGCCAAGAGGGCCGTCAATTGAGCCTGCAGGTCGGTCGGCAGTCCGGGATAGGGCAGCGCCACACAGTCAACCGGATGGAGCGTGCCGTCACCACGGATCTCGAGGCTGTCCGTCCCGACCTCGATCGAGACGCCGATTTGCCGCAGCTTGTCGAGCACATTGGTCATCTGCTCGGGTCGGACGCCGGTCAACCGTACCCGTCCGCGGGTAATCGCGGCGGCAATCATCAGGGTCGCGGCTTCGATGCGATCGGGAATCACCGTGTGCTCGGTGGCGGCCAGCCGGCGCACGCCTTCGATGGTCAACACTGGCGTGCCCAATCCGTCGATTCGCGCCCCCATCGCATTCAGCAGATTGCCGAGATCGACGACCTCGGGCTCGCAGGCGGCCGATTCGATCGTCGTTATCCCTTCGGCGAGGGCGGCGGCGGCCATCACGTTACAGGTTCCCGTCACCGTGCTGCCGAACGGACCGCGCAGGTCGACGTGCGCGCTGCGCAGACGCTCGGCCCGCGCGACGACGTAGCCGCGCTCAATCGTGATCTCGGCCCCCAAGGCCCGCAGCCCCTTGAGGTGCAGTTCGATGGGGCGATCGCCGATGTTGCAGCCCCCGGGGAGCGAAACGCAGGCCCTTCCCCGCCGGGCGAGCAGCGGCCCCAGCACGCAGAAGCCGGCTCGCATCCGCCGCACCAGTTCGTAATCGGCGACGTGCGGCCGCTCGTCGACAACTTCGAGCGTCAAGGCGTCTGGAGTGACGCGGCGGACGTCGACGCCCAGGGTCTGCAGCAAGAGCGACAATGTTTCGACGTCCACCAGGTGCGGAACGCCGCGGAGCACCGTTTTGCCTTCGGCGGCGAGCGCGGTCGCCATCAGGGGCAGCGCCGAATTCTTGGCGCCGCTGACGGCGGTCGTACCGGCGAGCGGAACGCCCCCCTCGATGACGAACATGTCCATCCGTGGACCTTCCGCTTTGTGCCGGCGACACAGCCGGCCCAGGGATCAGGCGGCCTGCGCCACCCGATCGGCGTTGATCGACTCGAGCTCTGCGACGATCGGGCCGTTCATCGCCTCTTCAATTCCGGCCAGCGCGTGGGCGACCAGGCGTCCGTCCATCAACCGATGGTCGTAGGCGATGGTCACGCGGCTCTTGCCATTTTCGTCGATCGGACCGTAGGTGGCGTTGGCCGTCAGGAAGGCCGGCGGATGTTGGATCTCGGCTCCGTGACCGGCAATGGTCGTGAGAAAGAAGGTACCGCTGCGGCGGACACGGTTCGGTCCGCCCATCGTGAGCGTCCAGGCCCACAACACGCGGCGCACCGGCGTGGGGAAACCGCTGAGCTGGTATTGCCAGGGAAAGTTCGTCTCGACGGGATCGCTCAGATAATGGTCGAGGGACGCCTGCAGGCGTTCGAGCGGCTTGGCCTCGGGCGAGCTGAAGCGACTCCAGAAGAGCCATGGCTCTCCCTGAAAATCGCGGTGCGTGGCCACCATCGCCACGCTCGTTGGGTGCTGATAGATGTGCGGCCAGGGCCAGCGCTGGTAGGTCTGCCGCAACACCGGCACGCGGGCCGCCACCAGGCCAAACGCCTTGATGAAAATCATCGACCAGGAGATCCGCACCGAGCAACGATCACGGGCCTCGGCCACCGGCCGAAAGTCGCACAGGCGATCGTGCGCGCAGGTCGGCACCTTCGCGCGGTAGTGCAATACATCGATCGTCAGGCGCCGGCTGCGGGGAATGCGCATCCGACGCGGCCGTTCGGTTGCAAGCTGGGCAAAGCTGGGAAGAGGGCGTTCCATCGCGACGCGAAGTATAAGTGAGACGCCCGGGTGGTCAAAACGTCGTCGCGGCGCGACCAGAATCAGCGACCGAAGTAGGCCTGGTCTCGCGATTCGAAGCCCGTGTAGTCGAGCAGCTTGTAGAGGTCGGCTCGCGTCTGCATGCGATCGACAAAGTCTTTTTGCGAGCCTTCGCGGGCCAATTGGGCGAGCGCGTCTTCGACTGCCTTGGCGGCCACTCGCAGCGTCGTCACGGGGAACAGCACAGCCGCGTAGCCGAGTTTGCCCAGCTCGGTCGCGGTCAAAAGAGGGCTCTTGCCGAATTCGGTCATGTTGGCCAGCAGCGGAACTTTGATCTCGCTGGCGAAACGGCCGAATTCGTCCGGCGACTCGAGTGCCTCGGGGAAAATCATATCCGCGCCGGCCTCCACGTACGCTCGGGCTCGGTCGATCGCGGCCTCGAGCCCTTCCGAAGCTCGGCCATCGGTGCGGGCGATAATCACGAAACTCGGATCACGGCGGGCGGCGACGGCCGCCTTGAGCTTGCTCACCATCTCGGCACACGACACGAGCGATTTGCCGCTCAAGTGTCCGCAGCGCTTGGGCAATTGTTGATCTTCCAGATGCAGACCCGCCAAGCCTGCCGACTCGAAGAGTGTGACCGTGCGTTCGACCGCGAGCGCCTCGCCAAAGCCAGTGTCCGCGTCCGAAATCACGGGGATGGAAACGGCGGAAACGAGGTACTGCCCTTGCTGGGCAAACTCGGTCTGGTTGATGAGACCGACGTCGGGCAGCGCGGCGAGGCTTGCCGAAAGCGCCGCCCCCGACTGGTAGGCAGCCCGAAAGCCGGCACGTTCGGCCAGGCGTGCCGTGAGCGCGTTGAAGACCCCTGGAATCATGAGCGGCGGCGGCTTGAGCGCGTCGCGGAACCGCTTGCCGGGAGATGCAGTCGTCATGCGGGATTGCGCCGTGCGTTTTTTAGGTGCGCGCCAGCGGCCGGTACTTGATGCGATGCGGTTGATCGGCTTCGTCGCCCAGCCGCTCGTGCCGCTGGATTTCGTACATTTGATAGTTGCCCTCGAACCAGACCACGCGGCTGTCCCCCTCGAAGGCCAGGATGTGCGTGGCCGTGCGGTCGAGGAACCAGCGGTCGTGGCTGGAGACCATCACGCAGCCCCCGAAGTTCTGTATCGCCTCTTCCAGCGCCCGCAGGGTATCGACGTCGAGGTCGTTGGTCGGCTCGTCCAGCAGGAGCACGTTGCCGCCCGTCCGCAAGAGTTTCGCCAGGTGGATGCGGTTGCGTTCGCCTCCCGACAGCTCGCGGACGAACTTTTGCTGGTCCTGCCCTTTGAAGTTGAACCGGCCGACGTACGCCCGCGCATGGATCCGCGACTTGCCGATCTCGATGAAATCGCGGCCACCGGAGACCTCTTCGTAGACGGTCTTGTTGGGGTCGAGCGCGTCGCGCGACTGATCGACGTAAGACAAAAAGACACCGTCGCCGATCCGCAGTGTGCCGGCGTCCGCCTTTTCCAACCCCATGATCATCTTGAACAGCGTCGTTTTGCCGGCCCCGTTGGGTCCGATCACGCCGACGATGCCGCCCCGCGGCAGGTCGAAGTTGAGACCTTCAAAGAGCAACGTATCGCCGAAGGCCTTCGAGACGTTTTCGGCACGCACGACCAGCTCGCCCAGCGGAGGGCCCGGAGCGATCTGAATGTCGGCCGCGTCTTCGCGGGCGTCGTATTGTTGTGACGCCAGCTCGTTGTAGCGTTCGAGGCGTGCCTTGTTCTTCGTCGAACGGGCCTTGGGGCTCGTCCGCACCCACTCCAGCTCCCGCTTCAGTTCCTTTTGCCGCTTCGACTCGCGCTTCTCATCGATGGCCAAGCGTGCCTGCTTCTGCTCCAGCCAGCCCGAGTAGTTGCCTTCATACGGATAGCCGCGGCCGCGATCCATTTCGAGGATCCAGCCAGCGACGTTATCGAGGAAATACCGATCGTGCGTGATGGCGACGACCGTGCCGGTGAAATCGTGCAGGAACCGTTCGAGCCACGACACCGATTCGGCGTCGAGGTGGTTCGTCGGCTCGTCCAAGAGCAGCAGGTCGGGGCTCTGCAGCAGGATTCGGCATAGGCCGACGCGGCGTTTTTCGCCACCGGAGAGATGCGCGATTTTCGCCTCGGCCGGCGGGAGCCGCATGGCGTCGGCGGCGACCTCGAGCGTGCGGTCGAGTTCCCACAAATTGGCGGCGTCGATCTTGTCCTGCACGCGGGATTGTTCGTCGAGGAGCTTTTCCATTTGCTCCGGCGACAGGTCCTCGGCCAGCTTCATGTTGATTTCGTTGTAGCGGTCGAGGATCGCCCGCGACTCGCTGACGGCGTCCTGAATGCACTCGTCGACCGTAATCCATTTCTCCAGCCGGGGCTCCTGTGGGAAATAGCCGATGCGCACGTTTTTGGCGGGTCGGGCCGTCCCCATGAAATCTTTGTCTTCACCGGCCATGATCCGCAGCAAGGTGCTCTTGCCCGCTCCGTTGTCCCCGATGACGCCGATCTTCGCGCCGGGATAGAACGACAGCCAGATATTGGAGAGGACCTCCTTCTGCTCGTAAATCCTTGTGAGGGCCTCGATTGTGAAAATGTACTGCTGCGACAAGGGGCATCGACTCCGGGAACGAAAAAAGGACCTGTGCGTTGGTCGGCCAGCCGGCGAACCGCGTGTGTGCCGCACATTTTAGGTGCCGACGAGCGACGGGGAAAGGCGAGCAGCCGGAGCACGTCGACCGGCCTTAGCCAGCCTGTTCCAAGGCATCACGAAAGCAGCCAATCAGCCACGCGGGGTCTTCCAGCCCGACCGACACGCGGACGAGGTATCGTGAGATCCCACACCGCTCCACGAAATCCAGCTCGTTGAAGTGGGCCAGAATCGTGTACGGGCAACAGAGCGAAAAATTGGTCCCCAAGTTGGGGCCCTTGTTGAGGGCGAGGGCGTCGAAGAAGCGGGGGGCCGTCCGCTCGGCATCTTTCAGCAGGAGCGAAAACAAACCACCAAAGCCGCCCCCCGAGCGGAGAAAGGCGCGGTAGCTCGCCTGGTCGCGATACTTGGGATAGTCGATCCGCTCGACCAACGGGTGGCCGTGCAGCGAGTCGCACAGTTGTTCGGCCGTCTGGTTGATCCGGCGGACCCGTTCGACGCAATCGCGCGAATTTCGCTCGAGCACGGCCGCGTCCTCCGCGTCGAGCAAGTCTTCGTACTCTGCGGCAATCGCGGCCCGCAATCGGTCGGCCCCGGGACGACGGGAATTGAGCACCAGCGAGCCCGCGATCACGTCGCCCGCGCCCGAGAAGAATTTCGTCAGGCTGCAGGTGACGACGTCGGAGGCTGGCAAAACGTTGACGTTCACCAATGCGCCGAGCGTGTCGTCGACAAGCACGGGAAAGTCGTGCTTGTCGGCGAGAGCGCTAATGCTTCTGAGGTCGGGGCTGGCGAGCAGTGGGTTCCCCGGAAACTCGCAGAAAAGCCCTAGCAGCGGCTTCTCCGCAGCGATTTGCGTCAGTTCGGCCAACTGGGCCTGATCACCGCGAGGCAAGAAGTGAACGCCGACGCCGCAGCGCTGCTGGACCTTCAAGGAATCGACATAAGGGAAGCCGAACTGCACGCTTTTGGCGTCCGGTCGCCGCCGCTGAAAGACACGAAAGGCCGTTTCGATGGCGGCCATGCCGGAGGGAAACAGCCACACGTCGGCCGCCGCCACATTCATCAACCCGGCGATGCGTTCGCGGATCGCGGCTTTTTCTTGGGCGCCGTCCCTGGTTGGGGGCCGCCCGGCCAGGATGCGTTCCGCGACCCGCGACGACACGATCTGCCCCGTGTGCTGCCAATAGGCTTTCAAGTCATCCCGAGCCGCGACGTCCGCGCAGACGCAAAACGCCGACTCGTCATCGAGTGGATGAACGCGAGCGACAACTCCCTTTTGGGCACGGACAAATTGCGCAGCGCTCCGCTACCCGGCGCGATGGGAAAGCAAAACAACATTCGTCCGGCCCGGCGAACTGTTCCTCGCAGGTGCGCAAGAGGTCGCGCACAACGGGATGCAGAAAGAACCGCGGATAACCGCTTTGCATGCGGCCGACGACTCGCTCCTCGCCCCGCTCATAGCCCACATTGTCCGCCCAGGTCGGCAGGCAGACGGAGGCCGCGTGACGGCTATCCGGAATCGGTTTGCCCAAATCCTCAGGACGGCAACGAACGTGGTCAGCCGGCGGAGTCATAAAAAACCAAGAGGGAAGCAATCGGCCAGCATTCGGTCAGTCAAAGACCAGTGTTCAGTGTCTCAAAGACCCGGGAAATCGTCGAGGGGCGGCGGGAAGCCGGTCCGGGCGCGGACTTCGATTGCCCCAGCTTCTACAATTGGTGATTCGGGACGTCCGGAATTGGGTTCTTTTCCCCTGCCGCGCTGACGACTCCAAAACGACGGGGATCCATGCAATCCTTCGGCTTTCATCCGATCATCGAGACTTGGTTCGATTCCCGGTTCGCCGGTCCCACCGACGCCCAAACTGCGGGGTGGCCCGCGATCGCGTCGGGTGAGCACACGCTGATCGCCGCTCCCACCGGCAGCGGCAAGACACTGGCCGCCTTCTTAGCGTGTATCGATCGCTTGCTCAAACGGTCTTTGGCGGGCGAACTCGAAGAGGGGGTCCGCGTCGTTTATGTCTCGCCGTTGCGGGCGCTCTCCAATGACATGCACCGCAACCTCGAAGTTCCCTTGGCGGAAATCGAAGCTCAGGCGATCGCCCTGGGCTACCCCGCGCCGGCAATTCGGGCCGGGCTCCGGACCGGCGACACCACGGCTTCGCAACGGGCCAGGCTGGTCCGCCGGCCGCCGCAGATTCTGGTGACGACTCCCGAATCGCTCTATTTAATGCTGACGGCCGCCCGCAGCCGCGAGACACTCAAAAACGTCGACACCGTGATTGTCGACGAAATCCACGCGATGGTCGGCAACAAGCGGGGCTCGCACCTTTCGCTCACGATCGAGCGGCTCGAGTCACTCGTCGGGCGCCCGTTGCAGCGGATCGGCCTGTCGGCAACGCAAAAACCGATCGAGCGGACGGCCCGCTTCCTGGTGGGAGCGGGCAACGCGGACTCGGCCGCGGCTCAATCGACTCCGCCGTGCCGCATTCTCGACGTCGGCCACACGCGCACTCTCGACCTGGCGATCGAGTTGCCGCGAACCGAGCTGAGCGCAGTCTGCATGCATGAGCAGTGGGCCGAAATTCACGAACGGCTCGTCGAGTTGATCCAGGAGCACCGCACGACGCTGATCTTCGTCAACACGCGGCGGCTGGCCGAACGGCTCACGCATCAGTTGGCCGAAAAGCTCGGCGAGGGACAGATCGAGACACACCACGGCTCGGTCGCCGCCGATAAGCGATTGCAGACGGAGCGAAAACTGAAATCGGGCGAACTCAAGGCGGTGGTGGCAACCGCATCGCTCGAGCTGGGCATCGACATCGGCTACATCGACCTCGTCGTGCAGATCGGCTCGCCGCGTTCGATCGCCACCTTCCTGCAGCGAATTGGCCGGTCCGGACACTCGCTCGGCCTCACGCCCAAGGGCCGTCTGTTTGCCCTCACGCGCGATGAGTTGGGTGAATCGTTGGGCCTCTTGCGTGCGGTCCGCGGCGGCATGCTGGACAGCGTCGCCATTCCGCAGGCGCCGCTCGACGTGCTCGCCCAGCAGGTCGTTGCTGAGGCGGCCGCGCAGGACTGGGATGTTGACGATTTGTTCGCCCTCGTACGCCGGGCCGATCCTTACCGCAATCTGGCCCGCAACGATTTTGATCGCACGATCGAATACCTGTCGGAAGGCATCGCACGCGAGACGGGCCGAGGACGCGTGTATCTTCATCACGACCACGTCGGCAAGCGGATCAAGGCTCGCAAAGGGGCGCGCCTGGCCGCGATCGCCAACGCCGGCGCGATTCCCGACATTGGTTCGTACCGAGTGATCGCGGAACCGGACGAAACGGTGGTCGGCACGCTGGACGAAGACTTCGCCGTCGAAAGCATGCGGGGCGACGTGTTCCTGTTGGGCAATACATCGTGGCAGATCTTGCACGTTCGCGGCGGCGAGGTGCACGTGGCCGACGCGCGGGGTGCCCCGCCCACTATTCCGTTTTGGCTCGGCGAGGCGCCCGGCCGTACGCTGGAACTTTCGTGGGAGGTCTCGCGGTTTCGCGAAGATCTCGAGCCACAGCTGAACGATCCGGCTGAGGCCGAGCGTTGGGTCATCGCCGAGACCGGTTGCTCGGAAGAGGCGGCCCGTCAGATCGTCGCCTACGCGGCCGCGCAGAAGGCGGCACTCGGGCTGCTCCCGACCTGTCGTCGCGTCGTCTTCGAGCGGTTTTTTGACGAGACGGGCGGCATGCAGCTCGTCGTGCACGCTCCCTTCGGCGGGGCAGTGAACCGCGCGTGGGGCTTCGCCATGCGGAAGTGCTTCTGCCGCGCGTTCGATTTTGAGCTCCAGGCGACCGCGGACGACGACGGCTACATGCTGTCGATCGGCCCGCAGCACAGCTTTCCGATCGAGAGCCTGTTTCCCGTTGTGAAGCCCGACAATCTCCGTGAGCTGCTCCAACAAGCGGTGCTGCGAATTCCGATGTTCCAGGTTCGCTGGCGTTGGAACGTCACGCGGGCGTTGCAGGTATTAAGGCGACGGGGTTCGCGCAAAGTTCCCCCCGCGTTACAGCGATTTCGCGCGGACGATTTGCTCTCGGCCGTCTTTCCGCGGCTCGCCGGGTGCCAGGAACATACGGCGGGCGAGATCGAATTGCCCGACCATCCGCTGGCCCGACAGACGATGGAAGACTGCCTGCACGAGCCGCTCGATATCGACGGTCTCACCGAAATTCTGCGGCAGGTCGAGCGGGGCGAAATTACCTATGTCGCCCGCGATACGCGTGAGCCTTCGCCGTTCGCCGCCGAATTGCTCAATGCGAATCCGTACGCGTTCTTGGATGGAGGCGAAATCCAGGAACGCCGGGCGAGGGCTGTCTCGACTCCGCGCGTGATGTCGATCGAAGCCGTCCGCGATCTGGGGAGGCTCGATGCCGGTGCGATCGAACAAGTCGTCCGCGAATCGCAGCCGCTCGTGCGCGACGCGGACGAGCTGCACGATCTCCTTCTCAGCCGTATCCTGCTGCCCGTCGACGAAGCGAGCGAGTGGCAATCGTTCTTCGACGACCTGGCGGCCGACAAGCGGGCAGCCCAGCTGACGTTGTCCGACGGGCGTGCGGCTTGGGTTCCCGCGGAACGATTGCCGGCTGTGCGCACGATTCTTCCGGATGCTTCGCTCGAGCCCTCCATCGAAGCACCCACGACCGTGCGACACGATTGGACGTCGGTCGACGCCCGCATCGCCATGGTCCGGGGCCTGATGGAAACCTGCGGGCCGACGACGGCAACCAAGGTCGCCCAACGACTGTCGATCACGCCGAGCCAGGCGGACGCGACGCTGCAAGCGCTCGAAGGCGAAGGAGTCGTTCTCCGCGGCCGGTTCACACCGAGTGAAACGCCAGGAGACTTCTGTGGAGCCAGCGACGCGGTTGCCGGAACGGAAATCGAATGGTGCCACCGCCGACTCTTGGCGCGCATCCATCGGCTGACGATCGACGGCCTGCGCAAGCAGATCGAGCCCGTCAGCGTGGCGACCTATTGGAGGTTCCTGGCCGGTCATCATGGCCTGTTGCCCAACACCCGCAAATCGGGTGCGAACGGCCTCTTCGACGTGATCAGCATGCTGCAAGGAATCGACGCGCCCACCGTGGCTTGGGAGCGCGACCTCTTGCCAAGCCGCGTTGCCGCGTATCAGCCGCAGTGGCTCGACGAGCTGTGCCTGACTGGGGACGTCGGCTGGGGACGACTCTATCCGACGCGGCTCAACGTTGATCGCAGCCGGCCGATGGCATCCATCACGCGCATCGCGCCGATTTCAATTTATTTGAGGACGGACCTGGATTGGCTCGCGGCGACGCGCCCGCCTGAGATTGCTGCCGACCAGCTCAGCAGCCCGGCTCAGCAGGTTCTCGAATTGCTCACGGCCCAAGGGGCGATGTTCGCTGCCGACTTGGCCCGGCTGACTCAGATGCTGCCGGCCCAGGTTGAAGACGTGTTGGGAGAACTGGTGACGCGCGGCTTGCTCACAGCCGACGGATTCAGCGGGCTGCGGCAACTGGTGAGCCAGCGGAGCCAATCGACGCGCTCGGCCCCGAGGCACCGTCGACGCCCCGGACTTTTGCGTAATCGGATGGGCGGCGGTGCGGGACGCTGGTCGCTCTGGCGGCCGACCCCGACAGTCTCCGACTCGACAGCCGAGGAACGGACCGCTCACGAGCACGTCGTCGAACAATGGGCCTGGCAGTTGCTCAGACGGTGGGGCGTGGTCTTTCGCGATCTGCTCGTCCGCGAGCCGGGTGCCCCGCGATGGTACGAATTGCTGCAGGTCTATCGACGACTCGAAGCCCGCGGCGAAATTCGCGGCGGCCGCTTTATTGCCGGCGTGGCCGGTGAGCAATTCGGTGCGGCCGACACCGTTGGTCAGCTGCGAGCACTCCGCGAGAAAGAGTCTCCGCGGCAGCTCATCGTCGTGTCCGGGGCCGATCCACTGAATCTCGTCGGCATTGTGACAGACCACCCGCGCGTACCGAGTTTTGCCTCGAACCGCGTCGCCTATCTCGACGGAGTGTCGATCGCGGCGCTCAAGGCCGACGAAATCACCTGGTTTTCGCGACCAGACGCCGACCTTGTCGAGACCATCTGCACGGCCTTCGGCCAGCCAGTCGACCGCTCGGCAGTTTCGACCTTGATTGACGCGGCGGTCTAATTGTCTCCGTTGAGCTTCGAGTCAGGCGAGCGCCTTTTCGATCAGCTTGCGGAGCCCCGCGCGGCTGGCGAATCAGCGACCCGGACGGGCCTGAGTCGACGTCTCCGTATCGTCGAGGTTCGATGGGTCGCCATCAGTTGACGGCGCCACCACTCGGCCCGGTGGCTGATCCCAAGGGGACCGAGCTCGAAGGCTGGCGCGAACGCCCGAAATGTGATCGTCGAGCTGCAGGCGAAAAATCTTGGTGGTCGACGTCCCGTCCAGGCGGCAATAGGCGAGGTTTTCGACACGCAGGAGCTTTTCGGCGCCATCGTCGGTGATCCGGCAGTTGACGCAGCTGAGTCCCTTTAACTGCGGCAGGTTGGCCAGCGCCCGCAGTCCGCGGTCGGTCAGCCGCGTGTTGTCGAATCGCACGCATTGGAGCGATTTGTTGGTGGAGCGCCCCGGCCACCCGTCGCCATCCGCCATCCGTCCGCCACCCCTCCCTTGCACACTTGGCAATTCGGCTACGTCTGCATGTAATTCGCCAGGCCAGATAAGCAGCCTTGCCAGCCCTGCTGATGCTGATTGCGAAGTTCGCGACTCGGAATTCGTTCGTGCGTGACGATCACTTCGGTTGCCGCTCCTTGCGGCTCGAATTGGACGGTGACGCGCTCCTCGGTCTCGGAGATGCCGTCCACTTTCCAGGTGTAGACCAGTCGTCGCGGCGGTTCGACCACTTCGAACTCCCCCACGATCCACAACACCTTTTGACCGGGGAGTTGGTTGCCGATGCGGTAGTGGCCGCCCGGCTGCAAGTCGACCTCTGCCGCAATGCAAACGACGCCCTCTGGTCCCCACCAGGCGCGAAGGTGATCCGACTCGGTCCAGGCTGCGAATAAACGCTCAGGCGAGGCTTGAATCGTTTTTCGGACGACCAGAGTCTCCAGCTGCGGGCCAGAATCCGCGCCCGGCGCGAATTCACTCATTGGGTCGCCTTTGTCGATCGATGCTGCACTCGTCGCCGGTTCTTCGTGTCGTCGTTTTCGACATAACGAGCCAAGGCCGCGAGCTGCCCTTCCCAAAACTGCCGGTAGTGGCTGAGCCAGGCCTCGGCCGTCTGAAGCGGAGCCGGATCGAGCGCGCAGTGGTGGACCCGGCCGTCGACTTGACGCACCACCAGGCGAGCCCTTTCCAGCACGCGGATGTGCCGCGAGACCGCGGGCAGCGACATCGCAAAGGGCTCGGCAAGCTCGGTGATCATCGCCGGCTTCTCCGCCAGACGGGCCAGGAGCGCGCGGCGGGTGCGATCGCCCAGGGCGCGAAACAGGAGATCGAGCCGGTCGTCGGCATCATTTCTGGCTTTCGTGCTTGACCGCATCAGCGAGGCTCCAGTGGATATATTAAACATTTTAGTTTAATATTCCAGCGACCGGTCATTCAAAGCCACCCCACCATTCTCAGGAGCGATACTATGATCCACCCGCGATTGACTCGCAGAGATTTCTCCATTCATGTGGCTGCTTGGGCACCGACACTCGGCCTCGCGGGAGCTTCTCTCGCATCCGCCATCGGTCCCGCGACGGCGTCTGACGACACCTCGGCTGACGGCGTGTCCCACACGGCTGACGCCATCCATCAAGAAATTGTTTTTCAGGCCGCCCCTGAGCGCGTCTACGCGGCCCTCACAGACGCCAAGCAGTTCGACAAGATCATCGACCTGACCGGAATCCGACAAGCCGGCGCGCTACCGCCGGAGGCCAACAAGCCCACGCAGATCACTGCGGCAGCGGGAGGCGAATTCACGCTCTTCGGCGGGTACATCACAGGCCGGCAGATCGAACTCGTGCCAAACGTGCGAGTCGTCCAAGCCTGGCGCGGCGAACTGGGATCCGGGCATTTACTCGATCGCGCGGTTCGAGCTCGTGAAGCAAGGCGCCGCGACCAAGATCGTCTTTGACCACACCGGCTTTCCGAAAGGCGCCGGGAAGGGCCTGGCCGCCGGCTGGCACAAGCACTATTGGGAACCGCTCACGAAATTCCTGGCCCTGCCAAGCCAGTAGTTTCACTTCCCCGCATCCACATCCTTGAGGAACTTGATGACCCCGGTGAACCAGGTCTGTTGGTCGTCGTAGAGCGCCAGATGGCTGCCGTTGGGACAGTAAAGATAGCGACCGTGTGGCAGTTGTCCGGACATCCATTTCATGTGCGCGGGATCCATCGTGTCGTATCGTGCGCCGATCACCAGGGTGGGGACGGTGATCTTCGACAAATCCGCCGAGCGGTCCCATTTCTCGAGTTTGCAGCCTCCGGTGCAGCCCATCTCGCTCGGGCCCTGCATCGGGACATAGACCTTCCTGTTGAGATGGGCGAAGGCGCGGATCACCGGGTCAGGCCATTGCTCGGGCGGCAGGCGGAGAATGTGTTCGGCGTAATAGTTCGGCACAAGCAGCCCCATATAGCGCGGATTTTCGTAGTCCTTCGCCGCCTCGTAGCGAAGAATCTCCGCCAGCACTTCGGGCTTCATCGCGGGCATCAGCTTCTCTTTGGCATACGCGTTGTACGCGGGAATGCTCGCCATCATGTTGGAAATGATGAGGCCCTTGAGATTTCCCTGATGCTTGAGGGCATATTCCAGCGCCAGGACGCCGCCCCAAGATTGGCCGAGCAGATAGAAGTTGTCGCGATCCAGGCCGAGCGCCTGGCGGACCTGCTCGACCTCTGAGACGAACCGCGGAATTTCCCACAGCGACGGCTCATCCGGTTGATCGCTGTACGCCGACCCCAGCTGGTAGTAGTAGTATTCAACTCCCGCCGCAGGCAGATAACCGTCGCATGCCTCAAAGTACTCGTGCGTGGCCCCCGGCCCGCCGTGCAGCAAGAGCAGCTTGATCCGCGGATTGTTGCCAACGCGCTTTGGTCCAGACCTTGAACTTCCCTTTGGCGGTCTGCACTTCAATCGTGCGCACGCCGCCGCTCAACACGTCGGAGCGACCGGCGTTGTCGAAGTAACGCGCGGGGGGCGGCGGATCGGCGGCACGGGCTGCGTGGGCGGACGAGAGGCCGGCGACGACAGCAAGAAGAGTGAGGAACTTTTTCCCCACTCCGATTTGTTCGTGCGCTGCCAGGAGCCTGTGGCGGACGTTCATTGATTTCCCTGGTCGATGGGGCGGATTGCGGGTGGTCTAATCGTTGGCCCTGTTGCAGTAGGGCAGGCTGTGCCTGCCGGCGTTTGATCAACGATCAGAAGACACGAGCGCGGCGGCAGGTACAGCCTGCCCTACAAGAGCGTCGCTCAGTCGAACAGATAACTCACCGATTCGTGCCGGTGGATGCGGCGGATGGCTTCGCCTAAGAGCGGGGCGACGCTGACCACTTTCATGTTGGGTAGGCGCTGCTCCGGCGAGATCGGCAGCGAGTTGGTGACGACCAGCTCGCGGATCGGCGATTCGCGGAGTCGGGCGGGGGCCGGGCCGCAGAGGACCGGGTGGGTGGCGCCGACGTAAACGTCGACGGCGCCGTGCGTCTTCACCGTGTTGACCGCGCCCACGATCGAGCCGCCGGTGGAGATCATGTCGTCGAAGATCAGGGCCGTCTTGCCGCGGATGGGGCCGCCGATCAGGTTCACTTGCTGCGTGTTCATGGCGCTCGAGCGGCGCTTGTCGACGATCGCCAGGTTGCCGCCGAGCCGCTCCAGATGCTGCAGCGCCCGCTTGATGCTCCCCTCGTCGGGGCTGACGACGACCACGTCGTTCCCTGGGATTTTCAGGCTCTGGAAGTACTCGTCGAGGATCGGGGCGGCGAACAGGTGATCGACGGGAACGTCGAAGAAACCCTGAATTTGGGCGGCGTGCAGGTCCATCGTCAGCACGCGCTGGGCGCCGGCCGTCGTGATCAGGTTGGCGACGAGCTTGGCCGTGATCGGCACGCGGCCCGAGTCTTTGCGGTCCTGCCGGGCGTAGCCGAAATACGGGAGGACGGCGGTGATCCGCGCGGCGCTGGCCCGTCGACAGGCGTCGATCAGGATCAACAGCTCCATGATATTGCGGTTCACCGGCGGCCCGGTCGGCTGGACGATGAAGACGTCGCAGCCGCGGATATTCTGGTTCAGCTTGACGCTGATCTCGCCGTCCGGGAAGTCGCCGATCTCGATGGCGGCCAGCTTGATGCCGAGGTAGTCGGCGATCTCCTTGGCCAATTCGGGATGAGCGCGGCCGCTGATGATCGTGAGATGATCGTACGCCATCCGTGCGAACTCGCCTCAGTGCCAGGAAAGGACGTCACCTGCACTTTAAATTGTACGCCATCAGTCTGCCGTGACGGCGGCCCAAGTCAAGCGTCCGGGTGCCGAGCCGCTCATCCTCATTCCGCGGGTCACGGGCTTTCCTCAGATCTTCCCGTAGGTGGCGATGATGGGATGGCCGGTTACGTCGGCAACAACCTTGCGAAGATCGATCTGCCACTCGGGATAATCTAAGCGAGGCCAGTTCCAAAACTGAAACGACAGATTTCCGAACCCGAGAGGTGGAGTGCACTGCCACCGTGTGATTGCGGTCCGTTGGCCGCACCGCGGACAAGCCAAGTCAAATGAATCAGAACGATCGAACCACCGACCAATCGCGTCTGAGGCTGCGCGAAAGAAGTCCTTGTCTGTTTGAGGGAAATGCTCGCGGCAGTGCGGGCAGTCGAATCCTTGGCAAACAGGACCGAAGGCCCATACGTTGAGATCTCTTCCCACGTGCGATTCAACGCCGTTCATGATGAGTTCGTAAGGAAAACCCCGTTTACCTGCTCGCGGTCGGTAAAAATGCGCCACTCCCGGACCTGGCTTGTACCCAGCATCCGGATCAAGCTCGCCGACGATGAGCTCGAGTTGTCGAAAGCGATCGATAATGACCTGGCAGAGATCGCCGGCTTCGTCCTCGGCGACCACGGGATCTACGAGCATCTGAAATTGATCGCCCATAGTCGATTTCGACTTAGGAAACGGCCCCGAAGGCCGGGATAATCGTGTTGTCCGGGACCTGGACAGGCCCGTGCACCAGCGCGTGCGGGCCGATGCGGCAGTTGCGGCCGATGGCTGCGGGGCCGGTGACGGTAGTGAAGGGGTAGATGATCGTCTCGGCGCCGACTTGGGCGCGGGGGTCGATGTAGGTCATTTCCGGGGCGACGATCGTCACGCCTTCGGCCATCAGGGCCTGCTGCGTTTGGTGCTGGATCGACCGCTCGACGTCCGCCAGCTGGGCCCGCGTGTTGATGCCTATCGCCTCATGGAAGTCGAAGCGGGGCGAAGCGACGACCGTTTTGCCGGCTTCCTTGAGCAAGGCCGGGCAATCGGTCAGGTAATACTCGTTCTGCTTGTTGTTGGGCCGGATGTGGTCTAGGGCCCAGAGGAGGTCGGGACCATCGAAGGCGTAGCAGCCGGTGTTGATCTCGCGGATGGCCAGCTGTTCGGGCGTGGCGTCTTTGTGCTCGACGATCTGCAAAAAGGCCCCGCTGGCGTCACGGACGATGCGGCCCAGCCCCTCGTTCGCCTCGGTGACCGCGCTGCCGATGGCGCAGGCCGCCCGGTTTTGGGTCAAATCGGCCAGCAAACCGGCCAGGGACTGACTTTTGAGCAGCGGCGTGTCGCCGGCCAGGACGAAGACCGGTCCACGAACGCCGGCCAGGTGCTCCCGACACATCATGACAGCGTGGCCGGTTCCCTTTTGCTCGGATTGCAGGGCGAACTCGACCCCCGGCTGGTCGGCGAGCAAGCTGCGGACCGTGTCGGCCCCGTGCCCGACGACCAGCACAATCCGCGGCACCCCGGCCGCACGGACCCCCTCGATCACGTATTCCACCATCGGCCGGCCGCAGACTTCGTGGACGACCTTCGGCAGGACCGACTTCATCCGCGTGCTCTTGCCGGCCGCCAGGATGATGGCCAGAGCGGGTGCGGTTGCCGTGTCTTCTCCCGGGTGTCCTGCCCGGCCTCCTCCCTGCGGCTCCGCCATGTCCGTCGGTTCCCCCGTTTGTTCCCGTGCTGAGTGGTCTCGACTTTTCTCAAATCCCAAGCCTATCATAAGTTATCGAGGCGCAGCAGGGCCCGCCGCGCGGATGTTAGGGAATGTCGCACTTCGCGCGGAAAATGCGGCGAACGTTCGACGGTGGCTGCCGGTTATTAAGTGCAGGATCTTGCCTGCTCATCTCCACGCGTTTCCGCTGTTTGCCGTGCTGACCGTCGCCCATGCTGACCGTCGCCCCGAGTAGTTTCCGCGGCTACCGCGACCATCGAGTCGAGCCCGCCTTCATGCGCACCCGTAAGTTCCTCTCGGGGCGATCGACGTGCCTGTCCGCGATCGCAGTTTCCTCGCTTTTGCCGGTTCTCGTCGCGCTAGCGGTCCCTCTGTCGGCCGCCGCGCTGGCTACCGCAGCCGGCCCCGCTGGCGACAAATCGACTGACGACCAGGACTGGGAAAAGTCGGCCGACAAAGCCAAAGACAAGAAGAAGGCGGACAAGAGCTCGGGCGACAAGACCGACAAGTCGCGGGCGCTCACGCCCCGGCCCGACCGGGTGCTTCGCCGTAACGAGGCCCGCCGACCCATCGACCCGGTGGTGGTCTTCATCAATCACCAGATTCGCCAGGGCTGGCAGGAAAACCAGATCGTTCAGTCGCCGATCGCGGATGACGAGGAATGGCTACGCCGCGTCTCGCTCGATCTCTTCGGTCACATCCCCTTCTGGAAGGAAATCGACCACTTCCGGAAGGACAAAAGCCCCAACAAGCGGGCCGCCTTCATCGACAAAGCGCTGGACGATCCGGCCTACGTGCGGAACTTCACCACCATCTGGACCAACCTGACCATCGGTCGGCAGACGCCGCGCTTGGTCAGCCGGGGCGGCATCCAAAAATTCTTCCGCGAGTCGTTCGCCCAGAACCGTCCCTGGAACGAAATTGTCTACGACCTGGTCTCGGCCGAAGGTCGCTCGGACGAGAACGGGGCCGTCAACTTTTTGCTGGCGCAGATGACCACGCGGGACGAAATGGTGCTGGCCACGGCCAAGACCACGCGACTCTTCATGGGCGTGCAGCTGCAGTGTGCCCAGTGCCACAACCACCCCTTCGACCCGTGGAAGCAGGCCCAGTTCTGGGAGCTCAACAGTTTTCTGCGGCAGACCCGGCCGGTCGAGCATCGCAGCTTCAACCGCACGACCGGGCAGCGGATGATCGACTACACCGAACTCGCCCGCAGCGATTTCTCCGGCCCCATCTACTACGAAAAACGCAGCGGCGAGATGCAGGTCGCCTATCCGATCTTCTTTGACAAAAAGGTCGACCCGGGCCGCAGCATCGATCGGCGAAAAGAATTGGCCCGGCTGATGACCTCGGGCGAAAAGCCGTACATCGCCCAGGCGTTCGTCAACCGGATGTGGGGCCACTTCTTCGGCTACGGCTTCTCGAACCCGGTCGACGATATCGGCGCCCGCCATCCGCCGTCGCACCCCGAGCTGCTCGAGCGGTTGTCCGACGAATTCGTCAAAAGCCGCTATGACGTGAAGGCACTGATCCGCTGGATTTGCGACAGCGAGGCGTATCAGCTCACCAGCCGCACCACGATCAAAAACGCCAAGGACGATCCGGCGTTGGGCCACGCGCCCCTCTTCAGCCGCGTCTACCCCAAGGCGATGGAGGCCGAGCAGCTTTACGATTCGCTGTTGATCGCCACCGACGCCGACCATGCCGTGCACGCGGACTGGTCCGTGCGGCAGAAGCAGCGGGACGAGTGGCTGCAGCAGTTCATCATCGCCTTCGGCACCGACGAGAACGACGAAGCGACCACCTTCAACGGCACGATCCCCCAGGCCCTGTTGATGATGAACGGCCAGCTGATCGACAAAGCCACCAGCGCTGAATCGGGGAGCTTTTTGCACAAGGTCATCGACTCGGAAAACACCGATTCGCAGAAGATCGCTCGGCTCTACCTGGCCACACTCTCGCGGCATCCGCGCGGGCACGAAATGGGGTCTGCCGAGCACCTGGTCGAGCTTTATCCCGAAAAGTTGCCGGGCTACCAGGACCTGTTTTGGGCCCTGCTCAACTCGAACGAATTCATCATCAACCACTAGCGATCAATGTTCGGTTTCGTCTCTCAGGCGTAACGCAATGCACATAAACGTTCCCAGCGGCATGACTCGCCGGCACTTTTTGAATCACGCCCTCACGAGCGCGGCCGCCGTGCCGGCGCTCGAGTTTTTGATGCACCTCGAGGCCAACGCGGCCCAGGTCCGCAAGAACCAGAAGGCGTGCATCCTGATCTGGCTGGGCGGCGGTCCCCCGTCGATCGACATGTGGGACATGAAGCCCGGCTCCAAGAACGGCGGCGAATTCAAGCCGATCAAAACGACGGGCGGCTACGAAATTTCGGAACTCTTGCCGAAGACGGCCAAGGTTGCCTCCAACCTGTCGATCGTCCGCTCGATGAGCACGCGCGAAGCCGACCACGGCCGCGGCCGCTACTATCTGCACACGGCCTACATCCCCAATCCCACGGTCGTCCACCCATCGTTCGGTGCGGTCGTCAGCCACGAGTTGGGGCCCAAGCGGCCGTGGCTTGAAATCCCCGCCTTCGTCTCCATTGGCGGCGCGAGCGAGGGGCCTGGCTTTCTCGGCATGGCCAACGCGCCGTTCGTCGTCGACGGCGGTGGCAAGATCCGTAACGCCGAAATGGAAAAGATGGACGCGCAGCGGTTTCACAATCGCCTGTCGATGCTCGAGGTCGTCGAGACGGGCTTCATCAATTCCAAGCGGGGCGAAGCGCCGCAGGCCCACGCCGACGTCTACAAAAAAGCCGTCAACCTGATGACCTCGAAGCAGATGGCCGCCTTTAGCCTGCAGGGTGAAAAGCCCGAGGTCTGCACTGCCTACGGCAACAACAACTTCGGCCGCGGCCTGTTGATGGCCCGCCGCCTGGTCGAAATCGGCGTGCCGTTCGTGGAAGTCACGATGGACGGGTGGGACCTGCACCAGCAGGTGTTCAACACCCTGAAAACGCGGCTGATGCCCAATCTCGACCAGGGCTTTTCGTCGCTCGTCGCCGATCTGGCCGAGCGCGGCATGCTCGAGCACACGGTGGTGATCTGCATGGGCGAGTTCGGACGCACGCCCAATATCAATGCCAACGTCGGCCGCGACCATTGGGCCCAAAGCTGGTCGGTGGTGATGGGGGGCGGCGGCCTCAAGGGAGGCCGCGTCGTCGGCGCCACCGACAAGGACGGCGTCGCCATCGAAGGCAAGAGCTACCTTCCCGGCGACCTGTGGGCGACCGTCGCCTCCGCCCTCGGCATTCCGCTTTCCACTGTGCACACGTCGAAACTCGGCCGCCCGATGAAGATCGCCAACGGCGGCACGCCGATTCAGGAACTGATGGCCTAGATTTCTCGTAAGTAGTTCGATTCCGCGCATTTCCGCGCTCCTTCACCTGTTCTCATTCGTTCGCGCCCTGATTTCCGACCGTCGATTCGTCACGCGATCGGCTCGCTCCGAGCCTTCCCACGGAACCTTCGCCTCCAGGGAACCCTTGCCGATGACTGGCGCTGACGATGGCTCGGACTCGGCTGTGCGGATTCCGCAGGCCGCCAACGACGAGTTCGTGCAACTCTTCACGAAGTGGCAACGGCGGTTGTTCCTGTTCATCCTCGCTCAGGCCCCCAACCCAGTTGAAGCCGAAGAGATCCTTCAAGAAACCAACCTCGTGATCTGGCGTAAATCGCACACCTACACTCCGGGGACGAATTTTTACGCCTGGGGCTGCCGCATTGCCGTGCTGGAAGTGCTCAAGTCGCGCGACCGCCGCCGCCGCCAGGCCACCCTGATGAGCGAGGCCTTCGTCGAGGCCGTCGCCCGCGACGCGCAGGAAAGCGTCGATTCGTTGGAAGGGCGGCGGCGGGCGTTGTTGGCCTGCCTGGCGCGGCTGGCCGCGTCCGACCGCGACCTCATTCGCCGCCGCTATGCTCCCGGAGAAACCGGCAAGACGGTGGCCCGCCAGCTCGGGCGGCCGGCTAACTCGGTCTACCAGTCGCTCGCGCGGATTCGCCGCACGCTGCTCGAGTGCATCAAGCGCCGCCTGGCCGCGGAGGCGCAAGCATGAGCAACGACTCGCGCGGCAACGGCTCGAAGGGCGGCGCAAACGGGAGCGGTGCCAACGCAGGCGGTGCCAATTCCGGCCGCGACCGGATGGCCGAGCTGCGGCAGATTGTCGAGGCCCTGTTCGAGGAGCGGTCGAGCGCCGCCGAAATCGCGCGGCTCGACCAGTTGGTGATCGCCGATCCGGCCTGCCGCAAGTTTTATCTCGAATCGATCGACCTGCACGGCAACCTGTATTGGGACGCGGCCCAAGCCGGCTCCGAACCGGTGCCCGTCGCCACGCCGATTCCCGAACGGCCTGCCGACTGGCGGCGGGAGACGCTCGAGTCGCTCATCGACGCCCCGCTACGCTCCGACTGCCGTACGGCGACTCCTGGTCGCGCGCGGCTCGGTTGGATGTGGGCTGGCGTGGCCGCAGTCGCCGTGGCGCTGATCGCCGCGCTGGCTGCGTGGCCGACGAATGCCGTCCGCCCGCCGGCGCCGGGGGCGCCCAACATGGCGAATGGCGAACAAGCCGCGCCCGTCGTGCCTCCGGCCGTTGAGTCTCCGTCTGATGCCGACAAACACGCGATTCGGCCAGACTCCACCGAGTTCGCCCGCAACGACTTGCCGCCGGCCACCGTCCGTCCCAGCGAAGGGCGAGCTGTGGAAGGACGAAGTACCGACGTCCGCCCGCAGATAAGCCAGCGGGACGCGCACCCAGCCGTCGAAAGGTCGCTCGAGGTTCCATCGCCCGATCGCAGGCCGGCGGCTCCCGCGCCGGTAGCGACATCCAACCCGCTGACGACCGATCACAATGACGCGGCTCTCCCGACCCCCCAGCGTACGGCTGCAACCGAACACCTGGTTGGTGGCGACGGCGGGTTGGCCACGGATCACCCCTCCACTCCCGATTTGCCGGCCGACACGACCACCAACACGAGCGCGCACGTCAAGGTGGCCGATCACGCGGACGAGCCGAAGGATGTCGTCGCCTTTATCGACTTGCGACTGAAAAAGGGCTGGAAGACGGCAGGCATCAAGCCTTCGCCGCCCGCCGGCGATGCCGAGTGGCTCCGCCGTGTGTATCTCGATTTGTCCGGTCACATCCCACCGGAAGCGGCGGTCGACGAGTTCCTCGACGGCGCGGCGAAGCGGTCGGACATCGTCGGCCAGTTGCTCAAGCAGCCCGATTTCGCCCGCAACTGGGCCACGATTTGGGCCAACCTGCTGGTCGGCCGGCAGCCCCGCGCTCCGGGCGTGAGCCGCGACATGCTGGAAAAATTCCTTCGCGACAGCTTTGCCGCCAACACTCCCTGGAACGAAGTCGTTTACGAGCTGGTGTCGGCCGAGGGGACGCCCGAGCATAACCCGGCCACCAACTTCCTGCTCGCCCACCTCAACAACGACGCCGTGCCCGCCACCGCCATGACGGCCCGGCTGCTGTTGGGCATTCAGGTGCAGTGCACGCAGTGCCACGACCATCCGTTTCAAAGCGAAAAGCAGAACCGCTTCTGGGAGCTGAAAAGCTTTTTCCAGCAGACCGAGATGACCTCGGTTCCCGGATCGGCGATGGGGTCCGCGACGGCCGACGGGTCCGCCGGCATGTCGGCCGTGCCCGAGCTGGTTTCGCGGAAGGTGGGCGGCCCGGTCTATTACGAAACGCGCCGCGGCGAGATGCGCGTGGCCTATCCAATTTATGCCGGACACAAGATCGATCCCGGCCCGTCGGTCAACCGCCGTCGCGAGCTGGCCCGCCTGATCGCCAAAGAGGACGACCGCCAAGTGGCGCTCGCCTTCGTCAACCGCACCTGGCAACACTTCTTCGGCTACGGCTTCACGCGGCCGGTCGACGACATGGGTCCGCACAACCCCCCCTCAAACCCCGAGGTGCTCGAGCGCCTGGCCGACGAGTTCATCGCCTCGGGCTACGACCTCAGGCAACTGTGCCGCTGGATCGTCTCGACCGACGCGTACCAGCGCACGAGTGTGCTGCGTCCGGAGAATCGCTCCGACGATCCGGCCAACGGCGCGCCGGCCGGCTTCAGCCGCGTGTACCTCAAGGCGATGACGGCCGAAGAGCTGTACGACTCGCTGCTCTGGGCAACACGCGCCAAGGCCTCGGGCCGCACCGACTGGAACGACCCGGGGCGCCGCCGGCAGGACTGGGTGCGGCAGTTCGTGATGAGCTACGGCACCGACGAGAACGACGAAGCGACCGTACCCGCCGGCTCGATCTCGCAGGCCCTGGTGATGATGAACGATTCGATCGTCCGTTCGGCGCTCGCGGTCGAACCGGGGACGCTGTTGGGCGACGTGGTGCGAGCCCGCGTGAGCGACTCGACCAAGATTCGCCGGCTGTGTCGTTCCGCCCTGTCGCGCGATCCGCGACCGGCCGAACTCAACGCGGCGCTCGAGCAGCTCAAGGCGGAAGTCAGCGAGGCCGAAACCGAAAAGGCCCGCCAGCTTGCCGAAGCCCGGGCCCTGCAGGACATCTTCTGGGCGTTTCTCAACGCGAACGAATTCGCGTTCGTCCACTGACCCGTCCATCGCAGATGGGAAATCGCTGGCGTGCGGGCACTCTTCCCCGCGGTCAATGGCTGAGCTGCTTGACCTTGTTCATCCCCGAGACCAGCACGGTGATCTCCGCGTCGCTTAACCGCTGGGCCGTGGCGCGGAGCATCCAGGCGAAGTAGGACGTCTCCTGGGCCGTGTCGGGAATGCCGATGTTGCCCCGCGGGCTCGTTCCGCTGACGAGCGGCTTGCCCGTCTTGTCGAGGATGACCATCCAGGGGAGCGAGAAGTTGCCCCCGCTGTAGTCGCGGTACATGTCGTAGTCGCGGATGCGAGTGATGACCGCGTCGGCATTGGGACAGCGGGCGTCGATCTTCAGACAGACGTAGTCCTTTTCCAACAGATCCTTGAACTGCGCGGCGTAGCGGTTGAGCCGGGCACCGTAGACGCCGTCCTGGGGCGCGTCCTCGCGGAGGAAGATTCGCTTGTCCTCCGCTTTGGCCTCCTCGAGCGCCTCGGCCAGGAGCTTTTCGGCGTCGACCATTTTCGGGGCATTGCCGTGCAGCCAGGAAATCAGCCGTTTGACGTTCGGCTTATGATCCGACAGCAGCTTTCGCCCGCTGATCTGCCCGACGACGTTGCCGTCGAGATCCAGGGCGGCCAACGTCACGTCGTCGCCCTCGGGCAAAGCCACTTTGTGCTGGCCGAGAAACGCGGCGGCGCCCCGGGCTTGGCGACCTCGAGTCCGAACACCGAGTAATTGGAAAGCGGGGCCTGGAGCACGTTGTTGGCAGCCCAGCTGGGAGCACTCGGTTCGTTGCTGCCGGTGGGGGACCAGTTGGTCGGAGACGAAACGGCCAACGTCGCGCGGATGGCGCGGACGATCGCGTTCTTTTGCGCCGGCGAGGAGCAGCACTCGCTGATCGCGCATGCGGGCGCTCTCGGTCGCCGACTCGAGCACTTTGGCGACTTGCTCCGCGGGGCTGTCAACCTTGAGGAAAACGTCTTCCAAAGTGGGCGTCCGCGGACGCTTCACATCGCCCAGTTGGGTGACGCCCGTCGGCTTGGACGTGAACTTCGTGATGGTAATGAAGGGCTGTGTGGCGCCGTTGACCTGCGTGCCCGGGCAGCACGAAACGCGATACGTCATTCCGGGAGCCAGGCCGGGCAGCATGAACTCGCCGTTGGCGGCCGTCATGGTAAAGCCCCCCAGCAGCCGCTTGACGTCGGCCGTCTGCGACATGTGATATTCCTCGAGGAAGGCGCCGTCGACCACTAGGCAGTATTCCAGCGGCCACGGGCCGAGCGGTTCGCCTTTCCAATTCAAAAGGCGGCCGCGGACGTTGACCGGCGACTGAACCGAAATCACCACGCTGGGCTCGTCGGGCTCGATCCGCGCCAGTCCGGAGAGCGTGCGATCGCCGTTCTGCGCGAGCAACAACATGGCCGAGCGGACCCGCGGCACATGGAAATGTCCCCGTTCGTCCGCAACGGCCGTCACATAGGAGGCCTTCGGATTCTCAGGGATGCCGAGGATGCGGGCGCGGGCCAACCCCTTCCCATCGGACTTGAGCACGACATCTCCGACGATCTCGCCGCTCTGCAAACGACCGCCGACCGGCGACTGATCGAACGACCCGGCTTCCTCGGTGCGCGCCCATTCCGGAGCGAACGCGCCGCGGCCCGCGTCGGCCAGCGTCTTGCCTCCCAGTCCTTCGTCGGCGGCGGCCACCGTGGTGAGCTCGTGCGACAGTGGGCTGAGTGACGCGGCCGCGGCGCAGATCAGGATGGCGGCGACCGCCGAAAGCCGGCCCACGAACACGCCGACGGGCGAGCGCGGACGGCTCTTATCTAGGATCGCACGGACACGCCCTTCCAGCCCCGACAGGCTGGCCATCGCGATGGCCTCGGTCGGGACGGAGCGGGCCACCATTTCGCGGGCGAACCGCAGGAGAACGCTCGCATAATCGACCGGCTGATCGACGAGGCCCAGCACGCGGTCGTCGCAGGCGGCCTCGCGCTCGACGCGCATCTTGCGGGCCGCCAACCACACCAGCGGATGGAACCAATAGAGCGCGCAGGCGATGCGGGCGGCAAACTGCCACGCCACGTCGCCGCGGACGACGTGGGAAACCTCGTGCGCCAGGACGGCCCGCAACGGCAAGTCGCCCCAACTCCGCCAGTGCATCGGCAAGAGCACGCAGGGACGCTGCCAGCCAACGCACAAGGGCACCGGCGTCAACCGGGTTTGCCGCAGCTCGATCGGACGGCGCCAACCCAGACGACGGCAAACGTCGGCCGCCAGCGCGTTGGCCGCGGGGTCTTCGATCACCTGGGCCAGGCTGACGATCTTGCGAGCTGCGCCATGGCACGGGCCGACTTCCAGATCCCCCAGGCGGCCGGCACGATCAGCACGAAGAACCAAAACGTGTTCGCGTCGATCCGCGACAAGAGGGGCGTTTGTGGGACGGTTGCCGTCACGACGGTCGGCTTGGACAAAGCGGGCGTCGAGTTCGAGGCGGCGCTATTGCCGATGGCCGGCGGGGCCGTTGCCGGCATTTGACGCGGCAGCGAGTCGCGGGACCGGGCCGGGGCCGGCACGAGCGGCTCATTCGAGTCGGACTCCTGCCCTCGAACACGCGCGGGTCGAATTCGATCCGCGGGCCAGCGGACGACGGCGACAGGTCGGCTAGCTTGAGGGATTCGGGGGCGATCAGATCGCGGGGAGCGGCCACGTTCATCCAGCCCAGCCGCACTTCGGGAGACCAAAGCAGCATGGCGGGCATCGCCAGCGACGCCGCCACGCTGAGCGCCCAGACGCGGTGTCGCAAGGCGGCCGATTTGCGTCGCAGCAACACGGTGATCACGGCGGCCGCCAGGCAGACCAGCGTGACGCTGAACACCAGTCGCAACAGCCACACGGGCAAATCGGGGGTCGTGGAAAAGAAAGCCTCTCGGATCATGTCGTCCCCTCCGCGCTCTCGATCCGCCTCTTGATGCGATCCAAGTCGTCAGGCTCGAGTTGGCCCGCGTTGCCGTCGAGCAAGGCGGCGACCGCGTCGGCCGGCCGGCCGCTGAAAAAATTCTCCACCAGCTCCCGCAGGGCAGACCGCCGCACCGTCGTTTTGGGGGTCACCGCCCGGTAGAGGTAGCGTTTCCCCTCGTTGCGATGCGAAACGAGGTTTTTGGCCGCCAAGAGACCGAGCGTCGCGCGGACGGCCGAATAGCTTGGCGGATCGGGCAGCGCTCGCCGCACGTCGGCGACCGACGCTTCGCCCAGTCGATAAACCGCCTCGACAATTTGCCGCTCGCGCCGCCCCAAGTGGTGCGAATCGACCACGTCCCGACTCTTTATGACTGAGACCGACAAATCACTGGGGCCGACAAACCGAACGTGCCCGCGAGTCGGATGTGGCCGAAAGCTCTTTGGCGCCAATCGCCCCGCACGTTGCCGCCGCCCAGCGGCCACGTGCTAACTGCTCAGCACGTGCTATCTTACTAGCACCTCAAGTGAATGTCCAAAGAAACCGAGCCAGTAATCAAACCCCACTGCCGCCGCAAGGTTCCGCGCCGGGGTAAAAGATTCGCACCACCGAAATTTACTCGCGCGGCGAGCGGATCCGCGCTCCGGGCCGTGCGCAGTGATGGCCCCACTTGCGGCAGAAAGCTATTGGCCGATTAGCTTTAGGAACTCGTCTTCGGTGATCACCGGGACCTTAAGCTTCTGTGCCTTCTCCAGCTTGGTCCCCGCGTCTTCCCCGGCGACCAGGTAGTCGGTCTTCTTCGAGACGCTCCCGGCCACCTTGCCGCCGTGCTGCTTGATGAGATGGGTGATTTCGTCCCGCGTGTAGCGGGCCAGCGTCCCAGTGACGACCAGCGTTTTGCCCGTCAGCGGGCCCTCTTTCTTCGCGCGAGTCGAGGGGTCAACGGGGTGGCCGAAATTGAGCCCCAGCTCCCGCAGCTCCTTCACGATCTCTTTGCCGATCGACGAGCTGAAAAACGAGTGGACCGACTGGGCGATCACCGGCCCGATGTCCGGCACCTCGGAGAGCGCCTCCTCCGACTGCTCCATGATCTCGTCGAGCAGGCCGAAATGCTCGGCCAGAACCTGGGCGTTGCGGCTGCCGACGTGGCGGACGTTGAGCCCGACCAAGAGCCGCCACAACGGTTGCTTCCGCGACTTTTCGATCCCCTCGAGCAGGTTGTCGACCGATTTTTCGCCCATCCGCTCCAGCTCCAAGAGCTCGTCGCGGCGATCCTTGAGGCGGTACAAGTCGGGAATGCCGCGGACGAGCCCGGTCGTCGTCAACTGCTGCACCAGCTTGTCGCCCAACCCTTCGATATCCATCGCGCCGCGCGACGCGTAGTTGTGCAGCGTCTCGCGGAGGCGGCCCGGGCAATCGGGGTTTGGACAGCGGATGTAGACGCCGTCTTCATCGCGCACGACGGGCGTTTTGCACTCGGGGCAGTGCTTGGGAAAGTGGAACGGCCTCTGCGTGCCGTCGCGACGATGCAGCTCGACGCGGACGACGTGCGGGATCACCTTGCCCGCCTTCTCGACGACGACCCAGTCTCCCTTCATGATGTCCAGCCGCTTGATCTCGTCGGCGTTATGCAGGCTTGACAGCGTGATCGTGCTGCCGGCGATGAGCACGGGCTTGAAGACGGCGAACGGCGTCAGCGTGCCCGTTTTGCCCACGTGTACGTCGATATCCTCGACCAGCGTGGTCGCTTCGTACTTCTCCCACTTGTAGGCGACCAGCCAGCGCGGCGCCTTGCTGGTGCGGCCCATGCGGGCCCGCTGGGCGAAGTCGTTCACCTTGAGGACGATGCCGTCGACCTCGAAGTCGAGCGTGTGGACCTCTTTGGCCATTTCGTTGGCCGCCTCGCGGGCCTTTTCGATCCCCGCGCAAAACTGCACGTTGGGGGTGGGGGGAATGTCCCAGTCGCGGATCGATACCAGGAATTCGCGGTGGGTTCTTGAATTCGACCCCCTCGACGACGCCCGTTCCGTGCGCGAAGAATCGCAGCTTGCGCTCGGCCGCCAACTTGGGATCGAGCAGCTTGAGGCCGCCGGCCGCCGTGTTCCGCGGGTTCGCGAATGCTTCATGCCCCTTGCCGGTCCGCTCGGCCACGAGCCTGGCGAAGTCGCTGTTAGAGATGTACGCTTCGCCGCGGACCTCCAGCACGGCCGGCGGCTTCTTGGTCCGCAGCCGCAGGGGCAGGCCGCGAATCGTGCGGGCGTTGTTGGTAATCTCGTCGCCGCGAGTGCCGTCACCCCTTGTCACCGCCTGCGAGAGCACGCCGTTTTCGTAGGTGACGGCTATCGCCACTCCGTCGATCTTGTACTCGACCGCGTACTCGATCGGCTCGCCGTTGACGAGTTTGCGAATTCGCGCGTTGAACTCGTCGAGCGCCGGCTCTTCGTAGACATTGTCGATTGAGAGCATCGGCACCTTGTGCTCGACAGTCTCAAAGCCCTCAACCGGCGTGCCGCCGACCTGTTTCGAGGGACTGTCCGGCGCATCGAATTCAGGATGCTCCGCCTCGAGCTTCACCAGGCGGGCCATCAGCCGGTCGTACTCGAGGTCGGTGATCTCCGGCTTGGCCTCAACGAAATAAAGCCGGTTGTGTCGCCGCAATTCGTCGCGCAGTTTTTCGATTTCGGCTTTGACCGAGGTGGCCATCGGGCGTCTTCCCGAAGTGCAACAGGAGAGGGATCAGGATTGTTCGAATGGAGGCGTCGGATACGGGTCTGAGACGTGATCGGAAGCGGGCCCCGAAGGAGGTCCTTCACCGGCCAAAGCCACGGAATGCTCCCTGGCCGCGGCTCGTGCCGACGCCAAGAGTACGGCTTCTTGTTCCATCAGGCGTCGCCGCGATTCCCGCCGCTCGACAAACAACACAATTATGGCGGCGACCAGGATGGCGCCAACTTCGATGCCCAACATCAGCATGCCGTGCCGGTCGAAGAACCGGCCCAGCAGGCCCACGTTGGGATTCAGGGCGGTCGTCAGCATCAGGAACACGGTCATCACGAACAGGCCGCAGGTCGTCAACAAGACGTCGGTCCAGCGGCTGCGGCGACGCGGCGGCGGGCCCTCGCTGGTCGAACTGACACCGGTCGAATCCAGGCCGGTTGAATTCATGCTGGTCGAGTTCATGCTCGGTCGGTTTCTCCGCGGGCCCGCTCGAGGTCGTGGTCGGCCATCATTCGCGCCAGTTCGCTGAAGGTCACGCGAGGCTGCCAGCCGAGCAAACGCCGCGCCTTCGACGCGTCGCCGCGAACGCAGGCGATGTCGGTCGGCCGGAGAAACGCGGCCGCCGTTGTCACGTGGGCGGCTCCAGTCGAGACCCAGATGGCGAAACACCTCTTCGCCGAACTCGCGGACCGAGTGCGTTTCACCCGTGGCGATCACGAAGTCGTCGGGCCGGTCCTGCTGCAGCATCAGCCACATCGCCTCAACATAGTCGCCGGCAAAGCCCCAGTCGCGAAGGACGTCGACGTTGCCCAGCACCAGGCGATCTTCTCGTCCCAATTTGATACGGGCCGCGGTCGCCGTGATCTTCCGCGTGACGAAATGCTCGGGCCGGCGTGGCGATTCGTGATTGAACAGGATGCCGCAGCAGGCGAACAGGCCGAACGCCTCGCGAAAATTGATCGTCTGCAAATGGGCCAACACCTTCGAACAGCCGTACGGACTGCGGGGATGAAAGGGGGTCAGTTCGTTGTGCGGCGTGTCCCCTGCCGTGCCGAACATTTCGCTGGTCGAAGCCTGGTAGAACCGGGGCTCACGGCCGAGCCGGTCGCGATGCCGACGCACCGCTTCGAGCAGCCGGATCGCCCCGATGCCATTGGCCAGCGCAAACTCGACCGGATCGTCGAACGACGCGGCCACCTGGCTTAGTCCGGCCAGGTTGTAGACTTCGTCGGGCTGCAGCTCGTCGAGCAGGTCGTCGACCGGCTGCCGCGCCAGATCGAGCTCGAAAGCCCGCGTGCAGAGGCCCGGCTCCGGCCGCTTGCCCGGCCGATCGACCCCGTAGATCTCGTAACCCTTTGGGCGCAGCAGCTCCGCCAGATAATACCCGTCTTGCCCGGCGATTCCGGTGATCAACGCGACCCTGGCCACGCGCTCTCAGTCCGGCGAAGATAGGGATTGCCACAATCGAGCTGTCGACGCGAAAAAAGAACCGGCGGGCTGACACCCGCCGCTCGCCGACTTCACGCCCTCAATTTTAGCAGGCTTCGGGGTGCCGGAAACTCAAGTGCAGCTCTCCCCGACCGCGCGTCGCCGCGGGTGGCTCTTCGTCGCTGCGCAGCTGGCTGCCTTCGCGCTCGGACTGGCACTGACCGTTCCGACTGAGCTCGAACGCTGGCGGATCGCCCGGCTCGATCGGGCCGGTGTCGTCGCCTGGCTCTTCGAGTTCCATCTCGACACCACGCTGCCGTTCCTGTTGCTGGTGATCGCGCCCCTGTGCTGGATGGTGCGAAAGCGACCAGGTACGAGCGCAACCTCGACTCCGACCGAAGCGGCCTCGGGAACCGATTGGGTCGCTTGGGTGATGGGGCTCGCCTGCTTTGTTACGTCGCTCGGCGCGAGCGCGTGGGTGGCTTCGCGCCCGGTGGGTGGGGAGGCGCTGCGGTCGCGCTTTGGCGACTTGCCCCCTGCCTACCACGACGAGTTCAGTTATCTGCTGCAGGCCAAAACGCTCTTGGCCGGTCGGCTCTCGTACCCCAGCCACGCGCGAACACCTGAGCTGTTCGACCAAATGCACGTCGTCAACGAAGGACGCTTCGCCAGCCGTTATTTCCCAGGCGTCGGGGCCTGGATTGCTCCGTTTCTCGAAATGGGACACCCGTACTGGGCGCAGTGGCTGGGGGGCGCGTTGGCGGCTTTCTTCACCTTCTGGGCCGGTCGCGAATTGGCGGGTAACCGGATTGGGCTCTTCGCCGGGTTGCTGACCGCCGCCTCGCCGGGCATCGCGCTCTTCGACAATTTGCTCTTGTCCCACGCGCCGACCGTGGCCGCGCTGATGCTGTTTTTGCTCGCCTTCCTGCGATTCATGCGGACCGGCGGCGCTGTGACTGCCTTTTGGGCGGGCTGCGGCTTGAGCCTCGCTATGCTCTGCCGGCCGATGACGGCCGCCGGTTTTGGGCTTCCCTTCGGCATCTGGTTGCTGGCGCGACTCGTCGGCGGCCTGCGTCAATCCATGACCGACGACCGCCGTTGCTTGCTCCGCAGCACAATCTGGCTGGCGGGGCCGCTGGTCGCCGGGTTCGCCCTGCTGTTTGTCTACAACCGGGCGATCACCGGTAACGGTTTCTTGTCTCCCTATCAGCTTTACACCGACACGTACACGCCACGCCACGTTTACGGGTTCAACAACGTGGTCCGGGGCCAAACGCACGTCGGGCCGCGGGTGATCGACAACTATGACCGTTGGGCGAAGAACCTCGGCCCGCAACTGGCCCTCGCCAACGAAGTCGAGCGGCTGGAGGCCAGCGCTCGCTGGACGCTGGGCGTCGTGCCGATCGCGCTGGCCGCCGTGATCTTTTTGATCGCGGTCTGCTGGACGGCCGAACTGCGCTGGAAACTTGTGGCCGCCTCGGTCCTGTCGCTACACGCCGTGCATGTGCCGTACTGGTTCGTCGGCATCATGGGCTGGCACTACGTCTTCGAGACAGCCCCACTCTTGCTCTTGCTGTTCGCGCTCACGACGCGTGAACTCTTCGCCCACTGGCGGACAACCGGCTGTTTCGTGATGCCGGCCTGGTGGGGCGTGCTGGTCGCGTCGGCCGTGCTCACCAACTGGGTGGCGTTCGACCCATTCTGGTCCTTCTCGCGAATCGACGGGGGCGTCGAAGAAGTCGCCTTTTCCCGGCTCAAGTACGAAGCCTTCGACCAGGCGATGCAGCCGCGCCTGCACAAGCCAGCCCTGCTGCTGATCAAAGGCGACCCTGCCGACCGCAGCATCGACTACGTCTACAACGACCCCGACCTCAGCGCCCCCATCCTGCGCGGCCGCTTCCGCCCCGACACCGATCTCACCAAAGTCCGAGCGGCGTTCCCCAACCGTTCGCTGTACCTGTTCGACGTGAAAACGTCACAGCTGCGCGACGTGACTGCACCGGGAACGGGCTCAATTCGGTAGTTTCCCTTTTTCCTTTCCTTGGTCCCAAGCTCCCGAGGATTTTGCATGAAACGACGTTAGGCCTTGCGCAAAAGAGAGTTGGCCTCGATGATGCCCTTTGTTGTTTCCACACAAGCAAGAGGGCGGTCATGGAAGACCAACTCTGGAGGGAATTGTACGATCGCTGAGGGAGATTCACAGGCGCGTTGCGCGAGGGAGAAATTCAGCGTCGAGGACATCGTGCGTGTCTGGTTTTGGGCGGTTGTGCACGACCGTCCGGTCTTCTGGGCGACCTTGAAAACGAATTGGCCGATCCACGAAAGGCGACGAAGGCTTCCATCGTCCAGCACGATGAGTCGAAGACTTCGCGACCCGGAGGTTCAGGGCTTAATCACGGTTTTGGAGCAGACAGTCTTCGAGCCTTCCGACAACAAGCCGCTCGTTTGGGTCATCGACGGAAAACCTCTGCTGGTGAGCGGCGCAAGCGGCGATCGTCAGGCGGGGTTTGGTCGTGCCCAGCGCTGCAACGCCCGGGGTTATAAACTGCACCTAATCCAGGGAATTGACGGGTTTGTCGCCGCGAGCCTCGGACGCAGACGGGCCGCCGAACTGTTTGACAATCCGAACCCGCGATTCGCGAGAGACCTGATGCTGCTCCGGAACACCATCGAACGATCCCTCGCGAATCTGACCAATTGGGGAGGTGGACTCACGCACCTGCCACCTTGGGTCCGCACTCACCGAAGAGTTCACCGTTGGGTGCAGGCGAAGCTGATTCTCAACGCAATCAAGCGGGCCTCGACACGAACTTACGTCAATTCATGAAAAATCCTCGGGACCTTGGGACCGAGGAGTAAGCTCACGTTGGGCGCTGCTCGCGTCCTACTTCCCCTGCTTCAGGTGTTGTTCGAAGAACGCGAACGTGTCGTCGTTGGCCTGGTGGCGGACTTTGCCGCCGAATCCGTGGCCGATTCCCTGCATGATCATCACCACGCTGGTGGCGCCGGCTTTCTTCATGGCCGCATCGAACTCGCTCGCCTGGTCGACGGGGACGAGCTTGTCCGCAGTACCATGCAGCGTGAGAACGGGGCAGGCGTCCTTCGTGACGTAGGTGAGGGGGCTGGCCGCCTTGTATTGCTCGGGGTGCTCCTGCGGGGTGCCGCCGACGAGGGCCGAGAGCAGCGGGTCGACCATTTTGTTGTAGCCGTACATCCGCGCGAGGTCGGTCGGGCCGAACCAGTTGACGACCGTCTGCACCTGGCTGGAAACGTCGGGGTTGCCGCCGGTCCCCTCGAACTGCTTGTTGTCGCCGGTGACGGCCAGCAACAGCACCAGATGCCCGCCCGCCGATTCGCCCGTCGCCCCGATCCGCTTGGGATCGACGTGATACTTTTCGGCGTTGGCCCGCAGCCAGCGGACGGCGCATTTCACGTCTTCGAGCTGTGTGGGAAACGGGTATTTCGCCTTGCCCTCTGCGTCGGGCTGAGTGAGGCGGTAGTCGACCGTCACCGCGACGTAGCCGCGGCGGGCCGCTTCTTGAACTTCGTTGCGATACGAGTTGCGCGAGCCCCCGCGCCAGCCGCCACCATGCACGTACACGATTCCCGGCACAAGCCCCGACGTCTGCGCTGGCCGGGCCAGGTCGAGGAGCAAGTCTTCCGAACCGCCTTTGCCGTAGACAATGTTGTGTTCTTGGACGATGTCTCCGGCCGGCTCGGCCGCCGGCGCGAAGGACGCGAGCAGGAGGCTAGCCGTCATCGCGGCTGCCGTCGGAACAAAACACGTGAAAGCGCGAACACGATGGGGCATGGCGAGACCTCGAAAAAGTGCGGGCTGGATGCGAGTGACGCGGCCGGCAGGCAGAGCGCGTTCGCACCACGACGCAGCCAGCATCACGACACCGTCGGAGATACGGCGTAACGCTCAAAAATACAAGCGCCGCGCGGTCTCGCCGAGAATCCACCGCTGCGTTTTGGCGTCGAGTCCCAGCTCATGCGTGAAGACGCGCAGATGCTCGACGTACGTCGCCTTGGGGCACCACAACTCGCAGGGGAAGTCGCTGCCCCACACGCAGCGATCGGGGCCGAAGGCGGCAATCACCCGCCGCAGCGGCGCGTGCATGTCGCGAAAGGGAAAACTCTCCGCGCTGCCCGTGACGACGCAGGAAAGCTTGGCGTACAGATTCGGCAACCGAGATAGCTGCAGCAGGTCGCCCAGCACCGTTTGTCCGTCCGCGGCAGCCGACAAATACAAACAGTGATCGAGCACGACCTTCAGGCCGGGATGCCGCCGGGCCAGGGCCTCGATCTCGGCCCGCTTCTGTCGACTCGTGTTCAAGTTGACGGGGATGGCCAGCCGATCGGCCGTTGCCCACAGCCGCTCGACGCCGTCGTCGAGATAGCGTCCGCTGGCTCCGGGAATACTCCGCAAGCCACGGACATTGGATCCGCGGACCAATCGCTCGAGCAAGTCGGGGCTTTCTGAGTCGTCGGGGTTGAGTGTGCAGACGCCGACCAGAATATCCGCGTTCGCGCGGGCGGTGTCGGCCAAGAACCGATTGTCCCAACCGTAAAACGTGCTCACCTGCACGGCCGTGGCAAACGACACGCCGGCCGCGGCGAGCTGCGCCCGCAGATGGGCGGGCGTCCCTTTGCCGACGGGCGGTCGATAGGGACTAGCGATCGTCGGATATGCGATGTCGTCGCTGCCGTAGACGTGGGCGTGACAATCGATGATCAGCGGCAGATTCACCTCGGCGGGCGCGGCTGCGGCGACACCCGCCAGCGATCCGACCGCCAACGACGTAGCCGTCAAACCGGCGGCATGAAAAAAGTCACGCCGCGTGAGCTCTTCGGGGCCGCGCGGCGGCGCAGGGAGTGATCCTGTCGGGCGGCAACATGCGGAATCTCAAACGGACAGTAAGGGAGCAGGAATTGATCGGTGCGGCGCGGGAAGCGGCCGCGGAGGGGAGACGGTTGATACCCGATCGGAAGCATTGGCTCAATCGCGATTTTCATCGCGGCGAAGTGGCCGAGCGACTCGGAATTCCGCGAAAACTGATCTTGGACGAATCGAGTTTCTGTGGCTGAATGGAAGTAGCGGCTCCGCGCGAGCGGATGAGTGCGCGCAGAGGCCTGATCCGGCACAGTCCGGGAAAGGAAGTTACCGAGACAATAGGGCCAACGGTCTGGGAGCCGCGTCAGGGACGAGGGGTCCCCCGCCGCGGATGAAAAAGGGATTCTGCTGGTGGTGGGGATCCGTTTTCACATAAGGAGGAAAAGGATCCCCGGCAGTTGGACGCACGGGATTGGGACCTTGGGACGGGACTCGAACACTGGGACGGGACTCGAACACTGGGACGGGACTCGAACACTGGGACGGGATTGATTCGCTGGGACTCATTCCGAGGCCGCGAAGGACAGATTTTGTTCGCCACGAAGTCACCAAGGCACCAAGGAAGATCAGAACCCCTGACCGCTGCTTGACTTATTGATCTTCGTCGGCGGTTTTTCACTGATCAGGCGAGCTGGGACAAATTGGGACGGGATTGAATTGCGGCCGGGACCGAGATTCGGCGGGCCGGGTGGCGGGGGCACGAGCCGGGATCGGACCGGCCGGCATGGAGAGGTTGGGACGGGATTGAATCGGGACGGGACACGAACAGTGGGGACGGTGGGAGGCGACCCCAGGTGGGGACGACTCGGGAAGGGACAACTCGGGACGGGATTGAATTGGGACGGGTGGCTGGGGTCGGCGCTCTCGCCGCCCCCAGTGCCTGGCAGCTAGACCCCAGTCCCGCGGGGCGGGACACGGGACGGGATTGATCTGAGCCACAGCCGGCGGGGTGGCCAGGACGCTCCGCGGCGCGGAAGGTCCGGGAATGTCCGGATTGAAGAGCCGGGGGCTTCCGCTGCGCGGAGCCGCCCCCGCCACCCATCGTCCACCGTGCCACCCCCAACTAGGGCCTCACAAGGGGGGGCTCGACCCCCGCCACCCTCGGCTCGGTCGCCGGC
>CAWCZR010000010.1:0-455932 GCA_963800135.1 uncultured Planctomycetaceae bacterium | reverse complement strand
CCTCCCGTCCCGATTCAGGTTTCTTCGCAAACGGAAAGTGGGCAGGAGCTTGCCGCGCGCGAACTAATGCCGTCCCGTCAAATGGTTTCATGTCCCGCCCGCGGTTCGAGTCCCGTCCCAGTTCGTGTCCCGTCCGGGGCACTACTAAGCCAGCGGCCCCCGGCCGAGGTGAGCCCCGCGCGATCCAGGCGTTCGCCGAGCGTTCGCCCCGCGGAAAGCGCGGCCTTTCTTGACCCTACCACGCCGAAGTCGCTCCGCCGAGACCGAGTTTCTACGCGCTCATAAACAACCTGGAAAGTTTTCCGCCGTTGTTGCTTGCCGATCGCGGGGTTTAGAGAATGCCTTTGACGGGGGGGCGGCGTTCGGGCCAGCGTCTCCGTCCACAAAAGGAGAATCCGTGTCGCAAGCCACGTTGAGTCGCATTCAGTCGGCATACCTCGCGAAGTTCGGCGGTTCGCAGCGGCTGTACGAACGAGCCTTAAAGCTCTTCCCGAGCGGGGTGACGCACGACGCGCGGTATCTCGAGCCGTTTCCAATCTACGTCGATCGGGCAGCCGGGGCGCGGAAATGGGACGTCGACGGCAACGAATTCGTCGACTACTGGATGGGACATGGTGCGCTGCTATTGGGGCACAGCCATCCCGCGGTCGTCGAGGCGGTGCGGCGGCAAGTTGGGCTCGCCACTCATCCGGGCGCGTGTCATGAGCTGGAACTGGAATGGGGTGAATGGATTCAGCGGCTGGTCCCCACCGCCGAGCAGATTCGCTTCACGAACAGCGGCACCGAAGCGACGTTGATGGCGCTGCGCGTGGCGCGAATTGCCACCGGGCGGACCAAAGTCGTGAAATTCATGGGGCACTTTCATGGCTGGCACGACGCGTTGTTGCCGGCTGCTGAGCCGCCGCATGACAACCCCGACTATCCGACGCCGGGCGTGACTGACGGTGTGGTGGGCGACCTAGTGCTGGTGCCGCCCAACGATCTGGCCGCCGTCGCCCAGGCGATCGAGGACCACGAGCCGGCCTGCGTGATTCACGAAGGCAACGGCGCACACTGGGGGTCCGTCCCCGCCGATCCCGAATTCCTGCGGCAACTCCGCCGGTTGACGCGCGACAAGGGCGTGCTTTTGATCCACGACGAAGTGATCACCGGCTTTCGCGTCGCTCCGGGTGGATTTCAGTCGATTTGCGGGATCGAACCCGACTTGAGCACGTTCGCCAAGGTGCTCGCCGGCGGGCTACCAGGCGGCTGTCTCGCCGGGAGTGCCGACGTGATGCAGGTACTCGCCTTCAACAACCGCTACGGCCAGAAGATGAAGCATCCGGGCACATACAACGGCAACCCGCTCTCGGCGGCGGCGGGCTGCGCGGCCCTGTCGATCGTCGCGTCGTCTGCCGATCCGTGCCGCGCTGCGAACGAGGCAGGGTGCGCGTTGCGGCAAGGTCTCAACGAACTGTTCGAGCGCAAAGGCGTCAACTGGGTTTCGTACGGGCGGTACTCGGCGGTGAAGATTTTGCCCGAGTACGAGGGTCCGCGTCCCACCGGCGACGACTTCGTCCCCTACGGGAACGACTATCGCCGGCTCGACCGCAAATTCGATGCGACACTGTCGCATTCCGTCCGCTGCGCACTGCTCTTGGGCTGCGTCGATTGGATGGGCTGGAGCGGCTCGACCTCTTCGGCGCATAACTCCGACGACTTGGAGCGAACGGTAGGGGCGTTTACCCACGCGATCGACCTGCTGCGCGGCGACGGACTGCTCGCCTGACGGAATTTCGGCAGCGTGAGGCATCTGCCGAGCCACTTCGATAGCGAGAGGCTCCCGCCGAGCCATTCCGGCAATGCGAGGCTCAGGCCGAGCGATTTCACGCAGAGGACAGCCGACGGACGATGTCTGACTCAGCCTCGGAAGCTGCCGCGTCCGTCCCGCCGGCTGCGCCCGGCGCTAGCGGCCGGCGGCATTGTGGCGGGAGGCGTCCACGCGACGATGTTCGCGCTGGCCCTGCCCGCCCTGCTCGAACAGCTGCTGACCTTCTTCGTCGGCTTCTACGACACGTGGCTCTCCGGCGAAATTAGCGCCGCCGCCACCGACGCCGTCGGCCTGGCGACTTATGTCGACTGGCTGGGCGGAATGCTGTTTCGGCTGGTCGGGATCGGGGCGGCCGCCATCGTCGCCCGACATTGGGGCGCCGGCGAGTTTGATGACGCCAACCGCACGACCAACCGGGCGTTGGCACTGGCCTCGGTGATGGGCCTGGCGGTGAGCGCGCTGATGTATCTGGCTGCCCCGTTATTCACCATGCTGCTCGGGATGCAGGGAGAGTCGCGCGAGATCGCCATCTATTATCTGCGCGTCGATTCCATCTGCTATTCGTTCCTCAGCTTTACGTTTGTCGGCGGGGCGATTCTCCGAGCGTCGGGCGACATGCGGACGCCGATGTTCATTTACGCTCTGGTTGGCATCCTCAACGTGATTGCCGCCACCGCCTACGTCTACGGCTTCGGCCCGATCCCCAAGTTCGGAGTGAACGGGATCGTGATGGGCACGGTGACGGCCCGCATTTTCGGCGGGGTGCTGATCGTCGCTGGCTTTGCCCGCGGCTTCGGCCGACTGCGACTGGTTCTCAGAGAGTGGCGACTCCGCGGCGAGATGGTCGCACGGATCATGCGAACCGGGATTCCGGCCGCGGCCGACGGTGCACTGACTTGGGTCGGCATCTTCTTGTTTTTGATGGTCGTCGCGCGGGGCAATGGAGGCGTGGCCGACGACGTTTCGTTGGCGGCGCACTTTGTCGGCATCCGTGTGGAAGCCCTCACTTATCTGCCGGCGGATGCCTGGGGTTTTGCCGCCGCGGCGATGGTCGGCCAGGCGCTCGGCGCCGGCGACCCGCGACGAGCCAAACGCGCCGGACATGCCGGCGCGCTGCAATGCAGCTTGCTCGCCGGTGCGATGACGGTTGTCTTCTATCTGGCCGCGCAACCGATCTACCACTTCATGCATAAGGATCCCCAAGTCGTTGCGATCGGGATCCCGGCATTCAAGCTGCTCGCGCTGTTCCAGATCCCGCTCGTCGTCGGCACGGTTTACGTGCACGCTCTGCGCAGCGCGCGGGACACGCGGTTTCCCCTGTGGATCAATCTTGTGGGGATTTTTGTCGTTCGCCTTCCGCTGGCTTACATTTGCGGCGTTTTGCTCAACGGCGGCCTGTTCGGGGCCTGGGTCGGAATGTGCTCGGACCTGGGAATTCGAGCCCTGATGGCCACGGTTTGGTACGTGCGGGGGAAGTGGATCGTAATCCAAGTTTGAGCTGCTTTTTTCGGCCCGTCTGTGCTCAAAACGGCCGTCTTTGAGCCGTCAAAACGCGAATCTTTGCCGTCCAACGATCTGGGTGTTACCATTCCCACAGGCGAGGCGAAATTATCTTTTCGGGCGAAATTCAACGGGTGAAGTCCCCGAGGCGCGGGGACGTTGTGAAGGAGTCTGGGAATGGCGACTGCAACGACAAAACGTGCCAGTACAAAAAATGCCAAGAACGGCAGTTCCAAAGAAAAGGACACCAACGGCAAGAAGCATCCGGCGCATCCCAAAGTGCGGCAGACCAAGCTGCTGATCGACGGCAAATGGGTGAATGCCGCCAGCGGCAAGACCTTTGAGACGACTGAACCCGTCCACCGGCGAAGTGATCGCCCACGTAGCCGAGGCCGACAAGGCCGACGTCGATAAGGCCGTCGACGCAGCCCGCGCGGCGTTCGAGACCGGTCCCTGGTCGAAGACGAGCGCTTCGGAGCGCGGCCGCCTGATGCACAAGCTGGCCGACCTGCTCGAAAAGAACATCGACGAGCTCGCCGCGCTCGAAACGCTCGACAACGGCAAGCCGATCAACGACTCGCGCAATGCCGACCTGCCGCTGACGATCGCCTGCTACCGCTACTACGCGGGCTGGGCCGACAAAATTCACGGCAAGACGATTCCGGTGAACGGGCCCTACTTCTGCTACACGCGGCACGAGCCGGTAGGCGTCGTGGGCCAGATCATTCCCTGGAACTTCCCGCTGTTGATGCAAGCGTGGAAGCTCGGGCCGGCGCTTGCCTGCGGCTGCACGGTCGTGATGAAGCCGGCCGAGCAGACGCCGCTGTCCGCGCTCCGCGTCGGCGAGTTGATCCAGGAAGCCGGTTTTCCGCCGGGCGTCGTCAACCTGCTGCCGGGCTACGGCCCGACCGCCGGCCAGGCGATCTCGCGGCACATGGGGATCGACAAGGTGGCTTTCACTGGCTCGACCGAAGTCGGCCACATGATCATGGAGGCTTCCGCCCGGTCCAACCTCAAGCGGGTGACGCTCGAGCTGGGCGGCAAGAGCCCGAATATCGTCTTCGCAGACACCGATCTCGACGCGGCCGCTCAGGGCTCGCACTTCGGCCTGTTCTTCAACCAGGGGCAGTGCTGCTGTGCGGGCAGTCGGCTGTTTGTCGAGCAGTCGGTGCACGACAAGTTCGTCGACAAGGTCATGTCGCTCACCAAGAATCGCAAAGTGGGCGACCCGTTCGATCCCGCGACCGAGCAGGGACCGCAAGTCTCCGACGAGCAGTTCCGAAAGGTCATGGGCTACATCGACGCGGGCAAGCGCGAAGGCGCCGAAATGCTCTGCGGCGGCAAGCGCGTCGGCGATCGCGGCTATTTCATCAGTCCCACCATCTTCGACGATGTGAAGGACGAGATGAAGATTTCCCGCGAGGAGATCTTTGGACCGGTAATGAGCATCATCCCCTTCAAGAACATCGACGAGGTGGTGCGCCGGGCCAACAACACGACGTTCGGCCTGGCCGCAGCCGTTTGGACCAAAGACGTCAGCAAGGCCCACGCGATTGCGGCGCGGCTGCGGGCTGGCACCGTTTGGATCAACTGCTACGACGTGTTCGACGCGGCGGCCCCGTTCGGCGGCTTCAAGCAGTCGGGCATCGGCCGCGAACTGGGCGAATACGGCCTGCAGAACTATACCGAGGTGAAGACGGTTACGGTTCAGATCTAAAGTTCGACTCGAGACGAATAGGAACGACGAGCCGGGGGCTGCCCGCCTCCGGCTCGCCGATTTGTAGGACTAGGAACAAACTTGGGGAAACCCGTCGAAGTGTCAGCCGATAAGTTTTCCGCTTCTTACCGCGGTCTGCTCGATACGTCTGGGGACGAGCGCGTCCTGGTGCTCGATTTCGGAGGGCAGACGGCCCAACTCATCGCCCGCCGGATCCGCGATCAAAACGTCTTCTGCCAACTCGTCCGGCACGACTTGTCAGCCGCACGTATCCGCGACCTGAATCCGCGCGGGTTGATCCTTTCCGGCGGCCCGGCCAGCGTTTATGAGGACCGCGCTCCCGAACCCGATCCCGAGATTTTTGAATTGGGGATTCCCGTCCTGGGAATCTGCTACGGCATGAACTGGGCCTGCCGGGCTCTCGGCAGCCAGGTGAAGGCAGGGACGTCGCGAGAGTTCGGACGAACCACGTGCCGCATTCGAGAGCACAACGGACTCTTTCACCGCCTGCCGGACCAGATCTCGGTTTGGATGAACCACGGCGACCAAGTTGACGAGTTAAGCGATAGTTTCGAATCGCTCGCAGCCACCGATACCTGCCCCTTCGCGGCCGTTCGGCACCGAAAGTTGCCGATCTACGGCCTGCAGTTTCACCCGGAAGTCACCCACACGGAGCACGGCAGCGAGCTGCTGGGGAATTTCGTCCGCCAAATTTGCGGCTGCAACGGAACGTGGAAGCTGAGCTCGCTCATCGACCGCGAAGTCGAATCGATTCGCACGCGCGTCGGATCGGATCGCGTGATTTGCGGCCTTTCCGGCGGAGTCGATTCGTCGGTGACCGCGGCCCTCTTGTACCGGGCGATCGGATCGCAGCTCTCGTGCATCTTCGTGGACAACGGCCTGCTGCGAAAAGGCGAGGCGGACGAGGTCAGGCACCGGTTCACGCACCACTTCAAAACCGATTTGCATGTGGTCGATGCCCGCGAACGGTTTTTGTCGGCGTTGGCCGGGGTCACCGACCCGCAAACCAAGCGGAAGATCATCGGTCGCGTCTTCATCGAGGTCTTCCGCAACGAGGCCCTGTCGATTCCGAACGCTAAGTTCCTCGCTCAAGGCACCGTCTACCCGGACGTCATCGAATCGGGGGCGAACCCCGACGGCCCGGCCGCGACGATCAAGGCCCATCACAACGTCGGCGGCTTGCCGAAGGAGCTGGGTTTCGAGCTGATCGAGCCTTTACGCGACTTGTTCAAGGACGAAGTCCGCAACATGGGCCTGGCTCTCGGCCTGCCCGAGGAACTCATCTGGCGGCACCCATTCCCCGGCCCGGGCCTGGCCGTGCGCTGTCTGGGTGCGGTCAGCGAACCCCGCCTGGTAACGTTGCGCGAGGCGGACTTTATCGTGCTCGACGAACTCAAGAAATCGGGCCTCGAGCGCAAGGTGCAACAGGCGTTCGCCGTGCTCTTGCCCGTGCAGTCGGTGGGCGTGATGGGCGATGGCCGCACCTACGAAGACGTGATCGCCGTGCGGGCCGTCCAAACAACCGATTTCATGACGGCCGATTGGTACCCCATGCCGGCTGAAGTTCTCCAGCGAATGTCGAGCCGCATCATCAACAACGTCCGCGGCGTCAACCGGGTCGTCTACGACGTCAGCTCCAAGCCGCCCAGCACGATCGAATGGGAATAGGCACGATTCCCCCATGACCGCGATCCTGGGCATCTCGGCGTTTTACCACGACTCGGCCGCGGCGCTGGTCGTCGATGGTGAAGTCGTCGCGGCAGCCCAGGAAGAGCGCTTCACCCGCAAGAAGCACGACGAAGGCTTTCCGCAGCACGCGATTCGAATTCTGCCTGCGCGAAGCCGGCCTGCGGGCCGACCAGCTCGACTACGTCGGCTTCTACGACAAGCCGTTTCTGAAATTCGAGCGGCTGCTGGAGACGTATCTCGCCTACGCCCCCGTCGGCTTCGGATCGTTTCTGCAGGCAATGCCGCTTTGGCTGAAAAAAAAGCTCTACCTGCGGCGGGAGCTCAACCGCGGGCTGGGCGGCGCGTATCGCAAGCGGTACATCTTCACCGAGCATCACGAGTCGCACGCCGCCAGCGCGTTCTTCCCTTCACCCTTTGAAGAAGCGGCCATCCTCACCGTCGACGGCGTCGGCGAGTGGGCCACCGCCAGCTACGGCACGGGCAAAGGCAACCGCATCGAGCTGACGCACCAGCTGCACTTCCCGCACTCGCCGGGCATGCTCTACTCGGCCTTCACCTATTACTGCGGCTTCAAGGTGAATTCGGGCGAGTACAAGCTGATGGGCCTGGCCCCGTACGGCGAGCCCAAGCACGTCGACGTCATTCTCGAAAACCTCATCGACTTGAAGGACGACGGCTCGTTCCGCATGGACATGTCGTACTTCAACTATTGCCAGGGGCTGACGATGACGTCGAAGAAATTCGACCAGCTCTTCGGCGGCCTCCCCGCGTCAGCCCGAGACGCTGCTCACGCAGCGCGACATGGACCTGGCCGCGTCGATCCAGGTCGTCACCGAAGAGATCCTGCTGCGGATGGCCCGGCACGTGCACGCGGAGACCGGCCAGAAGAAGCTGTGCCTGGCCGGCGGCGTCGCGCTCAACTGCGTGGCCAACGGCCGGATCCTCCGCGAGGGGCCGTTCGAAGATCTGTGGATTCAACCGGCCGCCGGCGACGCGGGCGGCGCGCTCGGCGTCGCGCTCTTCATCTGGCACCAGTTGCTCGAAAACCCCCGGCAACCCCAGCCCCACGACGCCCAGCGCGGCTCGTACCTGGGCCCGCAGTTTTCCGACGACGAAATTCGCGGCTACCTGGACAGCGTAGGTGCGAAGTACCACTACTACGAACAAGAAGATGCCCTCTGCGATGCCGTGGCTGGGTTGATCGCCGGCGAAAAAGTCGTCGGCTGGCTGTCGGGGCGGATGGAGTTCGGTCCCCGCGCGCTGGGCGCCCGCAGCATTCTAGGCGACGCCCGCAGCGAGCAAATGCAGTCGACGATGAATCTCAAGATCAAGTTTCGCGAATCGTTCCGCCCCTTCGCGCCGTCGGTGCTCGAAGAGCGCGTCGACGAATTTTTCGAGACGCGGCCGAACGAGCCGAGCCCGTACATGCTGCTCGTCGCCCCCGTCCGCAAGGAAAAACGATTCGAGCCGAACGGCCGCGACCGCGACTTGCAGGGAATCGCCAAGCTCAAATCGAAGCGCTCGGTCGTGCCGGCCATCACGCACGTCGATTACTCGGCCCGCATCCAGACCGTCGATGCCCAGCGGCACGGCCGCTATTACAAACTGCTCAAGGCGTTCGAGCGGCAGACCGGGTCGCCCGTGATCATCAACACCAGCTTCAACGTCCGCGGCGAGCCGATCGTGCACACGCCCGAGCAGGCCTATCGCTGCTTCATGGCCACCAATATCGACGCACTCGTGCTGGAAAAATTCGTGCTGCTGAAAGACGAGCAGGCGGCCGCCAAATCGGTCGACCGCGACAAGTATCTGGCCGAATTCAAACTGGACTGACGAACCGGACCACCCCGTGATCGATCTCAACCTCAATCCGACGAAGAAAGAGCTGCGGGTCTTCGGCCTGTGCGCGCTGGCCTTTTCGGCGCTCATCGGCTGGATGGTGGCCCGTCGCACCGGATCCGTCCCCGAGGGGGCCACGGTGGCCGGCATCGGCGCTCGTCTGCGCGGCCCTGGCCTTTACGGTCCCGCAAGCTTTGCGGCCCCTTTGGGTCGTGTTGATGGTCGTCAACTATCCGATCGGCTGGGTGGTCACCCACGTCGTGATGGCCGCTCATTTTCTATCTCGTGGTCACTCCCGTCGGCGTTATAATGAGGTTGACCGGTCGTGATCCGATGGAGCGCGGCTTCGATCGCACGGCAAAAACGTACTGGAAGCCCCGCCGCACGGAGCACGACCCGGCCCGCTATTTCCGCCAGTACTGATCCGCCAGTACCGACTCATTCGACCGTTCGGCAGAGCCAATCGCATGAACACGAAGAGCCCGTCCAAGTCGGACGATTTTGCCCGCCAGGCCGAACAGTCGTCGCCGAGTCTCTTGCGCGAACTCGTCGACTTTCTGCTGCACAACAAGGCCTGGTGGATCACGCCGATTGTCGTGGTGCTGCTCCTGGTCGGCCTGCTGATCGTCCTCTCCAGCACGGGTGCGGCGCCGTTCATTTATCCGCTGTTCTAAACGGCCGGTGTCGAAGGTCGTGCCGCCCGCGCGGCGTAGGGCAAGCTGCCAGCTGCCGCCATCAACTGGCCTGCCCATTCAAAATGCATGAATGCCGATAATCATTGCATCACATGCGATGATGTCGGAAAATCAGCGTCCCGCCCGGCTCCGCCTCGCTGGGCGATTGAGCCGTGAAATCCGCGGAAACGCGACACTTGCGTGCGCCGTCCCGTGAGGTCGCCCGGCTCGAACGCCTAGGTGGCATTGAAATTGCGATTTGAATCGGGTGTGATGTCACGCCGATAACCCTCCTGTTCTGGGACTCTCCTCGAGACCGCGGGCGGAATGGTTTGCGCTTGCCAAATGCCCCGTCGATCGATTGAGCCAGGATCCGTGATGACTGTGCAGCCGCAAGGCGCTGCCGACGGCGCTCCCGGTGCGAGTCGGTCGGCCCACGAACGTCCCCGGTCCGTGGCCCGTGCCGACGGCGAATCAGCGCAGGGAGGACACTTGTGACGCGTTCCCGCACTCGCCATCGGAGGGGCGTCCGCGCCGCGGTGTCCGTCGCCGTTCTGCTCTCGCTCTGCGCCTGCGCTGCCAAGGTCTCCGCCCAGGACGAAGAACTTCGCAAGCAGGTCCAGCGGCTGGCCGATAAAAACACCGACAACCGCCAGGAGGCCATCGAAAACCTGGCCAAGACGCGAGACGCGCGGATCGCCCGGCTGCTGCAGTCGTTCCAAGAAAGGAACCTGTACGCGCTCAAGAAGCAGGTCGTGCTCTGCGAAGAGATCAAATCGGCCGGGCGCAAGCAGAGGGCCGCCCTGCTCGATCCGCTCAGCCGCCAGCCACTAACCGATCCTCAGGGGAAGCCGCTGGTGGTCGACGCCGACGACCTGCGTGCGTTGCGGCCGACCCGTCCGGAAGGTCAGCTGCTGCAAAACGTGATTCGCTTCCTGCAGGATTACACGTCGAGCGATCCCGAAAAACGTGCCGCCTCCGCACGCCGCCTGGGTGAGAGCCGCGACGCGGCGTTCCTGGAGACGCTCGAGCAAATCGCCGAGTCCGACGACGACAGCCGCGTCCGACGCACTGCGCGGGAAGGCGCGCTGATGATCCGTGTGGCTGGGGACGTGGCCGACCAGCCGGCCGACCAGCGCCTGGCCGCCGTCACTGAGCTGGGCAAGCTGCACAGCCTGCCGGCCGCGCAATACTTCCAGCAGCAGATTGAGCAAGGCGCCGTCCCCGCCGGCGAGTTGCCCGTTTATCAGGAAGCGATCCACTCGGTCGAACGGTATCAATACTGGATTGGCTGGGGACGCAACCTCACGAATGGCCTGTCGCTCGGCTCCGTGCTGATCCTGATGGCGCTGGGCCTGTCGATCATCTATGGCCAGATGGGCGTCATCAACATGGCCCACGGCGAGCTGATGATGATCGGCGCGTATGCCACCTACGAGATGCAGCGGGCCTTCGGCCATTCGCCCGATCATCCGTCGAATTGGTACTTTATCGCGGCCTTTCCCGTTGCTTTTCTCGCCGCGGCCGCCGTCGGCTGGCTGATCGAGCTGATCGTCGTGCGGCACTTGTACGGCCGGCCGCTCGAAACGTTGCTGGCGACCTGGGGCGTGAGCCTGATCCTGATTCAGGCGGCCCGGGTCCGCTACGGCGACAACATCGGCGTCAACAGCCCGACGTGGCTGATCGGCGGCTTTGAGGTCCTGCCCGACTTCGGCATCGAGTACGCCCGCTGCTTCATCCTGGGGCTGTGCGCGCTGTGCGTGCTCTTCGTCTATCTATTGATGAACTTCACGCCCATCGGGCTCAAGATCCGCGCGACCGTGCAGGGCCGCACGACGGCTGAAACGCTCGGTGTCGCCACCCGCCGCGTCGACGGCTTTACGTTCGCGCTGGGGGCTGGGCTGGCCGGCGTCGCCGGATACGCCCTGACGTCGATTGCCGGCGTCACGCCCGACATGGGGCAAAACTACATCGTCGACTCGTTCCTGGTCGTGGTCGTTGGCGGAGTCGGCGCGCTGGCCGGATCGGTTTGGGCCGGGCTCGGCATGGGCGTGCTGGACAAACTCCTGGAACCGACCACCTTCGGCGTGGCGCTTCTGGCGATCGGTCTGGCCGTGATGCTGACCTGCTGGATCGTGCTCACCGTCCGCGCGTTTCGCGAAAGCCGCGGTTGGGGCTGGTTGACCCTGCTGGCTCCCGTGCCGCTGCCTGTTGCCATCCGCTTCTGGTCGCGGCCTCAGGTCGGCAAGCTGTTTTCGCTCTACGTGTTTGGCGCGGTGGCCGCCACGATTGGCTTCCTTCGAAATGTAATGTGGATCGACTTGCTCGGCACGGACGTGCAGACGCGGTGGGCCCGCGTGCTTATTCTGTTGGCTGTCGTGATCTTCATTCAATGGAGACCAGCCGGGCTCTTCCCGCCAAGGGGGAGGCTCGCCGATGTCTGACACTGCGCAAGCGAAGAAGCCGCCTCTCGCCGCCGCGCTGATGCCGACGAATAACGGCCTGCTCGGCTCATCGAAGCGCTATCGCCGCGCGGCCGCGAGCTGGGTCATCTTCCTGATTGCCCTCGTCGGGGTGCCGCTGCTTTATCACTACGACCAGATGAGCATCGTCAGTGTGAACCTGCTGGGGCAGTACCTGGCGTTCGCGATCGTGGCGGTCAGCCTCGACCTGGTTTGGGGCTACGCCGGACTGTTGTGCCTGTGCCAGGCGCTCTTCTTCTGTCTGGGCGGTTACGCGATGGGCATGTACCTGGCCCATCACGGCGGGCCGGAAGGCATCATCGATCACAACGGCTGGAAGCTGCCCGCCTGTCTGTACGTCGTTTATCCGTACAAAGTCGGCGAGCAGCCTTCAGACGCGCTGGTCCCCTGGTTCTGGAAACCGTTCTGGAGCTTGTGGAGCACGCTGATTCTGGGAGTGTTGATCCCCGGGGCCGTGGCCGGAGTGATTGGCTTCTTTGTGTTTCGCAGCCGCGTGCGCGGCGTGTTCTTCGCGGTGCTGACGCAAGCCATCGCGCTCGCCGCCTGGTTAATCTTCACGCTCAACGACATCAAATGCGGCGGCACGAACGGACTGACCCGCTTCGACCGGGTGATCCTGGGTCCGCAGGAAAAGATCCAGGTGCAGCTCAAACCGGAGCGGCTCACCGAGGAAAAGCTGTCCCCCAGCGTGATTACGCCCGCGCTCGAGCAATACCTCAAGACGATGCCGGGGGCCGCGCTGTCCGAAAGCGGTTCGACGTATTTCGTCAGCATCCCCAACGGCACGCACCCGCAGACCATGAAGGAGGGGGTCGAAGCCGTCAAAGTGCCCGGAAGCGGCGGCAAGTCGGTGACGCTGGCGTCGCTTTCCGACCTCCGCCTGGCCGGTTACCTGCTCACGGACGACAACACCCGCCTGGGCCTCTACGTTTTGACAGTGCTCGCGCTCGGCGGAGCCTACGCGCTGTGCCGCTTTGTCATCACGTCGCGCGTCGGCCAGGTGCTGATCGCCGTCCGCGATAACGAAAATCGCCTCCGCTTTTTCGGCTACGAGCCCTATCACTTCAAGGTGTTCGTACTCGCTCTCAGCGGCATGCTGGCAGGGTTGGGGGGCGTGCTCTACGTCCCCCAAAAGCTGATCATCACGCCGCACAACCTGTCGGTGCTCGAATCGATCATGGTGGTGATTTGGGTGGCGGTCGGCGGCCGGGCGACGCTCTCCGGGGCAATCCTGGGGACGCTCGTGGTGAAGCTGGCCTACATGTACTTCACGTCGCAGCACGAGATGTTGTGGTTCGCCAAGGGCCGCATTCCCGATCGCCTCTACGATTTGTTCACGTGGCGGTCGGACTACTGGATGTTCATGCTGGGCAGCCTGTTCGTCGCCGTCGTGCTGCTTTTGCCCGACGGATTGGTGAGCCTGCCCAAGCGCGGGATGGAGGCCTGGCATCGGCTCCGTCGCCGGCGCGACGGTGCCGACACCGGCGACGAGCCGCTCGAGCCTTCCGAAGGTCACGGCGGGGAGAACTCGGCCAGCCTGCAGACGCGATTGCTGCGCGTCAACAGCCTGCAAGCGCGAGCGCACCCTTTCGTCCCAGCACCGTTCGCTGCTCGACACGGAGCTGGTGCGGGTGGAAAACGTCAAGGTGATCTTCGACGGCTTCAAGGCCCTCGACATCGATCAATTCAGCATCGACTATTATGAACTGCAGGTCGTCATCGGCCCCAACGGAGCCGGCAAGACGACCCTCTGCGACGTGATCAGCGGCAAGACCCGGGCGACCAGCGGGCAGATCTTTTTCGGTAAGACCGAAATCACGCACATTCCCGAGGTGGAGATCGCGCGACTGGGCGTCGGTCGCAAGTTCCAAACGCCCAGCATTTTCGACGGTTTGACCGTCTTCGAAAGCATGGAGCTGGCGCTGCCCGGGCGGCAGGCCCTGCAGCGCAATTTCCGCCACAAAGCCACGCCGGCCGATCGCGACCGGATTTATTCCATCTTGAAGCGGGTCCGCCTCGACCGGGAGGCCGGCAAGCACGTGAAGTATCTGAGCCACGGACAACGACAGTGGCTGGAAATCAGCATGCTGCTCTTGGCCAGCCCGCATTTGCTCCTGGTCGACGAGCCGGCCGCCGGTCTTACTGACGAGGAAACGGCACTCACGGCCGAACTCCTGCTCGAGCTGCAGGACGAGCACAGCGTCATGGTGATCGAGCACGACATGGAGTTCGTGCGCTGCTGAAACGCGCCCGTCACGGTGCTGAATGAAGGCAGCGTGATGGCCCACGGCACGCTCGACCAGGTACAGGCCGACCCCCGCGTGGTTGAGGCCTACCTGGGACGCGGCGGCACTCGACAACAAGCCTAGGTTCCCCGCCCCACGCACGAACAAACCTCGAAGCCAGCGACATGCTTTCGATCCACAATCTCTCCTTCTCATACGGCACCATCCCCACGCTGCGTGGCATCAACATGGAGATCCCCAAGGGGCGGGTGACCTGCGTGATGGGCCGTAACGGCGTCGGCAAAACCACGCTGATGCGAAACCTGATGGGCGTTCTTCGCCCTGCCGCCGGCTCTGTGATGATGGGCGACAAGGACCTGACGCGATTGCCAGCGTACCGCCGCGCACGGACGGGGCTGGCCCTCGTTCCCCAGGGCCGCGAAATCTTTCCCAAGCTGACGGTCGAAGAAAACCTGCGGATCGGTCTGCAGGCCCGTGCCGATCGCTCCCGCACGATCCCCGAAGAGGTTTATTCGCTTTTCCCGATCCTCAAGACGATGGCCGGCCGGATGGGGGGCGATTTGTCGGGCGGCCAGCAACAGCAATTGGCGATCGCCCGGGCGCTCGTCGGCGGCCCGAAGGTGCTGCTGTTGGACGAGCCAACCGAAGGCATCCAGCCGAGCATCATCGATCAGATCGGCCGCGTGCTGCACAAGTTCGTCGACGACCTGGGGATGACGATCGTCGTCGTCGAGCAGTATCTCGATTTCGTCCGCGAGTTCGGACACCACTTCTACATCATGAACCGCGGCCAGGTCGTCGCCGAAGGCGAGACGGCCCAGCTGACGCCCGATGTTGTGGCAAAGCATCTGAGCGTCTGACGCGCGGCTCCTGGCCCACCGCTCGAGAGGGCCCCCGCTGCGATCAACTCGCTCGCGACCCGTAGAAGAACCGTGCGTAGCCGATCTCCGCCGCGTTCTTGATCAGTTCCACGTTCAACCAGGCGACCACGTCGGTAAACGGGCGGTCGCGAAAGGGCCAGCGGCTCCGTTCGCTCGAAATCAGTTCGGCCACGGTCAACTCCGCTGCCGCCCATCGCCACCTGCCCTCAAGCTCCGTGATCCACGCCCGGACGGCATCGGCATCTCCCGGCCACCAGATTTGCTCGCGGGTCAGCGTCGCCGGGCCAAAGGAGTGATCGAGCGTCATCGACCACCAGAAGCCGAGGTGCCAGGTCAGCCAGGCGATGCTCGGCGCGCGGCCGCGTAGTCTTCGCGCTCGGGGCAATCAGCCTGCCAGCGGCCGTCGGGCAACTGCACGACGTGGGGACCGGTGGGAGTCGGGCGCCACAAGCACTCCTCGGTCGTCAGCCCCTCGAGGTGGTATCGCGTCAGGGTCCAGGCGGTCTCGAACTGTCGCTCTAACACCCGCTTGGTTGCGTCCGCTGTGCCAGGTGTCCAGTTCATCGGTCGGCTTCGCGAGCGAGAGGAGCGGCCCTAAGCTACGAGCCGGTGCGCGGGCCGCGACGCACCCGTTTGCCCAGCGTTTCGAGGGCGTCGCCGCACGCCCGGCGGGCCTCGTCAAAGCCCGATACGGTGATCTTCGGCCCTTTGAGGTAGTCGAAGATGATCTGTTCGGCAGCCGCGAATTCCCGGCAGCAGCCGGCCACCTCGGAGGCGATCTCGTGCGGGATTGTACTCACTCCGTTGCGGTCGGCGTGCAGGAGGTCCCCTTGATAGATCGTGATGCCACCGACCACCACCGGCACTCCCACGGCCAGGATGTGGCTGTAGCCGTGGGCACACGTCGCCCCCGACGTGAAGCAGGGAAAGCCGATCCGCTCGACCTGGTCGAGATCCCGCCCCGTCCCCGAGGTGATCAGCCCCTGGCGCCGAACGCCTTATAGGTGGTGCACATCACTTCGCCGAAGGTGGCGGCAGCAATCGGCAAATCGACGTCCTGGAAGACGACGATCGCGGGCCCGGGCAGTTCAGCGAAGCCATCGACCTGCTTCGTCAGGCTGGCGTAAACATCGCCTCCGCGGGGCGGCGCCTGGCTGCGGAAGAAGGAGGTCAGTGCGTAACCAGCAATCGGCGGCATCTGCGGGAAGCAGGCCTTAATCGACTCGTTCATGTAGCCTGCGTTGCGAGGGCGGACGTCGAAGAGCTCGATTACGTTGCAAACGGTCGGCGTGTCGTACTTCACCAGTTCGGCAAGCTGTGCAGGCGTCAATCCGCCGGTCGCGGTCATCGGAAGGGTTCCTCTCGCGCGGTCTCCCCGCGCGACTCAAAAATGGGATAAATGGCGGGAAATTGAGCCCAAACGTTCCCAAAAACTGGAAACAAATTGCCCAGAGCGCCAAGGGGCCGGGGAGCTCACATTAACGAATCTTTAAGTGACCTTCGACTCTCGGCGATGCTGGGCAAAAAATCACACAATTCCTTGCGCCACGACGGATTTGGGCTGTTTTTTCACAGAATTCTGCGCATATCTTAGGGATGGAGAGTTCCTTCCGCCACTAGACCGGCGACACGGCCGTGCTCAGACCCCCCGGCCCTGGCAGATCCTTCCGAAGAGTCGCCCGGCATGGACGAAATTGAGAACCCAGGGAACGGGCCGCTTCGGGCGTGAAGCGTCCACGACGAACCTCAGCATACCGACCATTTGAAGGTCCATTTGGCGGACCACGACTCGGGGAAAAGGCGCCGGGAAAAGCAGCCGATCCATTCGCTGACTTTGCGTTGGCTATTCCAACCGTCGCGGACGGTCCGGCGGTGGGGAATTCAACGAAGATAAGAGACCGCGGCCGATTTGCGTATCTCGGCCACCAATTATCCCCTCAATCGGTTTGACTGCATTATGCGTAGACGTTTTCATATGGCTTCTGGCAAGGCGGGCCTTAAGACGCCGACAAAGTCTGCTGCCGGCGCCAGCGCCGGCGAGACCGGGGTACAACTACGACTGCAAGGAGAAAGGACAGGATGGCTGTTGACACAATGCCCTCTCGGCCCGACCGGCTGCTGCCGGCCGCCGAGCTGCCGGCCTACACGTACGTGCCGGGGACGAGTTCGCCTCATCCCCTGCGCGATCCGCGGGGCCACAGCTATAGCCGCAAGGGCCGTTCCTCGATGCCGCTCGTGCCGGAGAACTGGGCGGACAATCGCACCTATCTGCTCGCCCTCGATTACTTCAACGCCGGCTTCTACTGGGAGGCCCACGAGGAGTGGGAACGCCTGTGGCGGCTGGCCGGTCCCGAATGCGCCGTCGGACGTTTCCTCCGCGGACTCATCAAGCTGGCCGCGGCCGGCGTGAAGGTCCGCGAGTACAGCATCCACGGCGTCCGCCGTCATGCCGCGTCCGCCGGCGAGGTCTTCGCCGACGTCGCCGCCGAGATCGGCACCGATCGCTTCTGCGGTCTGGAATTCACGATGCTGCAGTTTGCCGCGGACCGCGCGGCGCAGATCAGCTACGACCGCGATTACTCGGTCGGCAAGCCGGTCCGCGTTTTCCCGTTCATGCTGCAGCCGGAACCGATGCCCTTCGCCGAGATTTAACCCGGCCCAATCGGCTCTTCCGCTTTCAAAACGCGCCGCACTCCGGCGCGTTTTTTTTGTGGACTGGCCGTCGGCAGATCGAGGTGCGAAGATGCGCCCAGGCGGCCGAAACTTCACAAGGCGCGTCGCCCGGCCCGGCTCTTCTCTCGTTCCAGCTCGAATTGTGACAGGCTCGTCGATGAGCGTCGAAATCATCGCCGAACTCGATGACCCGCGGCTCGAGCCGTTTCGCAACCTCAAAGCGACCAATCGCACTCGGTGGACGAACCAGTTCGTCGCCGAGGGGTCGCTCGTCGTCGAGCGGCTGTTGGCCAGTCGCTTCCGTGTGCAGTCGGTCCTCGTGAGCCGGGAACTCGAGCGGCAATTGCCGGCGAACGTCCCGCCCGACTGCCCGATTTATCTGCTCGAGCACGCGCTGGCCGAACAGCTCGTCGGCTATTCGTTTCACACGGGAGTGCTGGCTTGCGGACTCCGCGAGCCGAGCCCGCCGCTGTCGGCCCTCGTTGGGCCCGACGGCCGCTCCGCGCTCGTTGCCGTCTGTCCGAACGTGAACGACCCGGAGAACATCGGCGCGATCATTCGGCTAAGTGCGGGCTTCGGTCTGGCGGGCGTGATCCTGGGGCCCGGCTTCGCCGACCCATTTTCGCGACGCGTACTGCGAGTATCGATGGGGACGGCCTTCACGTTGCCGATCGTCGAATCGACCGACTTGCGCCGCGATCTCGTCCGCCTCCGCGACGAATTCGGCTTCGATTTGTGCGCCACGGTTCTGGACAGGGCGGCCGAGCCGCTTGAATCGGCGGCCCCCGCGGTCAAAATGGGACTGCTGTTCGGTAACGAAAAGCACGGTCTGGACCTTTCGTGGGTCGAGCTTTGTGGCCGCAAACTGACGATTCCGATGGCGACGGGGGCTGACTCGCTCAACGTGGCCGTCGCGGCCGGCATCTTTTTTCATCACTTGCAGCATGTCTGCGTAAAATCGGCTTCGTCGACAGCCGATCCGGTCCGAAACCGTTCGGCCGACGCCGCCCGAACTCCCGCGGCGACTGACAGTTAGCCCCAGCGGGCCGGTGATCCATTCGGGGGCCGATTGCGTTTAAAGAGACGGAGGACCGTCTCCCGGCGAACCGCAGTCATGGAGCGGAACGACGGAACGCCGACGACAGTCAAGGTGATTTTGTGTTGATGACTCACTGTGCGAAATGCGATGCCGTGTTCGAGATGGACGACAGCCCGGCGGGGACGACGTGTCCGCGCTGCGGAGCCGTGGCGGCAGTGCACAGACCCGATGTTGTGGCTCAGCCCGCTCCGGCAGCGCCCGCGACCCCGAACCACGGCGGTGCCGACTTCTGGTTCGACGACCGCTCGTCCAAGGGCGCCTTTTCTCTTTCGGGACGGCCGGGCATTCTGCGCTGGACGAAGAACGTCGCCGTGCGTTTGACGAGCGCGGTCTGTCCGCAATGCGGCCGGAAAGTCACTCGAGGCGGTCACGCGTGCCCCTTTTGCGGCCAGGTGCTGCGAAAGAACGCGGCGGCCGCTGGTTCGTCGGACTTTAGCGCGGCGATCAAGAAGATGCTGCTGGCGGCCACGCTCTTTATCGGGCTGCCGGCCGCGGTGATCGTGTTTGTGCTGGTGGTGTGCGCGCCGAGGGTGCCGACGTGGCGAAAACTCGCAAGGCGCGGCCGGCCGCGGGCGCGGGACAAGGTGCAGCCGCGCCTGCCGCTCAACCTGCGCCGGCCGAGGCGGCCCGCCCGCCCCGGCGGACTCCGTTAGCGCTCCTGCGTTCCCTGCGGGACAAGCTGCGCGGCACGGACCATGACGGCGGCAGCGTCACGGCGAAACCGTCGCTGGAGAAGACGAGCGACGGGCCGACCAGCTCGAGCGTACCAGCGGTGGGGGCGGGAAACGGCAATCAGGTCAAACCAGACGCGCCCCGCTGAATCGAGCTCGACGAGGAACCGCTCCTCCCCCTCCGCCGCGTGCTCGTCGAGCGTGCCGTAGACAAACCCCATTCGGCGGCCCGGCTCGTCAAAAACCTCGAGGATGCGGCACGCGTTGAGCGTCCACAAGCAGCCGACGCGGGCCAAAACGCCGACTTCGCGGCCGACGGCGAGGGGGCAAGCGGGGTCGACGACTGCGACCCAGCCCAGGTCGAACATCTTCCATGCCCGGAGCGCCGCACACGCCGCGGCAAAAACGTCGACACCCTGTCCCAATTCCGTGCGCTCGTGATCGCGCACGTAACTGGGCTGGGAAACGTCAGCGGTGATGCAGCCGGGTGCTTGATAAGAGAACGGCTTGCCGCGCTGGCGGTCGAGAAACGCGCGCTGCGCCTCGAGAGACGGCTTCTGCAACAGCAGCATGCGGAACCAATAGCCCAGCGCGGCGGATCCGTTATTGAGCCGCCAGGACCCGATCGCGCAAGAGGGGCAAAAAGTCGTCGAGAAACTGGGCAGTGGCCGTCGGCAGTCCGCCGTCCTTGGGAATCGCGTCGGTGGAGAGCACCTGCATCTTGAAGAGCATGGGTGCCGCTCCGTATTCGACGCGCGGATACGCGGGAACGTCCCAGGCACCGCTTTCCGACCAGCCATAGCAGACCGAGAATTCGCCGGACATGGCCCGCGGATTTGCGTAGCGCAACAGCCGCAGCTTGTGGGCCACCTTGTCCGACGTCGTCAACTCCACGTCGACGGGTTTGGCCAGTAATTGATTGGCGCGGTTGCCGTAACAGATTTCGGGCGGGTGGCGGATGAGCGGGCCGGCCGGGCCGACCATCACGATGACCGTCACGTCGCGTCCCAACTTCTGATTGACATAGTGGCGATTAAAGCAGCCGGCACACTGCAGCTCGCGAATTGCATCCTCGGGCACGGCTTCTTCTTCGCCCTGTTGTTGCCAGTCGCCGAATTGCGTGGGGAAATCGACAAGTCGCTTCGCGCCGCCGGAAAGGTCGGTGGCTCCGTGCCAGCGCCGCGTCAAAACGCCCTGGACGATGGCCGGCACGGCCGTCAGCAGCACGAGACCGACGAGCATCACCGCGACGGTGGCCCGGCCCCGCGACGTGTTAAAGCTGGCGTACATCGATCAACCTCCCGATGCTGCGGTCTGGCGAATTTGGGCTTCGAGCCGCTCGATGATCGCGCGGTCGCCGGGGGTCAACACCAGCGACGCGATGTTGAACACCTGCGCCCGGCGGTAGGTCGAACGGGCCTCCGCCGGCTTGCCCCCGGCGAGATAGGCGTTGGCCAGGTGCAACAAGAGCAGCGGGTCTGTCCCCTGCACAGACACGGCGGCCGACAACAGGGCCGTCCCCTCCTGCGGTTTCCCGGCGAGGACCAGGAGCTGTCCCTTCGTGTCGAGTAGAGCGACGTCGCTCCCGTATTTTTGCAACGCGCGGTCGATGGTCCTGAGTCCTTCGGCGAGGCCTTGTGGCTTGTCCGCGAGCGTGAGCGCGAGGTTATTGAGCGCCAACTTGTCGTCGGGCCGCACTTCGAGCGAGCGGCGATAGAGGGCAATGGCGTCGTCGCGTGCGCCGGTCATGTAGCTTACGTTGCCCAACGAATACAACAGCTCCGGTGACCGCGGGAATCTTTCGACGGCCGCTTTGAGGACCGGGCCGCCCTTTTGGGTCAGCGGCGATTCGCGCGGCAGCAAGGTCAGCGCATCGGCCAGGGCGATGGCCGTATCCAGATCGGAACAAACCCGCTTGGTAGTCACGAGCCCGATCGCCTCGTCGCCCAAATCTTGATGGGCCAACAGCACCAGCAGCTTGGTCAACGTGTCGCGGCGCAATACGTCGTCCTTTTCCTCCGTGACGAAGCGTTTGGTCGCCTGATCGATAATCTGGCGGATCTTCGTTTGCCGCGGGCTCGCGGGCAGCTTGCTGGCCGCAGCCAGACGCAGCTGGACGGCGCTCGCCCGGTTGAGCGGATCCTGTTCCAAGCGGGCGAGCACGGGTTCCGCGTAGTCGGTAAATTGCGCCTGTTCGCCCGCGTTTCGCAGCAGGAATTCCGTATAGCGGACAAGGTCGGCCGCCGCAGCATCGTCCTGTCGCGAGAGGGCCAGGAGCTGTTCGTAGGCCGGCATCAGCCGATGGTCTGTCTCATAGAGCGATGCCAGAAGCAGACGATCCTGTCGGGCCGCTTGCTGAGGAATTTGCACGAACGCCTCCAGCAGCTCGGCCGCCCGCTGCCGATCTGCGGCATTGCCCGTGCGTGCCAGCAGGATCGCTTCAAGTCGTTTGTCGCCCAGGCTGCTTTTGCGCGTTTTCGCCAGCTCACTCAGCAGGCCGGCTGCTTCGCGGAAGCGTTGCTCGCCCCCTTGCTCGGCCAGCGCCCGCACGAGTGTCCGCCGCGCCTCGACCGACTTGGATCGCAGTTTGAGCAATTGACGGCAATAGGCTTCGGCCTGCGCCGGGTCCTCGAGTACGAAGAACTGGGCGGCCCGCTGCAGGACGATCGTCTGCATGTCCGCCGGCGCGGCCTTGATGGCGGCGAGATAGAACCGGCCCGCCTCCGACCGATTGCCGATCGCCTCGTACAACTGGGCCAGCACGAAGACCCGCTGCGTTTCGGGCACGTCGATCCGCTGGGCCAGGCGTGTCAGCATGGCGCTGGCCGCCTCGGCGTTTTTCTGCACGCCCGTATAGAAACGGAAGAGCACGATCCAGACGCGCACGTCGCCCGGAGCCAATTCGACCGCGTGCTCGTAGGCGGTTTGAGCCCGTTTGACGGACTTAGGATATTCCGGCGAATTTTCCGGCGTCGTCAAGAGCAGCGTGCGACCCAGCCGCACATAGTTCGCCGCGTCGGCCGGTTGGCGACGGACCCAGTCCTCGGCCAGGCGGAGCGCCTCGTCCGATTCGCCACGCCGCACGTAAATGGGGATGGCTGCCGACGACAAGCGGCTCGAACGAGCAACGGCCTGCCGCACGCGCTCGAATTCGCGGTCCGCCTCCGTGAAGCGATGCTGCTCGTTGAGCAGATCGATCAGTTCTTCCGCGAGACCAATGCTGCGGTTGCCCAGGCGGATCGCCTGCTGGTAGGCTGCGATCGCCTCGTCGGGCTGATTTTGCCGCCGCGCCAACATTCCCTGTAAGACCCAACGTCGCTGCCAGTTGGGCCGCACGGAGGCGATTTCGCGAGTGAGCCGTTCGGCGTCGCGGAGCCGCGGGTCGTCCGTTTCCACGATCTGCGCGATCAGCCGCCGCACGCGCAACTCGCGCCACAGGGTACCGTCGTCGCCCTCGATCTTCTTCAAACGACTCTCGATGTCTTCGAGGGCTTTCCAATCATGATCGTCGGCGGTGATCTGGCCGAGCAAATCCAGGACCTGCAGATTGTTGGGCTCTTCGGTGGAGCCCTGCTCGAGGCGGCGCCGAGCGTCCTGGCGATGGCCCTGGCGGAGCTCGATCTCGACGAGTTGATCGCGGGCCGCCGCTTTCCCGGCCAGCGAGAGGGCCGCCTGAGACGATTCCAGCAGCTTTTTCGCTTCGTCGAAGCGGCCGGCTTCGACCGCGAGCCGCACCTCGAACGAAACCACCGTATCGTGGTCGGGAGCGTTCTTTTCAAACTGTTCGAGCGCCTGCTTTGTTGCGGCAGCGTCCTTGCGGCGCTGCTGGATCAGCGCCAGCGATTGCCGGTACTGCCACACCTTCGGCGACTTCTCCAGTGCCTTGGTGAGCAGCTGCACGGCCTGATCGGCCTGCCCCTCGCTCATGAGGAATTCGGCCTGCATGATATTCAGGGGGCCGCCGTTGGTTCTTGCTTTCCGCGACTTTATTGAACGCCTCGCGGAAATCGTGCCAGTTGCGTTCCGACGGCGCGAGACTGACCTGCTCGAGGAAGTTCGCGCGGGCCAAGGCGAGCCAATTGGCCGGGGAAGGATCGCGGCGTACGACGACGCGCAGTTGCTGAACAGCGTCGCTCGGACGGCCGCAACGTTCGGACGCCTGGGCAGCCTTCGTTTCCCATTGCGCCACGTTCTCGTTCAAACGACCGGCCGATTCGTAGGCTTCTGTGGCTTCGTCGTCGAGCTTGAGCTCGGCGTAATAGTCGCCCAGCTGCATCCAGCCGTCCGCGTAGGGGGTGCGGTAGACGGCGCTGGCACTGCCGGCGCGGGTCCCGTTGAGCACATTCCGTAGCGTCGCCGCCGCCGCCATCGTGTTGCCCTGCGCGGCGGCTGCTGCTGCCCGCAGTCGGGCCGTCCCCAGTTCAACCAGGCTGCGGCCCGGCTCTAACAGCCGCGGCATCGAGGCATCGAGCGGACGCAGCCGTTCTTCGGCGTCGGCAAATCGTTTCAATTGGATTAGGGTGGCGGCGAGCGGCAGCACGATTTCCATATCGTATTCGTTGACGCTCGCGACGCCTTTGCTCCAGATCTCCACCGCGCGGGCGCGCGCCTCGTCCGTCCCTTCGTCGGCGGCAAGTTGGCCGAGCCGCGTCCAGCCCCGATAGTCGGTCGGCCGCACCACGGTGGCTCGCTCGAAGAACTTGCGGGCGGCAGGCACGTCCTTCTTGTCCGCGGCTCGTTCGCCGGCGAACAACAGCGCTTCCGCGTTTTCCTTTTTCGGATCCTTTTGGCCAATCTCCAGGGCCCGATCCAGATCGGCGTCCGATCCGGTCGCCACCGGTTCCTTCGCGACAACGAGCGACTTCCAATACAGGTACCGCGCGAGCCAGGCTTCCGGCCGCTCGGGGTTCCGCTGGACCATCGCGTTCATGATGTCGTCAGCCGTCTTTTGCCGCGTGGCGCGGGGCCGCTCTTCAGCTGGTGCCGCTCGATATCTGCCAGACGCACGGGAAGTTCGATGTCGGCCGGACTCTGACGGATCGCATCCTGGAACGCGGTGACGATCTTCTGCCATTCCTCGTCGGGCGTCACGACGTCGGCCCGCATCGAGCGCCCCGAACAGCGCCAGAGCCTTCAGGCGGGCGGCGGAGCGGCGGGCCTCGCTTGTGCGGCGAGTCGCGTCTTCCTGGGCGGCAGCGGACGAATCGGCGGGCTTCAAGTCGGCCGTCGCCAATTGCGAGGACGCGGAGAGCGCCTCGTCGTAGCGCGCCAGCTCGATTGCCAGGTCGGCACAGCGCTCGCCCAGTTCCACGCGGCTGGGATCGAGGTTCCACGTGTCCCGGTAAAGCTCCATCGCGCGAATTTTTCGCAGCGGATTCGTGGCGACCTTGTCGACCGTGCGCACGAGACGCACGCGGACGCCCATGTCGTTCGGGTTGAAATGGAGATACCGATCCAAGAAGACGATCGCATCGAGGTCTTTGCCTTCCTCTTGCAGTTTGTCGGCATGCTTGAGAAACCGATCGACCGTTCGCGACTGCTGCCGTTCGTGCCAGAAGTAACCGCAGGGAATGGCGGCGGCGACGACGAGGAACGCGATGGCCGTCTGCAGGAACGCGCGGGCCTGCGTCCGGCGAAAACGCAACATCGTCCGCTCGACGAACCACAAAACCGCGAGGAAGAACACAATCGCGAGCGCGATCATCAGGATCCCGGCCAGGTCGTGCGAAAACTTTCGGGCCGATTCGCCCGACACAAATTCATACAACAAACCGGTGATGGTGATCCGTAGCGTGTTGGCCAGGATGGCGACCGGCCCGACGGCCACGAGCAGACACAGGGCCACGCTCCAGCGGGCCCGGGTGATGATCGTCGTCGCGACGGAGAGGGCCAGAATGCCGTAAAACATCCGCAGGCCGCTGCAGGCCCGTTCGACCTCGAGGACGTTGTCCCCCAACAGGATCGTCGTCCCTTCGGCGATGGCGGGCTGCCCCAGGCTCTGCAGCGTCCACGTGCTCATCGTCGTCGCGAGCGCCTGCAGCGGGCGGCTCAACAGCGTTTCAACGGTCGCCGGCAGCGGCACCATGAAGAACAGGAACAGGAGCGACGGGAGCGTCCACAGCAGGAAGCGGCCACCGCCAAGGAGCCAGCACACGCCGGCCAACCAGATGGGAATCGAGTAACTATCGAGCTCGGGGAGATAAAACCGCCCGCCAATAACCCGGAGCACCGCAGTCAGCCCAATAAGCAAGAAGCCCCACCAGCTCGGCTCGAGATGGTAGTGGGGCAGTCGATCCCGCCTGAGCCAAAGAAACAACAGGGCCAGCGGCAGCACGAGATAGCCGTGCGAGTAGTCGGGGCTCGAGTCCCAGACGCGAATTAAGCCAACAATCGTCGGCCAATAGCTCCAGGCGCCGAGGGCAACCAGGAAGGTCCCCAGGGCGATGCAGAGCCGACGGAGAGCGGGAGAACGGGGCTCGACTCGATCCGGGAAAGCGAATTTCGCAACGGACTCGGGCGGATCGGCGGCAGGGCGCGCCATTTTGAGAATCTCTCAGAGACCGGGTGGCGAGAAGTGGCACGAGGCTCAATCAAGCCGCGGAGCCCAATAAAGCAAAGGCTGCCTTGCGGAATTGGCCACAAGGCAGCCTTTGTTAGCTTCTCGTTTTACTACGCCTCTCCAGAGCAAAACTCTGGAACGCGTGACTCGGCCCGCGTCAGTTTGCAGAATCTCGCGTTAGACCGCGACTCGCTGACGACGGAACCAAGCTCCACCGCTCAGCACGGTGCCCAGGACCGACCACACGATGAGCGAGGCCGGCTCGGGAACAAAGCTGGAATTGTTGGCCGTGAACACGCGGATATCTTTGAATCCGTTGTTGTTCGCGGTCAAAGCAATTTCCAACTCGCGTCCGCCATCGGTAATCGTGAAGAACTGGTTGCTCTTCCCGACGACGCTACCGAAATTGTTGTTCGCACCACCGCCATCTACGGAGTAGGTCGTCCCCGGAGCGCCGTAGATGTTCGTGCTCGACAGGTTACTGGCCGACAGAGCCAAACCAATGATCTTCGAGCTGAAGAGGATCGTGGCAACGCCGGACTGAACGGTGCCGCTAATGCCCGGGTTCAGCTGAACGTAGGTCGTGCCGTAGGTCGTGCCGGCACCCAGCGTCGTGGGAGTGCCCGGAGCAAGGCCGCTGTAGCTGCCGTTGGCGCCGTTGTTGTCGACCGCGACCGACGAACTGAGCGTGCCTTGCTGCTCATTCCAGATTTGGTACGTCGTGGCGGTATCGGCCTGCGCGTTGGTGGGCGGCGTCACCAGACCAGTTGCGGTGTTCGGAACGTTGCCGGTTGCCGAAATGGCAAACCCAGCGAATGCGGGCGTCGCAAAGCAGAGGACGCCTAGGGCTGAAAAACCGACCAAGAGCTTTCTCATAGATCCTTCCCCATTATGAGTCGATTGTTTTCGTCAGAATGAGTGATCGCCCGCTTCCTGTCAGGTGTCCCGTCGGCGGGACTGTACTCAAAGGCGTCGGATGATAACTTCGGAGTGCCTCATTGACCCGAATCGAGACATCCAATCCACACCGGCTCGGCCGGCGTGGTCATGACCCGCGATCACGATAAAGGCTTACTGGCCATTCGTCAAGCCCCCCCATCCTCAAATTTTGCCAAATTCTCCAAGTCGATTTTTTCGGATAAGTGCGAGGGGCAGACCACTGAAACATTCATTGCCCGGAGTGCCTAGAAAGCTCCGCGGAGGGGCAAATTCATACGGAAGCCGGTCGCTTGCCCAGCGACCTTCTCTTCAAAACCAAGACCAATCCGAGCCCCGACCACAGTGCCAATGAGGCCGGTTCCGGAACGCTCGTCACCGCCGGCGCCACGAAGACGCGAATCTCTTCAAAGGCGCCAAAGCCCGCCGTCAGCTGCAGGCCGAGCGTCAGGCCGTTGCTCGAAATCGAAAACCGATCGTTGTGCGTCATGTTGATGCCGCGGCTCTGCGTGCCGATCGGCGGGAGACTGCTCGGATAGACCGTTGTGGGACTGCCATAAATGTCGCTGGCGTTCAGTGTCGGCCCGAACAGCGCCAGACCGATGATCTTGCCCGTGAACGTGATCGAAGCGATGGGACTTTGGGCAGGAAAGGTCGTCTTGGGATCCAGTTGGACCATCACGGAGTCGTACTTCGTTCCGTTCGCCAAAGTTCCGCTCAGTGGCGAGAAGTTCGACAAGCCATCGTACGAGCCGGGCTGCCCCAGCATGTTGACCTGCACGGGAGTCGAGATTGTGCCACTCGACTCATCCCAAGCCTGGTAGTTGTTGGAAAGCAGTGCCCCAGGCAATGCAGAAGCGGGGGCAGCGATCACGTTCACTGCACCAGTGGTCGAAGCGATGAAGCCTGCGTGAGCCGCCGGAGCGGCCAAGACCAGCAGCCCAAAGGCGCAACTGGGAACGATCCGTCGCAGTCTGTGGTGCATGTCCACTCCTTCGAACCGTGGTGCGGCGTCCTTGCCAGGAAGAATGACTGTGCCATCCTACCGGTTTCGAAATGACTGTCAATTCCCCGTTGTTAAATTCTTCCTGTTGCGCAGACCTTGTGGCCCATTGAGACTGCGTAATGTTTCGTCTTGGAAAATTCGCGAGAGATTTCCGGTCGTGCTGCCCCCTGAAAACAGATCGCAAAGTTTTTCGGCTTCACCCAAAGCCGAATGTTGCTGCCGCACGCGCAAAGCTCCCATTTCGCCCATCGCTTCGAGTCGCTCGGTCGGGGTGTGGAGGGCGGCGCGGATCGCTTCACAGAGAGCGTCGACGGAGCCAGCCGGGACCAACCAGCCGCAGGTCCCCGGAGTAACCAGCTCGGGAATTCCGGCGACATAGGTCGAGATCACGGGCCGCTTGAGCGCGAGTGCCTCCATCAACACGACCGGCAGTCCCTCGGCAAAGCTCGGCAGCACGAGGGCCCGCGCCGCGACAATCTCCCGCGTGACCTCCGCTCCGCTCTGCCAACCGGTGACCCGCAGCCGCGACTGAATGCCGCGCTCGGCGGCCAGCTGCTCGATTTGCGGGCGCAACGGGCCATCCCCCAGGAGGACCAGATCGAACGACTCGCCCTCTTCCGCCAGTCGCGCGGCAGCCTCGACCAAGAGGCCGTGCCCTTTTTGCTCACACAGCCGGCCGACGCAGACGAGCCGCCGGACGTCGGGCACGGGTGACGAGGCCTTCGGATTGAGAAAACTGTCGTCGACGCCGCAGTGAACCACGTGCAGCTTGGTCCACTGGTCGTTCGGGCACCAGCGCATCAATTGGCTGACGCCGAAGTGGCTCACGCCGACGACGAATCGCGCCCGGGCGATTTTGAGATCGAGGCCCAGGCTCTCGGGACGGTCGAACTCCTCGGGACCATGCACGGTGAAGCTGAAGGGGATACCGGACAGCTCGCTCCACAGCAGGGCGACTGTGGCCGAGTTGGTTCCAAAGTGTGCGTGAACGTGATCGGGGCCGGCGGCGCGATACTTTTTCGCAAGTGCGGCCGCCTCCGCCAGATAGGCTGCGTGCTTCCACGCGCGCGGGACGCGGCGGGCCAATTGCCACGTCGAGCGCGCAGCTCTCCACAAGGCGCGCGGTCGAGTTGCCAGGCACCAGAGCAACCCACGCAAGAGAGTGCCGACCCCGCCCGACAGCACAACGTGTGTGCGCTCGTTCTCGAGTCGATCGTCGGCATCGACCAGCTCGTCGCCGCAGCGGCGGAGTGAAATCCGGTCGATTTGCAGCCCCAGCGTTTCCAGCGCGCGGATCTCGCGGCGGATGAAGGAGTGGCTCACCTTCGGGTACTGGTTGATCAGGTAGGCGACTCGCATCGGCCGATCATTTAAGTGGAAAAAACGATTCGGGCCGGAACGCCGACGGCCGTCGCCCCGCTGGGAACGTCGTCGAGCACAACGGCGTTGGCACCGATCCGGGCATGATCGCCGATGGTGACGCCGCCCAGAATCTTGGCGCCGGCTCCCACGTCGACATGGCCGCCCAGCACGGGGCAGCCCGGCACTCGCCCGCCGATTCCCAGCGTCACCTGTTGGAAGATCAAGCAGTTGGGGCCGATCACCACGTCCGGAAAGACCACAATCCCGTTGGGATGCGGGATCAAGAGTCCGCCGCCGATTTGAACCTTGAGATCGATTTCCGCGCCCGAGATCGCGCTCCAGGCCCGAAACGAGAGCACGTGCCAGCGCGATTTGAGCCGGCGAAGGAGTCCGCGGCCCGCACGGCACTCTTGATAAGGCGCAGGTGATGGAGAAGTTTGCGCGGCGGATCGTAAAAGCTGCGAACCTGCTCGCGCGACCAGTCCGGAACGGTGGCGGAGATCGCGCGGGTCGACGCTGTTAACTCGGCGCCGTCTGTCATCGCAGCTTGCAAACTCACGGTGGCTTCAATAGGCTTGCCGAGTTTAGCGGGCGCGGGACGGGGTGAAAAGACGCGGGCGATTACACGCGCAAAACTTTCATGGCATTACCCGAACCGGTTGAGCTTTTCGGCATCAACCTCCACCCGTGCCGGATGAGTGAGGCGGTCGACGAGTTGTGCGTTTGGATCGCCGCGCCGAGCTCCGACCGCTGCCGCTACGTCGTCACGCCGAACGTGAATCATGCCGTCCTGTTGCGTCGTCACGCGCAATTCGCCCGGGTCTATGCCGACGCGGACTTTGTGCTGGCCGACGGGGCGCCGATCGTGCTCTTTAGTCGGGTGTTCGGCCGCGGCTTGCCCGAACGCGTGGCAGGCAGCGACCTGGTGCCGCAGCTATTCGATCGTTCGCAAATTGGCGCGCCGATCCGCGTTTACCTGCTGGGTGCGCGTCCCGAAGTCAACGAGCGGGCCACCCGCGCGGTCGAAACGCGCTGGCCGGGCGTCCGCGTGGTCGGGCGCGACAGTCCGCCGCAAGGCTTTGAGCACAACGACGCCGAAAACACCCGTATCCTCGCCCAGATCGAGGCCGCGCAGCCCGACGTGCTGATCGTCGGGCTGGGGGCGCCCAAGCAGGAACTGTGGGTGCATCGGCACAACGGACGGATTCGGGCCAAGGTCGCCCTCTGCGTCGGCGCCACGATCGACTTTCTCGCGGGTGAAAAGTCGCGCGCACCCCATTGGATGCGGCGCAGCGGCTTGGAATGGGTGCACCGCGTCGCCCTCGAGCCGCGGCGACTGTCGGGTCGCTATCTGCGAGACGGGCTGGCCTTGCCCGGACTGGTGTTTCGCGAGCTGCGACATTCGGTGACCGGCCGCAAGCCGTTCGAGCGCCCGCCGCGCTCGCGGTGACGCCTCGTCGCAGTGCGATCAGATGCCGGCCGGCTGTGGTGCGCCTTCGTGCGTTTTCCGCTTGAGCGGCGTCTTTTTGGGTGCTCCCCGGCGCAGGGGCGCCACGTCCGTCGGGGGAGGAGGCGCGTCTTTGCGGCGGAGCGGCGACTGCGCCTCCGCGGCCGAGACGGTCTTCGACTTCACCAGATTGGCCACCTCTTCCTTGAAGACAGCGATGCGATCGTCGGGTAGGTACTGCGTGATTCGCTGGAGCGTCTTCGCGCACAGATCCTCGATCCGCCGCTCGGCCACGCGATCCTTGCGACTGTGGGCCTCTTCCAGCGCCAGCACGCGGATCTGGTTGAGCTCCCCGAAGTAAAAGTCGGCCACGGGCAATCGCTCGACGTCGGCCAGCGTTTTCTGGGCGGCAACAGGGTCGCTGTGGCTGATGGCGGCCCGCGTCTTGGCGAGGGCTGCCCCGCGGCGGGCCACCGTCTCGATGAGCTGACTTTCCAGAATGTCGATCTCTCGCTCGGCTCCCAGCCGCACGTGGTCGTCGGGCACCTGCAGGGTCGCTTCGGCTTCGAGCCCCGGCACGAACGGACGCCGAGCCAGGATGGCCGTGCCACTGTGCACTTCGACGCGCACGATCGCATGTTGCGGATCGACCGGAATCGTCACGTCGCCCCACCGATCGGATAACAACCGCAGCACCGGCGGGCCGGGTGGCGGCGCTTCCCCCTCCTTTTTGTCGGCGGGGGCCGGCGGGGCCTGCTCCTTCTTTTCGGCGTTTGCCGCGGCAGCGGGCGGTGCGGCGGGCCGGTCGGGGGGCAGCTCGCCGACGGTGACAAACAGCCCCCCCTGCGGGCGGGCCGGCTCGCGGCCGGCAACGACCTTCAGACGCGTCGACGAAAAGTCGCGGCGGACTTTGAACGCGACAGCTTCGACGCGGCGGCGCATGTTGGCCGCCAGCGGCGCGCGGTACGAGCTGACCACCGTCGCCTTCACCTGGCCGTGCTCAATCGCGTCGGTGCCGAGCACCAGATAGGTCCAGGGAACCGACTGAATGCCGCGGAGGTTGCGTTTCGAGTCGAAGAACCGAAACACGGGCTCGAGAATGTCGCCCGGCTTGAGCGGCGCGAACTTCGGATCGCCAAACGGAATCGATCCCGCCCGAACCGTGAGCAGAGCCGATTTCGAGTCGCGGTCCGCATCATTGATGATCACGAGCGGAGAGAAGAGTCGCATTATGACGGCGAGCGCCGTATCCGGCACGCGGCGCCGTTCGTCGGTTTGCTCCAAAGCGATCGCCCCGAGCGTTTGCAGGGTCCGGTCCCATTCCCGGCCGGCGACCTGCCACTGCGTCCCGTGGCGGCAGACGGACAGAAAGTACGCCTTGTCGCACGCCACGTTCGCCAGGCGTGCGGCCGCCGACGTGTAGCTCTTTCGCTCGAGTCCGGACGTGTCGGCGGGCGTCAGCCGAGTGTCGATCACAACGTCCGTGCCCAGTGACAGGATCCAAGTCGCGCCGAACGTTTGTTCCAGCCGCGTTCGCAGCGTCGCACAGACTGACTGCCGAAACGCTCCCGTCGTCTCGACGTCCGGGGCAAAGGCGACAAAGACCGAGACCTGATAGGGCAAATAGTCGACACGTCCCAGCGGAGCCGGCTCGGCCGCTCGGGCCGGAGCGACCAAAGAGGCGCCGATCGACGTCGCGGAGATCAACAGCCAGAGAGACGCCGCGTGCCCGGCCTTCATGGCTCGTCCTCCGGAATCCAGGACTGCACGATCCAGCGTTCGACGTCCTGGTAGCAGTTGACGAACTTGTAAGCCGGAAAATCGTGCACGTTCTTGCGGAGCACGATGGTGTTGTCGACTTCGAAGAGCGGAATGTAGGCCACCTCGGCATAGAGATGGCTCTGGAGCGTCTGCAGGCGGTTGACGACCGACTTCCAATCCGGGGCGCCGTCGAGATCCAGCAGCTCGAGCCTCAACCAGTCGGGCACGGTCCGCATGCTCTCCAACCGCGCTCCCGAGCCGAGAGAGAGGAACGGCCACGTCTCGGTCAGCGGCTCCTCCATCCGCAGCTTGCGATAGGCGAGGTCCCACTGGAGTGGCGCGCGCGGGGTCGGCGAATTCGTTGCCGGCGGAGGCGACACCAGCTCGGCGTCGATGCCGACTCGTTTCCACTGCGCGATGATTTCTTCGGCGGCGGACTGAGCCTCGGGATCGCGTTCGCACAGGAGCTTGAGCCGCGGAATGGTGGTCAGCCGCTTGACCGCGGCCGCGTGCAGGCCGAAGGCCATGCCCGTGCTGAATTCGCGCCGCGGTAGCAGGCCGTTGTAGGCATAGCTCGTCGTGGCATAGGGTGCCGTGGTCAGCCGGCCCGCCTTGGATTCGGGATCGCGGAGGATCCGCTGCGACAAAATTCGCTGAGCGTCGATGGCGTAGGAGAGCGCCAAGCGCAGCTCGCGACTCTTGAGCGGCGCGCTTTGCGGATTGAGCTGCAGCACGTGCGTGGTCGGGATCGCGTAGTCGAGGAAGAAAAAGTGGGTGTCCTTGCGGATCGGCTCGAAGGCCCAAGGGGGCAGATCGATCAACATCGAAATATCGCCCCGCATCAGGGCCTGCAGTTCGTGCTGCGGCGAGTCGTAGCGGCGCTCGTCCACCTCGGCGACCTGGTATTGATCCAAGCCGTCCGGCTGCGGATAGACGCGACGAAAGACGGCTTCATCCGGCGACCGGCTCAAGCGCTCAAACCGCCTCGTCAACACGGGTCCGAGTCCCGAATGTGCCGCACCGTTGTCCAACGCATCTACTCCCGCGGCTGACCCGCCCGGCGCGTAAATCGGGAAACGAAAGAGCGGCTCCAGCCGCGGCGGCGCATGCGAGAACCGAATCTCCAGCTCCAGCGGCGAACGCAGCTGCACGCCGTCGACGTAACTGGCGAAGCGTTCGTCGTACGCGGGACTGGCCGGATCGATGAACGCGCGGAGCGTAGACATGACCGAGACTGCCGTCAGGTTGGGCCGCGATTCCCAGCGGGCCTGTGTTCGTCGCAGCGTGAAAAATGCCCGCCGTCCCAGATCGGTCGGCTCCCACTGCTCGAGCAGACGGCTGCGGTAATGCGTGGCGTCGTCGACGCGGTCGACCTCGAACAAGTCGAATTGGGAGAGCCGCGTGGCCCGCTGGTCGGACAACGTCGAATAAGGCAGGCCGACCGAATCGCCGGCCAGGTTCATCGTGCCCACGGACAGCCGCTGATAGCGCTCGCAGATCGCGCGATGCGCCTCGGTCAAGCCGAGGACCGTCGGCCAGATGTGTGCGGCGCGATCGATTTTTTCCGCCGCGACGGCGTACTGTCCGCCGCGCTCCGCCTCAAGCGAGGTGTTGATCAAGTTTTGCGTTTCGTCGTGCAGGAAGCGGTTCCACTTCGCAACCGTCTCGTGTTGCGGCTCGATCCGCGCGAGTCGGCCGAGAAAGTGGCGGGCCCGCCGATCGTCGTGCGACTGGCGGGCCGATTCGATCAGTTTGTCAGTGGTGTCCCCCAGCGACGTTTGCAGCCCGGGATAACCGCGGTCGCGCCCTCGCAGCTCCGTCAGCGACATCCAAGCCCCCAGGTAATCACCGCTCTGGATCGACGAGCGGGCCTCCCGCAACAGCATGCGACGCGACTCTTCCTTGAGTCCCTTCCAACCCGGCACCGTCCGCTCGAGCGGGTAGAGGAGCTCGAGCGCGTCGCGGAATTTGTTCTGGTCGGCCAGCAGACCGGCCCGCCGAATGATCAGGTCTTCGTGATAGATGATGTGGTCGATCTTGTTGGTTGGGATCTCGTAGAGTTGCCCCGCCGTGTCATTCGGCAGCGCGATCATGAGTTTTTGCAGGTCGGCCTTTTGCGCATCGAGCTTTTCGCGTTCTTCAGTTGTCGCCGGTCGCGGACGTTTGCGCAGGGTGGCGAGCTCGTCGGCCATCTTTTGCAACGTGTCAGGCCGAGGGTAGACCTGCTTGACGGCCAGCACCTCCGGGTTGCCCTTGTTCAACGAGTCGAGCACCAGCCAGTCGACGGGCCGCTGGTTCAACTGCGCGACCGTCGGAACGGCCATCTCCGAGAGGCGGGGAAACTTTTGCTGTTTCTTCAGGTCCCCGAGCTTCTTCGAATCGTCGCTGGAATCGTCGTCCTCCGACTCCGCGTCTTTCTTGGCGGACCGCTTGACCTCTTCTTTCGGTTCCTTCGGCGGTTTGGCCGCTTTCGGTGGACGGCCCGATTTTTTTGCCCGCGCACCGGGCCGCGGTTCGTCATCCTGGAATGCACGGGCCGAAGGGCGCGTCAATCCGGCCAGAATCGAGCGCAGCGGCCAGCAGCGCCGCGACGGTCGGCGACCAGCGTGCGCGCGAGAACCGAAACCAGCCACGCGCGTGCTTCATGGTCCCTTCTTCGGCGACTCGAGCCCCGGCTTCGTGGATTCGAGCACCGCGTCGACGCGGCACAAGCTGCCGTCGATCGTGGTGACGACCGGGTGACCGCTGACGTTGAGCACGCCGCCGACGAGCGGCTGCTCGAGCGCGACGCGAGCGATGACGGTCCCTTTCGCGGGATCGAGGCTCACGACGGCGCCGTCGCGTTCGGCGACGATCAGCCGGCCGCCCAGCGACGCCGGCGGACCGGACGGTCCCGACTCGCCGAGCGCCGCCACAAACAGCAGTTTGGGCGTTCCGCCGGTTTCGTAGGCGGCCAGCTCATGGTCGCGAGTTTCGGCCAACACGACCGTGCCGACGGTCCACAGCCGCCCGACCGCCGGAGACGACAACTTGTGCGTGGCGACCGGCTCGAGCGTGGCCGCATCGAGGAAGTGCAACGTCCCGTCGTCGGTCGCGTAGACGATCCGCGATCCCACGACGGCCAGCCCAGTGTCGCTCGGTTTGTCGAGTGTTTTGGAGACGACCTCGGCCAGGCTGCGGACCGGATCGGTGCGATACTGAGAAACGGCGAGCCGGCCGCGGCTGTCGAGCGCGACCAGCTGGTTGTCCGACACGCGTGCGACCGACTTCCAGATGGCCGACTTGCCCCCCTCGACCGGCGCGAGCTGATCGTCGGCCGCGGCCATCCCGCTCGTGGGACTGACGAGCCGCAAACGACCGGGCAACGGCAGCACGAGGCCGGCCGCCAGTTCGACCGGCGGCGCGTCGAGCGGTTTTTCCAGCGGGAACGAATGAGAGATTTGTCCGCCCGGCCCCACGAACCAGACCGTCGGCGTAGGCCCCGCCGAATCGACGGCAATGCGCCCATCGTGGAGCCGTGTCGCCCGCAGGGGCAGGTCAGTCTTCGGATCGGGTTTGATGAAGGAGCTGGCCGACGACTTGAATGCCGACGCGTCGAGCTCGCCCGGGTCGGTCGAGAAGACTTCGCCCGCTTCCCCGACGGTGACGATCTCGCCGGCGCGGAACACGCTGGAGCCGATGATCGACGACCCGAAGACCGTGCGCCACTGGCCGGTCATCGGCTCGCGGTCGATTTCGGAAAACAAGACGCTCTCGGCATAGGGCACGCGGCGGGCGGCGTACAGATACTGCCCCACCACTTGCAGCGGCTGCGAACTGATGCCGACGGCGATCTCGGCTGAGTTGAGCGAGAAGGTCTGCGAATTGAGCTTCAGCTGTAGCTGGCGGACCGAGCTGCCGGCCATCCAGAGCTGCCCGTCGGGGCCGGGCGAGAGAAAGATCGGGCTGTCATGCTGATTGGGAACGACCACGCTCGTAGTCGGCGTGAGCGCTTCCTGTCCGGGCGTGTCTGAGACGGTGAAGGCGGTGATCCGCGCCGGCACCGAGGACACGAACAGCATCTTACCGTAGATCACCGGGGCGTCGCGGACCTGCCCCTCGACCGTTTGAACGTCGACCGGCTTCAGCCACTGTTCGTCGCTCTGGGCGGCGAAGACGTGCAGACGCGTGCCCGACGTTCGCCCCGGCTCGGTCAACAGCACCAGCCCGCCGACCGCCGTGACGCCGTTGACGAGCGACCCGGCCGCGTGATTCATGTCGGTGACGCGGATGCACTCGAGCGGCGACGTGGTGAGCGTGTAAATCAGCGAGGCGTCCCCCGCGACGATCAGCTGCTCCTTGTCGCGAGAGAGTGCCGGAGGCGAGAGAATCTTTTGCGAGAACGTGAGCCGTGTGGTGAGCCGTCCCGTTTCCAGATCGATCTTGTCAAGATGGCGGCCGGCCGTTGCCAGATAAATCTGTCCCTGATCGACGAGCGGCGGCACCCGACACGGCCTCGTCGATCGGCTGTTCCCAGATCGGCTGGCCGGTCTTGCGATCGAGCAGCATCAGAGACAAGCGGTTGGAGTTGAACACCAACAACCCGGGAACGGCCGTTTCGACTTTGACCGGAAAGAACGGAGCGTCCAAGCCGAGCGACCGCCGCCAGATCGGCTCGCCCGTCACGTGGTCGACTGCGTAGCAGCAGTCCTTGGCCAGCACAAAGACGGGGCGCGTGCCGGCCGGCTCTTCGGTCCGCGACCGGGCGTGCAGCGTCAGGGTGAGCATCCGCGGCGCGTCATGCGCTTGGCGCGGCAGGGCCGGCTTATTGAGCTCTTCGCGGACGACGAGCCCCTTTTCGACGTCGAGCGTCTGTTTGAGCAGCGCGGCAAACCGCGGCTCGGAGGCCATGTTGGGGTAGCGGTCCAAGAGCGTGCGGCGGGCGGCGAGCGCCGCCATCGGCTGCTTCGCGGCGTTGTCCTTTTCAATCTCGGCGATGCCCGCGGACACGATTTCGTGCTTGATGATCGCTTCCTGCGCGGTCGTGTAGGCGGCTTTCAACTTGACCGTCAACTCGGGCGGGATTTTTCCATCCGGAAAATAACGGGGCAGCATGGCTTCGGCGGCTTGCGACACGTCGAGCTGGCTGCGGTCGGACGTGCTTTGCGCCGTTGCCGAGGCCCCGAGCGCAATTCGAGAAAGAAAGTCGGCCAGCGCCGAAAAGTGATCGCGGAAATCCTTGCGATCGCGGTTGGCGTCGATCGACTGCACCACCGTGTCTAGTCCGCGCTTCCATGCCGGCGAGCTGCCGGCAATCTCCTTCAAGATATTGGCGTCCCACATCTTGTATTGGGCATCGGCCGCGAGTGCGTGCCCTTTGTGACGGGCGATGAACTTTTCGAACATCTCGGACGACTGGCCGTAATGACGCGCGTCGAATTCTGCCGACGCGGCGTCGAACTCCTGCTTGGTCGACTCGCGGCCGATCACGAAATAAATCGCCGCCGCCGCCAGCCCCAGCGCCAGCGTGAAACCGAGCATGCCGAGGATGATCGGCGACCGCAGGGCTTCCTGCTCGCCGGGCCGCACCCGCTGCGCGGCCAAGCGTTCGGACAGCCGCGCACTCAGCGGGCGGGGCTTCGCTCGGGACGAGAGCGGCAGAGGGACGTCGCTCTCGGGAGCCGCATCTTCGTCGAGCAGAGCGCCGATGGCGTCGCTCGTCGGCATGGGCGCGGCGGGAGGGGCCGCTGGTTCCGGTTTTTTCTCCGCTTCGCGCGACAGGCGCTCGCCCATTCCCGACCAGGGTTTGCCGCCGCGAAAAGCGCGACGGTCCCAACCTTGTCTCGCCGGCAGGGCATCCTCGGTCATCGGACTCAACGGCACTTCACCCGAAGCAATCGCCGGGTTGGCGGCGGACGACTTGGGATCGGGAATCACCGGCAGCGACAAATCCCGCGACGACTCGTCGGCGACCGCCTGCAGCACCGGCTCCGGTTCCTCCGTGCTCCGCACGAACAGGTCTGCCGGGCCGATCCGCATCACGTCGCCCGCCTTGAGGGCCGAGTGCCGCACCAGCGTGCCGTTGACGTCCACGCCGTCGCGATTGGCCGCGGCCACCTCGAAGTCCGCGCCGTTCCAGGCGACGCGACAATGAATCGGCGCCACGTCCTCGTCTTCGATGCAGATATCGTTGGAGGCGTGCCGCCCGATGCAGATCGGCTGCAGGCGGGAAATGCGCAGGGTCTCGACGGGTTGTTCCCCGTTATGAATTTCGAGATCCAGCATTGCCGAGTGTTCGTTCATGCTCAGTAATACACCTGGCGCGTGACCTCGAAGTCGAAGCCTTCCCCGGCCGGGACGACCTGGAAGAAGGTCCGCCGGATCTCCCGGACGGGGCGATCCCGATAGGCCCGCTCTCTCGTGGCGAGCATGTTTTCAGTGGCGGGCGGGTAGAAGTGGAAAATGATCGTGTCGGGGCCGATCGGAACGCCGGCCTTGGTGAACAGTTCCACGTCGGCCGACCGCCGCTTGCCCCCCTGCCAGGTGAAGAAGAGCCGCTTCTCCTCCTCGCCATCGGCCGCGCTTCGCACGACGGGCTTGTCGGTCGACAATTGCGAGACGTAGGTAATCGCGTGATCGGGCATCAGCGCGCCGATCTCGATGCCGAAGAAGTCGAGCTCTTTGGTGTACTGAGTGAGCGACCCCTCGTCGGAAAAGAACACGTACCACCGCTGGTGCCGCGGCCAGCCGCCCCGCGAGCCAGGGCCCCCGCCCAAGGCCGGCTTGGTTCCCGTGCCGCGGGCAAATCCGCCCTTGGGACTGGCGACCGGGGCCGTGTCGAGCTCCAGCTGATCGGACGCACCGGCCGCCACGGCGCCGGACGTTGCGGCACTGGCCGCCTCGAGCGAGACGCTTTGCAGCACGTTCTCGACCTCGGGCCGGCTGTCGTCGGATGCTTCGCTCGGGCTGGCGTCGGCGCGTTCCGGGCCGGTGCCTTCGAGCTTGAGCGATTCGGTGGGAGAGCCCCCCTCGATGCCGCCGCTCTCATCTTCGATCACCTCGATCGCCTGCTGCATCTTGGCGACGTGCGGCCGAAAGCTGTCCCAGACCAGGAACAAGAACCAGACGGCCACGATCAAAACGACCAACAGTGCCACCAACGTCGACCAGACGCGGTCGTAGTTTGTCACGCGAATGACGGGCGCGGCCGAGTGGCCTTGGCCAAGACGGGCGACGCGACTAGGCGCAGGCATGATCAAAGTTCCGCCGCGAACGCGGATTTTTCACCCATTAGTAAACAAGCGAGAGGCCGAAAAGTGGCGGCGAATCTTAAGGAATGGCCGGGAGGACGGGGCTGGCCGCAAGTTACTTGATCAAGCCAGTTTGCGTACAAAACTGTCGACACCGCATCGCCTCAGATTCCATGCTAGGACTGGCGGAGGAAGGTGTCAACGTGCCCCGAGCGGGAGCGCGACGACGAGATTTTGCAGCGCGATTCGCGTCTTGAACGCCCGTCCCACCGCAGTTAGGCTGGAACTCGGCGTGCAGGACGCCCCCTGTCCGCGGGAAGGACCGAGTCCACCTGCTCGACGTCGAAAACTTTGTCTTGCGCACTCTCCTTTTAGCCTGACGCGAGCGGACACCAGGCGCCACCGAAGGAGGGAGCGTCATGTCCGCCCGTCATCTTCCCGTACGTCCGCACCTCGAGCAGCTCAGGCACCAGGCCAAAGATCTGCTCCGCCAGGCCCGCCGAGGGGATCAGGCCGCGCTCGCCGAAATCGCGACCCAGCTCTCCGAAACCATCGAACCGAGTGCCATCAAGCTGGCCCAAGCACAGCATGCGCTGGCGCGAAGTTACGGGGTGGCCAGTTGGCCGCGGCTCGTCCTCGCCTGCCGCCTGACCGACGCCATCTGGCGCGACGACGTTGATGCCGTCTGCGAACTCGTCGGCAAGCATCCGCAGCTCGTGCGCGAAATGGCCAACGGCAACGAGCGGAGCAACTGGGGTCCCCCGCTGAGCTACGCGGCCAACCTGGGCCGCGACCGCGTGATCCGTGCGCTAGCCGAACGCGGAGCAGCCGACCTGGAGCACGCGCTCGACCGGGCCAGTCTGCAGGGAAAGATCGAGACGGCCCGCATGCTGCACCGGATGATGGGAGAGCCGCAGCCGCGGGCCGGCTGTTTAAACGGGCCGGCCTACACGCTCAACGTCCCCGGCATCCAGCTGATGCTCGAACTGGGAGCGCAAGTGCACGACGAAGAGGGCGGCCTGCTCGCCCCAGTCGACGTGGTGCTGGAGACCGACAGCCGCACCCCGGCCGCTAAGCATCAAATCCTGGAGGCCTTCGTTCGCGCCGGAGTCGAACTGCCCGACACGCCGACGATGGCTGTGCATCGCGGGCGGATCGACCTGCTCGAAGAGCATTTGCGCCGTGACCCGACACTGCTGATGCGGACCTTCACCCACGAGGAAATCTATCCGCCCGAGTTCGGCTGCCACGACGAAGTGCAGGCGACGCAGGGGACGCCGCTCGCCGGAACGACACTGTTGCACTTGTGCGTCGATTACGACGAGCAGGAGATCGCTCGCTGGCTGATCGCGCGGGGCATGCCCGTCGACGTCAAAGCGGCCGTCGACGCCAACGGCTTCGGTGGACACACGGCCCTCTTTGGCACCGTCGTCTCGCAACCCAACTTCTGGATGAATTACCAGGACCGGCCGCAGGTCGCGCCGCTCACGCAGCTCTTGCTCGACCACGGGGCGGACCCCAACGTGCGGGCTTCGCTCCGCAAGCAGCTTCACACGGGCTATGCCCGCGAGTACGACACGTCGCTGCACGAATACCGCGACATCACGCCGCTGGCTTGGGGCGAGCAGTTCCACGCGAAGGTCTTTGTCAGCCAACCGGCGCTGCAATTGATTCGCAAGCGCGGCGGCCCCGATTAACCGAAGGTCGTCCCCCAGAGTGGACAGTTAAGCGATGGGCGAATGCCCGTTGCCCGGTTTATGGTCGAGCAGCCAGTCTTCGAGAATGATCTGCTCGATGTAGGGCGCCCGCAAGAGCACCGGGTCGGTCGACATTAATCGTTGCAGCCAGCTGCGGCGTCGAATGATCGTGGTCATGGCGCGGACGCCGAAACGGGCGAACGGCCGCGCATTGAGCTGCGTTTCCACGTTGAGGGCGATTCGCCGAAACGTGTCGGGGAAAATGTTCGGCTCCGGACCGACGTGGATGATCGTCTCGATGCCGGAGGCGAGCGTTTTATCGACCACGTCCCAAACCAGCTGTGGGTGGTCGACCCAGCGATTGAGCAGCTCGCGGCTATTGAAATCGTTGTAGTCGAACCCGCCGGTCACGCATGACAGGATGGGGGGCACGGGCGCCTTGAATCCGCCGGGGACTTTTTCCAAGAGAACCGAGGCCCGGTTGGGAATGTTCTTTTGCCAGGTGATGGGCGTGTGGATCGGCGGCCACTTGTTGCGGTTCTTGCGGAGCCGCGTCGTTTCGGGCAGCACGCCCACCATCCGCTCTTTAAATCGGTCGAGCGTGTCTCCTTGCCCCATCAACAGCACCGTATCGGGCGAGAGGATGGTCGACACGGCGATCGTCCCTTTCCCCTCGTTGCTGATCTGCAGGCACAGCTGCTCGATCTTGTCGTGGCCGAGCGCCGGGCCCCGGGAAAACAGGATGCCCAGCGTCACGTCGTTGGCGAGCGACGCCGCCTCTTCGGCCAATTGCACGAGCGGGCCGATCGCCGCCTCGATCGAGTAGACGCCGCAGGCCACGAGCGCGGCCAGCTCGCCCAGGCTGTAGCCGAGCGCCAGTTTGGCGTCGGAAATCGAGACGTCGAACATCTCGTGCAGGATCTGCAGCTGCGCCATCTCGACGGCGACGATCAGGCAGATGTCCTGCGCGTAGGTTTTGAGCGTCGTCTTGGCTTTGCGGTGGATCCGGCCGAGCAGGTTGACTTTGCGGCCGGTGACCCGCGTGCAGATGCGCGAAGCATCATCCAGGTGGCGTCGAACGACGGGACCGTAATCCGGATGCGCCAATAGCTCGGGCGTCCTGCCCAAGTTGGAGATGTTGTAGCCGCGGAAGGTGAACGCCGTGTTCCCCACCCGCTTTTTCAAACCGTTGTCCATCAGCGACCGTCTTGGCCTTCCGGCTTCGGGGCAACTTTTGGCCCCCTCTCCCAGTCCGCCGGGAGAGGGCCGCCTTTTGAAATCGTTTGCGAGGAGCCCTCACCCTTCCCTCTCCCATCGGAATGGGAGAGGGTGTTTGAACCAGCCTCATTCATCGTAAAGCGCCGCCAGCTGGGGCTCGAACTTGCCAATGATATGGTTGCGGCGAACCTTGAGCGTTGCCGTCAGCTCGTCGGCATCGAGCTGGAAGGCGCGATCGAGCACCAGGAATTTCTTGACCCGCTCGGGATTGCTGACTTCCTGCATCACCGCGTCGATCCGCTGCGAGAAAAACTCGTGCAGCCAGGTCGAATTCAAGAAGCCCTGCGGCGTCGATTCGAGTTGGCACTTGAGTTCGGCCGCCTTGGCCTTGAGTTGCTCGAAGTTGGGCACGATCAGGGCGCTCACGAACTTGCGCCCGTCGCCGTAGACGACCGCCTGATCAATATAAATGTCGCTCACCAACAGCCGTTCGAGCTCGCTTGGCGCGATGTTCTTCCCGGCCGAGGTGATGATCAGATCTTTTTTGCGATCGGTGATCGTCAAGTAGCCGTCCGCGTCGATATGGCCGACGTCCCCCGTGTGGAACCAGCCGTCTTTTTCGATGACCTCGGCCGTCGCCTCGGGATTGCGCCAGTAGCCCTGCATGATGTTGGGCCCGCGGACCAGGATTTCGCCGTCCGGGGCGATCTTGATCTCGACCCCCGGAATGGCCTTGCCGACCGTGCCGATGCGGTAATCGTCGAGCCGATTGAAGCTGACGACGGGCGAGGTCTCGGTAAGACCGTAACCTTCCAAGAGCGGCAGCCCCGCCTCGAAAAAGCCCTGACACACGTGGCGGGGGAGCGGCGCGCCCCCCGAGGAGAGCTGGCGAATCCGCGGTCCGAAGATTTTCTTGAGCGTAGCGCTGCGCTTCTCGGCCGGCAGCTCCTCGACCTTCGCCCACACCTTTTCGTAAAAGCGAGGCACCGAGGTGATCCAGGTCGGCCACGTCTCGGCGAGATTCACGATCAGCGTGTCCATCGACTCGGCGAGCGCCACCGCCGACCCGGCGATGGCCGGCACGTACAGATCGCACGTGCGGGCATAAATGTGACTATAGGGGAGCCAGCTCAAGAGCACGTCGGTCGGCTCGCGGGCCGATTTCGAGCGTCGTTGCGGCGTTCTTCACCAGGTTGTCGTGCGTGAGCATCACGCCCTTGGGATTCCCGGTCGTGCCGCTCGTGTAGATGATCGTCGCCAGGTCCTTGGCGGTGATCTTGGCCTCGCGACGGCGAATCTCGTCCTGTTTGTTGGCTCGGCTGCCGCGCTGCATCAGGCCGTTCCAGGAGAGGACCTGGATCTTGTCGGTGGGCGAGACGATCGTATCGAACGAGACGAGAAACTCGAGGTTGGGCAGCGACTCGAGCACGTGGAAGACTTTGTCGGCCTGCTGCTGACAGCTGACGATGATGCCGCGCGACTGGCTGTGGCCCACCTGGTAGTCGACCTGCCGCGGGGCGAGTGGAGCGTGCAGCGGCACGTCGGCCGCGCCGGTGGAGAGAATCGCCTGGTCGGCGATCAGCCACTCGTAGCGATTTTCCGACAGGATGGCGACCCGGTCGCCCGGGTTCACGCCCAGCTCGATGAGCCCTGCTGCCGCGCGGTCGGCCATCCAGCGATAGTCGGTCCAGGCGAGATCGTGGTACAGGCCGTTCCGCTTAAAGCGCACGGCCGTCCGCGGGCCCAAAAGCTCGCACTGGCGGCGATGCATTTCGGAGAGATTAGAAAACGCCATCAGACCGCACCTCCCCTCGCATCGCACGTGTGTGCGAAAGCCCTCACTCGCAAGCTTCAAAAACAGTGGCGACCCCTTGCCCCTGGCCGACGCACATCGTGGCCAAGCCGTACTTCGATCCTTCGTCGCGCATGCGGTGCAAGAGCGTCGTCACGATCCGGGCCCCGCTGGCCCCCAGCGGATGCCCCAGCGCAATCGCTCCGCCCCGGCGATTGACCCGTTTTTCGTCCGTTCCCAACAGCCGCAGGCAAGAAAGCACCTGCACGGCGAACGCCTCGTTCAGCTCAATACTGCCGATGTCGGCGAGCGCCAGGCCGGCACGGCGAAGCACCTTGTGGATGGCAGGGACTGGCCCGATCCCCATTTCGCTCGGATCGACGCCGGCGACGGCCATCGCGCGAATCTTGGCCAGCGGTTTCAGTCCCAGCTCCTGGGCTTTTTCTTCCGACATCACGAGCACGGCCGTCGCCCCCACGCTCACCTGCGAGCTGTTGCCGGCCGTGACCGATCCGCCTGCGGGGTTGAAGGCCGTCGGCAGCTTGCCGAGCCCCTCAATTGAGCAATCGAAGCGGATGCCCTGATCCTGTGCGATTTGGACTTTGCGTCCTTCGTCGTCGCGGCCCCAGGTCGGAACGACTTCGGACTTGAAGCCGCCGCCCGTCGTCGCTTCGGCCGCCAGCTGGTGGCTCCGCACCGAAAACTCGTCCTGCTTCTGCCGCGGAATCTGGTACTTCATCGCCATGTATTCGGCGGTGAGGCCCATGTTCATGATGGCTTCGCTGTGCTTGAAGAACAGGCCCGGCGGCGGGTTGTAGTCCTTGTTCATGGGCACGTGGTCCATGTGCTCCACGCCGCCGGCAATCTGCACGTCCTCGCAGCAGGCGGCCACGTTCATCGCCGCATCGTTGATCGCCTGCAGGCTCGAGGCGCAGTTGCGATTGATCGTCACCCCGCCCGCCTCGATCGGCAAGCCGGCCATCAGCGCGATCGTGCGGGCGACGTCGAAGCCCTGCTCGCCCTGCTGTTGCACGCAGCCCCATCGCACGTCGTCGACCAGGTGCGGATCGATGCCCGTCCGCTTGACGAGCGCGTCGATGATGTGGGCCGACAGTTCCTCGGCACGAACGTCGCGGTAGATGCCCTTGTCCGCCGACGCCTTCCCGATGGGCGTCCGCACGGCGTCGATCACGACCGCATGTCTCATCTCGTCGCTCCGATCCAGTTTCGCGATCTGTTGGCTTCGTTGTTCGGTGGGTCGATCACTTCGTCGCGGCCGCGGGGGCCGCCGGCCGTGGATAGAACTTCTTGCCCGACTTGGCCATGTCGACGAGCATCGGGCTCGGCTCGAACCGCTTGCCCAACGCCGTGTACTTGGACGCCCGATCGACGAGCGGGGCGGCGCCTACAGCGTCGCACCAGCGAAGGATGCCCCCGCGGAAGGGCGGGAAGCCGACGCCGAGAATCAAACCCATGTCGACATGCGCCGGCTCGCGAACGATTCCCTCTTCCAGTGTGCGAACTGCCTCGAGCAGCATCGACAGGAAGAGGCGATCCTCGATCTCCTGGTCGGTCACTTCCCGTTTGGCCGTGCGGTGTTTTTCCAGGAAGGGCGCGAAGGTGGGGTCGTCGACCGGCTTCCCTTTCGTGCCGGCAAACTTGCGGAAGCCGGCGCCCGTTTTCTTGCCCAGCCGCTTGGCGGCGATCAGGTCGTCCAACAGCGTGATCTTGAGGGCCCGGTCGCTGTAGGCGGCCGCCAACACCTTGCCGGCGTAGCACGACGTGTCGAGCCCCACCATGTCCTGCAGCGCGATCGGTCCGACGGGCATGCCGAACTTCGTCGCCACGCGGTCGACGGCGTCCATCGACGCGCCTTCGAGCAAGAGGGCGAGCGCCTCGGTCATGTAGGGGAGCAGAATGCGGTTGACGAGGAAGCCGGCACAATCGTTGACGACGATCGGCGTCTTCTTGATCCGCTTCGACAGCTCGACGATTGTGGCGACCGTTTCCTCGCTCGTGCGTTTGCCGCGAATCACCTCGACCAGCTGCATCCGGTCGACGGGCAGAAAGAAGTGCATGCCGATGAACCGCGACGGGTCGGGCCAGGCCTCGGCCATGCGGGTGATTGAAATTGTCGACGTGTTGGTGGCCAGAATGGCGTCTTTTTTCATCGCCGTCGACAGCTGCCGATAGAGGGCCGTCTTCAGCTCCTCGTTTTCGGTCACGGCTTCGACCACCACGTCGCGATCGGAAAAGACCTGGTGCGAGGTCGACGCGCTCAGTTGCGACAACAGCGATTGCAGGTCGGCCGTCGTCGCGCGGCCGATCTTGATGCGGCCCATCACGACGTCGGCGGCGCGGCGCATGCCGTCGGCGATCCGCGCGTCGTCCACGTCGACCATCACGGTCGGAACGCCGGAACGAGCGTGGGCCGTGGCGATTCCCGCCCCCATTTGCCCCGCACCGAGCACGCCCACGCGGCTCACCGGGCGGGCCTTGACGCTCGGATCGGTCACGCCACGATCGCGGGCCAACTGATTCTGCATGAAGAAGACGCCGATGAGCGCGGCCGACGTCGGCGTGCCGACCACGCCCTGCGACTCGCGGAGCTCGATCTCGATCCCTTCGGCCAGCGGCAGGTTGATGCCCTCTTTCATCGCCCGCAGCGCCGCCAGCGGCGCGGGATATTGCCCCTTCGTCGCCCCGCGGACCGCCCCTTCCGACACGCCGAAGGCGAAGTTCAGCTGGTCGTCGCTCAGGCCCAGCGGCTGTTCCTTTTTGCGGCGGAGCTCTTTCCACTCGCCCGATTGCTGCGCGTAGTCGATCAGGCGACGGCCCTCTTCCACTAGCCGCTCGGCGGGGACCGCATCGAACACGAGCCCGCACTTGGCGGCTTGCTTGGCGTCGATCGGTTCGCCGGAGGTGATCATCTGGATCGCTTGCTGGATGCCGACGACGCGGGGCAGCCGCTGCGTGCCGCCCCAGCCGGGAATGATGCCGACTTTGACTTCGGGCAGCCCGATCTTGGTCGCCGGAGTGTCCGCGGCAATGCGGTAATCCATGGCGAGCGTGATCTCAGTCCCGCCACCCATGCAGTTGCCGTCGATGAGGGCGATGGTCGGGAACGGCAGCCGACCGAGGCGGTTAAACACCTCGTGACCGCCGCGGAGCGCGGGCAGCACTTCTTCTTTGGTGGCAAAGGCCAGCGCGCCCATTTCCTTGAGGTCAGCCCCGGCGATGAACTGCCCCTTCTTGCCGCTCTTGAGCAAAAGCCCCTTGAGGTCTTTCCGCTCGGCGAGTTGATCGGTGACCTTGCTCAGCTCGGTCATCACCGGCCGGGAAAACGTGTTGACGCTCTGCTCGGCGACGTCCATCGTCAACAGGGCAATCGGCCCGGGGAGTTCTTCCAGCCGAAACGCGGTGGACATTGCTGTTCCAGAAATGGGGAGCCGTGCGGAATTCATGCGTGATGTGATGAGACAGGCGGAGTCCGAGCCGAGGGGCTCGGACTCCGTCGATCGACGAAGCTTGTCAGCCGGCGGCCGTCCGCCTTATTGCTGATAAGGCATCAACAGCTCGACCTCTTCGACGCCGGCGAGCGCCTTGAAGCCGCCATCGGTGATGTCGGCGCCGAGCTTGGTCGTCAGGCGGAAGTCTTCGGATGTCGGCCGCTTGCCGGTGATCTGGCGGCGGATATCGCGACCGAGCACAATCGCCGCCGTCTTGACCAGTTCGTCGGACTGCTTGGCCGCCCAGAGCGCCGTCGTGAGCATCACGATCAAGCTCTGGATCCGCTGAGACAACTCGACCATCAAGCACTGGCGGTCGGCCAGCTTGAGCTGGTTCTTCTGCATCAGACGGTCGACTTCGAGCCGGCTGCCCTGCAGGTTGTCGGCCGCGAACTGCGCCAGCTCGGAGAGCGACGGCGGCATCGACGGCAGCTTGGCCCGGACGGGGCCGGCAACCATCTCATTGGTGCGCCACTTGAGCCACGGCATGGCGGCCGGAGCCAGCTTCATCATGTGGGCCGGATTGGCCAAGTTGGGCTGCTTGATGCCGGCGGCGTACAGGGCTTTGCCGATCGGCTCGTAGTACTTGTGGCCGTGCTCCTTGATGAGCGACTTGAAGAAGCCCATGCAGAGCATCTCGCCTTCGCCCTCGTAGATGCACGGAGCCAGGTACTCGTGCACGTTGTCGCCGAAAATGTGGCCGTGCAGGAAGGAGCGGCCGCCGTGGGTTTTCATGAACAGCTCGATCGCCGCCTCTTTCAGCGATTCGCTGCCGAAGATCTTGGCGACCGTGCATTCCATTTCGCCGCGGTAGCCCTCGTCCAAGAGCCACGAGCACCAGTCGATGAGGGCGTCGCAGCCGACGATGAGGGCGGCCATCCGGCCGATGCGCCGACGGACGAGCTCGCGCTTCGCGATCTGCTCGCCGTACGTTTTGCGGAACTTGGCCCAAGGCAGCATGTTGGCCAGCATCAGCCGCATGCCCGAGGCGCCGGTCGCACAGACGGCGACGCGGCCGCGATTGAGGCCGTGGTAGCCGACCGTCAAACCGTCGCCGCGCGTCGGCTGCAACAGGTTCTTCTTCGGCACCTTGAAGTTCTTGAAGATCGATCCCCTGGTTGTAGGTGTGCTTGAGGGCATGCAAACCGTACTTCACCAGTTGGAAGGTTTCGTCCTCTTGATTCGGCAGGTCGGCAATCAGCACGGCCGGCTTGTTGTTAACGAGGCAGACCAGACCGACGGTGCGGCCGGGCACGACATTCGTGATGAACAGTTTTTCGCCGTTGACGACGTAGTAGTCGCCGACTAGCTCGGCCTTCGTCCGCAGGGCGGTGAGGTCCGAACCGGCGGCCGGCTCAGTCAGAGCGAAGGCGGAAACCCGCTCGCCGCTTGCCAGCTTGGGCAGGTACTCTTCCTTCTGTTCGGTGCTGCCGAAGGTCCGGACCGGGTCGACGGCGCCGATGCAGCCGTGGACGGACGCGAGGCCGCCGGTCGTCGGGTCGACGGAGCCCATCTTCACCAGGAACCGGGCGAATGCGCCGAAATTGCAGCCGGAGCCGCCGTACTTCTGATCGACCAACAAGCCCCAGTAGCCAACTTTGCCCAGCTCGTTGATCGCGCTCTCGCGAATCTTGTTTTTCTCGTCGAAGAGGTTGCCGCTATCGCGAAGGCGCTTGACGAGCTCGATCGTCTTGTCCATCACCGCTTGGGCCGCCGGAGAGGCGGGCTTCGCGTGGCCGACGAAGATGTCGATCGGGAATTCCTTGTCCCAGACGGCCCGGTGGGCGGGACTGCCGGCCGTTTGATACTTCGGGGCGAACAAGTCCTCAATCTGCTCGTCCGCGCGGTCGAGGGCTCCGGTCTTCTTGGCTTCTTCTTCGCTCGCCCCCCCCAGCTTGAGGGCCGTTTCGACGAAGGTCGCCGTCTCGGTCGCGTGCTCGTCCAACTCGCGCATTTGCGGATTCATGGGCTCGTCACACCTTTCCACCCGAAGCGAACGCACCGGACGTCCGGAAGCTGGGTGCGCCAAGCACCTCGCCCCATCACGGATCGCGTCTCCGCGGCAGAAGACCACGGAACGGCCGGGAACGTACCCCTCACGATTTGTAAATCGGATCGCAAAACTAACGTCAAACGCGCAGAGCCCGGACCCATCAAAAAGCGAAAAAAACGCTTTCCGGGCCTATTGCGTCAAAGGTCCCGCCGTGAATTGTGTCAAGAAACTCCGCCGAATGCAATTGCTCGGGCGGCGGAGCGACTCAGGCTGCCGACTTGCTGATTCATGTCGGCAAACCGCGGGTCCTGTGTAAACCCGCGCGAACCGTGCGTAGATTTGCTGGATAATGACGGCCAATTTGTAGAGGCCGTAGCAGTAGTAAAAAAGGACCTGCCCCACGTCGCGGCCCGACGTCTGGGCGTAGCGTTCCAGCAGCTCCTGGCGAGTGAGGTTACCCGGCAGGAAGGTCGGGCCGGGCACAAAATATTTGAGTGCCTCGGTATCGTCCGCCTGGATCCAATACGCCAGCGTGCAGCCCAGATCCATCAGCGGATCGCCGATCGTGCACATCTCCCAATCGAGCACGCCGATGATTTTTGTGAGGTCGTGGGAATCGAGGACGACGTTGTCGAACTTGTAGTCGTTATGAATCAACGCGGCGCCCGACTCGGGCGGACGGTTTTCGACCAGCCACTTCGCGACCGAGTCCATCTCGGGCCACTCGTCGGTCTTCGCCTTCTCGTAGCGGCCGATCCAGCCGTTCACTTGCCGCTCGACATAGCCCTCCGGTTTGCCCAGGTCGGCCAGTCCGGCCGCGCGGAAATCGAGGGCATGGAGGCGGGCGAGATTATCGATGAAGGCGGTGCCCAGCCCGTGGAACGTCGCCGGATCGAGCTGCAGATCCTTGGGCAGCTTGCGCCGCAAGATCACCCCGCGGCGCCGCTCCATTAAATAGAACGGCGCACCGAGCACCGCTTCGTCCGTGCAGTACACGATCGGCTTGGGGGCCAGCTCGTAGACTTTCGAGAGCTTCGACAGGACGTTGTACTCGCGGCCCATGTCGTGGGCCGACTTCACCGTATTGCCAAACGGCGGCCGCCGCAGGACATAATCCTCGCTGCCGAACCGCACCAGGTAGGTGAGGTTTGAGAACCCCTGCGGAAACTGCTCGATCTCCAATCTGGCATCGCTCTTGCCGAGCTGCTCAGTGAGATAAGCACTGAGTCGTGCGGCATCGAGCTCTTCGCCGCGGCGCACGGGAGCCGAGGCATCTGCCAATGTCGGAGTGATTGATTCGATCATCGTTCTTGGCGAGCGGCCGGTGTCAGCCGGCCGGTCGGTCAAGTCTGTAAAAGCCTGTAGAACGTCCGTCGATTTTGACCGGTTTGATGGTTCCAGGGAAGCTCTGGCCGCTTGCACGGCAAGTCGGCACTCCAAAAAACAAAAAAACCGAACAGAGTGAGTCTCTGTCCGGTTCGAGAGTTTCGAGTTGTGCCGCTGCGGTTACGGCGTTGCTTTATGAGTGATGGCCGAACGCGGGCAGGCGGGCAAGCGGATGCCCGCGTAGAAGTCTCGCTTGGTGGTGTGCCGCTGTCGTTCGCAGCCGGTCACAGCTTTGAATGATTTCGAGAACTCCACACGCGACAAGGCCGCGTCGTTGGCCGTGTGGCAGTGCTGGACGTAGGCAAGGTAAAGAGGCCGTGCGAACACGCGGTAAGTCGCGTCGGTTGCGTCTCCGCGTTCACAGAGCGTTTCTACGAACCGCTCAACTGACTGAGGTTTTGGCTTGGTATCACTGCCGGATTTTTTCCTCTTGTCCTTCATGTACGCGAGCAACAGCGAGCGTATGTTGTGTTCCTTCACCGCTCTGCCTTGGTTCAGCTCGGTGTGTCCTTCGCGTTTGATAACGCGAACGATTTCGCGGTAGCTGTGGCCGCTTTCGTGGAGAGCAAGGATGCGGGTTTTGGTTGCGTCGCTCACAACGAAGCGGTTGATTAAGCCACCGCGTCGCCCGTTGTGCTTCGCGGTAAAACAGGTCATCACGGCCATCACGTCATAGGCGAGTTCCTCGGACTCCGTCCGAGCCTTGTCCTCATCGGTGAGACCTTCAGTTGGCCGCGTCTCCACAATCTCAACGCCAGTGCGTTCGCACAGGCGATAAACGAGCGAACGACAATTCCTGCTGATGCGGTCCGCAAACTCACAGAGGACTCGCTTTGCTCGCCCATCCAAGATGGCGTCGATTAGACGCACAAAGCCTTTGCGTTCGTGGTTGAGCCCCGAACCCGTTTCCTGAATGGTGATGATTGATTCGCCGGGGAAGTGGGCTCTCGCATACGCTTCGAGCCTTACCACTTGGCGCGTGAGGTTGCCTTCCTTGCGTTGCTTGTCTGTGCTCACCCGCGCGTAAATTACGGAGACTCGCTCAGCACCTTCAGTCGTTTTTTCATCGTCTACGTTCAGCCCTAGTGCTCTGATGAGGCTGTCTCTGACGATGAGCCGATGCCCGCCGATGGTTCGCTCAGTCTCCACGGTGCCGCTGTTGGCGTAGTACCGCAGCAACTCGACGCTCACGCCTGCCAATCGTGCCGCGTCCTTCATGCGAAGTAGAGACGCTGAAGGGACAGAAGCAACCGAATTGCAGACCGGGCGTGCGGAGGCAAGAATGGGAGCCAGCATGACCTTGTACCTTTGATACAGGGTTGTGTGAGGCTGGCCGTTGTGTACCACCACTTCGGTCAGCCGTTTTCTCCCTTCCGGGAGAGCGGGCGATAGCCCAGCTATTTATAGATTAAATCGGTCCGGTTCTAATTGATTGATCTCAAGAAACCCAAGAACCGTCGGGCTGACACCCGACGCTCGCCCGGTCACGTCAGCCCGTAGCCGCGCAGAATCCGCCGAGAGACGACGCTCTTGTGCACTTCGTCCGGCCCGTCGTAAATCCGGGCCGCCCGTTCGTGGCGGTAATAATAGGAGAGGATCGTGTCGTCGGTCATGCCGAGGGCCCCGTGAGCCTGCAGGGCCCGATCGATGACCTTCATCAGCACGTCGGCCGCGAAAAACTTGATCAGCGAGATCTCGTCGCGAGCCGCCTTGGTCCCTTCGCGGTCGATCGTCCACGCGGCCTTCAGCACCATCAAGCGGGACGCGTTGATCTCTGCCCGGCTTTCGGCGATCCAGTTTTGAATCGTCTGCCGGTTGCCAAGCTTGTCCCCCGGGGCCAAATCGCGGCGGGCCGCCCGCTCGCACAGCAGGCTGAACGAGCGCTCGCAGATTCCCATCCACCGCATGCAATGGTGGATTCGGCCCGGCCCGAGCCGCGCCTGAGCGATCTCGAAGCCGGCCCCCGCGCGGCCGAGCAGGTTCTTTTTGGGCACGCGGACGTTGTCGTAAGTGACTTCACTGTGGCTCGGCCAGTCCTCGCCCGAATGACCCATCACCGAAATGTTGCGGACAATTTTGAACCCCGGTGTGTCGGTCGGGACTATGATCTGGCTGGCCCGGGCGTGCAGATCGGCGTTGGGGTCGGTGATGACCATGGCGATGGCAAACCGCGAGCCGTCGGCCGATGACGTGAACCATTTTCGTCCGTTGATTACGTAGGAGTCACCATCGACGACGGCCGTCGTATTCATCCAGACGGGGTTCGAGCCGGGATAGCCGGGCTCCGTCATCGAAAAGCAGCTGCGAATCTTGCCGGCCACCAGCGGCTTGAGCCACGTCTCCTTTTGTTCGGGAGTGCCGAACTCCTGCAGGATTTCCATGTTGCCCGCGTCGGGCGCCTGGCAGTTGAAGACATAGTGCCCGAGCGGCGTTCGCCCAAGCTCCTCGCTCAGGAGCGCGTGCTCCATGAACTTGAGCCCCGAGCCGCCGTTCTCTTTGCTGACCTGCGGCGTGAAGAGCCCCAGCTCGCGGACTTTGTCGCGCTTAGCGTTGAGGGCGGGCAAAAGTTCGCGGAACGGACGCGCCAACAAGTCCGGCTCGAGAGGGTAGACCTCGTCGATCAAAAACTTGCGCACCGATTTGAGCGTGTCTTGCAGCGGTTGCGGAATTGAGAAGTCCATAAGTGCTCCCGCGCGTACGTCAACGAATTGTTTTTCGGTCTATGAACTTCAACGGTACGTGATCTCCGCCGGATCCGCCAGATGCGCCAGCGAATTAAAACTGTCGAGATTGAAGCGGCCCGGCGTGTAGAGGAATGTCGTCACCGAGGCGTTCCGCAGCCGCCAGCCCAGATCGAGGCTGACGGGAATCGACGTAGCCAGCGCCATCTGCACGGCTACTGAGATCGGCCCGACTGACGACACGGCGAGCGTCGTCTGGCCCCGCCCGGCGTGCGCGATGATCGACTCGAACGCGCTCCGCGCCCGCGCGTGAAATTCGTCCCACAATTCCATTCCCGGCGCGTTCAGCTCGCCCTTCGTCCATAATAAGACGGCTGCCTCGAACAGTTTTTGAAAGCTCCGCTGCACATCCTCCGGCTCGCGCGCGTCGCGAAAGGCCTGCTCGAGCGTACCCAGCTCCGGATATTTTTGCAGGACGAGCTGCATGTGCGGCTTGCTCAAGAGCTTGTCGCCCCCGTGCTCGTTGAGCCCGGCAACGATCGTGGGCGGAGGGCTCGAGCAGCCGGCCGCCGCCATCGTCTCCAGCACGATCTGCGTGGTCCGCCGCTGTCGCTCGGCCGGGCCGGAGTAAACCGCGTCGAATTTGACCTTCCGTGCCGCGAAGTATTCGCCAAGCCGGCGCGCCTGGCGCTCTCCCAGCGGCGACAGGCGGTCGTAATTCTCCGCGAAGAACGACGCCTGCCCGTGGCGAACCAGATACAACAAACTCACGGGTTGCCCCCGCCGATCTCGCCACTGCTCTCTTCTTTGGCGACCCACGCTTCATCGAAGGCGGCGTGCTTCATGCTCTTCCCCTCGCGATTCCCGCGCACCTTCGGGCGGAAGTCGCTGTAGATCACGTGGATGGTGCCGTCGTGCCCCTGGATCATGCACGGATAGTGATAGGAACTGGCTTCGTGTCGTTCCAGGTGCCGTGTGTGTTTCCAGGTCTGGCCTTCGTCCTCGGAAATCGACAGGGCGAGGCTGTTGCGGCCGCGGGAAAGGTCGTTGTAGACCAAACAAAAGTGCCCGTTGGCCAGCCGCACGCCGTCGATTCCGGCGCCCGGGTTGGCCAGCTTCGACAGCGTCACCGGTCCCCAGGTCACTCCATCGTCCTTCGATTCGCTCACCTTGATGTGGCCGGAACCGCCATTGTCGCGCAAATAAGCGACAAGCGTTCCGTCCTTCCGCGGAAGCACGGTCGGCTGAATGCCGCCCCAGGCAAAAATCGGCTTGCTCGCAAACCATGTCCGACCTCGATCGTCGCTGATCGCCATCAAGCCGAGCGAAAACGTATCGGAGTAGAGAGGCAGCAAGATTCGCCCCCGCGGATGGCGTTCGCTCGGCGGCAACACCGTTGGCTTACAGCGCGGCTGCCAGCCGAGGCGTTGAGCCAATTTGTCCCCGGCGTGCGCCCGCATCTCGGCGATGCCGCGCTTCCAGCGCAATTCGCGCGGGCCTCGCTTGGCTTCCGGAAGTTTGGCCAGGCGCGCGGGCAATTCCTTTTCTGCTTGCTCGAGATGTTTCAGCACTTCGTCTTTGAAGTCGTCGGGTTTGAGCGGAATGATTCCGCTTTGCTCCCACTTCGGCGCGCCCTCGCCGAGATAGTCGCGAGAGACCAGGAAATTGGTGAGGGCCGACTCCCAGGAGTTGGCCAGGATGAGCGGCCAGAACCGCCAGAGCCGCTGCTCGGAGTCGATCATCATGCAGGTGTTGCAGTCGGGGAAGCCGGGGAAGTCGGCCATCAAGAAGTCTTTGCTCCACTCGTGACTTCCCTTCCGCAGCCGAGCCCCAACAACGCGGACGTCGTCCGCACTTCGCTCGCCGCTGCCGCGGTACCACGAAGCGATCAAGTCGCCATTCGCGCATTCGACCAGCCCGGGAGCGTGGTTGTGGTCTGGGCGATACGGGAACACCAGCTCGGAACGAACGCCGGGCTCCCCTGCCGCCAATTCCCCTGCCGCCAACGCCGCTCGCGACGCGAGTCCAAGACAGAGGAGAGACAGACCAAGAACGTCAGGGCGCAGCGGCTGGATCATGGTGACGGCTTCGTTGGATTGCGGCAGGGGCTGTTTGCGAGCCGGAGACGCTCGTACAGAGCGCTGACTCGGACTGCGAGAAGCTAACCGTTTTTAACAGATCAACGACTGGCTTTCATTCGCGCCATTCCGCCGACGCGAATGCCCCTCGTCGATTCGCCAACGGCAGGAAGTGCCGATTCTGTCCTCGACGACGGGCGGCCGACTGCGAACAGCGGCCGCAATTTCGGAAAAGTCGCTGCAGCCTTCCTAAATGACTGAATTTCATTGACCGCTACAACCGATAAGGACAGAAGGCGATCTCACGTCCAGATTCCGCCCGGATCGTACGCACTTCGGAAACGCGGAACCGATGACTCAGCAATCACCGACTCGTTCGTTCCTGGTGGGGGCGACTTTCCGCGGGGCTGCAAGAGCCCCCCGATCGGGAAGTGCGCTGGCTCGCTTGGCGCTGGCGGGATTGTTTGGCGGCGGACTGCTCACCCCTTTTGCATCGGCGCAGTATCCGCAGAGCACGCCGCCTGCCAATTATGGCGTGCCCCAAAGCTACGCCGCGCCACAAAACTATGGCGTACCGCAAAACTACGCCGCGACGCAAAACTATACAGCGACGCAAAACTACGCGGCGACGCAAAACGCGGGGACGAACGTGTCGGCCGACCCCCAGCTCGCCGGCCAAACGGATGAACAACTGGCGGCCGAGGCGCGCTTGTTCATGCAGCAAGGTCGCACGGCTCCCGCCCAACGAATCTATCTCGAGCTGCAACGACGCAGCATCATTCGCGCCTCGGCACTCACGCAAACGCCGTCGCCCACCTTCAATCACCAACCGCCAGCCGGCTTCGCACCGTACGGCTCGGCACAGCCGACCGCGCCGACGTCCACAGCCGCGCGGAACGAAGCCGCTCCCGGTTACGCGGCGAATCAACGGCAGGTTACGCCGTCCCAGTTCCCGTCCGGCCAGTTCCCGCCCGCCTTCCAGCCGTATCAACCGGCTCCGCAATTCCAGGCGAGGGCTCAAGCCACACCCGCGGTCGAGAGCTGGACACAGCCGAGCGCAAACGGGCAGCCCATGCCGGACACGCAGCCGGCTCCCAATCCGTCGATAACTCCCAACACACAGACAGTCGACAACGAAAACTTTTCGCCGCAGTCCTTGCAGTCGCCGGCGGCCGCGCCGACGCCAAGCACCGGATACCGGCCGAGCCCGGCACCGGAAGTGACGGTCTCGACCGTTGCCGAACCGCCGGTGATGGTTCTCGATCGGCCGCAAGGAACCTCTCGGACAACGGCCCCGGCCACCGCCACCGTCGCGGCTAGGACTCCGAACGTCGCACACGACTCGAACGGTTGGCGCGCCGCGATTGCACCGCTTCCGGCCGCACTCGCGCAAGCAGAGCCGGCCGCTAAGACGGCAAATCCGGCGACCGCCGCTCCGCCCGCTCCCTTCGAGACTTCGTTCGGCGCCCAGCCAGTCGAGCGCGACGCCGGCCAGCGCGGGGCTAGCGAATCTCGACTCGACGAACGCCGTCCCGGTGAGCAGTACGCAGCCCGTCGCAACTCCGACCACAAACGCAATTCCGGCCAACGGCGAAACGTCCACCATCTCGACGGCTCATCCGTTGGAGTTGGCGCGAGAAGCCGCGCGCCAGGCGGCCGACGAGCTACCCAACTTTCACACGCAGCCCTTGCCCGACCTGCCGCCGCGCACGCCGCCGTCCGCGACCGCAACCACGTCGACCGGCGGCCCCAAGCCCTTCGATCAGGAACCGCCGGCCTTCAGTCTGCCGGGGGCCAATCGCGAACGACGCCTCGCCCCCGCGGAATCCACGGAGGCCCCCGAGGCTCCGGGCGTGGTCACGCTGCCGGCGGCGCCGCCGCCCGTCGACCTTACGCCGCGACAAGTGCCGCGGACCGTGCCACTGGCCGCCGAGCGCGAGACCTCGAACGCGATCCTCGACCAGGCCGCCAAGCTCGCCAAACAAACCGACGACATCCGCATCATTCCCGGCAATCGCGGCAACGGATATTCGCGACTGGAAACATTGCTGAACGTCGAGGGGAAGAACGGCGCCACGCCGCCCGACTCGGCTTTCGACATCCCCTCGAGCGGCTGGAAGTCGACCATTCCGAGCGGACCGCCAGCGCCGAGCAGCGACGCCGCCCCGTCTCCGCCTAGCACCGACAAGACGGGCGCCGACAATTCGGCCCCGCCAACCGACCGCATACGTCGCGAAGATGATGACGAGCGGCCGGCTCCCCGACACGTCCGCACCGATTCGGTCGCCGACTCGAGCGAAGCCGTGGAGCCCCGCGGCAGCCGTGCACCGCGTGCCGCACAATTTGACGACGAACGACGTGCCGAGCCGAGGCCCGCGTTCGATCTGGCAATGCTCATCAAGGACCCCGAGTTCCGCGAGATCCACACGCGGCCCGTCCTCGATGGGCTCGAGCTGTTGTCGCAGGCCGAGCCGCGGCACCGCTTGCTGGGCGCGCTGCGAATCGGGCTGTCGGGCCCGGAAGCCCGCACGGCCCTGCCCGCGCTGCACCAGCTGTTGACAGTCGAGCCCAACGAGACCGTGCTCGCGCACATTGCCGAAGCCATCCTGAAGCTGCAGCCGAACAACCGCCCCGCGCTCGACACGCTCTCCCGACTGCTCGTCGATCCGAACGATGCCGAAGTGCGGCAAGCGGCGGCCGGTGCACTCAGCGGCGCGTCGGTGACGGCCAATGCGACCGCTATCGTCCGCCTGACTGATGCCCTCGATGATGCCAATCCGCGGGTCCGTATTATGGCGGCGTTGTCGCTGGCTCAATTCGGACCGGCGGCCGTCGACGCCGTGCCGCGTCTGGAAACGGCCGCCTCGAACGACGTGCCCCGGATGCAGCGCGCGGCGCTCGCCGCGTTGGCGTCAATTCGCGGCAGCCAGTCGACGCTTGGCCCAACGCCCGTCGCCACTCCGGCCAGCAACGTCGAATCTCCGGCGCGAGAAATGTCGCCCGCTCCGACCGCTGGTCCGCTGGAATTTGTGCCCACCGCTCCGGGTTCCCATGCGTTCTCGAGTCCGCAGCAACCGGCAGTCGAGCGCACGCCGGCCGAGCGCACCCCAGCCGAGCGAACGGATCTCGAAAAGCCGGCGACTGCTCCGTTCCTCTTCCCCGATTTGGGTCGGCCGACGCCGACCGATGGCAAGTTCCAGGCCGTCACCCCGACGAGCGACTCGGCGACCCCCCGCTTTCCGCCCGCAGTCGGGTCTCGCGGCATATCGATTCACGAAGGAGAAGAAATCGGTTCCGACGGCTCGTCGGCCGTCGCGCGAACCCACCACTCGGGAGAGCCGTCGCGTCTGCCCGACGTTCCCGCGCGGCCCATCGATCGGAACGCCGAGCTGCCGCCGCCGCGACCGGTCGTTGCCGCTCCGAAGCCGGCGCCCCCAGTCACCCCGGCGGTCAGCCCCCCAGTCAGCGATGAGTCGCCCTTCGATCTGTCGAGTCCGCCGGGCGGCACGAAGGCGGGGTCGCCCTGATGAAAAAATCGCTCGGCCTGGCGCTCGGGCTGATCGTGGCCTGTTTCGACGCCGGCTGCATTTCGGAAATGAACTCCTGCGCCACGTGGGTGGAGCAGACCTGGACCTCGAATCGGGCCTGGCGCGCCCGCAAGTGGATGTACGAAGACATCCCCTGCGAGTCGAGCTTCAAGGCGGGGTTCAAGGCCGGCTATCGCTTCGCGAATTGCGGCGGAGATTCGTGCACGCCGCCGGGGCCGAGCCATTTCTGGGCGCCGACGGGATGACCGAAAAGGACGTCCAGGAAGCGCAGGCCTGGTGCGACGGCTTCACGCACGGAGCGATGGCCGCGCAACAGGACGGCAACCAGGTCGCCAGCACGCTTGACGCGCAGAGTGCCCAGCCGCCCGAAGGCGTCCCCGATGTCCTCTATTATCAGGGAGCCGGAATGCAGGGAGCCGGCTCGCTCGGACAGATCGGCGGCCCGCCGGACCAGGGACAGCCGCTGCCCGGTGGCATGACGCCCGGTGCGATTCCGTCGCTGCCCCCCACTTGGAGCAGCGCTGCGGCGCCGGCCGACACGTCTTATCCGTCCAGTAATCCGGCAAGCGAGGCTGTGCCTGCGACACCGTTGGATGTGTCGAGCGCGCACAATTCGGCGACGCACTATCACGGCTCGGCCGCTTTCCCGGGAGTCGGCAGCTTGCGGTCGATGGGCCCCGACGCGTCGAACATGCCGCCGCCAGCGCCAGCGTCCGAAGCCGAACCGGCGCTTCGCCCGACGCCGATCGCCGCGCCGTACAACCTGCCGCCATCCGCTGCAGCACCGCCACATGCGGGATCGAGTGTCGCCCCGACCTCCGTCCCCGGCCCGGCCGCCCACGCGCCGCCGGCGAACGTGAATCCTACGGGCGCGGCCGCACCAATCGGCGCTGCGGTCGTCGTTCCCGCCACCGTGCCGGCGACGCCCCCGCATGGGCCGGCGGCTCCGCAATGGGAACTGCCCGTCATTCGCGATTGACGGGGAGCCGTCCCGTCGTGCGAGACTGACGGCGAGCGCCGCGTCATCCGGGACTGACCAGGTGCGGCCTCGTCATCCCGGACTGACAGGTTTGTGCTGGATGATCTTGGGCGGACGGCGCAGAACGCGTCGCACCCAATATCGCGTTTGCCCCCAGCATTCGGCCGGCTTGGCGAGCAGGCAGGCCCCCGCGTACAAGCCGGCGAACCGCCACGGATCGCTATGACTCCGCCGCCGACCGCGGGCGATCTTCGCCCAGAGCAACGGATAGATGAGGAAGGTCAGGAGCACCCACGGGCTGACGACGACCGCGCCGGCCACGATGGCCGCGGGCAACAGCACGCCGTAGACCCAGCCGCTGAGAGACTCGCGGACGAAGTGCCGCTCGGGCGAACGCCCGTGCATCGCCGCGCCTTCCGCGTAGGCATGCCCCGCGCGGACGGCCCGCTTCCACCACTGGGAGAAGCGGGTCATCGCCGCGTCGTGCAGGGCCATCTCGTTGGCGAGCCGCTGGATGGTCCAGCCGCGCTGCCGCAGCCGCACGCACAACTCCGGCTCCTCCCCGGCCACGACCCGCGGATTAAACCCCCCCGTCTCGCGGAGCGCGGCCACGCGAAAGAGGGCGATGCCGCCGCAACTCTTGGCAGCGCCGGCCGGCACGTCCCATTCCATGTCGCACAGCCGGTTGTAGACCGAGCGTGCGGGAAACCGCTCGCGCAGCCGCCCAGCCACCGCCGCCACCCGCGCGTCGGCCCGCAGCGCGCGAGAGCCGGCAGGCAAAAAACTCTCGGCAACTTCGCAATCGCCATCGACGAACAGCACGAACTCGACCCCGGGCGAGATCTTCTGCAGTCGATCGAGCCCCGTATTCCGCGCACGAGCAGCCGAAAACGGCAGCGACGGATCCAACTCGACGACGTCAACGCCCATCGCAGTCGCCGCCGCCGGGCTGCCATCAGTCGATCCCGAGTCAACATAAACGACGCGCCCCGCCTGCCCTCGCACCGACTCGAGACATCGCCTCAGCCGCTCACCTTCGTTCAGGCCAATGACGACGACACCAACCCCCGCCGATTCGCCAGCTGCGGGCCGCCGCGCCCCACTGAAGAACGCACCAATTTCCTCGCTCCCAATTCCGGCCATTCGCCTACACTAAGTCGATCGCAAAACTTCCGCCACTCGTCGTAGCCGGTCGCACCATCCAATGAATCCCCGGCCCTTCCCCGACCCGCCCAATCTGGCCGTCATTGTGAATCGCAAGATCTTTCAGGATGGCGATTGGATCGCGTACGTCTCTCACGACGCCGACGATGGCGGCTGGCAGTTTCACACCAACGAGCCCGGGCCACCAAGCGAGAGCGACGCCGCGGTCGTCAGCTTGCGCGAAATCCTGAAGCTGGACGAAAGCATCGGGGAGCTGGCCGACTTGCCGCCCGGCTGGCACGCGTGGCGAGAATTTCCGTCTTCGGCATGGCAACGAGCACAGACCACTTGAAGCATCAGGCGACAACTCGACTTGCTGGCGCAGCGACAACGCCGGGGGTGCCATGCCCATGGCTCGGAATGGGCATGTCCTTTCCGTTTTTGACACACTCGCGCAAAACCGTGGGCATGCCGCCGCCCGGTTCACGTCGCCCCGTCGCCGCGAGGCTCAACGGCCGTGGGGCCTCGGCGAAGATTCGGAATGTGTCGAAAGAGCAGCATGTCGGTCACCGTGCAGTCCTCCATCGCTGCCTTCCAAGCGTCCCACTGAGCGCGATGCCACCACGACTCCGCAAATAGGCCGAGGGGGACAATGGCGGCCATTGTGGCCATCGGCCAAAAGTGAATCATGTCGGCAGGACCCCGCGGAGCGAATCCAACTCCGACTCCGAATGCGTGGAGGGCCACATAAATTTGAACGCCACATCCGACTGCGACGATCAACCCGACAGCGCTCATTAAAGGGAGCCGCGTGCGCCACCAAACCACAACGGCAAAACAGGCCATCTGCACACACAAACCCGCGCAGATGATCAAGAGCCCGATCGGAAAGGGAAGGACAAACATCAACAGGCACATGACGCCGCCAAGGGCAGCGCCGTACGCAGCACCTGCCGCGCGGTAATCGCCTTTCGGCTTTGTGCTCTCAATGTCGTTCATTCGTGCCTTCACCTTCGCGTGATTCTGTTCCTGCCATGATCCTAACGTTGCGCGAGCGTGCTTGCCCACCGCCTCATCTATTTTGGCTCGGTCCCGACCTCCGTTTGGGACCGCAGGAAAACACGATGCCGTGGCCGCGCACCTTGTGCGCAAACAAAGCTGGGCCCTAACATGAAAGGCAGGGGGGGCCCGGCTCAGCAAATGCGGATCGGTCGCCGGGGTGTGTGCGATGGGCATAAAACGGTCGATCGCGATTCGTTTGGTCGCGTACCCGGCATTCTTCTTGTTACTGCTGCTCCTCGTTGCCGCGGTTTATCTCGTTTTCTTTGAGCGTCTCGGCGATTTCGGCGATCCGCTCCTGAATGCGGCTCACACTGGGGATTTGGATCTCGTCCGCGACTTGTTGAAGTCGGGAAAGAACCCGAATCTTCGCGACGGCTTCGGCAATTGCCCACTGACTGTGGCGGCCGACGCCGGACAGACCGAGGTCGTGAAGTTTCTGTTGGAACATGGCGCGAAACTCGACGTCGCCGACGATGCTGGGGAGACGCCGCTCCACTGTGCAGCTCGCAACGGACACTTGGAGACCGCCGAATTCTTGGTGAAACGGGGTGCCTCCGTGAATGCCACGGATCGACATGGTGTCACGGCGTTGATGGCGGGAGTGCAGTTCGGGAACGTCGCTGTGGTCGAGCTGCTGCTCGCCAATAAGGCCGACCTGACCAAACGCGACACATACGGCTGGCAGGCCCTCCACATCGTTTTGCGATCAAACAATGTGAATCGCCCCGACCGCTACGCCGTTGTCAAAGCTCTGCTCATGAACGGGGCTGACCCGCGCCTGACAACCCTGGTGGCTCGGAGCACGACTCCGAGCATGACAGCATGGGCTTACCCAGTTTTTCGTCACAGTTGCCCAACAAAGGCAACACGCCTCGGGCAATCGCCACGAGCAATGGCTTCGAGGACATCGCAGAATTACTGCAGGCGTCTCCTTCAAAACCAAAATGAGCTCGCCACTGCCGAGCGAAATTGAACGCCGGGCGCCATGCCCGTGGCTTCGGATGAGACTGTTCTTTAATTCGAAGCGTTTTTCTCGCGCTGCCCTCGCTGACGCTTTCGGGTTAGCGGATCCGCCAAAACCAACCCGAAGCGGTCAGCGAGGGCGCACTGCACGACGGTCCGCCGGTCAGAAAGTCTCATCCCAGAGGCAGGGATGGGGGACAGCTCCGGTGAACTTACCGGGCCCGGTACATCACCAGCTGGTCGGGATAGAGGGCCGGCGGTTCGCAGAAGCGGGCGGTCGACTTCTTGGTGTCGCGCTCGTAGAGGCGGGTCCAGGGGTAGCGGAGCCACGGGCGGCTGTCGCCTTCGTAGGCGAGCGGAACGACGATCGGGCTGACGAGCACGTCGGCTCGCGTCACCTGGTCCTGGTCGGCGGGCGGCAGCTTCGAGATCGAGAAGTGGATCAGCCGATCGAGCGTCGGGTGCTCCTGATCGGGCGACGCTTTTGGATTGTTGAGCCGATCCTGGCAGATCGAGGTGACGTCGTACATCAGCCGTTGCAGACAGCGGGGGCAGCCGGCGCCGGCGGTGTAGGGGCCGGCCGTTTTGTCGTCGTTGAAGACCTGCACGGGCTCGAGCTGGCGGCCGTCCGCCAAGGTGAGCGTCACTCGATATTCGTAGATGCCGATGAAGTGCGTGGCACAGAACAGGACCTTCGGCCCCATCCGCGTCGTCAGCCGATTGGCGAGATCGAAGGGCACGAAGGCGCTGCTGCCCGCGACGTGGTCTTCGAAGAAGTACAGCAGCCGGCGGCGATAGGGCTCGATCCACGAAGAGGGACCGGTGACTTCCGGCGGCCGCTCGCCCGGCAGCATCTGGGCGACGGTTTTGGCCTGCGTCAGCGGGTAGGCGAACCACGGGTTGAAGCGGACGAGGGCCGTCGAATAGAGAGTCCAGAAGCCGACGTAAACGACGAAGAATGCCACGACCGCGCGTGCCATCGTCCGACGCGAACGAGCGCGGACCGGGTCGTCCTGTGCGATCAACTCGTCGGGTGACTTGCGATGCAGCGGTCGCAGGCCGATCGACCGCGTCAGACGATTGAGTCGTCGCGCGAGCGTCGGGACGGCCGCCGCGAGGGCGATGCCGTGGATCATCCCGACCGGGCCGATGAAGTCGATGCGAATCGGCCAGGTGAGCATCGCGAAGAACGAGACGAAGATGATGCAGGCCGCCGCCCGCGTGCGCTTCAGGAAGAACAGCGGCAGAAACAGAATCTCGACCGCGATGCCGCCGTAGTTCATCACCATCATCAAGGATTCGGATTTCAGCAGCACGGTGGCGGCGGGATCTTTGATCCACGGGAGCGCGAACGTTTCGTAAAAACCGATGCCCCGAATCCAGAACGGATCGAAGAACTTGGAGATGCCCGAAGTCAACAACAGCAGGCCGTCGTTGATGCCCAAGAGGACCAACGGCCAGGCCTTCGGCAGCGCATCCGCCTCGGACGGAGCGGGGAAGCGGCGCTCGATCCAGCGGGGCAACGGCAGTCGCAACCGGCCGTCGAGCCGCGTGAACGACAGCCAGAACGAGCCGACCAGGTACAGGTCGCTCGAGACCGTGCTCCCCAAGTCGTCCCCATTGAAGATCACGACGGCGATCGCCAGCTGCAGAAAGGCGACCAGCCGGCCCCCAATTCCCAGCAGCAACAACACCAGCGTGCCGATCCAGAACCAGTGGCCGTAAAGAATCTCGGTGCGAACGGCGGGCGACTGCGAGCCCCAGTTGAGCTCGATGTAGCCGGTCAGCGTCGCCGCGTACCAGATGCCGCTGGCGGCAAAGAGGATGCGGGCCACGCCGGCGGTCAACGGGTCGGCGGGCCGGTCGGCAAACTCGATCAGTGCCGCGCGGGCTTTCCGCACGAGCGTCACGGCGGCGAGCACGAGGCTGACGGCCGTGACCATCGCTAGAAACTCGGCGACTCCGCCCAGCCAGCGAGCTAGGTCGATCAACAGCGGTTCGAGATGCCGCTCTCGCGGGCGAGCGGGAACGAACGCCTGCGGCACCGGCGCATTTGCCTGCGGCAGCGGTGCGTCGTTCGTCCGCACCGTCGGATCGGCCGGCGGGCGGCGAGGAGCATCGGGTTGTTCGTGGAACCGCAGTCGGTTTCCGTCATGCTTCAGTGTCGACATCATCCGCCCATCGGTGACGAAACCCCGGCTCATTCCCGGACGATCGTCCGCCGTGCGTCAGCGAGCGTTTTCTTTAGCTCGCCTCACATTGGGCCCGCAAAAATCGACGGCCGCGGCATTCGGACCCCGATTCGGACCGAGATCGGAACGCGGCACTCCGCAATGACCGCATATCAACGGGTCTAGGTATCAACCCCGATGGGAGCCCCGCTGTTTCGCGGATTCCCACGCAACTGTCCCCAATTCGAGGAAGTTTTGTTGCAGTCGTTTCATCTAAAACTCAGGTTTGGGAATTGTTGACACAGCAGTGCATTTTTGACAGGGTCTGGTGTGTACGGAAACTGTACAGACGATTCGGAGTCCCGAAGGGAGCGGTTCGGGTGTTGGCTGACGATGAGCCGTGGAGAGATTTCGGCCGCGACGAATGATTTCAGCCAGCCGACCGGGAAGCGTCCGGCAATCAGAGCGACGGCAGCAAATTGGCGGGGTCGAAGGCCGCCTTGAGCTTTTGCGTCAGCTGGCGGACATTCCCCGTTCGGGCCGAGTGCGGTGGGTCCTCGGTGACGGTGGATTTCCCGCGCGAGAGACGCAATGTGCCTCCCGCCCCCGTCACGAGTGCGGCCACTTCCTCCAACTGGCTGTCGATGACCCGCGGATCGACGGCCGCCTGACCAACGGCTTGCGGACCGCCGCTCGGATACGTGACGGCGGGACCTGCGGTCGGCCGCTCGGTGAGTCGGCCAAACACAGCTCCGTTGGCGGCCCGTGCGACGACTTCGACCGGCAGTGGGGATACTAAATCGTCGCAGCCCGTCTCAAACGCCGCGATCTTCGACGGCAGTAGCTGGAGCTCGAACGCGGGAAGGTCGCCCGTCGGCACGGCGAATTCGGTCAATGCATTCCACAGCGGCACCGCGTCGGCGTTGCGGAGCACGTGCAGGCCGAGCGGCCGAGACACGGCCAACTCGTCGAGCAGCGTGACGATCTGCCAGTCCGTTTCTCGCTGCGTCCCCTCATAGCCGACGACGAGCGCCGGCCCACCGGTCGGGATACCGAGTTGCAGCCGGCTCCCCAGCCTCTGAACCGCGGCGCGGTTGAGCGAATCGAGAGCGACCGGCCGCGTTTTCGACAGCATCAAGCCGGCGACGGCCGCCTCGCGATCGATCACGTTCGCGAACGCCGCGCACACCAGCGCCAACGCCTCGGGGATCGGTTTCAGCTTGAGCGTGATCTGCGTGAGGATCGCCAGCGTCCCGCGCGAGCCGACCAGCAGCTTGCACAGATCGTATCCCGCGACGTTCTTGACGACGCGGCCGCCGGAATGAAACACCTGGCCGTCAGCCTTCATCGCCGCGAGGCCGATCACGTAATCGCGAAACGTTCCCAACCCGTAACGCCGCGGCCCGCTGACATCGGCCGCGACCGCCCCTCCGAGCGTCGCGCGGTCCCACTGCGGAATATCGATGGGCAGCCGCAAGCCTTCGCCGCGCAGAATCTCATCGAGCCGCGCGATCGGAATGCCCGCTTCGACGGTGATCGTCATGTCGCGGGCGGCGAACTCGACGACGCGATCGAGGCCGCGCGTGGCGACTTTCAGCCTGCGCTCGTTGGGTTGCGCCGCGAGTTGAAAGGTCGTGCCGCCGCCGACAGCCACCAGCGGCCGCTTTGCGGCGGTGCTGTTTTCCGCCAGGAACGTGCGCAGTTCTTCCTGCGTCGACGGGCAAACTTCGGATTGGGAGCTGGGGGAATCGGCGTTCATTGGTGCGTGCGTGGTTGGGTTTGCCAATTCTTGAGACTTTCACGCCCGGGCACCAGTCAGCCGAGTCGGCGAATCGTCGCGGCCGAAAATCGGACCTTTGCTCTTGACGAACTACTACCGTGGTAGTAGATCTGGCGTGGCACACGAATCCTAGAGCCGCCCTCGCTGACGCTTCGGGTTAGTGAATACGACAGACCAACCCGAAGCGTCAGCGAGGGCGGCGCCGGGGACGCACTTCGAATCACCGGACAGTCTCATCCTCGAACGACCTAAACACGCGAGAGAATCGTATCGTGGCCAAACATCAACTGGCGACCTTGCAGCTGGCCATCATGCAGGTGCTGTGGGAACGCGGCGAATCCACGGTGGCCGACGTCCGCGAGGCCCTGCACAAGTCGCGGCCGCTGGCCCACACCACGGTCGGCACCATGCTGGCCAAGATGGAACGCAACGGCCAGGTCCGCCACCGCTCCGAGGGCCGCGTGAACATTTATCGGGCGGCCGTGCAGCGAGAAAACGTCCGCCGCTCGATGCTTGCCGACCTGACGGCGCGGCTCTTCGGCGGCGATCTGGCCGAGATGGTCAGCCATCTGCTCGACAGTCGCGAGGTCACCTCCGAAGAGTTGGCGCGGCTGAAAGAACTCATCCGGGAGAAGGAGGGGCGGCATGGCAAATGAATGGTCGACCCTCATCCGTGCATCGTTCTCGCCAGCGTCGTTCGCGCCGCCTGCATCGTTCGCTCCGGCGACGTTGACGCTCGCGACCACCTACCTGCTGCACTCGACGTTACTTTTAGGCGGAACATGGCTGGCCATCCGCACGGGCCGCATTCGCAGCGAGGCGCTCAAGGAACGACTCTGGAAATTGTCGGCGGTGCTGGCCCTCGTCACCGCACCGCTGCAGTTGGGCTTGGGCTTCTCGCCCCCCACGCTCGATCTGGCCTTCGGCGGGCCGTCAATCCGGGAAAAACTCGGCGAACCCGTTCCCGCACTCGCCGCTTCGCCCGATGAACGCGTGCCCACGGTGCCGCTACTGTCGCAAGAAGCAGCGCGGGCAGACGCGGGCGCACCGCTCGCTGACGGTGCTGCCGAACCGGATCGCACACTGGCGGCAATCGAGTTCGTCGGCGATCGGCTCCCGGGCGGAAGCGAGCCGGTGTTGACCGCGACGTCGGACAACGTTGGGCCGCTCGCGCCGGAGAGACCGCGCGCTCCGCTGGCCGTAACGTGGCTCGCTGGCCTGCTGATCGGCCTTTGCTGCGCGGGCATCGTGCGGCTCGCGTGGCAAACGATCCTCCTTTCGCTACGTCTGCGAGACTGTCGCGTGATCCGCGAACCGTCTGTCTGCCGGCAGCTTGAGCGAATTGCGCGGCGCGGCGGCGTGCGTCGAAAATTCCGACTCCTCGTCTCGCCGACATTTCGCCAGCCGGCCGCCTTCGGCGTCTTTCGTTGGACGATCATGCTGCCGGAAGAGGTGTTGCGGACGTTTGATGCGAGCGAGGTGTACGCGCTCCTCGCGCACGAGGCGGCGCACCTGGTCCGCGGCGACGCGATTTGGCTCTGGTGGGGCCGCATCCTCTGTTCGTGCTTCGCGTTTCAGCCGCTCAATCTTCTCGCCCGTCGCGAATGGCGCCGCTCGGCCGAGATCTTGTGCGACGAATGGGCCGTGACTCGGGCGGCAAACGGCCTGGCACTGGCCCGCTGCCTGACGCAAATTGCCGCGCTCAATTCGCCGACCGCCCCTCGGCTGCAGGCTCTCTGGGCGCTGGGATCGGTCTCGCATCTGGGCGAACGAGTCGAACGGCTGCTCAACGGCACGCCCGCTCGCGACGCGTGGAACACCCGCGGCCGCGCTCGACTCGTCACGCTGGCCGCGGCCGGCATCGCGACCTTGTTCGTGTGCGCCGCCCCGCGAACGACGGTGCTGGCCAGCGCGAGTGAAGGGCCCGCCGTCGGGCGCGACGAGCCAGACGCGTTCGCGTCCCTCTCGCCGAGCGAGCGGATAGCGGCGACGGCGTTGGGGCGTGAACTCGCGCAATTGCACAGCGAAATCGACGCAAGCATGGAGTTGGCCGAGTCGCGGCGGCCGGACGATGTGCGGGTCATCGAGCTGGCCCGCCGGATCGCGGCACGGGCGACACACCTGCACGACCGCTATCAACGACTCACGCTCACAACCGTCACTTCGGCCGACCGTTCCGTCGTCGGCCCACATCGAGCCACCGACTCGCAGGGAGCAGAGCCATGACGCTCAGCCAACCGCATTCGCGGCATTTCCGCAGCCAAGGAAGGAGCTTCCCCATGTATCGCTTCATGCGAACCAGCCTGACGACGATCGGACTGACGTCCATCGCCTTGGCAGCGCTCGCCGGAGGCCGCGCACAATCGGCCGACACCGACCTGCAGCCGGCCCTCCAGCAAATCCGCGACGAAGTCCGCGACCTGCGGCACGACGTGAAGGCGTTGCGCGACCTGCTCGAGAAGAAGTCCCCGCCCGTCATCCCGCCGCAGACTACTGAGAAGCAGCCCGCCAGCACCGCGCCACTCGCCGACGGCGCCTATTACATCTACTCACAGAGTGACAGCGAGTCGCAACTGTTGACACCCTTGATCGATCAACTGCGGGGACAAGGCTATCCCATCACCAAGATCGACATCGCGCAAGACCTAAAACAGAAATATGGCGTGGACCCGGATCCGATTTCCTTCCATCCCCTGCTCATCCTCAAACAAGCGAACGGGTTGACGACGCTGCGGGGGCTGAATCGCGAAGGCACGGTGCGCTCGATCGTCGGCAAGTTCTTCGGGCCGCCCAACCCTTCCGACCCGTATAAGGGCGGTCATTTCGACGTCATCCTTAGGCCCAAAGATCCCCTGGCCGCCGCAATCCCCGATCGCAAAGTGGTCCAGATCAAGAATTACATCGAGAGCTTTGCCGGCGACGGCGGCAAGAAGATGACGGGCAACGAAATGATCGCGTCGATCGACAGCCAGCCTGTCTTTGCGTCGGAGATCTTTCAGAGGGCAGGGGCCAGGACGCTGACTCCAGACGGCACCAGCCTGATGACGGCGACGAAGGCACTGGCCGCCGGCCAGATCGACGAGCCCTCCTTCCGCCAACTGCAACTGCTCGCGCTCCGCAAGTTTTCCCAGGATGACCTGAACACCCGCGGGTGGGCGCAAGCGATGATCGCCTCGCTCGGGAAGGCGGAGCGAGAGAGGGCCGAGAATGCGATCACGGACGAGTTCAACAAGTATGTCGAAAACCTGGAAAAGGATTTTAAAGTCGCCACGGTGTTCGACGTCGACAAAAAGCTCCGCGAGCAGGGGACCTCGTTGGTGAGCCTCAAGGCCGAGTTCCGAGAGCGTTTGCTGGCCGACGAGTATCTTCGCGGAGCCAAGAAAGTGATCGCTGAGGCACCGGCCAAGCGTCCACAATCTCAGGCCGTCAGCATCGACCTGGACCGCCGCGTCACGATCGACTGCGACGACCGGCCGCTCTCGGAGGTCCTGGACAAGATCTTTCGCGATGAGCCGATCATCAACTTCAGTTACGACCAGGCACTTGGCACGTTTCACTATCCGATCGTCCACCCGATCGTCCGCTACCTCCCCGCCGTTCAAAACCAGATGAAGTCCGTGCGCCGTCTTGTTACCGTCGCCGAGTATCTCGATGAGAAGTGCCCGAAACGCATCACGCTGCATGTCAAAGATGTGCCTGTCTCCGTCGCCCTGCAGCGCGTGTTCGAACAAACGCCTCTGGACTACTGGATTGAGAACGGCGTCCTCCGGATCGACTTTCCGGCTGACAAGAGGCTGCATCGAGCGCTCGATGCGCAAGGTGACCTTCGATTGCGACAAACTGGCGCTCAAGCATTTTATCCGTCTCATTGAGGACGATTGGCAGCTTGGCGAGGTCGACATTTCAGTGGGCGTGGACCGAGAAGCACCGATCACCCTGCACGCTGCCGACGCCACGCTCGAAACCGTGGTCAAACTGGGATGCCAGCAGGCGCAGGTGCGCTGGGAATTCCAGAACGGCACGCTCTTTCTTTCGCCCGCGGTCAACACGACGGAAGAGGACCGGCGGATCGGCGAACTGATCGCAAAGCGACAAGCCGTTCGAGAAAGCCCGTTCATCGCGGAAATCGTCATCGAGGGAAACTCGACGATGTCCACGCCCGTCATTCTGAAAAAGCTTAGCGTCACGGCCGGTCGCAAGGCGTCGATCGAAGAGATTCAAGACGATGTGCGCACGCTGTGGCGGACAGGTTGGTTCTATCAGGTCGAAACCAGGTTCCGTCACTCGCTCAAGGGACCGGGCCAGGTGCTCGTTTTCGTCCTCACCGAACGACCCACCATCCCCCGCGTGCAGCCCATGGGCAACAAGGACATCGAGACCAAAAAGCTCGACCCGCTGGTGCTGCTCGCCTATCCGGTCGCCGATCTCTTAGGGACCCCCCCGCCTTCGCTTCCGGCCCAAAAGGTCGATTTTCAACCGTTAGAAAGTCTCATTCAGGCCGCCACCGACGCAAAGAGCTGGAAGGGATCGGGCGGCGCGGGACAAATCGAACACGTAGACAAAACTTTGACCCTGGTCATTCGGCAATCTCCCGAGGTTCATCAGCAGATTGCGAATTTACTCCAGAAACTCCGCGAGCCGCGGCAGTTACGCGTCACGTTTCGGGCGGCCGTGCTCGACCATCGCGTCGATGAACTGCTCGAAGGCAGCAACATCAAGCTGCCATCGGACGCTGGGGCAGATTTCAGCTGCCTCACCAGGGCGCAATCCGATTTCCTCCTGCGCTCATCGGGCGGCGCCCTGGTTCTCGAACGGTTGCCGCTGGCCACAGTTGCAGTCGGCAAAGACGTGACAATTCCCACCCGCCAGGGGCAGAAGGTCTGGCCGCAGGCGGTGCGGCTGCGGACTGGTCAGTTCGCAGGTCGCCTGTATCTGTGGTTGGATCTCTTGGGCGACAATCCAGTTTTAGCGACACCACTTCAAACAACAGTGCAGTCGCGACTTCTTCCCGATCTCCGGCCCGTCTTGATCGAGATGAAGAGCGCTCCCGTCGCAGCCGTGCAGGGCCCGCCCTCGGAATTGCGGCACACTGTGGACCAGGTGGTTGGGAAACCTCAGGAGCGCAAATACCTTCTCATCAGTCCAGAAATCGAAGTCGGCGGGCCCTGCGCCAGCCCGGGGCCGCGGCAGTAGTCGCCGCGATCAGAGCGCCGCCCGTCGGCGGCGGGGAGCAGCTTTTTGCGGATGTAGATCTCGTGATCTCGTAGAGCGCACCGGCCCTCACGGAGGGATTTCAGTCATGCATCGATCAGTCAGAACAATCATGACCACGATCGCGCTGACGCTCCCACTGGCTGCGACCGCCGGCGACGACGCGCAGCGTCTTGCCGAGGAGGTCATTCGCGCAGCGAAGGATACGGACTGGCCGGCCGCCCAAGAACTGCGAGAAAAAGTCCGCCAATGGCAGCGGTCATTCGAAACGCTACAGAAACCGTCGGCCAAGGGCGCGGGTGCCAAGCTCGTCACAACGGCGAGGCCGGGCGACAAAAAGTCGGGTGGCAATCGCTTCGATCTGCCTGACGGGTGTTATTGCTTCTACGCAAAATCGGTCGCGGCCTGCCAACGAATGATGCCCACGATCGACCGATTGCGGCGGCAAGGATTCCCGATCGTCAAGGTCGACATCGGTGCCAACGCCAACTCATCGAGCTACTACGGGATCAAGACGCTTCCCACGATCTTGATCAAGCAGGGCGCTCAGGTCGTCAAGCTGACTGGACTGCAGGAGGAACGGCCGCTGCGGTCGACCCTCCTGCAACACCATGTTAGGGACGAAACCCCCCGCATCGCAAAAGGGAACGAGGCCGAGCCTATGATACTGCTCGCATATCCCATCGGCGATCTTTTGAGGGAGTCGGGGCCTGGCGATGGCGGAATGCCAGCCGCAAAGCCCGACTTTGACCCGCTGCTGCATCTCATCGTGTCCCTGATTGAGCCGGAGAGCTGGAGTGAAGTCGGCGGGCCAGGCCAAATCAGACCGGTAGACATCACGCAGAGTCTGATCGTACGTCAGACAGCCGTGGTCCACGCGCAAATCAGGATCGCGCTCAACGAACTCCGCAAGCTCAAAATCGAAACGCCCGAGGAGAAGCCGTAAGCCTGGCAGCCGCACCGCTGTCGATCGTCACGCCGTCTCCACCCAGCCCAGCCCGCGGCAGGTGTAACAGCGAGGCGTTAATTCCGGGGTGAGCTGCAGTTTGCCGGTTCCTCCGCACTTGCCGCAAGTCGCCGCCGTTGCTGGCCGCTGCGGGAGGATCTCACGCAGCTCGGGATATTTCTCTGCCGCGGCCACCGCGGCGACCGTCACCCACTCGTCATTCGTCGGCTGAATTTGTTCGGTTTCCCAACTGAAGAACAACACGCGTCCGTCGACCGTGAAGGCCAGCGCGCCGCTCATGTCCGTGTAAACCGGCAGCGCCTGAATTCTTCGCGCGAGGTCGGCCGTCTCGCACGGCGAATCGGTCTGGCGAGACTCCAACAACTCCGCGAGCCGTTCGCTCACGTGGGCGGAGATTTGGCTGTTCCAATTGAATTGCACGAAAGTCGAGCCACTCGATCCGATTTTCACAGCGCCGCCCGTCGGCCCGGACTGCCGCGCTCAATTTGTTCGGTGCCGCAGCCGCCGGCGGTGGGGAGCATTTTTTGGGGGCTGCAGCGGCCGGTTGGGTTGAAGACGTCGTGGACGAGGCGCATGACGGCCAGGTCGTCGGGCGTGAAGAGCTTTTCCATGAAGCTGATTTTTTCCACCCCGATGCCGTGTTCGCCCGTCACGCTGCCGCCCATTTCGATGCACTTGCCGAGAATTTCGTCGCTGGCTGCGAGCACGCGGGCGACTTGGGCGGTGTCGCGTTCGTCGAAGAGCAGGATCGGATGGATGTTGCCGTCGCCGGCGTGAAACACGTTCACGATGCGGATGCCGTGGCGATTGCCGCACTCGGTGATGAAGGCCAGAATTTCCGGCAGCCGCGTGCGGGGGACGACGCCGTCTTGCGTGCAGTAGCTGGGGCTCAGCCGGCCGATCGCGCCGAAGGCCTGCTTGCGGCACTTCCACAAGAGCAGGCGTTCTTTTTCGGTCGTGGCCCGGCGGACTTCGCGGGCTCCGGCCGCCTGGCAGAGCGCGACGATTTTTTCGGCTTCTTCGTCGACGGCCACTTCCAGCCCGTCGACTTCAATCAAGAGGACGGCGCCGGCGTCGAGCGGAAAGCCGAAGTGAAACGCCGCCTCGACCGCGCCGACGATCCCCTGGTCCATCATCTCGAGAGCCGCCGGGATGATGCCCGCGCCGATGATGCTGCTGATCGCCTGCGTGGCGTCGGCGACCGTCTCGAAGATGCCCAAGAGCGTGCGGTAGGCAGCCGGGTTGCGAGTCAGTCGCACGGTGATCCGCGTGCAAATTCCAAACGTTCCCTCGCTGCCGACGAAGAGCCCGGTGAGGTCGTAGCCGGGCGAGTCGCCGGTCGGGCTGCCCAGTTCGACGACCGAGCCGTCGGGCAGCACGACCTCGACGGCCAGCACGTGGTTGACCGTTACGCCGTATTTGAGCGTGTGCGGGCCGCCGGAGTTCGTGGCGACGTTGCCGCCGATCGTGCAGGCCCCCTGGCTCGACGGATCGGGAGCGTAGTGGTAGCCGGTCCCCTTGAGATGCTGCGTGAGGTGCACGTTCACAAGGCCCGGCTCGACGACCGCGTAGCGATCGCGGAGATTGACCTCGAGAATCCGCTTCATCCGCGTGAGCGCGATCATCACGCCGCCGCCGACCGGCAGGCATCCGCCCGACAGGCTGGTGCCGGCACCGCGCGGCACGAACGGGACGCCGAACTCATTGCACGCTTTGACGATCGCGACCACTTGGTCGCGCGTTTCGGGGAACAGCACGACGTCCGGCGCCTTCTTCTCCACGACGTAGCCGTCGCACTCATAGACGAGCAGCTCTTCGGCCGCCGACAGCAGGCCCCCTTCGCCGACGATTTCGCGAAACCTGGCGAGCAGTGCAGGAGCGGATCCGGACCCCGCGGCGGGCGAGCGAGCGGGGGCCGCGGACGTGTCGGCAGCATTCATCGGCAGCGTCATCCTGTGGCCGTCATCTTCTGGTGGCAGAGCGTGCGGCGGGGAGCGTCAGGTCGTTGTGGGCGGCACGGGAGTTTATGTCGGGCGGAAATCCGCCCGCCGGGAATCGAACCCGGATTACGCCCTTATAAGGAGCGCGTTCTAACCATTGAACTAAGGGCGGGTCCTGACTGTCGCTCATGCCGTCATTCTAGCGGCGGACTCGCCATCGCGCGCCCAACGCGCGGCGGCTGATCGCTGTCGCCGCCAATTCAACCTGTGGCCGCCAATTCAATCTGTCCGTCACTAGCGAGGCGGCGAAGTCTGAAAGGCGTTTGGCTTCTGCGACAGCATCTGCGCGAGTTCCTGTCGGGCGGCCTGGTCGTTGGGCTCGAGTTCCACGGCTCGCTGCAGGTGGCGAATGGCCTCGTCGAGATGTCCTTGGGCCTCCTGAGCCATCGCGACGCAAACGTGAGCGCTTGCCAAGCTCGGATCTAATTGGAGGGCCCGCTCCCCGTAGGTGACGGCCCCGGCGAAATCTTTGGTTTCCGAACAGGCCAGCGCCAAATTGTAGTTGGCGGGGACGGAATTGGGATCGATCGCGAGTGCCTGGATGTACTGGGCCTTCGAGGCCTCGGCCTGCCCGCGGTTGAACAGGGTCACGCCCAGATCGATGTAAGTCTCGGCATCCCGCTCGCCGAGGTCGATGGCCGTTTGATATTCGGCGGTCGCCTCCGTGAATCGGCCGAGCCGTTGATAGGCGGTTCCCAGGCTGCGATGCGCGGGTCCGTAGTTCGCGGAAAACGCCAGCGCCTTTTTCAGCTCGTTCACGGCTTCGTTGGGGTCGCCTTCTTGCAGCTCCGCGCTGCCGAGGAACTCATGAATCGCGCCGCTGTCGGCCGTGCATTCCTGGGAATGCCGCAGGAGGGTGAGATTGTCGTGCCAATAGCCGATTTGGGAGTAGGACGTCGCCGCCAAGAGCAGCAGGCTCGCCACGGCGGCCACCGGCAGGACTCGGGTCCGCAAAGCTCCGGCCGGCACGAACTCGGCAACCAGCCACGTCACGGCCAGAAAGATTCCGATCAGCGGGAAGTACGTGTAGCGATCGCCCATTTGCTGCGAGCCGATCTGCACGAGGCCGATCATGGGAACCAGTGTGCCGAGGTACCAGAACCAACCGACAAACAGAAACGGCAAACGGCGAATGAACACGACTGCCGCCGCGCTCACAGCCACGAGCAAAGCCGCGGCCAGCGCCACCGCGACCGAACTCAAAGTCCCGAAGGGGTGCGGGTAGTAGATTGCCAGATCGTGCGGGACCAGAGTCTTGCCCAGATACGCGGCGTAGACGTAGATCGCGTTCATGCAGCGCAACGGGAACGAAATGCCCTGCAGGGCGATCACGGCGCCGTAATCGCGCTGCGCCTTCAAAGCGACTCCGCAAAAAATCGCGGCGACGGCGAAGAACGGAATTTTTTCGCCCACCAGTCGCCAGGCAGGGCGATTCCACCGGGAATCTCGCGGCTCACGTTTGGCGACCTTCGCCCGGTTTTTTCCGCGAGTCTTTGCCGGCCGTTCGCTCGGTGCGGGAGTCGTCTCGAGAGCCGTCCAGCGCGCGAGCGGCCAGTAGTCCAACAGCAAAAAGACGAACGGCAGCGTCACCAGCGTTTGTTTCGAGGCCAGGCTCGCGACCAGGCAGAGCCACGAGGCCCCCAGGTTCCAGCGGCTCGCTCCCGTCGCGTAGCGGACGTAGGACCACAGCGAGAGCAGTCCAAAGAAAATGCTCAACACGTCCTTACGCTCCGCGATCCACGCCACCGATTCGACATGCAGCGGATGCAAGGCGAAGAGCGCCGCGACGAAGCCGCTGCGGAATAGACTTCCCGTTGCCCGCGACAAAGCCAAGAGGAGCAGCACGGCATTGGCGGCGTGCAGGAGGGCATTCGTGAGGTGATAGCCGCCCGCGCGACCGCCGTAGAGATCGCTATCGAGCATCAACGAGATCCACGTGAGGGGAATCCAGTTGGCGTCGTGGACCGTCGTGAAGCTCCATTCGACTCCGGCCCGCGTGAGGCCTTGCTGGACGTAACCGTTGTCGGTGACGTACGCGCTGTCGTCGAGGATGCAGTATCCGAAATTCCAGACTTGGGCGTAGAGGAGCAGCGTCGAGCCGAACAGCAGCAGACCCACGATCAGTTCGCGGCGGTTCACTCGGGAGAGCAGGGCTCTCCGGGCGTCCGGGGCTGCAGAGATTGGCTGCTTCATCGGGTTTAAGCAATGTCGAGATCGGAGTGCGACGATCGGGATCGGTTTGTGATCGGGTTATCCGAATCCACCACATTGCGGCTGAAGATTCAAGCGGTCGGCGTGGATCTCGGTTGAGCATGCGGACTGAATTTTCACCACAAAGACACGAAGGCGCAAAGAAAGAACAAATTTCCTCAACCCTTCTTGCTTTGTGTCTTTGTGGTGAGTAAAGCCGTAACTGGGTAACAGACGCTACACGATGAGCATCGCGTCGCCGTAGCTGTAAAACCGATAGCGTTCGCGGACGGCTTCCGCGTACGCCCGCTGGATCAGTTCCAAGCCGGCCAGCGCGCTCACCAGCACGAATAACGTCGAGCGCGGGAGGTGGAAATTGGTCAGCAGGCAGTCGACGCCGCCGAATTGATAGGGGGGCCGGATGAAGAGACGGGTCGGGCCGCTCCAGGGCGCGAACTGGCCGTCGCGAAAGGCGGTCTCCAACGTCCGCACGCTCGTCGTGCCGACGGCGACGATCCGGCCGCTGGCGGCACGCGTGTCGTTGAGCGTCGCGCTGGCTGGCGGCGAAAGCTCGCACCACTCGGCGTGCATGGTGTGCTCGCTCAAGCGCGCGACGCTGATCGGACGAAAGGTGCCGATGCCTACGTGCAGCGTGACGAACGTGCGGGAAATGCCGCGGCCGTCGCAGCGTTCGAACAGTTCGGGCGTGAAGTGCAGGCCGGCCGTTGGCGCGGCGACCGCGCCGGGCCGCTGGGCGAACGTCGTCTGGTAGCGCTCCCAGTCGAGGCCGGCCCCCAGCTTGCGGCGGATATAAGGAGGCAGCGGCACGGTGCCGAACTCCTCGAGCAGCGCGACGGCCGACCGGTCAACAGAAGTGGCGGCGGAGGAGTCGGCGGAGGCGGGAGCCGCGGTCCAAATTCCCTCAGCATCGCACTCGAGCAAGGTCAGCTCCAATCGCGCCGGCGACTCGGGGCGGTGAGCGGGCGCGATCACCAGAGTCTCGTCTGCCTGGAGCTTGCCGCCCGAGTGGCCGATCAGCCGCCAACGACCGGCCGCATCGGTTTCGAGAAACAGCCCCTCCCACTTGCCGCCGGTCGCTTTTCGAGTGCCGAACAGCCGGGCCGGGACGACCCGCGTGTCGTTGAGGACGAGGCGGTCGCCGGGCCGCAGAATTTCCGGCAGGTCGCTGACGTTGCCGTGCTCGAGGCGTCCGGTCGAGCGATCGACAACGAGCAAACGCGCGGCGTCGCGGCGGGGCAGGGGCTCCGTCGCGATCAGCTCGTCGGGCAATTCGTAGTCGTAGGCGGCTAATTCGTCCATCTGCGCGCGGGCCACTCACCTGTTAGACTGAAGTCGAAACGCGTTCTGTCTCAGCGAAATCCGCGTGCGAAACCTTCCGTCGCACGAGACTCCTGTCTCGCGAACTTCCGTGTCTGGCGAAACCTGTCCGGCGAAACCCGTGTCCCCCGAAACCCCGCCCAGTCAGACACAACCCAGCCCGACACAGCCCACGCGCATCGCCTTTTGCGTCACCGATCTCGACGCGGGCGGGGCAGAGCGGGCGCTCGTGCAGATCGTAACGCGACTCGATCGCCGCCGCTGGGAACCGCACGTTTTTTGTCTCGACGCGGGGGGCGTCCTGGTCGACGAGCTGCGGGCGGCTGGCGTCGACGTCGTCTGCCTGGGAGCGCGGCGCTCGCGCGATTTTCTGGTCGTGTGGCCCCTCGCGCGGCGACTAGCGGCACTGCGGCCCGCCATCCTGCAGACCTTCCTGTTTCACGCGAACATCGTGGGACGCCTGGCGGGAACCGCGGCCCGCGTGCCCGTGATTGTCTCCGGAATTCGCGTGGCGGAAAAGCGCAGCCGACTGCGGCTCTGGCTCGATCGCTTCACCGATCGACTGGTGACGCGGCACATCTGCGTCAGCCGCGACGTTGCCGATTTCTCCGCTCAAGTCGGCCGCTTGCCCAGCGCGAAGATGTCCGTGATTCCCAACGGCGTCGACGTCGATCACTTCGCGAACGCGGCGCCCGTTGATCTCGCACAGTTTGGCGTGCCGGCGGGAAGTCGCGTGCTGTTGTTTGTCGGCCGGCTCGAACCGCAAAAAGGGCCGTTCGAATTGTTGCACGCGGCCGCGCAGCTCGTCGTCGATCACGCTGACGTGCATCTGTTGATGGTCGGGGACGGTCCCCTGGCGAGCGATCTACGCGCGTGGACAACTGCGCGAAATCTGGACGCGCGGATTCACTTCGCGGGTCGTCAGGCCAACATCGCCGGGCTGATGCGGGTGGCCGATGTGTTCGTGCTGCCGTCTCGATGGGAGGGCCTGCCCAACGTGGTGCTGGAAGCGATGGCCGCCGGAACACCGGTGGTGGCCACGGCGGTCGAGGGGATTCGCGACCTGCTGGGGGATGGGAAGTGGGGACGGGTGGTGCGCGTCGGTCCGGAGACGGGCGACGGGGGGGTGGGTCGTCGCCGAATGGAAGTCGGAGTGGGTGGCGGTGGGGAAAATGGCTTGGCGGATGCCTTGCGGGCGACTCTGGCCGATCGCGAGCAGTCACGAGCCGCCGCAGCCGAGGCGCAAAGCATTGTCAAAGAAAGCTTTACGTGGCCCATCGTGGCCGCGGCCTACGAGCGGCTTTATGCCGAATTGGCCGCCCGCTCGTCCAAGTGACGCATAAACGGCGTTCAACTTTGCGCATTCGGTCGCGCGTGAAAAAAAGTTGAGAAGTCGTAACTCCCCTTGTCGGAACGATCTTGCGCGGACACCTGCGCTGGCCAGACATTTAGCAAATCCCTCGCTTGAAACACCGTGAGCACTTGGTAAAAACGGAATCCCACGCGGTGGTGAATTGTGGTGAAAAATGGCGACCAGGACCCTCACGGGTACCTATGAGCGAATCCTGGACGAAAAGCTCCGCATCGCCATTCCGAAACCTCTGAGAAAGCAGCTCTCGCAAGACGAAGAGTTAGTGGTGTTTGTGGCCCGCGGAATGGACGGGTGTCTCGACCTGTTCAGTGCCGAAGGGTTTGAAGCGCGGTCCACCAGACTTCAGGAGCATGCCACCAACCAGGCCGGTTCCCGCAATTTTTTCCGCATGCTCTTTCCGTCAGCCGAGGAGATCTCCGTGGATCCTCAAGGACGAATTCGCATCCCGGAACGACTCGTGAAGCACGCCGCCCTGAAGCACGACATTGTGCTGGTCGGCGTGCGGGATCATGCGGAAATCTGGGACAAAACGGCGTGGGAAGAGCTGCAGAGCAAGAACGCTCCCAATTTCGACGATCTGGGTTCGCGTGCGCTCGACTGACATTCGTCCGTTCGTCGCCGCAGGGGTTCTTGTTCCATTCGCCATCTTTAAGTGTTTTGTATTCGCATCGCAGGAATAATCCGCTGGCTTACCGGGCTTTGCGGACACGGGAAGCAGGGAGGCTTCGCCGGTAAACCTATGGACGGTTGATGCAGGGCCACCCTGTCCTGCTAGTCCATGAGCCATTCGCCTCTCCGATCGGGAGCCAAGGATGTCTCCCGGAGGCGAATGGCTCGGTTTACTTTTTTGCCAGTGACATTTGGGGGCCGCGGCGCGGGCAGGCGCCCTGCCGGCCGCCGCGTGCCCCGTTTAATTCTGCCCCGCGCTTGCCGCGGGCGCGTTTTTTCCCCCCGAAATTGACCCGAAACCGCTTCCTTCCCGCGGCGTTTTGGGGTTTTCAGGATTCCGAAAATCTCGTAAAAGCGCCTCCATTCGGCGGTCGAGACCGCAACCTCCCCTCTAAGATTCCCCCTCAAAGATCCTTTCGGGCCGAGTTCCTGGGGCCAAAATCCGTCGGGGCGGCTGCGACCGACTTTCGACCAGCAACTGCCCAACGCTCTCAATTCCCGTCTCGTAACGCTCGCTCACAACACAACTCAAACGCCTGCGCATAAAGCCAATGTCCGATCCGACGCCGGCCGGCCACGATCCGGGCGCGTCCGTGCACCGTCCGGTGCTCGTCCGGGAAGTTTTGCAGCTTCTGGACCTGCAAACGGGACTCGTGGTAGTCGACGGCACGGTCGGCGGCGGCGGTCATAGCCAAGTCATCCTCGAACAACTCGGAGCCGACGGCCGACTGATCGGCCTGGACCGCGATCCCACGATGCTCGCCCGAGCGTCCCGCGTCCTGGCCGACACCCGCGTGACCTTGAAACCAGCCAGTTATGCCGAGCTGCCCACCATCCTCGACTCACTCGGAATCACTCAGATCGACCGCTTGCTGCTCGACCTGGGACTGTCATCCGACCAATTGGCCGACCCGTTGCGCGGCTTCGGCATTCAGAGCGGGCTGCTGCGCGGTCAATCGCATGGCCCCTCACACGAGTCATCTGGCGGCGCGCCGCTCGATATGCGGTTTGATCCCTCTGCTGGGGCCACCGCGTCGGAGCTGCTCGCCACGCTCGACGAAAATGAGCTGGCCGAGCTGCTCGAGAAATTTGGCGAAGAGCGGGCCAGCCGGGCGATTGCTCGAACCATCGTCGCGCGGCGGGCGAACGTCGCCCATTGGACGGCCGCCGATCTTGTCGCGGCTGTTGCCGCCGCGCAGCCCCGCGGTCCCAAGCGGCATCACGCCGCTCCCGTCACCACTCACCCGGCCACTCGTGTCTTTCAAGCCTTGCGGATTGCCGTCAACCACGAGCTGGAACACCTTCAAAACTTTCTCGCGACTGCGCTGCCCGACCGGCTGAAGCCGGGCGGCCGCGCGGTGATCGTCAGCTTCCATTCCCTCGAAGATCGATTGGTCAAAGACGCTTTTCGGGACCAAGCACTATGGCAAAACCTTACCCCCAAACCGGTCACGGCTCGGTCGGCGGAACAGAGAATGAATCCGCGCTCGCGCACCGCGAAGCTACGGGCAGCGACGCGGAAGACGGCCACGAGGCCGACTGGGACGTCCCCGCCTCCCCGGACAACTCGACCCTGAGTCGCATTCTGGGGCTGGTGCTGGTCGTGGTGTTGGCCGGCGTCTTCAGCTTCGTCGCCTATCGCAAATACCAGGAAGCCAAGCTGAACCCGGCCGCCCTTACCGTCGACGGGACGGCGCCCGGCACCGACGCCGCTACGGGCGAGAAGCACGCCGACGCGAGCAACTCCCCCTTTGATGGGGAGCAGAACGGCAACAGTCACGAAAATCTCTCGGGCGGCGCACCCGGCGCTGGGCAAGGAACGGCGGACGTTGCGCGCCTCGGGGGCAATTCGGCCGACGCGTTTGGCTCCCTCGACGAACAGGGTGCAAACCGCGGTGTGAATCCGGCCGAGCGAAATCATCAACAGAATCGCGCGGGCGCCGGGTCCGTCGCACTGACACCGGCAGGCCACTCCGCCCCTGCGGGCGGACACGAGACCGAAGCCAATCCATTCGGAGACTTGGGCGGACAACCGGAACGTCGGCCGCAACAGCCCCCGGCACAGTCGGAGCCCGGGCAGCGGGTCGCCGGCGGTGCGCAGGGCGGAGCCTCTCCCTTTGACAACGCGTCGCCCTCAGGCAGAGGCGAGCCGAGCGGCAAGTTCCAGCCGAACGGCGGCCAAAACTTCGCGGGTTCACCCGGTCCGAACGCGGGCCTTCCGGCGGGAGGCAACGGCGCTCCGCACGCGACGGCCGCCAAAGCTGACTCCGACATGCAGAATCTGTTCCCGGACGAGAACAACGGCCGCCGCGAATCGTCGGGGCAAAATCCGCAGCGCATGGCGGGACGCGAGAATCCGCTGGAACCGGCGGGCCTCGCGAAGACAGCCCAGCTGCCAAATCAGATGGGCCAAAACAATGCAGGCCGCAATCCACCAGCGCAGAGTGAGCCCCTCGACAACGACACGCTGGACGAGCACCCGCACGCCGGGCATCCGACGACGGCCGGCAGCACCGTCGTCCATTTAAATCAGAATGCGCACGCCACCGGCACGGAGGGCTTCAATCCCGGCGGGCAGGGCGCCGGCTCACCAATGGCCGGAGCGTCGACTCGCGGCCGGGCGGAAGCGCTCCTGGGTGGCAACGAACGCTCGCCCAGCAGTGGCGACTCCCCGTTTGGTGGCGAGCCGCCGCAACAGCGGACCGCGGGCACGGCGTCACTCAACGCGTCGAGCAACACGCTCGTGCCAAACGGCGAGCCCCGTCCGGCAGCCGGGTCCGACGATCCGTTTGGCGGCAATCGACCGGGCGCTGGCACAGGCTCGTCCGAAAGATTTTCTCAGTCGGCCAACCGAGAAAGATTCTCGCCGTCGGCCACGGCGGAGAACCCGCTCGCCCAACCGGCTCACGCGACGACGAGCCCTGGCGCCGTCTCGCCGGTGGGAACGACCAGCGACGCCGGCGACTACTACGTCGTGCAGCCACAGGACAATTTTTGGACTATCTCGCGGAAAAAATACGGCAACGCCCGCTACTTCCAGGCGCTGGCCGAGCTCAACAAATCGCGAATTCCCGACCCGAGCCGGATGCGGCCGGGCATGAAGGTCAGCACGCCGACGGTCGAGGTGCTGGAGGAAAAGTATGGCCAGTTCCTGCCGGCGGGCACGCGGGTGCAGACAACGGCCGCCGAGGAGGCGACCGCCAAATCCCCGCCAACCGGATTCTTCATCAGCCCCGACGGCACGGCGAAATATCGGACCGGCGAGCACGACACGCTTTCGGAGATCGCGTCCAAGCATTTGGGGCGTTCGTCGCGATGGATTCAGATTTACGAGATGAACCGCGATAAGCTGTCCAACCCGAACCAGGTGAAAGTCGGGCTCGAGCTGGCGCTGCCCGGCGATGCCAGCAGCGTGGGACTGTCGAGCGAGGTCGACGAGCGCCGATAACTACGAGGCGATGTATTTTCGCTTCGGTGCGGCGTTGGTGCTGGCGGTGCTGGTCGCCGTCTCGGGGATCGCCCTCGAAAAACGGTGCCTGATGCTCCGCCGCGCGCTGGCCCGCGAGCACTATCGCTACGAGGTCTTGCGCGACCTCTACGCGCGCCAGCGGCTGCAGACGCAGCAGCTCGGCGCGCCGGCCCGGCTGCTCGACGCGCTGGAGAACGAACGACGCGAAGTGATCGCGGGCAAAGCGTCCGGCAAACCGCACGCCGAGACTGCGCGGCGGCCGGCGATCGTGGCGGAGCACGAGACCGGCACGCAGGATTAGACGGGGGCACGCTCCGATGTCCGTTGAGCCCCTCCAGCGCGCCAACATTCGCCTACGGCGCGGCATGATCGTGGGCATGCTCGCGCTCGGCGGCCTGGCCGTTGCCGCGCGGCTCGTGCAGCTGCAGGTGGTCGAACGCGCGCGGCTGGCGGAGCGGGGCACGCGGCAGAAATCGTACGTCGAGCTGCTGCCGGCGCCTCCCGGCGATTTGCTCGACCGCGGTGGCCGCGTGCTGGCGACCTCCGTTGTCGCTCGCAGTCTGTTCGTGGTGCCGGAAAAAATCGCCGACCCGTGGCCCAGCGCAAGCGCGTGGCCGGGGCGCTGAGTCTCAACGCGGATCGTCTCTGCGAGCGGCTGCAGCAGGACGACAAGAAATTCGCCTGGGTGAAGCGGCGGCTGACTTTGGAGGAAGAGCAAGCCGTCCGCGCGCTCAACTTACCGTCCGCCGCCTGGGGCTTTCGCGACGAGTACGTCCGCCGTTATCCGCAGGGGCGCTCGCGGCACACGTCCTCGGTCTGCGCGACGTCGACGGAAACTGCCGCGGCGGCCTGGAGCAGTCGTTGGCGGGTGTGCTTCGCGGGAAGCCGGGGCGTCGAACGTTGTACCGCGACGCGCGGGGTCGGGTGATCGACGTGCCCGACGACACCGATATCCCGCCGCAACCGGGACGTTCGGTCGTGACGACGCTCGACTCGATCGTCCAGCTTTATGCCGAGCGCGAACTCGATCGAGTCGTCGCCGAGTGGAAGCCGCGCGGGGCCGTCGCGCTTGTCGCGGATCCGGCCAGCGGCGAGATTCTGGCGATGGCGTCGCGGCCGGCGTTCGATCCGAACCGCCCGGAAGGCGTCTCGGAAGAGGCCTGGATGAACCGGGCCATCGCCTGGATGTATGAGCCGGGCTCGACGTTCAAGCCGTTCGTCGTCGCCGGGGCTCTCGAGCGCGGCCGCGTGCGACCCGACGAGGAGATCGATTGCGCCGGCGGCAAGAAGCGCCTGGCCAGCCGCGTGTTTCACGACACGCATCCGTACGGACTGCTGAGCGTGGCCGACGTGCTGGTGAAGTCAAGCAACATCGGCATGTCGCGAATTGGCGCGCGGCTGTCGAACGCCGAGCTGTTCGCCACGATTGCGGCGTTCGGCTTCGGCCGCGTTCCCGGCTCGGGGTTGCCCGGAGAAATTGCCGGCCTGCTCCATCCGGTGAAGCGCTGGTCGTCGTACTCGAACGCGTCGCTCTCGATCGGCCAGGAGCTGGCGGTGACGCCGCTGCAGATGATCGCCGCCCACGCCGCGCTCGCCAACGGCGGGAGGTTGATCTCACCCAAGCTCGTGCTGCGGACGCTCGATGCCCGCACGCTTGACGCGCCGGCGAATGGCGGAGCGGAGCTGCCGCTGGCGACGCCCGTCGTCAGCCAACCGACCGATCACGAATCGGCACGCTGGCTCGTCGAAGGGCCGATGCGCGACGCGGTTGTCCGCGGCACCGGCACGCGAGCCAATTTGACCGGCTATTCGGTCTTCGGCAAAACGGGAACGGCCCAAAAGCTCGATCCGGCGACGGGCACGTATTCGGCCGACAAGTATGTCAGCTCCTTTTTGTGCGGAGCCCCGGCCGCCGCGCCGCGCGTGCTGGTGCTGGTCGTCGTCGACGAACCGTCGGTCGGCGGCTCGCACTATGGGGGAACCGTCGCCGCACCGGCGGCCGCGGAGATTCTGCGACAGACACTCGGCTATTTGCGAGTTCCGCAAGACAATTCTGTCGCCCAGCCGCGAGACGCCACCGCAGGGCGGACTTCGAGCGACCCAGGTCAGGCGGCGCCAGCCGTTCGCTGAGATTTGAGAGTCCACGGTTAGTGCATCGGGCTCGCGCTCGATTTGGCGACGCACCCTGCGGAAGCACTGCGGCCCGCCCAGGGTTGTCGGCGCGCCTCGAAACGTTTGTCCACTAATGGATGACGCCATTTTCATCGTTTGTCGGTTCAACTGGACAATTACCGCTTGATTTGCAGCAGCGCATCCGGCCATATGTCTCGTGTATTGCGCAGTCGCCGTATCCTTCCAGGCAATCACCCGCTGGGATTGTCCGTTCTCTCCGCCCTCAATCGGCTGCCACCGCAGGCCTCTTCGATCGAGACCCGCCTACATCCTTAAGTTGTGGCAAAAAAGCTGCAATCCCCACCGCAGTTTTCGAGGTCCAAAAGATGAGAACCCGACATTTGCTCTTTCTTTGCTGTTCTCTGCTTTTGGTCGTCGTCTCGTTTTCACCCGTTGCCGCAAACAATTTCGCCCAGCCAAATACGCCGACCACTCAGTTTGTGTTCGGCGTGTATACGGCTTGGGAAACGACCTACATTCCTGACTACACGGACACCGCCGCCAATCGCGCGCAAAACCTGACACCGTTCTTGACCCAGACTTTTTTCCCCATCCTGACGGCCAACAATAGTTTCAATCTGGTGTGGACGACCGATGGCCCTGAAGCCACGAGTGCCGAAGTGTCGGAGTTTGCCGCGGCCGCGCAACAGTTTGGCGTCATGAACATCAATGGCTCCGATGGAGACTTTTACCTGAACGCCTCGCAGAACAATAACGCCTTCATCGCATCGGCTCTGGAGACGTTGGGAACGATCTGGAATGGAGCCAACCCGAAACCGTTCGCCTTCAGTTTGGGCGACGAACCGCCGGCCGCGGATGCGAAACAACTCGCGTCGTATGTGACCCAGGCCCAGGCTGCCAATCTGCCCGTAACGACCGTGCTGGCTCCGGGCACCGTCTCGACGATCTTGAAAGCGGTGAACACGCTGACCTGGGTTTCGTTCGATCGGTATCCCTTTTTCGCCGATCCCAACTCGGGGCCAACCGGAAACAGTTCCTACGCGTATTTTCTCGACATGGCGGCGGATATTGGGACCGCGTACGAGCAGGGCAACCCGCAAGTCTGGGCGATGGGCCAGGCGTTCCAGGGAGTCGAAGGAACCTCCGTGATTAATGCCAATGGAACGGTTACAGTCGCGGCGGGCTCCGGACTCGAGTGGGAGATGCCGACGCCTGCGCAAACATCGTGGCAAGCTTGGGCGGCTGCCGCGATGGGAGCCAAAGGCGTCATCTTTTTTGTCTACGCGCAGATTCCAGAGTGGGTGTCGACGGATGCGACGGCACCGCCCCGCGGAGCGTCTTGGGCCTATAAGAAGGCCTACAACACCGGCAGCTATCCCGGGCTCGTCAGTTTTCCGGCGTACACGCCGGGGCCCCAGCTCGTGCAGCTGCAGACTCAAACGATTCCCGATATCCAATCGGTTCAGACGATCCTGCTTGCGTCACACACGCTGATTAATTCTCCGCCGAACCCAACGCCCGTGAGCTTTTCGGGTCGGGAAATGCCGGGCGACTACCTCAATTTCCTCGGCGGCCCCGGGGGCGTGACCTATGCGGCGATCGTTTCGTCGCCGGCGCGAACGTCGGGCTCGATCAGCCTGTCGCTGAACAGAAAGGTCCAGTCGCTCGTCCCCATGGGGAATGCGCCGGCCCTTCAAGTGTCGGGGCGAAGCATCACAGTGACGCTGCCGCCCGGCGGCGGAGCGGTTTATCAGGTGATCGAGTAAGCGCGACCGAGGCGCCTCGCGAAACCCTCGGTCGAGTGGCCGGGGCGCTCCGCCTTGCGGAAGTCCCGGAGCGTCGCACAAGACGGGGGCTTCCGCGCGAAGCGGAGCGCCCCCGCCACACATCCGGTTGCCCGTGACGACTAAGCGACGAGCGCTTCGTCCGGTTTGGCGCCGGCTTCCGGGATGCGATCGTCGACTTGCGTGGCCATGCCCATGGCGCGGAGGCCGCGGATGACCCACCAGGTCGGATCGATTTCCCACCAGCGATGTCCGGCGCGGGCGGCGTGCGGGTGCGCGTGATGGTTGTTGTGCCAGCCTTCACCGAAGGCGAGCAGGGCCACCCACCACAAGTTCCGCGATTCGTCGCGCGTCTCGTAATTCCGGTAGCCCCAGAGGTGCGTGGCCGAGTTGACGAACCACGTGCAGTGGTACGCCCACGCCATCCGCACGCACAGGCCCCACACCACTCCCGGGATGCCTGCGATCAAGTAAAGCACCACGCCGATGCCGACCAGGACGAGGCCGTAGAACTTCTCGTAGAACTGCATGATCGGTCGATCGACCAGATCAGGGATGTATCGCCGATAGAGCAGGGCCCGCTGCTCCGGCGTGTGATTGACGAACAGCCACAGAATGTGCGACCACCATCCCCCTTCGAGGGGCGAATGCGGATCGCCTTCCTGGTCCGAGCGCTGATGGTGCAGGCGATGTGTGGCCGCCCACATCAGCGGCGAGCCCTGTCCCGAAGCGACGGAGCAGAAGAGGACGAAGAACTCGGCAGGCCGCGACAACTTCAGCGACTTGTGCGCCAGATAGCGGTGATAGCCGAGGCAGACACCGACGCTGGCCGTGAGCCAGTGGGCGACCAGCGCGACGGCAACGGCTTTCCAAGTGAAGAAGAACGGGGCCGCCAGGCAACCGGCGTGAATGCCGACCATCCAGACGAGTGTCACCCAATCGATGTTCTTCCAATTCAACTGCGCGGGGTTGAACCAGTCGTAGACTTCCTGCGGCGCGACTGTTCGCTCGACCGCTGAAGGGTTGTGATGTCGCCGGGAGTGCTTCTTGCGACGCCGACGCTTGGGAGGAGCAATCAGAGTGCTGGCCATCAAAAGTCTCCCGTAATCTTTTGCCGTCTATCGGCCGAAGGTGCGTGGTTTCTGTGTGAAACTTTAGCGGGAGGGTAGAAAAACAGCGTCAGCGTACCGTCACCGGATTGTCACAGTTTTGTCACGGACGCAAATCGACAATCTGGTTTGACTTACCGCGACGCGCCGCGGATATTGTGACTGGTTCAGGGGTCGGAAACGGGACGACATTCGCGACGACATTGGACGGAAGTGGACGATGTCCGCGCGTGGGAAGGAGCCGCGCACGCAGTAAGCGATGTATTTTTTTGGTCTTCGCCCGGTGTGAAGGAGCCGCGAATGGGTTCGGAAGATCCCTCGCTGACGCTTCGGGTTAGTAGGACGACACACCAACCCGAAGCACGAGCTAGGGACGTGTTTACCAACCCGAAGCGTCAGCGAGGGACCTTCGATCGTCTCGGATCCACGGACAGTCTCAAGACCAAAGGCCCAGCCCAACAGACGAAAAGACACCGCTTACTGCGTGCGCGGCTCTTTAACGGCAAGTGAGTGGGAACTCGATAACGGAGCACACGAATGCCCATTCTGAAGATGACCGCGGAGGAGATCAAAATCCTCCGCAAGACGCTTAAGATGAGCGAGGCCGAGCTGGCCAGCCGAATCCAGTTGGAGGATCGGCAGGCCGTGAAGCTGTTGGAGTCGGGGGGCATGTCGCCCACCATCAAGATGCACCGGTTCTTGATTCGCCTGCTGCGAAACGGCGCGACCCGCTCGCCCCGATTGAAAAAAATGCTCGAAACGGTCAAGGAACGCTCGGAAGTCCGCCTGTGAGCGGACGCGCCGGTCTCGCCGAGTCCGTGCCGACCGCGATTGCCTGGAGTTGTCGCCGATGATTTGCCGCTCGATCGCGTTGTCCTCACTAGTTGCAGCATTAGTTTCTGCGTCGTTCGCCGCGGTATTGGTTCTCGCGTCGCACGCTCCGGCGCGCGGCGATGATTCGCCCGCGAGTAAGCCGGCGCGGTCGCTGATCATTCACGCCGACGATGCCGGCATGTCGCACTCGGCGAACATGGCGACGATCGAGGGGCTCGAGCACGGCGTCGTCACGTCGACGAGCATCTTGGTCCCGTGCGCCTGGTTCCCGGAGTTTGCCGCCTACGCGCGGAAGCACCCGGAGCGCGACTATGGCATCCATCTCACGCTGACGTGCGAGTGGAAAAACTATCGCTGGGGTCCGGTGGCGCCGCGCGACCAAGTCCCCAGCCTGCTCGACGAGCAGGGATATCTGCATCGCGACAACCCGCCCGTCGTTGCCAAGGCCAAGCTCAGCGAGGCCGAAACCGAGCTGCGCGCCCAAATCGATCGGGCCAAGGCCTTCGGCATTCGGCTCTCGCACCTCGACACGCACATGGGCACGCTGCTCGACCGGCCCGATTTCTTGGAGCTCTACGTCAACCTGGGCATCGCCTACAAACTGCCCGTGATGTTCACCCGCCAGGCGTCGCTCCCGGCGTTTCAGGCCAAGTATCCGGCCCTCCGCGGCCACGATCGCCAGCTGCTCGACATGCTCGACACCCACCATCTGCCGGTGCTGTCGTCGGTCGTGATGCTCTACAACAAGGGCGAACACAGCGTCCGCATGCACAACTACTTCAAGGCCTTCGAGGCTCTGCAGCCGGGTGTGAACGAGCTGATCGTCCACTGCGGCATCGACAACCCGGAGCTGGAAGCGATCACCGACTCGGCCCAACTCCGCGACAGCGACCGCCGCTTCGTCACCGATCCGGACACAAAGGCTCAACTCACCCGGATGGGCATCACGCTCACGAACTGGGGCGAATTCCGCCAGTCGGTCGACCGCAAGTAACCGCGCAACGCGCAGATCCAATCTGGCAGGACACGCCGCACGGATTCGCCAGTCCGTATTCTCGGTACAGTGTTCGTAGTTCACTGGAGGCTCGGGCGGGCCGATGAACTCTCTACGGGCCGATGGCCGGCCGATCAGTTCGTTACACGCCGCTGCCCGGCCAGAAGAGCTCTTTACGAACTCCCGGCGCGGCCGATGATTCCAGGGTGGGTTGCGGACGCTCTTTCGTCCCCTGCGAAGAGGACTTAGACTGATTACAGAGGGGCCGAAATCGGCCACGGCTCAGTCGGAGTTCACGATGCCTTTTCCCAAGATGGTCCGCATTCGCCAGAAATTCGAAGTCCAGCGTGTCGTAGACGTTGCGGCGGAGACTTCCAGCCAGCTCCGCCGGCTCAATCTGGGCCAGAAAGTTCGGCCTGGGCACACTGTGGCGATTACCGTCGGCAGTCGCGGGATTGCGAATATTGACGTGATTACCAAGGCAATTTGCGATCACGTCCGGTCGCTCGGCGCCAAGCCGGCGATCATTCCGGCGATGGGCAGCCACGGCGGCGGGACGGCCGAGGCGCAGCGGGCAATCGTCGAGTCCTACGGCGTGACCGAAGAGTTCACCGGGGCCGAGATCCGCTCGTCGATGGAGACCGTGATCGTCGACCGCACGCCGCAGCGGATTCCCGTGCACTTCGATCGCCACGCCTTCGAGTGCGATCATGTGATCGTCGCCGGCCGCGTCAAGCCGCACACGGGGTTCGTGGGCGAGATCGAATCGGGCCTGCACAAGATGATGTTGATCGGCCTGGGCAAGCACGAAGGGGCGAAAATCTACCACCGGGCCATCATCGACTACAGCTTTGCCGAAATCATTCAGGCCGTGGCCGCGGTCGTGCTGCAAAAGTGCAAGGTGCTTTGCGGCGTGGCGATCGTCGAAAACGCCTACGACCAGACGGCCCTGATCGAAGCCGTGCCGCCGGAGAAGTTTTACGATCGCGAGCGCGAGCTGTTGGCACTGGCCCGCCAGTGGATGCCCCGTCTGCCGTTCAAGCGGATCGGCCTGTTGATCGTCGACGAGATCGGCAAGAACATCAGCGGCTCGGGAATGGACACCAACGTCATCGGTCGCAAGTTCGTCGGCAACCCGGACGCCGGGCGCGACGACGTTGCGTGCACCCGGATTTTTATTCGCGGTCTCACCGAGGAAACGCACGGCAACGCCTGCGGCATCGGCCTGGCGGAATTCACCAACCGGCGGACCGTCGAGCAGATGGACGTCAATATCACGACGATCAACGCGCTCACCGGCGGGCACCCGGCCGCCGCCGCTGTCCCGGTGACCTTCGAGACCGACCTGGACGTGCTCGAGGCGGCCTTGGCGACCGTCGGCCTCGACGAGCCGGAAAACGCCCGGGTGGTGCAAATTTCCAACACTTTACAGCTTTCGGAAGTATTGGTTAGCGAGGCTTATCTGCCGGAGGTCTCGCGGCGCAGCGACCTGGAAATCCTCGACGGAGACCGTGCGAGATGGAGTTTGACGCCGACGGATTTCTGCTCCCCGTCGCGGCCTCGGGCCTGACCGTCCACTAGACGACCGGTGTAGTGACGGCGAGCGCTGCGGCGAGCCGGTGGTGAACTCAATGCGTCGCGGCGTCCCGCTAGCCCCCTCCGAAATTGAGCTGGCCCTCACCGCCCGGGCCGGCATGACCCGCCGCGGGTTCTTGATCGCCACTACGGCCACCATGGGCGCAATCGGCGCGGGGGCCTATGCGTGGAATCGCTACACGCAACTGTTGGATTCGACCGGCGGCGGATCGGCGGGCCTGTTCCAGGGCGAACCTCTAGCCCTGACGTCATCCGGCCAACTGCTCGACACCGACTTCCCGGATCCGTGCGCTGGGGGCATCTTCCTCGGCTATCTGCCGTTTCGCTCGCAGGAAGAAGACAGCTTTCGAGCACCGCTTTACACGAACTCGGGCGGCGGACACGGCGCCCGGTTGTGTATCGACCTGGCCTCGCTGTTTACGCCCGAGGGACGACTGACGCCCGCCGACAAGTTCTTCATCCGGACCGAATATCCCGACCTGCTGCGTCCGCCGGCCGATTGGAAAATCAAGATTCACGGCCTGGTCAAAAAGCCGCAGCAGCTGCCGCTAAAGTCGTTGGAGCGTTATGTCGAGCCAAAGGGCCCGGTCTTGCTGGAGTGTTCGGGAAATGGCAACGTGCTCAAGTTTGGCCTATTGAGCGTCGCGGAGTGGGCGGGAATCCCGCTGGACCGGGTGATCAAAATTGCCGAGCCGACCGACAAGGCCAAAGCCCTGTTGATCCAGGGTTTCGACGACGATAGCAATCTGCCCGACCACGGACCTCCTTATACGGAGCACTCGTGGCCCACGTGCAGCTGGATCTTTCCCATCGAACAGCTCGTCCAGTTCGGCGCCTTCTTGGCGACGCGGATGAACGGACAGCCGCTTCCCAAGGACCACGGAGCACCCGTCCGCTTAATCATTCCGGGCTGGTACGGCTGCAGTGAGGTGAAGTGGGTCAACGAAATCAAGTTCGTTGACGAACATGCGAAGGCGACCTGGCAGATGCTGGAGTTCAGCGACCGTACGAACCAGGATACGTCGCGCGGCCCGCAACCCGGCTTCTATCGGCATCCGTTTGGTCCTCTGCTCGCCAAAGACTACAAAGCGGCCACGATCGACCAGACGGCCCTTCCCGTCCGCGTCGAGCAGTGGAAGGTCGGCGGCGAAATCGTCTATCGCATCGTCGGCATCACCTGGGGCGGTCCGGTGCGCTCCGAGAAGATGAAGATCCGCTTCGTGACGGGGCGTAATAACGCATCAAAATGGACGCCGCTGGAGTTCTGCAAGGCGGCCACGTCGAACTCGCAATACGGCATCTGGGTGCACACCTTCACTCCGCCGAAGAAGGGGCACTACCGCATCCAGGTTCGCATGGAAGATCCCAAAATCAACCACGCTCGCCGTCTGCAAAGAGGTGAATACGATCGCTTCGTGGTCATTCCCGAGGTGTGATCGAGAACGCTTCGCTCGCACAAGCGGCGCGGGTCGTTGAATCGAGCCACAAGTTTCCCAAGCCGTCGGAGGATTTTTCATGAATTGACGTAAGTCGGTGTCGGGGTCCGCTTGATTGCGTTGAGGATCAGCTTCGCCTGCACCCAACGGTGAACTCTGCGATGAGTGCGGACCCAAGGTGGAAGGTGTGTGAGTCCGCCTCCCCAATTGGTCAGATTTCCGAAGGATCGCTCGATGGTGTTCCGGAGCAGCATCAGCTCTCGCGCGAACTCCGGGTTCGGATTGTTAATCAGTTCGGCGGTCCGTCTTCGTCCAAGGCTCATTTTGGGTCGGCGGGACTCACACTTGCTGCCACCACGCAAGGGCGCCACGAGTTGAAGATCGCCGCGCTGGGCGCACACCTCGTGAAGTGGATTGGAGTCGTAGTTGGCATCCGCCAAGAGGTAGCCCTGGATGTCGGCCGTACGCACCATGCGACGAGCCATCACCCGCTCGTCCTTGTTCATGGGCGCGATCCGCCAGGCGGCGACAAGCCCGTCAATTCCCTGGATTAAGTGCAGTTTATAACCCCGAGCGTTGCCGCGCTGGGCACGACCAAACCCGGTCTGGCGATCGCTGCTTGAGCCGCTGACTATCAGAGGTTTTCCGTCGATGACCCAAACGAGCCGCTTGTCGCCGCGCGACCGGACGACCGCCTGCTCCAAAGACATCATCACAGCCCGAACCTCGCGATCGCGAAGTCTTCGCGACATCGTGCTGGAGGACGGAAGTGTTCGTCGCCTTTCGTGGATTGGCCAATTGGCTTTACAGATCGCCCAGGACATCGGGCGATCATGCAGCACAGCCCACATCCAGACACGCACGATGTCCTCGACGCTGAATTTCTCCCGCGCCGGCGCCTCGGCTTGTGAATCTGCTTCAACAATCGCAAAATCCCCTTCCAGAGTTGGTCTTCCATGACCGCCCTCCTGCTTGTGTGGAAACAAACAAAGGGCATCATCGAAGCCAACTCTTTTTGCGCAAGACCTAACGTCGTTTCATGCAAGATCCTCCGTCGGCTTGGGAAAAGTGGACGCTGAATGACGTCCGCGGGCCGATCGCGCCGCTGGGACGTCTTACACTCGGTAAAAAACGTCCATCACTTGCTGCAGCATGCCGTGGACGAGCGAGCGGTCGGGCACCGTTGCGGCCAATCCGTAGATCGGTGCCATGCCTCCCATGAAGTCGGGATTTTCGCGGACGAGCGCCACGGCGTCCTTCAGATCGGCAACGAAGCGTTCGGCAACACCCGGCTGTGCGTGCCGCAGCGTCGGACTGACGTGGATGCCCGCCGGTCGTTGCAGGCCGGTCAGGCTCCAGCCTTTTTCCGACATGCGGTCGAGCAGCTGGTAGATATTGAAACTGTCGCTCGTCGACATGAAGGCGAACACGCCGAACGTGCGCCCCATCAGCCGCAACTCGGGGATTTCGGTGACGCCCTGTTTCATCACGGTCACTGCATCGAGGATTCGCCGCGTCGCGTCCAGGTAGCCTTGTTCGCCGATCGACACGAGGGCCGCCCAACACGCCGCGCTCAGGCCGCCCGGCCGGCTGCCCGAAAACGTCGGCGAGTAATACAGTCCGCCCGGCCAGTCGGACGTCGTGAAATACTGGAACCGGCGCAGCGCCGCTCCGCGATACAGCACGACCGACGTCCCCTTGGGAGCGTAGCCGTACTTATGCGTGTCGCACGACATTGAGGTCACGCCGGGCAGCCGAAAATCAAACGGCGGCACCGGCTGGCCGAGCCGTTCGGCCCACGGCAGGAAGAATCCGCCCAGGCAGCTGTCGACGTGCAGGCCGACGCCCCGGTCCCGCGCGATGGCGGAGAGCTGCTCGATCGCATCGATCGTGCCGTAGGGGAAATTGCAGGCCGAGCCGACGAGCGCGATCGTGTTCTGATTAATCGCCGCTTCCATCGCCGGCACGTCGACACAGAACTGGTCGTCGAGCGGAATCACCCGCAGCTTGAGGCCGAAGTATTGGGCCGCCTTGTGAAAGGCCGCGTGAGCGGAGACCGGGACGACGAGCTCGGGCTCGGTGATGTTCTTGGTCGCGCGGGCCCAGTCGCGATACGTCTTCATCGCGAGCAGAATGCTCTCCGATCCGCCCGATGTCACCGAACCGCAAACTCCCTCTTCGCTCCCCACCGGCGCGCCGGCCTTGTCGCCGTTGAGCATATGGGCCGTCATCGAGACGATTTCGGCCTCGAACTTGGCGGCACTCGGAAAGAGGTCGGGGTGCAGCGGATTGACCTGCGAGTGCAACGTGTACACACGGCTGACGAAGTCGATGTGCTCGCGATCGCCGTTGTAGACGGCGCCCGACGCGTGACCACTTTCCCAACGGCCCGCCTCGCGCTCCTCGAGGTCTTGCATCGTGGCGAGCACGTCCGTTCGCTTGAGCCCCGTCGCCGGGAGCCGCGGGAACTCGGGGAGCGCTCCCCGATAGGGATGCATCATCTGATCCAGCGCAGCGGCCAAATCGACCTGCGGAGCGACGTCGGTTGCCATGGCGATCCTCGTGTCGTGTGTCGAGCGAGTTTTGTTCTCTTGGCGAGCGGGAGGTGTCAGCCTCCGAGTTCTCGAATTTTTTGTCTTTTTTTGTTTTCTCTTGCTGTCGCGCTGATGTGGAGCGACGTGGATACGGACAGTAGAACCGGCGGGCTGACACCCGCCGCTCGCCGTCATTGACGCGCATCGCGATTTAACAGCCCAAACAACCCCCGCGTGCGCTTGTAACATTTCACAAACGCCGACGAAAGCTCCCGGTACGTTTTTCGATTGCGCGGGTCGGGCTCGAAGACGCCGGCGATCGGCACCAGGGCGGAAATCTCGTCCCGCCGGCGGATTCCCAGCGACATCAGCGCGTGCAGCGCCGCCCCGCGGACCGTCGCCAGCCGGGGTGAGGCGATCCGCTGAATGGGCCGCTCCAAGATGTCGGCGAAGATCTGGCACCACAGGTCCGACTCGGCCGCGCCGCCCACCAGTCGCAACGTCTCGAACCGCCGGCCGACGAATTTCTCGACGTGTGGCAACAGCCAACCCAGGTTGAAGACGATTCCCTCCAGCACGGCCCGCACGGCTTCGGGTCGCCCCGTTCGCAACGTCTGATTGATAAACCCGCCACGGACATGACCGTCGGCCGCGGGCGGGCCCGAGCCGTTGAGCCAGGGCAGAAACAAAAGTCCGTCGCAGCCGGCAGGCACGGTCGCCGCTTCCTCGAACACTCGGGCGTAGACCGCGCTCCGCTCGGCGTCGAGCGAATAGTTGTGTTCGGGGCAGAGCAGTCGTTCGACCACGGCTTCGAGACAACGGCCGGCCGCTCCCTGTTCGGCCACGACGATGTTCCGCCCAGGAATGGCGGACGGCATCGTGGCGATGGCCCGCAGCAGGTTGGCTTTTTTGAACGGGATGTGGCAACTCAGCCAGGAGGTCGTCCCGACCGAGATGTAGCCGACGGCGTCGTCGATCGATCCCGCTCCCAGCGCCGCCGTCTGATTGTCCGTCGTGCCGCAAACCACCTGCGTCGTCGGCGAGAGCTGCCAGGCCGCGGCAATCTCGGGCAAGAGCGGTCCCAACACCGCGTTCACCGGCACTAGGTCGGGCAGCTTTTCCCGATCGACGCCCGCCAGCTGCAACATCCCGTCGTGATAGTGCACGTTGTTGACGTCGCGGTTGTCGGTGAGCATGTAGGGAAAGATCGTGGCGTACGATGCCGAAAACCGCCCGGTCAGCCGCAGGTTGAGGTAATCCATCGGCTCGAGCAGCTTGTGCGTCCGCGCGTAGATGTCCGGACGGGCCCGCTTGAGAAACAAAATGTGCGCGAGCGAGTCGGCCCCCGCGTGCGTCGGCACGGCCCCCGTGATCTGGATCCAACGCAGCAACCGCCCGAGCCCATAGCCGTCGATCTTAATCAGGCCGTCGGTGAGTTTTTGCGTGTCGGGCGCACCGCGCGAGTCCATCCAGTGGACGGCGTTCATCAGCGGCTCCCCGCCCGCGTCGACCGGCGCAGTCACCGACCATTGCCCCGTGCAGGACACAGCCACGATCCGGCTGCGATCGACGTGCGCTTGCGACAGGACGGCCGTCACCGCCTGATCGACGGCCCGCCACCACGCATGCGGATCCTGCTCGGCCCCGCCCCCCTCGACGAACAGCGTCGGCACCGCGCCGCGGGCGTGCGCCAGAATCTCGCCCCGCTCGGTGACGACGGCCACCTTCGGCCCGCCGCTGCCCAAATCAATCGCCAGCACGCAGCGTTCGCTGTTGGCTTCGTTCTTCGATTCGTTGCTCGCGGACGAGTCCAAAGCTTCTGGCTCCTGATCACGAAAAGCGTCGTCGTGCCAGTCTAGCCGGGCGAGCGGCCGGTGTAAGCCGGCCGGTTCTTTTTGCCTTTTTGCTCGTTAAGGAACGTAGCGCGGTCGAAATCGGTGAAGTCAAATTCACGAGAACCGGCGGGCTGACACCCGCCGCTCGCCTGGATCGTCCCATGGGCGTGGTTTGGGTAAACTCGCGGTGTGACCAGGCATTTCTTGCACGAGTTGCGAAGCGTTTTTGAGAGCCAGCCGTCGCAATCGGCCCTGGCGTACGAGGGGCGCGTCGTCACGTACGGCCAGCTTGATGCCGAGGCTCGCCGCAGGGCCGGGCGGCTGCGGGAGCGCGGGGTCGAGCCGGGCGATCGCGTGGCCCTCTACACGGGCAACAAAATCCCATTTCTGTTCGCCCAGTTGGGCGTGCTTTACGCCGGGGCTTGTCCGTTGCCGCTCAATCCGCGGTTCACGCGGGAAGAGATGCGGTACTTTTTGAGCGACAGCGAAGCCCGGATGGTGATCGCCGGGGCCGAGGAGTTGCCTCTCGTCGCCGCGCTGCGCCCGAGCTGCCGCGGCCGCCCCTTGTGCAAGCCGACGTCGACGACAGCGCCTCCGGCCCGTTCCGCGAGCCGAACGTCGCCGCCGACGCTCCGCGGATGATCCTCTACAGCTCTGGCACGACGGGTTGGCCGAAGGGCGTGGTGCACTCACACGCCGGCACGGCCGGCAGCTTGCGGGCGCTGCAAACGTGCTGGCAGCTGACGGCTGACGACGTCGTGCTGAACGTTTTGCCGCTTTATCACATTCATGGCTTGGAGTTCGCCACGCATCTCACGTGGCTCGCTGGCGGCTGCATTCGCGTCGAAGAATCGTTCGACGTCGGCCGGACCCTGGCGGCGATCGGCAAATCGACCGTCTTCATGGCCGTGCCGGCGATCTATTACCGCCTGCTCGAGTCGGCCGAATTTCGCACCGCGGCCGTGTCGTGGAGTCGCACGCGGCTCTTCACCTGCGGCTCGGCCCCGATTCGCCCGGAAGTGCTCCCCGAGCTGGAAGAGATTTTGCAGCACCCGGTGATCAATCGTTACGGCATGAGCGAGTCGTACGTGATCACCAGTCTGCCGCTGGCCGGGCCTTGGCCGAGCGGCTCGGTGGGGCTTCCGCTGCCGGAGATGGAGCGAAAAGTCGTCCGCAACGACGGCTCGCCCGTCGATCCGGGCGAAGTGGGCAGCGTGCTCATCCGCAGCCCGAACTTGTTTCGCGAATACTGGCACAAGCCGGACGAGACCCGGGCCGCCTTTCGCGACGGCTGGTTCGACACGGACGATCTGGGCTCGCTCGACGAGCGCGGCTTCCTCACGCTCGCCGGCCGCAAGAAAGACCTGATCATCACCAACGGCTACAACGTCTATCCGCAGGTCGTCGAGCGGGTGCTCGGCGCATGCCCGGGCGTGAAGGAGTGCGCGGCCTTCGGCGTGCCCGATGCCGAGCGGGGCGAGCGCGTGGCCGTCGCCATCGTGCGGAGCGATCTCACGCTGGACGAAGCCCGGCTGCACGCCTGGTGCAGCGACCGGCTCGTCGTCTACCAGCGACCGCGGACGCTGTTATTCGTCGAAGCCCTGCCGCGGAACACGCTGGGCAAAGTGCTCCGCCGCGAGCTGGTCGCCAGCGTCGCCGGCGCCACCCAGTCCTAGTGGTCGGTCTACCGCCAAAATGTCGGGTGCCATGCCCACCGGTTTCGGTGGGCATGCGCGATTCGCAGCGGAAAACATGCCCACGCCGAGCCGTGGGCATGGCACCCACGCTTGTCAGATAGCGATGGACGGACCACTAGGCTGATGCCGCGCAGCCGGGGCCGAAGCGAGACTGATCGCGCAGCTCCACGGGCGCGGCCGAGGTGTCAGGCCTTTTTCTTCTTCCGCGATTTGCTCGACGCGGCCGCCTCGGCCGTTTCCTGCGTGACCAGGTTGCGTTTGCTGCGCTTCATGCGGCTCTTCCGTCGTTCGCCCGAACGATTGGCGCCCATGCGATCCTCGACTCAACGTTGCGTGAATTTTGGTGCCTCAACTGCAGCGGGAGACTATAGCAAATCGCCCCGGGGTCTCCCAAGCAGGACGGCCTACGAATCGGCTTCCATGTGGAAGCGATGCAGGAAGCGGTGGACGATCGGGGCGATTACTACGCCGATGGCCAGGATCAGGGCCAGGCCGCTGTAGAGAGCGTAGCAGCCGGCGAAGATTTTTCCGCTGGTTGTGTTGAGCGTGCCGAGCGGGCCCATCCCGGAGAGGATCATCGCCGCGTTGGCGAAGGCGTCGACCCAGCTTTGCCCCTCCAGGTAGTGATAGCCGGCCATCCCCGCCAGCAGCGACACGACAATTAGCGCGATCGAAAAGCCGGCGTTGGCCATCAGCCGGCGGGCGAAGTCGCGACGATTGAGGAGCGGCTGGTTCATCCGCTCGTACTTGAGCAACCGCCGCTTCACCGCCGGCCGGCCGCCGAAGTGCGACGCGCTGGGGGACAATTCGCTGTGCGAGCCTTTCACGGTGTGAGCCTTTCGCGGTGCGAGCTTTTCACTCCGGTCGGTGGCGGAGGATGTCTGCCGAGACGGCCGGGTCGCGGGGGTGCGGTGACGACAAGGGGAGCATGTCGTCGTTGGCCGCCTGCCGCCGGGCCAGGAGCGTCATCAATTCGCGTTCTTTGTCCGGATGTTGAGCGGAAACATCGTGGATTTCGTCCGGGTCGTCGTGCAGGTTGAAGACCTGGCTTTTGTTGATCTCGGGATAGCGAATCAGCTTCCAATCCCCGACGCGGAGCGCCCGTTGACACTCCATGAACGCTAAAAAGATCGCGTTTCGAGCCGTGTCGCGCTTGCCTGTTAGGACGTCGGCGAAGCTGTGGGCATCGAGGCCGACGGGCGTTTTGATGCCGACCAGGTCGCAGACCGTGGGGAAAATGTCGTGCAGGTAGACGAAGGCGTCGGTCTCGCCCCGGCGGATGCCCGGCCCGGCCACGAACAGCGGCGGCTTGAGCGCGGCTTCGTACACGCTCTGCTTGCCCATCAGCCCGTGACTGCCGAGCGCGAGGCCGTGATCGGACGAGAAGAGGATGATTGTGCGGTCGTACTCGCCCGAACGCCGCAGCGCCTCGAGAATACGGCCAATCTGCTCGTCGAGGTAAGTGATCACGCCGTAATAATCGGTGACGTGCTTTTTGATTTCGGCCGGCGTGCGGGGCCAGGGGGCCAGACGTTCGTCGCGGCCGGTGAGCCAGCCGTTGTCGAACGGATGCAGCGGGAGGTAGTTGGCGGGCAGGGGCATGGCCGCCTCGTCGTAGCGGCGACGATATTCAGGAATGACGACGCGCGGATCGTGCGGATTGGCGAAGGCCAGATACATGAAGAACGGCCGCCCGCGTTTTCTAGTCTCGAGAAATGTCACCGCGGCGTCGGCGATTTCCTGGCCCGGATGGCCGGAGAGCCGCTCGGCATCGTCGTTCACCAGGTATTTTTCGTGCTCGAAGTCTTTGTAGATGCCGGTCGGGCCGTTCTGGCGTTTGCCGTGGTGATACGTTTCATAGCCGGCTTCGCGGAGCGTCTCTGGGAAAATTGACCGGGTAGCGGACGCCGTAACCGCCCTGTTTGTGCTTCAGGTGAAAGAGCGAGCGGCCGGTTAAAAGCATCGACCGGCTTGGGAAGCAGACGGCCGGCATGTCGCTGCCCATGCAATAACAGTTGCGAAAGACGAGCCCCGACCGGGCCAGCCGATCGAGCGTCTGCGTTTGAATCACCGAGTTGCCGAGCGCGTGAATCGTGTCGGCCCGCTGATCGTCGGTCAGCAGGAAGAGGATGTTGAGACGGTGCGAGGCGGAGGGCGGACCGTCCGCAGCGAAGACCGGCGTCAGGCTGCCGGCAACGAGCGAGAGGGCGAGGACTAGGCGAACGACACGCGCGTATCGAGCAATCATGCGACCATGTTAGTCGCAGCCCGCGGTCGCGTCGAATTGACGGATGTCCGTGCGGCCATCCCCAGCGCGGCCAATTAAAAAAACGCGCCCGGAAAACCAGACGCGTCTTTTGCAAATTCGGAGTCAGATTAAAACCGTGTTCTCATGACGAACACGGGCGAGGCGATCAAACCTTTGGGCCGCCCGTCGACGGCTGGGTCGCGGGTGAACCTTCGTTCGCTCCCGGCTCGTGAGCGGCCGGCGGGCTGGCCGGAGGAATCACCTGCATCGGCGGCTTCCGCGTGTCCTGCGGCTGAGGCACCTCAGCCTGCGGCTTGATCGGACCGGCCGGCGCCGTTGCGCCGCAGGTCGTGCAACCGCCCACCGCGCACGACGGGCAGTCCGGCTGGGCACAGACTGTCAACGGGACCATCCGGCACACCTCGTAGGCAACTTGTCGCGGCACGCACTTGGACACCAGCCGCGTGCAGGTCACGGGCACCGTCTTGCACACGCAGCGCGGGACGCACCGCTCGACCGTGTAGGGCACCTGCGTCGGCACACAGTAGGCCACGCGGCACGTGCGGGGTTCCTGCACCATGCGATACGTCGTCACCGGCACCTGGCGAGTGTGCTCTTCGCACACCATCCGGCAGGTCTGCACCGGAATCCGCTGCGTCATCTGCTCGCAGACGTAGTTGCAGCGGCGGACCGGATACTTCTCGACGACTTCCTGGCAGACGGTGCGGCAAACTTGCACCGGAATCTTTTCGCAAATAGTCCGCGGCACCATCCGGCAGACTTGCACCGGAACTTGCTGCCGCACCACTTCACAGCGGTACGTCGTGCACGGGACTTGTTCACAGACGACCCGCGGGCACCAGACGCGGCGGCACGTGGTGAAGCCCGGGCACTGCACGGGGCAGGTCCGCGGCCCGCAACACGGATCACAATACGTGCGGAGCACGACCGGACCGGGATGATAGTCGGTCACGGTTTGCCAGGTGCCGCAATCGCGCTGAACCGTGTTGTAAGTCGTCACGGGACGCATCACCGTGCAGCAGCGCTCGGTGTTGACCGTCTCGACGACGCGGTCCATCACGCAGCGTTGCACTTGCTGCTCGACCGTTTCGACCACCGGCTTATAGACGAGCCGCCGGCACTCGCGTTCTTCGGTCGTCCACACCGGCTTCTGCACCGTGTAGTGACACTCGCGATACGAGGTCTCCACGATCGGCTTCTGCACCGTGTAGCGCTCTTCGCGGCAGGCCGTCTCACAGATCGGCTTGCAGACCGTGTAATGGTCGTCGCGATAGCGAGTCTCCATCACGGTGCGGTAACACGTCTCCTGATGACGGTCGAGCACGGTTTCGTACTCGATCCGGTTCACCGTGTACTGCTGCGGTTCGCAGACCGAGTCGTACACCGTTTGGTAGCAGGTCTGCCGCTCGACCTTGCAGGACGTATAACACGCCGTCGGCTGACAGCAGACGGGCGGACAACAGCTGTAGCTGCAGGCTCCGCAGTAGTAACTGGCTTGCGCGCTATTTGCGGCACAAAGCGCGACGGCCAGCAACGTAAGAACCCCGATGCGTCTCATGAATGCGTTCTCCAGAATCTGCTGCGCAAAATTATGACGGACTCGCTGCCCCAATCCCATCTGCCGTCATGAGCAGATCGCCTTCCATTCTCAGCACGCCCGTAGCCAAATGCAAAGGAATTGCGGGCGTGAAAATCGGGGCCAATCGAAACGATTCTCGCGAACTCCCATCCTGCCAAGCATAGGACACGTGATCTAGGAATCTTGCGTCAAAATCGGGGACCGGGCGGAACTCATTTACCCTTCGCCCGGCATCGGCAGCAAAACCCTCAGCGTTTGCCAACGCGCGAGCGCGCAAGCGCCTGGGGCGTCGAGTTTTTGGAAAGCTGTGACGGTCGCAACGGACGGAACTTTCTGTCCGCGCGCGACGCCGATGCGGTCGGCTCGTCAAAATCCGCGAAATCGGAACGCGATTCGCGTAGAGCGCGCGACACGCGTATTCCGCCGCGACTCCCATTGGAGATCGGGCGAATTTTCGCCCCTCGGGGCGAGCGGCGCACCGGGTTGCGAGCATGTTTGTCGCGAGACGACGGCAATCGTTGCATCCGAGACGCTTGCCGGAAGGGACGAACGCCCAGTCGTGATCGCCTGGACTGGTGTCAATGGCCCGTTTTCGTGACGAATGTGGAGCCGGAGCGATTGACGCTGCGCGAAGCCGTGGTGCTCTATCGGGCACGCTGGCAAATCGAACTCCTGTTCAAGCTCTGGAAGTCGCACGGCCTGGTTGACGAAGTCACCAGTCAGCAGCCGGTCCGCCAAGCGGCTGAGGTGTTCGCACGTTTGCTGGCCGTGATGGTTCAGCACTGGCTGTTAGTCGCCACCGTCTGGAAGCATGCTGACCGCAGCCTGGTCAAAGCAATCATTGGCATCCGACGCTTCGCGAGCGTCATCCCCCTCTTGCTCCAAAGCGCCACGCTCCTCTTGTATGGCGCGGCGAGGACGCCGCCCCCGGCCACCCCGGGACGGTAACTCGCGAATTGTGGGCGGGCGTCGTGACGAATTTTGTGGGGCGGCACTATAATCGAGACCCAACCATCGAACTTCGGAATGCCTGACTCACCTCTCGAAAAATCTCCTGCCTCGGCCGCCGGTCCTGCTGGGAGCCAGTCGACGCCGGCCCCCTCAACGGCTGCCGTGCCGCACCGGGTCGGTGGCGACATCGATTACGGGCGGTTTTTGGACTGCGTTCACTGCGGCCTGTGCACGTCGGCTTGCCCGACTTACCTGGAGACCGGCAACGAGAACGACAGTCCCCGCGGCCGCATCTACTTGATGCGGGCGGTGACCGATGGCCGGCTTGAGCTGAACGACAGCGTCAAGCGGCACCTCGACCTCTGCCTCGATTGCCGAAGCTGTGAAACGGCCTGCCCTTCCGGCGTGCAGTATGGCCGGCTGATCGAGCCCTTCCGGGTCGACATGCGGCGGGAAGAGCACCAGAAGTCGGCGAGCGGCGGAGCCGGACCCACGAGGCCGAGTGCCGGCAACGGGTGGATCGAGCGGACTTTGATGTGCCGGCTGTTCCCCTACCCCGGCCGGATGAAGGCGGCCCTGGCTCCGGCCCGCTGGCTGCAGCGGACGGGACTGGATCGGGTCGTCGATCGCAGTGGCTTGCCACGGCTGTTGCCCGGTTTCGTGCGGCGGATGTACGACCAGCTGCCCCGCCTGCAGCCGTCGGCCCCGGTCATGCCGACCTTGTTGCCGGCCATCGGTCGGCGTCGGGCTCGCGTCGGGCTGTTCGCCGGCTGCGTGGCGCAAGCCATGTTCCCGCAAACGAATTGGGCGACGGCCCGGGTGCTGCAGGCCAACGGCTGCGACGTCATCGTCCCCAAAAATCAGAAGTGCTGCGGAGCCATCCATTACCACAACGGGGCCGCCGGTCCGGCCCTGGAGTTTGCCTCCCAGAACGCGGCTGCCTTTGACGTGGCCAGCCTGGATGCCGTGATCATCAATGTCGCCGGCTGCGGCTCGATGCTGAAAGACTATGGGCACATTGCGGAGGAGGCGGCTCGGTCGTCGGGCGGTGGAGCGGCGGACAGAAAGACCACTGGCGGACGAGCCGCCAGTGCCACCCAGAGTGGCAGCCAGACGGGAGCGGCACTGGGTGAGTTCGCCGCCAAGGTGCGGGACGTCTCCGAGTTTCTTGCCGAGCTGGGGCCGGTGCCGCCGCGGGGCGAAATTCGGCTGCGGGCCGTTTATCACGACGCCTGCCACCTGGTGCATGCCCAGCGGGTGCGCGAACAGCCGCGCAGTTTGTTGTCACTGGTTCCCGGGTTGGAGCTGGTGCCGTTGGCCGAGTCGGAGGTCTGCTGCGGGGCGGCTGGCAGTTACAACCTGACGGAACCCGAAATGTCCGAGCGGCTTTCGCAACGGAAGCTACGGAACATTCTCGCCTGCGAACCGCAGGTGGTCATCACGGCGAATGCCGGGTGCTCGCTGCAGATCCAGGCAGCCCTGCGGCGGGCGAGGTCGCCGATCTGGGTGGCCCACCCGATGGACCTTTTGGACCTGAGCTACCGCAATGCCCCGCCACCCAGACGCCCTTAGACAATCCACCCTTAAACACGACAGCGAGGGAGCGAATTCGATGCGGGGTGCCCGGCGATGGTGATCAAAGCGGTCGTCTTCGACTTCGACGGCCTGATGTTTAATACGGAGGACATTTTTAACCGCTCCGGCCGCGAGCTGTTGCGTCGACGGGGCAAAGAGATGACGCCCGAGCTCTTGAGCCTGATGATGGGCCGGCGGTCGGACGAGGCCTTTCCCCTGATGATCGCCGCCCTGGGACTGACCGAGTCGCCGGCCGACCTGCGGGCCGAGGAGCGGGCCATCTTTCAGGACCTGCTATGGAAGCACGTCGCCCCGATGCCCGGCTTGTTCGAGCTGCTTTCGCAGTTGGACGAGCGGGCGGTTCCCAAGGGAGTGGCGACGTCGTCGCGGCGGCATTACATCGAGTCGGTGCTGCGCAAGTTTGAGCTGGTGGAGCGGTTCGATCTCTTGCTGACGTCCGAAGACGTCGTCGAGGGAAAACCCCATCCGGAGATTTACCTCAAGGCGGCCGGCCGGTTGGGGGTTGAGCCGGGCGAGATGCTGGTGCTGGAAGATAGCGAGAATGGGATCCGCTCGGCCGCCGCCGCCGGGGCCGTGGCCGTTTCGATTCCGCACGAGCACAGCCGCTCTCACGACTTCACCGCGGCGACGTTCATTGCCGAGCGACTCGACGACCCGAAAATCCTGCGCCTGTTGCCCGGTTGATCCAAAATTGACGTCGCCGACGTTGAGCGAAGCTCGTTTTCGCTGTCAACTCGCGGCGCCTATTGCGCCGAAATTTTCTGCAAACTGACAATTTAGGAGATATGGGAATTGTAGCTGGAGATTGCCAACTTTATCCCTCGGGAAACTTGACCATGAGTTTGCGGGCCGCCACAGTGGAGCCTTCGCGGAATGGACGGGGGCCGTTGGAACCTGGCAGAGATGCCTGGTGCGGTCCTGGATGACCGAGTCTCGAATGGATGAAGAAAGGAAGTGTCATGTCCTTTGGTTTCGCCCTTCTACTGTTTGCTCAAGCGGCGGTAAGTGACAAGTTCGTGGCAGCTACGAACAACACGCCGTCGGCGGACGCCCAAGTCGCTCCGACCTCGTACGACAACTACACCAAGGCCTACCGCGCTGCCAAACAGGCAAAGAAGCCCATGCTGGTGATCCTGAATCCGGCGAAGGGCGCGAAGGTCGCATTGATCTCGCTCGACGACGTGCAGAAGACGCGCGTCCGGCGGGACCTGTTGCAGAACTATGTGGTCACCGTGATCGACACGTCGACTCCCCACGGGAAGAAGGTCAACGAGCTGTTCGGCTCACCCCAACTTCCCCACGTTACCATCATCGACAACGAGCAGGCGTTTCAGGTCTATCAGACCAGTGAATCGCTCTATGGCCAGATGTGGGACACCATTCTCACGTCGTTCCAGAACGCTCAGCCTGTGACTCGCATGCCCGTCCAAAACTCCTGCCCCTATTGCCAGCAGTACCGGCAGCAATAGCGCCGGCGGGGCACTGACTCCGCGACGGTGCCCTCCCTTCTTCGGCCGGCCAAGTCCCCCGCACCCTTGCGGCACCGGGCTTGGCCGGCTGTTTTGCGCGGACGCGTTCGGCGGCGGTGAGGACATCCGAAATCCGGTGGCGCGGCCGGCCGTCGTTTTTTTGCAGACCTCCCAAACCTCCACACTCAAATTGTCGTCTGTCGGTCCCTAGCCCGCGCGGCCGGTGATTGGTCGGGAAAACCGGTGGAGGGGTCGGCCGATCGGCGACGATAACGATAAAGCGGCTTTCCCCGATTGGTCCCTGTCTCAGGTCCCGGCGTCACGGATGACCACGCCCCAGATCACGCTGATTCTGCAGCAGGCCGGCCACGAAGTCCTGCTGTGGGTTGGCTTCGGCACACTCGTCGGCCTGGCCGCCAAGGCGATCATGCCCGGCCGCGATCCGGGCGGCGCCCTGGGCACCACGCTGATGGGAATCGTCGGGTCGGTACTGGGTTGCGGCGTGATCGCGTTCTTCTGTCACGGCCAGCGGATCATGCCGATCAGCCTGCCCGGCTTCGCTGCGGGGACCGGCGGAGCCTTCATTATCCTGCTCTTCTACCGGCTGTTGGCAGGGAACTTCTTCGTCGAGGCGGAAGACGGTGAGCGGACGATGTACCGCGCCACCCGGGCCCGCCGCCGCCGGCTGCTGCGGGAAGGCTGAGCCGGCATCGCCTGTTCGGGTTGCCGAACCGCGCTGAATCCGCCGCTGAGTCCCTGCCCTGGCCGTTCCGGGATCCGATCGACTCTTACGTCATCCCGCCGCTACGATTATCCTGCAAAAGAGGCTCGAAGGTTACGAGCTCCCACTTTCCCGTCGGCAGGATTCTCATGGCGACCCGAATCGATCCCCAGGCCCCCGAGGCCCGTGCGCAAACTCAATCGCGGCTGCGTCTTTACCGCACGATGCAGACGATCCGCCTCTGCGAAGAGGAGTTGGCCCGCTGCCATCAGCGGGGCCTGGTGCACGGGGCCTGCCACACCTATGTTGGCCAGGAGGCGATCGCGGCCGGCGTCTGTGCCCATCTGCGGAATGACGACGTCGTCTTCAGCACCCACCGCGGGCACGGCCACGCGCTGGCCAAGGGTCTGGAGCCCCGCCAACTGACCGCCGAACTGTTCGGCCGTTCGACCGGCTGCTCCCGGGGTCGGGGCGGCAGCATGCACCTGTTCTCCCCGGAAGTCGGCATGATGGGAACCAGCGGCATCGTCGGGCCGTCTATTCTCCAGGCGACCGGCGCGGGCTACGGCTTCAAGATCCTCAAGTGCGACCGGGTGGCCGTCGCGTTCTTCGGCGACGGGGCGGTGAACAACGGGGCCTTCCACGAGGGCCTCAACATGGCCGCCATCTGGAAGCTGCCAGTTTTGTTTGTCTGCGAAAACAACCAGTACGCGACCGAGGTCACCTTCAGCTACTCGAGCGGAAACGTCAGCGTGGCCGGCCGCGCCTCCGCGTACGGTCTGGCCGGGATCGAAGTCGACGGCAACGACGTGCTGGCGGTCTTCGACGCGGCGAGTGATGCGGTCGCCCGGGCCCGCTCCGGCCAGGGGGCGACGCTCTTGGAATGCAAAACATATCGCACGCGGCCCCACGCGGAGGGAATGGGCGACTTCGGCTATCGCACGCGGGAAGAAGTCGACGGCTGGAAGGGACGTTGCCCAATCGTCCGCCTCGGTCGCACCATGTGCGAGGAGGGCCAGGCAAATGCCGGGCAGCTCGCCGCCATCAATGCCGAAATCGCCGAGACGACTGCCGAGGCGGTCCGCTTTGCCGAGGCCAGCCCGTGGCCCGAGCCGGCCACCGCGGCCGAGCACGTCTACAGTCCGCCAAAACCGGTCGCCGGCTCAGCGGCCAGCGGGCACGTGCCGGAGACTGAACGTTCCGCCAACTGGATGCAGGCGACGCTCGAGGCCCTCTCGTCCGCGATGGAGGCCGACTCGAAGATCTTTGTCATGGGCGAGGGCATTGGCAAACGGGGGGGCAACTTCCGCACGACGTTCGGCCTGTACGATCGCTACGGGGCCGATCGTCTGTGCGATACGCCGATCTGCGAGCGGGGATTTGTCGGCCTGGGCGGCGGCGCGGCAATGGTCGGCACGCGACCCGTCATCGACTTCATGTTTGCCGACTTCATCCTCGACGCCGTCGGGGAGATCCTCAACCAGATCGCCAAGATGCAGTACATGAGCAGCGGCCGCCTGCGGATGCCCATCCTGCTGCGTGGCTGCGTCGGCATCGGCCACTCGGCGGCCACTCATCACTCGGGCAATTATTATCCCCTCTACGCCCACTTCCCCGGTTTGCGGGTGGTGCTCCCTTCGACGCCGGCAGACGCCAAGGGCCTCTTGACGCACGCCCTGCGCTCGGACGACCCAGTCATGTTCCTCGAACACCGCGAGCTGTTAACGGTGAAAGGCCCCGTGCCGGAGGGCGATTACGAAATTCCCTTTGGCCAGGCCCGCGTGCTGCGGACGGGTCAGGATGTGACCGTGGTCGCCTTGGCCCTGATGGCTCAGCACGCGCTCAAGGCGGCCGAAACGCTGGCCGGCGAGGGGATCTCGGTCGAAGTCATCGATCCGCGGACCATCGCTCCGCTCGATATCGACACCGTTCTGGCCTCGGTCGCCAAGACCGGGCGGCTCTTGATCGTGGACGAAGCCTTCTCGCCGTTCGGAGTTGGCGCGGAGATTGCCGCACAAATCGCCGATCGGGGATTTGACGACTTGGACGCGCCGATCCGTCGGCTCAACGGCGTCCACACGCCGACCCCTTACAGCCCGCCGCTCGAGGCGGCCGTTGTGCCCAACGTCGCCGCGATCGTCGGGGCGATCCGTGACCTCGTGGACGAGTGAGGATGCGCCATGCCCGTCGAGATCAAAGTGCCGCGGCTCGGATGGAGCATGGAGGAGGGCACCTTCGTCGAGTGGCTCAAACGCGACGGCGAATTCGTCGAAGCCGGCCAGCCCCTGTTCGCCATCGAGGGAGACAAAGCCATCCAGGACGTGGAAGCGATCGGCTCGGGCATCCTCCGCATCTCGCCCCGCGCCGGAAAGCGGTGCACCCGTGCGCGTCGGCGTCACCCTGGCGTTCCTGGTAACTGCCGACGAGGCCGATCCGTTTGCAGGACCGCAGCTTACCGGAGAGCCAGGCAAGCCGTCTCCGGACAAACCGGCAACACCCGAAGTGCCGCAGCCCAAACCGTCGCGGCCGGAGAAGCCGGGACCCGAAGTGCCCAAGCCGGCAACGTCTCCGTCGAAGACTCCGCCGCCGGCCGTGCCCGACCCGGAAATCACGCCGCCGAAATCGCCCGGCCCGAGCACGCCCGGGCCGGAAATCTCGCCGCCGCGACCCTCGCAGCCGGAGATTTCTCCCGCTGAGCCGCCACTGCGCGAGCCCGGATCACCGAGTTTCGTCACCCGCGCACAGGCGTCCGGGCGAGGCACGGGGGACGGGCAGCAATCCGCCGTCGCGGCGCGACCTCGTATCTCGCCGCGGGCACTCCGCATTGCGACCGAGCTCGATCTGGATTGGCGCGACCTGCCCGGCACGGGTCGCAACGGCCGCATTCGCGAGCGTGACGTGCGTGCGGCCGCCGACGGCACGAAGCCGCCAACCATACACTCGACGCATCCGACGACCGCGCACTCGCACCGCGATCTGGTCTCGGCGCCGAGCGAGATTGCTGCACGCGCGTCCCTGCGGCGGACGATTGCGGCGCGGATGACGGCCGGCTCGCAGCAGACGGCTCCCGTCACGCTGACGACGACCGCGGACGCGACGAATCTCGTCAGCCTGCGGGCCCAGTTCAAGTCGGCCGCGGCGGCTGCGAGCACTGGGGACGCGGTGACGCCGGGCTACCTGGCATTCATCACAAAGCTGACGGCCCGGCGCTCGCCGAGCATCCGCAGCTCAACCAGCAATGGATCGACCGCCGCATCGAGACGCCGGCGGGGATCCACATTGCCGTCGCTGTCGACACGCCCGCCGGTCTCCTCGCCCCGGTGGTGCGCGAAGTCGCCACGCTCGGCCTCCGCGAAGTTGCCGCGCAACTGGCCGACCTGACGCAGCGTGCCGAGTCCGGTCGGCTCGCCCCCACCGACCTCACCGGCGGCACCTTCACGATCAGCAACCTGGGCGCTTACGGCATCGATGCCTTCACACCGATCTTGAACGTCCCGCAGTGCGCGATCCTGGGGCTTGGACGAATCGAAAAACGGCCGGCGGTCGTCGGCGACCAGATCGTGCCGCGCGACCTGATGGTGCTCAGCCTGACCTTCGACCACCGCATCGTCGACGGATGCCCGCGGCGAAGTTCCTGGCGACGCTGCGGCAAGGCATCGAGAATCCGGGCGCATGGCTCGTTTCTTGACGCGCGGCCGCGCTGCGTTTCGAGTTACGAGCGACACGCAGTGAGATGCCCGCCTAGAACTGCCGGTGATATCCAGCGATCCAGCCGCCGTCGACCACCAGGATGTGGCCGTTCATGTAGCTGTTTTCCGGGTCGGCAAGAAAGAGGGCGGCGACGGCGATCTCGTCGGTCGTGCCCGGACGGCCGAGCGGGACGTGGTCAAGCATTTCTTGCACGCGGGCGTTGAACGTTCCCTCGGCTCTGTAGAAGAGCTGCTTGGTGCCTTCGGTGAGTGTCGAGCCCGGCGCGATGCCGTTGACCAGAATGCCCGAGGGCCCCAGTTCCAGCGCCATCGATTTGGTCAGGTTGACGACGGCCGCCTTAGCCGCGACGAACGCCGACTGCAGCCGCAGCGGGACGAGCCCCGCAATCGAGGCAATATTGATAATTCGACCGCTGACTTGCCGCTTCATCACGCGCGCGGCGGCGTGGCTCACTTCGTAGACGCCGTTTAAGTCGACGTCGAGGATGCGGTCCCATTCGCCGCGGGGGAATTCATCAATCGTGACGCGGTGGGCCAGCGTGTTGACGCCCGCGTTGTTGACCACGATGTCGAGCCGGCCGCGGTCGCGCTCGATCCGCCCAATGAGGTCTTGCACTTGCTGTGATTTCGTCACATCCAAGGGCGCGGATTCGCAGCCGGGGAAGCGGGCGGCCGAGGCGGCGGCACCGGCCACGTCGACGTCGGTGTAATAAACGGTGGCGCCGTTTTGAGCGAAGCGGTCGGCGATGGCCTGGCCGATGCCGCGGGCGGCGCCGGTCACGAGCGCGATCTTGCCGGAGAGGTCGGATTTCATGAGGTCACAGCCAGTGGGTCACAATATCGTCACAGTGAGGGCGGTGTCGTCCGGTCGGAACTACGCCCGAACCAATGTGTGCCGAGCGGAAGACGAGCGAATCAGAACACGGGCCAGCTTATCGTCGCGGCACATTCATTCGCCAGCGGTCGCCGCCTCAGACCGAGAACTGCGAGACGACGTCCCACAGGGGGCCGGGGAAGAAGAAGAGGCCCACGCTCACCGCGACACACAGGCCGACGCCGACGTACGCGGGCAATTGCCGCGAGGTGTCGACATCGACCGTGGCGGGGGCCGGCCGCAGGTACATCGCCGCGACGATCCGCAGGTAGTACGCCGCCGCGACGGCCGCATTGATCGCCAGCACGATCGCCAGAATCTCCGCGGAGATGGTCTTTTGCGACCAGGCCGCCATCAGCAAGTTGAGTTTGCCGATGAACCCGCCGGTTGGCGGCAGCCCGGTGAGGCTGAAGAGCAGGATCATCAGCACGGCCGCCGCGGCCGGATGCGTTTGGCTCAGGCCGGCCAGATCGTCGATCGTGGAGACCGGACGGTCGCCGCGCCGGAGCAGGACCAGCATGCCGAACACGCCGGAAATCGTCGCCCCGTAGGCCACGAGATAAAACAGGAGCGCCGCCACGCCGCCCACGGTGCCCGGTTCGTGTCCGGCCGCCAGACCGACCAGCATGTAGCCCGCGTTGGCGACGCTGGAATACGCCAAGAGCCGCTTGAGATCGCGCTGCAACAGGGCCAGCACGTTGCCGATGATCATGCTGGCGACGGCCATCAGCCAGAAGATCGATTCGCACCAGACCCGCAGGCTTTCGGCCGAAGTGTGGACGTGGGCGATGTCGAAGTGGACGATGCGATAAAGGGCCAGAAATCCAGCCGCCTTGGGGATAAACGCCAGCATGGCCGCGGCGCCGGCATGCGAACCCTGGAAGACGTCCGGCGCGTAAAAATGGAAAGGGACGGCCGTCACGCGGAAACTGAGCCCGCCGACAATGCAGGCCGCGGCAATCAGCAGGATCGACGGCGACTGCGCCGCGGGAAAGTTCCCGAGCGCCCCTTGGATCGTCCGCAGGTTCGTCGATCCCACCGCCCCATACAAAAAGCTGAACCCGTAGAGCGTGATAGCCGACGACACGATACTCAGCAGAAAGTACTTGGCCGTCGCTTCCGGCGCGGTCGACAGCGAGCGCGGCGCCGGCGGCGCGGCCGGCTTCGACCCGTTACGACCCAGGGCCGTGAACGAGCGCCGCGGCAAGTACAAGAAGACATAGGTCGGAATGCTCACCAATTCGAGCGCAAGGAACAGCACGATCAGATCGTCGGCGGCTGCCGTCAGGCTCACCCCGGCGATGATCAAGAGCAGCACACCGTGAAACTCGGCCGACATCGCTTCATCGATCTCGTCCCAGTTGATGAGGATCAGCACGATGCCGGCGAGAAATGCCACGCCCCGGCCGAAAAGGGCCAGCGCGTCGTTATGAATCAGGCGTGGCGTGTAGCCGACGTGAGACTCCCGCCAGACAAGCATTGCCACCACGAGCGCGGCCAGAGAGACGACGGCCCACAGCCGACCCAGCCGGCGGTCCACCGGACGCCCCTCGGTCACGCAGAAGGGGCCGATCAGAAACTGCAGGCAGGCGGCGGCGATCAACACGATCTCCGGCAGCACGCACTGCACAGTCTGGGCAAAAGGCTGCATCAGCGTCGCACCTCCCGCTGGGCCACGGCCGTCTCGTGCTGCACCGGACGATGGCCGTCGTACAAACGGGCGATCGCTTCCAGGTCGGGCTTAACCACGTCGATCAGCGGTTTGGGATATACGCCGATCGCCAGACAGAGTGCCATCAGCGGCACCACGGCCCAACCTTCCGCGCGGCGGAGGTCGGGCACCTGGGGATAATGATGGGGAGCCTCTCCGATTGGGCCGAAGAACGCACGCCTGAGCATCGACAGCAGGTAGAGCGCGGCCAGGATCACGCCGAGCGTTCCCACCACGGCAAAAGTGCGATTGGTTTTGAACATGCCGACCAGCGAGAGAAACTCGCCCACAAATCCATTGAGCCCGGGCAGCCCCATGCTGGCCAGGCAGGTAAACACCATCGCGGCCGAGATCAGCGGCAGCTTCGACGCGATGCCGCCGAGCTGGCTGATTTCCCGCGTGTGATAGCGCTCGTAAACCATGCCCACCAGCAGGAACAGCGCCCCGGTCGAGAGGCCGTGATTAATGATCTGCAAAAAGCTGCCGGTGATCCCCTCGGCATTGAGGGCGAACATCCCCAGCATGCAGAAACCGAGGTGGCTGATACTGCTATAGGCGACGAGTTTTTTCAGGTCGCTCTGGGCGTAAGCGCACAAGGCGCCATAAATGACGCCGATCACCGCCAAGAGTCCGATCAGCGGCGTGCCGATTTCGGCACACGCATCCGGGAAGAGCGGGAGGCAAATTCTCAGGAAGCCGTACGCACCCAGCTTCAACAGCAAGCCGGCCAGGATCACGCTGCCGGCCGTGGGCGCCTCGGTGTGGGCCAGGGGCAGCCACGTGTGAAACGGGAAGAGGGGCACCTTGACCGCAAACCCGACGGCAATCGACAGCAGCAGCGCACGCTGCATATCGAGCGGCAGCGCGTGCTGCTCGATCGCGGCGGCCAGTGCGGGAATCGAAAACGGGTACGCGAGGTGGAGTTCGGGGTCGTTCGTCGCGTAAATCACCAGCAGGGCCACGCCGGTGAGCGTGATAATGCTGCCCGCGAACGTATACAGGAAGAACTTGACGGCCGCCTCGCGGCGCTGCGGTCCGCCCCAAATGCCGACCAGAAAGAACAGGGGCAGCAGCGTGAACTCGAAGAAGACGTAGAACAGCACGATATCGAACGCGCAGAAGGCGCCGTTGAGCGCGCCCATCAAGATCAGCAAGGCGGCATAGTACTCCCGCTCCCGGTCGTGAATCGGCGACCAGGAAATCAGCATGGCCGAAAACGTCAACAGCGAGGTCAGCACGATCAGCGACAGGCTGATCCCGTCGAGGCCCAGAAGGAACTCGAGGTGCACGATCGGATCGCGATTGGTAGGCACGTCCTCAGGCTTGGTTTTCTCCGACGACTGCCGGATGTAGTTCAACCACCGGTAGTGAAGCTCCATCCGCGGCTGCACGGCCGACGTTTGCGGCGAGCGGGCGGGCAGCGATTCGTACGACGCGGCCAGCACGATCGAACAGGCGAGCGTGGCGACGGTTGCTGCCAGGCTCAGCCAACGGGCGATCCGCCCCGTCCAATGCGCAACGAGCAGCACGATGCCCGCAACCAGCGGAATCACGACTGTCGCGATGAGAGTGGCGCCGAAAGCCTGCGTCACATCCGCACCATCCAGACTTGAAGAACCGTGGTCAAGAAGATGGCCAGTCCGAAGACCATCACCAGCGCGTAAGACTGAATCAACCCGTTCTGCACGGGACGCAGAAACCGGCCAACCGCCGGCGGGACGATGCCGACTTCGTCGACCAGGCGATCGATCACGCCCTGGTCGAAGAGCAGCGACATAAAGGCAATGGCGCTGACCGGAAAGGTCACGAGCACCGTCGCCAGCTCGTCGAGGTAAAACTTATTGAGCGACAACGCATAAAACGGCCCGGCCGCCGCCGCGACCTTGGCCGGACGATCGGACGGCTGAGCGTACATCCAATAGGCCAGCGCGATTCCGCCAATCGCAGCCAGCGCACTGGCCAATGCGAGCCCCCACTGGAGGCCGATCTCCTGCAGTTGCAACGTCGAAGGCATGAGCTCGACCCAGCCGGCAAAGAGTCCGGTGGGACCGACGATCGCTCCGATGAGAAGCGCGAACGTCGCCAACATGGCCAACGGCCAGGTCATCGCCCGCGGTCCTTCGTGAATCGGAGGGGGCGGCGCGTGCTCGTCGAAAACGAGCGAGCCGGTCGCGGCGGCGGCGGGCGCCACTTGGGCGTGCCCATCGCCTGCGTGGTGGACGTGAGCTTCGTCGCCGTGAGCGCCACCGCCGTGCGCTCCGTGAGCCAGTGCTTCCGCCGGCACGCGGAGCGGTCCGAAAAACGTGAGAAAGTACGCGCGGAACGTGTAGAACGCCGTGAGGATGGCCGTCAAAAAGGCGGCGGCAAAGACAATTTGGAACAGCCGCGGATATCCGCCGTGTTGCGTGGCGTTCAGCAACAGGCCGAAGATCTCGTCCTTGCTCCAGAAGCCGGAAAGGAGCGGGAATCCGGCCAGTGCCAGGCTGCCGCAAAGGAAGCTCCAATGCGTCCACGGCATAACTTTGCGCAGGCCGCTGAACTGTCGCATGTCGATGACGTTCCCCATCGAGTGCATCACGTTGCCGGCCGACAGGAACAAGAGGGCCTTGAAGAAGGCGTGCGTGAACATGTGGAAGATGGCGGCGGTCACCGCGGCCAGAGCGAAGGTTTCGCCGGCCGCCGCCGACCCGAGGGCCATGAACATGTAGCCGAGCTGGCTCACCGTCGAATAGGCGAGCACCCGTTTGAGGTCGGTCTGCGTGAGCGCGATCAGTGCGGCCAAGAGCGCCGTGATCGCTCCGATCGACGCCACGACCGCCTGGGCATCGGGCGCCAGCACAAACAGCGGCGTGCAGCGAGCGACCAGGTAGACGCCGGCAGTGACCATCGTGGCCGCGTGAATCAGGGCGCTCACCGGAGTGGGGCCTTCCATCGCGTCGGGCAACCACAGGTGCAGCGGAAACTGGGCCGACTTGCCGCACGCCCCGGTAAACAGGCACAAGCAGATGGTCAGCACGCTGAGATTGAAGTGAGCGGGCGGCACCGAGAAGGCGTCGCGTCCGCGAAACACAACCTGAAAATCGAGACTGCCGAAGGTCCGCCAAATCAGGTAGACGGCGACCAGGAACGCCGCGTCCCCGATCCGGTTCATCACGAAGGCCTTCACCGCGGCGGCCGCTGCGGAGGGTCGCTCGAACCAGAAACCGATCAACAGGTAGCTGCACAGACCGACCGCTTCCCAAAAGACAAACAGCACCACAAAGTTGCGGGCCATCACCAGCATGCACATCGAAAACACGAAGAGCGCCATCTCGGCGAAGAACCGCGCGTAGCCCGGGTCTCCGTGCATGTAGCCGCTGGCGTAGATCATCACGAGCAGGCTGACGAACGTGACCATCGCCAGCATCACGGCCGACAGCGCGTCGACACGCAGCGCGACCTCCACGTGGAAGTCGCCGATCGACACCCACTCGAAGCCGGCCGCTTCGCGCACCGATTCCGGCGCGTTGACCCGCGCCGCGCTGGCGCCCGACTCTCCTTGGGCCGGGGCATGATGGGCGGCGATGGATGCCACGTGCCCCAGCTGCAGGAGCGCCAGCACGCACGAAACAGCCACGGCCAACACGACGACGCGGTGCGATCCCGTGCGAAAGATCGTTTGGCCGAACAGCCCGACCAGCACGGCCGCCGCGAGCGGGCAGCCGGGGATCAACCACAGGATGACGGTTTGGGCCGTGTCAGACACGGGACGACGTCTCCAACGGGGCGGAGGCCGGTTGTATGAGCGGAGCAGTTTCGGGTTGATGCCCGGCCGGCGTGAGCCGCGGGAAGTGCTGGACGGGCAGCGGCCGTTCCATTTCGGGGACTTCGGCCAGTGCTTCCGGCTCGGGCTCGCCCAGGTCGTGCCAGGCCGAGAGATCCAAGGTCTTCCGCAATCGGTATAAGGAGGAGATCAGGGCCAGCGCCAGAGCCGCCTCGCACGCCGCCACGGTCAGCACGATCGCGGTGAAGGCCTGTCCTTCGTAGTTGGAATGCTCGTAACTGAAGGCGACGAGATTGAGCGTCACGCCCAAGAGCATCATTTCCGCGCTCAAGAAGGCGACGATCATGTTGCGACGCGTGAGAAAGCCGAGCGCTCCCAGAGCGAACAGCATGGCTCCCACGATCAGGTAACTCAGCAAGTCGGATGTCATTGGCCGCTGGTTTTCAGTTGCCGGTTGGCTGCATTGTCAGTTGGCGACGTTGTCGTTTGCCTGTGTTGTCAGTTGGCGCGGTTGCCGCAATTCTCGATCAGCCGGTCGGTGGTCGTTGGGCAGCGCGCACGCGGCGCGGAGCGATGGCCACCGCCCCCACGCCTGCCACCAACAGCAGCGTGCCTGCTAATTCGACGACAAACAGGTAATCGGTGAAGAATGTTCGCCCCAAGCCGCGGAGGGGGCTCGGCTCGTTGACCCGCACGTGGCTCTCGCGATAGGGATCCACGTGATTCGGAATGGGGATGAAGCCGCTACGGCTGCGCGGCGGCATGTCGAGCGGATCGGCGGCCGCCAGTTCGCTGGCCGTCGCGCCGTGGGCTGGCCCGATGCCGGACTTCGTCCAATCGGCCAAGGTGAACACGAGCACGCACAACAGCAGGAAGGCCGCCAGCGAACCCAGAAACGGTTCGCGAGCCCGGAGGTCATAGGGCGCGTTCCCGGGATGTCGCGACAGCATGATGATGAACAGAAACATCACCACGATCGCCCCGGCATAAATAATCACCGTAGTCGCCGCCAGAAACAGCGCGCCGCGGAGCACGAACAGACCGCTGACGCTCAAGACCACCAGCGCGAACGACAGGGCGGAATAAATCGGGTTGGGAAACGTCACCGTCGCCGCCGCGGCGACGATCGCCATGCCGGCGAACAGGTAGAACAAGAGGCCGTTGAGCGACATACCCGGCACGCTGAACAAGTATCCCAGTACCCCCAGCGCCACGACACCGAACGCGATGCCAATCGGCCGCCAGAAGCGGTACTCGCGCGGCAACAGGAGATAGAGCGCAAGGAAGCCGAAGACCGGCGGGACCAGCATGGCCCGGTTCTCAGCAATCCATGCGAAGAATGCACTCATGGGCGGGACCGACTCACGGGGTGCGCTTTCAATGGGGAGTTTCGGGTTCGCTTGGCGGAGCGAGCGGACCGACAGGGTGTGCCACCGAGGCGCTGCCTCCGGCGGGAAACATGGTAATGGCTATTTGCGAGGCCGGACCCAGCGGAGTGGAGTGCGTGCGAATTGGATCTTTGCCCGACTTGATGGTCTCGTCGTAGACCGAGAGCAGCTTTTCCTTGTCGTAGAGCATCTCTTTCCGCGAGTGGCCCACGAGATCGTAAATGCTCGTCAGCTCGATCGCGTCGACCGGGCACGCCTCTTCGCACATGCCGCAATAAATGCACTTGAGCTCGTCGATCACGAACGTCGTCGGATATTTGTCGCGGCCCGCCCAGTCGGCCGGGGCCTTGTCCCCCACAATTTCGATGCACCGCGCGGGGCAGGCCGTCGCGCACAGGAAACAGGCGACACACTTCACGTGCCCCGCGTCGTCCTTATTCAGCCGGTGGACGCCCCGATAGTTGAGCGGCAGCTGGGGCTTTTCTTCCGGATACCGCTGTGTGGTCGTCTCCGGCCTGAAGAGGTGCTGCATGGTCGTCCGCAGCCCTTCGGCAATCGCCGGCAGATACATCGCATCCAGCAGCCCGTACTGCGGCTCCTTCACCCAGGTCACGTCTTCCGGCTTGATCGGCATGATTCGTCCGGCAGTCGCTCGTCAAATGAAATCGAAGTCGATCGATCGAACAGGAACTTGTGCGGCCAACTAGGTCAAGCGGCCGCGCCATTGGGCGGCTACGTTTTCGGGAACGCCGCGGGTCATCCAGAGCGACGTGCCCGTGGTCACCACAACCAGCGCCGCCGAGAACGGCAGCATCCACCACGGGCTCAGACCGTATTGTTTGACGATCATCATCCCGAGGAGGTTGGCCAGCGACAAGGGAATGAAGACCTTCCAAGTCAGCCCCATCAGCTGATCGAAGCGAAACCGCGGAATCGTCCAGCGAATGATCATGATGAACGTGATGATCGCTCCCACTTTGGCCAATAAGACCAGCACTTTCACCACGGTCGCGCCGGCGTAAACGCTGTCGGCCCGGGCAATCCAGGGGAAATGCCAGCCGCCGAAGAACATGCTCGCCGACAGAAAACTGATCGTGATCACGTGGGTGTATTCGGCCAGAAAGAACATCGCGAATTTGAGCGCGCTATATTCGGTGTGATAGCCCCCCACCAGCTCCTGTTCACATTCGGGCAGGTCGAAGGGCAAACGGTTTGACTCGGCCAGACCGCTCGCGAAGAAAATCAGCCAAGCCAGCGGTTGAAACCAGATGTTCCAGCGGAAAATGCCGACCGCCTGGCCGCCGATCACCGTCTCGAGATTGAACGAGCCGGCCAACAGCCCCACACCCAGCACGGAAAGCCCCAGCGGAATCTCGTAGCTGACCACCTGGTGCTCGAGCGAAGGCTGCCCAACGCGCTGTATTTGTTGTTCGACGACCAACCCCCCAAAATCACGCCGTACACGGCGAGGCTCGTCACCGCAAACACGAACAGAATGCCGATGTCGAGATTGGGGGCGATGGCATAGGGAAATCCGCCCGGCGCCGACGCCGGCGGACCAAACGGCACCACCGAGAAAGCCAGCATCGTGGTGAAGACGGAGATCGTCGGGGCGACGATAAACAGTGTTTTGTCAGCCGTCGCGGGGATCACGTCTTCTTTGAGGACGAACTTGATGCCGTCGGCCACCGATTGCAGCAGCCCGAACGGACCGACGCGGTTGGGGCCGATCCGGTCCTGAATCCGGGCCGAGAGTTTGCGCTCGATCCAGATCAGGTACATGCACGTGGTGAGCACGCCCCCCAGCACGACCACGATCGCGATGATCGCGTGAATCCAATTCATGGCTTGGCTCCCGCGGCCGCCGGGGGCTCTTGCGTGGACAGATGGGGCGGAGGCGGCGCGGGCGGGCCCGAAGCAGGCGGAGCGTGTGGAACCGTCGGCGCGGGAGCCCACGTCGGCAACGCGTGGGCTGATCCGTCGGACGGACCGGCACCGTCGGCGCTCGCGTGCCCCAGCGGGCCCAGACGTCCGGCACGCAATCCGGTGAGCGCGGAAATCTCCGTGCCGATTTCCGTTCGCAACGTCGGCGCGTGGAACAGGCCTCGGCGGCCGCTCAGTTCCATGAGAATACGGCCGTCGGTCCAACACTCGCCGGGACCGCGGACCGCGCGATGAATTTCCTGGGCCAGGCCGGCGTGATTGACGAACGTGCCGTCCTTCTCAGCGAAGGAGCCGCCCGGCAACAGATAGTGGGCCAGCTCACTCGCGGTCGATGGCAGAATATCCTGCACGATGAGCAGCTTGAGCGTGGCGAGCCAGGTGCGGTCTGCATCGGTCAGCCAAGGGAGCCGATATCCGCCGACCGCGTAGAGCGCATCGACCCGGCCGGCCGACAGTTCGGACTTGATCTCGTCGAACGTGACGACGTTCCCCTCGAAGTGCTGGAGCACGGCCGACACGCCCGCGCGGTTGGGACATTTTTCGGCGCGGATCGTGAACAATGTTTTTTCCAGCGGACGTCCGTCGAACCCTTTGGGATAGCGGTCGTCCTCCCCCTCGATCGGCACGGGGCCGAGCGCCAGCGCACTTGGGGCGAGAGGGACTTCAGATATTTCGCGAGCAGGAAGGCCTCTTCGACGGTCATCCAGGGCGACAGAAGGCCGACGACGCCGGCGGCGTTTGTTAGCACGGCCTCTTTGAGAGCCGAGCGGACGCCTGCGAGCACGGTGGACCAATCGTTCGACTTTGGCCCAGCCTTGGGGCGGGCGAGTGGCTCACCAAGCCGATCCGGATGATGCACGTACTTGAAGCCGAAGCGACCCTCGTCGCACATGAAGTGGCCTTGGGCCTGCGGATTGTAGCGCGGCCGCAGCCGGTAGACGTGCTCGTTATTTTGATCGACGGTGATGCTGCAGCCCGTACTGCAGTTGGGGCAGACGCTCTCCTTCATCTGCAGCCACCAGACCCGCTGCTTGTACAGGAAGTCCTTGCTGCAAAGCGCGCCCACCGGGCAGATATCGACGACGTTGCCCGCCAGCTTGTTGTTGCACGGATTGCCCGGAAAGATGTCGATTTCCGAGTGGCTGCCCCGGTTGATGACCTGCAGCTCGGCCGTGCCGGCGATCTCGCGGGTGAACCGCACGCAACGGGAGCACATCACGCAACGGTCGGTAAACAGCGTGATCTCGTTGCCGATATAGTCCTTGTCGGGACGGTGGATCTTGGGCTCGTGCAACCGTGAATGGGCGTGGCCATATCTGTAACTGTAGTCCTGCAGCCAGCATTCGCCGGCCTGATCGCAGACCGGACAGTCGAGCGGGTGATTGAGCAGCAGATATTCGAGCGTTTGCGCCTGCGCGGCCTTCACCTTTTCGCTGTTGGTGACGATGACCATCCCGTCCTTGACCGGTGTCTGGCAACCGGGCACGAGCTTGGGGCCCATGGCGATGGTGCCGTCCGGCTTTTTCTCGCCCGTCTCGACCAGGCACATGCGGCAACTGGCGACGACCGTCAGGGCCGGGTGCCAGCAGTACCGCGGCACCTCGACACCGACCCGATCGGCGGCCTGAATCACGTTCAGCCGCTCGCTCGCGCCGATTTCGACCGGAGTGCCGTTTACGAGGACGGTCCCCATCAGTTCCTCACGCCGTCACCACGACCGCTGTGCGGCCGCTCTGGATGTATTGCTCGAAGTCGCCGCGGAATTTCTCGATCGCGTTCTTGATCGGCCAGGCGGCGCCGTCGGCCAGGCCGCAGATCGTCGTGCCGGGAATCGTCCCCATCGACTGGGCGATTTCCGTGAGCGTATCCAAATCCTTCAGGGTGCCGTGCCCCGCTCGAATCCGCTGCAGGATCTTGCGCGACCAGTCGGTCCCCTCGCGGCAGGGCGTGCATTGACCGCACGATTCGTGGGCCATGAACCGGCAGCAGTTGAAGAGCACGTCGACCATGCTGGTCTGGTCGTCGACCACAATCACCGCGGCGGTTCCCAACCCCAGGCAGCCGACCTTGCCGGGGCCATTGAAGTCGAGCGGCGTATCCATCTCGGCTGGCCGACAAGAAGCCCATGCTGATGCCGCCCGGAACGCAGGCCTTCACCTTGCGTCCCTTCCACACGCCGCCGCCGTATTCATCGACCAGCTCGCTGGCGCGGTGATCCCCAGGGGCAGCTCCACGCAGCCGGGCTGGTTGACGTGCCCGCTGATGCAGTAGAGCTTGGGGCCCAGGCTGCCGGCGTCGCGCGGGTTGTTCGGATCGGGCGGCACGCCGATCGAACGGAACCAATCGATACCCCGTTCGATGATGTGCGGTACGCAGGCCAGCGTTTCGATGTTGTTGACGATCGTCGGCTTGCGAAACAGCCCTTCGACTGCGGGAAACGGCGGCTTGATTCGCGGCCAGGCCCGCTTCCCTTCGAGACTCTCCAAGAGCCCGGTCTCTTCGCCGCAGATGTACGCTCCGGCACCGCGATGCAGGTACACGTCGAGCGAGAAGTCGGTCCCGAGGATGTTCTTGCCGAGCAGGTTATTTTCGTAACACTCGCGGATCGCCCGATCGAGCGTGCGGTACGACCGGCCGAACTCGTAGCGCAAGTAGAGGTAGGCCGTGTGGCACTTGATGGCGTGGGCCGCAATGATGATCCCCTCGAGGATCTGATGCGGATCGTGCTCCATCAGGATGCGGTTGTTGAACGTCCCCGGCTCGCTCTCGTCGGCATTGATACAGAGATAAATCGGGCCCGGATGGTCCTTGGGCAAGAAGGTCCATTTGACGCCCGTGGGGAAACCGGCGCCGCCGCGACCGCGAAGGCCCGAGTCTTTGACAATCTTGGTGACTTCGTCAGGGGCGAGCCCGAGCGCCTTTTTGACCGCCTGGTAGCCGCCGTCGGCGCGGTAGCCGGCGAGCGACTGGCCGCTCTCCTTGCCGACTCGTCGCATCAGTACGGGTTCAAACGTCGCCACGTGGTTGCCTATTCAGTCGGAGTTCACTTCAAGTTCTGAATCAAATCGCTGGCAGAGGCGGTCGTCATGTTCATGTGACACTCGTCATCGACCAGGAGACACGGAGCCCCCTCGCAGGCCCCGAGGCATTCGGCGAATTCGAGCGTGATCTTGCCGTCGGTGGTCGTTTCGCCCGGCTCGGCGCCGAGCTTCGAGCTCAGTTCTTCGAGCAATTCCTCGCCGCCGCGGAGGGCGCACGACAGGCTGCGGCAGATCCAGACTCGGTGTTTGCCCAACGGGGCCGACTCGTCGCGAAAGAAGCCGTAGAAGCTGAGCGTGTCGTAGACTTCGGCCGGAGGCAGTTCAAGCAGCGTGGCCACCTCTCGGATGGCGTCCGACGAAACGCAGCGATGCTCGTCCTGCACGATGTGTAGCGCCGGCAGCGTGACGGCCCGCTTGTTCGCATATTTGACGAACTCGGCCCGAATCCGCTGTTTAATCTCCTCGGACAAGGCGCTCATCGGTCCAACTCCGCGGCGATGATGTTGAGGCTCCCCAGCACGGCCACCACGTCGCTCAGCGTGTGTCCCTTGATCAAGTGCGGGAAAATCGCGAAATGAATGTAGGAGGGGGGCCGCGTCCGCGCCCGATAGGCCTTGATCGTGCCGTTGCCGACGATGTAGTAGCCCAGCTCGCCGTTGGCAGTTTCCTGCGCCGAATAGATTTCTTCGACGGGGGCCAAAAAGCCGCGGTTGGGAATAATGGTCTCGAAGTGGCGGATCAGCCCTTCGATGCTCTGATACACCTCTTGCTTGCCGGGCATAATGGCCCGCCCTTCGGCGTCGACGTTGATCGGTCCGCCGGGCAGGTTCTCGATCGCCTGCTCGATGATCTTTTGCGACTCGAGCATTTCCTGCATCCGCACCATATAGCGGGAGTAGCAGTCGCAGCCGTCGGAGCAGACGACCTTAAAGTCGAAATCGGGATAGGCGAGATAGGGCTCGTCTTTCCGCAGGTCGCGGACGACGCCGCTGGCGCGGGCGACCGGCCCCGAGCAGCTGAAATTGATCGCGTCCTCGCGAGTCAACATGCCGACGCCGCGCAGCCGCGACATGAAGATGCGGTTGCGGGTGAGCAGGCGGGTGATTTCGGCCACTGCCGCGGGGAAATGGGCGGCGAAATCGCGGACGAGGTTCACCCACTTGTCGTCCACGTCGTACATCACGCCGCCCACGCGCATGTAGCTCGAATGGAACCGCTGGCCCGAGGCGAACTCGCAGATGTCGTAGATCTTTTCCCGCTGCTTGAAGGCATACAGGAAGGGCGTGATGGCCCCCAGGTCGAGCGCAGCGGCCCCGACGCACAGCAGGTGATCGTGGATCCGCATCAGCTCGGCAAAGATCGTGCGGACGTATTTGCAGCGGGGCGTGATCGTGACGCCGACCAGCTTTTCGACCGATTGAATCCAGGCGAGTTCGTTGGCGACCGGCGAGATGTAGTTCATCCGGTCGACGATGGTCACGTACTGGTTGAAGTCGAGGTCTTCGCCCAGTTTCTCGAAGCCGCTATGCAGGTAGCCGATGTCGGGCACGGCGCCGACGATCGTTTCACCGTCGAGCTTGAGGACGAGGCGCAGGGTCGTGTGGGTGGCCGGATGCTGCGGACCGAAGTTCAGGGTCCACAGATATTCCTGGTCGTCTGAGTCGGCGTCGCTGAGCTCGGAAAGTTGCAGGGACATAGTGGTGATCGACTGCCGCGGGCCTCAAAGAATCGCAAAGCACGGACCGGCTGGGCCGGCTGCGCGCCGTCGGCTCAACTTTCGGCACGGGTGATGACCGGAAAGTTATGGCGCTCGCCGCGACCACGCAAGGGATAGTCCTTACGAAGTGGAAAGGCCGTAAATTCTTCGGGCATCAGGATCCGTTTCAGGTTGGGGTGACCGGCGAACCGAATGCCGAACATGTCGAACACCTCGCGCTCCATCCAGTCGGCCCCGCGCCACAAGGGGTAAGCGGAGGGCAGCGTCAGCTCCGGTTCGTCGAGGTGGGTGCGTATGTATATTCGCTCGGCCGTCGCCGTGTTCGCCAGGGCGTAGAACACGCGGAAGCGGTTGCGGGCGTCGGGGTATTCGAGCAGGTCGACCGCGGTGATATCGACCAACAGGTCGAACCCGCAGTCGTTCTTGAGAAAAGTCAGCACGCCAGTGACGTCGGCGGGGGGAATGTCGAAACGCGCGTTGTCGCGAAATTGGCTGCTGGCGAAGCCTTCGCCGTTAAATCGCTGTTTCAGCCGCTCGATAGTGCTCATGGAGGTCATTATGTGGGCGGGGCCGTCCGTTGTTGTTGGGCCAATTCTTCATCCCCCGCTTTTGCCAGCAGGAAGTCCCGACTGCGGCGCAGTTCCTCGAGCGACAAGGGGGCGGGCCCCTCGGCCGTGCGGCGGTCCGCGAATTCCGTCCCGTTTAGCGTGCCGTGCTTCTTGATCGCATCCTGCAGCTCGATGATCGAGTTCAACAGTTGCTCGGGCCGCGGCGGGCAGCCGGGAACGTAGATATCGACCGGGATGAAGCGGTCGACGCCCAGCACGACGGCGTACGTGTCGAACACGCCCCCCGTGCAGGCACAGGCACCCATCGAGATGCACCACTTCGGCTCGGGCATCTGCAGCCAGATCCGCTGCAGCACGGGAAGCATCTTCATCACCACGCGGCCGGCGACGATCAACAAATCGCACTGCCGCGGGCTGAACCGCATGACTTCCGCGCCGAAGCGGGCGATGTCGTATCGGGACGAGGCGGTCGCCATCAGCTCGATGCCGCAGCAGGCCGTGGCAAACGGCATCGGCCACAGGCTGTTGGAGCGGGCCCAGTTGGCGGCCGCGTCCAGCTGCGTCATGAAGACGTTGTCGGATGTTATCGCCACTGAAAGACCCCCTTCCGCCAGGCGTAGACGTAAGGGACCAGCAGCGTCAGCACGAAGGCCACCATCACCCAAAAAACGTCGCGCCGCATTTCGACTGGCACGCCGCCGTTGGCTTCGTACGCGCTCACCGCCCAGGGAAAGAGGAACAGCAATTCGACGTCGAAGAGCAGGAACAGGATGGCAATCAGCGAGAATTTGACGTCAAACGGCTGCCGGGCGTCGGCGATGGGGTCCATGCCCGATTCGTAGGGCATGTCCTTGACGGCCGTCTTCCGCTTCGGACCAATCGTGTGGGCCAGGATCAGGTTGACAATGCAAAACCCGACCAGCACGGCCGCAAACAGCAGAATCGGTTCGAAGGAGGGGAGATGGTCGCCCACGGGTCTCTTGGTTCTTCTAGTTCAGCACGTTCTTCCAGCAGAACCGGCCAACGAAGCCCGGCCAGCCCGACGCTCGGCACACGCAAACTGCGGCGCACGCCGTCAAACGCAAGCGGCGTTGCAACAAGACTGGCCGCGAGAACACGTTCGCGTCAACCAGCGAGCCGGCTGCCGCCGCGATTCTAGCCAGCGGTTCGCCGCTCGACAAGCGGGCCGCGTGGCGCACTTTCATTGACGGCAGACGTCGCTTCAGGAACGATCCGCGCCGCGGCGCAAGCGCGTGATGAGCTTCGCCGCATCTTCGACCGAAATGCTGTTCTTACCGCCGCTGATGCGGTCGAACATGTCCTGAAATTGCGGTGGAACTTCGTCGCGCGAGATTTTCCCGTCGTGATTGGCGTCGAGCCCCTTGAGCATTCCGGCAAGCCCCTCCGAGTTCAGGCCGCCGCCCGCCCCTAGCCCGCGACCTTCGCGCCGGCGAAAACCGCGACCGTTTTCCAGCTGCGTGCCTTTGGGCACGGACAGGTCGAAGTAGCCGATCATCATCTCTTCGTAGGTCTGGTCCCCCCAGAAGACGTGCTTTTTCGGATTCGGATTGTTGAGGTTTTCCTCCGAATTGTCGAAGTGGGCGATCGCGTGGATACGCGTGCCGGCCGGGAACGATAGCGGCTTCACCTCGCGATAGGCGGTCTGCCAGTTGAAATCGTACTTCGGCACATCGAGCAGGGTCTCGCGTTTGCCGTTCGGGAAGACGGCCTCGTAAAAGAACGATTTACCGCGGAGGTGCATGTGCGGCATGAAGGTCAGCACCTGCGATCCCTCGGGCAAGCGGTTCGACGTCGCGTCGACCCGGTAATTGTCGGCACCGGGGGGAATAGAAAACATCAGATTGGTCGCGGCGACCGTTTTGACTTCGCGGGTCACGCTTTTCGGATCGGCGAACCATAGCCCGATCCGCGTGACGTCGTCCTGAGCCGTGCCGTTGGGCGTGTAGTGGATCTGGAACGTGAGTGACGAGCCGGCCGGCATGCACTTGGCCATACCCTTCGCATACGGAATCGGCCGCAGCCCGGGAACGTAGGCCGCCAAAAATCCCTGACCCGCTACTCCGTCGCCAAACCCGCCGCGATTCGAGCGGCAGTGCACGAGCACGTGATGCACGACGGCCCGGTTGCCCGGCATCACCTCGGCCATCTCGATCCATTTGTCCGCGGTGAAACCCGTTTCGACGCGAAAATGCTGATAGCGCAGCACGCCGTCGGCCTTCACGTGGTACGGCTCTGGGCTCATCGCCAGGACCAGGTCGGGCGCTCGGTCGTGGTGCCAGCCTGTCGAAGGGAAGGTCGGTACCGGTGGCGTCTCTTTCGGATCACCTTGGGGGGCCCCGGCGTCGACCCATTCGTGAATCTCGCGCCGCTCTTCGTCCGTCAGCCGGCGATCGTCGGCGAACTTGCCGAACTTGGGATCGGCGTGCCAGGGAGGCATCCGCCCCTGGTCAACCACCTCGGCGATCATTTCGGCCCAGCCTGAGGCGTCGTCGTAACTCGTCAGCGAGAAGGGAGCGATATCGCCGGCGTGATGGCACTCGACGCACCGCCTGTTGAACAAGCGAGCGATTTGGTTCGAGTAGGTGACGGAGGCGTGGGCCTGCGGCTCGTGCGCGCGGCCGATCAAGCAGCCGACGACCGTTGTCTCCGCCACCGTGACGTCGTGCCCGGACAGCAACTCATCGATCGCCAGCTTGAGGTCCTGACGCTTGGCTTCCTTCCGTGCAAAGCCGACGCCGTATTGATCGTCGATGCGGCCGTGATAGCGGACCGCCCGATCCCGATCGAGGACAAAAACCGTTGGATTGCGCGTTGCGCCAAATTGGTGGGCCACTTCGTTCTTTACGTCCCGCAGCACGGAAAACTCGAGGTGCGCCGTGCGGGCATAAGCCGTCAACTCGGCCAGCGAGTCTTGCACGTTGGAATCGATGGCAACAAAGGCCACGCTCTTGCCGGCGTAGCTCGTCGCCAACTGCCCCAGGCGGGGGCCGTAGAGCTTAGCCAGCGGGCATTCGGTGCCCAAGAAGGCCACAACCACAACGTCTTTGTCCTTCTGGGAGTCGAGCGACCATTTTTCGGCGTGAATATCGGCCAGCGCGAAATTGACGATCGTCGGGCGAGTTTGCGGTTTCTCCGCCGCCGGGGACTTCGACGGAGGGGACGCCGACAACGAGGCGGAAGTCAGTAATAAGCCGATGAACCCGAGACAGGAGGCGACGCCAGCACGCATTGTTTTCTTCCTCGCTCCGCCAGTGCGCGAACCGGAGAGACTGTTTGGGCGGTGTTGACGGGGAATTTCTATCGCTGCGGCCGCCGCACGGCCGTCCCGATATCGTACGACGGCGGTCAACTGCCGCCAATTCCGGGCGGGCAATTCCCGCTAGCCATAGAAATACCTCGGCAAGTTTATCGTCAGCGTGGGCGCGACGGTATCGCACGAGTAGGCTGAAGCGAACTTTTTCGGCCGGCTCCTGGTGCCGCCCGCGGATGACGGCGTCTGCACTCATTTTCTTGGTTTCGCGGGTCACAGAACCCGCAGGACGTTAAAGCGATGACGATGCGGGAGCTCTATTTCGTGCTTGCCGGCTTGCACATGGTCTCGATGGTCGTGACCGGCATTCTGTGGACTTTGCTCGACCTCAAGGTGGCCCCGTCCCTCAAACCGCATTTCCGCGATATCCGGGCGGTCCACTTTGGTTCGCTCTACCTGGTCCCCTGGTTTCTTGGCCTGGCTTACGCGTTCGACAGGCTCAAAATCCCCGAATGGCACCAGGCTTTCTTCCCCATCGGGCTGGGAGCCCTTGTCTTCTTTTCCGGCTTGGGATACGTCTTTCCCCGCCCGCCGGGTCTCGACCCGTTTTATTATTGGACTAAGGGATGGGCGATGGTGCTGTCGATGATCGGCCTGGCCATCTTGGTCTTCGCGGTGTTTTGGACCGCCGCGGTACTGGTCATCTACGCTGTCGCGAGATAAAAGAGCGTTTCAGCTTCCGCTCGGACGTCTCCCCACGCGACGGCCGCACGGCCCGACGCTGGCGGCCCAACGGCCACCAGCGGGTTACTCTTTTCCGCGGTAAGGCAATCTGTCGATGGACGGGCATGACGTGTCCGAGGGTCCGCCGAGCGCGACCGGCCACCAGTCCAAAATCCCCGTCCCCTCGCACCCGCTCAAGTGGTTACCCGAATTCTGGAGCCTGGCTCGCAAGCGGTTTCGGCCGCAGGGCCGGCTGATGCTGCTTTCGGTGCTGGTGGGAGTGATCGCCGGTCTGGGGGCGATCGTCTTTTACCTCGCCTGCCAGGACGTGTTTCACTACGCCCTCGAAGATTGGGTCGGCTACCGGCCGACTCCGCCCGGCGGCGAACCGTCGCTGTTTGCCGAATCGACCACTCCGTTTCGTCCGTGGATGCTCTTGATCATTCCGACTTTGGGCGGACTGCTCAGCGGTCTGCTGGTCTTCTCGATTGCTCCCGAGGCGGAGGGCCACGGGACGGATGCGGCAATTTCGGCCTATCACTACCACCAAGGTCTGATCCGCCCTCGGGTGCCGCTCGTCAAGATTGTCGCGAGCGCGCTCACCTTGGGCACCGGCGGCTCGGGCGGTCGTGAAGGACCCATCGCCCAGATCGGCGCCGGCTTCGGGTCGTATCTGGGAACAATCCTGCGTCTGCGCCCCGTCGAGCGGCGTACGCTGATGGCCGCCGGCATGGGCGCCGGTGTGGCCGCCATCTTCCGTGCGCCGTTGGCCGGTGCGCTCTTCGCTGCCGAGGTCCTCTATCGCTCGCCCGACTTCGAGTCGGAGGTCATCATCCCGGCCGGACTGGCGAGCGTGGCCGCGTATTGCACGTTCGGTCTGCGGTTCGGCTTTGCGCCGCTCTTCACGATTCCCGACGACGTCCGCCGCGTGTTGACCTTCAGCGAGCCGCTGCGTCTCGTTTCCTACCTGATTCTCGCGCTGTTGATGGTCGTGCTGGCCATGATCTACACGCGAACGTTTTACGGCCTCACGCACCTGTTTCACAGCTGGAAGATCCCGCCCCACGTCAAGCCGGCGATCGGCGCGCTCGCCAGCGGCCTGTTGGGCCTCGCCCTCTATTTCGGGCTGGGACGCGACCAGCGTGTCCTCGCCGTATTGTCATTCGGCTACGGCAGTCTCCAGGACGCGATGACAATCCCCAATCAGGACCTCGCCAACCTAGGCTTGGCGCTCGTGCTGATGCTGATCGCGCTCGGCAAGATCCTCACCACGGGGCTCACAATTGGCAGCGGCGGTTCGGGAGGGGTGTTCGGCCCTTCGATGGTGATCGGCGGCTGCGGGGGCGGGGCGCTCGGCATCGTGCTGCACTGGATCCGACCGTGGCTCGCGCCGCAGCCGGGCTGTTTCGTGATCGTGGGGATGGCCGGCTTCTTCGCTGCCGCCGCCAAAACGCCGTTTTCGACCATGGTCATCGTCAGCGAAATGACAGGCAACTATGACCTCCTCTTGCCGACGCTGTGGGTCTGCGCGATTGCTTTTTTGCTGTCCGACGAGCAGTCGATTTACAGCTCGCAGGTGGAAAGCCGCTCGCGTTCCCCAGCCCACCAGGGCGATTACGTCCGCGAAGTGCTGACAGGTCTGCAGGTCAGCCAGTTCGTCTTTCCGCACCAGGTGCCGGTCGTCCACCCGGAGGATCAGCTGGACCGCGTGCTGAACGTCATGACGAGCGCGTCGTGCAACGCGCTGCCCGTCACCGACCCCGACGGTCGTCTGCTGGGCGTGTTGAGCCTGGAGGAGGTCCATCTGGCCGCGCAGTCGCCGCACTCACGCTCGATGATCCTGGCGGCCGACTTGATGCGGACCGATATCGACGCGCTGCACCTGGAAGACCGCGTCGATCGGGCGCTGGAGCTGTTTGTCGAAAACGACCTCACCGCCCTGCCCGTCATCGACGGCACGACCGACCGCAAGGTGCTCGGGCTGGTCCAGCGCGCGGACATCTCGAATGCCTATTTGCGGCACGTCCACGGGCTGGTTGAGGAGCAGTTGGCCCCCGGGCGGTCGAATCGATCAGTCTTTAAAGCGGCCGGGTCGCGATGATGACGAACCAGCGATTCATTGTGACCGGCGCTGCGCCGTTCTTCCTCTTCCTGTGCGGCGCTGGCGGCTCTGCCGGCGACCCAGCGCCTCCACCGCCGAAATTCGCACCGCCGGCGGCTCGGATGAGCGTCGCGACGGCCAAAAGCCGAGACTACATCCGCACCGATTTGAATCTCTCCTACAAGAGCGGCTGCAAAGCGTGCCAGTTGGATTTGGCGCTCCCCGGCGACTCGCACCCGGGCCCGCATCCGACGATCGTGGTCATTCACGGCGGCGGCTGGATCACGGGGGACAAATCGAGCTTCGCCTCCGATGAGCACCACGTGCCGGCCAACATCGTCGACTTTGCCCGGCTGGGCTTCGCCGCGGCGACGATCAACTACCGCCTGTCGAAAGAGGCCCCCTATCCGGCCGCGCTCGACGACTGCCGGGACGCTGTCCGCTGGCTGCGACAGCATGCCGCCGAATATGGGCTCGACGTGCGGCTGTTCGGCGCGTGGGGCAACTCGGCCGGCGGACATCTCGCGCTCATGCTGGCCGTCTGCGAAGATCCGGCCGATCGGAATCAACCGCTCGAGCGGTCGAGCCGCGTGCAGGCCGCCGTCAGCGACGGCGGACCGATCGACCTGGTGGCGGACTACCGTCGTGGAACGCTTCGAGAAGTAGTCGGTCGCTTTATGGGCGGTCCGCCCGAGGGCGACCGCGCGGCCCGGTACGAGCAAGCCTCTCCCGGGCACTATGTGGCCGCGCAGGGACCGCCTCTCCTCTTAATTTACGGCGAGGCCGACGCCCAGGTTGGCGTCGAGACGGCCGATCGCTATGTGGCGGCGCTCTCCGCGGCCGGCCGGCACGATCTGACCTACCTGCGGCTCGCACACGTCGACCACTGCCCGCACTCAATCCAGTGCGTTCCCTACGTGACCGACGCCGTGGATCAGTTCTTCCTGCGAACGCTGCGCCCGCGCTAAGCCGCTGACGCCGACGCGCGATTCGCTGTTCTTTAGCCCATCCGACGCCGCGAACGCGATTGGCGTACCGGCTCTTCGTCCGCGTTCCGCTTCACCTGGTACTTGGCGAACAGTCGATCGGCCCATTCGCTCACTAGTCTTTGCTCGGCCGGAGCGTTCAAATACTCGTACGTCGAGTGGCCGAGGAAACTGCCGAAGAAGTTCTCCTTCATGAAGCGGGCGCGAAACGCGGCCATTTCTTCGGCGTTCTCCGGGTGCCGGTTCTTCACGCGAACGACGTAGAAAATGGAGCCGCCCATATTCGGGACGGCCTTGACGTCGCCGACCTTCATTTCGTCGAAGACGGTCTTCATGAACGCGTCGTCGGCTCCTTTGACCCCCGCGATGTCGGACAGCTTGGGCGTCGTATCTTGCATCAGGCCCTGCGGTGCGGTGGAGCTGGTCGTGTACCAGGAGAAGGGCGCGGTCGGCACGACGACGAGCGACGGCCCCTTGGGCTTGTTCGTCACCGTCTGCCCCGCGAGGGCCTCCGTCATCGGCTTGCTGTTCTTGCGGGCGAGGTCCGCCAGCTCTTTGGCACGCGTGTCGGCGGCCTTTTCAGCGAACGTGGCGATCTGCCAGCCGCGAACCACCTGTTCGCGCACGCCCGGCTCGTCGAGCGACGGCACGTGATCGGGAAGGTCTTCCACCTTCCAGAACGCGAAACGATGCGCGTCGTGATCGTCAGCCTGCGCCGGCTGGAACAGAGTCTCCGGCGTCGTGCCAAAGACTTCCTGCAGCACGCCGATCGGTTCGCGATTCTGGAACGGATTATCGAGCGGCTCCGAGGCCGCGGCGATTGGGTATTTGTCGACCGCTTCGTTGAGCTCCATGGGCGAGAGCAGCGGCGTGATCCCGTACTTGAGACCGTGCTTGCCGGCGTAATCTTTCAGCGCCTTGGTCCGCTCTTCGGCGTTCATCGCCGGCGTGCCGCCAAGTTCCGCTGGGATCAATTGTTCGCGCAGTTTGGACATAAAGTCGTAGCCGGCCTGGACGCGGGCCTTCATGACTTCGACGGTCCGATTGCGGAGGATCTGGTCGCGGATCTCGCGCTGCAGCAAGTCATCGAGCGGACGAAATTCCGGCTCCGTCTCCGATTTAGCCGCTCCGCCGCTCCGTGGCATTGCCGGTGGCTTCGGCTCGCGCGGCTGGAAGGCGGCAGGAGCGCCCGGTCCGGTCTTGGAAGTCGGGCCCGCCGGTTTGGCGTCGTTCTTGCCGGCTTCGTTCTTGGGGGCTGATTTGGCCGGAGGGGCGGTCTGATAGGCGACCTGGATCGGACGGTCGAACGGTCCGTCGGCGAGAGCCAGCATTTCGCCGTCATGGCTGACGGTTCGGACGGGACGATCGTTCATCGCACCCGACTTCGAGTTCTTATCGCTGCTCTTTGGGGGCGCGGGCGTCGACTTGGAACCGCTGGGAGCGGCCGGAGTGGCGGGCGGCGCGGTCGTCGGTGCATTGGGCGCGGGGAGACTCGGAGCGGTTGGCTGCTTGGCCGGCGGCGGCATTTGCGGCGACACCGGTGCGGGCAACACGGGCGCGGCCGGCGCCGTCAGTCCGGGATTGGTCAGCGCGTTGGGCGTCTCCATCAGCGGATTGACGCTGGAAGAACCGGCCGGCGGCCGATTGCGGTATTCCTGCTTGTGGTCCTCGTAGTACTTTTTGACTTCGGCATCGCTAACCGGCTTGGCGGCGACCTGCTTTTCCAGCTCGGCAAAGTCGGCCTCGAGGTATTCGATCCGCGCCCGCCTCGGCTGCATCAGGCCGGGCGCTCCTTGACCCTGGGGCGGAATTCCCTTCCAGGCGTCGTAGTACTTGCGGATCTCTTCATCGCTCGGCTTGGGGGCCTCGGCGAGGAAGTCGGCGACGGGCACGGCGGCCACATCCAGCGTTTCGGTGACCTGCAGCTTGCGATAATCGTCCCAATACTGCTCGGGCGTCGGCGATGCGTGGGGCAGCAGCATTTCCATCGCCAGGCGGGCCCGCAGCTCGCCGCGGATGGCATCGTAGACCTGCTGGTCGGTCAGCCGCAGCGATTTGAGGATGTCCCCATATTCAGTGGGCGAAAGCTTGTTATCGGTGACCTTGTTGATGTAGTCCGAAATCGTGCCGTCGGAGACCGACAGGCCCATGTCGTCGGCTTCCTTGTCGAGCAGGAAGCCCATGATCACATCGTTCGTGGGATCGTCCCCTTGGCCGAGGCCGAAATCAAACATGATGCTCCGCAGCTGCTGCTCGTAATAGTTGAGATACATTGGATTTTGGCTGCGGGGAGGTGAAATCTTCTCGAACGCCATCCGCAAAAAGTTGTTGGCGTTGTTCCGTCTGGTAATCAGGTTGTTGAGATTGTCGTGCGAGATATCGCCCATGGCCGTCTGCACGGGGGGCTTGGGCCCAGGTGTGAAACGCATGGCCACGACGGCAATCGCGACGCCGAGCGCCGTTCCCGCCACACCCCAGGTGACGGGCTCGCCGCGGCGCCATCCGTAAAAGCCGAAGACTATCATGCCGACGGCGGCCGCCAGAATTGGCAACGTCATCGGACTTTCGGCCCGCAGCTGGTCCATGACAACGAAGGCGAACATGGACAACCCGGTGAGGATGACCATGGCCACTTTTTGGTGCTTGCGGAAGATCGCGAAGGGGGACTGCATGACTTTCCTCGAGCTGCGATGGCGATTGGACGTCGCAATTATTCGTTCAAGATGCGACTTCGTTCAAGATTCGGAGTGCTTCAGAACGTATGTGCGGCCGGCCGTTCACCGCGCAGCGGCTCGCCGGAATTTGTTCGTATTTCGTAGCGGACCGTCGTCTGTCTTGACCGGCCGAAAAAGGCAAATCAAACACACACCTACACTAAGAAAACTTACGATACCGGGCTCGACTTGTTGGAATCGCTGAGCTCGACTGAGCGGTCATTTGTAGTGCGACTTACCCAGTGACCGAGGCGCAGTCGCGCGCCCGCTTCATGTCCGCACCGAACAGCAGACACTTGACAGACTTGAGAGACTTAACTTAATCATGGCCCAGTCTCGGCCGCCGCGATCATCAACAAAAGTTCGCGGCGCCGTCGAGCGTCCGCGTCGTAAGCCACGAGCTTAGCATCGGATCCCGGCGTATCCCGTGCAAGGCGAAAGGCCCGAGCAATCCGAAACGCGACACGCGGTCCGGGGGCTCGAATCGCCGCGCATTGTAGCTCTCGATTGGGTGGGTACAAGTCCAACAGACCTATTGGCCTCTTGCACTTAGAGCGGGTCCTTGCACTTGGAGCGGATAACGCGAGCGTACTAAGGATTGTTTGAGTGGCGAGTAAAAAAACCAAGGCGGCGACAGCACGCGGCCGAGGAAAAGACGGCGACGGCGGCGCCCCTGCGACCGCGCGAAGCGGCCGTCCCAGCCTGGTGATCGTCGAATCGCCGGCCAAAGCCCGCAAGATCGGCGGGTTCTTGGGCAAGAACTACTCGGTCATGGCCAGCATGGGCCACGTCCGCGACCTGCCCGCCAAGGCCGCGGAAGTCCCCGAAGAAATCAAGCAGCAGAAAAAATCCTGGGCGACGCTCGGCGTGAATGTCGAGCACGAATTCGAGCCCGTTTATGTTGTCCCGCAGTCGAAGCGGAAAACCGTCAGCCAGCTGAAGCAGGCCCTCAAGAACGCCTCCGAACTGATTCTGGCGACCGACGAAGACCGCGAGGGGGAGAGTATCGGCTGGCACTTGAGCCAGCTCTTGAAGCCACGCGTGCCCGTCAAACGGATGGTCTTTTCCGAAATCACCAACGAGGCCATCCAAAACGCCATTCTGCACACGCGAGAGATCGACGAGAAGCTGGTCGAAGCCCAGGAAACGCGCCGCGTGCTCGATCGGCTTTACGGCTACACGCTCAGCCCGCTGTTGTGGAAGAAGATCGCCCGCGGCCTCTCCGCCGGACGCGTGCAATCCGTGGCCGTGCGGCTGTTGGTGCAGCGCGAGCTGGAACGGATGGCCTTCCGTAGCGGAACGTACTGGGATCTCAAGGCACGGTTGGCCGTGCCTCACCCGGAGTCGTCGCAGGCCGCGGCCGAAGAGCGGGAGTTCGAGGCGACGCTGACCGCGGTGAACGGCCGCCGGGTTGCCACCGGCAAGGACTTCGACGAGTCGACGGGCAAGCTCAAGGCTGGCTCGGACGTGGTGCTGCTTTCGGAGCCGGAGGCCACGAGCCTCCGCGATCGCGCCGCGGCCGGCCCCTGGGCGGTGACCGACGTCGAGCAGCGGCCGCAGGTGCGGCGTCCCTCCCCTCCCTTCACCACCAGCACACTGCAGCAGGAAGCCAACCGCAAGCTGGGGTACAGCGCCCGCGACACGATGTCGGTCGCCCAGCGGCTGTACGAAGACGGCTACATCACCTACATGCGAACGGACAGCGTGCAGCTTTCGCGCGAGGCGATCACGGCCGTGCGAAAGTGTGTCAGCGAACGTTACGGCACCAATTACCTCGAAGCCAACGAACGCACCTACACCACCAAGAGCCGCAATGCCCAGGAAGCACACGAGGCTATTCGGCCAGCGGGCACCGAGATGCACACGGCCGAGGAATTGTCGCTCCTCGGCCGCGAGGCCGAGCTTTACGCGATGATCTGGAAGCGGACGGTCGCCTCGCAGATGGTCGATGCACAGCTCATGTTCCAGACCGTGACGATCAAATCGGGCGAAGCCGAGTTCCGCGCGACGGGCCGGCACATCGAGTTTCCCGGCTATTTCCGCGCTTACGTCGAAGGCGTGGACGATCCCGACGCGGCCATGGACGACCAGGAGTCGGCTCTGCCGCCACTCTCAACCGATTCCGCGCTCGCCTGCCGGCAGCTCGAGGCGGTCTCCCACGAGACCAAGCCCCCCGCCCGCTATACGGACGCGAGCCTGGTCCGCACGCTCGAAGCCGAAGGGATCGGCCGGCCGAGCACGTACGCCAGCATCATCAGCACAATTCAAGACCGCGGGTACGTCCGCAAAACGGGCAACCAGCTCGTGCCTACTTTTACGGCGCTGGCCGTCACGAAGCTGCTTGAAAAATACTTCCCGCGACTGGTTGATCTCGGCTTCACCGCCAAGATGGAGCAGACGCTCGACGATATCTCGAATGGCGAAGCCGAGCGGCTGCCTTACCTCACGAGTTTTTACGCCGGCTCCGACGGACTGGTGGAGCAGGTGAAAGCCAAGGAAGAGTCGATCGACCCGCGCGAGGCCTGTTCGCTGCGGATTAACGGCTTGGTGCCGGTGATCCGCGTGGGACGATTCGGCCCGTTCTTCGAGCAGGAAACCGACGGCAAGAAGCTCACCGTCTCGATCCCGGACGACGTCGCTCCCGCCGACATCTCAGCCGACGTGGCCACGCGGCTCCTCGAAGAAAAGCAGCGCGGCTCCGAGCCGTTGGGCCTCGACCCCGAGACGAGCGAGCCGATCTATGTGCTCGCCGGTCCCTACGGACCGTATCTGCAACTGGGCGACGTCAAAGAGGACGGCCCGAAGCCCCGCCGAGCCAGCATTCCCAAGAGCATCGAGCCGGCTACCGTCTCGCTCGAAACGGCAATGAAGCTGCTCGCCCTGCCGCGGACGCTTGGCAACCATCCCGAGAGCGGCAAGCCGGTGAAAGCGGGAATCGGCCGGTTCGGCCCGTACGTGGTGCACGAAGGGGTCTTTAAGTCGTTCGGCAAGGACGGCACGTTCGACATCAATGGCCGCAAGTACGACGTGCTGAACGTCGACCTCGAGACGGCAGTCGAGATGCTCAAACAGGCCCGCAAGCGGGCCAGCGCCACGCCCGTTCGCGAGCTGGGAAAACACCCGGAAGACGCCAGCCCGGTCGCCATCTTCGAGGGACGATACGGACCGTTTGTCCGTTATGGCGACATCAACGTCACCATCCCCAAGGGGACCGGTCTCGAGGAAGTGACCCTCCAACAAGTGGCCCAGTGGGCTGCCGAAAAAGCCGCGCGCGGTGGTCCCGTCCGTGGCCGTCGCGGAGCGGCAGCCCGAGCAAGAAAGCCAAGCAACGGCCAAAACACCGAGCGAGCAGCCAGAGACGCCTCAGGGCAAATCGGCCGTCGGCAACGCCAAGACGAAGCCGGCCGACAAGTCGGCTGCCGGCGCCAAGGCGGCCTCCGGCAAGGCCGCTGCGCCGAAGACGTCCGCCGCGCGAAAAACGCCGGCTGCGAAAAGGAAAACCGGCCGCACGCCGCCCAAGCGCAAATAGTCGCTTCGCTTGGTTAAGCTGGCGTGTGGCGTGCGAGCATTCTGCGAGCCGGTCGTGCCGCCCTGATCGTGGCGCCGCCAGTCGCCACCATCGCACCGTTGCCCCGGGGAGAAGCGGATGCCGGAATTGCCCGAGTCGTTCGTCGGCTGGATCAAGCATCACGTGGTGTCGCTCGACAAAGCGGGCTCTGGCGGCCGCATCGCCAACCTGTCGACTTCGGGAGTCCACACGGCGTCGGTCGATACGTGGTTCGAGCGCGTCTGTCGGGAGCGGCTGCCGGCGCTGCTCGAGCGGATGAACGCAACCAACGAGTATGGCTTGCCCGCGCTCAAGGAGGCGATTCGCCGCACCTACCGCGTGCCGGACGACCGCGAGATCTATCTTGCGGCCGGCGCGTCGGCCGCGTATCGGCTACTGTGCGATTCGCTCTACGCGGGTAAACCGGGGCTCGAGGTGCTGGTCGAATCGCCCACTTACCAGCCGCTGGCCATCCTGCCGGCGCGGTACGCCGCCCACGTCGTGGCCGTGCCGATTCCACTCGAGAGGAAGGCTGGCGATCTCGCCGGCGCGTTTGCGCGGGCGGTGCGGCCGACAACGACTGCAATCGTCGTCTCCAATCTCCACAATCCAACCGGCAGCTTCGTGACGCGCGACGAAGTCGGCCAGCTCGCCCGCGCAGTCAAATCCGTCGCGCCCCACGTCACGATCATCATCGATGAGACTTTCCTCGGCCTCGGCGTGGAGCCCTTTCGCACGGCGGCCGACATCGATCCGTGCATCGCCACCGTCAGCAGCCTCACGAAAACGTTTGGCTTAGGTGCGCTGCGCTGCGGCTGGGTAATCGCCGATCGTGGTCGCTACCCGCAGCTTTTGAACGACTGGATCCAGTTCGAGAGCATCGGCTCGAAAATTCTGGAAGCGCTATCTCTACTCGCGTTCGAGCAAATCGACGCGCTCTTGCAGGAGAGTCTGGTCCACCTGGCCACGAACCGGGCGGTGGTCTCGGCCGGAACGCACGAGCTGCGGCAGACAAACCTGCTGACGGGTGACGTGCCGCCGGCGGGTTGCCTCTATTTTCCGCGCTGGACGGGCCGACTCGAGTTCGACCGTGTGGCCGAGCGCTTGCAGAGCGAGTTCGGCCTGCTCGTGTCGCCGGGCCGTTTCTTCGGCGCGGACTGCACGGATCATTTTCGCATCGGCTTCGGCGGCTCGGGAGCGGAGATTCGCGACGGGCTCGAGCGATTGACGCGCGGCCTCCGGGCGCTGGCCTGACCGGCTGCCCGGCGCAGTTCGCGCCGATTGTCAGTCGATCACGATGCGGGCGGCCAGCTCGCGCAAGTGGCGGAGCGTCTCGGGAATTTCAGCGACGCGGCCTTCGCGCGCCAGGTCTTCCAGTCGCGTCGATGGATCGGTGAAATCGGCAAACCCGACGCTACCGCCCGTACCGCGCAGCCAATGGGCCAGCTTCGCCAGGGCCGACAGGTCGAGCGTGGCCAGCGCGCTATCCATTTCGTCGAGCCGTTCGCCGAGCCGCGCCACGAAATTCTCGACGATCTCACGAAAATCGGGATCGTCCAGCGGAAGTGTCGGCACGAGCGGCGGCAGGACCACGGCCCGTCGCGCGGCGGTCGGAGCGCCCGTCGGGGTGCCGTGCGGCGTGGCATACGACTCGACCGCGCCGACCGGAGGCGGCACGCTGCGTGTGTGGACCGATTCCGTCAGGGCGCTCGTGACCATGGCCAACAGCAAGTCCATGTCGATCGGCTTGGCCAGATAGCCGGAGCAGCCAACCTCGCGACAGCGAACTTCGTCACCCTTCATGGCGTTGGCCGTCAGCGCGATGATCGGGACGGTGATGCCGCGGGTGCGGAGCTCGGCCGTCGCATGGTAGCCGTCCATCACGGGCATTTGCATGTCCATCAGGATCAGGTCGAACGGCTCGGCCATGACGCGATCGACAGCCTGTTGTCCGTTCTCGGCCTGGAAGACTTTCGCCCCCGCGCGGCCGAGCACGAACTGAATCAGTTTGCGATTGGTCTCGCCGTCGTCGACGACGAGCACGCGATGATCGAGCACCGGCTGTGGCCCGCGTCGCTTGGGAAGCTCGACGACGGTTGATGTCGTTCCCGCGACTTGCGGTTCTGTCAGCTCTTTTAAACGGCCGGTGGCAAACGAACAGATGAACCTGGTACCACGCCCCACTTCGCTTGCGACCGTGACGCCGCCGCCCAGTTGCTCCGCCAGCCGACGGCTGATCGCCAGCCCCAGCCCGGTGCCCCCATATTGCCGGGTGATCGACGAGTCGGCCTGTGTGAATGGGTTGAAGATGGAATCGAGCTTGTCGGCCGGGATGCCGATGCCCGTGTCCTGAATTTCGACGACGAACCTCGAATCGTTGGATGTCGCATTTTCCAGGCGGGCCACGATTCGCACGTGCCCCTGCGGCGTGAACTTGATCGCATTGCCGGCCACGTTCATCAGCACCTGCCGCAGGCGAGTCGGGTCGGACTCGATCGTTTGGGGCAGCAGTCCGTCGAACACGGCCTCGAGCTTGAGCCCCTTTTCTTCAGCCCGCGTCCGCAGGATCGCGCAGACCTCGGTGACGATTTTGACTGGAGAGAATTCAAGCCGCTCGATGCTGAGCTTGCCCGCGTCGACTTTGGAGAGGTCGAGGATGTCGTTGATCAGGGCCAAGAGGTGCTTGCCGCCGTCGTGAATGATCTGCAGCCACTCCATCCGCTCGGCCTCGCCGGAGTCGGCCTTGCGACGCAGCAGGTCGGCAAAACCGATGATGCCGTTGAGCGGAGTGCGGATTTCGTGGCTCATATTGGCCAAAAACGAAGCGCGGGCCTGGCTGGCCCCTTCGGCTCGTAGCGATGCTTCTTCGAGAGCGGCGGTCCGCTCGCGGACCTTCCGTTCCAGCTCTTCGGCCGAACGGCGCAGCGCCTCCTCGGCCCGCTTGCTCTCGGTGATGTCGAACGCGATGCCCTGGAGGAACAGCGGCCGGCCCTGTTCGTCGCGGACGACGCGAGCCTCGCCGTGCACCCAAACGACCTGGTTGTCGCGGGAGATAAAACGGTATTCCGATTTGAAATTCACGCCGGCCGAGCAGGTACGGGCGAACTCGGCTCCCCAGCGCTCGCGGTCTTCCGGGTGCAATTGGCGGTGCCAGAGGAACGGATCTCCCATCCATTCGGCCTGCGAAAAGCGGAGCATCTCTTCGATCTGCGGGCTGACATAAAATTCGCTGTTCTCCTGATCGAGGGCCGCCATGAAGGTCACGGCGGGAATCCCCTCCACCAGCGTGCGGTAGCGGGCCTCGAGCCGCTTGCGATCGGTGATATCTCGAATCGCGGCGGTGACGAACGGGGTCCCCTCGGCCTTGATCGGAGCCAGGTTGATTTCAACTGGGAATTCGTGTCCGTCCTTGCGACGGCCGAACAGCTCGAGTCCGCTCCCCATCGGCCGCGACGCACCCTGCGAGAAAAATCGTTTGCGATGTTCGGGGTGCGATTGGCGGAACCGCTCGGGAACGAGCAGCTCGACCCGGTGCCCGAGCAATTCCTCGCGGCGATAGCCGAAGAGCCGCTCGGTATGCGCGTTGACCAGCACGATCACCCCATCGTTGTCGATCATAACGACGGCGTCGGGGGCCGCCTCGACCAGGGCGCGAAACGTTTCCTCGCCCCAACGCTGCGCGACTTTGGGACGCGGCGCGAGTGCGAAGGCGTCGGCCGGCTTCATATTGTCCGCCGCGACGCGCGCGGTCGCGTCCTCGCCACCGAGAGTGAGCGCCCGGGCCATCTCCCGCAGAATGGCTTCCGCCTCTTCCGGCGATTGCGGCTCGGGCACCGCGTCCGCGAAAGTGCGATACGGGGCTGCCGACCGGCGGCCGACGGTCGGCCCAAATGATGATGCGTCCGAGGCAAGAAAAGCTGCGGCCGTGCCGGTGTTTCCAGTCGCGGCGTTGTCGGCGTGATTCAGATCCATCTGAAATTCGCTCCTGCGGAACTCGCCATCCTTGAACGCCGTTGCTCGAGGTCGCGGCGGCAATTAAGCGTACTGGCTTTGCGGCCCCTTATCCGCCTGCTTCTTCCAGGCGCGGTGCGCCGAACCGGGGGTTATGCTGGACGGACAGCTCCCGGCCCTGGCCAAGATACATGTGAACGCCGCACGGCAGACACGGATCGAAACTGCGAACTGTCCGCAAAATGTCGATCCCCTTGAAGTGGTCGGCGTCGTTCTCTTCGAACAGCGGCGTGTTTTGGACAGCGTCCTCGTAGGGTCCGGGAATGCCGGCGCTATCGCGGGGGCTGGCGTTCCAGCAGGTGGGCGGGTACGGATGATAGTTGGCGATTTTGCCGTCACGAATCACGACGTGATGGGACAGAACGCCCCGAACCGCCTCGTGGAAGCCGCAGCCAATCGCGTCGCTGGGAACGCTGTAATCGACGGACGTTTCCAGCTTCCCGGCGTGCATGTACTCGAGGGCACGCTCGAGGAAATAAAGCGCGGCCGCCGCGGCGTACGCCTGAAAGTAGGTCCGCGCCCGGTCCCGCTCGAGCGTGTTGCTCCAGCGAGGAATCTTCCATTCGAACTCGACCTCCGGCAGCTTCACGGTTTTAGGCAGGTAGATTTTCACACTCGTGCCCGTCGACTTCACGTAGCCGATGTCGACCTGTTGCGCGAGGGCCGTCGTCCAGAGCCGGGCGAGGGGGCCGCCCCCTGTGTCGAGCGCCAGGTTCTCGCCGGTCCGCGAATCGTGCCAGCGGGGGGACATGACCCACGTGTAGCGCTCGTTGAAGTCGCGCTTCTGCGGCCGCGGCGTGGTGGTCTGGTTCCAGGGATGCCGCTTGTCGATCGGGTTGCCCAGCGGATCGTGCGTGACGAACGGTTCGGTGTGTTGCCAGTCGTCGTAGAACGAGCTGCCCAGACAAATCCGCAGGCCCAGGTTGATGTCGAGCAGGCTGGTCGTCACCAGCTTGCCGTCGACGACGACGCCGGGGGTGACGTACATCTTGCGGCCCCAGTCGGCCATCGTTTCGTACTTGTAGGTGCAGGCTTCAGGGTCGTTGAACGAGCCCCAGCAACCCAAGAGAATGCGGCGCCGCCCGACCTCTTCGTAACCGGGTAGCGCTTCGTAGAAAAAGTCGAACAGGTCGTCGTGCAGCGGGACGACGCGCTTCATGAACTCGACGTATTTGAGCAGCCGCACCAGGTAGTCGTTGAAGAGCTGCACGCTCGGCACGGTGCCGACGCCCCCGGGATAAAGGGTCGACGGGTGGACGTGGCGTCCCTCCATCAGGCAGAACATTTCCCGCGTCAGCCGGCTCATCTCCAGGCACTTGAGGTAAAAGCCCCCCTCGAACGGGTTGAGCGAGCGCATGATGTCGGCGATGGTGCGGTAACCGTGCAGTCCTGCATGCGGCGCGGGCGTCCGCTCGGCCCGCGCCAGGACCGACGGATTCGTCTGACGGACCATCTGCTCGCAGAAGTCGACGCCCACCAGATTGTCCTGGTAGAGGTTGTGGTCGAACATGTACTCGGCTGCTTCGCCGAGGTTGATGATCCACTCGGCCAGGGGCGGCGGCTGGATGCCGAAGGCCATGTTCTGGGCGTAGCAGGCGCAGGTGGCGTGGTTGTCGCCGCAGATGCCGCAAATGCGGCTCGTGATGAAGTGGGCGTCGCGGGGGTCCTTCCCCTTCATGAAGACGCTGTAGCCGCGAAAGATGGACGAAGTGCTGTAGCACTCGGCCACCCGGCGCGCGGCGAAATCAATCTTGGTGTAGATCCCCAAGCTCCCGACGATGCGGGTGATGGGGTCCCACGACATTTCGACCAGTTTTGAGGTCGGCGGCGGCGAAAGCTTGGTGGCGATGTGCGAATCCCCCCGAGAAGATCCGTCAGCGACCCGAGAGCTGTGTCTGGGTCTCGAGCGGATGCGAACTCACTCCGTTCTTCGTCTGCCGCCATTCGGGCTCGCGGTTGAGCGAGGCCCGCGTGAAACTCCGCAACGCGCGGACGGTTTTTCCATACATCACGACGGCCGTCGTCGAGAGCTGTGCGCCGGGAGGCTCTTCCAGGAACGGCATGAACTTGTCCGGGAAGCCGGGCATCGTGCAGCCGATGCACACGCCGCCGACGTTCGGGCAACCGCCGATGCCGTTCATCCAGCCGCGCTTGCCCACGTTGCATTGCACGACCGGACCCCAGCAGCCCAGCTTGACGATGCACTTGGGCGAGCCGGCTTCGTGATGCCCGGCGAAGTCGGCCTGCTCGTAGTAGCCGCCGCGATCGCAGCCTTCGTGCACAGTGTTGCCGAAGAGCCACGTCGGCCGCAATTGCTGATCGAGGGGGATCATCGGGTATTTGCCGGCCGCCTGGTTCAGCAAATAGACAACGACCTCCATAAAGTTGTCGGGCTGCACCGGGCACCCGGGGACGCAGACGAGCGGAATGTCGGCCGACGACCGCCACTCCCATCCCAGATAGTCGGCCAGGCCCATACAGCCAGTCGGATTTCCCTGCATCGCGTGGATGCCGCCGTAGGTCGCACACGTGCCGCAGGCGACGACTGCCCAGGCGTGCGGCACAAGCCGATCGATCCACTCGCACGTCGTGATTGGCTGACCGGTTGCCGGATCGGTCCCCAACGCGGCCCAATAACCAGCCTCCTTGTTGTTTTCGTTCGGAATCGACCCTTCCACCACCAGGACGAAGGGCTTGTCCAACTTGCCGAGCGCCGCTTGATGGAAGGGCAGCAGAAACTCCTCACCCGTCTGAAACGCCAGCACCGGGTGGCGGAGCGTCACCTCGGGCAGACCGGGGATCGCGCCGCGCAAGATATCTTCGATGGTCGGCTGGGTGGCAGCCGTGAACGAGATGGAATCGCCATCGCACCCAAGTCCGGCCGTGATCCAGAGGATCTCAACAGCCGGCACTTCCGGTCGGTGTTGCATAGTCCCTCCCTAGAACTACCAACTCGCGGCGATCAAAAATGCAACCGCTCATCCTGCGGTCGCAAACGCGGGAATCGAATGCCCTCACAGAAAGCTCGCCAAGAACTCAGCATTCGGCCCCGACTTGGGAGCGTTGTAAACGAATCGCGGTCGGAATGCAACTTCTCTGCCTGCTAGGAATTACGTGCAGACAATAACTGACCACTCCAATCCGAGTTTCGCCGCAGGTGCTACCCGCCAGAGCGACGCCCGTTTTGTCCCCGGCGTTCCGCTCTGCTGCGTTTCTTTTCGCGGCGGCGGGCCCGGATGGCGTTCGACTCTTCCGGAGTGCGGCTGCGCTGGGCCTCTTTGAGACGCGGGTGCCGCGTCTTCGGCGTGGGATCGCGTTCGTCGGTTCGTTTTTTTTGCTTCGAGCGGGCGCGCTCCGGGACGATCGCAAAATCGAGCTGGCGGCGATCGACGTCGACGTGCGCCACTTTCACCGATAGTGTGTCGCCCAGCCGATACTGCCGGCCCGACCGCCGCGCGATGAGACTGAAGGTCGCCTCGTCGAACCCGTAAAAGTCGCCGCGATCGAGGGCCGCGATGTGCACGAGACCGTCGACAGGGAGCTCGACGCCCTGGCAAAAGAAGCCAAAACGCTCGACGCCGGTGATCGTGGCGTCCATCTCCAGGCCGACCTTGTCGACAAGGAACGTCAGCAGCTTGACCTTAATCAGCTCGCGCTCGGCCTGCTCCGCCTTGCGCTCCTGGACCGAGCATTGCCGCGCCGTCTTGGCGAGCGCGACCACATCGCCGCCGCGACGGCTCTTGTGATCGAACAGCACTTCGGCCACGGTGCGATGCACGGTCAGATCGGGGTAGCGGCGGATCGGGCTCGTGAAGTGGCAATAGTTGTCGACGCCGAGCGCGTAGTGGCCGACGTCGGCGACCGTGTACTCGGCCTGCTTGAGGCTCCGCAGCAAGGCGAAGTTGATGGCCCGCTCGTGCGGCCGGCCGGCGACGCGATTCAATAGCCCCTGCAGGTCGCGACGGCTCTCGCACCGCTTGAGTGGATAGCCCAGAATCTTCGCGAACTGGGCCAGGGCCCGCAGCTTGGCGGAATCGGGCTCGCCGTGGCCGCGGCGGATGAAGGCGATTCCCCGGTGGTCGAGCGCTCCCGCGACCGCGATGTTCGCCGAGAGCATGAACTCTTCGATGATCTGATGGCTTTCATCGTGCGGAACTTCGCGGGCCCCCGTCACGGCGCCGTTTTCGTCGAGCTGGAGCTTGACCTCGCGGAGCGACAGGTCCAGTGCCCCGTGAGCGAGACGGCGGGCCCGTAGCAGCATCGCCAGGTCGTGCATTCGCACAAGTAGCTCTCGGGCCGGCTTGGGAACCGCGCGGCCTTCGCCGCCCGGAGCCTCTTCGATCAGCGGCAGCACTTCCTCGTACGCGAACCGCGATGCCACGCGAATCGCCGAGCGGGCAAACTCCACGTCGAGCGGCATCCCCTCGGCGTCGAACTCGATGAAGACCGACTGCGTGTAGCGCACCTTTCCCTGCTGCAGGCTCGCCAGCCCGTTGGAGATCACCTCCGGCAGCATCGGAATCACGCGATCGGGCAGGTAGACGCTCGTGCCGCGGATGCGAGCTTCTTCGTCGAGTGCGCTCTTCGGAGGGACGAAATGCGAGACGTCCGCGATGTGCACGCCGAGCCGCCAGCCGTCGTTGCCGGTGCGGGTGAGCGAAATGGCATCGTCGAAGTCGCGGGCATCGACCGGGTCGATGGTGACGATCGTTTCGCCGGTGAGATCGAGGCGCCCGTGAGTTGGTGCTCGTCGAACTGTTCGGCCTGCTCGCGGGCCTCGTCAAGCACTTCGTCGGAAAACGCGTCGCGCAGACCAAACTCGTGGATGACCGACAGCGTATCGACGCCCGGCGCCGCGCGGACCGAGAATTTGCGTGAGCACCCCTTCGCCCCGCTCGGAGTGCGAGGGGAACCGCAGCATTTCGATCACGACTTTGTCGTCGGGCCGCGCGCCTTGGCGCCGGGATCGCCCACCAGGATCAGCTCGCGGAACGTGTTGCCGTCGACCTCGACATAGCCTTGGCCGTTGCGTTCGAGATAGGTGCCGACAAAATGGCCCGAGGCCCGCACCAGCACCTGCTCGACGACGCCGCACCGCTGTCCCGATCGATGGCGGCCGCTCGTCAGCCGCACGAGCACTTCGTCCCCGGTGTGCGCGTCGCTCATGTCGGCCGGGGCGATATAGATTTCGCCCGGGCGCCCCTCCGCGACCGGCTGATGCGGACGGAGGTAACCGGCCCCGCTGCTGATCCGCTTGACGATCCCCTCGACCAGTCCGGCCGAGTGCCGCGGGCGCAGCCGGCCCTTCTTCCCCTCTTTCACCCGCCGCGACGCGAGGAGCTGCTGCAAAGCCTCGCGAAATTCGGGCAGCTGCTTCTTGGTGAGGTTCAACCGTTTGGCGAGCGCCGCGGCCCGCAACGGCTTGACACCCGGCTCGCTGAGCACGTCGAGAATTCGGCGCTCGAGATCGGACATGAGAGGGTTCGCTATCGCGAACGGAGGCGTTCGGACGCGGCGGATTTGTCAGGAGCTTCCGGCGGAAACGCCTTTGTACAGCTTGCGATCGAGCCGCGGCGAATAGGGAGTCCAATTGGAGCCCGCGTTGGGATCGTCCTGGATCGAGCGGGCAAACTCGTGGACCTTGGCGTCGAGATTGTCGAGGTGATGCAGGGCGATCGCCTCGGGAGTCATCGGCAATTTGGGGCTGCCGAACTCGTACGTGCCGTGGTGACTCAGAATCATGTGCTTGAGGCGGAGGGCCAATTCGATCGGGAATGGTTCGCCGGTGAGCTTCACGACCTCCGCGATTTTCGCGTCGAGCATTTCGAGCGCGATGGCCAGGTGGCCCAGCAGTTGCCCCTCGTCGGTGTAGGCAAAGGCGGTGGCGTAGCTCATCTCGCGAATTTTGCCGAGATCGTGCAAGAAGATGCCGGCGCGGAGCAGGTTGAAGTCGACCTTCGGATACAGGTCCTCGATGCGATGAGCCGTCTCCAAGATATTGAGCACGTGCTCGAGCAGTCCGCCGTGATACGCGTGATGCGCCTTGATGCCGGCCGGCGCCAGGGCAAAGTCGCGCATGATTTCCGGATCGGCCAGGAACTGTTCCATCAACCGCTTGAGGTTGGGCTCGCTGATCGAGAGCAAAATCTCGCGGAGCCGCGCCAGCATCACGTCGACGTTCTTGCTCGTCGTGGCGTGGAAGTCGCACGGGTCGATGCCGTTGGTGGGAATCGCCTGAATGTGCGTGAGGATGATTTGCAGCGCTCCCTGGTAGAGCTGGACCTTGCCCTTGACCTTCACAAAGTCGCCCGCGTTGAACGAGGAGGCCGAGCCCTCGGTCATATTCCACATCAGGCCGTTCATCATGCCTGTACGGTCGCGCAGCGTGGCCAGCAGATAGAGGCTGGCGTTGCGGTTGGCGCGGAGCTGTTTGTCCGCCAGCAGGAAGACCTCGTCAACCGAGTCGCCGTCGCCTAATTGATTGACGTATCGCCGTGTCATGGGCCCCGTAATGTGCTCGTAACCGCTGAAGTCGTCCGGCGTTCCGATTCTAGGTCCGACGCCAACGGTCAACAAGGCTCGCCCCAACGGTTTGCCGGGTTCGTCCCAAATCGCCTCGCGGCCGGCGCCCCATTCGTCACTCAGAAGTCGGAATCGCTCGGAATTTGCCCCCCGATTGCTTTAGAGTGAGGGAAAGATATTTCGCAGCGCAGAAATGGAGGGCAGACTGTGCCGGCCGCAGCCTGACGTTAGCAGCGGGATACCAATTCGCTGTTGGGGGAATCGCGGCAGGCACAGCCTGCCCTGCCAATCCATCGCCGAACTCAGACCCCGCCATATCCTGATCCTCGAGATGATCTCACTACGAGCTGAACTCACCCAGAGAAAAATTCACCCATGAAGTGCACGCTCCCCGCAGCGATTGCCGGCTCGCTACTAGCATTCGTCATCGGCTCGGCCGCGTTGGCTGCCGAGGCCCCGGCGCCGCAGGGCTACTACCGCTACCCGGCCATTCACGGCGATACGATCGCCTTCGTGGCCGAGGGGGACGTCTGGACCGTCGGTATTAAAGGAGGCGTGGCCCGGCGGCTGACATCGCATCCGGGTGAAGAGACGCGCCCGCGGATTTCCCCGGACGGGCGGCTGATCGCGTTTGCCGCGTCCTACGAAGGGCCGACCGAAATCTACACGATGCCCCTCGAAGGAGGTTCGCCGACGCGTCGCACGTTTTCCGCCGACACCTCGGTCCCAGTCGGTTGGACGCCGGGCGGACACCTGCTCTACAACACCCAGCACTACTCGACTCTGCCCAACCTGCAGCTGGTCGAGATCGATCTGGCCAACGGACGGCACACGCGAATTCCGCTCAGCCAATCGGGCGAGGCGTCCGTCGACCCCGATGGCACGATTTACTTCGTGCGACCGCCGTCCCATCGCCAAGCCGTCAAGCGCTACCACGGCGGCACGGCGCGCAAGATTTGGCGATTCGCCCCGAAAGACCCCGAGGCCACAAATCTCACCGCCGATTACGTTGGCGAGAGTTTTGCGCCGATGTGGGAGCACGGCCGCCTCTATTTCGTCACCGATCGGGATGGCACGCTCAACATCTGGTCGATGAAGGACACCGGAGGCGACCTCAAGCAACACACCAAGCACAGTGGCTGGGACGTCCAGTCGCCCGATTTGCACCAGCGACGAATCGTCTATCAGTTGGGGGCCGACATCCGGCTCTACGATATCGCGAGCGGCGTCGATCGCGTGGTGCCGATCACGCTGGCCTCCGACTTCGATCAACTCCGCGAGAAGTGGGTCGAGCGGCCGATCGAACATCTGTCGGCCGCCCACGTCCACCCGAAGGGGGAAAGTGTCGTCTTCACAGCGCGGGGCGGCATGTTCGTTGCACCGGCCAAGGGCGGCCGCTTCGTGCGCGTTTCCCACAAGCCGGGCGTCCGTTACCGCGAGGCCCGCTTCATGCCCGACGGCAAACATCTGCTGGCACTCTCCGACGAAACGGGCGAGCTGGAATTCCACCTGCTTCCGCCGCGGGGCGTGGGCGACGACAAGACCGTCACGCACGACGGCAAAATTCTGCGCTGGCAAGGCCACCCGTCGCCCGACGGCAAGCACTTCGCCTACGCCGACAAAAACAACGATCTGTGGATCGTCGACGTTGCCAAGGGGACGGGCAAGAAGATCTCGACCAATCGCGAGGGCGCTGGTGACGTCGTCTGGTCGCCCGACAGCCGCTTTGTGGTGTTTGTCGAAGCGTCCGTCAATACGTTCCAGCAGCTGCATCTCTACGAACTGGAAACGGGCACGACGACCGAACTGACCAGTGACCGATTCAACAGTTTTAGCCCCGTGTGGAGTCCGGACGGCCAATGGCTTTATTTCCTTTCGGATCGCGCGATGCACTCGCTGACCGGCGTCTGGGGGCCGCGACAGCCCGAGCCATATTTCGACAAGCCGGAGGAGATCTTCAGACTCGCGCTGCGGAAGGGAGTTCGCTCGCCCTTCCAGCCGGCCGACGAGTTGCATCCCGCGATACCAGTCATCCCGGTGATGGCCCGAGCCGAGGCGGCCAGCGAAGAAGACGCCAAGGACGCCGACGCTGCGAAAGACGGCGACACGAAATCGAAACCCCCAGCGGCGAAAGACACCGTATCGAAACAGACGGTATCGAAAGAGACTGCAAAAAAGGACAAGAGCGCGGGCGAGGCCAAGGAAAAAAAGGAAACGAAGAAAAAAGAGGGACCGAAACGAATCGCACCAAAACCGGTTTGCATCGATCGCGACGGCATCGAGCGCCGCATCAGGACCGTGCCCGTCCCCCGCGGCAACCTGCAAAGCCTGGCGGTCAACCGCAAAGCCCTCTTCTGGCTGGAACACGAATCGGGCAGCGGCGGCAAAACTCATCTGATGGCCCTGGAGATCGGCAACGAAGGCAAAAAGCCGGAACGAATTCTGGCGGACGTCCGCTCCTTCGAGCTGTCGGCCAACGGGCAGAAGATCCTGGCGCGGAAAGAGGACGAGTTCTACATCTTCGACGCCGCGCCGAGCCCGCCCGCCAAGCTGGCCGAGAGCAAGGTCGATCTGGGGGCCTGGCACTATTCGATCAACGTCCGCGAAGACCTGCATCAGATGTTTGTCGATGCCTGGCGGCTGCACCGCGACTACTTCTACGACCGCAACATGCACGGCGTGAACTGGGTCGCCATCCGCGAAAAATACGAGCCGTTGGTGAAGCGAGTCAGCTCCCGCAGCGACCTGAACGATCTTCTGTCCCAGATGGTCGGCGAGCTGTCGGTGCTGCATTCGGTCGTCGTTGGCGGTGATCTCCGCAAGGGCCCCGATCAAATCACCGTCCCTACGCTCGGCGCGCGGCTGGAGCGCGAGGAGAACAAAGGCGGCTACCGCATCGACTACATCTATCAGTCCGATCCCGATCTCCCCGGCTCCCTGTCGCCCCTCGCCGACCCCGACCTGGACATCCACGCAGGCGACATCATCGAAGCCATCAACGGCGAGCCGGTCCTGTCCCAGCCCGACCCGCAGTTGATGCTGCGGGACCAGCAAGGGCGGCAGGTGCTGCTGCGGATCCGCCCAGCAGGAGCCAAAACGTCGCGCGACGCGATCGTGAAGCCGGTGGCCGACGAGGCCGATCTCCGCTACCGCGACTGGACCTATCGCAGCCGCCAGCGAGTCGAAACGGCGGGGCACGGCAAGATCGGCTACGTCCACCTGCGTGCCATGACCAACAATGACCTCTCCGAGTGGTACCGCACCTATTACCCCGTCTTTAATCGCCAGGGCCTGATCGTCGACGTCCGCCACAACCGGGGCGGCAACATCGACAGCATCATTCTGGAAAAGCTGATGCGCAAGGCCTGGTTCTTCTGGAAGGACCGCACCAGCGTTCCAACCTGGAACATGCAGTACGCGTTCCGCGGACACGTCGTTGTCTTGTGCGACGAGAACACAGCCTCCGACGGCGAAGCGTTTACGGAAGGCTTTCGCCGGCTCGGCTTGGGCAAAGTCATCGGCACGCGGACCTGGGGCGGCGAGATCTGGCTGAGCGCCCAGAACACGCTCTCCGACGGCGGCGTGGCCACGGCGGCCGAAGAGGGCGTGTACGGCCCCGAACGAAAATGGCTGATCGAAGGCCACGGCGCCGAGCCGGACATCGTCGTCGACAACCTACCCCACGCCACCTTCAACGGCGGCGACGCCCAGCTCGACGCAGCCATCAAGCACCTCGAAAACGCGATCGCCAAAGACCCGCGCCCCGTGCCAGCCCCGCCCGCCTATCCGGACAAGTCGTTCAAGTATCCGTAAGCGCGCGGCGACTCATAAAGGGGCCACAATCAACTGCTCCGGGAGGTGAATGGGTTCGGCGTCCTCGCCGCCCCAGGGTGAGCGGTACCGTTCGATTGTGGTATTAATTGCCGCGCCCCCCTTTCCCAAGCCGACAGCTCCGCTGTCGGTACGGAACCGACGAGTGCGCACATCTTGCTTGCGACGCTGTGCCGAGTTAGCCTGACTGCGTGCGAGCGTCGGACTTTTGGCGCTCGACTCGGGCCGCCTCCCTCTAGCGCACGGGGTGTCGCATGCGAGGTCACAGATGGTTTTTTGCCGCAGCTTTGATTCTTGCCGCCGGAATCGCGTCGGCTGTCGCCTTTGCGCTGTCCGCTGTGGAGGAGCGTGCGCCGAGTCGTTGTTGCCGGCTGATTCGGTCGTTTACTTCGGCTGGGACGGGACGGAGAAGCATAAGGCCGATTGGGAAAAGTCGGCGGTTTATGAATCGCTCGACAAAACGAAATTGCTGAAGACGATCGTCGACTTCGCTCTCTCGTACATTCCCGCTGATTCCCCCGTGCCGGAGTCGGCCGTGCGGCAGTTGCTCAGTGGGATCGCGGCGCGGTATTTCGCTCAGCCTTTCCGTGCCCAAAGGGAAACTGACGCCCCGGGTCGTCGTGGTCTTGCATCAGGCGGCCGACTTGCAGCCGGCGTTTGATGCGGCGCTGCCGCAGCTGTTCAAGGGTGCTCAGTTCGAAGTCACGACGATTCGCGGTCGACGCGTCAACCACGGCACATTCCATAACTCGCGATTCGCCGATGGGGGCGTCGTCTCCACGCCCGGTGCCGAGCTCGCGTGGTGGACTGAAGGCGGACATCTGGTGATCGCGTTCGGCGAGCCGGCTGTCGACGCGGAGCTCGACGTCGCCGACGGCAAGGCGCCGCCGATCACGCAAACCGCGAATTGGCGCAAGTTCCGCGTCGAGCCGACCGATTTTCAGGCGATCGCCGCGGGTTGGTGCGACGTCGCCGCGCTGCGAAAGAGCTACGGCGACGTCACGATTCAGGAGAAAAACGCCCACCAGCCGAAATTCACCGTCGGGCAGTTGATCGACGTGCTGGGGGGCGGCCAGTTGGGTGTGCTCGCCATGCGGACCGGTTTGAAGGATCGCGCGCTGGTCTCCGAATTCACGCTGGATGCCCCGGCCCCGCGCACCGGCGTGTTGGCGCTCGCCGACCAGGCGCCGATTTCGCTGGCCGATTTGCCTCCGCTGCCCCAGGACAACACGGGCTTCGCGATCGCCAGTTTCAATTGGAGCAAAGGCTACGAGACGATTTTGGGCACTGTGCGAAAGTTCGCGGATGCCGTGAGCAACGGCGGGGCGGATAAGGTCGATGGCGTGATGCAACAAGCCCCGGCCGTGCTCGGCTTCGATCCCAAGACCGAGCTGGTCGACGCGCTCGGACGCGTGGTCTGCATTTACAGCGACTCGGCGGCCGGCATTCCGGGCGGACTTGGTTTCAGCATCGCCCTCTCGGTCGAAAAACCGGACGTGCTCAAGAAGACGCTCAAAACGGGCTTCGAGAAACTGCAGACCGTCTTTCCCAACGGCTTCACCGCCGCGGAGGAAGAGCGTTCGGGCCGCCCCGCGTGGATCTTTGATTTGGGAAATCTGCCCGTTCACCCGTCGGTCGTGTTGGACAAGCACTGGCTGATCGTGGGCCTGTCGCCGCAGTCGGTCGAGTCGGCCCTACTGCGGCTCGACGGCAAGCTCGACCGCTGGAAACCGTCGCCCGCCGACCGGCCCGCGCTCGACACCGTGCCCAAGGAGTTCGTCGCCCTCTCGCTGAGCGATCCTCGGCCGCTTTACACAACGATCGTGACGTACTTGCCAATGGTGGGCGGGCTCCTCAATCAGACCGTCGACCGCAGCGGTCCGACGAAGTCCAAGCGCGCCGGGGCGCGGATGGCCCTTCTGTCGGATATTCCGCCGGCCGAGGTCGTGACGCGGCCCATGTTCCCCAACGTCGCCGTCGTCACCGTCGACGGAAATGGCGTGCGGATGCGGTCGCGCGAATCGGCTCCGGGCCTGTCGACCGGCGCTTTCGTTGCGACGCCGGTGATGGTCGCGCTGTTGCTGCCCACCGTCCAGGCCGCGCGGGCAGCTGCCCGACGGACTCAATCGAAGAACAATCTCAAACAAATCGGACTGGCGCTGCATAACTACCATGCCACAGAGGGTAATTTTCCGGCGGCCACCTATCGCGTTGCTGACCTCAAGCCCGACAAACGGCTGAGCTGGCAGACCGAGATTCTGCCCTACGTCGAGCAAAAGCCGCTCTACGATCGGATCGACTTCAAAAAGTCCTGGGACGATCCCGCGAATCACGCGGCCGTCTCGACGCCGCTCGTCGTGTTCATCAATCCTATGATCGGCGAGCAGAATGCCGGCGGGCTACCGGTGACGGAATATGTCGGTCTGGCCGGAGTCGGTGAAGACGGTCCGATGCTGCCGGTCACCAGCCCCAAAGCGGGCGTCTTTGCTTACAACCGCGTCACGCGGATTCAGAGACATCGTCGACGGCACGTCCAACACAATTATGACGAGCGAATGCAACAAGGACTTCGGCTCATGGGCCGCCGGAGGACGCCCCACCATTCGCGCATTGACCAAGAAGCCGTACATCGACGGCCCGGACGGCTTGGGCGGCCAACCGGAAGGCGTCCAGGTCGGTTTCGCCGACGGGTCCGTGCGGTTCGTCAGCAAGAACGTCGACCCGCAACTGCTCGAGCGGCTCGTCACGATCGCCGGGCACGAGCAGATCAATATTCCTGGGCAGTAGGCCTGCTTCTGCCGCCGCCATCACGGCCGGAACGTCGACATTCGCGGGCGGCGAATCGTTGGGCGGGAATTAACCTTGGCCGCGGCCGACAGCTCGATCCTTGTTACCTGCCCCGGTTGCGGCCGATCGTATCGCATGCCCCCGCACGCGGCCGGGCGGCAGGGCACTTGCAAGCGCTGCAAGACCCGCTTTGCGATTGAGGCCCCGGCCGACGAGGTGCCCGCCCCCGCAGGCCTCTCCCCGCGCACCCTTCGCACCCGCGATCTCTTGCGGCTGCTGAACGATTCGCTGGTCTTCCCCAAACAGCGGGTCACGCTGGGCCACCGGCTCGCGGCGTTGGCAGTCGGCGGCGTGATGCTGCTCTTGCCGATCTTCTACGTCGCGTTTGTGGCCGCGGTTGCCGGGCTGACGTGGTGGCACGCCCGGTACGACTGGTTCTGGATGAAAGCCATGTCTGGTTACGCCACGGTCATGGTCGCCGCGTTGTACGTGGGGCTGAGCATTGGTGGCGCGCTGTGGACGCTCTCGTTGATTCGTCCCCTGTTTTCCGGCCTCCGCGCACCGGACGAGGGGACTGGTCTTTCGCGACGCGATGAACCGGCCTTGTTCGCGTTCGTCGACCGTCTGGCCGATAAGGTCGGTTGCCCACGGCCCGACATCATTCGCCTCAACCTCGACGTGAACGCCAGCGCCTACTACGAGACGTCCTTCTTTGGTTTGCGCCGCGCGCCTTTACGTTGACGTTGGGGTTGCCGCTCGTCGGCGGACTGACCCTGGTCCAGCTCGCCGGAGTCATCGCGCACGAGCTCGGTCACTTCGGCCAGCGGGGCAGCGGTTTTCTGGACCGGTTCATCAAGCGTGTGAATCTGTGGTTTGCGCTTGCCGTCGGCCGCCCGACCCTGCTCGACGAGCTAATCGAATCCTTGAGCGGCGGCCATTGGCTGATGGCGCTCGTGGGAATCGTGCTGTGGTTTCTCGTCGTGCTGGGGCGTTACGCCCTCTGGTGCCTGATGCAAGTGGGCCTGATCGCCAGCGCGTCGCTCATGCGGCGGATGGAGTTCGACGCCGATTGCTACGAAGTCGGCGTCATCGGATCAGCGGAATTCGAGGGGTTTTGCCGGCGGCTGCTCGAGCTGACCGTTGCGCACGACCTGGCGTTCAACTATGCGTTCGGCTCGACCGACTGCCGGATCTTGCCGTCCGATCTGGTGGCCTTCATCGCCGAGCTGGCCGATCGCGAGCCGAAAGTGAAAAAACGGGCCCGCAAGTTGATTGCCAACGAAGAGCGGAACTGGCTCGCTTCGCACCCGACCGTGCGCGATCGCATCGTCCACGCCCATCGGCTCAATCTGCCGGGAGTCTTCCAAGCGTCGGCTCCCGGAAGCGAGCTCTTCGAGTCGCTCGAATTGCGGAGCCGGGCAGTGACAGATTTGCTTTACCGGCACTGGTACGGCCGCAGAGTGACGCCGGATGCCATCCGACCGGCGCACGAGGTGGTCGAACACTATCTAGATCCTGGCGCCGGCGGAGGACTGTCGCTGCCGGTCCGGGCGCGTTGAGCGGCCGGCCAGGTCGCGATCCGCGGGGAACGGCCGTCAGCCGACGGAGAGATCCATCGCCCCGCTACGTTCGTGGACGTCGACAAAGCCTTGCAGCTTGCCGATCACCACCACGCCCGATTCGGTCACGGTGAAACCGCGGGCGCGGTCCAGCTCGAGGTTGTAGCCGACTTCGGCCCCCTCGGGCACGACAACACCCTTGTCGATGATGGCGCGGCGAATCTTGGCATGGCGGCCCACGTTGACTCCCTCGAAGAGGATGCTGTCCTCCACGCGGGCCCAGCTATTCACGCGGACGTTGGGTGAGAGGATCGACCGTTCGACACGGCCGCCCGAAATGATCGTGCCCGGGCTGACCATGCTGTCGAGCGCCATGCCGGCCCGCGGTGTCGAGCCGCCGAACTGCGCGAAGACGAACTTGGGCGGCGGCAGCGGCGGGTGATAGGTGCGGATCTCCCACGCTTCGTCGTACAGGTTCAGCTGCGGCTCGACGGCCACAAGATCCATGTTGGCGGCGTAGTACGCGTCGAGCGTGCCGACGTCGCGCCAGTAGCGGGAGTTGCCCGAGTTGCGATCGCGGAACGGAAAGGCCCTTACGCGGTGCGTGTCGATGATGGTCGGAATGACATCGCGGCCAAAATCGTGATTGCTTTCGGAAACCGTTGCGTCGCGGCAGAGCTGGTCGAAGAGGAAATTGGCGTTGAAGACGTAAATCCCCATCGAGGCCAGGCAGCGGTTCGGATCGTCGGGCATCGGGTCGGGGTTGGGTGGCTTCTCCAGGAACTTGACGACCCGCTGCGACTTGTCGATCTCCATCACGCCAAAGTTTATCCCCTCGCGCAGCTCGACGGGGATGCAGCCGATCGTGCAGTCGGCCTGATTGTCGATGTGGTCCTGCAAGACCTCCGAGTAATCCATCTTGTAGATGTGATCGCCGGCCAGAATCAGGACCAAGTCCGGCCGGGACTTCTCGATGGAATAGATGTTCTGGTAGACGGCGTCGGCCGTTCCCTGGTACCAGTGCTCGTCGATCCGCTGCTGCGGAGGGAGCACGTCGATGAATTCGTCCAGCTCGCGGCAAAGAAACCGCCAGCCCAAGCCGATGTGCCGGTCGAGGCTGGCCGCCTTGTACTGCGTCAGCACCAGCATCCGCCGCAGGCCGCTGTTGATGCAGTTGGACAGCGTGAAGTCGATGATGCGGTAGACGCCGCCGAAGGGGACCGCGGGCTTGGCACGGTCGCGGGTGAGCGGCTCCAAGCGTGCGCCCTTACCGCCGGCCAACACCAAGGCTAAGACCCGTCTCATCCGCTGCTCCGTCCCACGCTGGCGCTGCATCGAAAATCGACCCGCCCAAATCGTTCCGTGCGAAAATCGAGCCAAGCCCACAGGAGCCGTCGGCACGATCCTAACGAATGCCGCTTCGCCCACGGCGCTGGCCCCTGGAGCGCAGATTCTCGTTGAACGACGGGCCACTGCCAATCGTGCGCCGCAGAATTTTTGGCCGGCACAGACCGGCCGGCGCGCGCCCGCTCCGTCACGGCTCCAGAAGAGGCGTTTCCGCGCTGATGCAAATCGCGCACGCCCCTCGATCGATTGGCCCGCAAGGCGACTCGCGCGTGATCAGGATCGATCGAGAGCCGGTCGTCGGTCTGCCCAGTTATCGACAGTCGGCCCGCTTAATAATTCGAGCGAGTGCGGCTTCCGCCGCCACCACCCGCATCCGAGCGGCTCTTGGCCTCGTTGACGGTGAGCCGGCGTCCTTGAAAATCCTTGCCGTTCATCGACTCGATGGCGGTGTCGGCCCCGTCTTCCATCTCGACAAACCCAAAACCGCGCGAACGCCCCGTCTCACGATCCGAAATCACCTGCGATCGCGACACCGTGCCAAATTGCGAAAACGCTTCGCGAAGATCGTCCGCCGTCGTATCGTAGGGGAGATTTCCAACATACAGATTCTTACGCATGGCCAGCCCTTGAGCGCCGCGGCGCTCCCGAGAAAAAAGCACCTTGTCTTCCGCAACCGATCGCGCCATCCCAATCGCGATGGAACCGGACCAACCGGTTTTCGCTGAGTAATATATACACAAATGTACCCTCAACGGCATCACTTTTTCCGGTCAGGAAATTGACGTTTTTCTTTCCCCCGAGGTCCCAGCCCCGATGGCCGATTTGTCTCAGCCCGCCGCAATCACACTCGCAATGATGCGCGACTCACTTTCGACCGCCCTCGTGTGCGACGCCCTGGATTCCCTGGGCCTGCGCGAGCAGTCGCCCCGGCTCGCCTGGCCGGTGAAAACGACCGCCGGTTTGCTCGTGGGCCGGTGCAAAACGACGCTCTGGAACGAGCGGACGACCGCCGATCCGCACCCCTACGAGAAAGAGCTGGTGGCTGTCGACACCTGCCGGGCCGACCAGGTCATGATCGCCGCCGCCGGCGGTTCGCTGCGTTCCGGCATTTGGGGGGAATTGCTCTCAACGGCGGCGCGGAACAGCGGCTGCGTGGGGGCCATCGTCGACGGAGCGGTTCGCGATGTCGCCCAGATGACCGAGATGCAGTTCCCGGTCTTCGCGCGCGCGACTTGCCCTTATGACAGCAAGGATCGTCAATTTGTGACGGCCATCGACGTGGCGGTGGAAATCGCCGGCGTCACGTTTCACCCCAACGACCTGGTCTTTGCCGACGCGGACGGTGTCGTCGTGGTGCCGGCCGCGGTTGAGGTCGAAGCGATCCGCCGAGCTTGGACCAAGTCGCACGACGAAAACCGCACCCGCGACGCGATCAAGCAAGGCATGAAGGTCGGGGACGCTTACGAGCGGTTCGGCGTGCTCTGACGGTCGGTTCTCGACGTGCCGGATGTGCGATCTAAATGCTGCGCGGCCGGTCGTGATCCCTATTCGGTCTGGAACCAGAACTGCCGATAGATTTCGACGTCGGTCGACTGTCCGTCGTAAATCATGATCGGGTTGTAGCGGTAACTGCCGCGGACGCCGAAGCCCGGAGTCAGGTTGACGTACGGACGCCGATAGGCGGAGCGACTCTCCGGCACGGGGTAGCGTGCCTGAATCTGCGGCGGCAATACGTGGCTGAAGTACGATCGGCGGTACATCCAACCCTGATCGGCTGCAGCCGAACCGCTGGCAAATAGGCCGGCTGTCAGGGAGAGGGCTAGCGTTGCGGTCAGACGAATCGCAAGTTTGTTGGTTCGGGCCTGCATCGCGTCACTCGAACTCGCGTCGGCGAGCCTGTCATGTTTCCGATTATCAACGGACGAGGCGGCGTTTGTTGACGTTTGGCAACAAAGCTCGTCCGTTTCTTCGATAAATCAGGAAAGTGCACAGCGCGTGCCAACTTCTTGCGAGCGCCGACCGGCAAACCGCCGGCCGGCCACGCCAACGTGAGCTAGGGAACGCGAAATTCACCTGCACCGCGATCAGCCGGCGACTTTGGGAGCAACGGCCGGGTCCGGCTCGTGACTCAGGTTGAGCGTGTGGGCCGGCACCATCACTTCTTTCTCGTTGTCCCAGCCCATCACCTGGCTCGTCCGCCACGATTCGTTCGCCATGTTCACGGCGACAACGGCGGCCATGCCCAGCTCGATCGGGCAGTTGAGCGGTTCGCCGTGGCGCAGATGGTTGTGCAGGTTGGTGTGGTGGTTGTGCAAATCCTCGCGATTGGTTTGCTTCTCCTTGTGTTCCGCGAGCACCTTGCCGTCCTTATCGCGGGCAACCCAGCCCTCGGGCGTGAAATAAAGAGTGCCGCGATAACCGCGAATGACGTGATCGACGCCGACGCGATTGCTTTGCGTCCCCAGCACGTAGACCGTCATGCCGCGGGGATATTCGCAGATCATCTCGAAGTTGTCGGGTAGATCGCGTCCGTCCGGCCACTGCCAGATGCCTCCCATGCCGACGACCCGCCGCGGATACTGCAGGTCGCAGGCCTTCATGATCCGCGAGATGCGATGAATGAAGAGGTCAGTCGCGATGCCGCCGGAATAAGCCGCATAGCAGCGCCACTCGAAGTAGTGGTGCGGATTCCAGTCGACCTGCTTGGCGTGCCCGAGCCAGGTGTTCCAATCGAGGTCGGCCGGCTTAGCCGCGTGCGCGTGCGACACGCGTTCGCGCCATGGTCCCTGCCGATCGTAGCGGCGGACGTATTCGATCTGTGCTTGGACGACCCGCCCGAGCACTCCCTGGCGGATCGCCTCGCCCGCCGTGGCGTAGCTGTCGTCGGACATGGCCTGCACGCCGACCTGCAAGGGAAGCTTGGTCTCTTTCTGCTTCTTGGCGACGGCGAGACCTTCGGGAATCGTGTGCGTGAGCGGCTTTTCGCAGTAGACGGCCTTGCCGGCGTCGAGTGCGGCGATTGTTACGATCGAATGCGAATGCTCGGGCACCGCGATCGTCACATAGTCGACGTCCTTGTTGTCGAGCACGTGCCGATAGTCCTGCACGGCCTTGGCGGCATCGAAGCGGCCGGCCCCCTTGTCGGCCCGCGTCTTCCAGCAGTCGGCGACGATGATCCCCTCGACATTGTTCGACGTCTGCAGGTCGCGAATCGTGCCGACGTGCTGCATTCCCTGCCCGCCGACCCCGACAAAGCCGACGCGAATGCGATCGTTCGCACCGATCACCCGTGCGTAAGCCTGGGCGGACAAAGCCGTCGCGGCCAGCGCGCCGCCCGTGGTTTGCAGAAAGCTGCGTCGGGAAACGTGAGAAACATCAGTCACGGTGTGAACTCCTGGCGGGAGGGCAGAGGCAAACGGTCTGCGGGCACCGCGGTGGAAGCGGCGTGCCGCCGTCATCTGGAACACTCATCTTAAGCGGAACGCAGCGGGCGGTTCAAACGCGGGCGGGTAAACGCAGCTCCGCGTTGCCGCGAACGCGTTTGCTTTCGTCGTGCGGATTCAACTTGTGCCCGCGGCGGCGGCGGGTTCTATTGGTGGAGTCTCGAACTCGCGTCGCTTGCAAACTTCACCTCAGGAGGATGACCGCCATGACCAACACCGCCGTCTGGTTTGACATGCCCGTGCAGGATCTCGACCGAGCGACGCGCTTTTACTCGGCCGTGCTCGCCGGCAAATGCGAGAAGCAGGAATTCTCGGGAATGACGTTCGCCCTCTTTCCCCACTTCGACGAGGAAGGGAGCGTGTCCGGCTGCCTGGTGCCGGGCAAGAAGAGCAACACTCCCGATCCCGAGGGCAGCTTACTTTTGTACTTCAACTGCGAAGGGCGACTCGACGACGCGGTCTCGAAGGTCGAGCCAAACGGGGGCAAAGTCGTGCAGCCGAAGCACCAAATCGGCCCACACGGCTTCCGCGCCGTGATTCTGGACCCCGAAGGCAACCGGGTGGCGCTTCATTCTCGCTAGGGTCGGACAAAAAACGGACTGCCATTGGGAAGTGCGGGCCAGAATTCGTGGTATCGCCGCGTAACGGGACCGCACGCAGCGGTCGTGGTGTGGAGCGTCTGGGACGATCGAATCGACCAGGGCGCCATCGATCTGCACCTCGGAGCGAGCGACTGGGGCAGCGCGTGCTGGATTCCGGCGCCCATGAGGCGCCCGCGAAGCGAGACCAGAATCGGCGCACGCGCTCGCGTAACGGTGGCCTGACTAGAGCATGCTCGGCGTGGGGTTGTGTAAGACCTCGGTCGCGTCTTCGTCAGTCAGCGGCGTGTCGGATTTCTCCCAGCGCTGGTAGCCGGCCAGGGCGCTGCCCTGCTCGAATTTGCCGGAACCGTCGGCGTTCGTCTTGAGCGTAGCCCAACCGACGTACGCCAACATTTGCGGCTCGGAATCAAACGTGGCGACCAGTTTGCGATTCACGCAAGGCTTTGACGCGTAGAGGTAATGCATGAATTGTCTCCTCGGGCCGCGGTTTGGCAGCCGTTTCGGAATTGTAGGCGATTGCCGGGGCGGATCGGCTGATCGCTTGCGAGGGTCGCTTGACGCTCCCCTCGGCCCGCGGATAATGCAGAGACGATTTTTCTCGCTCGCGGGGGACGAAAAGCTATCTCCGAGTGCGGTGGGACCGCGCCCAACCGGGTCAGGCCTTAACCGGAGCAGCCCTAAGCGTTGGCTCTCAGGTGCATCCGGAGATAGCTTTCCTTCCCCCGATTTCGCGCCCGGTGCGCACGCATTTCGAATGGGGCAACAGGTCGAACGGGCCAGAGTGCGTCTGAAGTAGGCGATGATGGATGCAGCATCCCCGCAACACGCAGCCTCGGGCCCGGACGCGGCCTCCCCGCATTACACGGTGCTCGCGCGGCGGTTCCGGCCGCAAACCTTCGCCGCGGTGGTGGGACAAGCCCACGTCGCCCAGGCGCTGAGGAACGCGATCGCCGCCGGCCGGGTGGCGCACGCCTATCTCTTTACGGGTGCCCGGGGCGTCGGCAAGACGTCGATGGCGAGAATTCTCGCCAAAGCCCTCAACTGCCCCAACGCTCACGACGCCGAGCCCTGCAACCAGTGCGACATCTGCCAGGCGATCTCCTCTGGGCATGACGTCGACGTGCTGGAGATCGACGGCGCGTCCAACCGCCGCATCGACGACATTCGGCTGCTCCGCTCCAACGTCGGCGTCAAGCCGATGCGGGCGCGGTACAAGGTCTACATCATCGACGAAGTGCACATGCTCACGAACGAGGCCTTCAACGCCCTGTTGAAGACGCTCGAAGAGCCGCCGCCGAACGTCAAATTCATCTTCTGCACGACCGAACCCAACAAAGTCCCCGAGACGATTCTCTCGCGCTGCCAGCGGTTCGACTTCGCCGCCATTGCCACGCAGAAAATTGCCGAACGTCTGCACGAAATCGCCGTGGCCGAAGGCTGCCAGGTCGAGCCGGCAGCGCTGGAGCTGGTCGCCCGCCGCGCGGGGGGTTCGATGCGCGACAGCCAGTCGCTCTTCGATCAGCTATTGGCTTTCGGCGGCAAGTCGATCTCGGCCGACGACGTGCATCGCCTGCTGGGCACGGCGAGCGACGAGCGATTGATCGAGCTGGCCGAGGCGATCGTCGGTCGACAACCGGCCCGCGCGCTCGAACTGCTGGATGAAGCGCTCGGCGGCGGCGTGCAGTTGGGCGAGTTTCTCGACCAGATCGTCGACTACCAGCGGGACTTGATGGTGGTGGCCGCCGGCTCGGCATCGGCCGCTTTGCAGAGCGTCGCGGCGACCAACCGCGCGATCCTCGGCGAGCAAGCGCAGAAATGGGGACTGCCGACCATTCTGGCCGCGCTGCAGATTCTGGCCGAGACCAAGACTCGCATGCAGCGCTCGGGCATGGGCCGCGCGCTCGCCGAATTGGCCCTGGTGCGGCTCTGTCTCTTGGAAGAAACACTCGACATGGCGGCACTCGTCGAGCAGCTGCGCTCCGACGGGGGTGAGTCGGCAACGAAAGACGGCGGTTCCTCTGCCGCGCCCGCCCGGGCACCCTCGGTCGCTCGCTCCCTCAAAACGGCCAGTGTGCCGGCGAACGAATCAAAAGTGGTTCAAACGAAGCCACCCAGCGATCCGGCCCCGTCCGAAAGCCAAGTCCCCAGCCCGCCCGTGAGTTCCGCTCCGTCGACCGTGCAGTTTGAACCTGATTCAGCGGAGGCTGTTTGGGCACAAATTGCTTCGCGGATTGAACTTAAGGGATTATTCGGCCAAGCGCTGACAAAAGTCAGCCGGACAGCAATTTCTGGACCAAATCAGCTAGAAATCTTCTTCCCCGCGGCCTATCATGCTAACAAGACCCATGTTGAGCAACCGGCGGCCCTGGGACGGCTGGAAAAAGTCGCCTCGGACGTCGCCGGTAAACCCGTGAAAGTGATCTGCCGGCTCGAGGCGGAGGGTCAAAGCGATTCACAGGCATCGGTGGCGACTCCCGCCCCGGCGCCACCGAGTCCGAAGCCCCGAGGCAGCCCGCCAACCGCCGAGAACGGTCGCGGCGACACGGCGAGCGTGAACGACCCCTACGTCGAACGCGCTCGGTCGATCTTCGACGCGACAATAGAAAACGTAACGGTCGCCAATCCGCGATCGCCGCGGACGTCCGACGAATCGGAATCGGCTCAGGAGAGTTGAGAATCATGTTCAAAGGATTGTCGAACCTGACGGGACTGCTCCAACAGGTGCAGCAATTTCAGGGACGCACTGAGGAGTTGCAGCAGAAGCTCGGCCAGATGCGCGTCGAGGGACGGGCCGGCGGCGAAATGGTATCGGTGCAGGCGGACGGTCGTCATCGAATCGTTGGCATCAAGATCGATCCGAGCCTGCTCATCTCCCCCGACGCGGAAATGCTCGAAGATTTGCTGACCGCCGCCACGAACCAGGCGCTCGATAAGTCCCGCGAGTTAATGGCGGAAGAGTTTGCCAAGATGAGCCAAGTGCAGCTTCCCGGCTTGTCGGAACTGATGTCGAAATTCGGCATGGGAAACGGTAACTCGCCGTCGTAAAAATTCGGAGTTCGTCGTAAGCAATAAGGGATGGAAACCGGCGGCTAGTGGCCGCTCTGGCAGGAAGCCCCGGACGATCAAACATGCGGCATCGCGACGGCGACGAACATCAATCGCATCCCTATGGACCGGCGGTCGCCAGCCTGATCGACGAGTTTGGGCGGCTCCCCGGCATCGGCCGCAAGACCGCCGAGCGGTTGTCCCATCACGTCCTGGCGTCACCGACCGATGAGGCGCTGGGGTTGGCGGAAGCCATTCGCCGCGTGAAAGAGGCGGTGCACCCGTGTTCGCAGTGCTTCAACCTGACGGAAGGCGAATTGTGTGCGATCTGCAGCGATACCAAGCGGCAGCGGCACATGCTTTGCATCGTGGAACAGCCACGCGACATCGTCGCTCTTGAAGCGGCCGGTGTCTTTCACGGCCTGTACCACGTGCTCCAGGGCCGAATCTCGCCTTTAGACGGCGTCGGCCCCGAGGATCTAACCATCGACGCGCTGGTCCGCCGCGTGCGGACTGGTGGTGTTACAGAGATTGTAATGGCTACAAATCCAACCGTCGAAGGGGACGGAACGGCCCTGTATATCTCGAACTTGCTCGCGGGCGAGTCGGTTCGGATCACGCGGCTGGCCCGGGGGATCCCGACAGGCAGTGTGCTAGAGTTTGCTAACAGAGAAATGCTGGCCGATGCCCTCATGGGCCGGCAAGAATTTTAGCAGTCATCAGGAATGACGAAGCACGCCTGACGAACGGCGACGCCCGTTTCACGCGAATTTCGTGCTTAGCATAAATCATGCAGCTGAATCTTTCGCAACACATGAAGATGAGCCAGCAAATGAAGCTGGCTCCGCGCATGATTCAGTCGATGGAGATTCTCCAGCTACCGGTCATGGCGCTCAACGACCGCATCGAGCAGGAGCTGCAAGATAACGTCGTGCTCGAAAAGGGGCCCGACGAAGAGACCGAGGGGGAAACGACCGAAGTCGCCACGGTCGAGGAAGCGCCGGCCGAAAAGAGCGTCGAAGAACGCGAGCTGGTCGTCGACAACGAGCACAGCAACGAAGCCGATTTCGAGCGGCTGTTGGAGATGTCGGCCGACTGGCCGGAAGACAACCTGGCCGCCGGTTCGCGGCCCTCGTCCAACCGCATCGAGGAAGAGGGCGACCGCAAACTCGACGCCATGTCGAACATGGAGGCCCGCCCGCCTTCGCTGCACGACTACCTGATCGAGCAGTTCCACTTCTTCGAGATGCCGCTGTCGGTCCGCGAGTTCGGCGAATACCTGATTCAGAACCTCGACAACAACGGCCGGCTGCAGGCGTCGTTGCCGGAGATCGTCCAGGTCTATTCGCTCGAGATGAAAATCTCGCTCGAAGAGGCGCAGCAGGCGCTCGCGCTCATTCAGCGGCTCGACCCGGCCGGCGTCGGGGCCCGCGACTACAAGGAATGCCTCCTGATACAGGTCCGGCCCGACATGCCGCACCGCGACGTCGTGGTGACCTTGATCAGTTCCCACATGGAAGATGTAAAGCAGAACCGCCTGCCGGTGATCGAGCGGAAGACCGGCTATTCGCTCGAGGACATCAAGGCCGCAATTGACGAGCTGCGCACGCTCAATCCGTGGCCCGGACAGGGATTCGAGCCGCGGCAGGCCGAGCGGGTCACGCCGGACCTGATTGTCGACCGGGACGAGCACGGCAAATACACTGTCACGCTCGTCGACGAATACACCCCGCCCTTGCGGATTAGCCGTTACTACCTCGAGCAGCTCCGCGGCAACCCCGATCCGAAGACCCGCGAATTCATCAAGCGGAAGATCGATTCAGCCCGCTGGCTGATCGAGTCGATCGAGCAGCGGAACAACACGCTGCGTCGCGTGGCACAAGCCATCATCGATCACCAGGCCGAGTATCTCGAGAAGGGGCCGCAGTTCATCGTCCCGCTCAAGATGCAACAGATTGCCGACGTGGTGGGCGTGCACGTGACGACCGTGTCCCGCGCCGTCGACGACAAGTGGATTCAAACCCCGCGCGAGCTGTGCCCGCTGAAGAGCTTTTTCGGCGGCGGCACCAAGACGGCCGACGGCGAGGACGTGGCTTGGGACATCATCCGCCTGGCGATGAAAGAGATCGTCGACGCGGAAGACAAGTCGGACCCGCTGTCCGACGAGGCGCTGGTGGAAGAGCTGGCCAAGCGGGGTTACAACCTCGCCCGCCGCACCGTCACCAAGTATCGCAAAGCGGAAAACATTCCGTCCTCCCGCGAGCGCCGGCACTACTAAGAGCCGCGCTCTGAGCGATTGCCGGTGCGGCCCGATCGCTGAGCGGAGCGCTCGATTGCCGCGCGACTTCTTCTCGCAGCCGCGAATCAAGCATTCTGACCGGCCACGCTCCGCGCATAAAAAAACACTGGCGGCCGGAGCCGCCAGTGTTGCTGTCGCCGTCAGGCGATTGACTGAATCTTACGGGAAGGGCGATCCGAACGAACCCAGCGGGACCGTGGCCCAAGTGAATGGGAATTGGGCCCCGACCGAATTCGGATTCGCGTTGACGACTTGGTCGCCGAAGTCGCTGACCACGGTGGCAAATGTGTTGTGCGTGTTGACCGAGGGGCCCGAATCGGTGACGAAGGTCGATTGACCGACGCCAGCCAGCTCGAACGAGGCCACCGTGAAGTTGTTGCCCGGCACCGGAGCAATCGCCAGCGCCTGGGTGATCGTAAAGGTCTGCGTCGTGTTGGTCGTGGCGGTGATGACACGTTCCAGGCCGCCGTCCGGCCCGTTGAGGAACGTGACCTGGGCGCCCACGAAGTCGCCGCTGTTGGTGATGGCCGGCGTCGTGCCCGTCCAGCTCGTGGTCGGTGCCGCGGTGGTGGTGGCCACGCTATCCGGAATGGTCGGGCTGGCGAAGAAGGCGTAGGTGCCCCAAATGCCGCCGATGGTGAGGGCCCCGCCGTCGATCGTCGTGCCGCCCACGTTGAAGGTGCCCGGCTCGCGTTGGGCGTTGGTCCCGCGGATGTCGCTGCCCGTGACGAACTGGAATGCTCCCGTAACCGGATCGGTATAGAAGCCCGGAATCGACTTTTGGGGGTCGTTATCCACGTAGAAGGCGCCCACGCGGGTGACGTCGATCGTGTTGCCGACGTTGCCCGTCAGGGTGAGCGCCAACCGGGCCAGCGGATCGGGTTGGAACGTCGCTTGTGCGGTGGTGCCGATGGCGATGCCGCCGGTGGCCGGGTTGAACAGCGCGTTGCCGGACGCAGGCGTCTTCGTGGTGACGAAGGACTGCGTCACGAAGTCGATATTCGCGTTGCCGGAGAAGTGGTTGTTGGTGACCGACGCATTGATGAAACCGAACTGGCTGGTGCCGACCATGATGAAGATTCCGTCGCCGTCGTCCGGGGTGATCGCCTTGAGACCGTTGCCGCTGATTTCCGTCTGGTTGATGGAGAGGCGGACGATCGGTTGGATTTCGTTAAACGGACCGAAGTAATTCAGCGGCGTCTGCATGGTCAGGCTTAGGTCGGAGGCGTTCTCGACGAGGATGCCGTCCAAGCCGTTGCCGTCGATGATGTTCGTCGCCGCGGCCGGTCCGACGGTGTTCGGGTTTACCGAGCCCTGGATGCTGGCGTCGATCTCGCCGTTCCACTGGTTCAGGATGTCGATGCCGTGGCCGGTGTTGAAGGAGATGTTGTTGTCGGTGAAGGTGGCGTTGATGAATCCGTTGCCGTTGAACAGGTTGCCGTCGATTCCGGGCTGGGTGGTCATGTTCAAGCCGTCGCCGCCGTTGTTGGTGATGGTATTACCGCTGGAGCTCGAGTTGATGATGGAGAACTCGTTAGAGGTGAACTGAATACCGTCGAGCGTGTTGGCGGTGATCAGGTTATCGATGATGTTGACGTTGACCACGGAGGAGCCGGAGGGCTCGATGTTGATGCCGTCGCCGCCGTTGGCCTTGATGGTGTTGGAGATGATTTCGATGGTGCTGTTGCCGCCGGCCAGCGGAATAATCGGAACCGTTTGGAAGTTGATGCCGTCGGAAACGTTGTGCTCGATGGTGTTGCCCGTGAGGATCACGTTGAAGGCGGGCCCGGTCAGATCGTTGTCGACGAAGGCCACGCCGAAGGTGCCGTTCTGCTCGATCGTGTTGTTGGCCCACGTACCCTCGACCTGCGAGAAGGCGACGGTCTCGGCGGTCACACCGGCCGCGCCGTTGCCGTTGATCGTGTTGGCGGCGCCATCGGCGCCGCCCAGGGTGATGCGGAAGTCGGCGTCGCTCGACGACTGCAGGAACAGACCGTTGCCGGTGTGAGTGAAGACATTTCCGTTGTTCGAGATATTGTTGCCTTGGATGAAGAAGTCGATCGTCAGGTGCGAGCGGTTGTTGGTGATGTCGATGTTGCCGCCTTCGATGAGGGCGTCGATACCGTTGCCGCCGTTGTTGGAGATGTTGTTGGAGAAGATGTCGACGTTGTTGACCGCTGAGTCGCCGTTACGCTGGAAGTTGATACCGTCCCCGGCGTTGAAGCGGATCTCGTTGCCGGTGATCATGACCAGGCTGTTGTTGGGCGTGGGGACCGACGTGAAGACCGAGGTATTGGTCAACAGGCTGTTGCCGTAAGTCTCGATCGCGATGCCGTTGCCGGCGTTCGGCGACGCGCTGCCGGCCGAGTTGATGCCGATGAAGTTGTCGGCGATGTTGAGGTCCCACAGGAAGGAGTTGCCTTCCGTGCGGACGTGGATGCCATCGCCGTGCGAGTAGAGGCTGATGCCGGGGGTCGTGCCGACGATGGAGTTATTCTCGATCACCAGGCCCGCCATGCTGCCCGTGACCGCGTCGCTCTGCAGGCGAGCGAAGATGCCCGCGCTGCCGTTGGCGCTGATGCTGTTTGCGTTGACGACGAAGGGCTGGGCCCCGGCCATGTTGGGGGCGGCCCCGATCAGGCCGATCTGACCCGCGTTGGCGTCGAAGTTGATGCCGTACTCGACGTTGCTGTCGATGTTGTTGTTGACGATCGAGCCGGTGACGGTGCCTTCATTCGTCACATAGACGTGGATGCCCGCACCGCCGACGCCGACGGAACCGTTGTTCGAGATGTTGTTGGGCGTTCCGCCGAGCACGCCGATCGCCGCGTTGACGATCGCGTCCGGGCCGTTGGCTGAAATCAGCAAACCGTCCGGATCGCTGCCGATGACCGGCACGGCGGCCGTGCCGTTGTTGGTGATCGTGTTGCCCTGGAAGTTGGTGACGTTGATCGTGCCGCCGCCGACGATGCTGTTGGCGTCAAACCAGACGCCGTTGCCCAGGTTCCCGCTGACGGTGTTGCCCGTGAACGAGGTGACGTTGATAGTGCCGCCCTCGGCCTCGACGTGGACGCCGGTCGACGGAGCGATGTTGGCGCTGGCGACGTTGTCGTCAAACGCCAGGTTGATCGTGCCGGGCGCGGTCGTGAACTGGAAGCCGGTGCCGTTTCCAGTCGCCGTGTTGTCGGTGAAGGTGGCGTTGATCGTCTGGCTGGCATCGGCGGTGGCGGTGAGGAAGCCGTTGCCCGCGTTGCCCGTCGAGGTGTTGCCGGTCTCTACGAGCGTCAGCGTGCCCGGCGTGTTGCCCGAGTTGTAGTTCTGCACCTCGAAGCCGTTTTGCGAGACCCCCGCGAGGCCGGTCGCCGTGTTGTTGACGAACTGGCCGATGGCGTTGTTGGGGAAGATACTCAACGTGTTGTAAGCGGTCGTGCCGGTGGCGTTCTCGAGCGAGACGGCGTTCACGTAGTTGACGAAGGTGTTCTGGTTGATGTTGAAGCCGACGATCGGACCGACCGGGTTGCCGATGCCGTTGCCGAAGCCGCTCGACGCGGTGCCGTCGATCTGGAAGCCCGAAATCTGGTCCCGGTTGGCCAGTCCGAAGACGTAGCTGGTGGCGCTGTTGGCCGGATTGGAGACGATCGGCAGCGTGCCGGGCATGAAGCCGGGAAGCTGGAAGTTGCCTTCGAGTGTGATGATTTCGTGCCTGACCGACGTGCTGAGCACGTTCTGATCGTTGAACAGCTGGAACATGCCGTTGGTGGTCAGGTTGGTGCCGGTCCCGTCGTTCCGCGGCTGCACGTAAATGATGTTCACGTTGGGATTGTCGTGCGCCTGGGCGAGGGCCAGCGAGCCGAAGGGGCTCTCGGCCGTACCGTTGCCGCTGTTGGCCGGCAGGTTCGGGTTGACGTGAATCACGTCGATTGGCTCGCCGTTGGCCGGATTGAGCAGTGGGCTGCTCGAAATGTTGGTGACTTCGTTGACCGGGATGCGGTCTTTGCGCCAGACCATGCTGTTCAGGCGGTCGACGACGGCCGTCGGGCTGAACCATTTGGTCGGGATGCCGTCCGGCAGCGTGTACGAGACGTTGACGAAGGCGGTCGAGTTGAAGATCGGGTCTTCCTGCAGCTGCACGTTCACCTGCAGGTTGTCGGTGACCGCAACATTGACGCGTCCCTGCACGCCGACCCCATCGCCGGCGTGCGCGCTATGCACCCAGTACGGGCCGATGTATCCGTTCACGCCATGCCGGCCGAGAAACGGCAGCGGACCGCCGATTTCCGCGTCGATACCGTCATACGCCACTTCCGAACTGTGAATGTGGCTCATCAGGATGTCGTAGTTGCGGAAGAACGGCTGGCCGAAGTTGGCGTCCTGGACCGTAAATTCTGCCTGGTTGTTGAGGATGTACCCGTTGATGCGGAAGTCGAAATACTTGCCCAGGTTTTCGTAGCTGAGGCCGTAGCGCGTGAAGCCGAAGTCGTGCGTGTCGTCGTAGTCGACGAATCCCCAAAAGCCCTGAATGCGGTTCCAATCGGGGCTGTATTCGCGATAGCCAAGGCCGCCGGTCGTGTAGCAGCGGCCGAAGTCGTCGACGCCTCCCTGCAACACGCCAAAGACCGCACTTTGTCCAGGGACGATGTGCCAGGGGTAGTACAACCTGGCGTCGTACGAGCTGCTGTCCCAGCCGACGCCGCGACCGAAGTTGCCATCGAGGAAGAACGTCGGACCAAAGGGCCCATCGCCGATGCCGAAGGGGTTGTTCCACGTCGGACCGGGCGTTGTCGAACTCATCGAGTCGTACGACACCTGTCCGGGCTGAGAGTTATTGCCGGCGGGAGGCGCCCCGTTGCCGGGCGCAGCGTTGTTCGGGGCTGAATTTCCAGGAGCTGCGTTGGCCGGCGGCGAATCGAAAGCGACGTGTCCGGCGGTCTGAGCACCGGAGGGTGCCGGGCTGCCCGGAATTGTCGCAAAGCCCGATGGCGACGGTGTTGGCGCATAGTTCTGCGCCGGGGCACTAGGCCCAAAGGGATTCGTCGCACCGGGATTCGGATCGTCCGCCCATGCCAGGGACTGGAGACTCGCGCTTACGAGCAAGCCGAGCAGAGCGGTTCTTGCTGTCGTTTTCATCGATCTTCCCGATCTTGCGACGTGGAGACCTTGTACCGGTAGTGCCGGCTGTAGCAGCTATTCTGAAAGTTTCGGAAAGATCGGTCGTGCGAGTTGAATCGATTTTGCCGGCTGAGCGGAATATGCGTGCAAAACTGCCTAAACCCCCAAGGGAACGGTAAATGGTTCGGGCGCGTGGCTTTGCCACAAGGGGTGTGAGGCCGCCGGAGGACCCTCCATCGGGCTTCGGAATGTACAGGCATTCCCTAGGGAAAGCACCGGATCGCCGTCGTCGAAGTCGCAGCGTTTTGACTGCCCGAACTCGCATCGCCAATGCAATTTCGCAGCGACGAGCCCCTTTTGGCGGTTTTTGGGGGGGTTGGGGCGCGTCGGGGCCGGAACCGTCAATTTTGGGACAGTCGGTGGCAGGCGCCGGGTCAGCCGTGCCAGATCGCTCGAAGCCGAACTGCGACTGCTCGGCGCCGGCAGCAAACCGGTTGGATTGGCGGACTTGCAGTTTTTTTTCGGAGATGGGGAATAATCGGTTGCCGGCGTGAGTCTGAGCTGATGCAATGGACCACTTCAATCAGCCCGTCCTTGGGGGGCGGGACAAGTGGGGACTCACAAAACGTTGAGGAAATTGAGGAAACGTCAATGAAGAAGCTCACTGCGATGTTGCTGACTGCCTGTTTCGCCGTCGCGATCGTCGGCTGCACCGAAGAGAAGACGACGACGAAGGCGAAGGACGCGACTGGCAAGACCACGTCGGCCACGACGACCGAGAAGAAGTAAGCTCGGCCTCGCTCGCGATATGCAGAGAGGGTTCGACAGCGGGCGGACAGGCGTGCGCGACGCTTGGCCGCCCGCTGTGGAACTCGGCCGACCCCTGCGGCACGGCGCTTGGTCGTCGCAGGACGGGGTCGGCTGCTTGCCCGTCGGCGGTGTCTGCGCTAACTCGAGAAATCTACGGAAGGTTGGGCGTCCGAGCGACTCCGCGGCAAATCAGCGGGTTCGGGCGACTTGCCGATTTTTTGTCGGGTGGGGAATAATCGGTTGCCGGCGTGAGTCTGAGTTGATGGAATGGACCACTTCAATCAGCCCGTCCTTGGGGGCGGGACAAGTGGGGACTCACAAAACGTTGAGGAATTGAGGAAACATCAATGAAGAAGTTCACCGCATTGCTGTTGACTTTCTGTTTCGCCGCCTTGATCGTTGGCTGCAGTGAAGACACCAAGACGGCGAAGAAGACGGAGCCGACCGGCAAGTCGACCACTGCCACGACGACCACGAAGAAGTAAGCTCGGCCTCGCTCGCGATATGCAGAGAGGGTTCGATGGCGGGCAGACAGGCGTGTGCGACGCTTGGCCGCTGGCTGTGGAACTCTCTCGTTTTTTGCGCTCCGCCGCATTCCCCACCGCGAATTGTCGGCTGAGTAGCCGCCGTTCTGACAGCGAGAGGGCCGATTGAGCGGGGGGTGGAACTCAAGTCTGGCGGCTGACGAGGAACTTGACGCGTCGCCCGGCTTACGCATCCGACGTCAATTGACGTTCGGCCAGTTCGACGGCCTTGATCAGGCCTTGGGCCTTGTTTTGCGTTTCTTCATACTCGGCGGCCGGCACGCTGTCGGCCACGATCCCCGCCCCGGCCTGGATGTAGGCGCGGTCGCCCAACAGGACCAGCGTCCGCAACGCGATGCAGGTGTCCATGTTGCCGGTGAAATCGACGTAGCCCACCGCGCCGGCGTAGGGCCCGCGGCGGTGTTGCTCCATTTCGTCGATGATTTGCATCGCCCGCACCTTGGGAGCCCCAGAGACCGTGCCGGCGGGCAACGCGGCCCGCAGCGCATCGAGCGCGGTCGTTCCCGGCGTGAGCCGGCCCTGAACGTTCGACGTGATGTGCATCACGTGGCTGTAGCGCTCGACGACCATCACGTCGCTCAACTCGACCGAACCGAAGCGGGCCACGCGGCCCACGTCGTTCCGGGCCAGATCGATCAGCATCACGTGCTCGGCCCGTTCCTTTGGGTCGGCCAGCAGTTCTTCGGCGAGGCGACGGTCCTCGTCCTCGTCGCGGCCCCGGCGGCGAGTGCCGGCCAGTGGGCGGACCGTGACCACACCATCCTCCACCCGGACCATGATCTCCGGCGAGCTGCCGACCAGGTTCACGCCGGGGCTTTGCAGGAGGAACATGAACGGACTGGGATTGATCACGCGTAGCGCGCGATAGATCTCGAGCGGACCGGCGGACGTGCGTCGGTCCCACCGCTGGCTGATCACGACCTGAAAGATGTCGCCGGCCCGGATGTATTCCTTGCACATCTCAACGGCCGACTCGAATTGCGGCTGAGTGACGTTGGAGGTCCACTCGGGCCCCGTTTGGCTCTCCAGTCGCACGTCGCGGAGCTGCCTGGTCGGCGAAGCCGACTCCAACTGTCGACACAGTTCGTCGACGTGTGCCGTGGCCTGTTCGTAAGCCTCGTGCACATCGCCGCGACCCGGCCGCGCGTTGGCGACGACCAGAATCGTCTTACGAATTTGATCGAAGATGACCATCCGATCGTAGAAGGCGAACGCCATGTCGGGGACGCGGCGATCATCCGGCGGAGCATCGGGCAAACGCTCTGAATAACGCACGACGTCGTACCCCGCATAACCGACCGCGCCGCCGCAGAACCGCGGCAGCCCCGGCAGGTGACGGCCCCGATGACGGGCGAGCAATCGCTCCAAATCCTGCAGCGGATCCGCGGATTCGCGCTCCTCGGAGCGCCCGTCTTCAGTGATCACCACCTTCTGGCCGAAGGCTTCGATCCGTAAGAATGGATCGGTGCCCAGGAAGCTGTAGCGGCCGATCTTCTCGCCCCCCACCACGCTCTCAAAAAGAAATGACGAGTTGCCGCGAGCGATCCGCCGGTAGGCTTCGACAGGCGTCAAAGTGTCGCCGAAGAGTTCGCCGATAAACGGGGACGATTCGCCCGTCGGCGGAAGCGGCTCGAAACTCCTCGAACGTGGGGCTGACGTGCATGGATTGAGCGCAAAAAACTCAAGGATTGAGGACTGCCGACATCCGTCGGCGGGAGGTCGGCGCGGGTCGCGAAAGGTCTCGTGCCCGCGTGCCGATCCATAATAACCACTTGCCGTTACGTCGAAAAGACGCGGCGCACCGTCGCTTGACAGCCCCCCTCTCACCGCTAGAATTGAGCGCGCTTGACCCACCTTCCCGCGAGATTTTTCGTTCGCGACGCGTAGCCTGGTCCCTCATGACAAAATGCAAGCGTTGCTCGAAGCCCGCGACATTGCACATCACCGAAATTCGCTCGGGGGCCGTGCAAGAGCTGCACCTGTGTGAAAGCTGCGCTCAGCAATATCTCAACCAGGACCAGGACCAGGACGAAGCCGGCGAACCGAGCGAACAATCCGCGGCCAAAGAGGGCGAGAGCGCAAACGAGGAATTCGACCATCTCGTTTGCCCGAACTGCGGCATCACCTTTCGCGAGTTCCGCCAACAGGGGCGTCTGGGCTGCCCGCACGACTACATCGCGTTTGCCAAGGAGCTGAAGCCGCTCCTGGAAAACATCCACAACGACACGCAGCACACCGGCAAGTTTCCCAAGCGGGCTCCTCACGCCAGCCAGCTCCAATACCGACTCATCAAATTGCGGAGCGAGTTGCGGTCGGCCATCGACGAAGAAGAGTACGAAACAGCGGCTCGAATTCGCGACGAGATCCAATCTCTAGAGAAGGAATTCGAGTCCAAGTCGCGCGCTGACGGCTCGACGGCCAGGATCCGCCTCCTCGGACCGGCGCGATGAACCGGCGCTACGGCAGAGGGCAATGGCCCCTGCGCAGCGCACTCAACTGCGCCATTTCTCGGGAGCCCGGGCGCGAGGACGACGGAGGGAATCGAACTTGGACATTGACAGCCTGACGCATACCAGCGGCGAATGGCTGCGCGGCAGCGGGCCCGATTCCGACATCGTCATCTCCAGCCGGATCCGCCTGGCTCGCAACCTGGCCCAGTTCCCCTTCCCTAACCGGGCCGACGACGACGCCAAGAGCCGGATCGAAGAACTCCTGCGCACTCACCTCGATCAGCTTCGGGTCGGCACCAAGCTCAGCTACGTCGACGTCGCCCGCCTCGAGACGCTCGACCGGCAGTTTCTCGTCGAGCGGCAGTTGATCAGCCGCGAGCACGCCGAGGCGCACGGCTCCCGCGGCGTCGGCATCGGCGATGAAGAGAACGTCAGCCTGATGATCAACGAGGAGGACCATCTCCGCATCCAGGTCCTCCGCAGCGGCCTGGCGCTCGACGAATGCTGGACGGCCATCAACAAGCTCGACGATGCCGTCGAAGAATACGTCACCTACGCCTTCAGCGACCAGTTGGGCTACCTTACCGCCTGCCCGACGAACGTCGGCACGGGCATCCGCGTGAGCGTGATGCTCCATCTGCCCGCGCTGGGCCTTTCCGGCGAAATCAAAAAGGTCTTCCAGGCGCTGCAAAAGATCAGCCTGGCGGTCCGCGGCCTGTACGGCGAGGGCAGCCAGGCGATGGGCGATTTCTACCAGATCTCCAACCAGATCACGCTCGGCAAGAACGAAGAGCAGCTGATCGACGAGATTCGCGACGTCGTGCCCAACATCATCTCGTACGAGCGGCGCGTGCGGGACGAGCTGGTGAAGAAGAACCGCCAGGAACTGCACGACAAGGTGTCGCGGGCGTACGGCACACTCAAAAGCGCGCAGTCGATCAGCTCGGAAGAGACGATGATCCTGCTCTCCAGCGTGCGGATGGGAATCAACCTGGGACTGATCGACGACCTGCAAATCCCCACGGTCAACGAGCTGTTCATCCACACGCAGCCGGCCCACCTGCAGAAGCTGCGGCACGAACATCTCAAATCGGCCGAACGCAACGTCGCCCGGGCGACCTACCTGCGGCAGCGGCTGAACGGCCAGCAGCCCAGCCGTAACTGACGGGCGCCGGCCAAACCGCTGCCCGCGCCCTGCGCAAAAAAACTGGCGAGCGGCCGGTGTCAGCCGGCCGGTTCCCTTCGCGTGAGAACCGGACCGATGTAATCTATAAATAGCTGGGCTATCGCCCGCTCTCCCGGAAGGGAGAAAACGGCTGACCGAAGTGGTTGCACACAACGGCCAGCCTCACACAACCCCGTAATGAAGGTACGCGGTCATGCTGGCTCCCATTCTTGCCTCCGCACGCCCGGTCTGCAATTCGGTTGCTTCTGTCCCTTCAGCGTCTCTGCTTCGCATGAAGGACGCGGCACGCTTGGCAGGCGTGAGCGTCGAGTTGCTGCGTTACTACGCCAACAGCGGCACCGTTGAAACCGAAAGGACCATTGGCGGGCATCGGCTCATCGTCCGTGACAGCCTCATCAGAGCACTAGGGCTGAACGTGGACGATGAGGCTAAATCCGACGGACAAGCCGAACGCTTGACGGTCGTTTACGCGCGTGTGAGCACGGACAAGCAACGCAAAGAGGGAAATCTCAGTCGACAGGTTGAACGGCTGGAACGCTTCGCGTCTGAGCACTTCCCCGGCGAACCGACTGTGACGATTCAAGAGACAGGGAGTCGGTCTCAACCACGAACGCAAAGGCTTTGTGCGTCTAATCGACGCCATCTTGGATGGGCGAGCAAAGCGAATCCTCTGTGAGTTTGCGGACCGCATCAGCAGGAATTGTCGTTCGCTCGTTTATCGCCTGTGCGAACGCACGGGGGTTGAGATTGTAGAGACCCGACCTGCTGACGGTCTCAGCGATGAAGACAAGGAACGCACCGAAAGCGAGGAACTCGCCTATGACGTGATGGTCGTGATGACCTGTTTTACCGCGAAGCACAACGGGCGACGCGGCGGCATGGTCAATCGGTTCGTTGTGAGTGACACCACGCGGACCCGCATCCTTGCTCTCCACGAAAGCGGCCACAGCTACCGCGACATTGTTCGGACCATCAAACGAGAGGGACACGCTGATTTAAACCACGGCAGGCAAGTGCGGGAGCACAACATACGCGCCATTCTGCTCGCTTACGCTCGTGACCGCCGCAAGGAGGGAACCACCGCTCAACCGCGACCACAAACGGTTGAAAAATTTGTTGCGGCCAACTGCCAAACCGGCGACCCGACAGACTCAACATTCCGTGTTTTTGCTCGCCCGCTGTACCTCTCCTACTTGGCATTCTGCCGAGCCAGCGGACACACTGTGCTCTCTCGCGTTGAGTTCTCGAAGGCATTCCAGTCGGTCACGGGATTAACCCGTTCCCGACATTCAACGAAGAGAGATTTTTACGCGGGAATCAAACTGCCGAGCTGTCCACGCTCCGCAATCACTCACAAGGCTACTCCGTAGCCAGCGGCACACCGCGAAATTTTGGAACCAGACAGGGCATCTGCTCAGTCTGGTTTTTTTGTTTTTTGGAGTGCCAAACACGCGAGCGTGCGGTCAGAGCTTCCCTGGACCCGTCAAACCGGTCAAAATCGCCGGCGGGTCTATAGCTTCTTACAGACTTGACCGACCGGCACGCTCACACGTGCCGCTCGCCAGGATCGTTTCGGTCAAAGCGAAATAGCTACCGTCGGTCGTTCGAGGACGATCCGCCGGCTTGCGGATTTCGGCCGCGAGCCGCCGGTTTCGGCGGTGCTTTTTTCTGTTGTGGCTGCTGACGCGAGTTCTGCGTCGTGGTCCGCGCCGTCGAGGTCGAACGACCTCCCGCCGCGGCGTTGCGTTCCGCCGCTGCGCGAGCATTGGCCTGCAGTGCCGAGTGCGGCGCGGCCGACTTGAACGGAGCGCTGTGGCCGGCGTTGCGCCGCTCCTCGGCCGCCCGCCGTTCGTTGGCGGCGTGCTGCTCGCGGACGGCCCGATGGATTTCGGCCCGCCGCGCCGCGCCTAGCCGCTCGAATCGCATGCCGCCGCCCCGTGCGGCCAGCACGTTGATGTGTAAGGCCAGGGCCGGACCGCCCCAACCGCCGCCGCGAACCATCAGCGCGAAGGTGACGGGCGGTCGAGCCTCGGGGTGTCCGATGCGGAAGCGATAATCGACGACAATTCGCTCACGCCAGCCTGCTCCGTAGTGCCAGCTGCAGTAGGCGAAGCAGGGATCGTAACCGTAGCGATGATGCCATTCGAACCAGGGATAAATGCCGACGCCGACAAACGCCGGCCCGTAGTAGTTGCCGAAGCAGTAGCCGCACGGGCCGCAGAAGAGGCAGCCCTGACAAGCGCCGAAATCCATGGCGATGGCCGGCGAGTAGACGTACCCGGCACCCAGACGATCCCGGGCCGGAAGACGACCGGGGCGAAGAACACGCCGCGATTCTGCATCGCGTAGTCCCAGTGCCCCTCGACAAACAGGTAGCCGGAAGGGGTCCAGACGTAGTGAGCCGGAACCCAGATCCAGTCGGGATTGCACGGAGCCCAGAAGCCCGCGCGCCAGGCATAGTGCGAGCCGCGCCAGACCCAGCAACCGGGAATCCAGACCACGTTAGGCGAAGGCGCCGCTCCGACCGGCCCGGTCTCGAGCGTATCGGGCGGCTTCTGCGGCATGTAGGTGACTTCCTGCTCCGCCGTCTTCCGCCAGTAGCCGGAGACGAACTGCGAACCGGTGTCAACCTGCTGCCAGTAACCGGGCACCCATTCGACGCCCGCCGGAATGGAGCGCCAAATGCCGCTGGTCCAGATGAATTTGTTCTGATCGCCTTCCCAGGTCCAATAGCCGGGGATCCAAGCGACATGATCGCCGGCCGGCTTCTGCTCGGGCGGCATTTCGTCAACGGGTTCCGGCGGCTTTTGAGCAACGACGGCTCCCGGAGCGGAGTTAAAGACGACGGGCTGCGCGAAGGCCTCGTGAATGGCCCCCTTCGTCAGCACTTCGGTATTCGGATCGGACGGCTGTTGCCCCTCGGCGGCGCCGGGCGTCCCTTGGGCCTCGGGCAGGCCGGGCGCCTGCGAGAATTCCGGGCCTCCACCGGCCTGGGTCGTTTGATTCCCCTGGAAGTCCTGGGCCGAAGCCCACGGTCCCCAGAACGTCAACACCATTAAGAGAAGCGCCCCGCTGGCCAGGGACACTCCGACAAGACGACGCTCCCTCATCTCGGACTCTCCTTCACTCCAATCGCTTACTGCTTGGGCCTCGGCCGATTCCGCTCGGCGAGAACGGGTGGGGACGGTAGCGAAATTCGCCGTTTAGCGGAAGATCGGGTTGGCCCCGTGATAACATGGCCCGAAAGCCGCGGGGCGCACAGCTTTGGGGCACGAACCAGGACGGGAAATATGCCCGGTCGGACGGCAATTCGCCGACTGGAAAAACCGGGAGGTTTTACGGACTGGTGGGCTTCCGGGCGCCTCCGCTCCGAGACGTCTGTTGACCGCGACCTGTTGTGTCGTTCAGACGACGACAGCCAAAGTTAGCGGTTGCAGACACTCGGACAAGATTCTGATGAGCAACCCATGTTTATTGGAGAGCCGCTGGCGTAAGCTGGCAGGGCTTCCGTCGCGCTGCGACCGTAAGTGCGGCAGGCCGGCGGCTGGCTGACACCATCTCGAGACGAGCGGCCATGAGCACGAATCCCACCAAATACTTCGCCACGGAGCGTGCCGGAGACACGCTGATTGCCCTGCCCAGCGGCGGCGTGCGGAGCCTCGCCGGTCCGGAATTCGCGGTCGATCGCACCGCGCTGGTCGAGGAAATCCGTGACCCGAACGTGCGCTCGATCGTGGTCGACTTCGCCAACGTCGAATACTTCGGCTCGCTGCTGCTCGACACCTTGTGCATGGCTTGGAAGCACGCTCGCGAATGCGGGGCCGGCATGGCATTGTGCAACGTTTCGGCACTGGGACAAGAAATCCTCCGCAAGGCCAAGCTCAATGTGTTGTGGCCGGTCTTCGCGTCGCGCGATCAGGCCGTGCAGGCGATGCGGACCGCCGCCAGCACGGCCACCGCCGCCCAGCGCCGCGAGGCGAAAATCCTGTCGCAACCCGCCGCGGATCAGACGCACCGGCTCGAAGTGCTGCAGACCGAGCCGACGCTGGTGATCGGATTCGGCGGGCGCGATCTGCCGCCGGACCACGTGCTGGGCCGCTACCTGGGCGAAATCGGCGAGCTGCTCGACCGCACCGGCAGCCACGAGCTGGCGTTCGAGATGCAGGACGTGTTGATCATTCCCAGCGGTTTTTTGGGCGTGCTCGCCTCAATCACCAGGCGGGGCGTCGCCGTCTCGGTCCGCCATCCGTCGGCCGACGTCCGTGAGGTGCTCGAGCTGACGCACTTCGATCAGATCGTGAAGATCGAAGATTGACGCGCCCGACCGGGACGCCGTGCGGCAGCGGCCGGCGTTCCGCTTCTTCTCGTTCGCGGACGTCAGACGGTCGACTCTTTCAGGATTTCGGCCAGCCGGTTGCCGACGATCCGCTCTTCGCCCGGCTTGAGCTGAAACACTGAAATCAAAAGTCCCCGGTCGCCCGTCCCGCTGACGCGCCCCAACGCGATGGGCCGATTTCCCCCGGCCATCTTTCGCGTCACCTGATCGCGATCGAGGCGGATGCGAGTCTCGTCCCAGAAGACCAAAAGGTGGGGCACGTGATTGGCGATCGGCGGGACGAATCGCTGCGTCGTCACGGTCGGAATGCCGGCGAGCGATTGTTCAATTTCCGTCAGCCGCCGCTCCCACTCGCGCAGCTCAGCCGCGTGGTCGAGACGGAAATAGCGTTCGACGGCCGCCCACAGCGCGACCATGTCTTCCTTGCTGACCTTGAGCATGCGGCCGATCGTGCCGCAATTGGGACTCGCGTTGAGCCGGGCCGCAGCGATCAGGTCGCGTTGACCAAGCAGCAATCCGGTGTTGCTCGGGCCAGAGAGCGCTTTCCCGCCGCTGATCGCCACCATGTCGAAACCGAGTCGATTGTAACGCGAAAGAGCGTCGAGCGGCGGGACGTCGGCGGCCGCGTCGACGAGCGTCGGGATGCCGCGGCGGCGGGCGACCTCGATCCACTCCTCCTTCGTAATCCGGCCGTCGGACTCGAGCAGATTGTAGAAGAGCATGAGCGCGGTCCGCTCGTTGATCGCCTGTTCGAGCTCCTCTCGCGTCTCGACGTCGACAAGCCGCACGCCGCACCCTGTGACCTGGTGGTCGTAGCCGGTGTGATGCGCCTTTTGCGTGAGGACTTCGTTCGGCATGCCCGTCGTATCGGGCAGCCGAGCGATGCGCTCTCGGTCGCCCCGGGTGATCGCCGCGGCGGTGCCCAGCAGCATGGCGCCCGCCGCACCCGTCGTCACGAGGGCCGCCTCGACGCCGATCAGCGCGGCGATTCGCTCGCCGATCCGGGTCTGCAACTCGTCGAGATCGACGAAGTACCGGGCAGCCGACGTGAGGGCGTCCAAGACCTCTGGCGGCATCAACGAACCGCCCAACGTCGTCAGCGTGCCGGCCGCGTTGATGACCGTTTTTACGCCGAGCAAATCGTAGACGCTCGGCGCGGCCACCGCATGAACTTCCGCTGGTCGTTGCTGTGTCATGCTAAACTGGACGCGCTGTTTTGAGTTGCTCGGTTCCACGGTTGGGCGGTTTCCGCATCTTCCGCCAAAACGTCCCACATCGCCAGCGATGAACATGCCAGCACCCGACAAACAAGCGCCCGTCGATCACGCGCTCATCGACCGCGTCCGCCAATTCGTGAAGGACGAAGTCCTGCCGGTTGCCACTCGGCTGGAACACGCGGATGAGTATCCGGCGCAGATTGTGGAGGGCTTCAGGCGGCTCGGCCTGTTCGGCTGCAATGTCCCGCGCGAATTCGGCGGGCTGGGACTCGACTACACGACGTTCGCGGCGATCATCGAGGAGCTGGCTCGCGGCTGGATGAGCATCGTCGGCCCGCTCGGCACCCATTCGGTGATCTGCGACATCATCCATCGCTTCGGCACCGACGAGCAGCGGCGCACGTTTCTGCCCGGGCTGGCATCCGGAGCACGGCGCGGCGGCCTAGCCCTGACGGAGGCGGACGCTGGCACCGACGTCAAACGTCTCCGCACGACGGCGACCCGCCACGGCAACGGCTACCTCATCAATGGCTCGAAGATGTGGATCACGAACGGCAAGCGCGGCGACACGTTCGTGCTGGCTGCCAAAACGAGTGCCGACCCGAAATCACCGCACCAGGCGATTTCGGCCTTCGTGATCGAAAAGGGGGGACCGGGATTCCGCGTCGTCCGCGAGATCGACACTCTCGGCTATCGCGGCGTCGAGAATTGCGAGCTGGCGTTCGAGAATTTCTTCGTTCCGGCCGCCAACCTGATCGGCGGCGTCGAGGGTGCCGGCTTCAAGCAGATTATGACCGGGCTCGAGAGCGAGCGAATCAACGTGGCGGCCCGCGGCGTCGGCGTGGCCCGCGCCGCGTTTGAAGATGCGCTCGCCTACTCGCAAAAACGCGAAACCTTCGGCAAGCCGATCTGCGAACACCAGACGATTCAAATCAAGCTGGCCGAGATGGCCACGCGAATCGAAGCCTCGCGACTGCTGGTCGTTTCGGCCGCGCAGAAAAAAGACCGCGGCGAACGCTGCGACCTGGAAGCTGCGATGGCCAAGCTCTTCGCGACCGAGACCGCCCAGTTCGTCGCGCTCGAGTCACTGCGAATTCACGGGGGCGCCGGCTACTCTACCGACCTTCCCGTCGAGCGCTACTACCGCGACGCGCCGCTGCTCATGATCGGCGGCGGCACCAATGAGCTCCAACACCTGATTATCGCGCGGCGCCTGCTGGCGCAACATCCAATTCAGTCAGAGGATGGACTCGTTTGATCACCGCGCAACGCGAGCGCTAAAACGCTCCTTCATCTCCCGACGGCCCGTAGAGCGCCGGCACCGGCACGTTGTTGAGCCGCAGGTAGACGCACAGATGCGCGCGGTGGTGGATCATGTGGTTCATCACCATGCTTCGCACCACGGCGACACGCGGCATCGCGAAGATCTTTTGGCCGCCTTTGAGCAGCGTCCAGGTCTTCATGAAGTCCGCGTCGGAGGCGGCGCTGATCGCCTCCCGGCGCCGGCGATGTTTTTATCGAACAGCGCGAGAATCGCCGCCTTGGTTTTGGCCTCCGGAAATTGGAACGCAGGGCCGCCCACCGGCGCGATATCCAAAGACTCCTCCTTCAGGGTATTCGTCGCCCAGCTCGGCAGGTCGGCCAGATGCTTGCTCACCCAGCCGATGGTGTTCGACTTCGGATGGGCTTTCCAATCGAGCTTGTCCTCGGGAATGCGCTCCAAAACCTTCCGCGTATTGGCCATTTCCTGGTCGAATTCCGGCAGCAGAGCCTGGCTGATCGGCATGATCCACTCCTGGTGTCGCTGAGGTGGTCGAATGGTTTAACTATACAAACGTATCGTACTCTAGCCCGCCGGACATGACCCGTCAACGGTGTTTTTGAATCCACCGCTCCAAATAATCGAACACGGTCAGGCAGACTACTGTGACGACCGCCATTGTGACGGCGCCAGCGAATTCCCCCGCTCCGATGAGCGCACCGATGGCCGCCAGCACCCAGACGACGCTCGCCGTCGTCACGCCGATAATCACGTCGCCGCGGGACATGATCACGCCCGCGCCGAGGAAGCCGATCCCGGTGACGACCTGGCCCAGCACCCGCGTCGCGTCGCCCCGCTCGTTCCCCATGACGGCTCCCAGCTTCACGAAGATGGCCGTCCCCAGCACGATCAGGATGCAGGTCCGCATGCCGGTCGGCTTGCCGCGTAACTCGCGTTCGATGCCGATCACCCCGCCGCAGAAGATGGCCACGCCGATCTGCAGCCAGTATTGGTGATCGAACGGATTGAAGATTTGCATCCCGGGTTCCCTGCAGGCTCGCTGCCGATTTCGTCAGTCACCGGCCCCGCGACCGCGGCAACGTGCGACATCTTCGACAGTAAAGCGTCGCAGGCCGCCTTGCACGCGCAAATTCGCGAATGTGCAGGAGCTGGCCGCACTCGACAGCGCCGAGATCGCCGTCTGCTCCAGCTGCCGCGCGGGCCAGTGTTTACGCAAGGATGGTGCGAGCAGCACTTTGGTGCTCGTCGCCGGTGGCCCCGCAGCCAGCTCGAGTCGTAGCCGCGCCAGTTACTTCCCGCGATGCGCCAGCTTGACGTAGCGTTGCCGCATCTTTTCGAGCTCGACGTAATAATGCTGCGCGTCGAGGTAGCCAAACGAGCGGCCCATCAGCTCGGCATCGGGACTGAGCACCACGCTGCACGGGATCGGCTTCGCCTTGAGGATCGTGGCGACGCGGACGTCCTTGTCGGCGTCCAAATGGACCGGAACGAAGTTGCTGGAGATGAAGCTGACGACGTCCGGATTCTTCAGCGTGGTGGTGTCGAGTTCGCGGCAGTAGTGGCACCACTCGGCCCCGAACACGATCAACATCGGCTTGCCTGTGGCCGCCGAAACGCGATGGGCCTCGTACAGGTCGTGGAACCAGGCCACTCCTGGAGCCTCTTTGCCCACCGCCGGCCAGGAGTCGCCGCGCGAGTCGCATGCCGACAAAAGGACGCAGGCAACGATCGCGATTTGCCAGACCGCCACCGTCAGGGTTGGCGAGAACTTGATTGGGCCGAAACGGGCCATGTCGAGCTGCTCCCGCAAGTCTGTAGTTCCCAGGTGTCGGCCGCATGCGGGGGACTGCGCGCACTCGGCCCCATTCGCGCGTTAGATCGACAATGGGACCGGACCACCTGGAGCGAATTTGTCGACTCTGCGGGGTTTTTAACCCGATTGTCCGACTTTGAAAGCGCGAATTCGGCCGATTTCAGCAATTCGGCTCAAGCTCGCCGGAAGAGAAAGCCTGATCCGATCCGTTCTTAGGCGCCCCGCGCCGCTTTCAGGGCCTGCACATACTGCGCGGCCGACTCGCGCAGCTTAGCGAAGTTACCTTCGCGAATGGCCTGGATGTCGGCCAGGGAACCGCCGACCCCCAACGCGCAGGCCCCCGCCTTGATGAACGCCGGCAGCGTTTCCAGAGTGACGCCGCCTGTGGGCATCAGGCGAATTTGCGGAAAGGGCCCTTTCAGAGCCTTGAGGTAGCCGGGGCCGACGCTGTCCGACGGAAAGACTTTCACGATGTCGGCCCCCGCTTCCCAAGCCGTCAGAATCTCCGTCGGCGTGAACGCGCCCGGCATCACCAGCTTGTCGTACCGGTGGCACAGGCGAATCACGTCCAGGTTGAGCGAGGGCGAGACGAGGAACTCGGCCCCCGCCAACAGGGCCGCGCGGGCCGACTCGGGATCGAGCACGGTCCCCATCCCCAGCAAGACGCGGCTGCCGAGATCTTTTTTGACCGCCGCCAGACTCTCGAGCGCGTTGGGGACAGTGAAGGTGACCTCGATGACGTCGATGCCTCCCTCGAACAGGGCGCGGGCCACGCCGGCCAATTGGTCGCTCGTCGGTGCGCGGAGGATGGCGACGATGCCGGTCGTCAGCACTCGGTCAAGATCTTCGTGGCGGCTCATTGTCGTCTACTCAGTGGGTCTGCTCAGTTGGGCTGCTGACCAGGTCAGCTCGTTTGCCCGGTGGGGATGGCTTCGTGGTCGTGCAACTCGTGGTCGCCGACCGGATAGTTGCCGAACTGGACGGTGTAGTAACGCTCGAACCAGTCGCGAATGTGAGGCACCAGCGATTCATCATACTCGGGCGCGACGTGGAACAGCCGCCCGTTGGGCGTGCTGCGGATTTCGCCGTCTTCCACGACGACTTCGCCCGCATGAATCACATACCTCGGCAGCTGGAACATCCGCTCGATGTCGGACGAGGGATTGTAGAGAGTGACGTCGGCGTCCGCTCCCGGTCCGAGATGTCCTTTACGGTCGAGGCCGAGAATCCGGGCCGGCGCGGCCCGCGTGATGATGGCAATCTCGTCGAGCGTGTATTCGCGCTCGAGACTGTCGAGCACCGTCCGCTTCCGCACGTCGGCCGGCAGCGTTTTGAGCAGGTCGCGACGCAGGCCGCGGTCCATCAACAGGGCGATGATTTCCGGATACGCCAGGAACGACGCTCCGCTGGGGTGATCGGTGCTCATCGCGATCCGCCACGGATCGTCGACGAGCAGGTACCACTCGAGGCCGGCCGCCCACTGCACCGAGTGCACCAGGCTTTTGTCCTTATATTCGATCGGCACGATGCCGCAGCCGGTCTCCATTTCGGTATCGCCGCTGAACCATTTGCGGCCGGTCACTTTGTGCAGGAAGTGGCCGAGCGGCCCGTCCCCCGTCATCGACGTCGTTTCGCCGAACAGCACCTGTCCGACGTCGACCGTGAGATTGGCGTGCGTGTTGACGTACTCGGCCAGTCGCGGAACTTCCGAAGAAAACGAGCGCATCGCGTCCGGCTCGCCGCCGTAGCTGTGAAATTGCACGTGCGTGAGATGCCCGCGTCGGCCTTCGAGGGTTTTCATCGTCTCGAGCGTCGTCGCCCAATTACCCGGCACGCCCAGGTTGTTGCAGTGGATGTGCACGGGGTGCGGCAGACCGAGCTCGTTTGCGGCGTGCGCAACTCCCTGAATGATCTTCCGCGGCGTGACATCGAAATGTTCGACCGTGTCGTCGAGCCCCGTGGCGTTGCGGCCCGTCTGCTTCCAGATCTCGACGCCCCCCGGATTGACGAGCTTGGCGGCGTAGCCCTTCGTCGCCCCGAGCAGCCACGCGATGTACGCTTCCAACCGCGCCGGCTCGCCGCTTTGGATCGCATCCATCACGTAATGGTTGTTGCCCACCAGGACGTAAAACCCCTTGTCGATCAGGGGCGTGTCCTGCAGTTCTTCGTGAGCGTGCCGCGCGGAGAGAGGCGGGATGGCCGCGTCGAACGCCGTCGTGTAGCCGAGCCCGGCGTACAGATGGCCGGTGGCAAACGTGCTGGGAACAGCCCCGACTGTGCCTGAGCGAGTGAGCGGCGTGCGGACCAGCGGCGGTGAGCTGCGCCGCTGGTCGGGCATCATCTTGCGGGCCATGTTGACCTTGGGCCCGGCGATATGGCAGTGCATATCAACACCGCCCGGCATCACGACCAGGCCCGCAGCGTCAATCGTGCGATCGGCCCGCATAGCCGGATCGGTCGGCGCGGCAACCACGCGGCCCTCGGCGATCCAAAGATCGCGAACGTCCCCGCGCAGGCCATTACGCGGATCGTAAACTTTGCCTCCTTTAATACGGAGCAAGTTGGTGGGCTTTCGCGAAGATTTGGACTGCTGCGGAACAAACACCGAGGCGAGACACTCTCAAGCCGCGACGATCACAGGTTTCTTCACCACAAAGACACGAAGGCACTAAGGAAGACGAGAGTCTGGAGAGGAGGGCACGGAGTTTCGAAAGGCCACTTTTTCGCAGTTTCCTCCCTGATCTCCTGTCGAGCTTTCTTTGTGCCTTCGTGTCTTTGTGGTGAAAAATCCTCAGGCACGTGCGGCGCGACTCGCAACGTCATAAGGCGATGCCGTCCGCGCCCTGCCCGATTCTTACAGGCCTCAGAGCGCTCCGCAATTCGAAGCCTTTCGCAGCTTGCCTCCCGGCCGATGGCGAGTCAACAAATTTTCCACCGCAATTGGTGGCCACGAGAGTTGCGCTGCGATGGTGCCAAGTCTCATCGCGGCTTACAATTGGAGCTACCCGCTAGGTTCCACTAACCGGGCCTGCCTGGACGCACCGCTTTGATTTTCGGCTGCCTGCGAGCCGCCCGCCCTCAGATATCCCACCGGAGCACGGCACGTGCTTCTTTTTGGCGCGAAGCCTTCAATTGGCAACATCGTCCCAGGATGGGGACGTCCCGTAGGCGTTCGGGCCGCGCTCGTAGTCGCCCTGCTGGTTCTCGGTCTGTCCGCTCCGACGTTGGCGGCACCCATGCCGGCCGCGTCGACTGACGCAGGCATCGAATTCTTCGAGGCGCGGATTCGCCCCCTCCTGGTCAAAAACTGCTACGAGTGCCATTCCGGTCAGGCCAAGAAAATTGAAGGTAAGTTGCGGCTCGACAGTCGCGAGGCGCTGCGGCGTGGCGGCGAGTCGGGGCCGGCCATCGTCCCTGGCGATCCCCAGGGCAGTCTGCTCGTGCGGGCGCTGCGGTACGAAGACCACGAGATGCCCCCCAAGGGGAAGCTCCCGTCTTCCGCCATCGCGGACGTCGAACGTTGGGTCAAGATGGGAGCCCCCGATCCGCGCGATCGGGCGGACGGCGACTCTGCCGCATCTCCGAGTGCGAAGAAGCGGACGATCGATTTCGCCGCGGCTCGCAAGCACTGGGCCTATCAGCCGGTCCATAATCCCGCCGTGCCCGCGGTCAAGCACTCTCCATGGCCCCAAAACGAGATCGACCGTTTCGTGCTGGCCCGCCTGGAAGCCCGCGGGTTGACTCCCGCTCCGGCGGCCGACCGACGCACGCTGTTGCGTCGGGTGTCGCTCGATTTGATCGGGCTGCCGCCGACCTACAGCGAGGTCGAAGCGTTCGTCAACGACGATTCGCCGCGGGCTTATGAGAGAGTCGTCGACCGGCTGCTGGCCTCGCCCCATTATGGCGAGCGCTGGGGCCGCCATTGGCTGGACGTCGCCCGCTACGCCGACACGAAGGACCTGGTGCTCGTTTTCGGCGACAACGCGATTCGCCCGTACGCGTACACGTATCGCGACTATGTCACGAAGGCTTTGAATGCCGACGTCCCGTACGACCGCTTCATCGTCGATCAACTGGCCGCCGATCAGACGGCCGGCAAAGACGAGTCGTGGCGGCTGGCGGCGATGGGCTTTCTCACGCTCGGCCGGCTCTTCGACTACAACTTGAACGATGAGTACGACGATCGCATCGACACGGTGTCCCGCGGCCTGCTCGGGCTGACGGTCGCCTGTGCCCGCTGCCACGATCACAAGTACGATGCGATCAGCCAGACCGACTATTACGGACTGTACGGAGTCTTCGCCAGCAGCGAAGAGCCGGCCGAGTTGCCGCTCTTGGGGCCGCCCGCCGCGACGCCGGCCGTCGCCAAGTTCCGCGAAAAGTTCGCCGCGAAGGAGCGGGAATTTCAGGAGCACGTCGAGAAGCAGTTTCGCGACCAGACCGAGGAGGCGCGCCGCCAGGTCGGCGATTACCTGCTGACCGTCGCGACGACGCGTCCCGACCCGAACGAAGACGCCGTCTTCTTTATGTCGCTCTCCCCGCATCAGCTGCGTCCGCAGATCGTGGGACGCTGGCGGCGATATGTGGCTCGGCGGTCGTTGGCCGGAGACCCCGTCTTCGGCTGCTGGGGCGACTTCATGCGGCCGGCCGACGCCGACTTTGAATCGAGTGCGCCCGCAATTGCCAAGCACTGGCTGGGCCTCTCGCGCGGCACGGCCCCCGGGCAGCTCAACCCGCTGGTCGCCGACGAACTGGCCCGCACCGAACCGCACAGCAAGGTGGACGTCGCGCGGCTCTACGGCGACGCGTTTCATAAGGCCTACGCCGAGGCGAAACCGGAAGCGAAAGGGCGGGCGGCCGCGAATCCCGGGACCCCGGTTGGATCGGACAATCCGGCCCGGCAGCAGTTGCTCGACATTTTGGCCGGTCCCGAGGGGCCGGCGTGGTTCCCGCGGAGCAACGCCTACCTCTATATGTCGCGAGTCGAGCGGGATCGGTATCACCGTCTACAGCTCGAACTGGATCTCGTGGCCGTCAAGTCGCGGGCGACTCCGCCTCGGGCGATGGTCGTCAACGACGCGGCCAACCTTTGCAACCCGCGGATCTTCGTGCGGGGCAATCCGGCCCAACCGGGCGAGCACGTGCCGCGACAGTTTCTGCGAGTGCTGGCCGGCGATCGCCAACGGCCCTTTGCGCACGGCAGCGGAAGGCTCGATCTGGCGCGGGCGATCGCCTCGCGCGAGAACCCGCTCACGGCTCGGGTCTTCGTCAACCGCGTCTGGATGAATCACTTCGGCGACCCGCTGGTGCAGTCGCCCAGCGACTTCGGCGTGCGGGCCACGCCGCCGACCAATCCCGAACTGCTCGATTACCTGGCCTGGACGTTCATGGCCGACAACTGGTCGATCAAGAATCTGCACCGGCGGATCGTGCTGTCGGCGGCCTACCAGCAGTCGAGTGCCGACCGCCCCGATTGCCGACGGATCGATCCGGAAAATCGGCTCGTGTGGCGGTTCAATCGACAGCGGCTCGACATGGAAGCCATGCGCGATTCGATGCTGGCGGTCTCCGGCCGGCTCGACCCGACGCTCTTCGGCCGATCGATCGACATCGTCGGCGATCCCCGCTGTAACCGCCGCACGATTTACGGACTCGTCGATCGTCAGCACCTACCCGGCTTCCACCGCGCGTTCGATTTTGCCAATCCGGACCAATCGGCCGAACGGCGGCCGCTCACCACGGTGCCGCAGCAGGCGCTCTTCGCGATGAACTCGCCCTTCATGCTCGAGCAAGCACGCTCGCTGGCCAATCGTCGGCAGGTCGCAGGCAAGCTGGCGGCGACTGATCGCGTCGAGAGCTTGTACCAGCTCGTTCTCGCGCGACGACCCGACGAAACCGAAACCGAGCTGGCCCTGCGCTTCGTCGACGCGGTGCAGGCCGACGCCGCGCGCACCGCCGCAAAAGGAAAAGACGCCACCTCCACGCTCGACGCGTGGGCCCAATACGCGCAAGTGTTGTTAGCGTCGAACGAGTTTATGTACGTCGATTGAACCGTCCGCGAGCGAGACCATCGGATGCTCCCCTCCTCTCTCCTCAAGAACGCGACGCTGGGACGAGGCCTTCTGTCTCGCCGTGAGCTGTTAGCCAAAACGGGAACGGGCCTGGGAATGCTCGGGCTGGTCGGCTTGCTCGGCGATGCGGGCGTGCTCGGTTCGACGGCCCAGGGGAGCGAATTGTCGCAGGCGCCGAAGCCGGCGCACTTTCCCGGACGGGCCAAGCACGTCATCCATATTTATCTGAACGGCGGGCCCTCGCAGGTCGACACGTTCGATCCTAAGCCGGCCCTGACGCGGTATGGCGGGCAGCGGCTGCCGGTCGACAACCTCAGCACGGAGCGGCCGACCGGCGCCGCCCTCCCCTCGCCGTTTCGCTTCCGTCGCTACGGGGAAAGCGGGCTCGAGTTCAGCGAGATCTTCGACAAGACGGCCCGACACGCCGACGACATCTGTGTCATCCGCTCGATGTATTGCAACACGCCCAACCACGAACAGTCGATGCGGCTGATGAACACGGGCGAAGAACGGCTCTCGCGGCCGAGCTTCGGCTCGTGGCTCTTGTACGGCATGGGGACCGACAACCAGAACCTGCCGGGCTTCATCGCCATGTGCCCGGGGCTGCCGGTGTCGGACGTCTCCAACTGGCGCTCGGCCTTTCTGCCGGGGGCGTTTCAAGGCACCTACATCGATACGCGAAAGACCCGCCTCGACGAGTTGATCGACAACATTCGTAACCCGGCCCTGACGCAGTCCGCCCAGCGGCGGCAGCTCGACCTGTTGGCCGCGCTCAATCGCCGTCACCAAGAGTCGCGGGCGGACGAACCGGGGCTCGAAGCGCGGATCGAGTCGTTCGAGCTGGCCTTCCGCATGCAGACGGCCGCCACCGACGCGTTCGACATCACCCGCGAGCCCAAACACATTCAGGAGATGTACGGTCCCGGCGTGCAGGCCCGCCAGTTGTTGATCGCCCGCCGACTCATCGAGCGGGGAGTCCGCTTTGTGCAGCTTTACCACGGCGACGTGCAGCCCTGGGACGCCCACTCGCAGCTCGAGCAAAACCATCGCGAGCTGGCCCGGCAGTGCGACCAACCGATTGCCGCCCTGCTCACCGACCTCAAGCAGCGGGGCCTTCTGGAAGAGACGGTCGTTTTGTGCGGCGGCGAGTTCGGTCGCACCCCCGCGGTCGAGTTGGGCCAGGCCGGCACCGGCAATCCGCTCTTTGGCCGCGATCACAATCACTGGGGTTTCAGCGTCTGGCTGGCCGGCGGCGGCGTCAAAGGCGGCATGACCTATGGGGCGACCGACGATTTCGGTTATCGGGCGGTCGAAAACCGGGTCCACGTCCACGACCTGCACGCCACTATGCTGGCCCTGCTCGGTTTCGACCATACGCGGCTGACCTACCGCTACGCCGGTCGCGACTACCGCCTGACGGACGTTTCCGGCACCGTCGTGCGTGATATCATGGCTTAAGGCGGCCGCGGAATTCGCCGCGTCCGGCCCATGCGATCGAACTTCTTTTCGACGCGCAGCGAAGTCTCGGCGTCCGCGTTGTTCCTCCAGGTGCCGGCTTGCGATTGAATTTTGGACTGACCCGCAGTCGCGAGCCCGCCGGCGCCGAATTGCCGTCGCCGCCTAACGCATCGCCTGAGACCTCCGCGGCTCCCCCTCTCGATGCCGCGCCAGATGTAGCACCCGGAACGACCGCTCCGCCGGTTGCCGATCCACAGCCGGCACCGCTGCGCAAGCCCCGGTTGCGGTCGAACTTTGTGCTCGGGGCACTGCTTCTGGCGCTGACCTTGGGCGTCTACTTCCAGGTCTGTGGCTTCGATTTCATCATCCTCGACGATCCGTCGTACGTGAAATGGAACCGCTACGTGCTCGACGGGCTGAAACTGTCGGGCCTCAAGTGGGCGTTCACGCAGTTCAACGACTCCAACTGGATCCCGCTGACGTGGCTGTCGCTGATGCTCGACGCCACGATCTACAAAAACTGGCCGGACGGCTACCACATCACGAACGTCCTGTTGCACACGGCCAATGTGCTGTTGGTGTTCATTGTCTTCACGCGGATGACGGGCCGGTCGGGGCCGAGCGCGTTCGTCGCGGCGATCTTCGCCGTCCACCCGCTGCACGTCGAATCGGTGGCCTGGATCACCGAGCGGAAGGACGTTTTGTGTACGTTCTTCGGCCTGCTCGCGCTGTGGGCCTACGTCAGCTATGCCCAGAACCACAGGCGCTCGCGGTACATCGCGGCGTTTGTTTGTCTCGCGCTCAGCCTGATGGCGAAGCAAACCTTCGTCACGCTTCCCTGCGTGTTCTTGCTCTTGGACTATTGGCCGCTAGCGCGGTTCGGGCAGTCAGGTGACCTATCGCAGCTGCGCACCGACCTCCGTCGCCTGGTGGCGGAGAAGATTCCGTTGTTTCTGCTCGTGGGCGGATTTAGCGTGTTGGCCGTTTTGGCCCAGGCGGAGGGCGGCATTCGCAGTCTCGCCGCCGTCCCGTTTTCGGCGCGGGTTTTGAACTCCATCTGGGCGTACGGCTGGTATGCCTGGAAGGCGCTCGTGCCGCTGGACCTGGCGATCTTCTACCCACATCCGCTCGAGCGCCTGCGGCCGATCGAGGTGTTGATCCCCGCGACGTTCCTCGCGACGGCGAGCGTGGTCGCCCTCGTCAATGTGCGGCGGCGTCCGTACCTGATCGTCGGCTGGCTCTGGTTTCTGGGAACGCTCTTCCCGCTGATCGGCTTGATTCAAATCGGCAAGCAGCGCGTGGCCGATCGCTACGCTTACCTGCCCCTGTTGGGGCTCTATCTCGCCGTGGCCTGGCTCGTCCCATCGTTGCTGCCCGGCCGCGGACGCGTGCGGCAATGGATTTTGGCGACGCTCGCCCTCAGTGCGATCGGCGTCTATGCGCTCTTGGGGTTTCGAGAGGTCGCGCTCTGGGGCGACGACGTCCAGTTGTTCGAGCACGCTCTGGCCGTGACCGAAGACAACGCCATGAGCCGGAGCGCGCTCGGCCTGCGCTCTTGGTCCGCGAAGATATCAAAGGGGCGATCAAGAATATCGAGCAGGCCGTCCGCCTCGATCCCGACGACGCACTGGTGCACGACGATCTGGGCAGCGCCTACCAGGCCTCCAAACGCCTCGACGACGCGGCCCGCGAATATCGCAAATCGATCGCGATCAAGGAGGACTCCGCCTCGCCGCACGAGGGGCTGGGCACCATCCTCAGCCAGTGGCACCAGTACCCGGAGGCCCGCAAGGAATTCAATCGAGCGCTCGAGATCGAACCCAAGGACCCCATGACCTATTACAATCTCTCGATGCTCTGCGACGAGTTGCGGCAATACGATCAGGCCCTCGATTACGCCCGGCAGGGGCTGGAAGTCGATCCCAAGCACGTCGAATGCCAGAGGCAGATCGCCCACATCCTGTCCGAACAGGGACACATCGACGAGTCGATCGCCGCCTATCAAAAGGTGATCGCCATGGCCCCGGCCGACGCCGAAGCCCGGCTGCGAATCCGCGACCTGACGGAGCAGAAACTCAAGGAACCAGCGTCCAAAAACCCAAAACCGGCTCCGCCGGCAAGGTGACTCATGCGTCGCGGCCTCAAAGATTTCGTCCGCAGCGATTCCGTTCGAGCGCCGATGCGAACGGCGCGGGGCTCCGCGCCCTCGCACTGGCTACGGCGGTGCTGGGATTCTCCGCGCTGGCCGCGCAATCACCCGTTAACGCCGGCGATCCTCCGGCAAGCGATGCGACGGCAGCCACCAAGAAATCGACCGAGCAGCTCATTCCCCTCGATCCCAAGGGAACCGTCCAGTTGGACCGCGCCGGCAAGCGGTTGCTTGTGAGGACGCACGTCGTCCTGCGGGAAGGCTTCCTCGAAATGCTGGCGTGCCCGGCTCAAACCAAGGAGCACGAGTCGATCCTTGGCGTCGAGGGGCGGGCCTACGTGATCCACGCGGGGCTGCTGGCTTTGGGGGCCAAGGCCGGCGCTCCCGTCCAGTACCAGCCGACCTTTCGACCGCCGACCGGCCAGCCGATCGACATCTTTCTGCAATGGGCCGACGCGGACGGCAAGCGGCACCGGGTCAAGGCTCAGGAATGGATTCGGTACGCGACGCACCGTTACTTCGTCGCGACGATGAACCAATTGCCGGCCGGCCTTAAGCTCCCGGAGAACGACGAGGCTTTACCGATCCGCTTCTTTGAAAAGTTCAAGCAGCTCGCCTGGTTCGGCCCGATGACCGCCCAACAGCGCGACAAACTTTTGACGCTCAGCAAGGACCCCACGTATCGCAAAGCGATCGGCTCATTCTTCGACCAAAGCCAATCGCGCCAGCTCGACGTCGGCTGGGTCTTCCCGGGCAGCGGCGAATACGTCGACCCGACCACGGGGCACAAGGTCTACGAAGCCGAAGCCGGCGACCTGATCTGCGTCTCCAACTTCCCCGACGCGATGCTCGACCTGGCGATCAAGAGCACCGACAAATCGGACGAAGGCTTGTTGTTCGAGGCCTGGACCGAACGGATACCGCCGCGCGGCACCGAGGTGACGATGGAGCTGGTGCCGCGGTGGGAGAAGATGGAGAAGAAATGAGATGGCGCTCCCGAACCGTGGCAGAAGAATCGTGTCAGCAGACCGTAGAAATGGTTTAGCGCCAAATGCTGAGACCCGACAAGTTAGCTAAACGCGTCGTTAAGAGGCGCGAGCCGTGGATTGTAGGGCGACCATCGCACCAACCTCAGCTCGTAAGTGTCGAGGAAGCGTATAACGCGATCGCGGATTTGCGCGGCAACGCCTGATTGGCATCGGCGGCGTCTGGCACCAGTCGAGCTACAAGCACGAGTTTTTTGATCGCTTTTTCGACGCGTACTGGAGTGGGGCGTGCGGAGCTCCGGCGATCCGAAAATACAACAACACTTGCGCTCGCCTGGAGCGCAAGAGGCCTGCCTACCGAGACTATGTCATCAGCGGCGAGTCCATCAGGGACCTCCTTGAGTTACAGCTCTGGTGGACAGAAGCGAACAAGAAAGATCGTGAGCGTCTAGCAAGTTGGTTAGCGACATGTTGGGACGAGTGGACACTTGCATGGGATCGGCACCCGAACCCGATGCCTCGGCGATATCAGAGGCGTAGCTTTCTAGGAATCAAAGCTCAGTGAGCTCGTTCGAGTCCATTCCCGGCCGTGTTTTTCTCGACACCTGCGTCGTGAACCTGATTCTGGATTATGGCGAACAAATCCATGAAAACGCGCCGATCTCGGACGAACTCCCGCCGCGACTTAGAGGTGATGTCGGAGCTCTCGCTGGCATCTTCCTGACTGGGCAGCGAGCATTTTGGCAGTTTGCCATTTCGCCCGTGACGTACCGTGAGGTCACCGCGACCAGCGATCCTACTCGCGCCTTCCAGTTAGAGAGTTGGCTCTTCGAGATATGGCATTACTGGCGTGAGTTCCTACATGGTGCGTCGGATCTTCCGAGCTTCGCGGAAGCTGAGGAGCAGAGATTAGAGTTGCTGTCATCCGGAGTTTTGGACTCGCTTCCGGATGTGTCGGATCGAGTTCTAATTTGTGACGCGGTTGCCTACCGCTGTGACGCATTTTGCACACGAGATTGGTCGACAATCCTCAAGCATCGCCAGCACCTGGCGAGTCTGCCGCTCAAGATCATCACTCCAGCTGAATGGTGCGCAGAGATCCGGCCGTGGGCTGCTATTTGGCTCTGACGCCGCCAAAGCCACCGCCGATCGCCGGTTCCGCTCTTGAAAGTCTGGGGGCTTCCGCGATGCGGACCGCGCGATTCCGAATTGCCAACTGGCTTCGCGACGCGCATATGCGTGCATCAATCGGCGCTGATGCGTTGAGGCATACACTTGCGTGCCGATAGCTGCCCGCCAACCTGCCATGCCGTCCGCGCCGCGACGCAAAACCGTTCAACGCCGGCCGGCGTGCCTCGGGAGGCCGTCTTTCCAGGGACCGGAAACACCCCGTCTCATTTATGAGCGCGTAGAAACGCGGGGTTCGCGAATCGCGTTCGGCGCGGTAGGCTCGATTGAGACGCCTCTGTCGGGACCGCTCGGGATCCGTCCAGCGAGCGTGCCGATTGTGCGTCGACGGTTTTGGTTCCTGACGTCGACCCCGGCGACTATGGGACGGGATCGATTGGGGACGCGTCATGAAGTCCGGTCCGGTCACATTCCTAGGTGGCGGGAGTTGGACCGGGAGCGGCCAAAACCGGTCGGGACTTGTGGGACGGGACACGATGATTTACCGAGCGCAGACCGAGAAATATCCGGTCCGGACACTTCGCGGATCAAAGAAGACCGGGTGGGTTAGAGCTCACTTGGACGGTGACGGACACCTCGCCGTTGCCCCCTCACCCCCGGCCCCTTGTATGTTGAAAAAAGGTCAATCTGCGCATTTGATGGGGACAGCCGTGGGAAAGCTTGCGAAGCGTAGCGGAGCAAGGTTTGCCACGGCGGCCGGCGGTAGATCGTCCGCCCTCAGGTCCAAGAAGACCGTGGGAGAGCTGGATCGCCGCCGGTCTCATGAGATCAGCCCGAACAGCCGTCAGAGCCGTCGGGGCGCCAGTCGCCGCTCGAGCTCGCATTCGCAAGGACGGGACATCGTCATGGACGTCGCCTTCAAATCGGTCGTCGGTATCGACATCGCCAAACGGACCCTCGACGTGCACGTGCTGCCGGAGCGAACGTCGCTCAAGCAGCCAAACGATTCCAAGGGCCGAGGGCAACTCCGAGAGAAGCTTCCTGCTCCCGGAGAGTGTTTGATCGTCGTGGAAGCCACCGGCGGTTACGAGCGTGCGCTCGTCGCCGAACTGATCGACGCGGGCCATCAGGTTGCGGTCGTCAACCCACGGCAAGTCCGCGACTTCGCCAAAGCCTGCGGAATTCTCGCCAGAGACCGATCGCATCGACGCGGTCGTGTTGGCACGCTTCGGGCAGGCCGTCGTGCCGCGCACCCAGACCAAAATCCCGGAAAAACAGCTCGAACTGCAAGATCTCGTCGTCCGACGTCGACAGCTCGTCGAGCTGCGAACCGCAGAAATGAACCGCAAGGAAAACGTCGCCAGCAAGTTCGTTAAAAAGAGCCTTCAGGAGAGCGTCGATGCGCTCAACAAGCAGATCCGACGCTTCGAGAAGCGAATCGCCGCACTGGTCCAATCGGACGACGAGTGGAAGCAGAAGCTCGAGATTGTTCAAAGCACGCCGGGGGTTGGACCAGGCACGGGTGCCACTCTGATCGCCGAGGTCCCCGAGTTGGGACAGCTCAGTCGACGAAAAATCTCCGCACTGATCGGCCTGGCCCCCTTCAATCGCGACAGCGGCGAGTTCCGAGGCCGCCGCGCGATCCGCGGCGGCCGAAGTTCGGTGCGCTGTTGCCTGTACATGGCGACGCTCAGCGCACGACGCTCCAACCCAATCATCAGAGCCTTCTCGGATCGCCTGAAAGCCCTCGGCAAAAAGCCCAAGGTCATCATCACCGCCTGCATGCGCAAGCTGCTGGTGATCCTCAACACCATGGTCAAAAACAAAACGCACTGGAACCCTGCAATCTCAACCACTTAACCCTTGAAAAGAAACACAGCCGCTCTCCCGCCAGGGGCGAGGAGTGAACGCAGACTGGGACGGGACTCGTTGATTTACCGAGCGCAGACGGGCAAAAGCCCGGTCCGGACACCTCCCGGGATGTACGGGACCGGTTGGTCGGGCGAAGCGGAAAAGACCGGAGACGCGACACGGGACCGGGACGGGACTCGTTGTTTCACCGAGAAAAGCTCGGAGAAACCGGCCCGTCACTCAGAAGATTGCGGAGACGGAAACGGAAGTCGAGAGGAAAGAGATTGGCCGGTGGGTCGAGAGACGGACACTCGTTTTGGTCCAGGGCCCAAAGTCCAAGGTCCAAGGTCGAAAATCACCGGCTCGCAATCCTGACTTTGGCTTTGGATCGCGGGACTTTGGACTAACCTCGGGACGGGACGCGTTGTTTCACCGAGCGTATCCCGGGGAATTTGGCCCTTGCCTCGACCTGTCGGGAGAAGAGCGCGGGACGGGACTCGAATGCCGGGACGGGATCGCCGTTCAACCGAACCGGTACTGGTGCGTCTACCGGTCAATGTCGGGTGCCATGCCCACCGGTTTCGGTGGGCATGCGCGATTCGCAGCGGAAAACATGCCCACGCCGAGCCGTGGGCATGGCACCCATACCTGTTAGTCAGGTAGCGGTAGACGGACCAGTACCGTCCGCTCAGGCTGCCCGTTTGAGGCGATACGCGTCGCGGGAGAGGCCGCGCGTCGATTTTTCGCTGAGGAAGGCCAGCAAGCGGAGGCCCGCGTCGCTCGAGATGTAGCCGGTCAGGTGCTCGATGGCCGCCTGGTGACTCATCCCGCAGCGGTAAATCGCGCGGAAGGCCGCCTTGATTTCCTGTCGTTCGAGTGCCGTCATTCCGGCCCGCATCAGGCCGACGCGGTTCTCGCCGACGATCGCCCCCTCGCGATCGGTCATAAAGAACGGGGGCACGTCCTGGACGATCTTCCCCAGTCCGCTCACCATCGACAACTCGCCGATCCGCACGAACTGGTGGATGGCGGCATTGCCCGAAATCGTCGCGCGGGCTCCGACCTGCACGTAACCGGCAAGCAGTGCTCCACTCACCAGGACCGTCCCGCTTCCAATCTCGCAGTTGTGGCCGACGTGAGAGTTGGTCATCAGCAAGCAGTTGTCGCCGATCACGGTCGCCGTATCGGCCGAGGAACCGCGATGGATGGTGACCCCTTCCCGCACAGAGCAGTTTTCGCCCAACCGGCAAAAGCTGGGGCCGCCCTCATACGCTCGATCTTGGGGAAGGTCGCCAATGACGGCATGCGAATGAATCTGGCAGCCGGCGCCGATCTCGGTGTGGCCCAGAATGATGGCGGCCGCCCCGATCCGGCACTCGGGCCCGATCCGAACCGGGCCATCAATCACCGCATAAGGTCCTACGGTCACCGTGGAATCGATGGTCGCCAAGGAGTCGATAATCGCGGTCGGATGGACGCTCATCGGTCTCCGATTTGCCGCATCTTGCAGCAGTGTTGGCTGGCTAGCCGTGAAATGGCGTTGCTCGCGGCGAACGCAACTTCGACTTCGCTGAGCCGAATTGAGTGATCGGTGAGGGGCGGATCGTCCAATAAGCAGCCGCCGATGTCAATTGCGAATTCTCGTTTACATTTCCGATCGGCGGCGGGCAGGCTGGGGATGACATTGCTGCAACGCGAATTGAGTCTATTTGTGCAGCGGTGCACATTTGCCGGCGACGAGGCGTTCAATGGGCCTTGGATTTAGGGCCGTTTCAAACCCTGCGAAGATGACCCGCCGATTCGTCGGGCGACTAGGTGAAGTCGATCTTCGCCGCCATCGGCATGCGGCGGCCGCTGCCGAACGCGCGTTGCGAAAGTTTGATGCCCGGCGGCATTTGGCGGCGTTTGAATTCGTTGCGGTCGAGCTGGCGAGCCACCCAGCGGACCGTGTCGGGCGGGAATTGCTTGGAGAGTGCCGACACCGAAAGTTCTCGCTCGATCAGACCTTCGAGAATGGCGTCAAGCACATCGTAGGGGGGGAGCGTGTCCTGATCGAACTGGTGCGGAGCCAGCTCGGCGCTCGGCGCTTTGTCGAGGGTGCTGGCCGGGATCACTTCACGTTTTTCGAGCGTTTCGTTGATGTAGCGTGCGACGGCGTAAACATCGCGCTTGAAGACGTCGCACAGAACCGCAAATCCGCCCGCCATGTCGCCATAGAGCGTGCAATAACCGACGGCCAGCTCGCTCTTGTTGCCGGTGGCGAGCGCCAGCCAGCCGTAGCGGTTGCTGCGGATCATGACCAGAGCGCCGCGGATGCGGGCCTGGATGTTCTGGTCGGCGAGTCCCCCCGGCTGGCTCGCCAGGTCGGCGCCGACGACGGCCGTCCCTTCGTAAGCCCGATGAATGGCGTCGATCGGAATCACCTCGGCATCGATGCCCAGGTTGGCGGCGAGGTGCCGCGCGTCGTTCACGCTGTGTTCGCTACTGTAGCGGCTGGGCATGAGGAGCGCGTGAACATGCTCGGGACCGACCGCGCGGGCCGCGATATAACAGGCGAGCGCACTGTCGATCCCGCCGGAAACTCCCAGCACACAGTTGCGAAAGCCGCTCTTTCGCATATAGTCGCGCAGGCCCAGCACGAGCGCGTCCAAGAGCAAGGCAGGGCGCGACGGCTGCGGCGCCGGCACCACGGGCAAACGGTCGAGGTCGCAGAACGCCAGCTCGCTATCGAAGCCCTTCAGGGAGAGCGCGCATTCGCCGGCGGCGTTCAGCACCAGACTGTGACCGTCGAAGACGAGATCGTCGTTGCCTCCGACCTGGTTGACGAACAGAAAGGGCCGGCGATGCCGCCCGACGTGTCGCTTGATCAACTCGAGCCGCCGCGCGGGTTTCGACAGCTCGAACGGGCTGGCCGAAACGTTGATGAACGCGTCGACGCCGGCCTCCGCCAGGAGCGCCACCGGATCGGGCAGCGGGTGCGGCGGGATGTGGTAGCTGGTCGATTCATCTCCCCACCAGGCGTCTTCGCAGATGTGCAGCCCGAATCGCCGCCCGGCGATCCGCACCGGCGCGACCCGATCGGCGGGCCGAAAATAACGCTGCTCGTCGAAGACGTCGTAATTGGGCAGGAGCATTTTGTGGACGGTCGCCGCGACTCGCCCGTGCTCGAGCACGCTGGCCGCGTTGGCGATGCCGCGGCCGGGAACTTCGCGATGGCTGGGGTGCCCGACGATTACAGTCAGTCCGTGCGGCAGGCGGGCGGCCAGCTCGTCGATCGCCCGGTCGCAGGCCGCGACGAACCCTTCCCGCAACAGCAAATCTTTGGGGGGGTAGCCGCTCACGAGCAATTCAGAGGTGACGAGCAGGTCGGCCCCCGCGCGGAGCGCGTCGTCAGCCGCGGCACGGACCAACTCGCAGTTGCCGTGCAGGTCGCCGACGATCGGGTTGAGCTGGGCCAGGGCAATCTTCAAAGAGCGACTCCCGAGTGGCACCGTACGAGTAAACATCACCGACGAGCGAACGTCCCCTTTGCAAGTATCGTCGTCAAACGCAGCGCGGGCAACGGTTGTGTGGTCGGCAGTGATTGTGCTGCCCGCACGGTGACCGCGAAGCGCGACTTACGATGGCAGGTTCGTCGCGAAGGGGAAGTTGGGTCGCGATTTAGGGCGTGTTGCCTTTTGACAACGTGCCAAGTGTGCGCTAGGCTTCCGGGTGACTGTCGGTCGTCCGGCGGCCTGTGCATCTGCGAGGAGTCTCCAGGGGCTCGACGCCCCCGGCTCAGGTGTCGTCGCCAGGCCGACTGTTTCGCTTGTTGTCCGACCGCTTGCGGAGCCCTGGGCATGTCCCGCCAACTCAATAACCACGCCGTCAATTATCCGGCCCTCAACCATCATTGGTCACAGCGGCCGGCCCACCTGCACCCGTCGGCAGCGGCGCGAAGCACGATCTTGGTCCTCAGCGGATACTTGTTGGGGACGACGGCCGCACACGTCTGCTCGCCGATGATGGAACGCAGCGCGCTGTTTGCCGGCCTCATTGGCACGCTGTTTTACGCCCTGATGGCGTTCCGCGCCCGGCAGAAGCAATTGCATCACGCGCGACTGGCGCTGCGGAAGGCGACGGTTCAGATCGAGCGGCGGATGGACCAGCACGTGCGAATTGCCTCCGCCCGCTTGATGTTGAAGCTGCACGCGGCCCAAGCCTGGTCGCACGAGCAATACATGCCCGTCGTCCGCGCGGCAAACTTGACGCGCTAACCGCGGACGCAAGAAGGAACGTGTCCACGAATGCCGTCGCGAACTCGGATCTCACTGAGCCTCTTGACCCGATGGTTCTGGCCGCTCTGCACCTGGGCCATCCTCGCCGCGCCGGTTTGTGCGGCGCCTCCCGCCTCGGGCGCGCCCGGCGCGATCCGTCGGCCGTGCTGGTGACTGTTAACGGCAAGCCGATCACCGAGAATCAGCTAGCCATCTATCGATTCCTGCACCGGCTGCCCGCCGAAGGGACGGCCGAATCGCGGAAGGCCGATCTCGAGCAACTGATCGAAAATGAGCTGTTGCGGCAGTTCCTGGCCGACCGGCGGGCCGAAGTCGATCCCGAGCGGCTGGCGGCCGCCGTCAAAGCCGCGAAGGAACAACTCAAGCGGGAGAATCGCGATCCGGACAAGCTCGTGTCAAATTCGCGCTTGCTCGACTCGCTGTTACGCCGCGAGCTGTCGCTGCCGATGGCGTGGCAGGTTCACCTGGGCCGCGTGCTGACGCAGCAGACCATTCGCGACGAGTTCGAACGTCATAAAAGCGAATTCGACGGCAGCGAAGTCCGCGCGAGCCAGATTTTTCTGAAGCTCCCCGAATCGACCGACGCTGCCCAAGTGCAAGCGGCGCGTGAGAAGCTCGACCGACTGCGCGCGGAGATCGTGGCGGGGAAAATCAGCTTCGCCGACGTGGCCCGGCGCGACTCGCAAGCGCCGAGCGCGGCCGACGGCGGCGACGTGGGCTGGTTCGCCTTCCGCGGCAAGATGCCGCCGGAGATCTGCAAGGTCGTCTTCCGTCTCAAGCCGGGCGAAGTGAGCGCCCCGTTCCGCACGAAGTTCGGGCTGCACCTCTACACAGTCACCAAGGTGCGGCCCGGGAATTTGAATCTCGAAGACGTTCGCGCGAGCATGATCGCCCGCATGTCGCGGAACCTGTGGGAAGAGTTCGCCGCACAGGCCCGCAAGACGGCCAAGATTGAGTGGCAGACAACGCCCTGAATCGCAAAGGCGAGCCGGCGGCGGTTAGTGAGCCGAAACTTCGGCCGGCGCCCCAGCTTGGGCCGGGGCCACCGCGGCCGACGGAGCGGGAGCCGCGTGGGCCTCGTCGACCGGCTTGAAGATCATCACCATCGCGGCCCCCACGGCCGCCAGCGCGATGCCGCTAAGGAACCGCCAGTCCGGCGCCGTCTTCGTGGGAGCGAAGTAGTAGAGCGTGGCGAACGTGTTGACGATGGGAGCACCGGCAAACACCAGCGGTGCAACGTAGATCGCGCCGCCCCGGCCAGCATTCGTCACGGCGAAGATCACGCACAAGGCGCCGACGGCACCGGCCAGGCCGGCGATGATGCCCCACGTGACCGCAGTGCCGCTAAAGTTGGGCGCGGCCTTGGCCGTCGGATCCCAGTTCAGCACCAGGATCATGACCAGCGGCAGCACGACAGCCACGAGAAAATAGGCCACGCCGACAAACAAGAACGCACGGAGGTTGCTTTGAAGCTGCATGGCCGCACGGTGCACCAAGGGGACATAAACGCCCCACGACAACGCGGCGCCGAGCACGAACAACAACACCACCAGCAACTTCTGCATTGAAATCGTCTCCGTGAGATTGACCCGAATCGAATGTGTTCAATTCTAGTCGGTGGGCGAAGAGGGTTGCAATTTAGGCCGCGGGCCCTCGCTCATTCCGACCGCAGGGCCTCCACAATGCGTGTGCGGGCCGCCTCGATCGAGGCCAACAGGGCCGCCAGCATTCCGACTAAAAAGACGATCGCCAGGATGAGTGCGAGCGAGGCCCAGGGAACATCCGCACCCGTACTGGCCAGGTGTGGCAGCATGGCAACGAGAGCCGCGATCGATCCGATGGCCAGGCCGCACACCAAGAGCACTGCCGTCTCGACCAGCACTAGCCACGCCAGGCCCGACGGTCGCAGGCCGAGCGCGTTGAGCAAAGCCAGCTCCGGGCGACGCTCGAGCACGTTTCGCACCATCACGGTGGCCAGCCCCAGCGTCCCGAGCAAAAGCCCCAGGCCGCCCAACGTCTGGAACGTCGACAAGTACGTGTTCTGCACCGCGAGGAAATTCGCCAGGCGGTCGGAGACCCGTTCGGCATCGAAACCGAAGGACGTCAGTTGCGTCTCGAGCACGTCGGACAGATGGTCGGCCTGCGCGGCCGATCCGGGAGACTCAACCAGGAAATAACGATAACCCTCGACGGTCGGGTACGCCTTCTTGAAATTGTCTTCCGACATCAACAGCACGCCCTGGAACAGGCTGCCGTCGAGCATGCCGACGATCTTGAGCGTGTGCTGCGGATGTTCGTCGTCCGGAATGGCAATCGTGCTGCCCACCTCTTTGTGCAGACTGTATTGCAGCGTGTTGGCGTCGCCGATGACGGGGATCGTGCCGTCGGGATCGGTCTTGTCGAGCAGCGTCCAGGGATTGGCCTCGCTCGCGCCGATGAAGCGGAAGCCCCCCCGCTCGATGAACGACGGCGGCACGCCGAGCACGGTCGGGAGCCGCGTTTGATAGATGTTAAGACAGCTGGCGTTTTCCCCCGGCTTGACGCGGAAGGCGAAGAAACGTGCCTCCTTGATCAAGGTTTCGTCGGGCGAGATCGGCTTGAATTTCATGCCCAACGTGTCGCGGCCGGCCGGCGTGTTGAGGTCAGGCAAAATCGGCTCGGTGCTCTCGGCGACCAGGCGGAATCCGCCGTTGCCCGAATTCTTGTCGGGCTGCTCGACGGCCGGATTGCGGCGGCCCGCGGCGACGGCCACGATCACAAAGGTGGCGGCCGCGATCAGCGCGACGGACGCCGTGCTCCGCTGCCGCTGCCGGGCCGTGTTGCGCACGCCGAGCCGCGCCAGACCGCTCATCCCGCGGCCGCGCACGGCGGCCGAATGCTCGCCATCGAGTAATCCGGCGATCAGCATCACGCCGCCGACGAGTACGATCATGCCGTCGAGAAAGAACAGCACGACTCCCCAGCTGAGCCCCTCGAAAGCTTCGCCCTGCAAGCGGCCCGCCATCACGCCGATCAATAGGAGCCCCGCAAAGATCAAGAGGCCCGTGCCGATCGCCAGCGAACGGCGGCTGCGGCGGCGCTGTGTGGCGGCGGAAACGGCCGGCTCGGTCGCGCCGGCCAACAGTTCCCGCGGGCTGAGCGCTCTGAGCTGACGCAAGCCCCAGAGGACAGCCAGCGTAGCAACAATCACAGACGCGACGAATCCCATGGCCAGCGTCGTCGGGACGATATAGACCGCCAGCGCCTGCGTGCCGACCGCCTCGTTCCACCAGTGGGTTAGGCCGTAGACCATCACCTCCGCAAAGCCGACGGCCAGCGCCGTCCCCAACAACCCGCCGATCGCCACGAGCAAGAGTCCCTCTTCCAGGAACAGCCAGCGCAGCCGGCGGGGCTTAAACCCGACGGCGGCCAGCAGGCCAATCGACGTGCCGCGGCGCTCGATTCCCAAACGAAAGATCAGCCCGATCAAGAAGGTCGCGGCCAGGATCAGAAAGAAGCTGAAACCGAGAAACAGCTCGCTGAAGTCGTTCGAGCCGGCCGCCGCCACCACGCCCGTGTATTTCACCGGCTGAAACTGCAGGTGCGTCTGCTCCGGTTTGAGCGCGGCCAACATTTCCCGCCGCATGTCGGCCGCCGTCTGCTCCAGCGACTGGCCGACTTTCGGCGCGACGCGGACCGAGGTCAGCGAACCGAAGCGGTTGCCCCAGAGCTTTTGGGCCGTGTCGAGCGCGACGAACGACTTGGGTGTCGCCCGATGCTCGTCCCAATACTCATCGTCGCGGTGTGTGACGCGATCGAGATGCATGGGGAAAGGCTGCTTCCAATCGTTGATGGTCTTGGCGTCGGTGATGCCCTTCACAACCGGGACCAGGCCAGGGTCGGCCGCGGGACCGGTGAGCCTTAAGATGCCAGCGACGCGAAAGGTCTTTTCGACTTCGGGCAGTTCGCCGTGCGAGCCGATGAGGTGATACCGCAGGTGGACCTGGTCGTTCGGCTTGGCGTTGAGATCCTGGGCGATCCAGTCGTTAAGCACGATCTCGTCGGCGGCCAGCGGATGGGTCGGCGCGGGCGAGACCCACACGAAGGGGCCGAAAGGCGGACTCGTCGTCGCCACCGGGTCGAGGCCGGCGACGACGGAATACATTGAGAACTTTTTCGGATCCTTGGCGTTCGTCAGCTCGTTGGCGAGATAGTCGAGCACGGTCGAGGTGCTGAGGCCCAGCTTCTTCGCGCTCTCTGTGGCGGCCGTGGCGACGGCGCTGTCGAGAATTTGCTGCTGCGATTCGACCGAGACGTAGCCGTGGGCCGTGTCGAGCGCGAGCCGCAAGCCAAGGTCGGCCGGGACCAAAAGGGCTGCCAGCTCGTCGCTGAGCGCGCGGGCCGCCTCGGGTGCGGTGGCGCCAGTCTGATCGGCCGGTGCTTTGGCCGAGACGAAGAGCGCGTTGATCTGGGCCGGGCTTCCCTCGGGATTACGTCGCGAGCGTTCGACGCGGGCCAGTTCGACGCTTTGTTGCAGGGTGGCCAGTGAGACAAACGCATTGAGCGGCAATTGCTGCGTCGGGTTGAGCGTGAGCCGCGCCGCGCCCGCATCGTCCGGAACCACGGCCTTGATTCTGAGCTGGACCTCCCGGGAGTCCGCGTCGCGCTTCCCCAGGAGCGATTCGCGGGGAATGGCCGACGGAATCTCGATGAACATGCTGACGTCGTCGCCAGTGTGCACGCCAAGCCGCTCGGCCAGCCGGGCGTTGATCACCGTCTCGTTGCCGGTGAAGTCGGCGGGATGGAGGTTGATCAACTGCCAGAGCCGCGAGTCTCCGCCGAGGATCTGCACGCCCCCCGCGCGGCGGGACACTCCCTTGCGCTCGGCCACGAAGGTCGCGCTCGAGCATCAAGGCGGGGGCGGCCGTCTCGAACCGCTCTTTGAATTTCGGGCTGGCGGCCAGTTCGCCGGCCAGGTCTTCGTGCACGAAGCGCGGCGTGATCAGCACGTGGTCGATCTTCTGCAGCCGCTCGAGGCTCATTTCTCGCAGGCTGCCGCGTACCGAATCGCCGACGATCAGCGCCCCGGTAATTACCGCGGTCGCCGCAACGACGCCCAGCACCACGGCCGCGTTGGTGCGGGCGTGATAGAGCAGGTTGCGGACGAGCAGGCGGAACTGGGTCATCGTGTGGTCGTGTGTTAACGGTCGACCAGTCGGCCGTCGACGAGTTCGGCACGCCGGGGAAATCGCGCGGCCAGCTCGCTGCTGTGCGTGACGCAGACGAGCAGCGTTTGATGCCCGCGGTTCAACTCGAGCAGCAGATCGCCGACAGCCTCGGCATTGGCCCGATCGAGGTTACCCGTCGGCTCATCGGCCAAGAGCAGGACGGGCTCATTGATCAGGGCCCGGCAGACGGCCACGCGCTGGCGCTCGCCGCCGGAGAGCTGCGCCGGCCGATGCGCGATCCGCTGTTTGAGGCCGACGCGTTCGAGCAGCTGCATCGCCCGCTGCGTTTCGGGCACGCCCGCTCCTTTGCCGGCAAGCGCCGGGATCAGCACGTTTTCGAGCACGTCACACTGCGGCAACAGATGATGATCCTGGAAAATAAAGCCGATCTTGGCGTTGCGAAAACCGGCCAGCTGAGCATCGCTGCGGGCGAAAGGATCGTCGCCCAACAGCCGCACGCTGCCCGCCGTGGGCCGGTCGAGCGCGCCCAGAATGTGCAAGAGCGTACTCTTGCCCGAGCCGGACGGCCCCGTCACGGCGAGCGCCTCGCCGCGACGCAGCGCGAGGTCGACGCCGTTCAGAATCGAGAGACGGCCCGCCTCCGAGACGAATTCTTTGGTGAGACCCGCGATCGCGAGATCGCCCCCCTCCTGCTGCATGATGATGACTCTCAGTAGACGACCGACAGCATTCGGCCGCGCGACCGTGCGCGCCTGGCGTAGTTGTACCAAATCCGCCCCGCCAACTTTATGGATCGGCGTCGCCGGGGACTGGCTGTTCCTGGGCCGCGTCGTACGGCCCCAGCATCTCGTCGAATTCGTGGGGAATTTCCAGCGATTCGATCGGCTTGCCCACGGTGAAGCGACAGTAGGCCGTCTTGATCTGGCCGACGACGATCAGCGTCGCCCCGCGAAAGAACTCGTACCCTAACGTCAGCGATTTAAATCCGCGGCGACGAATGTAGATGCGGATTTCCAGCACGTCGTTGTGATAGGCGGGCGACTTGAACGAGCACGACGTCGAGACCCTCGGCCAGCCCTCGGCGGTGCCGCTGGTATCCGGCCGCTCAGCCAGCACCTTTCCGTAGCTGCGGAAGAACTCGGCCTCCGCCTGCTCCATGTAGCGGAAGAAATTCGTGAAGTGGACGATGCCCGCCATGTCCGTGTCGACGAATTCGACCCGGCGGTTCGTCACGAAGCGTGGTTGTTTTTCGGAGTCCATGCGGCTTGTGGCGTCGGCGTGCGAGCGTTTCGTCAGGTCAGGGGTGCTGTCACTTCGAGCAGATCGACGGCGGCGTGGCGGTTGCAAAAGATCGTGGCGAGCCGGCCGTAGGTCGTGCCTCCCACCGGCATTTGCAGAGGTCCAGCGAGCGCGGGTCCGGCCTCGAGCCGCAACACGGCCCCCAGGTCGATGTGACGCAGCACGTTGTGATCGATTAGTACACGCCCAAGCGGCTTCTGACCGGCGAGAATCTCCTCCCGCACGACGGGCGTCACGTAGCTCAGGTCGAACCGCACGATACCGAACTGCACGACGCGGTCGGTCCCCGACTTGAGCAGCACGATCTTGCGGCTGTAGAAGTCTCCGTCCAACCGTCGATCGAGAATCCGCACGTCGACCCGACAGTTGTGGTACGACTCCATCGTGACGGTCATGTGATGGTTGTGCGCGAGCATCCGTCGATACGGCTCGGGCAGCATTTCGGAGGCGACGTGCTCGGCGTCCGCGAGCATCGGCTCCCGTTCCGGAAAGACATCCAACAGCGATTGAAGCTCGACGTGCGGGTTCACGGTTTCCTGCAGCGGAGGGGGACGGACGAGGTCGGCGGGGCGAGGCCGCGGCCGGCAGGCATCCCCACGGTCGCTCGCTCCCGGTTAGGTGTAGCGGATCGCGCGATGCTCCTCTTCAAAATACTCCGGCAACAGCGTGTCGACCTGCAACAGGCCGCGACGCGTCAGCCGGACTTCGTCCCCTTCGACCGACAGATAACCGGCGGCTTCCTGGTTGCGCAGCGGAGCGGCGAACTCCTTCAAAATGTCGACGCCGAATTTCGCCCGGAATGGTCGGGCCGAAATCCGCCCCTCCTTGAGCTGCAGCACCACTTCGCGAACCAGCTCCTGGTGCTTCGTCGGCACCAGCGCGCGGTGAATCGGCAGTTCGTTGGCGGCCACCGTCTGGATGTACTGCTCGAGCTGATCGTAGTTCTGGTAGTGCACGCCCTGGAAGTGACCGAACGAGGACACGCCCGTGGCCAGAATGTCGCTGCCGCGGAACAAGTGGTCGCGATAGACGAAGTGGTCCGTGTCAAGGCTCCGCACCAGCTCGTTGCCGCTCGAAATGTTGTAGCCCGCGGACAAAAGAGCATCCATTGCCTCGCTGACCCAGCGGCGCTTGATCGCCCAACCGGCGATCGGCGAGGTGACTCCCAGCTCCTTGATCTCGCGCGAGATGAGCGTGTTGTGCGGCAGCTCCATCTGATAGATCGTGATGTTGTCGGGCTCGAGCTGTTTGACCTTCTCGATGCAGTCGGCCCAGTTGTCGTCCGACTCGCCGATCATCCCGGAAATCAAGTCGACGTTGATCTGCGGAAAGCCGACCTGCTGCAGCCAGTCGTAGGCGCGGAAAATTTCGGGCGACAAATGGGCCCGGCCGTTAGTTTCCAGAATTTCGTCGTTGAAGTTCTCGACCCCCAGCGATACGCGAGTCACGCCGATGTCTTTGAGCGTCTTCACCTTCTCCAGGCTGAGCGTGCCCGGCTCACACTCGAAGGTGACCTCTTCGGCCGTCTCCCAGGAGAGATATTCGCTCAAGCGGTCGTGCAGCGAGCGGAGCTGCTTCGAGCTGAGGTAGGAGGGCGTGCCGCCGCCGAAGTAGGCAAACCGCAGCGTGCGCCCCTGCACTCCCGGCTGCTGGCTCAAGAGCTCAAACTCATGCTCGAGCGCTTGGACGTAATTTTCGATGGCCTGCGCGTTCTGGTTGGTGTAGACGCGGAAGTAACAGAACTTGCAGCGCTTCCGACAGAATGGGATGTGAATGTACAGTCCCATCGTGACCGAGCGATCGGGCTTGCTCGTCAGCGCTCGGCGAATTTCGGGAACGTGGCTTGGCTCCCAGAGCGAAAACGGGGGGTAATTGGCAATGAAGTAGCTGCCAACGTCGGTCGGGGTCTCTGCGATCATAGTCCGATTGAGCCCAGCCAGTTTCGTGGCCCGCACGAGCGGCGCGGGGTGCCCAAATGCGACAACCTTGCCATTCTAGGCAATGGCGGCCCCCCGGGCCAATCGACGGCTGTTCAAGTCGCCTAGTTGCCTTCAACCTTGGCGCTGACACCGGACGCTCGGTTACTCGCAACTGAAGCTGAAGTACTGCATGAACGAGACTCAGCCTTGTTGGTCAGGTGCCGCCGACGGTTCGGACACAAGCCGGGACGGTACGCGTGGAGTGCCGGACAGACTGAGTGCCCTACAAAATGACCGGGGTTATGGCACCATGCCCGGGAAGACATAGGCCTGGAGTAGCACGAGCAGGCCGACGAGGATGGCCAGGCCCAGGCTGTGGAGGAAGATATATCGCAGGACGTCGGCCGGGCTGACCGCGTCGAGGCGCGATTGTGGGTCGCCGTCCGATTCGGTCGTACTCGTGGCCACGCTGGCGACGACGATGCTCTGGGCGTCGATCATCTTGCCCATCACGCCGCCCGAGCTGTTGGCGGCCGCCGTCAATATCGGCGAGACGCCGATTCGGCCGGCCGCCACGCTCTGCAGGTTGCCGAACAGAACATTGGAAGCCGTGTCGCTTCCCGTGAGCGCCACGCCGAGCCAGCCCAGGAGCGGCGAAAAGAAGGGAAACAAAACGCCGCTGTGCGCGAGCGCAAGTCCCATCGTGGTGTCCATGCCGCCGTAGCGCGACGTCATCCCGAGGGCCAGCATGGCCGCGATGGTCAAGAGGGACGTGCGCACGCGCCTTAGCGTCCGCCCGTAAATGCGGACGAGGTTGACGGGAGAGACCCCGAGGCACAGTCCCCCGACGATCCCCGCAAAGAGTAGGGCGGTCCCCGTCGCCGACAGCGCCGTGAGCTGAAAGACGGCTTCTTCCGCCTTTGGAACCGGCACAACGGGAGGCACGCGGACAACGCGTTCGTCGAGATAGGGGACCGGAATCGGCCGCGTACCGATCCGGTCGAGCCCCTTCTTCACCACCGGCAAGCCCCAGAGAAAGACGAAGACGCACAACAACACCCACGGCATCCAGGCGACGAGGGATTCGCGACGCGAGGGATGCGAAACGACGACCGGCTCCTCGTCCGCGAATTGCCACGAGGTTCGTGGCTGCCAGAACCGCAACAGCGTCACTAAAGCGAGTATCGAAACGATGGCCGCCACGATGTCGACGAGCCACGGACCGTGATAGTTGCTCATCAAGAATTGGCCGACGGCGAAACTGCCGCCGGCAACCAGGCAAGCGGGCCAAACCTCGAGTGTTCTCCGCCAGCCCGCCAGCACGATCACGAGCCAGAAGGGAACAATCAACGAAAAGAAGGGAAGCTGGCGGCCGACCATCGCGCTCAGCGTATGGAGGTCGAGCCCAGTGACTCGCGAGAGGGCAATCAGCGGAGCACCCAGCCCGCCGTACGCCACCGGTGCCGTGTTCCCCAGGAGCGACAGCCCGGCCGCGTGCAACGGCTTGAACCCGAGGGCGACCAACAGCGCGGCCGAAATGGCGACCGGCGTGCCGAAGCCAGCCGCTCCTTCGATAAACGCTCCGAAGCAGAAGGCGATCAATAGGGCCTGGATGCGGCGATCGGTGGAGAGGGCGGCGATCTGCTGTTTGACGATCTCGAAGCGGGCCGTGTGCACCGTGATGTCGAAGATGAAAATCGCGTTGAGCACGATCCAGCCGATCGGTAGCAGACCGAAGGCGACGCCATACCCGGCCGCCGCCACGGCCAATTTCGCCGGCATGCCGAAAACAGTGATCGCCAAGGCCATCGCCGAAGCCAGGCCGCACAAAGCGGCGACGTAGGCCCGCGCGTGAAAGAAGCCGAGCAGCCCCAGGAGCACGATGACCGGCACGGCGGCCACGAGCGCGGAGAGAAAGATGTTGCCCAGCGGATCGTAATTGTGGACCCAGATCATCGGGCGCAGAGTAGACCGTTTTGCCATCTTGTCCGCCAGTCCAAAACGCTCCTATACTCCGGCCATGAAGCGCCGGCTCGCGAATCTGCCGTTGCATGGCGGCAAAGCTCCGCCGTGGCTTTTTCGGCGGATGACGCGGTTGGCCGGCGCGGTGACGATGGCCATCGTCGACGAGTTCGGCCCCGCCGAGATGCTGCGGCGACTGTCGGACCCCTGGTGGTTTCAGGCGTTCGGCTGCGTGCTCGGCTTCGACTGGCACAGCTCGGGCGTGACGACCGTCACCTGCGGCGCGCTCAAAGAGGCGTTCAAGCTGTTTGGCCCCGATTTGGGGATCTGCATCGCCGGCGGGAAGGGGGGCACGAGCCGCCGCACGCCCGACGAGATTGCCGCGGCCTCGGATCGTTTCGGCATCGACGGCGGTGACCGACTGGTCTACGCGTCGCGGATGAGCGCGAAAGTCGACTCGGCCGCCGTCCAGGACGGCTTTCAGCTTTATCACCACGTGTTCCTTTTCACTCGCGATGGGCAGTGGTGCGTCGTCCAGCAAGGGCTCAACGGCGAACAAAAGCAGGCCCGCCGCTACCACTGGCTGGGCGAGCGGGTCGACGATTTTGTCTGCGAACCCCGCGGGGCAATCAGCGACCTGTCGCCTGAGAGTCGGATGTGGCCCGGCGACTCTGCCGCCGCAGCAATTGACCTTGCTCAACATGGTGGCTGGCGACGCGGGAGAGAATCGGTCCGCGAGCGCGACGATCGTGCGGGAAAATCCCGACTGGGTCTGCGAGCAGATCGAGCGCTACACAGAGGGGCCGACTCTGTTTGCACCCAAAAATCACCGCCTTCTTCCCAAGGACGTCAATCGCCGGCACCTCCGCCGCATTCTGATCACGGCCCACGAGACGCATCCCAATTCGTTCGAGCAGCTCTTGGGGACGCAGGGGGTCGGTCCGGCGACGGTGATGAGCCTGTCGCTCTTGGCCGAGGTGATTTTCGACGCCCCCGCCTCCCACCGTGATCCAGCGGACAGGTTCCGGTCACCTGCGGAACAGACGGCAAAGGAGCGGCACTGGGCGGACTATGCCTACGCTCACGGCGGCAAAGATGGAACCCCGTTTCCCGTGGACCGCGACACTTACGACCGCAACATCGCCCTGTTGACGGACGCCGTTCGCAAGGCCCGGGTCGGCCAGAACGAGAAGATGAATGCTCTGCGTCGACTGGCCGGGAAGACTGGGTGAACCCTGGCCGCTACAACTTCGCCGTCCCGAAAGGTCTTCGCAACACGCCTTGCTTGCCCGGTTTACGGCAGTGATTGACAAATATCTTCAGGTCGGTACTCTTTAACAGCAATCATGGTTGCCGGACGCGCTTTGCCGCGAACCGTGCACTGCGGACGCCCTGAATTCCCATCGGCTCCGCGGGCCAAGCCATCACGGAAGAACCAGGGATGAACAACGGCTTAGCACTCAGAGAAGGAAGCTGCCATGAACCGCGGCAAACGGACATCGCGTCGGACTCTCGTTGGCCCGCGCTGGGCACTCGAGCGGCTGGAAGAACGTACGCTCCTCTCCGGCAACGTCACGGCCACCGTCACCAATAGTGGCAATCTGGCCGTAATCGGACTGGCCAAAAACAGTCAGATCCTGATTCAATCGACTCCGACCGGCGCCCTGCAGGTCTCGAGCCTCGACGGCACGACGACCATCAACGGCACCTCGACCCCGTTCACGACCTCGGCCGTCACCGGCGACGTCGACGTCTTCATGTTGCAGACCGGTGACGTGGTCGATATCGGCGGCAGCGGCACAGTCACGAATGTCCCCAAGAACTTGGCGGTCATTACGCTGGGCGGCAACGATACGGTGGCCGTCGAGAATGCGAGCATCGGCGGAAACGTCACCCTTTTCGGTTTCTTGGGCAGCGATGAATTCACGGTGGGCGGCACGACTGGTGAAACGCCCGTCAGCGTTGGCGGTAACGTGGCCATCGTCGGCGGCACGGGCAACACCAACACGATCGCCGTCTTCGACGCCAACATCACCGGCAATCTCGACATCCTCAGCAACGGAGCTAACGACGACATTCAGGTCGGCTTCGACGCGGGGCTGGGAATCATCGGCGTCGATCAGACGTCGCACGTGAATATCGGCGGCGACCTCGACATCACTCCGGGGAGCGGGCTGCTGTCGTTCCTGCCGTTTTTGGGTTTCAACTCGTTTAACAGCTTCAACAGCCTGTCCCAGAACGGACCGTTTTGCGGAAACGGCGGATCGCTGTTCTCGATCCCCGGCTTGGGATCGTTCGCCTGCGGCGGCTTTGCTAACAACTTGTGGAACGATCTCGCCTTCTTCGGCGGCTGGTGTGGCGGCGGTGGTGGCAACGATTGCGGTCCGGGCAACGGCAGCTCGCCCAACACCGGCGAGACAGTCGCCGTGGCTGACGTCACGGTGACTGGCAACACCAATATTCGAACGGGCAATGGTAGTGATTTGGTTCTGCTGGGAGCTGCTCCGGTTCCCTCCGGTGACACGTCTGCGCCCCTCAACCTGGTCTTTGGACCGGTGAATCTCGGCGGCAATCTCAAAGTGAATTCGGGCGACGGCAACGACACGCTGTTCCTCGACGGCATCGTGGTGACCGGCAACACGACGCTCAAGACCGGCAAAGGCAACGACGACATCGCCGTGCTGGGCAACGACGGCTACTTCAACGGCACCTTCACCATCACGGCCGGCGCCGGGAACGACAACATCGCGATGATCAACGGGGCCACCTTCCTCAGCACCGTGACGATCAGTGCGGGCCGCGGCTCGGACGTGATGTGGGTGGCGCAGGATCTGTTCATGGAGCAGGTCACGATCAACGGCGGCGCGGGCAGCAACACGCTGTTGGAAAGCCAAAGCACATTTCCCAACAGCTTCCCGCCCGGCAGCCCGATTCTGAACTCGATCCAGACCGTGGATCTCAACGTCAGCCCGACCGACCCGATCGTCACCACGAACTTCGGCTGGCTGAACACGCTGCTGGGAGTGTAAGACCGCCGGCCGGAATGTGTAATCTCGTCGCGGGACGGGTCGATGGAATCGGGCCCGTGCTAAGATGCTGTTTCGTCTGACGCGTCTAGAGGGACGCACGTCTCAGCACTCGGGCCCGGGATAGCCAGTCGACCCGTCATTTTCATATCTAGGACTAGCGATCCTGCGCTCCGGTTGCGCGGTCAATCTACCTCCGGTTGCGAGTGCCGCGCGTTGCGCCCAGTCGCCCTAGCCACGCTCGATCTATCCACCTCCCGGATCGACCATTTATTCAACGTCACACATGCACTGGACAGCCCCAATCCAGTCGCCCGGCTTGCCGCTCGTGGTGCATTTAAGTTTCGCCGGCTCGCGGATGTTACTCGACGCGACAAAGCATCCGGGCATTGATCGGACCGAGTTCGAGGAGCGGGTCGAACGCTGGCTCCGCGAACGGATCGTCAAACTGTGCGCGGAATTGGGGCTGAGCGAACGGCACTTCTGGTGCGGCATCTCTCAGATTGCGATCGGCGGCGATACGGTCTTCACCCGCGCTTGCCGCGACCTGGCGATTCCACAGCGAATTTATCTGCCGCAGCTCGATGCGCTCAGTTCAGGTCGATGCGGGCCGTATAGATCAACTGCCGGTCGGCGCGGCTGGAGAAGTCGTCCAGGATGTCTTCGATCGACGACTTGGGCTGCTTGATGTGCTTCTGCATGTCCCGCACCATCACCTTGATTGGCTTCTCGAAACTGATGAGTTCGGGTGAGAGCCAGACTGTGTGACTTTTGGCCGTCGACTTCACGCGAATGGTGCCGCCCGGCGAAATCTTCCCTTCCAGGTGCATCGGCGAAATGCTGCCGTGCGAGGGACCGGCGAGAACGTTCGATTCGGTGACCGATTTGGGCAGTCCCGCCGCTGACAGCCAATAGAGGTGGTTTTCGCTCGGGCGGAGCACGTGCATCACAAAGTCGTGCGGGACCTTCTGGCGGCGCTGTCCTTCCATCCAGTCGAAGATCCGCGGCGTCTCCTCGAAATACGACTCGTAGCCGCGCTGCACGAACTCGACCAGGACAACATCCATGCCGTTGGAGTAACCGGTGGTGCCGCTCATCATCCGCGACAGGATTTTCGCGTCGACATTGAACGTATTGCGGGCGTCGAACTCGCCCGTCACCACGTACCATGCGGTGTGGCCGGCGTTTTGCCAGTACCAGGTACAGAAGTGGTTGCAGATGCCGTTGATCGGGATCACCCCGGCAAACAGATCGGGGTGCGACATGCCGATGTCAAACGCGGCGTCACCGCCCATGCCGTGCCCGGTGAGAAAGATGCGATCGGAGTCGACGTTGAAGCGCTTGCGGGCATCGATGATTGAGCGGAGCACGACGTCGTGCGACGTCATTGAATAGCCGTATTCGTGAGTCTCCGGTTCGACGTATTCGGGCGTAATCACGATGTAGCCCGACGCCATCGCGCGGCCCGGCTTGGCGGCGGAGCCGCCCCAAAAATCGAGTTCGGCCTTGCCGTTGTGCTCCGCAGGGTGCAGTGACACGATCATCGGATACTTGTGATGCCAGTCGTACTCGGGCGGCAGCAGCACTCCGTACGTGGGGTTCGGCTCGACCCCCCGACCGCTCACTTGCAGCGATGTGGCCACCGCCGGACGAATATCGGGCGTTTCCACGATCGGCGGCAGATTCTGGAGCAGCTTCAACACCAGCTCGGGCGTGAGCCCATCGGTCGCTTTCAGCTGAGTGATCTGGTCCCGGTGGTCCTGCGGCGAATCGGTGCGGAGATACTCCATGATGGCGTGATCGGCTTCCCACAGGCGGATGGCCAGACGCAAATCGGTGACGGCCGCCGCGCTCCCCACGACGGTGCCCGAGTAGGCCAGCGCCAGCTTTTCGGCCGGTTGCAGCGTCTTGTCCTCGACCAGATTGAAGAACGCATCGAGCCGATCGATAGACTCCAGGGTGAGCTGCTCTTCGAGCATCGGCCGGAGCGGCATGACGGCGGCGACCAGTGCCGGATCTTTCAACTGGGCCTGCAGCTCGCTCAAGTAGACGCGGGCCTTGGCGATTCGCTCGCGTCCCGAGTCGTAGGCGCTCAACAAATCCTTCACGTCGTGAACCACCGAGCCGCTCGCCTGGTCGAGAGGTACTCCCAGGGCGTAGCTGTGTGCCAGCTCGTGTTGCCCGGCCGATTTGCGACGCCTGAGCTCCTGCAGGATCAACTTGTGTTCGAGGTCCTGCAGTTCTTTGCGGGCGTCGGCGACGCGGCCGGCCAGCTCCGGGAAATCCTTGGCGATCGAATCCAATTCCTTGCCCGATTCCTCATACAGACCTGCCTGCAGATAGAAACGGGCGATACCGAAGCGATGATCGGGGTTTTTGAGGTCGCTGACCTTGCGAATCATCTTGTCAAGCTGATCGGGCGGGATCGATGGCGTGGTGACGCCATAATTCCATTGATAGCGCAGGCCCGTCACGGCCACGTACTTGGGCCCAATCTTCGTTGCGCCGACGACGATGTCCTCTTTCCGTTGGGGTGTCTGCACCGAGTGCGTGCGCTGGCCAAACTCATTGAACGGCCCGGTCGAGAGCACGCGCCCCGTGATCTGCCGACCGCCCGTGCGGTGCTGCATGAGCTTGAACGTCTCATACTTCGACAGATCGTCGCGATCGTCGATCCGCGCGGATTGACCACGCGGAATGAAAATTCGCTGGTAGCCGTTCTCGATCATCAGGAACGGCAGGCTGAGCGTTTCACCTTCGCGGGGGTGCTGATGCTCGTAGATCAGGGCTTGGATCCGCCGCGGCGTGCCGCTGAGGACCAGGCCGTTCTTCAGCGTGATTTCGCCTGCTGGGAGCGGAGTGCGCAGGCCCAACAGAACGAGCGCGCAGACTCCGGCGCCGGCCGCCACCCACCTACCGATCTGCCCCATAATCGAAGAGCTCCGTCACGCGCGAGATTGGACAACGTCAATGATAGCGCGGACGGACGACAAGCCACGCTTTCCGGCTCCCCATCGCCGCCCGAGACGCGATGGCCCCGCCGTAAAACGCACAAAGCCGAAACTCAAAACAGGCCCGAAGTCAAAACGGCGGCTGAATTTTCCGCCGTTTGGCTTCTGGGCCTTGGACAGTCGGTTTGGGGAACTGGGGCGCTCCCTAGTGCTTGTTTCGCGTGCTGGCATCGGCAAAGACGCCAACCGTAACGAGCATGATCTGCGTCTTCCGTTCCTCCGACACGTTCTCCATCCGCTTACTGACCGTTTCTACCCAGCCCGGCTGCCGGGCCATGGCGGCCGACATCATGTAGAGGAACAGGCTCACCTCTCGGAAGTTCTGGTCGATGATGGCGTTGCTCAGCGGCGACATGAGCCGGGCCACCGTTTCGACCGTCTGCGACGGAAAATAGACGAACAGCCGGGCCCGGTGCGTGACGAAGTTCGTCCCGTCCGGCCGCTGGCCGAACTCGACATTCACATGCAGCACGCCCGACGCCTTGATGGGCGACGGCAACAGGCCACTTTTGTAGGCCCCGTCGCAGAGCACGACGACCTCGCTGCCGCCGCGATAGGCGACGTCAATCACGCCGCGGGTCCCTTCGCCGTCGTCGGTTTCGTAGGAGTCCGGCCCCGTCTCCCGCATTTTGAAGTCGGAGATCTTCATCACCTGCCAGATGCTGACGGCCGCCTCCGGGTGATCCATGAAGAGCTTGTAGCACCGGGGATCGATATCGAACTGCAGCGTCGGCAACTCGCGGTAGATGCTCGTCCCGTTGACGATTTGTTGGACGCGTTGGCGGTTCTCTTGAGACATCCGGTCCAAGGGCATCGCCTCGATGGCCGCTTTGCGCGAAGCCCGGCTCGATGTCGCCTTCTGAACGGTCTTCACCCGCTGTTCAAGCGCGGCCCGTCCGTGAGGAGCTTTGGGCGCCTCGTCGGCGTGCGGCTTAGAGGCATCGGTCGAAGGCGCGATGGCCGGATCGATTTCGTTGGTATCCGGATCGCGGACGATCCGCGGAATGCCCAGCATGTCGCTCACGCCGCGACTGTTGTCTTGGGCGAACACTTGGTCGGCCAGGCCGGCTCCCAGAGAGAGCAGGCCCAGCAGTGCGAGAGCGGTCGCCCGCGTGCGTCGTCGGCCAATCCACAATGACATGCTGCCCCGCCCCCCTCCGGCCTTATCGTCCGGATTCGTTTCGCCGCGGCTATCGCCCGAGTGGCGGAACCGCCAAATCGAAAGCCGAACGACCCCCCAAGGCCGTTGCGCTCTTAATTTCAAAGTCCGCAGCCCAGGCGCAACAAAGCGGCATTGCCGATCGTCGGCAGGTTGCCTTTCCGCGCGGTGGCTGTTTGGCCGCGGCTTAAGAGGGCCACGGAGTGTTTTCGGGCTTATCGTGAGAGCGTTCTGGTGGAATAATCGGCACGTCAGGCAGAGTCTCGCCAATCGGAACGCTCAAGTCGGGCTGGCGCGGGCAGAGTGCGGGGCGGGCCGCCAAATAGTCGGTCCAGAGCCGGTGCATTGCGTCGTCTACTCACCTTAACAATGAGCGCAAGTGTGACTGCCAGATGACTTTGAAAGGTCGGCGTTGAGCGAGCGTGAACTAACCGCCTGGGCCAACCGCGTGGTCGCACAGCTCCGCGCAAAAGGTTCGGCTGGTATTGGCCGAAAGTTGCACGGGCGGACTGGCGGCCGCTCTTCTGGCGCGGATCCCGGGGGTTTCCGAATACTTGTGCGGATCGGCCGTCGTTTATCAGGTGGAAACGAAGGCACGCTGGCTGCGCGTCTCCCGTCGGCTGCTCCGCGCTCCCGGTCCGGTGAGCCGGGAGGTTGCCGCAGCCATGGCCACCGGGGCGCTTGAGGCCACGCCGCACGCGGACATTGCCGCCGCCGTTACGGGCCATTTGGGGCCGGGAGCTCCGCCCGAGCAGAGACGGTTTGGTGTTCGTGGCCTTCGCGGCCCGCGAGCTCCGTAAACGGCCGACCGTTGCCGTCCAGAAAATCGAGCTGTCACTTGAAGCCGACGATCGTAAGTGCAAGCCGTCCAGACGCCGGCTGCGTCGCCAGGAATCGGCAGCTGTTCATGTGTTGGATTGGATTCTCATCAACTTGCGGAAAACGAGCGGCAAGTGAAAAGGAATTGACCAAAACCGCGGCGATGAATGGTTGACAATTTCAGAAATGTCACGTGGGGAATGACGGTTGCCGGCTGCGCGGCAAATTCCGCAAGCTAGGCTTGAGTATCACACCAAACAAATCTGCACATCATTTCTGCATGCGGGCAAAGTTCAAAAAGAGCGCGGTACGTGACCCTGTTCTGGGGCACGTGATCTCAATCGCTGGAGAACTTGCACCAACGTCCAACTGACGAGTGTCCTCCGCACTCGGGCGTCTTCATCACCCAATCCCACGAACTTTGTCTCGATTGGCCGCTGGCCCTGCGCGACCGCTGCGTTTCCGGGTCGCCGGCGGAATCGGCTCTAGGGGGACCTGTGGAACACTTCATTGGTCATTACGGTCCTTACTGCGACTACTGTCTGGCGCGTTGGCAGGCTGCCACCATGTTCGACTATTGCATGTTGCTCGCGATGATCGTCACCGGCGGCTGGGTGACCTCCCGCATGCAATCGCGGTAGTCCAGAGCGGGCTGAATTGCGGGCGCGGGGCTGCTTGTTCGTCGCGAGGCCCCGTCCTAAAATTGGGATGTGATTCCCTCAAACCGGCGACTGCTTAGCCCAATTGGTGCTGACGGTCGCCGGGATCCCGCTCGAACGGCGTGGCGCCCAACGCCTGCCCGATTTATCGCGCCTCATGTACCGCGTCAGCCAAGAAATCGATTTCTGTTACGGCCACCGGCTGCTCAACTATTCCGGCAAGTGCCGCCATCTGCACGGGCATAACGGCAAGGCCGTCATCGTGCTGGAGACGGCCAAGCTCGACGAGCGGGGGATGCTGGTCGACTTTGCCGACATCAAACGCTCGCTTTGCTCCTGGGTCGACAGCCAGCTCGATCATCGGATGATCTTGTGCGAGGCCGACCCGGCCGTCCCGTTCCTGAAGTCGCTGGGCGAGCCTTTGACCCTGATTCAGGACAATCCAACGGCCGAAAACATCGCCCGGATGATCTACGACCACGCCGCGGCCGAGGGGCTGCCCGTGGCCGAGGTCTCGCTCTGGGAAAGCCCCCGCTCCTGCGCTACGTACCAGCCAAGTCGCTGAGGACGGGCGACCGGCAACGTTTCAAAGGCTGCGCGAAATATCCACCAGTCGAGAGTGAGGCAGATCGCGCCGCCGGCTGCGCCGTGCGATCGCTCAGTCGACCGGCGCGTGACACGCTTCGGCGGCCAAGCCCCAGTGCGCATAGAATGACCCCCGAGAATGAGTGCACGTTCAAGGCCTTGGGACGTTCGTTTGCGATTGGGGAACTGATGAGCAGAGTGGGTCAGGCTGCTCTCAGGGGACCTTCCTCAACCAGGCCTTGTTCGCGCTGGACATCACCCTCGGGGGTCAGGCTGGGTCGAAATTTAGGCTCCGAATCCCAAGCTCATCACTCTCGCGAGTGACGATTTGGAACTCGTTGCGATTTTCCTATATCGCACGTGCCATGCCAGAAAATGGCTCGGCGCACGATGACCGGCGAAACAACGCCCTTTTCAGCCGAAATACCCCATTTTTATCGCAAAGTCTGCAAGTGACATTGCAACTTCGTCCTCCCGTTTCGGCGCCGATCGTCGCGCCGCTTCGGCGCCGATCGTTGCTTTCGCGGCGCCGAAACGCTACAAGTGATTGGGGGCTGGGGGGTTTGTGACAGAGCCTACCGGACGAGTTTCGGACAATCTGCCGAGCAACTCGCCCCCATCGACGAACCCTGTGACCAATATGCCTCTTCGGCGAGAGCGCCCGCCATGAAATCGCGAACGGCCTTTCTGCTCATGTTGTGTGGGGTGGTCGTCCTTGTCTATTCCATGATTGTGCTGGGCATCGTCGCTGCGGCCCCCGACCTCGGAATTCGGGGCCTGCTCTCGGATAAGCCCTGGGCAAACGGCGTGGCGGATGGGATGGTCATGCTGACCGTCCCACAAGAGGGCGTTTATGGGAAGTGGCACCCGGCCGTGGGTGACCGCCTCATCGGCATGGCGGATTGGCCGATTAATACGTTCGTCGACTTCACACGCGGGCAGATGCGGCTCGCCAGCGAGCCCACGCCCAACGATGCTGGTCTTCCGGTCGGCGCTGACCCGTACGAGAACGAGGGGCTGCCAGCCCTGGCTCAATACCACGACGGCACGCGCATCGTGGAGATCGAGTTCGTGCCCCAGGGCAAAACGCTGGCGGAGGCCCAAAAATGCTACGTCACGATCCGGCCGTTGCCCCTCTCGGAGGTGCTCTTTTCGCTGGTCTGGTTCGTGCTCCAGTCCGTGGCGTTCGCCATCGGCGCCGCCGTCTATTGGAACCGTCCCTTCGACCGGGCATCGCAACTTTTTTACTGCCTGTGCCTGGTGACGCTGGGCGCGTTTTTGGGCAGCAATCACTGGTGGATCGTCGCGGCCAGTTTTTGGCTGACCGCACCGTGCGTCATTTGCGCGCTGCTGCTGCCCGCCGTCTGCCTGCACTTCTTTCTGGTGTTTCCGCGGACGTGGCTCCCACTGGTCTGGCGACCGCGCATGTCGTTGGCGCTGATCTACGGTTTGCCGATCGTCGGCATTCTCGGTCTGCTCACGTTGGTCGCGATCTGCAGCTGGCCGGGCCTGTTCCACCCAAACGTGGCGATGACGCGCCAGTTTCTGGATGCCATTCGCCTGGGAATCTACGGCTCGCTGGTGGTCGGTGCCATCTATTTCGTGATCACGATGGCCCGCGTGCTTCGCAGTTATCGCAGTTCGCGCAACCCGGTCGAGCAAATTCAGCTGCAGTGGTTGCTGGGGGCCGGCCTGGCGACGGCATGCTGCATGGGAGTGACGCTGTTCAAGGCGCTCTTTGAGCGCGAGTCTTTCGCGTTGGGTGGAGGCGCATCTGGATCTTCTCGGCCGGCTTGTGTTTCACAGTCTCCTACGCGTACACGGTCATCCGTTATCGTCTGCTCCTGGTCGACACGATCGTCACCAAAGGGGTGATGTATTACCTGGCCAACTGCGGACTGACGGTCGCCTTTGCGCTAATGCTTGCCCTGAGCCCGTTCGCGCGACAGTACCTGACCGTGTTTCCGCTCACGCAGCAGTCGGCGATCATCTCCATTGTGCTGATGCTGGCCGTGATCCTGCTGTTGTGGCTGCGAGACATGTTTCAGGGCATGCTCGACCGCCGCTTCTACCGCGAGAAATACCAGCTGGGCGCAGCGCTCGAGCGGATGAACCGGGCCGTCGGCCGGCTGGCGGATCCGGAAGCCGTCGCCTCGCTGATGTTGAGTTCCTGCCGCGACGTGCTTGGCGTCGATCGGGCGGCCCTTTATCTGCGGACCGCCGCGGATTCGCCGTTTCGACTGATCTCGGCCTACGGAGCCGAAAGCTTGCCGCGGCAGTTCCCGCCCGAACATCCACTGATCCCGGCAGTCGTCGAATCGGGCAACGTGCAGCGGGCCCTCTTGGGTTCGCGCAGCGACCTGCCCGGCGTCCAGACGGCGCTTCGCGAGCTGCGGATCGATCTGGCCCACGGCATGCAAATCGGCAACGAAACTGTGGGACTGGTGCTGCTGGGAGCGAAGCAAACCTCGACGCCCTTTAGCGGCGAAGATTTCACGTTTTTGAATGCTTTGGGACAGATCACCAACGTCGCGCTCTACACCGTCAAGAGCGATCGGGACCTGGAACGGCTCAACGATGAACTGTCCCGACGCATCGAGCGGATTGAAACGCAATCGCGACAGATCGCCGTCCTGCAGGCCGAGCTTTCGCAAATCCAGAACCCAACGGCCGCCGCGCCGACTCAGCAAACGGGCGACCTCGACCGCAGCGATATGAAGGGCAAGAGCCGGGCCATCGACAGCGTGCTCGACACGGTCCGCAAGGTGGCCGGCAGCGAATCGTCGGTCTTGATCCGGGGGGAAAGCGGCACGGGCAAGGAACTCGTGGCCCGCGTGCTGCACGAAAACAGTCCGCGCCGCGGCGGGCCGATGGTCTGCGTCCATTCGGCCGCTCTCTCGCCCACGCTCTTGGAGAGCGAGCTCTTCGGCCACGTGAAAGGGGCGTTCACCGGTGCGCATCGCGACCGGATTGGCCGCTTCCAGGCCGCTTCGGGTGGAACGCTGTTCCTCGACGAAATCGGCGACATTTCGCTCGACATTCAGATCAAGCTGTTGCGCGTGCTGCAGGAGCGGTGCTTCGAGCCGGTCGGCGGCTCGCAGACAATTCAGGTCGACGTCCGCGTGATCGCCGCGACACACCAGGACCTGGAACAACTGATCGTCCAGGGCCGATTCCGCGAAGACCTGTATTACCGACTGAATGTGATTACGATTCAAATGCCTCCGCTCCGGGAACGGACGGAGGACATCCTCGAGCTGGCTCTCCATTTCCTGATGCGTTCGGCCCAAAAGTGCGGCAAACGGATTACACACATCGAGCCCGAGGCTTTGGCGGCGCTCGAGCGGCATCGCTGGCCGGGCAACGTGCGCGAGCTGGAAAATGTGCTGGAACGGGCCGTCGTGCTGGCAGAGTCGGATCGCGTGACGCTGGCCGATCTGCCGGCCGAAATTGCCCGACCCGGACGGTTGCCGTCGCAGATCATCGAGACGAAGCCAACCAGCCGCCGTCAACCGGCGGGATTTCCCGAGGGCGCCACGCTGAGTTCGCAGGGCGCCGAGGGGACGCCGGGCTGGGAACGCGAGGCCCTGCTCGGTGCGCTACGAAAGTGTTCAGGTAACAAGGCCCGCGCAGCACGCCTGCTGGGCATCCCTCGCAGCACCTACTTCAGCAAGCTGAAGAAGCACGGGATCGATTAGCTGGCGTCGATGAGCGCCGCGCTCGACCGTCCACAACGCACGGGTCCGGGAACCCCCCCGGGTCGATGCCAGACCGAGCACAGATTGCGCCGGGATTAGAGCCCGCTGCCGCGTTCGCGAACGCCCCCCAGCGTGGCGTTCGGCTGATCGCCGCCGCCCGGCGAGACGCCCGCGGGAGGCGTACCCGGCGCTGCCGTTGTCGAGCCGTTGGCCGCGGCGTAGAGATCGCGGCGGGACGCGTAGCGAATGATGTACGTCGGCCAGACCTGATTGACGTGGTTTTCGACTTCGACGTATGCGCCGTCGAAGATGCGGTGGTCTTCGGACGAGCGCATCGACTTTTCGGAAATGTACTGCACGAGGCCCAGCCACTCGCGATCCGGGGCCGTCATGCCGAAGAAGTTCTTGCGCTCGGGAGTGAACCCCAGGAACTCGCGGGGCAGCGGGGCGGCGTGCAGGGCCGCCAGCAGGAAGGCGATGGTGACGTAGCCAGTCATCACTCCGAAACCAAAGCGGCAGACGTCATACAGGCGGCCCTCGACCGCGATAAAGCTGGGCACCAGATGCTCGGCCAGCATCCGCAGCAAAAAGATGCTTCCGCCGAAGAGCACTAGCAGGGAAATGAAGTCGAGTCGCATCGCCCAATCGGGCCCCGTCCACACCTCGAGATAGTTGGCCAGTGGCTCGAAAAAGTTCATCGCAATCAGGCCGGAGAAGACGACGGTCAAAAACACCGCGGCAGCTCCCCAGGCGCCTTCTGCCGCCACGTTCCAGGTGACGAGGGCCAGGACCAGCAGGAGGATGACATCGATCATGGTGGCGACTTTACGAAAACGTGTGCGCGGAACCGAACGTGTGCGCGGGGCCCGGCTCGCTATTTAACCGTGCGCTCCAGCTCTTCGACCGATGTGATGCCCTGGGCCAGGAGGCGAATGCCCTCCTGCTTCATGGTCAGCATTCCGTTGCGTTTGGCCGCGAGCTTGACCTTGGAGGCGGCCGCCTTGTCTCGGACCAGGTCGCGAAGTTCATCGTTAATCACCAGCAACTCGAACACGCCCGTCCGTCCGACGTAGCCCAGGCCGTTGCATTCGGGGCACATTTCGCCTGCCTGCGAGGGTGGCCGGAAAAACTGATCGATGCGATCGGAGGGAATTTCCAGTCGCTCCAAAACGGCCTTGTCCGGTTTGTACGCCTCCCGGCACTCCTTGCACAGACGCCGCACCAACCGCTGTCCCAGCACGGCCGAAAGCGAGTTGGCGACCATGAAGGGTTCGACGCCCAATTCCAGCATTCGATAAACGGCCGTGATCGAATCGTTTGCGTGGACGGTCGAGAACACCATGTGCCCCGTGTTTGCGGCCTGGCAGGCGATGGTGGCCGTTTCGCCGTCGCGGATTTCCCCGATCATTAGCACGTCGGGGTCTTGCCGCAGAATGCTCCGCAGCGAGGTGGCGAAGGTCTGGCCGGCCTTGGTGTTGATTTCGATCTGGTTGACGTTGGCCATCTTATATTCGATCGGGTCCTCAACGGTAATCACGTTGAGTTGATACGCGTCGACGTCCTTGAGCGAGGCATACAGCGTCGTCGATTTGCCGGCTCCGGTGGGACCGCAGCTCAGGAGCAGACCGTGCGGCTGGTGGACGATCTGCCGCATCGACTCCTGCATTTTCTTCCGCATGCCCAGGCCGGCCAGTGTATTGACCGAGTTGGACTGGTCGAGAATTCTCAAACTGAGCTTTTCGCCGTGGCGGGTTCCCTGCGTGGCGGCACGGAAATCGATATTGCGCTGCTCGAGCCGCGCACCGAAGCTGCCGTCCTGCCCGCGGCGTTTTTCGGTGATGTCCATTCCGCCCAAGACCTTGAAGATGTTCATCACTGCGTCGCCGACGACGCGATCGAAAGGCTCGGTCGGATACATCACGCCGTCGATGCGGAGCCGCACCGACATCTCGTCCTCTTTCGGTTCGAGGTGGATGTCCGTGCTGCGGCGCAGAATCGCGTCATAGACGAGCTCCTTGGCCGCCATATAGCCCTTGGAGTTCTCCACTTGCTTGGTGCGGTTGCGGTCGGCCTTGCCGCTCGCGTCGGACTTGCCGATGAACTCGATCGGCGGCCCGGCAGAGGAGTCGTCGCCGCCCCCCGCGCCGAACCGGATGCCCGCGCGGGCCAACAACCGAATGGCGACACCGCGAATATGCTGAGGCGTGAGGATCTTGCCCGATTCCGGAACGCGGCGATTGCGTTCCTGGACGTAAAAGCCAAACGGCACGCCGCAGGTTAATAGGATCGACGCCATCCCCACGACGAAGAGCGGCGAGGCGAGCGCGATGATGAAACCGAGGACACCCGTTACGACGAGGATCGAATTCCAGAACTCGGGACGCACTTTGAGACCGCGGCTGTCTTCGTCGACGAAGCGGCAAATCCACATCCAGGCGACAAGCAGTCCCACCAGCAGGATCAGCGCGACGCGGCTGAAGTACTCACCCACGCCCGTCGATTGGTTTTCCGGATTTCCCCGGTAGAAGGGGACCGGACTGGGAGGAAACCGGTCGGACGCGCTAGCCGTGCTGGGGGCAGAGGACGTCTCGGCCTTCGCGGTCGACTTCCCCGCATCGCCCGAGGTCTTCGACGACTGTCCCCGCGCAGTCTCGACCGGTGCGGCCAACGTGACCAAAAGCGCGACAAGCGCGAGCATCCCGGCCCAGGAACTCACACGGCTACGCGGTTTCACGCGGGGCTTCTCCCTGATCAGACGGCCCGACGAACGGGGTGGCCTCACAAAATGGCGGCACTCTTCACGTCGATGCCCTTGATCATCATTTTCAGCTCTTCGACGTTCGGCGAGATTTCGAACGCTCCTGCACGGCTGATCATATCCTTTTGCAGGAAGGCGTACAGGCTTTCATTGAAACGCTGCATGCCCTCTTCCTTGCCGATGCGCATGGCGGCCGGCAGCTTTTCGTCTTCGCCTTCGAGAATCAGCTTTCTGACAGTCGGGTTGAAGGTCATGATTTCCACGATCGGCACACGGCCGGGCCCCTTGCCGTCTTCGCAGATCGTCTTCAGCAGCTTCTGGGCGACGATTGCCCGCATGTTGAAGACCATGCTGCCGCGGAGGGCTTTGTGCATTTCGTTTGGGAAGAGGTCGAGAATACGGCCCACCGTGCTGGGCGCGCTGGAGGCGTGAATCGTTCCAAAGACGAGGTGGCCCGTCTCAGCGGCGTGAAGCGCCGTCTCGAACGTCTCCATGTCGCGCATTTCTCCCACCAGCATGATGTCAGGGTCTTCGCGGACCGCGTGTTTCATCGCGATCTTGAAATCCTTGACGTCGATGCCCACCTCGCGCTGGTTGATCAGGCACTTGTCCGCCGTGTAAACGAATTCGATCGGGTCCTCAATCGTCAGAATGTGTTTGCGCATGTTGTGGTTGACCCAATTCAACATGCTGGCGATCGTGGTGCTCTTGCCGCTGCCCGTAACGCCGGCCAGCAAAATCATTCCCTGGTCGAACTTGCACAGCTCTTCCATGATCGGGGGCAGGTAGAGCCCCTCGAAGTCGGGGATCGAGCGCTCGACCTTACGGGAAACCATCCCCGGGTTGCCCATCTGCATCAACATGTTGACGCGGAACCGCCAGGTTTCGCCCTCGCTCATCACCACGTAGGAAAAGTCGCAGCCCCCCGTATCCTGGTAGATCTGCCGATCCCGGTCGCTGATGATCGGGTCGAATAGTTCCCACATCCGTTCCTTGGTGATGGGCTCCATCTGCAGCTCGCGGAGTGTGCCCCGCACGCGCAGGATCGGAGGCTTGCCGACCTGCATGTGGAGGTCGGAGCCGTTGTGCTTGATCAGCTGGCGATAGATCTTATCGATCTCGTTATCGCGCTTTTCGGGATGCTTCACGCGAACGTCGGTGGCAGTGGCCATAAGTTCTCGCTGGTGGAATGTTCGGAGGCTACCGAGACGAGCGGTTCGCCACAAAGGGCGAGGTCGTTCGTCCGCGGCGGCCGCCTCGACCGTTATCCTTAACTTGCCAGCAGGCGGACCGGCACGCCCCGATCCGCCAGGAAGCGCTTGGTCGCCTGAATGGTATAGGTCCCGTAATGAAAGATGCTCGCGGCCAGCGCGGCGCTGGCTTTGCCCTGGGTCAGCACGTCGTACAGGTGTTGCGGTCCGCCGGCCCCGCCGCTCGCAACGACAGGAATGCGAACTGCGTCGGCGACGGCCCGGGTGATTTCCACGTCGTAACCGTCCTGGGTCCCGTCGGCGTCCATCGACGTCAGCACGATTTCGCCCGCCCCTAACCGCTCGACCTCTTGCGCCCAGGCGACCGCCTCGAGCCCGGTCGGGATCCGGCCGCCGTTGATGTGCACGTCCCAAACTTCGCGGCCGTCCTTCATGATCCGCTTGGGATCGATGTTGACGACGATGCACTGGCTGCCGAAGCGGAGCGCGGCTTCCTGGACGAACTGTGGATTCTTGACGGCGGCCGAATTGATCGACACTTTGTCGCAGCCGGCCTTGAGCAGGATGCGGATGTCGTCCAAGGTGCGAATGCCTCCGCCGACCGTCAGCGGCATGAAGATCACCTCCGAGGTGCGACGGACCACGTCGAGCATGATCGCGCGTTCTTCATGGCTGGCGGTGATATCCAGAAAGACCAGTTCGTCGGCCCCTTCCGACTCGTAGCGCGACGCCACCTCAACCGGATCGCCGGCGTCGCGCAAATTCAGGAAATTGATTCCCTTGACCACGCGCCCGGCATGGACGTCGAGGCAAGGAATAATCCGTTTGGCAAGCATGGCCCGGTCGTTATCTCTGGGTCACGATCTCAAGAACATGAGTCACAGGGGCCGTCGAGGGGAGCCGTTTGCGGCCATGGACCCGGTTCCGACCGTTTGCGCAGCGCACCCGGGCAGAACTGCCGGGAGCCCTTAAACTTCCCGGGAGCCCCAGATTTCAATGTATCTCGGCGCGCACGTGGCCGTCAACGACTGCTTCGGACGACGCGGACCTGCTTGCGGAGCGCGGTGAAGGCAAAATACAGAGCCCCCGCGGTCACCAGGATGCCCAGCACCCAGTAGAAAAATCGCCCGAACTTGGCGGACATTCCTTCCGGCGTCGCCTGAACCGTGGCCAGCAGATCGATGGCCCGGCGGCGGACCATATCGTTGTCGTCGGTGTTCTTAATCCGCATCAGCGGGGTCAGCGCCGCACGCGCAGCCGGTCCCGCCTGCTCGAGACCTTCGAGTGCGCTCAAACGGACCGAGGGACGCGAATCGGACAGCCCCGCCACCAGCGTATCGGCGGCGTCGGGCGACGTGCGAGCCATCTCGCCGAGCGCCCGAGCCGCGTGGTTTCGTAGCTCGACATTGTCGCTCTTGAAGGCCTCAAACCACAGCTCTTCAGCCCGCCTCTTTTGGCTCGACGTCTCCACCGTATGGAAGTTCAACGCCACCGACAGCGCAAGCGAGATGCAGAGCAGAGGCATCAGCCACTTATTGCGGGTCGAACGCTCCAGCATCTCCGCCGCGCGCGGCGGAACTACGATCCCCTTAGGAGGAGTGAGCGTCGCGTGCGACGGGGGCGTGTCGACACCGCGCTGTTTCGGCGACGGAGTGCGGGTGGCTGAACCGTCCAGATCGGTCAGCCGCTTGGCGACGACGTAAGCGCTCTCCGGCCGGTCCGTTGGCTCCTTCTGCAAAAGGTCGCGGACCAACGACTCCAGTCCCATCGGGCAGTCCGGAGTGAACTCGGAAACGCGGGGTGGCTTGGCATCGAGATGCTTGTGCATCACCTCGGCCGGAGTCTCGCCGATGAACGGCGTGCGGCCGGTGAGCATCTCGAAAATCACGCACCCCAACGCGTACAAATCCGTTTGCGGCGAGACGGGGGGGCGGCCGCGGATTTGTTCCGGCGCCATGTAGGGGAACGTGCCCATCGTTTTGCCAGCCGCCGTGATCTTCGTCGCGGCTTCCACGGTGGCCAGGCCGAAGTCGCTCAGCTTGAGCTTGCCGGCCGTCGTCAGCAGGAAGTTTCCCGGTTTGACGTCGCGGTGGACCACGCCGCGCTCGTGCGCGTAGGCCAGACCGGAGGCCATCTGCAGGGCCAATTGAATCGTCACTTCCGACGAAAACTTGCCCCGCTCCTCGAGGAGCTTGTCGAGCGTGCCCCCCTCGACCAGTTCCATCGCGTAAAAGTGCTGATTACCTTCGCACACGCCGCCAAACGAGCGGACGATGTTCGGGTGTCGCAACGTCTTCAGGATTTCCAGCTCGCGCTCGAACCGGGAGAGGATGGTGGAGTTGGCAACGTCCGGGGGGAGCAGCTTGACGGCGACGTGGCGGTTGTCGACGACGTAACGGGCGCGGTACACCACACCCATTCCGCCCTCGCCGAGCTTGTCGAGCAGCTCGAACGGCCAGATCCAACGCTTCTCCACGACCCGATTTCCCTATGGAAAAGTGAACGGTGCCAACCGGCGCGTGAACACCCGGGCACCGTTGCGGCCGATCCTCCGTTCGCAACGGACCCGCGCCCGGCCCACACAGCCGCTCGGCGGCCGTAGTTCCGTAGCACCCAGTCTCCGTGGCGTACTAACCGTCTGATCGAGGCATTCTCGTCAGGCGTGCGTCCTGCAGATAAGCGGCGCAAACTGTCCCGTCAGCGCCTTTGCGCTCAGCAGGCCGTCGACGGCCGCTGACACGATTCCTCCTGCAAAGCCGGCCCCCTCGCCCACGGGAAAAAGCCCCGTCACCCCGGGGCTCTGCCTGGTAAGCGAATTGCGTTCCAAGCGGACCGGCGAACTTCCCCGCATCTCCGGTCCTACCAGGACGGCATCGCGGAGGAAGTTCCCCTTCCATTTTCGATCCATGACCGGCAGTCCCCAGCGGAGTGTATCGACCACCGGCCGCGGGACAATCTGCTCCATATTGACGGGCCGCACGCCGCGTTGAAAGGATGAACTCAATCGCGACTGCGGATCCGGGCTGCGTCCCGCCAAAAAATCTTCGACACGCTCGATCGGACAGTGGTAATCGCCCCCCGCCAGGCGAAATGCCTCCGATTCAAACCGCCGTTGTAATTCCATCCCCGCGAGCGGATGCGGGCTGCCGAATTCGTCGGGCGAGAGGGTCACGACCAGCCCGCTGTTGGCGAACGGCGTATCGTGCCGCGAATTACTCATCCCGTTTGTGCAGAACATCTGGGGTTCCGACACGCTGGGAATGACATAACCGCCGGCACACATACAAAACGTAAATACGTCGCGCCGCCCGCGAGCGTTCAACGAATAATCGGCCGCGCCGAGCATTTCGAGATACTCGCGGCGGCCATATTTTTGCTGATTGATCTGGGCCTGCGAGTGCTCGATTCGCAGTCCGAGCTGAAAGGCCTTGGGCGAAATCGGCACACCGACGTCGAAGAGCATCTCGTACGTGTCGCGGGCGCTGTGGCCGATCGCCAGCATCACCGCCGACGTTGGAATGTAACCGCTTGAGGTCGCCAGTCCGCGGACGCGTCCGTCGGAAATGTCGAGTCGCTCGACCCGGCAATCGAACCGATATTCGCCGCCCAATTCCTCGATCTTGCGGCGGAAGTTACGGCAGATCATCGGCAGGCGATTGCTTCCCAGGTGGGGTCGATAATCGTAAACAATCGAGGGGCGGCCACCGCATTCGATCATCCGCTGCAGCACCCAGTCGACGTCGGGCCCGCCCATGCGACACGTCAGCTTGCCGTCGCTGAAGCAACCGGCTCCCCCTTCGCCGAAGAGATAGTTGTTTTCGCAATCGAGCGCCCCGCCCCGATCGAAGTCGCGGACCGCGGGGACGCGCTCCTTCACCGCCCGCCCGCGCTCGAGAATCAACGGAGCATAGCCACGGAGAGCCAGGTAATAACCGGCGAGCATCCCGGCCGGCCCCGAACCGACGACGACCGGCCGTTCGGGCAACGGCTCGTCCCCCGGCGCCGGTTCGTCGAACCGCCGCGGCGAAAACAATTGCACGTCGTCGCTCGCGGAAGCCGGCTGCAAATGGGCAAATCGCCCGGGCTCGTCCGGGACATCGACGACGGCTGAATAAACGAATTGCAAATCGCGCGGCGAACGGGCGTCAAGGCTTTTTCGCAGGATTCGCCACCGCGTCAATTCGTCCGACTTGAGCCCAACCCGGCGCGCAATAGCCTCGGCCAAGGCCGTTTCTGGCTCTTCGACGGGCAGGCGGATGTTCGAGACTTTCAGCGGCATGGGGCCCATTGGCGGCAGTCGAGAGGGAACTGCCCGCCCTCCATTTTATCTTCGGACCGACGTGCGAGACCAGCACCGGCGCCTGTCGGCGGCGAATTGAACCGGTTCGCGGGTCACGCGACTTGGCCGCCTGTTCACGAGCCGATGGAAACCGCGAGCTACGCAACACACATCGGTTTCAGGCGGAGATTGCCGTGTATTCGGACCGATTGCTTTCGGTCTCCAGCGGCACTCCGGGCTCGGTGAATTGTGACTCGCCGGAATGGAGCTCGCAGACGTCCGCCAGAAATCGGAACGTGTCGCGAGCGCAGGCGCTCCAAGAGAACTGCTGGGCGCGCTCGTAAGCCGCGGCGGCCAGGTGCCGTCGCAATTCGGCGTCCTGAAACAGCCGCAGCAGGGCTTCCTCGATTTGCTGGGGCCGGAGCGGGTCGAAATAGACCCCCGCTTGTCCCAGCACTTCGGGCATGGGCAAACGGTTCGAACAGGCAATGGGCAAACCGGAGGCCATGGCTTCAAGCAGGATGTTGGGGAGGTTTTCGCAACTGGAGGCGAACACGAACGCGTCCGCCGATTGGTAGCAGGCGGGCAAGTCGCCGTGATTGGCCGAACCGTTGTAGTGGAGGAAGAGTGCCTGCGGGTCGCGGGCGCGGATCGTGTTCAGCAAGCGTTTGCCGGCGGGCGGGTAAGCGTCGCCGACAAATTGCATCGCGATCGGCAGCCCCGCCCGTCGCAACCGGGCGACCGCCTCCGCGACGTGCCACTGGTGCTTGTAGACGTCAACGATCGAAACGTACAAGAGCCGCATCGGATCGCTGGGTGAAAACTCCGTCGTCGCGCGCTGATACCGCGGCTCACGAAAGAACCGTGATTCGACGCCGTGGGGAATCACCGTCGATTGGCCGGCCAGCGGCCCTGTCGCACCCAGCACCGTGTCGCGGGCAAACTGCGAGAGAAAGATCATGCCGTCGGCCGTGCGGAACGAACGACGCTGGGCGCTTCGCAGCATTCCCAGTCGCAGCAGCATCCGGGAAAGGCCGTAGCGCGACATTTCCCGCAACTGAAACGGCAGCATGTTGCGCGACATGGTGACGACGGGGTGAAAGCGGTCGGTGCACAAGCCGCCGGGTGCGAAGAGGATGTCGCATTCACCGCGGGCGAGTTGCGGCAGCGAGCGGTAGCGCCACGCGGTCCGAGAGGCTGTGCCTCGCTCGAGTTCAGCCGGATTCGCCTTCACCAGCCAACATCGCTCGGGGAGTCGTCGCAGGACGTCCCGCGCTCCCCACACTACCACTCGCTCGAAGGCCGTATCGGCCACGTCAACGTGCGACAACAGGGCGACCAAGTGCGTGATTCCGCCACCGCCCCGCAGATTCGATGCATCGATCCCGATTCTCAAGCGCAGACTCCCACCAATAACGCGGCCCGCGAGCGGCGCTTGTTAGCACAACGACGGACTCGAGACAACGCCACTCACCCGAGACAACGCCGCCATCCCATCTTGCGTGGATTGATGCGATCTGATACCAAATCGGCCGCTTGGCGTGACCAAAGGATTGGGGGCGCGATGTGTGGGATTGCTGGCCTCGTCGGTGATTTTGTCCCCGGCCTGATTGACCGGATGAACGCGGCCCAGGCACACCGGGGTCCCGACGGCTGCGGCGTCTTTGAATCGCCCGGTTCGCAAGTGGCGCTCGGGCACGTGCGCTTGGCCGTGCTGGATCTCTCCGAGTTGGCCGCTCAACCGATGACGTCGGCCGACGGCCGCTTCACACTCATCTTTAACGGCGAGATCTACAACTACCGCGAACTGCGGTCGTCGGTGGCGGGCAGCGGCCCCGCGCTGACGTCCACGGGCGACACGCAGGTGCTGCTCCATGGGCTGATGCGATGGGGGCCGGCCTTCGTCGAGCGGCTCAATGGCATGTTCACCTTCGCCTTCTGGGACGATCGCGAACGCGAGTTGCTCCTGGCGCGCGACCCACTGGGGATCAAGCCTCTCTATTACACCGAGCCGCAGCCGGGATCGCTCCTGTTTGCCAGCGAGATCAAGGCGCTCTCGCGCATCCGGACGTCCGTCGCGAGCCGGATTTTCCGACGATCATGCAGCACCTGACGTTTTGCCATTCATGTTCCGAACGGACGGCCATGGCTGGCATTCGCCGTCTGCCTCCCGGTTGTTTGTTTCGCTGGCGGGCGAGTCAGGCGAAGGCCGAGATCCGCCCCTACTGGCGGCCCCGCTTCAGCACGACGGCACTTCGCGACGGTTCGCCTGCGGACCCGACAGTTGATGTCGACCGGCTTCGCGTGGCCGTTGCCGACGCGACGCGGCGACAGTTGGTCTCCGACGTTCCCATCGGTTCGTTTCTCAGCGGCGGCCTCGACAGCAGTCTGATCACGGCGATCGCCGCGAATGGGGCGGCCCACAGTTCAGCCGCGCAGCGATTTCGCAGTTACACCATCACCTACCCCGCAGAGTCGAATCGACTCGACCGGGCCCACGACGACGCGCCCTACGCTCGGCGATTCGCCTCGTCGCTGGGCCTCGACTTTCACGAAGTCGAAATCGGTCCGCAGATCACGACGCTCTTGCCGCAGATTGTCTATCACCTCGATGAGCCGATCGCCGATCCGGCCGCGATCACGTGTTATCTCATCTGTCGCCTCGCCCGCGAGCACGGCACCAAGGTGCTCTTGTCGGGGCAGGGGGCGGACGAGCTGTTCGGCGGCTATCCGCGGTACGCCGTCCTGCGAGCCCTTCGGTGGCTGGATCGCATTCCCCAAACGGCTCGCGCCGGACTGGCAGCCTGTGGCAACCTGTTGCCGGGAGCGCTTGGCGGACCAGTCGGCGCAACTCTCCGGCGGGCTCGACGCGTGCTGCACGATATTCATCGCTCGCCGGACGAAAGGTTCTTGGCCTATTGCATGTCCACGGCAGACACGACTTCTCGCGGCATTCTCTCACCGGCGCTCTCCGCGACGCTCGTTGCATTCCGAGCCGACGCGGATTGCCTCGATCGCATGCAGACCGGCGGGTTGGGCGAGGTCGACCGGTTCCTCGAACGGGACTTATGCGTCTACCTGCCCAATCACAACCTGCTCTACACCGACAAGATGGGGATGGCCGTCGGCATCGAGGCCCGCGTGCCGCTGCTCGACCAGGAATTGGTCGACCTCGGGACCACATTTACGGTCGCACAGAAACTTGACCCTGTTCCTAAAGCAATCCTGCGGCAGGCGGCACGCGGGATTGTGCCCAACGAGATCATCGATCGGCCGAAGGCCGGCTTCGGCGCTCCGTACCGTTCCTGGCTGCGGCACGACTTGGGCACGATGTGGAGTGACTTGATGGGGCCGCGAGCGATCGCCGATCGTGGCTGGTTCCGACCCGACGCCGTCGCTCGTCTGCGGAATCTCAGTCAATCGCGGCGGGCCGACTACTACATGCTGCAGTGGGGTCTGCTCACGCTCGAACTTTGGGCCCGGCAATTTCTCGATCAGAATCCGGCGACCGTCGCTCCGCGAACGCGCAGACGGCCCACCGAAATCCCCCAACTCGTTCCGGCCGCCTGACAAGAAAGTTCGGCATGCCGTCACTCGAACAAGAAGTTGCCAGCCCCGCGCCGAGGGTCGCGCCCGTTTCGGGAAAGATACTTCGCATCGCGACGCCGGAAATCGATTCGGGTACACAGACCGATGCGCCGACCATCGCCTCCGTCGGACGGCCGCTGCACGTTTTGTTTCTGTCGCACTACTTTCCGCCGGAGGTCAACGCCCCGGCCACGCGGACGTACGAGCACTGTCGCCGCTGGGTCGCGGCGGGGCATCGCGTGACGGTTATCACCTGCGCCCCGAACTGCCCGACGGGAGTCGTCGCGGCGGGTTACAAAAACGCCTGGCTGAGTCGCGAATGGGCGGGCGGCATCCGCGTGCTGCGAGTCTGGACGTGGCTGGCCCCGAATAAAGGCTTTTTGGGACGGATCGCCAATTACCTGAGCTATATGGTCTGTGCGACGCTCTGCGCCTGGGCGTCCGTAAGGTCGATGCGATCGTGGCGACGTCACCCCAGTTCTTCTGCGGCTGGGCCGGCGTGCTTTGCCGTTGGTTCTTGCGTCGCCCGCTGCTGTTGGAGATTCGCGATATCTGGCCCGAGTCGATCGTGACCGTCGGTGCCATGCGGCGTTCGCCCATGATGCGCGTGCTCGAAGTTCTCGAACAGCGGATGTACAAAACGGCCAAGCAGATCGTCACCGTCGGCGACGGATACCGAGACCAGTTGATGCGCCGCGGCGTCTCGGAGGAAAAAATCGCCGTCGTCCCCAATGGCGTGGACGCCAGTCAGTTCGTGCCCCAGCCGGCATCGCGCGAGCTGCGTGCTCAATGGGGCGGCGCGGGACGCTTTGTCTGCGCCTACGTCGGCACTGTGGGGATGGCCCACGGGCTCGACGTGGTCGTGCGTGCGGCCCGCCAGCTCAAAGCGGCCGGACGCGATGACGTCGTCTTCTGGATCGTCGGCGATGGGGCCGAGCGAAATCGCTTGGAAGCCGAGTGCCTCGCGGAAGGTTTGGACCAGGTCGTCTTTACGGGCCTGGTGCCCAAGGCAAAGATCGCCGAGGTGATCGCAAGCTGCGATGCGTGCCTGGTGCACCTGCGTAAGACCGAGCTCTTTGAGACGGTCATCCCGTCGAAGATTTTCGAGATCATGGCGATGAACGTGCCGATCGTCATGGGCGTTCGCGGCCAGGCCCAGCGCATCGTGCTCGCCGCGCAAGCCGGCCTGGCGATGACGCCCGAAGACGAAGACGCACTGCTGGCCGGGATCGCGACGATTGCAGGCAATCGGTCAGCCTATTGCCGAGGCCGCGATTACGTCGCCCGCCACTTCGATCGCGACGTGTTGGCCCAGCGCCTGCTGGACGAAATCGTCGCCATGGTGGCTCCGTCGCCCGCGACAATTCCGTTCCCAGCGCCGGCGATTGCCGAGCCCGCACGGCTGCCAGTCAGCGAGACCGGCCGAGAGGCCGCCTCCGACCGGCGCGTGGCAGCCTGACAACCCGCGCCGAAGCGATTTTTCGCGAAATGTGCACCGAATCCGGGGCGGTCGACCATCTACCCCCCGTTCACACGGGGCGTTCGGGTGGATTCAATCCCGTCCCAATCCCTCCTGTCTCAAAGTGTCCCGTCCCATCCCAAATCAATCCCGTGCCGATTGCCGGGCCGGATCGCCGCTCACCGGATCGACACTGACCGGTGGGACTCGTATCGGTGGGTCCACCCCCCTTATATCAATTGTGAGAGACCCGTCCCGGCGGGACCACTTTGAGGCGGACCCGGCGGGTCAACTTGTCCCGCGCGCGGGGATCTTTTTCTCCCCTGTGTGAAAAAAGGATCCCCTCCCCGGCGGGCCCGGGGGGGGGGATGAATTTCTTGTAACGAGGCGAGGGCGATCAGCGGTGCATGAGCGGGGGCTGCCACGGCCGGTGCAACGGTTTCAAATTCCATCCTGCCACATGCGGCCAATTCGCGCAAGATCAGTTTTCTACGCCGCGGCCGTTGCGAACCTGCCGGCGGACCCGAGTTCTGCCAGTGGGGGGTGGACTGCCGTTCGGTCGTTTACTTCGACGGATCGACCACGCGGCCGAGGAACAGGATCGCTCCGCTGCGGTTGTCGCGGATCATGAAGACGGACGGGTGATCGGCGCGGAAGATCACCGGCGGGTCAGGCCTGCGCATGGCCATCGGCCGTACGACCACGCCGGTGGCGGCGGCGGCCTCGGTCCCTTCTTCGTTGACGTCGACAAACGCCTTGTGGAGGACGGCCGAGATCAACAAGTCTTTTTTTCCGTCGATGCCTGAAAAGTCGGCGCTCGAATCGAATGCCGAGGGCATACCCATGGCCTTGAGTTCGCCAGCCAGCTGGAATTCGGCGGTCGTGCGGAACTTGGGGAAAAAGACGGTCACGTCTCGCGTCCGCGCTTCGCCCAGCCATTTGGCGAGGCTGTCTGTGCTCAGCTTCTCCTCGAGCTTGTCGAGTCCGTCTGTTTTCTTTGGCAACAGAACCACCATCGAGAGGCTGCCGTCGCCGTAGGGCATGTCGAGCAACTGCACGTCATCGACGGCCGCGTAGCGAAACTTGTGCTTCTGGTGCATCAACGGCGCCTTGATCTGCTGACTGGCCGTGATGTGGAAGGGCTGGTCCTTGGTAAGATTCTTGTCGAACTGATCCTTCCAGTCTCCCTTGAAATAAACGGCGTTGGTCAGGACGAGCCGCGCTCCCCTGATGCTGCTGGGACTGGAAATGAGGTTCTTGATCTTGTCCTGGGTCTTGTCCTCGACCCATTTGTTGATCGTTTCGCGGGCCGCCTCCGGCTGGTTGAAGTCAAGCTGGGCCAGCTCGGCGCCGTAATCGTCGCGGGTCACGCGGAGAAAATCGTCCAGGAACTTGGCGCCTTGCTCGCCCCACAAGCGATTGGCCACGTCGAGTCGAAAGCCCTGCTTCGGCTCCTTCGCGTTCCACGAGGCCAAGAGCGCCCGCATTTGCTCGTTGACTTGCGCTTTGGGCATCTCCAAGTGCAGCGTCTTGACCATTTCGGTCTCGGTGTTGCCCGCGGCCCCGGCGTAAGTCATCGCCAGGGCGACCGAAATGCTGGCCGGCGAAAAGAACAGATTGCCGTCGGTCCCGCGCAGCCGCTCGTACAAGTCGAACGCAAAACGATTTCCGGCTTCAACAAGAGGCGTCATGGCCGCAGTCCGGACCGGTCGATCTCTCCGCAGACGCCCCGGCGGGGCCGGCGAGGCCGGATCGACCAGAACGAGGCTCGCCAGCGCGACAGCGGCGGCAACAGAGATCGCAAATCTGTGTGACATAAGTATCTCCTGACGCTCCCTCATGGGGCAAGCGGACCGCGGTCCGGCAGCCCAGTTAAACCAGGTGCTTCTCCATGTAGACGCAGAGCGGATCTTCGTGAAAGTCGCCGAAGGGGCCAATTCGGCGATAGCCGGCATTCTCGTAAAGGGCCAGCGCGTTGTGCTGGTCGACGCCCGTTTCCAGACGAATCAGTCGCAGGTCCGACACGCGGGCCCGCGATTCCAGCTCTGCCAAGATCCGTCGCCCGACCTGCAGTCCGCGAAATTCGGGCAGCACGAACATCCGCTTGAGCTCGCCATATTCGCCTTTGTGATTAACAAGCGCCCCGCAGCCGATCACGCGTTCCTCGAGCCGCGCGGTGAGAAACGTAACGTTCGGTTGCCGCAGCGCGTCGATCGGCAACAGGTGATTGCTTTCCGGCGGATAGAGCGACGTCAAAAACGCGTCGAGCGCTTCGATGAGCTGACGGACCTGCGGCTGAGCCGGATCGTCGGCGACAATGGTGACTTGTGACATAACCGGCTCAAAGTACGGCGGATTCGCAGCGCGGTGATTATGCGACAGACGGTCGACGAGCGCCTGGGCAGGATGATTTTACCGTGCCGAGCGGCTCGGCAATACGATGGCGGGTCCGCGTGTGGTCGCAGTTCGCGGCCGATTCGACGTGGAACATTGGGACGGGGTTGAATTGCGAGTCTTGTCGTAGTCCACCCAGTCAGAAAGACAGGCGGCAGACATAGCCTGCCGCGCTGTCGCCGATTCGCGCCGCCTAAGCCGGCACCCCTTCAATCACGCTGACCTCCGTGCTCGTCGGCACGATCCGCGTCAGCCGGAAGCCGGCCCGGCCAAAGAGATCGCCGTATTCGTCGGCCGTCCGTTCCTGGCCGCCTGGACTGACCAGCATTGTGATGTCGAGCAGCTTGCCGAAGAATGGCTCGTTGCCCGGCGGAATGACACTCTCGACGACCAGCAGCCGTCCCTCTTCGCTGATCGCCTCGCGGACGTTCGAGAGGATGCGGAGGGCCTTTTCCTCGTCCCAATCGTGAATGATGTGCCGCAGCACGTAGGCGTCGACGCCGGAGGGCACCGACTCGAAGAAACTTCCCGCCACCAGATGCACGCGATCGGCAAGCCCCGCCGCTTGCACGGACGGTCCGGCCCGCTCGATCACGCCGGGAAGGTCGAACAGCGTGCCGTGAAGTCCCGGATGACGCTTGAGGATGCCGCAGAGCGTGCTGCCGTTGCCGCCGCCGATGTCGGCGATCGCCTTGAATGACGAAAAATCGTAGGCGTCGGCCGTGGCCGAGGTTTCACGTCCGTGCACGCCCGTCATTGCCTTATCGAAGATCGCCGCCTGTTCCGGGTTTTGCGAGAGATACTCGAACACCGGCTGGCCATAGACCTTGTCGAACGCGATCCTGCCGGTGCGCACGCTGTACATCAACTCGCCCCAAACGCGGTAATGCTCTTCGCCCATCATGACGGCCATCGCCCATTGCGAACCGGGGACGTCGCGGCGGAGCGGCTCGGCGGCCGGCGTGAGCGCGAACCGCTGCCCCGGCTCCTCGGCAAAAACGCCCAGACTGGCAAGCGCCCGCAGCAAGCGGAAGAGCGAGGGGCGGTGCGTGTTCGTCTTTTGGGCCAATTCGTCGACCGACACGGGCCCGGAGGCCAGCAGATCGGCGATCCCGAGCTTCGCGGCGACGTAAATGCACTGCGAATTACAGTAACCGAAGATCAATTCGTTGAGATGCGGCTGTGGCGAGGAAGTCATTTCGGTCCTCGAGGATCTCGCTGGAGTGGATGGCCAAGATGCGTGCCTACGAGGAAACGTAGCCGCAGCGCGGGAATGAATCAATCTAACACCCGCACGCAACGTTGGGCGCGGCCGATTTCGGCTCGGTTCGGCACTGCGGCCGGACACCGCTCGGCGCGTCAATTCATACTGACGCTCGGGCGCTGCCGCTCGATCAGCGGGTTACGGCCCGTTGTGGACTGAACGTGACGGAGCCAACCGGTTTGCGGCCGCGGGCGACGAGGTGACCGTACTGGCCGATTTCAACCGATTCCAGTCCGGCGTGACGCGTCCATTGCGCGAGGGCTCGCGGCGTCTGCGGTCGGTCGTAGGTTGGAGCGAGCATGTCGAACGTATCGAGCACGGCCCACTCGCGGAGTTGCTTTTGGTCGAGTCCGTACATCCCTTCGTAGTTCGCCACTGGGAGCAGTCGGCGGGCATAGCGGCCGACCGCGGGGATGCGGCCCACGGCTCGGCTCAGGCCCAAGAGGGCCGGCATGCTGCGTTCGACGGCGTGAAACAGTCGCCGTTGCGGCACACGCTTGGTGAGGGGACGCAGCCAGTATTTGGTATGCGCGATCCGTCGCCAGCCCCCCTGATAGACGTCGACCGCAAGCCGCCCGCCCGATTTGAGATGTCGCGGCAGCGAGAGAAAGGCGTCGCGCGGACTGGGCGTATGCTGCAGCACACCCAGGCAATAAATGGCGTCGAAGCAGGCGTTCGCCAAGGGCAGGGCGTAAACGTCGGCCTGAATCACGTGCAGATTCGGGTGCGCCGGAAAATTCGCCCGGCAAGCCTCGACCGCGTTCGAATAATCGACCGCGAAGACGATGGCCCCGCAAGACAAAGCAACCTCGACGAATCGACCAGCCCCGCAGCCGATGTCGAGCACCGTCTTTCCTGCGAGCGATTGGGGAGTCCAACCCGTCGATTTCAAGAACCGGTCGCGGCTGATCGTTTGACCGGAGTGGCTGTCGAGCTGCGTCCTCCGAAAACGGTTCCACTGAAAGCCGAAATTGTCGGCATAGTTGTCGACGGGCACGAACCGCGGAATGCCACCGACGATCGGGTGCCGGGCGCCGCAACTCGAGCAAGCGAGCGCGCCGGTTTCGATTTCGCCGTCGCCCGGGCCGTTTTGCGTTTGGCTCTCGACGAGCGTGAGCGAGCCCTGGCTCGGCGCGTTTTTGCATTTGGGACAGCGCAGCCAGTCGACAAGAGATTTTTTCACGAGAGATACTCCTGTGCCCAAAGCTCCAACGAGAAGAGCGCGTAAAGGCGGTTTGAAAACTTGGCTCGCCCGGATCGGTGGGCAGCGACCAACTCGGTAACGGCATCCGGCCGAAACCAACCGCGGCGACGGATCCGCTCGGGGCTGAGCACGTCGGTCAGCAAATCGCCGGCGTCGCCGCGAAACCAGGCGTCGAGCGGGACGTTGAACCCCTGCTTAGGGCGTGCGAGCAGATCAGCCGGCAACAGGTCGGCCGCGACTTGCCGCAGCAGGTGCTTGAGATGCCGTCCCCGCGAGCCGGGAACTTTTTGGCTGAAGGGCAGACCGAAGAGAAAGCGGGCCAGGTCGCGATCCAAGAGCGGGCAACGCGCCTCGATCGACGCGCCCATCGTCATGCGATCGACTTTGGCGAGCATTTCGTCCGGGAGCCACAGTTCGACGTCGAGCCGGTTCTGCAGGGCGGCAGGCTCGAGATGATGGGAGCGATCGAGATGTCGTTCCAGGACGGCGGTCGTCGTGCCCGCGGCCAGATGAGCCAGATCGTCCGAATAGAGCGCGATCTTCTCGTCGTGCGAAAATGCGCTTCCCCAGCCCAGGCGTCGGGCGACGTCGGGTCGGCGGGCGTTGGAGACGAACCGCGTGATGCGGCTCCGCAGAGCGCCTGCGCGACCGTCGACCCGTCGGCCCAGCGTGCCGGCTGCGGTCAGCAGGACCGAATCGGCGACGCGGGGCAGCCTTCGAAACGCCGTTGCCCAGCGCTCCCAGAGATAATGCGAATAGCCGCCAAACATCTCGTCCCCGCCGTCGCCCGTGAGTACCACGGTCAACCGCTCGCGGGCCGCACGGGCAATGAGCAGGCTGGGCAGCGCGGAGGAGATGCCGAACGGCTCGTCGGCGTAGTGGACGACGTCGTGCACCATCGACACAACGTCGGGCTTGAGCATCAGCTCGGTGTGATCGGTGCCGCAATGCTCGGCCAATTGGCGGGCGAAGGGCAGCTCATTGTGCGAACGCGGCCCCTCGAAGCCCACCGACAAAGTCTTCACCGGCTGGCCCGACAGCCGCGCCATGATGGCGACGACCAGGCTCGAGTCGAGGCCGCCACTCAGGAACGCGCCCAGCGGCACGTCGGCCACGAGCCGCTTCTCGACGGCGCGAAACAGCAGGCGTCGGACTTCGTCGACGGCTTCGGCTTCGGGCAACGCGGTTTGTGCTTCGTTAGTTTCACAGCTCCAATAGCGTTCGATCTGCGACCCGTCCCGGTCGACGAGCATCCAATGACCGGCCGGCAGTTTGCGAATCGACTGAAAAATGCTCCAGGGCGCGGGAATCACGAGGAGCGAAAGGTAATGGTGGAGCGCCTCGAAATCGACGTCCCGCGAGACGCGCGAATCCTCCAGGATCGGCTTGATTTCCGAACCGAAAATCAATGTCTGGCCGAGGTCGGCGTAATAGAGCGGCTTCTTGCCGAAGGGATCGCGAGCCAGGAACAGTCGGTCGGCTCCGGGCACTCGTTCGTCGTAGATCGCGAAGGCGAACATGCCGTCGAGCCGCTCGACGCAACGAGTGCCGAATTCTTCGTACGCATGCACGACGACTTCGGTGTCGCTTTGCGTGCGGAAGCGGTGACCGCGGGCGACCAGCTCGCGACGCAGCTCGCGGTAGTTGTAGATCTCCCCGTTGAAGACGATCGTGACGGTCTCATCTTCGTTCGTGATCGGCTGCTTACCGCCCGCCAGATCGATGATCCGCAGCCGCCGCATCGCCAGGCCGACGCGATCGCGCACGAAGAACCCGTCGTCGTCGGGGCCGCGGTGCGCGATCGTCGCGTTCATTCGCGCGAGCCGCTGGCGGTCGACGCGCATCGACGAGGCATATTCGTACACCCCGCAGATGCCGCACATGTCTCCCCCCTCCCAATCGAACCCAGGGCCCCGTCAGAGCTGTGTCAACGCGACCATCATCGACTTGATGCCGTCGCGGCGGGCGCCCCGCATCAGACTCGCCAGCCTTTGCCACTCGTCCGGCGTCAAGAACCCAGTCGCCAGGAGCAACACCGGGTAAGCCAGCACGAGCACGGCCTTCAGCGGACAAACGATCAACAGGCTGACGTCGCCGGGAATCGTCCGCGCGACGACAACCAAGAGGGCTCCGGCAACTCCGGCGTGAATGAGTCGCCGCACGTCAAAGCGCAGTCGATAAAATCGCCGCGAGAAGTAGACGTGCAGGGCGTTCCACAGCACGAACGAAGTCAGCGTGGCCCAGCCGGCCCCCAGCAGTGCATACTGCGGAACCAGCAAGAAATTCAGCCCAATGTTGGCCGCCGCGCACGTGATGGCGATTCCCGAGATGTAGGCTGGCCGATTTCCCAGACTGATGCCCGCCTCGGTGAACGCGGCCAACCCTTGCAGCGCTTGCGAGAAGGCGAGATAGGGGACGACGATCGCGGCCGCCGCGAATTCAGGCTTGCCCCAGGCCAACACGCGGATCGCTTCGGTGCTGAACACGGACAGAAGGACGGCCATCGCCACGCTTGCCACGCAGACGAACGTCGTCATTTGGCGGACGAACGCGCGTTGGCGATCGGGACTGGCTTCCATCCGGCGAATCGTCGGCCAGACCCCGCCGATCACCGGCGTGCCGATCGCCAGCGTCACCAGGTTGCCGATGTTGCAGGCGAACGAATAAAGACCGACCTCGTAAATCGTCTTCAGGAACTGCAGCACGTAACGATCGCCGGCGATGATCAGGATGTTGGAATACCCCGAGGGCAAGGCCGTATACCCGAAGCGGAGCGGCTCGCGCAAGACCGACCAGCTGAGCTTCGGTCGCAGGTGGCCCCGCAGCACGGGCAAACAGATGAGCGTCTGCAGCGCCAGGCCCGACGCCTGCCCGATGATGACGGCGTTCACTCCCAGGTGCGTGGTGGTCAAGAGCGCGATCGACACCACGCCGGTGGCGACGACTCCCAAGAGCGACGCGGCGTTGAAAATCCGCGCTCGCTCGAGCAACAGCACGAAGACGCCCGAGAGCGAGGTCGTGATCGAAAACGCCACCCACAGGCCGTGGAGCCGCACCGTCGACGCCAGGGCTGCGTCCTTCAACAGCCAGCGGGCAATCAGGGCGCCCACGCCGTAATAGAGGAACAGCACCGCCACTGCGTTGGCCGCCACGAACACCGTCAGGTTAAACAGCAGAACGTCGCGGCGGTCTTCGTAGTCAGGGCGAAAGTAGAAACGTTGCAGCGCGTAGCCGACGGGCGTTTCCACGGAGCGCAGCACCAACGTGCCGCTAATCACCAACAGGGCCAACACGCCGAAGTCGCTCGGCGAGAGGTAATGCGCCCAAACGGCGAAGAGCAGAAAGTTCAGCGCCTGCCTGCCGATACCGGCGGCGGCGTAGCGAACCGTCAACAGCACAGTCCGCTTCGATTCCCCCTCCATGGAGAAGATCCTTCTGTTTGCCTGAACGGCAAACTCGTGCATCCAAGCCGCGTGAAAATAGGCGTTTCGCGTAGATGTGTCAAGATGCCGCGAGTCGACCGAGCACAACGGCGCCCGGTTGCCAGGCTTACCCGTCGGCGTTTCTTCCGCTGGGTTGTCGTGCTTACGCATCCTCGCTGGTGAGCAAGGCCGGGAAAGTGGTTGGCAAAAGCTGGCACGCACCTCCCCGTGGAACCGCTCTTGTTGCAAAACAGCCGATATGTTTAATAGGGCCGCCGCGTCGTCGGGCCAGGCTCTGTTTCGGAAGAAAAGGAGATTTCTATGCTCCGCAAACTGATGGTCGCCAGCACCGTGGCGCTTGCCATAAGCGCTCTCTCGACTCCAGCCCAGGCCGGCGGCCTTCGCGTCGGCATCGGCATCGGCATTCCTGTCGGTGGCTATGGCTATTACGGCGGCTACGGCTACGGACCTTACTACCGGCCGTACCCCTATTACTATTATCCGTACGGGCCTGCGCCGTACTACTATCCGCCGGCCTACGCGGCTCCAGCTCCCGCGTACGCTCCAGCCTATCCGCCGGGGGCGGCATACGCGCCGCAGCCCGCTCCAGCGTATAGCCAAAGCCAGGCTCCGTACACCCAGGGCGCTCCGACGTACTCGCAATCGCCGCCGCCCGGCTCGAACTATCAGCCGGCCCCGAGCTCAAATTATCAGCCAGCACCTTACCAGCCAGCCCCTTATCAGTCGGCGCCTGCTCCGGGATACGGCTCGGCCGGTCCGGCGAGCTACTCGACGCCCGCTGGCGTCTCTCCGCAGCCAGCGCCGTTGCAACCCTAGTCAAACTTCAGGTTCCGGCCCGCGCGATCGATTCATCCTCGCTTGGGCCGTTTGGTGGGGCGCCACGGCTGAACCGATTGGGTTCAGCCGTGTGAGGAGCGGTGCCTGCGGGCTGTCCCCGTCGGTCGACGCGAGGGGCTTCTATGAGCTTCCCTTCACAACTTTCGCGAACCGCTTATAATCCGGCCCTCCGTTCGGATCGAGTGGCCTGTTGAGGACCGTGCCGCCGTCCGTTTGACGGACTGGATGCCGGCCATGAATGGATTCGCGCCGCAGATCCCGCCGCTCGACTTGCTTCCGGAAATCGATCTTCTCTGGGGCGAGATCCAGTCGGCCGTTTCTGACGTCATTCGCTCGGGGCAGTTCGTGCTCGGTCCGCAGGTGCTGGCCTTCGAGAACGAAATCGCCGAGACTCTCTCAGTCAAACACGCCGTCGCCTGCAACTCGGGCACTGACGCGCTCGTGCTCGGACTGCGGGCGTTAGGGATCGGGCCGGGCGACGAAGTGATCACCACGCCGTTCACGTTCTACGCGACGGCCGAGGCGATTAGTCTCGTCGGAGCCGAGCCGGTTTTCGTCGACATCGAGCCGCGGACGTTCAATATCGATCCGTCACAAATTCCCGCGGCACTGACGCCCCGCACCAAGGCGATCCTCCCAGTCCACCTGTTCGGACATGCGGCCGATCTCGATCCGATCCTGGAGCTGTCCCGACGGCACGGGCTGACCGTACTGGAAGACGTCGCCCAGGCCTTTGGCGGCCGCTATCGGGGTCGGCCGCTGGGCAGCATCGGTCACGCGGGCGCGTTTTCGTTCTATCCGACCAAGAACCTCGGCGCGTTCGGCGACGCCGGTCTCTTGGCGACGAATGACGACCACGTCGCCCAGCTGGCTCGCAAGCTTCGCACGCACGGGTCACTGTGTCGCGATCGCAACGAAATGATCGGCTACAACTCGCGCCTCGACGAGATTCAGGCGGCCGTCCTGCGAGTCAAGCTGCCGCACGTCGAAAGTTGGAACAGCCAGCGGCAAACCGCCGCGGTAACCTATCGCCGGCTGCTGGCGGATATCGCGGGGGTCGTTCCGCCGCTCGTGGAAGAGTACGCCGACCACGTTTTCAATCAATTCACCGTCCGCATCATCGGCCGCAATCGAGATCAGATTCAAAAGGTGCTGGCCCAAGCGGGCATCGGCACGAGCGTTTATTATTCCGTGCCCGTGCATCGTCTGCCGGTCTATGCCGACCACCACTGCCATTTGCCGGTGGCGGAGTCGGCCGCCCGCGAGGTCCTCAGCCTGCCGATGGGACCGATGCTTCCCAATGCGGCCATCGGACGGGTGGTCGACGCGCTGCGGGTTGCGTTTGCTGCCAACGGTGAGGCGACCGTCGCCGCGTAGGTCGGCGAGGCGGAAGAGTCGAGCGAAGGCCAACATCGAGCGGTGCCATGTCGACCGGGTTGACGCCTGCCAAACGCAGGGCCGAAGCGCTGGGGCTCTTGGAATCGCCGCAGATCAGCGCACTGTTTGACAAGGTTCGTCTCGCGTCCGATCCGCCGGTCGAATCGCCGTCTCCGCCGCGCCGGCCGAATCCGCTGCCGGCCGCGATCTGGATCGGCTTGCTCTGTACGGCGGCCTGGTGGTGCTTTGGCGGTCTGCACTCGGGGCGCTCTGCGCCAGCTTGCCGCTGGGTCATGCGGCCAATCCAGCAGTCGGCGACACCTGTCTTTATCGCGGCGATTTCTATCCGAGCGCCGGGATCCAGACGCTGCGCCAGATTGACGCACTCAAGAACCGCACGAGCGACCCAGCGACCGCGCTTGCGTCGCGCGGCATCGCGTATGCCGTGCTCGCGAATTGGTTCACGGTCGGGCTCGACGCTTATTACGCGCCCCTTGCGTTGAACTTGGTGCTCTGCTGGGTGTGCGCTTGGCTCGTCATGCGGGCGACGGGCGCGCTGTTCCAGGACCGCACCAAGTCGGTTTTCGCGGCTACCTGCTTCAGCCTGTCGATCGTGGCGACTGCGTCCGTCGGCGAGATCGGCCCGCGGATGCTGGGACTCAGTTTCTGCTTCCTGTGGACCTTGCTGCATGTCGCAAAGGACGCCGACGACACGCCCTTTGGATGGCGCGGGTCGCTGGGAATGGCCGCGCTGATGGGATTGTGGTCTCTCGTTGACGCCACGGCGCTCGCTGGGTTGGCGATCTACGCGGCGTTCGCCCTGAAACGGCGCAAGCCGGGTCAGTTGGTGCTGGTGACGATGGCGTGGTGCCTGGTGCCACTCGTGCAGGAGCTGCTGTGGCGGCAGCTGGGCTTGGCCGTTGATGCGAATCCCGAATTTGCTCGGATCGGCACGGCGCTCCAGTTTCATGGGTCCCGCCTGGCGGCCGATCCGCTCGGGTACCTCGGCTATCTCACGATCGAGCTGGGGAACCTGATTTTCGCTGAGAACCCCATGGTGGTGGTGATCGGCCTGGTGGGACTGGGCCTGATTTCGCACCACTCGAAATGGTTGTTGCGCGTTTGTTTCCTCGCGCCGATCCTGGTTCAGTTGATTCTGCTACCGACGACGCGCGATCGTGGCTGTGCGGTGGCCGGCAGTGCGGTGGTGCTCTTTGCCCTTGTGGCACATTACGGCGTGGAGGCGGGTCGGAGGCTCGAGGCGCGATTCGGGGGGGAGGCGTTTGCCGTGCCGCTGGTCGCGCTCGCCATCGTGCAGGGTGCCTGGGGCTACGCGGGGCTCGTCGGCTGGGATTTTCCCGCCAATGCGTTCGCGAAGGGCGCGTTCCGCGAGGCGGGCTCGGTCGAGCAAACCAAATTCGCGCGGCTCTCTGGCTCGCCGCAGGAAGTGCCCACCGTGCTTCGGGGTCCGGTCCGCGGGCCTTGGTTTTTCGGCCCGTCGAAGGACCAGACGCGACCGTCGGTTCTGCCGCCCACGCGGCTTGCCCCGTATGCGAACAATTGGTCCGAATTGCCCGCTCTGCGACGCCTGTGGGCCGTGCAAGCGCCGCGCTCGTCGCCCTGCTGATTGCGACATTGTGCGTGCCGCGGATCGGTCGCGGTTTGGCGTTGGTCGGATTGTTCGCGGGCTGCACGGTCGCCGCCGCGTTGTGCGGTTCCAGCCGCGGCTTTGTGGGCAAAGCGTTCGCGAGCTTCGACCAGCGGATTGCCATTCAGCCGGACGAAAAGCTGGTAGGGACGGTGCGCCTGTCGCCCGAGTTCCAAGCGAAGTTAGAAGAAGCCGCCAGCCGCGGCGCGGAAATCGAACTCTTCGTGCGGGCGCGAGCGGTCAACGCAGCGGCAGAGCACCCGGCCGAATTCCAGGTGGCCGAGTGGAGTTCGCCGCAGCCGCGCTTCATCATCCCGGCAGCCGAGTTTGTCGAAGCGGTCCGCGCCCGCAACGGCCGCCTGGAATTCTCGCTCGCGCCGACCTCGGCCGCAAAGGGCCTGCTGCTGCATTCGTGGCAAGCGGCACGTCTGAACGGCGACCGCAGCGCACAACTCGTACACGCCGACGGAACCCAAGAACCGCTCGACCGCTTTCCCTCCTTCGAGATTCGAGTCGTGCGAGCGAGGCGCGCGTTTGAATTCCAGAAGCTGCTCGAACGCTTCGATCCGTCGCAGCGTGCCAGTTACGCGCTGATCGGATTCTGACCGCAGCCGACTCGCGCTGTTGCTGGCGACGTGATGTCACCGGGGCCTCCCAAACTCGCCAAAGCGCGCATCCGTATTGACGCTCCCGCCCACTTTCCCTAGAAGTATGCGGCCGAGTTGAACAGGGAATTCCAAGTTCGTTCGGCCCCGCTGTCGTCGCGACAGGATGCCGCATGGATACTCACCGTTTGTCGATCGTGATCCCCGCGCTCAACGAAGAGGAAGCGACGACACCATCCAACGGTGCCTGGCCGCGCGGAACTATATCTGCGAATGCGCCGGCTTAAGTGACGTGGAAATCCTGGTCGTCAGCGACGGGTCAACCGATCGAACGGTCGAGATCGCGCGAAGCTTTGACGAAATCAGCGTGATTGAGTTCCCGAAAAATCGAGGGTATGGCGCGGCGATCAAGGAGGGCTGGCGGCAAGGCTCAGGATCACTCCTGGCGTTTCTCGACGCTGATGGAACTTGCGATCCGCGCTATTTCGCAGAGATGTGTCGACTGGCGATCACCGACTCGGCCGACGTAGTCTTGGGATCGCGGCTTGGGCCCGGCTCGAAGATGCCTCGCATCCGACGGGTTGGAAATCATCTTTACGCTTTCTTGTTGGGATTTCTGTGCGGCCGACACGTGACCGACACCGCCAGCGGCATGCGCGTCGTGCGGCGCAGCTCATTGCGGCAGCTTTATCCACTGCCCGACGGCTTGCACTTCACTCCGTCGATGAGCGCACGGGCATTACTCAACGATCTGCGAGTGATCGAGATGCCGATCTCTTACGACGAGCGCACCGGCGAGAGCAAGCTGAGCGTCGTCCGCGACGGTGTGCGATTTCTGCAGACGATCATCGACGGAGTGCTTTGCTATCGTCCCGAGCGGCTGCTGCTTTTCGGCGTGACTGCGTCATTGATGCTCGTGCTGCTGATGGCTCAGCACCCGATCGAGCACTACGTTTCGACGCAACGGGTCGAGGAGTGGATGATCTATCGGTTCGTGGTCTGCCAGGTGCTCAGTTCCTTTGCGCTCCTCTTGCTGCTGGCGACAGCCCTGTCGAACGAGATGGCGAGTTTCGGCCCGCGGCGCCGCGAAGCCACTCCCTTCTGGCCAGCGCTGATTTCGGTGATGTTGCGCTGGCCCGCCGTCGCCGTCTTAATGGCTGCGTTGTCCGTGGCATCCGTCGTGCTTTTGTGGCCGGGAATCGTGGAAATGGTTTCGACTCACCAGGTCCACATGCACTGGTCGCGGCTGATTGTGGGTGCTTTCACAGTTTTGTCGGCGGCCCAAACGGCCGTATTCGCGCTCCTGATAAAGGTGGTCGCAATCTGGCAGCGCGAGCGCGAAAATGGCCGACAGTCGGACTCCGAGTCGTCTCAGGTTTCGATCCATGCGCTCAGCGCCGGGGATCGCCGAGAGTCGATCGCGGCTTGATGCAATTGGACCGACGACTTCGTCACCAAATCGATCTTCCATGAACATTCCTCCCGGCGCGACTCCGCGAGCTTGTCCGACCTCTGCCCGGACCAACGCGCTCGAGTCCGCGGCCGGCTCGATCGGCGTACACTCCGTCGTGCACTGGGAAGCGGGCACCGTTTGCGAGGACGAGGACTGGGAAGCCGCTTACTCGCGGTTTGAGACGCCTGAAGAAGAAGTCCGCAAATTTGTCGGACGATATCGACGGCTCGGCATCGACGCGCTGTCCCGATCGTCACAAGTCGTGGAACTTTTTTGCGGTCGCGGGAGCGGACTCACGGCTCTCGAGCGGATGGGATTTGAGTCGCTCGAGGGAGTTGATCTCTCGCCAGGACTGACGGCGCGCTATCGCGGCCCGGCCCAACTCTACGTCGGCGATTGTCGCCAGCTCCGCTTCGAGACCTGTAGCAAGGACCTCGTGATTATTCAGGGCGGCCTCCATCACCTTCCGTCCTTGCCCGACGATGTCCAGCGCGTGTTTTCTGAAATCGACCGGGTTCTCCGACCCGACGGCCGCGTGGCGATCGTCGAGCCGTGGTTGACGCCGTTCTTGCGAATTGTCCACACGGTCTCCGGCAGCCAATTGATGCGGCGCCTCTGGCCAAGGCTGGACGCGCTGGCAAGCATGAACGAGCGGGAACATGTCACCTATGAGGCGTGGCTCGGCCAACCGCACCTGATCCAGCGGCTGCTCAGCGAGTCCTTTATTCCCGAGCGCCACTTCAAGCGATTCGGGAAACTCTTCTTTCTCGGTCGTCCGCGCAGGCTTAAGGCAGCCGCATGACCACCAGCGTGGCCGATTTGGGGAACATCCGACTTTTCCGAGAGCGAGACGGCGCGCGATCGGATGGCCAGGCACGACGTTTCAATCTGCCATGGCAAGCGTTTTGGTTAGCCGTTTTCTGGGGCACCTTCGTATCGACGTTTGTCGCGATCGCTGGGCTGTCGCTCTTTTCGCGTCAGCAATCGTTTGATACGGGCGGAGCGCGACAAGTCTGGCGGATCGGAACTCAGGCCTATGAAGCGCAATTCGGCGGCCGATTGCCGCCAGAGTGCGTGGTGGGCTGCGCGGGATTTGAACTGACCAAGGCTGCCTTGGCCGAGGCGGTACTCCGCGAAGCCGGCCGCTACTGGATTGACGCACATCGCGGAATCGTCCGTTGGTCGCCACGCTCCGCTTCGGCGAAATCGGATGCGGCGATTCCCGTCGCCGTCCTTGTCGTTCCCGGCAGACTCTCCGCCGCGCTTGGAGAACGCCTGCTCCTGTTTTGGGTCCCCGCGGTCGTCATGTTGGCCGCCGGTCTGGTTCTGGCGACCGGCAGTCGTTCGCGAAATCGGGCGTCGCCGCCGCATCGGCTGCAAAGAGTCCTCTCGCGGGGATGTGCGGCGTTCACGTTGACCGTTCCTTCAAGCACGGCAACGCGGATCGTCTTGGTTCTGGCAGTCCAATTGGGGCTGATGTTCACGCTGATCCCGGATTGGAATCGATTGGTAACGTGTCCGGACTCGCGCAGCTACGTGGAAAACTGGCCCATTCGGACCCCGTTGACCGCTTGGTGGATCGCCGCATTCGACTCCGAGCGGGCTTTGCCGCGAGCCGGCAGTTTCACGGCCGAGCAACGCACGATCGCCTATTGGGGCAATTGTGAACGCTACGTAAGTGCAGTGCGCGCCTGGAAGGTGCTCTTTGTCGCCAGCGTGTGCATTTTCGCCTGGTCGCTTGCGTCAGTGGTGCCGTGGTGGATGGTCATCTCGTTCCTGCTGGCTGCGGCCGCCTTCGACGGATCGCGGGGGCCCTGGTCGACCGGGATGAGCGGCCACCTCGACGTGCTGATCTCAGAACCGCTGAGCTATTCCCTCATGCTGATGCTATCGGCCTCACTGTGTGCATATTTCGCGCGACCCAGCTGGCGCGCGGCGCAGCGATCGCCGTGTGCTTGAATGTTCTGATCTTAGCGCGCCCGGCAAGCATCGCGTTTGCAATGCTGATCGCCGGCATTTGGCTTTTTCACTGGAAGCGGGAAGGACTCGCCTTCGCCTGCCGGCGATCTGGCAGCCTGGCAGCGATCTTGGCTGGTGGAATGCGCGCTGAATCTTGCGCACTCGGGTCATTTTAGGCAGCACGCTTTCACGGGGATGAACCTCATGACAACTGCGCTGCAGATCGCCGATGCTGGCGACACGCGGGCCTTCGATGATTCAAAACTTGCGCAATACGCGCGCATCGCTGTTGGCGAGGCGCTTGCCAGGCGGCAGAGTCTCTTCAGCGCAGGCGCAGCCGACGCGAATTGCTGGCAAATCGCCGTCCCTGCCTACGCTGTGGCCTTTGGGGTGCGGACCGATGCGGCACCCTTTGACGCAGACGATGTGCTGACCCGCGTGGCTCGAGGCATCATTCGCCGCCATCCGCGAGAGTTTATTCGACTCGCGGCCTCGAGTTTTCGGAACGGCTTCTGGCAGACTTGGCTCCACGTGCCGCTGCTGCTCACATGCGCGGCCGGGTGCTGGTTGTTCATGCGTTCCAGCGATTGGCGGTTCTTGTTCGTGGCGTGCCTCGCTGCCCTGCCGTTCTTCGGCATCATTCTGGCCTGCGTCACCAATTATCCCATCGACCGCTACCGGTCTTTGACGAGCTTTGCTGAGGTTTGGAGCCTGCCGCTGTTGATCGGCGTCGCGGGCGCCCACTCGACGAATCGATTGCGCGGATCCCTTCCGCAGCACGAATCCAATCGAGATGACGCGCTCGATCCGGTCTCACTCGCGGCTTAGTTACGATCGCTGCCAGACCACGATGTGGCTGTGCTGACCCGTTCCGCTCTTGCGCTTGAACCGCAGCAGAACGTCGCCCTTCCCGGCCGCGGATAGAGCCTTTCGCACGTCGGCAACCGTCGTGACCGGAGTACGGGCGACTTCCTCGAGCACGTCGTACACGTCGACGCTGCCCGTCAACGTGCTCCGCGGATCGATGCTCAGCACCAATAGGCCCCGTGTCGTTTCGGTGAAACCGAGCTGGCTCGCCAGGTCCCCCGAAAGATCGTGCAGCGTGAGGCCCAGCGGCTTGATCAACGCGCCCATTGCCGGGTGGCTTGGCGCTTCGGAGTGCTGATCCATTTCCTGCCGGTTCGAGAGATTCACATCGATCGACATCTTTTGTCCGCCGCGGAGCACAACCAGCTGCACCTTCCGCCCGATTTGCGTCAGGCTGACCAGGTTGATCAGGTGGTTCTCGTCCACGATGTCGGTGCCGTCGAAGGAGAGGACGATGTCGTCGACCGCCAGCCCGGCCTTTGAGGCCGGCGACTGCGGGTAAATCTGGGTGATCCGCGCCCCTCGGACCCGGTCGAGCTTCAGCTCGCGAGCCTTTTCCACGGTAAAGTCCGGATCGAGCATCACGCCCAAGTACGCGCGCTGGACCTGGCCGCGTTCGAGCAGGTCGTAGACCACCCGGCGAACCAGGTTGCTGGGGATGCTGAAGCCGATACCGTCGTTGCCGCCGCTGTTGGAGGCAATGGCCGTATTGATGCCGACGAGCCGCCCGTCGACGTCGATCAACGGTCCGCCGCTGTTACCGAAGTTGATCGCGGCATCGGTCTGGATGAAGTCTTGATTGACCAGGTCGCTGGCGCTACGGCCCCCCAAGTGCAAGGCACGGCCGCGCGCGCTGACGATGCCCATCGTGACCGACTGGCTCAGACCGAACGGGCTGCCGACCGCCAGCACGAGGTTGCCGATCTCCAGCCGATCGCTGTTGCCCCAGGCCATCGGTTTGGCGGTGTCGGCGTCGATCTTGAGCACTGCCAAGTCCGTTTCGCGATCGACCCACTTCTGCATCGGATGGAACGAGCGGCCGTCACGGAGACGGATCGAAACTTGTTGCAAGGTCGCCGTGTCGCCGATGACGTGGCGGTTGGTGACGATGTAATAACCGGGGACCGCCGGACAGCTGACGATCACCCCGGAACCGGTCTCCTCGACCATGCGGTTCTCGGAGGTCTCGAACTTACTCTCGATGTGGACGACGCTTGGCGTGACGTCGGCCGCCACCCGTGCCAATTGCCGGCTGGTTTGGATGAGCGCAGACCCGCCGCGATCCAGGGACGCCGTGTCGGTAAAGGACTTATCGTCAGAGCGGGCGTGCGCGAGATGGCTGAGAGGCCGGGAGGCAATTCCCAGACCAACGGCGACTCCCAGCAACAGCGTCGGCACGCTCCACCGTAGGGGGAGCCGGCGTACCATGGTTCAGTCCGCGAAGTGGAGTTCAGTCGGCGATATCGATGTCACCCAACGTCAACTCGCGATCCCGTAGACGCCCCTCAAGCTCGAAGGCCGATTCCCAATCCGCCCCATCCTCATAGCCGCCGTGTGACAGCTGTTCTTGGAGCCGCCCGCACGTGACGCAGACCGGGGTGAACGGCAAAGCCTTCAATCGCTCAATCGGAATCGGCTGGTCGCAAACCTCGCAGATACCATAACGGCCGCGGCGGATCAAATCGATGGCCCGCCCGACCTGAACCAATTCACGGCTTTCCAGAGCGGCCAACTGCGTGTTGAGCTCGACCTGGGCCCCGTCATTGGCCGCGTCGGCCTCATCGCCAGCAGTGGAAACTTGGGTGTGCGTCAAATCGTCGGCGAGCTTCCGACGAAGCGAGTCGCGCTTGGCGACCAGTCGTTCGTGAAGCCGCAACAGCGCGTCTTTTCGAGCCATGAACTTGTTTCCTTCGTGCGCTTCAGGTCCGTTCAAAGCACCTAATCCCCTCGGCGCTCGGAACGCTCCTAATTATGGAGCCGCAAGTCAACCAGCCAACTATAGCTCTCGAAAGTTGAAGCGATTCTGGTCGAAAAGCGAGTGGGTCAGGTCGAATCTGCGCGAAAAGTAACCGAGGAGGTTTGAGAAGAATCAATCGATCGCTGCAACCGGGATGCTGCAAGAACTTAGGGCGTGCGCGATGCGACGAATTTCCTTTCTCCGGTCCCCCCCGCTCGCTTCTGCGTCTCCTAGCAATACTCACTGCTCTAGATGCTTACGTCGCCGCAGGGCAACATGTTGACAGAACGCATCCCATTCGCGCAGTTTCTGCCGAATGACGCAAACCGATCTTGCGTATGGCTTTGCGGCGATTGCGTCGAGGCCGGCTGCCCGGCCGTAGGACGCACGAAAGAGCGGCTTAGCGTTGCCTTTGGGAAGCATCCGGGCGCGCTCCCTAGAACCTCTCCAGTTGTCACGGCGGAGGCAGAAGTTCGTCGCCGTTTTCCACGCGGCCTCCGCGGACGCCAAACTGCCAAAAAGGGGGCCGGTGATCACCCGGAAGCAATCGTTGCGGCACGGCGCCAATCAAGATGAGGTCAGCGGCCCATTTCCGCGGACGACACTTGGTTCACCGAAAACGGGGGCCGACGGGACCTTTGTTTCGCCCCGGCTGCGATGGCGCATCGGTCCGGCGATCAAGCCGCCGAACGGTCGCGATTCGTGCCTTCGCCGGAGCCGCAGGGGTTTCGCGAGGCGAGCCGGAAGCCGATGTCTCGCATCGTTTCCAGCGTCTGCTCGTCCGCATGATCGTGGGAGAGAGCTCGCAGAAATCGGCGAACGTCGCGCTTTAGAATGGCGACCGAGCAGGCCCGGTGCACGCCCTCACAGTCGATCAGCCAGATTTTCCAGTCGCCGCGGATGTCCCGTTGCGGAAAGACGTGCCGCGTTGAGATGCTCCGCCAGGCCCAGCCTGCGTCATGAATCTGAGACAGGGTCCATGCCACCTTTTCGAGAATCAGGCCCCGATCCGTAAGCGGCAACCGGAGCCAGCTGCCGTCCAAGATCATGTCCGACAGTGATGCGGGCGGCGGCACGGCCCGCAGGATCAGCGCCGAGCGCTTCCAGAGAACGCCCTCCTCCAGAAGGGCCAGCCGTTCGGGAACCTGCAGGCCTAGTCGCTCGAAGGTTTTCAGGCCTTCCCATTCCCGGACGGCGAGGCTTTGGAAGACCTGGCCGGTGCGGATATCGGCCATGCGGGGCCACCAGCGGCGGCGTCCCCAGCTGAGTTTAACGTACACCGTCTCCGTCGCTCCGCCCAGACCGGGCAATTCGGTCTTCAACACGGCCCGGCCGACGTGACGCAGCTGCGCGGACGCCTGTCCCGCGAAGATTGCGTCGAGCGTTGCCAATCCCTGGCGGCGGAGCGCGACCTCGGCGGCCAGCGACTCGAACAGAATGAGCGGACGAAGCGGCATGGGCACTCGAAAACGTGACTGAAGGTTCAGGGCCGCAGGTAGCGAGGCCGCAGTGTAGCGACACGGCCCCGAGGCGCGTAGACGGGCTGTGCCGTGCGCGAGCGGGCTGTCGGCCGGCGGAGGAAAAACCTTCCTTTGCGCGCCGAAAGTTCCGGTCCTGACGCGTCCGCTTGAGGCAAGGATCCGGGTGGTAAATTGCGCCTCCGGCTGCCTGAAAACGGCGAATCGATGCACGCCCCGTACGAGAATTCGCCGAAACGATAGGCGTCCGTGCTGCGTCCGCGGTGCGCCAGCAGGGCGCGGGGGGCGGCCAAGTCATTCGGGCTGCGAGCCGCACGCGGAGAACATCTGACCGATCTGCACAACCGTGAGAAGCGGCTCAGCCGGGCCAAACGGAGACAGCGGGATGGACCGCAAAATCCTGCTTGTCGACGAATGGCGGGCCGTGCGGCTCCTTGGCCGGCGGGTGGTGAATTCGCTCGGACTGCAGACGTGTGAGGCGCCGAATGCTCGCGCGGCTTGGGAGATTTTGAACGCGGAGCCCGAAATCCCGGCGGTCCTGCTGGAGTGGAGGCCGGAAGACCGCGACTGTGTCGACCTGTTGCAAAAGCTGACTCAGTCACCACGGCACTCGCGGCCCGCCGTGATCGTTTGCGGCGACACACTCGACCGCACCCAGATTGCGGCGGCCCTGCAGGCCGGGGCCGACGAATTTATGCAGAAACCGTACAGCCGCGACATCGTCCGCGAGAAACTCGAACAGTTGGGGATTCTCGAACTGGCGGAGTCGCACCCCATCAAGGCATTGCCGACAGCTCTCTGAGGAATTGATGCGTCGATCGAGCCAGGACCAGTCATCGTTGTTTTTGCTACACGGGTCGCGATCTTCGTCGCCCGCAGGTGCGGACTACGTGTTCGAGACAGCCGTTCGCGACGACCGAAAGAGACCGCGCGGAGCCCTCGTCGAGTTCGGAATCAAACAGCGTCGCCGCGGCGGGGAACGAATGGTAGATGCGCTGAGTCACGCCGTGACGGGGCCCGAGTCGACGTTCTTCGCCGAGCAGCAGGCACTTGAGGCACTGGTTTCCGACGTGATGCCGGCCCTGCTTTCGACGCGCCGGGCCACGCGAACGTTGCGAATTTGGTCGGTCGGCTGCGGCACCGGGCAGCCAACGTGCAGCCTGGCGATCGCCCTCCACGAACGCTGTCCTGAGCTGTGTCACTGGAACGTGACGATCCTGGCCTCGGACCTGAATGCGGATGTCCTTGCCCGCGCGCGATGCGGCATTTATTCGGACTATGAAATTCAGCGCGGGGTGTCGCTGAAGCGGCTCGAACGGTCCTTCGAGCAGCTGCCGGCAGGTCGCGGTTGGCGCTGTCGCTCGCCGTTGTCCGATAACATTTCCTGGCTGCAGCTGGATCCCCTCCAAGGTTGCTCTGCGGCTGGGGTGGCCGACTTGATTGTCTGCCATCAACACGCGGGCGATCTCGATCCCCCGGCCCGGCGCCGGCGGCTTGGGAGGCTGATCGATCAACTCGCCACGGACGGTTTTCTCATCCTGGCGGCCCCCGAGCCCGCCCTTGACCGACAGTCCGGGCTCGAGCGTCTGCCGCTCGAAGCCGCGGCGATCTACCATCGGGTTCCGCGCGAAACCTCGCTCTTGAGTGCTTGACGATTCCCGCTGGGTCTCTCGATCTGCCTTCGAAACGCCCAATTTTCACAACACGAGCCGCCGCCGATGCGGAATGCCCAATCCGGTCCGACCAACCTCGAGACGCGGTCGTTGGACCTGCTGCCGCTCGGACTGTGCGTGCTCGATCGCCAATTGGTCGTTTTGTTCTGGAACCGCACGCTCGAACAATGGTCGGGTGTCGGCCGCGCTGAGATTGTGGGGCACCCCTATGGCAGCGCGGTGGGCAAGACAATGGCACGGGCGCTACAGGATCGGGTAGCCCGTGCGCTCGACGGAGACGGGAGCGACGACACGGCGTGTACGCTACTGGAAGGTTTCGGCAGTCGGTTGGAAGAATCCGCCAACGGCCCAGGCCCCATGAAACAACGGATCACCGTGCGCCGCTGGGACGAACAGGGACAATTCGCGCTCGTGATCGTCGAGGACGTCACGACCGAGTACCGCCAAATCCGCGGCCTGCTCGCCGAGCGCGAAACGCTCCGCCTGGGCATGCGCCGGCTGGAGGAGCGCGCACGGGTCCTGCGGCAGAGCGAAGAACGCTTCAACTTTGCGGTTCGCGGTTCGAGTGACGGCATCTGGGACTGGGACGTCGTGACGAACGACGTCTATTATTCCCAGCGGTTCAAGGAGCTGCTGGGCTATACCGATCGCGAGTTCGAGAGTACGCTCCAAGCGCTCGAGATACATTTGCCTTCCGATGAAGCAGTCGGCACGCTAGCGACGATCCGGGCCCACCTCGATCGCAACAAGTCGCTCGACCTCGAAACGCGTTTGCGGGCGAAGTCGGGCGCCTGGCGCTGGTTTCGGCTCCGCGCGATCGATCAGCGACCCGCAGGGACGGTCCTTGCGGATGGCGGGAACGCTGACCGATATCACCGATCGCAAGACCTTCGAGGCCGAGCTCAAGCGTTCGGCGGCCGAGATCGAAGAGTCGCGACGGCAGATCGAGCAACAATCCGCGGCTCTGATCGCGCAGGCCGCCGAGCTCGAGGTGGCCCGGCGTCGCGCCGAGCAGGCCAACCAGTCGAAAAGCGAATTCCTGGCCAACATGAGCCACGAAATCCGCACGCCGATGACGGCCATTCTCGGCTTCGCTGATTTGCTGTTGATGGAGGAGGGGATCGAGACCGCGCCGCCGGCACGCACGAGCGCGCTCGAGACCATCAAGCGAAACGGCGAGCATTTGCTCGAGATCATCAACGACATCCTCGACCTGTCGAAGATCGAGGCCAGCTCCCTGCGGATCGAGCGGCTCCGCTTCTCGCCGATGAAAATCGTCGCGGACGTGATCGCGCTGATGAAAGTCCGCGCGGATGCCCGGCGGCTCGAGCTGACCGCCAGTTATCCGGGACCGATCCCGGAAACGATCGAGAGCGACCCGACGCGCCTGCGGCAAATATTGATCAATCTGGTGGGCAACGCGCTCAAATTCACTGAGCAAGGCAGCGTGCAGATCTCCGTCCGGTTTCTGCCCGACTCGCAAAAGGATCGTGGCGGCCTCGCGGGGCGGCTGGAATTTGCCGTTCGCGACACGGGCATCGGCATGACGGCCGAAGAGTTGGGCCGCTTGTTTCGCCCTTTCACGCAGGCCGACCCCTCGACCACGCGAAGATTTGGCGGGACGGGATTGGGGCTGACGATCAGCAAGCGCTTTGCGGATTTGTTGGGAGGCGACCTGGTCGCGGAAAGCCAGCCGGGCCGCGGCTCGACCTTCACGGTGACTGTGGCGACCGGCTCGCTCGAAGGCGTCCGCATTTATCAGCCGGCCGCGCAGGCGGGGGACGGGCGACCGGCGCCGTCGCGGCCACGCGAGGCGATAGCCCCGCTCGATTGCCGCGTGCTGGTCGCCGAGGACGGCGTCGACAATCAGCGGCTCCTCTCGTTCTTAATGCGAAAGGCCGGCGCCGAAGTCGAAGTGGTCGACAACGGGCAACAGGCGATGGATCGGGCCCTCGCGGCGGAACGTGCCGAAAAACCGTTCGCCGTCATCTTGATGGACATGCAGATGCCCGTAATGGACGGCTATACCAGCACGTCGCAACTCCGGGCGGCGGGCTATCACGGAGTGATCATCGCGCTCACCGCGCACACGATGGCCGGCGACCGCGAGCGTTGCCTGTTGGCCGGCTGCGACGAATATGCAACCAAGCCGATTCACGCTGCCAAGCTCATTTCGTTGATTCACGCGTCGCTGCGCACGCCGGCGAGCTGAAGTCGTGGGGCGTTTTCGGAGGCGCTAGGCGTCGAGGTCCAGCGCGTTTCCCCGGTCGCCAAAGGCATCGGCGGGGTGGTTCGCAGTGGCAGGCCCTGACGCAACGGCCTCGTCCGCTTCGCTCGTGATCGCATCCTGCGCGAGAGGGGCGGGGCGTCGATAGAGCTGACGGCCGTCCGCATCCCGATCGGGCGAGAACTGTGCGTCTTCGATGTCGTCGGACGCTTCGGAGAGCGCGGCTTGCGCTTGCTGATGGGCGGCCTGCGTCTGGGCCTTTTCGCCCACGGCCTCGGGTCGGGACGAGGCGACAACCGAGCTTGCCACGTTTAACGCGGCCGCACTCATTCCGCCGATTGTGCTCATGACGGCCGCCTGCGTCTGTAAGAGCGGGCCCGAAACTTTAGGCGAAACTCCGCTTGCCGACTCCTTTTCTTTCTTCGACTGCAGCGCGGCGGCAACCTTTATCGATTCTTGGGATTGTTAGAGGATTTTAGGAAATCGTTACGTCCAGCCTGGGTGTTTTACCCGGACCAAGCAGCGGCTCGCCGCCGCAGAGCGACCGCTCGCACGTCGAAAATTCAGCTGGCTGTTACAATGGCCAGCCTTTGGAGACATAGGAAGACATGTTTCGGGATTCCAAATCCGTCGGTCTGCTACGCCCGCGCACGTCGCGGGCGGCGCGTGCCCTGCTCGTTGGGCTCGCGATGTTCGCGCGCTTGGCGCCGTCGTCGACATGGGACGTTCCGGCTGCCGACCCGGAGGCCGCAACCAAAATTCTGTTCAACGGCCGAAACTTGGCTGGCTGGGAACCGGTCGGCAAGCAGGCGGCCGACGATTGGCTGGTGCGCGACGATTGTCTGGTCTGCCGCGGCAAGCATCATTCCTGGCTCCGCACGAGCCGCGAATACGGCGATTTTCGCTTGGAGCTCGAATACCAGCTGACCGACGGGGCCAATAGCGGCGTTTACGTCCACGTTCCGGTCGACGGCAACCATCATCGCGAGAGCGCGTCGCTGCCGCCGGCGGGTTTCGAGATCCAGATTCTCGACGATCACGCGGCGCGGTACGTCGGCAAGCTGAAGGACTATCAGTATTGCGCGTTGCTCTACGATATCGCGGCTGCCGTGCCCCGCGTGTCGAAGCCGCCCGGGACCTGGAACACTCTCGAAATTCGGTGTGACGGATCGCACGTCACGGTCGTGCATAACGGCGTCCGGGTGGTCGACGCGACTCCCGATCGATATCCGCTGCTCGCCTTACGCAACACCCGCGGGTTTCTGGGGCTGCAGAGCCACAACGGAACAGTCAGATTTCGCTACATTCGCCTCGAGTCCTCGGAAAAAAGCGATAAGAACCGACCAGCCGCGCGGCGAACGGGCCGTTGACCGACGCCGCCAGCACGATGGTTTCAAGCGATCGTATTCTCTCGAGCCTGCGCCAATCCTGCGATGAGTCACCTGATCCACACCTATGAGCAGGCGATCGAGTTTCTTTTCGGTCGCATCAACTACGAGCGCATCACCGGCATCGCGTTTTCCAGCGATGACCTGAAGCTCGACCGCATGCGGCGGCTGCTCGCCGAGATCGGCAATCCGCACCAGGGCTTTAAAATCGTTCACATCGCCGGGACCAAGGGGAAGGGTTCGACGTCCGCAATGACGGCGTCGATCTTGACGGCGGCCGGCCATAAGACGGGGCTCTACACGTCGCCGCATGTTACGGCCTTCGAGGAGCGGATGGTCGTCGACGGCGCGGCGCCGACTCACGACCATTTTGTCGACCTGGTGAACCGGCTGATCGAGCCGATCGAACGCATGGATCGCGCGCCCGACGGACCGGGTCCGACCTATTTTGAGTTGGCGACCGCGTTGGCCTGGCTCTACTTTCGTGATTGTGCGGCCGACCTGGCGGTACTGGAGGTGGGCTTGGGTGGCCGATTGGACGCCACCAACGTCTGCGATCCGCAGGTCTGCGTCATCACCAATATCAGCCGCGATCATACCAACGTGCTCGGCCACACGACGGCGGAGATCGCGCGGGAAAAAGCGGGTATTATCAAATCCCGGGTGCCGGTGATTTCCGGAGTCGCTCCCGGACCGGCAGGCGACGTCGTCGAGGAGGTCTGTCGCCGGCTCGAGTGCACACTTTATCGGCTCGGTCGCGATCTCTCGTGGAGGCCGCACGTCACGGCCGGCACTCAGGCAGCCGGCGACAGTCGGTCGTCCGGTCCTTTGATTGACGTGCGCACGCCGTGGGGGACATGGCAGGGCCTCAAGCCTTCCTTGCGCGGACATCACCAGGCGGACAACGCGACACTGGCGATTGCGGCCGCAACCCTGTTACGTCAGCAGGACGTGAGCGTTGCTGAGCCGGCCATCGCGACGGGAATCGAGAACGTTCGCTGGCCGGCCCGCATCGAAGTGATCGCCAACCGGCCGACGACCATTGTCGATGCCGCGCACAACTGGGCGGCCACCGAGGCCCTGATCCAGACGATCGAGCGGGATTTCGCGAGTGCCGCGCGCCGGATTCTGATCTTCGCCGCGACCCGTGACAAAGACGTGGCCGGGATGCTGCGGCTCTTGTTGCCGCGGTTCGACAGCGTCGTGCTGACGCAGTACCAGACGAATCCACGCGCGCTCTTCATCGACGAACTGGCGGGCCTGGTCGAGGCGATTTCTAGCCGCTCCTGCCACGTCGCCCCCGATCCGGCCGCTGCCTGGCGACTGGCCACGCACCTGGCGACGGTCGACGACCTCATTTGCGTGACGGGCTCGTTCTTTATCGCGGCCGAGCTACGAGAACTGATTCTCGATCGATCGGGCGGCGCCGCCGAGCAAAATCGCGACGGCGACGCCCTCTGCCTGGAAACTTCCCGATAGCCCGACGTCGCGACAAATGAACCATTTCCGGATTCATCGCGGCCACCGCGCACTCTGTGATGGTCGCGTTGCCGCGCCCGCGGGTCGGCGCTATTGTTGCTTCTTGGCTCCCGCCGCGGAGCGGCCTCCACGACGACCGCCCTTCTTGCCCAGGCCGCCCATGTGAGTGCCGGGCCGGCCCTGATCAGCCTTGTCCTCGTCGGGCTTGGTCAACTCGTCATACTGGTCGTTTTGAATCGTGTAGCGATTCTTGGTGTCTTGGTGCTCCTCCTGCTGGTCGAGACCATCGATCACGCGGAGCGCGCCGTTGCCATCGACGAACACCAGTACGTCCGGCACCATCGAGCCCTTATTCGCTTTCTCCTTGTCGCTCGCCTTGTGCTCCTGCGGCTCGCTCTTGTCCTTGGTTTCAGCGGCGGCGATTTCGCTGATCAGGTCTTTGTGCAGTTCGGGAATAAGCGAAAAGCCAGGCGCGACGTCAACCAAGGCATCGTTGGTGACGAACGGAACCTTCTCCGTATCGTCCGTATTCTCCGCGGGGTTCAAAACCTTGGCCTGGTGCAACCCGCCGACAAGCTGCCCTATCGTCGCGATGAGCTCCTTGTTGACCACGGTTCCGGTGCTGGCGAACCATTGATAGAGATCGACCTTGGCCCACGGCAGCGACGAGCGTCCGGCGTCGCCGACGACGTGCATCACGTAGAAGTGGGCCGGTTCGGGAACGTAAACCGGCTTCGTCGGCTCGCTCACCTCGGTGTCCCAATACTTCCTTTCGATGATTGACGGATCGGCGACTTCTTCGGCATGACGATTGTGGAAGGGATTGTCCACTTCCAACCTCACCCGGTAGCGATAAAACTTCCCCGGCTCGACATTGAAGTCGACGTAGCGGAAGAGCAGCAAGTGATCCTGCGGGCTGGCGTGCTTGGCGATGTAGTCGGCCAGCTTGGCGTTGATCGTCACGTCGTCCGGACGGTCCTTGGGCGCCTTTTCCAAGTCATCCAGGATTTGCTGCTGAATCGGTTTGCTGCTTTCCGCATCTGGGCCGTTGGGGTTCTGGGCCCGCCGCTGGACCTTGCGCGGGTTGTGCGTGAACGGGGCGAAGCCTCCCGTGTCATCATCCTTTTTCTTCTTTTGATCCTCTTCCTGCATCTTCTTGATGACCTTCCGCTGGTACTCGACCTGCGCATCCATCTCATCCTGGGAGAGCGTGAACTCCTTGACGAGTCTGTGCGTGGCCAGCTTTCCCCACTCACCGATCAACCGAATCGGCAAGGGCATGCAAATGTGGTTGTCGATGATGTTGTCCGACACGGGCTCGGGGGCGAAGCTGTAAATGTCGTTGCGGAACATCTCGAACGTCGCTTCCCGGTCGACCGGCTCCCATGGGCCGCTCCACGGATCAGGGCCCGGCTTCGCGGTTTGTCGCTCGAGCTTGAAGTCGTGCATCTGAATGAGTTCTTGCGCGTCGTGCGGAGTGATGCCGTTGCCCATGGCACGCACCAGCTCAGCGACTTGCTCGCGGAGGGGGAAGATGCCCCGCACCGATACGACGTGATAGCCGCGGCCGATCGGCTTTTGCACTGGCTTGCTGTCGGTTTTGACGACCGGCGTGTCGTCATCCTTATTTTTCTTCCGCGATTTGCGGCCCTTACCGCGACCAATGTTCGGAATGCGGTCGTTATCGCCGCCCTTGGCCCGCTTACCGCCTCCCATCATGCCGCCGCGCCTGAGGCCACCCATGCCACTTATGCCTCCCAGGCTACCGAGTCCTCCGGATCCGGGACCGCCGCCACCGCTAGTGCGCTTCAGATCATCCGGGACTTCCGTTTTCTCTTCGGCTTCCTTGTCCTTCTTCTCTTGTTCGGCCTTCTTGGCTTTCTCGGCCTTGGATGTGTCTTCCTTCTTGAGTTTCTTGAAGCCGTCGTCCAAGCGCGCTACCTTCGGATCCATTTCCACATCGACGTCCTGGGCGTCGGCGACCAGATCATGCACGGCCAGCCACTTGGGCTTGGTGATCAGGGTGCGATCCGGGTGATAAGGCTTGTTCATGGCAACGGGCAGCGCCCAGGGCGCGAACTCCAGGGGGGTCAACATCGCGACGGCCTTGGCATTCAGGTCCGCCCCCGTGTTCAAGGCCTTGGTCTCGTTCGCGGGCCAGGGCTGCTTCTTGATCTTTTCCTCGGTCGTCGCCGCCTGGTCGATTAGCTCGGTCGGAGCCTTCGCAATGGGCTGGCTCCATTTCGTCGTCCACAACACGAAAAGCAGCAGCAGGCCCACGATGGCGATTGCCAGCTTTTCGCCGTGGTCAATGCCGAGTTGCTTATAGTCGAGCGTTTTGAGATTGGGGACCTTCATGGCGATCTGCATCCAGGCAAATTGTCGAAAAACGAACCGATCGTGACAAAGCGGACGGAATCAGGATTTCGCCGGCTGGGCCGACTTCGGAGCCGTCGAACCCGAAGCGGCGGGAGTCGCTGCGCCCGGTTTGGGACTTGTCGGAGCGGTTGTCGATCCGCCGGCAGCGGGCGCCCCCTTGCTCGGCGTGGCCGTGTTCGACGACGGGCTCGACTTGGGCGCGGGCGTTGTCGGCGAAGCCGGCTTCGCGCCGCTTGACGGAGCCGGTGATCCCACCGGTGCTCCCTTGGCAGCGGCTGTTCCACCAGGCGGCGTTTTCGTCGCCGGCGGAGGAGTGCCGGCACCGGTTGCTGCCGGGGCGGGTTCGGCCATGCTCGCCGGCTCGTTATAGAGCAGGAAGGTGCCAGCGACCAGCACTTCGGCCAGATTCGACTGGTTCATGGCCATCGCCACACGCTCCTCGTTATTTTTCACGATTTTTTGCTGCTCGGCGTTTTCGGGCCCGAGGGTCAAAGTCGATTTCACGTGGTTTTTCGAGCTGTCGAAGGGGAGATGCTCGACTTGGAAGATCTGCACGGGAAACGGCGACTCGGTCAACACCGTCAGCAGCTTGGGAATCTCCTGGTGGTCCATCACCACGTCCAAGATGAAACCACGAGTGCGCCAACGGTTGGAGGAATCGGTTTCGACATAGGGGCGGCTCTCGCCCTCGAGATCGCCGATGCCTCTTTTCTTCGTCGTTGCCTGCGCTGCTGCCGCCCCGGCGTCGTCACCGGAACCGAAGATATCGTCCGGGTCGATCAGCGGCTGAGCCTTGGGGCCGTGATCGGCCTCAACGCGGCCCAAGCCCATCATTCCGCCCATTCCACCAAAACCGCCGGAGGGCGCGCCGCCACTCGCTCCGCCCGGTACGCCGCCGGGGGCCGCGTTACCTTTCTTCTTGGTGCGCCGATCATTCAGATCGGGGAGGCTGCCCCCGCGGAGTTTGGCGGAAATCAATCGCTTGATACGGGCGTTGTCAATGTTGCTCGAACCCTCGTTGACGCGCGCCACGGCCTTCATGAGAGCGTGGAGCATCCACAGATCCTCCTGGGCCGCCCACATTTCATCTGCGCCGATCATCTGGCGTTGCTGCCAACTCGCGACCGGGGCCTTCATGATCGGGATTCCCCCGTTGTCATTTAAGCACCAGACCTTTCCGTCTCCAGTCACCAAGTCGAAGGGCTCGATGACTTTGAGGACCTCGTCCATCCACATGTCTGTATAGCGTGAAATGAACAATCGCCGCGCATCCAGAAAGAACTGGGGTTTTGGGGCGGTCTCGCCGCGATACTTGACCTTCGATTCCTCCAGGGGCTTGCGGATCGTCGGCCAAAAGACCATCGACGGCTGCTGGTGCTTGTAGAGCGTCTTTTGCGACTCACCGATGAAAGTGGCCAGCCTCGCATTCACCTTCCTGGCGCCATCGATCCAATCCTGATTGGCGATTGTCGAGGCCTTATTAGTCCGGTCGTCCATAACCTTGATCTGGGCGTTGATCTTCTTCGTTTGGCTTTCCGTCTGCGTCGCCATGTCGCCCGTGCTGACCCACCAGCCGATGGGAGGCAGCAAGACGGCGAGCGCACTCAAGACCCAGAAACGATGTTCCATCAGGATTTTTAGTTGGTCCATGGCTCTGCAAGGTCCTCAGGCAATCTTTCGGTTATTCATCAAAGGACAGAGCAACGTCGCCCGTCTGTCCGTCACCCGTCTGTCCGTCACTAAGGGAGCCCGAAAAAGCCTATTTCTTTGCCGGGATCACTGCGGGCGCACCGGCTTTCGCCGGAGTTACCGCTGCCGTCGCCGTATTCGCCGATGCCGTATTCGCCGGTGCCGTGGTGGGCGGGGCCGTCGGGCGCATGTCTGGCCGCCAGATGAATTCGACGACGAAGTGATTCACTTCCATCTCGATGCTCTTAGGAGTCTTGGTATCGTCGGGATGGCCGCCCAGAAGCTGGCTATCGTCGCCCTTCTTTTTGAAGTCGAACCCGCCACCCATTCCACCCATGCTGATTTCGTCGTCGTCACCGCCGCTTCCACCACCGCGCCGGCCGAAGCTGCTCATTCCGCCTCGCTTGCCCTTACGGCCCCATTTGTCTTCACGGCCCCTGTTGCCGTGGCTCGGTCCCGCCAGGATCCGGCCGAGCGGGTCGCCCCATTGCCTGTCCGGCGGCGGACAGTAGGCAATGGTGGCATACGAAATTCCGATCTTGCGCACGCCGACTTCGCCCGAACCGTTGTGAGACGGCACGGCCCACTGTTGCAACTGCTTGACGAAGTGATCGTACAGCCAGCCCGCACCGCGGCCGGTGATTTCGACTTGGTAATTCTTTTCATCGCGCCTCGTGCCCATCGTCTCGTCGTGCATGTGCTCCCCGCGGAGTTGTACGACCCATCCCGCTCCGATGGGCGCCGTCTTCTTTTCGCTGTCGTCCAGCCATTCCTTCGCGTTGGCGCTCAGGCCATTGTACCACTCGCCGAGATCCGCCTTGTAACGAGCTTGCAATGAGAAGATGCGCACGCGGTTCTGCTTGCGGACGTCGGGCTCTTCGTTGTCGTCCGGCAGGCACTCGTCGACTGCTTTGTAGAGCTCCAGCCAGTTATTCCGCTGGCCGCTCCCGTGCAACAGATTTGCGCCCCCGGCATAATCGTTCTTGTTGGCGGCCCTGACTTCGCCGTAACCCTTATTGGTCGCGTTCGTTGCACTGATGACCTCGGCGATCTTCTTCAGCGCCGGATCAAACCTCTTAGGCGCTACCGACTGGAAAACGTGGGCGTACCCGAAGGCCGAAGCGGCCACTCCCACCAGCAGCACGGCGGCCGCCCCCACCGCCCACGGCTTCTTGCGGGCGATGGTCCGGGCCGTGGTAATCTCTTTCGGCAAGAGCGATGTGCGGATCCGCGTCTGCTTGAGCGCCTGCAGAGCGACGCCATAACAGACGGGGAAGCTGAGGATGTTTTCCTCGAACAAGGCGGCGTCTTTGAACGAGTCGGTCGTAATTGCGCTGAACGACTCGACCCGCTCGACCTCGTATTGCAGGTTTTGCTGCAGAAACTTCTGCAAGCCGGCCAGCTTGAACCCGTTCCCCAGCCCGACCACCTTGGAGATCTTCGCCTCGCGATTGACGCTCGAGAAATAGCCGATCGAGCGCTGAATTTCCGAGACGTAATCGTTGAACACCGGCCGCAGCGCCTGGAAGACCGACCGCGGATCGGGCGACTTGGTGGCGTTGCACTTGAGATGTTCGGCCTTCGCGAAGGTAAGCTTCATCTCCTTCGTGAGGGCCCGGGTGAAGTGGTTGCCGCCGATCGGCACGTTGCGGATCCAAATCTTCTGGCCGTTGGAGACCAAAAGCATGGTGTTGTCCGCACCCATGTCGAGCAGAATCGTGTACGAATCCATGGCAACCGTCTCGTCTCCGAGACGGATGCCCAGTTGGTCGAAGCTCAAGAAGTTGTACAGGGCCAACGGCGCGATTTGGATCAGCTCGACTTCCAGCTGCGCGTTGGTGAAGGGGCGGAGCTGGTTGTTGACCTGGTCGCGCTTCATCGCGAACAGACCGACTTCGGCCTCGAGCAGGAAACCGCTCTCTTCGGTCCCCTTGCCGAGGGTCTGGTAGTCCCAAACCACGTCTTCCAGGGCGAAAGGGATCTGCTGGCGGGCCTCGTACTTGACGATCTCGCTGACCTTGCTCGCCTCGACGGGGGGCAGCTGGATGAAACGGGCCAGGGCCGACTGTCCCGGCACGCTGATTGCCAGCAGATCGTTTTCGATGTCGTTCTGCTTGAGGAACTTTTCCAGGGCCTGCGCGATCAGCTCTTCCGGAATGGCGTCCGGCTGGCTGAGAATCTTGGGGTGGGCGATGTAGTCAAAGGCCGTGGCAACGACTTGTTCGGTGGCGTCATTGATTTGCAGCCGAATCGCCTTCAGGCCGGCTTGTCCAATATCAACGCCCCAAGCTCCGGGTTTACCTGGCATTCCGATCCTCTAATAAGAAAAAAGAGGCGCCCGCAAATTCAGACGAAATTCAGTCTTTGTCTTCCTAACTTAGCCCAGAACAGGAAGTTGGGAAGATTTAACGAGCATGTCCTGCGACGCGGACCGTTTGTAGAAATGCTGAGACGGTCATTATAAGGTCCGCTCCCCCCCGAGCGCAAGTCTTGGCCAAAAAGTCGCTTTCGACGCGGGACGCTTCTCCATACAGTCCAACTGTCGCTCTCAACGCCTTCGACCTTAAAACTCCTGGTCTCCTGGGGACCACCGCCGGATACCTGCCTAACTTCGACGCCGGCACCGCTTCAAAAAGTTCCCGAGATTCGTCAAATTCGGGTGCGGGCCTCAGCCGGGAACATGCAATGGGCGCTCCGACCGGGGAGCCGCTGAGTCATTCGGCCAGAAATAACCGCGACCCGGACGCAATGAATTACGGCGACCCTCCATGAATGATCGCGACCCCCGATGAATTACCGCGACGTTGTCATCTTGCTACCCGGCCACGGGCTCGAAGACTTGCCCGCCGATTTGCCCGATGAAAAGGCCGCGGGGGTCCTTAACGCGGTGGCCGTCGCCTGGCATCCCGCCGTTCTGAGCAGCAGCAAATCGCTCCCCCGTGAGCATCGGGCCGACGACCCGCCCGCCTCCGTCGCCGGGTGCCTGATCATTGTCCCGCCAGCTGCTGAAGAGACGCTCCCGGCGGGATGGATCGATCAGGCGCGCTCGGACGGGGCGACCGTTGTCGTCGCACTCGCGGATCGCGGCGCCCTTGCGCAGGCCGTCCTCAGTCCGCTCGAGCCAGTCCCCCTCGACGAAGATCTGGTCGCCGATTTCTTCGCTCTCGGCGTCGCCAAGGTGATGGTTGAGATACTCAGCCGACGGATGCACCACTTCGAGGGGTTCGATGACGGCCGCCTGGAGCGCGAAGTGGTCGCTGCGGCAAACGCAGCCGTCTCCGGCGATGTCGAGGAGACCAGGAGCCGACTGAAGAACTGCTTCGACGTCCTCACGGAAGCCCGTGAGCGGTTTTATCCGGTCGAGTTCTACCTGATCGATTTGTGCTTGGTGATTCCCCGGCTGGCCGACGCGCGCTTTGAGCGAACCCTCGCGTCGCCCAAGCCGCTGAGCGCGCTCGATCATGGCCGCCGACCTGGAGACACTTTCCCGCGAGCGGCCGCAGTTCATCGATCAAATCCGTGAAGCCGTCAGCGCGGGCCGATTGGAGATTATTGGCGGTGAATGGAGCGAGCGACCGGTGCCGCTCGTGCCGGTCACGACGTTTCTGTGGGAGTTCGAGCGCGGGCGAGACGCGTTTCAGCGGATGCTCGGCAGTTTACCAACCGTCTGGGGGCGCCGTCGCTACGGAATGACGACACTGTTGCCACTGATTCTCGATCGCAGCGGCTTTCGCGGCGCGCTGCACGTGGCCCTCGACGACGGGCTGTATCCCGATACAGAAGAGAGCCGCATCCGCTGGGAAGGTTGCGACGGCACGACGATCGACGCGACGACGCGAATCCCGCTGCCCGTCGACAGTGCGGCCAGCTTTCTCCGCTTTCCGTCGCGTCTGGCCGAATCGATGCAGCAGGATCAGACGGCGGCCATCGTGTGGGCCCGCTGGCCCGAGGTGCGCAATCCATTCTGGCACGATCTCGAGCGAATTCATGCCCAGAGCCAGGTGTTGGGGCGGTTCGTTACGTTTCGACAATTCTTCGAGCAGGCCGACGATTCGGGCCGCCACTCGCGATTCCAGGAATCCGAATACTTGTCGCCGTTTTTGATCCAGGCGGTCGCCGCCCAAGAGCGCGATCCGATCAGCCGATTTCGTAGGCATTTCCGCCGCCGCTCGCAGTTCGATGCCGCCGCGCAGTTCCAAGCGCTCACGGACATTCTCGGTGAACAGCCGATTGGATCGGAGGAGGTCCGTGCGCTGGAAGAGCGAGTCGAGGCGGCCGGACCCGACCTGCCGGTGGCTGGCGCTGAGCCGGAGGCCGTGGTCGAGGAACGCCTCGACGAAATGCTACGTCGTTCGGCCGCCGGACTGAGCCAAAAGTTCCTCGCGGGACGTGGCGAGCCGGGATATTTGATTCTCAATCCCCTGTCGTTCAATCGGACGGTGACCGTCGAGCTGCCGAAAATCGAGGGCCCGCCGGCCGTGCAGAGTCCAATCCGCGGCGTGCAGTACGACAGCGGGCATCGCCAGGTGACGCTCGATCTGCCGGCTTGCGGCTACACGTGGGTGCCGTCGCGCAATCCGCAGGCCGAACGCCCGCGAGCCGCGAAATCCCTGATGTCCGAAGAGCGGATGATCCGCAACGAGTTCATCGAGGTGCATATCAACGAGGCCACGGGCGGAATCTCACATGTCAAGGAATTCGGCCGCAAGCCGAACCGCCTGAGCCAGCAATTGGCGCTGCGGTTCGGGCGGGAGCGGGTCGTCGCGGGACCGAACGGCGAGCCTGCCGAGCGGACCTTCTATTCTCAGATGCGCTGCAAGTCGATCACAGTCACCTCCGGCGGTCCGGCTCTCGGCGAGATCGTCAGCAGCGGAACGCTCAATGATCCGCAGGACGGATCAGTCGTGGCCGAGTTCGGGCAGACCGTGCGGCTCTGGCGGGGACGCCCGGTGATCGAGCTGGAAATCGAGCTCCGCGCGGTCAAGGTGCCGGACGGCGATCCCTGGAGCAATTATGTCGCCTCCCGCTTTGCCTGGAACGACAGCGGCGCCACTCTCACGCGTAGCGTTCTCGGCGGTGCGCACAGCCTGCAATTCGAGCGCTTCGAGAGCCCGCACTTTCTCGAGATCGCCAACGAGTCGCAGCGGATCACGATTTTGAACGGCGGTTTGCCGTTCCATCGCCGCACCGGGACGCGGATGGTCGACAGCCTGTTGATCGTGTCGGGCGAGACCGAGCGGCGGTTTCGCTTCGGCCTGGCAATCGACGCCGACTACCCGATGCAGGCCGCGATGGATTTCTTGGTCCCGCCGACCGTGCTCGAATCGTCGGCAGGTCCGCCGGTCGCGGGCGCCAGCGGCTGGCTGTTTCACGTCAACGCCAAGAACGTTCAGATCCTGCAGTTTCGGCCCCCGGGTCCGAGCGAAGTGTCCGAGCCTGTCGCCGTCGATTCATTGTCCGTCGATCAATCGCCAGCGGAAAACACCGAACCGGTCCCCGCCGGGCTTGGCGGATACGCATTTATCATCCGGCTCGCGGAAACCGAGGGGCGGCAGCGGCCCGTGCGGTTGGAGTGTTTTCGCAGGCCCAGCCGCGCCAGCCGCCGCGACTTCCAAGGGCGGACTTTGAGCGATTTGCCCATCGTCGACGACGCCGTGTTGATCGAAGTCGGCGCTTATGAGATCGTCGATGTGGAATTGCGCTTCGGCTAACTGCGCGATTTCGACGGGGAACTTTCGATGACGTGGCTTACGACATGATTGTGACGATCGACGGTCCAGCCGGTTCGGGCAAAAGCACGGCGGCGCGCCGATTGGCGGAGCGGCTGGGCTTTGATTTTCTCGACACGGGGGCCATGTATCGGGCCGTGGCGCTCGAAGTGCTCTCGCGGGGGATCGACATCGCCGACGTGGCACGCGTTGTCGAAGTGGCTCACACGGTCGACATCGAGGCGCTCGGTCCCGTTGTCCGCGCGGGGGGTCGTGACGTGACGGCGGCGATTCGCACACCGGAAGTGACGAGCGCCGCGTCGAAGGTCGCCGCCATTCCCGAGGTGCGAACCGAGTTGGTCCGCCTGCAGCGCCAAGCGGCCGAGCGACGCAACGTGGTCAGCGAAGGGCGCGATCAGGGAACGGTCGTCTTTCCGCTCGCCGAGTGCAAGTTCTATCTCACCGCCGACCCGAACGAGCGGGCCCGCCGCCGACAGCTCGAGCTGGCGGAGCAGGGCGAGACGATTGCGGCCGAGGATCTGCTGCGGCAAATCCTCGAACGCGACAATCGAGACCAGACGCGCGACACGGCCCCACTTCGTCCGGCCGATGATGCGATCCGCATCGATACGTCGCACCTATCGCCTGACGAAATGGTTGTCCGTTTGGAAACGCTCGTGCGCGAACGGATGGGACGAACGCGCGAGTAACCGAAATACCAGCTGGGCTTTTCGAGGAATCTACGCAGCCTTGGCCGGCAGTTCATCGCTCAGGGACCGCTCGTCGCTTTCCGCGCGAACGGGGGCAAAGCGCAGCAGGCCTTGGGGCTTCGGACTCCAGGCCAGAAATGGATACGCCGGAACCTCGCTCAGGTATTGCAAATAACGATCGCCGATACAGTTCGCCAGCCGTCGGTCTTTCAGGTAGCTGCCCACGAAAACGTAGGTCGTCCAAACGGAGATCAGCACGACGCGGTCGGCCGTCAAAACGGGCGTGAACCAAACGAGCCCCAAAAAGCTGAGATAGACCGGATGGCGTAGATAAAGGTACGCGCCGCGGGGAGCGAATTCGCGTGGCGGCGTCGGCTGCCGACGGACCCAACGCCACCACGGGCCAATCCCCGTCTGGTACTGCAGCCCCGTCAGCCACAGGGTGTAAAACGTGAGTCCCCAACTGCCCAGAAAGGCGGCACGAATCACGGGCTGCAGCGCGGCGGGCCACGCCCAAACCACGGTCGAGCTGCCGCGCCACAGCGAAAACTGCGCGAGCAGTGACAGGCACGTCGCCAGGCAGAAGAGGCAGCCGTACAATTCGCCGGGCAGCCAGCGAGTGATGAACTTTCGCGTCGGCGGAGCGAGCAGGATGCTATGCGGGACGGCGAAGCCGAGTGCGAGCGGCGCGTCGAACCAGAGCGACCCCGGCGGCGCGGCCGCCGAGTCGTTTCGTAGAAAGCAATAGAGCGGCCAGAGCGTGACCAGGAACACCGCCTGAGTCGCCGCGCCGAAACCGATCCCGAGAATTCGCCGCATCCCTGCGCCTTCGAGCCAGCACCCGCTCCGCGGGTCGGCAAATCAAGGACGTTGTCGTCGTATTAAGCTGAGGCCGTCGCTGCGAGCGGTGTTGCCGCCGTTGCTTCGGTCGACGTTCCGCCCGGCTTCGTTGCCACCCAGCAGCCGTAGGTCATTGCGCCGCTTTGATACGCGCGGAGGATTGTCCGAAAACGTTCCAGAAACATCAATTGATCCTTGTCGATCCACCGCGCCAGCAAATGGACGCCGGTAAAGCGGGCCCGCCGCTCGCAGATTTCCCACGTTTGCGCCACCCGGCTCGTCCAATCGAAATAGCGATCAACGTGCAGCCCCGCCTCGGTGAACCAGCCGCGGTAGTCCTCGCTGCTTCCCAGTGACGGGCAGAAGAACCCCTCGCAAACGTCGTAGACTTGCCGCTCGGCGTCGGCGGTCAGCTGTCCGTCGCCGGCTTGCCAGGCGCAAATTGCCACGCGGCCGCCGGGACGCAGCCAGCCGGCAACCCGGCGAAAGAAGGCCGGCTTGTCGAACAGATGTTCGGTGCACTCGACACTCCACACGGTGTCGAACGAGGCGGGCTCGAATTCGACGCTCTCGGCGTCGGTGGCCAGAAAACGCGTCTTGCCGCCGACGCCGTTCAGTCGCGCGGCGACGGACGCCCAGCGGCGCTGGACGGAGCTCAGCGTGATGCCCGTCACGTTGCAGCCGAACGTCTTGGCCAGATAGATTGAGGAGCCTCCCATGCCGCAGCCGACGTCGAGCACGCGCTCGCCGCCCTGAAGCCCGGCCTCGCGACTGAGCGTTTGCGTGAGTTTTAACTGCGCCTCGGCCGGGCTCTCCGAACCTTCCCACAACCCGTGATGAATGTGGCGGCCCCACAGCAGGCGATAAAACGGAGTCGCCAGGTTGTAGTGCGTGCGGATCACCCGCTTTTCGACGCTCGGGCACGAAATCATCCGTCAGGCTCCTGATTTTAAGGCCGGTTGTCCGGCGACGTCGCCCGGATTCCCGCCGCTTTCTGCAACTCCGCGGCCATCCGGCGTTATTTACTTTTTGATCCAAAGATCGCCGTAAACTGTCAGAACATCGGCGACGCCGACGGCTCCCAGCGCCTTCTTGAACGGTCGAATCCCGTAATCGGTCTGTCTCAGCGGAAAGGACCCCTTCAGGTGCAAGTAGCCTTCTTCCTGACCGCCGGTGGCAGTGATGTGCACGGCACGGGTGGTGCCATGCAGCGTGAAGTCGCCGTCGAGCGAGAACTGGGCCTTGCCCGCGGCATCGCGTTCGTCGAAATGGCGAATGCTGTTGGCGACAAACGTGGCCGTCGGAAAATGTTCGACGTCCAGGACGGCTTCTCCAACCATGTTGGCGGTGACTTGCTCTTGCTCCTGTTCACTACTCGTTCCGTCGAGGCCGACGCGGCGCCGCGCCTCTTTCGTGTCGGCGCGAAATGAGGTCATGTCGAAGATGATTCGCCCGGCCGACGCCTTCGCCACGCGGAGGTTGCCGGCCTTGATGCGGCCCTCGACGCCATGCTGATGCCCGAAGCCGGTCTTATCGACAAAGATGTAGACGCGGCTCAGGTCCGGATCGAGTTCGCCTGCCCGCACCCGCAGAGCCCGCGCGGCCGGGGATCCCGGCGCTGGCAATCGGGGCGCCTGCAACTGCGCCGAAGCGGGACAAGTCGCGCACTCGGTCGCTCCCAACACCGCGGCCGTTGCGCCCAGAGCCGCCGCCAACAAGACGAGACGAAGTCGTGGTACAACGCGTGGCTTCATGGGCCGATCCTCCTTGCGGGCCGCCGCGATGCTATCAGCGCGGCCTCCTGGGGCAAAGTTAAGTTTTGGCGCAGGGTGAATTTCGCGCCTCAGGATGAATTTTCCGTAGCGAAAAAACTGCTAATTAATTCTCGTTTCCGAGCCCCGATCGTGCGAGAACGAATGGCGTTACTGCCCAGAAAACGATAAAATCCCAGCCTCAAGGCGGCCCGCATTGGATGCAGGCCCCCCAGGCCGGGCGGCCGGCTGTTCCGACATCTGGATCAAAATGCTCAACCGCTTCCGATGTCGCCAACGCGAGCCCGAGCTGATGGATCAGCCAGGCCTAGGCGAGCCTTTGCACCGCGCCGCACTCGCTGGCCTCGGCCGCATCAATCGTTTCAGCGGCAGCGGCCGCATCCTCTGGCAGGCCCTCGAACGCCGAATTGCGACCAACGCGACACGCACCTGGCGCCTGCTTGATCTGGCGAGCGGCGGCGGTGACGTGGCGATCGATGTCGCCCGCCGGGCCGCTCGCGCAGGTGCCCGCGTGCTCGTCGATGGCTGCGATGTCAGCCCGTTTGCCGTGCGCTATGCGACGGCCCGCGCCAGCGAGCGTCAGGTCGAGAACGTCCAATTCTTCCGGCAGGACGTGCTGAATGCACCGCTGCCGGAAGGATACGACGTCGTCATGTGCTCGCTGTTTCTGCACCATCTGCCCGAAGAAACGGCGTCGGCCCTGCTGGGAAAAATGGCGGCAGCGGCCCAGCGGCTCGTGCTGGTCAACGACCTGTGCCGCTCGACTTTCGGTTATGGGCTCGCTTGGCTGGGCTGCCGGTTTCTGACGCGTTCGCCCATCGTGCACGTCGACGGGCCGCGTTCCGTGCAATCTGCCTTCTCGATGAAAGAGATTCGCGAGGTCGCCCGGCAGGGGGGCCTTTCGGGGGTCGTCGTCGAACCGCGCTGGCCGTGTCGCTTTCTCTTACAGTGGAGCCGCGATTGAACCAGCTGGCGTTCGAGCCGGATGCTCTGAGCCACTGCGAGTGCGCGGGCGAGCGAACGGTCCGTACCGAGTCGGAGTCGCCTGCCTGCGATTCGACCCTCACGGTCGAAGAGGCGGCGGCAAAGATGTGGGACGTCGCGGTGATCGGCGCTGGGCCGACCGGGGCGCTGGCCGCGCGGCAATTGTCACTCTTCGGTCTGCGGACGCTGCTGGTTGATCGCAGTTCGTTTCCGCGCGAAAAAGTCTGCGGCGGTTGCATCAGCGGCTTGGGACGACGACTGCTTGAGAGCGTGGGGCTCGCCGACCTCCTCGACTCCTCGCACGCAGCGCCGCTGGGGCGATTCGACCTGGCAGCCGGCGGACGACGCGTCTCGTTCGAGTTGCCGGCCGGCGCCGCGGTCTCGCGAATCTCATTTGACGCGGCGCTCGTGCGTCACGCGGTGGAGGCGGGCGTCGCGTTCGTATCTGGGACGACGACACTCGTTCGGGGTCTCGCCGCGGGTGGCCGTCTGCGTCGGATCGTGCTGCAGCAGGACGATCGTCGATTTGTCGCGCAGTGCCGAATGGTGCTCGTGGCGGACGGCCTGGGACGGACGAGCCTCAAGCAGCATCGGGCCTTTGCGCCGCGTGTCGCCGCGACGTCGCGAATTGGGCTCGGCGCCACGTTGCCGGGGACGGCGGCGAAGATCGACGCGGGACATGTTTTGATGTCGGTCGCGCGCGATGGCTATGTCGGTCTGGTGCGAGTGCCGGGCGACGCCATCAATCTGGCGGCGGCCGTCGATCCCAACCGCGTTCGCGAGCACGGGCCGGCCGAAACCGTGCGGCACATCTTCACTCAAGCCGGCGTGAAACCACCGACGGGTATCGAAGCCATTGATTGGCGGGGCACAGGGCTACTCACGCGGCACAGTCGGCGCACCGCCGCACCGCGACTGCTGGTGCTCGGTGACGCGGCTGGTTACGTCGAACCGTTCACGGGCGAAGGAATGACGTGGGGCATGCTGTCGGCGGTGCTCGCGGCACCCCTGGTGGCCGATTGGCTCGGTCGAGACGCCGCTCAGTCTGCCGATGATCGCTTGGCAGCCCGACGGGAATGCCGTCGGCTTGCGCACGACTGGTCGGCCGTGATCCGCTCGCAAATCGCACCGCGACAGCGCGACTGTCGGATTCTGGCGGGCCTGCTGCGAAATCCGGCGGCCGTCCGCGCGGCAATGGCACTCATCGGCGTGGCTCCGGCCCTCGTCCGACCGCTGATCGGACATTTCTGGAACGCCGGCAAAGGCATCGATTTGCAGGGGTCGTCTACAATTCAGTCATCGATGGAACGAACGCGGCACAAGAGTTCGCGGCCGCGAGAGGTTTCCTCTCGCATTTAAAGGGAGTCGGTATGAGCGTCTGCATCTTGGGAATCGGCACGGCTGTCCCCGAACTGTCGATCGAGCAGGCCGACGCCGCGGAAGCCGCCGGGCTGTTGTGCGGTCTCACGGACAAACAACGGCGGCTTTTGCCGACGCTCTACCGTCACGCGGGCGTGCGGAAACGACACACGGTGCTGCTTACGGCCGACGCCCAATCTCAGCCGGGCGGGCAGAACTTTTACCGCTCGATCGAGGAAGGCGGCCCGCTCGGACCGAGCACGGCCGAACGCATGCAGAAGTACGCGCAGTCAGCGACTGGCCTGGCCGCGACAGCGTGCCGCAAAGCACTTGCCGACGCCGCACTCGACGCGTCTGAAATCACGCATTTGATCACGGTTTCGTGCAGCGGCTTCGCAGCCCCCGGAGTCGACGTGCAGTTGATCCGCGATCTGCGACTGCCGCCGGTGGTCGCTCGGACGCATGTCGGCTTTATGGGCTGCCATGGAGCACTCAACGGGCTCCGCGTCGCCCGCGCGTTTGCCGACGCGAACCCGGATGCCCGCGTCCTCGTTTGCGCGATCGAACTCTGCAGCCTGCACCACCAGTACGGCTGGAACCCGGAACAGATCGTCGCCAACGCGCTTTTTGCCGACGGGTCAGCCGCCGTCGTCTGTGGCCACGCCGAGGATGGGGCCGACTCCGACAAACCGCGCTGGCTCTCATCCGGCTCGATGGTCGTCCCCGAAACTGAAGACCTGATGAGCTGGAACATCGGCGATCATGGATTTCAGATGACCCTTTCGTCGGGCGTTCCGGACGCAATCCAGAGTTCGCTCAAAGCCTGGCTCGAAGGCTGGCTGGCCAGCGAAGGCGTCGGCCTCGGCGAGATTGCGCACTGGGGCATTCATCCCGGCGGCCCGCGGATTCTGCAGGCCTGCATCGACGCGCTGGGACTCGCCCCGGAAGAAATTCAAACGTCGCGCGACGTCCTGGGCGAGTTCGGCAACATGTCGTCGCCCACGATCCTATTCATCACCGAGCGATTGATCCGCAACAAGGTGCCGGGCCCCTGCGTCCTCTTGGCCTTCGGTCCCGGTCTCACGATCGAAGCCGCGCTCGTCGAGCCCTCGGTTCGACCACTCAGCAGCAAAACAAAACGCGAGAAAGCGGCCCTCGGATCCGCCTCGTAAAACTCTGCGCGTCGTTAGGCCCGACTCGGGTCGTCGTTCAGTCTTCCTTGGCCGTCACGGCTTCGAGAATCCGCAGCTCGCGGCGTTGCAGCAGTCCGCCCTGGTACTCGAGCACATTCCGGTAGACGAAGAGCAAGACGAGGGCCATCAAGAGCGCCATGATCAGGTAGGCGGGAATCCACTGGCCCCAGGAGAACTGGTGGATCAAGTAATCGATGCCAATTGGGAGCGCGAGTGGCACAAACGCCACCAGCTGGCCCAGCATGGCGGCGAAGCGGGCCAGCACGCGGAGCACTTTAGTGTCCGAAGAGCCGCGCATCGAACCGTGCCGCACAGTTGAGGGGAGCAGGATCGACATCTGGTTGCCGACCAGGCAGACGATCAAGTAGGCCGAGAGCAACTCCACGCACGTCGCCAGAAAGTCGAGCGGTCGCAGCGGCATCATGTATTCCAGCACGCCCAGAAAGATCGCGCCGGCCGCTGCCACGATCGGTGCCAGGGCCAGATTTTTTCCCAGCAGGATGTCGCGGCGCGAAGCGGGTGAGAGCACGAACGTGCGAAACGCGCTGCGGTCGAACCCGAATTGATTCTGAAAGAGCTGCGACAAGGTCACGACGACGGTCGTCACGATGCCGAGGGCCAAAATCGGCCGCAGCCCGGGTGAGACTGCCCCACCACTCATGCCGTTACGACCTGCGAGCTTGCCCGTCATGAAGAGCACGCCCAGGATGGTCGGCGTGAGCAGCATCATTTTGACTTCGGGCGCTCGCAAGAGGCTCCGCAAGGTCGCGAGCGCCGTCGCTGCTGCCTGCTCGGGCACCCCAGGGACGCTCTTGCCGACCATGCCCGCGAACGATGGCGCGTTGGCAAGCGTTGCCGGCGCCGGCGCGTCGACCGCTCCGATCGCGATCGTCGCGGGGACGCGTGCGCGGGTTGCTGCGGCGGCAGGCGCGACGTCGGCCGTCGAGCGATCCGAGCGATAATCACCCAGGTAAAACCGGACAGTGGTGCGGTACGAGCGATGCAGGCTCGCGCCGGCGATCGCGCTCAATAAAACAGTCCCTACGATGCCCGCCCAAATCTGCTGCTCGGCGGCTTGAAACACGCCGTAGGCCAGCCAGCCGGGGGGCAATGCCAGATCGGCGGTGGAGACCCACCGCTTCGCCTGGGTCAGGAACTGCTGCGTCTCTTGTTCGTTGTGGCGTTTCTGGTCGGCGGCAATCGATTCGAGCCGCTCCTGATATTCCTTCGGCGTGACCTTGGCCACTTTCAAATCACGCTCGGCTTGGTCGTATTGGCGGTGAAACTGGTCGGCCGTGCCGTCACGTTCGTGCCGGTGCCTTCCCTGAACAAACATGTTGATGAAGTTGCCCGACTGGCTGAGCAGAATAAACGCGCCGGTGATGCAAGCCACGATCGTGCGACGGCGGCGTTTGTTCACCATCAAAGTCGCCAGCCAGCCACGGAACTGATAGGTCACGGCAGTCACCATCAGCACGAAGCCGAGCAAGAGCGGCAGGCTGATGAGCATCCAAGGCCCCAGCGCCACGACCGAGGCGATCGCCAGTCCGAGCATCGCTGGGAAAAACAGGATCAGCGACACGCAGACGAGCGAGCTGAGGTAATTGACCAGAAACGCACTGCCGGGAGAAATCGGATAGTGGAACAGTTTTTCGATCGAGAGGACTTCCGAGCGCTGCAGCTCGGTCATCACTCCCATGATCCAGGCGAAGAGGAACGTCACCGTCAGTCCGGTCCAAATGAACAAGACATATTCGGGCGTGGCTTGGGGCAGGAAGCGGATGCCCAACCCCAGCGCGGCGAAAAACGAGCCGACCGAGACGAGGATTGCAATCGCCATGAAGATCCGCGTCACCACGGCGTTGAGCTTGCCGGCCCGCCTCATCCGATTGCGGAACAGCCGCCGGCGCAGCCAGACCAGCGTGCGAAAGTGCTGCCACGTCATGTCGCGGCCCCTTCGAGCCACTCCAGCTTCTTCGAGGCGGCCGAATCGCTGCCGACTTTTTCCAGGAAGCGAGTTTCGAGCGAGCTGCCCTGACGAATTTCGTCGAGGCTGGCCTGCTCGACCAGTTCGCCGTGGGCAATGATGCCGACGTGTGTGCAAAGCCGCTCAACGATCTCCAGCACGTGCGACGTCAGGAAGAGCGTCGAGCCGCGCGAGACGTAGCCGGTCAGCATGTCGCGGATCACGCGCGAGGTGACGGCATCGACTCCTTCGAATGGCTCGTCGAGAAACAGCAGATCGGGATTGGGCAAGAGGGCCGCGGCCAGCGCCAGTTTCTTCTTCATGCCGTGCGAGTATTCGAGGGTCAGCTTCTTTTCTTCCCCCTCGAGGCACATCAGTTTGAGCAGGTCGCCGGTGCGGCTGCGGATTGTGTCGGCGGGCAGGCCGTACATGCGGCCAACGAACGTCAGATATTCGGGCCCGGTCAGGTTGTCGAAGAGGGCCAGGTCTTCGGGCACGACGCCGATGTGCCGCTTGGCATCGAGCGCCTCGGCCGGATTCGACATGTTGCGTCCGAGGACCATGATCTGGCCGGAGCTGGGAGCCAACAGCCCGGTCAGCATTTTGATGGTGGTCGATTTGCCGGCACCGTTGGGCCCGAGGAAGCCGTACGAAATGCCGCTCTCGACCTTGAGATCGATGCGATTGACCGCGCAGAACTTGTCGAAAAACCGCGTCAAGCCGCGGGTCTCAATCGCCAGGCTCATCCAACTTCTCCAGTGGGTCCGATCGCAATCGGCGTGGCACGAATGGCAATTCTAAGCGCAACAGCCAGTCTATCGAAAACAGCCGGGCGATGCCGCTCATGTCGCCTCGCAAGTCGGCACCCGTCCCAACGCGAAAGCTTGTCGGCCGGATCAAAAAAGCGGATAAACAGTCGCTGCTCGCATGAAGCGGCCAACCCGTCTATCTGAACGACATCGTCCCGAGGACTCACGCCATGCGCTTTGGCCCGCTCCGCAGTCATTTCCATCTCTGTTCCGCTGCCCAAGCGCGCGGGAAATGGCCTGTCCGGCTCTCGTTGCTGCTGGTGCTTGCCGCGAGCGCAGGGCTGGTTCCGTCCTTGGCCCACGCGCAGGTCTCGCCACTGTCGCTCAATGATTATTCGCGGATGGGAAACCGGCAGACGGCCGCGCGGAAGGTCAACGACGCGATTTACATGGCCATCGGCTTCAGCAACACGTTTCTGGTTCGCACCGATGACGGCAACGTGGTGATTGACACGTCGTCCCCCGTGAGCGCGAAAAAGCACCACGAACTCTTGCGCAAAGTGAGCGACGCGCCCGTCCGCTATGTGATCCTCACACACGGCCATCACGATCACACGGGCGGCCTGCGCTATTGGATGGAGCCGAACACCAAGCTGGTCGTGCAACACAACTATCTGGAATTCAACAGCTACCAGGAGCGGCTCCGTACGTACCTCAATCGGACGGGGGCGGCGCAATTCGGGCTCGACATCGGCACCCTCAACGCCTTCGACCGCGTGCCGGACAAGAAGTTCGAGCCGGCGGTCGCCTTCGACGACAAGTACGAGTTCGAACTAGGCGGTACCAAGTTCGAGCTGTTCGCCAATCCTGGCGAGACCTACGACCACCTCTGCGTCTGGGTCCCGAAATACAAGGCCGCCTTTGTCGGCGACAATTATTACGAGTCGTTTCCCAACATCTACACGCTGCGGGGCACCAAGCCACGCTGGGCCCTCGATTACGTCACCTCGCTCAACAAAATCCTGGCGCTCGAGCCGGAGATTGTGCTCCCCAGCCACGGCGAGCCGGTTGTGGGGAAGGACAAAATCGTGGAGCGGCTGACGCGTTATCGCAATGCCATCCTCTACGTCCACGACGCAACGGTCAAAGGCATGAACGAGGGCAAGGACGTCTTCACGCTGATGCGTGAGGTCAAACTGCCGCCTGAATTAAACGTGGGCGAAGCCTACGGCAAAGTCGACTGGTCGGTCCGCGGAATCTTCGAGGGCTACGTCGGCTGGTTCGACCTCAGCCCGGCCACGATGTACGACCGGCCGCCCACCGTGGCCGAGCCGGAACTCGTACGAATGGCTGGTGGTCCCGCGGCGGTGGCCGCGCGGGCCAAAACGCTGGCGGCGAGCGATCCGGTGGCGGCGGTCCGCCTGGCCGACGCGGCCCTGATGGTCGAGCCGAAGTCGAAACCGGCGCTCGAAGCCCGGCTGGCCGCGCTCAAGTCGCTCCAGAGCGCGTCGCGTAACTTGATCGAAGGAGCCTGGCTGACGACGGCCATCCGCGAGACGAGCCGGGCGCTGGCCAACGCCAAGTAAGGTCGCGTCGGCCACCGGCGTTCCGCCCTCAACCGTCCGATCGGCCTCAACCGTCCGATCGGGCCGACGCCATGGCGGCATTTCGCTCGGCTGTTTCGCCGCCTTCTCGCGCTGCTCGCTGCGCAAGTGGGACGACCGACTCCGGCAGTTGCACGGTCATTGTCGTGCCGACGCCTTCGTGCGATTCGACGAAGATCCGTCCGCGGTGCGCGGCCACGATCGCTTCGCAGATGCTCAGTCCCAGTCCGGTGCCCGTCGTCTGCTCGATCCGCTGGCGCGAACGATCGCCGCGGAAGAATCGCTCGAAGATGTGCGGGAGATCGGCGGCCGGAATGCCGCTGCCCGTGTCGGCGATGCGGAGCACGGTTGAGCCGGCCTCGTGGAAGAGCGCAATGCGGACCGTTCCGCCGGGTTGAGTGAATTTGATCGCGTTGTCCAGCAGGTTGTTGACCACTTGCCGCAAGTGGTTGCCGAAGCCCATCACCGCGACGTGCGGCTCGAGGGCCGTCACCAACTCGACTTGCCGCGCTTCGGCGACGGCGCTGAACATCTCCGCGCAGCGTTCGACGACGCTGCTCAGGTCGACCTCTTCGCTGTGGGCGCGGATTAGCTCCGAGTCGGTCTCGGCCAGCAGCAGGAGTTGATTGACCAGACGCTCCAGAGAAGCGCACTCGCCGATCACTTCGGCAAGCAGTTCCTGATACTCCTGCGGCGTGCGCGTGCCGCCGATTGCCACTTCGATCGAGCTGCGGATCGCGGCCAGCGGCGTGCGCAGCTCGTGGCGGAGTTGGCCAGCAAGTTGTTGCTTTGGGTGAGGTAGACGGCAATGCGGTCGAGGAACTGGTTGACGGTGGCCGAGAGGCGGTCCAACTCGTCGTCGGTCTGGCGAATCGCTAGGCGTTCCTCCATGCGGTTGGGCCGCAGCCGGGCCGTCGTTTCGATGATGTCGGACAGCGGGCGAATGGCGCGACGGGCCAGCCAGTAGCCCAAGAGCGGGGCGGCGATAAACAGCAGCACGACCCCGCGGAGGGCGATCCGGTCGATGCTGCGGATATCGCGATCGATGAAGTCCATCGGGGCGCCGACGCGGATTCGCAGCGGCCGGCCCAGGCTCGTGGGTTGCCGATTCTCGAGCACGCGATAGCCGCTGATGCTCACGGGGACCATGTCGCGCTGAGTTTTGTCGGCGCCGCCCAGAGAGGGCGTGAGATCGCTGGCCCAGAGTCGCTTGTCGTCGCCGTCGAGCAGCTCGACGAACCAGCCGTTATGCTCGTGCACGCTTTCTTTGCGGTTGAGGCTGTTGAGTAGCTGGCGCGCCTGCTCGGAACCTTCGCCGGCGGCGGCGGAGCGAATGTCGGCGGCGCTGGCGTGCAAGTCGGCGACGTTGAATCCGACTTCGCGAATATCGGCCGTCAGCACGTTATCCATGCCGCCCACGAGCGCTTGCCGCAGCCCTTCGCGGACGCCCAGGAAGCAGGCGAGCGCCGTGATGAGCACCAGGCAGGCGTTCCAGACCATCAGCCGGATACGCAGCGTCTTGGACGCCGAGCGAGTCAGCTGGGCCAACCGAGAGAGGTGCTCGAAGACTGGGTACGCCATCGGAATCCTGCCCAGCGCGGTTCTTGCCGCAGCCCGGCGGTCAGAGGGCGCTGGGTTCGGCGGCTCGCAAAACGTAGCCGTGACCGCGGACCGTCTGAATGAGCGGCATATCGAAGCCACGGTCGATCTTGTTGCGAAGGCGATTGATGTGGACGTCGATCACGTTGGTCGTGCCGTCCCAATCGTCATCCCACACGTGTTGACTGAGCATCTTGCGCGTCACCACCTGGCCGGCAAACCGCATCAAGTATTCGAGCACCGTGAACTCGGTGGGGGACAGCTCGATCTCCCGCTCCCCCCGCGACGCCCGGCGGGTGGTCATGTCGAGGGTCAGCGGTCCGACGGTATGCGTCATCGACGGCCGGAAGCTCGAGCGCCGCGAAAGGGCCTCGAGGCGGGCTGTCAGCTCGGGGAAGGCAAACGGTTTGACCAGGTAATCGTCCGCCCCGCTTTTCAGGCCGCGGACCCGATTTTCGACCGATCCGAGGGCCGTTAGCACCAGCACGGGTGTTTGGACGCCGCGGGTCCGCAGCGAATCCAGCACCTGCAGCCCCTCCATGTCCGGGAGCAGCAGGTCGAGGATGATGGCGTCAAAGCGTTGGCTCAGCCCTAAGTCGAGCCCCTTCTTGCCGTTGCGCACCCATGTGCACTCGTGATGACAATCCGATAAGCCGCGTTGGAGAGCTTTTCCCAACACGGCTTCATCTTCTATGACCAAGAGATCCATGCAATCCGCTCCGGTTGTCCGCAGCCATCGGGAATTCTACCCGATCCTTGTCCCAACGTCGATTGGCTGCACGCCTTTCGTCAAGTTGGACGGCTTAACTCTGAAACAATCACCTGGGATTCACGGAAAATTACAACACCGAAATCATCGCGGGAAATCAGGCCGGATCCGTGCCCGTCCGCACCACGCGATGGAAGTGGAGCTCGACCTCCCGATCGACCACTCGTCGTACCCCTTCGACCAGGGCGGACGGTTCGTGATCGGTTTGGCCCCGTCGCTTGATCTCGGCCAAAGGCGTGCCCGGAAAGACCGTAAACGTGCTCTGGTGAATGATCTGGTTGCCGGCGTCGAGCTCCGGGACGATGAAGTGGATCGTCGCCCCATAGGTCAGCATCCGGTGCTGAAAGGCGTCTTCGTAGGGGCTCGCACCAGGAAACGACGGCAACAGGCCGTGGTGCAAGTTGATGATGCGGCCGCCGGCAAACTTCCAGCAGGTGGCCGGCGGTAAAATCCGCATGTACCGCGCCAGAATGATGTAGTCGACGGCGTATTTGTCGAACAGCTCCACCATGCGGTCGTTGTCGGGCCGTCCCTGGGCGTCACCGATTTGTTGCCATTCGACTCCGAACTGTTCAGCCACACCGCGGCAGGCGTCCCGGTTGCCGATCACCACGGCCGGAGTTGCGGCCAAGCGGCCATCGCGAATCGCTCGCAACACGGAGAGCGCCGGCTCGGGGCGATGGGTCGTGCAAAGCGCGAGACGGGGCGGACGTCCGAGAGCCTCCCGCGACCACGTTCGCAACGACAATCCCTTGCCGCGGCCGACCTCCTGCATCCGGGCCGAGAGCGCGGCGACCGACTCGGGTCCTCCCGTCCATTCCACCCGCAGCAGCATGGCGAACAGCTGCTCCGAGTCGTGGTTGTACATTTGAATTTCGTGGATGTTCGCACCCGATCCGGTGACATGGTGCACGATCGGATCGGCCAGCCCGCGATTGTCCGGGCCCACCGCGGTAATCACCACTTGCATGCGTCGCTCCGAATTTTTGCGTCCTGCTTGATATGCTGCAGCATAACGGACTCATCACCCGTTCAAAACGGAACGCCCAATCGGAGCGACATTGTGACTTCAGTCAGCGTGCTTAATTTCCGCAGCGACACCCAGACCCTCCCCACTCCGGAAATGCTGGAGGCGATCCGCCACGTGCCGTTGGGCGACGATACCTTCGACGAGGATCCGACCGTCACCCGCCTCGAATCGCTGGCGGCCAAAATGCTTGGCAAGGAAGCGGCCCTGCTGGTGATCAGCGGGACGATGGGGAATTTGTGCGCGCTCGATGGCGCACGCAAAACCCGGCGACGAAGTGCTGCTCGACTCGCAGTCGCATATCTACGCTTACGAAGCGGGCGGCATGGCGAATGTCGCCGGCTTGATGCCGCTCGCGCTCACCAGCCGCAAAGGCATGCTAGATCCCGACGACATGGCGGCCGCCATTCGCCCCTTCAATTTGCACTATCCGGTGCCCCGCTTGTTGTGCCTCGAAAACACGCACAACCTGAGCGGCGGCCGCGTCGTTCCGCTCGCGCTGCAAAATCGGCTGTGCGCTGTGGCCCACGAACGGGGCCTGGCCGTCCACCTTGACGGCGCGCGGATTTTCAACGCGGCCATTCAGCAAGGCGTCTCCGCCGCGGCCGTGGCGCAACACGCCGACTCTGTGATGTTCTGCCTGTCGAAGGGACTTTCGTGCCCGCTCGGCTCGTTGCTCGTCGGCAGCCGCGAATTCATTGCCAAGGCCGATCATTGCCGCAAGCGAATCGGCGGCGGCATGCGTCAAGCCGGTGTGATCGCGGCGTGCGGACTGGTCGCACTCGAAAATTTAGTCGATCGCCTGGCGGACGATCACGCGAACGCTCGCCTGCTCGCGCTCACAGTGAACGACGTGCCCGGCCTGAGCGTCGATCTGGACTCGGTCGAGACGAACATGGTGAACGTCGACCACACCGCCACCGGCCTCTCGACGCCGGAAATCCTCGACCGCTTCAAATCAGCCGGCCTCTTAGCCAGCGGCCGCCCACCCCGCCAAATCCGCCTCGTCACCAACCGGCACCATGACCGAGCAGCCGTCGACGCGGCGGTGCGACGAATCCGCGCGGCCCTTGCCGGCCTGCGGAGCCCGTGATGGGAATGACGAAGCACGAATGACGAAAGAAGCACGAAGCCCGAATGACGGACGAGCGCGGCCTTCGCGCTCTGCCTCTAGGACTCACCAATCGACGGCGGCCTCGACCGTGATGGGCTGCTTCTTCGTCGGGTGCTCGAACGTCAGCTGCACGGCCCGCAGGGCGATGCCGTCCTCAAACGGGCGCTTCGAAACCGTATTTGCGGTCCCCGACGATCGGGTGGCCCTTCGCGGCAAGTTGCGCGCGGATCTGGTGGCTGCGGCCAGTCTGGGGACGGATTTCCAAGAGTGTCGCGTCCGCTGTGCTTTTCAGTCGGCGGAAGTAAAGGCGGCTCGCGCGCGTTCGGTTCGTCCGGTGCGGAGCGGCGAACGATGTTCGTTTTGTGATCTTTGACCAGACGGTCGACCAGCTCTCCCTCGCGCCGGGCAACGCGCCCCTCAACGAGCGCTTGATAAACCTTCTCGACGCGTCCCGCGCGAAACTGCTCCGACAGTCGCGCGGCAGCCTTGCTCGTGCGGGCAAAAACGACCACTCCGCCGACCGGACGATCGAGCCGATGCACCACGCCGACGAAGACGTTGCCCGGCTTCTTGTACTTCGCGCGCAGATAGTCGCGGACCTGGTCGACGAGCGAAATGTCCCCCGTGCGATCGCCGGCCGTGAGTAGCCCCGCCGGTTTGATCACTGCCAGGCAATGGTTGTCTTCGTAGACCACTCGCAGTGCAGACACCGCTAGAGGATCACGAAGTCGCTGATCGACGGATTGCTATCCTGCATCTGCGTGACGCGGGGCGAGTTCGGCAGCACGACATGCAGCGTGATGTCGCCGACGGTCACGTCATCGCCGGGCCTCAAAATGGCTTCGGTGTGAATGCGGCGGCCGTTGACGAATGTGCCGCTGTTGCTCCCCAGGTCGCGGACGCGGACGGCGTACTCATCCCGCTTGAAGACGCAGTGGTGCCGGCTCAAAAGCGGGCTCACGGGCCGCAGGTCGCAATCCCGCTCGTTGCCGATGACGAAGCGGCGGAAATCCATGCGGATCCGCTGGCCAACGCCGTTGCCGCTTACGATCTGCAGCTCACCGACGCTCGCTGGCGTAACTGGCCGGGCCGGGCCGTCCACTTGCGGAATCGAGGCTGCCGTCGGGGCGGAGCTGGAGGGCTCGATGGCGCTCGACGACCCGACGACCATCTGCCGATTCGGATCCATCATCTCGGCCAGGTGCTGATCGAGCGACTTCGCGCCCGACCAGAGATCGGTCAACGGCAGGCGGGTCTCCGCGCGCCTGCGACGGCGCGTCCGGCAGCACGTCGGAAGCGGCCGCTTGAGTTTCCGCTGGGGCAGTCAGAATCCGGTAGCGGCCAGGGAATTGGATCTTCGCGGGCGGCCGCTACCTCTTCCGGCGGATGCATGAAACGCGGCTGCGGCAGGACGGGCACCCGAGGCTCGAGTCTTCCCACCGGGAATGGCAGCCCGATGCGTGCGGACAGGTCGTCCGTGTCCAAATGAATGCGGCGGTCAGTGTGCGACTCGAGAACGTCCGAATCGGACGGCGGCTCGGGGACCGTGTACATCTTGCCGCAGCTCGGGCACTGCGACTTTTTGCCGGCAGAGCCGCGGCGGCCGACGACGCGCGCTTCGCAATACGGGCAGTGGAAGCGAAACTTTTCCTCGAGCACGGCCGCGTTGGCCGGGACGTTCACTGACGCGCTGCACGCGTGGCAGACAATATGGCCCCCCGCGTAAAGGTCGAGAACCTCCAGGCGAGTGCCGCAAACGCAGTCGAGATGGATCATCGCCTGACAAACCTCGACGAGTCCGGCTTGTGTTCCAGTGTTGTTGATCTTCGAACGGCAAACGACCGCCGCCTGACCCGGCGGTTCGGTCGTGGCCACAGTCTGTCTCCCGGCGCGTCGCAGCGTCGTCGCCGTTGGTCGGCTGACGCTTTCTCAATTTTTGCCCAATGACCGACTGCGCTCAAGGCTCAAAGTGCGACGTTCAAACAGCGTTACCAAAAGTCGATGAAAACTGAATGAATCCGCGCGTTTCTTTTTGGAGACAAGCCCGGTTTGTTCGCCTTCCTCGCGGCTTCGCGTTTAATTTGCCGATTTTCTATTCCCGGCTCAGCCGATTCACGCCGCCGGCGCAGCGATTCATGCTCCGGCGGTGATCGCCCGCACCGCAGCCACGTCCTTACCGATCTGCTCGATCAGCTCTTCGCGGCCGGCAAACTTCCGCACGTCGCGGACGCGTTCCAGTAAATCAACGGCTAGAGATCGGCCGTACAGGTCGCCGGCGAAATCCAGCACGTGCACTTCCACCTTGCAGGCGTTTTCACCGAACGTGGGATTGGGACCAAGATTGATCGCCGCCCCGAGCCTGCGGCCGTCGACGACAGCGATTCCCGCATAAACGCCGTCCGCGGGGAGCAGCGTTTTGATGTTCGCGATGTTGGCCGTGGGAAAGCCGATCTGCTGCCCACGTCGCGCTCCCGTCACGATGTCGCCCGCAATCCGATACGGATGTCCCAACAGCTGCACCGCTTCGTCGATCTTGCCGGCGGCAACGAGTGTGCGAATCGTGCTCGAAGAGACCATGGCCCGCGCACCGCCCACGGGCTCCGCAACCTCCAGCAGAATTTGGCGGTCGCGGCACAGTTGACGCAGCGTGTCGATATCGCCCGCGCGGTCCTTGCCGAAACAAAAATTTGGGCCCTCGATGATTCCCTTTGCCGCCAACTGGCCGACGAGGATCGAAACGACGAATTCGCTCGGCGTGAGCTGCAGGAGTGCGTGGTCAGTCGGATAGGCGATTACGCAGTTCACGCCGGCCTGTTCGAGCAACTCGGCCTTCTGCTCGAGCGTCGTCAAGCTAGGGGGCACGTGAGTGGGACGCAACAGGACGAGCGGATGCGGATCGAACGTCAACACGACCGCGGGAACGTTTTCTCGCCGGGCCCGGGCCGCCAGGTGCTGGGCGATTTCCTGATGACCCCGGTGAACGCCATCGAAGTTGCCGATCGACACGTAGCCGCCGCGATACAGCTCCGGATTTTCAAAACGTCGCAGCAAGGTCATCGAGTCGTTCCGGCTCGTCGTAGCTTTGTAACCCCCTCTCCCGGTAATCCGGGAGAGGGTCTTGAAACTGTTCCGGTCGGTCAGGCTCACTTCCAGTTTTCTATCGGGCGGGAAAATCGTTGCAACTTGTCGCGGTCGATTTCAATACCCAACCCCGGCTCGTCGGGAATCGGCAACAGGCCCGCACCATCCAGCCGCGGCGGGGCCACCGTCAATTCCTCGATGTATGCGGACGGCGTCAGATATTCAACGTAGAACGCGTTCGGCAACGCTGCCGACAGTTGCAAATCGGCCGCCAGTCCGACGACTGTGTTCCATCCGTGCGGCACGAAACGGATGTTGTGGTCCTGCGCCAGCCAGGCAATTCGCCGCGACTCGCTCAATCCGCCGTTCTTGGTGCAGTCGGGCTGAATGATGTCGACGGCCCGCCGCTCGAGCCAGGGCACGAACGATTGGCGACGCGTCAGCACCTCGCCCGCCGCGATCGGCACCGGCGACGTCCGCGTGAGTTCCGCGTACCCCTCCAAGTCGTCGGGCGGCAACGGCTCCTCGAACCAGGTCACGTCGTACTCCGCCAGCATCCGCGCCGTTTCGCGCGCCCAATTCAGTCCGTGCGGCCAGAACTGCTCACTGCCCCCCGCGTCGACCATCAACTCGACCCGGTCGCCCACGGTTTCGCGGGCCGTCCGCATCAGCAGCTCGTCGAACCGCCGGCCGCGCCGCCCAAACGGTCGCCAGCCCAACTTGATCGCCCGAAAACCCCGCTCGACCGTCTCCTCGAGCCGGCGCTTCAGGGCGTCCGGCTCGTCGAACAAAATCGAGCCGTACGGTTTGATTCGGGAACGGTAGCTGCCGCCCAACAGGCGGGCCACCGGCTGCCGGCAAACTTTGCCAAAAATGTCCCAAAGCGCGAGATCGATGCCGCTGATCGCATGCTCAACCGCGCCGCCTCGCCCCTGCCAAAAGGTCGATTGCCGCAGCGTCTCCGTCGTGCGTTCCGGCTCATCCGCCCGCGCTTCGACCAGCAGGGGCCACAACAATCGCATCGCCCCCGCCACGAGCGACCCGGACGTGAAGCAACTCCCCCAACCGCTGATTCCCGACTCGCCCACCACCTCGACCAGCGTATGCAAATCTTCCTGCGGCTCATGCCCCTGCGGCCAGCCGCCGTCAACGGTCGCGCCGGAGAGCGGATAAATGCGGACGTCGACAATCTTCATGCGGGGAGGTTTTTGTCTGCGGAGACCAAGTGGGGCACAGGGCTTTTTTCGACCCAAGAGCTCTCGCTCAACCGATTATGCGGTCTGCGGCGGCTGGTGCCAAACGCGCGTGCCTATCCGCCTTGTGCGAGACGACTTGGGAGCAGCCAATCGACGTGCTTGCCGCGACCCAGGCGCCTGATATACTCAACGCTCCCGCGGACGTGGCGGAATTGGCAGACGCGCAGGATTGAGGGTCCTGTTCCCTCTTTTGGGAGTGAAGGTTCGACCCCTTTCGTCCGCAACTTACAAAAACTTCGGCCCGGAGCGCCTCGAGCGCTCCGGGCCGTTTTTTTGGGGGGCCTCAGCCTTGGGGTGGGTCTGTGGCAGCGCGACCAGTTAGCGCCCTCGGCTCAGTTGTTTTCCGCGTGCCGCGAGTGGGTGCGATCGCGCGAGCGAGGGGATGTGATCAGCGATTCGAGCAGAGTGGGATCCGGCGGCTTCGTGAGGTGGTAGTCGAACCCGGCGGCCCAAGATCGTTCGCGGTCGGCGTCTTGGCCGTAGCCGGTCAATGCCGCGATGATAATGCCTTGAGCGGTCGGGTCTGCTCGTAGATGCTTGGCGACTTCGTAACCCGTCATGCCCGGCATGCCAATATCGAGCAGGACGATCTCCGGGCGAAAACTCTTCACTCTCGCCAACGCGGCCTCTCCGCCGTAGGCGGCTTGGACGTCGTGTCCCCAGGCCTTGAGCAAGGAGGTTGTGGTCACCGCGGCATCGACGTTGTCGTCCACCACGAGGATTCTACGTTTCGTTGCCTGTTCAGTTTCCAGCTTGGGCGACTGCGCCGGCGCATCGGGCGCGGCGGACTTTGAGATCGGAAGACGGACAGTAAACTCGCTCCCATGGCCGAGGCCGGCGCTCGACGCTTCGACGCGGCCTCCGTGCAACTCGACGATCCGCTTGACCACGTTGAGTCCGATCCCCAGCCCGCCTCTGGGACGCGCCACCGAGTTATCGGCCTGCACGAAGAGACTGAAGATGTTGGGCAGCATCTCCGCATCGATCCCAATGCCGACGTCGCGGATCCGAATCATCGCCTCGTCGTCATCACGTTCGACCGAAAGCCAAATCCGACTAGGTGTGTCCGTGTACTTCGCCGCGTTCTCCAGCAAGTTGACGAGCACTTGCGAAAGCCGGTGCGGGTCTGCGTCGACGAGAATCGGCCGCGCGGGCACCGAAAGCATCAATTCGTGCCCGCGGGCGTCAATCGCAGGTTGACTCTCTTCAACTGCGGCTCGAACGATCGTGTCGACCTCGACGGGTTCTTTCTTGAATGTCAGTTTTCCCGTGATCACTCGGGACACGTCGAGCAGGTCGTCGACCAGGCGAACGAGATGGATGACTTGCCGCTCCATCATCTCCGTTGTCTGTTGCGCGGTGTCCGCGTCAATATCTTGCATCTTGAGGAGCTGCAGGCCGTTGCGAATCGGAGCCAGCGGGTTTCGCAGCTCGTGCGCGAGCATTGCCAGGAATTCGTTCTTTTGACGGTCGGCTGCTTCGAGCGCCTCGACCTGGCGCCGCTCGGTCATGTCGCGGGTGACTTTTGTAAATCCGACCAGGCGCTGCTTGTCGTCGTGAATGGCGGTGATGACGACGTTCGCCCAAAACAGCGAATGATCCTTTCTGACCCGCCACCCCTCGTCCTCGACGCTGCCGCGCTCCCGCGCAATCTGCAGTTCTCGCGCGGGCTTTCCCGACGCGACGTCTTCGGAGGAATAGAAGATCGAAAAGTGCTTGCCGATGATTTCGTCGGCGCTATAGCCTTTGATTCGCTGCGCGCCGGCATTCCAGCTCAACACGTGTCCGTCCGGGTCGAGCATGAAGATCGCGTACTCTTTGACCTGGGCGACGAGCAGTCGGAACCGTTGCTCGCTTTGCCGCAGCGATTCAAGCGCCTCCCGGCGTTCGGTGAGATCGCGCGTGATCTTCAGAAAGCCGCTGAGCTTGCCGTCGCCGTCACGCAGCGCGGTGATGACGACGCTCGTCCAGAATTTGCTGCCGTCCTTGCGGACGCGCCAGCCCTCCTCTTCGAATCGACCTTCGCGACGAGCAACGTCCAACTCGTGTTGTGGCCAGCCTCGGGCAACGGCCTCGGGCAGATAGAACTGTGAGAAGTGCTTGCCGATGATTTCGTCAGCGGCGTAGCCCTTGATCCGCGCCGCACCGGCATTCCACGTTCGGACGTAGCCTGCCGGATTCAGCAGAAAGATCGCGTAATCCTGAACACCCGCAACGAGATGAGCAAAGTGTGCCTCGGCTTCACGTAACGCGTCATCGTCGTGTTCGTCGCTCGGTCTGGGCATCTGACGGGCACTCCGCAGGTGAGACCACGTCATCGTAGGGTGCCACGGAGCGACCGGTCAATTGGGAGATAAAGGGTGTGTCAACTCCCGTAGTTTCGCCGGTCCGTCGGTCCGATGTAGGACGTTGGATGAGACCGGGCGTCGCGGCGCACGATTGAGCTCGCACTCGTTGGCCTCCGGAATCCGGGCGATGAGGGCGAATCTGGAGGCAACGTCCCCTTTATTTCCCGCCGCGTTGCTCAAAGATCGGGTCCTGAGTATCGTCGCTCGGAATCTTCGAGGGACCTTCTCGCAAAGACAGCAGATGACCACATGGAGTGAATTGCGATGCCGAGCAGCAACCCTGTTGAAATCATGCTCGCTCACGACCATTGGGCGACGCGGAACATCATCGAGGCTTGCGCGGCCCTCACACCCGAACAATTTCACCAACGGTTCGACATGGGGCCCGGCTCGTTGCACGACACGACGACGCACATCCTGGGCGCGATGCGTGTGTGGGGCGACGTGCTGGCAGGTCGCGAGCAGCGGCCGCGGCTTGAGGGATCAAACCGCTCGACGACTGAGCTGCTCGCGCTGCTGGATGAGCTGAGCGCCGATCTCCTGGCCAGCGCGCGGACGTATCCCCTCGACGCGACAATCACGCGGGAGCGTCGTGACGGTGTGACGTTGCTGTTGAGCCGCGGCGGAGTCATCACCCATGTGGCGACGCACGGGATGCATCACCGGCGCAATGCCTCAACATGCTCCGCCAACTCGGCGTGACGCCGTTGCCAAAGAGCAGCGTGGTCGAGTGGATGACCACGGCCGATCCCAATCGCTGAACGCGACGTGCCTGAGGCAATTGAATCATGGAGGGCGGCTGCGTTGCTTGGAGATCGTGTCCTGAGTATCGTCGGTCGGGCTCGGCGATCGAGTTCGAAGCAGAATTCGGGAACGTTACTTCGAGGTCCGTCATGCCCATTCGTTATGAACACTCGGTTGTGGTCGTACGACGCCGGCGCGGGCTTTTGCGGCCATCGATGACCTGCCGCTCACGGCGAAGTGGTTGCCTCCCTGTGTGAGCTTGGAGAAAGTCGGCGCCGGGCCCAATGCGCCCGGCGACAAGTTGCGCTACGTCTATCGGCAAGGAAGCCGCGAAGGCTCGATGGACGGACAAATCGTCGCCCGCACTCCGGGCGAGCGGCTCCACTGCAAGTACTTTGACAGCATGTTCGACGTCTCCGTGGACTTGCGCGTTGCGCCCGCGCCCGAGGGAGCAGAGACGCTGCATACGATCGAAATCACGCCCAAGACTGTCATGGCGAAAATGTTCTCCCCGGTGATCCGACTGGGCATCGGCAAGCAAACCCGAGACGCGGCTGCCAATCTGAAAAAGCTGCTCGAGTCGACGGCGGCCTGAATTTCTCTCTGTCGCTCAAAACGTGCGGCCGTTTGCGGGTGAACCGCCGCCCCGCAATCGGCAGCGCCACTCAGCGGCGCAGGATCAAATCGAGATTCCGTTCCGGCAGCTTCGGCAGGGCAAAGTTCTTGCGGAGGCCGAGGTGCCAGAGGATCGATCCGTCCACGTGCAGTTCGGGACGCTGCGCTCTCACCAGCATCGGAGGCTTCTTCACGTATAGATTGCTGAGTTCTTTCAGGTGCTTGGCAAACGCGTCGGCATCGTCGTTGGCGAACGCCCGTGCGGCTGACGCGAAGGCGATCGCTCGTTTGCGGCCGCTGCCGAGCACGTCCGCCAGGACTTGGTCGATCTTTGGTTGAGGGTCGCCCCGCAGGACGCGGTCAGGTTCCACGTCCCTTCATCGATCGGCAGATCGGTATCGGGCCACTCGATGAGCTTCCGGAACGATGGCTCGTCATCGGCGTACAAGGCCATCAGCAATCCTTCCCGATACGCCTCGATCCAATCGTGCCGCTCGCGCATCTCGGCCTTCGTCACAAGTTGTTGTTCGGGTTCGTCGAGGCTATAGCGAACCTTGCCGCCGGGGAGGTAGACCGGTTGCTGCGGGATGTTTTTGTGCCATTCCCCGAAGAAGTAATTCACAGCCATCTCCGCCGCTCGTCGGGCGACGGCGACCGAGTCGTAGCACGGTTGGCTGGCCGGAACGGCCTCGAGGAATCTGAGTTCAACGAGCCGTCGGCTGAAAATAATCGGCGTCGCGGAGGGATGCTCCCCTTCTGCGATCATCGTAGGCGAATAAAAGATCGCTTCGCCGCAATCTTTCGCGGTGATGCCCAAGCGTTCCCAACGGCCGCCGGCGCATTCCCGTTCGATTTGCGCGATGATCTCATACTTCTGCGGATTCGCCTTCCGATCCGCTTCTTCGCGCTTCTGCTCTTCCACCTGCCACGCAGCAGCGGCTTTGGCGCGGCTCTCATCTTGTTTTTTCTTCAGGGCGGCGGCTTTCTCTTGAAGATCCGCCAACTCGCGTTCGAGGGTCTCGCGCACTTCCGGCTTTTGCGCGGCGACCTGTGCTTGCACTTTCTCCAGCTCGCGGGCGAACGCCTTCTGAAATCCGGAGCCGAGCGCCGCTCCCGGGCGGCCTGCCCCACGGATTATCGAGCGGTTGCAGTCCGTCGCACTGCGGATCGAAGACCGGGCAGTCGAACCGCCGAAAGATTTCGACGATCCGGTCCGTCATCTCGTCGATGTCGCCGTGAAAGCTGAACCAGAAATAGTAGGCCGAATGCCCCACTTCGGCCGAGCCGTTGTCGTCCTCGATGCCCGTGCCGGTCGCTGGCTCGTAGTCCTCGTAGAATTCGATGAGGGCCTGGTTGATCTTTTCGAGGGGCAGCGGCTCAAACAGGCCGCTGGGATTGTCCTTCGTTAAAGCCCGGAAGACTTCGTCCTCTTGCTCTTTGGGAATTTTGGAAATCGGTTTGGCAAAGATCAGGTCGTAGCTCATGGCAATCGCCCGAATCAGTCCGTGTGAGAGGACCGCTTCGCCTCGTTTGGAGAGCGCTGCAGCTGAGTGAGAGCCTTGCGGCTGATGCGAGCCATTCTGGGCGAGACTCGGCTGCCAAACAAGAGGGTGCTCGCGCAGGCGGATCGCAAATAAAGACCTTATTTCGCGCAACGGCCCCGGCGTAGAAAACTGATCTTGTTTGAATTGGCCGGCTGTGCCTGAATGGAGAGAGCAGGTTTTCTTGCAGCGCGGAAGATCCGCAGATGGACGATCTGCGTGGCGGCTTCGCACGACCGGCGGCATTCCGTGTGCTCGCGTTGCGCAGGAGTGGCCATTGCGGATCCGGGTGACCGAGCGAAATGAGCGAAGTGTCATCCCAACCCCCGGGTGTGGTCAACTACTTTCACGAGGACATTCACGAGGGAATGGCACTAGGTTAAGGAGACCACGACAGTGAGCCGCCATAGAGTCCCGCCCCCATCGAAGCCCGTTCCGGGAAGACTGGATCGCGGCATCGAGCGGGCCGTGCGCATTCTCCAAGCCGCTGGCGTTGAGACGGTCGAATCGTGCGAGGGAGGCCCCGGCCACAGCTATCCGGAACCGACGATCAAATTCACCGGCTCTATAATGGCCGCTGGCTGGCACGCGTAGGCGTGTGCTTCGACAACGGGCTCCCGGTTCTCCGGCTCCGGAGAACTTGGGACGTCCTCGACTCGCACGTGCCAGCAGGGCCGTATTGGGAGATCGTATTTCGCGAGCGAATCAGCCTAACCTGATGCACTCGTCGCAACGCGGCCTGTTTGTCAGTCCCGTACGCCTTGTCCTTTTCAAGAATTTTCTTGCCGTACTTGCAGTCGTCGTGGTCGTGATAAACGTCACGATGATCAGGCGGGGATTCCATGTTGATGGTGTGATACGGTCTGACCTTGGCCATCGAAAATCGCCTCCGATTTTTGGGATCCGATCTTGAAACATTTCGGGCCTGCGTCGGAGATGGGACGACGAAATGCCGCACTTAGCGAGACTGCACTCTAGCGCTGCCGATTGTGCGAACGCAAGAAAAATCGCGAAGACGTCGGTTAGAACGTCGCGATTAACGAACCACTTCCGAGGCCAGCCGACGGTGGCAGCGATTCCGCGGCACCTTCAAGTAGGCAGTCCATGCTGGCCGTCGTTTTTTCTTTCGCGGTTCCTGCCGTCCCGGACGATTGCCGACACGATGGGCTGCAACGGTCGTCAGGAACGCGGAATACAGCGCTTCGTTCCCGCTTGCCGCCATCATCGCAGGCGTAAACGATTCGACAGCCTGCATTGCGCCCTTCACGCTCAACTGTCGCGGCGTGGTCCCAGTTCGCTTGGCCGATTCGGTCATCGTTCCCCGCAGAAGATTGTACGCGAGCAAGTGCGCAAAGATTTCCTTCGCCACCATTTCGGGATTCTTACAGCGGAGCACATCTAGGTGGAGAGACTGCTTGATTGACCGCAAATCAAGTTCGCAATTCCAGCGCCGCCAGTACAGGTCCGACAGTTCATTTTGCGGAATCGATGGGTCGATGATCGTGCTGATAACGATAGCCTTTTCGGTGCGACCGTCACGCCCTTCGATGTCTATAAGGAACTCCCGAACCTGGATCGTCTCCGGCAGCCAGTCGAATTTCGCGTGATCCGCCCTGTGATGGCAGCGCGGCTTGTGCCATTCGACGATGTGATCGTTTTCCCCAAGTCGAAAGCCTTCGCTGAAATCGACGGTGCGGTTGTGGTGGCTGACGGAGACCATGTCGATGCCGCGCTCAGCGAGAGCGGCTACCGTGGAAAACGACGGATAGTAGCGGTCTGCGACAAGGACATCGCCCCGATTCATCGTGTCCAGCATCCCGCGGAGAAGAGTGCCCTCTCCGGTCCCCTTCCCTTCGTGCGCCGCGAAAGCGAAATCGACAACCGCGCCCGTGGCCAGAGAAATCATCGCCACGGCACGCATGACGGGAAACCCGACCCCCTTCTTTTGCGACTTTACTTGCGGGAAGGCGAGTTGATTTTCGGGCGTGTCTGGCATCGACAATCCGGTGCCGTCGACCAGGAACACTTCCCGATCTCTCCAGTGCCAGGAACCGTCAGCGGCATCGTGGACGTTGCGGCCGATCTCTTTGGCCAGCCGAACCATGACCGGAAAAGGGAATCTGCTGCGGGCATCGCTATAGCTAGCGGAGGATGCAGAGCAAGCGGGCAGGCCAGTTGCGACCCGGTTGGCAAGGATACGCGTCACCGCCTCATTCAAAGACTTGTCCTGAGAGAGACACTGCGAAAGCCAAGCCCACAGGGTCACGAGCGGGCAGAAGACTCGCTGGCGGTATGCGTGACCTTCCGCTTCAAGCGATCGCAGAACGTGTTCGCGCGTCAGGAGTCGACCGAACGGTAAGCCGCTGTCGTTCGCAAATTTGTCTCTGACAGCGCGGAAGTCTTTGCGAGGCATTCTTGGTCCGCTTTCCCTCAGTGGGGCGAACCGCGTAGAATCGTGCTTGTCAGGGCTGGATTCTGGCGATTCGCTAGTTTCTGGTTCACGCCCCGGTTGGCCGCCAAGCCTTCCGGGGTTTTATGTTGCTTGATTTATTGTACGGACAATAATCAGAGCGTACAAGCGAAAAGCGGTTGACATTCCGATTTTTTGTACGTATTCTTGTCCGTATGGAAAAGAAGCGGGGGCGACCGCCCCTGCCGGAGAATCGGCGGAAGGGCGAGCGGATAGAGTTCCGGGCCGAGCCAGACGAGCGCGAAGCCTATGAGGGCGCCGCCAAGGCAGCCGGCCTGGAGCGATCGGAATGGATGCGCGACCGCCTCAACGCAGCCGTTCGCCGAGAAGCGAAGAAACGCTGAACAGCACTATCAAGGCTTCCACCGATTAGGTTACGATCGAAAATGGACCCGTCGGGAATTGAACCCGAAACCGAAGGCTTATAAGGCGAAGGTTCCACCTGGCGAGCCCACGAGCGCGAGAAAATGGAGGTGAGGGGGCTCGAACCCCCAACTGCCGGATTTGAAGTCCGGTGCTCTGCCGAATTGAGCTACACCCCCCGATTTTCGCACTCAAATCGAAGGCCCGATCGACAGCTCGAACTGCCGATTTGGGCCTTCGCTATTTTTGCTTCTGCAAGTACTCCTCATTAATGCGGAACATTCTGCGCCCCAACTGCTCGAATTTGTCCGGACGCTGGGCCATCATTCTCCGGAACGATGCCGCGATACCTTCCGTTGACGCCCCCGGCTTGATGCGTTTTCCCTTGAACCCACGCTTTAGCGCCATATCAGTGACCTCGTTGAAGTGCAGCGACTTCCCTACCTGCTCAAGCAAGATTTGCTCTGCGGCCTCTGGCATCGTGAGTTCGGCAAATGCCCGCGACGCGGGCCGGCTTAACGGTTCGCCGCGATCAAGTCGCCCGCAGCCCACGTGCGACCGCCTGAAGGGCTTCGATCTCGCGGAGAATCGGCGCAATCTCGGCATTCAACTCGGCTATTCTTTTCTCCACGTCTTTAAGATCCGGCATCGCAAGTCCTCCAGATGGCCCCCATTGTACCACGGGATGTCCGCGTTTTCAAGATAAAAGTCCCCGTAAGTCCTATTTTGGGACTTATAAGTCCTGAACGGCTAGTCTAATAAAAAACCCGTCGTTTAAGCGACGGGTTTTTCGTTGACCGGGTAGGGCTTGTGCTTTGAATTAGTCCTCCAGCATCGTGCTGCCTATGATGTGCCGGATACCGCCGTTGCCGCGGTAATTCCGATGGACGTTGCGGGAATCGTCGTAGGTGTCTCGTTCGTCGCCCCATGAGGTCCAGGGGGCTTCGGATTTATCGCGGGCAAACAACTCGAGGTACCGACCTGGGCTGCACCGTTCGATGATCTCCCGCACGAACGTCGGCTTGCGAGAGTGCTCCTCTTTGCGGGATGCGAATAAGTTTTCCTGAGACCGTGCCGGGGCTTTCGTCCGCAACTCGCCCTTGACCCCAAAAGAGAAGCAGCTCGGTCACGTTGCGGTAATAGAATCCGACCCCGCGGCGATCCACGGTGCCCTTGCTCGTCACCTTGACCCAAACAAGATTGGTTTTGTAGGCAAATCCCCAGTCACGCATGATCTGGATCGCGTCCGGAAGCAGCGCGTTTCGGGGTCCACAGATAAAGGTGGCTCTTGTCCTTGGCGATTTCGCCGACCGGGAGGGCCTTAATCTCGTCCATGCTCAGCGTCTCGTAGCGGGCCAGACGCTTGTGCTCGGAGGCGATCTTTCCTGTGCGGTTTTTGAATCGCCAAGGCGGGTCGATGAGAATCGTCCCGAACTTGCCCGTCAGCCCTTCAAGAACTTCTCCACGGTGGCGTCTCCATCCTTAAAGCGTCGCCGGGAACTCGCCGGTACGTCACATTGCCCCAGAGTAATCAGCGACAAGACAGATCGTCAAATCAGCGTGCCGACCGCCGAACCAGCCGCTAGAATGACGGCCTGACCGATAGTCAGGTCGTGCCGGCGTGCTCGGTGCCGCATCGAGAGAAAAGCCATGTCGAATGTCTTCGTCTTCTCGGCCTCAAGCCCAGCTGCCCGTGGGCATTTTCGCGACACCATCGAACAAGGTATTCCGCTTGCCGACGTGTTGCCGTTTGTCGGGTCCGCCTCCGTCACAGAAACGCTTCGTCAGAGTTATGGCGATGGAAACTCGTATCTTTGGGCCGGGCATTCGGGAGAACACGATGAGCTGTACTGGAATATGATGCAGCCCGGAGACTTGGTTATCGCGTACAGGGATCGGTCGTTAGTGTCGGCGTCGTTCCTGGTTGAAAGAATCCGCAGCGTCAATCTTGGCCAAAGAGCTTGGCCCGATGCGACCTCCCGCCCTTTTGACCTGATATATTTCTTAACCAAGCCCGTGTTTTTCCAGCGGCCAATTGTCGAGCTGTCCCAGTATTTTGGCGAGGTTTATCAGGGGCTCCGGCGTGCCAGCGGCTCCTCAGATATTCTTCGCGATTTTGGCGATTTCGAGAGCTTCCTGAGGTTGGCACTGATCGCGCTTCCTGCCCCAGAAATTCGCGTCGCCTCTGAAGAACGTGCCGCTGAGAAAGAGGGACTATTTGATCCGTCGTCGCTGGTCGACGCCCGGACCTTTGCGTTCAGATCAATCGCATTGAGACGCGGCCGCACTGCGTTTCGCGAGAAGCTCTTGCTGGCTTACGGCGGCAGATGTGCCATTACCGGCTGCGACGCGGTGGATGCGTTGGAAGCTGCCCACATCGTGCCGTACTGCGGCCCGGCGAGTGACCGGTCGTGAACAGACTCTTGCTCCGTTGCGACATCCATACGCTATTCGATTTGAACTTGCTGCGAATAGACCCCAACTCGAGACGCGTTTGGCTGGACCTATCAATTCGGAGCACGAAGTATTTCGGACTGCACGATCACAGAATTATAAATCGAAAAAATCCGCTGACCACCCAAGCCAAGCCGCACTTGAATCGCGATGGAAAGGCGAGAATGATGGCAGTCCCTAGCGACCTTATCCTAGTGCCATTCCATTCACGAGGTAGTTGACCACCGAGAAAGTTGACCACTGGCCGTGCGCCGGGGAAAAGGGCCCTCACTTGGATGAAATTTAATCCCCGGCGGGACGGGTCTCCATGAATTGATATAAGGGGAAGGGGCAAAAGTGGTCCCACCGCGGGGCTTCCGCACAAATCTCCACCGAGGGCACGAGACCACGGGCGGGACGGGACACGTTGATCGAGTCCAAAGTCCAATGTCCAAGGTCTTCGGAACCGGGGATTGATTGCGACAGGGCTCCGAGCGATTCGAGGTTCGCCAGCCGGCTCGATCCAGCACCCAACCCAGACGCTTGAGGCAGACACAGTCGTGGCGTCGCGGGCCCCGTGCTCACGGGTGGAGCGTGGGCAGCGGCGACGGCTCGCGATCGATGACGTGTCGCTCGACCAGCATTTGCGCCAGTTCGTGCATGTGCCCGTTCACGTAGTTGAGCAGGACCTGGTTGGTCCGCGGGTTCCAGCCGTAGGCGACAAGCTCGCGGTAGACGTCTTCGGGCGGGTCGTGTCGGACGAGCAGGCGGTAAAAGCTCACGCAGGCCCCCGTTCGTTGCGATCCGGCGGAACAATGGACGAGGACGGCACGCCCCTGCTGCTCGGAGCTGGCGATCGCTTGCACGGCACCGGCATAGCGGTCGATGGGCCCGGTGGCGTCGCCCCGCAACGGAAAGCGCAGGAGGTGGACTCCTCTGGCTTCGGAGACCTCGACCTCAGCCCGCTGGTCGGCATCGGATGGGTCGAGGCCGTTGAGATCGATGATAGTGCCGATCTGATGGCGATCGACAACGTCCGCGATCAGATGTCGCGAGATTTGGCCGCTACGAAAGACCTTGTTCGGCACAACCTCGCCGAATCGCTTAGGAATCAGCCGGTCCCGGAGCACCAAGAACCAAAGCGAAACGGCGCCCACGAGAATGGCGACGGCCGTCAGCCCAACAATCCAAGCGGCCCTTCGCGGCCCAGAGCGGCTCCGTTCATTTTTTAGAGCGGTCGAGTTAGCGGCGTCGGTTCGGGCCGGCGGCGCCCCGGGTGTGGAGGGAATGTGGGCAAATTTGCCCGAAAGCGCGGCTGAGGATCGGCCCGCCATGGCGCACACCTGGAGCTTAGTCGTGAGCAGAAACGGGGTGGGCGGCCGGCAGCCAGCGGGCTTGGGGCGCTTCAGCGGCAGGTCGCTCCCGCGACAAAAAGCACGCGCGGAAGAATAGCGTTCCTGCCGGAAACCGCCCAGGTCACATTTCGCGGAGGCGGAGATTTCCCGAATGGAAAATTAATGCGGGGCGCGAAATCGCGCGTTAGTTCGGCTTTTTCTCGTCGACACGCTGCAAAATCGCCGAGTCGGCCGGCCGAACGTTGCGATCCGCCGGGACTGAGCGGTTGGCCTCAATCTCCGAAACGGTCTTGCGAATTCCATTCAAGAGTTGTGCGGTTTGAAACCAGGGGCTGACGGATTTCATTCTCGAGAGCTCCACTTCGCACCTGTTGACGATCCCTGTGCAGGTCGATTTTGGACCGTAGCGAGTCATGGTACAGGTGTGGCAACCTCGAAGGAAGCATTTTGCTTGCCAAGTTTCCCGTTTTTCCGGAAATGATACGGGCGGTAACGGATAAGCAAATGTTTCCGCGTTGCCCGGAATCCACGCCTCATTAAGGCCGGCTTCGAAAGGGTGGAAGCCGGTTCAACCGACCTGAGTCGGTCGAACCGGCTTCCGGAATCCCTCTCTCCCTAACGAGACCTGCTAGACGCTTTTATTTCCTGTTGGTTGCTGCCGGTCCGTCGGACCGTTGCTCACAGTTGGTGGTCTACCGGAGCTTGAGACTGGCCACGCCGACGATCGCCAGCAGGGCCGAGCCGATCCAAAACCGGACGACAATTTTGATTTCGTGTTGCCCCTGGAACAGATAGTGATTGTGAAGTGGACTGCAGGCGATCAGCCGATTCCCGGTCAGTCTGTACCAACCGATTTGCAGCAGAACACTGACCGTTTCGATCACAAAAACGCCACCGACGATCACCAGCAGGGCTTCCTGCCGCGAGGCGAGGGCCGCCAGCGCCAGGAGCGCACCGACCGGCAAGGCTCCAGTGTCTCCCATGAAGACTTGGGCCGGATAACAGTTGAACCAAAGGAAGCCGAGCATCGCTCCGACCATCGCTCCCAAAACCACGCTCAGCTCGCCGCATCCCGAAATGAACGGAATTCCCAGGTAGTCCGACATCGTCCGATGGCCGGCCAGGTAGACCAGTGCCACGAAGGCCGAGCCGGCAAACACTGTGCAGCCGCCCGCCAGCCCATCGAGGCCGTCGGTCAGATTGACCGCGTTGGAGGTCCCCACGATCACCAGCACGGCCCAAACAATGAACGCTCCGCCCAGAAACACGCTGCCGGCTCCCAACGGTCCGATCAGCTCCAGTCCGTGCGGCACCGTCCGCTGATGCCAGTACAAGATCGAGCCGATCAGCAGAGCCAACACCAGTTGGACGGCGAACTTCTGTCGTACGCTCAGTCCGTTCCGTGGCGTATTGAGCTTGATCCAGTCGTCGCAGGCACCGAGCGCCCGAAAGAAATCGTCGTCAGCAGTGCCAACTGCGTATAGAGATTCGTCAAGTCGCCGAAGAGCAGAGTTCCGATCACAATCGCGGCGACGATGAACAACCCGCCCATGGTCGGTGTCGACTGCTTGGCTGCCTGAATTTCGTTCAATCGTTTCGACGCGCTGGCAATGCGTTCCCGAAACCGGCTGCGGAGCCAACGAATCGCCAGTGGACCCAAAGCGATCGCCAGGATAAAGGCCGTCACGCTGGCCAGGGCCGTTCGCGCCGTCAGAAAGACGCGCGAATCGCCCGCCGAGTGCACCTCGACTTGGCGCAGCATCGGAGCGAACCAGTTGACCAGCCAGACCAGCATCGCGTTTTGCCCGTGACCGCCACATCGACAGATCGGCGCGCTCGAAGCGGCCGCACCCGTCAACTGATTCGGTCAGGTTTGAGTTCGACATACGTAGTCAAAAACCGACAGAGGCAGGTGTATCCCCGGGCGCCGAGGTACAACCTCGGCGCCCGGTCTGTAGGTTCTGCTGCGAAGCGGACACTTGGAGTGATTGACCCAGAAATCACTTGTTCCAATTGTCTGAATGCTTCCGCCCGGCCGAAGCCGAACAGTACGTCGGATTCCCGCAAACCCTACGTACACAACAGAACCTCAAAACTATGCGCAGGCCCTCGTGCCGGTGCACGGGGCGATGTTCTCCTGAATGTTCGAGAGAGAGGCGAGTTGTTCGACGACGCGTTCCATCCGCATCGAACGAGAACCCTTCACCAGCACGACGTCGCCCGGTTCGAGCCAGCAGTCGAGGACGGCGACCACAACGTCGAGTTCGTCGCACTGAGCCAGTTGTTCGGATTGCATGCCCGCCTGACGAGCGCCGGCGACCAGGTCGGAGGCGTGATTGCCGACAGCAACCAGCCCGTTGAGACCGAGCCCCGCCGCACACGCCCCGATCGAGGCGTGCCAGCGGGCCGCTTCCGTTCCCAGCTCGAGCATGTCAGCCAGGACCAGAATTCGGCGTCCGTGATCGTTTCGTCCGTGATCGTTCCAGTCGGCGAGCAGGCGACAAGCCGCTTCGGCCGACGTCGGATTGGCGTTGTAGGTGTCGTCGATCAGTGTCCACGGCCGGCGCTGTTTCACGACGCAGCGACCAGGGACAGGCACGAACCGCGACAGGCCTTCGGCAAGATCGCGCGGCTTGACGCCCAGCTCTCGTCCGACCGCGACGGCGGCCAGTCCGGCAACCAGGTGATGCCGTCCGACGGCCGGAAGCTCGTAGGTCTTGCCATCGACTGCAAATCGGAGCGAACGGCTGTTCGTCTCGACGGAGGTCGCCCGCAATGTGTTGTTCGTTCCTTCGCCCACCGTAATGACTGGACAGTGGGCCCGAGCGCCCGCCGCGAGGCAGCGGGCGTCGTCGCCGTTGATGACGGCAAATCCGCTCGCCGGGAGCGACTCGAGCAACTCAGCTTTCGTCAACGCGATCGTTTCGATGGTACCGAACCCGTCCAGGTGCGCAACGCCGATGCTGGTGAGCACGCCGACTTCGGGCCGGGCGATTTCGGCCAGTTGGCGAATCTCACCCTGTCGCGAGGCGGCCAATTCGAGGACGGCAAACTCGTGACTCGACTCGATGTCGAGCACGCTCAAGGGCACGCCGATGTGATTGTTGAAATTCTTCCGGCTGCGGCAGCCCGCGAAGGCCGGACTGAGGGCCGCGTGCAGCATTTCACGAGTCGTCGTCTTGCCGACCGTCCCCGTGATCCCGATCACCAGCGCGTCCATGCGCTGGCGGTGCGATCGGGCAAAGTCCTGCAATCCTTGCAGAACGTCGGGGACGATGAGCGCCGGCACGCCGGCAACCGTCTTGTTTTCTTGAATCACGCAAGCCACCGCGCCGCGGCTCATCGCGTCGGCGACGAATTCGTGTCCATCGTGTCGTTCGCCCGGCAGTGCCCAGAAGAGGTCGCCCGGTCGGGCCGTCCGCGAATCGGTCGTCACCCGGTCGAACGCGACAGCCGCCGGGTTACAGGCGATCGCTCGCCCTCCCGTCGCGGTTTCGAGTTCTTGGAGTGTGACGCGTTCCATGCCGGTTGGCCCTGCGGCCGGCCCGAGGGCCAGCAGCACGAACAAGCGAGAAATAATGGTGATCATTTCCGGCAACATGAGTCGCAATCTCGAACGGTTTGTACGCTGGGCTTAGACGATGGCCGCGGTGACACCGACGGTCGGCTTGCGCCGTACCAGAACGTCCCGCACCACGTCGCGGTCGACAAAAGGCACTCTTCGGTTGCCGATGATTTGTTCCCGCTCGTGTCCTTTGCCGGCCACGAGCACGCAGTCGCCGGGCTCGGCGAACCCGAGTGCGCGGCGAATGGCGGCGGCACGATCAGGTTCGACGACCGGTTCATGGGCCGCCGCCGGACAGCCGGCAACGACCTCGCGAATGATTTGGTCGGGGTCCTCGGAGCGAGGGTTGTCGCTGGTGACGATGGCGACGTCGGCCTCGCTCAACGCGCGGCCGATCAGCGGACGCTTGGACCGATCACGATCGCCGCCCGCGCCGGCAACGCACAGCACTCGGCCGTGCGAGAGCCGCTTCAGGAAGCCGATCGCGCGGTGCAGGGCATCGTCCGTATGGGCATAATCGACGAAGACATCGAACGGCTGTCCGCAGTCGACCCGTTCCATCCGGCCGGGAACCAGGCGCAGTCCTTCGATGCCGGCTTTCACTTCGGCCAGCGACAGTCCGAATCGCTCGGTCGCCGCGGCGGCTGCCAGGCAGTTGGACACGTTATGTCGGCCGACGAGCGACGTCGACACTTCAATCGAGTCGGTGGCGCGGCGGAGCAGGAATCGGGAGCCCCGCAGCGATTCGTCCAGAATGGTCGCCCACACGCGGGCCGGCCGCTCGAGTCCGTAGGTGACGACGCGGGCATCTCCCGCCACGCGGCCAACCAGGGCCGCGCTGTGTTGATCGTCGGCATTCAGGACGACGAGCGCCTGAGCCTTGAGGTGCGAAAGCAATCGGGCCTTGGCCGCCCGGTAGGAATCGAGATCGTGATGGTAATCGAAATGATCGTGCGTAATGTTCGTGACGACCGCGACGTCGAACTCAGTACCGGCCGTTCGCTCCTGCTCGAGCGCGTGGCTGGAGACTTCGAGCACGGCGTGCGTCGATTCGGCAGCGACCATCGACGAGAGCCAGTGGGCCAGCGACTGCGAGTCGGGGGTGGTCATTTTCGACGGCGACGAGTGGACGCCGTCGTGGTATTCGATTGTGCCCAGCAATCCGGTGCGATGTCCGGTCCGTTCCAGAATCGAACGGATGAGCCAGGTCACCGTGGTCTTGCCGTTGGTGCCGGTGACGGCCGCCGTCTGCAGGTGCCGCGACGGATAGCCGGCCAGGGCCGAGCAAAGTTCCGCGAACGCCTTGCGAGCGTGCGGGACGACGCACTGAGGAATGTGCACGTTGGGCAGCGGGCGTTGAACGAGCAGGCTGTTGGCTCCCCGCTTGATCGCCTCATCGACGAAGGTCGCTCCATCGACATGCGTGCCGGGGATTGCCGCGAAGAGCATGTGGGGGCCACACTGACCGCTCTGCTCGGTGGCTTCGGTCACGCGGATGTCCGCGCACCCGACGAAGCTCGCCGTGGGCAAGAGCGTGCGCAAGCTGACGGGCACGCGCAGGGGCAGGAACCGCGGGGTCATACGGCTCTCCGCCGAGGGCGCAGTCGCACCGGCAGCCGGATTGCGCGTGCGAAGATCGGGGTGCACGCGCGTGCTGCCTGAGGCACGAAGAACCTTCGGCCGGGTCTAAATCGATTTTCGAGATGTGAGTTGGAAGAACAACAGAACGTTGAGGAGTTGCTGTTGTAGGAGTTGCTTTCGATCGCGGCGTTGAAACCGCAATCAAGAGAGCGGCATTCTCACGATTCCCGCGAAAGCGTCAAGCCGATTTTGGAGATTTTTCAGCGGGCTTGTAAAGCTTACAGAAACGCGTGCGCGACGGCGGTGAGACCGCCGAGAACGCGACCGATAGAATCAGCGGACGGCGATCCTTCATGCAGATTTCTCACGACATCTTGAAGCGCTCTTGGTTCCTCGCGGGGCCGACGGCTTGCGGAAAATCCGCAGCAGCCGTCGCGCTGGCGATGCGAATCGGCGCCGACATCTTTTCGATGGATTCGATGTCGATCTATCGCGGCATGGAGATCGGCACCGCGAAGCCGTCACCACAACTTCGCGCGCTGGCGTCGCATCATTTAATCGATCTGTGCGAGCCGCACGAATCATTCAGCGTGGCGCAGTATCTGTCGGCTGCTACTGACGCTGCGCGCACCGTCGTCGCGCGCGGACGGATTCCGCTCTTCGTCGGCGGGACGGGGCTCTACCTGCGAGCATTATTGCGGGGCGTGTTCGACGGTCCCGAAATTGCGCCGGAGATTCGCCGGCAAATTACCGAGGAACTCGCGAGCTCCTCGGCCGAGCAAATGCACGCGAAGCTGGCGACTGTCGATCCGCGCGCCGCGCGACGGATTCACGCCAACGATGCCCGGCGAATTGTCCGCGCTCTCGAGGTGTACTTTGCGACGGGACGGCCTCTTTCAGAATTCCAGCGACAAGCCCCGTTGCCGCTCGAAGACCGGCCGCAACACGTCTACTGGTTCTCGCCGCCGCGCCGCTGGCTTTACGAGCGCATCGATCGCCGCGTCGAGGCGATGGTCGCCGATGGATTGATCGAGGAGGTCCGCGGGTTGTTGGCCGGGCCGCAGCCGCTCAGTCACACCGCGCGACAGGCGCTCGGATACAAGGAGGTCATCGCCCATCTCGAAGAGGGCGTTCCGCTGGCCGAGACCATCGCGTTGATCCAAACGCGAACGCGGCAATTTGCCAAGCGGCAGCACACCTGGTTTCGTCACTTGGAAGAATGTCGCCCGATCGAAATGACCGGGAGCGAAACGGCGGAAGAATTGGCCGAAAGCGTGCTGAGGTCGTCCGGCATTCCCCGCTCGTCGCCGGTTAATGAGAAGTGCTGAGGCGGGAAGGTGAACGCGTTAGCGTTTGAACGCATCGTACAAAACGTAGACGACGCAGGCCGCGATCAGCACGTTTCTGGGAATGGGGAGATAGCCGAGGTAAGTCAGCGTGCAAACGGTGGTGAGAATGAAGTAGCCCATACAGCGGCTTTCAGGACGTGGCTTTCAGGACGCGGTGTTCGGGTCTCGGCAATGATCTGCGCGTGCATGATCAGGTTCAATTCACGGGCCCACTTTGGATTAAAAGCCGGCCATCCAACTGTAGCCCAAAACGGCCAACGTGCCGAAAGCGATTGGACAAAAACCGCCAAGATGCGTGGTTTTTCGGCAACATCGCGCGGCGCGCGGACGGAACGGATGGTTATTTCGCGGCGACGCGCGCGGGACGTGCCGGTTCGGGGCTGGTGAAGCCAGTCTGCGCGTCTTTGGGCGACAGGTTAGGCGGCCCGCCGGAGGCGCGTGGGGGTAGCGTCTTGAAGAAACACCATAGAATGGATGTTTCCGATCACCGGACTGCTTTCGAACCGGCCATCCTGCCGGGCAATCCGCATTGGGACCGGAGTCGTCGGCCCCAGCATAGTCGACACGATCTTGCCGTTGATTTCCGCTCCGGGAACAACGGTCAATCGGTAGCGTTTGAGAATCGAAGGCAGCATCGTCCGCAGCGTTTGCATGGCCAGCGGAGCTCCGATGCACATCTTCGCCCCCGCGCCAAAGGGCAAATAGGCGTACGGCGAAACGGGACCGTCAAGCCAGCGGTCCGGCCGGAACATCTCCGGATCCGGATACAGCTCGGGCATGTGGTGCGTCACGTATTGGCTGAAGACCACGGGCGTGCCCCGATTGAGCGGCACATTGCGGAGCATCGTGGGCACCGCGCAGATCCGTTGCGAGTAGGACGACGCCGGCAGAATTCGCATGCTCTCCCGCAGCACTCGTTCGGTGAGCGGCATCCGCGTCATTTCTTCGTACGTGGGGCAATCCCCCTGCATGACGTCGGTGATCTCGCGGTGGAGTTGCCGCATGATCGTCGGATGCTGCGCCAGGAGGAACAGCGTCCAAGTCAGCGTGTTGGCCGTGGTGAGGTGAGCCGCGCCATAGAGCAGCGCGACGTGGCCGATCATCTCTTCGGCCGAAACTTTGTGATCGAACTCGCTCGCGCGAATCAAGAGCGAGAGGACGTCGTCGCCTGCCTTGTGCGACGCGCGACGCAGCGCGACCATCGTGCGGATTTCGTCCTCGAGCGAGTTGGCGAAATCGAGCAGCTCGGCATAGCGGTCGTTGATCTCGGGATCGGAGACGAAGGCGCCCATGCCGGTCTGGTGGTTCATTTCGACCCAGCGGTCGATCATGTCGCCAACCTTCCAGGCGAACTCGGGCTGCTCGACGCCGAACAACAGCGCACTCGTGATGTGCAGCATGATCCGCGTCATCTCGACGTGCATGTCGCGGACTTCGCCGACCTTCCACGAGTCCAACAGGCAGCGCGTCAGATCGCAGATGGGGCCATGATGAAACGGCAGCGCCTTCCGCTCAAACGGGCCCTTCACGACTCGGCGATGCTCTTTGTGAGTTTCGCCGTTCATGCTCATGATGCCGGAGGTGAGCCGGCGCTGAGCGGAATTCCGCGGTCCGCGGATGGCGAAGAAGCGGGAGTGAAACGTCTCGCAATCGGAGAGGACGAGCTGGTTCAGCTCCGGTCCAAAGACGAACACGATCCGCTGAGTATTCTCTTCGAGGACAGCCAGGTTGCCGTGCTGCGCCCGCAGGCCCAGCATGCAGGCCATGGGATCCTCGGCAAAGTCGAGCAACCGGCCCCGGGTGACCGGAATCGGTTCATCGCCCTCGTGCGTGTCGGTGGGGCGCGGAAAAATCTGCATGAACCCGCTTCCTCTGGTCCTCTGATCTGCAGCGAATCAATCAGGCTTGATGCGACGCCTTTCCGCGGAACTCCGCGGGGGAACGGCTACTTATTCCGAATGTCCAGAGCGGTCAACGCCGGTTCGGCCCACAAGCGGGCACGAACTTACGCTTATTTATGAATGATAGCAAGTTTGAGAGGACCTGGAGATTTAAGGTCACTCTAACGACTTGTACAGTTGCTCCATGTCACCCAAAGCCCGCAATTTGCAGTCCGAACGCCCGGAAAATTTGCACCTAACCGGCGACGGCTTCTTCGTTTTGGGAGCAATAGGGGCAGTTGTCTCCGTAAATGACCTTTCCGCACTCCATGCACTCATGCGGGCCGGAGAAGAACGGCGCCGGCGCAGACGAGCGGCTGTAGGCAAGATAGGAAAAAATCAGCACGATAAAGAGCGACATGTACCAGTAATGCGCGCCCAACAGTGTCAGCATCACAAAGACCAGCGACGCTCCGCACACTCCGTAAATAATCAGATCGTGCCACTGCCGGCGACGAATCTGGGCCTTGCGATAAGCGGCACGGGCCTCGTTGCTGTAGTGAGCCCGCAAAAGTTCCGATTTCTCGCGGGAAACGGTCGCCCCCTCTTCCGATTGGATCGCTTTCAGCAAGCGCTCGGTGCTATCGAGAATGCGATATGTGTCGTCGAAATCGAAATCGGTCTGGTGCGCCCAGCGGTTGCGATATTCGCGGAGCTCGCTCACCAGGCTGCGTTCGGCGTGGTCGAGACGGCCGCGAAAGACGCGGTTCCATTGGTCCCACATCACCGTCAACAGGGCGTGGGCATCCCACCGCATGTCGGGCCCGGATTTGCCGGTACCACGGTCGTCGCGAAAACTTTGCTGCGCGACGTTCCGCCAGTCTGCGTGATAGACGTCGACCAGCGACCGTTCGACGTAGGGCGCCAAGCCGGTCGAAAGGCAATCCAATGCACGCGTGACTCGTTCACGATCTTTCCGCACGGCTTTTTCTCCCGCAAACGTGACCAGCCAAATGTAGGTCACGTCGCCGCACCAAGCGGCCAGCATTTGGGCCTGCTGATCGGAGCGGGAAGCCAAGCGCGGAAAGGTCGCTACAAATGGAGCATCTGCTGCGACCGCTTTGGGAGGAACCTGCGATCCTGGCGGGCGTCTTCGATTAAATCGCCGTTAAATGCGAACGAAGATCCGACGGCGGTACAGCCACAGGCAGATCAGCCAGATGAGCAGCAGGATCGCGAATTCGTGCCAAATCGGCGTGAAGACGCTCTCTCGGCCGTAGAAAACGTCGGACAGCGAGGCATGGCCCATCCAGCGGACGAACGACCACCGGCCAACGGCGGGCAGCCAGTTGCTCAGCTTGACGATCAGTCCGTGGACGCCTTGGTCGAACGTCGCCAGATGAATGCGCAGCATGTCCGAGAGCCAGTGCCCGGAGAGATGGTCCAGGCAATAGACCAGGATTGAATTCATGCCGATGATCGCCAGCGGGAAGGCCAGTCGGCGGTGTCCCCGCATGTCGACGACCCAGTAAAAAAGTCCCAAAAACCAGAACGCCCAACCCGCACTGAACACGGCCCACGAGGGCGACCAGATCCGCTTCACGATCGGGCACAACGAATAGTTGAGCCGGCCGACGTGAAAGGGCCAGATCGTGGTGTCGATCGCCATCGCGACGACAAAACAGCCCAGCCCCGCCGCCATCAGCGTGCCGAGCTTTTTTGCGCCGTCCACGGCCCGCGCAACAGCTGTCCGGCCATCACGCCAAAGAGCATCGTCACGATCGAGGGAATGAAATTGAGCGTCTGATAGCCGCCACTGTTCACCCAGAATTTCTTCCCGTTCCAGGGCTCGCGCGATCGTGGAAACCAGTTGAGAAAGACGCGGTCGGCGGCGGCGGCGGCGTTGGTGTGCTTGTTCCAGTGCTCGGCGATGTGATCGGGCTTGAGGCCCGCGTTCGTGAACTGATTCCACTCGTCCGGTTTGGCCCCGTGTTCCATGAGGTACTTCGTGACGAGATTCCCCTCAGCGGGCAGCGGATAGTGGTAGAAGCAGAACCAATAACCTCCCAAGATCACGAGCACGGCAACGCACTGGGCGACGAAGGGGGCCCGGAGCAGGATGAACACGAAGAGGTAGCCCAGTCCGATCTGCGTGAGCACGTCCTCGAACGTGAAGTAGGTCGTGTTCGAATTCGTCGATCGCAGGAAAATCCCCAGCCCAATCAGGATCAGCGAGCGGATCAGGGCATGCCGGAACTGGAGTCCCCAGGAATCGCCGCGGGCTTCGCGTTTGGCGAACGAAAACGGCATCGCCACGCCGACCATGAACATGAAGCAGGGCTGGATCAGGTCCCAGGCGACGCAGCCCGTCCATTCGACGTGCTGGAGCTGCCAGGCGGCCGTATTCCAGAACATCTTCCAGGGCTTGCCGTACCAATGCCCGTCATACCGAGTGAGGATGTCGGAATGGTGTTTGACGAGATTGGAGATGGCCCACCCGTCCGAGACCATCAGCAGCATCGTGAAGCCACGGAACGCGTCCAACGACATCAGACGCTCGGGCATCGATTTCGAGGCCGCAGCGCTCTTGGCCGACTTATCCTCGGTCGATGCGGCCGGACGGGCCGGAGGCGGGGGCGCTTTCGGTCCCTCTTCGCGCTGCTTGAACGCCATGTCACGAACTCCTTGTTCGCGCCGTTCGCCGCGGCTTGGCCTTCGGATCGGAATCCGGCCACAGCGGCGACGGCGTGTGCGCCCTCTTGGCGATTGACACGATTTGCTCGACGATTTCCGGGATGCTGGGCGGCAACGTCGTGCGTCTCGCCCAAATCGGTTGTCAGATCATACAACTCGGCGTGACCGGAACCCAATGGCCGAATCACGCCCTTCCAGTTCCCCATTCTCACGGCCTGGGTCGAGCCCTGCTCGTGAAATTCCCAGTACAGAAAGTCGTGCTCCGATTGCCGCCCCACGGTGGGGTCGAGCGACGGCAAGAAGCTCACGCTATCGAGCCCTTCCGGTGGCGTCACGCCAGCGAGCGCCGCGGCCGTCGCGAAAAAGTCGCCGAAATAGCCGATGTGCGAGGACTCGGTTCCCGCAGGAGTGTGGCCCGGCCAACGAACCACGAGCGGCACACGGATGCCCCCTTCGTAGAGGTCTCGCTTGTGCCCCCGCAGCGGGCCCATATCGTTGAGGAACCGCGGATCGTGCCCGCCTTCTTTGTGCCCGCCATTGTCCGAGGTGAAGAGCACAATCGTACGATCGTCGAGGCCCTGCTCGTGCAGTCGGGCCAGAATCCGCCCCACGTCCGAGTCGAGCCGACTGACCATTGCCGCTTGGCCTTTTTCGGCTTCAGGCCAGTCCTTGTCACGATAGAGCCCGTAGTCCGGGATCTCCATGCCGTTGGGCCGCGATTCGTTGTTGGCATGCGGCAGAGTCGAGGCGAACTCGAGAAAGAACGGGCCGGACTTGTGCTCGTCGAGAAACGCCAGCGCCCGATCGCGGATCAGGTCGGCGCTGTATTGCACTTTCTTGCTGGCCACTCCCGAACCGTACAGGCCCCGTCCGGGAACGACGTTCTGCAGCGGCTCCCGCAATTCGTCGGAAATCAGGAACGCGGGAAAGTAATTGTGTGCGTGCACCTGGTCGAGATAGCCAAAAAACCGCGAGAAACCCTGACGCGTCGGCACGCCCTCGCTGCCTTCCTGGCCGAGCCCCCACTTGCCGAACAGTCCCGTCGCGTAGCCGGTCCGCTTGAGCACTTGGGCCACCGTGACGTCGCTTCCTCTCAGGCTGTGGTTGGAATTGCCGCGAATATAACAGTGCCCGGTGTTGAGCCCGGTCATCAGCACGCAGCGAGACGGAGCACAAACCGTGCAGCCGGCGTAAAACTGCGTAAATCGCCGGCCTTCGGCCGCCAGGCGATCGATATTCGGCGTCGCAATTTGCTTTTGGCCGTAGCAACCGAGATCGCCGTAGCCCAGGTCGTCGGCAAGGATCAGGACGACGTTTGGACGCGCCGGAACCTTGGCTGCGTTGGTGTTTTGAGCTACGAGCCGGGCGGCGCTGAGTAGGCAGAAGACCGCCGTTATCGATTTGGGTCGCCGGGGCATGCGAAAGATCGAGTCGGAAGGTACGGCCGAGTGAATCGGGAGGCCGGGATGCCGCGAACTTGCCAAACCGACAGAAGGGAGGATTCCGACCGCCAGCGGAAACATGGCGAGTGTCGCGAGCCGCGTGTTCAGGAACAGGGGACGCATGGATTCTTCGGCGAAAGGTCGCAGGAGGCTCACCGGGGCAGGAGCCGCGATTCGGGTTGGGGCCTTCGTCGTCAGAAACGGCTCGTCCGCCGTTTCCGCCGCGATTGTCGAACAAATTCCGATCTCGGTCAAATCCGCTTGCAGCGAGCAACGGACCGATCGAGCAGACACCGCGCGAGGATTCAGTCATCGACATCACGGTCGCGCCAGGTTCCTTGGTTGCCCCGATCTGGTGACAACTCGGAGCCGCCGAGCTAAACTGTCGTCAATCTGCCGCGATGCCGGCCTCCGGACCCTGCCTTTCCGCCTTCCTTCAAAACAGGAATATCCATGAGCCAGAAGAAGCGACCCACTCGCCGTGATTTCTTGAAGACGGCCGGTGCGCGGAGCCGCGTTCGGCGTCCCGTTCATCATCACCTCGTCGGCGCTGGGCAACAGCGAACGGCCGGCCGCCAGCGACCGCATCGTGATGGGCGGGATCGGCATCGGCAACATGGGCCGCGGCGATCAGTGGGGCTTCCTCAATCGCAAGGACGTGCAGTACGTGGCCATGTGCGACGTGCGCGAAGAAGTCCGCGACGAGGTCGAAGGCGACGATCGACGGGCACTACAGCAACAACGACTGCAAGACCTACAACGATTTCCGCGAGTTGCTGGCGCGGCACCGATATCGACGCCGTCCACATCGCCACGCCCGATCACTGGCACGCGATCATCACCATCGAAGCCTGCCGCAACGGCAAAGACGTCTTCTGCCAGAAGCCCGAAACGCTCACCCTGCGGGAAGGCCCGCTGATGATCGCCGCGGCGCGGCGCTATGGCCGCGTCGTTTCCGGCGGCAGCCAGCGCGTGCTCGAAGACTATCGCAAGTACGTCGATCCGGCCTGGGCGGGCGAGTTCGGCAAGATCAAATCGATCAACGTCAACGTCGGCCCGCTGCCCAAGCTCTGCAATCTGCCGCCCGAAGAGATGACCGAGAAGATCGACTGGGACATGTGGCTCGGCCCGGCTCCCTGGGGCCCGTACAACTCGAAGCGCTGCAGCGGCAGCTATTCGATCAACGGCGTCGAGCTGGCGTTCGTTCAGCGACTATTCGGGCGGCGGCATGACCGACTGGGGCGCCCATCACTTCGGCGGCGCGACCTTCATCTGCGACGTGCGCGAGCTGCAGCCCGAGGAAGTGATCTATCACGACGACAAGGAGGGCCGTTACCTCGACTACCGCTATCCCAACGGCCTGATCCTCTACCACAACCGGCCGAACACGCGCAAACATGCAGATCGAAGGGACGCCCGGGCGAAAAGCTGCCGCCCAAGCCGGTGCCGACCTACAAAGGCGGACGACAGCATCGGTGGCCGACTTCATTCACTGCGTGAAAACGCGCGAAAAGCCGTTCCGCGACATCGAGCTGGCCGTCAACACCGCGGTCGTGTCGCCACCTGGGCAACATCGCCTACCAGCTCAAGCGGTCGCTGAAGTGGGATGCCGCCAGGCAAGAATTTCCTGGCGATGCCGAGGCCAACCGGCTGATCGATCGCGCCCGCCGCGAGCCGTGGCAGTTGTAATCGGCATGACCGCTCGGCGAAGTCGCCGCTTCGCCTTCGACGCGACGCTCGCATCCAACAGAATCTCCGCCAATCAAGGACTCGCAACATGCTGGACGACGCCTTTGAAGCGCTGAAGAAATACGACTGGGGGACCGATCTGGCCGCTGTTGCCGCCGATCGACGACGCCGCTGTCGGCCGCGCACGGCAACGCCGCAGTCAGCCAGGATCTGGAAAACCGCCTGCTCGCCGCCCTCAAGGAGAGACCTCTCGCGCGATGCCCACGACTACGTGTGCCGCAAGCTGACGATCGTCGGCACGGCCGCCTCGGTGCCGGCGTTGGCCGGGCTGCTCGGCAACAAAGCCAACAGTCGCACATGGCGCGTTACGCGCTCGAGCGGATCAACGTCTCCCGAGGCGGGGCAGGCGCTGCGTGACGCGCTGGGCACGGTCAGCGGCAACCTGAAAATCGGCGTGATCAGCTCGCTCGGGCTCGCGCGCGATGCGGCCGCCGTCGCCCCGCTGGGCAGCTTGCTGCGGACGGACGATCCGGCCGTCGCCCGCGCCGCCGCCCTGGCGCTGGGCGACGATCGGCACTGCCGAGTCGGCCGCGGTCGCTGCAGAGCGGCTCTACCGTCGGCCGACTGGCGACAAGCAGGCTGTGATCGACGGGCTGCTGGCCTGTGCCGAAGTCGCTCTTGGCCGCCGACAAGCACGCAGAAGCGCAGGCGATTTATCAAGTCGCTGGCCGGCGAGCAACAGCCGCGCTGGTGCGTCTGGCGGCCACGCGCGGCATGCTGGCCTGCGCCGGCCAGAGGCTGAGGCACTTAATCCGCAATCTGCGGTTCACTCGTTTCGACTCGGTAATTTCTTCGGGAGATGGCGCGATGGCGCTGCGATGTCTGGCTCGGTGGCTCGGTTCTGGGGCTGCTGTTAGTCCATTCGACGGCGGTCGCTGCAGGCGGCCGATCCCCAAACCCGACGAATTCGTGCAGACCGATCGTCAAGCTGATCGGCGACCACGACAAGGAATTTCGCGCGGCGGGACTCGAGCAGGTGCGGACCGCGGCCCGCGGCCCGGCCATCACCGAACTCTTCGCGGCCCAGCTCCCCAAGCTCGACGCCAGCGGACAGATCGCCCTGCTGGATGCCCTGGCCGATCGAGGCGATCGTCGCCGCGCGACCGGCCGTGCTCGACCTGTTCGCGTGCGAGCCAGGATGAGAACGTGCGGGCCGCGGCCATCCTGTCGCTCGGCAAACTGGGCGACGCCGGAAGATCTGCCGCTTGCTGGTCAAATCGCTGGCGGCACGGATCGAAAGCCGAACAAGCGGCCGCCCGCCGGAGTCTCATCGAAATCTCCGGCGAGTCGATCAATCAGACGTTGGCGGCCGATCTGCTGTCGGCGTCCCCGGACGTGCAAGCGGCGCTGATCGAAGTGCTGGCCGACGCGGCGGGCCAGCGACCAGTTGCCGGCGCTTCGTGGCCGCGACGCTCGACGACAACGTCCAGGTGCGCCGCGCGGCCATGGCGGCGCTCGGCCAGATCGGCCGTCCCGAGCAAATCGCCAAGATGTTGCCGGGCGTGCTCAAGGCCCGCAAAGGCGAGCGAACGGGATGCCGCCGAAAAGAACGTCGCCCTCGTTTGCGAGCGGATCGAAAACGACGGACCAGCGCGGCGCGGCGCTGATCGAGGCCCTGAACACGGTCGACGCCGGCCAGCGCGACCAGTTGCTTGTCGCTGCTGGGACGCGTCGGCGGCAAGAAGCTGATCGAACTTCGTCGCCGAGATTGCCACCGGCGAGGACGCGCGCCGTCGGCAACTCGGCATCGACGCACTCAGCAAATGGCCCGACGCGAGCGTGGCCGACAAGCTGTTCGAGATCGCGACAAGCCGGCGATCCGGCCGAGCGCGGCCCAGGCCTTCCGCGGTTACGTGAAGGTTTCGGCCGCGCGCGACAATCGCTCCGACAAGGAGCGGCTGGATCGCCTGAAGCAGGCCATGAAGATCGGCCAAGACGCCCGAAGAAGTTTCGCTCGTGATCAACCGCGTCCGCACGGCCTACGACGTCGATTCGGTGCGGTTCGTGCTGCCTTATGTCGACCAGCCGCAGTTTGCCCAGCTCGCTTGCGAAACGATCGTCGAAATTGCGCACCACCGCGAAGTCCGCGATCCGAACAAGGCCGAAGTCGACAAAGCGCTCGACAAGGTGATCGCGACGAGCAAAGACCCGGTGGTCGTCGAGCGGGCCAATCGCTACAAGCGCGGCGAAACCTGGCAGCGTCCCGGACGGGCACGTCAATAACGCGCGGCACGCATTCATTCAGCGACGAAGCGAGCGAAAAGCGGCGAGGGCCGCGGCACGCGAATCGGCGTGGCTGACGATTGGTCGCGGATAGTTTTCGCCCAATCGTACACCCGCTGCCGCGAGCACCTCCGGCGGCGCCTTGTGCGGCTGGTATAAATATTTGAGCGGCAAGGCGGAGAGCTCAGGTACCCAGTGGCGGACGTAGGATCCCTCGGGGTCGAATTTCGCGTGCCTGAAGGACCGGATTGAAGATGCGGAAGAAGGGGGCCGCGTCGGCGCCGCAGCCGGCCGCCCACTGCCAGCCGAGCGTGTTGTTGGCCAGGTCGGCGTCGACCAGCGTGTCCCAAAACCACTTGCTCCTTCCTGCCAGGGGATCAGCAAGTCCTTGATCAGGAACGACGCGACGATCATCCGCACGCGGTTGTGCATCCAGCCCGTCGTCCACAGCTCGCGCATGCCGGCATCGACGATGGGGATAGCCCGTTCGCCCACGCTGCCAGGCCTTGAGCGCCCGTCCGTCGCGCCGCCAGGGAAATCGCTCGAATTCCTCGCGCAGTGGCTGATCGCTGGTGTGGGGAAAGTGATAAAGCACGTGGTGCGCGAACTCACGCCAGCCGAGCTCAGCCAGGAACTTGGCTCGCGGAGCGGCCGAAGACGGGGCCCTCTTGCGATTGCCGTCGTTGAGCGCGTGCCAGACCTGCCGCGGCGTGATTTCCCCGAAGTGCAAATGGGGCGATAACCGCGACGTGCCGACGTTGTCCGGTCGATCGCGGCCGCGGACGTATTCGGCGAGCGCGTTCGCGCGGAACTGCGTTAGTTGGCATCGTGGCACCGCGCGTCTCCGGGCGTCCAGACGTCGCGAAAGCCGGCGGCCCAGTCGATCTTGGGTTCGAGTTCCAGCGCGTCGATGCGGAGCGATTTCGGCAGCGGGACGGCGAAAGCCAGCGCCGCGGTACGGCAAGTGGCGCGCTCGGTTCGCCCAGAGCGCGGCACGCATTCCAGAAAGGAGTGAAAACGCGATACGGCTTGCGTTCCTTTGTGAGCACGTCCGCGGGCTCGAAGAGCAGATTGCCCGGAAATGTTTCGACTGGCGTGCCGGCCTTGGAAAGCGCCTCTTCGACCTGGCGATCGCGCTTGACGAGTGCGGGCTCGTAGCGGCGATTCCAATAGACGGCGGCGGCTTTTGTCGAGCGGACGACATGTTGCAATGCTTCAGCGACCGCACCGCGACCGATGATTAACCGCGACTCGTGCTCGCGAAGCTCGCGTTCGAGGGCCACGAGCGACTGGTGCAGCCACCAGCGACTCGCCGCGCCGGGCGGCCAGGCTCCTTCTTCGTCCGGCGACCAAATGAAAAGCGGGATGACCGACTCGCCCCGCGCGACCGCGGCCGTCAGGGCGGGGTTGTCGGCCAGGCGAAGATCGCAGCGGAACCAAACAACGGACGGACGATCAGACATGGTGAGAGATAGTTTCCCGCAAGGCGTGACCGAGTCCAAGCCGCTCTAGCTAGCGGCGCAGTTCGGACTCTTGCCGGGAGCCAGCATCCGGCCCCGACGCGCGGGAATAATCGGCAGCAACATTCGGGCCGCGGAGGGCATGGTCGCGAGCAAGTTGCTCGATCCGGATCATGCGCTCTCCCAGCCGTTCGATGCGGATGCGCACGTCTTCGTTCGTCTGCTCCATGCCACCGGAAACGAGCGTCACGACGCCGAGGATCAGGATCATCTGGCCGGCCATGGTGGTTAGCCAGCCGGTCGGGGCATAGCTGGCTGGTCCGCCGAAGTATCCCCACAGAACGAGCGTGCTGCCGACGGTCAGCAGGGCGACGCCCGAGTAGGCCAGGAACTGGCCGAGAACATAAGTCCAATTCGTTTTGCGGCGATCGGTTTCGAGCAAGCTGCCTTGAATATCGAAGTTGGGACCGTTGAAGTCGGACCCGTGGATGCGATGGACCCGATTGCTTTCGACTCGCGGGATCGCGCGGGGGCTCGATCCGCCTGAAGTCGAATACCCCGGTCCGGACCCTCGCACGGGCTCGGCTCCGATCGGACCGGCAAGCGTTTGGGCCGTGTCGAATCGTCGCGAAGCGCCCGGCGTTTCTTGCTGAAGATGTTCGGCCCGAGCCGGCACGACGTCGTCGGCGCGTCCGGAGCCATAGGCTGTGTCGGCTTCGAGATTCACACCTCCGCCACTGTTACCAGCACCACCGACGGGCGAGCGGCTCGCGCCGGTAACAGCTCGGCCGGCCGTCACCGAAGAGCGGGCGGGCGCGGGTTCGGTCTGCCGTTCGGAGGCCCAACGATCGAGCAACTCGCGGGCTTCGCGAGTTTTCGCCAAGCCGTTAAAGCCGGCGGGTACCGGGATCTCGCCACCGCACGTGGCGCAGCGCACGCGGCGGTTGTCGGCGGCAACCTCGGCAGCGACTTCCGCCTTACAAGTGGGGCACCACATCCGTGCGTATCCCGAAACCCAAGTGCAAAATGGCCGCAGCGAAATCGGACAGGGAGGGGACGCAAATTATGGTGACGATTGGTTTTCACGCAAGACCGGTTTCGGGAACCCCTCCATTCGCGGTGACTTGTTCGGCTCCATCGGCGGCGAGCTGTCCTTCGAGCCGGGTCGTTGCGGCGGCGCAGTCGGTTTGCCGTCCAATTTCCGCAACTTGTCACGAACGGAGGGGTGCGGTAATCTCTGAGGTTCGCCCTGAAAGTCCGCTTGCGTATCGCCTTGCGCAAAGCAGTTAGTCAACTCAGCTGGTGGCCGACCGCGTGTCCGACAGCAATCGCATCGTCATTACCGGCGTCGGTCTGGCGGCACCGAATGGCAACAACCTGGCGGAATTCCGCGGTACCCTCCTGGAGGGCCGCTCGGGCGTCGTCCCGTACGAAACCCGCTATATGCCGCCGACGGTCGCCGGCGTCTGCCGCTGCGACGTGCTGCGCTATCAAAAAAAGAAGGACCTGCGGCGGGGCACGCGGGCGGGCTCGTTGGCCATCTATTGCGCCCACGAAGCCGTCCAGGACGCGCGGGCTCGATTGGGCGACGATCGAAAAGAGCCGGGTCGGCGTCTTCATCGGCATCACCGAGCACGGCAACGTCGAGACCGAGAACGAAATCTACGAGATCTCGCGATTCGACTACGACACGACCGTCTGGTCGCATCATCACAATCCCCGGACGGTCGCCAACAACCCGGCGGGCGAAGTGACGATCAGCCTGGGGATCACCGGTCCGCATTTGACCGTCGGCGCGGCCTGCGCGGCGGGCAACGCCGGCCTGATTCACGGCGTGCAGATGCTGCGGTTGGGCGAAGTCGATCTGGCTTTGGCCGGCGGCGTCTCCGAGAGCATTCACACGTTTGGCATTTTCGCCAGCTTTCAGGCCGAAGGGGCGCTGGCCCGCCACGCCGATCCCACCAAGGCCTGCCGGCCGTTCGACAAAGACCGCAACGGGATCGTGGTGGCCGAAGGGGGCGGCCTCTGTGTGCTCGAGCGGTTGCCCGATGCGCTGGCCCGCGGAGCCAGCATTTACGGCGAGATCGTCGGCTACGCGATGAACTCCGACGCCGGCGATTTCGTCCTGCCCGACCGCCATCGCCAGGCCGAATGCATGTTCCTGGCCCTCGAGCGGGCCGGCCTCAAGCCGACCGACGTCGATATCGTCAGCAGCCATGCGACGGCCACCCAACAGGGGGATATCGAGGAAGTGGGGGCCCTGCGGGAAGTCTTCGGCGACTGCCCGCACGTGGCCATCAATAACACGAAAAGCTTTATCGGCCACGCGATGGGAGCGGCCGGGGCACTAGAACTCTTGGGGAATCTCCCCTCGTTTGACGATGGAATCGCACACGCTACAATCAACCTCGATACGATCGATCCCGACTGCGCGATGCCGCAAATCGTGGCCAATCAGCCGCGCCGGCTGGGGAAAGTCGATTGTATTCTGAACAACTCGTTCGGCATGCTGGGGATCAATTCGGTCGTCATCGTCAAGAAACTCCCCGCGTCCGCGCAGCGGTGACGTCTGCAATCAGTGTGGATTCCGCCCACAGGAAGCGTTCCCAAACCGGGCACCGAGCGCGGAACGCAAGCAGGGGCAAAACGCACGGTGCGGCAGGAGCGCCGGCCGGCGTCTGGTCCGCGTGGGTTCTTTGAGAAGAAGGCTGGAGCTTTGGGAATGAATCCGGACGACATTCGACGGGTTGTGGTCGATATCCTCGAGCGCATTGCGCCCGACGAAGATTTGACCCGCCTCAAGGACGATGTCCCGCTACGAGAGCAAATGGAGCTCGACAGCATGGACTTTCTGGACATCGTCATGGAGTTGCGGAAGCAGTACCGCGTCCAGATTCCCGAGGACGACTATCCGCGCCTGTCGACCATGGCCAGCACGGTCGATTACCTCTCGCCGCTTTTGAAGGCGCCCAGGCCTCGGCTTAGCCGGGCCGCTGTGATGGCAGCCACCGTTTCCTCAGGCGAATGACCCGTGGCCTACGACGCGGTCATCATCGGCGCCGGCATGTCGGGTCTGGCCGCCGGGATCCGGCTGGCCTACTACGAAAAATCCGTGTGCATTCTCGAGCGGCACACGACGATCGGCGGCCTCAATTCGTTCTATCGCCTTCGCGGCCGCAATCACGACGTGGGCCTGCACGCGGTGACCAATTACGCGCCGCCCGGCGCGAAGACCGGCCCGCTGAGCAAAGTCCTGCGGCAACTGCGCCTGCGGTGGGACGATTTTGGACTTTCGCCGCAACGCTTCTCGACCGTCGTCTTTCCTGGCTGCACGCTGCGCTTCACCAACGGCATCGACGAATTGACGCAGCAGGTCCGCGAACATTTTCCCGCCGAGATTGACGCGTTTTCCCGGCTCGTAACTCACATCTCGGCGTTTGAGGTCGCCAGCTTCGAGAAGTGCCAGCTCTCCGCGCGGGCCGTCCTGGCCGACTTTTTGCACGACACGCTCTTGATCGAAATGCTGATGTGTCCGCTGCTCTTCTACGGCAGCGCTTCGCCCAACGACATGGATTTCTCGCAATTCGCGATCATGTTTCGCAGCATTTTCCTCGAAGGGTTCGCCCGGCCGTTCGAGGGCGTGCGACGGATCCTGAAAGTGCTGGTCCGCAGATTCAAAGAGCTCGGGGGCGAACTGCGACTGCGCAGCGGCGTCCGCGCGATCGAGAGCCGCCGCGGCCGGGCGACCGCCATCGTGCTCGACGACGGCCAGACGATCGAGACCGACAACATCATCTCGTCGGCCGGCACGCTCGAGACGTTGCGGCTGCTCGGCGGCGCCGACGACCGCCCGGCCCCTGTCGAAGTCGGCAACATCACCTACACCGAGTCGATCTATTCTCTGGATCGACAGCCGTCCGAGCTGGGTCACGATGCGACGATCGTCTTTTACAACGACTCCCCCAAGTTCACCTACGAGATGCCCAGCGAGCCGATCGACTTGCGCAGCGGCATCATCTGCTCGCCGAACAATTTCGAGTACGGCCGCCCTCCCGAGGAGGGACGCATCCGCATCACGGCCCTCGCAAATCCTGCCCACTGGTTGAATCTGCCGCCCGAACAATACGAACGCGAGAAAAACTATTGGGGCCAGCGGCTGCTCGAGTCGGCCCTTCGCGTAATTCCCGACTTCCGCCATGCCATCGTCGACACGGACTTTTTTACGCCGCGCACGATTCGGAAATTCACCGGACATCTCAACGGCTGCGTCTACGGGGCCGCGGAAAAAATGTCCAACGGCCGCACGCACCTGGAAAACCTTTACCTTTGCGGCAACGACCAGGGGCTGTTGGGGATCGTTGGCACGCTGATGTCGGGAATCTCGGTGGTCAACGCTTACCTTCTCAAGTAGCTCACTTACGACCGGCGTCGTAGCGACTGCTTCGCTTGCTGCGTGAGACTTCGACGCCCAAGTCGTCTACGGGAGAAGATGCCCCATCTTGTCGCGCTTCGTCGCGAGATATTTCTCGCGCTGGCGGACGGGCGGGGCGATGATCGGCACCTGTTCGACGATTTCCAGGTCGACGCCGTGAAAGACGGCCGAGTCGGTCTTCTTGGGATTGTTGGTCAGCACGCGGATTTTGGTGAGGCCCAGGTCTTTGAGGATCTGGGCGCCGACCATGTAGTCGCGCTGGTCGGCTTTGAAGCCCAGGCGGTGATTGGCCTCGACCGTGTCGAGGCCCTGGTCCTGCAGCTTGTAGGCTTTGAGCTTGGCCAGCAGGCCGATGCCACGCCCCTCCTGCGGCAGGTAGACGACCGCGCCGACTCCCTCCTTATAAATCATCTCCATCGCCATCTGCAGCTGGTCGCCACAGTCGCAGCGGAGCGATCCGAGCACGTCGCCCGTGAAGCAGGAAGAGTGCATGCGGACCAACGGCGGTCGCTCGGCGCCTGCAGATCGCCCCACACGAGGGCCAGCGGCTCCTGGTCTTCGTGAGCGACGCTATAGGCGATGACTGTCGGCTTGCCGTAGTGTTTCGTCTCGAGCGGCACTTCGACTTCGCGATGAATTAATTGTTCGCGGCCGCGGCGATAACGGATCAACTCCTCGATCGACATGATCGGAATCTGATATTCGGCGGCCAGCTCCTGCAGCTCGGCCATGTTCGCCATGCCCAGGTGCCGCTGGCTGCAGACCTCGATCAGCACGCCGACCGGCTTCATTCCGGCCATACGGAGCAGATCGACGGTCGCCTCGGTATGGCCGGCGCGGCGGAGCACGCCCCCTTCCTTCGCCAACAGGGGCGACACGTGGCCCGGCTGCACGAAATCGGCAGCCGTCGAACGCGGATCGGCCAACGCGCGAATCGTCATGGCGCGGCTGTTCGGACTGACGCCGGTTCCCGCCTCACGGTGATCGACCTGAATCAGAAACGGCGTTTGTGCGGGGCCGTGTTACGGTCGGTCGCGACGGCGTGGGTCAGGTTCAGCCGCTCGGCGGCGTTCTGCGTCAGCGGCACGCACAGCCAGCCGCGCCCCGTCCGCAGCATGAAGTCGACTGTTTCCGGTGTGATCGTCTCGGCCGCGCAGATCAAGTCCCCTTCATTCTCGCGATCGAGCGCGTCGGCCACGATCACCAGCTGCCCGTGTCGCAGGGCTGTCAGGGCTTGCTCGATTGGGCTGGACGTCATCGAATCTGCCTCGGCGGAAAGCGACCGGCTTGGCTGCTCCGCACGAAACAGCCCGCGATCGCGGTCTCTCATTCTAGGCGACAGTCAAACTGCAGGAAACCGGCTGGCATTTCCGGGCGAAAGCCGCCTTCCGGCGTCCCTTCACTTCCGGGCCGGCGTCCGAAACAATACCGGCCATGATTGAAGCGGCCACGAGTTCGAGCGGGCGCCCCAAAGTTCTGATCCTGGGGGCCGGGATCAACGGTTGCTCCGCGGCCCGCGAGCTGTTGCTCAACGGCATCGACGTCTGGATCGTCGAGAAGTACGACATCGCCTTTGGAGCGACCTCGCGGGCGTCGCGGCTGATTCATGGCGGATTGCGCTATCTCGAGTACGCCGACTTCCATCTCGTCCGCGAATCGCTCGCCGAACGCACGCGCCTGTGCAAGCTGGCGGCCCACCTGGTCGAGCCGCTGCGACTCTATATCCCTGTCGCAGAGCGAACGAGTGGATTGATCCAATCGGGACTCAAATTTCTGGGAGTCACTCGCTCGCCGCTGCTCAACCGCCTGACGCACCCTCTTGCAGCACGCGAGCGAGCGCGGCCTGTGGGCCATCGAGATCGGCCTGTCGCTTTACGACCGCTTTGCGGCCGATCCGCAGATGCCGGCGCACTGCGTCCACGACTCGAACGAGCCCGGCGTGCCGCAAGTCGATCGCGGGCGGTTCCGCTGGCTCTGCGCCTATAGCGACGCCCAAATGCGGTTTCCCGAACGTTACTGCGTGGCGCTGCTCGAGGACGCGCGGCAAATCGCCGCGACAACCGGCGTCGATTTCCGCCTGTTTACTTACTCGCAGGCCGAGTTCATCGATGAGACCGTGAAAATCACCGACCCGCGCGGCGTCGCGAGCACCGTGACGCCCCAGCTCGTAATCAACGCGACCGGCGCGTGGGGCGACCTCACGCTCGGCGAGCTGCACGTGCCGGCCCCGCGGCTGTTTGGCGGCACCAAGGGGAGCCACTTTGTCAGTCATCAGGCGGCGCTCAAGCAGGCGATCGGACCGTCCGGCGTCTACGCCGAGGCGGCCGACGGTCGGTTGATCTTTGTGCTGCCGTTCGGCGACGCCGTGCTCGTCGGCACGACCGACGAGCGATTCGACGCTCCCCCCGAGACGGCCGTCGCCTCGCCCGCCGAACTGACCTATTTGATCGAGACCGTGAACGAGCTGTTTCCCGGAGTGCACCTGGTCTCCAGCGACGTGACTTTGACCTATAGCGGCGTGCGGCCGCTGCCTTACGCCGGCAACGCGTCGGAAGCCTCGATCTCGCGCGACCATTCGATTGCAGTCCAATCCCACGGGCGGATCCCCGTGCTGACGCTGGTGGGCGGCAAGTTGACGACGTCGCGCGCCCTCGGCGAGCTGGTGACCGACTCCGTTCTCTCCCGTCTGGGTATTACCCGTTCGGCGCTGACGGTGGGACGTTATCTGCCAGGCAGCAAGAACCTCGGCGAGGACGCCCCGGCCCGGGACGCCCAGAAACAACAAGTCGCCTCGCAGTTTGGCTTGAGTCCCGAGCAAGTCGACGCGATCTGGGAACTGTGCGGCACGCTCACCGGCGACATTTTGCAGGCCCAATCGGGCGACTCCGATCCGCGGCGGTTGGAAAACGTCGTCGACAGCCTCCTGCCGCGAACGTTCGTCCGGTGGGTGATCGTGCACGAGCGAGTCGAGCGGCTGGAGGATCTCGTCGAACGACGCCTGATGCTGCTCTACAGCCCGGGCCTGTCACGCGGCACTCTGGACGAACTGGCCGATCTGTTAGTGGAGAGTGGACGCCTGACTGCCGACGGCAAGGCGGCCGCCATCGACAGGGCAATCGAACGCCTGGCGACCGTTTATGGCCGCAAGTTGTCAGCGTAGGTCAGTAACTGTCCGGCAGACTGCCCCTGCCGTCGATGCAAGATTGAGCCAATCCCGTCCGGATGTGCCCGCGCGGTGGGACCACTTTTGCCCTTTCCCCTTATATCAATTCACGGAGACCCGTCCCGCCGGGTCCACTTTTCGGTGTCCCGCCGGGTCCACTTGTCCCACCGTTCCCAGACGCTTCGCTAGACACCGGGCAGGGTGCCACTGGCGGGGGTTCTGGCCCGCCAGTGTCTTCTCTCAAACCGTGGCTCGTCCGCACACATTCTGAAATGCTGCCAATTGGGTGCATCGCTCGCCGGAGCAATGGCGACTCAAAGCCGCCAGTGGCACCAATGCGTTGTCATCTACTGCTGGGAATCTTTCGCCTCCCTTAGTGAAAAAGGATCCCCACCACCAGCAAGGACCCTTTTTTCGCTTCCAGCGGGGATCTCTTGGCCGGCACGTGGCCTGTGGTCAACTATCTCCGTGGTCAACTACCTTGTGAAAGCCTTGTGAAAGTAGGTGACCACACCACTGCGGGTTGGGATGACATTTCGCTCATGTCGCTCGACAACCGAAACCACAGTGGACGCTCCCGCGCAAATCCAGCGCACGCGATCAACGCCCGCAAGCGATCCCGCCGCGCGCGGATCCGACCTACGGATCTTCTTCGCACCGCAATAAAAGACCGCTCTCTGCATTCAGCCACAGGTCGGCGATTCAAACAAGATCAGTTTTCTACGCCGGCGCGGTCGAGAGGCGTAGGCGACGATCTGGTGCGCCACCTGGCCGTGCACGTCGGTCAGCCGCATGTCGCGGGAGCTGAAGCGGAACGTGAGCCGCTTGTGGTCGATGCCCGAGCAGGTGCAGCATCGTGGCGTGCAGGTCGTAGATTTCGAGCTTGTTTTCGATCGCGTAGTAGCCGTATTCGTCGGTGGCGCCGTAGACGAAGCCCGGCTTCACGCCGCCGCCGGCCATCCAGATCGTGAAGCCGAACGGATTGTGATCGCGGCCGTCGCTGCCTTGGGCCATCGGCGTGCGGCCGAATTCGCCGGCCCAGATCACCAGCGTCTCGTCCAGCAGGCCGCGCGATTTGAGGTCGGTCAGCAGGCCGGCGATCGGCCTGTCGGTCGCCAGCGCGTTGAGTCGTGTGCCCGTCCTTGAGTCGGCTGTGCTGGTCCCAGCGGTCGCGCCGGCACCTGCGGGCAGGTCAGTTCGATGAACCGCACGCCGCGCTCGACCAGCCGCCGGGCGACCAGGCATTGCTGGCCGTAGCTTCGCGTGTGCTCGTACGGCTCGAACATGCCGTACAGCTCCTGCGTGGCCTTCGATTCGCCGCGAGACGTCCATCAACTCGGGCACGGCCGTCTGCATGCGAAACGCCAGCTCATAATTGCGCGATCGCCGCTTCGATCGCGTCATTGGGTCCGGCACGTTCGCAAGCGACGCCGCGTCGAGCGTGCGCATCAAGTCGAGCTTGCGCCGCTGACGCGACGCGCGATCCGTCGCGGCTCGCCAGGTCGGCGACCGGCGTTGGCGCCGCGGCGGAAGATCGAGCCCTGAAACGTCGCCGGCAAAAAACCGTTGTGAAAGCAATCGAGCCGCCGGGCGGAATCAGCCCGCCGTTGAGCACGACGAAGCCCGGCAGATTCCGGCACTCGCTGCCCAGTCCGTACGTCACCCACGCGCCCATGCTCGGCCGGCCCTGCAGTCCCAGGCCGGTGTGCAGGAAATAATTGGCGTTGGTGTGCTCGGAGAACTGCGACGTCATCGACCGGACGACGCACAGGTCGTCGGCACAGCGGGCGATGTTCGGAAACAGGTCGCTCACGGCAATGCCGCTTGGCCCCGCGTTGCGGAATTTCCAGGGTGACTTGAGCGTGGTGCCGACGTTGTCGAACTGCGTCGGCTGCACCTTCATCTTGAAGGGCTGGCCGTGCTCCCGGTCGAGCCGCGGCTTGGGGTCGAACGTGTCGACCTGCGACGGCCCGCCGTCCATGTACAGAAAAATGACGTGTTTGGCCCTCGCTGGAAAATGACCGGTCCGTGCCGCCGCCGGATCCTGATTGGCTGAAGCCGCTTGTCGCAAATCCGTCTTCGCTCAAGAGGGCCGCCAGAGCAACGGCGCCAAAGCCGCTGGCCGCCTGCTGCAACAGGGCCCGCCGTGAAAAGGACGGTCCGCCGGTGGCCGCTGGATTGCCGGTTGCTGCTGAACCGACGGAAAAGCTGTGCCGGAAACCCGTCATTGAACTCTCAATCCCCGCGATGCGCCGGAAGTCTCGACGTCAACCTGCAGTCTCCCAGATCGCTCGCACTGGCCGCAATTCCAGCCGGCAACAGTCGGTTCATCCGCCAGCGATCGCCCCGACAATCAGGAACGGCTCTGCGCCGGTTGCGACGGCATCGGGCAGCGGGGCGTCGGGCGATTCGTGCGAAAGATCCTGGTCGCAGGCGAAAAATCGCAGGAATGGCCGCCGTGTCAGCGTGCCGTGGTCGCGGATGGTGCCGCGGAGCATCGGATAGGCGGCCTCGAGCGCGTCGAGAACCGACGCTGCGTGACCGGTTCGGGGACTTCGAGCACCAGCTCGCGTCAACCTGCGCCAGCGTCCGCAGATGGGGCGGCAGCACGACCCGAATCTATGACAGCGTCTGCACCTCGACCGACAGCACGGCCGGAAGATCGCGGACGATGGGCGCCCAATTGTCGCCGGCATCGGCCGACGCGTAGACCTGCCCGCCCGTGGTGCCGAAGTAGACGCCGCACGAATCGAGCGAATCGACGGCCATCGCGTCGCGCAGCACGTTGACGTAGCAATCGCGCTGCGGCAGGCCGTTGGTGAGCGGCTCCCACTCGTTGCCGCCGGTGCGGCTGCGGTAGACGCGCAGCTTGCCTTCGGGCGGATAGTGCTCCGAGTCGCTCTTGATCGGCACGACGTAGATCGTCTCCGGCTCGTGGGCGTGGACGTCGATCGCGAAGCCGAAATCGGTGGGCAGATTGCCGCTGACTTCCTGCCACGAATCGCCGGCGTTGTCGCTGCGCATCACGTCCCAATGCTTCTGCATGAAGAGCACGCCCGGCCGCGAGGGGTGCATGGCGATGCGATGAACGCAGTGGCCGACTTCGGCCGTCGGATCGGGAATGTGCTCGGACCGCAGGCCGCGGTTGATGGGCCGCCAGGTCTGGCCGCCGTCGTCGGTGCGGAAGGCGCCGGCGGCGGAGATGGCGATGAAGATCCGCTCGCGGATCGCTCGGATCGAGAAGAATCGTGTGCAGGCACATGCCGCCGGCGCCCGGCTGCCAGTTGCGGTCCCGAGCCGTGGCCGCGCAGGCCGGGGAGTTCCTGCCAGTTTGCGCCGCCGTCGGTCGAGCGAAAAATGGCGGCGTCTTCCACGCCGGCGTAAACGGTGTCCGGATCGGTCAGCGACGGCTCGAGATGCCAGACGCGCTTGAATTCCCAGGGATGCGGCGTGCCGTCGTACCACTGGTGCGTGCCGGGAACGCCGTCGTACACGAATTTGTTGCCGACCGGCTCCCAGGTCTTGCCGCCGTCGTCGGAGCGCTGGATCATCTGCCCGAACCAGCCGCTGGATTGCGACGCGTAGATGCGGTTCGGATCGGCGGGCGATCCCTTGAGGTGGTAGATTTCCCAGCCGCCAAAGTGCGGCCCGCTGACGTCCCACTTCTCGCGCTTGCCGTCCGACGTAAGGACGAACGCGCCTTTGCGGGTGCCGACGAGAACGCGGACTCGGCTCATCTCACCGTTCCTCGATCATTCCGTGATCGGCGATTCAGCCGGCGCGATGGGCCGTTTCGGCCGAAATTTCGGTCGGCAGCCCCTCGAGTTCCACGACCGGGCGGACTTCGACCGTTCCTTTGCGCGCTCCGGGGATGCGCCGCCGCGATGCCGATCGCCGCATCGAGGTCGGGGGCTTCGATGAGGAAGTATCCGCCGAGCTGCTCGCGGGTCTCGGCAAACGGACCGTCGGTCACCAGCCGTTTGCCGTTGCGGATCCGCACGCTCGTCGCGGTCGACACGGAGTGCAACGGCGAGGCTCCCAGGAACTGCCCGGCCGCGTTCAGGTCGTGCGTGAGCTGGGTCGATTCCGCGAAGCAGTGTCTGGCTCGGCATCGGTCCACGCCTCTTCGTCACCATAAATCAAAAGCATGTATTTCATGACCGGATCCTGTGAGTGACAGAATGATACTGACGCGGCATGGTACCGACGCGGCATGATACTGAAGCGGCCAGGCACGAATCGGCACGGCCGATCGGCGTTACGGTGCCACGTAGACCATCCACTCGATGCCAAACCGATCGGTGAGCATGCCGAAGCTCGGCGAAAAGAACGTTTTGCCCAACGGCATCTGCACCTGGCCCTGATCGGACAGAGCGGCAAAGCAGCGACCGGCATCGGCCGGGTTGGCCACCGTCACGGAAAGCGAAAAGCCTTGATGCACAGGCTTCCCCGAGCAGCGTCCGTCCGAGGCGTAGAGCTTCGACTGTCCGATCGTGAACTCGGCGTTCATGACCTGGTTCTCCGATCCCGGCGGGAACATGCCGGGAGGCAGCGGATTCCGGGCAGTCCTTGTGGCGAATCAGCGCATTGACCTCCGCCCCGACGGCTTTCTTGTAGAACTCGAGAGCTTCCTCGCAACGACCCTCGAAAAAAGAGATACGGGCTGACTTGCATGGCGATTTCTCCTGTGTTCGTCGACGCACATGATGTTTTTGATTGCGGGGGTGCCGCGCGGTGTGCCGCTTACTTTTTGCTGGCCGTTTGGGCTCGCAATCGAGCTTCCTTTTCCTTGAGTGACGGAAGTGAGGTTGTCGCCGAAGTCGTCGGCCTCGAAGATTTGGCGGATTTCGAGTTCGGTGTCTCTGCATCGGAGCGCGCTTGACCCAGTCGATGGCCTCCTGCTTCGACTTCACCTGAAAGATCCAAAAGCCGGCGATCAGCTCTTTGGTCTCGGCGAAGGGGCCATCGGTCACGGTCGTTTTGCCGCCCGAGAATTTGACCCGAGCACCCTTCGAACTGGCGTGCAGTCCATCGGCGGCCAACATCACGCCCGCTTTCACCAGTCTTCGTTGTACTTCATCATTTCGGCAAGTAATTCCGGGGTGGGAAGGACGCCGGCTTCGGACTCGGGGTTCGCTTTGACGATGACCATGAAACGCAAGGTCGTATCTCCTGAATAGTTCCGCTCGCGGCGAAGAGTGATTAGGCCGGTCGCCGCCCCATTCCTCCGGGGTCGCATCGACGGCTCGCGAGCTAGTCGTTCGGCCGCGGCGGGAATCGACAGGCCTCCGCAGAAAATCTTTAGTCGGCCAATTCTGCCAGTCGTCGCTCCAGAAATCGCCGTTCCGGTTCCTGCCGGGCCAGGTCGATCGCCTGCCGATACGCACGTTCCGCTTCGGCCGTCCGACCCAGCCGCCGACAAAAATCGGCCCGGGCCGCATAGGCGAGGTGATAATCGGCCAGATCGCCCCGTGCGAGAATGCCGTCGATCGAGTTGCCACGCCGGCTGCCGGACCGTCCCGCATGGCCACCGCCACGGCCCGGTTCAATTCGACAACCGGTGAAGATTCGATCTGCAGCAACAGATCGTAGAGACCGACGATTCTCGACCAATCGGTCGCGCTCGGCTGCGGCGCTTCGGCATGCACGGCGGCGATGGCAGCCTGCAGACTGTACGGACCGAATCGTTGCGAGGCGAGCGCTTCCGCGACCAGCGCGAGTCCTTCCTCAATCTGGCCGCGGTTCCACAGCCCGCGATCCTGGTTCTCCAGCAGGACCAGTTCGCCGTCCGGCCGCGTTCGCGCCATGCGTCGCGACTCGTGCAACAACATCAGCGCCAGAGGCCACGGACTTCCGGCTCGGGCAACAGCTCACAACAAGCCGGCCCAGCCGGATAGCCTCGCCCGAAAGATCGGGCCGCGTCAACGACTCGACCCGAGGAAGCCGAATAACCCTCGTTGAACACCAGATAGATCACATGCAGCACCGTCCCCAGCCGGTCGGGCAGCTCTCTCGCGCGACGGGATTTGATAGGGAATCTTCGCGGCACGAATTTTGGCCTTCGCCCGCACGATCCGCTGGGCCAGCGTGGACGGAGCGGTGAGAAAGGCACTGGCGATTTCCTCCGTCGTCAGTCCGCAAACTTCGCGCAACGTGAGCGCAGATCTGCGCCTCCGGCGGCAGCGCGGGATGGCAACAAGTGAAAATCAGCCGCAGCCGATCGTCTTCGACGGCGACCATTTCCGGTCCCGCCGATCTGCGCAGATCGGCGTCCAGCCGCTCGGCCAGGGCAAGCAGCGAGGCATCGTGGCGAGCGCGACGGCGCAGCGTGTCGATCGCCTTGAAGCGGCCGGTCGAAACGAGCCAGGCTCGGGGGTTCGCCGGCACGCCATCGCGCGACCATTGCTCGACCGCCGAAGCGAAGGCCTCATGCAAGGCTTCCTCGGCGAGGTCGAAATCGCCCAGCAGCCGAATCAGCGTGGCCAGCACGCGGCGCGATTCCGAGCGGTAGACTGCGTCCACCGTCTCGCGGACCTGGGCAGCGACATCGTGCGTCATGGTCGGCAATTCGGCATCATCGTCGACAATTTGTTTGACTTAAAAAACGCCGACGTGCCGTTGTGGTTCGAGGCTGTCGCGACACCAAAGTGTCGAAACCGCCGGCCTTCGTATTTGGCTGTGTTTCGGGTCGAAATTGGCTGCGTATGTTCTTGACCCATCGGATCTTCGCGATGACTCGCCCCGGCAGGATCCGAGCACCGTCAGAGTGCCTTGGCAGGGCCAATCGTACGACCGACGATCGGCCAGGGGTACCCTGGAGTGCGGCGAATCCGCCAACGAAAATCCGGCGAGTGAAGATCCGCTCACCGCGTCGCCACGTTTGGACGGGTGACGTTACAATAGACGACGTTCTCAGTCACGGACGGATCTGATTTTTGTGATGGAATGCCGGATGAACCGGTACGGACTTTTTCTCCGAAATCTGTTGCTGTTTGCCCTGGTGGGTTGGGCAGGCGTCGACGATTACTTTCCGACCGTCGCCACAGGCGGCGATTTGGGCGGCGTTTTCGGCGCGGAGAACGCCGAGTATGTGCTCTTTGACGGCGCCGGTTGCCGTCGAGCGAGCATCACTGAGGGGCTTGCCCCGTCGGCCTGCCGGTCTTCCTTGATCGAACTTTCGCTCGCCCTCCCGGCCGCTCGCTCGGCTGCACGCTCCGCTGCACGACTGCCGTGCCGGGCGGCGAAGGCACCGGCCATCTCTACGCGCTGATGTCGCTGCGGTGTTAGACCGCGCGCGAGGCGACGCGGCTCGACGCTGCGCGTTGATTCGACGCGGCGGACGCAGCGCCACGAGTTCGCTGTCCTGCTGGCGCGTGCGTCTTGGCGCCGGCGGAATCGCGTATTCCGCTGCAACGTCGCCAGCAGGCGCGCTCATGTGACAGGCCGTCGCTCGATCGAGGCAGCCTCAGTCCGCCGCGGTTCTCGGAGATGGTCATGGAATGGTTGTGGGTCGGTTTCATCGGTTTCATCGTGGTCCTGCTGGCGCTCGATCTGGGCGTGTTCCACCGCAAAGCGCACGTGATTCCCGTTCGCGAAGCGCTGCTGTGGAGCGGCGCCTGGGTCGGGCTGGCGCTCTTGTTCACGCTGTTCGTCTACTTCGGCTACGAGCAGCACTGGTTCGGCATGGACCTCGCGCACGCGGAGCCCGACGGTTGGGTCGCCGCGACGGCGTTCCTGACCGGATACGTGGTCGAAAAATCGCTCAGCGTCGACAACCTCTGCGTCATCGCCCTGATCTTCGGCTACTTGGGAGTCCCGGCCGCCCATCAGCATCGCGTGTTGTTCTGGGGCATTCTGGCCGCGCTGCGTGATGCGGGGACTGATGATCCTCGTCGGCTCGCTGCTCATCGAGCGTTTCCATTGGATCCTGTACGTGTTCGGCGTTCTGCTGATCGCGGCCGCGGTGCGGATGCTGGTCGAACGGCACGATTCGCGGCCGAAGGGCCAGGCTCTGGTGCGCTTCGTCCGCCGCCTGTTTCCCGTCACCGATCAGCTTTTTGGGCAGAAGTTTCTGGTTCGTATCGACGAGCGGCTGATGCTGACGCCGCTGGCGCTCGCCCTCGTCGCGGTCGAGATGCGCCGACTTGCTGTTTGCCGCCGATTCGATTCCCGCCATCTTCGCGATCACCGAGGACCGGTTTCTGGTCTTCACGAGCAACGTGTTTGCGCTGTTGGGGCTTCGCTCCCTGTATTTCGCACTCGCGCACCTGATCGATCGTTTTCATTATCTCAACCGGGCCCTCGCGGCGATTCTGGCGGTGATCGGTCTCAAGCTGGTGCTGAAAGACGTGCTGCACGGCATCCCCGGACTGACCTATTACATGCTCGCGGCCATCGCGCTCTTGCTCGCGGCGGGCATCGGGGCGTCGCTCGTCCGGCCCAAGCCGCGGCGTGAACGCGTCGAACAGACGGCCGGTCGGAGCCTGGAGCCCGAAACATCGATTCGCGCCTAGGCGGACCTCGGGTGGTCCGGCACATTGTCGGCCTGCACGGCGGCACGGTCGAAGCACGGAGCGACGGACTCGGCAAAGGGAGCGAATTTCGAATTCGTTTGCCGCTGCCCGCCGAGCGAGTCGTCATTGCGGCTTGAGCACTTCTCGGATCGATTCGTCCAGCCGTCTTAGTGCGGTTCGAGCACACCGATGAACAGTCGGCCGTCGGTATGCCACGGATCTCCGCCGCCATTTTTTCCCGACAACGCAGTGTGGAATCCGTCGACGATGTCGATCGACGCAAGGCCGCCGCCACTCTGGAGGTCCATCAACAAAAAGTCGCGCTCGGTATCGATGTTGGGGTCCGTGTGGTGGGTGATCTGTCCGGTGCGGTGGCTGAAGCCGACGCTTTTGTCGTAAGTTGCCGCACCCATCCAGACCGTGCGATCCTCTGCATCCGCCGTCGGATCGCGCCAAAACCGCACGTGATGCCGGGCCCGCGGGTTCTTGCCGACCGGCTTCTCGAAGGCCAGGTCCTCGCGGCGACCGAAGAGATAAAGATTGCTGACCGGAGCATCGTCGTAGGCCCGCTTGAGGACGGTCGCCTCGGCGATTTCCAGGCAACTGCGGAGCGTGAGCGAATCGGCCGGATACCAGTGGGCTGCGATCATGGCACTCTTCAAATCTCGCTCGGTGCCGATCAGCTCCACGTTGAGCGCGTCTCCCGGAATTCCGCTGGCGGTGTGGGTGATCCGCGGAATATCTTCGAGCTCGGGATGCCGCCGCGCGTAGCGCTTCCAGCCGTAGGGAATGACGAAATAGGCGGCGACGCCATAAATCGCCAAGAGAAAGAGCAGCATCCGCCAGACGTGCAACCGGTGTCTGCGGTCTTGTCGAGTGATCTCTGCGACCACGGCGCGATTCCGATTTTTCCGTTCGGCGAATTTGGGTCGACCGGCGACGGCGACAGGACGCGACGCGCCGTCGCGCGGCGGATGAAAAGAGCTCGGCCGCGGCGAGAGCGCCCTTGATTTTGCCAGGTGCGGAGATCACATTGTAGCTGTCGCGACTGCTCCCACAACGGCGGCATTCGTCCCACGCAACGCCGTTTTCGGAGCCGTCGCTGCCGCAATTCGGGCGGCGAGATCACGGGCAGAATTCAAGCGCAGGAATCGTGCGATCGGGTTGCCTTCCTGTCGCTAAGTCGGCTCCGATCGGCCTTTGGGGCAGGTTTTGGCAGCGCTTGTGCAATTGTCAGCTGAAATCGCAGCAGACGTTTCAGTGGGGGGACGTGCCGCAAGTTCCCGCCACGGTCGCTGCGTGAGATGTCTTCACCGCGGAGGTGACTCCATGTTGCAACTCACTCGAAGGTCTTTGCTGATTGTTCTGGGACTGGCCGCGGCGGGCGGTGTCGCGCCGGCTCAAGAGCGCGCACAGGGGACCGGGCAATCGCAGGTCGTGCCGTCGAAGGATGAATCCGTCATTCGCGGCAACGTCGAAGCGTTCGTCAAAGCGTTCAACGCGGGCGACACAGCCGCCATCGGCAAGCTGTTTGTGCCGGAAGCACAGATGGTCGACGAAGAGGGAAACACCACGCAGGGGCGCGAGGCGATCGAAAAGGTCTTCGCGACCATCGTCGCCGAAAAGCCGCAGCCGCAGATGTCCGTCGAGATCGAATCGATTCGTTTCATCGGCACGGCGCTCGCGGTCGAGACTGGCGTCACCAAGGTCACGCACAGGCCCAACGAACCGGCCGACGTCGATCGCTACACGGCCCTGCATATCAAGACCCGGTCCGGCCAGTGGCTGATGGGCTTTGTCCACGACACGCCGGGCACCGAAATGACCAACTACGAACGATTGAAGCCGCTCGAATGGCTGATCGGCGATTGGATCGATGAAAGTCGCGAATCTGTCGTGCTGACTTCCTACAAGTGGTCCGAAAACAAGAACTACATCCTGGGCGACATCAAGGTTCGCATGCGGGGCCGCGACGCCATGGATATCAGCCAGCGCATCGGCTGGGACCCGCTCACCAAGCGGGTGAAGTCGTGGCAGTTCGACACCGAAGGCGGACACGGCGAGTCGGTCTGGACCAATGCCGGCGATCACTGGGTCGTGAAAGCGACGGGCGTTCGCCGCGACGGCACACCTTCGTCGGCCACCAATCTGATCACGCCGACGAGCAAACACTCCTACACCTGGCGCTCGACTGACCACGTCGTCGGAACCGAAATGATGCCGCCGACCGAGGTCAAGATCGTCCGCAGACCTCCCGAACCAGGCGTCGCCCGCTGATCGGCCGCGAGATCGAGGACATTTGCAATGAGCGATAAGACGAGCCTGACCGTTTCCTTCAAACGGATTGCCGGTGTTTCCCTGACGAGCTTCGCGCTGTTGGCTGCGCCCGTGACTGAGGTCGGGGCCATCGGTCGCGGGGGGGGCGGCGGTGGTCGCGGCGGCGGAGGAGGCGGTGGCGGTTTCCGTGGAGGCGGCGGCGGAGGCGGCTTCAACGGCGGCGGTGGCTTCCGCGGGGGTGGAGGCTTCAACGGAGGCAACGTTAACGGCGGCGGGTTCCGCGGCGGCGCCGGCGGCGGCTTCAACGGGAATTTCGCTAACGGCGGCGGTGGTGGCGGCGCCAACCGCCAGAACTTCGCCAATAACCGACCGGCCGTCGAAAATCGCGGCAATTTCGGTAACCGCGCTCCTAACGCCGGCGACCGGATCAATAACGGCGGCGACCGTCTCCCCAATCGGGACAACCGCGTCAACAACCGGACTGACAATCGCGGCGATCGCATCGACAACCGGGGCGACCGGATCAATAACCAGGGCGACCGAATCAATAACCGCGGCGATCGCATCAACAATCGCAGCGATTATTGGCACAACGTTCACAACTCCTGGTATCACGGCTACTGGAACGGGCATTGGGGCAACGGCTGGTGGTACTCCCATCCCTGGGCGAGTTGGGGCATCGGGACCGCGGCCCTCGGCTTGACCTCGTGGGCCGTTGGTTCGCTCTTCTACGACACCGGTTACTATCCGTACTACAACCCGTATTACATCGCCCCGACGACCGTCGAATATCCGGCCCTCGACTACGGTCAGCCCATCGTGACGACCGCGGCCTTGCCCGATCCGAACGATCCCTCGGTGACGGGTGCCGTATCGCTGAGCGACCAGGCTCGCGACGCTTTCTACAAAGGCGATTATCCGACCGCCCTGTCGACGATCGATGCGGCGATCGCCAAGACGCCGAGCGACACGCCGTTGCACGAGTTTCGCGCGCTCGTCCTCTTCGCCATGGGCCGCTATAAGGAAGCGGCCGGGACGCTTTACGCCGTGCTGTCCGTCGGTCCCGGCTGGGACTGGACCACGATGAGCAGCCTCTATCCGAGCGTCGATATCTACACCAAGCAGCTTCGTGCCCTGGAAGACGCGGTGCGGCAAAACGACAACGCGGCCGATCTGCACTTCTTGCTGGGCTACGAATACCTGACGGAGGGTTACCCGAACCCGGCCGCCCGCCAGTTCGAGCAGGTGGTGAAGCTCGCGCCCAACGACCAAGTCTCGCGACAATTGCTGGCGATGATTGCGCCGCCCGACAATGGCAATGGCAATGGCACCGCCGTCGCGCCGGCCACGGCCGAAGCTCCGGCAAACGCCCCGTCCGACACGCAATTGACGGCGCCGACCAACGTGGCTGGGTCGTGGCACGCGGCGCCCCCGGCGGGCGGCGGCACGATCGACCTGTCGCTGGGCGCCGACGGCAAGTTCAACTGGAAGTACGCCCGGCCCGACAAAACGCAGTCCTTCGACGGCAAGTACGAGCTGGCCGGCACCACGCTGGTGTTGGAATACGACAACGGCGGCACGATGGTTGGCAAAGTGAATGCCGAGGGACCGGATCGCTTCTCCTTCAAAATGGTCGGCGGTCCGCCGAACGACCCGGGATTGAATTTCACGCGATAGTCGAGACGGTGTGCGGATCGAACGGCCGGCTCGCGCCGTAGGGTGTGACCAGTCCGCCTGCGGGCGGACGCAGGCACACCGTTTCGCGTGCGATCCCACTTAGCTGCGGCCTTCTTACTCGCCGCAGGCAGGAGCCGGGCGGGACCGCGTCACCAGGGCGTGGAAGCATGTTCCAGCACGGGGACGATGCTTTTTAGTTTGAGCCGGGTTTCGTTGTCATCAGCCGTTATGGACAAGCGGACTTTGCCATCGGAAGTGTCGCAAGCCCATTTGGCAATCGGAATATCGCGTCGAACGAGGGAATTGAAGTACGTGTGCATCTCACTGCGGTAGATGGTCTGACCGCCAACCGGCATTTGTGATGTTCCGATAATAGACACGTTTATTCGCTCGACGATATTACTGGGCGTTACTTCGCCTTTGGGGCTCCCAAGTACCCGAACGATGCGGTCAAATTGGCACGTCGCCGGCATCAAGGGAAGTGCGTAGAACACGATGTGCTCCCGTTCCATGAACGTGTAGCCGCCTCCCTTGGTCGGGTAATACGTGAGTACGCCAATCTTCTGTGGTTTGGCACCCGTGAGGTTGGCAATCCGCACGTCCTTTTCGGGTGCGACCCCGCTTTGGCTTCAAAGGTGGACAACCGGGCTGTCATCGGACGCTTGAACGATGCCAACCAACATTCCAACCAAGAGCACGGCGGCAAGAAGTGACTTCATCGGGCATGCTCCGCACGTTCCAGCACCGGGATAATGCTTTTCACCTTCAGCCGAGTTTCTCTGTCTTCGGCCAATATCCACAATTGAAATTGCCCTTCGGAAGTGTCCCGGCTCCAATAGGCGAGTCGGAGGTCTTCGCGGAAGAAGCCATCTTTGCCGTTGTTGAACATCTCAGTTCGGTAGACCGTTTGGCTGCCGAAAGGAATCGTTGACGGGCCGATAGTCGGGACGTTAATTGACTGCGTGGTGTAAACTATTGCCGTGCCGCCGCCCGCTATGGGCTTACAAACTGTTACCTGGACCTCACATTTGTAGGTGCTTGGCGTGCGGGGCAGCGCATAAAAAACAATGTCTTTCTCTTGGGTAAAAGTGTAGCCGCCCCCCTGATTGGGGTAATAAGTGAGAATCCCAATCTTCTGCGGGGAGGCATTCGTCGCTTTGGCGAGCCGCATATCCTTCTTAAGTGCGGCCTGTGCGGCTTTTGCCCTACGTGTCTCGCGTTGCGAACCGTAGTCACTCGCCGGAGGCTCGGCCTTTGCCGTGCCGACCGACAGCCCAACCAATACCACGGCGAGAAACAGTAACTTCATCGGGCGTGCTCCGCACGTTCCAGCATCGGGATAATGCTCTTCAATGTCAGCCGCGTCTCGCTGTCCTTGGTTCCCCTTCGCGGTTCGCCTTGGGAATATGGTTAATGGATCGGTGAAATTCCTTCGGCGAAGCATCGGCGGGGCGCCCCGCGTTCGTGGGGTGCGACAAGGCCGCCCTTCAATCCGACAAATTGTACCGTCGATTGGGTGAAGTGTGGACGCCAGGGACTGGGTTCAGGGATCATCGCCGGCGCAGCAAAAATCCCGGCAATTCGCGGGCTCAGAGCATTTCGCCAGGGCGCGCTGCGGACCAAGCGGAGTCAATTAGATTTCGCCGTGTTTGTCTTCGCCGAGTAACATGACGAGCGTTACCGCAGGGCCCCACGCGCGGCCCGCGACATCGCCGGCTTATCAGTAAGCTCCTTCGAGCCCGGGGAATTGCTTCCCGCGGTACTGCAATTCGAGCCTGAGCCTTTCGCCGCGTCGCCGGATCGATCACGATTTGGTGCGGCACGCGGGTCTCGACAGTCGCAGGGGAAGACGAGCCGATGGACGGACAGCTGCTCTCGCCGGAAGAAAAAGCGCTCCGGATGAACCAGGATGCGCGGGTCTACGGGACGTTCGCCGAGATCGGCGCCGGACAGGAAGTCGCGCGCTGGTTCTTTCAAGTGGGCGGCGCCTCGGGAACGGTCGCCAAGACCATCTCCGCGTACGACATGGTGGTCAGCGACGCCATCTACGGCCGTAGCGAACGCTACGTCAGCCGCAAGCGGCTCGAATCCATGCTGGCCTACGAATACGAGTTGCTTCTCGAGCGGCTCGGCCCGTTGAGGGGCGAACACACGGCGTTTTTTGTGTTTGCCGACACGGCCGCCTCGCACAGCCGCACCCGCCGCTCTGCCGGACACGCCTGGTTGGGCGTGCGTTTTCAAACGGCGCCGCGGGCAGAACCGTCGGATATCATCGTCCATGTCGCCACGCACGATTCGGATCGGCAGCGCGAACGCGAGGCGATCGGCCTCGTCGGCGTCAATTTGCTGCACGGCGCCGTCTATGGCCACGCTGATCCGGAAGGCCTCTTGGCCTCGCTCTTCGATCATCTCACCCGCGAGCGGGTCGAGATCGACATGGTCAAGTTCTGCGGCCCCGCGTTTGCGGGCGTCGACAATCGGCTGATGTGCCTGCAGCTGATCGAGCGGGCCTTTACCGATACCGCACTCTTCACTGCCCAGGGCGAGGTCGTGCAGCCGGCCGAGGTGCTGTATCAGCGGCCGATTCTCGTCGAGCGGGGCCGTTTTCGTCCCGTCAACTTGTTGTCGATGGATCTCCTCGACAAAGGGCTCGAACAATTCCGGGCCGAGCCCGAGTTGGTCGGCGAAGAGCCGATCGAACTGATGGAGCTGACGCTGCGCGACCTGCATCCGCAGCAAGGCGTGGACAAGCAGGACTTTCTCGATCGGGTCGACATCCTCGGCATCCTGGGAAAGACGGTGCTGATCTCCAATCACGGGCCCTATTACGGCCTGGTCGAAGATTTTTCGCGGTACACGCAAAAGAAGGTCGGCATCGCCCTCGGCGTTCCGGCGCTCTTGGACATTCTCGACGACACACACTACGAAGGCCTTCGCGGCGGCACACTCGAGGCGGTAGGTCGCTTGTTTGCCGACAACGTCCGTATGTACGTCTATCCTCGCTTCGACCACGACACGCAGCAGCTCGTCACGGCCGAGACCGTCCAGGTTCCGTCGCGCGTGCGACATCTGTATCAGCACCTACTCGAAAATCGCTACATCGTGCCGATCGTAGGGGCGAACCCGGCGTGCCGCGGCATCGATTCGGACCAGGTCCTGCGACAGATCCAGGCGGGCGACGCCGGCTGGTTCAGTCAGGTCCCTCCCGCAGTGGCCGAAGAGATCAAGCAAAAGCGACTCTTCGGATGGACGCCCCGCTGAGGCCAATTCCCATTCGCTGGCGACAGGTTGGCGTCGCCAGCTGTGAACAGTGCTGAATCCGCTGCCGAACTCTCGCAGCGATGGAGCGCCAGCCGTGACAGCTCGGGCTGGGGCCGCAAACTCTTGAGGTACGAATGGCACTAAATAAGACCTCGCACCGTGCGTAGCGCGGAGGGAGAATGATCTGGAGTAGAAAACAGGCTTGGCTCTAAGGTTGTGGGTGATAGACGACCACAATCCCCGGAGACCAAGCCATGGATGGCCATCTTCGTCTTTCGACGCGGGAACGCAAGACGTGTTTGAAGACCTTGCGGACAGCGCGGACGGCTCGGCGAGCACTGGTCCTGTTGTTGCTGGCCGAAGGACGTTCCTACCGCGAGATCCGCGCGGCCACCTTTGCCAGCCCGACTTTGATCCGCTCGGTGAAACGGGAGTTTGCGACAGGTCGGCTGGGAATGGCTTTGCGAACCGAAGAACAACCAGACACAGTTCCTTCGTGGCTGATTTTCGTCGTGCGGTGGCTGTTGAAGTCGACGCCGCAGGACTTCGGCTTCTTCCGGAGCCGCTGGTCGTGCGGTCTGTTGGCCTTGCTGTTGTGGGAACAGGAACGCATCCGCGTGAGCCCCGAAACGGTCCGCCGGGGGATGCACCGGCGGGAGTTTGTCTGGCGTCGTCCCCGGCCGGTCGTCGGGCCTCGCGATCCGGAGCATGCCCGGAAGCTGCAGCAAATCCAGCGATTCATCGGACAACTGCCGGCCAACGAGACCGTTGTGTTCCAAGACGAAGTGGATGTCCATTTGAACCCCAAGATCGGGTCGATGTGGATGCGTCGCGGCCAGCAAGCCGAGGTCGTCACGCCAGGCAACAACGAAAAACGGCATTTGGCTGGATCGCTTCACTGGCGGACAGGACGGCTGTTGTTGTCGGCTCCAGGAAAGCAACGCAACGCGGCGCTCTTCGTGGCCCACCTCGACGACCTGCGTCGGCAACTGCGGTCCTATCGGGTGATCCATGTGGTCTGCGACAACGCCAAATTCCACGATTGCCGCGCCATCCGCGATTACCTGCTTCAACACCCCGGTCGAATTGTCCTCCACTTTCTTCCGAAGTATGCGCCCGAGACGAATCCCATCGAGCGCGTCTGGTGGCACCTCCACGAGACGATCACCCGCAATCACCGCTGTCAGTCGATCGACGAACTCCTGCGAGAAGTCACCGATTGGGCCGCGGCTCAAAAAACATTTTTCCTGCAAACGGCCAGCTTCAAAGACCTGTACTCCTTAGCCGCTCAGCGCTCCGCTTCGGTGGAGGTTTTATTTAGCTTAAGAACGCCGTCCCGCGGCCAAGCCTGTCGCCAATACCGGGGCTTATCGCTCGACGCTGCGGGTCCATGCGCTTGGGCCGTATTTGGCCTCATGTTCGCGCTCGTGCGCTCTAGCTCTACTAACCGCTCCCGCCTTTCGGCTTCGCGGGCGCGTTGCCTCAGGTACGGTACCAACACATTTCCAATGCACCAGATCATCAGGCACAGCACGCCCGGTAGAACCCATCTGAAATTCCCCACTTGTTCACCAGCGATCTAGGGGTTGCGCGATCGGACGGGATGCGCTAAAAGCATAGCAAGATTTTGCTTGCTTTCTCCAACCGAAAAGGCGCACGATGACAGCCACCATCTCCCGAACCGATTCACAACTGGCGTTTTACAAGAGGTGGCTTATGGGACGGGCGGCATTTGATTTGACAGCCTATGGCGTCAGCATGGACCGCGAACAGTTCATGGACGCGATGGTGGATGCGTTCAACGCGACATTCTTCGGAGACAAATCCCTAGATGAGATGCTGCTGCGCCCAAGCGAAGCGCTGGCATTTTGCAACTTGGTGCGGTTTAACGACCGTCGCTTCATTGACGTGCCGGACGAAGTGATCCTCCGCTCGATTATGATCCGGCGGAAGAACCCTTAATCAAAGTGGCGCCGAGTTACCGAGATGATTCCGAGGCCAGCCGGCGGTGGCACCGATCCCGCGGGACCTTCAAGTAGTCCTGCCATGCGGGCCGTCGTTTCTTCTTACGCGGTTCCTGCCGCCCTGGGCGATTGCCGACACGATGGGCTGCGACCGTCGTCAGAAACGCAGCGTAGAGCGCTTCGTTGCCGTTTGCCGCCATCATCGCGGGCGTGAACGATTCGACGGCCTGCATCGCGCCCTTTACGCTCAACTGTCGCGGCGTGGTTCCGGTTCTCTTTGCTGACTCAGTCATGGTCCCGCGCAGCAAATTGTAGGCGAGCAAGTGTGCGAAGATTTCCTTCGCGACCATTTCGGGATTCCTGCATCGCAACACGTCGACATGCATTGATTGCTTGATCGTGCAAATCGAGTTCGCAATTCCAGCGCCGCCAGTACAGGTCCGACAGTTCCCGCTGCGGAATTGACGGGTCGATAATCGTGCTGATTACGATGGCCTTTTCGCTGCGCCCGTCACGCCCTTCGATGTCTATAAGGAACTCCCGAACCTGGATCGTCTCCGGAAGACAGTCGAATTTCGCGCGATCGGCTCTGTGATGACAGCGCGGCTTGTGCCACTCGACGATGTGATCGTTTTCCCCAAGCTGAAAGCCTTCACTGAAATCGACGGTTCGGCTCTGATGGCTGACGGACACCATGTCGACGCCTCGCTCAGCGAGAGCCGCCACCGTGGAATACGACGGATAGAATCTGTCGGCAACGAGAACGTCGCCCCGATTCATCGTGTCGAGCATTCCGCGGAGAAGGCTCCCCTCTCCGGTTCCCTTCCCTTCGTGCGCTGCGAAATCGAAATCGACAACTGCGCCAGTGGCCAGCGAAATCATCGCCACGGCGCGCATGACGGGAAACCCTACGCCCTTCTTTTGCGACTTCACCTGCGGGAATGCGAGTTGATTTTCGGGCGTGTCTGGCATCGACAGTCCGGTGCCATCGACCAAGAACACTTCGCGGTCTCGCCAATGCCACGAATCGTCTGCGGAATCGTGGACGCTGCGGCCGATCTCTTTCGCCAGCCGAACCATGACCGGCAACGGGAATCGAGCGCGGGCATTGCTGTAGCTGGCGGACGACGCCGAGCAAGCCCGCAGGCCAGTTGCGACGCGGTGCGCGAGAATGCGCGTCACCGCCTCATTCAGCGATTTGTCCTGACTGAGACACTGCGAAAGCCAAGCCCACAGCGTCACCAACGGACAGAAGACTCGCTGGCGGTATTCGTGACCTTCGAACTCAAGCGACCGCAGAACGTGTTCGCGCGTCAGAATTCGACCAAATGGCAAGCCGCTGTCGTTCGCAAATTTATCTCTGACGGCGCCGAAGTCTTTGCGAGGCATTTTGGTTCGCGTTCCCCTCACGGGGCGAACCGCATAGAATCATGCTTGTCAGGGCTGGATTCTGGCGATTCGCCGGTTTCTGGTTCTCGCCCCGCTTGTGTTTCAGCACTTGCGGGGTTTTTTGTTCGACAGTCCTATTGTAACGCGATATGCGTTACAATCAAGGCAGAACCATTGACTTGTAACGAAACTTGCGTTACATTTAGGCTATGAACAAAAAGCCAAGAACCAGCAAAGACTAAGGCGAGTTTGCGCCTGGACCGTAAAATCGTCCCGCTTAACATCCGCGTGTCGGAAACGGAAAAGGCTGCTTTTGCGCGGGCAGCACAAATCGCAGGCGTTTCTTTGTCGACTTGGATGCGGGAGCGACTCCGGACGTCGGCCCTACGAGAGTTGGACAACGTAGGCGAATCGGCGGCGTTCTTGATGACCCAGAACTGAGGGCGACATGGCACAACTTGAGGCGCCAATCGACGTTGAAAAATCAACGCTTGGCAAAGCGCTGCTCAACGGCCCCCTGATAGTGCCGAATTATCAACGTGAATACGCATGGCATCCGGATCGCGTTCAAAAGCTCTTTGACGATCTTGGCAATGCGATGCTGAAATCGCAGTCGTCGTATTTTCTCGGCACCATTGTTTTGCGCCGGAAAGCCTCCGACAGTGGTTGATGGCCAGCAGCGATTGGCCACGACAAGCGTGTTTTTGGGTGCCGTCCGCGACGCCCTGCTCGAATTGAAGCAGGACAAGGATGCAGCCGCGATCGAAGAGCAGTTTCTTTTCCGCTACGACCGAGACACAAAAGAGGACATGCCGCTTTTGCTGCTCAATGTTGATGACCGTCCAGTCATGAGCGACCGCGTCCTGAACAGGGTTGATAAGCGCGGTGCCGTCAAGATCCGCTTGCACTCACACAAGCGCATCGTTGAAGCAGCCAATGTCGCCGCCGATCGCGTCAAACGAATCGTGGCGAACGCAGACACCGTGTCTCGAAAAGTGGACGCCTTGAACGCCTGGGTTAATTTCATTCAGGACAAAGCCATTGTCGTAATGCTTACCGCGCCGAACTACGCCCGCGCGTACCAAATGTTTAAGACATTGAACGACCGCGCACAGCGGACGACCCAAGCCGACATGATTAAGAATCATCTCTTTCGAGCAAGCAGATCCGAAGCACGATGAGGCGCAGGCGAAATGGTCGACGATGCGTAGCGCCATCGAGGGAATGGGCGGAACCGGCGAGGGAGATCCGATGCTGACTTACTTGCACCACGTCAGCATTGCATTCAATGGCCCCACAAGAGCAGACGACATTTTTGAAGAGATGGAACAGCGGGTAATTGGCCAGACCGCCTCCCTGAAGTTCCTTGATGCTTTGGCGACTTATGCTGAGGATTATGTCGCGATTTGCACGCCCAGTGCCGGCAAATGGGGTCCGTATGACACCCGCGTGCCGCGCTATGTGGACAACATCTCTCAGGAAATCAAGATGCCTTTCATTCGGCCGCTGATGCTGTCGATCGCGGCAAAGTTTAATCCCAGCGAAACGATGCATGCATTTCGCTTGTTGTCATCCTGGGTGGTCCGGTTTTTGGTCTCTAGCGGAAGTCGAAGCGGTGTTGTTGAAAAGTCATTTCGCGAGGCCGCTCATTCCATCACAGAACGGAAGATCACGACCGCCAGCGAGTTGGCCGCTGCCGTCATAACTGTGATTCCGAGCGACAATCGTTTCCAGGTGCTTTTTGCAAAAAGACGATTGCGAACAGTCGCCAAGCGAGGTTTCTGTTGCGCAGCTGGAAGCGCAGAAAAGAACCGGCAAGCCCGATGAGTTAATGGGACCGGTAGACGACACGAAGATACTAACCTTGGAGCACGTCCTTCCAAAGAATCCTAACGCCAAATTGGGTTGGGAGCATTTTACACCGGATCAGCACAGGGAATTTCGCCACCGCCTTGGAAATCTCGTTCTGATGAATAGTAAGGACAACGTGCGAGCAACGACAAGCCGTATGAAGTGAAACTACCCTTCATCGAGAAGTCGGCGAATATCAAACTGACGGAAGACGTGCTCTGCGAGCCGCTCCGGGCGAAAAGTGGACCATGCGGCACATCGAGGAACGTCAAAAGGAACTCGCCACCCTTGCTGTTGCGCGCTGGCCGATTCAATTCGCCAAGCGACGCTGATCCGTCCATCGCGTGCGCGGAAGAGATCGCCCGCAAGCTGCGTAGCTCTCCTAAGCTAGTGCCATTCCTCTTGAGGTACTCGCGCACCACGAGTCCCAACGACGTGGGCACTTCCAGCGTCGGTACGTCGAGCCATTGAGCATCGATTCGGTCAGTCCCATCCTGCGACACGGGTGCCGCATCGGCAGTTGGCGATCCATCTCGAAAATCTCCTTTAGGTTGGTCCGTTGCCGGTCTTCGAGCCGACACCGCTTTTGCAGGAGAGGTAGTGCAGCTTCATGCACAGTTCCTGAACGGCGTCGTAGGCGCGTCGGGTGGCTTGGAACAGTTCGTCGGTGGCCGGAAAGCCGGTCTTCTCCATGCGGATTTGCATCTTGTAGAGGTAGCGAACGTGCGGGATCAGTGCGTTCCGCATGCTTTCGGCCTGTCGGGCGGTCAGTTGCTCGCTGTCCATGCTTGCCGCGCTGGCTGTCCAGGCTCGTCACGGGTACATATACATTTGTACCGTTACGGCTGCGCGCGTCAATGGCTATGAGAGAAGAATTCCAAAAGTCTGAAACTTCCCGTCCCCAGCATGCGAGGCGCTGACATGAGTTGCGGGCGATTGCGGGTCGATTTGCGAGCACGGCGATCCGTCCGCTCGTCGAGGCGTTTGTCCTCTTTCTTGCCAGGCGGGCGGGGCGTGCTCGCGGGGGCAGGCTTTCTGCTTCTTGCATGCGGTCAGGCGATCCCGTCCGCGGACGCGGGCGACACGACGGCCACGCAGCCGGTCGGCGAATGGCGGTACTACGCCCACGACCAAGGCAGCACCAAGTACACGCCACTGTCGCAGATCAACCGCGACAACGCGGCCAAGCTGGCGGTCGAGTGGACGTGGGAGTCCCCCTACGTCGAGATGCACAAAACCAATCGCATGCTGACCTCGTTCGCGTACGAGGACACGCCGTTGATGGTCGGCGGCACGCTTTACGCCACCAGCTCGCTCTGTCACGTCGCGGCCCTCGACGCGCAAACCGGCAAAGAGAAATGGATCTTCGATCCGGAAAGTTACAAGGCGGGTCGGCCGGGAAATCTGGGCTTCGTCAATCGGGGCGTGGCCTACTGGACCGACGGCAAGCTCGAGCGGATCTTTATCGCGACGCACGACGCCCATCTGTGGGCCATCGATGCCAAGACCGGCAAGCCGGCGGCGGATTTCGGCGAAGGGGGGAAGATCGATTTCAGCAAAGCCATCCCGCACGCCGTTGTGCCTCAGCTCTACACGATCACGTCTCCGCCGGTCGTCTGCCGCAACGTGGTGATCGTCGGCTCGTCGATTCACGACGGCCCGCAATTCAAGGAGATGCCCCGCGGCGACGTGCAGGCCTTCGACGTCCACACCGGCAAGCCGGCCTGGATTTTCCACACGGTCCCGCAGGGGAACGAATTCGGCGTCGACACCTGGAAGAACGACTCGTGGAAATACACAGGCAACACGAACGTCTGGACGCTGATGACGGTCGACGAGGAGACCGGCTACGTCTATCTCCCCTTGAGCACGCCGACGAATGACTGGTACGGCGGCCATCGGCTGGGCGACAACCTGTTTGCCGACAGCCTGGTCTGCGTCGACGGCACCACGGGAAAACGCATCTGGCACTTTCAAACGGTCCATCACGGCCTGTGGGACTACGATCTGCCGGCAGCGCCAGTGCTCTGCACGATTCACGTCGACGGCCGCACGATCCAGGCAGTCGCGCAGATCACCAAGACCGGCTTTGTGTTCGTCTTCGACCGGGCCAACGGCAAACCGGTTTGGCCGATCGAAGAGCGCCCCGTGCCGCCATCCGACGTGGCTGGCGAAGTCGCCTCGCCCACGCAACCGATGCCCACCCGCCCGGCTCCGTTCGAGCGGCAAGGAGCCACTGAAGACAACCTCATCGATTTCACTCCCGAGCTCAGGGCCGCAGGCAAAAAGATTCTCGACAAATATCAGCATGGCCCGCTCTTCACGCCTCCGAGCGTGAAGGGATCGATCAACCTGCCCGGCTGGGGCGGCGGCGGAAACTGGTGGGGAGCCGCCTTCGATCCCGAAACCAATCTGCTTTACATCCCTTCGATCACCTACCCGATCGTTGTGAAGCTCAACGAGCCCGACTCGGCTCGCTCCGATTTCAAGTACGTCCGCGGCGGCCAGGTCTTCGGCGGCGATTTGGCCGGTCCGCACGGGCTCCCGCTCTTCAAGCCTCCGTATGGGCGAATTACGGCGATCAATCTCAACACGGGCGAACGCGCCTGGATGGTGCCTCACGGCGACGGGCCGCGCGGCGTCATCAGCCAAGTCGTCGGCCACGACGTCGGTCCGCTTGGCGCTCCGGGCGGCGGCCCGCTTTTGACGAAGACGCTGCTCTTCGTCGCCCAAGGTTTCGGCGGCCGTGGCGGACATGCTGCCCCGGGGAAAGCGGCCAACGTGCTCCGTGCGTTCGACAAGGCCGACGGCCATATCATCGCCACCATCGAGCTGCCCGCTCCTCCCAGTTCCACACCCATGAGCTATCTCGCCGACGGCCGGCAGTTCATCGTGCTGGCCACCAACGATGGCAAGCTGGTGGGGCTCTCCCTAAAGGACGCCAAGGCCGAGACCGCTGCCGCCGCATCTCACAAACCCAAACGCCCGCCCATCTACAACGAAAAGGCCGACGCCAAGGCCGACATCGCGGCCGCCCTCAAGCTCGCCCAGCGCGAGCACAAACACGTGCTGCTGAAGTTCGGCGGCAACTGGTGCAGCTGGTGTTACAAGCTGCATGACACCTTCACGCACGAGGCGGCCGTGGCCGAGGTGCTCAAGAAAGGATTTGTCCTCGTACTGGTCGACGAAGACACGAATAAGGACCTGCTCAAGAAGTACGCCCCGGACGAAAAGCGAATGGGCTTTCCGTACCTCGTTGTCCTCGCCGCGGACGGCAAGGTGCTGCGCGACCAGCCAACCGACGTCCTCGAGGAAGGACCCAAGCACAACCCGGCGAAGGTCAAAGCCTTCCTGGTGAAGTGGTCCCCCTCCGCCGACGCGACGACGCATTCGGCGGTCAGCCAGTAACCGCGGATTAAACGACTGGAATGGACTCGCCGACGGGGTTCGGCGCAGAAGCCAATTCGCGCTGACACGCGAAACTGTCCCGTCCCATCGAATCCCGTCCCGCTCAGTCCCGGTCCCGACCTGGCCGGACTGGCCGGGGGTCTGCGCGTCGGCCGGGACTGATGCCTCCGGTCGCGCCAACTTGTCCCGTCCCATCCTTTGCCGCTCTTAAACCATTGCAGGCAAATATCTTAATGTGGGACACGTTGCTGTCCGACCGACTTGTCCCGTTGGCTCGCGCGGTGTCCCGACCCGACGTGTCCCATCCCGCCCAACGGCTCGGGGCAGCGCCGTCGGCCGAGTCCCGTTGGACAATTTGATCCCGTCCCATTCCGGTCCCGTCCCGGGCGATTCTGACGTCCCGCCAGCGCGCCGGGGATGAAAACTCCATCAGGACATCTGCCAAGCCGTGGGCGATTTTCTGGTCGTTCGCGGAGATACTATCTCCCATTGCGTCGTGGTTGACGTTCGACCCCCATTGCCGCGAGACGCGCGCAGCGATCGCGCGGGCGAAGCTCTCTGCGACGCAGACAATTGTTCGCCGTTTTGATCTCTCGACCAAGGCCCGAAAAAAAAAGCGGCCAAGAAACTCCGGCAGCGACACGACGCACTCGCATGACGACCGTCTTCAAGGACTCCCTGTTCGACGCCCAGTGGCTGCGGATCGCCGGGCATGCGTGTAGCGGCGGGGCTGACGTCGGCGAGTGTCTGGCCGTGGCCCGCCGCATTCGCGAACTCGACGCCGAGAGCTGGTTTGCCGCCTGGCACGCGTTGGCGGAGCGCCTCTTCGACGAGGCGGAGACGTCGGTCGCGGCGGGCCATCGCGCGAGCGCGCTCGGTGCGTATCTGCGGTCGAGCAACTACTTCCGCGCGTCTTACACGTTTCTGATCGGCACTCCCGTCGATCCGCGGGTGATCGAAACGGCTCGCCGGCATCGCGGCGCGTTTGAAGGGGCGATCGGCCTGATAGATCCGCCAGGCGAACGGATCGCGGTCCCCTACGGCAGTCACACGCTCCACGGTTATTTCTTCCGGCCCAGCGGCGCGCCAAAGCCACGACCCTGTCTCATCATTACCACCGGCTACGACGGGACGGCGGAAGAAAGCTATTTGATGAGCGGCCGTGCGGCTGTCGAGCGGGGCTACACGTGCCTGGTCTACGACGGACCGGGGCAGGGGAAGGCGATCCTCGAAGACGGTCTGATCTTTCGCCCCGATTGGGAGGCCGTCGTCGGTCCCATCGTCGATTGGCTTCAGTCGCGGCCGGACGTCGACGCGAAACAGATCGGGCTCCTGGGCGTCAGCTTCGGCGGTTACCTGGCTCCGCGGGCTGCCAGCGGCGAACCGCCTCTGGCCGCATGCATCTGCGATCCGGGCGAGTATTCCCTGTTCGAGGAATTCGCCAGCCGCGTGCCGCCGTTCGTTGCCCACGGGCTGGCCGAGAACAATCGTTTCGTCCTCAAGCTGCTGACGTTCGTGCTCGGTCGTCGGCTGCGTCAACTGACGGGCGGCTGGGGCCTGCGCCGCGGACTGTGGACGCACGCCCTCGCCACGCCGCTCGACTACCTACAGCTGACCCGCGAGTACACGCTCGAAGGACGCGTGGGCCGGATCGGCTGTCCCACGCTGGTTTGCTCGGCCGAGAACGACGACATCGGCGTGACGGCCGACCGGCTTTTCGAGCGGCTGACGTGCCCCAAGACGCGGATGCGGTTCTTGGACAGCGAAGGGGCAGGCGAACACTGCGAGGCCGGCGCGGAGCCTATTCAACGAACGGGCGCTCAACTGGCTGGACCAAACGCTCGGCCGCTGACGCCTCGAATGCTGACGTGTCGGCCACTGACGTCTTGATACTGTCTCTAAAAGTCTCCGCCGCCCGAGTCGCCTCCGCCGCCAAAATCTCCGCCACCACCGAAGTCGCCGCCGCCGAAATCTCCGCCACCGCCCCCAGAATCGCCGCCGAAGTCACCGCCTCCCGAGTCACCGCCGAAATCGCCGCCGCCGGAATCCCCGCCTCCACTGTCACCACCGCCGAAATCTCCTCCGGAGCCGGAGTAGTCCTGGTCGGCATCTGAAGCCGTCGAACCGCCGCCCCCCCCGCTGAAGCCTCCGCCGCCGAAGTTGCCGCCGCCCCCGCTGAAGCCCCCGCCGCCGAAGCCTCCTCCGCCGCGGCCGAAGGAGTCATAGAGCCAGTTGCCAGCCGCCGCGCCGAAGAGGCCGCCCAGCATGCCGCTCATAAAGCCGCCACCGCCTCCCCCGCCATACCCGGGGCCTCCGCCGTAACCGGGTGCCGCCGTAGCCGGGGCCAGGGGCGCCTGGACCTGGACCATATTGGCGTGGTCCCCCGCCGCCCAGCATGTGGAAGATGCCGCGGAAGAGGGCTCGCAGAATCCAGAACCCGATCAACAGGACGACGATGATCCACAAGAAGCCCATACCTGAAACTCCCTGCACTTCTGGGCCCACTTTGTGGGCGACGGGTTCGTTGGCTCGTGCCGGCGCCTCGCCCGCCGCGCGGGCCACGCCGAGATTCTCACTCAGTTTCTGCTGGACGAATTCGACCCCCTCGAGCAGGCCGGTGTCGTAATCTTTCTTCTGAAAGTTCTCGAGCAAGATCGTGCGCAGACGCTTCACGTCGTCGGGCACTTTAAACGCCCGTTTTTCGGTCTCATGTCCGACCTCGATCTGCAGGTGCGCCGGCTCCTTCGAGATCAAAATGTAGATGCCTTCGACGCGCTCGGCCCTGGCTCGTTCGTTAGCCCAGCCTTGAAAGAAGCGGGTTCGCTCCTTCGGCGTCATCTTCTTCACCGCGTCGACTTTGTCGGTCGGGACGGTGGCAAACGTTTCGATCAGCAAATCCTTTTTGTATTGTTTCTGGATGTTGGCGATCTCTTGGTTGGCCTTGGTCAGCGTTTCGGGAGTGAAGAAGCCCCCGCCGTCTTTGACCATCGGCACAACGGCCCAGGCCCGTCCGCTCATCACCACGCACAGCGCCAGTGGCAACGAGAGCCCGCGCGAGTCGGAAAAGGGACGCGCGGACAGGTCGTAATCCGGCAGGAGTCAATTTAAGAGTTGCAGTCATGCGAGTCACTTTCGTCCGCGGGGGCCGGCGATTCCTTTTCGTTTCTCGGTGAGCGCTTGTTTCGTAGTGAGCGACGGTCCCGCGCGGGGCGTTTGAGTTTACTTCTTCGACTCGGCCTTCGAGGAACCCAGGTTGTCGTCGAAGGCTTTGGCGACGAATTGCGCGGCTTCGAGCAGCCCGCGATCGTATTCCTTCTTTCCGAATGCATTAATCAGGATTTCGCGCAGCTTGCTTCGATCTTCGACCGTGAACGCCTTTTTCTCGGTTTGTTTGCCGACTTCGATCTGCAGGTGGGGCGGAGTCTTTGAGACGAGCACGTAAATCCCCTCGACGCGGCGGCGACGCGCCCGGCTGTTTGCCCACTCCTGAAAGAACTTGGACCGCGCTTCCTTGTCCATCGCTTTGACGGCCTCCACCTTGTCGGCCGGGACCGTGTCGTAGGTTTCGATCAACAGATCCTTGTGATGCTTCTCGCCGATGGTGGCCAGGATGTCATTGACCTTGGCAATCGTCTCCGGCTTGAAGAAGCCGCCTCCATCCTGCACTTCGGGGACGACCGCCCAAGCGGGCACCGCGCCGGCTGCCACGAGACAGAGCGAAAAACAGGCCCATCGCACCGAAAGGAGCGGACTTCGCCGTCGCAGCGGGGCCGACGGTGCGCGAGTGCTCATGCTGGTCCGGTGGCTGCTCCAGTTGTGGGCGCTCATTCGTCGACCTCATGTTGCTGTACGTTAGTTAATTATAGGCATGGCGATTTTCGTGAACGCGAACCACGAAACTCCGCGCGAAGTGCACTGAGGCTCACGTTTCGCTCGCGAAAAATCAAGCCTTCGCGCGGCACTCCGTGGTTGTAACCTGATCGCGCCGCCGACCATCCGTCCGGCGGCCGGCAATCGACTGCCGATTGACACGCGGCCACCGGCCCCTCCCCGCTGCCAACGGATCATGCGCAGGCCCGGATCACCGGGGCTATTTCCTTGGTCCTTTATGGGTCCTTCAGCTTCGCTGGCCAGGTGTGCAGAAAATCCCAAAAGCCATACGGCGCTTCATCTTCAGTTAAGGTTCCTCCCTTATTGTTAGCCTTCAACCGCGGACGATTAACGTCCTTAGGGCGCGGGTGCGGGACTGGTTGCGAAGGTCGGTGACCGCGTCGATTCGGAGAATCGGCCTGCATTCGAAGGTTTCGAGGAAGTTCGATGCGCAATAACGCGTTGGTGTTTTTCGGAGGAATTGCGACAGCGGCGGCGCTGCAATTCGTCACTCAGCGGGAGTGGCGAGTGAACCCGGTGAGCGTGGCGCGAGCCGACGATGCGGACTCCTCCGATCGTCGATCCGACGAAGGCCCCGCTCACAGTCGCCGCAGCATGCGTGCGGCGGATGACGGACCAGTTCGCGAACGGGACCGGGCGGCACGGTTCGGTCGGCGCGACGACGAGCGGAATGACGAACGCCAGGTCGGCTGGAATGAAGACGGTCGGAATGAAGATCGGAATCAAGAACGGATGAGTCAGCGCCGCGATTTCAACGAGCGCGACGGGCGACCCGAATGGCGGAATGCGGCCGAGGAGCGCTCCGGACGCCGGGCCGCGTGGCGTGAGGGTGATGATCGCCGCGAAATGCCGGGCGAAGGCCCCATGATGGCGGACGATAACCTTGGTCCAGAGCGCGGTCTGGCGCGGTCCGGATCGTGAAGCCGCTTGGGAAGGTCCCGGACGTCGCGGTCCGGAAGGGCGCGGACCAAACGGCCCGGGAGCAGGACCTCGGCAGGGACGGGGTCCCGGCGGACCGGCATGGGGCCGCGGACCACGGTCCGAACCCCGAGGGCCCGGCGACGGTGCGGAGTTTGCCTGGCGCGGGCGCGGCGAGCGTCAGTTTAGCGAGGGTGGCTTTGGAGACGAACGTTTCGGTCGCGGCGGGTTTGCCGAGGGTCGCTTCGGGGAGGCGCGGTTCGGTCGCGAAGGTCGCGGTCCGGAACAGGGCTGGGGCGGCGAGCGTTTTGCCGGCCACGAGCGTTTTGAATCTGCGGGCTACGCGCAGCATCGCGGGCCTGGCCAGCACGGTCGCGGCGGACGCAGTCGGGCGGGACGCGGTCGGGGCGGCCGCGGTTGGGCCAGCCAGGGCCACAGTCGCGGCTGGGCGGCACGCGGCGGAGAACGTCATGCCTGGGCCGGCCACGGTCCGGGACGGCACAGCCACCGCGGTGGTCGCAGTCATGGTTTCGCCGGACATCAACGCTTCGGCCGAGGTGGACATAGCTGGGGCTTCGCGCGGCACTCGATGCACGGGCACCAGGGATTCGGTCGACGCGGCTTCGCGCATCACGGATTCGCCGGACACGGTTTCTCTCGCCACGGTTTCGCCGGCCGCGGCCATCATCACGGCTTCGGGAACCACGCGTTTGCCCGTCACGGTCGCGGTCGCCACGGTTCTGCCGCTCATCACGGCTTTGCTCATCGCGGTCGTCGCGGCGGACGTGCCTTTGCCGCTCACCGAGGTCATCGCGGACAGGGGCTTCGCGGGCACGGCCGACGTGGTCGGCAAGCTTGGGCGCGGATCGCCCAACGTCAGGCCGGAGCGCATCTCGATGCGTTCTTCGCCGCGGCCGACACCAACAAAGACGGCAAGTTGACCAAGGACGAAGTGGCGAACTTCTTCTGGAAGCGGTTCGCCAAGCCCGACGCTCAGTCGGTGACCAAGGACGAGTTGAAAGCGTTCGCCAAGCAGCGAATGGCGACGATGCGTGCGGAAGGAGTAGCCGGACGTCGGCACAAGCCGCATACGCCCGCCAAGACCAAGGCGGGCAAGAAAGAGGAAGCCAAGCCGAAGGATGCGAAGCCTGCCGCCGGCGCAGCGGAACCCAAAAAGGCCGAGGTCAAGCCGGTCGCCGCCGCCCCGGTGGCCACGACGCAAGCTTCACCCCCGGTCAATGCGGTCGCTCCGGCGACGCCCGAGCCTCTGGTGAAGCCGGCCATTCCGGGAACGCCACAGGCGGCCCAGAACGCACCGGCCAGTCCCCCCGTTAAGAAGCCAGCAGGAGTTTCCAAAGTTGACGCGGGTCCTTCGTCAGGGCCCACGAATAAAAATCCAGGATCCAAGATCGGGACGTCGACGACGTCACGAGACGTGAAGGCGGCTTTGTTCGCGGCACGCCGCTGACATTGCTCCGAAGCGTCGTTGACGGACCGATCCTTTCGCGCAGCCCGGCCGCTTTCCCCTTGCGGCCGGGCTGCCGTACTTGTCACGATGAACAGGGCGGGCCAGGCCAAAATCTCCGCTTTGCGGCGGGGAAGCCGGTCGGCACGCAGGGATCGATTGCGTCATGAGAATTCTGGTCGTCGAAGATGACCCGGACTTGCTGTTTGTCATTGCCTGCACGCTGCGAGAGGAAGGATACGCGGTCGACACGGCCGAAGATGGCGACGAAGGATTGTTCAAAGCCACGAGCTGGGACTATGACGCCATCGTGCTCGATATCATGCTCCCCAAGCTCGATGGCTGGAGCCTGCTCGAACGGTTGAGGCGCTCGAAGACGGTCCCCGTCCTGATTTTGACGGCCAAAGATCGGGTCAACGATCGGGTGCGAGGGCTGGACGGCGGGGCCGACGATTACCTGGTGAAGCCGTTCGAGTTGACCGAGCTGCGGGCCCGTTTGCGGGCCCTGATTCGCCGGGCGGCCGGCAAGTCGCACCCGGTGATCGACGTCAAAGGCGTGGTGATCGACACCCGCTCCCGCTCGGTCACCCGCAACGGAATTGAAGTCGAGCTGACGGCGCGGGAGTATGCTTTAGTTGAGTTGCTGGCATTGCATGCCGGCCGACTGGTCACACGCACGATGATTTACGAACATCTCTACGGCGAGGACGACGATAGCCTGTCGAACCTGGTCGAGGTTCACGTGTCGAACGTCCGCAAGAAACTGGGCCGCGAGTTCATTACCACCCGCCGCGGCCACGGCTACCTGGTTCGGATTTAACGTCGCTGAATTTGGTCCCAGCCGCTGGTGGCACTGGGGCACGGATTTGCAGGAGCTGGAAGCGCTACCATGTTCCGCTCGATCCGCTGGACTCTGCAGATGTGGCACGCGGCCATCCTGGCCACAGTGCTCATCGTCTTCGGGTGGATCGTCTTCTACCAGATGCGGGTGACGACCTATCAGCACATCGATGCAGGACTCGACCGCATGTCCGACGTCGTCGCAGCCGGGCTCCGCCCCACCGGCGGCCGGCAACGCCGAGCGTTCCGGCAAACCGACGTCCCCCGCCCGGACGCGAATGTCGCCAATAAAGGCGGCGCGACGAGCATAGGGGCCAGCGACAAGGGCCGCGAGAAGGCCGACGCGGAGGGCAAAGACGCCGCCGCCAACGGGCCGACCAGGCCGGTTCCGCCCTCTCAAGTCGCGCAAGGTGAGCCGCCGGGGCCACCGCCTGGAGCGCCGGGCCCACCGGGATTCTTCGGCCGTCGCGGGCCGCGGACTTTGGAACTCAACGAAGACTTCCCCAGCTTCTTTGAAGAGGAACTGGGACCGAAGGCCTACTTTGTCGTCTTCCTGGGCGATGGGCATGTCTTGCTCAAGTCGACGTCGGCGACCGATGTTCCCCTCCCCGAAATGCATCCCGAACCGCGCGCCGCTCCCATCCGCATGGTGCGGCAACGGGGCAACCAGCGGGAAATCATTTATCAGCACCGCTTCTACTACCTGCTGGTCGGCCGCTCGATCGAAAGCGACGTCGCCGCGCTGCACGGGAGCGCTTGGGTGTTGGCCGGCATCAGTGCGTCGGTGCTGGCTGCCGGACTGATCGGCGGATTCTGGTTCTCCGGCCGCGTAATCAAGCCGATCGCCACGATCAGCGCGACGGCCGCCGAGATCTCGCTCTCGAATCTGTCGCGGCGGATCGACGTCTCCGGCACCGAGACCGAGCTGACGGGATTGGCCCGGACGCTCAACCAGATGATCGATCGGCTCGAGTCGGCCTTTTCCCAACAGGTCCGCTTCACGGCCGACGCTTCGCACGAATTGCGAACGCCTCTGGCGGTGATTCTTTCGCATGCCGAGCTGGCCCTCGACAAGGCGCGGCCGGCCAACGAGCTGCGGGAGACGATCGAAACCTGCCGCCGCTCGGCCCTGCGGATGAAAACCGTCGTCGAATCGCTGCTGACGCTGGCCCGGTTCGATTCAGGCGAACTGCAGCTCGACTGCCGGCCCCTCGACCTCTCGAAAATCGCCGGCGACTGCGTCGCCCAGCTGCGGCCCCTGGCGGAGAAACGACAAATCACGATCGACGCCGATCTCGAGTCCGCCGGGGCGCTGGCCGATTCCGATCGCGTCACGCAGGTGGTCACCAACCTCTTGACCAACGCGATTCGCTACAACCATGACGGCGGGCGCGTCGTGGTCACGACCCGCTCGGGCAAGGGCGAAGTGATCCTCGGTATTTCGGACACGGGGATCGGCATTGATTCCGAGCACTTGCCACATATCTTCGAGCGGTTTTACCGCGTCGATAAGGCCCGCTCGCGGAAAGACGGCGGCATTGGGCTGGGCCTGGCGATCTGCAAGTCGATCGTCGAGGCGCACGGCGGACAGATCACCGTCACCAGCCGGCCCGACGTCGGGTCGCAGTTCGAGGTGCGCTTGCCCAAGCGAGGCGGTCTGCTCGCCGACGTGATTCGCGATTCCGAAGAACGGCGGCTGGAAGCGCTGGCGATCACGGCCAAGGATTGAGGTCCGCTGGACTTCGAGGCACGCCGAACCGGCGCACCCGTTCATTCTGGCGAACTCGGGACGGTCTTCGCTAAGCTCGTTTCCGAGGAGCCTCCGATGCCGAATTCGCCCAGTTCTCAGAATCCCCCCGGTATTCAAAATTCACACAGCTTTCAAACGGTCCCCGACCAAGCGGCCATCGACAGCCTGCCGCGCGATCTCAAGTTTCACCCCGTGCACAATCCCGCGCCGCGCACGCTCTCCCGCGAGCAGATCCATGCCTTCAATCGCGACGGCTACGTGAAAGGCCTCCGCGTCTTCAGCGAAAGCGAAAGCCGCGAGAACCGCCGTTATTTTGACGAGCTGTTGGCGCGCGTGCTGGCCGAGGGAGGCACGAGCTATTCGATCAGCACGGCCCACCTCAAGCACGGCCGCGTGTATGACCTGCTTACCAATCCGCGGATCGTCGCCTGCGTCCGCGACTTGTTGGGCGAGAACGTCGTCGCCTGGGGCTCGCACTTCTTTTGCAAGATGCCGCACGACGGCAAGCGTGTCTCCTAGCACCAGGATGCGAGTTACTGGCCGCTCACCCCGTGGAAGACTGCGACCGTCTGGCTGGCGATCGACGACGCCGACCGCGGCAACGCCTGCATGCGATTCATTCCCGGCTCGCATCATCACGGCCATCTCACCTGGCGGCTGAGCGAAGAGGACGAACGCAACACGCTCAACCAGACTGTCGAGAACGCCGAGCAGTTCGGCGAGCCGATCGATGTTGAGTTGAAAGCGGGCGAAATCTCAATCCACAACGACATGCTCCTGCACGGCTCGGAGGCGAACGACTCGGACCGCCGCCGCTGTGGGCTGACGCTCCGCTATTGCGCGGCCGACGTGCGAGCCGGCGTCGATTGGAACCAGAAAGGCGTGATCATCAGCGGCAGCGATCCCACGGGCCATTGGGCCAACCCGCCGCGGCCGTCGCAGGATTAACAGCTCGCGACACTTCGTGCGGCTACCTCGTACAATTGCCGTATGGCCAATCCGCTCAAAAGCGTCCGCGAAAACGTGCCGGGTGATTTCTTCGTCGATACCACGTGTATCGACTGCGACACGTGTCGCCAGCTCGCCCCGGCGGTCTTTGCCGAAGGTCCCGGCACGGCGTACGTTCATCGTCAGCCGGGAGCCGTCGCTGATCGCCGCCAGGCACTGCGGGCCTTGCTCGCCTGTCCAACCGGTTCGATCGGCGACCGGGCGGGCGACGATCGCAAGGCGGTGATGGCCGACTTCCCGCTACTCGTCGAGGGGCCCGTCTATTACTGCGGCTTCAACTCGCCCAAATCGTTCGGCGGCAATAGCTATTTCATCGAGCATCCGGACGGCAACTGGCTCGTCGACTCGCCTAAATTTCTGCCGCAACTGGTGAAACGGTTGGCAGAACACGGCGGCGTCGCGCACATCTTTCTCACGCACCGCGACGACGTAGCCGACGCCGAGCGCTACGCCGCCCATTTCTCCGCTCGCCGTGTGATCCACCGCGCCGAGCTGTCGTCTCAACCGGGTGCCGAAGTCGTGCTCGAAGGAGACGATCCGACGCAATTGGCGCCGGACTTCGTCGTCATCCCCACTCCCGGCCACACCTCGGGCCACTGCTGCCTTCTCTTTCGCAACCGCTTTCTCTTCACGGGCGACCATCTCGATTTCGACCGCGACACCAAGCGCCTGGCGGCATCGCGCGACTATTGCTGGTATTCTTGGCGTCGCCAAACCGAGTCGATGCGGCGATTGGCGGACTATCGTTTCGAGTGGGTGCTGCCCGGCCACGGACAACGCGTCCACTTGCCGGCCGACGAGATACGCCGACAAATGCTCGATCTCGTCGACCGGATGGCGGGTTCGTGAGGGGAGGGGCGCGATGGAATGGTTTCGCCGGCGTGCCTGGTATCTGGCCTCGATCGTGATCGGCGTTGCCGCGGTCGCGGTCGATCTCCAGGCCAAGAGCCTGATTGGTGCGGGAGTCAGGCGGATCGCCCGGGTGCCAGACGCACGCCATGATGGTGCCTCGCCCGAGGTCATTGCGGCACTCAAGCAGACGGGACAATCGCTGGTCGATCGCGGATCCTCGGTGGGCTTCGTCGGTATGCTCGTGGGGGTGGCCTCAGTGGCGTGCTTCTTCGTTTCGCGCCTGCGCCGCGAACGGGGACATCGCATCGTTCCGATCGCCGTCTGGATTGTGTATTTTTCTTTCGCTCTGATGGAAGTTTGAGGGTGGCAGGTTCACGGGGGGCTTAGATCGCGGTGCAAGACTCGAAGCCGGCGGGCGGAAACCGCTCACCCCCAGCCCCTCTCCCGCAAGGGGCGAGGGGGGAAGAATCAAATACAACGCTGCGGAGCGCTCGCTGGTTTGCCGGGCGCAGCGATACGGCTTTTCAGCATCGGGCCGCGCTGCGGTCGATGGGGATCGACCCGGAGGTTTATGCCGGGCGGCCGGTGATCGGCGTCGCCAACAGTTGGAGCGAGCTCAACAACTGCAACTCGAATCTGCGCGAGCTGGCCGACGCGGTGAAGCGCGGCGTGCTGGCGGCTGGCGGGTTGCCCCTCGAATTCCCCACGATTTCGCTCGGCGAAGAGTTCATGAAGCCCTCGGCCATGCTCTATCGCAACCTGATGGCGATGGAGGTCGAGGAGACGTTGCGGGCCAACCCGATCGACGGCGTCGTGCTCTTGTGCAACTGTGACAAGACGACGCCCGCCCAACTGATGGCCGCGGCCAGCGCCGACCTGCCGGCCATCCAGCTCAACGGCGGCCCGCGGACGACCGGACGCTGGCGCGGCGCCGAAGTCGGCACCGGCACCGATTTGTGGAAGTATTGGGACGAGCTGAGGGCCGGTCGGATCACCGATGAAGACTTCCGCGAGATCGAAGCCTGTTACGGCTGCTCGGCCGGCGCCTGCAACACGATGGGGACGGCGTCGACGATGACGGCCCTCTCCGAGGCGCTCGGCATGATGCTGCCGGGCACGTCGTCCATTCCCGCGACCGACGCTCGCCGTATCGCCGCGGCCGAGGCGACCGGCCGTCGCAGCGTCGCGCTCGTGAACGAGGACCTGCGACCGTCGCGAATCCTGACAGCGGCCGCCTTCGACAACGCCGTCCGCACGCTGCACGCGCTGGGTGGTTCGACCAACGCGGTGATCCACCTGATTGCCATCGCGGGCCGCCGCAACATCGAACTGCGGCTCGACCGTTTCGACGAATTGGCCCAAACCACGCCGCTCTTGGCGAATCTCAGTCCCTCCGGCAAGCACCTGATGGAGGCTTTTTATGCCGCGGGTGGGCTGCCGGCGCTCCTGGCCGAGATTCGCGACCTGTTGCAGCTCGACTGCCTGACGGTGACTGGCCGGACGCTGGGCGATTCGCTGGCGGGAGCCCGCTCGTTCGATCGCGATGTGATCCGCCCGCGCTCCGAACCGTTGCGGGAAAGCGGCGCGCTCGCCGTCGTCCGCGGCGACCTGGCGCCGTCTGGGGCGGTGATCAAAACGTCGTCCGCGTCTGCCAGTCTGCTCAAGCATCGCGGCCCGGCCATCGTCTTCGAGAGCTACGATGACATGCTGGCCCGCGTGAATGACCCGGCGCTCGCCGTGGATCGCAACAGCGTGCTGGTGTTGCGAAACGCCGGACCCAAGGGCGTGCCCGGCTTCCCCGAGTGGGGCATGATCCCCGTCCCGATCAAGCTGCTCGAGCAGGGGGTGACCGACCTTGTGCGGATCAGCGATTCGCGGATGAGCGGCACCGGCTACGGCACCGTCGTGCTGCACGTCGCGCCGGAGGCGGCGGCGGGCGGTCCGCTGGCACTCGTGCACGAAGGCGATTTGATCGAGCTCGACGTCGACAAGCGGCGACTGGAACTGTTGATCGAACCGGCCGAACTCGAGCGCCGCCGCCAGGCCTGGGAGCCTCCCGCATCTGCGCACGTCCGCGGCTACCCGCGGTTCTACATCGATCACGTGCTGCAGGCCCACGAAGGGGCGGACTTCGATTTCCTCCGCCCGCGCAGCGACGCCGATTTGACGTTCATTGAGCCGACCGTCGGCCGCTCGTGAGTGACGACACACTGCGCCGACCGGGAAAGCGGCCTCGCTGGCACGAGCGATCGCGGAATCGTAGCGGCGTTCGATTTCCCAAGCCGACGACTTGTCGTCGGATCCGGCGCGTGCAAGAAGAACCGACGACAAGCCGTCGGCTTGGGAAAGGTGTAGCCGGGTCCGTTTTCCTGCGATCAAATCATGCCTGCTGCCGCGGACAAAGCATCGTGGAGCACTGTTGGCGGCGATGGAGGCCGACGCGATCAGGCTGCCATGAACGGGGACGAAGAGCCCTCACCCTGCCCTCTCCCATCAGAATGGGAGAGGGTTCTTAGGCCGGCAGTTTCCCCTTCAAATCGTCCGCCTTGAACGGGCCCCGGTCGCTGATTAGGCGGCGGGCAGCGTCGACTTGTTCCCAGACGTTCCAGAGAACGACGCCCCGGACGCGGCCTTCGGCGAGATAGTAGATCACGCCCTTCTTGTATCGCTCCTGCCAGTCGACGACCGTCTCCAGCTTCGAGTCCGTCTGGCCGACGGCCTCGTAGCCCAGGTCGAACAGATCGGAGTAGAAGTAGGGCAGATGGTCATAGGAGACCGTGCGTCCGGCCATCGAACGGCCGGCCTCTTTGCCCATCGTGTTGGCGTTGTCTTCGTGTTCGACCCGCATCCGAGTGTCGAGCGCGGGGTTGTGAAAATTGGCAACGTCGCCGGCCGCGAAGATGTCGGGGTGGCCGGTCCGCAAATCCGAATTGACCCAAATGCCGTTGTCGACGCGGAGGTCGGCCGCGCGGGCCAGCTCGGTGTTGGGCTCGATGCCGATTCCGGCCACGACGGCGTCCGCCAGCAGTTGTCGCTTCTCTTTCGCCTTCGCCGACTCGATCGCCAGCGAGAATTGCTCGCCGTGGCGCTGGAGCCCCGTGCACTTCTGTCCGGTCAGCACGTCGACGCCTTTGCGTCGGTAGTAATCGTTGAGATAGGAAGCCAGGTCGGCGGGAAACAGGCGGGCACAGATCGCCTCCTCGGGAATGACGAGCGAGACCTTCTTGCCGTTGAGCGCGAGAGCAGCGGCGATTTCCGAACCGATGAACCCGCCACCGATTACCGCGAACGATGTCTCGTTGTCCGCGAGCGCCCGCAGCCGCTCGTAGTCGGCAAGCGTACGGTAGTAAATGATCTGGTCGTCGCCGAATCCCAGTTGCCGCGGCCTTCCCCCCGTCGCCAACAGCAGCCGCTCGTACTGATATTCTGTCCCCTGATCGTCGACCACTCGTTTGCGGCGCGGATCGAGTTCGCGCGCGGTCCGCCCCGTATGCAGGGTGACGCCGGTCTTCTCGGTCTTCCGCCAGATGCTCGAGAGGGGCTTTCCCTTCCACAGGCCTTTGGTCAACGGCGGTCGGTTGTAAGGCGGGTGCGGTTCGCTTCCGATCAGCCCGATCGAGCCAGCCGTGTCGACCTCCCGAATGCCCGAGATCGCCGCGTCGGCCGTCATCCCTCCGCCCACGATCAGGTACTTGTAATTCGGCATGGCTGTCTCTCGCGTCTTGGATTGCGGAAATGCCGGTGCGGTATCAGAGCCGTCGGGGAGGCGCTGGTTGTCCGGCCATCGCTCGTTTGGCTGCCTGATCGACTTCAACGCGACCGCGGGTTTATTGCCGATCCGAGCGGTCCGTTCGAGTCAGCCGGACAGCTCCTAGTCGTGCGAATGGTGTGCCGCAAGGTGCCGAGTCTCGGCGCACGCCACACTTCAATCCGCCAACAGAAACGCCAGAAACCGTGATGATTCGTAAAGCGGCGTGCCTCCGTGTCCGAGTCCTTTGAGCACGACGATCTGTGCCGACCCGCCCAACTTTTTGTAGCGTGCGGCCAGCTCCAACGAGTTGGCTGGCAGCGGAACCAGGTCGTCCCGGTCGCCGTGAATGTGCAGAATCTTCACGCGGGCCTCCGCGAGCGGGCGCAGATTGTCGATCGGATTGAATTCCGTGACGCGTGCGGCCAGCTGTTCGTGCGTCAGACCGTAATCCAGCCCGCGCGTCGGGAAGGCGATGACGTTCGGCAAGCTGGGCCAGGTCCGAAAATCGGTGGCCGGGCAGATGCCGGCGATCCGCTCGACGCACTTGGGATGGCGAAAGGCCCACCCGTAACCGATCAGTCCGCCGTTGCTCTGGACAATGAGCCGCGCCCGGCGGTTGAGCCCGTGCCGCACCACAAGCTCGTGATAAAACTCCTGGCAGACTTCGGCCGCGGCCGGACTGCCGCAGGAGGTCCCCACGTCGATCCCCGCGAGATGAAAACCGGCGGCGAGCAGCCGCTCGGCGTAAAACCGGTGCTGCAACTGGCCGTGCCCGTCGTTGATCGAGAGCCAGAAGGGAAACGTCCACACCCAACGTTTCTGCGGGTCGACTTTGCCCGTCGGCTCGACCAGGTAGGCCATGCGTCCCCGCACTCGCAGCTCGATCAGCTTGCCCGATTTGTAGGAGCCGGCGATCCGCGTGGGGATCATCTTCCGGACGTACTCGGCGTGCTCCGGCGTTTCCGGGGCGCACCGCGTGCTTTAGCGTCGGCGCCGACCAGCAACATGGCGACGAGCAACGCGCTATTGAGAACAAGAACGATGATTCGCGATCTCATCGGCGCAACAGCTCCGCGATCTTTGCCTTTTCGCTGGCGGGATTCCAACTATCGAGCGGCGAGACCACTTTCCCCTGCTGATCGATCAACAACGTCGTCGGGTACTCCAAGATTCCGTAGTCGGCGAAGACCTGGCCGTTGACAGTGACGTCCACTCCCTCGACGGGCACCTTGCCGCCGCCGGCCAACGCCAGCGGAAACGGCAGGGCGCGTCCCTTAAACGATTTCTTTTTCGCGTCGGCGATCTTCTCCTCGACTTGGGCCAGCGTTCGCAGCGAACCGTCGTGCACGGAGATGATGGCCACGTCCTTCGATGCGAAGGCGTCGCGAAGCTCGAACAGATTGGGCATGGTTTGCGGGCGCGGGCAGGTCCAGTTCCAGAAGTCCAGCACCACCACTTTCCCCCGCAGGTCGGCGAGCGAGATCGCACGACCGCCAGTCCACTCGGCAATGCCGCGCAGCTCGGGGGCCGGCTTCCCGATCAATTCTCCCAACCGCGTCGGCTTGAGCGTCAGCACTCCGAGATCGAGCCGCTCCTGATTGGGCTTGATCGAGAACTTGAACGGCAGCGGATTGGCGAATGATCTGTTGATCGTCAGCGAGTAGTCGCCCGCGGGGAGTTGCAGCTCGACCTGATCCTTCCCCGACGTCGTGCGCGCCAAGGCCACTCCTTCCATCTCCACGGTGACGACGTTCTGGGGAAACGACTCGCGGAGCTTTTCCGCCGAGATGGCGGCGGTCGTATCGCAAAACGGAGACAGGCGTAGCGTGATCTCCGTCTTTTCGAGATCGGCAAAGAGCACGCCGAGCGCTCCTTCTTCGCGGTCGACGTTGAGCGCCGTCACCAGGACGCTGGACGAATTGCGATCGAACAGTTTTGCGCCGGGGATGGTGACGACACCGTTCGCGTCGGCCGTGAACTTGTGGCCGTCCAGGCCCCGCAGCGCCAGCCGTTTCGTCAGGCCGCCGGGGCCTCCGACGAATGGGCTCGCCGCGGGATTGCATTCGGCGGGCCGCGCGACGGAGAGCACCTGGTTCGCCGAGGGTTTGCCCGTATGGTCCAGGATTTGGACGCGGAAGGTTCGCCCACTGAGCGAGGCGTCGGCCGGCTGCGCCCAGGGCGCGACGCTCAGCTCGATTCCCTCGCGGAATTCTTCAGGATTGAGATCGATCACGACGGACGATCGACCGGACGCGTTGCTGGCCTGCAGCCAGAACGGGCTGACTTGAATGAATTGCTTGCCCGGACGCACGAATTTCAGTTCGAACGAGCCGTCGGCACGCGCCTTGACCGTCGGGTCGTAATAGCGATTCTCCCGCATGTCGGCCGCCTCGGCGCGGACCTCGCGACTGCCGACGACGCGCCCCGCCTCAGGAACAACGCGCCCACGCACGGTGGCACCACGCGTCAATTTGAAATCGAAGTTTTCGAGCCGCTGCCCGGGCTTCGTCTTGATCGGCTCCGAGACCGCGTTGGCCCACTTGCGCCAATGAGTGTGGCTGCCGTCGTGAGCCATCAGGTTGTATGGATAATCGTTCCCGGCCGGCATCACGAAACGGTAACTCCCGTCGGAGGCGGTCTTCGTGCTGTAGCGTGTGTCGCCCGTCAGCGAATTGCCGGTGCCGGTGAGCGCCGGCGCGACGGTGGCCCCGAAGACCGGCTTGCCGTCCGGATCGTAGACGTGGCCCGAGAAGACAACGCCCTGCTCGACCTCGATCGTGACGGGCTGCATCCCGACCGACAGGTTGAAGGCCAAATCGTCGAAGTTGCGCTGCCAGCCAGAATCTCCGAACATCTTGCGCTGCCACGGATTGATCGCCTGGGCCGACCACCAGCGACCGAGCTCACCTGGCTCGTAGTAGTTCCGACCGCGCATCTTTCGAGGCGAGCCGTGACCGACATTGAAGTCGTAAATGCCCGGCAGCATGTCGTCGATTACGATTTTTCCCTGGGCATCGGAGACGCCCAGAACCTTCGGGTCGCGCCAGTTGAACAGCACCAACTTCTCCAGCGGGCGGCCCGTGTCGGCGTCAACAACTTTGGCCTCGAACCGCACGCTCGGTTTGAGTTCGATGTCGAGATGCTTGCCCTCGCCCGCAGAGACCAGAATGCCGGTGAGACGCGTGCTGCCCGCGCTCGCCAGGGAGACGCGCAGCTCGTATTTACTAGGGAAAAGGAGAAGACGATAACGGCCTTGGGCGTCGCTTGTGGTAGCTGTTTCGACGCCGCTATAGAGGTAGCCGTTGGCATTGAAGGGAGCTTGCACGCCCTTGATTGCCGCGCCGGCGACGGGCTTGCCGTCAACGCCCCGCACCGTGCCTTCGAGATAAGTCTTGTTGTCGAGCGTGACGACGAACTGCTTGACGCCGCGGCGTTGTTGCGGGAAATATTGCGGCGAATAGCCGGGCTTCGTAAAGCGAATCTCCACGAATTGCATGTCCGCGGACCCCGGTTTGAGGCGAAACACGCCGTCGGCGTTGGTTCGCGTTTCGTCTCCCGGATACCACGTCCAGGCATCAACGAGCACGTCGGCCAGAGGTTTGCCGTCGGCGTCGACCGCGACGCCGGCAATTTCATTGGGGCCTACGTCCTGCGGCAACTTCAGGTTGCGGGCCGCCGCTGGGGTGGCCTGTGCACAAGCCGACAACGGAGCGAGCCCGAGGATGCCACAGACGAGGGCGGACCAGGCGGCCGTCCAGATTCGCGTTGTTTGGATGCGATGGGCCGCCATGGTCTCTCTCCTTCAAAGCCGAATGGGTCAGTCGCTCATTTCCTCGACGAGTTCATCCGGCGCTCGGTTCCGCCACGCGGCCACCAAGGCCGATTGCAGTTTCGCCTTTGTGGCCGATTTGAGACGCACGTTGGTGCAGCCCTGCCGGCCCCAGGCTCCCGTGGCCGGCGCGAAGATATCAGACTGCTCGCGGAGAAAGCGCTGCTGCTGGGCGGGCGTTAGCTTAACCATGCCCCAAGCCTCGTCGGGCGCCCCCAGTGTGGCGAAGATTTTTCCGCCGACGCGAAAATCCGGGTGCCCCATGTGGGCGTTCTCGGAAACGCCGGGAAGCGAGAGGGCCAAACGGCGAAACTGATCGGCGGTCATGCGGATACTCTTGGGAAAAGCACACGGCGACCCGAAGCGACGGGCCGCCGCGCGTAATCTCCAATCTGCAGGCATCACAACCCGAGACTAGGGGCGGACTATTTCTTGAAGTCCCCCGCGCGGATGATGACGAGCTTCTTCGGATCGACGTGCTTGCGGAAGGCCTCGGTGACCTTTTGCGGCGTCAGCTCGAGAATCGCCTTCTCCTGCGCGGCCTCGTGAGCGAAGGACCGGCCGATATCGAGGTGCGAAGTGATTTGCGCGGCGATCGAATCGTCGGTCGTGCGGCCGACCTTCTGGCCTTCCACGAAGGCCTGTCGCGCGTCGGCCAGCTCTTTGTCGGTCGGGCCGTCCTTCAGGAAGAGGTCCAGCTCTTCCTGCACGTCGCTGGTCACCTTGCCGATATTCACCGGGTTGGTGCTGACGGTCACCGTCAGCTGGGCCACCGGATCGCGCGACGAAGCGGTAAATGACGAGCTGGCCCCGTACGAGAGGCCGTCCTTTTGCCGAATCCGGTCGCCGATCCGAGACGCGAGCGTGCTGCCGCCGAAAATGAAGTTGGCAATCCGCATCGCGGGATAATCGGGATCGTTATCGGTCATCGGGAAGCTCACGCCGGCGAGGTATTCGGCATTCTCCTTGTCGGGGGTGATGATATCGGTCATCGCTCCACGGACGTCATCGGCCACGCGGTGATCGATCCGCTTGATCGGGACCTTCGACGACCACCCTTTGAGGATGTCTTTGACGAGTTTCACCGTGGTGTCGGGATCGAACTCGCCGACGACGCCCAGCTCGGCCTTCGAGCCGCCGATCTGCGTCTCATAGAGCTGCTTGATCTGGTCGAGGGTTACGCCTTTCACGCGGGCGAGGTTTTCCTCGATGGTGGGAGAGTAGCGCACGTCATCGCGCGGGTAGGGAGACAACGAGCGGCTGAGCCGGTTCATCGCCAAGGGCATCGGCTCCGTGCGGACGGACGAGGCGCCCTGGATCATGCGGTCCTTTTGAATCTCGAATTCTTCCTCGGGAAACGCGGGCTCGCGGAGGATTTCCGCCAGGAGCTTAAGAGCCGCGGGGAGCGTGTCGCGTTTCGCGTCGACCGAGAACGTGAGCTGTCCCGCCGCGCCGCCCCCGCCGCCGCGACCACCGCGTCGTCCTCCGCGGAAGCCCCCGCCGGCGCCCGGTCGAATCCGCACCCCCAAAGCGTCGAGTTCTTCGCGGAGAGCCTGGCGGTCGTGCTTCTTGGTGCCCGCCATCATCAGCATGGGCAGCATGCCGGCCGCGGTCGTTAGCCCTCTGAGCGAATCCTCGTTGCCATAGTGCAGTGTGAGCACGAGCGCCACTGTGGCCCCGCGGTTTTTCTTGGCGAGCAGGCCCGCCTTGAAGTTGCCCTCATCGATGATCTTGGTCCGCTTGTCGAGGTTGGCCGGCGTCGGGTCGAACGCTTCGCCCGCCTCGGTGACCGCGCCCCCCTTGTAGTCCTTGACAACGGCGGCAATCGACGGGACGCCGGGGACCGACAGCCGCGTCGGGGCGCTGGTCGGGATATAAACGCCGGCGGTCCGATTGGGCTGCTTGAAATAAGTCTTGGCGACGCGGTTCACGTCGTCGGCCGTGGTCGAGGCGATCCAGTCGCGCTCGATGAACAGCAGCCGCCAGTCGCCGCGGGCGGCCGCCGAACTCAACGCCATCGCCATGCCCTGGCCGTTCGACTGCAGGATTTCGGCCTGCCGCTTGCTGCGGACTTTTGCCTTGTTGACTTCTTCTTTGGTGAAAGGCCGTTCGCCGAGCGACTCGAGCGTTTTCACCATCACGTCTCGGACGGTGTCGATGTTTTTCGCCTCGCAGGCGCACTGCACGAGGAACAGGCCGGGGTCGTGCATCGATTCGGCGCGGCCGTTGGCGCTCGTGGCCAGCTTCGACTCGACTAGCGCCTTGTAGAGCCGGCCGTTGGGCGCTTGGGAGATGAGGCCGCCCAGCAGGCTGAGCGCAGCCGAGTCCTTGTGCGACGCCGCGGGGATGTGATAGGCCGCGCCCACCTCGCCGACGACGCCCACGCGCCGGAGCGTGACGACGTGTTCACCGTCCTGGGCCGGCTCTTCGGTGTAGTCATGGGGCAGGTCGCGATCGGGCTTGGGAATCGAGCCCAAATACTTTTCGATGAGGGCGAGCGCCTTAGGCTCCTCGAACTTGCCGGCGACGACCAGCACCACGTTGTCGGGCTGGTAATACTTGTGATAGAAGGCCTGCAGGCTCTCGATCGGCACGCGCTCGATGTCCGAACGGTTGCCGATGGTCGATTTGCCGTAGTTGTGCCACTCGTAGGCCGCCGCGTGAATCCGCTGGTCGAGGACGGCGGCCGGGCTATTCTCCCCGCGCTCGAACTCGTTGCGAACGACGGGCATTTCCGAGATCAGATCGTCGCGCTTGATAAAGCTGTTGATGAGGCGGTCGCACTCCAGCGCGATGCCGAACTCGAGGTTCTTGTCGTTGGCGGGCATCGTCTCGAAGTAGTTCGTGCGGTCTTCGCTGGTCGTGGCGTTAAAGCTCGCCCCGTGATCGCGGAGTTCCTTGGGGACGCTCGGGTTCTTGGGCGTGCCCTTGAAGTTCATGTGCTCGAGCAGGTGGGCCATGCCGGTCTCGCCGTAGCCTTCGTGGCGGCTGCCCACGAGCACGGTCATGTTCACGGTCACGGTGGGGCGCGAAACTTCCGGGAAGAGGAGCACGCGCGCTCCGTTGGCCAGCCGATATTCCGTCACGCCTTCGATGGAAATCACTTTGACGGGCGACTCGGCCCGTGCGGTCAACCCGACCGCTAGTACGCAGACAACCGCAAAGAACCGTCGCATGGTAAAACCCTCGAAGTAGCGAAACACCGGCCGAAAAGAATCCTGGGAAATATCCTACCGCAACGTTCGTTCAACTAGTACCAGCCGCGATCCGAATTTCGGCGAACCTGAAGACAGGCTGTTTTTCGAGGTTTTTGGGCGTCGGAACGAAGCCTCCGGCCGGGGAGTCGCCGGGCGATCCTGGAGATTCTTAAGGTGAATTCATGCGAGTTCGCGCGCCCGTTGTTCGCCCGCCTCGGCCAAGGCTAGGATGAGGTTCTCGATGCCGGCGACGTCGTGAGCCCCCCATCCCCGCAACCCAAACGGCCATCCCAATGACTGCCGACGTACTCGAAGCGTCGTTCCTCCGCCCGGCGCTGGCCCAAGCGATCGAGCAAGGGGCCTCCGATCTGCATGTCGTGGTCGGGCATCGGCCGACAATCCGCGTGCACGGCCGATTGCAGCAGCTGGCCGGCCCCGCGCTCACCGAAGAGGTTACCCGGGCCGCGCTGAAGGCAGTGAGTCCGCCCGACGCCTGGCAGCGGTTCGAGCGGGAACACAACGTGGACTTTGCGCTGGAGTTGGATTTCGGCAGCGGCCCGCGGCGGCTGCGCGTCAACCATTTCGTCAGCAGCCAGAACTGCGGAGCCTGTTTCCGGATCATCCCCTCGACGATTCCCGAATTTCACTGGGCCGGCTTTCCGCTGCCGCTCGCGCAGCGACTGACCCACTTTCGCAACGGCTTGGTGCTCATTTCCGGCGTGTCGGGCGCCGGAAAGACCACCACGCTGGCGATGCTGATCAAGCGGCTCGCCCAAGAAGGGGATTATCGGATCATCACGCTCGAGGAGCCGATCGAATACGTCTTTCCCCACGACGAACGGTCGATCGTGACACAGCGCGAGGTGGGGCGCGACGTCGCCTCGTTCGCCGAGGGACTGAAATACGGACTGCGACAAGATCCTGACGTGATTCTGGTCGGTGAAATTCGCGACCGCGACACGGCCCAGATGGTGCTGAGCGCAGCGGAGACGGGTCACTTGGTGTTCGCCACGCTGCATACGCGCGACGCCAAGGGAGCCCTCACCCGCTACGTCGATCTCGTCCCCGCGAATGTGCAGGCCGAACTTCGCGCGCAGCTGGCGATGAGTCTGCGGGCGGTCATCTGCCAGCACCTGTTGCCAAGCGTCACGGGCGGGAAGCGCGAACTGGCGCTCGAAATCCTCTTCAACAACTCGCCGATCGCCAGCGCCATCCGCACGGGTAAAGACGAAAGCATCGACCGCATCATCCTAACCAGCCGGGCCGAAGGGATGTTGCCGCTGGACGAGTCCGTGCGACAGCTGTTCGTCGCCCACAAGATCAGCCGCGAGACGGCCGAGCAGTACGTCTCGGACAAGGGCGTGCTTAACCGGTGACTTCTCGTCGCGGAGCGATTTTGGTTTCGCGAGCGTGCCGCCGGCGCGGTCATTCGATATTCGGAGATTATGTCCGCTTTGTCCGTGGCGCTCGACATCACGCAGGGCCAGCCGGAGGGCCATTCGCATGCGATCCGCGCTGATCGGCATGCGGCTGGCCGAGGAGTTGCAGCTTTCGACGCGCCGATCGCTCCGCCCTGTTTTATGCGCTTGCTGTTGAAGGACCTCGGCTGCTCCAGCAACGCGGCCAAGATGGCTTATCTCTTCGGCGCCGACGATCGAATCTCGTCAAACGGTCGGCGCGAATGAACGATCTCAGCCAGGCCGGACGTTGCCCTCAAACACTGCTGGAGGCAGTGTGCCCCGGGACGGCATCGCTGGTCGAGAAACTGCTGAAGATGGCCGCGATCGTCCGCAGCGGCGCCGAGGGAGGTCGCGAAAGATCGTCGAGGTCCGCTGCGAGCGCGGCGCCGAAATCGCCACGTGCGTTGCAACTGCCCGAGGCCACCGCCACAGCCATTCTCGCATCTCGACGAACATTGGACGGCCACGGTTGCTCCTCGTCGGCTCAAGGGAGACCGAAATTTCGCTCCTCGGGCCGCATCTGCTGCCTGGCCCAGACGGTCGAGGTCTTCTTCACCACTTTTGGCCTGACGTCCGCCCTCGAGTGCCCAGCAGCCGCCGCGGCCGATGGTTCGACCCGCAGTCTCGTCGATGCTCTCCACGCGTTTCAACGCGACGCTGCTATTTTGGGCCCGCCTGGGCAGCGACGACTTGCTCAGCGTGCGTCGCCGCTCGGAGCCCGAGACACCGTGCTCTTGGCCGACGAGCCCTGCTTGGATCGCGTGGCCGAAGCCTTCGCCCGCGTCGTCGACGCCAAATCGCCTTGGACGTATCAGCATTCCACACGGCGTCGCCGAGATCGCCGTGGGCATGCGCAGGCAATTCGGCTGTCAGCCACGAACTCGAGCGCGATCTCCGCCGCGCCGCGCTGCTGCACGACATCGGCAAGCTCGGTATTTCCAACCTGATCCTCGACAAGCCTGGCAAACCCACCGACGGAGGAATTCGACGCTTCCGAGTGTGCGTCCGGCGGAATGTACGGCCCGCGATTTCCTTAGTTGCTGGCCTTGGCCGGTGATCCAGTGTTGGTGACGACACCCTTGGGTTTCGCGAACGTGCTGTCTGGAATGTTGGCCACCGGTTTGAACTCGGAGAATTCGCACTCCAAGAAGGGCTTGCCGTCGCGCTTGGTTGTCATCTTCTTGTAGCTGCGGACGCCGTCGAAGTCGCGGTAGTCCCCGTAAAGCGTCTCTTCGTCGACTTCCCCGCCCGTCATCCCTTTGACGCGTTCCGCCATCTTGACCAGATATCCGTCCTGCTTGTCGAAGTACAAGAGCACGTCCCGGTGCCCTTCGCGCGAGGCTTTGAGCCCGATCGCCGGTCGACCCGCGACTTCCGTCTCGCCGACGGACGACAGATGGCACTCCGGATCGCACAGCGGCAGTAGCGTCGTCAGGTAACCCGCCTGCATCCCCTCGCGGATCTCGGTCAGCTGGTCGGCGGTCAAATCGCGGACGCGACCGGCAACGGCCATCCAACCCTGGTCCTTGGTCACCGCTTCAACGCGGGTGACGTCCTTCCCGTTCAGTTTCATGTGGTACGACGCCTTGAGTCGCGCCGGCAGTTGCTCGAACCAGTCGCCGGTGCACTCGATCGGGTGCCCCATGCCGTAGAACGTGCAGGTCCCTTTCATGAACACGCTCTGGGACTTGGCGAGCTTTTCTTCCCCACCCATCGCCTCGATAGCTTTCTTGACGACGGCTTGGGGGACGACTTTTTCGCCCGCGGCGAGACGGTGCGAGGTCTCGGCTGCCGGGCACAACAACAGTACGAGCAATCCGAGGGGTAAAATCCGCATGTGAGCTCTCCTGGGGTGGGAATGTTTGTGCGGAAAAGCGGTCGTTCGCGAATCTTCACCGGTCCGTTTTGGCCTGATTTGATTTCCGTGGTCTCGCATTGGAGGAACAGCTTGCCACTGCTAAAGACTCAGATCGCCAGCCGCGCCAACTCCGGCCGGCGAATGGGGCGAGAGGCATTGCCTCAGCCAACCGCCGGCGACCGCGGCCGGCGCCATCAGCACCAGGGCGGCAACTTGCGACCAGATAAATCCTCTCCCAAGGGTTGCCGCGAGTGAGGCGCCCGCCCCCAGTGCCAGGACGACGGCCATCGCGACGCCGTGCGCCAACGGGCGGCGACCGGCGATCCAACCGCTCAGATAACCGCCGAAGAGCGCGAACGCGGTCCCGTACACGGTCGCCCCGACCATGAAGCGGAGCGACGCTTCGCCGTGAGGCGGCTGCCCGGTGACGTGGAACAGGGCAAACCCTGAGGCTGCGAAAACGAAGTATCCGGTCACCACGCCAAGAATGCTGCGGAGCATGGAGCTCTCCGGCCCGTCACTGGATTGAAAATGCCAAAAACGGCGACAAGCAAGACAAAGTGTTTGGTCGAGGGGCTACTCGTTCCGGGTCCGCCGATCACTCGCGCTGCTGCTCCGCGGCAGAATTCGCTCGCCCTGGAGTCGCTCGATGCCCAACTGCGGGCCTGCTGTTGGAGCTGGGCCGGCGACAAATCCTTCAACCGCGTGGCGACCGACCAGCGATGCCCGAACGGGTCCTTGAGGATGCCGTAGCGATCGCCCCAGAAGCAGTCTTCCAGGGGCATCACGACCTCGGCCCCGGCGTCGACCGCCGCTTGAAACACCGTATCGACGTCGTCGACGTAGAGGTGCAGCGTCACGCTCGTTCCCGCGTACGCCAGCGGCGAGAGCAGCTTTCGCTCGGGGAATTCGTCGTGAAGCAGGAACCGTGAGTTACCAAGCATCAGTTCCGCATGCATCACCGATTTGCCGTCGGGCGCCAGGTTGCGATACAGCTCCGCCGCGCCGAACGCGCGGGTGTAAAACTCGATCGCCCGCGGCGCGTCGCGGACGACCAGGTGCGGCGTGATGGTGTGGAAGTCGTCGACGTTTTGCGTCACTGTGCCGGTCATCTGCCGTGCCTCCTCATTGTGGTTTGTTTGTCAGTTTGATCGACTGCGTGCTGTCAGGATCGGGTTCCCCGCGACTTGGGTGCCGTCTTCTTTAATAAGCCGCGCTGGCGGGACGCCTTGACCAGCGTGTCCAACCGCTGGGCTTCGGCTCGGGCTACCTCGAGGCCGATCTTGGTCAGGCGATAATAGCGCCGCCGTTCGTCGTCGACGTCCGGATCGACGGCCTCCTTGCGTTCGACGATCAAGCCGTCGACGAGCATCCGTTGGATCGACCGGTAGAGTGTCCCCGGCCCGAGCCGCAATTGGCCCGACGTGATCCGATCGACCTCCAGCATGACCCCGTAGCCGTGCCGCTCGCCGTCCGCCAGGGCGAGCAGGATGTGGAAAACGGCGGGGGTCAACGGCAGCAGGGCCGTGATCCCCGGGTCGTCCTTCGCGCCTCCATCCATGCCAGTACATCCGGAGTTGATATAACCAACATGGATATATTTGCAAGTCGGCCGCGGAAGATCAAGCGGGAAATCAAAAAAATCGCTCCGAACAGCACCAGCGGTCGGCGGCGACCGTCTCTAGCGGGTCGCGACCGAGTCACACTGCGGTCACAACAGCATTTTGCATCGGCGAGCGTGAGCCAGTAATTCGATGTTGGTTGAACGTAGGGCTTTGGACGACAAAGCGACGCACACTTTTCCCAAGCCGACGGCTTTGCCGTCGGTCCCGGAACGACAGCGGAGCTGTCGGCTTGGGAAAGTGAACGCCACAACTGATTCCATCATCGCTCGGTGCAGCTCACCTCGCGCTCAGACGGCGCGGATGCAAAATGTCGACTAGACCGAAGTCACAAGATCCAGGGGATCAGCGCAGCCGTCCGCTGGCGATAAATGGAATAAGGCTCGCCGAATTCCGCCGCCAACACGCGATCTTCCATGCGGATCTTGCGGGCGTAGGCCAGCACGAATAGGGCGACGCCCAGCACGGCGTGATATTGCCCCGAGACGATGGCCGTCCCCGCGGCCATGCCGAGCATTCCCGTGTACATTGGGTGGCGGAGGAAGCGATACGGGCCGGTCTGGATCAGCTCGTGACCGCTCATGATCGTGATCGCCCCGCTCCAAAGTTTCCCCAGGTAGAAGCGGGCGTAAAAGTAGAACAGGTTGAAGCCGATCTGGATGCCCAGTCCGACGAGGGCCGTCGTGAGCGTGTCGGGAACGAATTGCCCGATCAGCCCTGGAATCGGGACAAACAGCAGCAACAAGGCCGTCATCGTCAGCAGGCCGTGACGACGGCGGGACTCGGCCGATTCCTGCGACTTGGTTTGGTGCCGCTTGGTTTCGGCAATGCTCCAGTAGACATCCATCGCCACCCAGAGCCCGGCCGAGATGAGGACACTGACTCGGGGGGACGACCGATAGACCAGCACGCCGGTCGCCACGACGAGGGCAATTAAGATGAGGACTGCGCGGACACCTTTGAAGGTCACACGGCCCTGGCGCATCTCCGCCGTTGGTGTTGGTTTCGGCGCGGATTCGGCTCCGCTCGTCTCGTTCATGGTGCTCGACCGAGGGTCTTTGTGCTGGAAAACGGGGGGCGCGTAACGCTCAACAGACTTCGACCAACGACCGCCGATCTTAGCTGAAATACCGGCTTGACCAGCCGGTGAATTACCGGTTTGACTCGCCCTCTGCCGCCATCGCGTCCACCCGAGGAGATGATTTTGGTCGGAGAGTCACCACGCCGCGACGTGCTGCTGATTGCCGACCTGGGTGAGCGACGGCTGCTGTATGGCGAGCTGCTCGAGGCCGGCTACGAGGCGCTGCCGGTGCCGGGGATGGCACTGGCGCTGGGCCGGCTGCTGCAGCACTCGGTCGAGCCGCGGTTGGTGTTGCTCGACGCGCATGAGGATCCGGAGGCCACGCCGCAAGCGGTGCGTTACCTGCTGACGCTAGTCCCCGGCATCCCGCTGGTCCTGGTTATCGGTTCGATCAACCGGGATCAATGGGAGCCGATTGCCGACCAGGTCGAAATGCTGCTGATCCGTCCGATTACCATCGGCAAGATTATCGAGGCCGTCGAGCGGATTCTGCCTGCGCCGCCTCGCGCGGAGTGAACGACGCGACGGCCGACTAGCGGAAGCGCGTCCGCCGATCGGCCGTCACGAGATGGAGGGATGTGCAACGCCGGGGCGATTACCGCACGCCGCCGCTGATGTAGAACGATTCGCCGGTGATCCACGACGAGTCGGACGAGGCCAGGAATGCGGCCATCGGAGCGATGTCTCTGCGGCTTGCCGATGCGGCCCAGCGGCGTCTGAGTTTCAGTTTGTTTGCGGAAATCGCTTTCGGCAATGCCTGCCGAGTGAAGGCCTTCGGTTTCGATCATGCCGGGGTTGATCGAGTTGACGCGGATTTTCCGCGGACCCAACTCCTGCGCCAGCGACCGCGTGACAGCGTCGACGGCCGCTTTGGTCGCGCTATAGACCGACGCGGTGGGAAGCGCGGCCGTGGAAGCGACCGAGCTGATGTTGACGATGCTGCCCCCGGCCGACCCGAACAGCTTCACCGCCTCTTGCGTGGCGAGAATCAGGCCGAGCACGTTGAGGTTGAACATCTTGTGGAACGCATCGGCCGTAATCTTCTCCAGCGGAATGAATTCGTAGACGCCGGCGTTGTTCACGAGGACGTCGAGCTTGTCGAAGTTTTTTTTCGTCTCCGCGAACAGGCGGGGGATGTCGGCCTCTTTCGACATGTCGGCCTGGACGGCCACGGCCTTGCCCCCTTTGCCGGTGATGTCGGCGACGACGCGGTCGGCCCCGGCTTTGCTCGAAGCGTAATTGACGACGACCGCGGCCCCGTCGGCCGCGAGCTGGCGGGCGATCTCCGCCCCGATTCCCTTCGACGCTCCCGTGACGACGGCCACTTTTTCCGCAAGTTTCTGCGACATGGCTGAGACTCCTGTCAAAAACCCGCTGGTTGCGATTGGCGGTCCCGTTTGGGCCCCACCGATTCTATACTGAACGATACAAAAATACGCGAGCCAGATTGATCCGTCAAGTCAATTAGTGTACTATTCGGTACAGAAAGAACAACTTCACGTGCCGAGCGGGCGACCCCGAGAATTCGACATCGACAAAGCGCTGGACCGCGCCCTGCAGGTCTTTTGGCGCCGCGGTTACGAAGGGGCGTCGCTGCCAGCCCTTACCAAGGCCATGCGGATCAGCCGGCCCAGCCTGTACGCGGCCTTCGGCAATAAGGAAGCCCTCTTTCGCAAGGCCATCGATCGTTATGTCGACGGGCCGGCCGCCGCCATTCGCGAGGCGGTCGAGGAGCCGACGGCTCGCCGCGTGGTCGAGCGGCTCTATCGGGAAAGCATCGAACTCGTCACCGACTCCCGCAATCCGCGCGGCTGCTTCCTGGTGCAGGGGGCACTGGCCTGCGGTGAAACGGCCGATTGCCTGCGACGCGAAATGTCCGCCCGCCGCGATGCGCTCGTTGTCGCGCTCCGCGAACGATTCGAGCGGGCGGCGGCCGAGGGCGATCTGCCTGCGGACGCCCAGCCGGCCGACCTCGCGCGGTTCGTCGCCACCATGCTGCACGGCATATCGGTGCAGGCCGCTAGCGGGGCCACGCGCGCAACAACTCGAGCGCGTGGCTGAGATCGCTTTGGGCGCGTGGCCGGCGTCTCGATGAGACGGGCACGCTCGGACTACGCCACCTCGACGCCGGCAGCGAGTTAGCCCGGGGAGACAGGTGTCGCGAGCGGTTCGGACGTAAACTGGTCTCTCATCAGATTTTTGGCGTCCCGCGCTCGCCCGAGGGCCTGTCTTCAGAACGAGGGAATCGGATCCGGTCCCCGGTCTCTCGCAAATCCGCATGCGGCAGGCGCTCATTTTGAACTCTTGGGCCCACTAACTCACTGACAGCGGACGAACGCCAACTTGCAACAAGGGGCTGCGACGCCTTGGAACGCACCGATGCGGAGCTGGTCGAAGCGGCTTGTCGCGGCGAGATCGGCGCTTTTCGCGAGTTATACGAACGTCACTACCGAATGGCGGTCGGCATCGCGCAGGGCCGGCTGTCCGACGTGCACCTGGCCGAGGACGCGGCTCAAGAGGCCTTTGCCGTTGCCTGTCGAGAACTGGCGCTGCTCAAGGACCGGCGACGGTTCCCCGAGTGGCTGGGAACGATTTCTCGACGAACGGCCGGCCGTCTGGCCCGGTCTCGGAGCAATTACAAGCCGATCGAAGACCTGCAGCTGCGTGCGCCCTTAGAGGCAACCGACGATTCCCAGGGACGAGTGCGACAGGCGGTCGAGCGTCTGCCGCCTGCCGTGCGCGAGGTGGTCCTGCTCCACTACTTCTGGTCTTTCCTACGAGGCGATTGCGCAATCGCTGGGAGTTTCGCCGCAGTCGGTGCATGGCCGGCTGCAGCGGGCGCGACGGGCGTTGGCCCAGGATCTTTCCGGCGACGAAGAAACAGAGCGAACTCATGACCGACGAAACGCCTGACGCAGCATTGGACCAGAAACTCCGCTCCGCTTTGGGGTCGGCCGGCCAGCCGGACTTCGACGCCTGGCAGGCCCGACATGCGGAAGCGGTCGCTTATCTCAATCCCGTGGTGTCCGAATTCCAGCGCAGAAGAAGGAGAATCATTGTGCGAACCGCAAGGGTGATGTTGGCCGCGGCGGCGTGCGCGTGCGCGATCTGGTTCCTCATTCCCGCAAAGGAGACTTTTGCTTTTGCCCAGACGGTCAAGAAGATCGACGACGCACAAACAATCACGTGGACCAGCACCTTTTACACGCGGCGGACGAGCCGTGACGGCAAGAGGTCGTGGTTGGAAGCCACGCGTTCCGAACGCGCGTTTCGGCGTCCCGGCCTGTTTCGGGCCACGCAATTTGACGCGGACGGAAAACCGCGCTGGGTTTACATCGCCGATTTCCGGAGCGGAGAGACGTTGGACTTCGACCTGAAAGACAAAAAGGTGACCAAAGGGCCCGTCGAGTATCAGATGCGCATTGATCCCCTCGGGCGCAGCCCCTTCGACGGCATTGCGGACGCGCTCAAGGCGTCGCCGCTGGAGCTGGCGGGGCAGCGGAGCGTGAACGGCAAGACCGTCAATGTTGTTCGCGTTCACGGGAGCGGCGAGACCGCCCGCAGCCACGAATACTGGATCGATGCTCAGTCCAAGCAACTCGTGCGATACGCCGACATCGGATCCGACGTCTTCGATCCCCAAACCGATCCCGACCGCGGTCATCCGGCTGAGGCCGAACCTTCAATGGGCAAAGCGGTGGGGACAATCTGGTCCGACATCGTCTTTGACGCCAAGCTCGACGCGGACGTGTTCAGCCTGACGCCTCCTGTTGGCTACGAATTTGTCAAGGAGGTGCCTCCGCCGGCGCGCACGGAAGAGGAGATCATCGAATGGCTGGGGGCCGTCGCTCGCGTCAACAAGGGGCAGTTTCCTTCCGGGCTCAAGCCGCGCATGGGTTACCAGCCGACGCATTGGTCGGAAATCGCCAGAAAGAAACGCGCCGATCGGACGCAGGCGGAGCAAGAGATGTACGATCTCTTCGTTAAGTACGCGAACACCTGGGATCGGGACGTGCCGGTCGAGCGGTTCATGAAGGAGAACGCCGTCGACGGAAGTTTTCGCTACGTGGGCGTCGGCGTGAAACTGGGATCCGGCGATCGCATCGTCTGCTGGTACAAATCGAAGAGCACCGGAAACTATCGGGCGGTGTTCGGCGATCTGACTGTCAAGGACGTCTCGCCGAAGGATCTGCCGCTGCCCGTCGATCGCTAAGGGCACGGTCAAAATACCGGCGTGGATTCTTGTGGCAGCGGCTGGACCGATCCAGCCGCTGCCTCAGATCTTTTCCGCGATCAGCCGCAGGCTGTCGGCCTGATTGGTCAACTCGGTCCAGCGGGCGACGAGTCCGGCCGGCAGCTTTCGACGCAGCAGGCTGGGTGCGCCGGCGGCCGCGGCGATGCGGGCCGACTTCCGGATCCGCCCATCGCGGCCAATCTGCTCGATCGCCAGTGTGCGGAAGCCCACGGCCTCGGCCATCCGACACAACGTTGTCGGGGTGAAGTGCGTGAGGTGGCGCGGCAGGGCGAGGCCGGTCCAGTTCTGCTGGAAGTGTTGAAACGACCAAGAGTCGAAATTCGGCACGCCGACAACGAGCACGCCTCCGCTGCGGAGTGCATCGGCCGCCGCTTGCAGGACCTTTTTGGGAAATGGGACGTGCTCCAGCGAGTGCCGCATGGTGATCGCGTCGAACGTGCCCGGCTTGATGTCGGGATGCGGCAAGGTGCCCAGGTGGGCCCGCATGCCCGGTTTGCGTCGGACGGCCTCGACGACCTGCGGGAACAAGTCGATCCCTTCAACTCGCCAGCCGTAATCGCGCATCTGATCCAAGAAATCGTCGGCGCCGCAGCCAAAGTCGAGCAGCCGGCCCGGTGCGCGAAACGGCACCCAGTGTTGACGGTCGCGCCGGCGTCGAAACACGGCCCGCGATACAAGCGACTGCAGCCGCGTTGCCGCGTCGGGGCGCGCGGACGGGTAGCCAAAACGGTGCCGCAGCGCGGCGTACTCCAGTTTTTGTCGCCAGCCCGCCAGTGGGCCGGCGCTTGCCGCAGGCTTCAAATGCGGCGCATAGTCGGCGGGTAAAACAGCCCGCGGTCGCGCTCGGTGGGCCGTGGGTTCGTGAATGCCAACTGGCAATTGCGGCAGCGGACGACGCGAAAGTTGCCGCCGATCCGCGTGAGCCGATCGTGAGTGATGACGATCGTTTCATGATCGGAGCCGCCACAGAGCAGGCAATCGACGGTTTCCAGCTCGACGGGAATCGGAGGCTGCCCGGCAAACGGAGAGGCCTGAGTCAACGGCCAAGAGTGGGCTGCTGTCACTTGAGAGATCCCGAGATCCGACAAGCAAGAATCCTGGCCACGAAGCGGGCCGAAGACCGCCGACAGCCCGCGGCGCCGATGGCCCAACTCAGCGCGGAGGGCTTGTAGTGAAACTGGGAAAAATCGTCAATTGGACGGGATAAACATGGATCCGCCGTAACCTTCCAGCGGCCGGGAGCTGCGGAACCAAACCGGACGCGGTCGACACTATCGGCTGCCTTGTGCGGCCGGTGACGACGGTGATTGTGTTCGGTTGGTTTTCGGGGGAGAATTGGGCCGAAGCCCGGACCAAACCCAGACGTCCTCTCACGTGCGGTCCGATTAGCAACCCGCGACGCAGTGGTTCTGACGACACTTGTTTCGTCGCCGTCGTTGAATCTCTCTCACCCGGATCGATGGCACTGCGAACCCGATCTTTTTCCACCGACGATCAGCTCGCCTTCGCCCGGCTCTCGGGCGATTACAATCCCATTCACCTCGATCCGATCGCCGCGCGTCGCTTTTTATTTGGGCAGCCGGTTGTCCACGGGATGCACGCGCTCTTGTGGGCCCTCGATGGCTGGCTGGGGGAAAACTCGGCTCCGACTCGGCTCGCACGTTTGAAGGTCCGGTTCCGCAATACGATCGCGCTCAACGTCGGCGTCGAGCTGGCTGTGGAGAGCAAAGATGCCGCGAACGTGCGGTTCGAAGTCATAGCCGACGGAGTCTCGCTGCTGACCGCGAACGTGACGTACGAAACAGGAGCAAGCGTCCGTACGCCGATCGCGCCCCAGATTTTGACCCGGAATCCGCCGCGGGAAGCGTGTCGCGAACCGACCTCAGTCGAGCTGCAGTCGGCGGCCGGACAACTGCCCCTTTGCTTGGAGCCCGCGCTCGCCGCTCGACTCTTTCCCCACGTGGCGCGGGCACTGCCGGCCGAACAGATCGCGACGCTGTTGGCGGCCACACGCGTGGTCGGCATGGAGGCGCCCGGCCGAAACTCCGTCTTGGCCGGGCTCGAGTTGCGCGACAATCAATCGCCGTCGGCGGATTGCGCCGTCCTCAGCTATCGAACCGAAGATTTCGACGAGCGCGTTTCACGATTGGAGTTGCGGCTGGACGCTCCCGGGCTCGCGGGGACCGTGACGGCGTTCGTGCGTCCCGAACCGCAGTCGCAACCGCCGTTCGCCGGAGTGCGAGCCCTGGTTGGGCCCCACGAATTTCGGGGCGAGCGAGCGCTCGTGATCGGCGGCTCGAGAGGGTTGGGCGAACTGACCGTCAAGCTGCTCGCCGCCGGCGGAGCCGACGTCCGGTTTACCTATCACCAAGGCGCGACCGATGCGCAGCGGGTGGCGACGGAACTCGTTACGGCGGGGGCGGACGCCCGGTCCTTTGCCTACGACGTGCGGACGGATGCCGAGCGGCTTCCAACCCTGTTGGGCGATTGGCGGCCGACGCTGCTCGCTTACTTCGCGACACCTTATATTGCATCGTCGGCCGATCGTCGTTTTAGCATCGCCCGTTTTCAGGACTTCGCGGCGTATTACGTCGCCGGCTTTGGCGAGGCGTTTGCCGCCGTCCGCGGCTCGGGATCGGACCTGACGCGGGTCCTTTACCCCTCGTCAGTCTATGTCCACGAACTGCCGCTCAATCTGGGCGAGTATGCGGCCGCCAAGGCAGCGGCCGAAACGCTCTGCCAGTTTTTGGCCAAGTCCCATCCCGATGTTCGCTTTCATTACCCTCGGCTGCCTCGAATGGCCACCGATCAGACGGCGAGCCTGATCCGTAGCGAACTGCCCGAGGGGGCGCCGATCCTGCTCGCGGCTTTGCGAGAACTGTGTGCGAAATGACGTCTGCGTCCGAGTGACCACTCTCCCTCATTTGTATTTGAATTCAAGCGGAGAAAACTGATCTCATGCGGAATCTCTGGGTCCGGGCCGTCGTCGGCTTCGTGGTTGGTCTGCTGCTGTTCCTCGGCATCGCCTATTCGCTGAAAGCGGTGCTCAAACCGGAATGGGCTGCGTCGCCCGTCATTTCGCAGATCGTGCTCAAGACGACGATGATTGTCGTGGCCGTCGTGGCATGGCTGGCTCTTGGTCGACAGCTCAGCGAGATGGGTTGGCGCAAAGCACCGTGGTGGAACCGATCCTATGCCCCGTGGGTCTCGGTGGCCGCGCTTGCCATGATGTCGGCTACGGTCGTGATGCTCTTCCTGGGGGTAAAGCACCCGCTCGCGGCGAAGATGAATTTTCTGGAGATTGTGCTGTGCATCTGGATGCTGAGCAGCATCTCCGAAGAGATTTACGTCCGCGGCCTGGTCCAATCGTGGATCGCCGAGCGTGACGAGGCGACCGCTCGGTCGCCGTTCGCGCCGTCGATCGTTGCGTCGACCCTGGTCTTCGCGGGCATGCATGTGCCGCTGATCTGGTCGCCCATGGGCATCAAAGGGGGCGGCACGCTGGTCGCGGGCACGTTCTTCGCGGGCTGGGGTTGCGCGGTGCTACGCGCTCGGACGCGAAGCCTCTGGCCGGCCATCCTCTGCCACATTCTGGCCAACGTGGCGAGCATTCCCGGCGGAATCCTCGGCACCGTGTTCTTTAAGCTGCTTTACCACCGGCTGCCCGACGTTCTCATGTCGGGCTGATTTCGGCATCAAACCGAGAACCTGGCAAAGCGCCCGTTTCCGTTTCTGGCCCACTTGCAATTCGGCGCTCGGCGGGCCACCGCTTAGCGGCGGTCAGCACAATAGCGGCTCACCACCAGGTCATCCCAGACGGGCTGCGCTGGCTGGAGTTCAGGTTGTTGCGAGGTCCGTACGGGCCGTAGCCCCAGTCGCACGGTTGCAGCGGCCGCCAAGTGGGATTCGTCGCGCGGTAGCCGGCGTGGTGGAAGGGCCAATGCGGGGACCACGAACGGCCAGAGGATTCTTGGGCGCGTACGAACCATAAGAGGCGCCGGGCTGCGCGACCTGCGCCGCGTTGTCCTGGGCCGAGACCAGAGCCGGGAGGAGCAACGACGCGCCCGCCGTCATGGCGGTCGCGCAGACGGTATGGAACGTTCGTCGCACGTTCATGAGGAATTTCCTGGCGAGGACACGTCGCGCGCGAATGGTCGTTACATCGCGAAAGGTAAGGATTTTCTGCAGCGACACTTCATTTGTCGGATGTCGGACAAACGCTACTTCGTGAGACTGCACCCGAGTCCGGCGATTCCCTCCGTGCGACGATCAGCGCAACGATGAAAACCGGCGCAACGATGAAATCAAGGGCGCTAGTTGGTGGGATTGCGGAATCCTCGGCGACCTCCCCGCGACGGCGGCTGCCGCGCAGGCGGGACACGTCGCCGGTTAATACTGCTTCAGGTGCGATTGATTCCGTCGGTTGCGCAATTGATTCCCCTCGGTGCCGCGATAGACTCAGCGGAGTGCCGCAGGCAATTGGCTTCGGTGAACGGGGACATCGCAGTTTCTCGTTCGTCGAACAGAACACAATCGAACCAGCTTGGAGGAAGCCGCTATGACGAGCGCAATTCGGCGGGTGGGAATTGTTGTCGGCTGCCTGGCCTTGTGCGGCGCGAGCCAGGGATTGGCGCAGGACTGGCCTCAATGGCGCGGTCCCAACCGGGATGCGATCGCCACCGGCTTCAAGGCGCCGGCGACCTGGCCCAAGACACTCACGAAAAAGTGGAAAGTGACGGTCGGTGACGGAGTCGCCACGCCTGCCCTAGTCGGCGACAAGCTCTATGTCTTTGCTCGCCGCGGTGACGATGAAGTCGCCTCTTGCCTCGACGCCATGACCGGTAATGAGCTGTGGGCCGACAAACAGGCCGCGAAGGCGCCGAGCGGGCCAGCCGCTAAGTTCCCGGGACCGCGCAGCTCGCCGACAGTGGCCGACGGAAAAGTCTTGACCTTGGGCGTGCAGGGAACTCTGTCCTGCTTTGATGCCACGAGCGGGAAAGTTCTCTGGCGCAAAACGGACTCTGCAGAAAAGCCGCCCCGGTTCTTCACTTCGTGCTCGCCGATCATCGTGGAGGGGCTGTGCATCGTGCAGTTGGGTGGGGAGAACAAGGGCGGCATCGTGGCGTACGACCTCGCCAGCGGCGGCGAGAAATGGAACTGGCCCGGCGATGGCACGGCCTATGCCTCGCCCGATCTGCTGACGGTCGACGGCGTCAAAATGGTTGTGGCGCTGACGGCCAAGAGTCTCGTGGGCGTCGGGCTCGCCGACGGAAAGCTCCTCTGGCAGACGCCGTTTGCCGTGAGCGGAATGGGTTACAACGCCGCCACTCCCATCGTGAGCGGGAATACCGTCTACATTTCGGGCTCACTCCGCGGCATCAAGGCGCTCAAGATCGAAAAACAAGGAGATTCGTACGCGGCGAAAGAGCTTTGGGCGAACCCGCAGCTGTCCGTGCAATTCGACACGCCGGTTCTCAAGAACGGCTTGCTGTTCGGGATTTCGAGCCGCAACTTCCTGTTCTGCATCAACGCCGAAACGGGCAAGCCGGCCTGGGCGGCCGAACGCGTCCGCGGCGATCGCGGGTACGGGTCGGTCGTCGACGTCGGCACCGTCCTGCTCGCGCTGCCCACGAACGGGCAGCTGATCGTCTTTGAGCCCGCTGAGAAATTTAAAAAAATCGCCAGCTACAAAGTCGCCGATGAGGGAACTTACGCCTACCCGATCGCCGCGGGAAATCGCATTTACATTAAGGATTTCGACTCCGTGACTTTATGGACCGTCGACTGATCAGCGGCGGGGCCGTTGCATCTTCCAGAGCCGAGCTTGGCGAATTGTCGCGTCGGTTTGTCGCTCAAAAATTCACAGCGGGTGGGCCGGACTGCAAAGACCTGTGGTCCGGCCCATTTTTGTCCGCTATAATGTCGGGCGTATGAAGCTCTGGCTGTTTCGAGTGCTGTTGCTCGTTTCCACCGTCGGCATGGTTCTGCCGGCCGGCTGGTGCTGCAGCAGTGTTTTCGGCGAACAGTCCCAGGCCAATCAGCACCGTTCCGATCAAAACCAAGCCGCTCAGCCCAAGCGGGCTTGTTGCCAGCGGTCGTGCTGCCAGCGACGCGTCGCACGAAAGACGGCTGATTGCGGCGGCGTTCCGGGTCGGCCGAGCGTGCGATGCTGCTGTCAGCGTGATGCGGCGTTGCAAGCCAAGCGCGTGCAGCAGTCGGTCGCGCCGACGGTAGTCCTGCCGATTCCAGTCTGTGAGCTGCTGCCTGTTCTTCCCTCGGTCTGCGACGGCACTCCGTCGGACTGGCTCGTGGGTGAGGGGCCGCCCTTGCATCTTCTCCAGTGCGTTTGGCGCTGTTGATTCGCTCCGTGCGCCGGCGTTTTGGCCGGGCGCACGTCCTGACGTCCACCGGATGTTGAACTGCGCGCGTTCTCGCGCAGGGAAAGCGGATTTCCAACGCTCTTTTACAGGAGAGAATTCCCATGCTTGTCAATTTGTTTGTGAGCGCGATCCTTGGCCTCGGACTGGTGATTCCCGGAGTCACGGCCGAGCAAAAGCCGCTCGATTGTTGCGCCGCCAAGCTGGCCTGTTGTCAGCAAAACTTGCCCTGCTGCCAGAGCGGGACTAAGCCCGCCTGCTGCCAGAAAGGGGGAAAGTGCTGTGCGGAAGGCAAAGCCTGCTGCATGGCCGCGCACCCGGCAATCCTGAAGGGGACGGTCGCGACCGCCGCGGTCAAGACCTGCTGCTGTTGTGCGATGAAATCGAAGGGGAAGACCGTCGCGCAAGTCGCCGACTGCTGCAAAGCCAAGCTGGCGTGCTGTGACGCCAAGTTGGCGTGCTGCTCAACCGACGCGAAGGCGGCGTGTTGTCAGTCTGGAGAGAAGTGCTGCAGCGACAAGAAAGCGTGCTGCAGCGCGAAGCAGAAGTAACAGCCGGCTGTTTTCCGAATCCTCCCGGCGGGAGACACCTTCCGCCGGGAGTTTTTTGTTGACTGTCGCGAAAAATCACGACACTGGTCCGGCACAGGGTCGTTTCACAGTTCCCAATTGGTGCGGCTATTTGTGGGCCGTTATTTTGCGGACGACCGCCATTCTTCCCAACTCAGCACGTCGCCCTCCGGCCGGTCTTCAACACCCAGTAGCCGCAGCATATAGAGCAGCTGTGCCCGGTGGTGCATGCTGTGCGTTATGACGTGAGCGATAGTCCCGCCGTAAGACAGCTCCTGGGGCGGGGCGCTTTGGCGATTGAGCCACTTCTCGTCCCAGGCTCCGCGGTCGGCCACGTCCCGCGCGATCCGGTTAAACTCGACGGCCGCCACGTCGAGCCGCTCGCAGAGCGTAACAATCGACGCCTCCTCGAGCGGCGGGTTCTTCCGCGTCGGCCGGCCCGCCATCAGGTCGGACCAGGCCTCGATGTTGTAGATGATGTGCCGCAGCGTGAGCCGCACGGTCTTGGGACCGATGTCGATCGGACGATCGAGCTGTTCGTCGGTGAGACCGCGGCAAATCTCCAAGAGCTGCCGCGTCGTCCAAATGTCGTGTCTGATGAGCCGATCGAGAAGGTCCATCGCCTCCGCCTCTCCGGTCAGGTTTCGTTGCGCGAGACGACGGCGTCGGCCTCGATTTCGATCAGCATGTCGGGCTCGATTAGCGATTTGACTTCGACCATCGTCGTCGCCGGCGGAAAGTCCTGAAACGCTTCGCCGTGGGCCCGGCCGAACTCCTGCCAGCGCGAGATGTCGGTGACGAACATCCGCGTGCGGACGACCGATGACAGGTCGGCCCCAAGGCCCGTCAGTGCCCGTTCGATCAACAACAGGCACCGCTTGGCCTGGCCGTAGGCATTCCCCGGTTCAAACGTCTTGCCGTTGTCGTCCACTGCCGCGGTGCCGGTGACAAAAATCAGGTTGCCCGCCTTGATCGCCCGGCAATAGCCGACTTTCTTCTCCCACGGCGCCGCGGAAAACACTCGCTGAGTGGTCGTCGTTCCCTGTGTGGTCATCGTTCTCTCTTTATTCCCTCTTTGAGTCGAGACGACTCTTGCTGACGCTGCACGCGTCCGAGGTCGATTGCGTTCGGCTTCTCGGTCGTGGCTTCTTTGAAAAGTGGGAGCCCACAACGCGCGTTGTATTCATCGAACGGGACGTCACACGAAGTTTGTCGCGGTTCACTGCGGAACGAGGAAGCTCAAGTGCAGGCTGGCGTGTGTCAGGTGGACTCGATCCCACTCGTCACGGGTCAACGGGCCGAACACGGGATGGTTGGCCCGCTTGGGCTCGCGCTGCAGTCGCGCCACGGCTTCGCGCAATTGGACGGCGCCTGCGTCAGTGGGGGTGGGAGGCGGCAGCAGGGTCATTCGGCCCGAGGCGGGCAGTTTCAAGCCGGGGGGCATTTGCATTGTCAGCAGTTTCTTGCGGAACAGCTTTGCGACGAGGCGGATGTGCGGCGGGAATGTCATCGAAAACCCGTCGATCGACGAATTGTAGACGACGGCCAGGTGGCGAAAGTTTTGCCCCGGCGACCAGTTGCCCAGCGCCTGGATCGGACCGGAGGTGAGCCGATCGAGGTCCGCCAGCAACTCGTCGTACGAGGCAAATTTCAGCGGGCGCCGACAGGCGACCTTGGCTGTGTTGACCGGTTTGGCCGTGGTGACCGACATCAGGTGTTCTCCGCGAATTTTTTCTCGTGCCCGACCTCGTGGCCAGTTTATGTCTGCGCGGCCTCGTTCGCCACGAAATTCGTCGCATCAGTTGGCGGCTGCGGCCCGTCGCGTCTCGAGCAGCCGAAGCAACTCGTCGGTCGTGCCTGTCTCCCCAAGTCGCGGGAAGACTTTTTCGATACTGTGACGGTGCATCTCGGGACTGCGGTCGGTCATTGCGTCGACGACAAGTGTCACGTTGTAGCCCAGGTCGTACGCGCCGCGGGCCGTCGATTCGACGCCGATGCTCGTGGAGATTCCGGCCAGCACGATCTGCGTGACGCCGCGCTTTCGCAAGTCGGCGTCCAACGACGTACCCAAGAACGCCCCGAAGCGTTGCTTGGTGATCCGCAGATCCGTGGGAACGGCGGCCAGTTCGGGAACCAGCTCGGACCAATCGGCTGTGAAAGCTAGTTTCGGCGCTTCGCTCTCGGTGCGCCCGGCGCTCGGCCCGACACATTCACGAGCACCACCGGCAATCCGTGCTCGCGGAACGCCTGCGCGAGACGCGCAGCCCGGGCCACGATCTCGTCGGCCGGGTGGGCCGTGGGAACGCCGACGATCCCTTTCTGCAAGTCGATCACGACCAGAGCCGAGATGTCGTCGAGCTGGGTGAGAGACATTTCTTTCGTCCTTGCCGGGAAGCACCGGAATTGCCGTCAACGGTTTGACGGCGACGGTTTGATATGGAGAGCAGTCGGTCAATACCACCGACAACTCGATTATGTCGCCGCCATCGACATTCTGCACCGCAGGGCCCAGCATCACGTCGCCCAAGTTGCGACTTGCTTCAATCGCCGCCCGCGGCCAGACTGCAATGGGGTTCGATTTACACTCCTGTCGAGGGCTCGCGATGGCGTCCACACAGGTGGCTGACAATGCGTTGGATCGGGCGCTGACTTGAACTGGAATCGCTCGGACTGGCGCGACCGACGAATATCCTATTGGCCGAGTACCTGATCGCCCTGTCGGCCGAGGGCCTATTGGACGCTTCGGCGGCCGCCGAGATCTCCGCCGCTTACAATCGCGTGCGTTATGCGGCCGTTCCGGGGGAGGACGATCAGACCCGCGCGGCGGCTGCGTCGATCGAGCAAATTGCCGTCCGGCTCAGGGACCTGCCCGCGGAACAGCGAGAGCAACTGGCCCAGCGAATTCTCCAGCGCCTGCCCGAGCAAGTCGACGTGGCAGCGACAGAGAAAAGTGCCGAATCTGTCCAACCATCATCCCCGCCGTCTTCCCTCGCGAGTCGGCCCGCGCCAGTCGCGTCCTGGCCAGCGCCGTCGACCCTCGCGATATCCCGTTCTGACGATGCGAACGATTTCGCCGGTGGCAAACCGTTCGTGACGGCATCGCCGAAGTCCGGGCCGCCGCGGTGGCGTCGACCCTGGGCAACGATCGAGGGCTTTGCAATCTGCTGCCTGGCGACGTTCTTCTGCGGCTATTTCTTCCGCGAAGCCTCGCAGGTTGCTTTTGCCAAAACGTCCGAGGGCGGCGAGCGGCGGCGCGACGTTTGGGTGTCGCCGGAGGCCTGGGTCGCAACCATTCAGGCGCGCGGCATTGATGAGTTGGGGGTACAGCACTATCGCACGGCCCGCCTGGCACTCGAGCTGGCGTTGGTATGCTCCGACGACGAATCGAGCGACCACCACGCGGACACGCTCAACGCGCTCGCGTGGAGTTACTTATTTCCGGACCAAAACGGCGCAAAAGACCCCCCGCGCGCGCTGGAATTAGTCACCAAGGCCCTGGCGATTCGCCGCCAGCCGGGATACATCGATACGGCGGCCGAGGCCCATTATCAACTCGGTAATCCGATGGAAGCCGTTCGGCTCGAGCGAGAGGCCCTGGTCCGCGTCCAGAGGTTACCGCCATGGCGCCAGGTCCAGTTGACCAACGAGCTCAAGACGCAACTGCTCAAGTTTCAGAACGCGGAGCGAGATCTGGCCGCCGCCAAAACCCTGCCGAAAGCGCAGTCACCGAGCCCGACCGGAACACCCGCGCACTAGTTGAGGTAATCCTTCAACTTGACGTGCACGAAGGGCCGCTTGTACGCCTCGACGTCTTTCTTCGCGTACGACACCCAGAATTCCAGAGCCGTCGCGTCGTAAATCACGTCGAGCACGTTCGCCCCTTTGATGGGAATCTTACAGGCGACGTCAATCAGCTCCGGAGCGCCGATCTTGCCGTACAACTGCTTCAGCGGCGGAAACGCACCGCGACCTTCGTCGTGGTAGACGAGGTTCTTGAGCACGTGCGGGGCCAGTTCATCCTTCGAGTCGTTGTCGCGCCAGACGATCAAGTCCGGGGCGTGGGCCAGCATTTTCACCGCCTTGCCGTTCTTACCGTCGCCGACGACGAAGTGATACTTCTTGATCCGCTTGGCCGACTGGAAGATCTCGACGGCTTTGTCCAGGTTGTCGGCATCGTAGAGCACCGTGCGAAACAGCGTCGTGAAGTGCACGCCGTTGATGTCGAACGGAAAGTCGCGGCCGGGCGAATCGCCTATTTCGGACAGCACAATCCCCTGCGCGTTGATCCCCGTATTCGCGCCGATGCAGCCCGCAAAAGTCATGCTGGCGTGCGGGATGCCGTGGTTGGGAACGTAGACGACGATGCAGGGGTGGTCCTGGGCCGTCAGGTTCATCTCCCAGTCGAGATTGCGAGTCTGATACAGATGCCCGTCCTTGGTTGCGCTGCCCCAGGCGGCGATGCTGCTGCACGCATAGTCGGCCACTACCGGCAGCGCGTGTGAGCGATGCAGTTCCTCGAGCGACAGCCCGGTCCCCTCGGACAAGCCCCGCAATTCTTCTTTAAAGCGCGGATCGGTGTGCGGCGCGATGGCCTTCCAGGCCGCATCCAACGACTCGTTGGAAAACCGCTTCGGATCGCTTGCCTGAATCCGCTCGAGGGCCGTGTGCGTGAACTCGACGGCGTCCGCCTTGGTCAGCTCGCCCAGCCGCTTGCCCATCTCGTAGGGCGTGCCCCGGACCACAACGACCGGAATTTTCTCGTCGCCGCTGCCGACGGACGTCAGATATCCGTCGCCCCGCGCGGATCCCACGACAGCGCAACCGGCGGCAACCACCACGGCCAGGCTCAACGTCTGCAGTCTCATCACGACACCTCGCATAGAACTCACACCCAGGCCCCGCGCTTATTTTCGCGGAGCTTGCAGCCATTCGCCGCCCCCCCACGGGCCATTCACTGATTGTATCGCCGACGCCCGCGGCTGGCATGCGATCGGCGTAATCGACTGGACGAGCGACGGGAAAACACGGCGCGCCTTACCGCGGCGTTTTCCGTTCCTCGAAGATCGCGGCGATGGCCGGCCATAAGCAGCCGGCCGCTTCCTCGCACCTTTCGGCGCCGAAGCGGCGCAAGCCGTCAGCGGCCGCTTGCCGGACTGCGGTGTCGCGATCGCCGATGGCCGCCAGCGTCAGCGCGGGAATGGCCCGATCGGGTTCCGCCTGCAAGTAACCCAAGGAGCAGGCGGCCGCCGCGCGGGCGGACTCGTCGGAGTCAGTCAGCACCTTGAGAAAATTGGCCACGGCCCGCGGATGGTCGGCCGCCCCCATCGGCGGCGTGTCCGGCTTGAAGACCATCAGCTCGAGATAGCCGCACGACGGACAGATGTGGTCACGATAGCGTTCGTGCGAGACCTGGCTGTGCTGCCAGGAATTCCCGCATCGCGAACATTGATGTTCGTGAGTGTCCGTCATACGCTCGATTCCACCCTGGTCCGTCACTTCCTTCATCTTAGCGTGTCTGGTTTGGCGAGGGGCGGGTTCGCCCGCTTCATCGATACTGCGGGCACGCGATCGATGCGGTTGAGGTATTCAGCAAGGTTGTTCACGGTGCGTCCGACCGCTGTCGATGCCGCAATCGTCCGTCGTTAACCGTGTGCTCACGTACCCGGCACAGTTTCTTTACGCAGGTTGTTATTATAATTCTCGCCGCTCTGGGGCGGCGCCGGCGGGCCATCCTTCGTCGTACCGCTTTTTGGAGGAACATCTCATGAAGTCCACTCGCAGGCGTTCCGACTGTGTCTTGAGCGTCGAAGTCCTGGAAGACCGTTCGCTGCTTTCGGCGAACATCACGGTCCTCGGCACTGCCGCGGCGGGCGGCTACAAGTTCCTCAACTTCAACGGGCCCAACGCGGGGACCAACGCCGCCGCCGGCAGCAACGAGAACGGGATCTCGAACTCCGGCACGGTCGTCGGGTTCGACATCGATAACAACGGGAATCTCCACAACTTCACCGTCAATCCGCTCCTGTCGCCGAAGGTCCAGGAACTGAACATCAACGGGTCGACGACCGCCATGGCCTTGGGGATCAATCTGTTCGGGACCGTGGTGGGCAATGACGGCAACGGGAATGCCTTCTCTCTCTCAAACGGCAACGTGCACACGTTCATCCCGCTGGGCGGTTCGGCCGCGACGGCCTTCGGGATCAACGACCTCGGCCAGATCGTCGGCCAGTACACGGACGGCGACGAGACGCCCGGCTTCATCCTGCCCAACGCCCATACGGCGATTCAACTCGACGCGCCCTCGGGGCCCGACATCGTTAACGCCCAGGGGATCAACAATCTTGGCCTGGTGGTCGGATTCTACGTCGGCACGGACGGCCAGGACCACGGCTTCATCGCCCACGAGTATGACGCGCGCTCCGGCGAGTTGACGGGCACGGCGGTCGCTGACCCGACCATTCCAAGCGTCCCCGGCGAGCCAGGCGCCACGTTCGTCTTCTCGCAGATCCTTGGGATCAACGATGAGGGCATCGCGGTGGGCTATTACGGCGACTCGACGACCAGCCAGCACGGGTTCATTTATAACACCCACACGGGTCAGTACACGTTCCTGGACGATCCCAGCGAGGCCTTCGACAATGGCGTTGAGGTCACGCAAATCACCGGGATCAACGACTTCGGCCAGATCACCGGGTTCTATTCGGACGCCAACGGAGTCTTCCACTCCTTCGAAGCGACGCCCAGCGTCCTGGCGTTTCTGCACGAGTCGGTGGGGCTAACCACCGCCCTCAACAGCGATCCGATCGTGGCCAACGGCGTGGCAGCCAGCGTGAACCTGCCGACGACGGGCTTGCCGAGCATGACCGTCCAGTCCCCCAGCACGGGCCAGGTTGTCGGAACGCGGCAGGTCGACTCCGGCACGGCCGGTGCCGCCTTGAGCGTCGGCGTCTCGCAGGTCGGGAAGAACGTGGGCATCGCCCCGGTCGACGACAATCAGAACGACGTCGAGCTCTGGCAGTTGGGCCAGCGACAGTCGGTGCCAGATAGCCTCCTACTCCTGTAGGAACGGCTTGGCAGTGGGTCAGTTTCCAGCGGCGACGATCAGAATGTCACCGTAGATTTTCAGTTTGTCGGTGACGCCAACTGCTCCGAGCGCCTTGGAAAACGGCTTGATGCCGTAGTCCGTCTGCAAAAGGGCGAAGGCCCCTCGAAGCCGAATGGCTCCGCTCTCCGCGCGCTTCGGCAAAAATCCGCAACGGCCGTGTCACGCCGTGGAGGGTAAATTGGCCTTCGAGTTGATACCTCTTGGCTCCGCCTCGCTGGTTTCCTCGTACGGGGAGGGCAGAATTGATCACAAACGTCGCAGTGGGATTGTGCTCAGTGTCTAACACATAGGCACCGAGCATGTTCGTCGTAACCTGCTCTTGAGTCGAGGCGTCCGTTTCCCCTTCGAGGCCGACGTATCGGCGGGCTTCTCTCGTGTCCGCGGAGAAACTCGTGAGATCGAACACGAGCTGACCAGCGTCTCGGTCGGCGCCGAGTCGAATCGATCCCGCCTTCAGCCGGCCGGTGACTCCATGTTCATGTCCGAATCCCGTCTTTCCGACAAAGGTGTACACCCGACTGCGGCTGACGTCGACGTCCCCCGCCGCCGCCCGATTTGTCGCCCCGGTCGACGCAGCGGAATCGTCTCCGGCCAAAGTGACTTGGGTCACCATTGCAATCGACGCCGCGACAGCACACGGAATCATTGCCAGCAACACAGCGAGGCGGGGGTTCGCCTTCATCTCTGATTCTCCTTCGTGAGCAGTCCAGGATCAGGCAGTCTTGGCGCGGCAACGTGAGTCCGCCGCACGGGGGCGAAAGAGTAGCACCGCGGCCGCTGAGTCCGAATACCAATTACCGCTCCACGCGGAGTCACTCGCAATGGCAACAACATTGGCTTCGGCGCACCGCAAGCGGCGAGCGCTTCGTGCACATTTCACGGGGAGAGACTGGGATTCACACTACAAGCGGCCTCGGCAATTCAGTCAAAACTCTCCCAACTCGAAAGCTAAAGCCGAACGCAAAGAGGTTAAAACTTTTTTATAAGTGGGGCGAGGCGGTGCATCCACATCTATCGCTCGGCACACGACTTCACCCTGTGCAGGACCGTCGCCGCGCAGGCACGTTGACTGCAACGCGAGATTGACACCAATTTCAGTTTCTCCGACCATTCCCGCCTCACCTCCACGCGATCCAGACATTTCTTGCGTCGCTCATCACGCTCAGATTTCAAATCGATTCAAGCTTCCGCAACTTTCGATCAGGAGCTGAGAGCAACCGAACGAGACGTCGCGCTTGGAGCGCGGAGTGCGTCGCCGATATTCCCTGCCCTCGCTCTAGGCCGCACCAGACATCGAAGGCACTTCAAAATGCTTAGATTCCTAGGCATAACCGTTGGCATTCTTGTCCAAGTCTTGTTCGCCGTGACCTCCTATTACAACTACGTCTTTTTGAAGGGATCTCCACCGTGCGCCGGGCATTGTGCGTTGGCGTGGGATGCGTTCCTGGCAGTCCAATTTGGCATCGTTCACAGTCTGCTGCTGTTGCCAAGCGTGAAAAAGAAGCTTGTGCAATTCATTGCACCGGCGTTTTACGGACTGTTTTTTTGTACGGCCGCCTGCTTGACCCTTCTCTTCACAATGTCGCAGTGGCAAGTCGCCGACAGGGCGATCTGGCAGCTAGCTGGTTTGCCGCGCTTGGCTGTGCAGATCTTGTATTTGAGTTGTTGGGGAACCTTGTTCTACAGCCTGTGTTGCTCCGGATTTGGGTTTCATACGGGCTGGCTCCCCTGGTGGTATTGGGTTCAGCAAAAGCCGATTCCACGCCGACCCTTCCAGCCTCGCGGTGCGTTTTCATTGATTCGCCACCCCGCCTATATGAGCTTTCTGGGATTGGTGTGGTTCACGCCCGACATGACGATTGACCGCGCCCTGCTCGTCGCAATCTGGACCGTTTACATCTTCCTCGGCAGCTACCTGAAGGATCTCCGGCTGATCCATTACGTCGGGGACGCCTACCGAGAGTATCGAGCGAAGGTTCCTGCCTACGTCCGAATGGCCAGGAGCCGTGCAGCCGTGAGGACGTAAACCGGTTGAAGGTTAGCTGGACAAGCTGCGCGCTCTGCCACGCCGCGACCGCTGACGATGCGGCTGTCAACAAAGTGATTTCAAAACCAGTTGGTTTGGTGCTGAGCCCGAGGGGTAGTTCTCAGAGCGGCGGACATCCAGATTAAAATCCGTTAAGCCTGTTTCTTTCTGCGGATTCTGCATGCATTCGAGTCGATGAAACTCAAGGTGGCCGGCGGGTGCCCGCCACAGCTGCCTAAAAGCTCGAGCAGCTCAGCAAACAGGTTTCCCATGTCAAGTATCTCAAGCGTGAACAGTTCGGCCGCGTTGATGTATCAGATGCAGCAAGCTGCGGCCGCGAAACAGGGGGCCACCCCGACTGCCCCGAACCCAACTCAACATGTCCAGGCAGCGGCCAACGACCCCGACCACAATGGCGATACCGACGGCGCGGGCCGCATTGATACACAGGCCTAGCCCAAAGCACAATTCACCCGCAATACGATGACGCGCGACGCGATCTTGAAACACAACGGGTTCAATGTCGGGCAATGATCTGAGGAACGAGCAGATTTCGCGGAGCTTGTGCTCGTATGCCGGATCGGATCAGACGACGCCCGGTTGAGAGCGGCGCTAGACAAAGCCCAAGCGCCGGCCGTTCCTTGAGACACTGGCCAAGCAGCGCCGCCCGCCTCCCGCGGCAAACTTGCGCGGTGTCTCAGCGATCAGGTCTCGAATGCACAGAGATCGAGGGATCGATCTCTCGCGACGAGGCTTCGTGACGGCGGCTCGCTGCCCGATGCCGGCTCGGGAGAGCATCGAGTTGATTCTGTCAATTCGGCGAGAGTGCTCAGCGGGTTGGCAACGGCGCCGCAGCGCCGCGTGAAACCTCAAACTGCAGTGTGCCATACCGGCGTTGGCGGTGGTCTTCCTCGTCATCGCCGTCGGTCGGCTTTTTTTTTGGCCGTCACCCGAGGCTGCTGCCCAAAAAATCGCGCACCAGAGGCGGGGCCTTTGAGGAGTCATCGTCGGAGGGAGGCGGGTGAGAGTGGGAATTAGTGCCCTGAACTCCCAGCTGCGATCTGAATGGCTGGCTGCGCTCGAGTGCGTATTTTGTCGGAGATCGGCAGCGTTAGGTTTTCAGCCACTTCCAAGTCGCATGTGAGAATGCCCTGACAAACACGCGCAGAAGTGCCCCCACTTGGACTCGAACCAAGAACCTACTGATTAAGAGAGATAGCATTTATTCGATTTTCCCGAGTGTTCTTGATGGTTCTGTACCAAATGAGGGGCACGTTTGCGCCGGATTTGGTACAAAACACCCCCAGATTGGGTACAAGAAGCGACCCTCCGAGATACTAATGCCATTTGCCATTTTGTCAGGTCGTCCTCTGACATCAACCCTGACTCACCGACATTTCGGGAAACGCCATGAACTGGGCCGAACGCCAGAAGGAACGAGGTGTCCGTCTTCAACTGACCCCTCATCCTGACCGCAATTGCTGGAAAAAGTTCCGGGATGGCAAGCACTTCTACTTGCATTTCCCGATCACGAAGGAAGGCTACGAGGCGGCGCTCCTTGAATGGTCGAAGATCGTGGCTCGGCTCGATGGCGACCGGCCCAACGCAAAGCAATTCCATCGTCATCGAGACCTGTTTCGCCTTGTTCAACAATGGTACGACCACTTCGGCGTGCCCGAGCCAGAGAAGGATTTCCCCAAGCAAGTCGAAGAGTTTTTGGCCTGGATCGATGAGCAGCTTGAAAAGCCGGAACTTCCCGAGGAACTCCCAATCGACTCATTCAGTCGGCCCCCTGGCATCAAGCAAAAGCAATTCACTCTTCGCACGATGTTCGTCATGGAGTTCGGCTTCGGTCAGGGGGCTCATCATTTCGGGAAAGCCGACTTCCGATTGCCTGCCAAATGGCAGGAGCGAATTCGCCAACTCGATGAAGTCCCGTCGAACGTCAAGCAACCTCAGACGATCGAGCATTGGATCGGCAAGTACGTGCAACGCCTAAAGTCGAGGGGCCATTCCTCGATCAAGATTGGCACCGCCAAGGATCAAGTCCAGAAAATCGGCAAGTTCCGAGAACTGAACGACACGTCCAAACACGTGACCACGATCACGGATGAGACGCTCGACAAATATGCACAGGCGTTGGACGAGCAGGATTTAGAAAAGGCGTCGAAGCAATCGTACTTCAACACTTTCCGCATGTTTGTGCGGTGGATTTGCCGACAGCCAAACTGCGACCTCTTCAAGAAGGAGCCTGGAAACCTCAACAGCAAGGAGTCTCGCTTTCGTGAACGTGACGGGACGGGCCGCAAGCGACTCAAGAAGAAGGGACTGCTCTGGACGCCCGAGGAGTTCAAGCTCGTTCTCAAGAACGTGCCCCAACCCTACCGGGCATATTTGGTCCTCATGCTCAACTGCGGATTTCGCTCGACGGACTTGAACGCCCTGCGCAAAGAGGATGTGCATTTCAAGATCGGGCGGATCATCATCCAGCGGGAAAAGATGAACCAGAACGATACCTCGTCCGTGGTCAATTATCCGCTTTGGCCGATCACGATCCAATTAATTCAGGAGGCAATGTCCGACGATCCGGTCTACGTGTTCGCTGGGCGCAACGGTAACCGGATCATCGTGGAAAAGTTCATCGGCGACGAACCCCGAACCCACGACAACCTCAGCCGGTACTGGGGAAAGAACAGGGAGGGCTTTGGGCTCGCCGAAAAGCGATTGGACTACATCAGGAAGACAGGCTCCACGGAGATCGAGCGGATCAACCGTGGAGTCGAAACGCTGTACCTTGGCGAAAGTTTGGCGAGCGTCCCATCGATCCACTACAACTTCAGGGACGGCGAGCCCTACGCCGATCTCGATGCGGCTATCCACGAACTCGGCATGAGTTTCGGCATGGTGAAGGACAAGCGCAAACGGAAGGTCGAGCTTTCGAGTTCACTAGTTACCACACTGGAGCGAAAGGCTCGTGGTAAGGGCTTGAGCCTGGAACAATTGCTGCAGGAGATGTGAGGCGATTGACATTTGTCAGGCGTTGTCTCCGAAGGGTCACACGATATGGCAAAGGCACGAAGGCAGACCGTGACGGTTTACGGCGTTAAAGTCGATGCGAATCACAGCCAGCGCATCAAAAAGATCGCCGACTTGCTGTTGCCGCTCTCGCCGGTGGAAGTTCCCGAGAAACGGGCGAGGCGATTGGCTGTCCAACTGGCGGAAGATTTGGTGAGCCTTTACCGGAGGGAAATGGTTGAAGTTCCTGTTCGCTAGGCCAATTTCTCAAGTCGCTTACTCTTCTAAGGCGACACGGACACGATTCTTCAGAAGCAGCCCTCGTAGGGGCTGTTTTCGTTTTTTAGCCGAACTGCCCGACGAACGATCTTCCCGAACTTGGCGAGCTTCGTTGGTCACGGCAAAGACCTTGATGACCTCGCATCCGATAAACGTCGGCGCTCATAAATCAGTTCAACCTTGACCCGGATGGTCGCCGGGCTCGATTTCAAGGCGTCTGATCCCCTCCATCCCAGCTTCGACACAGACTTTGATCTTCGAGGACACCGTAAGGCAACTCCGTCGCTGAGGAATTGCCCAATGTCTGATTTTCTTATCCTGACGACCCTCGCCCGAGGCACGTCTTCCCATCCCCGCTTCATGGTCGCCGATCAATTTGGGCGAATTTGGACAGCCGAAGCCTGGAGCGACAACGACGAGAACGGCCTTCTGTTCGCCGACCTGGATGAACTCGGCCGGGTGTGCGGAGAGATCCTCGTCGGACAAGCTGCTGAAAAGCCGGTCGTCCGATTTCTCGTCTCGATGGAGATCGAGATTCGGAGTGAAAAGAAGCTCGCTTGGATCGATGTGGCCGTTGGGGGATTCGAGCCGTTCAACTGTCCGTGGATTATCACCAGCACGGAAGCGGTCCTATGTCGAAAAGAGTGGCCGTCTTGAAGATCGATTGGGGCCGATTGAAGAGGTCGAAGAGTGAATCAAACCCGAATTTGGACGTGTCTTGCTGTCCTGGTGGCGGTGCTTGCCATCTCGACCACTCCCGGTGCCGACGACATCAAGAAGTCGAAGGGTGTTTTTGCCGGGCTCAGGGTCGGGCAGTCCGTGTCTCTTAAGGACGAGGGCTCGGTCTTCATCATCACCTTCTTCGACCCCGATTTGCCACAGAGCCACAAGGTCATCGAAGTTGGAAACGACTACGTCGTCGTGAGGGACATTGCCGAGGTCGGCGACAGGACGATTCCCGTCTATGCGGTCAAAGCCATCGTGAAAGTGAAAGCGAGTAAGCCGTGATTGCGGAGCAGATCGACATACGGGCCGAGATCGCCAGAGTCCAAGGTGAACTCGTCGTCTTCCGCCAGAGGGTTCTGCCCGCCTTGTTCGAAACGCCGCTCGATGCGGTCTTCGAGTGCGAATACGCCGACTGGGTTAATGAGAAGAGCAATGGTCGGCTGTCGGAATGGCAAGAGGCAACTCGCCGTGTGGCTGAACTGCTGCCGCTTGGCCCGCTGACTTCCTCGAAGATTTGCCGTGACGATTTCAAGGAGTTCCTCCTCCGGGGCGCAACTCCATCGTTTTGCGTCGAGGACGGGCGGATCGTCTGGAAAATCGGCCTGTTCGTGGACCGACACTGTGCTCGTTGTATTGCCCGAACCTTCCAGAATCGGCGTTGGAAAACCCTGGCCGTCTCCCCGAGGTTCAGCGATGGTTGATGAGCCTCCCGATCGACTCGTCCGAACTTGCGAACTCGTTGTGCTCCGTGTTGCCGCTCATTGCCGATGCCGATCCCGCTTTTGCGAAACTGGCTTTGGACCCCGAAACGTGGCGAGGTCTCGTCCTCAACGATCGAGACATCACCGATGAGCAGCGGGCGAAGCGGCTCAAATGTGTCGACGGGCAATGGTTCGGCCACGTCTTCAACAACGCCCTGCTCCACGTCCTCGGGGCGATCGCCAACAACGACTTCATGACGATCGAGGACTTTCTGGACCACCCGTACCTTGTCGGCGGATACACGCACTTGTTCGGCCATTACTTGCTCGCCGTGCTGTTCGAGAAGGTTGTAATCCTACGGCAGATTTCCGAAGAGCGACCGGAATTGTGGTGAATCATGTCCACGCACCTCTCCCGTTTCTTCAGGCAGCGCCGTGAAGCTCGTAAGCTTTCGTTCGGCGATCTTGCTCGACGACTCGGCTACAAAAACGTGGCGAAGGGGGCCAACAAGGTCATCAAGTTCGAGCGAGACGGAAACATCCGGCCCGAACTTTTCAGCAAGCTGGCTGCGGCCCTCGAAATCTCCGCAGAGGAAATTCGGCGCTGCATCGAGGCGGACAGGGCCGAGTGGGAGCGTTGGGCCGACGAGCCGATTGAGCCGCATCTGGTCGCCAGGATCATGTGCGCTGTCTATTCGACCAAGAGGATTCCGTCCGACCTACAAGAATCCCGAGAAGCGATGGAAGAGTTCGCTTCGGCGTTCGCCAAGGAGCGGCGATGGCGGGTGTGGCTCGTGCTCTCGAAGAGGACTCGTATTTGGTTCGATGAAAAGGGTAATCGGACCGGCGTGACCGAGGACACATTTGAGGAGAGCTTCGGGCCGTTCATGCAGCTCGGTGGAAAGACGTTCGTGCTCAATCTGTTGAACGGAGGCGATTGATCGTGGAGTGCAACTGCGACGGCAGTTTGACGGAGAAGCCAAAATGCCTCAATCGTACTCAATCCGCTGCTCGCCTGTGTGGCCGAGTCGCTGGCTCGTCGGCGCTGAGAGTTGGACGTGGCCGAGCGACCCTCCCTCGCTCGGCTAGGGGCGAAAACCCTGCGATCCAGAATTTTGCAGCGGCGGGGATTTTGGAAAATCGCTTTTGCGAATTCGCTTCAGCTATTCACGGACAAATCGACGAGTTGAAAGAAGAAGAAACTGTCACGTAGTCCCCGTAGAGCGGGTTCTGCCTGTCCGGGCGGCTGAGGTTTTTGCCTCAAATTGTTGCATTTCGAGTTTTGCAGCAGGCACCCGTTTGGATTGCGATCCTCGGTTCGAGGAGCAGAGCTAATCATCGACGCTGAATCCAGAGATCGATGCGCTTGCGATGGAACTTCCAACGTTTGCCATTGCCGGTGCCTTCGACAACGCACGCCTTTGGAATCGCCCCGGTCCTCACCATCTCGGTCACCCAAACGGTCGTGCAGCTAAGTCGGTTTGCGATGTACGGTGTTCCGACGATATCGGGCGGTGGAGGATCGAAGTGGTCAGCGATTCTCACCATGTCTTGCTGAAGCCGCTCAAGAGAATCGGCGATGCGAGCCAGTACGTCGACAAGTCGAGTACGATCGCCGGACGACTCTGCGGGGCCAACCGAAGTGTGGACGCTTTCACCGTGTCGAACCATCCTTGCGCTCCGGCTGATGTCATTGCCCACCTCACTTGATGGACCGTGTGTTCCGAAGCTTGTCGACGCCAATACTCTCGGACAACTCACAGCGGAAGGGTAGCGTCGATCCCCATGCCCATGACGATCAAGGCTGCTTCGATGGACTTGTGCCGCCGAAAGGTTGAGGCATCGTCGACCTGCCGTGCCTCTTCAGCGATCTCTCCATGCAGATCGGCGAGCAAGTGAAGAACGCTTCCCGAGGTGAATGACCGGCGCATTTTGACAAGCTGACGCTTGGCCTGGCTCTCATCCATTCGATCTCCTCAATGGTGCGGATCGACGGTATTACGTTATGGCCGATGGCAACGCCGAGCGCCAGCAACTCGTCGGCCAACTCTCGGTAATCGTCCACGGGATGTCCGGTGTCCTCGGCGTCCTCCACGTATTCGAGGCCGTCGTCCACCGGCTCTGCTTCGCCCTCGATCAATTTCGGGATCACTTCCACTTCGCTGTCGGCTCTGCAAAAAAGGCGAGGCCAACACGACGAAAAGTCCATCGATCACATCGTCCGCAGTCCTCTTGGTACGATACTTGCTAATCGCTTGGCGTAGCGGGGGCGAGTCATGAGACCGGACCTTCAAGGGCAGCCGCCAGAGCCGAATCTCTCCGACAAAGCATTGGACGAGCAGCAGGACTGGCTGCGGGTCACGCTTTCCAGCATTGGCGATGCGGTGATTACCACCGATGCCAGCGGCAACGTGACTTTCTTGAACCCCGTGGCCGAGTCACTGATCGGCTGGTCGCTAAATGAGGCTTCCGGCGTTCCTCTCGACGCCGCCTTCAAGATCGTCAACGAAGAGACCCGGCAGACCGTTGAGAATCCGGTAACCCGAGCCTTGCGAGAAGGCTTGGTCGTCGGACTGGCAAACCACACGCTGCTGATTGCCAAGGACGGCACCGAGCGACCCATTGACGACCGTGCCGCTCCGATCCGCAACCGCCAGGGCGACATCGCCGGTGCCGTCCTGGTCTTCCGAGACATCAGTGAACGGCGAGCAGCGGAGCGGGCCGTACAGGACGCTCTCACCTACGCCGAGAACATCATTGCGACCTTGCGCCACCCGTTCCTGGTGGTGCTGGATAAGGATCTGCGGGTGGTGACAGCGAATCGTTCCTTTTACCGGACGTTCCGTGTTGCGGCGGAAGATACGGAGAGTCGTCGGGTCTATGAGTTGGGCAATCGCCAGTGGGACATCCCGGCCTTGCGGAGACTATTGGAAGATGTCCTGCCCACAAATCATGCCTTCCAGGACTTCGAGGTTGAACATGATTTCCCGTCGATCGGCCGCAAGATCATGTTGGTCAACGCCCGCCGAATTGAGCGGGTCAATAACGGTAAGCAGCGTGACGACCTGATCCTCCTCGCCATTGAGGATGTCACCGAACGCCGGGCGATGGAAGCGAAGCTTCAGGAGAGTGAGGTTCGCTATCGGCGGTTGTTCGAGACTGCCAGAGACGGTGTTCTCCTCCTTGATTTCAAGACGGGTACGATTACCGATGCCAATCCATTCATGTGCGAGTTGCTCGGCTATTCGCAAGAAGAACTAATCGGTAAAGAATTGTGGGAAATCGGTCTGTTCGAAGATGCCGAAGCGAGTCGAGAGGCGTATCGGAAACTCCAAGAGCAGGGCTACATTCGTTACAGCCACCTGCCGCTCGAAACAAGACGGGGCAAACATGCCGAAGTCGAGTTCGTCAGCAATGTCTACCCGGAGGACCATAAACCTGTCGTCCAGTGCAACATCCGGGACAACACCGCCCATCACAAGTTAGAACTGGCGATGTTGCAGGCGGAAGCGATGGCAGACCTCAACCGTCGCAAGGATGAGTTCTTGGCAATGCTATCTCATGAGCTTCGGAATCCGCTGGCTCCGATCATGAACGCCGTACATCTCCTGCGACTGGAGCAGGGAAGCGAGAATCCTCTCCAGCAGCAGGCCAGGACCATCATTGAGCGCCAAGTGGGACAACTGTCGCATCTCGTCGACGATCTCTTGGAGGTCTCCCGCATAATGAGTGGACGGATCAGGCTTCAGAAGGAGAGCCTCGATCTGCGGAGCATCGTCGAGCGTGCCATCGAGTCGGTTCGCCCACTGATCGAACAACGCAGGCATGAACTGACTGTCTCGCAGGCTTCGGAGCCGATCTGGCTAAATGCAGACTCGACCCGCATTGAACAAATCGTGGTCAATCTGCTCAACAATGCCGCCAAGTACATGGAGAAAGGAGGCCGGATCTGGCTGAGCACTCAGCGAGACGGAGATGAGGCCGTGTTGCGTGTTCGGGATACTGGCGTCGGCATTTCACCCGACCTTCTCCCTCACATCTTCGATCTTTTTACGCAGGCAGAGCGATCGCTGGACCGCTCCCAAGGGGGTCTTGGCATTGGACTGACGCTGGTGCAAAAACTGATCGACATCCACGGTGGAAGGGTCGAGGCCCACAGCACTCAAGGACAGGGCAGTGAGTTTATCGTGCGTCTGCCGGTGATGCCGTCTCCAATGGGTCTGTCTCATTCGATGGCTACAGAAACGATGACAAAAGCTGAAGCCTCGTTGCGGGTGCTGGTCGTCGATGACAACGTGGATGCAGCGGACAGTGCGGCTATGCTCTTGCGACGATCCGGTCACGATGTAAGGGTGGCGTACTCCAGCCAAGCCGCACTGGACACAGCGGTGTCCTACAGGCCGCACGTCATCCTGCTCGACATTGGCCTGCCCGAAATGGATGGTTACGAGGTCGCACGGCGTCTGCGTGAGCATCACGAACTCAAAGACGTGCGATTGATTGCCGTGACAGGATACGGGCAAGACGCCGACCGCCAGCGCTCTAGTGCGGCGGGCTTTGATCACCACTTGGTCAAGCCGTTCAATCCGCAACAACTCCAGCAAGTTTTCCCGACATCTTCAGATCGATCGACCTGATGCCCCGAGGCGGCTCTGCGGACCGGATTCGCTGATCGCCGCTGTTTCCGCCGTGACGGGTCGGCCCATCGCATATCACAGCCGATTAACTTCCGTTCCTCAGCCACCGGCAGGTGTCTCAAGCCGAAATGGCTGGGCTGCCGCAGCAGTCCGTGGCAACCCAGCCGCATTGACTTGCCTACTCGGGCTGGAATCCGAAGTAAACTCTCGGATGATGCTGGAACATCAGCGAGCCTTTGATACCGTCTGACTTGCGCCGAACTACGACGAGCGGGGCCATGAAGCCGATCACCTCGAACTCCTCTTGAAGTTGATTGGTGTCCCAAACCTGCCCGTGCTTTTCTTCGAGGGCCACTCGGCTGCCCGGCTCAGCGTTGATCTCGGCGACCGTTTCACGGCGAATAGCCTCAGTCTCGTCGTTCATGCGTGTTCCTATTGTTTTGGGTTCGTTGGACTACGCCGACTCTTCCGGTGTCCCATGACATTACGAGCGACCTCTTGCTCTTCATTTTGGCGCTCCCGACGTTCATGCTCTCGGATGGCGTCCGCCCGACGAAGCGCCTCATCGTTCATTCGGACGATCGTTTTCAGATCCCACATGACTCGTCTCCGGTTTCCGGTTTTGTTCTGTCTCGTTGCCACGTCACGTCAGTTCGGTGTCCTTTGAGCGGCATACCGACTTCGCCGTTTTTCAGCCTGTCGCTGGTGATAGCGCCACACGGTCGCACGCCATTCAGCGTTGCCGCCGAACTTCTCGATGGGAACGATGTCGAGGTATTTGAGTGGGCACGAATAGAAGTACGGCCCCATCGACTCGTCCATGTCCTTGTACCCCCAACCGAATCCCGTTTGGCTTCGGAGCAAGTCGCATCCGATCCACCGCTCACTTGGCTGAACCTCAGCGCCGTCCTTCGTGAAGGATCGTCCCCACACGGTCCAAAGGACGCCGGAGAACGATGCGCCTCTGTAGCAGTGAGCGAGGCACGTCGTCTTGACGAGCACGCCTTCGGGCGTCGTCCGTTCCCAATCTTGCGTTCGTTCAGCGATGAGGTCTTGGCGTGAGCAGCCGCTCTTGAAAAGCCAGCCCATGTTTTCTCTCCTCGACGATTTGCTGAGTGCCGAGCAGTTCGGCACTTGTCGAGGGAGAGTTCGGTGTCTTTCAGTATTCGGATGGAAGCAGAATTGTCGTCGCTGCTCGGTGGCCCGAATCATCGGCCGCTTCGGTAATGATCCGGATTTTCTCGCCGGGCGATGTGCGGTAGGCGGGAGCCGTCGAGCAAGGCGTGGACGTTGTCACCCAGTTCATTGGCAGGTGCCGTCTCAGAAACTCGGCTCGCTGTGCCCGGCCCTGGCTCGGTTGCTAAACTAACCCCTCGATCCGCCTGCACACGAACTAGCAGTTACCTTACGACAAGCGGCGGCTTGGACAGGGCACCGAGCAATCAAGGAGGAGGTCGCCGTCATGGACGAGCGAGCCCAGACGCCATTGGGGCAGAGCGTCGAGCGGGGCCAATCAGAAGCGATGCCGCTTGGGGCTGATGAGCACTTCCGTCTGCTCGTCGAGGGGGTCAAGGACTACGCCATCTACCTGCTCGACCCCGAAGGCCGGGTGGTCACTTGGAACAAGGGGGCCGAGCGCATCAAGGGGTACAAGGCAGAAGAGGTCGTCGGCAAGCACTTCTCGCTCTTCTATCCCAAGGAGGCAATCGAGCAGGGCTGGCCGGAGCAAGCACTAGAGGTCGCAAGTACCGATGACTTGTTTAAGAGGGAAGGCTGGCAGGTTCGCAAGGACGGGTCGAGGTTTTGGGCCGGTGTCGTCATTACGGCGCTGCGAGATGAGGTGGGCAATCTCAAAGGGTTTTCGAAGATCGCCTGTGAAGTGACTGGGCGTAGGCAGGGCGAGGAGAAGTTCCGGGGGCTGCTGGAGTCCGCACCAGACGCAATGGTTATTGTGGCTGGAGACGGAACGATCGTCTTGGTGAACACCCAAACGGAGAGGCTTTTCGGCTACAGGCGGGAGGAACTGCTCGGCCAGCCGGTCGAAATCCTGGTTGCTGAACCGATGCGTGCCAAGCATGTGCAGCAGCGTAACCGCTTTCTCGCTAGTCCGGTCGTTCGACCGATGGGGTCGGGACTCGACTTGTACGGCCTTCGCAAAGACGGAAGCCAGTTTCCTGTCGAAATCAGCCTCAGCCCCCTCGATGCCGAGGAAGGACTGCTGGTTTCCGCCGTCGTCCGTGACATCAGCGAGCGGAAACGGATCGAGGAAGCGCTCAAGGACGCCGACCGGCGCAAAGATGAATTTCTGGCTATGCTCAGTCATGAACTTCGCAACCCTCTGGCCCCAATCCTCAACGCCCTGCAAGTGCTTCAACTCCAGAAAGGCGAGACCCCTCGTCAGCAAAAAGCACAAGCCATCATTGAGCGTCAGGTGGGACGACTGACGCATCTGGTGGATGATCTGTTGGATGTCTCCCGCACGGTCAGCGGCAGGATTAAGCTTCGCCGAGAGCAGATCGTCGTGAGCGACATCGTGGAACGTGCGGTCGAGACAGTTCGCCCCTTGATCGACCAACGCAGGCATGAATTCACGGTGTCGCTGCCGCCCGAACCGATTTGGCTGAACGGAGACGCCGCTAGGCTTGAGCAAGTGGTGACGAACCTCCTCACGAACGCCGCCAAGTACACCACCGAAGGCGGTCACATCTGGCTCTCCGTCCAACAGGAGGGCGATAAATTAGTGCTGCGTGTGCGGGATACGGGCCTCGGCATCGCTCCCGCTTTCCTGCCGCACGTCTTCGACTTGTTCACGCAAGCGGAACGGTCATCCGACCGTTTGCAAGGTGGGTTAGGTATCGGACTGGCCTTGGCGAAACGGTTGGTCGAAATGCACGAGGGAACAATCGTGGTCTCCAGCACTTTAGGGGAAGGCAGCGAGTTCGTCGTGTGTCTTCCTGTGGCTCTGCCGAGGGTGTCTCACAAGACACGACCGTCCCCACCTGAAAGAGCCAAGCCGACCAGTGCCGTCCTGCGGGTACTGGTGGTAGATGACAACGTGGATGCAGCAACGGCCTTGGAAATGCTGCTTACGGCATCCGGTCATGAGGTGCGGGTGGCTCATACCGGGCCGACCGGACTGGCAGCGGCCTTCGATTTTCGACCCGACGTGATGCTGCTAGACATTGGCCTCCCGGAATTGAACGGTTGGAAAGTAGCGAAGCAGATTCGTCTGGAGTTCCTGCAAGACATCGTGCTAGTCGCCATGACGGGGTATGGACAGAATAGGGACCGGCAGCGTTCGAGGCGAGCGGGGTTCGATCACCACTTAGTCAAGCCCGTCGATTTTGGAAAGCTGCGACAAATCTTGGCGGCAGTGTCGGAGAAGGTGGCCTCACTCCCCTGCCGGGTTTGATGAAGCCGAACGACCATCGCCACTGAGCAACCGACCTCCCACCTGAAACAACGGGTGTCCGTCAGTATTCGCTCGGGAGCAAAACCGTCGTGGCTGCTCGCTTGCCCGCATCATCAACAGCTTCCGTGATGATCCACAGTTTCTCGCCAAGCGACGTGCGATAGGCGGACAGAAGACGAGAGCCGTCGATCAATGCGTAATCGTTGAGTTGGCGGTCCTCCTCGCACACGTCACCCCAGTCGCCCTGGACATGCCGTTGAAGGAACTCAGCGGCAGTTTGACCGGCCTTTTCGAGCGATTCGAGGGCTCCGGGCGTGGCGACGATCTGGCCGAGCGAAAAGTTCGGTTGCGATTTGGCGATCATCACCGGGTTCCTTTCATTTCGGGAGATTGAAGAACGCCGGTTGATGCGGTGTCCTGTTCCGACTTGCCCGTCTAGCTCGAAGTAGCCAAGGGCACACCAAACAGGTCCGCCAGTTCGTTCTGGTACAATGTCCACCTCAATTCTCGGGGTGAATTTGACCACGGGCCTTGCAGAGGGAGGATACTCGGATCGCTCCTTCGCATTAGCAGAGGGTGAAGGCCAACCGATGTCCGATTTCCTCTCAAGACTTTTCGACACATCAGATTTCCCGGCCCGCTGGCACTGCGGGCATTGGACGGCGGGGCACGGCTGGCTCCACATCCTGTCCGACCTGGGCGTGTGGTCGGCGTATGTCGCCATTCCCTGCGTGCTCGGCTACTTTGTGCTGCGCCGGAAGGACATTCCGTTCCGCAGCGTCTTCCTGCTGTTCGGAGCGTTCATCTTGGCGTGTGGCACGACGCACCTGATGGAAGCCATTATTTTCTGGTGGCCCGCTTACCGGCTGGCCGGAGTCATCAAGCTGTTCACGGCATTGGTCTCCTGGGGGACGATGTTGGCTCTCGTGCAGGTCACGCCAAAAGTCCTTGCGATGCGAAGCGCCGAAGAACTGCAGCGAGAGATCAACGCACGTAACGAAGCCGAACAGGTTTCGCAGCAGGCTAATGCCAAGTTGCAGACACAGATCGAGGCGCTGCAGAAGAGCGATGAGCGTTTTAGGCTTCTCGTCGATGGGACGAAGGATCACGCCATCTTCATGCTCGATCCGAACGGACGGATCGCCTCGTGGAACACGGGTGCCGAGCGGATCAATCAATACCGAACTGATGAAATCATCGGCCAGCATTTCTCCCGTCTCTATTCGGCTGACGACGTTCAGGCAGGGAAGCCGGAGCGGGAACTCCAGGTGGCTGCAACCGAAGGGCGATATGAAGAGGAAGGCTGGCGGCTCCGCAAAGACGGCTCCCGCTTTTGGTCCAACGTGGTCATCACCGCATTGCGTGACCAGAACGGAAACCTGCGGGGTTTCTCGAAGATCACCAGGGACATGACGGAGCGCAAGCAAGCCGAGGAGAACGCTCGCCGCCTGCTGGAAGAGGCGGCGGCACGCCGGGTCGCTGAAGAACACGCCGCAGCCATTTGGGAAGAGCGAGAGCGCCTGCGGGTGACGCTGAATAGTATCGGCGATGGCGTCATCGCTACCGACGCAGAGGGGCGGGTGACGCTACTCAACCCCGTTGCCGAGGCATTGACGGGCTGGGAAAGTGCAAAGGCAACGGGTCAGCCTCTCCCAAACGTATTTACCATCATCAACGAGCAGACTCGCCAGCCCGTTGAAAACCCTGTCTCCAAGGCACTCCGGGAAGACCGAATCGTCGGTCTGGCGAATCACACCGTCCTTGCCGCCAAGGACGGCACGGAGCGTCCCATTGATGACAGCGCCGCTCCGATTCGAGATCAGAATGGTCGGACCATTGGTGTCGTGATGGTCTTCCGGGACGTGACCGAACGTAGGCGGGTTGATATAGCGCTGCGCCAGTCCGCAGCGCATTTACGGATCGTGACGGAAAGTATGGCTGCACCAGTCACTCATTGCGGCCGTGACTTCAAATACAAGTGGGCAAGTAAGCCTTACGCCGACTGGATCAATCGTTCGCCCGATGAGATCGTCGATCGCCCGATCATCGACATTATCGGGAAGGAAGCGTTTGAGCGGCTGCGACCTCGATTTGAGCAGGTGCTTTCAGGACAGACAGTCCGATATGAGGACGCTATCGAATTCGCAGGAATAGGTCGTCGCTGGATCAACAGCGTCTATACGCCAACACTCGATACCGCAGGCACGCCGGACGGCTGGGTGGCCGTGGTCATCGACGTGAGCGAACGGAAGCGCATGGAAGAATCGCTCAAGGAAGCCGACCGGCGCAAAGACGAATTCCTGGCGACCCTGGCTCATGAACTCCGAAATCCGCTTGCTCCAGTTCGCAACGCCGTCGAATTGCTGCGTCAAGCCGGTGACGACCCGACCGTGATGAAGGAGGCTCGGAACATCATGGAACGGCAGCTTGGACACATGGTCCGGCTGATCGACGATCTTTTGGACATTTCCCGAGTGACGAGTGGGAAATTGCAACTTCGCAAAGAGCGGGTCGATTTGGCAGCGGCCGTGCAGAGCGCTGTGGAGGAGACCCGTCCACTTATCGAAGCGTCGGGACACGAACTCACGGTCACGCTGCCTCAAGAACCAGTCATTCTAAACGCTGATCTGACACGGTTGGCGCAGGTCTTCTCAAACCTACTGAACAACTCTGCCAAATACACTGAGAGGGGTGGCCGCATTTGGCTGACCGTCGAACGAACGGACGGCGAGGTCGTGGTGTCAGTGCGGGACACGGGAATCGGAATTGACGCCGCACATCTGCCACGCCTTTTCCAGATGTTCTCGCAAGCGTCTTCGGCTCTTGAGCGATCTGAAGGCGGGCTCGGCATCGGACTAGCGCTGGTCCGTGGACTGGTGGAGTTACACGGCGGCACGATCGAGGCTCGTAGCGGCGGTCCCGGCATGGGCAGCGAGTTCATCGTCCGCTTGCCGGTTCTTGACGCTCGTATACCGAGACCACCGGAAGGATCAGGAGACGGGCAGGAGAAGGCCCGATCCGGTTTGAAGCGCCGCATCCTGGTCGTCGACGACAATGCCGACTCGGCGACGAGTTTGGCTCTGCTGTTGCGTCGGATGGGCCATGAGATTCAGACAGCGCACGACGGTCTGGAGGCGGTGTTAGCAGCAGCGGCATTTCGTCCGCAGGTCATCTTGCTCGACATCGGCCTCCCAAAAATGAACGGGTATGAGGTGGCGAAGCGAATCAGAGAGCAACCGTCGCAGGATAGGGTCGCCATCATCGCTCTGACTGGCTGGGGCCAGGAGCGAGACAAACAAAGGGCGTATGACGCAGGGATCGATCATCACCTCACGAAGCCAGTCGAGTACGCTACCCTTGAGAAACTGCTGGCGCTGATCGCCCCGTCATGATTCTGTCCCAATGTCCTCAAATCGGAATCGCCTCGTACTCGACGCACGACAAGCGAGAACGAACATGCTGAACGAATGTAAGATTTCTCCCGATAGTGTCCTGGCTGTGCGTCCAATGATTGCCGCCAAGGATTTCATGTTGAGCCGACAGTTCTATGAAGACGTTGGTTTTCAGGCTCGACCTCTCACGGTATCCCTTGTTGAAATGCGGCTCGGTTTGTGCACGTTCATCTTGCAGGACTACTACGTGAAGGACTGGGCGGATAACTGCGTAATTCATTTGACGGTCTCCGACTTGAATGCGTGGTGGCAACACATCCAATCGCTTGACTTGTCGTCTCGCTATCAAGTGACGACGAGTCCGCCATATCAGGAAGGATGGCCTACGGTCGCCGGATTTACAGACCCTTCTGGCGTGCTTTGGCGTCTCGCAGAATTGACGACGTAGTTAGTCACCGGTTCTCAAATCGGAATCACCTCGTAATCAACCGGTTCGCCTCGTTGGAGTCCATCAACGGCTCTGAAAGCCGCCATCTCTCTGCCCAGGGTCATCCGGCATAGGCTGTTCAGCTTGCTCACGAAGGCGAGCGAGACCGGATGGTTGATGAGATCATCGCTGCAGACGCCGCTGCGATGAAGGGCGAGCAGGTGTTCGTGAAAGCGGCCAACGACGGCGACCAGATTCACAGCGTCCTGGACGGCGTTGGCGTCGGCTGCGGCCTGTTGGTGGACGGGGTCGGCACCGTTGGCGACGGCGGTTCGCTTAGACATGGTCTACTCCTTGGGTTGATTCAAGGAGGAGTACGGTGTCCAAGCCACCTCGCAACCGGGTCAGACGCTTCCACCGGTCAAACTGACTGCTTGGGCAAGAGAACTGTCAGCAAAAGCGATGAGTTCTCGATTCCTTTGACGGAGTGCGGTTCACCTGTGGGCAAGTAGAGGAGCTTTCCCGCCTCAAGGTTCTGCGTCTTACCGAGGGCGGTAAAGGCCACCCGCCCCTCCAAACAATGGACGACAAGTTCACCCTTGGTCTTGTGCTCCTTGATTTCCTTGCCCGCTGGAATGACGAGGCGAATAACCTCCAGTTGTTCAGCATGAACCAGGGCCTTCGTTTGGGCCGAGGCCAGTGCCGATCCGAGCGGCCGAACATCGACGACCTCTCCGGGCTTTGCGTGCGGAATTGCCATCGCAGCTTCCTCCCTGTGTAAGGGTTCCAAGGAATGTCGATGGCGCTATTCTACTGTGGCGTCTGCCCTCTGAGGGCGGTTCGGTCGATCTGTTCCACGGATTCTTAAGCAAGGAGAAGTAGAAATGTCCGTCGAGGTCGATCAAACTCAATCGAATGAGATCCAGACTGCTGAGCGATCGCTATCCGAGCCCAGTCATGTCGTGTACGGCGTGTACGAGATCAGAATCGACATGAACGGCCGGTCTTTGGCGGATTTGAGGCGAGCCTGTCGTGCGGCTTTGGGGCTCGAAGATCAGGTCGTTGCTTTGATCAACGGGCGACCCGTGTGGGACTCCAGTTATCGGCTGCGGCCTGGAGAACGCATCGAGTTCACGGGCCCTGCCCCAGGTACACAAATGTCAGTCAAAAGCTCAACTTTTCGGCCGCATCCGCCAACTGCTCTTCCGTCCGTTGCGTGTAGCGGGCCGTGGTCGAAATCGACTCGTGACCCAAAATCTGCGCCAAGCTCACGAGGTCGTTTTGATTGTCCCTGAGAAACTGATGAGCCATCGTGTGCCTGAGCAGGTGCGGGTGGAGCTTGAACCCGCAAATTGCTCCGTATTTGTCGCACAAGGCACGAGCCCCTCGGCTGGTCATCGGCCCACGTTCGCCGACGATGACGTTTGACGAGACAACCGAAGGGCGGATGTCCAGCCACGCTTGAAGGGCTCGACGTGCGTGAAGAGGAAGTGGCACGCTTCTCTGCTTGCGGCCCTTTCCGTGACGGAAGACGACTGAGCCACTCCGTTCGTTCAGCATCACGTCGGACAAATCGAGAGTCACTATGTCGCTGACCCGTGCTCCGGTGTAAAGCAGCAGCGAAAAGAGTGCCCTTGCTCGAATGTCTTGCCGAAGCTCGATCTCTCGGAGCAGACGCCGCACTTGACTCTGGTCGAGGCCCTTCGGTGCCAATGCCTGCCGCTTCAGTTCCTTGACCGACTTGGCCGGATTTGACGGAATGTGTCCTTCCTTCGCCAGCCAATCGAAGAACCGTCGCACCAAAACCAGTGAGCGATTCACCGTGGCAACGGCCTGTCCCTTCTGATGTCGCAGATGGTTGCGAAAATCGACAACGTCCCGCATTGTGACTCGGCCAACGACAAATGGCTCCGTGTTTGAGGAGGAGAACCATTCGGCGAGTTGCCGAACGTCACGGGCAATCAGCCGACGAGTGCCGGGGGCGAAGTCGTGACCGGCGAGGTACTCGTCGAGGAGCACAGGCTCGGCCCTGCCGACCGGGATGCCGCCAAAAACATTTACGCCCGAATTCTTCACTTCTTGTCTCCACAAATTGGACAGCGGGGGCAACCGCTCGGAGAGATTAAACCGGAGATCGCAGTCAATCGGGAAGCGGACGATTGCGGCACCGGCCTCGATAATGAGATCCGGGCCTATCCGACCTGAGCATCGAGCAGGCCATCAATCAAACAAATACTCGATGACTTCAAGATAAAAGTTCGGATCGACACAGAGGACTGAGCAAATTCTTGGATATTGCCACGTGGCACAATTCGGCCTCAGTCTTGCCAAATTGTCCAGGGTCGTCTTTCCGACTTGGCAAGGCGAAGATTGGATCCGTCTTGGGCCTTATCGGTCAACGATGCCGAGAATTTGGTACAGGCTGAAACTTGGTCGTATTTGGTACAAAGCGGGAAAGGCAAAACCCTGGAAAACATCTTGTTTTCCAGGGTGTTTTTAGTGCCCCCACTTGGACTCGAACCAAGAACCTACTGATTAAGAGTTCAACGAGAGGGCTATTCTGTACGGCGATCGTTTCGGCCGCAAGTCCTGTAAATAAAGGGCTTGCGGCCGTTTCTTTGTCTGACGTGTGTAGTGCAGATGGGGTGCGAAATAGTGCGGTTATGGAGGCGCTATGGAGGCGCGCCGTTGCTTCCCACCGGCGCAATACCGGGCAACGCGATCCCGTCGAGTTCGAGGATCATCCGGACATGGTCGATGCCAGTGTCTGGATCGTGGTACGGATGACCAAGCGTGTAGAAGCCGGCTGCCGAGTACGCCTTAATGGCGCCCGTGTTTTGCGGATCAACGCACAAGTAGAGGTACGGCTGCCGACGGTTCTTGCGGGTTGCCTCTCGGATCGTGGCTTTTCGAGCTTCTTCGATTAGATCGTCAAGCAGATAATCGACGTACCGCTCGCCGCGAGGTGCGCCTGGCGGCTGATGACGGCATTCAATTCGGAGCCCGAGCCACGGAAGGATACTGACGGGTCGCTTCGGGTCGAATTGCGTTGGAAAGCTCAAGTTGGTTCGGCCAAGTGAACCGAACCCAATCCATTGCTTGTTGTCGGTGCGGCGATAGAGCCAGACCGACGTTCCCTGCTTCATTCGCCCGAGTGCGCAATCACTTTTCGCTGCCGGATCGTCCGTCAACCAGACAAGGCCCTCTTGGCTCCAGGACTCTGTACCAAAGGACCAGCCGCTGACCTCCGGCAAGTGAGCGTCAGTAAAAAGTACTTTTTCAAGCAGAAGCCGTCGCTCCGCGAGAAGCAGTTAATTATGAGCAATTCGGCACAGCGCGCGGGGGTCGCGTGGGACGACCGACATGATCGCCATGAGTAGTGCGGGCAGCATCCAATTCCCGAATGTCAGCGGCTGAGAACACACCGACCTTGTACGCGATTGTTCGCCCGCTGGTTCCATCTTCTTCAGTGATGTTCACGCCCACCATGTCTCGCCCGGCGTGGCAATTTGTCGGAACCCAAGCCGCAAGCCCGGCCCCTGCTCCAGCAAAAGCAAAGACGCTCGACGTTCTGACAACCAAATCTCGAATTTCAAACATTACGAAGCCTCCTCCACGCAAGGCCTGCGGAAAGACTGTCTCGCTACGCCTGCTTCTTGACAATCTTCAGCGGCAAAAACGCCACCCGTTGTCCATCTAGATACACATTGATCGAGTACACGCCGAATTGGGACACTTTCAGGGTCGTCGCCGCAAACATCCCGACCCCCCGCCGATCACCGTCTTCAAACTGCGGCTCAGTGACTTCGAACTGCACTTTTTCCTTCGGAACTTTCTCAACTCCCAGTGGGTCATGTACTGCGGCCCACATCTCGTGTTGTCCTATTTCGCTGCGATCTAGCCAAATCTTGCAAACAGCGAAAAACACGGGAAGCTCGACAGGAAGCTCATCCAACTCAATCTGGTCGAAGTCAGCGCCCAAGGCTGAAAAACTGCCACCTGGAACGAGTTCAACCGACTTGGCGAGAAATGCGTAAGCAAGCTGCATTCCGTAGACCTGAGAGCCCTAACACGAATGATCGGACTTGCCCGTCGTGCAGTCTCACAGCAACTGCAACATACGTAATATCTTACGCCGCTTCCAGTGTCGGGTGTTGGTTGTTCGGGCCATTTTGGATTTGAGAGGGGCGGATTTTAAGGCGTTTTCGCTACTTCTGCAACGACCGTTCCGCCCCTGCACCCAAGACTTAGACGACCTTTGGAGAGCCTAAGTTCGCTCTAACCTAAGATTTTGCCCAGGTTACGAACAACGTGGGACGCCCCGGAGGCGTTAGGCTGCCCTTTCCCCCAGGCCCTCGTCCAGCCCGCCCGCAATGACCGTGCAGCGGCAGTTGATCCGTTCTTCCGCCGGCAACGAAAAGTGACCGGGATACGGGGCCGGCGAGTGCGACTCGCCGACGTGGAACATGCGGCCCGGCTTGACCGTTTTGCCGTTCAGTTCCTTGTGCGAGTCGCGAGTGTCGTTGTCGATCAGTGCAACCCATTCCTTGCCGGCAACGAGCCCTTCGCGGGCCAACTCGTCGATCACGGCCGAATGGCCGCCGTTGGCCGCGCCGGTCGTTTCGGTGCGTGCGATCCGCTTCGCCCGGTGCTTCGCGATCTCACCGCCGGTCGCCGCGCTGATGAGCTTTTCCAACCGGCGTTCGTCGATGAACTGGTTGTCAAAAGCGTTGTCGATCGCGTTGTGGATCACTTCGCGCGTGTCGTCTTGGATCTTCAACCAGTACGGTTGCCGCAAGGTGTCCTCGACCGTGGACCGCACGGCCGCTCGCATCCCTTCCGGCAGCTCGCCATCAACGTCGTCGTCGTCGACGAATGCCTTGGCCGCTGTCGGCCGGAGTGATTTGCCGGCGCGAGCCAGTTGCACCGCGAGAGTCGCACCGGCCGCTCCGATGGCAAAAAGGTTCGGCCGGGCGACTTCGCGGATAAACCTGCGATGCTCGGCACCGCGCCAATCGAGCGCCGCGTCAATGTCGTGCGGCTGAACGTGGTCCGCGCCGGCCAGGGCGCGAATAAGCCGTTGCCCTTGCTCGCGAAAGAAGCGCGCGACCGCACGAGCGAAGCGCCGCTCGCTCGCGTCATGTAGTCGCAGGAACACGCGGGCGAGCTGTTCAGTTCGCCGTGATCGTGAGCCGGTTGCAGTTGCCATTCAACCGTTTTTCGGGCTTGCTGTCGGAATCGTCGGACTGTTGAGCGGGAAGGAAGCCGATCGGCTCCATGAGTTCGTCGCCACCGTCGATGGCAGGCAGATTAAGCACGTTGATCCTGAATTCGTTGCGGGTGGCAGCGCCGAACCGCATCGCCAGTTCCCATTCCTTGATTAACGTTTCGGCGTCGTTGGGCTTTGCGTTCTCGATCCACACAAGCAGCTTTTCGCGCGGCCCGGAAAACATCGGACCAAGCCGCTGAGTGAGAATCCCCGAAATCAATTGGACAAGCGGGTTGATCTTGAAGTCGCAGAAAATCGAGTCGGCCGTGTAACTGGTCGCTCGATTAGCGTTGGTGACGCACCCAAAAAGAACCTCCGACACCCCGTAACTTTCGAGGATTCGGCTCTTCGTGACCTTCGACGATCCGATGAAATCCATCTCCATGATCGACTGGCTGAATTTTTCAATCTTCTCAATGAGCGAATCGAGGATGATCGGCTCGTCCGCGTTGACAACACCCTTGTACGCGCTCGTGATCGCGGCGATCAGGTCGGCCCGCTGCTGCGCTGTGAACGTCGGACGTTCGCCGGGCACTCCCTGCACATTGCTGGGCAGCCGGCCAGCCGTCAAAACGACCTTGGGAAAGATTCCGTTGCGGAAAGCGCGCTCTTGAGCCGTGGCAATCGATTCGTCCGTCAGCACGGCGTCCGCGATGCGCGACAACGGGGAAATAACTTCGTTGGGTTCGTCGCCGGTCGGGCTCGGATAATGCAGATTCACGATCTCTTCGCCGGGGATCGTGATCGCATCGTCGGCGGAATGCGTTGGCCGAACCTTCCACCACAGTTGCAGCTTGTCGATTTCGATGATCCACGGCGTTGGGATGAAGAAAATCCAGTTCGTTTCCTTGTTGACCCAAAGCACCGCGCGCCCGGTCACTTCCAAGGAAGCAACAGCGTTGAACATCAACTGATGGTAGGTGTTCCAAGGGTTCGGGTTGGCCAGCGTGTCAAGCAGCGGGTGAGAGTCAAGCGGCTCGATTCGTCGCCCCAGCGACTTGCGGCGTTGCCCCGGCTGAGGATGCCCGACGCACACGTCCAATCCAGCGATCCGCTGGGAAACGAGTCTGACACACGCCCAAATCCATCCGCGCAGATGGGCAAGTTGTTCTCGCGCGAGTACCAGCGAGAGCGGCCGGTTGCTGTAGCCGGCGCTTGAAGCAACAAGCCCGGTGACGGTCCCTGCCGACTTGCGGCAATTGACCACCATCGAATCGGCTTCCGCGAAAGCCTTGTCGAGAGCGTCGATCATTTTGTCGTGCCTTCGGAATCCGCGATGTTTCGCGAGTAGGCGGCCGTTTCACTCTGGATGCGCTTACGGTCCCGCGCACAGACGGACGCGAGCTGTTCATTCTCGACCGTCAGCACGCGGTTCTTGCGCTCCGCGGCGTCGAGCCGTTCTTGCAGCTCGGCAATCTGCTTTGCCTGTTGTTTCTTGCTCGGCACGTTCAACCCTCAACGATCGCGGCAACCTCTTTGCGACGCTCGGCCGGCAAGCTCGCGTACAGAATCGCAACGAGCTTGTCGATCAGGTTGTCCCGCGGATCGCGAATCTCCGGCATGATGAAGTCTCGGCGTGCCTTGGCTTCGTCGATCGCGGGAAACTGCCCGCTGACGATCTTGCACGTGCCGGCTGAGACGGCGCGACGCATCCAATACAGCCAGGTGTTCGCGTCGATGTTCTCGAATCGCTCGACGGCCGGACCGAGCTTCATCCCCATTGCTTCGATCTTTTCCTTGATCGCGGCATGCTCCGGGTCGTGAAGCGGGTCCGTGATCGTGGCCGTTGTCTTGTCGGCATCGACCGCAATGTGCAGCCCCGGAATCGGCCGCGGAAACTCGTTGACCTTCATGCGGGCGAGCGGTTCGGGGACACGGTTCAAATCAAACGTCCCACGCAACGTCCGCTGCAACGGCTTGAAGCAGAGGTTGTCGTTGCGTGGTCCGTCGATCGCGATTTCCACTATCATGTCGTTTCTTTCTCTTAGAGCCTCTTTGTCTTAGGGGATTACAATGGCAAGCGGCGTTGCGATTACCAACAGAATGAATGAATTGATTGAGCGACACCGAGGCGATGCGAGCAAAGAAGGATTTGTCCATTGTCTGCTGTTGGTCGCGCTAAGCGACCAACAGCAGATTGCGCGTGCAATCGCACTCAATTCCTTCTTTCACAATTCCGGATCGGACCGACTCGAAAACAAAATGGGGCAATGATTACGACTGCGCGTCGGGCATCACCGCGAATGCGTTGCCGTCAACCGGCTGGCCGCCGAATCGGCCGCGGACAACGAGCATCGCCGTGTTGCGGCGAGCAAGCTCGACGCCTTCGGTGATCCAACGAATCTCGAATCCGAGACGCCGGTACATGCGATACTTCGCCATCGCTGCGAAGATGCCCGTCGAATTGCCCAACGAGTTGTTGATCTTGTGGGGGAAGCCCATCGATCGATACTCGTTGAACGAATTGATGTCGGCGAGCAACGGCGTTTGGTTGACGGTTGTGGTCCCGCCCGTCAGCGCGTGCGGGTCAACTCGCACGTTGACGCGGCTGCGTTGATAGGTCGTGTCGTTGCTGATGAACGCACAACGCATCGCAGCGCCGCGATACTGCTTGGCGATTCCGAAGAGCAGCGCCGAGTAGTCCGCGACGACGGCCGGGCCGGTTGTGTTGTTGACGCTGTGAACCGTAACGGTTCCGCTTGCTGTCGCGATGCCGGTGGGCTCGGACGTTCCGTTGCCGGCTGCCACCACGCGGTCGAGTTCCGACGCGAGTTTTTGGCCGGTCTGTTCAACCAGCAGCCGGCCAACGTCGGCCGGAGAATCCGCCAGGAAATCGCGGCCGACTTCGATTGCACACGTCACGTTGTAGATCGAAGTGTTCAACGCTGCGATCAGCGCCGACGTGTCGAACAGAGCGATCGACGTTCCTTCCGACGTTCCCCAGTTGACGGACGGGTTTTGCATCGATCCGCCGTGGACCGAATTCCCACGCGGCACGTTCCGCAGATCGACCATCGGGAAAAGTTCCCCGGTGAGCAGCGGGAACGTAATCAAGTCAACGTCGAACCAAAACGGCACAACATTGGTGCCGCCGCTCGTCGAGTCGCTGAGCAGCGTCTTAGCCCGCATCCCGTCCAGGTCGGGGGCGTATTGATTGCCGACTTCGCCGCACCACTTCTCGCCGTAGCATAGCTCCATCAACTGCCGATCCTCATCGTCGAGAACGACGGGAAGCCCCGCCTTGGCACCGAGCGTTTTCAAAAACGCGCCGGCCTTGGCGAAGTTCAACTGAGAGATCGATTTCGGCCGGTTGCCGAACGCATCCTTGACCTTCTCGCCGGTTTTGAAGTGCTTCAACTCGCGCGATTCGTTGCTGTACTTCTCAGCAACACCCTTAACGCGCACGTCGGTCGTTCCGCCGCCGGCTGCTTTCAACAGGTCGGCCGGGGTCGGGCCGTTGCCCTTGGTGCCGGTTGCGGCTCCGTCGCCGCCCTTGGCGAACGCGGTGAGTGCGGCCGTCACGCCATCGGCAACCGCGCTTTTGATTTCATCGACGCTGATCGTCCCCGCCTTGTTCTCAGCCGGGGGCGTTTGAGTCTGCGTAGTCATGTTCTGACCTTTCAAAGATTCAACCCACGCCTTGACCGGCTGGGATTCAAAACTTTTTGTGGACAGGGAGACAATCTCCGCGTCCGTGTTCGCTGGAATCGACACAAGCGAAGTCTCAACTAGCTCGAACCGCTTGAAGTGGAAGCCCCCGCTCGCACCCTTCCGCGGTTCCCATTCGAGCGCACGAAAGCCGTGGCTGATTCGCAAAATGCCGAGCTTCATCAACGAAGCCGCGTCGCGCCCCAGCGGCGTGTCGGCAACTTGATACTTGGCAATGATCCTGTCGGTATCGCGCTCGATGGTTTCGACGTACTTCCCGATCGGCTGGCTCGGGTCGTGCTGCCATAAGAGCGGCATTTTTGAATCGAGAACCGCCCCGGCCGGTTCCAAAATGTCGTGGTCGCGATCCTCTTTGTTCGTTGTGACGACGGCCGTGAATTCCGCGGCGATGCCGTCACGGAGTGACGCGCCGTCGTTGCCGGCTGTCTTCAGCGCTTTGGCATCAAGCTCAACGGTTTTTTGCCGAACGTCCATATCCGAACCTTTGTTTCAACCGCGTACCGGGGGAATGATCGACGCAAAAAAGGGGCAACTGTTCTGCGATCTAAACGCCCCCCGGCACGCGGCGTGTGTACGGGAGGTCCGGGAAGGCGCTAGCGACCACAAGCCAGTAGTTGCGCCGCACTCCCTCACGCGGACCCCCATAATCCTTTTGTTTTTCATGTTCATGCGGCACCCGCCGCGGTTGGCCAGCACACGAGCGGCCCGCTGATTTGTCGCGCGGGACGCAACACGGCGCGCTTGGCAGCCAGAGTGCCGATCGAAAACCCCGTTGCCGTGTCGCCGTGCTGCGTCGCGTGCGTATCCATCCGCGTGGCCCGCGGCGAGACGAGCCGAAAACCGTAGTTCCGTTCGGCGATTTGCAGCCCGCGAAGATCCGCAAGCAACTGATCGTGCGGGAATAAATCCACGATGCGTGAACGGAATGCGTCCAAGACGGCCGACGCTTGTGCTTGCAGTGTGCTACCAACCTGATCCAAGCAGTAAATCGGCACACTGCGGCGTTGCAGTCGCTCGACCATCAACGCCGCTTGGAACGGATCCGCGGCGACGGCCGACAGGCTGAACCGCTCGTGCGTCGCGATGATCGTTGCTTCGACGTCCGATAGATCGACGCGGCTTCCGTTGTGCGGCTCCCAAACTTCGACCGCGGCAAGCCGGATGCGGCCGGTGCCAGGATGGTTGATGTACTGCGGCCCTTCGCTGCGACGCGGTTCGATCAAACCGGCTTCGATCAGAGCCCGGTTGATCGGTGCGGATTTGCGCCGCGGCGATTCCTTCACTTCGGTCCAACCGACGTTAATCCCCAACGTGACGAGCGCCGTTGCGTCGCGGCTGACGCTCAAATCGAGCCCGCTCACGAATGCCCAGCCAAGTTCCTTGCCGCTCATCGGGCCGGTCATCGTCAACGCAGCAAGCAAATCGTCGGGGTGAATCGCGTCGCCACTGCCGCCGCTCCACTCGTTGAGCCACAGCCGCCGATAGGCGATATCCGGCAACAAGCGGCGTTGCTCAGCGAGCCGATCGGCAGTGATCCAACGAGCTTTCGGGCCGTCGAGTCGTGAAAAGTACCAGCTCGGATCGTTGCGGATCGCTTCCCGAATTGTGAATTGCCACGTGTCGCAAAATCCCGCGTTCGTGATGCAGAGCAACAGGCAAAGGCGGCGCTTGGCGGCCGTGGACAGCAACGAGTCCCACAGCCCGCGATCCGCCCAGTGCGTCACTTCGTCGCAAATGATGAAGTCGCACAACAAGCCGTAGGACGATGCAACGTCGCTCGCGATCACCGTGCATTCCGAGCCCGTGTGCGGGTTCAGAATCTTGCCCTCTTGCACGTTGATGTAATCGCTGAGCCAGGGGTTCAACCGCACGAGCTTCGACACTGCGTCACGCAAGAGCTTCGCTTGATCGCGGTCGGCCGCGGCGAGAACGCCAGTCAGCCGGCGGGACGAAGCGAACAAAGCCCACGCGACCATCACAGCCAGGTCCGACGTTTTCGAGTGACCGCGGGAGCGTTCCAACCACGCCCGCAACACCGGGGCCGCCACGTTGCCGACGCCTGCGACGGCCTTCCAACCATCGTCGAGTGCTTCAAAGTCCGCACGTTGCCAATCGTCGCAAATCGTCCCAAGCCGTTGCGGGCCGCTGTCGCTGTCGATCACCAACGCGGAACGGAACGCGACCGGCGAGCTTTGCAGCCGTTTCAAGACATCCTTGGCTTGTGCGGCGGTCGTCATGTTCTCAGTTGAGTTCGTGTAGCCGGTGCGGCCGTGTTTGCACCGGGAGTTGTTCGTCCTCGGGGAATTCCCGTTGCCGGTGAATCTCATCGCAGGCAGTACGAATGCCCGCGGGCGTTGGAAGGTAGTTGCAGTGGTCGAACAGCTCTTGGGCTTCCTGAAAAATGGCCGTGGCTTCGTCGCTCCACTGTTCGTCGGTGACAATCCCCGCATCCCACAGGCGCGGAAGTGGGTAAACGCTTCACGCAAATCGTCGATCGTGCGGCAGTCGGGGAGCTGCCCGGAGAGCGAACAGCCTGCGGCCACAAAGAAAACCAGCAAGCCACGATCGTTGCGGCCGCCGTTGGTGGAAGCGGGGACGACTTCGCCGGGCATCAACGATTGCAGCTCGTCAATGGTAAGCGTTTCGAGAATGTCCACTGCGGCAAGAGTGTTCATGTTCTAGCTACCAAAACAAACACTGGGGGCGGCACGAACCGATCGACCGCAGTAACCACGGCAGACCGATTCGCACCGCCCCCAGTGCGAAACTCAGCTAGGAAAACGCTATCAGGATTCATGCAAATAATGCAATCCGAAAAAATGGGTCGCGGGTAAAAGGGGGGGCCTCGCCCCGCTCGCGGCTCGCGCGCTTTTGGACTTCAAACTGCCGGGGGGTCTACAGCGGGGGCGTTCGTTTGGCCCTCCGGCTCGTCTGGTAGCTGCGGTAGCGTGTAGAGCGTGTGCTTGCCCTCATCGTGGCCGCTGGCATCGATACCGAGCTGCTTGAGCACCTTGTCGCGTAGGTCAAGCGCTCTGCCGCACTCACGCGAGAACACTAGAACCTGGTCGGTGCTCAATTCGGACCAACCAACACGCAACCAGCGACGCACTCGCAATGCGTGCGCGTAGTGCTCCAGGGCCGTCTGTAGCAACGCGGCGTGAGCAAAGCCCACTTCCCCGTGTATCTCGACGATCGCAGCACTGGCGAGCCTGCGAAAGCGGCTGATTTCCTTGGTCAGATACTCCGTCCCCGGTGGGAATTTGCCGCTTCGCAAGCCGTGTTTAGTTGCGTTTTGATTCCCCAGAGGCGCGCCGCCGCGTGGTTTCAGCGCATTTTTGACGTCCGGCTGCGTGTCCGATTGGTCAACCGCGGCCCCTTTTGGTGGCGCTGTGGAGGCGCTGAACAGCCCTTTAATCCGATCGTCCATGATCTCAACGCCTTACGTGCTGCGAGCTACAGATTAACTATCTGTTGGCTCGAATTGGTTGATTCATTTCGGTCTAACGCGGCCCGCGGGTTGCCGGCGGGTTGATCCCCACTCCCACCACTACGCGAACCGTCTCTCACCCTCTGACACTACACGCCCATTTCAGGGCTTCCACTACTACTTTCTAATACTAATACACTTCCCACATTCGATCGACAAAATCGACGCAGTCTAACAATTTGTGACTCTACGCAGATTTTGTCGATCGAATCTGGTTAACCCCTTTTTCGTATTCCATCGTCAACTGTACACTTCTTTTCTCCTCTTTCATGTTAGTTGTCTGAGGCATCGTTTCTTTCATTAGTTCCTCATGCTTTTCATACTCTATACAGCGCCGCATGAACGGAATGGCCATGTGCCGCGTGAAGCCCAACGCTCCCCAAGCTGCATTTCCTCCATCTCGACGATAGTCTTCGACACTCATCGCGAATCCGTGCGCCTCGACCGACGCAATCTGCGGGTCAGGATCGAAGCCTCGAACCACGCATACCGTCCGGTCGCCTTTCCAATACTGGTCAAGCACCTGGAAGCCCCACAGCGGGGCCACAAATCGGACGTCAGCCGGTTCACCGACGATCTCGCAAAGGCGCTCGTAATCGCTCGGCTCCCGTGCTTCGCGGGGCCACCTGGTTGAAAAGTTGACGGGCCGTTCCTGGTCCACGACTGCCGCTCGCAAGGCCGCACACCACGCACGGGATGCCGTCTCGGGCTTCACTGGCCGCCGATCGTCGAAATCGAGCGGCAGATTCGAGATCACCAACAGGGTCCGACCGCCGGTCGGCGTGTCGCACAAGCACGTCGCGTACAGCAACTCGATTTTGTTCCGCTTGGCGAACCGCGAGAGCCGAGCTTGCGTCGCCTTCCACTCTGCCGGCTCGATCTCGATTTTGAAAACCTGCCCCTTCCGCAGCAGCTCAAGCCCCAAGCGAAATCGCTTCCGAAAGCCGTACTGCCACATGAGCGAACACGCCTCGCAGCCGGCCCGATTCCCGCACGGCGGATGCACAGAAATAACGTCGGTTTGTCCCTTTTTGCGTAGTAGAACCCCCTCCGATCGACTGTTCGGGCAGAACTGTGAAGCCCACGAATCGTCGTCTATGTCGTCGTCGCTCAACTCGGGCTCGGGCTCCGGCACGGGCTCGGGTTTCGGTTCGGCCTTTGGCACGGGAAGCCCCAACCGCTCACACGCTTCGCGAAAAGTGATCGCGTAGTGCAGGCAAAGAAACCCCGGTGCATCTTCGTCGAGTCCGCACGAGCCCCAACAGTGAGCCCGTTCGATGCCGAGCTGATCGTGACGGATCGTGATCTTGCCGCCACAGCGACACGTCCACCGATTGCCCTTGGGGATGCCAAGGACTTCGTTCAGGATCGGCCCCAGCTCAATGGCCGCCTTCGCTCGGCTGAGTTCGGACGGCGTTTTCGATGCTGCCCGCTTCGATACTTTCGGACGCGGGACCGCTTTCGGCTGCGACGGATCCACGCCGGCTTGCTTCGCGATCTCACGGGCCATCCAAAGGGCTGCGGCTCCCACGTGGACAGTAGGACGGCCGCCGAGCAACAGGAAATCATCGATCCCCTTGGCCGGGCCGTCCCACGTTTCGAGTTCTAGGCCGATCCCTTCGTTGTAAAGGTGCTCGGCAAAGTTCAATTGATGCTGCGCGACGTCTCGATTCTTTTTCGCGTCGGAATCGAACGCGACAACGACGATCTTTGCTTGCAGTTGAGCGATCACCGGAAGTGCCGAACGCCATTGCCCCACCCCCGGAATGCTGATCGTCGGAACGCAGTTGAGGAAAGTCGCGATGTCGCTTTTCAATTCGCCTTCGGTGCAGCGCAACCGATCGATCGGCCCGCGGATGCCGAGCGCCACGTGTGCCGGTGAGCCAGGGCCAGGGCCGCCGTCCGGGGCCGAAGTGCAGTACAGGTATTTTGCACCATCCGGCGGAACATGATCGCGGCGAACTTTCAGCGCGACGATTCGACCGCTCGCGTCGCGGCAGGGAATCCAGATTCCGCCTGCCGACTTGAAACGCAGCCAGCCGTTTTGGAGTGTGAAGCCGGGGACCGAAAGCAGCGTGAGCCGGTCGAATTGACCGGCGAGCCGCTCAGCGACCATCGGATTGTCGCTCCGGTAATGCCGCCGGTCGATCTCATCGTCCGTGAAGCCGCGGGCTCGGAGCTTCGCACGGTGCCAGTCGAAAAGAATGCTGGCGTCGAGAACCGCGCAGTAAACGGCATCACGAAGCGACAGCGACGCCGCGTCTTGTCGAACTTCCGTGTTCGAAGTAGAATCCACTCGTCACCTGCCAGGGTGTACGAAAAAATGAAACGCCGGCTCGCTCCCCCAAGCGAGTCGGCGTTTTAGTTTTCAGACGGTCTGAGCCGGTTCTCAAAAACCTCGCACAAGAACATCCACACGTGGTCGAGTTCTTGACGAAGGTGCGCGTTTTCGGTCTTCAACTCGCCGAGCGAATTCTGAATCTCGAAAAAATCTTCCTCGCCAATGCAAAGGAGCACTGGCGCATCGTGAGTGTCTTTGGACATTTGTCCCCTCCGTCCGCAGCAAGTTGCCCCCGCAACTGTCGTTGTGCGTGTGCGGCCGGAGAGCGAATCAATCAATCACGTCTTTGCTGAGCTTTCACTCTCGCATAATCCTGAAGCTCTTCGCTTTGTCTCTTGGCAGCATCTTGATCTTCGCCCCCGTTTTCGTCGGCCTTTCCTGAACGGTCGCGGTACCTCTGGTACGCGCGAACGGCCGAATCGACTTCTCCAACTTCCAGGTTCGCGAGTGCCGCAACAATCCCACCGAGCAACCGCGCCTCACGCGGGTTGGCGCATTTGTCTGTCAGCAGAATAATTGACACCGCTTCCATGACGCCCACGGCTTTTTCGATCAGGCTTTCGGTGAGTGAGCCTCCGCACGCGGGACACGTGTCCGCGTCGTCGTGGTCGCATTCTTCAGTGGCAAAATCTGTCTGAAAGCCGTCGATTTCATCGACCGCTCTTTCCAAAGTAGTGCCGATTAAAGTTTCGCCAGTTGTTTTCTCGCTCATGTTTTGCCCTTCCACTTTCGGTTTTGGAGATACGTCAACAGGTCATCGCGGGAGTAGAGAATTCTCCCCCCACGTCCAACACTGGCTGAGATCCGCAGGTCGCGCCTTTCATCGCGCAGTTGCCAAGCCTGCATCGAAAGCAGCTCGGCCGCTTCCGGCTCCGTGTACGCAAGCTTGCCGCCGAGGGTCGCTTCATCGGCGCGCAACTGCTTGATCGTTTCCGCAACAGCGGCCTCGATCACCGGGCGCAAGTCGTCCGCGCTGAGTTCAAGCTTCATGTCCCGGCGCTCGCGTGTTCCGCTTCACGCTCGGCAACGAGCTTGGCGACTGCCTTCTCAAACTCTTTGAACGACGTGCCGAGATCGACGGCCACGACTGGCACAAGCGGGCCGATCAGTTTTCGCACGCTCGGGCTGATCGGTCCATCGAGAGCGTCGGCGCGGGTGATGAGATCGTCGGCTGTTGCCGCCGCTTCATCTGCGCCGACCACCACAAGGAAGGTTCTGCCGGCCTCGAATTCAGCAGAGAGCTTTTCGAGACCGGCCGTCGAACAAAATTGCATGACTGCGCCTGCTTGGGGCAAAGTCATTTTGCCACGCCGGCAGGCGCGCCCCGCCCACAGAGCGAACATGGCCGATTCGTCGAGCACCCTACCGCGAAGCCCCGCCCGAACCGGGTCGATGTAACCGGCTTCGATCCAAGCGTTCACGCCCACTCGGGTCATACCCACAAGCGCACCGCTTCCGCAGTGCCGAAAAACTCGTCTTTGGACATGGGATCAAGTTCCCGTTGTTTGTGAGTTGCTGGCAGTTGCCAAGCTTGTCTTTCCGCTGTACGATAGCGATCGCGGTAACAAGATTCCACGGATTTTGTTCCGTCTGTTGTAGGAACAAGTTGTTCCTTTTGGGGATTCTCAGGGTGCTGCTCTATCAGTTGATCCTCAACGAATTCGACAGGCTGGAACGCGAAGCCCGGCCGGCCAAGGCCGTGGTCGCACTCTTCCAGTACCTCGGCAGCCACGGCGTCATCCGCACAGCCGCGTGGGAATCGAATGAAGCGGGGACTGGCTGGCAGCCCAGAGCCGATGACGGCCGCGTCTGGCTGCTGGACAAAGACGGCCTGAAGGTGTGGCAACGCAATCTGCTGGCGCTTCGCTGGCTCGTTGAGAACTACGGGCGGATCGCTGAGCTTCCCAGCGAAGTGCAGCAAGCCCTTGAGGAAACGATCGGCCGCACCCGGCCGCAGATTGACCAATCAATCCTTGTGCCGAGAGCGGGCGGCGTTCGCTTACTGGTCGCGGGACTCGATGGCCAGCCCCGGCACTCTTCGCTTTCGATCCACTACGCGGTTCTCGACGATTTCCAGGTGCTCTGGACTTGCGCCTACGCGAGCTTCTTGTTCCCCGGTGCGATCGGCCTGCCGGGATATTGCGCTGGCTGTGGGAAGGTGCTGACCACTGAGACGAAGCAAAAAGCCAGCGCTCAGGCGCTTTGCGGCCGATGTCGGAAAGCGGACTGGATTGCGAAGAACAAAGCCAAGGCCGTCGCGGGACGGAAAAAGGAACAGTCCGACCGGGCCAAAGCAAAGAAGCGAAAGTGAAATCCCCGCGCGGCACGTTGCCGAGCGGTCATGTTCTGCGGGTTCTCAATGGGGGGGGTCAGCGATGGCGAAAGCATGGGTTCGGGAACGAAGCGACGGCGGGACCGTCCGCTATGCGGTGGAGTGGCGTGACCCCAAAGGCCGACGCCGGATGAAAAACATGGGCAGTGGAGCAAACGCGAAGCGCCTTGCAAAAAAAGAAGCCGAGCGGATTGCCGCGGAACTTCTCACCGGCAACTACGAGTCCAACGACAAGATCGGCTGGGGGAAGTTCCGGGGAGAGTACGAAGCCCTAATCATCGCCCGGAAGGCTTCCCGCACGCTCGATTCGGTGCAAAACTCACTCGACCATTTTGAGGAGCTTTGCAAACCGGCGTACGTCAACCAGATCGACGCGCGGACCATCGACGATTTCATTACAAAGCGCCGGGACCAGCGCGGGAAGAAAAAAGGATCGAAGTGCTCGCCCGCATCGGTCAACGCCGATCTCCGCAACCTCAAGGCCGCGCTTCGCAAGGCCGCGGAGTGGGGATACCTGGACCGCGTTCCGAAGATCGTTTTCGAGCGTGAGCCCCAAAAGGTGCCGCGGTTCGTCACGCCGGAGCACTTCGCGTTGATGTTCCAAGCATGCGAACACGCCGAGCTTCCCGATCATGGCGACGTGTCGCAGTGCCACTGGTGGCGCGGCCTTCTCACTCTGCTGTGGCTGACAGGCTGGCGGATTGGGGAAGCCCTTGCCCTTCGACGTGAGGATCTTGATCTCGACGCGCGAACGGCGTTGACGCGATTCGAGACGAACAAGGGCAAGCGGGATTTCGAGACGCCGTTGCATCCGGCCGTGATCGACCAACTGACGCCGGTTTGCTCCGACCGCGTGAGCGGGTCGATCTTCTTTTGGAACCGGCACCGCCGACAACTCGATACCGAGTTTCACCGGCTACAGGCCAAGGCCGGGATCAGGCTGACGTGCGCCCGCTCGCACCAGCACACGGACGCCTGCCACTGCTACGGGTTCCACGACCTTCGGAGAGCGTTTGCCACCATCAACGCGGGGAAGCTCCAGGGGGACATCCTGCAAAAGCTCATGCGACACCAATCGTTTTCGACCACCCAGCGGTACATCAACCTGTCGAAGCGGCTCGACGAGTCGGTTGACGTTCTCGACGTGCCGGAGTTTCTCCGTGGCGGCCGTTGAATTTATGGAGGCGCTGTGGAGGCGCGCGAAGTTTGACGGCTTTCGGTGTCAAACAAAAAACGCCGCAACCTCTTGTGTGTTGCAGCGTTCTGAATTGCCCCCACTTGGACTCGAACCAAGAACCTACTGATTAAGAGTCAGTTGCTCTACCAATTGAGCTATAGGGGCCGGTGGCCGATGGGCTCGCGTGGCCGACGTTGAGTCGGCGAGCGGCGAATTTAAGCCGGTCGGCGGAAAGTCGAGTCGCGAATTCTACTTGCGGCGCGGGCGCGCTTCAAGCGATTGGATGGACTGGCGCGACGTTTGTGCCGTGGCATGCACTAGAATTGAGAGAGGGACGCCGCCGACGGCGCTTGGGTTCGCAGATCGCGGCGTGCATGAGGGAGCAAACGCTCACAAGCCCGCGTATCGACTGGGTCGAGCGACGAAATCGATCGCTCGTCGGCGTCTTCAGTTGCTTTTCAGGAAGTTTTTTCGCCGGCCTCCGCGATGGGGCGTGCGAGGACCTGCGGCATGAAATGTGCCGTTTTTAATCTTGGTGGCGCACTCCCGCCCCGGCCTTTGCTTTGCATTTTCGCAGCTCTCAGCGACTTATGCTTTTTTTCCTGCGAGTCGTGCGGCGTTGTGTCGCGGCGCCCTGATCATCGCTCGGGGATTGGATTCTGGTTGGCGGACTGGCCGCTTGTCCTCTCCGCGACGCAAAGCCGGTATGCACAAAACTTTTGGGGTTAGGTAGAATCTCCTGAAGCGACCGGTCGACGACGGAAAGTCGACGGTTGAGGATTGCCGCGGGGAATAGCCGCGATTGAGCACGGATGGGTTGTGAGTAAACGCTTAGTTGATGCTCTCTTAATCCTTTCGCGACAGGTTGGCTTCAGTATGACGACAGTTCAGCCTCGAAAAGTTGAGGAGCTGCCCCACGACGGCGTGCAGTCGCGGCCGCAGCCGGATCTCCACGATGGCGGCCGCACCGGCGAGTCGCGGGCGGAGCTTCACGATGCGGGCTTTCGGCCCCAACTGGGAAAGAAGCGCCGGGCGTGGATTTGGATTCTGCTCCTGCTCGTTGCGGCCGGCGGGGGCGGCTACTACGTGGTCGAGCACACGACGCTCTTCCAATCCTCCAAGGAAGGGGTCGCGGGGAAGGCGCAACGGCCGATCCCGGTCGTCACGTCGACCGTCCGCAAAGGCGACATGAATGTGTACCTGTCGAGCCTGGGGACGGTGACGGCCCTGCAGACTGACGTCGTCAAGACCCGGGTCGACGGCGAAGTCATGCAGGTGCTTTACACCGAAGGGCAGATGGTCAAGGCCGGCGATCCGCTCGTCGAGATCGACCCGCGGCTTTACCAGGTGCAACAAGCGCAGGCCGAAGGTCAACTGGCGAAGGACCAGGCCTCGCTCGTGCAGGGCAACCAGGACCTGGCACGCTATCAGAAGTTGATCGTCACCAATGCCATCTCGCAGCAGACCCTCGATGCGCAGGTGGCAACGGTCGGCCAGTACGTGGGAGCGGTGAAGACCGACCAGGCGGCAATCGACACTGCCAAGCTGCAGATTATCTACTGCCACATCACAGCCCCGATCGCCGGACGGATCGGCCTGCGGCAAGTCGACAAGGGCAACCTAGTCCAGGCGGCCGCTGCCACGACGCTCGCCACGATCACGCAGCTGCAGCCGATCACGGTGATCTACACGATTCCGCAGGACGACATTTACCGCGTGCAGCAGAAGTTCAAGGGCGGCGAGGACGTGCTGGTCGAGGCGTGGAACCGCGATCTCGCTACGAAGCTGGCTTCGGGCAAGCTGACGGCAATCGACAACCTGGTCGACACGACGACTGGCACGGTGAAGCTGCGAGCCACCTTCTCGAACGAGGACAACCTGCTGTTTCCGAATGAGTTCGTCAACGCCAAGACGCTGATCGAGGTCGAGCGGAACGCGCTGATCGTTCCGGCCGGGGCGGTGCAGCGCGGCCCCAACGGCACGTTCGCCTACGTGGTGACGGGGGACAAGGACATCGAAATGCGGATGCTCAAAGTCGGCCAGACCGAAGGCGACCAGACGATCATCAAATCGGGACTGGCCATGGGCGAGGTCGTCGTCACGGAGGGAACCGACCGGCTCATGCCCGGCGTGACGAAGGTCAGCATCAAGACAGGCAAGAAGGGCAAAGGCAAAAACGCCAGCAAGTCAGACAACGCCAAAGACAGCACCGCCGACGCGAGTGCCGCGCAGTCCGACTCGACCAGCGCCCCGGGCCAGTCGCAGTCGACCGCGAGCGACGGCTCCTCAGATGCCGCGACAGGTCGCGACTTGCCGGCCCCCGCCGCCAACCAGGCCCCCTCGGCGCAGCAGACGGGATCCGGACGAACCCGACATCAGAAACAGAACGGGACAAAGACAGAACAATGAGTCCATCGCGACTCTTCATTCTGCGGCCCGTCGCCACCGTACTGTTGATGGTGGCGATCGTACTCTGCGGAGCCGTGGCTTATAAGCAGCTGCCGGTCTCGGCGCTGCCGCAGGTCGACTATCCGACCATTCAGGTCGTCACCTTTTACCCGGGAGCCAGTCCCGAGGTGATGGCGTCGTCTGTGACGGCGCCTTTGGAGCGGCAGTTCGGGCAGGTGCCCGGCCTGGACCAGATGACTTCGACGAGCTCGGACGGCAGCTCGGTGATCGTGTTGCAGTTCGACCTGGCGCTCAGCATCGACGTCGAAGAGCAGCAGGTGCAGGCGGCGATCAACGCGGCGGCCACCTATCTGCCGGCCGATCTGCCCAACCCTCCGATTTACAACAAGACGAATCCGGCCGATGCGCCGATTCTCACGCTGGCCCTCAGTTCCGACACGCTGCCCCTGTCGAAGATCGAGGACCTGGCCGATACGCGGTTCGCGCAAAAGATCGCGCAAATGGCGGGCGTGGGGCTGGTGAGCATTTCGGGGGGACAAAAGCCGGCGATTCGCGTGCGGTTGAATCCGACGGCGCTTTTGTCTCGCGGCCTGAACCTGGAAGACGTCCGCAACGCGATCGTCGCGGCCAACGTCAACCAGGCGAAGGGGAACTTCGACGGCAAGAAGCTGGCTTACACGATCGCCGCCAACGACCAGATGCTGACGGCCAAGGAATATCAGAACCTCGTGGTCGCGTACCGGCCGACCGGTCCCGTGTTCCTCTCCGACGTCGCGTCGGTGGTTGACGGGGTCGAGAATCTGCGCCAGGCGGCGTGGATGGGTTTCACGAAGCGCTCGGGCGCCGAAGGGAAGGAGGGCCAGTCGACGAGCTCCTCGGCCAGCACCAAGGGACCGATCCTGACGCCGGCCGTGATTCTCAACATTCAGCGGCAGCCCGGGGCGAACATCATCGAGGTCGTCGATCACATCAAGCGGCGTTTGCCCGACCTCAAAAGCAACCTGCCCGCGACGGTGAAGGTCGACGTGCTGACCGACCGGACGCTGACGATCCGCGCGTCGGTCGAGGACGTGCAGTTCGAGCTGATGCTGACGATCGCCCTGGTGGTGCTCGTGATCTTTCTGTTCCTGCGGACGTTCGCGGCGACGGTGATTCCCAGCGTGGCGGTGCCGTTGTCGCTGGTGGGCACGTTCGCAGTGATGTACATGCTCGACTTCAGCCTCAACAACCTGACGTTGATGGCACTGACGATCTCGACCGGGTTCGTGGTCGACGACGCGATCGTGATGATCGAAAACATCGCCCGCTATATCGAAATGGGCGAAGAGCCGCTGCCCGCCGCGCTCAAGGGCTCGGCCGAGATCGGTTTCACGATCATCTCGCTCTCCATTTCGCTAATCGCGGTGTTGATCCCGCTGCTCTTTATGGGCGACGTCGTGGGGCGGCTATTCCGCGAATTCGCCGTGACGCTCAGCGTGACGATTTTGATCTCGGCCGTCGTCTCGCTGACCTTGACGCCGATGATGTCGGCCCGGCTCTTGAGCCACAAACCCGAGACGCAGCAGAGCTGGTTTTATCGCACTTCGGAGCAGGCGTTCGAGAGCGTGATCGCGTTGTACGGGAAGACCGTCCAGGTCGTGCTGCGGCACCAGCCGATGACGCTGTTCGTGTTTCTCGTGACGCTGGTTGCCACGGTCTACCTCTACGTGATTGTGCCGAAGGGGTTCTTCCCGGTGCAGGACACGGGCGTGATCATGGGCATTTCGGAAGGTCCGGAGGACGTGTCGTTCGAGGCGATGGCCAAGCGTCAGCAGGCCCTGGCCCAGGCGATCCTGCAGGACGACGCGGTCGACAGCCTATCTTCGTTCATCGGCATCGACGGAACGAACCCCACGCTCAACACCGGCCGCATCCAGATCAACCTCAAGCCCATCTCCGAGCGGGGAATCGACTCGAGCACTGTGATTCGCCGGCTGCAGCCGCTCGTCGACCGCGTGGCCGGGATCAGCCTGTTCATGCAGCCGGTGCAGGATCTGACGGTCGAGACCCGCGTCAGCCGCACGCAGTACCAATACAGCCTCGAAGACATCGGCGCCGAGGAATTGAGCGTTTGGGCGCCGCGGTTCGTGGATAAGCTGCGCGAAATTCCCGAGCTGCGCGACGTCGCCAGCGACCAGCAGAACAACGGCCAAGAGCTCCACCTGTCGATCGACCGGGACACGGCCTCGCGGCTCGGCGTGACTCCCCAGTTGATCGACGACACGCTCTACGACGCATTCGGGCAGCGGCAAATCTCGATCATGTTCACGCAGCTCAATCAGTATCGCGTCGTGCTCGAGGTCGAGCCCAGCTTCAGCGCCCGGCCCGAGGATCTCAAGGACATTTATATCCAGACGTCCGGCGGCCACGCGCCGCTCTCGGCGTTCACTCAGACGAAGAAGTCAGCGATCCCCATTGCCATCAACCACCAAGGGCAGTTTCCCGTCGTCACCGTCTCGTTCAACCTCGCGCCGGGCACCTCGCTGGGGACCGCGGTCCGGGACATCAACCGGGCGAAGGACGAGCTGAAAATGCCCGCCAGCATCGAGACGAGTTTCCAGGGAACGGCCGCCGCGTTCCTGGCTTCGCTGGCCAACGAACCAGTGCTGATCCTCGCCGCGCTGATCACGGTCTACATAGTCCTGGGGGTGCTCTACGAAAGCTACATCCATCCGATCACGATCCTCTCGACGCTCCCCTCGGCGGGCGTCGGCGCGGTGCTGGCGCTCATGCTCGGCGGCATCGACCTGAGTGTGATCGGGCTGATCGGCATCATCCTCTTGATCGGCATCGTGAAGAAGAATGCCATCATGATGATCGACTTCGCGCTCGAGGCCGAGCGGCACCAGGGCATGTCGCCGGACCAGGCGATCTACCAGGCCTGCCTGCTGCGGTTCCGGCCGATCATGATGACCACCATGGCCGCTCTCTTGGGCGCCGTGCCGCTGGCCGTGGGCACGGGCACGGGATCGGAGCTCAGACGTCCGCTGGGAATCACGATTATCGGCGGGCTCCTCTTGAGCCAGCTGCTCACGCTTTACACCACGCCGGTGATTTATCTCTACTTTGATCGGCTCGCGCAGCGCTTCGGCGGCCATCCTTCGCACGGCATGGCGCATCCCGAAGAGGCTCCGATCGTGGCGGAAGCGCGATGAATCCGTCGGCCTTGTTTATCCGCCGTCCCGTCGGCACTTCGCTGCTCACGGCCGCCGTGGCCTTGGCCGGCATCGTGGCCTATAACTTTCTGCCCGTCTCGTCGCTGCCGGCCGTCGACTTTCCGACGATTACGGTGCAGGCCCAGCTCCCCGGGGCGAGCCCCGAGACGATGGCCTCGGCCGTGGCCACGCCGCTCGAGCGACAGTTCGGCCGCATCGCCGGCATCACCGAGATGAGTTCGGCGAGCTACCTGGGCTCGACCGGCATCAATATCCAATTCGACCTCAATCGCAACATCGACGCGGCCGCGCGCGACGTGCAGGCGGCGATCAACGCGGCAGCCGGCCAGTTGCCCACCAACCTTCCCTCGAAACCGACCTGGCGCAAGGCCAATCCCGCGGACCCCGCGATTCTGATTCCCGCTTTGACGTCGGACCTCTACGTGAAACCGAAGATCTACGACGCCGCAAACACGATCCTCGCGCAGAAACTGTCGCAGATCGACGGGATCGGACAGGTCTTCGTGGCCGGCGGGTCGCCCCCCGCGGTGCGAATCGAAATCAATCCGACGCTGTTGAATAACTTCGGCCTCGGACTCGACGACGTTCGGACCATGCTGAGCACCGCCAACGCCAACCGTCCGAAGGGCCATATCTCCACCAACGACCATAGTTGGTTTCTGAGCACCGATGACCAGCTCCTGAAATCGTCGGACTATCGACCGCTGATCATCGCCTACCGCAACGGGGCCCCGGTGCGGATTTCGGACGTGGGGACCGTGATCGATTCCGTCGAGGATATCCGCGCGAGCGGGTTTTACAGCCCCGGCCCAGGCGTCATTAAGCCGTCGGTCTTGATGATCATCTTGCGTCAGCCCGGGGCCAACATCATCGATGCCGTCGACCGCATCCGAGCGGCAAGGACGCAGTTGTTGGCCGATTTGCCGCAGGGGATCGAAATGTCCGACATCGTCGACCGGACCACGACGATCCGGGCTTCCGTCCATGATGTCCAAATGACGCTCGCGCTTTCGGTCGGGCTTGTCATTTTCGTGGTGTTTGTCTTTCTCCGGGATGCCCGCGCGACACTGATCCCCAGCGTCGCCGTCCCGGTCTCGCTGATCGGCACGTTCGGAGTGATGTACCTGTGTGGCTACAGCGTCGACAACTTGTCGTTGATGGCGCTCACCATCTCGACGGGTTTCGTGGTCGATGACGCGATCGTCGTGCTGGAAAACATTGACCGTTACCTCGAGGCAGGAATGCAGCCGATGCAGGCGGCGCTCAAGGGAGCCGCTGAAATCGGCTTCACCGTGCTCTCGATCAGTATTTCGCTCGTAGCGGTGTTTACGCCCATCTTGATGATGGGGGGCATTGTCGGACGGCTGTTTCGCGAGTTTGCGGTCACGATCAGCGTCGCGATCGCCGTGTCGCTGGTCGTTTCGCTCACCACGACACCCATGATGTGTGCCTGGCTGCTCAAGGCCAAGAGCGACCACACTCACGGACGGCTCTACCGGGCCAGCGAGGCCGTGTTCGACTGGGTGCTCGGCCGCTACGAAGCGAGCCTGCAATGGGTCCTCCGGCACCAGTTCACGATGATCATCGCCACCATCGCGACGATTTGTCTGACGGGGTTTTTGTTCGTCAAAGTGCCGAAGGGGTTCTTTCCCCAGCAGGACACGAGCCGGCTCAGCGGCACTATCCTCGCGGATCAGGACACTTCGTTCCAGCAAATGGACAAGCTGATGACCGCCTTCACCACGCGAGTCAGCGAAGATCCGGATGTCGAAAACCTGATCTCGTTCACCGGCGGAGGGGGAGGCGGCGGGGGCCGCACGGTGAATCAGGGGTCGATGTACGTGGCGCTCAAGCGGGTCGATAAGCGAACCCTGATCCACACGCAGGGCGCCCCTTCCCGACGGGGCGCGGCATTGGCGAAATCGTCGCATGGCTGCGTGACGAGATTTCGCCTCCCCATCATGCCAGCGCCGACGAAATCATCGGCCGGCTGCGGACCAAGCTCGCGCCCATCCCGGGTGCGACGCTCTACCTGCAGGCGTACCAGGACCTGAGGATCGGCGCTCGCTCGAGCAGCACCCAGTATCAATACACCCTGCAGGACGACGACCTGAACGAACTCAACGAGTGGGCGCCGCGCGTCGTGAGCAAGCTCCGCACGTTGACCGACGTGATGGTCGACGTCGTCTCCGACCAGCAGAACTCCGGACTGCAGACGACGGTCACCGTCGACCGCCGCGCCGCCGCCCAGTACGGCATCTCGATGCAGACCATCGACAACGCGCTCTATGACGCCTTCGGTCAGCGGTTCGTCGCCACCACCTACACTGAGCTCAACCAGTACCACATCGTGATGACGGTACCGCTGAAATTCTGGGAGGACCCGAGCGGCTCGATTACATTTATGTCCGCGGCAGCAACAACGTCCGCGTGCCCTTGGGAGCCTTCGCCAAGATCGTCAACGGCACGGGGCCGCTGGCCGTCAACCACTCGGGGCAGTTCCCCTCGGTCACGGTGTCATTCAATCTTCCTCCCGGCGGTGCCCTCGGAGATGCCGTCGAGAAAATCAACGACGCCATGCACGATTTCGGCGCGCCGTCGACGTTGCACGGCAAGTTCCAGGGGACGGCCCAGGCGTTTCAGGAGTCGCTCGCCAACGAGCCGATCCTCGTCGCCGCCGCCCTGGCCGCGGTCTATATCGTGCTGGGCATCCTGTACGAAAGCTATATCCACCCGATCACGATTCTCTCGACGCTCCCTTCGGCCGGCGTCGGCGCGCTCTTGGCGCTGCTGCTCACCGGAAACGAGCTCAACGTGATGGGATTGATCGGCATCCTGCTGTTGATTGGGATCGTCAAGAAAAACGCGATCATGATGATCGACTTCGCGATCGCGGCCGAGCGGCACGAAAACACTTCGCCCATCGAGGCGATTTACACCGCCTGCGTGCTCCGCTTCCGACCGATCATGATGACCACCATGGCCGCCCTGTTCGGCGGCCTGCCGCTGGCCATGGGCACGGGCACCGGCTCGGAGCTCCGGCGTCCGCTGGGTATCGCCATTGTCGGCGGACTGATCGTCAGCCAGGCCCTCACCCTCTATACGACGCCCGTCGTCTACCTCTATCTCGACCGGTTCCGCCTCTGGACCTCGGGGAAAACGCACAGCCACGATAACCCCTACGCCTTCGCCCCAAGTCGGGGTGGACACATCCCGTTTGAAAAAGGATGATCCGGGGCCGCACGGGGCATTTTTTGGCCGGCGCCGGGCCCGCATCGAAGGCGACCCGGTCCCGGCTCTCCCGATCGCCCCGTTCCAGCGGGAAGCGAGTTTCCGCATCAGGATGATTCGGACTGGCTTCCGCTCCGCCCGCTTTTGCTCCGGCCGATTGAATCCCCCATGTTGTTCCTGGAAGTCATCGCAAGAATCTGATGCGCCGTAAAACGCAAACCCTCTTGACGATTGCCGGGCTGGCGGCCGCTGTGGCGACGAGCACCGCGCTCTTGAGCAGCGCCTGGTCGTTTGCCTCCTCGTCGCGCGATTACTACGCGTCCCGCGGCGTCGACGTGGTGGTCTGCCGCGCAGGCGTTTCCGGCGCATCACGAGCAGCCTGAGCACCGCGCTGGCCGGCCGACTTCACGCGCTGCCCGACGTGACCTGGGCTGAAGGCAGCCTGACGGAGATGGTCTCCCTGGGCGAACGCACCTTGATCGGTATTCCCATGCACGGCGTCGACCCCTCCGGACCGACGGCAGACAAGCTCGAGGTGACGAGCGGACGAAAGCTCGCGGCCGGCGATCATCGAGCCGTGCTGTTGGGGAGCGCCGCTGGCCGAGGGGCTCAAACACCGGCCGGGCGAAACGCTCCAAATCGAGGGGACGGCCTTTCACATTGCGGGTGTGTTTCAGACGGCCGATGCCATCGAAGCCAACACCATCATCGCGCCGCTGACCGATGTGCAGAACCTGATGGGGCGACCGGGCCAGGTGTCCGAATTTCAAATTCGCGCCGTCCCCGCCGCCGCCAGCGACACGGGCATCTCCCGGCTCTGCCGCGAAATCGAATCGCTGCACGACGCGTCCGGACGGTCGCTCGGGTTTAAAGCGCTGCCGATGCGCAAGTTCGTCGATTCCGACACCGAGACGCGGCTCACCTGGGCGATGGCGTGGGGGACGTCGGTCGTGGCGGTCGGGCTGTCGCTCGTGGCCATGCTCAACACCATGCTGATGTCCGTGCTCGAGCGGACCAAGGAATTCGGGCTGTTGCGGGCCATCGGTTGGTCGCGCGGCCGCGTGATGCGGATGGTGCTGGGCGAATCGTTGGTGATCGGCCTGTGTGCGTCGCTCGGCGGAGCGGCCGGTGCGGGTCTGTTCGTGCGGGCGCTGGGGACCTGGGCGTACACGCGCAACTTCGTGCAGCCGACCCTCTCGGCCGAGGCGGTCGTGCTGGGGATCGCGCTCACGATCTTTGCCGGGGTCGCCGGCTCGCTCTATCCGGCCTATCGGGGAGCGACCTGTGTTCCACTCACGGCCCTGCATTTTGAATGACAGTGCGGCGGCGGTTTGACCGAGAGTTGCGGGCGACAGGCGGGCGAACGATCGAGGACAGCCGATGAACGACACAAAACCCGACGCCCTTCCCCGCCTGGTGCCGCTCTTGGAC
>CAWCZR010000009.1:0-512661 GCA_963800135.1 uncultured Planctomycetaceae bacterium | reverse complement strand
GGGGAGAAATTCTACTGCCTGCTCGATTTCCTGCGGGCCGAGTCGGCCTACGAGCGGGATGCCTGGAACCTCAGCCCGATCAGCCTGTGCCACGAGTTGTTCTCGGAGTGTGGCCGGCCGGCGGCCGCGCGGGCCTGGGAACAGGATTTCCGCGCCCGCTCCGGTTCGGTCGCCAACAAGCACCTGATTCGGCTGCGCTCGCTCGAAAAGAAATACGGCATGCGGCTGCCGTCGATTTCCGATCGGCTGGCGGAGCGCTTCGTCAAGCCGCTCGCCGTCCACCGCATGCGGGCTCTGTTGCCGCAGGCGCTCCGCGACGCGCGGCAACAGCGGGAAACATCGGCCGCGTTCGACGCCTTGCGGGCCGAGATCGACGAGTACCTGCAGACGACCAACGGCTCGGGCATCGACGTCCCGGTTTGGCTGCGGACGCTCGAACGAGACCTGATCCACCTGATGGACGAATCCTCGAGCGTGCTCGAAACGCTGGAAACGCCCCGGCTGCACGCCGCCACGCTCCTCACGTGGAACCGGCTGCAACTGGAACTGCAGCGTTGGGACGAGGCGCCGGCTAAGCGGCCGGAGCGGTAACGGCGGCGCAACCGCGATCCTGCTCGAACGTATCAACGGCCGGGACGGCGAACCCGGCCTGCACGTCAAACACCAACTTCCATCGCGCCGAGTTCTTTTTCCGCCCGTGCGATGAGGGAGCACTTCGCATCGAGCCTTTTGGCTTTCGCGAGGTACTTGCGACATTCATCCGGGTCGCGCTTCTTGGCAAAAGCGATCGCCAGGCAGCACGCGGTCGTGGCTTTGCTGAAAGGGTCATAATTGCCGGACAACGCCTTCTTCAGCAAATCGATCCCTTCGTCGAGTTGCGCGTGTTCGACCAAGACCATGCCCCGAGTGCCCCGGATTTGGGGAAACCACGGGGCGATGCTGAGGGCCTCGGCGGAATCGCGCTCCGCTTCGTCAAGCCGCGAAGGGTCATCGAAGAACAGATCGGTCCAAGCCACGTTGCTCAGGCACAAGGCGCGCTGCTGCAGATCTTCGCCGCACGCTTCGAGGCACGCGACGAATGTCTGCCGGGCGGCAGGGAAATCCTCGGCCCCCAGCTGGGCGAGGCCCAAAACGCTGCCAAGTAGATTGTCGTCGGGATATTCGCGCAATCCCTGCTGCGCCCACTCGAACGCGGCCGGATAGTCCTTCTGTTGAATGCGCTCGAGTGCCTCATAAGCGAAATACAATCCCCGGCGCTTCTTCCACACCGCGCGCGATGCGAACGGAGAGGTCAGGAGTGCCAAACCATCGCTGGCAACCGTGCCGAGCCGCGTGACGTATTGCCGCGGGAGAAGAGTCAGAGTGGCGAGCGCCAGGTTGGCGGTCACGAACGGCGGGACCATCATTTGCACCGTTGGCGAGCGTGCTGGAATCGACCACGCGCCAAACGCCAACAAGAGGTTGGTCAACGGCCCGGCGGCGACCATCAGCGGCCATCGCAGGCGAATGAGGAACAAAGACGGTGGCGCCACCATCGTAAACCGTCCAGACGGGAGCGAGGTGACGCAGATATCGGTGCGGAAGATTCGCCAACGCCAAATGATCGAACCAACCCAACCCAGACGAATGCTGAAAACACGCAGGCCCAGCAATCTCGCTACGAATGCATGTCCCAGTTCGTGCGGCACAACACAAGCGTAATAACTGACCAGAAACACTGGGCCAAACAGCAAAACGTCACGGTCTTGCCTGGGCGCGAACGCGAAAGCGAGCACCAGGGAAATCGCAATGATCGGAACACCAACCAGCAGCAAATTCCTGTAGTGCCGCCGCATCCGCTGCTCGACGCACGCCGGACAGTACCGCAACGGCTTCTGAAAGACGCGCACAATCGGACGAAACGCCAGCGGCGATTCAATTCCGCAGCAATCGCACTTCAAGTCGAAGAACTCCGACGCGAGCGGGTTGGAGGAAAAAGTGAGAGAAGGTTGCCGGGTGGACGCTGCCCGTCCACAGCTGAATCGGACAGAATGCGGCCGACTCGCCAAGATACCAAAAACCAAAAGGTTCGGGCGATTTTCGTCTTCGCCTTGATCCCGACCGAACCGCTGACAGCGACTTTGCGACGATCGCGCCTCGTCGCAACCGATTGCGTTTAGCGCACGTGCTTTTCGGGCACGCACGTCGCGCGGTCGATCGTGCCGTCGGGATGGATCGTGAACGTGACGGCGCCCGCATCGTCGGTCGACGTAATCCGCGTCTCGGCCGTGTACGCCGCGCGAAGCGACTTGAAGTCGACGCGGCGGTCGGCGCTCACCACCACTTCGCGCGGTTGCGCCGAATCGGCAAGCGCCGTCGGATTGGCGCGGCGGCTGCCGTGGTGCGGCGAGAGCAACACGTCGACCGGCAGCGGCGGACGGCTTAACAACGTTTGCTGACCGGTCCCGTCGAGATCGCCTGTGAGCAGAATCCGCCGGCCGGCGAACTCGATCGCCAGCACGATCGAATTGGCGTTGTCGTCTGAATGCGGGCGGCCGAAGCCGGGATGCAGCAAGCGAATTTCGACCCGCTCGTCGAGCCGCAGCCGATCTTCGTCGCGAACCAGGCGAATCGGCACGCCGGCCTCCGCCGTCTCCTCGCAGAGCGCGGCGACGGCCGGTTGCTTGAAATCGAGAAACTGCTGCGAGACCAAGAGCGCGCCGACCGGCAGCGCGTGCATCAGCTCGGCCGCACCGTTGAAGTGATCCATGTCGGCGTGCGAGACGACCAGCGCGTCGAGGCCCTGGCGGCGGCGTTCCCACAGCGTTTGCTGCACGGCTCGCTGGGCGATGCGACCGTCCTGCATCGAGCCGGCATCGTAAAGCAGCGTGCGGCCGTTGGGGCACTCGATCAGGATTGCCCCGCCGTGGCCGACCGACAGAAACGTGCAACGCAGCGCGTCGTCCTCGGCCGGACGCAGGCCCCAGCCCAAGCCGAGGATCATCCAAGCCACGAGCAGACACCAGCCGCGGCCGCCCCAGCGTCGCACGGGCCGCACGAAGGCTAGCGCGAACAGGACCGCGTAGTAGCCGGCCAGCCACCACTCAGAAGGGCCGGCAACATAAAAGTGCGACATCCGCGCGTGAGCGGCCCGCTCGACCAGGTACAACAGCATCCCAAGGCCCCATTCGAACGGCATGGCGGCGATCCACGAAACGTCCGGAGCCAGCAGCCCGACGCCCAAATGGATATAGCCGGCCCAGAGAACGCAGAGCGAGACCGGCGCCATCACCACGTTGATCAGAATGCCGACCGGCGAAATGATGTGGAACCGCGCCGCCACCAGCGGCAGTGTGAAGAGCGCGGCGGCGATGGCGATCGTCCAGTCGTCGCGCAGCTGCTCGCGCAGCGATCGGAACCACGCGCGGATCGTCGCGACGAAGCGCGAGGCCGGTTCGCTGTCGGCGAGCGCAGGTTCAGTCGGCCTTCTCCACCGCCCGCAGGCCCAGGCAATCCCCAACACCGCCAAGAACGACAGCTGCGTTCCCGTATTGAAGAGGTCGGTCGGATTCCACAGCAGAATTACGAGGGCAGCCAGCGCCAGGCAGTTCGTCAGCGACGGCCGCCGCATGATCAAGCGCGCAAGCGAATAGAGGGAAATCATCACGGCCGCGCGAATCACCGGTGGATTGCCATCAGTGAGGAGCGCGTAGCCCACGACGCCGACGATCGTGAGCAAGCTCGTCCCTCTTACGGAAAGCCCGGCCAGCCGGCCGATCCCCCACAACAACAATCCGAGAATCGCCACGTGCATGCCGGAGATGGCCAGAACATGCAAGAGCCCGCTCTTGGTGAAGGCGTCGCGAATCTCCTCATCCATCTGCATGCGGCCGCCGAACAGCAACGCGTCGGCCACCGGCGCGGTCCGCGGCGAAAGATCGCGGGCGAACACCGCTTCCCCCTCCGCCCGTAGCCGAGCCGCCCATTGCCAGAGCGAAAACGCCGAGCCCACCTTTAGGAGCCGCACGGCGTCCGGATGGTCGGCCGTCAGCAAACAACGGATCCCTTTGCCCCGATAAAAGCCGGCCGGATCGAAACCGCCCGGATTCTTCGCCGGCGCTGGCAAACTCAGCCAGCCGCAGACTTCGACCCGGTCGCCCACGTCGCAATGCACCAGATGGCCGCTGACGTGGACCAGGGCTCGGCCGCTCACCGCGCACTCGTCCCCACCTCCCTCAAGCTTTTCGGCTGCCAGGACGGCGGTCGAGGCGTCGGGTCTCGGCCACGCGTATCGCGCGCTGGGCGTGTCGTGCGAGATTAGGTCGGGCCGGGCAAGTAATGTGCCGACCACGCGCACCAGCCGCGGCTCGTCCGAGGCGAAGAGCGACAGATCGTTGTCGCGGGCGACCGACCAGGCCAGATGATGCCGCGCCCGCCCAGGCAAACGACGCCCAACAGCAGCGCGACGGCCGACTCCTTGGTGAACCGCGTCAGTGACAGAGCGGCCCACGCGGCCGCCAGCAACACGGCGCCGAACAGCCAGACGTCGAGCGGCTCCGGCCGAAAATGATCGCAGCATATACCGCCGCCCAGCGCCAGCGCGATCGCCGCGGCCGGATGCCGAATGGGGGATCCGTCTTTCATCGGCGTAGCCAACGGGTGCTTGGTGGTCGGCGGCGGACGCCGCGTGGATCGTCAACGGGCCCTTGGACACGGGCCTCGTGAGTCCGGCCGCCGACTGAGATCGCCGCCAGTGTACACCGATCGGCGGCATCTCGCGCCACAGGAGCGATGGCAGCGGCGGAGGTTCAGGGCGTGGCGAAAAGTCACTGCGGACGGCGGCCGCTGAGCCACGGACGCTAAAATTTGCGAAGGACGTAGGTGTTTGCCCGCGCCCGGGCGGTCGAGTATTGTAGATTGGCAGGGTTCCCGCCGCTTGGGCCTGTCGGTTTGGGGCACTTCTCCGATTTCGAGTCCGTCCGTTCGAGTACGAGCCTCCGCCATGAGCCAGAGTCCCACTGTCGGTTTTCGCGACGCGATCGCCGCCCTGGAGCAGTTGGGAGCCGCGTTCTCCCGCTACGATGAAGCGGGCGGGCGGATCATCGTCTTTACCGGCTCCAAGATCGACGACCGCACCCTCGAGCTGGTCCGCCACGTTCCCGGCATCAAGCGGCTCGACCTCCGCGGCACGACTATCACCGACGCGGGCCTCGAACATCTCAAGGACATGACCGACCTCGAGCAGATTCTGGCTCACCGGAACGCGGATCACCGGCGCCGGCCTGGCCCGGTTGCAGAAACTCAAAAATCTCAAGTCGCTGCTCGTGGGCGAATCGCGGGTCGACAACGGCGGCCTCGCGCATGTCCGCGGGCTCCGCAGCCTGGTCACGCTCGGCCTTTCGGGCACGCGGATCACGGACGCCGGGCTCGTCCACCTCAAGGAACAGACCAAGCTCCAGATGCTCGATCTGCGCAACACGCGCACGACCGACGTGGGCCTCAATCACCTCGTCGGCCTCTCGAACCTGGCCGAATTCTTCCTGGCCCGCACCAAGATCACCGACGCCGGCATGGACGTCGTCGGCAAGCTGACGAAGCTCACGAACCTGTCGCTGGCTAAAACGCCCATCACCGACGCCGGCATCGCCAAGCTCGAGTCGCTCGTCAATCTGCGGCAGCTCGGCTTGGCGAACACGGCCGTCACCGACGCCGGCATGGAGTCGATCGGCAAGCTGACGGCGATCGAAAAGCTGACGCTGGTCAGCGTCCGCATCACCGACGAAGGGTTGGCGCCGCTCGCCGCGCTCAAGAATCTGGAAACGCTCTTTTTAAGTGGCACGCGCGTCGGCAACGAGGGCATGCAGTTTCTCTCCAAGCTGACCCGCCTCGACGACTTGGGCCTGGCCTTTACGGCCGTGGGCGATGCGGGCCTCGCGCAGCTCAAAGGGTTGGTCAATCTGAACCGCCTCTCGCTCGAGAGCACGCGTGTGTCCGACGCCGGGTTGCCGGTCCTCGTCGGCATGAAGAACTTGCAGGTCCTGTTCCTCAGCGGCACCGGCGTGGGGGACGAGGGGCTGGCTCACCTCGGCCGCCTGACCAAACTCAGAAGCCTGGGACTGGCTTTCACCCGCATCAACGACGTCGGCTGCGAACACCTCGCACGGCTGTCTCGCTTGGAAAGCCTCTCGATCGCCAGCACCCCCATCACCAATGCCGGGCTGGGTCACCTGGTCGGCCTGTCGCGGCTGCGGAACTTGTCGATCGTCGGCACGAAAATCACAGAGGGCGGCATCAGCAAGCTCAGCCGGGCCGTTCCCAAGTGCGTGATCAAGACCGACGCGGGCACGGCCGACCACGTCGATTCGGAACTCAAAGCCCGGGCCGAGCTCGAGCGGATCGGCGCGAATCCGCCTCGACGAAAAAGGCGAAGCGCTCGCCGTCAGCTTCGTTAAGGGAGCTGTCTTCGCCGACAAAGAGCTCGCCCACCTGAAATGGATGATCGACCTCCGGCAGCTGAGCCTCACCGGGGCCAACGTCTCGGACGAAGGCCTGGTCCACCTGGCCGGCCTTACCAAGCTCGAGGTCCTCGATCTCAGCAACACCAAGATCACCGACTCCTGGCGCGAGGCCATGCCCGAGCTGCCGCGACTGACCTGGCTCGACGTGCGGGGGACGAAGATCACCGACCTCGGCCTCCGCCGCATGAGCGACCTGCCGAGCCTCAAGAACCTGTTTGTCAGCGGCCCGAAGATCACCAACTCGGGGTTGGAGCACCTGGGCAAGATGACGTCGCTCGAGCACCTCAGCCTCACGCTGTGCCGCGGCGTCTCGAACTCCGGCCTGCTCTACCTCCGCGGCCTCTACCGCCTCAAACGCTTGGATCTCCGCGGCACCAGCGTGCTGGAAGACGGAGCCAACCAGCTGCAGCGGTTCCTGCCCAACTGCGCGATGCTCCGCGACTGACGACCGCCTCGCCCCCAGTTCGCGGCTGACAGGGTGGCACTGGCGGCTCGTCCCACAACTGTCCGGTTAAAAGTCGAAGAGACACAGCTGGTTATGGCAGATGTTTTCCGGTTTTGGAACGGCTTGCTCGCTTAACGCTTTAGATAAAGGGGTTTTCTCGAAGAGGGTGATCCCCAAGATCTGCAAGATTTCGTAAAGGCTGCGCTGGATCTGGAGTTCGCGTTTCATGATCGCGGCCAGCACGTAGGTGCTCACCGCGATCCTTGGGTGTGTTGCCCAGGAAGTGCTTGATCCGCAGATGTTGCTTGACCCATTTGAAAAACAATTCGATCCCCCAGCGTCGCCGATACAGTTCGGCGATGGTCCACGCGGGAAGTTCGAAGTGATTGGTGACGAAGGTCAACCGGCGGCCGGTCTCCAGATTCACGTAACGAATGCGACGCAATCGATCGGGATACTTGCGTCGTGTGCGGTGATCCTTGAGAAGCACGGTCTGGTCGCTGCGCAATCCCGTCGAGCGGTCCACCGCCCGCGAAGCCTGCCGGCGGACTGTCAGGTTGCACTTGGCGCGCACCAAAAAGAAGGCCCCCGCGCAGTGGATGCGATGCAGCCGTCGATAGTCGTTGTAGTCGCGGTCCATCAGATAGAAGGAGCCGGGTTCGATCGGCAGATCGTCCAGCAGAGCGCAGTCCCGCGTTTTTGTGCTGGAAACCCGCAGAAAACAGGGGATGTTTCCCCGCAGATCCAACAGCGTGTGGAGTTTGATGGCAGCCTTTTGCCTCTGCGAGTGGGCCCACGGAAACAGCTTCAGACACAGCTCGATCACGGTCGCGTCGAGCGCATAGGCGGTGTGCTTCAGCTCGATGCCAAGATCGTCGGCCGCGTACAAGGGCCGCGCTCGCTCGATGAGGGCCAGCCCCAAGTCGCGATAGATTTGCCAGTCGCGCGTTCGGTTGGCGTCGGCCAGGGTGCTCCGCGAAATCGATCCGCGAAACCCGGCGTGGTAAAGCTTGTCGCTGACGGGACAAGCCGCCAGTGCCACCCGAGCCTGGTCAAGAATCGTCCGGTGGGGATCCTTTTTTCACATAGAGGATCGGAGAAAAAGATCCCCGCGCGCCGGGACAAGTTGTCCCGCCGGGTCCGCCTAAAAGTGGTCACGCCGGGACGGGTCTCTCACAATTGATATAAGGGGGGGGTGGACCCACCGATGAGAGTCCCACCGGTCAGTGTCGATCCGGTCAGTGTCGATCCGGTCAGTGTCGATCCGGCCAGTGTCGATCCGGTGAGTGGCGATCCGGTGAGTGGCGATCCGGCCCGGCAATCGGGGACAAGTTGTCTTAGGGAGCCGCGCACGCCAGTAAGCGGTGTCTTTCCGCCCGCCGGGACGGGACACGTTGTTTCACCGAGAAAACCGCGGAGAAATTCGCCCTCCGCGGCCCTCTCCCGGCGGACCGGGCGAGGGAGAAGAGCGGGACGGGACTCGAATTCGTAGGGTGTCGACAAGGCCGCATCGCGACCGCAGGCACACCAGTTCTTCCTTCCCACACGGGGCGATGGGGAAGGGACCGGGACGGGACACATTGTTTCACCGAGAAAAGCCCGAAGAAATCGGCCCCCTCACCCCGGCGCCCCTCTGCCGCGAGGGGAGAGGGGGGAAGATTTGGATTGGGGTATCGGGATCCTGGGCCTGCGCTGCGCTCCGACCCAGGCTCTAGCCGTCGCGCCCCGTTGGGGCTGGAGAAAGAACGGGACGGGACACGTTGTTTCAAGAGCCGCGCACGCAGTAAGCGGTGCCTTTCGCCCGCTGGCCGCGCGGGACACGGGACGGGACACGCGGCAAGATCCAGAGATTGTTACCACCAAGGCACCAAGGACACCAAGAAATGCAAACGTGCTGAGTAGGAATTTACTTGGTGCTCTTGGTGCCTTGGTGGTTAAAGAATCCTCCGCATTCGGATACGGGACGGGACCCGTTGTTTCACCGAGAAAACCCTGGCGAAATCGGCCCCCTCACCCCGGCCCTCTCCCAGCGGACTGGGCGAGGGGAAAAGAGAAGAGGAGAAAAGAAGAAAGAGGAGGAGAAGAAACCGCGGACGGTTATTCGCGAGAGCGCGTGCCGTCGTCGTTGAGGGGGCGGGCGGTGATTTCTTTCCAGTGGCGGATGTCGATTTCCAGCGGGCCTTGCGGGTCCGTGAAGCCGCCTTTGCGGGCCAAATACTCTTCGAGGCGGCCGATCTTTTGTTCGGCCGAGAGTTCGCCGGGGCGGTCGCCGCCCGGGGCGCGGCCCCAGATGATCCGTGAGCCGCCCGTGGTTCGCAGGGCGTAGACGGCGTCGTCGGGGCGGGCGTCTTCCGGCAGGTTGGGGATCTCGATTGCCTTGAGCTGCAGCTTTTTCCACGACGGGCCGAGCGCGTCGGCGATCTTGGCGGCGTCTTCGATCGTGCGGTCGTGCCAAGTGCTGCCTGCTTCGGTGGGGGGCGACGAGCGGGCATTCGTGATCAGCGGGAATTCGTCCTCGGCCGGCGGCAAGTCGGGCGGCGGCAAGAGCACCGCGTGTTTATCGACGGCAAAGTGCTCGGTCGCCGTGACGACGAAGGCGGCCGGCTTGCGGTACTCGAGCACGACCGTGACGCGGTGCGGGAATTCTTTCTGCACGCTGACGACGCGGTCGACCCACGGATGCTTTTGGAACGCGGCCGCCACGTTGTCGACGAGCTTCGCATCGAGCATCGACAGGTCGTCCGGCAGGCCGCCTTCGCGGGCGACTTGCTTGATGAACGTCCGCGGCACCCAGGGCGGCGCGTCGGTGAAGCGGATGTCGTCCGGCTTGAGCACGTACTCGGGACGATGCGAGAGATCGGGCAGCCACTCGAGGGCCTTGGGGAAGACGAAGTAGGCCGCGATGCACCCGATCACCGCCAGCACGATGGTCGGGCCGAGGATCCAGCGCGCGAGGAGGCTCGTCTCTTCCTCTTCGACGAAGAGGACGTCGGAGTCGGAATCCTTCAGGCTCTTTTTGACGCGGTGCGCCATGCCGGTAACCGATGGGGTCCCTGAAGAATCGAGCGCCGACTGCAGGCCGCGATCAGCGAACGTTCGAGGCACCGTTCATAAAGCTCGCCCAGGCCGAGGCCCGCGTGGACGGCTGCCTTGGGCAGCAGGCTGTGATCGGTGAAGCCGGGAATCGTGTTGACTTCGAGCACCCAAGGGCGACCCTCGTGGTCGAGACGCAGATCGACCCGCGCCAGTCCCTTCGTGCCGATGGCCCGCGCTGCGCGGCAGCCGGCGTCGACTAACGACGAAATGGCCGCCCGGCTCTCCGCGAACTCGAAACGGTATTCGGTGGCCGGATCCTCGTACTTGGCCGTGAAGTCGAAGAATTCGCGGGGCGTCGAGATTTGTATGAGCGGCAGCGGCTCGTCATCGAAGAGCGGCAGCGTCCATTCGGTCCCCCTGACGGCCTGCTCGAACAGGGCGAACGAGTCGTAACGGAAGCAGTGCGAAAGGGCCTGCGGCAGAGCGTCGGACGAGTGCACGATCGTCACGCCCAGGCTTGAACCCTGTGAGTCGGGCTTCACCACCAGCGGAAAGCCGATGCGATCGGCCATCTCGCGGCAGCGCTGCATGCCGTCGGATTCGTGCACGAGCACATAGGCGGGCGTCGGCACGCCGGATTGGAAGAATCGTTCTTTCGAGGCCGACTTGCTGAAGGCCAAGCGCGACGCTTCGGCACCGCTGCCGGTGAAGATCACGCCCATCCGGTCGAGCAGACCTTGAATGGTGCCGTCCTCGCCGTTGCGACCGTGCAGCGCCAGGAAGGCGGCGTCGACGTCGCGAAAGAGGGCGGCCTCCGGCGGCGCCGCGGCGGGGTCCATCAGCGTCGCTTCGTGCCCGCGCTCGCGCAGGGCCTCGGCCACGCTACGGCCGCTCTCCAGGCTGATGGCCCGCTCGTCGGAATCACCGCCACAGAGGACGGCAATGCGGTACGTTTGCGACTCGGCGAAATTGGACCTCATGCCGACCGCCTCCTTGCGGTCCGGTGTACGCAAATTGTTTTTGGCCGCCGGTCTGGGAAAGCGGGTTGCGCTTCGTTCCCCGTCGTCGGCCGCTCGAGCGCGTCACCAGGGAAGTGCGCGAGCCGGACGAAGCCGCTCGCGGCGGACGAAGCCAGCGCAAACGGAGGGGCCGACCCGGAGGGGCGGCGAGGGGCATCCTCTTACCAGATTTTGATTTCCAGCTCCAGATCGACTCCGAACTGCTCGGCGATCCGGGAGCGGGCCAGGTCGATCAGACGCAGCACGTCGTCCGACTTGGCGTTGGGATGCGTGACGATGAAGTTCGCGTGGCGGTCGCTGATTTCCGCCTGGCCGACCCGAATGCCTTTCAGGCTCGCTTGCTCGATCAGCGAGCCGGCACTTAACCCCCGCGGATTCTTGAAGATACAGCCGGCCGACTGGAACGAGAGGGGCTGCGTTGCCTTCTTCATGATCCACAGCTTGCGCATGCGGCGGGTGATTTCCTGCGTATCGCCCGGCTGCAGCGCGAAGGAGGCCTCCAGGATCAAGAGTTCGTCGATGTTGGTCGCGCGGTACCCGAACCAGAGGTCATTTCCTTTCCGGGTGGAGATCTCGCCTTTGGCGTTCATCACGGTGACGCTTTCGACGAACTGGCCGATGTCGCCGCTGCGGCCGCCCGCGTTGCCTCGCAGCGCTCCCCCGACTGTCCCCGGGATGCCGGACAGAGTCTCGAGGCCGGCCAGCTCGGCCTTCACCGAGTGCGAGATCACCTGGGGGAGGAGTGCCCCGGCGCCGGCCCGCACGGTCGTTCCGTCGACGGTGATCTGGCTGAACGAGTCGTCCACGAGCTGCAGGACGGCCCCGCTGACGCCTTCGTCCCGCACCAGGATGTTCGAGCCGCCGCCCAACACGCGAACGGGAATCTGCTCGTCATGGCAATACCGGACGACTTCTTGCAATTCGTCGGGCTGGCGGGGACGGACGAGGAACTGCGCGGGACCGCCGACTTTCATCCAGGTGTACGGGGCCAGCGGTTCGTCAAGAAGCGAGATTTCTTTGAAGGCGTCGAGTAAAGGCATGATAAACCCGGTTGATGTCCCCCGCGCCCATCGAAATCACGACGTCGCCCGCGCGGGCTTCATCGTCTATTGTTGCCACCATCCGGTCAAGGTCGGGGCAAAACCGCGCCGGTCGGCCGCTGCCGGCGATTTCGGCTGCCAATTCTTTGGAGAGCGAGTCGGCTTCGCCTCCACGAATTTCCCGGGCCGCAAAGACCGGCGCAATCAAAACCTGGTCGGCCCGCTCGAAGCTCTTGGCAAACTCTCCCCGCAGGGCCCGCAAGCGCGAGATCTGGTGCGGCTGGAACAGGCACCAGACGCGTCGCCGGCCGAAGCGCTGGCGCACCGCCTCGAGCGTGGCCCGCACTTCGGTCGGATGATGGGCAAAGTCGTCGATCCACGTCAGACCCCGCGGCGTGCCCAACAACTCGAAGCGGCGGCACACTCCGCGGAACTCGGCCAAGCCCGCCTGCAACTCCGCGCTCGACACGCCGATCGCCCGGCAGAGCGCGAGTGTCGCCAGCGCGTTGAGCACGTTGTGTCGTCCGGGCACGCGGAGCGCAAAGCGCCCGAATACCCGGCCTCGATAGACGGCGTCGAAGTCAATTCCCTCCGCAGTCGGTCGCAGGTTCTCGGCAAACCACGTGGCCGGCGGAGCGAGAGCGAACGTTTCGATTCGCGCCGGCGAGATGCGCGCGGCCGACCCGTGTTCCGCTTCCAGGGCCGCTCGACAATCGCCGCGAACGGCGAGCAGCCCCTCCCGTGGCAAGCGGGACGCAAATTGTCGAAAGGCCTCGCGCGTTTCGCCCAGGTTTTGAAAGCAATCGAAATGATCGGCCTCGATGTTGAGGATGGCCGCGTAAGTCGGATTGAGGTCGAGAAAGCTTCGCCGAAATTCGCAACATTCGGCCACGAACAAATCGCCCGCGCCGGCCCAGCCGCCGACGCCGAGCCCGCACAACTCCGCGCCGACACAAGCGGACGGCTCGCGGCCGGCCGCACGCAGCACAGTCGCGGTCATCGCAGCCGTCGTGCTCTTGCCGTGCGTTCCGGCAATGCCGACGCCTTGGCGTTGCCGCATCAATTCGCCCAACATCTGGCTGTACGACCGCTCGGGAATACTCCGGGCCCGGGCCGCCACTCGTTCCGGGTTCTGGGCCGGGACCGCGGCACTATAGATCAAGAGCTCCGTGCCGCGCGGCACGTTCTCGGCCGCGTGCCCCGTCTGTGCCGCGATACCCCGCGTCCGCAGCCACTCGAGACACGACTCGGACGGATTCAGAATCCGAACCGCTGATCGCCCAACCCAAATCGAGCATCAGGGCCGCCAGCGACTTCATCCCCGACCCGCAAATGCCGACCAGGTGGGCGGCCGGACACTGGCTCTGTGGCAGAGAAACGACATTCAAGGGCAACGAAACTCCGCAGCGCGGAAGGCCGAGATCGGGACGGCAAGTGACCGTCGACGGGGCGAAGTATGGCGAAGGAGTGGTTCGCCACAAAGAGCAACTTCCACCAACCGCGCCTGCGGAAGCTCCGCGGCACTCAGCTGGACTGAGGCCACGACTCTTTCATCTTTTTCAGTTCGTCGCCCCGGTCGCGGAGCCAGGCTGCGTGCTGAAACTTCTGCCTGGCCACGGCGTCTTCCTTGGTGACGGCAAGCCGCTCGATCTCGTCGTCGAGGCCTTGCAAAGTTGTCAGTCGGGCCAGCGATTGGAGCCAAACGCGGGCCGTCAACTCTCGCTCGCCTGTTCCCCGCGCGATCGACGAACCGGCCGTTTTCCAATAGGCGATGAGGAACAGCACGCCCAACAGGGCATCGAGACTGCCGAACCCGAGCATCGTCGCCGCCAGTCGACCGTTGAAGTACAGCACGGTTGCGGCGATCGCAAACGAGAATTTCTCCACCACGGCCGGCAGCATGAGCAGCCGATAGCGCGCCGGATCGGAGGCGATGCACAGAAAGGCCAGCTGCCAGGCTAAACCGACGCCGACGAATCCGTAGAAGAACTCCGGATGCGTGATCGCGGGCGGAGTCTCTTGGCCGATCCGACCTTCCAAGAAATACAACGGCAAAATCGCCAGCACGCCGTAGACGCCGGCCACGCCAAAGGTCCATCGCGCGAATTTCATCCGTCGGTCCCCTCCAAGCATTTCGCCAAAAAACGAGCAGCGACCGGAAGAATAGCCGCGTCGGGATGGACCAACCAGCTGTTCACGATGACGCGATGAGTTCAGCCCTCCAGGAAACGGACCAAACCGGTTCCCAAGTCATAAATTCCGCCAGTGAGCAAGCCCGCTTCATCAGCCAACAGTTTCTTGCATGCGGGCTGTTCCGCCAGCTGTCCCACCGACCAGCGGACGTTGGCTTCGACCGCGGCGGCCACGCGTTTCGGCATCGGCAGCCGCAGGTCGACGTTCTTCAGCCCGGGTTCGATCAGGTTGACGAGGCCGCGAATCGGCGCGATGTCTCGGAAGGCCGGATCGCCCAGCGCCTCGACGGCCGCCGTCACCGCTCCACAATTCTGGTGTCCCAGCACGACGACGAGGGGCGTTTTGAGATGTTCGAGCGCATAGGCCAGGCTGCCGATAACGTCCGGCGCGACCACGTTGCCGGCCACGCGAATCACAAACAGGTCGCCGAATCCCTGGTCAAACACCAACTCGGGCGGCACGCGCGAGTCGCTGCAGCCGAGCAGGGTGGCGATGGGCTGCTGATTGCCGACCAGGTGTCGACGCCAGTCCGTTCCCTGATGGGCGTGTCGCGTTTTTCCCTCGGCAAACCGGCGGTTTCCCTCCCGCAGCTGGGCCAGAACGGCGCGGGCCTCGTCCGAGGGCAGACTCGACGCGGCGCTGGCTGTTCGGGCCACCACGGCCGACAGAGCCGCCCCTCCCGACGCGATGAGAAATCGCCGCCGATTCACCCAATCCTGGCTCATAGTGCGGTTCCAGATGAGCGGTTGGCCCAAAGCAGCCGCGTGCGTCCGTCAAGCCGTGCGGCGGACCGGAGGCGGATTGGTGAAAATCGTCTTAGCACGCTCGAGCGCCGCATGAATGTTCGGGCAGATATTCGGCTCGCCAATGTGCTCTTCGAACTGAGCCTGGTGCAACAAGGCGGCGGGCTGCGGTCGGGCTCCGCAAACAATCAGATTGCGACCCGACGCGTGCAGTTTGTCGGCCAACTCTTCGAGAGTCAGGAGGCCAGTGGCGTCGATCGCCGTCATGTTCCGCAGCCGCAGGATGACGATCGGCGCGAGCTGATCCGGCTCGGCGGCGATTTGCCGCAGCTTCTCCGACGCCCCGAACAAGAACGGTCCGTGGATGCGGAACACCGTGACGTAGTCAGGAATTGGCTTGTCCTGCAGGATGTGCAGCCGTCCCTCCTCGACATATTCGCGCGTGACCTTGGTGACCGTCGTCGTCCGCGTCACCTTATGAATGTAGAGCCACGCGGCCAACAGCATTCCGACTTCGACGGCCAGGCTGAGATCGGCAAAAACCGTGAGCGCGAACGTCACCAGCCAGACGCTGATGTCGGCCCAGGTCATCTTGAGGAGCTTGGGGATTTCGCTCCATTCGCCCATGTTGTAACTGACGACCATCAGGATGGCGGCCAGCACGGCCAGCGGGATGTATTGGGCCAAAGGCGCGGCAAATAAGAGGATGGCCAGTAGCGTGAGCGCGTGGATCATTCCCGCCACGGGCGTCTTGCCGCCCGAGCGGATGTTCGTCGCCGTGCGGGCGATGGCGCCTGTCGCCGGAATGCCGCCGAACAGCGGCGAGGCGATATTGGCGAGGCCTTGGGCGACGAGTTCCACGTTGGGGTCGTGCTGGTCGCCGCTCATCCGATCGGAGACGACGGCCGACATCAACGATTCGATCGCACCCAACAGGGCGACCGTCAACGCCGGTGACAGCAGCGGCACAATCTGGTCTGCGTGGAAATGAGGCAGAGCAAATGTCGGCAGCCCGCTGGGAATCCCGCCGAAACGCGTTCCGATACTCTCCACCGGCAGTCGCCAGATCACCACCACGACCGTGGCAGCGACGAGCGCCACGATCGAGCCCGGCACGCGCTTCGCAAATCGGCGAAAGCAGAGAATCACAACCACCGAAGATGCAGCCAACACCAGCGAAGCGACCGAGTACGTGTCGAGATGGCTCACGAGGGCCCGCATGCGACCGATGAAGTCGCCGGGCATCGTCTCGATCTTCAGACCGCAGAAATCCTTGATCTGCGTGCTGGCAATCAGCACGGCAATGCCGTTGGTAAAGCCGATCGTCACGGGCCGCGGAATGAACTTGACCATCGAACCGAGCCCGGTCAGCCCCAGCAGCAAGAGCATCACGCCCGCCAGCATCGTGCAGACCAGCAGCCCGTCCAGTCCGTGCTGAGCCACGATCGCGAACACGACGACGACATACGCTCCCGTCGGTCCGCCGATCTGCGTCTTCGACCCGCCGAGCGCCGAAATCAAGAACCCGGCGACAACCGCCGTATACAAGCCGGCTTGCGGCGGAACCCCCGAGGAGATGGCAAACGCCATCGCCAGCGGTAGCGCCACCAACCCCACGGTCAATCCGGCGACGAGGTCGGAGACAAACGTGGGGAACCGATAGCCACGAAGACAGAGGATCGACTTGGGCAGAGGAAGGGACATGGAGCACGGCCGCCAAAGCGGCCCTCTTTTTCACTAAGAAAAGAGCGAGAAATCAAAGCGAAATGGGCAGTCAGGCATATCTCAATCGGGCGGACCTGTCAATCGGATCCCGACTCGCTGGACGTTTGCGCGTTGGCAGCGGCGCTCCCGAAAATTCTCGAAAAAAGATCGTTGACGACCCGCTCCCGCATGACTACTATCAAATCTAAAAAACCAAATATCGTACTGGCGAAGACACGGGAGCAGCGATGGCCCGGCCTAAAGCGACTGAACTGACCGAACGCGAACTGGAAATCATGCACGTCTTCTGGAAGCAGGGCGCGCTGACGGCGGGCGAAGTCCGCGAGGCGCTGGCCACTGCCGGTCGCGACTTGGCGTACACCACCGTCGCCACGCTCGTGCGGATTCTGATGGAGAAGGAGTTCGTGCGGCAGACCAACGACGAGCGCCCCTTCCGCTACGAGCCGATCCGCACCTTCGACGATGTGTCTGGCCGCCTTTTGGGCGATCTGGTCAAGCGGGTCTTCCGCGGCTCGCGCGAGCATCTGCTCGTGCGGCTGACCGAGGACCGCAAACTGACGGCGAAGGAGCGGGCCCTCCTCGAAAAAATTCTGCGGGAGCAGCAACAATGAGTTCCGTCACCCAAATTCTGTTGTGGTGCCCGGTTCAAGTGAGCGTTTTGGCGTGCGCCGCGCTCGGCGTGGGTTCGCTCTTGGGTCGCCGCCGACCGGCTGCCGGCGCCACCGTGGCCGTGGCGGCTTTGCTGGCGGTCGCCGGGCTGACGGCAACCGCGTTCTGCCCCTGGCCGGCGTGGCATCTCGGTTGGGAGAAGCTGCCCTGGTCTCATTCGGCCGATTCGCACATTCAGCGGGCCGAACCCGCAGGCCGCGAAGCGCCCAGTCCGTTCGCCCAGTCTCGCCTCGATGACGACTTTGTCGACACGATCGCCGGCGATTCGCCCCAGAACGCGGCTGTCCCGACCGCTTCGTCGTCGCGACTCTGGGGCGCACTGGCCGATCATTGGCTGGGACTCGTAGCCGGGCTTTACTTCATCGGCGTCGCCGGCATGGCCGTGCGAATCGCACTCGGATTGGCGGCCGTGGGCAGTTACCGCGGCAACTCCCACCCCGTCACCGACCGACGGTTGGGCGAGCTTGCCGACGTCGTATGCGCCCAACTCGGCTGCGTGAAAGGAGTCGAGCTCCGCGAGACGACGCGGCTCAGCACGCCCGCCACGATCGGCTGGCTGCGCCCGATGCTCCTGCTTCCCACCGACTGGCGGAACTGGACCGACGACGAGCGGCAGGCCGTGCTGGCCCACGAGATTGAGCACGTCCGCCGCAACGACTTCGCCGCGTGGATGGCCGCACAAATCGGCGTCGCGCTGCACTTCTATCATCCGCTCGTGCACGGCCTGGCCAACCGGCTTCGCTTGCAGCAAGAACTGGCTGCCGACGCCGCCGCGGCCCGAGTCGTCGGCGGGCAACGCAAATACGTGACGATGCTGGCCGCCATGGCCTTGCGGCAAGCCGATCAGCCACTCGCGTGGCCGGCCAACGCTTTTCTTCCCAATTCCAAAACGTTCGTCCGGAGAATCGAAATGTTGCACCGATCCAAGTCGCTGGGCGGCGACGTTTCTCGCCCCGTCGTGTTCTTGAGCGTGGCGGCCGTTCTGGTCGCGGCTGTGTGTGCCGCCGGAATTCGCGGCTCCGTCGCCAGCGACGATCGAGCCGACGGCAAAGATGCGGCTTCCCTGGTGGTCGCCCAAAATCAAGATACCCCACCGGCGAAGTTTCAGCTCGAACAGCAGCAACAGGTCGCGCAGAACCTGAATCACGTTATCCAGAACCGGGCCAAGATCGTCGAGGACTTCAATCACCTCAAGCAACTCGCGCTGGCCATGCACAACTACCACTCCAAGAATCAGCATTTTCCGCCAGCCGTCGTGCTGGGCCCGGACGGAAAAACGCCGCACAGCTGGCGGGTCGAGCTGCTGCCGTACTTGGATCAGAACGACCTCTACGGCCAGTATCGAATGAATGAGCCGTGGGACAGCGAGAACAACAAAAAGGTGCTCGAGCAAATGCCCGCCTGTCTCCGCAACCCCTTCGATGATCCGAAAACGACAAACAGCGGCTACTACGTCCTCGTCGGTCCGGGCACGATCTTTGAGGGCAAAGACGGCATCAAAATCCGAGACATCACGGATGGAACGAGCAACACCCTGATGGTCGTGGAGGCGAAACGAAATATCCCGTGGACCAAGCCCGACGACATCTCCTTTGATCCCGAGAAACCGCTGCCCGAGCTGGGAGGATTCGAGAAGGGACATTTCGCAGCGGCGCTCGCCGACGGATCCGCCCGGGTGTTCGACACGGAAAAGACCAAAGACCAGCTCAAGTGGCTGATCATGCGGAACGACGGCCACCCGATCGACGCTCAGAAGCTTGGCGCTAGAATCCCGGTCGGCATCAACGCCGTGCGCCGTCGCAGGCCGGCCGACGCCTCGACCCAAACTCAAAATAATCTCAAGCAGCTTGCGCTAGCGATGCACAACTATCACGACAAGCACGATCACTTTCCGCCGGCCGTCGTGATGGGGCCGGACGGCAAAACGCCACACAGCTGGCGCGTCGAGCTACTGCCGTTCTTGGATGCGAAAACGCTCTACGACCAATATCGTTTCAATGAACCCTGGGACAGCGAGGCCAACAAGAGAGTGCTGGCACAATCGCCCGCCACGTTCCGCAGTCCGTATGACAATCCCAAATCGCCCAATAGCGGCTACTACGCGCTCGTCGGGCCGGGCACCGTGTTCGAGGGACCCGACGGCGTGAAAATCAGCGACATCACCGATGGCACGAGCAACACATTGATGATCGTCGAAGCCAAGCGCAACATCCCCTGGACCAAGCCGGAAGACATTGCCTTCGATCCGCAAGGCGCGGTGCCCGCGTTGGGCGGTTTTGTGAATGGCCAGTTCTCGGCGGCTCTCGCCGACGGATCCGTCAGACGGTTTCGCTTGGCAGACGTCGGTGATCAGCTCAAGAACCTCATCATTCGCAACGACGGCCAGATCCTCTACTGGGACAAGATGTAAACCCCGGTCGTTGAGCTGGCTTTCGCCTTCCACTGGGCCTCGGTCGGGTCGTTCTCGGCTCGGTCGTGGCCCGGCGGCCGAGCGAGCCCGGGGCTCTCACGCCCAATACCGCCGGTCGAGCGTGCGGTAATTAATCGCTTCGCTCAAATGCTCGGCTGCGATGTCTGTCGCGCCGGCCAGGTCGGCGATCGTGCGGCCGACGCGGAGAATCTTGTCGTGAGCCCGCGCGGAGAGGCCGAGTTCTTCCATTGCTGTCTTGAGGAGGGACTCGGCGTCGCGGGCCAGGCGGCAGTGCTTGCGGATTTCCGGCGGGGCCATCTTGCCGTTGGCTTTCGACGTTTCGCCGCGGAAACGCTGGATCTGTCGATCGCGAGCGGCCACGACCTGTTCGCGCATCTGGGCGCTGGTCGTCCCGCCGCCCGTGTCCGCAAGTTCGCGGAAGGGCACCGGCGGCACCTCGACGTGGATATCGATTCGGTCGAGGAGCGGCCCGCTGATCCGGCTGAGGTACCGTTCGATCTGCATCGGCGTGCAATTGCACTGCCGCCGCGGGTCGCCACGGTAGCCGCAGGGGCACGGATTCATCGCGGCCACGAGCATCAGGTTCGCCGGGAAAGTCAGGCTGCCCATCGCCCGCGAGATCGTCACGCGATTTTCCTCGAGCGGCTGCCGGAGCACTTCCAGCGTGCGGCGGTTGAACTCGGGCAATTCGTCGAGGAACAGAACGCCGTGATGGGCGAGCGAGATCTCGCCCGGGGCCGGGGTGCTGCCGCCGCCGACCAGTCCCGCCTCGCTGATCGTGTGGTGCGGCGCTCGAAACGGACGCAACAGCATCAACGATTGATTGGGCGCGAGCCGCCCGACCGCGCTATAAATCCGCGTCGTCTCGATGCTCTCTTCCGGAAGCAAGTCCGGCAGGATCGTCCCCAGTCGCTGGGCCAGCAATGTCTTGCCCGTGCCCGGCGAGCCGATCATCAGGAGATGATGGTTGCCGGCCGCGGCGACGGTGACGGCCCGCTTGGCCGACTCTTGGCCTTTCACGTCGGCATAGTCGAGCGCGTAGTTGCCGAAGGTGTGCCGGGCCTGGTCCCATTCAAAGCGGATCGGCGGGATGTCGAGCTGTTCGGTGTAGAAGCCGACCGCTTCGGCCAGCGAGCCGACGGCGATGATCTCGAGCCCTTCGATGACGGCCCCTTCCTGCGCGTTCTCGGCCGGCACCAGCAAGCCGCGCTTGCCCTGCTGCCGAGCGGCCAGAGCCATCGACAGCACGCCCTTGGTCCGCCGCACGGTGCCGTCGAGCGCCAACTCGCCCGTGGCCGCATAGCCGTCGAACCGCGTCGAAGCCAGCTGTCCGCTGGCGGCCAGGAGCCCCAGTGCGATCGGCAGATCGAACGACGCGGCCTCTTTGGGCAAGTCGGCCGGCGAGAGATTGATGACGATGCGATCGACGGGCCGCTGATAGCCGCCGTTGACCAGCGCCCGCTCGATCCGCGGCGTGCTCTCCTTGACGGCCGCCTCGGCCATGCCGACCAGGATGGTTTTGGGCAGCGCCCTGGGCGAGATATCGACTTCGACCTCAACCGGCAGGGCCTCGATCCCGAGCAGCGAATAAGTTGTGAGCCTGGCGAGCATCGAGAGGCCATCTGCAAGATCCGAGCACCGCGCCGCGGAACCTCATTCTGCGGGGACCGCGGCGCGGACGCAAGAAGCAGCTAGCCAATCGCCAAAAGAGTTACGCGCCCACGTGGGATACCTCGGTTGAACGTGTCTCGTCCCGTTTCCAGAAATCGCCGGACTTAGTCGCCACTCGATTTTTCACCACGAAGGCACAAAGACACGAAGGGATTCAGAATCTACTGACTTAGGAATTTGCTTCGTGCCTTTGTGTCTTCGTGGTGAAAGTCTCCGTGGGCTTGTCGTCCCGCCTCACAAAATGTGTCCGGACCGGACTCGGGGCTCGAGTCCCGTCCCGTTATTCAGCCGGGGATGGTGTGCCTGCGGCCGCGATGCGGCTTTGTCGACACCCTACGAATTCGAGTCCCGTCCCGCTCTTCTCCCTCGCCCGGTCCGCCGGGAGAGGGCCGGGGCGAGGGCGAATTTCTCCGGGGGTTTCTCGGTGAAACAACGTGTCCCGTCCCGTGTCCCGCACGGCCGGCGGGCCAAAAGGCACCGCTTACTGGCCGTGCGCGGCTCCTTAAGACAACTTGTCCCGTCCCAATTGCCGGGCCGGATCGCCACTCAACGGATCGACACTCAACGGATCGACACTGACCGGTGGGACTCTCGTCGGTGGGTCCAGTTTGCGGTGCCCCCCTTATATTAAATGTGAGAGTCCCGTCCCGGCGGGACCACTTTAGGCGGACCCGGCGGGACAACTTGTCCCGGCGCGCGGGGATCTTTTTCTCCCTCAATCCTCTATGTGAAAAAAGGATCCCCACCCGACGATTCTTGACCAGACAGCTCGGGTGGCACTGGCGGCTCGTCCGCCAGTGTCCTTCGACCTCATGAACCAGAAAGCCCACTGGCGGACGAGCCGCCAGTGCCACCCCGCCGCGCGCTACTCCCCGCGCGCACCGAAACGCTCGCGCCGGGATCCGCTCTCTCCATTCAGCCACAAAATCTCAATTCGTCCAAGATCAGTTTTTCGGAGTTCCGGGTGGCCCGGACAACTCGTTGTCCGGGTCGCGACGCGACAAGAGGCGGCGCTTGAACGTTGGGCCACGTCCGCAGCCATCGCCTGGTTGGAGCAGCCTCTTGCTGCTTCGCAGCCGAAACAGCCGCTTTTTGGTTAGGATGTCCTAGGTAAACCTACGCGGAAGGGGCCGCAAGTGGCAGAAACAAAACAGTGTCTCAGGTGCGGGGCCGACAAGCCGGAATTTGGCCGGCTCCACAGCTACGGCAGCGTTACCTTTACCTCTTTGGCAAAGACCCTCTTTGGCATTTTCGGCCCGAGGGAATCGCTCTCTGCGTATGCCTGCGGCAACTGCGGTCACGTTGAATTGGTTTTGGACCGGCCTGCGTAGCGCGCGTGGCCCGGACAACTCGTTGTCCGGGTCGCGACGCGACAAGAGGCGGCAGCTTAAACGTTGGGCCACGCCTGCAGCCATCGCCTAGTTGGAGCAGCCTCTTGCTGCTTCGCAGCCGGGACAACGAGTTGTCCCGGCCACCCGACGGTTTTTTGTTGCACGTTTCCTGCCCCTTGTTCAGAATGGCTTTGACCATCTCACCAAACCGATTTCCGAGGCTTTTTCGGCTGAAAATGGGAGAGGGCCAACATGGTCGCTGTCACATGCCCCCACTGTGACAAAGTGCTGAGCATCCCACAGGAAAAGATTGGCAAGGTCGGGCGATGCCCTCAATGCCAGAACGCCTTCACGGCATCGGCAGCCCTTGCCGAAAAGACAAAATTGGCACTCGCTGAAGAGGAAGAGGACAAGCCCTCGACCGTTTTGATCGTGTCCGAGACGGCCTTGAAGACAACCAAGGCAATCGGGGGCGGACTCGCCAAGGCGGGCAGTGCAGCCCTTGAATGGAACAAGGCTCGGCGAGAGGAAAACATCAGGAAGCAGGAGGAAATCGCAAGGCGGGAGCAGGAGATCATCGAGGCCAAGCAGGCTGAGTTGGCGAAACCAATTCCCTGTCCGTTCTGCGGGGAGCCGATCGCACGAGAGGCGAGGAAATGTCGCCACTGTAACGAGTACCTGGACGTGAGTCTTCGTCCGGGCCAGCAATCAGCGCCGCAAATCGTCATCAACAACGCCAACACGAACACCGTCCAGTCGCACTCTCATTCGGGTGCCGACGCCAAATCGAACTCCGGTGCCGCTGCCGCCGCCACTACTGTCCTCGCTGGAGGCACTGGCCCTCTCCGAAAGCGGTTCTCCCCAGTTGTGGCCTTTCGCTTCTGATTCCCGGCTTGGGGCAGATTTACACCGGGCGTCTGCTGGCGGGCATCATTTGGTTCATTCTGACCGCAATCGGATACGTTCCCCTTATCATCCCCGGCATCATCTTGCACATTTGCTGTGCGATCTCTGCGGGAATGACCAACCCGTACAAGTAGGCCGAAAACGAAGCGAACTTCCGCCGGGTGGCCCGGACAACTCGTTGTCCGGGTCGCGACGCGACAAGAGGCGGCAGCTTAAACGTTGGGCCACGCCTGCAGCTATCGAGTTGGTGGAGCAGGGCTTGTCGCAAGCGATCCGATTTGGTCACGATGTCGCGATGCGAACTCGGCGGATTTACGACACAGAGCGCCACGCCCACTTCATCACGTTCTCTTGCTATAAGCGCCGGCGTCTGCTCGACGTCGACCGATCCAAGAGAATTGTCCTGGGCGTGCTGAACTCTCAATTGGTTCGAAAGGAAGGGCGCTGTGTTGGATTTGTGGTGATGCCGAACCACGTGCATGCCCTGGTCTGGTTCCCCGCTGACAACCAGATCAGCGAATTCCTCAAGCAGTGGAAGCGACTCTCGTCGCTGCAAATCAAACGGCTGCTACGCACGGGGCTCGCTTCGTATGGGAGAACGATCGACCCGGATGAGCCGGTGTGGCAGGCAGGGTTTTACGACTTCAACATTTACAGCCCGAGAAAGCTGCGCGAGAAGCTGAACTACATGCATCAGAACCCCGTTGCGAGAGGGCTCGTGGCGCGGGCAACCGATTGGGCCTGGAGTTCTGCGCGCTACTACGAGCTGGGGCGATCGGTGGGAGTACCGGTTGGCTGGCTCGATTGAGTCGCCTCTTGCTGCTGCGCAACCGGGACAACGAGTTGTCCCGGCCACCCAATGTTCGCGTAGGACGATTACGGCGCACTCACCCCGCATCGACCTCGCCGCCCCCATCCTCTAAAATTGAGGCTGAAAGCATCAGGGCACGGACATATCAGGGACACGGATCGACACATGACGCAGAAGATCTACATCAACGGCACGCTGGTTCCCAAGGAAGACGCGAAAATCAGCGTTTACGATCACGGGTTGCTGTACGGCGACGGCGTGTTCGAGGGGATTCGGCTCTACGGCGGCAAGGTCTTTTTGCTGCCCGAGCACATCAAGCGGCTGTATGAGAGTGCGCTGGCGATTCGGCTGGCGATTCCGTTGTCGCAGACCAAGATGGCCGAGGCCGTGGAGAGCACCGTGGCGGCCAACTCGCTCAAGGATGGGTACATTCGCCTGGTGGTGACGCGCGGGTCGGGGACGTTGGGGCTCGACATTCGCCGCACGAGCGATCCGCAGGTGATCATCATTGTCGACACGATCAAGATGTACACGGAGGACATTTACCAGAACGGGATGGCCCTCGTCACGGCCAGCACGATCCGCAATCACCCGCACGCGCTCTCCGCCCGCATCAAGTCGCTCAATTACCTCAACAACATCCTGGCGAAGATGGAGGGGACCGACGCCGGGTTTGAAGAGGCCCTGATGCTCAACCACAAGGGCGAAGTGGCCGAGTGCACGGGGGACAACATCTTTATCGTGAAGAACCGGGTGCTGCGCACGCCCTCGCCCGAGGCGGGCATCCTCGAGGGGATTACGCGGGGGGCGGTGATTCGCCTGGCCACGCAGGCCGGCGTCACCGTTGTGGAAGGGCCGATCCTCCGGCACGACATCTACACGGCCGACGAATGCTTTTTGACCGGCACCGCGGCCGAGGTGGTGGCCGTCGTCAGCCTGGACGGCCGCACGATCGGCGACGGCAAGCCGGGTCCGATCACCAAGGATTTGCTGGCACGCTTCCGCGAACTGACCCGCAAAGGGGGCTGGTAGGCCGGTGTTTGTCGGCTGTGTTTGTCGGCGGGCGCGATCTTTCGACGTCGCCGCGGGGTTGAATGCTTAGCGGCCCTGATTGCCACGAAGGCACAGACCGGATTTTCACCACGAAGGCACAAAGGCACTAAGAAGACGAAGACGTTCCACATGAGGTAACAGAGTGAACAGAGTAAGACAGACTCGAATCGATTGATTTTCTCTGTTGACTCTGTTTCCTCCTGTTCAAAATCTTTTCCTGCTCAAATCTTTGTGCCTTCGTGCCTTTGTGGTGAAAAATTCTTGCCTGCGGGCGAGAGTCATTCGGCGACGAGAACGGAACGAGCGAGACGATCATGATCAATCCCCTGAGCCGTTTGGTGACCTGTGTCGGAATCTTGCTCTGTTCGGTTGCCGTGTTGGCCGGGCCGCCGCAGGGGGACAAGTCGACGAAGGCGGCCAAGGAGGCGCTGTCGCAGTTCAATTCGCTGATTGGCGGGTGGCGGGGGACGGCTCAGCCGCGGCGGGGGTCGGCGACGGGCAGTTGGCGAGAATCGGCCGAGTGGGTTTGGGACTTCAGTCAGCCCGAGCCGGCCATTCGCTATGTCGTCACCGACGGCAAGCTGCTGAAGTCGGTTCGCATCACGTTCGACGATAAGACCGGCCGGTTTCACGCGACGGCCGAGCTGCCCGATGGCGCGAAGCGCGACTATAGCGGCACGTTCGACGAGGACCACCTCGTGCTCAGCTCGCAGCCGGACGCCAAGAATGAAATTCATCGCCTGACGATCACGCGACTCAACGACAAGCGGACGATCGTGCTCTTCGAGAAGAAGCGGGCGACGTCCCGCGGCCTGGCTCGCGTGGCCGAGGTCGGCTACACCCGCGAAGGGACGCGGCTGGCTGTCGAAGGGGGCGACGGGCCGGAGTGCGTCGTCACCGGCGGCAAGGGGTCGATCGCCATCAACTACAAAGGCCAGACGTATTACGTTTGCTGCTCGGGCTGCAAGCAGGCCTTCGACGAGAACCCCGAAAAGATCCTCGCCGAATACCGCGCACGAGTCGCGGCCCGCGACAAGTCGAAATAGCGTCGCGGATTCTCGCCCGAGAAGAGCGCGCGTCGGGGAAAAGTCCGCCGCGGAAAAGTCCGTCGCTGGAAAGTCGGGGCGGGAGACAACTCGGTGCCCAGGCAGAATCGCGTGACGCCGTTCGGGGAGATCGTCGCCACTCCCGAGCGGGGCACGTTCATGGGCAATCGGGGCATTCTGCACGATCCGGATGGGCGGGTGCGGCGGAAATGGGTGCTGAAGAATTGGCTAGTCTGCGAGCTCGAATTTCGCGGCCGCAAGCGGACCGTGATGACGCCGAACCGTTATACGGAGCTGTTCTTTCTCGATGAGGCGACGGCGCTGGCGGCCGGGCATCGACCGTGTGCGGAGTGCCGGCACGCGCGGTTCATCGATTTTTGCATGGCGTGGAAAGCGGCGCACCCGGGCGAGTTCGGGGCGAAGCGTCCGACCGCCGGCGAGATGGACGGGCGGCTGCATGCGGAGCGCGTGAATGCGGATCGCTCGAAGCGCTCGCATCCGGCGCCGCTCGCGGATTTGCCCGACGGCGCCTTCGTGACGGTCCCGAGCAAGGGGCAAGACGCGTGGCTCGTTTTGGGCGGGCAACTCCTCAAATGGTCGCCCGGCGGCTACGGCCAACGTCGCCCGCGGCCGGCACAACTCGACGTCGTGCTGCTCACTCCGCCGTCGACGGTGGCGGCGATCCGCGCTGGGTACTTGCCGGCGATTCACGCGTCAGCCCGGTGAACGTGCGTCGGAAAAATCGCGGCACAGCGGGCAAAAGCTTAGGCGCAAACCGCCGTTGACACCTTTGGCCCGGCGGCATAAATTCCGCCTCCCCTTCAATCCGCATTTCGTAATTTCGTTTCGCGATTGCATCCACTGAAAGTTCCACCGGGAGCTGCTGCATGGCTGCCTTGCCTGTCTCACAGTCCGCGCACTCGTCGCACACGCCCGTCCCGTTCATCGATCTGGTCGCTCAGCATCAGACGATTGCCATCGAAGTTCGCGAGGCAGTTGACCGGGTCTTCGCCTCGCAGCAGTTCGTGCTCGGCGAGGAAGTGGCACAATTCGAGACCGAATGTGCCCAGTATTGCGACGCGAACGACGCGATTAGCTGTGCCTCCGGGACCGACGCACTATTGTTGGCCTTGATGGCGCTGGGCGTCGGCCCGGACGACGAAGTCATTACGACGCCATTCACGTTTTTCGCGACGGCCGGGGCCATCCACCGGGTCGGCGCGCGGCCGGTGTTCGTCGACATCGACCCGGTCAGTATGAATCTCGATCCGGATCAAATCACGCGGGCCATCACGCCGAAAACGCGGGCTCTGCTGCCCGTGCATCTGTTCGGTCAATGCGCGGCGATGGAGCCGCTGTGGCGGATCGCCGTGCAGTACGGGCTGGCGATCATCGAGGACGCGGCTCAAGCGATCGGCGCCGAATACCGAGGCCGACGGGCCGGCGTGTTGGGCACGATCGGCTGCTTCAGCTTTTTCCCCACGAAGAACCTGGGCGGCGCGGGCGACGGCGGACTGATGACGACCGACGACCGCGAACTGGGCCGGCGCCTTCGCCTGCTCCGCGTGCATGGCGACGCCGGCAGCTATCGCCACACGGAGGTCGGACTGAATAGTCGTCTCGACGCACTGCAGGCGGCCGTGCTCCGCGTGAAATTGTCCCGTTTGGGAAAGTGGACGGAAGCCCGCCGCACGAACGCCAAGCGTTACCACGTACTCTTTGAGAAATACGGACTGTGCGAGCAGGTGGTGCTGCCGCGCGAGCTGCCGGATTGCCGCCACGTGTACAACCAGTTCACGATTCGCGTGAAGCACAATCGTCGCGACGCAGTGCTCGCTTCGCTACGTTCGCAACAGATCGGCGCGGCGATCTATTACCCGATTCCGCTGCATCAGCAGGAATGCTTTGCCTCGCTGGGTTACAAGGCGGGCGACTTGCCCGCTTCCGAGGCGGCCGCTGCCGAGGTATTGTCCTTGCCCATCTTCCCCGAGCTGGGGGCCGAGCGGCAGGAAGTCGTGGTTCGCGGGATCGCCCGCGGTTTGGGCTGCCTGCCGGACAGCGAGACGACGCACCTGCGTCGCGTGGCCTGACGTTTGTCGGCGCCAAAGAGTCTTTGATCGCGCCCGGGTGCCGACCTCCGGGCTTTGAACTCCTCCCGGCGGTTTACCCGACCAACGCCGACGATGGGGCCGAAAAGCCGCCACCGGGGCGAATCATGAGTTCGCCCTGTGGGGTCGCGATTTGACTCTTTGTCTTCTTTTCGATCGCCGTCTTCCACAAAAAACTTGATCGGCGATCATTCCGGCGTTGAAATGTCTGGCGGCGTCAAGTCGGGGATCCGGCCCTTTCGCCGCACCGAGGACGAAGCTCGCGTTCTGGCGCTTCCTCGGACGGCGTCTCTCTCTGGAGCGTCGCCATGGACGAACGCCAACGCGCGTCCGAACCGCCACCAAATGTGCTCGCGACCGTCATTGCCGTGCCTCCCGAACGCGTCGGCAGCGTGATCGGCCCCTACAAGCTTTTGCAGCAGCTTGGCGAAGGAGGCTTCGGTGTGGTCTACCTAGCCGAGCAGGACCAGCCGGTTCGACGCCGGGTCGCACTCAAAATCATCAAGCCGGGCATGGACTCGGCCCAGGTGATCGCCCGATTCGAGTCGGAGCGGCAAGCCCTGGCGCTGATGGACCATCCGCACATTGCCCGAGTCATCGACGCGGGAACGACGGAATCCGGCCACCCCTATTTCGTGATGGAGCTCGTCACCGGTGTGCCGATCACCGAGTATTGCGACAAGAATCACCTGACGCCCGAAGCCCGACTCAAGCTCTTCCTCGACGTCTGCCAGGCCATTCAGCACGCGCATCACAAGGGAATCATTCACCGCGACATCAAACCCTCCAACGTGCTTGTCACGCTGCAGGACGGCGCGCCGGTGGTGAAAGTGATCGACTTTGGCGTCGCCAAGGCGACCGCGCAGAGACTGACCGACCGAACCCTTTTCACGGCCCTTGGCCAGATGATCGGCACTCCACTTTACATGAGTCCGGAGCAAGCGGGAGTGAGCATCCTCGACGTCGACACACGAACCGACGTCTATTCGCTCGGCGTGTTGCTGTACGAGTTGTTGACGGGCACCACGCCGCTGGAAGCGAAGCGGCTGCGCCAGGCGGCCCTGGCCGAGATGCAGCGGCTGATCTGCGAGGAGGAATCGCCGCGGCCGAGTTCGCGGCTGTCGTCGTTGGGAGACACGGCGTCGGTGGTGGCCGTCAACCGCGGCCTGGATCTCAAGCGGCTGACGCAGCTCTTGGCGGCCGATTTGGACTGGATCGTGATGAAGGCGCTCGAAAAGGATCGCAACCGTCGCTACGACACGCCGGGAGCTTTCGCCGAAGACATCGACCGCTATTTGCATCATGACGCGATCCAAGCTCGCCCGCCGTCGCGATCCTATCGGCTCCAAAAATTCATGCGGCGCAATCGGGCAGCCGTGCTGACGGCGATGATTGTGGTCGCGAGCCTCGTGACCGGGACGACCGTTTCGGCCTGGCAAGCCGTCCGCGCCACCAACGCCGAAGACTCGGCGTTGAGATCCGCGGCGTCGGAGAGCCTGGCGAAACAGGAAGCCCTCGCAGCGGCGAGCGCCGAAAGACAGGCCAAGAACGAAGCCACTGCCGCTGCCCGGGCCGAGAAACGCGCCAAGGATGACGCGTTGCTCGCGGCCGCCGCCGAGAAGAAGGCCAAGGATGAGGCAGTCGAGCGCGAGGCCGAGGCCAAGGCCGTGCTTGCATTCGTGGAAAAGCGAATCATCGCGGCCGCGATGCCAAAGGGGGTCTTAGGCGGGCAGGGGCGCGACATCACGCTGCGACAGGCAATCGACACCGCAGTGCCTTACGTGAGTCAGAGCTTTCCCAAGCAGCCGTTGATCGAAGCCCGCCTTCGGCTCGTTCTGGGATTTGCTTTCGAGGCCCTGAATTCCCCCGACAAATCGGCGGAGCAGAATCGAGCGGCCCTGGCTTTGTACACGAAGGCTCGCGGCCCCGAGCATCCCGACACAATTATGAGCATGGGCCATCTGGCCACAAGCTATGACTCTCTGGGACGATCGAACGAGGCCCTCGAGCTCCGCGAGAAAGTGCTCGCGCTGCGAAAAGCCAGGCTCGGCCCCAACCATCAGGACACAATCCTGGCGATGGAGCACCTGGCGAACAGCTACCACTCTGTCGGGCGGAATGCCGAGGCGCTGGAACTCAACAAGCAGGCCCTCGAACTGAATCAAGCCACGCTTGGCCCCGAGCACAGCCAGACCCTGGCCAACATGAACAATCTGGCGATCAGCTACGACGAGGCGGGCCGGTACGTTGACGCGCTTGAGCTCGACAAAAGAAGTTTCCAGATTCTCAAGACGAAGCTGGGCATCAAGAATCCCGACACATTGCGGATTATGCAGAATCTCGCCACGGACTATGACCATGTTGGCAAGTATCGTGAAGCCATGACCCTCCGCGAGCAGGCACTGCCGCTTTTGAAGACCTTGCTCGGACCCGATCATCACGAAACGCTTGCTTGCATGGAAAGTCTAAGCGGCAGCTACATGACTTTCGGCCAGCCGCGCGAATCTCTCGAAATGCAAGAAGAAGTGGTGAAAATCCGGACTGCGAAATTCGGCGTCGATCACCCCTCCACGCTGGCCAGCGCGCACAATCTGGCCATTCGATACACATATCTTGGTCGATTCCACGATGCCGTCAAAGTCGCTGAAGAGACGCTGAAGCGGAGTAAGGCCCAGCTCGGCGCCGATCACCCGCGCACGCTCGCTCTGATGCACTCGCTTGCCGCGGACTACTCCGGTCTGGGACGGAATGCCGACGCGCTTAAGCTTCAAGAGGAAACGTTGGCACTGCGAAAATCCAAGCTAGGGCCCGATCATCCAGACACGCTTGAGACGATGATCGACCTGGCCAACAGCCACTTTCGCCTCGGCCACAAGGCCAAAGCGCTCAAGCTGTACGAGACAGTCCTGCCGCTCTTGAAGGCCAAGAGGGGAGCCGACCACCGCGACACATTGACCTGCATGGGGAACCTGGCGTCGGCCTATTACGCGTTTGGCCGTCACGCTGAGGCCCTCAAACTCCGCGAAGAGACGCTTGCGCTGGTGCAGCCCAAGTACGGCCCGCGCCACCCCGCGACAATCGGCGCCAAGAAGAACGTGGCCGAAAGCCTGGTCGTACTCCACCGCGCCGGCGAAGCGATCCCGATCATCGATGAGCTGATCGAATTTGGGGCGGGCATTGGTGCCGCAGCGGACAAACTCGCTCGGCTTTTCTCGCTGCGCCAGCAGTGCCTCGAAGAAAAAAATGACGCTGCCGGTTGCATTAAGACGGCCGAGATGTGGGAGAAGCTCAAGCGTACCGGTGACCGCGCCGCCTACTGCTACAACGATGCCTGCTTCCGCGCCGTTGCCGCTGCCCTGCTCCGCACGGACAAATCGGCATCAGCCGCGAAGCAGGCCGACGCCGAAGCCGACCAGGCCATGAAGCATCTGAAAGAAGCCGTCGCCTCGGGTTTCAAGGACGCCGCGCAAATCAAGGCCGACAAGGATCTGGATTCCCTCCGCGGCCGCGAAGACTTCAAGAAACTCGTCGCAGATTTGGAGGGTAATCATCCGAGCAATAAGGCGAAGCCCTAGGACCGACTGACAAACAGTCTCTGCCCCGATGGGCGCAATCGAGGCCATCGCCTCGCGCGAAGCGTTCCAGGCCGATGTAAGAATTGCCGCTGACCTTCCGCGCAATTGGGGACTTTGAAGGGGCCGCGGAGAGTTTGCGGGCCGCGACGGATTGATTGGACTCTCGTCACAACTTTCGACGCGTTCCCAGTTAAGCGAGTTTGCGCGGCGCCTCGCTGCTAGAGCTTTCCCCGCCGTCACGCTTTTCCCGATCGTTGGAACAGACGTTGCGTTGCCTCGGCGCGGGCGGAGTCGCACGCTGCGGGCCTTTCTCTGCCGCGGCGCGAAATACAATGGACGGCCGGCTCGGCTGTTTGCTCGCCCGTTTGCAATTCTGACTGCGAGGGTGAGCGCGGGTATCGATCGTCGACCCGGCTCGGGGCCAACTTCTCGGATTGCGGAGGGGCAGATGGGCAACTGTTTGGTTCGCGGTGCGTCGCTGAGCCGCGCGATTGGGTCGGTGGGTCGTCGAGGCAGAGTGACGACAGACGGTGGGACGACGGGAAAAATGCTGCCGTGCACGCTGCGATACATCGTGGCAGTCGGCGTATTCTTGTTGGAAGCGGGACTCGGCATCTCTCGACCGGCTTGGTCCGCACCCGCCAGCGCGACCAAAGTGACTGCGGTCGGCAAAGAGAGCTGCGCGAAAGACGCCGCGAGCAAGGGCGCGACCTGCAAAGAACCAGGCCGCGAAGGCAAAGACGACGAAACTGTTCGCCGCAACACGGCGGTGACGCTCAACTATTGTCGCGCGTCGTTCTATCGCATTCAAAAGACGCCGACGCTCCGCGTGCTGGTCGAAGAGCAGGAAAAAATCCTCAACAACGTCGATCTCAACGGCATCGCCGACCAGGAAGTGATCAAGCTTTACACGGGCGTGCTGGTCGAGATCAGCGAGATTCGCCTGTCCGACCGCGAGCGGCTCGTGCTCGACGATAAATATCACAACACGCTGGGCACGCTGCTGACGGCCGACGCGTTTGACTTCGGCACGCAGCTGGCCTCGGCCCATTACCTGTCGGCGGTGCGGACCGGGGCCCGCAGTTGGTGGGACTATCGCACGTCGGTCAACACCCGCGATCTCGACGTCTTTCACGTCGATCAGAAGCGGCTGATGGCCTTCACCGAAAAATCGGGACAGTTCCTCGACACGTTCTGGAAGCTGGCCCGCGATCGCAAAATTCCCGACCGCTGGCTGGTCCGCAATCAGGACCTGCACAACCTCGAAAAGGCGATGCAGGAACACGATCCGTCCATCCGCCTGCGCGTGCTTAAGCGGATGCAGGACTTTATGGTTTGCTTCCCGCCCTATTGGTATTACGTCGCCCGTACGGAGCAGGCCCTGGGGCGGCTGGCGTGCGCGGCGGAAGGATACGAGCGGCTCGTCAAAGTCGGCCAGGGACACTTCCGCAAAGACGAAATGCTGGCGGCCGGCCTCGCGAACCGGGCGATGATCCTCGAATACCTCCGGAAGCCGGGGGCCGTCGACGCGGCGCTCAAGGCGCTCGACTACTCGACGGACGTGTGGGAAGCCAACCTGATGTCAGCACAAGTGCTCGGTCGCAACGGCCGCGCGGCTGAGGCCGAGGATGCCATCCTTCGCAATCTCGACGTGGAGCTGGAGCGCGATCACAGCCTGGTGGCGCTCGTCTCGCTCTATGCAACTACCCGCAACACTCCGAAGTTGCAGGCGTGGCTGTCGAACTCGTCGGTCGTGAGCCGCTTACCGATGCCCACGCTGATTCGCGCGGCCGCGGTGCTCGGTCCGCGGCGACTGCCGGCTGCCGTCGTGGCGCAATGGGCGGCGACGGTTCAGGCGCGGTACGACATCAACTTCGGGGCTGACGATTTTGTGCTCGTCACCACGCCGGCATGGGGGCTGCAGGCGTCGGAAATGTCGCTCTTCGTCGGCAAGGATTCGTCGCGGCAGTCGACGATCGCGCTCATGCCCGGCAAATCGGAAGTCCGCTTCGGACGTATCGGCGACGTCGGCCATCTGTTCTACGGTTCGTCCAGCTCGCCGCCGGCCACGCTGCTGGTCAAGTTCCCCGACGCGCCGCTGGTCCGCTTGCGACTCGATTCGCGGTCGGAAACGACGACCGCAAGTTCGTCGACATTTTCGTCCGTCGTCGAGATGCTGACGCCGACTTCCATCGCCGGCCGACATCAGGCCTTGCAGCTGGCGACCGTCGAGATCGGCCAGGAGCAATTCGCCGTCGCGGCCCGCTTGAGCGGATTCGAAACGCCGCAGTCCGATTTGCAGAATGCGGCCAACACTCCGCCGATTCCAGGCGCCTTCGCGCCGGCCCAATCGCAGGCCGGTCCGGTCGCTCCCACGGAGCCCGCCGCGACAACTGCTTCGCCGGCCGAGTCGGCCGCCAGTCCTGTCGTTGCGAGTCCGACGGTTGTGGCGAGCCCGAATGCAGTGACCGACACACACGCAGCACCGCGGCCGTTGTCGCTACCGCCGATCCCGCTGCTGACGGCACCGCACTTCACCGCTGCGCCGGCCACCAACGCGGGCCCGGCGTTTGGCGAGCAACAGACGGCACCGGAAGGCCCGCGGTTCGAGTAGCGTCCGCTGGAAGATCGGGCGGGATTCGACGCTCTTCGATCGGCGGCTTTTGTTGCGGGTCACTGCTCCCCTTACGGGCAAGCTGGCATGGCAGCTTGCCCTGCATGCGGTCACCGGACCCGCGGCGAGCGACGCGTTCCCCTGGTCCGGTAGGGCAGGCTCTGCCTGCCGCCCGCAATGCGAGCAAACGAACCCGCGGGCAACAGACGAGCGTCCTTGCGTCCGTCTCTCCGGTTCGCCCAATAGCACCCCGCGGCAAGCGGCCTGTTCCGCTCAGGTGCCCATCCGCACCGGGTGCAGGGGCATTGCCCCTGCGATATAAGGAGGCTCTGGAGCGGTACGCGTCATTCACAGTGAGGAGGCATCCCGTGCGTTATCGATTGCTCGGCAACAGTGGATTGCGGGTTTCGGAAGCGGCCCTGGGGACGATGACGTTTGGCGACGACTGGGGCTGGGGTTCGGCCAAGGACGAAGCCCGTAAGGTTTACGACGCGTTTCGCGCGGCGGGCGGCAACTTCATCGACACGGCCAACATGTACACCAACGGCACCAGCGAAACGTTCCTCGGCGAGTTCATGAAGGGACATCGCGGGAGCATCGTGCTGGGGACGAAGTACACCAATGCCGCCGCAGGCCAGGATCCGAACGCGGGGGGCAACCAGCGAAAGAACATGTTTCAGGCGGTCGAGGCGAGTCTCAAACGCCTGCAGACCGATTACATCGATCTGTATTGGCTGCACATTTGGGATCAGATCACGCCGGTGGAAGAAGTGATGCGCGGGTTGGACGATTTGGTGCGGCAGGGGAAGTTGCTGCACGTCGGCATTTCCGATGCGCCGGCCTGGTGGATCGCGCGGGCGAATACGCTGGCCGAGCTGCGGGGCTGGTCGCCGTTCGTCGGCTTGCAGATCGAGTACAGCCTGACCGAGCGGACGGTCGAGCGGGAGCTAATCCCGATGGCGGCCGCGCTCAAGCTGGGGGTGACGGCCTGGTCGCCGCTGGCCGGCGGAATTCTGACGGGTAAGTATCACGGCCAGGGCTCGACGGAGGGGGCGCGGCTCAGCGTGGCCAACTTGCGGCAGTTTTCGCCCGTGGAAGAGCGATCGGCCCGCATCGTGGCGGCCGTAAAAAAGGTGGCGGAGGAAGTCGGCCGCAGCACGGCCCAGGTCGCCCTCGCCTGGTTGCAACATCGGCCGGTGCCCGTCATTCCGATCATCGGAGCCCGCAAGCTGTCGCAACTGGAGGACAATCTGGCGAGCCTCGAACTCAAGCTCTCGGACGTCCAAGTGAAGACGCTCGACGAGGCTAGCCAGATCGAACTGGGCTTCCCGCACGACTTTTTCAAGCGAGAGATGGTGCGGACGTTTGTGTATGGCGGGACGCGCGACTTGATTGATGTTTAGCTGAGTCTTGTAGGGCAGGCTCTGTGTTGAGACCGGACACATAGGTAACAGTCGTTCGGACACATGGGTAACAGGTCTGGCGGGGAAGGCAAAGCCGCCCAGTCCAGCGACCGCAGTGGGCGACGACCGTGCGCACGGCGATCCGGGAAGAGAAGTCGGGAGCCACGAGGCAACAGCGCGTCGTGCGACAGCGGCGTTACTTCGCCGCGGTGGCCGTTTTCTTCAGCAGGCGCGACAGCCGCGATTTGAGACGGGCGGCGGTGTTCTTGTGAATCAGGTGACTGGCGGCTGACTGGTCGAGTTTCTTCGAGGCCAGCCGGACGGCATCGGTGGCGGCGGCGGGATCGGTACCGGTCGCGGCCAGGCGAGCCTTCTTGAGCACCGTTCGCAGAGCCGAACGGGCCGAGCGGTTCCGCTCGCGTCGAACGGCCGCTTTTCGCATCGATTTTCGGGCACTGGCTGAATTGGGCATGCTCGTGTCAGCTTGGAATTTGGGTCAAACGCCGATTCGGGACGAATTTCGGAGTCTAGCGGGCGGGCGGCCGAATTCCAACTCTGGAATGCGACTTTTTGGCCCGGGGGCGACGGGGCTGCCGGTCGGGTTGGGGCTGGGACGGGCATTCGCGGCCGGACGTTAGGTTGGCCGGGCGCTCCCGGAGCGGCAGCCCCGGAACATTGACCCGATCCCCTTACGGCAGCACGGCCGCTGCGGACGACAGATCGCGGAAGAAGGTGAACGACACGCCCTGGAAGGGAACGATGCCGTAAATGCCCTTCGTAAAGATCAGCGTGATGTAGTCGTCGATGACCTGCAGCGGGCACTTGGGCACGATCACGATATCGTTGTCGCGGAGCCAGATGTCGTCGGCCTCGAGCTTTCTCGAGTTGTAGAGGGCGGGCCGCACGTTGACGCGCGTCGCCATCAGCCGCCACTGGTCGTCGCGGCGGAAGACGATCACCTGTCGCAGATTGCCGCCGATGTTCCAGCTGCCCGCCATGGCGATGGCCTGAATGACGGTGGTCGGCGCGTCGAGCGCGAACTTGCCCGGGTGGGCCACCTCGCCCAGCACGTAAACGACGCGCGGCGCCCGCTCGACCAGCACCGGCGTGACCTCGAAGCCGGGGACGATCTCGGCGTAGCGGGCTTCGACCTCGGAGCGCAGTTCGGTCAGCGACAGCCCCTGCGCGGGTACCGAGCCGAGCGCCGGTAGCTGGACCGTGCCGTTGGGCGAAATCTTGGCCGTGAACGATTGGCCGGCATAAATCTGCGTGCGGTTGGTGATTGCCGCCCGCAGTTCTTCGACCGTTTTATTCAGCGTCACCGGGATCACCGAGATCGACGGCTCGCGCATCACGTGGCTGTACTTTTCGTCCAGCTCGCCGCGCAGCACCTCGATACTCTTGCCTGCGGCCGTAATCGGACCGACCTGCGGCAGAATGATCGTGCCGTCCGGCTGAATGGGCGTGTCGATCGAGAGGGTCGGCAGCGTGAGCGACGAGATGCGGATCACGTCGCCGACGTTGAGCCGGTAAGGCGTGCTCATCGGCTTCCCGTTGAGGCGGAAGACGAAGCTCACCTGGTCGTCGCAACGGAGATAGTATTCGGGCACGTAGGCCAGTCGCGCCGGGCCGATAAATTCGCCCTGGGCAAACACTTCCCACGAGAGCGGCTCGAGGACTTCCTGCGGGCCGGGAGCGGCCGCCGGCGGTGCCGCGTACTGCGTGGCGGCCGGGGGCGCGGCCTCGTAGGTCGGCTCGGCCGCTTTCGCCTCTGCGCAGATCCCGGCGGCGGTGGGGGAGGCGGAGCGTCCATCGTGCCGCCGGCCCGCGTCACCGCGGCGTCGCCGGCAAACGCCTTATGATCGACCAGGTAGACGAGCTGCGGAGCGGACGAGGATCGGCCGACATGCAGGCGGCGTTCCTCGTTGGCCAAGGTCTGCATCGACTGGGCGTCGGAGCGGTTGCCCATCTGGCTATAGACGTACGCCAGGTTCTGGAAGATCTCCGGATGCCGCTCGATCGACGCACTATAAAGGAGAGCCTTGCGGGCCGGCTCGTACTGTCCGCACCGCGCAAGAGCACGCCCAGTTCGTTCGCCGCGCGATAGTTTCGCGGATCGACCGACAGGGCCGCCTGCTCGAGTGCCAGCGCCTTCGGCTCAGCCAGGAGCGCGTTGCGTTCGACGCTGCCGCCGAGGAAGGGCTGCAGCCGGCCGAGGTAGTAAATCGCGTTAGCCGCTTCGGGAATGCCGCCGACAGCCGCGGAGAACTGCGCCGTCGCGTACGAATAGTAGAGCTGCAAGGCCTGCAGGCGTGTGACGCTCCCTCGATGGCCCTCTTTCAAAATCGGCGTGACGTGCGAGGACGCCAGCGTGATCGGGTCGGCGTCGCCGGCCGGCGCGGTATCGGGATGGCCGAAATCGTCCGCTTCGCGAAGGGCGATCGCACCGCACGACAGCGCGCGGCTGTGAAACTGCGTGTTGTGTCGGGCGTCAAGCGCGTCGGCGATGAGCTGCAGCGCGGACAGAAACTTGCCGCGCGCCGAGTACGCGGCGCCCTTCGAGGCCAGTAGCACGCCCTCGTTCGTCAACTGAGCGCACTGCAGGACCACGCCGCGCAGCGAAGCGCGGAGGTTGTAATCCGAAATGGGAAGTTGCCCGGCTAAGGACGGCGACGTATCGGCGGCCGAAGTCTCGGTGCTCGGTGCGGTCGAGGAGACCGGCTGCACGGCCGGCCCGGCTGCGGTCTCCGCGTCCTGAACCAGGAAACCTTGCGGGGCCCTGCGTTGTGGGATCACCACGGTTTGCGGATCCGCCGAGCAGAACCGTCCTCCGGCGGGTGCGACGGAGACGGAGAGCCCCAGCAGCAGGCGGTTCACGTGGCGGATCAGCCGCGAGCCCAGTGCTGATCGATGTCCAGTTAGCGCATTCATAACGGATTTTCCCAAAGTGCGGCGTGTGCTTGTATGATCGACCCCGCCAGGGGAGGGGTTCAGCGATTCAACTACAACCGTTGCGACCCGCACGTTGCGCCGCGACACAATCGCGCCATTCGGATCAACCGCAACCTGAAGGACGCGGTGATTGTCAAAGAGCCCGCAAGCGTCAGAGTCGACGGGCGTAAAAAAGACCCGCTGACTTGCGGGGACGCTTTGAGGCGCACTGCGCAACTAGGGGCCCAACTCCGGACGCGACGGCGGGCGCGACCTGAGTGAAAGCCCAACATGGTCGCGCACAAACCAGGGCTTCACTGCGGGATGGTACGCGTATCAGCCATTCCGCGGGCCGGCTTGCCGCGATCAAACACCAATTTCGCGCGCGGAATCTACCTTACGGCCGACACCTTCCCTTCGTTCGCGCTGTTTAACTTTGACGTCGGCGCAATTTGCGGAGATTGAGTGTTGATTAACGGGCAATCTAGGGGTAATTTATCGGCAGCGGGTCGCGCTTAGCGCTCAGTTAAGCACCTAGATGTCGCAACAATGGCGGCTGCTTCCGAATGGGGCCGCGCGGAGGGCGACAACTGCTAAGCGCTTCGGACGTGGAATGGGATTTCCAGGCCTGTTGGATGGATTTGTGTTGCTCGCGCCTCGCGGCAACCCGAACTGATTCGACTTCCATCCGCGTGCTCCGAGAACGGCTTCTCGTCCCCCCCAGTCGCAGTTGGATTGCCACAGGTTCTTTGTCGCTCGTCGGTGAGCCGCGGGACGCGGTGCCGAAACGCGGGTGACAGGAACAAGACCGGGAGGTACATCTCATGGAGCACGCTACCGGCGCGCCGAGCCCAGCTCCTGCCAGAACGATCCCACCTACTCAGAATTCCACCACTATGCCTGCATCACCGACCGCTGGTCTCGTACTCGAACCGATGCCCGTTGCGACCACGCTCGCACCGTCGGGCATCACAGCCACTGGCATTGCGCCGCCTTCGATCACACGTGGCAAGCACGTCGACGAACCGACGACTGCACAAGCGCCCGTCGTCCCGGAAGCAACGGAAATCGTGATTCCGCGCTTTACACCGCGAATTCGCGAAGCGCTGCAACTCTTGGCCGATGCCGCCGCCTGCGCCCAGGACGTGGGCGCCGACATCTGGCAATTCTCGGTTGAGCTCTCGGCGCTACGACGCGCGGGGCTCACCACCAACGAATGCCGCTGGCTCGTCGCCAAAGGCCTGGCCCGCCACGCTCGCGAAGTGACGGCAGCCGACAGCGACCGTCGCTCTTTTCAGAACTACGCCAACCTGGCGCTCTCGAAGCGAACGTGCTTCGTGATCGCCGAGCGAGGCGTGGCCTACGCGAACGCGCTCTTGCGCTCGACGCCGCGCCGCCGCGCCAGCGACTCGCGCGATTCGACCGCGGTCAATCGCCGCCGTCCGGCTCCCGAATCGAACGGCCATGTCGCCACGCTCACGCCGACCTGGGATTCCGATCGGCAGCAGCTCCGCGTCGGCCGGATGATCGTCAAAGAATTCAAGGTGCCGGCCGCCAACCAGGAAGCCATCCTTGCCGCCTTCCAGGAAGAGGGCTGGGTGCCGCGGATCGACGACCCGTTGGCTCCGCAGCTCAACCAGGATTCCAAGCGGCGTCTGCACGACACGATCAACTCGCTCAACCGCAACCAGAAGCACGCGCTGATCCGCTTCCTCGGCGACGGCAAGGGCGAAGGCATCCGCTGGGAATTCGCCCACGACCCGCCCACTCCGGAAGAGCCGCGCACGAAGTAAACGGTTTCCCCTTTCTTGATTCGCATTCAAAATCTCAGTGCGCCTGCCGCAGCTTGAGAGCCTGCCGCGCGAGCGTCGTCACCCACACGCAATAAGCGACGACCAAGGCCCGATTTGTCCACCCGATCATCTCGATTCCGGGTGGGGTAATTCGGCGGCGAGTCACCAGAGCGAATAGCGCGACGACCATGAGCAATAGGCTCAGCCACGTCAGGTTGGCCGTCACAAGCAGCACGCGTTTGGCTCGCATCCACTCGTCGACCCCGGCCAAATCGAGGCTGATTCCCATCGCCGCGATCGGCAGGCTTAACACGCCGATCATCCCTGCCAAATTGTGCCAGGGGTGGTTGATGTCGCAGAACGAAGCCATTCCCTCGCCAACACCGGCCGCAACCAGAAAGCTGAGCGCAACCTTCCCGCCGATCCCGTTCAGTTGAGACCAGAGGGCGACTGCGAGACTCCAGGAGCTGACGGCCCACGATGCAAACATCAGCGACAGCACCCAGCCATAGCGGCCGTTGGCGTATTCGCTCACGACGCGCCGCGACGGATCGAATTCCGGGCTCAAAACATGCAAAGCAGCCAGCAGCATTAGCGTTAAGGCGGCCGTGGCCATCGCCGTCAGCGCAGGCGGTCGCGGGATCGCGGCAGGATTTGTGACTCGTGTGGGCGCGTTCGTCTCGGATCTCGGCTTGGCCTTTTTAGCCGGCGTCGCGCGTCTCACCGGGATTCGAGGACGACGCGGGTCCACGTCCACCAATCAGCGTTCCCGTTGATGATCATCGCCAGATCGGCAATGAGCAAGAGTCGCTAGGGCCGAAGTGAGCGGTGCCTTTCTTTCCTAAAGAGCCGCGCACGCAAGTCGTCTGTTGCCACCGTCTGTTGCCCTGCTGTGTCGTGACTGCCTGCCAACGTCCCGGCTCGCGTCGCGCACTGCGCGGCTTGCGCCGACGTTAAACTGTCGGCATGATTGAAAGCGGCCCGCCAGGCCCCGCGCCCTCAGATCCCGGAGACTCCGGGCCCGAAGCTTTAAATCGGCCCGCAGCTCGCAATCGGCCCGAGGCCTTGAAGCAAGCGCAGGACGCACTCGCCCAGTCGCGCGATCTGGCCGAGTACTATGACAACCTGCTCAAGCTCGCCGCGCTCGAATCGGCGCCGCGAACGCGCGAGGAGGAAGAACCGCAGTTTCGCTTGGCCGGCGCCCCCGACAAGCCGGCGCTCGGCGGCTGGCCCGGCGCGCTCAGACGGGGCTGCGCGTTCGGCCTCCCGTTCTTTCTCGGCCCGCCGACCGTGCTCTTGCTCGGCCGGTTCGCGTTTCCCCGCTTCCTGCACGTACTGAAACCCGCGGCCGCCGCGGACATCATGTTTTTGGTGATGTTCGTGCTCGCCCCGGCCGCCTTCCTGATCGGCATGCTGACGGCCAAAGATTGACCGGCGACGCCTCTCGACAAGCCAATCGAATCTTGTGCGGCAAGACGCTGCTCGCCAGAGCGCAGCGGACGTAACAGCTGTGACGCGCGCGGAACCGCCTCGTCGTCAAGGCGGTTGGACAGCCAGACAGCCGGTCCCAACGACCGCACGGCGACGGCTGACCTGCTAGGATGGCGGCATGAACAACGAACCGAAGACGCCGCGAGCGTGGATCACCTGGTCCGTCCTGTCTGCAGCGATTGCGCTAACAGTCCTCGCGCTGTACCTCCTGCCCAGCTCTTGAAGCGAACCGCCCAGAGTGACTTTCTGTGCAAAGCCCGCTCGACCTGGTCACGCATTAATCGTTCAGGGTCCACCCCGCTCCCGGTACAATCGCGACATGCCATTCATCGCCAAGCTGACCAAAGCCGCGCTCTGGCTAAGCACCACAAATGCAGCTGGAGTGCGGACTCTTACCAATCACGACGGCGCGGCCGTCTTCCGAACCGCCGCAGACGCGCGGGTCGCGATCGCCCAATTGCCGGAGGTGTACCAGCACTTCGACCTGACCTTCTTCGTCGAGCCAATGGGACCGGCCGACTTTTGAGGCAAACCCTCCCATTTGAGAGCCCGTCGGCCCCTCGACTCGCCGCGGTCTGATTGAGTGGAGCGAGCCGATGACCGACGAGCCGGACGGGAAACGGTCGGAAGACCCGCAATTCTTGCTCACGCAGCTCATCGGGATCTTTCCGGAATTCGATGGGCACTGGCGGAGCGCCGATAACCTCGCTCGGAACGATGACGGTTCATTTACCTACTGGGCGCTTTCATGGAGTTCGGCTTCTTTTTCTCAGAGACGAACGAACAGTTTCCGGTTCATCGCATTGCCGAACTCGGGGCGTTCGTGTCGGAGTGTGCCGAATCGTCGAATGAGGAATTGAGCACGGCGGTCTGCACGTGCTTTCTGCAGAATATGGCAGGCGAGCGCTTCTGCCGTGCTTTTCAACTCCATTTGACGGGAGAGGCACAGCGATTCTACGAAACTTGGAATGCCTGATTCAGCAACACAACTCGCACCCATTACCGACCAACCCGGAATGACGGCATGAGCGAGGACGCCAAGCGGAAGTCCCGAGCCCGATGGATGCGCCTGTTCTTCTGGTGCTTGGTCACTGCGATCGCCCTCTCTGCGATTGCTCACGTCGCTAGGTGGTTCCAGTAAATCCCCGGACTTTCTGGGCGGATAGGATGACGGCATGAGACGGATCACGTCCAGCTGCATTCAGCGGGAGTTGGCCCGCTGGGATTGGATTCGGGGATTTCTGGGAACATCCATGCTGCTGCTCCTGGTTATCACCGTGGCGTCTGGGATTTTCCAGTATCGTGTCGGGTCATTGCCTCCATCGGCTAAATGGCCCTACATCGATTGGGATCGGATCATATCCGTTTGCGCTCCGGCCTCAGCGTTCTGGTTTTGGTTCTTCGCTCGATACAGACGCCCAGAAGGGCCCGCGCTGGACGAGAGCAATGTGCCCGACCACTCGCACGCCGCAACCAATCACGAGATGACTGTATGAGCGACGAACCGAAGACAAGGTGGCTTGAAGAGAATACAACTGCCGTCATTGGACTTCGTGTCGCTGCCGGCTTTGTGACCGACTACAGTGCGTCAAGTGCGGCCTTGGCCTCGTCCCGCTCCTTGCGGAGCCGAAGTACCAGTTGTCCCTGCTTCTGCTCCTCGGCGTGCCGTTCCTTGTATTCGGCATCCGACTTCGGACGGCCATATGAAGCGGCTTGGCGCTGCAGATCAGCCTGTTTGTCCTCCGCGCGCTCGACAGCGACACAAAGTTCATCGTAGCGTTTTTGTCGATCACCTCCCGACGGCCTTTGGGAGCAGCCCGCCAGCACCAGAAGCACCGATAACAAAATCACAGTCCTCACTGCGGCAACTTTCATTCGCGCCTCCCCATGGCACTTCGGGTTTGGGATCCTTTTGTTCCGGCCCGTCACTCTAGGGCGCGCCCGCCAAACCCGCCAAACCCACAATCAATTGTGTCTCCATAAAATTCCGTACACAAAATCGGCGATTTGTTTGACATTCGTCTTGACGCTAACTAAGTTCCGCCTCTCCGAAGCGAATCGATGGATCGATTCTGCTTGCTCTTGAACGAAGGGATTCGTTGTGCATACGCGGCAGCCCGGCGCTTTCGGCACCGCTCGTTCTTCCTGCACACGATTTCCCGCGCCGCCGCAACCCGTGCAAGACGCGCGCTGCGGCTGCGTTCCGCTTGAGGCCGGCCCCTGCTTCCCATTGAAGGCGATTGGGGGTTCTGCCCTGCTTTGGGCCCGCACGGCGTGTGCGCGGTCGACCCGCTTCTAACAAGATGTGTCGTTTCCAAGGAGGGATTCGTATGTCGTTCAAACCCGTCATCGGAATTAACGGCGAATTTCGGGCTGCGAAAAAAGAGGTCCTGCCGCTGAGCTGGTTCAACACCGGCTATTACGATTCGGTCAGCGCGGCCGGCGGCTTGCCCGCGCTCGTGCCCCCCTTGGCCGAAGATCGCGACCTCAAGCAGTTCCTCAAGATGCTCGACGGCCTGGTCCTCTGCGGCTGCCCGCTCGACATGGATCCGGTGCGGCTCGGCCTTGAGCGGCACCCAGCCACGCGCACGATGCCCCTGCGACGCGAGGATTTCGATCGCCGCCTCTGCAAGCTGGCCTACGAGATGCAGATTCCCACGCTGGCGATCGGCATCGGCATGCAGGAAATGAACGTCGTTTGCGGCGGCACGCTGCACCAGCATATTCCGGAAGAATTCCAAAAGCCGCTGCACCACCGCGATCCGGTCGAGTCGACCTTGCGGCACATCATCGAAATCGTGCCGGGCACCCGGATGGACTCGATCTATGGCCCCGGTGAAATTCGCGTCAACAGCCAGCACCACATGTGCGTCGACCAGGTGGCCGAGCCGTTCCGCGCCTGTGCGAAGTCGCCGGACGGCGTGATCGAAGCGTACGAGACCGAGGACGAAGAGTGGTGGTGCGTCGGCGTGCAATGGCACCCGGAGAACGAATCGGCCTCGGCCCTCGACATGCAGGTCTTCGAGCAATTCGTCGACGCCTGCCGCAAGACGCCGGCCGTTCTGGAAATGAGCCGCGCCGCGTAAAACGATTGGGAGTCCCAGGCGAGCGGCGGGTGTTAGCCCGCCGGTTCATCCGGTCGTTCGTGAGCAGCGGTCCGCGCCGCAAAACGAAGCAGCGACAAACGAAGAACCGGCAGGCTGACACCTGCCGCTCGCCAGGATCCGCACGCTGGTTTCCCGGCACCGGACTTCCGCTGGGCGACGCATCTGCTATTCTGTCCGCTGCTGTTTGGCCCTTGCTGTTTGACGAGAAGATTTCGCGCGATTTTGCGGCCGCCTGGGCGCGGCGCCAGTTCTTGCGGCACCAGTTGATACCGTGGCCCTGATCGTTCAGAAATTCGGCGGGACGAGCGTCGCGGACGCCGCCAAAATTCGGGCCGCGGCCGCGCGGGCCGTCGCCACCAAGCGGGCCGGCAACCAGGTCGTGATGGTGGTCAGCGCCCGGGGTCACAAGACCGACGAGCTGATCGAGCTGGCCAACGGCGTCAGCGCCACTCCGTCCGCCCGCGAAATGGACATGCTTTTGGCGACCGGCGAGCAAGAGTCGGTCGCGCTTGTGGCGATGGCCATTCAGGATCTGGGCGAGCCGGCCGTCAGCCTGACCGGGGGCCAGATCGGCATCGTCACCGACGGCACGCACACCAAGGCCCGCATCAAGAAAATCGACACCAAGCGGATTCGCCGCGAGCTCGACGCGGGCCGCATCGTCGTTGCCGCCGGCTTCCAGGGCATCGACGACGACTTCAACATCACCACGCTGGGCCGCGGCGGCAGCGACACGACGGCCACGGCACTCGCGGCCGTCCTGCGAGCCGACGAGTGCGAGATCTATACCGACGTCGAAGGGGTCTTCACCACCGATCCGCGGCTGTTGAAGTCAGCCCGCAAGACGGATCGCATCTCGTACGACGAAATGCTCGAGCTGGCCAGCCTGGGCGCGGGGGTGATGCACTCACGGTCGATCGAGTTCGCCAAGAAATATCGGGTGCCGCTCCGCGTGCGGCCCTCGTACTCGCAGAGCCCGGGCAGCCTGATCGCGCCGCCCAACGACGCGGACCTGCCCGTCGTCACCGGCCTGGCCGTGTTGCGGAACGAATCGCGCGTCAGCCTGTGCGACATTCCCGACCGGCCCGGCGTCATGAGCCTGATCTTCACCAAGATGGCACGGCTCAAGATTCCCATGGACATGGTCGTGCAGGACGTCGCACAGGCGGGACGGGCCGAAGTCTCCTTCACCGTGCCGCAGGACGACCTGGCCGACACGTTGACCGCCGCCGAGCAGGCCGTGGGTGAACTGGGCGCCGGCCGCGTGCAGCACGGCACGAACGTGTCGAAGCTGTCGGTCGTGGGCCTGGGAATGCGGACGCATACGGGCGTGGCCGCCCAGATGTTTCAATCGCTGGCCGACGCGGGCGTCAACATCGGCATGATCACCACGAGCGAAATCAAGATCTCCACGCTCGTCAGCCGCGACCAATGCGAAGTGGCGGCCCAGGCGGTGCATGCCGGCTTTTGCCTGCACGAGGCGCACGCGGCCGCGCCGTCGGTCGGCGTCAGCCAGCGGCCGTCCGGCGACGGGCACGCTCACGCCGATCTCGAGCAGGAAGTGGTGGCCCAGTTGGCCTCGATGGAGGACATCGTCGTCAGCGACGTCTTCCTCGACACGGCCCAAGCGCGGGTCACCTTACGGAACGTGCCGCGACGTCCCCGGCGTCGCGGCCGAAATTTTCGCCGCCGTCGCCGAAGGGGGCGTGATGGTCGACATGATCGTGCAGAACGTGAGCCACAGCGGCCTGACGAGCCTGTCGTTCACCGTGCCGCGGCCCGATCTCGAGCGCTGCCTGCTCTTGGTCCGCGAAGTGATGGAGCCGTGGCCGGGCGCCGACCTGAGCTTCGACGAAGACATGGCCAAGCTCTCCGTCGTGGGAATCGGCCTGCGGACGCATACGGGCGTGGGCGAAAAAATGTTCCGGGCACTCGCCGACGCGGACATCAACGTCCAGCTGATCAACACCAGCGAGATCCGCATCTGCGCCGTCGTCGCCGGCAAGAGCGGCCCCACGGCGCTCGCCTGCCTGAACCGCGAGTTCGGCCGCTAAGTTCCGCACACGCTGTGCGGACTCGACCTCCAGGCTGTGCTCCGTAGGCAAGCTGGCATGCCAGCTTGCCCCGCCGATTTTCAGCGCGATTCCGCAGCCGAATAAGAACGGAAGACCTGGGCACGCTGCCGTGGCCGCTTGCCCTACGGCGGGCACCGGACGAGCGAGGCGTGCCCTGACAAATTTTGTGGCGACGCTGGGCAGCCCCGATTACGATGGCCGTGAACCCTGCCGGCAGGAGGATTGCGCAATGACCAGGCTCCGGGAAGATCTCGAATCGCCGCGCGAGGAGCGTGGCCTGGGTTCGGGTTGGATCAGCGGCACGCTGGCGGTGGTGCTCGCCTGCGCGGGGCTGGGGGCTGTGCTCTGCCTGCACTATCCGCAGCTCTTGACCGTGCCTCAGGCGCGGTCCGTCTACGACGTGCGCATCATCCGCCTGCTCGTGCACCTGGTGCTGATCGGCGGCTTCGTGCTGGCGATCGTCAGCATCGTGTTGCGGCAGCAGAAGGTGCTGGGTTTCGCCGCCATCAGCCTGGTCTTTATTGCCGTGGCGTTCGGCGGCTCGCAGACTCAGATCCGCACCGATCTGTCGAGCGATGTGTATCTGGGGCTCGACTGGTTCTTGATCAGCCTGATTCTGACGGGCATCGTCTTCATCCCCATCGAACGCATTCTGGGTAACCACGAGCAGCCCATCTTTCGCTCCGAGTGGCGTGAGGACCTGCTCTACTTTTTGATCAGCACGCTGCTCGTGCAGGGGCTCACGTTTCTCTCGATGCTGCCGGCCACGACGATCCTGAAAAATACCGACTGGTCCGGCTTTCGGCACGCCGTCGGCAGCCAGTGGCTGCTCGTGCAGTTTTTCGAGATCACGCTGTTGACGGACCTGGTGCAGTACTGGGTGCATCGCGTGTTTCACCGCGTTCCCTGGCTGTGGAAGTTTCACGCGGTGCACCACTCGGCCCAGGTGATGGACTGGCTGGCCAGCTCGCGGATGCACGTCGTCGAGATTGTCCTGCTCCGCGGGCTGACCGTGGTGCCGATGTATGTGCTGGGCTTCAGCAATCCGGCCATTTATTTGTATTTGGTGTTCGTGTTTTTCCTGTCGGCGATGGTGCATTCCAACTTGCGGCTGAAGTTCCGCGTGCTCGACCGGCTCTTGGTCACGCCCCGCTTTCATCACTGGCATCACGGCATCGAGAAGGAGGCGATCGACGTCAACTTCGCCGTCCACTATCCGTTTCTCGACTGGCTCTTCGGCACCTATCACCTTCCCGCCGACGGCCGCTGGCCCAACGGCTACGGGATCAGCCAAACGCTCCCCAAAGGCTTTCATCGCCAGTTCGTGTACCCGTTCCTGCCGACACGCCGCCCGCCCGACGAGGCCGCCGCGACGAAGTAGACTCGCGCGATCCGGCGGAATCGCCATGACGGGAACTCGTGACGGCAAGCAAACTTGCGAGAGCCCCTCGGCGCGAGACGAACATTTCCGGCAGCAGGCTGTCGAAAATCCGCCCCGTCGTGCGACTATTTGACGTGGACGCAAACTCGCTCGATGGTCCTCAATCGAATAAACCGCGAAAAAAGGAAAGAGGAAACGCCGTGACGACTCAGATCAGCACCTGCCTCTGGTTCGATGGTCGGGCCGAGGAGGCCGCGAATTTTTACGTGTCGATCTTCCCGAACTCGAAGATTTTGAAGACGGCCCGCTACCCCGAAGGGGCGCCCGGGCCGGCCAGCTCGGTGATGACGATCGAGTTTGAGCTCGACGGCCGCAAGTTCCTCGGCCTCAACGGCGGATCGCACTTTAAATTCACCGAGGCCATCTCGTTCATCATCAGTTGCCAGACGCAGGAAGAAGTCGACCGCTATTGGCGAGCACTCACGGCCGGCGGCGGGGAAGTGCAGTGCGGCTGGGTGAAGGACAAGTTCGGCCTGTCGTGGCAGGTCACTCCGACGGCGCTCGGCCAACTCCTGAGCGACCCCGACGCGCAGAAAGCGAAGCGGGTAATGCAGGCCATGATGGGCATGAAAAAGCTCGACATCCGCGGCCTAGAGCGAGCGGCCGCCGGCGGCTGAGCGGTCGTCACCGTTGCGGGCCGAGTCAGAGCTGACGACGAGTCAGACGGAATCCGGGTCAGAGCGCAACACCGAGCGCCGAAGTAGTTCCCCCAGAAGCGCGGCCGAAAAGCGGCCCGGGCAAGGAAAAGAGGAAGCCATGCTGAATTGCACTCAACCGCTCGCCGAAACCGTGATCCCGCGATCCGATTACTCAGGCTTAGAGCGTCCCGGCTTGTCCCGCCCTGAGGAAGACGCGGCCGATGCGGAAGACGGATTCATCTTGGCGCCGCGCCGCATCCTGCACGCGGCCATCCGCATCGGCAAGAGCTTCGAGTTGGTCGTCGAGTGTTGCGTGCTGTGACGCGATCGAGGTGCGGCGGGCACTCCGTGCCCCATTTTCCCGGCGACTGTTCTACGTTCAGCCGCAGCATTTTACCACGTGATCGAATTGTCCTTGAACCCGAGCCGTTGGCTGAGGGCGTCGGCTTCTTTGTTGAGGAAGCGGTTGTAAATGGCGTCGCGGTCACGCTGTCGGCCCGCGCGATCCGAGTTTCGCACGACGAGGTGGTAGTCGATCCTGTTCTTGTGCGGCAGATCGAGCTTTGTGATGAGGCCGGCGATGCGGGCCTCGAGCGCGGGGCCGATCAACGGAGTGTCGCTCGCATGAATGGGTTGGCCGAGGTACACCACGCAGTTGGAGCTTGGTTCGGTGCCGCCTTGGCACCAGCCGGTCAGCATGCGACTGACCTTTGTGTACACCGGAAAGGCGCGCACGTCGCCGTCGGTTGCGGGCAGCTCTTTGTCGGTGTCTTGCGAAAAGTCGATCGCGTTGGCGGCGGCCACGACCTTGGGCCAGACGCCGGGCGTCCCCATGTATGTGCCGCTGATTTGCGTCACGTTGAGCTTCGTCTCTTTGGCCAGGTCGCGGCATTCTTTGGTGAGCAGTTTGTGCTCTTCCTCGAGCTGTTTTTGCACATGTGCTCCGGGGATGCCCAAGAATCCGATGACAAACACGACGGAGGCGCTCTGATCGTGGGCCTTGATCTGGGCCAGCGCGCGGCGGAGCGCCAGAATGTCGAGCGCCCGCATCCGCTCGACGCCCTTCTTCCCCATCGTGACGAAGCCATTCAACTCGACGAGCGCGTCGACCCGTTTGCCATTTGCGAGGAGCTCCCGCTGCAGCTCGGTGCGAATCGGCAGCACGAAAAAGCTCGGCTCGCGGAGCTCGTCAGCTGCGGTCTTCGAGCGTTCCGGTTCCAGCAGCGTCTCGCGACGGTTTTCGGGCTGTTGGGCGACCACCGACGCGGTACTGACGACAGAGAGGCCGAGCGAGGCGGCAATCAACGTGGCGCCCGTAGACCATCGCCCGAATAAACAACCGCGAGGGGCTTCGGTTCGCATGCGTGCTCCCGCGCACGTCGACGTGCCCTACGTCAGTTCTTCTCGGAGAGCCGCAGCACGCAGCGGAAGCCGACGTTGGGGTGGTGCAGGGTTGCGTCCATGCCCTCGCGAGACCAGGCGTACCAGCCGGGGCCGTTGCCTTTGACGACGTGGAAGTTGACTGGGTCGGCCGCCCGCGGGCCCTTCCAGTTGCGGAGCTGGTTGCGGGCCGACGCTTTGTGGGCGGCGACGAAGGCCGTGGGGGACCAGTGGTCGAGACACCATTCCCGGGCGTTGCCGGCCAGGTCGTAGATGCCGAACGGGCTGACGTCGGTGCCGAACGATCTCACCGCGGTGATGATGTCGCGTTTGCGGGGTTGCGACCAGATGGCCCGGCCGTTGCCCCAGGGGTGGGGGAAGGCCCCCTCGCCGCGGGCTGCGCGTTCCCATTCGGCCTCGGTCGGCAGGGCCTTCTGCGCCCATTTGGAATAGAACTCAGCCTGCTTGTAGGTCAAGCCCAGGGCCGGAAAGCTGGGGGGGGAAGTGGAGTTGGCCGCCAGCGTCGCCTTGTGGCCGTGCTCTTCGTTGAATGCTTTGCGGTAGCGCTCGAATCGCGCGAGCGTGGTCTCGGTGATGTCCATATAAAACGAATCGACGACGACCGTGATCTGCGGGCTCGATTCTTCCGGCTCGCCGTCGTGTCCCACGGTGGCTGCGCCGCCGGTGACGAAGGCCATCTCGGCTCCGTCTTTGTCACAGCGAATCCGCAAGGGCCAGCCGACCGGGGCATAGCCGAAAGCAGCAATTGGCGTGAATCCGGACGGCAGCGTCTTGGTCGCGCCTTCCTCGGGCTGTTCGGCTTCTCGGGTCTTGGCCGTGGTCGACTTCGTTGTGCTTGACGGAGTGGACGAAGTCTTCTTGCCGGGAGTCGCCTTCTTTTCGGGCTTCTTGGTTGTTTGAGTGTCGTCGGTCGACGGCGTGTCCGTGCCCGCGGTGTTGCTGGCGGCCGCGGCTTGCGGCGGGTCCGGCACTTCGACCGCCTCGAAGCTCTGCGAATCCCAGCCCTGGGGCGGCGGCGTGGCGAGGGCCGTGTGGACCGATTTGGGAGTGCCGTCTTCGGCAGGCGTGTGCTCGAAGGTCGGTAGGCTCGAGGTGACCACGAAGACGTCGTGGGGATCGACGACGTTCGGATCGAGGCTGGGGGGCTCCGGCTCCTCCGCGGCGACGGCCGCATTGTGGTGAGCGGCCGGCTGCGCGGGGGCCTGCGGCGCGGCGGGCGGATCGTTCGCGTTGGGGTCGGGCGCCGCGGCCTGCGCCGGCTGCGCGGCAGGTTGTGCCGGCGGCACTCCGGTGTCCCCCTCGCAGCCAGCCAGCACGAGCGCGACGAGCGGGGCCGTCAGCAGGGCGGTCGGGCGGGCGAGCCGCTGTCGAAGCAGGGAAGCCATGGCCGATTCTCCTGGCGCGCGCTAATCGGATTCATCCTCGGTCCCAAGCTCTGCTTGGGACCGCACATACCCGAAGCTCTGCTTCGGTCGCTGCACGTTGGAGCAGGGTCGAAGCGGAGCTTCGAGGAGATGCGTTCCCAAGCAGAGCTTGGGAACGAGGGAATTACAGATTCGCCTCTTACAGATTCTCTACGATTTCGCGCAGGCCCACCAGCCGCTTGGGGCGGCGGGTCTCTTCGCCGCAGGCCGCCAGCCAGCGATCTTGGAGCTGGTGCTCGAGCCCGTTGGAGATGCGGCCGCCGCAGGTGATGCCGACGACCTTGCCGCCGGCGCGATGCGCGTGACCGCCGCCCCCGCCGATGCCGTCGAGCGTGCGTTGTAACAATTCGACCGCCCGCTCGTCGTCGCGACGCGTGCGGACCGAGACGTACAAGTCGTCGTCGATGGCTCCGGCACAGAGCACGCGACTGACGCCTTCGCAGCGAATCAAGAGGTCGGCCACTTCGCCCACGGTCTCCGGGCCGCTCGCCTTGGGGAGCAGGCAGAGTGCCGTGTCGTCGAAGAGCTGCGTCCCCTGAAGCGCGAGGACCAGGTCGCTGAAATAGCCGCGGGCCAGCGGCGCGTTTTCGATTTCCGCGATCAGCCCGGGCTCGGCATGTTCGGTGAGCCAGCACATGATCGAGCGATCGAGCTCCGAATGTTCGGTCTCGCAGCCGCAGGTTTCGGTGCGCATCGCGTAGAGCATGGCCGAGGCCAGCTTCACGCCCGGCTCGATCCCCTGCTCGCGAAGGTAGCTGGCGGCGATCGTGGCCGTCGCGGCGACGCAGGGGCGAATGTCAGCGAACTCGACACCGTAACAAGAGCCACTGACGGACGAGCCGCCAGTGTCGCCCGGCGCTCGCGCACTCGAATGAGAAAGCGAGTGATGGTCGATGACGGCGACCGGGTGCAGGCGTTCTCGCGTGGCCAGGTGATTGCTCGTCCCCAACCCGCAGTCGACGAGCACGATCGCCGTGTCGGGATCTTCGGCGAGACCGTTGACGATCTGCAGCGGCGGGTCGAGCAGCTCGACCAAGTGGCGATTTTCCGCCCGGATGATGGCGCCTCCCGCCACGAACTCGATCGGCTTGTCGAAGTGCTCGGCAAACAGCCGGTACAGCCCCCACCCGGCAGCGATGGCGTCGGGGTCGGGGTTGTCGTGCGTGACGATCCGGAGAGCGGAATACGGGGCGAGAATTTTGAGTAAGCGCTCCGACTGCAAACTCAGAGCGGTGGTGAGTTCTGGCATCTGTTCTGACAGAGAGGGAATTGCCTCGCGAGGAGGGGACGCCCCCGGGGACGACACGCGCGGCATCAGGTTATTTTAAGCGCGACCGTCACCTCCCGAAAGCGTGTCAAAATCGGAACAATCAGCCCCGGAAGAAGACGAACGTCACAACTCCATAGAGCGGAAGCAGTATCGCAAACGAATAGAGCATAAATCCGAAAAAGCTCGGCATGCGGATGTTCGACTCTTCCGCGTAGGCCCGCACCATGAAGTTGGGCGCGTTGCCCAGGTAGGTCAGCGCTCCCATGAACACGCAGCCGCACGAGATCGCGGACAGGATTTGTTCGGCGGCATGATCGCCGCGCAACTCCAGGAAGGCGGCGAGGTAACGCCCATCGACGGGGAGCTGTTGGGCACCGCAGGCGGCGGCCGTCGCCGTCAAATAGGACGGTGCATTGTCGAGCACGCTCGACATCAGGCCCGACGCCCAGAAGTAGTGCCAGGGCGCACTCAGCCCGAGCTGGCCGCCGTGCTCGTCCAGTAACAGAACGGCCGGCGTGATGGTGATGAAAATTCCGGCGAACAGCACGGCCACTTCGATGATCGGGCCGAACGTCACGTGGTTTTTTTCGCGGATCTCCGGCGGCGTGGAGAAGTACGAGCCGAGCGCGAGGGCCACCAGTCCCAGTTCCTGGAACCCGAACGGCCAGGGGTCGCCGGAGTGGCGGTAGCCGCGGCCCGCCGCGAACAACAGGCCAATCACCGCGGCCAGAAAAATCACGTTGTGCACGCCTCGCAGCCCGAACCGCTCGGGCGCGGCCTCCGCCGGCAGACTCTTTTCGGCCAGCATCGGAGCGGGCACAGCATCTGCCGGTTGAGTCGTCGCGGATCGGCCTTCGCGGCGCCAGGCGAGGACGTCCCACACGACAAACAGCGCGAGCAACATGCCGTTAACCAGCAGCCACTGCGGAAAGAGCTTGAGCGTCCACTCGAACGGCACGCCTTTGAGAAAGCCGAGGAAGAGCGGCGGGTCGCCCAGCGGCGTCAACAGGCCGCCGCAGTTGGCCACAATAAAGATAAAGAAGACGGGCACGTGCACGACGTGCTGGCGGCGGAGGTTGCCCCGTATCAACGGCCGCACCAACACCAGCGACGCGCCGGTCGTGCCGATCAGGTTGGCCAGCACGGCCCCAACCGCCAAGAGCAGCGTGTTCGAGCCGGGCGTGCCGCGAAAATTCCCCTCGATGAGGATGCCGCCGGAGATCACGTAGAGCGCGCCCAGCAGGATGATGAACGAGGCGTACTCCATCCCCTGGTGCACGAGCGCGTGGCTGCCGCTGTCGCCGAAGTGAAAAACGAACAGCACGATCACCGGCAGCGAGAAGAAGGCCGCGACCTTCGCCTTGTTGCCATCGTCCTTCCACCAGTCGTGGGCCACGAGCGGCAAGACGGCGATCGACAACAACAACAGAACAAACGGGACGACGAAGCCGACGGGGACCCGCGCGCCGAGCGGCTCGTCGATGGGGAGCGCTCCCGGCTCGTACGTTCCCGATCCGGTGCAGACGAGCACAGCACACAGCGCAGCAGTGCGGACCAACCAGCGTGAGCCGGTTTTAAGCCGCGGACGCCACACGCTGTTTGCCACTGTTGTCCCCGCGTCCTGCCCGACTCTCACTCCGGCAGCGGCTGTCCCTTGGTCTCCGGCAGAAACGGAAGCGCCAAAAGTCCCAGCAGGAAGACCGTGCACATCGTCATTCCGGCGTAGCGCATGTCGAGCGGCTCGCCCAAGCCGTGAAACGCGCGGCTCCGCAACAAGCCGAGCGCCGACGGACCGGCGGCCGCCACGAACCGGCCGACGTTGTAGCAAAAGCTCGTGCCCGTCGAGCGCAGCCGCGTCGGAAACAGCTCGGGGAAATAAATGGCGTAACCGGCAAATAGCGAGAGCTGGCAGAACCCCATCACCGGCACCATCAACCAGATCTGCCAAAAGTCCTGCAGGAACCAGAAGACGGCCAACGTACTCACAAAGGCTGCCAGAAACGCCAAGGCGAACGTCGGCCGGCGGCCGATGCGCTGGGCGAGCGCGCCGAAGCCGAACATGCCCAGCGCCGCCCCGATGTTCATGGCAATCGACGTGTAGGCGCTCCACCGCGCCAGCCGCCCGCTGACCGATGCATCCAGATCGGTCTTGAGCTGGTTGAGGTCGCTGGGCAACGTGGCCGACGACTTGCACGCGTCGGCCGACAGCGTCTCGAGCTGCGCCTCGCGGGCCCGATCGCCGGCCCGCGCCGCGGCTTCGCGCTGCTCGCGATAGACCCGCTCGGTCACCGGCTTGCGCTGCACGAAGCGAATCAGATCGAACGTGTAAAAGCCGACCGACCACAGGCCGACGACGCCGGCAAAGCCGAGCATCAATCCAAAGAGCGCGCGGCTTCGCAGCACCGGCTCGCGGAAGAGCGAGCGATACGAGCCGAGCTGCGCCGTCATCGTGCCGTCGTGGCTGACGCGTTGCCAGGCCTCGGGCTCTTTCAGCCGCCGCATGATCAAGAACGGCCACGACCGCGGGCAGGGCGCCGACCAGGAACATGATTCGCCAGGGGACGGCAACCGCTCCGCTCCCCAGGGCCCGCGCGATCCAGCCGTGCTCCTGCGCGAAGCCCAGCCCCAGAAAGATCAAGGCGGCCGTCACGTTGCCGATGCCCGAGAGCGCCTGCAAGAGCGCGAGCGCATACGGGCGGGCCATCGACGGCATGACTTCGGCCACCAGCGCCACGCCGACGGCAAATTCGCCCCCGACTCCCAACCCGGTGAGGAACCGATAGAACGCAAAGTCCCAAACTCCGCGCGAGAGCGAGCTGAGCCCGGTGAAGAGCGAGTAGAGCAGAATGGTGACGATCATCGTGCGGGCGCGGCCGATGCGATCGCCCAGCACGCCGAACACCAGCCCGCCTGTCGCCCAGCCAGTCATGAAGATGGTGGTCGCATTGCCGCTCGCCGTGGCCCGCGTGGCGCGGATGCCGTCGGCGGTTTTCGCGTCGGCGCCGGCCGGAATGGGGAGCAGGTCTTCCATCGCCGCGGGCCGCGCGAGCACGAAGAGCTGCTGGTCCATCGTGTCGAAGAGCCAGCCCATGGCGGCGACGGCCAGCACGAACCAGTGGTAGCGATTCATGGCCCGATACCACGGGCCGGAAAAACTTTCCGGAGCAGGCGAGGCCGTCGCGTCAAAGCCGTGCATCAAACACCTTGTGACCCGGCCGCGGCGAGCCGTCTGTGGCAAAAGATTAACATGCGCCCACCGGAGATCGGGGCACCGCGATCGATCTCCGAAAGTAACCGCGGCGCGGAGCCTGTGCAAATCACCAGCAATTCGCGATGACCTGCGCGGCGGCCCATTTCAGCGCCCGCTGCGTCGCACAACGCGGGACCGTTCTTTAGAATCGGGGCCGAACTTTGCTGGCCGAACGCCGCGACTTTCCGCCCGGCTTCACTCCAGCACGTTTCAGTTCCAACACGGCCCCTCCCCGGTGACTTGATGACCACGGCGAATGTCTCTGCTTCCGGAAAACCTCCGTTCACCTTCGTGAAATGGCTGATCTGCATCATCTCGTCGATCGGCTTTGCGTTCGACACCTATTCACTGCTGATGCTGCCGCTGATCGTGCGGCCGGCGCTCGACGACCTGGGCGGCATCAAGCCCGGGACTCCGCAGTTCGGTTACTGGGTGGGCCTGTTGTTCTATGTGCCGGCCATCTTCGGCGGCATCTTTGGCTTGCTCGGTGGCTGGCTGACAGACCGGTTGGGCCGCCGCCGCATTCTTACGTGGAGCATTTTGCTTTACGCGGTTTCCACGTTCGCCTCGGGCTATGCCACGTCGCTGCCGATGCTGCTGGTGTTGCGGTGTTTCACGTTCGTGGGCGTCTGCGTCGAGTTCGTGGCGGCCATCGCCTGGATCGCCGAGCTGTTTGCAGATCGCGATCAGCGCGAGCGGGCCCTGGGCTACACGCAAGCCTTTTCCTCGATCGGCGGTTTGCTGGTCGCCGGGGCCAACTGGTTCGCCATTCACTATTCGGGGAAGCTGCCCGGGCTGCAGATTCCGTCGGCCCTCAACTCGATGTTCGGCACGATCAGCGATCCGCACGTCGCCTGGCGGTACACGCTCTTGTCCGGCCTGATTCCGGCGATCCCGCTGATCGTGATCCGGCCGTTCCTGCCCGAGTCGCCGGTCTGGCAGGAGAAACGGAAGGCCGGAACGTTGCGTCGGCCGTCGATTTTCGAGGTCTTCGCGCCGGCTTTCCGCAGGACGACCATCGTCAGCACGCTGATGTTTGCCTGCAGTTTCGGCGCGGCGTTCGGGGCCATCCAGCAGATGCCGCAAATCGTCCCCCGCTTGACCGAGGTGAAGGCTGAGAAGGCTGAAGCGATCAAGAACGGCGCGCAGCCGAAGGCCCTCAAGCGGATCGATCAGACCGCCGCCGCCGAATACGCCGAGTTTCAAGAGATCGGCGGACTGGTGGGCCGCTTCCTGCTGGCGATGCTGGCGGTGCAGATCGTCAGCCGCCGCGGGCTGTTGCGAGTGTTCCAGCTGCCCGGCCTGTTGGTGATGCCCGCCTTCTTCTTCGCGCTGGGGGCGTTCGATAACCGCGCGGTGTTGAGTGTCGGCTCAATGCACCTGAGCTGGGCGCAAATCGGCATCTTCTTCTGCGGCCTGTTCACGGTCGCCCAGTTCAGTTTCTGGGGCAACTATCTGCCCTACGTCTACCCGGTGCACCTCCGCGGCACGGGCGAGAGCTTTGCCGCGAACATCGGCGGCCGCATGATCGGGACATTTTTCGCCCTGGTGACGAGCACGATCGCCACGCACCTGCCGAAGGCCAAGGACCTGGCCCCGCCGCAGGCTGCGCTCGTCGACGCGGGCCACTTTGCCTTCACGGCGGCCGGCGTGGCGCTCTTCGTCTACGTCGTCGGCTCGATCGCCTGCTCCTTCCTGCCGGAGCCGCAGACGCAGGATCTGACGGAGTGACGCGCGGCCGAAGGTTTTGACCGCGGCATGTGAATCGTTTCCGGACGTGAGTCACTTCCGGATCTGAATCACAGAGTGTCGGCCGTAGAAACGGTTGTTCGGGTGCACGGCCGGCGTCTGCAGGTCCGCGGTGCCGTCGGCGTTGAGGCGGTAGAGGAACGGCTGGCCCGAGAGGACGTCGATCGGAATCGGCACGGCCTCGATCGCCTTGAGCGTCGACGGTAACTTGCCTGCGTGTGTCGCGGCGTGCATCCGGAGCGCTTCGATCACGCGCAGGAAGGCGATCACACGGTCGCGACGAGCCACCGCTCCCAGCAGCGCAGTCGTGGGCATGAACTTCACGAACTCGAAATCGGCGAGCGGATTGGTTTCGGCCGAGAGAAACTCTTTAAAACGATCTTGCGAACGTTGAGTCCCCGCGAGGGCCTGCGGCGCGGGCACGCCCGCCCATTTCACTAATTCGTCGCGACAGAATCCTCCAGTGACGGTCCGAGATCAGCCAGGCGATTTGTTCGGGGGCCATGGCTGCCACGTCGGCTTTGGACCAGCCAGAATCAAGCAAAGCCTGCTTGTCGTTGGCGGCCCGGGCTGCCGAGGCAAACTTCGCGTGGGCCTCCTCCAGCGTCTTGGGGCCCCCCTCGACGAAGGATTTTGTGTCGCGAAACCAGCGGGCGAGGAGTTCATCCGATTGATGTCGCGCTTCTTCGGCGCTGAGCCGCCGCGAACGAAACACGGCCAGTTGCGGGAATTCGTAATCGACGGCCATGCCTTCGACGTTGAGAGCCTCCCGGCACTCGATGAGGGGCGAAGGAAGGTCGGTGAGCGCCCAATACAGGTTCGGCGCCTGCGGCTGTTGAATGAAGGCTTGCACGGTATCGCTGTTGATCCCGGCGATGGCGCACGCAATCAGCGAGGGGATGATCAGTCGACCCTGGTTGCAATCGAGGCTGACTTTGAAGGTCGTCGCGATCGTCGACAGTGCGCCGTCGAGGTCGCCGCGGGCGATCTGCAGGCGGGCCTTCAGGGCCAGGATTCTGGCGGGGATCCGCAGGTTCTGAAAGTCGTCCAAATTCGTATTGAAGCCGTCGCGACTGATTGGAAGTTGCCAGTCGCACATTTCGCGATGCGCCGCCTGCTCCAGGTCCGTTAAGGAGCGCGCGTACGAAGCGAGGGTCGTCTCCAGCTCTTTGACCGGCAATCGATCGGGGGGCAGATCGAGCCAGGAATTGGGCCTGTTGACTTTGTTCTGATCAAACCGAGGCAGGTCGCGATTCACGGCGTGGCTATAGTCGAGGGCGGCATTTCCCGGCGTTTGCTCGGCCAAGGCGGGCAACAAGCGGTACTTGAGAGCGGGCACCGGCTCCGCCGCCGGCGAGACCACCAGCCGCACGACCGGCGGCTCATCGGCCGGGGCGGGCGGAAGATTCGCGGGCTGCGATTTTTCCGGGCCCCCCGCCCAGCACGCGTTCCCGAGGAAGCCGAGCACAATCACCGGCCCGAAAACTGTCCGCATCGTCCGTCTCCCAAGAGCAATCGCTGAGTTGATGATGATGGCTTGATGATGATGTTGTTCTCTCGTTCCCAAGCTCTGCTCGGGAACGCATCTCCTCGAAGCTCCGCTTCGACCCTGCTCCAACGTGCAGCGACCGAAGCAGAGCTTCGGGTATGTGCGGTCCCAAGCAGAGCTTGGGACCGAGGAAAACCCGAAGCATGAGCGAGCGGCAATTTTGCATTTTTCTCTCGTTCCCAAGCTCTGCTTGGGAACGCATCTCCTCGAAGCTCCGCTTCGATCCTACTCCAACGCGCGGCGACCGAAGAGCCCTGCATTTGTCTTACAAGGCCTTCTCTTCCGCACTCAGTTGGCCGAGGGCGGCTCCGTAGGTCAGCGGAGCGTAGGCACTTGCCGCGGGCGCGTCGACCGCACGGCGACTGCGGTTTGCCGACAAGTCGGACTGTGCCCAGGCGAGTTCGTTCCCCGCTCGGCGGGCCAACGCGATCCGCAGCTCCAAGAGCGCCGGGGAATCGGCGACGACAGTCTCCGCTTCATTCGCATGCGCGACTGTCGACGGCGGACCGGTGGGCGGAGTCTCCGAGGTCTGCCGCGCGATCAGGACTGCGGGCCGGCTCGGTCCGGCGATGAACAAACCTGCCACGAGACCGGCGGCGGTTGAGCACACGGTGACGGCCGGCCAGACCCAGCGCTTCTTCCGCGACTCGGTCGCTGGTGACAGTCCCGTCGCCTGACCGGCACGGAATATCGTCCGGTCGCGGCTCATGCGGCTGTCGCGTGGAGTCAGCTCGGCGAGCAAGCGCTCGATCTGCCGTTCGTCGTCCGACAGCTCGCTCACGCGTTCGAGGTTTTCTCTTGGTCCAGACATGCGATTCCCAATCGACTTCTTAAGAGCAAAAGTGCTTCCCGATGCCGGCGAAAGACGGTCGCGGCGGACGTTTGCGTGATTTCGCCGATTTGTTCGAATGTCAGTCCACACCAGATGCGGGCCACCACGACCTCGCGGAGTTCATCGGGCAATTCGCGCAGGGCCTCGGTCGCATCCTGCGGGACGATTTGCCCCGCACTCGCCGGCCGAAACCGGGGCTCATTTTCCGCGGCCGCGACGCTCTCGCGCCGCCGTCGCCGCGACTCCGCCCGACGATCGTAGGCCCGGTGTCGCACGACCCGGTAGAGCCAGGCGATCAGGTTGTCCGGCCGCCGTGGCTGTCGCGCCAGCTCCACGAACGTTTCCTGCACGACGTCCGCCGGCGCCCGCGACCACTGCGACGCGAACAGCTCGAGCGCAGCCGCATGCTCATCGATCAGCTGGCCCAGCAGTTCCGGCGTCAGGAAGCTCATGCGGCGGCGTCGGGGAGTGTCGTCTTCTCACGATAGAGACGCCGGCCGCCGCGGGATTTTTCAGTCCGGACGCGAAATTCGCGAGATTCCGCGGAAACTTATCCCGGCGGAGAAAGCGCTCGACGATCGAGCCCGCAAGTGCGCAGGCGCGATTCCGTAGGGCAAGCTGGCATGGCATGCCGCCTTGCCCGTTGATCGTAAGACCACGCACGGTCATTAGAATAGGATTGTCGCCCTCTTTCGCTTTCTGACGTCCTCCTCATTAAGCGTGACTTTCTCGTGTCGAACGCCCCCGTGACTGACTTGCCGCTGATCACCGACCTGTCGCGCGCCGAATTAGCCGCCTGGTGCCAAGCCCAGGGCGAGCAGCCGTTTCGAGCTGAGCAGATTCGGCGTTGGATTTTCGGCAAGCGGGTCAGCGAATGGGAGAGCATGCACGACTTGCCGAAGTCGTTCCGCAGCGCGCTGGTCAGTCAGTTCCGCCTGTTCAGCTCGGAGATTGCCCGGCACCAGGTGGCCAGCGATCGCACCGAAAAGTTGGTGCTGCGGCTGGCCGACGGCAACCACATCGAAGCCGTGCTGATGCGCGAGCCCGACCGCGTCACCGTGTGCTTGAGCACGCAGGTCGGCTGTGCGATGGGCTGCGTGTTCTGCGCGAGCGGCCTCTTGGGCGTGAAACGCAACCTGTCAACCGGCGAAATCATCGAGCAGGTGCTGCGGCTCGATCGGCTGCTCACGCCCCACGAGCGGATCACCAACGTGGTCGTGATGGGCATCGGGGAGCCGCTCGCCAACCTCAAGTCGCTGCTCCCGGCGATGGAGACGCTCAACGAGAAGGGCGGACTGGGCCTGGGCGCTCGCCGCATCACGATCTCGACCGTCGGCCTGCCGGAAAAGATTCGCGAGCTGGCCCGTTGCGGCAAGCCGTTCAACCTGGCCGTCTCGCTGCACGCTCCCGACGACGAACTGCGAAATCGGCTTGTGCCGGTCAACGAAAAAACAGGCATGCAGGCGATCCTCGAGGCGGCCGACGATTACTTCCGGGAAACGGGCCGCCGTGTGACCTTCGAGTACGTGTTGCTCGGCGGCGTCAACGACGGCCTGGACCAGGCGCGCCAACTCGCGCGAGTGCTGGAGGGACGCGGCGCCCACGTCAACTTGATCCCGATGAACGGCGTCAACGAACTCGAGTTCATCGCCCCCACCCAGGCGCGCGTCACGGCGTTTGTCGAAACGCTCACGTCGGCCGGAATTGCGGCGACCGTCCGCAAACGCAAAGGGGCGGATATCGACGCGGCCTGCGGCCAGTTGCGCCTGGCGGCCGAGCGGGACGCGGCGGCGCCGGCAGCCCCGGCCTCCGCGAGCTGATTCGCGCCCGCGCCCGTCGCTAGAGCAGCCCTTCCAACAGTTGGGTCAGCTCGGCGTCGCTGACATCGCGCGGGTTGCCGTCCATGCTATTGCCTCGCGAACTCTTGACCAGCGCGGGAATGGCCGTGCGCTCGACGCCGACAGATGAGAGTCGCGAGGCGATGCCGATCCGCCGGGCGATTGCTGCGATTTGCTCAATGAAGCGGTCGGCTGCGTCACGGTCGGCCGCGTCGCCGTTGGAATGCCGCGAGGCCGGGTCGACAAGAGTCCAAAGCCGTGCCAGCTCAACAGCGCCGACGTCGCGATTGATGCGGAGGGCCGTCGGCAGCATGACGGCGCATGCCAGGCCGTGGGGCATGCCGCAATGAATGCCGAGCGCCGCCGCCACGCCATGCGCGAGCCCCAGGCCCGAATTGGCCAGGGCGACTCCCGATAAATAGGCGGCGTAAGCCATCGCTTCCCGCGCGGGGCGGTCGCTGCCGTTCGTGACGGCCCGTTCGATCGCGGGAAGGGCCCGTGCCAGGCCGTCGAGCGCCAGCGCCTGCGGGATCGGCTGAGCGCGACGCGAGAGGTAGCTTTCGATGAGCTGCGTGATCGCGTCCATCCCCGTGTGCGCGGTGACGTGTGGCGGCAAGCCGACGGTCAGTTCCGGATCGATCAGCACGGCCCGCGGGATCATCAGCTCGCTGCGAAGGCTCTTTTTATAGGGCGGCCTCGTCGAGGAAATGACGGCGTTCTTCGTCGCCTCGCTGCCGGTCCCCGCCGTCGTCGGCAGAGCGAGCACGGGCAACGGCGGCGTCTCGATCTTCAGTCCTTTGCCCACCCCTTCCAGGTAGTCTGCAACGCTCGTGCCCTGTCGGTTGGTCGCGAGGGCCGCGACCGCCTTGGCCAGATCGATCGCCGAACCGCCGCCAACAGCCACGACGACGTCGCCCGCCCGCGGACCGTGACCGAGAATGTCCCCCACGGCGCGATCGACGTCCGTCACCTCAGGCTCGCGCGAAACGGTAGCCAGCGAGACGACGGCGAGACCCGCCTGCCGGAGAGACGACGTGAGCTCCTCGATCACACCCTGACGCTCGAGGGCCCGCGAGCCCGTCACCAGAAACGCGCGCTCACCCAGCGACCGCGCGACGCTGCCCGCTTCGGTCCGTCGCCCCCAGCCGAACAGCACCCGCGAGTTGGCGAAGAAATCGAATCGCAGCGCCGGGCTCGCCGGTGGGCCAACAGATTGGTTAGCGGCTGGGCCGGTGGCTCGATCAGGCATGCTGGCCACGTTTCCCGCTCACTTGCTCGCCTCGGGCGGTTTTTTCTTGGCGTGAATTTCCTCGCCGCCGAATTTGATGATCACCTCGGCCACTCGCCCCTGGCCATCCAAGCCGAAGCGACCGCTGGCCTCCTGGTCGTCGGTGCAAAACTTCGTGGGAGACTCGAAGTACAGTTCCGACTCGCCCTGCGGTGAAACGGCGAAGAGGGAGTTGCCGCGGCGTTCGACCTTCACTTCGCCGAAGAACCCCAGGCTATAGTTACCGACCAGCGTCGCCAGTGTTTTGTCGTCGAGCTTGATGATCTCGCGCTCGGGCGGCAGATAGTTGGGCCAACCGTACGCCACGGCGACGGCGTTCAGGATCTCTTCGCACAGCGCTCCGCCGCTGTCGGAGTTCGTCATCACGATGGCTCCCTGGCCGCCGTTTACGTAGGCGACGAATTTGCAATTGAAGCCGGCGTTCACTCCGCCGTGCTCGAAGCGTCGCGCGGCGCCCGTTCCGCTGAGAAACGGTCCCAGCCCGACCGGCCCGCCCCCCTGCGGCGTGAGCATCTCTTCGACCAATTTGTGCGAGAGGACTTTGTGCGATTTGCCGGCGTGCTCGCGCTGCACTTCGATCGCGTAGCGGGCGACGTCGGAGGGCGTGGTCCACAGTCCGGCGGCCGCCAGTTCGGGATAGACGTGCCAGCGGCCGATGAACGTTTTACCTTGCCGCGTGTGGCCGCTCGACGCGCGCGACGTCCAGGCTTCGGGGAGGGGTTGTTCGTACGTACTCGACGTCATCGCCAATGGCGCGAGCACCAGGTCGTGGACGACTTGCGGAAAGGGTCGGCCGGTGACGTCGATCACCAGCTGCTGCATCACCGTGACGCCGCCGCCGGAATAACGAAAGCCTTTGCCGGGGACTTTGTCGACCCGCACCGGACGCGAGTTTGCGGGCGGTCGCTCGCCGTCGAGCACCTGGATCAGCGTCGGAATCGGCTTGCCGACGACGTAGCCAGCAAAGCCGTGAATGGTGAAGCCGGCGGTGTGACTTAGAATCCCCCGCAAATCGACGGCGTGCTGCTTGGTGAATTTGTTTTCGGGGACTTTCCACGACTTGAGTTGGGAGTTGACGCCGCCGTCGAGATTCAACTTTCCCTCTTCGACGAGCTTGAGGGCCGCCAGCGCGGCCACCGGCTTGCTGACCGAGCCGGCTTGAAACAGGGTTTCGGACGTGACCGGCGTCTTGGTGTGGATGTCGGCCAGCCCGTAGCCCTTGGCCCATTCGATTTCGCCATGATTGATGACCGCCACACTCACGCCGGGGACGTGCAGCCGCTGCATCTGCTCGGCAAGCTGATTGGGCGCGCGTCCCTTGATGCGGACAACCGGAATCAGACTGCGTTCAACGGTGGCGATGCGTTTTTGGACCTCGGCACTCGGCGCGGCAACCGGCTCGGCCGCCCGCACCGGAGCTGAGGCACAGCACGAGAAAGCTGCGAAACAGGTGACAACGGCGAACGCGCGGCGGGACGTCATGGGGGCTCTCTTTCCGAGGGGACTCGGGCGCACGTCCCTAAAGACGTGCGCAGCGGCGACTCGACCAGTGTACGGTGCGACGGTTCGAGCGTCAGCGCAGCGGCTCAATCAGGCGCCGGGTCGAAGGTGTGGTCGCGCGTCGGGAAGAGAAGATCGGAGCCCTCGCTCACGCTTCGGGTTGGTGTGCGCCGGCCGAGAATATCAGTTCGATTGTGGCGCTGGGCTGCGCGAGGGCGGACTCGGGTTGGCTCGTCCCCAGCGCGGAGCCATTAGTTCGGCGTTCCACTTGTCCCAGGCGTCTTTGAGTTCTTTGACCTTGTCGGGATTCTCGGCCGACAGGTCTTTGCTCTCGCCGATGTCTTGGGCGAGGTTGAACAGCTGGGCCGTCGCGCCGCGGGCGGGCCGCCGACGCCGTCCGGCGCGGGCGCGGGTCGTCTTCCAGTGCGGCGGCCGGCGAACCGGCGGGCGGACGCGGAGCGGCCAGGGTCAACTTCCAATCGCCTTTGCGGACGGCCATCTGGTTGCCGAATCGCCAGAAGAGAATTTCGTGCGGCGCGCTCGTCGCGGCTCCGTTCACAAACGGCAGGAGGTTGACGCCGTCGAGCGGCTTTTCCGGCTGGGCGGTGACGCCGGCGGCCGCGAGCGCCGTCGGGTGGATGTCGAGCGCGATCACGGGTCGATCGTCGACTTTGCCCGCCGGCACGTGGCCTGTCCACTGGATGATGTAGGGAATGCGGATGCCCCCTTCCCAGGTGGTGGTCTTCGTGCCGCGGAGGGGATCGTTGCGCGAGGTGGTCTGCGGAGTGGGGCCGCCGTTGTCGCTGATGAAAAAGATCAGCGTCTTTTCTTCGAGCTGCGATTGGTGCAGCGTGTCCAGCACGTGGCCGATCGCGTCGTCCATGGCCGAAAGCATGGCCGAAAATGTCTGACGCTTTTCGTCTTTGACCTGCGGGAAACGCTTGCGGTAGTCGGCCGTCGCCTGCAGCGGGGCGTGCACCGCGTTGAAGGCCAGATATAAGAAGAAGGGCTCGGTCTTGTGATGATCGATGAACGCCACGGCTTCACGGCCGAAGGCGTCGGTCAGGTAGGCGGGCTCCGTGACGCGATGGGTGCCGCGCATGACTTCGTTGTTGCGACGCCGGCGCTCGCCGAGGTAGGGGTGGGCGCCGCCGAGGAAGCCGAAGAACTCATTGAAACCGCGTTCGGGGGGCCGCAGTCCTTCCTTGGTGCCCAGGTGCCATTTGCCGACCATCCCGGTCGCATAGCCGGCTGCCTTCAGCCGTTCGGCGAGAGTTTTTTCGTCGCGGACGAGGCCGAAGTTGTTGGCCGCCTCGTCGACGGGCCCTGGGTTAAACTCGTGCCCGAAGCGTTGCTGATAGCGGCCCGTCATCAAACCGGCGCGGGTCGGACTGCAGACCGGACAGGAAACGTAGCCCGACGTGAACCGCACGCCGTTTTGGGCGAGCGAATCGATGTGCGGCGTCGGGATGTCCTTGTGCCCCTGGCAACCGAGCTCGCCGTAGCCGAGATCGTCCGCGACGATCACCAGAATGTTGGGACGAGAGGTGGGGGCGGCCGCTTTCGGGACGGTCGGCACGCCCTTCGTTTGCTGGGCCGAGGCGACGCCGACCAGCGAGGCGAACAGGACGAGCGACGCAATAACCGATGCGATCTTCATGCGGAGCCTCCAATCCTCAGGTTACGAGGAGCCATATCTTACTGGGCGAACGGACGAAGCGCAGCGCCCGCCCGACGGCGCCGACGTGCTCCCCCCCGAAGGCATTTAACCCCGGCTCGGGCACCCGCGTGTCGGTTGAGTCCCGGCTCGTTGACTTCCCCACAAGTCCCTTTAGAATCAGGGGTTTCCCTCTTCGGGCAGACGCGGTCAGGCGCCCCGTCTGGATCGTTTTCAGGTCAGTCGCGGAAAGTCAGCCGCGTTGCAGAGTTCCGCCAGATCGCACAGGGCTGGGCAGGTCGCCCACAGTCTGGCAGGTCGGAGTCGGGGTTGAACGAGGCCATTCGCAAAGCCGACGTTTTGGTCGAAGCGCTGGGTTGGATTCGCCAGTTTCGGGACCGCTACGTCGTCATCAAGCTGGGGGGGAGTGCCCTCGAGGAGTCGGCCGCCGTCCGCAGCGTGCTCACCGACGTGATTTTCCTGGCCGCCGTCGGCATGAAACCCGTCCTGGTGCATGGCGGCGGAAAGTCGATCACCCAGGCGATGAACGCGGCCGGCATTGAGCCCAAGTTCGTCAACGGACGGCGGTTTACCGACGAGCGCACCCTCGAGATCGTGGCCCAGACCCTGGCGGGCGAAATCTGCGGCTCGCTCGTTGCGGAGATCAAGCAGCAGCAGGCCGACGCCGTGGGCCTTAGCTACCTGGGGAAAAACTGCCTCATCGGCCGGAAGCTCCTGCTCAACGGAGATGGCGGACGGCCCGTCGATTTGGGGCGGGTCGGCGAAGTGATCGACCTCGACCGCGGCCCGATTGAAGAGGCCCTGGCGGCCGGGGCCGTTCCGGTCATCCCGTCGATCGCGCTCGACTCGGACGGGCAAAAGCTCAACGTGAATGCCGATACGGCCGCCGCGGCGGTCGCTCGGTTGTTGGGGGCGGAAAAACTGGTCTTTTTGAGCGACGTGCCGGGTATCTTTCGCGATCGCCGCGACCCGTCGACCTTGATTTCGCATCTGCCCGCGAGCCTTTGCCGCGGTTTGATTGTCGAAGGGGTGATCGACGCGGGCATGGTGCCGAAGGTCGAGGCGGCGCTCGAGGCCTTGCGGAGCGGCGTGCGAAAAGTCCACATTGTAGATGCCGCCATGCCTCATGCGGTGCTGTTGGAGTTTTATTCCGATTCGGGCGTGGGGACGGAGATCGTTCCCTGAATCTGCGGGGCAGCCTCCGGTCACGTGACGCGGCAGCTCCGACGCTGGCCACCTGACCCGCCGATGAAAATCGCCCACCGGTAAGGATGCAAAAATGAGTCGTGCCACCACGGCGACGAGTGCCCAAACGATCGAACAATTCGACCGCTTCGTGATTCCGAACTACAAGCGGTTCCCCATCTGCCTGGTGCGGGGCGAGGGCTCGTACGTTTGGGATGCCGAAGGGAATCGCTATCTCGATCTGTTTCCCGGCTGGGGCTGCAACATCCTCGGGTACTCGCCGCCGGCTATTGTGCGTGCCATTCAGTCCCAGGTGGCCGAGCTGATTCACGTCCCCAACACGTGGTACACGGAGGCCCAGGGCGAGTTCGCCGAGCTGCTGTGCACGCGGGGTTTCGGCCAGGCCTTTTTCTGCAACAGCGGAGCGGAGGCGGTCGAGGCGGCGATCAAGCTGGCGCGGCTGCACGGCGAGGGACGCTACAAGATCATCACGTTCGAAAATAGCTTTCACGGCCGGACGCTCGGCGCCCTCACCGCGACGGCGCAGCCCAAGTATCACGAGGGGCTCGGCCCGCTGGTCGCCGGCTTCCGCTACGCTCCGCTCAACGATCTCGACGCGGTGAAGGATCTCATCGACGACGAGACGTGCGGCTTCTTACTCGAGCCGGTGCAGGGCGAAGGGGGCATTCACATTGCCGAGGACGAGTTCCTCGTCGGACTGCGGCAGTTGGCGGACGAGCATCGCTGTTCGCTGATCTTCGACGAAGTGCAGACCGGCATGGGCCGCACGGGAAGCTGGTTCGCCTATCAACAGACGCCCGTGCAGCCCGACATCATGACGCTCGCCAAGGGACTTGCCGGCGGCGTCGCCTGCGGAGCGATGATCGCCCGCCCCGAAATTGCCAAGAGCCTGCGACCGGGCACGCACGCCAGCACGTTCGGCGGCAACCCGCTGGCGATGGCGGCCGGTTGTGCAGCGGTGCGGATGATCGAAGAAGAAGGGCTGCTCGACAATTGCCGCCGCATGTCGGAGCGGTTCCGCACGCGTTTCGAAGCCCTGCAGAGCGAGCTGCCGTTGATTCGCGATCTGCGGATCCGCGGCATGATGATCGGCATCGAGCTGAACGTTCCGGCCGTCGCGGCCGTACAAAAAGCGATGCAACGCGGCGTGCTGCTGAACGTCACGCACGACACCGTTGTGCGGTTGTTGCCGGCGATGAATATCACGGAAGAGCAGGTCGACCAGGGATGCGAGGCGATCGCCGAAGTCCTGCGGGAGATCGCCGATGAAAGCTGATCGACCCCGCCCGGGAAAATCGGAAACTGGTAAGTCAGACTCAGGCAAGTCGGCCGCGGCAAACCGTCTGCGACAGGCGAAGCCCTCGGCCAGCCACGCACCCGGAACGAATGGCCAAAGCTCGCGGCTGCGGAAGTCCACGGTTCAAGCCGCGCACACGCCGACGAGCGCGGCGGGCCGCAAATCCAAAGGGAAGAGTGCGGCGGCGAACGCGCGCGAGTCGGGTCGGCCGCGGCACCTCACCTCGGTCTTCGACCTGGCGCCCAATGACGTCGAAGCCATCCTGGCGATCGCGGCCGATTTGAAGGGGCGGCACGCCCGCGGCGATCGTCCGCCTCTGTTGCAGGGGCGCGTGCTAACGCTCGTTTTTGAAAAGCCTTCGCTGCGGACCCGCAACAGCTTCGAAGCGGCGGCGATCCAGCTCGGCGGGGGCAGCGTCTTTCTTAGCACGCAGGATGCCGGACTCAACGGCCGCGAATCATTGGCCGACGTCGCCCGCGTGTTCGAGCGCGTATTCCGACGCCATCGTGATGCGGACGTTTCGGCAGTCGCTGATCGAAGAGTTTGCCCGGCTCGCCAGCTGCCCGGTGGTCAACGGGCTGTCGGACGAGCTGCATCCGTGCCAGGCCCTTACCGATTTGTTCACGATCCAGGAAGCCTGCGGACGGCTGGCCGGTGTGCGGATTGTGTACGTCGGCGACGGCAACAACGTGGCCGCGTCGCTGGCGATGGCGGCCGCCTACGCCAAGATGCCCATTACGTTTTGCTCGCCGCGCGGCTACGAGTTGTCGACGACGTTTCTGCGGGAGATGCGGCGGCGTTTTCCGACGGCCGACGTCGAACTCGTCGACGATCCCTTTCTCGCCGTCAAACAGGCCGACATCGTCTACACCGACGTCTGGGCCAGCATGGGGCAGGAAACGGAGGCCGCGGCGCGGGAAAAGATCTTCGCGCCGTTCCAGGTGAATGCCGCGCTGATGGCGGCGGCTCCTAAGTCGGCCCGTTTCATGCACGACTTGCCGGCCAAACGCGGCCTGGAAGTCACCGACGAGGTGCTGGACGGGCCGCAGAGCATCGTCTTTCAACAGGCGGAAAACCGGATGCACCTCGCCAAGGGGCTCTTGGTCTGGCTGCTCGGAGGCGCCGATCATGCGACGTGACGGCCGCGGGCCCGACGCGCTGCGGCCGCTCACCGTGCGGCGGCACTTCACGGGCGGAGCGCCCGGCAGCGTGCTGATTCAGGCGGGCCGCACCACGGTCTTGTGTACGGCCAGCGTCGACGAAGGCGTTCCTCCCTGGAAAGCCAAAGAAGAAAACCCCACCGGCTGGGTGACCGCCGAATACAGCATGCTCCCCGGCAGCACGGCCCCGCGCAAAAAGCGGGAGCGCGGACAAATCGACGGTCGCAGCCAGGAAATTCAGCGGCTGGTGGGCCGCAGCCTGCGGGCGGCGGTCGACATGGCGGCGCTGGGGCCGCGAACCGTGACCGTCGATTGCGACGTCCTGGAAGCCGACGGCGGCACGCGAACGGCGAGCATCACCGGCGGCTTTTTGGCGTTGGTCGACGCGCTCGATTCGATCGGCGACAAATTCGCCGGCGGCCGACTGCCGATCGTCAACAGCGTGGCGGCGATCAGTGTCGGCGTCGTTGATGGAGCGGTGCTGGTCGACCTGGACTATTCCGAAGACGTGCGGGCCGAGGTCGATTTCAATGTGGTGATGACCGGAGCCGGCGACTTCATCGAGGTGCAGGGGACGGCCGAGGGACGCCCGTTTTCCCCGGATTTGCTCGAGCGGCAGGTGCAGGCGGCCCGGAAGGCCATCGCCCAGCTGACGGCACGGCAACGGGAAATCTTGAGTGAAAAATGGCCTCTGGACGAGATTCGGACGAATTGTTAGCATCCGCGGCCCAATCCGGCTCTCACTCGAATCTGTCACCCTTTCACTCGAACTAATCCCGGCTTTTCACTCGAACCAATCCGGTTCGAACTCGAAAATTCCCGTCTCAATCGCCTGTTGCGTCCCGCCATCCCCGGGCCAAAACGCATTTCAGAATGGAGTCTGTCGTGCGGAGCAAAAGTCGCCTCGCGGTCGTTCTGGCAGTTTTCGCCGGTCTTGCGCTTGCGTGTGCCTCGTCCCGGGCCGCCTCGACGATCGAGGCCGTCAGGGGCAAGCACTATAAGCTGACGAAGCGGCATGGCCCGTGGATGATCATGGTGGCCAGCTTCATCGAGCCGCCGGATGATCGCCGCGGCGAGGGGCTGTCGCCCGAACAGGCCGCCCAACAATTGGTCTACGAGCTCCGACTGCACCATATTCCGTCCTACGTCTTCCGGCAGGAAGAGGTCGACGAGGAGGTGCAAGTGATCGGCCGCCGCACAATGACGCCGCAAAAGGCCCGCGTCCGCAACTGGACGGGGGGCATCTGCGTGCTGGCCGGCAACTATCCGAGCGCCAACGACAAGGTGGCCCAGGACACCCTGCATTTCATCAAGGAGTTTCAGCCGGACTTCCTCTCCGATGTGGAAGCGGCCAAGCCGGCCACGCTGGGGGGCGAGATCAAGCGCTCCAAGAGTGGTGGCATCTTCCGCACAACCAAGGACCGCCCCAAACCGTTGAGCGGCGCCTTCATGACCACCAATCCGCTCTTGTCCGACGAAGAGCTGGCGGTGCGCCGCCGCGATCCGTTCATCGTCAAGCTGAATTCGGGCGGCGATTACTCGCTGCTGAGCAATCCGGGTCGTTACACCGTCGTCATCGCCACGTTTCAGGGACGGTTCTACACGCAGTTCAGCAAGGAAACTCCGGACGATCACAAGTTCGAGCTGACCAATCCCCCCCTGAGCGACGCCGCCGAACGCGCCTGGGAATTGTGCACGGCCCTGCGTCACGCCCGCTCGCTGGGCTATGACCGGGAATTCGAGTCCTATGTCTATCACGACCGCTATTCCTCGATCGTCACGGTCGGCTCGTTCGACGCGAAGGACGATCCGCGGATCGCGTCGCTGCAGAACTTCTTCGGCGGCAAGGTGACGCAGGTCAAAACCGACGGCACGCCGACGATTGCGGCCGAGCCGTTTACCGTTCCGCGTGTCGATCCGCGTCACCCGCGTCCCAGCGACAAGTCGGTGAAAACGTTTATCTTCGACGCGTATCCTGAGCTGATCGACGTGCCGAAGTAGCGGCCCGAACAACGGCCGTTTCTGTCCGGTCCGATGTCCGTTCTTGTGTCTGTTCGCGGCGATCGTTGACATCGTCCGTGCGGCCCGAAACACTCAGCGACATGAGTGTTTCGGGAGCTGTGCCGCGTTTGGTGATCGCCAGTCGCAACCGCAAGAAGGCGGCGGAAATCCGCGACCTGTTGGCCCCGCACGGGATTGAGGTGCTGGGCGTTGCCGATTTCCCCCACGTGCCCGACGTGGCGGAGGACGGCAGCACGTTTGCCGCCAACGCCGCCAAAAAAGCTGCCGAGACGGCCCGCGCCGTCGCCCATTGGACGCTCGGCGAAGACAGTGGCCTGGAAGTCGCGGCGCTGGCCGGAGCTCCGGGCATTTACTCGGCCCGCTTCAGCGGACCGGAGGCCACCGACGAATCCAACAACGCCAAACTGCTGAGCGAGCTGGCCGCGGTCCCTGAAGAGCGGCGAAATGCCCGCTACGTCTGCAACGCGGCGCTGGCCGACCCGTCGGGAAAAATCGTGCTGCAGGTCGAAGCCTATTGCCGCGGCCGCATCACGCGCGAGGCCCGGGGCACCAACGGCTTCGGCTACGATCCGTACTTCTTGATTCCCGAATATCACCGCGCATTCGGCGAACTGAGTCCCGCGGTGAAGCGCCGCCTGAGCCACCGCGGCCGCGCCTTCGAGCGGCTGATTCCGCAGCTCGTCCGGCTGCTTCGCGGAGCGACGTAGGGTGTGAGAAGTTTACTGCAAGCGAACGCAGGCACACGGTCTTCCTCCGTTTGCAGCCTTCGCGGAAATCAGCTAAATTCGCGCCCGCAATCCCGTGGTGTAACGGTAGCACGATAGACTCTGGATCTATCAGTCTAGGTTCAAATCCTAGCGGGATTATTTCGCCGGGCGCGATCGCGTCCGGGCTTTTTGTTGCGCGGCCGGCTCCCACGGCGACCCGTTGGCGATCGGTCACCGGCCCGGCAACCGCGAGGCAAACCGCAGCCCGATTCCGTCGGGCGAAACGACTGTGAAATCGCGGAGACCGTAGTCGCGGTCGGCGATTTCCTTGACCACCGCCAGGTTCATTTCGCCGCACTTCGACCAGAAGCGATCGACATCCGGCACCAGGATGCGGATGTTGGCAACCAGCGTCTTGGGCGGGTCGGGTTGGGCGGGAATCTGCTCGAGATACAATCGCGAATCGTCCCAGCCCAGCTCCACAAACCCCGGCTCCTCGCGACAGATCGTGAATCCGAGCTCGACGTAAAACGGGATCGACTGCTTCAGGTTCCGCACGTAGAGCTCGACGATCAACTGTTCGCGCGGCTCGGCGTAGCCTTTTCCCGATTTGGCGTCGCGCGCCATTTGAACTCTCCGTTGCTGACGTTCGCCACCCGGCCTGTTGTCGCGCGGTCAGTCGGCGCATGCCTCGGTCAACTCGGCCCAGAAAGCGGGAGAGACATCATGTGGACCCGTTCCCGCGACTCGCAGTAATTCCTTGTGAGGATCGGTTTGCTCGACTCGTGCGAGCGCGGCCGCGACGACAGCCGGCGAGCGACTCATGCCGCCGCTGCACGCAACGAGCGTCGGGACCTTTTCTCGAATGAGAATTGCCGCGGTTTCAACTGCGGCTTTGAGCAAAGTATGGGAATTCCCCGAGCCGTCAACCAGCGGAAATCGGCAATAGACCACGTCTCTCGGAAAAACGATGGGCGCTTCTTCCAACGCCAAGTCGACGACGGCGGCAACCCCGAGATTGAGCAGTCGAGAGATTTCCCGAGCGTCACGCGCATTGCCAATCCAAAGGACTTGAGAGATGACGTCACGCATAGAGATATCTGCTAAGTCAGTCGCGGCGGAGCCCCATCGAAACCCTTTACTGAATTCTATGCAAAATTCTCGGTAAGATGATCGCCACGGTTGCGAGTACCCTCTTGAAGTGTGTGGTCTTCGCGGTTTGGCCCATCAGAGACTCTTGAATCGCGAGGTCGCTTTGTCTGCCGACGCTTCGATCAGTGCCATCGAGAAGCCGCCTCCCGGCCCCGTGCATAGCATCTTCTTCAACTCCGCCGAGCTGCGCACCGGTTGGCGGTTGGTGATTTTCCTGCTGGTCCTGATTCCTCTCTTTGTGGCCGTCGAAGTGTTTGTCTTCGTCCTTCGCCGACGGGGGAGCATTCCGGACTCGGTCCCGATTCTCAATGATCTGATCACGGCCAGCATTATTTTCCTCACGACGGCGGTAATGGCAATCATTGAGAAGCGCGATCTGGCCGATTATGGCTTGCCGTTGCGCCAATGCCTGGGCCGACGATTCTGGCTGGGAGCGGTCTTTGGCCTCGTGACGATGACGATGGTGGTTGCCGCCATGCACGTGGCGGGCGTGATCGCGTTCTCGAAAGGGACGGTGCAAGGACAGGCGCTGGCGACTTATGCGACGTTTGCCGCAATCACCTTCGTGTTCGGTGCAATGTTCGAGGAGTTGACGTGCCGCGGCTATCTGTTGTTCACGCTCACCACGGGCTTCGGATTCTGGCCGGCGGCTCTGGTCTCGTCCGCGATCTTCGGCCTCTTGCACGCGGGCAACCACGGCGAGACGGCGTTCGGCTGCTTTTCGACCGGCGTCTTCGGCTTTCTGTTTTGTGTCCTGCTGCGACGCACCGGCAACCTGTGGATGCCGATCGGCTTTCATGCTGCCTACAACTGGGCCGAGTCGTTTTTCTACGGGACTACGGACAGCGGATTTCTGGCCCACGATCGATTTCTCACGGCCGACGTCTCCGGGTCGCGTTGGCTCACCGGCGGCTCGGCCGGCCCGGAAGGCAGCGTGCTCTGCGTGGTGATCGTGCTGCTGCTCACGATTGGCATTGGCTTCGGGATGCGGGGCGCCAGGTTTCCGGACGTCGCGGCGCTGAAAATGAAGCCCCGACCGGCGCCCGAACCCGATTTGCCGCCCGTCACGACTTGAAGCGCGGGCTCCGACGGCCGTTTCCGTTGCGCCGCGTAGCCCGTGAATGCGACAACATCGTGATGCCTGCCGCTTGAGCCGGCGCGTCCAGCAGTTAGAGTGGACGATGGTGCCCGCACACGCGCGGCCAACGTTCTACCTCCTGCGACCCGCAGCATGAGCGATCAACGGCGACACGATCTCCGACTGCTTTGCCTCTCCGCGGCTGCGAGCGCGGCTGGCCTGGCGGTGGCCCTGTCGATCGTGACGCTGGGCTTCGAGTCGAACGACGACGTCGGCATGGCGCAGATCGTGTCGGGCGTGACGACCGGCACGCCGTCGCCCGAGCTCATCTTCTCGAACATTCTGATCGGTTCGGTACTGACCCTTCTGTATCGGCTCACCGATCGCGTCAATTGGTATACGCTGTATCTGCTCGCCACCCACTGGGCCGCGCTGACCGGCCTGTTGTGGGCCTTCCTGCGGCTGCGGCCCGCGCGGACGACGGTGATTCTGTTCGCGCTCTTGTTCTGCGAGTTCGAGGTCGCGCTCTTGCTGCGGCTGCAGTTCACCTCGACGGCCATCCTGGCGGCGGTGAGCGGCGTGCTGTTGCTCCTGTCGCGCGACGAAGCTGGCGGCCGCGACACGGCGCCGTCCCTCGCCTACGGCGCGGCACTCGTCGTGCTGGCCGGACTCATTCGGCCTGACGCGATGTACTACTCGCTCGTTCTGCTGTTGCCGCTGTTGGTCTATGAAGCCGTCTTCTTTCGCCGCTGGCGGCCGTTCGCGGCAATTGGACTGTGCGTCGTGGCGGTGGCGGCGGCCTCCGCGGCCGACGAATGGCACTATCGCAGCAATCCCGCGTGGCGGGAGTTCATGGCCTACAACCGGGCCCGGGCCTTCATTCACGACTTGCCGATCGTCGCCTACGAGCACAACTCGCGGTTCTTCTTCGATCGCATCGGTTGGAGCTACACCGACTGGGGCATGTTCACCAACTGGTTCTTCACCGATCGCGAGACCTACTCCCGGCCTAAGCTGGAGGCCGTTCTCGACCGCTTCGAGGGGAGCACGTGGAGACGCAGCAAGCCCGACACGTATCTGGCCGAGAGCCTGCGTCCGCTGAGCGTGTTCCCGCCGATGCTCTACGCCAACCTGGTGCTGGCCCTCGTGCTGGCGGCCGGCAGCCGGCTGCGCGTGCTGTTGGTGGTCGCGGCTGAGTATCTGTTGCTCGACGGGCTGTTGATGACGTTCGCGCTTTACGCCAAGCTGCCCACGCGCGTCGTGCTGCCCGCCTATTTCTCCGCCGCGGCCGCCGTGTTCTATATCGTCTTGCGGGAAGCGTCGCTCCGCCGGCACCTGCTGCCGCTACCGTTCACTTGGGATCGGCTGCGTCCGCTGAAGTCGGTGGCGGCGACCGCGTTTGCCGTTTATTACGCGGTTGCGTTCTTCGACGTCACCCTCGTTGATGCCAGTCGCAGCGACTTTAATCGTCGCGACCAGCAGGTGCTGGCCCTCTTCGTTCACACGCTGCGCGAGCGTTATGTGGCGAACGATCCGCATGCGGTCTTCCTGAATTGGGGAGGCCGCTTTCCGATGTTCTTCACGGCGCCTTTGGATAACTATCGGGAAATTCGCGACCTGCGGATGCTGGGCCTGGGATGGAATATCCACAGCCCGCCGTTCGACGCGGCGGTCGCCCGACTGGGACTTTCCGATCTCTACCAGGCGACTTATACCCTGCCGAACGTCTATTTGTTTGCCGTCCCCTACTCGCTGCAGCAGTTGCAACGCTTCGTGCAGGAGCACGATCACCAGGCAATTGTGGTGAAGCGGGCCGACCACCTGCTGGCCGACTCCGATCGCCCACCCGATTACTTCGCGACCGACTTCAGCGTGTACCAGATGGCCCCGCAGACCGACTCGGCGAGCAGCGTGCCTGCGGCCGTACCAGGCGGTGAAAAAGCCGTTTCGCGCGAGAAGAGACGGCACTTGCATTAAATGGTCGTCCCGGTCCGTGGCCCGTCGAGGACTCTCCATCGGGAGCCTACTGCCCGTCGGCGTTGTGCCGCTTGACTCCCGCGAATTGCCGGGCGTACGATCGGTTTAGCGGCGAACTTTCCTCCAGTCGTACGCGTCGCCCATCCGTCGGATCGACCGGCGGATCAACCGTCGGATCAAGCTGTGTCCGCACGTCCTTGTTCTCGAGCGCTTTCGAAATCGGCCAGAGACGGGTCGCGCCTCCTGGCCCGCCGTCGTTCGCTGATTTTCGCAGCTCGGCTGCTGGTGGCCGGTGCGCTGGTGGCCTGTTTGGCAACTCCCGCGCCGCGCTGGACCCGACCAGTCCCGAAGTGCGGATGGCCATTGATCGCGGCGTCGACTACCTGCGAACCCATCTCGACACAATTAAGATTGAGGAGTGCGGCATCGTCGGTTACGCGATGATCCGCGGCGGAGAGCCGTTCGACAGCCCGGCGATCAAAACCCTGCAGCGACGCGTGCTCGAAGCCAAATTCGACAAATTGTCGTACGGCAAAGGGACCAAGCATCAGTTCTACGAGGCCGGCTGCGACATGATGTTCTTGGAGGCCATCAGCCCCAGCCGATACGTCCGCGAGATCAGCCTGGCGGCCTCGTTTACGGTCGACCATCAGTGGCCCAGTGGAAGCTGGTACTACTTCGGCACTTCGGAGCACGGCGGAGACACGAGCCATACGCAGTACGCCGTGCTGGGATTGTGGGCTGCGTCCCGAGCCGGTGTGCGAATTCCGATGAGCGTCTGGAGCCGCGTCGCCGACTGGCACTTGAAGAACCAGAACGAGGACGGTGGATTCCCTTACCATCCCGCCGACGGCAAGCTTTCCACGCACACGATGACCGTCAACGGCGTCGCCAGTCTCTGCGTGGCCCGCATGATGCTCTATCCCGATCGGGAGTATCCCTCCCCCTTCGCGGCCGTGCCGGACGAAGCAAAAGATGAACCGGCCCAGCAGCAAGAATCCTCCCGGCGCCGCCCGCAGCACCAAGCCGAAGGCTCCGCCTAAAAAAGATCCCGCCGTCAAGGACAAAGAAGAGGATTCGGCCCCCGTGTTGACACCGATCGACTTGGGCGGCGAGCGCAGCACGGGCCGGCCGGGACGGGCACGCAAAATCAGCACGGTCGTCCCCGCGAAGATTGTGTCGCTCTCCCGCATCAATCGCGGCATCTCGCGCGGAGCGAACTGGGTGCGGAACAACTTCACGAAGCGAGTCTCCCGCTTTCAGTTGTATTACCTCTATGGTCTTGAGCGGATGTGCGCGCTCGCCGGCATCGAGGACTTCGACGGCCACGACTGGTACTCGTCCCACGCCGCCGTCCTGTTGCGCAGGCAGTCCAACGACGGGCACTTCGAGGATGCCTTCGAGATCGGGCCCAACGCGGATACGGCCTTCGCCATCCTGTTTCTTTCCCGCGCCACGAGGAAGCTGATGGGCCCGCGAGTCGAAGATCCGCGGGTGGGTGGCGGACTGATGATCGGGGGCCGCGGGCTTCCGAAGAACCTGGCCGCCGTCCAGACCACGGGCGACGGCATCAAAGTCCGCAAACTCGACGCGCCGGTCGACAAGCTGCTTGCCGAGCTCGAGAACCCCAAGAGCAACCAGGTCGAGGTCGTCCAACAGGCGATTATCGAGACCGTGGAGGTAGGCGATCGCGAAAAGCTTGTCGGGCAGAAGGATCGACTCAAGCGGCTTATCCACGATCCCCGTGCGGAGGTGCGGCGCACCGTGCTCTGGGCGCTCGGCCGTTGCGGCACCGTGCGCGACGCACTGCTCATCGTCAAATCGCTGGACGATTCCGATATCAACGTCGTCATTGAAGCGAACAATGCGCTCTGCTGGTTGAGCCGCCGACCCAACGGCTTCGGCCGCCCGGTCGACCCGTTGGCCAGCCTGCCGGAAAACGCCAACGAAGAGCAGCGGCACCAAGCCATGCAGATTTGGCGCGCGCAGGTCCGCAAAGACTGGCGCGAATGGTTCAATCAAGTGGCTCCCTACGCCGAACGCGAACTCCCGCTCGACCTGCCCGGAACGAACTCCCCGTAATTCCATCGCCGCACCGCGGCCCGTCCGTAATTGCCACGCGGCGCCTGTGATTAATTGCCCATGCGGGCCGCTTCCTGCCGACTTGAGCATTCCAACCTTCCTCTCGCCGCGACCTCCAGCTCCAGCGACCCGAGTCTGATCCAACCCGGAGACGTGCATCGATGTTGCGAGCTTGCGCACTGGCGGTTTTGGTCGTCTCGCTCTTCGCGTTTACGCCGGTCGTGACCGCCGGGGACGCCCAAAACGCCCAGCCGCAAAGCGACGGGCCGCCACACGGCGAGGTGCAAAGCTATTCGTTTGACAAGAGCCGCATTTTCCCCGGCACCATCCGCGACTACTGGGTCTACGTGCCGAAGCAGTACGACCCGGCAAAACCCGCCTGCGTCTACGTCGGGCAGGACGGTATCGGCTTCAACGCGCCGGCCGTCTTCGACGAGCTGATCGAATGGAAGCAGATGCCGGTGACCATCGGCGTCTTCATCATGCACGGCCGCGTGAAGGCCCTCTCCAAGAACGCTCTCGATCGCTTCAACCGAAGCTTCGAGTACGACGGTCTGGGCGATCACTACGTCCGCTTCGTGCTCGACGAAATCCTCCCCGAGGTCGAACAGAAAACCACCGCCGATGGACGGCCTATCCATCTGTCGCACAACGGCAACGACCGCTGCATCGGCGGCGCCTCCAGTGGAGCCATCTGCGCCTTCACCGCCGCCTGGGAACGCCCCGACGCCTTCAGCCGCGTCTTCAGCTGCGTCGGCACCTACGTCGGCCTCCGGGGCGGCAACAACTACCCAACCTGGATCCGCAAGTACGAGCCCAAGCCGATCCGCATCTTCCTCGAGGACGGCTCGGGCGATCAGAACATCGCCGGCGGCGACTGGTGGATGGCCAATCAGGAAATGGAACGCGCCTTCCGCTTTGCCGGCTACGAACTCAATCACTCTTGGGGTGAAGGCGCCCACAACGCCCGGCACGGCACCGAAGTCTTCCCCGAGGCCATGCGCTGGCTCTGGAAAGACTGGCCCAAACCGGTGAAGGCCGGCGCCGGCTCGCCGCAACTGCAAGAAATCCTCATCCCCTACGAGCCCTGGACGCTCGTCGCCCAAGGCTACAAGTTCACCGAAGGTCCGGCCGCCAACGCCAAGGGCGAAGTCTTCTTCAACGACATCCCCAACAGCAAGACGTACAAGATCGGTCTCGACGGCACCGTCTCGCTCTTCGTCGCCGATTCCAAGCAAGGCAACGGCCAGGCCTTCGGCCCCGACGGCCGGCTCTACGCCGTCGCCAGCGCCACCAACCAGATCCTCGCCTACGACGTCGACAGTCCCGTCGCCGGCAAGCCCTTCGCCGTGAGCCCCGTGACGTTCGCCGACGGCTTCTACGGCAACGACATCGTCGTGTTACACGACGGCAGCATGTTCGTCACCAATCCGACGCTGCCCAACCCGGCCGAGCCCGGCAAAGTCTGGCACATCAGCCCCAAGGGCGAAAAGAAAGTCGTCGACACGGGCCTCAAGCTGCCCAACGGCATCGCCGTCTCGCCCGATCAGTCGCTGCTCTACGTCGCCGAGAGCCGCTCGCATTGGGTCTGGAGCTATCAAATCCAGCCCGACGGCTCGCTTGCCGCCAAGCAGCGCTACTTCTACCTGCACATGCCCGACCGGGCCGACAACAGCGGCGTCGACGGCATCCGCGTCGACCGCGACGGCCGCCTCTACTCGGCCACCGACATGGGCATCCAAGTCTCCGACCCCGCTGGCCGCGTCTTCGCGATCATTCCCACACCCAACGGCGAGATCGCCAACCTCTGTTTCGGCGGCAAAGACTTCGACACGCTCTTCGCCTGCTGCAAAGACCGCATCTACAAACGCCGGGTCAAAACCCACGGCGCCAACGCGTTCTCCGCCCCGCTCAAACCCGCGCCGCCCCGCCTGTGAGTGCTGCGGGCTCTTCGGTCATTTCTTGGCTTTGCGAGGTGCCACGAGCGCCACGCGCTCGTGCGGGTAATCCAGCACGATGCGGTACACTCGCAGGAAGTTGACACCCAGGTTGCCTGCCGTGAATTCGTCTCCGAACGGCCCCTGGGTATCGAGTGCGAAGACCACGTTCGGGTTCCCGAACCGGTGCTCGCCCAGCTCGAACCACCCGATCCTGCCCTGCAAGGCACGCTTCATCGCCAGCTGGACGTCCTTCACTTTCCGGCCCTGCAAGAGCTTGAGATCCGCCACGATCGGTGTGTTAAAGACCACGTTGCTCGCGGCTCCGGTGGCACCGATGTCGAGCCGAAAGAACCCCTCCCCGCCGTCGAACTTCGCCTGCACCACGGGAATGTCCGAGTCAAAGACCAGCTTCTGCCAGTGTCCCGTAGCGAGCCGATACTTCTGCGGGTCATAAAGCTGAATGGAATTGTCCCCGAGATTGACCTGGGCAACGCAGCGGCTCAGCAGGTCGTATCCGATGAAGCCGACCACATCTTTGCCGAGCGCGGCCTGGACCATCGCCAGGTCCGACGTCACGAGAAACGGCTTATCGATCTTCACCGGGCCGAGTTCAAGCGAGGTCCCTCGAACAAGCGACGCCTGGCGAGTGCCGAAGGGGGAGATCGTGGAAACCGACGTCACTGGCGTCAATTTCAGCCGGGCGGCCGTAGCCGCGTCCAACATCGTAACAGTGGACCCGGTATTGAACACGAACCATCCCAAACTCTGCCCGTCGATTTTCGGGTGGACGAGCAGCTGCCCCATCTTGTCCCGTTTGACGTCCAGCCGCGGCGACGACTTTGAATTGAAATGGACGCCGTCCCATTTGGTCTCGACGCAGTCATAATTCGTCGCATTGGCGGACTCGCGGGAGACCGAGCTCACTTCATACGTCCCGTCCGGTTTCCCTGCCGTCGTCACGGCAATCGTCGCCGGCACCTTCCAGCCCAGGTCGTCGCGGAAGCTGCGAAAAGTCCAGGCATGCTCGCCGGCGATATCGCTCCAGGCGAGGCTCTCGGGCAGCCAGGTCGCGCGATTGGCGGAAAGCCGGGCCTTCAGGCGTCCCTGGCGCACGTGGAGGATCGCGGTCCGGGGATCGCCCTCGTTCGCGGCCACAACCACATTCTTGGCGTCGACGTTGGCGAGCCATTGCCCGGTTTGAATTCGCGTGAGCAGCTCGCAACCGTCCCGATCGGAAAGCTCGAGCGTCCGCGACACACCCGATCGGTCGAACTTCCAGCAGCAGGAATCGTTGCAGCCGCGAGTTTCGCCTAGCGGCCCTTCGACCTTTTCCAGGAACCGGTCGCCCGACGTGAAGCGCAAGCTGAATTCGGTCGGCGAGCCGGATTCGCTCGATCGTCCGCGAATCAACAAGTCGCCCGTTTGCTGCTTGAGCGCCGAACTCCCCGCGGCCTTGCGCATGCTCGTGAGGATCGTCTCCGCCTCGTTGCCCACGGTGGACGCCAGCGACGCCGAGGCCAGGCCGGCGAAGACGACCAGGAAGCGTCCCACAAAAGTCAGACCGAACCCGATTTGTTCTCGTGCCATGACCGCCTCACTCCCGCGAATGTCCGGTGGAACAGCGTTTAGGCCCAACTTTTGTTCAGATTAAAGTGATCCCTCCCAAAATGCCAATATTTTTTCATTTTTTTGTGGGCGCGACGCGGCAGGCGGTTTGTCGTGAGTCTGGGGGAGCGCCGCGTCCTGGACGACAGTTGGTTTATGGCGCGGGAGTTTTGCGACGCTCAAGCACGCCGACCGTTCAGTCCACTTGGGGGCCAACGTCTGAGGCAGAGTCCTAGGATAATTCCGCCGACGGCCCCCGAGATCACACTAACGGCCAGAGTGTACGGAATCCCGAGGAAGTCAATGGAAAAGACGCAGGCGAGTCCGGCGACGGTCCCCAAAATAACGGCAACGATTGCGACGGGAGATGACAAGCCCCAGAGCCACCCGATTCGCTTCATGTCCGGTCCCTTCGGTTCGTCGCTCATGCCGTCATTCTAGCGAGCGGGCGGCTTGTCCCGTCCCGTGTCCCACGGAGCGCAAACGAGTCCCGTCCCGTCTCCTCCCTCGCCCCATTCCCGATGGGGAGAGGGGTGGGGGGTGAGGGGGGAATTTCGCCGGGGTTTTCTCGGTGAAACAACTTGTCCCGTCCCGGCCCAAATCAATCCCGTCCCGGTCGTCGGGTCGGATTGCCGCTCACCGGATAGCCGCTGACCGGTGGGACTTCTCAGCGGTGGGTCCACCCCCCTTATATTAAATGTGAGAGTCCCGTCCCGGCGGGACTAAATAAAACCTCCACCGAAGCGGAGCGCTAAGCGGCTAAGGAGTACAGGTCTGTGAAGCTGGCCGTTTGCAGGAAAAATGTTTTTTGAGCCGCGGCCCAATCGGTGACTTCTCGCAGGAGTTCGTCGATCGACTGACAGCGGTGATTGCGGGTGATCGTCTCGTGGAGGTGCCACCAGACGCGCTCGATGGGATTCGTCTCGGGCGCGTACTTCGGAAGAAAGTGGAGGACAATTCGACCGGGGTGTTGAAGCAGGTAATCGCGGATGGCGCGGCAATCGTGGAACTTGGCGTTGTCGCAGACCACATGGATCACCCGATAGGACCGCAGTTGCCGACGCAGGTCGTCGAGGTGGGCCACGAAGAGCGCCGCGTTGCGTTGCTTTCCTGGAGCCGACAACAACAGCCGTCCTGTCCGCCAGTGAAGCGATCCAGCCAAATGCCGTTTTTCGTTGTTGCCTGGCGTGACGACCTCGGCTTGCTGGCCGCGACGCATCCACATCGACCCGATCTTGGGGTTCAAATGGACATCCACTTCGTTCTGGAACACAACGGTCTCGTTGGCCGGCAGTTGTCCGATGAATCGCTGGATTTGCTGCAGCTTCCGGGCATGCTCCGGATCGCGCGGCCCGACGACCGGCCGGGGACGACGCCAGACAAACTCCCGCCGGTGCATCCCCCGGCGGACCGTTTCGGGGCTCACGCGGATGCGTTCCTGTTCCCACAACAGCAAGGCCAACAGACCGCACGACCAGCGGCTCCGGAAGAAGCCGAAGTCCTGCGGCGTCGACTTCAACAGCCACCGCACGACGAAAATCAGCCACGAAGGAACTGTGTCTGGTTGTTCTTCGGTTCGCAAAGCCATTCCCAGCCGACCTGTCGCAAACTCCCGTTTCACCGAGCGGATCAAAGTCGGGCTGGCAAAGGTGGCCGCGCGGATCTCGCGGTAGGAACGTCCTTCGGCCAGCAACAACAGGACCAGTGCTCGCCGAGCCGTCCGCGCTGTCCGCAAGGTCTTCAAACACGTTTTGCGTTCCCGCGTCGAAAGACGAAGATGGCCATCCATGGCTTGGTCTCCGGGGATTGTGGTCGTCTATCACCCACAACCTTAGAGCCAAGCCTGTTTTCTACTCCAGATCATTCTCCCTCCGCGCTACGCACGGTGCGAGGTCTTATTTAGTATCCGCTTCGCATGCCCCGATTCGTCGTTTTGACCCACGATCACCCGTTTCTGCATTGGGACCTGATGCTGGAGCAGGGGAATTCGCTGCGCACCTGGCGACTTGCGCAGCCGCCTGATGCGGAGGGTTCAATCGCGGCCGAGGCGCTGCCCGACCATCGGCTCGCGTATCTCGAATATGAGGGCCCGGTGAGCGGCGGCCGCGGGACGGTCGAGCGGTGGGATCGCGGAGAATATGAGGTCATTGCCTCAATGCCGGATCGAGTCGTGGTGCATCTCCACGGACGTCGGCTGGAGGGTGCCGCATCGCTCGCTCGCTCAGACACTGATGCGACATGGAAAATCAGCTTGGTTTATCCCTGCCCCTGCTGTGGGTATCTGACCCAGAGCGGACGAGGCGACTACGAGATCTGTGCGGTTTGCTTTTGGGAAGACGACGGCCAGGGTGACGTCGATGCGGACGTCGTTCGTGGCGGACCGAATCGGGCCCTGAGCCTCAGCCAAGCCCGACAGAACTACCAGACAATTGGCGCGAGTGATCTCTCGGTTCTGAGCCACGTTAGAAAACCACACGAGTACGAAATTCCGCCCCCGATTTCTCGTGATGCGTGAGCCGCACGACGAGTTCCCACGCTCTTGCCCGGCAATTGCGGCTCTCCTATCATCGCGCCGTCTTACGAAGGCGAAGCACCCGCCAGCTTACGCTGGCGGCTCGCCAAGCTCATCGACCCGGCGAGCGTCGGGCGTGAGCCCGATGGTGCTTGATCGTTTCAAGCCAGTTCGCTTGCCAGCGCTGCCTTAGACCAAAACATGTCCGAAATTCGCACCCGCTTTGCTCCCAGCCCCACCGGGTACATGCACATCGGCGGCATGCGCACGGCCCTGTTCAATTGGCTGTGGGCCCGGCACACGGGCGGCAAGTTCATCCTGCGGATCGACGACACGGATCGGCAGCGGAATAACGACGAGGCGCTGCGGCCGATTCTGGCCGCGTTTAAGTGGCTCGACATGGGCTGGGACGAAGGGCCGGAAATCGGCGGGCCGCACGGGCCGTATTTTCAGTCGCAGCGCGGCGAGATCTACCAGCGAGCCGCTGACCGCTTATTAAAGGACAAGAAAGCCTATCGCGATTTCGAGACGCCCGCGGAAGTGCAGCAGCAGCGCGAGGCGGCCGACAAAGAGAAGCGACCGTTCATCAGCAGCCGCAAGTCGCTCGAGTTGAGCGAGGCCGAGGTGGAGAAACTCGTCGCCGAGGGACGGCCGCACGTGATTCGCTTTCTCGTGCCGCGCGGCACCACGGTCGCGCTCGACGATGTCGTGCGGGGACACGTTGAATGGGATACGTCGCTGATCGCCGACCCCGTCATCATGCGGGGTGACGGCACGCCGCTCTACAACTTCGCCACGGTCGTCGACGACGCGGCGATGGACATCACCCACGTCGTTCGGGCCGAAGAGCACCTGTCGAATACGCCGCCGCAGATTCTGATGCACCAGGCGCTCGGCCACGCGCTGCCGGTCTTTGCCCATATCCCGTTCGTCACGGCTCCCGGCACGACGAAAAAGCTCAGCAAACGGGAGATCAAAAAATATCGCGAGAATCCCAAGTTCCGCAAAATGTTCGAGGACGCCGACCGGGTCTTCCCGCAGATCGGCCTGGGGAACTCCGAAACGCTCAACCCGGTGATGGTCGAGTACTACGAGAAGATCGGCTTCCTGCCACACGCGGTCTTCAATTCGCTGGCCCGGCTGGGCTGGTCGCTCGACGATCGCACGGAGTTCATGACCCGCGCGACGATCGTCGAGAATTTCACGCTCGACCGCATCGTGAAAAACCCGGCCGGCCTCGACCCCGACAAGCTCTACAGCTTTCAAACGCACTGGATGGGGCAGTTGTCGCTCGAGGAGAAAATCGCCCGCGTGCTGCCCTATCTCGTCGCGGCCAAACTCATCGCCCCGTCGCCCGACGCGGCCGAGCGCGAGTATGTGGCCCGCGTGGTGCAAACGCTGGGCGAACGGCTCAAGGTCTCCAGCGACATTTTGGAGGCCCGCGATTTCTTCGTCGCCGACGAGGCGCTCGAATACGATGAAGCCACGTTCATAAAGCGGATGACCCCGGAAGGAACGCCCGAACGGCTCCAGCGCTTTCGCGAGCGGCTGGCGTCGGTCGAGCCGTTTGAGGCCGGGCCGATCGAAGAGGCCTTCCGCACATTCGTCGATTCCGAGAAGATCAAGCCCGCAGATCTGATTCACGCGTTGCGAGTCGCCGTCACCGGCAAGTCGACCGGCCCCGGCTTGTTTGAATGCCTGGGCTTGTTGGGGCGGCAGCGTTCGCTCAACCGGATCGATCGGGCCCTCAGCCGCCTGGGCTGAGTCGAAACCAAGTAACAGACGGATCGCCAGTTATGGCCGATAGCACTCCTTCGCCTTCCGCACCGCTCGACTTCGTCCGCAGCATCGTGGCCGAGGATCAGAAGACCGGCAAATACGGCGGCAAAGTGATGACACGCTTTCCGCCCGAGCCCAACGGCTACTTGCACATCGGGCACGCGAAATCGATCTGCCTCAACTTCGGCATCGCCCAAGAATTCGGGGGCAAGTGCAACCTCCGCTTCGACGACACGAATCCCACCAAGGAGGACGTCGAGTACGTCGACTCCATTAAAGAGGACATCCGCTGGCTGGGCTTCAGTTGGGAAGACCGCGAGTTTTACGCCTCGGACTACTTCGAGCAGCTCTACCAGTGGGCTGAGCAGCTGATTCAGGAGGGGCACGCCTACGTCTGCAGCCTGAATGCCGACCAGATTCGCGAATATCGCGGCACGCTCACCGAGCCGGGCAAGCCGAGCCCCGATCGCAATCGGCCGGCGGCGGAGAGCCTCGACCTCTTTCGCCGCATGCGGGCGGGCGAATTCAAGGATGGGCAGTACACGCTGCGGGCCAAGATCGACATGGCGTCGCCCAACGTCAACATGCGCGACCCGGTGCTGTATCGCATTCTGAAGGCGCACCACCATCGCACGGGCGACAAATGGTGCATTTATCCGATGTACGACTTCGCTCACGGGCAGTCGGACTCGGTCGAGGGGGTCACGCACTCGATCTGCACGCTCGAGTTCGAGAACCATCGGCCGCTCTACGACTGGTGCCTCGAGACGCTCCACATCTATCACCCGCAGCAGATCGAGTTCGCCCGCCTCAACGTCGAATACATGATGATGAGCAAGCGGCGGCTGCTCGAGCTGGTCGAGAAGGAATACGTCAGCGGCTGGGACGATCCGCGGATGCCGACGATCTGCGGCCTGCGCCGCCGCGGCTACACGCCCGAGGCGCTCCGCACGTTCTGCGAACGAATCGGCGTGACGAAGTACAACAGCGTCACCGAAATGGTCGTGCTCGAAAATGCCATTCGCGAGGATCTCAATCGCCGGGCGGCCCGCGCGATGGCCGTGCTCAAGCCGCTCAAGGTCGTGCTGGAAAACTACCCTGCGGACCAGGTCGACGAGCTGGACGCGGTGAACAATCCCGAAGACCCGTCGATGGGCTCGCGGAAGGTGCCGTTCTCGCGCGAGCTGTATATCGAGCAGGACGACTTCCGCGAGGACCCGCCGAAGGAGTTCTTCCGCCTGGCTCCGGGGCGGGAGGTGCGGCTGCGGTATGGCTTCATCATCAAGTGCGTCTCGGCGGTGAAGGATCCGCAGACGGGCGAAATCACCGAGGTCCGCTGCACGTACGATCCGGCCACGCGCGGCGGCAACGCGCCCGACGGCCGCAAGATCAAGTCGACCATCCACTGGGTCTCGGCCAAGCACGCAGTCCAGGCCGAGGTGCGGCTCTACGATCACCTCTTCTCGAAGCCCGATCCGAACGACGTGCCGGAAGGGCACGACTATAAGGAAAACCTGAACCCGAACTCGCTGACGGTGGTCTCGACGGCCCAGCTCGAGCCGAGCCTGGCAGCGGCCAAGCCCGGCGATCGCTTCCAGTTCGAGCGGCTGGCTTATTTCTGCGCCGACTCGAAAGACTCGAAACCCGGTGCGCCGGTCTTCAACCGCACTGTGACGCTCCGCGACACGTGGGCAAAGATCGAGAAAAAAACGGAGAAGAAGCCAGGCGGCAAGTCCTGACGCCCCTTGGCGGGGCTTAAATTCGGAATCGCTGCGGCAGTCCTTTCGCTGGCCACCCATGTCGCCAATCCCGGATTCCCGGCTGCTGGGCCTGCTCGGCAGCTCGATCGACGTCCGCAACAACATCTTCGAGACGACCGGGGGAGTGCCGGTGGTCGACTGGGACGGCACGGGGACGGGCGTGCTCTTCCAAGGGAACGACTACTGGTCGGGCAAGTTGCCCCTGGCAATCGATTGGAACGGAGTCACCTATCAGACGTTGCCAGGCTGGCGGGCTGCGACTGGGCAAGAAACCGTCCACGGCCAGCCTTCTGGCCTGAACGTGCAACCGGGGCTGACCGACGCGGGCGGCGGCGGGACCATCGGGAACGCGGATCGGCTCATCACTCTGACGGCCTACGAGTTGCAGCCCAATTCACCGCTTGCCGATGCGGGACTGGACTTGAGCGCGTTCGGACTCACGTGGGACCCGTACCACTTTGGCGATGATGGATTCATCGACCGCTACTTCGCCGACACGGCCACGGACTTCTACAGCAACCTGCTGCCGTTCGCCGGCCCGTTCAGCGTGGGCGCGAATCAAGCGACAACGTAGACGGCGCTTGGGTGCCACGGTTGAAGCTCGCTCGAAGGTGTCCGGGAATTCAACGTGTCAAACTGCCCTGGGAAATAAGGGATTTACGACAGTTCGGAAACGACCTCGAGTTTCGCCGTAAGTCTTTATTCCTCAAACCTCGAGTCTCTGGGCTTTTCCGGCCTCTAATTCCCGGACAACCTCGAAGCTCGCTCAACCGTGCTCTTGACGGTTCAGCCACCATCAGCAGCAGCCGGAAAGAGCACGGCTGAGCCGAAGCGTCTCAGCCGTGGCACCCGAGTTACCGGACAGTCACGCATCGCTTCGCGCGCGAGGTAACTTTCTGCCCGGCGGTCGATCGGCGCAGCGAACCGTTGTCGCGGGTGGCTGTCAATAAATCACCCCCCTCGTCTGGACGGTCCGGCAGCGTACAATATTGAGAAGCGGTATTGGGTGTAGCCGAGCGCTAGGAGCGTTCCGCGGTCCGCTTCGCAGGCGCAGATTTCGCGCCAGTCGCCCGTCGCTCTGGGAACCCGCTCGCCGAGAATCTGCCGACTTCCGGCTCCAATTCCGCCGCCAAGATTGCCGAGTCCGCCCGTGCGCGAGGATGCCTTGCGCGCCAAGGGTGTGGATCCGAATGGCTAGGACCGGCGCGCGACGGCGTCGATTGAGCCGCCAGATCGGGATGCGACGGTCGACGAAGGCGAAAAGCTGTCTTGCATTTCGGACAACGGGCGTTTCAGGCACCGCCGGTAAAGAACCTAAAGTCCTCATACGGAGGCTGTCGAAACAATACGTCAGACGTTTTTTGGCTGGCTCGTCGCACGGTCGCCCCGTGAAGTCGCAGGACGCGGCTGATGAGCGGATGAGAGACGTCCTAGGGGGGATGGACAACTCGGATTCGACCTGCCGCGCGAGCCGGAAGTTCGTGCGCTGAGGACCTCTCCGGTCCTTTGCCCCCACGTCGACAGTTCTGTCTCGCACAGCGCTTGTTCGACGATGATCCCGACGTATTGCCAGAGCCTGATGATCAGGCACGCAACGGGACGAGCGGGGGCTCCTCTCAGGGTGCTCACGCGCGGACTGCTGCGACCCCGACCCAAGACCGCGGTGGTTCTTGTATGTCACGGACCGAGTGGCTAGGAGAGCCGGCCATCGTGCTAGGGGTGAAGATCCTGAGGGCCCGACGAACCCTCTGAGTTGGCCTAGAGATACCGATTGGAGAGCCCGCAATGAGGACGATCTTCACTACTGGACAAGTAGCAAAGATCTGCAAAGTGGCACCCCGCACCGTGAGCAAGTGGTTTGATTCGGGCCGGCTACGCGGCTATCGAATCCCCGGTTCCCAGGACCGGCGGATTCCCCGCGAGCACCTGATTCGCTTCCTCAAGGAACACGGGATGCCGCTGGGTGAGCTGGAAGACGAAGCGATGGGCAAGATTTTGCTCGTCGGCGCCGACCATGCCGTCCGCAGCAGTTTGCATGAAATGATGGGAACGGACGACTTCAAAATCGAGTCGGCCGTGAGCGGATTCGAGGCCGGAATTCAGGCCGAGTCGCTGCACCCGGATTGCGTCGTCATCGACTTCGCAATGGGGCGCAACGAATCGCTGATGATCGCCCAGAATCTCCGCAAGAACACGGAATACACGGAGACGGTGCTGATCGGACTGCTGAACGACGACGACAACGCCAGCGGTTTCGATCGGACGGTCTTCAGCGAGACGTTCCGCAAGCCGTTCGACGCGGCCCTGCTGGCCGAACGGATCCGGACACTCGTCGGACGCAAGAAGCAGCTCGCCTAAGACGGATCCGCCCGCGACCACTGGCAGACCAGCCGCCAGGACGACCCAACCGAGCGGAACAGCCGCGAGGGTCGCGCAAGCGGGCAGACCAGCCGTCCGTGCGACCCAGCACAGCGAGTCCTTCCGACGAGAGTCGGCCGCCGGGTCTTAAGGACAAGGCCCGGGACCAACGCCCCGCCCCGATCGCTCGACCCCCCAAAAGTCGACCCCAGAAATCAACCGATGCCGGCCGCGAACAACCCTAGCGGCCGGCATCGGTTTTTTAGATCCACGATTTGCAGGGGCGGTCGAACGACGCGAGCGACCCACGGCCCCCTTTTTGCCAGGCGCTTGCGGACTCGCATTGTCCGGCCTGCGCACCGCGTCATAGAGTAGCGGAATGGCCGTTTCGCCCATCGCCTCCGCTCGACCGCCGCGCGCGTGGCTTGTTACCGCACTGCTAGCCGGCTGTGCGTTCGTCCTTGTCGTGGCAGCGATCGATGCGGCCGGCGACTATCCCGACGCGCCGCAAGGCCCCGGCCTGACGATCGACGAATCGTTCAACGTGCAGGAGGGCGTGCGGCTTGTCGAGGAGCTCAAGATCTGGGCTCTCGGATGGATCTCGGGCGACCGGATGCTCACGCTCCGGCAAGTCTTCGGCGACTTCGATGACTTGGGACCCGACTGGAAAAACGGTTACCACAATCCCGATCATCCGCCGCTCGGCCGCGTCTGGCTGGGAGTGTGGCATAACGCGACGATTGCCGTCGCGCCGCCCCGCAATCACCCGGGAGCGTTCGCGTTTGTGACGAGTGCGGCCCGTGTCGGATCGGCGGCCGCCTTCGCGATCACGGTCTTCTTGTGCGGCTGGACGGCCACGCTGTGGTATGGCCGAAAGGCCGGAGTTGTGGCGGCGCTCGCGATCGTGTTGATGCCGCGAGTTTTCGGACACGCACACCTGGCTGCGCTCGAGACGTGCATCGGCTGCACCTATCTGATGGCCGTGCTGGTGGTGGCGCGAACCTGGACAAGCGATGCGGGCGTGCGCTGGCCGTGGGCCGTGCTGGCCGGTCTGGCCTTGGGAGCGGCCATGCTGACCAAAATTCAGGGGGCCCTGTTACCGGTCCCCTTGGCGATTTGGGCGCTCGCCAACTGGCGGTTGCGGGCGCTGGCACCCTTGGCGATCTGCGGATTCGTGGCGCTGGCGGTGTTTTTTCTCTTCTGGCCCTGGCTCTGGTGGCACCCGGTCACCAACTTCCTCAAATACCTGGGCCGGACCACCGATCGGCCGACGCTCTACCTGTGGTATCTCGGCACGCGCTACGCGGATCGCAGTCATCCTTGGCACTATTGTGCGGCCCTCTTTCTCACGACCGTGCCCATCGGCCTGCAAGCCCTTGGCGGACTGGGGCTGTTTGCCGGCCGGACGCGGCTGCGATTCGCGCGGCACGAACAGCTGGTGCTGGGAGCTCTGCTCTTTCCCCTTATGCTCTTCAGCATTCCGCGGATTGCGGTGTATGACGGGGCGCGGCTGTTCCTGGTCTCGTTTCCGCTGTGGGCGATTTTTATCGGTCGCGGCGGCTTGGTCGCCTGGGATTGGCTGTGCCGACGGCTGCCGCGACGCGCTGCCCTTGTGGTGGCCGGCCTGTTTCTCGTCGGGCAGAGCTGGGGCATCATGGCGACGTGGCCCTGCTTTCTGAGTGCCTACAACGGAGCGGTCGGCGGGTTGAGCGGCGCGCACCGGCTCGGCTTCGAACGCGACTACTGGGGCGCGTCCGTGACCCGCGACTTTCTCGAGCGGACCGCTCAGACGGTGCCGGACGGAGCGGAGATCGACGTCGCCCCCGTGCTCCACCCTTTCCAGCTCAGCGAGATGCTCACGCAATCGCCCGTGCTGCGGCGGCGCGGGATTCGACTGCACGCCTACGACGCCGATCAGCCGCGGCACGCGGGGTATCTGCTCGTCTTCTGTCGGCTGGCCGACCTCGCGCCCCATTTGCAGCAACTCGTTGACGAGCAGAGCCCGCTCGTGGAAGAACGTCGCAGCGGCGTGCTCTTGGCCGGGCTCTACCAGCAGGGACAGTGAGCAAGCGCCAATGACAAAGCACGAATGACGAAGGAATGAGTGAATGACCTAAGCCCGCAGGAAGCGGTGCCTCCGTTGGGCTCAAGCGGCATTTCTCATTCGAGCTTCGTCGTTCGTGCTTCGTGGCTGACTTGTTGCCAGGGTCCAGATTGTGGCCAGGACCTAGCTTGTAGCCGGGCCTAATTCGTGCCGGGCCTTACTTGTTGTTAATCTGCGAGGTCCGGCCCGTCGACTCCGTTTGCGGGGCGTTCGGGTTGGTGAAGGCCCGCGACGTGCGACCCAACGATTCGGGACGTTTCTTGGCGTCCGGACGGGCCACGTTCCCTTGCATACCCTGGTGCAGGTTCCAGGCATTGGTCACGCCCGGTCGCCAGATGCGGCGGCCCGGCTCGTAGCCGATGTAGTTGAGGAAGTCCTCGATGGTGACGATGCGAACGCCGTGCTCTTGCGCCTCTTGGATCATCTTCTTGTGGGCTTCGCCGATCAGCCGATCGGCCTCTTTGTCCTCGGGCTTGGCTTCGTAGGTGTCGGGAATCTTGCCAACGACGAGGAACTTGGTGCCGACGTTGATACTGCCGTTGGTCGGATGGCGGACGCCTTTGTCGTCCACCTCGTCGATGATCTCGCCACCGGAGGCGGCCACCAGGTCGTGCAGCACTTCGCGGTCGTTGATGCCGTCGTTGTCGAGGTCGAACAGGCCGACGAATGCGAACTTCTCCTTGCGCCCCGGGGCCCACAGCGGCGTGTAGACCTCGTCCCCCTTCACGATCGGATCGCTGATCCGCTGGCGGGTGATGCGGGCCTGCGCCATGTCGCCGTCGACGCTGGTGACTTCGATCGCTCCCTTGATGTCCTTCAGGCCACGGGCAACGCCCTCGTTGACCTGCTTGTAGACGCTGAAGGTCGTCCCTTTGCGGAGGTTGTCGCGACTGCCGCGGTTGATCCACACCTGCCCCGTGTCGAGATCGACCCATTCGATCTTGCCGCTGGGGACCTCGAAGCTCCACTTCTCACGGGCGTCTTTCTCCGTCCGCAAGCCTTGGTTGATCGTTGCGAGTTTAGTGATGCGCGCCGTGCTGGCGTCTTTATCCTTCACAGCGTCCGAGCGGACCTGCTGGTTCTCGGCCTGCAGCTCCTGGATCTTCGCTTGGCGGTCGTTAATGTCCTTTTCCTTCTTGGTGACAGCCTCTTCCTTGCTCGTCTGGGCGTCCTGGCGATCCGCCTCGGCCTTCTTCTGAGCCTGCGTGTGAGCGTCGACCATGCCCTGGTATTCGCCGCGCAAGGCAAGAATTTGCTTATTGAGGTCGATCGTCTGGGCGTTGAAGGTGGCCCGGTCCTTTTGCAAAGTGTCGAGTTCCTGGCCGACGCGCTGCAGCGTGGCGGCGACGGTCGGCATCGTCAGCTCGCCGGGGGCGACCCGCGCCATCAGCGTCCGCAGCTGGCCGATCACCGAATTCTCACCCTCGGCGTCGGTCTTCCCGATCTCGTCGGTGTTCGGATAACCAAGGAATTGCCGCAGGCTCTGTAAGTTGGCGGTCGCGGCTTGCAGACTCTTTTCGGCCGCGTTCTTCTTTTCGACTTCGGCTGCTTTCTGGGCTTCAGCGTCGGCAGCGGCTCGATACTGGAGGAAGGCGACGACGAAGGCGATGATCATGCTCATCACGGTGAACACGAGCGCAATCTGCAGACCGGTGGACTTGTTGGCAGCCGGCATTACTCACTCCGATTCGGAAAGACGTGCTTGAGCGTGCGACGAGGGGCCGTGTTCGGAAATTCGACCGTCGAGAACGACAGTCCGCGCCCCACTCGGGATCGGACGCGGGCCGGTTCGCATGACAGTGTCGACGTTGATGCTGTAAGCGGATTTGGGGGCTGATTTCGCGCCCGCGGGCCCCTATCCTACGAGTGTAAAGGGGCCTGAAGGCAAGTCAAGCGGTTTCCCCGATCCCCGCTCAACCGATCTGCCGGCGCGGTCAGGTTTTGCGTGCGGGAACGGTCGCCAATCCGCCCCCCCGGGCGAGTCCAGGACGCAAACGACCACGCAAAACCGGCCTGAAGCGATTCTTCGACCCCGTCCGCTCGAAAACAAGCGGCGAGATTGGGAAAATCTCCAACCGTCGGCAAAACCCTAGTCGCCAAACCGCCGGCGACCCGCCAACACCTTCGAGGACTTGATGCCCGAGACGTTGTTTATCGTCGACATGTATTCGCTCGTTTTCCAGGTCTTCCACGCGATCCCGGAAATGACCGGACCGAGCGGGCAGCCGACGAACGCCGTTTTCGGCTTCACACGCGATCTGCAGACAATTCGGGCCCTGCCCGGCGCCACCCATCTGATCTGCGCCCTCGACGTCTCCGGACCGGCGACCCGCAACGAGGTCTTCGCCGAGTACAAAGCCAACCGCTCCGAAATGCCCGTCGACCTGACGGCCCAGATCCCGCGGATCCTCGAGGTGCTGGAAGGCTTCGGCATCCCCGCTCTCGGCTTTTCGGGCTGGGAGGCCGACGACGTCATCGCCACGGTCGTGCGGCTGGCCCGCGAGCGCGGGATCGAGTCGCGGATCGTCACCAGCGATAAAGACGTCCGCCAGCTCCTGGGGCCGCTCGTCCAGATCTTCAACGTCCGCAAGAACACGTTCTACGACGCGTCCTCGCTTGAGCTCGACTGGGGCGTGCGGCCTGACCAGGTGATCGATTTTCAATCGCTCGTGGGCGATGCCGTCGACAACGTCCCCGGCATTCCGCTCGTCGGCCCGAAGAAAGCGTCGGCACTGCTGCAGCAGTTCGGCACGCTCGAAGAAGTGTTGAAGAACGCCGACAAAGCGCCGGGGGCGAAGCTCAAAGAAAACCTGAAAACGTTCGCTGACCAGGCCCGCACCAGCCGCAAGCTGGTCGAACTGAATACCAACTTGCCGATCGACGTCGACTGGGAGGCGGCCCGCATCAAGCCCCCCGACCGCGCGCGGCTGAGAACTCTCTTTACCGATCTGGGCTTTCGACGGTTCGCCGACGAAATGCGGAATGAAGCCCCCGTCCGGGCGACGCAGCAATCGCTCTTGCCGGAGCCCAGCGAGGCCGAAAGCGCCCGTCAGCAGTGAGCCAGCGCTGCTCGGCGAGTCCGATGCGGAGGAAGAACCCTTCGTGTTGGGCGAACCGTCCGACGCGCCTGTGAAGAAGAAGCCGCCCGCCGCAAAGCCGCGGGCCGTCCCTGTGCGCGCCGTCCCCATCGAGGTCGACCCGTCGCGCTACCGCGGCTTCAAGATTGTCGATGACGAAGCAGCGCTGGCCGACTTTGTTCGCGAGCTGGCCGGGCAGCGGACGTTCGCCGTCGACCTGGAGACGACCGACGTCGACCCCCTCCGGGCAGAGATCGTCGGCTGGGCCTTCAGCTGGCAGGAAGGCCTGGGATACTACCTGCCCGTGCGCGGCGCGGCGGGGCAACGCACCCTCGATCCGCAGCGGGTGCTCGAGGCATTGAAACCCCACCTGCAGAACCCTGCGAACGTCATCGTCAATCAAAACATCAAGTACGAGATCCTGGTGCTGCGGCAGCAGGGCATCGAGCTGGGTGAAATCGGCCTGGACCCGATGGTGGGCGATTACCTGCTCGATGCCGGGGCCCGCGCTCACGGCCTGGACGTGCTAGCCGAGAAGTTCCTCGGCCATCACACGATTCCGATCCGCGACTTGATTGGCACGGGCTCCAAGCAACTGTCGATGGACCAGGTCGACATCCCCAAGGCCGCCGAATACGCGGCCGAGGACGCGCAAGTCGCCTTCTCGCTCGCGAAAGTCGTCGAGCAAGAACTCAAGCAGGAAAAGCTGTGGGACTTGTACTGGGAGCTGGAGCGGCCGCTGATCCGCGTGCTGGCCGACATGCAGGCCGCGGGAATTCGCGTCGACTGCGACGAGCTGGCCCGGCAGAGCGCCGACGTCACGCATCGCCTGTCCGCGATCGTGGACGACATCTACCGCGAGGCGGGAGGCGAGTTCAACATCGATTCGCCGCTGCAGCTCCGCAAGGTGCTGTTCGAGCAACTGAAGCTGCCCGTCCTCAAGCGGACGAAGACCGGCCCCAGCACCGATCAGGACGTGCTCGAGCGGCTGGCCCTGCACCACTCGCTGCCGGCCAAGATCATCGAGCAACGGCAACTCTCGAAGCTCAAAGGCACCTACCTCGACGCGCTGCCCAAGATGGTCAACCCGCATACGGGGCGGATCCATTGCTCGTTCAACCAGGTCGTCGCGGCGACGGGCCGGCTGAGCGCGAGCGACCCCAATCTGCAAAACATTCCGATCCGCACCGAAGAAGGCCGCCGTGTCCGCCGAGCGTTTCTTGCGTCGGCCGAGGGCTGGAAGCTCTTGTGCGCCGACTATTCGCAGATCGAGCTGCGGATGCTGGCTCACTTCAGTCGCGACAAGGCCCTGCAAGAATCCTTCCGCCTGGGGGCCGATATTCACTCGGCCGTCGCTGAGGAGGTTTTTGGCGTGGCGGAAGTCGACGTCACCTCCGACATGCGGCGAATCGCCAAAGCGGTGAACTTCGGTGTGATCTACGGCCAGAGCCCGTTTGGCCTGGCCGCCGCACTCGGCATCGATCCGGACGAAGCCGGCGCGTTCATCGACAGTTATTTCACGCGTTACGCCGGCGTGACCCGCTACTTGCAACAGATTCTCCGCGACTGCCACCGCACGGGCTACGCGCACACAATTCTCGGCCGGCGTCGTCCCATCTCCGGTATTCGTCCGGCAGCGATCACCCGCATGCAACGCAACCTGGCCGAGCGGACGGCCATCAACGCGGTGATTCAGGGCTCGGCAGCCGACCTGATCAAACGGGCCATGCGACAACTGGCCGACCGTCTCCGCGCTGCCTCATTTCCCGCTAAGCTGCTGCTGCAAATTCACGACGAGTTGGTCTTCGAGGTGCCGGAAGAGCACGTCCGCGAACTGGCCGACATGGTGCGACACGAAATGGAGCACGCGATGGAGTTGGAAGTGCCCCTCGTCGTCGACCTCTCAGCCGGCGATAACTGGCTGGACGTCGAGACGATCGAGTAGGTGCCGGCACGCCAATTTCATCCCGGCGAGCCGAAACGTCTCGGACGGTGGCGCCTGCGTCCCGCTACCACGGAGTGGCTTGGGGAAAAAAAGCCGTACGATCCCTGAGTCGGCCGCGTTAGACTGGTTTTCTTGGGCCTCAATTGGGGCGTTTTCCTTTGACATCGGCACGCGCCTTTCTCCCATTCGCCGGGCGGTCCATCTCTCCGCCGGGTGAGTTGCGGAGCGTTAATTAGCGGGCCGAGGTCGCCTCGCTCGCTGGAAATAAACGGCTTTCGTAATCGTCGATCGAAGAGAAAAGGCCTGAGATGGCAGGCACCAATTCGTTGCGTCAGATCTTTCTGTCGTGCGTGAGCAATGAATTCCGGCCTCATCGCGAATTACTCAAAGGCGACCTGAGCCTGCCCGGAGTCCTGGTTCGCGAACAGCAGGATTTCGTGCAAGGCGGCGGCACGCTCGTCGAAAAACTGGACGATTACATCAGCCGGTGCGATGCCATCGTGCACCTGGTCGGGGAGACGGCGGGCCATGCCGCCAAGCGAGCGGAGATCGATTGGCTGCTCACGCGCTACCCGGACTTCCTCAAGAAGTTCCCGTTCCTCGCCGACGAACTGCAGGCCGCGGTGCCCGCCATCAGCTACACCCAGCTCGAGGCGTGGCTGGCCCTCTTTCACGGCCGCGACTGTTACATCTACTTGCCAACGACTTTCGACGGCAGTCGATTGCCCGCCAACGACCCGCAACGAAATCATTGGAATCACTTGCAGCAGTTTGGCAAGGATCGGGGCACGTTCGATGACCAACAACATCTCTGCCGCCGCGTCTTGCGCGACCTGCACGAGCGATGGCCGGAAACCTATCCCGCCCGCTTCCGACTGATCTATCCCACGCTCGGCAAGCTGTTCATCGGACGGGACGATTTCGTCGCGAACTTGCGCCGCCGTTTTGAGCAAGCGCAGCAAGCCAGTCACTGGCCGATTCAATTGGTCTCCGGTTTGGGCGGCGTGGGGAAGACGCGACTGGTGGTCGAATATGCCTGGCGCTATCGGGATCGCTACGCCGCCGTACTGATGGTGAACGGCGAATCGCCTGAGGCGCTCGACCGGGGCTAGCCGAACTTGTCGGCGTGCTGCAAACCGACCATGTCCTCATCACGGGTCGAGTTTCGAGCTGGCCGCCTGACGTCGACGCAATCGACCTGCATGTACTCTCCCGCGAGGCCGCGACGCGGTTTCTGCTCGATCGAACAAGGGGACGGCGGCAGGCGCAGTCGGACGACGACACGGCTGCCAAGGCGCTGGCCAATGATGACTTGGGCGGGCTCTGTCTCGCGCTCGAGCAGGCGGCCGCGTACATCGGCGAGCGGCGGATCTCGATTGCCGAATACCAGAACCGCTGGAACGCGAACAAGGGCCGCGTGCGCGAATGGGCCGACAAAGTGTTGATGCGCTTTCACGAGGAAAAGGAGGTCTCGCTTTCGGTGGCAACGGCTTGGCAGACAACCTTCGACCAATTGAGCCCGCCCGCGCGTTCCCTTCTCGAAATGCTTGCCTGGCTGGCTCCCGATCCCATCCCCGAGGGACTCCTCCGCCACGCGGAGGCCGAACGCCAATTGCGAGGTCTTGCGGGCGATCCGCAGGCCGAGGTGGAAACGGCGCTGGCAGAACTGCGCCGATATTCGCTCTTGCTCCCGTCCGACGGAGCCGACTTCGCCGCCGTGGGCCAGGTTCATCGCCTGGTGCAACTGATTGTCCGCGAGCGGCTCCTCGAAGGGTCGGTCGACGCGCCGCTGAAGGCGATGCTGGCCGTCCTGAACGCCTATGTGCCGTTCGACGCCGACGATGTCCGCACCTGGCCAGTTCTGGATCCGCTCCGACCACACTTGTTGGCCGCGATCGGACATGCCGAGAAGCGGGTGATTCCGCACCCAACCGCGCGCCTTCAAGCCCAGCTTGGGCTCCAACTCTTGCACAAAGCACTGTACCGGGATGCTGAGCCTCTGATGCGGCGTGCGCTCGCCATCGATGAAAAATCGTTCGGGCCCGAGGATTCGGAGGTTGCGACGAACCTCAACAACCTGGCTCAGTTACTCAGAGCCACAAACCGACTGGCCGAGGCCGAGCCCCTCATACGTCGCGCCCTCGCCATCGGTGAAGAGTCGCTCGGGCCCGAGCATCCCAAGGTCGCCATTCGGCTCAACAATCTGGCTCAGTTACTGCAAGACACAAACCGACTGGCCGAGGCCGAGCCCCTCATGCGTCGCGCCCTCGCCATCGGTGAAAAATCGTTCGGGCCCGAGCATCCCAACGTCGCCACCCAGCTCAACAATTTAGCTCAGTTACTCCAAGACACAGACCGTCTGGCCGAGGCCGAGCCCTTCATGCGTCGCGCCCTCGCCATCGGTGAAAACTCGCTCGGGCCCGAGCATCCCAAGGTCGCCCTCCGGCTCAACAATCTGGCGCAGTTACTCCAAGACACAGACCGTCTGGCCGAGGCCGAGCCCCTCATGCGTCGCGCCCTCGCCATCGATGAAAAGTCGTTCGGGCCCGAGCATCCGGGGGTTGCGAAGGACCTCAACAATCTGGCCGCGTTACTCCAAGCCACAAACCGGCTGGCCGAGGCCGAGCCCCTCATGCGCCGCGCGGTCGCCATTTTGCATCCGTTCAGCGAGAAGACGGGGCACCAGCACCCGAACGTGCAGATCGCTTCGGACAACTATCGAGCGCTGCTGGAGGAGATGAACCTCGACGAGACGGAGATCGCCCGACGACTGGCACCTTTTGGCAGACCACCCACGAAAATCGACTGAGGCGACTCCGCAACCATGAGTCAAACGCAACCCTCGTCCGTTTCGCTTCCCTGTGTCGTTCATGTGGGCTTTTCCGGGTCACGCGACCTGTGGGGCGACGTCCGTTGCGGCGACACACAGATCGCCGAATGGGACGACAGCGTCGTCAAGTATCTCGCGAAGCGGATCGCCGAGATCGAATTGCCGGCCAGCCATTTCTTTGTCGGCGTCTCTCAAGTGGCCTGCGGGGCCGATCAGCTCTTTTCGCGAGCCTGCGCGAAACAGCCTGGTCCCAGGCCTCCGATTCAGCAGCGAATTTTTCTTCCGCAGCATCGGTCGGACTTCCTCGGTGCGACCGACTCGGAAGGAAGGGCCGATTTCACGAAGTGCCAGCGGGCCCGAGCGGAAAAGATTCTGGATTCCGAACAGGTGATTCAGGAACACGTCGCGAGCCACTCCCCGGACCGCAACGCCCGCTTTGAGGAAACGAACACCGCCATCCTGCGAGTCAGCGATCTTGTGATCTGCCTCGTGCGGAGAGACGCCGACGGGAAAGCCGGAGGCGCGCGCAGCTTTCTGGAGCAGGCGATCAGTCGAGAAATTCCGGCGCTAGAAATCACGGTGGGGCTCACAGACGGCCGGCCCCACTTCGAGGAACGCTGGCACCCCGTCGATGCCTACCAGAAGTTCCGCCGTGAGCCCCCTTCGCTTCCGAAGGAACTCGCCGGCATTGCCTTTCCGATGCTTCCGACGCTCCCAAGCGTCCAGCACTTTTGCGACGCCGTCAAAACGGCGGCAGGTACCGCCGCCGAAGGGCACCAAAAACGATTTCAGAACTCGGCGTTTTGGATTATCACCGGGCACGTCGCGGCGACGATCTTCGCCAGCGTGGCCTTGATGCTGCACCATTTTCACAAGGACAACCTGATCGTCGAAATGATCATTATGACGCTTTTGGGGTTCGAGGTGCTGTTCCTCGGCCGAAGCTTCTGGCGGCATCGAGACCTGCACCACGGGCACGCGGCGCAGTCGTGGGCGCTCTCCCGCGTTGTGGCGGAACTCGGGCGTTCGGTCCAGGCGACCGGCAAACGGCATCTTTACCTGGAACATCTCTTCCGCGTGCCGCTTCCGAAACGACTTCGATACTTGCTGCAGACACTCACTGTGCTGCATCTGCACTCCACTCGCCCCGCAAGAGACTCGGGTTGGCAGGGCCAGCGGGATCAGTATCTCTGGACGCGTTTCCAGAGCCGGGAAGACGGCCAGATTCCCTATTATCACAAGCAACTCGCAAAGGACGAACGTCGGCTTCGACGGTACGAGAATGTTTTCGCGGTCTGTTCCATCGCGGCGATCATCGTCGCCTCCGGGAAGCTGGGTTTTTTGATTTACGCAACCCTGGCCGAACCACACGTGATTGAGAAATGGCTGGATCGATTACCGCCGATATTGGGAGCGGCTGCCATCATCCTGCCGGTGCTGGCTGTGGCCGGCTTGTCCTGGATAGCCGCCCTCGACTGCGCGGCACGGGTCTCGACTTTTCGTGACACGCTTCAATTCCTTCACCGCCAACAGCGCCTGATCCAATGCGCGGTCACCAGCGAGGATTTCGATTACCTGGTGCGCGAGACCCAGCTGACCCTTCTCAACGAAACCGCCGCTTGGTTCGCGCGCCGCTCCAGCATCACGGTGACCTGAGGAAAGCGTCGAGGGCTCTTCTCTCGTGGGGATGAGTGAGATCCTCGCAGGCACGAGATGGAGTTGGAAATGCCGCTCGTCGTCGACCTGTCGGCGGGCGACAACTGGCTCGACGCGGAAACGATCGAGTGATTAAAGAGCGTCGCACGAAGGCGAGGAACGTCTCGAAGGCGACAAATCGCAAAACGGAGAATGCTACTCCTTGACTCTCTCGATCGCTGGGACTGAATGGAGTTTGTCTCTGAGTTCGCGCGAAACGAACATCTTACTGCCGATTGGCAAATCTGCCTTTGTTGCCTTGGGCAACATCACGATGACTCGCCAACGGCGATCGATCGAACCCCTGGGGTCGGTCACGGGGAACGAAAGATTGAAATGCGTCACGTTAAATTGAGCGACAGACTCGTACTGCTGGCCGTCTGGCTTTTCGACGACGACTGTTTCGACCTGGTTTTTCCAGCCGTTCGGGACAGAGAAATCAGGGAGCACGACCAGCCCGTGGAGCACGACCAGCCCGTGCCCGTGGATGTGGAAACTGTCGTCGACCCTGAGCAGCTCGGTTCGCGGTTCCATCAGCGCTTCGGCGTCAGCCGAGCCAATCCGAGCGTCACCCAAGAGGTTGCTCCGCAGGTGATCGGCGTGAGCAGCTTGGCGTGGCCGCCGGGCTTCCCGTCTGGTGAGGCGTGCGACGTCATCGGCCAGCTGCCGTCCGGCTTTTGCGTCGCCACGAGAAAGGCGATGGCGCGCTTCATTTGCGGACGCTCGGCCGTATAACCCGCCAGCGACAGGACGTACAGCGTCTGGCCCGTGGCGAAGGCGTCGCTCTTCATTTCGGGGAGCTGTCGCCAGCCTCCGTCGGGCTGCTGGGCGGCAAGCAATTCTTCGATCTGCGGCTGGAGGTCGCTCGTGGCTTTGCCGGCGCGGATCGCTATCAGCAGTTTCAAGACCTTGCTCTGGTACGTGTCGGGCTGCTTGGCGTCGGCGAGCCAGGCGAGTCCTTTTTGCAATGCGACACGCTCCGGCGTCGAAGTGACGGTGGCCGGATCGGCCTGCAACGCCATGAGGATCCAGCCGACGTCGGTGAGCTGCGTCTCGTTGATCGGCGGCCGGCTGAGAAAGAACTCCCACGAGCCGTCTTTCATCTGCTTCTTGAGGATCTCTTCCGTGATAAAGCTCAGGCTTTGCGTCTGTCCCGCGCTCAAGGTCGGGAACGAACGTCCGGCGACCGCCAGGAACGGCAGCCCCATGTTGAGGCCTCGGCCCATCGGGCGCGTGTCCGGCGGATCTTTCGGCCCGGGCACGAGCTTGACCGCGATCAGCTTGTCCGGACTGCCCAGTGTGGCTTCGATCTTGTCGGCCATGAACTTTTTGTCGATGGCGTAGCCCCGCTTGCCAGCTTCATTGAGCGCCCAGAGAGGCATACCGGCATGATGGCAGGCCGCACAACGGCGCGTTTTCAGCCAGTTACCGCTTTCGGCTTGCAGATAGCTAATGGAGCGGTCGACCGCCCGCTGCACCTGCTCCCGGGCCACGGGATGAGCTGGGGCTGCTGTGTCGGCCTGGGCGTGCAGCGAGAGGCACAGGCCCAAAACAATCGCGGCGAGTGGCGTTGCGCGAGCCATCATTCGTCGCCTGTAAAAGAGGTGGGAATCGGTGGTGGGACTGTCCTCAACTGTATCCGCACGCGGACGCCCTGTCATCGCCCGTGTTCTTAACTGTGTGAAGGTTCCGCAATTCCGCCTGCGATGACAATACGCTAGGATCATCGCGCCTTCGCCACACACCCCCCACGTTAGCGCTTTATGGCTTCGGCGAACCCCGACCTTTCCCAGCCCGATCCCCGACCGCCCCTGTGGCACGACATCTCGTACCACGGGATGAACTTCACCCAGTTCTTCGGGGCCTTCAACGACAACCTGTTCAAGCAGCTCGTGCTGCTGATCTGCGTCGATTACTTCCTCGAGACGGGCAAGAACGATCAGGGGGCCGCGCTCTTGCTGTTTGCCCTTCCCTTCGTGCTGTTCTCCGGGTTTGCCGGTTTTCTCTCCGATCGCATGAGCAAGGTGCACATCGTCGTGGCGATGAAGGTCGCAGAGATTGGCGTGATGACGGCCGGCCTCCTGGCGCTGCACTCGACGGACGGCCGCATGATCTTCTTGTTGGCCGTCGTGTTCTTGATGGGGACGCACAGTGCATTTTTCGGCCCCCCGAAATACGGCATCCTGCCCGAGCTGTTTCGCGAGCGCGACTTGCCACAGGTCAACGGCATGATCCAGATGACGACGTTTCTGTCGATCATCCTGGGGATGGCGCTCGCCGGCTTTATCAAGGAGTGGTACAACGATCGCCTCTGGATCGGCAGCGCGGTCTGCATTGGGATCGCCGTCACCGGCACGCTGACATCGTTGGTCATTCGCCGCACGCCCATCGCGCAGCCGGGACTCAAGTTCACGCCGTCGGCCCTGTTCATCAGCGGCGAGACCTGGCGGATGTTGAAATCCGACAGACCGCTGATGCTGGTGCTGGTGATCTCGTCGTTGTTTTGGTTCCTGGGCGGCGTGATTCAGCCTTCGGTCAACGACTTCGGCAAACTGCAGATGAACTATGGCGATGGACGCACGAGCCTGCTGTCGGTCTGCATGGCCGTCGGCATCATGGTCGGCTGCCTGTGGGCCGGCGGAGCGGCGCGCGGCAAAATTCGCGTCGGCTTCGTGAAGCTCGGGGCGTGGGGCATCGTCGTCTGCTTGTCGGGTTTGGCGGTGATCGGCAGCGTCGCCGGCGTTTCTCTGACCCCGAGCAAGGCGGCCACGGAAGCCGGCTCGTCCGAGACCGCGAAGGCTGCGGCGAGTCCCGCCGGCGAGACGAGCGCCACACCGTCTCCCGCCCGCGCTCCCGAGTCCGTGGTTGAAATGCTGTGGCCGACCAGTGTCTTCGAGGTCGCCTGCCGCGCGCTGCTGGTGGGCGTTGGCTTCTTCGCCGGGTTCTTCTACGTGCCGCTGGCCGTGATCATGCAGGTTCGTCCGCCGGCCGAGCAAAAAGGACGCATGATCGGCGCGATGAATCTCATCAATTGGATCGGCATCATGCTGGCGGCCGTCTTTTATCTGCTGGTCATCGTGGCTTGCCGGAAGCTGCAGATTCGTGAGAGCTGGATCTTCGCGATGTCCGCCGCCGTGATGCTGCCGGTCGCGCTCTTCTATCGGCCGAACGTGGAGCTGCGCTCCCAGTCGGCCTGAGGCCGCCGACCGCAGTGCGCGCCGCGGGTTCTGGCTTGCCTCTCGGGAGAGGCACGCGTCGAACCCTCCCTAGCCCCAATCTGGCTTGCGCCCTAAAATACGGCCGGTTCTACGTTTGGCCCGCCGCGGTGTTCCCACTCAGAGCAGTGTTCCCGCTGAGAAATGCCGGTTCTTCCGGAAATTGATTCGCATGCTTGATCCCCGCATCCCGTTTAAAAACCGGTATTTGGCCGGCGTCTTGGCCTTTTTGTTTCCCGGCGCGGGACACGTCTACCAGGGCCGCTATTTCAAAGGCATTCTCTGCGGCGTCTGCGTGCTGGTGACCTTCTTCTATGGAATGGCTCTGGGCAACTGGAGCGTCGTTTACTGGAAGAAGGACCCCACGAACTTTCTGAATCCGTATTACGCGCAAGTCTTCGTCGGTTTGCCGGCGTTGCCGTCCCTCGTGCAGGCGCGGCGTTACGAGAGCCGCACGAACGTCGACGAAATCAGCCTGTCCGCGCCGCTCAACGCTCCCTTTCACGGAATGTTGCGGATGCAGGACCACGCCGCTGGCCTGGCCGACGGCATCGTGACGGGGCAGATCGAGCTCAGGGAGGGGAGCAAGCCTGCCGAAGACCGCGTGGTGCAGGGCAAATTCACCGGCACCCAGGACAAAAAAGAGATCACGCTTTCGCTGGGGGGCACTCCCAAGTTTGGCAAAGCCGTCTCGGCCGATCCCGAACGCGAGCTTCTCTCAGTCGACGTCGTCGATGCGAACGATCCGCGTCAAAAGATCGGCGGGCTCAGCGGCAAGTTTCCGCGCAAGCTCGTCGATCACTTCGAGGCGCCGCCCGACGACGAATACTACCTCTCGCTGCACCGCACACTCGGCAAATTTCACGAGCTGGCGATGACCTTCACGATGATCGCCGGCCTGCTCAACATCCTGGTGATTCTGGACGCGGTGGAAGGTCCGGCCTACGGCTACGGTGACGGCAGCGACGCGGAACAAAAAGCGGCCGGCAGCACGTCGGCGGATAAGGCGGTCAAAGCCGTGCCGCCTGCTCAGCCTCCGCCGGCACAGCCTCCACTCGTCCAAGCGCCGAAGGGTTAATCGGCAGTTGCGGTCGATTTGTCTCGACGCATCAAGGAATCTGCAGCATGCAGTCGTTTTTGATCCTGGCCGACAAAACCCACGCCAGCTGGTACCTGCTGCCGCTGGCGCTGACCGTCAGCCTGGTCTACAGCGCCACCCGGTTCGAGTATCCGCCGCAGATCCTGCGGCGATCGGCCCGGTTGTTCGTCACGATTCTGGTCTCGATGGCGGCCCTGTTCGCGGTCCTGTTTTTGCTCTCGTGGAACTTGTGAGTCGGCAAGCGACCAGGAGACTGACACGATGAAGATGATCTACGGATTCATCTTGGTGGTGCTGTTGGGGGCCGTCGGGCTGTTCGTACTGCAAAACCGCGACGAGGTGACGCTCAAGTATCTCGATCGGACGGTGACCACCAACCTGGCGATGTTGATCGGGGCCACCTACGTAGTCGGCATGATCACCGGCTGGACAGTGCTGGGCTTCCTGCGACGATCGATTCACCGCGTGTCGCAGCCGCCGGCACGATCGAACTGACTCGCCCCGCCCGAGCCGCTGGTCGCGTCGTTGAACCAATGAGGCGGCGGGCCAGGTCGAGCTCGCGCCCCGTCCGCCGCCAAAAGGCTCGCGGGCCAATCCCCGCCGCCCGAAACACGCGGGAGTGATTCAACCAGACCGCGACGCACACCGCGCGAAAGCCGATCCGTTTGGCCGCCCCCGTCAGCAGGCCTAGCGATCGCCGTCGCTTCGCCCGCATGTGTGCCAGGCGATCACACTGGAACCGCACGTGCCACCGCTCGTCGCGAAGGATCCGCGCACAGATCGCCCGCAGCACGGCGTCGTCCGTCGCCCGGCTGAGCGCGGCGTAATACACGCGGGCCATCAGCTCGGCGGTTAACAGCACCTCCAGCATCAACTCGAGCCCAATCAAGTTGCGGCATCGTCGAAAGACGCCGTTGGTCCATTGCCGGGCGATCAGCTCGGTCTCCTCCCGCCTCAAGAAGTGCGCGAGCAATTCGGCATGATGCTGCTCTTCGCGAATGAAGAGCCGCAGCGCCTTGACGTAGTGGCGATCGCCGGTGCGTCGGCAGTCGCTCTCGGCCGCGCGCAACAGCCGGCTGCCGCCTCCGCTCTCGCCGAGCTGAAAAATCTGGATCGAGCGCAGCACCGCCTGCCGCTCGGTCGCCGACAGCCGCCGTGGATCGTCCCAGGGAATGTCGACCGGCGTGTCGGCATTCGCGCGGAAATGTCGCACCCATTGCCGCGACGTGCTCGGCACTCCGGACGGCAGCCGTCGAAGGGTCGCGTAGACCGCGTCGATCGTCTCATCCGGCGTCGACGTGCCGGCGGTCAGCCCGACGACCTGGTGGCCGTCGAGACCGCAATCGGCAAGTCCGGCCGCGTCCTGCACGTGCCACACGGGGACGTTCGCAGCCCGGCACCGCTCCACGAGCTGTCGCGTGTTGTTCGAGTTCTTGCCGCCGCCGACGACCATCGCGTCGACTTTGTAAAGCAGCCGCTCGAGCGCTTGCTGCCGTTCGCGCGTCGGCTGGCAGATCGTGTCGGCAAACCGTACCTGGGCCGCCGGATTGCGGGCGCGAACGGCGGCGAGAATCTGTTTTGCCAGATCGGGCGGCGTGGTCGTCTGACAAACCAGACCCAACTTTGGCCGCCCAAAATCCATGACATCTTCCAGACTCTCCAGCACGTCGTAGGTGGTCAGGTCTTCGACGATGCCGCGGACCTCGGCGTGCGCTCGTCGCCCGAGGACGAGCACGTGGTAACCGTCGGCTTGCAGAGCTTGGGCCGCGCGGTGCACGCGTTCGACGAGCGGACAGGTGGTGTCTATCAACCGTTTGCCCGCTCCCTCGAGTCGCCGCCGCTCGCGGTCGCTGATGCCGTGAGCCGTGATCAGCACATCCTGAGTTGGCGGCAGCGAGTCGCGTTCGGCTTTGGCCGTCATGCGGAATCCGCGCGTGCGCAACTGGACGAGCACGGTCTCGTTGTGAACCAGCTCTCCGTGAATCGTGGTGTTGACCGGATCGGGCAGGGCAGCGGCCATCGCCAGGGCGTCGCGAACGCCAAAGCAAATTCCCATCGCATCGGCACGCAAGACTTTCACGGGTGACCTCCTTCGTCTGCCGCAGTCCGATCCACAAGCCTCACCAAACTACTTTGCATTACAAAGTCACGAGCCAAAAAAAATTGACGGCGATTCTCAGGCCGGGGACCAGCCTCCCAGGAGATCGCGGGCGGTCGACTTCGAAGTGGCCGTCCGGGCCGCCGCGGCGTTGGAAACCACCTGTTCCAGCACGGCCACATACTCGAGGAAACGGCGGCGGCCGTCGGTGGTCAGCCGGCAGAGCGTTTGGGGCTTCCCTTTTTGCGAGCCCTTCCAGACGTCGACCAGCCCGGCATCCTGCAGCACCTTGAGATGGCGGTTGAGATTGCCGTCGGTCAACGAGCAGAGGGCTTTCAATTCGGTGAAGAGCAGCCCCTCGCGGCGCGTCATCAACGATGTGAGGATGCCCAGGCGGGCCTTTTCGTGGATGGCCCGCTCGAGTCCCTCGTAGGCAAAACGCCCCGAGTCGCGCCGCGCCGGCTTGCGATCACGAGACATGCTTGCGCTCCACGCAGCGATAAACAATGGCCGCCGCCAGCAACTGACCGACGCCGAAGGTCGCGACCATCATCCAGGGCGAGAGTGGCTCGAACCGCTTGCCGCTGGCAAGGCACGCCGTCCCGGCCAGCAGGTAGTAGGCGGCCACCCACACGACGGGCCGCGGAAAGAGCCGGGCCGACGCGAAAACTCCGAGTCCAAACACCAGCGCCCAAAGTCCGGGCAGCATCCACGCCGTTTCCGGAGCGACGACGGCAATCGCCACCGTGATGAGGGCGCCGACCACCAGGCAGGGCAAGAACTGCTCGACGGCCATCCGCGTCAGCCGCGGCGCCGTCTCCGAGGTCGCTCGGCGGCAGCGGATCAGCATCTCGATGCCCACCGGCACGATACTGACCACCGCCACGCCCACCCACAACCCCAGATACGCATCGAGCCGGCCCAGCGGATCGGGGATGAAGGCCGCCTGCAGCCCAGCGGCCGCTATGGCCATCAGACCGGACGCCGCCACCGTGGCCGAGCGATAACCCTCGAACGTCTCCGTGCGGGCGAGTTGGTCACGGATCTCGGCGATCTGAGCCAAGGCTTCCTGAAGTTCCATGCGCGATTCCCCGGCAATCACGTGTTCGCGGCGAACTGGCATCAGGATACCGTCGGTCATAATACTTTGCAATACAAAGGATGCGCTTTCGCACGCTTGAGCTAACTCAAAAGCGCTGCTCAGCCACCGGCGAGCGTCGCACAGCGTAAAACCGTTCGCGGCGACGGGCGTAGACGCTGAAATAGTCGGCCTCCCCGACGACCGTCCAGGATTCCTTCGAACCGGCGGGCGGCCGCGGGTCGTGGACGATCCAATATTCGGCTGCCTGACGATTGCGCCCCTGCCAGCCGTCTTCGCCAAGGAACTTAGGGATCTCCGTGCTGGCCCGTTTGCCCTCCTGCCGCACGAACTCGGGAAAGTTCCAGTAGGCAAACCATTCCCAGCTCGACGCGATGTTTTGCGCCGCGATGCCCTCTTGGCGCAGTCGCTCGGCCAGAACCCACTGCACGTCACCTTTCGCAAGATCCTCACGCGTCCAAATTGCCGAGCCCGCGAGCAGCACCAGGCAACAGCCGGCCGCGGCCAGGTGCCGCGCGAGCAACAGGCTTTCGTATCGTTTGGCCAGCACGATGGCCACCAGCGGCAGAAACGGGAGCTGATAGGAATCCCACTGCTGAAAGAAGATCAGGTTGCCGCCGAGCAGAAAGAGCGACGTCAAATCGAGCAGCAATTCGCGGGGCGTCGGCGGAGGGACGGCTCCCGGCGCCGCGGTCAACAGGCTCCCGTAACGCTCGACAAAGACGCGGGCGATGAGCGCCGCGCCGGCCACGACGAAGATCGTCACCGCCCAGCGCACTGGCTCCCCCAGCACGAGCAACAGATCGTACGTGTGTCGCAGGAACGGCATCAGGGCCGTGTTGCCATGAAAGTCGGACGAGTTGTAGCCGTAGCCGACAATCTTCCAGCCATAGACCACGCCCGCCGTGAACAACATTAAGAAGCCGATCAACCAAGCACGTGACGCGCCTCGCGAAAACGGACCGTCCGCCGGCAATTCGTCCGCCTTCTGTCGAAGAAATGCCCGAGCGGTCGCCCAGGCGGCTAACAGCACCAACGGCACGAGCCACAGCGCCTGATATTCGACGAGCACGAGCGGCCGCCAGGGAAGCACGCGGAGAAAATGCCCGCGGGAGAAAAAGAGCTTCTGGCGGAACAGGACCGACTCGGCCGCCCAGTTGGAATAGAACAGGCCGCGATACAACTGCCAGGCGACGGCGAGGACCGGCAGCGAAATGCCGATCGCGTAATACTTAAAGCGAGCGAATCGCCCGCGATCGAACAGCCACAACACGCCGAGCGCGGCGACCAGGGCGGCACCGAATTGTCGCGTTAGAATGCTGGCCGCCCCCGCCACCGCGGCCGCGGCCCACGCGGGCACCGTCATCACGCGGAGGGCGCGGGTGTAGAGCCAGAGAGCCACGATGAGCGTGACCAGGAAGGGAACGTCGGTCTGAAACGTCAGGCTCATGCGGAAGAACAGCGACGACGACGCAAAACAGAACGTGGCCAGGTTGGCCGCCCGCCCGCTCAGGCCGTGCTCCCGGCCCAGCGCTCGAAAGGCGATCAGCCCGATCACGGTGAGCGCCACGGTCGACAGCCGCAGCGCGATGTACGAATCGCCGAGCACCAGGCAGAACGCGGCGCCCCATAACGCTTGAAAGGGCATGTTGGGGGCCACCCAATCGTCGAGCTTGTACGTGCCGGTCTGCAGCAGGTGCCGCACGGTCGACGCGTAGGCCCAGTCGTCGAGCACGGGGCACTCGCGGAGCGGATTCACGGCCACGACCGCCGCCAGATACAGGCCGATCACCAGGCACAGTCCGGGCCAGCCGCCGAGGTCGGATTTCGCGCGGGCAACGACGCTTGGCGCGGTCGCAGAAGCGCTCATGACTTGGGTCCGCCTTTCGACGGGGCGCCTTTTGACGCGGCGGGCGGGGCTTTCGGCGCGGCGGCTTTGCCGGAGACGGCCGCGGCGGGCGGCGCAGACGATGCGGCGCGGGAAGGCACAGCTGGCTCGTCGCGAATGCGTCGCACCGCGTAAAACGTTTCCTGGCCGCGGGCGTAGACGCTGAAATAGTGTGCCGTGTCGACCAGTTCCCAACGTTCGCCGGGCGGCGGCGTCAACTCGTGCACGACGCGATACTCGGCAAACTGGCGGTCGGGGGCCATCCACTCGTCGAAAAAGTAAGCGTACGACGTGTCGGGATGAAACAGGCCCTGCTCGGCCGCGTCCTCGAAGTTCCAAAAGAAGAACCACTTCCAGTCCGAGAAGATCTGTTGCGGCGGAATGCCCTGGTCGTGCAACCGAGCGGACAGGCTCCACATCGCCTCGTCCTTGGCGAGATCTTCGCGCGTCCAAATCGCCGCGCCGACGAAGAGCAACAGGCAACAGGCGACGACCGCCCGCCGCCGCGCCCACAGCAGTTCCGCCAGCGGCCGGCCGACGGCGATCGCCGCGTACGGCACAAGTGGGACCAGATAATTGTCGGTGAACTGATTGAAGACCAGGCTGACGGCCGCCAGAAAGAGGGCCGTGAAGTCGAGCACGCAGCAAGCCAATTGATCCGCGTCACCGGTCCCCAGTCGCGCGACGCGGGCCACGATCAAGCGGGCAAACAGCGCGGCCCCCACGATCACGAAGAGCGTCGCCGCCCAGCGGACGGGTTCTCCCAGCACCTCGAGGATGTCGTAGCAATCGGGCAGAAAGGGCATGAGCGCGTGCGAGCCCTGAAAGTTGGGCGTGTGGTACGCGTAGCCCAAGACCTTCCAGCCATACACCACGTTCAGGGCAAAGACGACGATCCACAAAGCGAGCGTCGCCAGCGGACGTCGATTTGATATCGAGCCGGTCGACCCAGCGGGGCGCGCTGTGCGAATTTCGCGCGCAACACCGAGCGCCGCCAGGATGACGAGCGGCACCAGAAACCAGGCCAGATATTCGACGATGGCTCCCGGACGCCACGGCAGCTGTTTGAAAAACGCGCCCGACGCAAAATCAGTTGCGCGCCCGGTAGACCTGGAAACCGGCCGCCCAATTCGGATGGTTCCACCCCTGGTTGACTTGCCAGGCCGCGGCCAACACCGGCAGCGAGACGCCGACCGCATACTCTTTCCAGCGCGTCCAACGCCGGCGATCGAAGAGCCAGACCAGCCCGACCGCCGCGACGAGCACGACGCCGAACTGTCGCGTGCCCACCGTGGCCGCCGCCGCCAGTGAGCCGGCGATCCAGTCGGTCCAGCGCATGCCGCGGACGGCCCGCCTGTAAAACAAGACGGCAATCGTCACGAGCGACGCGAAGGGGACGTCGCTCATGTAAGTGAGGCTCAGCTTAAAAAAGATCGAGCACGACGCCACGCACAGCGTCAACAGATCGGCCGTGCCGCGGCTCAAGCCGTGCTCGCGCGCCAGCCCTCGAAAAGCGAATAGCCCCAGCACGGCCAGCACGATCGTCGAGCAGCGCAGCGCAATGAACGAGTTGCCGAACAGCAGGCAGAACGCGGCCCCCCAGGCCGCCTGAAACGGCGTATTCGCCGAGGCCCAATCGTGCGCCAGATAGTGGCCCGTCGCCAACAGCCGCCAGGCCGACCAGGCGTAGGCCCAGTCGTCCCGCACGGGGCATTCGCGGAACGGATTGACCGCCAGCACGGCCAGGAGGTAGAGCCCGACCACAATCCAGATGCCGAATCGCGCAAGACGAGACTTCGATCCGGTTCCGAGCTCGGAACTTGGCGGGAGCATGAGCGCTCGTGATTCTCTGCGCAGGGTCAGACGGGAAAGGCCAATGGATACCGTAATCTCTCCCGCGACGCCTTGCCAAGGCGTGCCTCCGCGAGCCGCCGAATTGCATCCCGTAGGGTGTGTCGAGGCCGCCTCGCGGCCGCTGGCACACCATCCGTTGCTGACTCAGCCGATCTCAGTCGTCCGACGAACGGATCCGAGTCGCACCTTCCAAGAGCTCCAGCTCGACTGGGTCAGTGCCGGAAATCTCGTGGATCGAAGCGGCGAGCTGGGTGGAATGGGTGCTGACCCAGATTTGCGAGAACTCCGCAGCGTCGACGATCATTTTCGCGAGCGCCGGCAAGAGGTCTGGGTGAAGGCTGGATTCGGGTTCGTTGAGAGCGATCAGAGCCGGCGGCCGGGGGCTCAACAGCGCCGCGGCCAAACACAGAAACTTCAACGTCCCATCTGAAAGCTCTCGCGCCACCAAGGGCCTCGCGCAGCCTTCCGTCTCCAGGGCAACGCCCAGCGTCGTGTCGGGATTGGTGGCTTGAATCGTCAGAGTGCGGCCGGGCAAGCCGCCCGAAATAGCATCATGCAGGCGAGTGGCCTCGCCGACCTCGAGAATTGTCTGTAAGGCGGCGGCCAAATCGCTGCCGTCGTGGCTGAGCACGGGGGTCCGCACGCTGACTTGAGGTGATCGCAGCGGGGCGTGCTCGTCGGTGCGAAACTGATGGTAAAAGCGCCAGCCGCGCACCTCTTCGCGAAGGGCGAACAGCTCGGGGAACCGGTGCGGTTCGCGGAGTTGGGAGAGCACCGATTCGTTTTCCGAAAGCACCAGCGGATAGTCCACGCGACGCCCCTCAACGTCCCGAATCCACGTGATGCCCGCCCCTCGCTCGAGCATCGTTGTGGTCGGCTTCCGTTGTCGTCCAGCCCAGACCGCCTCTTCCTTGATATGTGGGTCGAAGCGGAAGGCCGTTTGAACATGGGGCGGAAATCCGCAACTGAGCAAGAAACTGAAATCCTCGGTCGCAAAACCAAGCGCCATCCGCAAGGGCTTGTTGTTCGTGCGCGGGCCGGCCCACATCGCGGACAGGAGGCCGCCCTCACGGCAGATCGCTCGCGCGAAGCCTCCCTCGCTGATCTCCGCGATCAGCCACAACGCGCGATAAAGATTCGATTTCCCCGAGCCGTTCGGCCCGACAACAACGTTCAGCTGCTTAAGCGGCAGCCGCACGTCTCTCAACGAGCGGTAACCGGCGACCCGGAGTTCGGTGAGAGCCATGGCCGGTCATCGCGAGGCAAATGAATGATTGAGTCGGCAACTCAGAATCGTGTGCCTGCGTCCGCGGTGCGGACTCCTCACAGCCGACGCGGCTCGGCACAACCAAGGCTCCATCAGGCCTTGTGGATCTTCTCGCGGCCTTGCTTGACGTTCTTCGTCGCGTTGCGGGTGTCGATTACCAGCTTCGCATGTTGGACGATGAAGTCGTAATCGTAGGCCGAGTGGTCGGTCGCGATCAGGATGCAGTCCTGCGAGGCGAGGAAGTCGGGCGTTAGCTCGGTGCTTGTCATGTCGGGCACCTTGTGGTGCCGCATCGCGGGCAGGCGGGGGATGTGCGGGTCGTTGTAGGTGACCTTGGCGCCGCGGCCCAGCAGCATTTCCATCAGCACGAACGACGGGCTCTCGCGGGGATCGTCGACGTCTTTCTTATACGCCATCCCCAAGAGGCAAATCTGGCTGCCGTTGATCGGCTTGCTCACGTCGTTGAGCGTCTCGGCCAGCCGCATCACGACGTATTCGGGCATCCGCGAGTTGATCTCGCCGGCCAGCTCGATGAAGCGCGTCGGCAGCCCCTGCTTGCGCGCGAGCCACGTCAAATAAAACGGGTCGATGGGAATGCAGTGCCCGCCGAGCCCCGGGCCGGGATAAAACGCCTGGAAGCCGAACGGCTTGGTGCGGGCCGCGTCGATCACCTCCCAGACGTCGATGCCCATGCGGTCGTAGAGCATCTTCAGCTCGTTGACGAGCGCGATGTTCACCGCCCGGTAAGTGTTCTCCAGGATCTTGCAGGCCTCGGCCACTTCGAGGCTGGAGACGGGAATGACTTTGACGATGGCCTGCGAGTAGAGCAGCTGGGCCAGCTTGAGGCTCGCCGCATCGAGACCGCCCACGACCTTGGGAATGCCGGCCGCCGTATAGTCCGGGTTGCCGGGATCCTCACGCTCGGGGCTGTAGGCCAGAAAGTAATCGGTCCCCGGCTTGAGACGGCTCTGGGCCAGGATCGGCAGCACGACGTCGCGGGTCGTGGTCGGATAGGTCGTGCTCTCCAGAATGATCAACTGGCCGGGCCGCAGAGCGGCGGCGATCGCGTCGGCCGTCTTCTCGACAAAGACCAGGTCCGGGTCGCGGCTGTCGTTGAGCGGCGTGGGGACGCAGATCAGCAAAGCGTCGGCTTCGGCCAGGCGAGCCATGTCGGCCGTGGCCTCGAACTGCTCCGCCTTGCGCCACTTCGAGACGACCGTCGAGTCGACGTGCTTGATGTAGCTGCGGCCGGCGTTGAGGGTGTCGACCTTCCGCTGGTCGACGTCGAAGCCAAGCGTGCGAAAGCCAGCCGACACAAACGCGTTGATCAGCGGCAGGCCGACATAGCCCAGCCCGATCACTCCCACCCGCGCCGATTTGTCGAGAATGGCCTGTTCGAGCGGCTTCATGAATTCGAGCGGCTCATGCAAACGAGTCCGAACCAGGTCCGCCGCTGGCTCGCGTGACGGCAGACCAGGGCCCTGATCAGGCGGCGCGGGATGATATCACTTCGAGCATCAAGTCAGCAACAATCGCGAGAGAAACGAATCTGCAGGCGAGGGTTTGAAAAATTCGCCTCTTTGCCTTCTGCGCAAACCGGCTCGTTGACTCGCCTCTGGGTGCGTCTAAAATGGCGTTTCCGGGGCGAAAAACTGACCATTCCCGGACAAACGGATCAGTCGGAACAGGCGACATTCCCCAACAACGCTCCACGGGTAACAACAGTCCACAGTGCCCATCGTGACGGTTTTTCTTCAACAGGTGACTCGAAAGGGACCCTCGACGCATGACGCCAGAACCTCTTTCGAGCGACCCTCCATGTAAACCGTCCGACGAGGCCGCTCCCAGCCCGTGTCCGGGTGGCTCCCATTCTGGCGGCAACCTCCGCTGCCTCACCGCGCTTCCCGTTTATAACGAGGCGCGACACATTCCCGACGTGCTGGCGGAAGTCCGCCGCTTTAGCCGGGATGTGCTCGTCGTCAATGACGGGTCCAGCGACGACACGCCGAACGTGCTGGCCCGCGAGCCGGGCATCACGGTCGTCACGCATCCGCAAAATTTAGGCTATGGCGCGGCCTTGCGCACAGCTTTCGACTACGCCATCGCGCAGCAGTATGACGTTCTCGTAACCATCGATTGCGACGGCCAACATCAGCCGCGTTTGATTCCCGAGCTGGCGGCCGCCGTGTTTCCCCCCAACGCGGCCCCCTGTGAGCCGCCGATCGACATCATCTCGGGCAGCCGTTACTTGCACGCCTTCGAGGGGAACAGCAAGCCCCCCGAGGAACGCCGCAAGATCAACGCGGAAATTACCCAGCTTGTCAACGACCGGCTCGGCCTCGATCTGACGGATGCCTTTTGCGGCTTCAAGGCCTATCGAGTCGAGGCGCTCAAGCAGTTCAAAATCACTGACACCGGCTATGCCATGCCGCTGCAATTGTGGGTGCAGGCGGCGGCCTTCGGCATGAGGATCGTGGAGTTTGCCATTCCGCTCGTGTACCTGGACGAAGCCCGTTCCTTCGGCGGTTCGCTGGACGACGGACGCCGGCGGATGGCCCACTATCAATCGGTGCTCGACAAAGAGATCGAGGCCCTCGGTTTCTGCCCCACCGCACGGGAGGGTCGTCAGGCCCGTTGCGACGCCAAGAGCTGATGGTTGAAGAATGACCACTCGGGGAGACGGCGGTCTGCGGCACCAGTTCGGTGACCCGTTTGCTTTTGAGGGAGGGTGACATTCTGCGTCCACGGGGACGCGGGTTGGTCTGACAAGTGCAATCTGTCCAAGTGCAATCCGTCTCTGTGCAATTCGCCTTTGGGCATCGCGTCGCTGAGGCAGACCCTGGTGTTTCCATCCGAATTCAGCGACCTTCTACAATTCATCGACCTTCTACATAGCGAGCCTAGCCACGTCACACTGTGCCCCCTCCGAACTCGTGCCTGACACTCCTCCCATACCATGCAATGTGAGCGAACCGTCCTGGCATGGCCGTTCGCTCCGCACGCCCCGGCAGGACTTCGCCGTCTTGGCCGATCCGCCGCTGCCGGCTGCGCTCGACGTCGCGAAGCATAACCACGCGGCCCTCGCGAGCGACCTGAACCTGCAGGGGCGAACGCTGGCGCAGATGCGCACCTGGACCCGCGAGGAAGTGCTGAGCGCGGCCCGCGACTACACGGCTGAGCTGCTCAACGCCACGGCCTCGGCCGACGGCGCCGGCGAGCCCGATTTGACGGCCGCCTCGACCGCCGACTTGTTGTTTGTGGCCGGGCACCAGCCGGCGCTCTTTCACCCGGGGGTTTGGGCGAAGAACTTTGCCGTCCACGAGATGGCCGCACGCACCGGCGGCATGTCGGTCAATCTGTCGGTCGACACCGACCTGATGTCGGCCAATTCGATCCGCGTGCCCGTCCAATCGGGCGAAGCTGAGCCGCGGATCGAGCGCGTGCCGTTCGACGCCGACCGCCCCCGCGGACCGTGGGAAGAGAACGCCATCCGCCACCGCCCACTGTTCGAGAGCTTCGGCGCGCGGGTCTGCGACAAGATGGCCGAGTGGCAGGTCGATCCTCTGCTCCGCGAGCAATGGCCGTACGCCGTTCGCGCCTCGCAGAAGTTTCCGTTGCTGAAAGACTGTTTCATCGCCTCGCGGCTGCGGCTCGAGCGGCGGTGGGGCGTCACGAATCTCGAGCTGCCGATCAGCCGCATGTGCGAGCTCGATCCGTTCCTCTGGTTCGCCGGCCACATCCTGGCTCATCTCCCCCGCTTCGTCGCCGTGCACAACGAGGTCCTGGCCGAATTTCGCCACGTGAACCACATTCGCAGCAAGACTCATCCGGTCCCCGAGCTGAAGAGCAAAGGCGATTGTTACGAAGCGCCGTTCTGGGTTTGGCGAAAGGGCGATTCGGTCCGCTCGCGGGTCTTCGCCCGGCAGGAAGGGCGCGAGATTGTGCTCTCCGACGGCAAGGCCGAGTTCGCCCGCTTGCGGCTCTCGCCCGGCTGCGATGCTTGTTGTGCCGTCGAAGTGCTCCGCAAGCTACCCGAACAGAGAATTCGCTTCCGCGCTCGGGCCCTCACCACGACCCTCTTCTCGCGACTCTGCCTGGCCGATTTGTTCGTGCACGGCATCGGCGGAGCGAAGTATGACGAGATGACCGACCGCATCATGTGCCGGTTCCTCGGCGTGACGCCTCCTGGCTTCCTCACGCTCACCGCCAGCCTGTACTTGCCGCTGACCGAGAAGGGCTCGGTGTCCACCGAGGACGAAACCCGCCGCGTGCGGCTGCTCCGCGAATTGCGGTGGAACGCCGATCGACACCTGGCGTCCACCGACGACGCCGAAACGCGCGAACTCATCGCCCAGAAGTCGGCCCTGCTGGCCGCAATGGCCGCCAGCTCCGCCATTCCAAAGAGTGACCAGGCCAATCACGCGCGACCGTTCCGCCAGCCCACCGGCAACTTCGAGCGGTTCCGCCAAATGCAGGAACTCAATCACCGCCTGGCCGAGAAGGCCGCCTCGTTGATGACGGATGCGTCCGACGAGCTGTCCCAAATCCGCCGCCGCCTGGCGACCCATTCGCTGTTGCACGACCGCGAGTTCGCCTTCAGCCTCTACCCGGAAGACAAGCTGCGACAACTGATGGGCTCGCTGTACAACGGGAACCGCTAAGCCGCTTCGCCGTCAGCGCCTCGCTTTAGCCGATCTTTCGCAGGAGCGCGAGCCCCCGCCGGCGCCAGGCGCCTTGCTTGCGGGCGATGGGGGGCGGGCTGGATTCGATTTCCATCAGCATGGCTTGCAGGTTGTCGCGGGCCTCTTGCGTGCGGCCGGCTTGTGAGTCGAGCCACGCCAGGAGGTAGAGCCCCTCGGGGTGCCGCCAGCGGCGGACGTGCTTCTGCAGATGGGCGGTCGCCTCTTCGACGCGGTCCAGCTCCAGCAGCGCTTTGGCGTACATCAGCGAGACGTCGCCGAATTTATATTGCGGATCGATCTTGAGCACCTGCTCCAGCCGCTGGCGCGCCGTGTCGTAGTCTTTGAAGTGCATGTCGACCTGGGCGGCTCCCCAGAGCGCGGCCAGGTTGGCCGGCTCCTTTTCGAGGGCTCGCTCGTAGGCGTCGGCGGCCCGGTCGAATTGGCCCGTCTCCCGCAGGGCGTCGGCCAGGTGCACGAAGTGATAGGCGTTGCCGATCTGGCGGGCCGACGACTCGAGTCGGCGAATTTCCGTCCCGCGTCGAAAACCGACGGCCCACCGCGGCGCTGGGACGTTGTGCGTCGGCAGCCAGCGCGCGAAGAAATAAACCAGCGGGCCGATCCCCGGCAGAAATAGGATGACCCACCACCACATTTGCCGCTCAGGATCGCGGCGGAGGCACTCGATCAGCATCCAGATCGTCAGACCGGTGAGCAAGAGCCCAAACGGCCCCGAGGCCTCCCAGTTCAGCAATCGATGCAGTCCAAAGAAGGGAAACATGCTTGGCCGCTCGGCCCCGACTGCAAGTTCGAATCGGACCACGAACAGGACGCATCCGTCAGACGAGCGACGGGATTGTATCAGAGCCGCCGCAGTCAGTCCCGACCGTCGAGTGCGGCCACCGCGGCCGGCGCGTCGACCAGCGCGGTGATCGTGCGGTCGGGCTCGGCACCCACCGGAACGGCCGAAAACAGAGCCACGCGGTCGCACGAATCGAGGAAGGCCTGGGCCAGCGGACTCTCGGGGTTCCACCCCTTGCTGCGGCAGTCGGGCCAGCGGTAGTGAATCGTGCGCATCGACGAGCGGTGCGCCGGATCGATGTCATTGTCGCGGCGGTCGCCGATCATCACGCTGTGCGCCGGATCGCAGCCGGCTTCCTCGAGGGCCCAGGCAAAGAGGGCCAGGTCGGGCTTGTGTAGATGCCGCTCGTCACTGATCGCCACGACGTCGAAGAATTCGAGCAGCCCGCGGCGGACGAGGCTGTTGCGGCATTCGGCCGGCTGGTTGGCGATGATGCCCAGCCGCCAGCGGGCGCGGAGCTGTTCGAGCACGCCGCGGTGCTGCTCGTCCCAGACGTTGTGCCGGTCGTAAGTTTCGATCAACAGCTCGCGAATATTGCGGACGATGAGTTTGGCTTCGTCCTCCGGCAGCATCCGCTTGGCGATCGTGTGCAGGATGAAATTCTCGCCCGCGCGAGCCCGCTCTTCTCGTTCGGCCATCATCTCGTCGAACGAATAGCTGGGATGGCGGATCCGCAGCGTGTCGAAGAGCAGCCGATACCCTTCGAAGTTTTGCGGATCGTCGTTGAAGAGGACGTTGCCGACGTCCAAAAACACCCAATCGATCATGCCAGCCTGATGTGCTCGATTTGGTTATCGATCATCCACCGCAGCCACGCTTCCTGCTCCTCCGTGATTTCCAGCTCGGCGGTCGACTGGCTGTCGAGCGGCGACACAATCCGCAGGATGCCCTCGTCATAAAACTCCCGCGCATCGGCCAGCCGCACCCACCATTCGTTCTCACCCAGCGACGCCGGCGCCCCGCTCTCGCCCGGCGACGTCACAAAGTACGTGATGTCGTGCCGAAAACGGTCCGGCATCGCGAAAGGAGCGAGCTCTGGGCGATTGATGGGAACCACACGGACAGTCATGCGCGATGCCAGCTCACCGTTACCAGCCCGCACCTTTGGTCGACGTCTTCACGCGGCACAGGTACATGTCGGCACACAGATAAAGGACGGTGCCGTCGTTGCCCCAGGCGCAGTTGGCCGTCTTTTCGCCCGTTTCGATGCGGCCGAGGACCTTGCCCTCGGGAGTGAAGACGTAGCAGCCGCCGGGGCCGGTGGCGAACAGGTGGCCCTGGTTGTCGACTTTCATGCCGTCGGGCAGCCCCGGAAGTTTTCCGGCGCTCGAGGTCATGTCGTAGAAAACCTTTCCCGGGCCGAGCGTGCCGTCGGCGAGCACGGGGAACGACTTCCAAATCGCCTCCTTCGGGTCAGACTGGGCGACGTACAGGGTCTTCTCGTCTGGGGAGAATGCGATGCCGTTGGGGCGGGTCATTTCCTTGGTCAGCAGCGTCAGCTTGCCGTCGGTCGCCAGCCGGTAGACGCCGCAAAAATCGAGCTCGCGGGGCGGGCCTTCTTGCTCCGGCAGTCCGTACGGCGGATCGGTGAAATAGATGTCGCCGTTGGACTTGATGCAGCCGTCGTTGGGGCTGTTGAGCCGCTTGCCTTCATAGTTGTCGACGAGCGTCCGCTTGCCGCCGCCTTTGGTGAGGATGGAGAGCCGGCGGTCGCCATGCTCGCACGAAATGAGCCGGCCTTCGTGGTCGATCATCAGGCCGTTGGCACCCGGCTCTTTGCTGTACCGCGGATGAATGGGCCCCGTGTAGCCCGACGGTCGCAGGTACACGCTGACCCCTTCGCCTTCCTTCCAATGCATGGTCTGGTTGGCGATGACGTCGGAAAAGAACAGGGTGCCGGACGCCTTGTCCCACACGGGCCCCTCGGCCCATTGGAAGCGGCTGCTCAGCACCTCGATCTTGGCGTCTTTGGGGATCAGCTCATCGAGCTTGGGATCGAGCCGATGAATCGTGCCGATCACGGGAAAATTCCGCGTCGCTTGGGCGCGCGCGGGCGAGACCAACACGCTCGGCGCGGCGAGGGCGGCAAGCAGGAGCGCGAACAGGGGCGTACGGCGGGCAGAGGGGGCGGGGGCGTGCATGGTGGCATCTCTCGGGTGCGCGAATCGGTCGATGCGGCGACGGCGCGTTTCATCCTAATGGTTCAAGCACCCAGTTCAAGCGACTGGCCGAATCGAGTTGCAAAGTCTGCGTCTTCTGCCTCATACTCGGGAATTACACAGATTCTATGTCCCGCGCAGTTTGGAGCCTGGTATGTCCCGCCGGTTGTTGATGTCGCTGCTCGCCCTCCTTGCGGCCACTTCCTTCGCATTCGGAACCGACGATGGACCGCAGAGCGGCACCAAATCAGCGGGCAAGAAGGCGCACAAAAAAGCGGCCCGCAGCAAACCAGCGGCTCCGGCCACCCCGGCCTCTCCGTTGACGGCCACCGGCAGCGGAGCCGAAGTGACGGCTCCCGTGTTCGCCTTGAAAGGCGCTCGGATTCTGACGGCGGCCGGACCGGTTTATGACCCGGGCGTGCTGGTCGTTTCCGACGGCAAGATTCTCGACGTCGGCCCGGTCGGCAAAACGAACGTCCCCGCGCACGCGAAAATCATCGACGTGGCCGGCAAGGTGATCATCCCCGGCCTGGTCGATTCGCACTCGCACTTAGGCGTCTACTCGCGGCCGGCTGTCGAAGCCAATAGCGACGGCAACGAAATGACGGGCCCCGTGCAGGGCATCGTCCGCGCGCTCGACTCGCTCAATCCGTTCGACCCAGGCATCCACATGGCCAATGCCGGCGGCGTGACGGCCGCCAACATCATGCCCGGCAGCGGCAACGTCATCGGCGGGCAGACGATCTACGTCAAGCTCCGCGGCTACACCCCCGAGCAAATGTGGATCGAGTCGCCCGACGTGCTCGGCGGACTCAAGATGGCCAACGGGGAAAACCCCAAGCGGGCTTACGGCGGTCGAGCCAAGGCCCCCGGCACGCGAATGAAAGTTGCTGCCCTGCAGCGCGGCGAGTTTCTGGCGGCCAAGAACTATATGGCCAAGTGGGACGCCTATCGCAAAAAACTGGCCGCGGGCGAAAAGGCCTCCGCGCCGGACGTCGATCTCGCAATGGAGCCGCTGGTCGAAGTGTTGCAGCACAAGCGGACGGTCCACTTCCACACGCACCGGGCCGACGACATCCTCACGGTCCTGCGGCTAAAAGACGAATTCAATTTCGAGCTGGTGATTCAGCACGGTACCGAGTCGTACAAAGTCCTCAAAGAGATCGCCAAGCACAACGTGCCCGTCTCGATGACCATTCCCGACAGCCCGGGCGGCAAGGCTGAGGTCGTCGACCTCACCGAGAGGTGCGGCGCCGAGCTGGCCAAGGCCGGCATCAAGGTGCTCGTCAACACGGACGATCCGGTGACCGAAAGCCGCTTCTTGCTGCGGACTGCGGCCATTCCGGTGCGCGGCGGACTCTCGCCCGAGCTGGCCCTCCAATCGGTGACGCTCGCCCCCGCCCAGGCCATGCACCTCGACAGCAAGATCGGCTCCCTCGAAAAAGGAAAAGACGCCGACTTCGTGGTCCTGAGCGGCGATCCGTTCAGCGTCTACTCGCGCGTCCTCGAAACGTACATCGACGGCAAGCCCGTCTTCCGGCTCGCCGACGAGAAAGACCGCCGCTACCAGGTGGGCGGATTTATGCTCGCCAACCGCGTCAAGTTTCCCGCGCCCAAGCCGATGGTCCACGCGTTGCCCGCCGTCAAAGCGCCGGCCGTGCCGGAGAAGGCGCAGCGTCCGGGAGCCGCCGGGAACAACGCGGTGATTCTGGCCGGGCGACTTTACTCCGTCGCCAAGAAGCCGATCGAAGACGCCGTCGTCGTGATCAAAGACGGCAAAGTGGCCGCCGTGGGACCGCGGGCCAGCGTGGAGATTCCCGCCGACTTTCCGGTGATCTCGGCCGTCTCGGTCACGCCCGGGCTGATCGACGCCAACAGCATCGTGCCGCTTTCCGGACAATACAATATTGCCGCCGACCAGGACGCCGACGAGATGTCGGACCCGGACCAGGCCGAAGTGCGCGTGCTCGACGGTTTCAATCCGGCTGAGCCGTTGTTGCGGTTTTTGCTCGAGCAAGGCGTGACCGTGGTGCACGTCTGCCCGGGCCGCAACAACGTCATCGCCGGCGTGACGGGCGTCTTCCGCACGCACGGCACGAACGCCGAATCGATGGCCGTGAAGTTTCCGGAGTCGTTATTGTTCAATCTCGGCGAGTCGCCCAAGCGAGCCTACCACGGCGCGAAACCGGGAACGCGGATGGGAACGGCCGCCATCGTCCGCAAGGCCTTCACCGACGCGGCCAACTATCGGCGGAAGCGCGAGTCGCCCAAGGCGGGCGAGCCGCCGCTCGACACCAATCTCAAGATGGAATCGCTGCGGGCCGTGCTCGACCACAAGGTCTCGGCCCTCTTTGCCGCCCAGAAGGCCGACGACCTGATGACGGCGCTGCGGCTGATCAACGAGTTTCATCTCGACGGCAAGCTGGCCCTGGGTGCCGAGGCCTATCTCGTCGCCGACCAGATCGCGGCGGCCAAGGTGCCGCTGATCGTGCATCCGACGATGCAGCACGCCGAGTCGATCGAAACGATCAACAGTTATCTAGGGAACGCGGCAAGCATGGCCGACGCTGGCATCCCGATCGCAATCGGCGCCGGGGCCGAAGGCTACGTCCCCAAGACGCGCGTCGTGCGGCAAGAAGCAGCCATCGCCATGGTGTACGGCCTAGGACGCGACGCGGCACTCAAGTCGATCACGCTGGACGCGGCCCGCATCCTGGGAGTCGACTCACAGTACGGCAGCCTCGAGCCGGGCAAGATCGGCGACGTGGTGCTCTACGACGGCGATCCGTTCGAGTACTCGACGCACGTGGTCGCGGTGCTCGTCGACGGCAAGCTGGTCTACGACCGCTCGCAGCACAAGCCAGTCTCACTGGCCGATCGGGTTTACATATCGAGCCCGGAGATCCCGTGCTGCCTGGGTTGGATGGGCTGGTAAGCCGATCGTGCAATCGGCGCATCGCCTCATGGGCGCGGCGCAGCACTGATTGGAATTCGGGACGAGCGTCGCCGCTCCCTCGCGCCGATACCGTGCGTTGACCATTCTTCGGGCCTTGAGCCCCAACGGGGTGAGACATTTATAGCCCAGGTCGGAGCGCAGCGCAGGCCTGGGATCCCGACTCCACCAATTCGCTCCCTCCTGAGCCCCAACGGGGTGAGACAACCTCGTTCGCGGCGACGACACCCGTTCGCTTATCCCGCGATTTCGAGGCTTTCGATTTGGTAGGAAGGCCCGCGCATTGTCCGCCTCTCAACCCTGCAGGGGAGTGTCGCCCCCTTCGGGGGCTTTGGTCATCCTGTGAACCGAAACCCACGGGCTTACGCACCGTGGCTAGACTAGAGGAGTGCCGCCCCTCCGGGGCTCAGTCGGAAAATTTTCGAGTTGTTTCCAGGCACGTAGAAACTCGGGGTTCTTTGCCCGCCACTCAGCGCGGTAGGTTGACTGAAGCCGCGTGTGGCAGAGTCGTTCGCGGTGCGCGCCGGTGGTCAAAGACGGTCGTTGTCGGCGGGACGGGACACGTTGTTTCAGCCGGACTCGAACCGTGGGACGGGACGCTCGCGCCGGACACGAACATCGGGACGGGATTGATTGGGACGGGACACGGGTTTCGCTCGGTGGAAGGTTGGATTGGAACCGGGCGCGGCGGTGCGGATTAAATTTCGCCGGGGGCAAAAGAGATCACTGGTGGTGGTGGGGATCTTTTTTTCACACAGGGGAGAAAAAGATCCCCGTGCGCGCGGGACAAGTTATCCCGCCGGGTCCGTCTTAAAGTGGTCCCGCCGGGACGGGTCCCTTGGACAGGGCTGCCGACAGCTCCTGGTGGCCAAAAGGGCTGACCGGCGCCACCTTCGCCGCTCCGGGTCAGGGGCAAGGGGCCAAGCATGGCGGCTTCGAGCGCCGTCCCTTTAGCAAACGTGTCCGGACCGGATTTCGACCGTCCGGAGCCGGCCGCCGCCTCAGCGGGTTAACAGCCCCGCGTCGATCGTGAATTGTGAGCCGGTCACGAATCGGGCGAGGTCGGAGGCCAAAAAAAAAGAACAGCTTGGGCGACGTCTTCGGGTTCGATCCAGGGGACCGGCAACAGGTTGCCGGCGGAGCGTTCGGCGATTTGTTGGGGCGTCGGCCAACGCGGAGCGAAATCAGTCGATCGAGCAGCCTCTTGCTGCTGCGCAGCCGGGACAAGCGAGTTGTCCCGGCCACCCGGCGGACTTCGCCTGCTATGAGTTGAGAGTTTCCATTGCCGGCGCAACACCCATCCAGTTGTTCGATGGGTCGGTTTGTGTGGTGTCAGGCGTATTCGTGGAAGTCGTCAAGGCAGGACTTGCCGCGGGCGTCGCCTGAACGGTGAGTGCCGTACTGCTCGAGCCGGACAGCCCATCGCTCGTATTCGTGATCTTGACGGTGAGCGAATCGGAGCCCAGGAAATTCGAGCTGGGCGTATAGGTCAGGCCGTTCAGCGCCCGGATCAAATTGGGCAGCGTCCCTTCGATGGTCATCGACGCGGAATCATTTGCGCCGGAAAGCAGGGCGATCGAACCAGGCGACCCCAACAACAGAACCCCGTGCGAGACGGTCAACGCCACTGTGTCGAAGCCGCCGGCAGGCAACGCGGTGTCGGTAAAGGTGATGGGATCACCGCCGGCCGATGAGAAGTTGAACGCGGTGTTCTTGGTCACTGTCTCGCTGGCTGGGGCACTGACCGTCGGAGGAGGGGTGGTTTCGACAGTGAGTGCGGTGCTCGCCGACGCGGACAACCCGTCGCCCGTATTCGTGATCTTGACGGTCAGCGAATCGGAGCCCAGGAAGTTCGAGTTGGGCGTATAACTCAGGCCGCTGAGCGCCTTGATCAAATTCGGCAGCGTCCCTTCGATGGTCATCGAAGCCGAACCATTTGCACCGGAAAGCAAAGCGATCGAACCCGGCGATCCCAACAAGAGGGTCCCGTGCGAGACGGTCAACGCCACCGTGTCAACGCCACCGGCGGCCAACACGGGATCGGTGAAGGTGATGGCATCACCGTTGGCTGATGAGAAGGTGAACGCGGTGTTTTCGACGACCGTCTCGCTCGACGGAGCGCTCACCGTCGGCGGATTGCTGGCTGTGCTTGAAACCGTGAGTGTGGTGCTCGCTGATGCGGACAACCCATTGCCCGGATTCGTGATCTTGATGGTCAGCGAATCGGCACCCACGAAATTCGAGCCGGGCGTATAGCTCAAGCCGTTCAGCGCCTTGATCAAGTTGGGCAGCGTCCCTTGGATGGTCATTGACGCCGAACCATTTGCGCCGGAAAGCAAGGCGATCGATCCCGGCGACCCCAACAAGAGGGTTCCGTGCGCGACGGACAGCGCCACCGTGTCGAAGCCGCCGGCAGCCAACGTCGGATCGGTAAAGGTGATGGCATCACTGTTGGCCGATGAGAAAGTAAACGCCTTGTTCTCGATGACTGGCTCGCTGGCCGGGGCGCTCACCGTCGGCGGGTTGCTGGCTGTACTCGTGACAGTGAGGGACGTGCTTGCGGACGCGGACAACCCATTGCCCGTATTCGTGATCTTGACGGTCAGCGAATCGGAGCCGACGAAATTCGAGCTGGGCGTATAGCTCAGGCCGTTTAAGGCATTGATCAGATTGGGAAGGGTCCCCTTGATGGTCATCGACGCCGAGTTGTTCGCCCCGGAAACCAAGGCGATCGAACCCGGTGACCCCAACAACAGGACTCCGTGCGAGACGGTCAACGCCACCGTGTCAAAGCCACCGGCGGCCAGCACGGGATCGGTAAATGTGATGGCATCACCGTTGGCCGACGAGAAGGTGAACGCGGTGTTCTCGATTAATGTCTCGCTGGCTGGGGCGCTCACTGTCGGCGGAGTGCTGGCTGCAGTCGAAACCGTGAGTGCGGTGCTCGCGGACGCGGACAACCCATTGCCCGAATTCGTGATCTTGATGGTCAGCGAATCGGAGCCGACGAAATTCGAGCTGGGCGTATAGCTCAGGCCGTTCAGCGCCGCAATCAGATTGGGCAGGGTTCCCTTGATGGTCATCGACGCCGAGTTGTTCGCCCCGGAGACCAAAGCGATCGAACCCGGTGAACCCAACAACAGAACCCCGTGCGAGACGGTCAACGCCACCGTGTCAAAGCCACCGGCGGGCAACGCGGGATCAGTAAAGGTGATGGGATCACCGTTGGCGGATGAGAAGGTGAACGCGGTGTTCTCGATGACTGTCTCGCTGGCCGGAGCGGTGGCGGTCGGAGCAGAGCCGGTTGCGACCGTGAGTGCGGTGCTTGCCGACGCGGACAACCCGTCACCCGTATTCGTGATCTTGACGGTCAGCAAATCGGAGCCGAGGTAGTTCGAGGTGGGTGTATAGCTCAGGCCGTTCAGGGCCGTAATCAAATTGGGCAGCGTCCCTTCGATGGTCATCGACGCCGAGTTGTTCGCCCCGGAGAGCAAAGCGATCGAGCCTGGTGACCCCAACAACAGGACCCCGTGCGAGACGGTCAACGCCACCGTGTCAAAGCCGCCGGCAGCCAACGAGGGATCGGTAAAGGTGATGGGGTCACCGTTGGCCGATGAGAAGGTGAACGCGGTGTTCTTGGTCACTGTCTCGCTGGCCGGAACACTGACTGTCGGGGGAGAGCTGGCGGCGGCAATGATGGCGGTGCTAGGAGAGGCCGACAGGCAAAGCCGATCTTCGAGAGATTGGACGTGCGCGATCGGGCGCGAGCGTGCGGGATGGCGTAGAGCTGGACGGCGTAGAGCCTTGATAATCGCAAAATGATGGAAGCAGTTCAACGAAAGCATGCCGACTCGTCCTATGTATTGTGGAAGCTGTATTGTGGAAAATCCGGAAACGTTCGGACTGGCGTCGGCTCACCATTGCCGTAGTCGCAACAAACTCAAGGCGCACGGGGGGCGGCCAAGCTCATCCGATTGCAAAAGTTATGCCGCGGACAATGCCATTACGAACCAGGACTTGAATTGTCCGTTCAATCGCCTACCAGAAGTCGCGACCGGATTTCAGCTGGAGGCGACCTGACCGCGCCGGTAAGTGGAGTGATTGACAATGTGGCGCAGCATCGCCCACCGTGGCAGGGTCGCCGCAAGCCGGGCGGGCTGCGCCACAGCTCGGCGGTCCCCATGCACTGCCGATAGGCCCAAAGGCCCTTACTTTGACGCATTCTTCGCCACGATTCGATGCGCGACGCACGCAACGTCGTCGCATCGGTCAATCGCCCGCTCGACAAGCTCGTAAAGCTCCTTCCACTTGATCACATCGAAGGCGTCGAGGCGGCCGTCGAACAGCTGCGTCAGAGCCCGATGGTGGATGGCGTCGCCCTCTTCTTCGGCGTGATGCGTCACGATCACCAACCGGTCGACGGACATGGCGAGTTTCGCGGACTTACGGTCCTCGATGTGCCGGATACACAAGACGGCATCGGAAGCAAGGCGGCTGGCTTTCACGAGAACGGCGCACTGCCGCACGAATTCGTCCTCACTTTGCGCGACTTTGTAAAAGATCATTCGTCGACCGACGGCGTCGATGTCATCGACCACGTCGTCGATTCGCGAAACCAGGTCGTAGACGTCTCCGCGATCAGCAGGCGAAAAGTTGCTCCGGGCGAGTCGAGCGAATGTTTCCCGCGCAAGTTCGTCGCCGTCGTGTTCCGCTTGGATGATGGCGGTGACCAGCTCACTGGTGATGAGGTCTGCGGAGCACGCTAAGTCCGCAAGCAGCTCGGCTGAGCGCACGGCGTTTTGCGCCGCACGCTCGAAGGCATCGCAATAGTCGAGGTAGTTAGGCAGCAAGCGAAACATGCGTTGCCTCCGAACTCGGGGTCACTCAACCAGGGATTGGCGGCCGCGCCTCCTCCAACTTGTTCGGCACCACAAGCGAGTAGACGCACGGCACTACGAACAGCGTCGTCACGAGGCCCGCGATCAGACCGCCCAGCACCGCGCGGCCCAGTGGGACGTTCGCTTCGCTTCCGCGGCTCAATCCCAGAGACATTGGAATGAGCGCGAAGAACGTGGCCAGAGCCGTCATGACGACTGGACGCACACGGACCGAGGCGGCGCGTTTGATTGCCTCGATCGGAGCCACCCGGTCCGCCCGCCGCACGTTCTCCGCAAAGTCGATCAGGAGCACCGTGTTTGAGACCACGATGCCCACCATGAAGATCACTCCCAGCAGAGATTGGACGTTCAAAGCGGTTCCGGTGAAGTACAGCATCAGAATCACGCCGACCAGGCCCACCGGGACGGCAGACAAAACAACCAGCGGTGTCAGGTAGGACCGGAAGAGGGCCACCATGAGGAAATAAATCATGAGAACGGCTCCGGCCATCCCCATCGCCTGGAATCGAAACGTCTGCTGCATTTTTTGGTATTCACCGACCACCAGGATCCGCGCTCCTTCCATCACCTTTCCGGCTGCGTCAGGATCGAATGGGCTCCATCCGCCGTCGGGCCGCACTTTGCCAAAAGTCGCGACGACACGGCTCACATCTTCGGCGACGTGCCCGATGTCGCGGCCGTGGACCCCCATCGTGAGTTCCATCGTCGCCTGAAGGTTGGTGTGGTTGATCTCGGCGGGAACTTCGACGCGCGGCAGAGGGACCTTCACGATGTTCCGCAGAGGAATCGGCTGTCTCTGCCCGGGGCCGGTAATTGGGATGTCGAGCAAGGTATCGACCGAGGAAATGTCTCTGCTCGGGATACTGCACCCCACGAAATACTGGTTCGAACTCTTGGGGTCGATCCAAAAGTTCTTTTTGTTGAACTGCACGCTGGAATTGAAGGCCGACACGACGTTTTGCATCACGTCCGCCTGATTGAGTCCTAAGGCCGACGTCTTCGCCTGGTCGATTTCCAATACGTACTGCGGATAGTCGAGGCGCTGGATGATCCGAGCGTCAACCACGCCGTCAATGCTTTTCACTTGTTCCAGCATTCGCTCGGCAACTTTCCGCGCCTTGCGCATATCCTTGGCGGTGATGCGGACGTTGATCGGGGTCGACTTTCCCTCGTTCATCGCCGCACGGACCATGCCGCCAGCGTCGAATGCGAACTCCAGGTCCGAGAAACGCGAATCGGCCGCGAATCCGCTCCGCAAAACCTGGACGCTCTGTTGGGCAGACTGCGACCGCTCGGTCTTCAATTGGACTTTGACCACTGCGTCCATCGGGCCGGCGTTCGGCGTGTAAGCGGCGGACCAGTTGGGCGTCAGCCCGATCTCGCTGATGACCAACTCCAGGTCGTCGCCAATCTCGTCCTTTACGAATTGCTCGGCGGTTGCGATCTTCGCTTCGGTCTCCTCAATTCGAGTGCCGGAGGGAGCGCGAACGAAGATCTCGAACGCTCCCGCGTCGACTTCGGGAGAGAACTCTCGGCGAAGAACGGGACCGAAGACAATCAGCACGCCCGCCAGGGCCAGGAAGGCAGTTGCAATCACGATGCCTCGACCCCACAAAGCAAACGATAGAAGTTTTGTATAGGCCGAGATTGCGCTGCCGATCAGCGACTCCCACCGCTCGAACAGTCGGCTGGTCAAGCCTTTCGGCTTGGAGTTGTCGTGTTCGTTGCGGTGTTCGTAATCCAAGCTGTGGGATTCGACTGGCTTATGGCCGTGTGATCTCAGCCAAGCCGCGCATCGGGCCGGAACGAACGTGCGCGACAGGATGTAAGCGATCGCCATTGCGAACGCCACGGATAGAAACATCGGGCGGAAAAGGAATGCTCCGAGGCCCGGCATCAACGCCAGCGGAAGCAAGACGAGCAGTGTGCAAAGCGTCGCGATCAGTTCGGGCAGCGCCACCTCGCTTGCCCCAAGGTAGGCCGCCTCGATCGGATTGGCCCCGAGGCCCAAGTGGCGGTGCGTGTTCTCGAGACAAATGATCGCGCTATCCACCAGCGGGCCGATGGCGAGCGCGAGGCCAGCCAGAGTCATCAAGTTGATCGTTTGCTCCATGCCGTAGAGGCAGGCGACGGCCCCCAGGACGGCGACCGGAATCGTCATCACTGCGATCATGGTCATCGGCCACTCGCCGAGGAACACAAGGATGACAAGGGCGCAGAGCACGGCACCAAGCACCCCCTCTTCGGCGAGGCTTTCGATTGCCTTACGCACATAGACGGACTGGTCCATCACCACTTTCAGATCCACGTCCGGCGTGGTGAGGCGTTCCTTCATATCGGGCAAATTCTCTTTGAGCGTGTCGACCACGCTGAGCGTGCTGTAGCCCGACTGCCGATAGACCGGGATGTAGACCTGCCGCCGGCCATCGACGCGAACCACGTTCGTTTGAATCGTCGAGGCGTCTTTCGGAACGGCGACCTCTTTGAGAAAAACGGTGCGCCCCGCTGCATCGGTCTTGATCGGCACGTCGGCCATCCGCTCGACCGTGTCGTACATCGCGTTCGAGTCGAGGGTGTAATCGAACTTGCCGAATTTCGCGTCGCCGGCCGGGATGAAGATGTTGAACTTGTCGAGGGCATTCATCACGTCGGTGGGAGCCAGGCCGTGAGCTTGCAATCGATCTCGATCGAGGTACGCCAGAATCGTGCGGATCTTTCCGCCGTAGACGACCGGTGCGTTCGCGCCGCGCGACGACATGATCATCATCCGGATCTGATAGCGGGCGGTGTCGTAGAGGACGGACTCGTCCTGCGTCTTGCTGTTGAGCGCAACCAGGCAAACCGGCGTCGATGACGTCGGATCGTAGGGCACGATGACGGGCGGCAACGTTCCTGGCGGAAGCGTCGGAACTTCGACGCTTGCCAGTGAGTTCACTTGCGTCAGCGCGCCGGACGGATCGACATCACCGGCGAAATAGTTGCGGACGATGCTGACGCCCAGCAGCGATCGCGACTCTTGTCTCGCGATTCCGGCGGCCTGCCCGGTGCCGCGCTCCATGCGGGCCGTGATTCCAGATTCGACACTCGTCGCGGCCATGCCGTTATAGAACGTCAGGACCTGGACGGCCGGGCTCCGATAAACGGGAAGAATATCGGCCGGGATCACCGCCAGGCACACGGTGCCCCCAATCAGCACCGTCAGGACCAGGACAGTCACCGCTCGGGGGTTACCGAGCGAGAAACGAATCAGACCATTCATCGATCAAGGCCGTCTCGCGCCGGATCCAAGGGTGGATCGGCGACGGAAGAGTTCGGAGGGGATGTTGAGGTGGGACGAGAGGGCGTGAGCGCGTTCGCTTGGTTCTCTCATCAATTGGCTACCGTTGCAGCCGTTCCCTCGCTAATCGCGGCCGAAGCGGACGATGACACGGTCTTCGGCCTTCAATCCGGAGAGAACTTCGACCTCTGACCCGTTGTCCGCGCCGATTGTGACCGGCGCGAGGGCCACCTTGTCGCCGCGCACGATGCGAACCATTCCCTTTCCACCATCCGCTTTTCCGAACAACGCGGACGATGGAATGCGGAACGCGTCGGGCGCGCCGGTTTGCAGGATCAGGGTGACTCGACCGAACATTCCTCGCCGCAGCTTGCCCTCTGGGTTCTTGACATGCACTTCGGTCCGCATCATGCGAGTCTGAGGATCCTCGGACGCGGCCAGTCGGGACACGACCACCCTGTCGGCGCCCTGAGTCTTGAACACGACGCCGGGCAGCGCGTCGACCTCGACGATCGCGGGATCGCCGCAGTCGACAAACGGAACTTCGCGTTCGGGCACCTGAATCACGACGCGCATGACGTCCGTTCGTTCGACGGCCAGGACCGGCACGCGCTCGCCTTTGGCGTAGCCCGAATCGGCTGAACGAATGAAGTCGCCGGGATGGAAATGGCGTTCGGTCACCACGCCGGTATAGGGAGAACGAATCACCGTGTATCCGAGCAAGTCCTTCGATTTCTCGAGCCGGTCCTTGGCCGTTTCGACCTCAGCCGCGACGTACCGCAAATCTGCACGGGCTTGTGCCACTCGGGCACGGGCAGCCGATTCCTTTTGCCTGGCCGCATTGATTGCTTCGGCGGCCGCGAGTTCGCTTGAGACGGCGGCCTGGAATTGATCCTCGTTCTCATCCGCAATCTTGGCTTCGATCGAGTTGGTAGCGACCAAGTCCCTGATTCGATTTCGCTGCTTCTCGCGGTAGGCCCGGTAGGACTCTTTACTCTTCTTTTCAGCCAGGCAAAGCGAAATCGCCGCGCTTGCCGCACCCAGGTCAGCTTCGGCGGTCGTGATGGCCGCTTTCATTTGCTCCACTCGTGCTTCGGCTCGCACGACGTTTGCCGCGTCCTCCTTCACCTGCGTTTCATACTCCGGCACCGAAATCCGGGCCAGCACGTCGCCCGCATGGACCCGGTAGCCGATATCGACATTCTGTTCGACCAGGAAACCCGAGACTTTGCTGTACAAGTCGGCCGACTCAAACGGCTCGACTGATCCCGGCTGAGTGCACAGCCGATTGATGCCGCCGGAACGAGGTGCGACGACCTTAACTGAGACGGCACCCGCGCTTCGCAGTAGCCTTCGCGCTGTCGAGTATCAGGGGTGCAGAATTCTCCGCAGCGGCCCGGCCATGAACGAAGACGTACCCCGTGCCTGCGGCGCCTGCCGTCAGGACCACGAGACCGAGAAATAGATTGGACCTTGAGACAAAACGAGGCATGCCACCCACCGTTCGCCAAAACAACAGGCCAAGGACATTGGCCGTTAAACAAATATTAACATTGAATTAAACAGATCTTAACAATTTACCGCCCCTTGGCTAGCGCTGCCGACAGGTCCTGATGGCCAAAAATGCTGACCGGCGCCACCTTCGCCGCTCCGGGGTCAGGGGCGAGGGGCCAAGCATGGCGCCTTCGAGCGCCGTCCCTTTAGCAAATGTGTCCGGACCGGATTTCGACCGTCCGGAGTCGGTCGCTGCCTCAGCGAGTTAACAACCCGGCGTCGATCGTGAATTGCGAGCCGGTGATGAAGCGGGCGCGGTCGGAGGCCAAAAAGAGGACGGCTTGGGCGACGTCTTCGGGCTCGATCCAGGGAACGGGCAACAAATTTCCAGCGGACCGTTCCGCGATTTGTTGGGGGGTCGCGCCTTCGAGGGCGGCCAGGCCGTCGTTCATGGGCGTGTCGACGCCGGTGGGGTGGATCGACACGACGCGGATGTTGTAGGGGGCCAGCTCGAGGGCCCAGGATTTGGTGAGGCCGACCAGGCCCCACTTGGACGCGGCGTAGTGGCTCAGGCGGGACATGCCACGCAGGCCGGCGATCGACGAGTTGTTGATGATGACTCCCGCACGCCGCTCGATCATCAGCGGGATGACGCGGCGGGCGACGATCCAGGCGCCTTTGAGATTGATGTCGAGCATCGCGTCCCAGGCCTCTTCGCTCAGCTCGTGGGCGAGGCCGTAGGCGCAGATGCCCGCGTTATTGAAGAGGATGTCGATCCGGCCGAATCGCCGTTTGGTTTCGTCGACCGCTTGCGTCACGGCGGCGTCATCCCGCACGTCGGCCACGAATCCCTGGCATTCGACGCCGTGACTACGGCATTCCGCGGCGAGCGAATCGAGGTCGCTTGGCGACCCCAGTCCGTAGCCGGGATAGGGAAGCGTTTTGCCCGACATCGAGGGCCGCGATGTGCACTCCCTCGCGAGCCAGCGCCAGAGCCGTCGCCCGGCCCTGCCCGTGGGCCGCCCCGGTGATGAGAGCCACGCGTCCTTGGAGTTCGTAGAGCGGCGCCGATGTCATGACGGGGTCGATTCAGTGAGCTTCGGCGGGTGTGCCACGAGGGTTCTTGCGATACGACCACAGATACTCGTCGAGGTCGATCTGCAACGCGTTGTTAAGGACGTTCGTCGCGATCATCAGCCCGCCAAACGCGGTGAGCGAAACGATTTGATCGGGGGCAAACAGGGCGGCGAGTTTGGCAAACCGCTCGTCGGTCACCTGATTCGGTTCGCGAGCCAGCTGCCGCCCGTAGTCAAGGACGCACCGTTCGCGCTCATTCAGCACCAGGTTGTCGGGGTCTTCGCCCGCGTCGATCAGCAACCTGCGAAAGAACGTCGAGCAGATCAGACAATCCGTTTGCGACGAAATCGCGAAGGCAAACAGGTTCGTCAACCGCTCGCCCAAGAATGGCTGCACTTCGTCGCGGAGAGCGTACCACTCCAGCAAAACCCGCAGCGCCGTCGGCGAATGCGCCAGCGTCCGCTTCATATTGGTGACCGTGTGGCCGGCGGCGACGTGTTGCTCGAGCACGTCCCGAGAGCGAGCGGGCAGGTCGGCGTCCGGCAGCATCCGAATTCGCGGCATGGTGTCGACTTTACTCTGACTGAGTCGCTTGACGCTGGCGAAGTTGCGCCGACGTCGCGGCGATTAAAGAATAGCGACTGGCACGCCGGCCTTGCAGTCAATCGCGCAGGGCGCATTCGAGTCAGAGCCTTGAGCCGCGAAAACCACTGGCGGACGAGCCGCCAGTGCCACCCTTGAATGACTGCGCAAAGCGCCGAGCCTAGCTTAGTATGGTGACGCGCCGCCGTGCGGGCCTGCGGTGCGATTGGTCGTGCTGGGGATGGGGACGTGGCTGACTTTACTGAGACGCTGATCGGCGCGATTGCCATTGGCAGCCTGTATGCGCTGATTGCGCTGGGCTACACGATGGTTTACGGCATCCTCAAGATCATCAACTTCGCGCATAGCGACGTCGTGGTTTGGGGGGCGTGGATCAGCTATCTGCTGTCGACGCGTCTGTTGCCGGCGTGGGGCATCGATCCGCGGCATCCTCAGCAGGCGCCTCCGTTGTGGATGGCGGGTGTGGTGCTCGTCGGCGCGATGCTCGCTTGCGGGTTGCTCGGTTTCGCGATCGAGCGGCTGGCTTATCGTCCGTTGCGGCACGCGCCGCGGCTCAACGTGTTGATCACAGCCATCGGCGTGTCGCTGTTGCTGCAGAACGTCGGCCAGTTGCATTTTGTTTTCGGCGCCAGTCCCGAGAAGATGCCCGCACTGTTGCCGGATTGGTCCGTCATGACGCCGGTCCTCGGGCAGGGGGCGGCGGCGCGGGCCGTCCCGATCGACTTGATCGACCTGGTCATCTGTGGGACGGCGGCCGTGCTCGTGGTCGCGCTGGAGTGGCTGGTCTTTCACACCAAGCTCGGGATCGCCATGCGGGCCGTGTCGTTTGATGCCGAGACGGCCTCGCTCATGGGCATCAACGTCAATCGAGTCATCTCGTTCACCTTCGTGCTGGGTTCGGCGCTGGCTGCCGCGGCCGGGTTCTTGCACGCGCTCAAGTACCCGGGCTTGAATCAGCCGGCGAGCGAGAATTGGGTGCTACTCGGCTTGAAAGGATTCGTGGCGGCGGTTGTCGGCGGCATTGGCAACGTGCGAGGGGCGGTGCTCGGCGGGTTTGTGATCGCGTTTGTCGAGCAGTTCGGCGCCCATTACGCCTCGCCGCACTTTCGCGACGTGTACGTCTTCGGCCTGTTGATTGCGATTCTTTTGGTGCGGCCGACAGGCATTCTCGGCACGTCGGCCGTCGAAAAGGTGTGACGTTGCCCGCGAGCAACTCGACGCCCCATCACTCGGCCCCCGGACGATCTGGACCAGCGGGCGCCGGCGGCAGATTCGGCTGGCTGGTGGCCAGCGCGTGGCCGCTCGTGGCGGGGATCGTCGTCGCGGCCGTACTGCAGTTCGGTCTTCCCCAGGTGATCGGCCCCTACTGGCGACGGATCGTCCTGGATGCCGGCATCGCCATGATGCTGGCCGTGTCGCTCAACATCGTGAATGGGCTGGCCGGACAATTCTCGCTGGGTCACGCCGCCTTCATGGCGCTCGGCGGCTATACGACCGGCACGATCACCTACTATGGTTCGCTCTGGCTCTGGCACTCAACGGATACTCATGGAGGCTTTCTGGGCAGCGGCGAATGGATGTTCGCCGGAGCGTGCGTCGCGGGAGGGTTGGTGGCGGCTGCGGCCGGTTATGTCGTGGGACTGCCCTCGCTGCGATTGCGGGGAGACTACCTGGCGATCGTGACGCTCGGCTTCGGCGAGATCCTCCGCACGCTGCTGCAGCAAACGAACCACACCCTGGCGACGTGGCACGACGTGCGCGGGGCCGCGCTCGCCGAGTTAGTGCCGCCCCCCGTCGGAGGGGCCGTCGGCTTCGCGGGGCTGCCCAAATATACGAGCCTCTTCTGGGTCTACACGTTTCTGACGTTGACGGCGGTCGCCGCCTGGCGACTCAAGCAGTCGAGCACGGGCCGGGCGATGATGGCCCTCCGCGAGGACGAAATTGCCGCCCAATCGGTCGGCGTGAACGTCACGCGGCAAAAAGTGCGGGCCTTCGTGCTGGCGGCCCTGTTCGCTGGCATGGCCGGCGGGTTGTTCGCGCACGAGTTCGGCTCGATCCTTGAGCCGAGCGACGCCGGTTTTCAGCGCTCGTTCGAGTACGTGATCATGACCGTGCTCGGCGGACGAGGTTCGATCAGCGGCGTGATGCTGGCCGCGTCGCTCGTCACGGTGCTGCCCGAGTACCTGCGCGAATTCGAGCAATACCGGCTGATTGTGTTCGCGCTCGTGCTGATCGTGATGATGATCGCGCGGCCGCAAGGTCTGTTGGGCGTCCGTGAGATCTGGGATTTTTGGAAACGCCGACCGAGCGTTGGCGTGGACGAAACCGCGCGAGCAACTGCGATGGTTGCGACGAAGCCTGCTTCCGCCGCCCAATCGGCGCCGGCGCCAGAATCGGTGCTGCTGCAGGTCGACAAGCTGAGCCTCGCGTTTGGCGGACTGCAGGCGGTGCAGGATTTTTCGCTGCGTCTGCCGCCCGGTGCGCTCTACGGACTGATCGGACCCAACGGTGCCGGCAAGACGACCGTGTTCAACCTGCTGACCGGCCTCTACGCGCCCGATCGGGGCGATATTCGGCTCGGCTCGGAGCCGCTCGTCGGACTGCGGCCGCACCAAATCGCGGCCCGCGGGATCGCCCGCACCTTTCAAAACGTGCGGCTGCACGCCCAACTGAGTGTGCTGGACAACGTGCGCGTCGCCGCCCAATTGCACACCGGCACGAACCTGCTCGCGACCTTTCTGCGCAGCCCGGAGTTCCTGCGTGCCGAAGAGCGGACGCTTCGCGCGTCGCTCGACTTGCTCGAGTTCTTCGCGCTGGCGCCGCGGGCCGGCGAGCCCTCGGGCAGCTTGAGCTATGGTCACCAGCGGCACTTGGAAATTCTCCGGGCTCTGGCCACCGAACCGCACGTGTTGCTGTTGGACGAGCCGGCGGCCGGCTTGAACCTGGCCGAGAAGCGCGACCTGGCCCGATCGCTGCGCGAACTGCGCGACCGGTTCGGCGTCTCGATCTTGCTGATCGATCACGACATGGGCCTGGTCATGAGCGTCTGCGAACGGATCGTCGTGCTCGACCACGGAGTGACGATTGCCGAGGGGCCGCCCGACGTCATTCGCAACGATCCGCGAGTGATTGCCGCGTATTTGGGGGAGGACGCGGACCAATCATGAGCCTGCTCGAAATCGACGCTCTGTCGGTCTGGTACGGCCCCGTGCAGGCGTTGCGCGGGATCAGCTTGCGCGTCGACGCGGGCGAGGTCGTCGCGCTCATCGGCTCTAACGGCGCGGGGAAGTCGACCCTGCTGCGGACGATCTCCGGCTTGGTGCGGCCCAGATCGGGCGACGTGCGGTTCGAAGGCCGCTCGATCGCCGGCCGCGCGCCGCACGCTATCTCGCGAAGGGGCGTCGTCCAAGTGCCGGAAGGGCGCGGCATCTTCGACAATCTGTCGGTCGCGGAGAACCTGGCGCTTGGCGGTTATTCGAGCGGCGATTCGGCGTCGATCAAGTCGAGTCGCGATCATGCGCTGGCCCTCTTCCCTGTGCTCGCGCAGCGTCTCGAGCAAGCCTCGGGCACGCTGTCGGGGGGCGAACAGCAGATGCTGGCGCTCTCTCGGGCGCTGATTGCGCGGCCGCGGCTGCTCCTGCTCGACGAGCCCTCGCTCGGATTGGCCCCCCGCGTGGTGCAGGAGATTTTCCGCGTCCTGGCGGAGATCAATCGCGAGGGGACGACGATCTTGCTCGTCGAGCAGAATGCCCGTTTGGCACTGCGATTGGCGCAGCGGGCTTACGTGCTGGAATTGGGACGCATCCAGGCCCACGGCCCTTCGGTCGAGTTGGCTGCCAGCGACGCGATTGCCCGGGCCTATTTGGGCGCCTCGGTCGGCGGTTCTGTCGAGAGTCAGGTCAAAGACGCCGGCTCGCCCGATTGATCCGCCTGTGCGTGCGGGCGATCCCCACGCGAGGCCGAATTGCGCTCCGCGTGGAGAGAAATTAATCGCGAGCGACACGGTTCGGTCAGAGCCTGTCGACCGCCGGCGACAGGCGTCCCGCGGCAGGATTCCGATTCGCTACGCCGCTGTGGTGCTTTGGCAACGCGGGCCGGGCCTGTCGCCAATCGGCCGTTCGCTGGCGCAGTTTTCCGCAACTCTCCGCGGCGGAAAACGGCGTGCAAGCTAGGTTTGCTTGAGCCCGCGGCGGTTGGGCCGTCGCGTCGTTCGGGCCACACATCTTTGGGCAAACAGGGCGTCAGGCAGCAGGGGTCATCTCATGAAGCGAGTGTCGTTCCGAATCGCATCCACGGCGCTGGCCCTTTTCCTGGCGGCGCCACTGGGCGTGGCGAATGCCCAGGGAACCTCCAGCGGACGCGTCACCCAATCGTCGTCGTCGGGCAGTCAGGGTTCGTCGTGGGACCAGGGCTCGTCGGGAGATCAATCGGGGTCCGGCGGTCAGGCAGACTTTGGCAGCCCGTCGGGTTCGGGCGGCCAGTCGGGGTCAGCCGGCCAGCCGGGCTCCTCGGGCCAGTCGGGTTCCTCGGGGCAATCTGGTTCCTCAGGACAGACAGGCTCGTCGGGGCAATCCGGTAGCCAGTCGGGCAATCACTCGCACTCGGGGAGCCAGCCTGGCAGCCAGTCGTCTAGCAGTCAGTCGTCGGGCAACCACTCGTCGTCAAGCTCGGGGAATGGTGGGGGAGCGTTCGCCCATCATGCCGAGCGTGCCGCGCAGGATCTGAAGGGCATTCAGAGCGACCACAGCCAGATCCACCAGGACAAGGCCGACATCCGCAAAGACCTGTCTGACATGAAGGCCAATCCGAAGAACGCGGCGGCCGACAAGCAGGCGATCCTCAACGATCTGAAGCAGATCGGCCACGATCGTCACGACATCCGGCACGATGAGCGGAACCTGCACCACCAGCTCGACGCCATGCAGATCCTGGCGCTGCCGCACTCGGGTCAGAAATCGCCGAGCCACAAGTCGGAGACGAATCACGAGGTGAGCGATCTCCGTCACGATCGTCACGACGCGCGTCACGCCGAGCGCGACATCCGGCACGACTGGTCGCAGATTCGCAAAGACATCCAGGACTCGAAGTCGAATCCGTCCAACGCCGCGCAGGACAAGGCGAACATCCTCAAGGAACTGGGCGAACTGGAGCACGCCGAACGCGATTTGCATCACGCGGAGCGCGAGAAGCGTCAGGATCGCCGCGAGCTGCGTCGCGATCGCGAGGAATTCCGCCAGGAGTGGCGTCAGCAGCACTCCGGCAGCTCGTCGTCGTCGTCTTCGCACACTTCGCATGGCCATCACTCCTAGGCCGCCGGAGACACGAGTCCGAACCAAGCCTTGCGGGACCGCCGGGGTCGCCCTGTATGAGACAGTGGCGGCCCCGGCTTTTTTTGTTGCCGGCGTCTGAGTCGCTCCAACGCGTGGACGGTCTGGCGCATCCGGGGGGAATTTCCGCGCCAGCATGGCGTCGTGTGCCGGCAGCGATTACACCAGTTGTGGGGCCGAGCGCTGGCCCCAGCGCCGTTGTGGGGTCCGCCCACTGGCCCCAGTGCCGACGACGCGCCGGACGCTCCCTCCGCCCAACGCTCCGAGTTCCATGGACCGCCCCCACGAGACGATCGTCTCTCCGCCCCGCTCCGCCGCTTCCGTCCACCCGCAAGACGTGAGCCGGCTGCGCGACCTCTCGCCCCAGCAGTGGAAGTCAGGCATTGCGGCCTGGCTGGGCTGGCTGTTCGACGGACTCGACATGCACTTGTACGTGCTGGTCGCCACGCCGTTCGTCGCCGAGCTCTTGGGCAACGTCGACCAGCACGACCCCAAGGTTGGCTATTACAGCTCGCTGGTGCAGGCCGCCTTCCTGATCGGCTGGGCGCTCGGCGGCAGTTTTTTCGGCCGCGTGGGCGACCTGATCGGGCGCAGCCGCGGACTGATGCTGACGATCCTGGTCTACGCCAGCTTCACGGGCTTGTCGTACTTTGCCGGCACCTGGTGGGAGCTGTTGATCTTTCGGTTTCTGGCGGCGCTCGGCATCGGCGGCGAGTGGGCGATCGGTGCGTCGCTGTTGTCGGAGACCTGGCCGCATCGCTGGCGGCCCTGGATCGCGGCCGTTTTGCAGACGGGCGTGAATCTGGGCGTGATGCTGGCCAGCCTGGCCGTCTACCTGCTGGCGCCCTACGCGCCGCGAACCGTCTTCTTGGTGGGAGTGGTGCCGGCGCTGCTCGTGCTGTGGATTCGCCGCGCCGTCCCCGAGCCCGAAGAGTGGCGCGTCGCCCGGGATACGACCGGCACGCAGGCGCCCGTGTTTCTCGACCTGTTCCGCGGTGCGGTGCGGCGGACGACCATCCTGACTCTGCTGGTCTGCGGGCTGTCGCTCACGGCCCACTGGGCGTTTCTCTTCTGGTACATGCAGCAGTTGCGGAACATGCCGGAGCTGTCCGGCTGGAGCGATCCGGAGAAAAGCCGTCTCGTCGGCTCGGCAAACTTGCTGGTGATGATTGCTTCGATCGCGGGCAACTTTTTCGCGGCGTGGCTCGCGCGGCGGATGAAGTATCGCCGGGCGATCGCCGTCTTGTGCATCGGTTATTTCGTCGCGATCGCCGCCACGTATGGCTTTCCCCGCGGCCACCTCGACCCGGAATTTTGGGTGGGGCTGACAGCGATCGGCCTGTGCCAGGGAATTTTTGGCCTGTTCACGATGTATCTGCCGCCGCTCTTCCCCACGCTCTTGCGCAGCACGGGGGCCGGCTTCGGCTACAACTTCGGACGCGTGGCGGCCGGCATCGGCACGGTGCTCTTCGGACTTTCGGCGCACGTCGGCGATTTTCGCCTGGCCATCGTCTACGCCGGCTTCCTGTTCCTGCCGGCGGCGGTGGTCTCGTGGATGATGCCCGACGCCCCCGAAGAACGCCTGTTCGACCCGATTGAGCCGCTCGAGTGACGCGACGCGCGGACGGTCACCACGCTGTCCGCGCTCTTAGTCGCCCTTATGGACCACGATCGAACAGACTTCGCACACCGCGCAGCCGAAGCGGTCGACCAGGTCCCCGTAACAGCGGGGACACCGCGCAGCGCGCGAGACGTCGCGGTCAGAGGCGTCGTCGAACCACCAGTAATAGGTCCGCCGATGCCGATTGAGCGCGCCGACGACCTCCAATCCGCGGGTGTTGAACTGGCCCTGCGGATCCAAGAGCTGCGTGCGGGCCCAATCCTCGTAGTCTCCGGACTCGATCCACAGCGTGTAAAGCGCTCGGTGCAGATCCCGCCAGAACGCGATCCGCTCCGCCAGGTCCGCGTCGAAGCCCACCCGCTCCGGCGGCACCTCGCCATTACAGTGCAGGCAGACCAGCGGCACCGAGGAGAGATGATCCTGCAGTACGATCGGCGGCCGATCGGCGCACTGACAGATTTCGTCCTCCGGCGTCGGCGGCTCCGGACGCAGCTTGTAATAGGGATCGATCTCGTCCGGCGCAATCATGACGTCACCACGATCAGCTCACACCTCGATCAACTCGGCACCCGTTCGCCGCAGCCTTCTTACCAGGATTCGACCCTCAAGGTTTCGCTCCTGCGGGAGAATTCTTGCGCGCGGCTTCCAAGGCCTGCACGTACGCGGGGGGCAGTTTCTCGTTGGTCCACCAGCGGGGCTTCTCCGTGTAAATCCACACATACTCGTCGGAAAGCCGTAGCGCGAGACGGACCGATTCACTAAACCCCTCCGGCTGAAAATAGTTCTGCGAAAAATTTGCCGGATTCCAGCCGTGCGTGTTCCAATCGTTGTCCATCCAGATGCCGAAGCCGGCCCGCACATGACGGCGGAAGGCCTCTTTTTCGCCTGTCCAGTCGGCGCTTTTCTCCTTGATCGTGCGGTAGGCCCGCTGGAACTGCTCGAGTCGCCGATAGCCGTAAGAGTTCTCGAACGCATCGACGATCCGCGTCGACGGCGCACAGGCCGAAAGCATGCCGTCGAGAAAGTCGGCCCACAGGCCGTAGTCGCTCTCCGAGCGATCCTTCTCGCCCAGGCGGGGCCGCGTGATCGCGTAGCCGAACGTCAACAGGATGGTGATATTCGGATCGTGCCCGGCCACGGCCTGCATCCATTCGCGGCCCCGCTGTTTGACCTTGGCGCTATATTCGGCAAACGAATGCTTGTCGCGGTGTTTTTGGCGGCGGTAGTCGAACAGGGAACTTTGGTACTGCTCGCTGTCGAACATGATGCCGGTTGAGCTGCCGTCGCGAGCGAGCTGGGCGGCGATGCCAAAGTTCTGGGCCACGATTCGCCAGGCCGCGTCGTCGAACCAATCGACCGTGCCGGGAGTGACGTTCACCCGCACGAAGCGATCGGTGAAGCGATGAAAGGGCGTGGCCTTCAAATCGGCGAGCGATTTCTGGAACTGCGAGACGGCGAACTGCCGAGTGCCCCAGATGTCCCAGGTCAGGTTCTCGCCGTGGTCGCCGGCCATGTGAAAAATGACGCCGTCAAACGGCAACCGCTCCATCCGCCCGATGTTGTCGCGAAGGAAATGAGTGTCGGGCTCGTCCCAGCCCCATTCGATGAGCTTTTTTGGCCCGGAGGGATCGCCGCCCCGCGCAGTCGACAACGGGGCCACGATGAGGAGTGCGAGAATAAAATGCCGCGGTAAGCCCATCATGACATTCATTAGGTCGGGGCGGCCGGCGCAGATATCGATGTCCGGCCGGCCTGCCAGGAATTTCGCATTATCCGTTTTCCGGCGGCGGCCGGGTAGTCCAGTCGCCGGCAAGACAATTTGTTTGCCGGTCAGCCGGTCAGGTGACGTTCGCCGGAGTGCAATCGAGGCGTGCCTTGCCGCGGTCGCGACCGTTCGGCCACAATCGCAGGCACATTTCTCGGCCAAGCGCTCGACTGACAACTCCCGAGGAGAATCGCCGTGAGCATTACGAATCATCAATTTCGCCTGGCTGCCCGCCCGGTGGGCCTGCCCAAGCGGTCCGACTTCAAGTACACGGAGGAGCCCGTCCGCGACCCCAATGCGGGCGAGGTGCTGGTCAAGGTGAACTACATCTCGCTCGATCCGGCCATGCGCGGCTGGATGAACGAAGGCCGTTCGTACGTGCCGCCCGTCGGCATCGGCGAAGTGATGCGGGCCGGCGCGGCCGGTCGCGTCGTTGCCTCCAAGAACGATCGTTTCGCCGTCGGCGACGCGGTGACAGGCGGAATGGGCGTGCAAGAATATGCGATCTCGGACGGAGCCGGCCTGATTAAGGTCGACACCAGGGTCGCGCCTTTGCCCGTCTTCATCGGGACGCTGGGCATGCCCGGAATGACCGCTTACTTTGGCCTGCTCGAAGTCGGCCAGCCCAAGGCCGGCGAGACGGTGGTGGTTTCCGCGGCGGCGGGAGCGGTCGGCAGCGTGGTCGGGCAGATCGCCAAGATCAAAGGCTGCCGGGCGATCGGCATCGCGGGCGGCGCCGACAAGTGCCGCTACGTCGTGGACGAGCTCGGCTTCGACGCGGCCATCGATTACAAGCACGAGCCAGTGGTCGAATCACTGCGGAAGCACTGCCCGAAGGGGATCGACGTGTACTTCGACAATGTGGGGGGCGAAATCCTCGACGCGGCGCTGGCGTTGCTCGCGCGCGGCGCCCGCATCCCGCTCTGCGGCGCCATCTCGCAGTACAACAGCAAGGGGGCGGAAGGCCCGAAGAATTACTTGTCGCTACTCATCAACCGCGCGCGGCTCGAAGGGTTTATCGTCTTCGATTATGCCGCTCGCTACCAGGAGGCGGCCGTCCAAATGGCCGGCTGGATGATGGCGGGCAAGCTCAAGAGCCGCGAGGACATCGTGCCGGGGCTCGAGACCTTCCCCGACACGCTGCTCAAACTCTTCAGCGGCGAGAATAAGGGCAAGCTGGTGCTGAAAGTCGCCGACGAGTGATCGCAAAGGAATGGGTGGCACTGCCACTCTGCCGCCTTCCAGAGAGTGCTATTCGACCTCGGCCGGTTCCAGTTCGCGGCGGAACTGGTTGAACCGCATGTATTCCCAGTGCCGGAACAGGGACGAGCCCTTCACCAGCTCGGCGTAGGTTCCCTGCGATTCGACCGTGCCGTGGTGCAGGAAGACCACGGTGTCGGCCCGGCGGAGTGTCGAGAGGCGGTTGGGGAGGAAGATCACCGTGCGTCCGCGGACGATGCGGTTGTACGAGTCGTCCAGCAATGACTTCGTGTCGTCGTCGAGCGCCTCAGTCGGCTCTTCGATGATCATGATCGCCGGATCGCGGACGACGGCCCGGGCCACGCCCAGTCGGAAACCCTGCCCGGCGTCCAGCCGCTCGCCGTGCTCGCCGATCACCGTTTCGTAGCCCTGCGGCAGCTTGAGGATGAAGTTGTGCGCGTGGGCCGTCTTGGCCGCCTCGGTGACGTCGGGCAGCGTATAGCTCGAATGGCTGCAAATGATGTTTTCGGCGACGGTGCCGGTGAAGAACGGATCGGCGCCGCCGACGTAGACGGTTTCGGCCCGCAGCGACTCGAGCGTGCCCCAGGCGATATCTTCGCCGTCAAAGAGGACGCGGCCCGATTGGGGCTCGATGAATCGCGGCAGCATGCAAGCGAGCGCCCGCGCCTCGAGCGGATCGAACGAGACAACGGCGATCACCTCTCCGGCCGTGAGCCTCAGGTCGACCCCGTCGAGTAGTTTCCGCTTGTTGAGCAGCGTGTAGGAGACGGCCTCGAAGACGATCGAGCGTTGCACAGGCTCGAGGAACTTCGCGCCCACCGCCTGGCTGACGGCCGGAATTTGATTCAGGTAGCGATAGATGCGATCGGCGGCGTGCGAACTCTTGGCCAGCCAGTCGGGCAGTTCCCACAACTGCGCCAGGGGCCGCGGCAACGACGCCAGAGTTGCCAGCATCAACAGGGCCGCGGAAAAGGAGAGGGCACCCGGCAGGAAGGAGGGCTGCAGCACCTTGCTGCCAACCAGGTAGGTCACGGCAGCCACGCACACCAGCACGAGCAAGCCAACGGCCAACCGCTGGAAGTGGAGCATGTTGAGCATGGTCAGCACGCTCGTGCGGAACTTCTCCAGGTGATGGTGAAACTGCTGATGCTCGAAGTCTTCCATCCCGTAGCCGCGGACAATTCGCGTCTTACGCAACCCCTCGGCCAGGAGCCGCAGACGCCGTTCGGCCCGCGCCTCTTCCAGCTTGCGAGCGGCGGCAAATCGCAGCCGCTGACGTTGAACGAGGAACCAGCAGCCACCCAGGAGGAGCAGACACTGCAAGCCGGCCCGCCAATTCACGGCCAACACCAGCGGGACGAGCAGGATGAGCTGCGACGGGTAACACCCCAGGCGATAGATCCAGGCCTGGATTCCGTCCCGCACCTGGTCGACTTCGTTCGTGAACAGGCCGATGACCTGCGTGCCGTCCGGATCGGTGAGGTCACCGGGGCCCAAGCGGAGAGTCTGGCGGTGCAGCGTGCGGCGGAGGCGGGTGGCGACGTCCAGGGCCGCCCCCGTGCTGACGCTTTCGGCCCGCCACAGGCACACGCCCCGGAGGCAGGCAAACGCCAGCGCAATCAGCACCAGCAGGGCCAGGCTCCTGTTGTTTTCGCGAAACCAGCTGACGCGGTGATAGGCCCGCCGCAAGAGCGGGCCCAGAAGCGGGGCCTCGCGGTGCGCCAGGCGACCGAGCGCAAGCCCCCTTCGTCGCGGGCCGTCAACATGGCGGCCGCGACTTCCGCCGGCTCGGTTTCGTCCGACCCGTTCACAAACTTGGCGAAGTCCGGCGCTTGTTCGAGCGTCAACTCGGGGAGACGTCCGCGGGTTTCCAGCAGGTCGGCGACGAGGCACACGTCGACAAGCAGAAAGCAAAGGGCCACGGAGGCAAAGATGCCCCAGAGCAGGGCCCGCAGGGCTTTGCCCCGAAAGAGATCGCGCGCGGGAAAAACCCGCTCGAGCGATTTGAAATGCGTGGATGCCACGAGTCGCGCCGCTAGTTCAGCGTTGTTGGGCCGTCCGTGAAGTGGGTTGTAACCCCGTGAGCTGCCCTCCGTTGGTGCTTCGTCATCGCGCTTTTGTCGCCCGCCCCCGCCGCGATCAGGGCCAGAGCCCTCAGGCCAGATCGCGGTCCTCGAACAGGATGAACGCCAGGAAAATCGCCGCCGTACTGAAGGCGCCGCAGTACAAGGCGGCATAACCGAGGTAGTCGGCGGGCACGAGCCCGCCCGTGGAAATTGCCGCTTCGGTCTTGAACAGCTCGAGATTAGGTAGCGCGGTCGCGAGCAATTTGGCGGTGAACTGCACCAACTCGATCTGCAACACCCCCCGCTCCACCATCAGGCTGGTGATATGGCCGACGACGAAGATCGCAAAGCAGGTGACCATATTCACGACCATCGGCACCCGCGTGGAAATGGCGACGCTCACCGCGGTCAGCAGGCAGATCTCGAAGAAGATCAGGATCAGCCCGGGAATCGTCTTCAGCATGATCGCCAATTTGTAGGCCGTCTCCGGGTCGGGACTGGCCGACTCGCGCGAATCGTAGCCGACTTTGTAGTAGACGAGCGCCAGGAAGATGATCATCAAGGGCAGCATCAGCCAGAACACGGCCGTCATGATGCCGACGAATTTCCCCAGCACGAACTGGCGGCGATTGATCGGCTTGGAGAGCAGGGTCATCGCCGTTTTGCCATCGATCTCATCGGCAATGCTGGTGCTCGACGTCCAGACGGCCAGCAGCAGCCCGCAGATCAGGATGGTCGCCAGGCCGCAGTCCATCAGCATCTTGAAGTCTTCGCCGAACGAGAAGAACGGCAAAAACGTGTTGGTGACTAGGCTGATGATCGCGAGCGCCATCAACAGCGGAAAGAGCGGCTGGCGGATGGCTTCTTTGGTCGTGGCGCGGGCAATGACGCCGGCGCGCGTGGCGTAGCAAAAGATGGTCGTCGCCACGATCAGCAAGGCCGCCCACGGCGCCACGTATAAGAGGGACCGCTCCTGGTAATTGAGCGCCGACAGGAGGAGCGACCCCGACAGAAGATCCGACATGATCCGAGCCTTGATTCTTCAAAGAGAGGACGTGGCGGTCGTAAAACGCGGCCGGCGCCAGACAGAGCCGGGCGCCCTCGCGCACCGGTCAGGACCGCGTGCCACCCTCCTACGTCCACCTTAATCAAAATGTTGGATCGAAAACACCTAGGCCCGGACACGGCGGACGGAGGAAACTGGTGATTTCCGCGCCGAGCCCCGTTTATCGATCCCTCCACTCAATTTAGCCGCCGGCTGAGCCCAAGAAAAGCCGCAAAGTCTGCGGAGAACGGACTGTCGGCGCAAGAACTCGACACGCGGCGGGCCGCATCCGGTGCCCCAAGTCGGCCCCTAGCGACGCACGTCGAAACCGGGGAAGGGCTCGCTCGAGCTGCACTCTTCCTCGGTCCGCCGCTCGATGTGGCCGGCAAAATGCTCGTCCAGCCGGGCCAGGAGCTGCTTGACGTCGGCCGGCGAGCCTTGGGCCACCACCTCCACGGACCCGTCGGAGCGATTGCGGACGTAGCCGCGAATGTCGCAATCCTCGGCCAGGTGGGCCGTCGTATAGCGAAAACCGACCCCGTGCATGCGCCCGAAGAAGAGGTAGCGGCGGGTCTGCGGATCGTTGCTGGGCCGGTCGGCGGTCATGGTGTGTGCGGCACCACGCGAAGCAGGAGCGGGCGAGACGTTTGCGCGCCTTCGCGGTCGGCGACGGCATGAATCAGCCGTTCGGACGGCCGCACCCATTTGGCCGCGGTCAAAAAGACCTGCCGCTCGTTCTCGCCGCCCCGCACCATGATCCCGTTCAGGCCGATGTTATCCACAATCACGCCGTGGGGCAGATTCTCGATCTCGAACCGCAATTCGCCCTTGTAGCCGTGCCGCTCAATCTGCAACAAAGCGGTCACCGATTGTCCGGGCTCAATCACAATTGTTTCCGGTGATCCGGCCGAGTCGTCCGGCGGATCGGGGCGCAATCGAGCAACCAACCTGGGAGGCGGCCACAGCGCGACCTCCGGGGGCGTCACCCGCTTCACGACCTCATGGTCGGCGATGTTGGCAACCGCCGTCACCTTGAGAGCCTTCCAAGCCTCTGCGCCGGCCGGCTTGGCATCGGGGTCGGCGTTGATCGTTCCCCGCGCCTCGAGATGCCCCTGCTCGATCACCAATGGGGAAGTGAGGTGATAGCCCTTCGGGACTCCTGAAAACTCGACGCGAACCTCTCCCTCAAAACCGTCGATTCGATCGAGGGACACGATCAACCGCTCTCCACCGCCAGCTGGTACATTTAATAATCGCGGGTTCAGCGAGACGGCGAAATCCGGCTTTGGCTGACGAACGGTGAGCGAGTACTTGAATTCCGGACCGCTGTAGTCGCGGGTGTCGGTGACGCGCACCAGATAATCGCCGTCGGCCGGAGCGGTGAACATCAGACGCGAATCGCGCCCCAATTTGCGGGAGCCATCGTCGTCGTTGGAATAATAAACGGGGAAGACGGGCAAGCCGTTGTCGGCCAGCCGCGTGCCGGGGGCGTAGGGCTCGACAATATAAACGGGCTCGTTGAGCGCGTGGTCGACGGCGCTCGTGTCGAAGTAGCAGCGACGGGCACCGTTCATCGTATACAGGTCGTATTCCGAATCGGGGCCGCGCGGCGCCCGAAACAGCCGGCAGACCTCGCCCGACATATAGAGAAACTGGTTGAGATCCATTTCGCGCCAGTTCTCCAACCGCACACCCCCCTGTTGGGAGTTGATCGGCCGGAACGTCACTTCCGAATCGCGAACGGCCCGCAGCAGGCAGCGGACGATCGGTGCGCCGTCGGCCTGCAGCACATCGATCCGCGTGTCAGCGGGGGAACCTTTCCGTGCGGCCTCGGTCTCGACGATCCAGACCTCGCCCGCTTGCGCATGAAAGCGGTAGTAATCAACGTCCGGGCGAGTATCGGCCCCTTTGAGCACACCCGACACCGTGGCGGGAAGAGCCAAGCGATTCGCGGTTGCCGGCGTATCGTTGGGTTCGCTCTCCTGGCTCGAGGCGGTGGAGGCGGGGGTCGGCCGCACGGACGGTAACGCCGCATAATCCAGCGTCGCGGCCGCGTGGGTCGGACCGGCGGACAAATCCGCGAGCGAGCGCACCGACAGACTGCCGTCGATGCGGCCGGCGGCCAGCGTTTTATCGTCCGGCGAAATCGCCAGCGCCGTCGTCCAGTCCGAGTCGTCGGTGAATTGCGCGGCCTGCTCGTAGCGGGCCGCGCTCCACACTTTGACGGTGCGATCTTCCGACGACGAGACGATCCATCGCCCGCTGTGCGACACGGCCAACCGCAAGATCGGGCCGTCGTGGGCGAAGAGCGACTCGACGATTTCGTTCGTCCCCTCCTTGGCCGAATCGCTCAACTTCCAGACGCGGATGCGGCTGTCGACACCGCCGGCAACCACGTGGCGGCCGTCGGGCATGAACGCGACGGCGTACTGTTCCTTCAGCGGCTGGCTGAAGGTGTCGAGCCGCTCGCCACGGGACACGTCCCACAACTTCACCGTGCGATCGCCGCTGGCACTGGCCAGGAGGCGTCCGGTGGGATCGAAGGCGACGTCGAAGACGGGCCCGTTGTGCCCGTTCAACACGCGCAGCTCCTTGCCGGTGGACGTGTCCCACAAGCGGATCGATTGATCGTAGCTGCCCGTCGCCGCCAGCTTGCCGTCCGGGCTGATCGCCGCGCTCAAAAGTGCGTCGCGATGACCGCGGAGAGTGAGCTGGCGCGACCAATCGGCCGTGCTCCACAGCGTCAGCTCGCCGAACAAGCCGGCTTCGCCCGCAGCGGCGAAGAGCAGCGACCCGTCGGCGGAGAAGCCCACCGCGTTCGCGCTCCCCGCCAGTTCCGTCAGTTTCTGCACGGGGGTGCGCGTCGACGCCGAGAGAATAGTCACGCTGCGATAACGGGCCACGGCGAGGAACCGTCCGTCGGGCGAATAGGCCAGCGCATGAATCGGCCGCCGCGGCTTGCCCTTGGGCTCGATGCGAGGAACCGTCAACGCCAAGGCGGAGCCGGCCCCGCCGGTCGAATTCTTCGCTCCGGCCGCAATCCAGGCTTTGAGGACGTCGATTTCCGCCACGCTCGGCCCGACGTTGCCTTCCGGAGGCATGGCGGGCTCGGCCTTCTTCTCGAGCTGGCGAATCATGCGGCTCTCGGTCGCTTTCCCCGCGACGAGAATTGCGCCGTGCTCGCCGCCGTGCAACACCTGGGCGTGACTCTCGAGCACCAAACCGCCTTGCGCTTCCTGTGCGTTGTGACAGCCGAGGCAATATTTGCGAAAGATGGGCGCGACGTCGCGGGCGTAATCGGGAGCGGACGACGCGTCACGACTCGAAGGCGTCTCTCCTGCGATGGCCGGCACGGAGGCAGAAACCGTGAGGAGAACGGCAAGTGCGAGCGCGGCACTGATGGACGCTGCGCGAGCGTCGCGCGCAGATTCTCTCCCCTCTCCCCTCGCGGGAGAGGGGCTGGGGGTGAGGGGGCACGTCACCACTGTCTCAGAATCGCGCACGCTCATTTCGGTTGCTTCAACTTCGCCGCTTGCCGATTTAGTGATTGAACAGAAACTCGTTGCTGCTCAGCACGCTCCAGTAGAGATCCTCGATCGCTTTGCGGCGGGCGCGGACCGATTCGGCTGGAATCTCGCGGACCCGCTTTTCGACGACGGCGACCGCTTGCTGACGTGCGGCGGGCTCCTTGATCGCCAGCGCCGCGGCAATGCGATTTTGGACGTCGGCAAGCGCCGGCAGTCGATCGCTGTCTTCCACCTGAGCAAGGGCCGATGTCAGTTTCTGCCTCTCCGACGCCGTCGGCAACCGCGACAAGGCGGCCAGATACAAATCTTCGACGACGGTTCCATCGTCCGCGGCCAGCAGATGATCGATGCGGTTGCCGCTCGCCTCGATCTTGGCGTTGAGCGTGTTGCCGTTTGTGAGGTGCAGCACCTGCGACATGCTCGGTTCGTTGGAGCGCTCGCACTCGCACGTGATCAATCTCTCCGGACGGCCAAACACGCCGAGGAAGTACGAGTCGGCCTCCGAGTCGGCCAGCTGCGAGCGCCCGCGTGCCGGCCGGCTGTCCCTTGAATGTCGTGGGCGATCCGGTGACTTGCGAGAGCGCATCGAGCAACACTTCGGCCTTCAGGCGCCGCGGCAAGAACCGCGAATAAAATCGCTCGTCCCCCTCGTTGCCGGTCCGCGTCGCGCTCGAGCGTTGATAGGTGGCGGAGATGAGGATCTTGCGCATCAGCGATTTCAGGTCGTAACGATTTTTTGCCAAGTCGTCGGCGAGGGCCGTCAACAGGGGCGCGTTGCTGGGCGGGTTGGTCAACCGCATGTCGTCGACCGCCTCGACAAGCCCTCGCCCGAGAAAGTTGGCCCAGACGCGATTGACGATCGAACGGCTGAAGTACGGGTTCTTTGAATCGGTCAGCCAGTCGGCCAACACGGTGCGACGATCGGCCGTCGCCGAGAGGGCGATCGGCGCCGCGTCGAGCGGCCGCGGAGACTGAGGATGCCCGGTCCGCGGCTGGATCAGGTCACCGCTATCGGCAACGAAGATGATGCGACTGTCGTTGCCGTCCTTGCCGCGGACGCGCGCGAACAGGTTGGCCATCCCGTAATAGTCGTCGTTGGTCCACTTCTCGAGCGGGTGGTCGTGGCAGTGAGCGCACTGAATCGACATGCCGAGGAAGGCCATCGAGACGGTTTCCGCCATCTCCTGCGGATCTTCGTGCATGGCGTAAAAGTTGGCCGCCCCGTTTTCCGTCGTGCTGCCGCGGGCCGTGACGATCTCGCGCACGAACTTGTCCCAAGGCTCGTCGTCGGCCACGCGCTTGCGGATCCACTTGGAGAAGGCCTTCACGCCGCTGGGCCGCAAGCGGGCGGCGGACACCAGCAGCAAGTCGGACCACTTCGCCGACCAGTAATCGACGAACTCCGGGCGGGTCAGCAGGTCATCGGCCAGGCGCACCCGTTTGTCGGGCCGACGATCCGCGAGGAAAGCCCGCGTCTGATCGACCGTCGGCAAGAGGCCGATGGTGTCGAGGCTCGCGCGACGCAGATAGTCGGCGTCGGAGCAAATCGGCGATGGCGGAATGTTCAGCCGCTCGAGCTTCGCCAGCACCAGGTCGTCGATCACGTTGCGACGGTCGGCCTTGGTAAACGTGTCGGCGGCGAGCCGCGTGTCGTAGGGCACTTGCACCGTGCCCAAGACGGTTTTGCTCAGGTACCAGGCGCTGATCGAGCCTTCGCCGTTGCCGGTGATCTTCACCTTGCCGACGTCGTCCACCTGGCAGACGGTTTGGTTGGTGGACGTGAACTTGGCCCAGGTGGTCACGTCTTCGGTGTGGCCGTCGTTGAAATGGGCCAGGATCAACACTTGTTGCTCGTCCCCCTTTTTGAGCACCGTGTCTTCGGGGACAATTTCGAGACGTTCGATTCGCGGATCGCTCGGCGTGGGCGCCGGCTGGCCGGCGGCGATCCATTCGGCCAGCACGCGATACTCGTGCGAGTCGACCTGGAATCGCAGCCCGCCCTTGTGCGGGACCGCACCCGACGGTTTGAGCAGGATCAGGCTGCGGCCCGGATCGCTCGGCACGATCCGCCGTCCGCCGGCTTGCCGCGTGATCGCCAGGAAGTCGGCTGGCGGATCGTAACCGCGGAGCGACAACTTAAAGCCGTTCTTCCCCGCGGCCGCTCCGTGGCAGGCCCCCGAGTTGCAGCCGGCTTTCGTCAGCACCGACTGGACGTGATTGCGAAAGCTCCAGGACTCATCGATCTTTTGACGCTCGACGGTCACTTCGATTTGCGCGGTCTGCTCGTGCCAGCGGGCTTGAATCGTCGCTTTGCCGTCGCTGACGGGAATCGCGACGGAGTTGCTCACCCGCACGACCTTCGGGTTGCTCGAGTTGAACACCACGCCTTGCGTTGCCTGCCCGATCCAGCGGCCCTGCAGCCGTCGCTCGACGACAAGGGCCTGCCGCGCCTTGGGACCGTGCAAAACCATCGTGTGCGGCAAAATGGCCAGCGACTCGCCGGCAGCAGTGGCCGTCGCGGGCGAGATAGGCTCTGCACCGCGTGCCATGAGGGCTGCGGTCAACACAAGGACCGCGAGAGCGCCGCACACGCCCCCTCGCGTAAGACCGATGGAATTGGGGTGGCACTGGCGGCTTGTCCGCCAGTGATCTGCTTCCGCGCTTCTTCGAATAAGACACTGGCGGGCAAGCCGCCAGTGGCACCCGGAAGTAGCGTCTTTCTTCCGGATGAGATTTTAAAGCGGTTCATCGAGGTGTTTGCCTTTCGGCAAGCTGCAACGGCGGGACGAGATCGAGGCGGGATCAAAACAGTTCGGTGACGGGCTTCGTGCCCGAATCGACCAAGGCAAACGGACGGCCGGCGGGACCGGGCAATTGGGTTTCCAGATCCAATCCCAGGCTGTGGAAAATCGTGGCGACCACTTCGTTCGGGGCGACCGGACGCTCGGCCGGGTAACCGCCGATCGCGTCGCTGCGACCGACCACGCGGCCACCTTGCACGCCGCCGCCAGCGAAGTAACTCGTCCAGCACTGCGGCCAGTGATCGCGACCGCCGGCCGGATTGACGCGCGGCGTGCGGCCGAACTCGGCCAGGTTGCACACCAGCGTATTGTCGAGCATGCCGCGCTGATTTAAGTCCTCGATCAGTGCGCTATACGCTTGGTCGTACATCGGCGCCACGATGTCGCGCATGCCTTCGATCGACGTGAACGGCTTGGTGCCGTGAATGTCCCAGGTGATCTCGTCGAAGACGGTGAGGAACGTGTTGACCGTGACGAACCGCACGCCGGCTTCGATCAAGCGACGGGCCATCAGGCAACACTGGCCAAAGCGGTTGCGGCCGTAACGGTCGCGGACCGACTCGGGCTCTTGCTCGAGGTCGAAGGCCGATCGCGCCTGGCGACTAGTCATGATGCGGAAGGCCGCGTCGAAATTGCTCGTGAGCAGTTGTTCGTTCTGGCTCGTCTCGAAGTGATCGATCGTGTGCTCGACCAGGTCTCGCAGCTTGCGGCGGCGGGCCAGGCGGACTTCGCCGATCTCTTTGGGCGGCAGCAGGTCGGGAACTTGAAAGTGCGGCTGCGACGGGTCGGCATTGAGCACGAACGGATCGTACGACTTCCCGAGGAAGCCGGCGTCCTGACCGTGGGGCATGTTGCCGCCGGTCGGTCCCATCGGTTTAGGCAAGAGCACGTGGGCCGGCAGGTCGCTCCGCCGCCCGCGCAAGTAAGCGAGGACGCAGCCGGCGTGCGGCGTGTTGATGCCGCCCGTGAAGAGCCGCCCCGTCTGCAGCATCTGGTGGCCCGTGTCGTGCACGGCCGCCGCCGTGTGATAGCAGCTGCGGACGAGCGAGAACTTGTCAGCGATGCGGGCATGCTTGGGCAGGATCTCGCTGATCCCAATCTCGGGCGCGGCGGTGGAGATCTGCCGGAAGGGGCCGCGGATTTCGGCCGCTGCCTCGGGCTTCATGTCGAAGACGTCGAGCTGGCTGGGAGCGCCCAGGTTGAAGATCATGATGACGGAGCGCTCGTCGTAATCCTTCGAGACGGCCCCGGCCGCTTTGAGTGCCGCGTAATCGACGAGCGACAGGCCAATGGCGCCGAGAGCGCCGGCCTGCAGAAAATCACGGCGCGTGAGACCATCGCAGGTATGCGTGCTCCCTCGACCGCTGAACTGCAACATGCGCGCGCTCCGCATTCACTCGGTTGCAGGTTGAGTGCGAGGGAATCGCGCGTCCCGTCGGACCACTGACGGCGGGCGACTTCAATTAAGCAACCGTTGATTCGATTCTACTTCGCGCCGGGGGATGTCACAAGAATCGACGCGCGGCTCGACCCGAAACACGTAACTGGCTTTCGGCCAGTCCTTTTCCGTTGGTCGGAGCCGCGGGTTGCGGGCTGAATTGCGCGGAACGGCCGGGCAAATGCACGCGTCGCAACATCGGGCACGCGCAGGCGTTGCGCCGGATTGTCGTCACGGGTTTGCAAACGTCGACGTTACGAGCCCATGCCGTTGTCGGACGTCACTTGCGGTTGATTGAGCACTGGCTCGTTCGAGCAGAGCTCTTCGCGGACGATGTTGAGATCGCGCGGTGCGTCGATGCCCAGACGCACGTTGTTGGGACCGATTCGCACGATCGTCACGGTCACGTTATCGCCGATCCTGATCTTTTCGCCCGTCTTGCGCGACAGAACTAGCATTGCCTTCTCCTTGGTTCGGCTTTGCCGCAGCTTCCCTGATGCACCCTCACCGGCTATCGCGTGGAATGTGATTCGTGGTCGCCACGCGGCCAGGTACACGTCCGAAGCGCCGGTCAATTCGTGCGCTTTTCGTTGTCATCAAAACGAATACGTGGTCATTAGGATAACAAGCCGCATCGCAAAAAATCCAGTGGAGTTACGTAAAACCACGCCATTTCACGAAGCCAATGACGCACGCCGGCAATGTCAAACTGGGATGACCGGATAAACTGCCGAGACGAACCCTTGCGTGCCCCCAACGGCGTGCTCGCTTGTTGAGCATGGCCAGTTGCTCATTTCCGATGCACGCTTGCTGGCTTCACCGGCTGAACGAAACGAAATTACCGCGGGGCGGTGCCTTCGCTGCCTGCTTGACGGCGACTAGCCGCCTCACAATGCTAAGAAACCTTCCAGTTCACGTTGGGCGGGGTCATCGAGCGATGGTGCGGATCGGGATCGTCGGCGTCGGGTTCATGGGGTACACCCATTTCGAGGCGGCGCACGGCTCAAGGGAGCCCGCGTCACCGCAATCGCGACCCGTGATAAGAAGAAGCTCGCCGGCGATTGGACTTCGATTCAGGGCAACTTTGGTCCTCGCGGCGGCAAGGTCGATCTGTCGAAGGTCAAAAAGTACGCCGACTACCAGGAGCTGCTCGCCGATCCCGACATCGACCTGGTCGACCTGTGTCTGCCGACCGGTTTGCACGAGTCGGCCGTCCTCGAGTCTCTCGCGGCCGGCAAGCCCACGCTGGTGGAAAAGCCGATCGCCGTCGACCTCAAGGCGGCCGACCGGATGGTGGCGGCCGCCAAGAAGGCCGGCGTGCCCCTGATGGTGGCCCAGGTGCTACCGTTTCACGCCGAGTTTCAGTTCGTGCTCAATGCCCGGCAGACCGGCAAATACGGACGGCTACTGGCGGCGCACTTTCGGCGGGTGATCGCTCCGCCCAAGTGGTCGCGGCACATCGAAGATTTTCGCGCCTGGGAGGCTGGGGCATCGATCTGCACATTCACGACAATCACTTCATCGCCCTGCTCTGCGGCCTGCCGCAAAAAGTCTTCTCGCGGGGAGTGGTTTCCGAAGGCCTCGTGAACCACGTGCACACACAATATGTCTATGCGGATCCGCAGCTCGCCGTGAGCTGCGTCAGCGGAGGCATCGCGGCCGCCGGCCTCCAGTTCGCGCACGGCTTCGAGATCTACTTTGAGAAGGCGACGATCCTGTTTGCCGCAGGGACTATTGGGGGCGAGTGGCAGGTCGAACGCCCGCTGACGTTGATCACCAACGACGGCAAAGCGACTGTGCCCGTCCTCAAAAGCGGCAAAGAATGGTGCGCGGCCTTTACAGCGGAATTGCAAACAGCCGTCGATGCCGTGCGGAAGAAAACCGAGCCGCAACTCTTGAGCGGGGCGCTGGCCCGCGACGCGCTGCGACTCTGTTATGCTGAAGCCAAGAGCATCACAACTGGCAAGCCCGTGGCCGTCGCCACAACTGGCAAGCCGATGGCCGTCGCCTGATCCGATGATCGAAAACCTTCCCGTCAAAACGCTCCCGTTCAAGGGACTCACGATCGAGGGCTATTCACGGGCCGCGGTCCAGAGCTATTGGCGAATCCAGGAGCTGAAGATCGGCTTCGAGCTGGGGGGCAGCCCCTGGTCGTTTACCGGAACGCCGACGTTCTTCGTCACCCATTCGCACCTCGATCACCTGGCGTCGATCCCGGTGTACGTGGCGCGGCGGCGGATGATGAAGATGGAGCCGCCCCGCGTTTACCTGCCGATCGAAGCAGTGGAGAACGTCCAGCGACTGCTGCACGTCTGGCAGCGGCTCGACCGCGGGCGAATGGTTGTTGATCTGGTGGGCGTGAAACCGGGTGACGAGATCGAGCTCTCTCGCGAGCACGTGGTCACCGCGTTCGCCACCAAGCACACGGTTCCCTCGCTGGGCTACGTCGTCTGGGATCGCCGCAAGAAACTCAAGCCCGAATACCAGGGTCGCGGCGGCGAAGAGATTCGCGAGCTGCGGCTGGCCGGCACGGAGGTGACGCAGGAGGTGCGGGTGCCTCTCTTGTGCTACGTGGGCGACAGCGCGCCCGCTGGCCTCGACAATTATCCGCCGCTCTACGAAGCGACCGTGCTGATTACGGAGATGACTTTCTTCCGCCCCGAGCATCGCAAGGAAAAGATCCACAAGTTCGGCCACACGCACTTGGACGACATCCTCGAGCGGGCCGATCGGTTCCAGAACGAACTGATCATCCTGTCGCACTTCAGCACGCGCTACCACGAGCGACAAGTGCGGGCGGCCGTCGAGCGGCGGTTCCCGCCGTCACTGTTGCAGCGCGTGCATCTGTGGATGTAAGGAGCGTCGCGGAAAGCCGCAGCGCGCCGCCGGATATTATTCCGGCATCTTGAAGAGCGACTCGACGCTGATCTTGAGATCCGAGAAGACCGGACTGCCCGGGATCGACTGACCGCCGGCGATGATCCGCGGCGGCTGTCCGGCGCGGACGCAGTGGACCGACTTGTCGATCGTGTCGGCCATCCACACCGTCCGCACACCCCAGTTGAGATAGGACTCGATCCGGTCGCGCATGGCCCGCCGGCGGTCGTTGGTCGAGCCGATCTCGACCACGAGGGCCGGCCGGGTCTGCGTCACGGCCCGCTCCAATTCGGCAAACCGCTCGCCGCCAACAAAGAAACTGACTGGCGCCCGGCGAACGGTGTCGGGTCCGCGGGCGACGATCAGGCCGATCTCGAAAGCCGCGTAACCTTTTTCGTCCGGCGCCTGCTGCAGATAGGCGGCCAGGGCCTTGGACAGATTGAACACGACCGCCCCGTGCAGCAGATCCGGAGCCTCCAAAACCTGGATCTCGCCCCGCACCAACTCGGCCCGTTGGAACTCAAAGTCCTCGGAGCCGACTAGTTCGGCAAAACCCTCGGCAGTGAGAAGAGGGGGAGCATCCATGGAAGGTCGCCTGAAAAGTCGAACGACGTTGCACGGTCCGCAGCCGGTGGGAAGATTATAGGTCCGCCGGGGAGATCCGGTCGATCTCCCACACGGCGTCGTGTACAATCGGACGCTGCCTTTCCGCTAAGAATCCGGCCGGCTCCTCGGTGGGCGGCGAGTCCAGGCCCGGACCTTCAACTGATTCGCGGCGCATTCGCCGCCGCGACACTTAGGAACCAGCAATGAACGAGCGCTTCGTGCGGCGGTTAGCTCTCGGAACGGTGCTACTTCTGGGTGCGGCGGTCCCGCTTGCCACGGCCGCCGAGGCGACGGTCCGCATCGGGCAGAATGTCGGCAAGCTGGCCTTCAAAGACATTCGCTACTTGCCGCGGTCGCTGGCCGACCTGTCGGGCAAGAAAGCCTACGTCATCGTGTGCACCAGCACGACTTGTCCGCTCGTGCAAAAGTACCTGCCCAAGCTGAAGAGGCTCGACGAGAAGTACCGCGCCAAGGGCGTGCAGTTCGTGTCGCTCAACGTTAATCCGGGCGATTCGATCCGCGAGATGGCGGCCCACGCCGTCGGGTTCGACCTGGCCTTCCCCACTGTGAAGGACATCAACGGCGAATCGGTCGCCGCGTTGGGCGTCACACGGACGCCGGAAGTGGTCGTGCTGAGCGGCGATCACACGCTGGTCTATCGCGGGCACATCGACGATCAGTACCGCTTTGCCGGCGAAGCCAACCACGTGGCGCACGACGATCTCGAAAACGCCATCGAGGCTGTACTGGCGGGCAAGCCGGTGCCGGTGGCGGAGACGTCGGTCGATGGATGCCTGATTACCAAGTCGTCGACCCCGGTCAAGGCGGGCGTGACCTATCACAAGGACATCGTGCCGCTGTTGCGGAAGCACTGCGTGGCCTGCCACCAGCCGGAGACCGAGGCGCCCTTCTCACTCTTGTCCTATGAAGATGCGAAGAAGCAGGGACAGGCGATGGCCGAGGTCGTGAGCGACCAGTCGATGCCGCCCTGGTACGCGAGCGCGGCCCACGACGACTTCGCAAATCACCGCGGCATGTCGAGCGACGAGATCGATACGATCGTCTCCTGGGTGCGGACCGGCATGCCCCGGGGCGTATCGGCCGCGGACGCCACGCCTGTTCCGCTGCGCAAGGTCGAGGGCGAAGGTTGGTTGATCGGCAAGCCCGACCTGATCTTGAAGTCCAAGCTGCACGACATCCCGACCGAGGGATTCGTGGCCTATCGCTACGAGCCGCTCAACTATGTCTTTCCGGACGACACTTGGATCGACAAGATTCAAATCCTGCCGGACAACCCCAAGGTCGTCCACCACTGCAACCTGATCTTCATCCCGATGTTCGGCGACAAGGTGAAAAATGCGATCTTCGTGACGGGCAAGGTGCCGGGCGGCATCCCGACCGAACTGCGTGACGGCACGGCCATTCGCGGCCCGAAGGCCTACATCCCGCTCTTGCAAATTCACTTCACGACGAACGGCCACCCGGAGAAGTGCCGGATTTCGGTCGGCTTCCACTATCCGCGCGAGAAGGTTCAGAAAGAGCTGCACCTCGAGCGGATTTCCAACCACAACTTTGCGATCGCTCCCGGCGATCCGCACTACACCATCACCGAGAGCTGGCAGACCAAGCATGATATCGTCGGCGCCGGGCTGTTCACTCACATGCACGTCCGCGGCACCGATATGACTTATTTAGCCCACTACCCCAATGGCAAGACCGAAACGCTGCTCGTCGTCCCCAATTACAGCTTCGACTGGCAGATCGGCTATGCCTGGGCCGACGGCGTGCGAAAGTTTCCCAAGGGGACGAAGTTCGAGGTCATCGCGCACTACGACAACTCGACGTTCAACCCATTCAATCCCGACCCAAAGAAGACGGTCCGGGAAGGGGACCAAACCATCAACGAAATGATGTACGGCTTCCTCTTCTACACCGTGGCCGGCGAACATCTGAATCTCGATATCAACCCCAAGACCGGAGCCGCCCTGCCGTCGACCAGGCTCAGCAGCCGGTAAGCCGGCGGCCAATAGCGCGTTTTCTCCACAACACTGGCGGCTCGTCCCGCCAGTGTTGTCTTTTATGCCGTGTTGTCTTTTATCCAGTGTCGTTTTTCCGCGCCGGTCAGGTTCGCGATCGAGGTGCCGCCATGAACGCCTTGGACTATACCCGCGACCTCGTCTCCTTCGGCTCGATCAGCGCGACCTCGAACGTCGACGTCACCGATCACCTCGAGCGCGTGCTCAAGGGACTCGACTTTGAGACCGAGCGGATCGATTACGTCGACGCGGCCGGCGTGAAGAAGTCGAACGTGGTCGGCAAACGCGGCGACGGTGCGGGCGGCCTGGCCTACTTTGCCCACACCGACGTGGTGCCGGCCGACACTTGGTTCAGCTCCGAGCACGGCCCCTTCACTCCCACGGTGAAGGACGGCCGTCTTTATGGCCGGGGCAGCTGCGATATGAAGGGCTCGCTCGGCTGCATTCTCGCCGCGGCGGCCGGCGTGTCCCGGCAACAGCAACGAGCACCGCTCTACATCACGGGCACGGCCGACGAAGAAGTTGGCTACATCGGCGCGACTGAAGTGGCGAAGCGCTCCGTGCTCTTTCGCCAGATGGTCGACTCGGCGGCCTGCGGGATTGTCGGCGAGCCGACCGAGCTGGAAGTCGTCTACGCCCACAAGGGAACATGGGGCTTCCGCGCGACGGCGCGCGGGCGAGCCGCGCACTCCAGCTCTCGCGACGGAATCAACGCGAACTTGGCGATGATCCCCTTTCTCGTCGAGATGAAAGCCCTCCACGACGAGACCGAGCGCGATCCGGCCTGGCAGGACCTGCGCTTCGATCCGCCGACGATCAGCTGGAACATCGGCATCAACGACCACACGCGGGCGGTGAACATTACGCCGCCGCAGAGCGTCTGCACGGTTTATTTCCGCCCCATGCCCAACCAGCAGCCGCAGCTCTGGGTCGACCGGTCGCGGGCGGCCGCCGAACGTTGCGGCCTCGAGTTCGAGGCGTTGTGGGCTGCGCCGCCGCTGGAAATCGACGTCCACTCCGAGTTCGTCACGCAGATGCTCAAGCTGGCCGACAAGACGACGGCCCGCACGGTCTGCTATGGCACGGACGGCACGCAGTATACGTCGCTCAAAAAACTGATCGTCATCGGGCCGGGTAACATCGCGCAGGGCCATACGTTCGACGAATGGATCGACTTGAAGCAGCTCGAGCGAGGGACCGACCTCTACGCCCGCTGCATCGAGCAGTGGTGCTGCTGAGCGGCGCTATCTTCCGGGCGCAATATTTACCCGGGCGCTATTTGCCGCGGTTGAATTGAGCCGGATCGAAGGGATCGGTGAGCGGACCCAAGTCGTTGCTCGAGTTGCCGGAACCGGCGTTGGCTGGCTTGGAGCCGGAGCTCGCTGCGGCGGCGCGCGGCAGCGAGGCCGCGGGCTGGATCATGCTGGGATCGACACCGCTGGCGTTTGGCGGGACGTTGTTCAATGCCGAGACAGTGTTCGACGCGGGGATAACGAGCGGATCGCGGTGCGACTCGGGTCTGCCGGCTTGCGCGATTTTCTCGACCGACCGCCGCGCCGCGTCGTCCCGATTCATGCGGGTCAGCTCGGGGCCCACGCCGGTGAGCCAGGCGACGAGCCGCGCCTTCTGCACGTCCGAGGCGCCGCCGGCCAACGGAGCGTGCAGCGCTCCGCCGTGCGCTTCGGCCGCCTTCGCCAAGAGCAGACTGCGGCGGGCATATTGCGGATCGACGAGTTGCAGCACGGCGTCGAGGTTGCGGCCGGTGATCTGCCGGTTGCCGCCGGCAGCCAGATGCACGCGATCGAGATGAAACGACGTATTCGTCGGTCCGCCGTGACAGCGGAGGCTGCCGCATCGCGCCAGCAGAATCGGCTGCACGCCGATCACGAATTCTTTCACCCGGGCGGGCGAGAGCCGCGCCAGCGATTCGACCACCTTGGCGTCGGGGGCCACGTGTTCGGTCACGCCGCGAACCTGAACGAACCCTCCGGGTATCGTTTGTGCGGCCTGCAATCGCGTCAGCAAGGCCTTGGCCTCTTGGTTTGCCGGATCGAATTCGAGCACCTTGCGCAGATGAAACGCGGCTTCACCCGGCAGTCGGTTTTCCAGGCACCACCGCCCCAGCCGAATGTCGCGCCGCACGGGCGTCGTCGTTGGCTCGGTGGCACACATTTTTTCGTAGGCTTCGTGTCGATCGCGGGCGACGAGCTGCACCTGGTCGAAGCTGAAAAACATGCTGGATTCCGGCGTCTCCACGCGATAGCCGTGCAAGTCGCCGCGAATGGCCCCGTCGATCACGCGACCGTCGGCCAGGACGAGGATATGCGATCCCTCCGGGGCAGTCGGCGCTTTGTGGGGCGATTTGGCCTGCTCGACGGCGGCCGCCGCCTGCCGGTCGAAGAGTTGTTTCAGCAGCGGATCGTCGGCCCGCAGGCTCGCGAACGGGCCGAGAAACGCGACCAGGGCCGCGATGGAGCCCGCGAAACCCAGTGGATGCCAGGGCCGGCGCTGCGTATAGAGCGTATGTAGACAGAAACGGGGGAATGCGCGGAATCTCATCAGTCGAGGCTCCCGCTGGAGACAATGCGGCTGTATCGGGGGAATGGAATCGGCAGACGAGGGAACTTGAAGGGGCCGGAACAATAGTCCGCTTCGGAGGCCCGGTCAATACGATTCAAATTCCTTCATCTGGGATTGGCTGGCGTTTCGAATCCCTCGGGCAACACGGGGGTTTAGGCATGGCGCGGGTCGACCGGCGCCAGCCGAATTGACTGCGGGGAAAGGCGGCCTTGATCGATGGATTACTAGTGGATGGACCGGCCTGGAATGAAATGATGGGTGCCATGCCCACAGCTTTGGGTGGGCATGTCCCGCAATGCATGCCCACGCCGAGCCGTGGGCATGGCACCCAACCTGTGGATTCAGGCCGGTCGTGCCACAAAGCGCAGGAACCGCGGCGGCCAAGCGGTAATTGGCCCGTCTGGGTGTCGTTTCGTCCCACGTCGGTCCGGCACTTTTTTACCTGAGGCCTGCCCGGATCGGTTTGGCGCGGTAGAATTGGTTTTCCGGGCCGGACCTTGGCAACGAAGTTGAATTGAAACCCCGGGCGGCGCGCGGTCGCGATCGTCGCGCCGGGGGAAGTCCGACGCATTCTGCACAGCACGACACTATGAGCATCGCCGGCACGCAAGTGGTTCGAACGGGCCCGCTACCGCCGATCGCTCCTCCCGACGCGGCGCTCGAGCCGGCGCCTCACTCCCCGGCGGCCGCGGCTGCCAACCCGCAGGCGGCGATTCCTCTGCCGACGCGCTCGCAATGGAACGCGGCCGGCGTTTCGCTGATGTTCCACCTGCTGATGCTGCTGGTCCTGGCCGCGCTGTTAATCCCGGTGCGGTCGATCGGCAGCGGCACGTCGATCGACGGCGGCATCGGCAATGAAGCCGGAGACGCCGGCGACCTGCTCGACAGCGTGACGATCGGCAGTCCTGATCCGGGGACCGGCCGCGATATCGAAAAGTCACTGACCTCGGTCGCCGAAGGCGTCCCCGCCATCGAGGGCGCGATGGCGGCCGGTTCGGGTTCGGGGAGCGGCACGGGCAAAGGCAGCTTCGATGCCATCGCGTCGCTCGGCGCCGCGGGCGGCGGCAGCGGCAAAGGGGTCGGCTTCTTCGGCACCCACGCGCGAGCCGATTCGGTCGTGTTCATCGTCGACATGTCGGGGAGCATGGAGGGTCACCGCTTCGACCGCGCCGTCGAGGAATTGACCCACTCGCTGACCTTGCTGCAGCCGTCGCAGAAGTTCTTCATCTTCTTCTACAACGGCGCCACGTTCCCGCTGTTCGAGCAGCGGATTGCCAAACTCTTGCCGGCGACCAGCGGCAACCGGGCCAAAGCGACCAAGTGGATTCACGCGTTTCACCCCGAGGGAGACACTGCGCCCGAGGACGCCATCGAACGGGCGCTCAAGCTGAAGCCCCAGGTGATCTATTTTCTGACCGACGGCGAGATCCCCGAGACGACCCGCAGCACGGCCAAGCGCTTCAACACCGAGCATAAAACGGTGATCCACACCATCGCCTTCGAGTACGAGGGAGGCGCGGAACAGCTTCGCGGCATTGCCGTCGACAGCCGCGGCAAGTACCGTTTTGTTCCGTAGCATGTGACGGGCCCCGCGAGAGCCGCGCGTGACCGGCCGCTCAGTTTTCTGCACCGTCGCTCTTCACGTTGGCCCTTCGCGTTCCGCCTGCCTTCAGGCCGGCAGCCACTAGGACTCGCAAGCGCGATGGAATCCGACTCATCCCTGGGAGCGGCTGAAGGGCGCGAGGTCGTGCTCGACCTGGCCAGTCAATATGTCATCATCGGCACGCTGACTGGCAGCGACGCGCACCACTACATTCTCGAAAACGCCGACGTCCACGACCTGCGTGACACCACCACCAGTCGCGAGCTCTATGTGCTGGACGCCAAGCGTCACGGCGTCAACGCCAACCGCAAGCGGGTGTTCGTCCGCAAAGACGGAGTGGTGAGCCTCTCGAAGCTGGCCGACGTCATCGAGTAAGCGGCCGGCTCGCAAACGCCCGCGCACAGATACGGATCAAGCGCGCAGACAAGGCCCACGGGACCTGCGTGCCCTGCTCACCGCGAAACGAATGCGAAGGGCGCTGAATAACTTCTGTTCACTGGTCCCCGACAACCAATCGCAAACGGATTGTAAATTTCGCCGCCGGATGTCTTTGACGCGCCGTGCGCCGTGGTTATCATGCCCGTGCCACGCGGCCGCGCTGCGTTCTTTAATCTCTCACGCAGCCCCGTCGCGATTTGGCACTGCGGGCCAAGCGTTTCATCCATCACACGACGTCAACCGGAGGTGACACGATGGTGCCGCAGATGCTTACGTTATTGCGCTCTCGTCCCCGCGCTCGTTCGCGCGCTCGGATGGTCCTCTCGCCGAATTGCCCCGCTGTCGAAAATCTCGAGGAACGGACGCTGTTGTCCGCGGCGACGCTGGCGATCCTCAACGGAAACTTCACCGGCAGCTACTCCGGCCAGATCACCGTCAACAATAACGGCAGCGTCACGAAGTCCGCCGTCACCTCGACGGCGTTTTCGATGGCGATCAATAACGGCGCCATCACGTTTACCACGCCTGCCGGCAACGGCACGGGAACGGTGACGGTGGGCCGGGCCATTTCCGGCACCGTCGAAGCACCGTATCAAAGCACCACGGTGCCGGTTACGGTCACGGGTAACATCACGAACGTCAACGCCGTTCAGACGTACGCGACCGGTAATTGGAGCTTCTCGGTCAACCTCGGCGGCGGCGTCACGGCGACGGGCAGCGGAACGTGGACAGCCAGCGCTCCGCAGATCCTGAGCAACTTCGACGGCAACTACGCCGGCACCTACCAGGGTACGATCACCACCAACACAAATGGCTCGATCTCGACGACGCCGGTCTCGCCGGGCACGTTCACGGCCGCGATCAGCAACGGCGTGATCACCACCACCTTCCCCAGCGACAGCGGGCTTACCTCGGTGTCGGGCTCGATTAATGTGACCGGCCGCGTGACCAGCACGGCCACCTTCGTCGAGGACGGCGTGACGATCACAGTCGCAGCCTCCGGACCGACCTCCCGCGGCCTGCAGGGAGTAAACGGCAGCGGTGCCTGGAGCTTCAAGGCCAACCTTCCCGGCGGCATCTTCGTTACGGGCAGCGGCACCTATACGTTGGAAAGCGTCCTGGTCCTCGACGGCTCCTACGCCGGCACTGCCGTCGGCAACGTGACGGAGAACGACAACGGCACGATCACCAACAACCCGATCCCCGGCAGCCTTCTCAGCAATAACACGGTCGACGTGACGATCTCCAACGGCACCGTGAGCTTCTCGGCCCCCGGAGTCCCAGCGACCGGCACGGGCACCATCGATTTCGATGGCAACATCACGGGAACGGCGACCTTCACCGACAATAGTGTGACCGTGACGATCACGCTGGCCGGCACCGGCATGCCGACGGCGTCGGGTAACGTGCTCAACGGCACCTGGACCATCCCGTCCACCGACGTCGGCGGCGGAGTGACCATTTCCGGCTCCGGCACCTGGAGCGCCACGCCCGTCATGGCTGTCTAGGGCCCGAGTGGCTGATCGCAGGCAGTCTCCGAGCGACCCCGAAATGGGTCGCTTTTTTTGTCGCCCGGGTGCGCGAGAAACGGACGCCAAGAAGGGGAGCGACACTCGCCACCGGTCAAAACCTTTAGCCGAAGAGGGAGGCAGTCCTTGTAAGAATTACAGGCACGTGCGGTCGCGAGATTCGGAGGACGAGACCGGACCTCGAAGCCGCGAATTTCGTAATGAATTGCCAGCGGGACACTTACGGCGTTTTCCGCCTCGGTTAAAGATTTCCCTGTGCGAGTTTTGGGCAAATGGTTTAAACTTTGCTCCCTGCCTTACCAATCGGCTGGATCTGCCGGTTGGCGGACGAATGGAATTCGCCGCTTCTGTTTGGGAAACGATCTCAGGGAAGAGATACTCGCATGGATGCTCGGCATTTGCGCCTGGCCGTGTTTGTTCCCGCCCTTCTGCTTCTCACCGCCTCCTCTTCGCTGGCAGCCGGCTACTCGTACGCGACGCCGAACTTCGTCGTCAATGCGCCGAGTGCAGAGTTTGCCCAGCAGGTTGGCGACACCGCGGAACGCTTTCGAGCGCTGCTGGCGCACGAATGGCTCGGTCATGAATTGCCCCGCTGGTATCGTCCTTGCCAGGTGACGATCACCCAGGTCGGACAGGTCGGAGCGGGTGGCGCGACGACGTTCACCTTCGCGGCCGGCCAGGTCTTTAACTGGAACATGCGAGTCCAGGGGACCGCCGAACGCATCCTCGACAGCGTGATTCCGCACGAAGTCAGCCATACGATTTTCGCCAGCCACTTTCGCCGCCCGCTGCCCCGCTGGGCCGATGAAGGCGCCGCGTCGCTGGTCGAACACGAATCGGAGCGTCGCCGCCAGTTGATGCTGCTGCGCCAAGTCTTCCACACGCCGCAGCGGATTCCGCTGCCGCAGCTGATCGCCATGAAGGAATATCCCAGCGACATGCAGAGCGTCCTGACGCTGTATGCCGAGGGTTACTCGCTGGCCGACTACCTCGTGCAGTCGGGCGGCAAAGAGCGCTACCTGCGGTTCCTGCAGGATGCTCACGATCGGGATTGGAACTACGCCATCCACACCTACTACGGCCTCGACGACGTCGCCTCGCTCGAGCGGCACTGGAGCGAATGGGTGACACAGGGCAGCCCCGAGCTCGAGATGCCCCGCGGCCAGATGGTGGCCCAGGCGGACACTCACGGCCGCCAGCCGGTCATTCGCTCACAGAGCCCGGACGCCGCGTCTGATCCGGGCGATCCGGCGCCCACCAGCCGCGTCGCTCGTCCGTTCCCCCGCACGGAGGAGCCCGAGGCGCCGTCGCCCGTCGATCGCCGGGCGTTCAGCGTCCGCGGCGAGCAGGCCCAGCCGACATCTTCCGCCGCGAACGACCCCGTGAACAACGCATCGGCCAACCCGACCCAGGCGGCGGCTTTGCAACGGGAAGGTCGTCAGCGACTGGTCAGCGCCGGCTGGCAAGCGACGGCCCGCTCCACGTCAAATTCGGGTGCGACTGTCGTCGCCCCGGCTGCTGTTCCCGCTCAGCAAACCCATTCGGACGATCGGCCCGCGGGCGAATCTTCCGCTCGACGCCGGTTCCGCACCGCGAAAGAACGCCACGCCCAAGAGGTGGAGGCGGCCAACAACTCTGCCAGTCCCGTCGAAGAAGCCCGGCCCGAGGTCAGCGACCTCGATCTGGCCCACGCGCAAACTCCCTTTCACGTCGAGAATTGATCGCTTCGCCGATCGGTTCCCGGATTCCTGACACCCAAACACCTGACAAGTGTCCGCAGTGCGAAGGTTGGCGTGGCTCTGGACGCCCGCACCGGCAATCCGGCTTCCCGCAGGGCCGGCCTGTCGAAGGTCGTTTACGACTCGGCCAAATATCCCTGGTCCCTCCGCTCCCTAACGGGTAAGTGACCGAGTCACAAATCGAGCCCGCGTCGACCAACGCACAGAACGAGCCATCGCTTTCGGTGGCTCGTTCTTTTTTTGGTTGCACGGAATGTTGGTTGCACGCCCATGGTTGTGAGACCGTCCAGAAGCGCTAGAATACCACTGGCCGGCCAGTATCCGACCGCACCCAGTGTCCGACCGCACGTTGTTGACGGTCTTGAGCATTGCCGGCTTTCGCAGCTTTGTGTTCGGCATCAGCTTTGTCTGGGCATTCACGGCACACGACGGTTGAAGGAGATCCTCACATGGCCTACACGCTTCCCGATCTTCCCTACCCCGAGAACGCGCTCGAGCCGCACATCGACGCGCAGACCATGAACATCCACCGCACCAAGCACCACCAGGCTTACATCAACAATGTGAACGCGGCCCTCGAGAAGCATCCCAACCTGGCCAACAAGCCGATCGACCAGTTGATGCGCGAGCTGTCGTCCGTTCCGGAAGACATCCGTACCGCGGTGCGGAATAACGGCGGAGGCCACGCCAACCACAGCCTGTTTTGGACGATCTTGGACCCGAAAGCGGGCGGCGATCCGTCGGGCGATCTGGGCCAGGCCATCACCAGCACGTTCGGCAGCGTGGCCACGTTCCGCGAGCAGTTCGCCAAGGCGGCGGCGACGCGCTTCGGCAGCGGCTGGGCTTGGCTGTCGGTCGACAAGGGCAAGCTCGTCGTCGAGAGCTCGCCCAATCAGGACACGCCGCTCTCCGAAGGTCGCACGCCGATTCTGGGGCTCGACGTCTGGGAGCACGCATATTACCTGAAATACCAAAACCGCCGGCCTGACTACATCACCGCGTATTGGAACGTGGTGAACTGGGGCGAAGTGGCAAAGAGATTTGCCGCCGCCAAGTGATCGCGTCACAAGGTTCAACGATCAAAGGGCCACTCGCCGAGTCGGGTGGTCCTTTTTTTGCGCCGGCCGCTGAGTGATTCTGCCGATATTCCCAATGACGGTCTCTGGGGGGAGATTGCCGGATGAGGGGACATTTCGGGCGATTGGTTGTGGCCGGATTGGCGACCGCGTGCCTGTCGGCGGGATGCATCATCCCCAGCTACCAGCTGCCGGCCGGCTTCAGCAGCAGCTACCAGCGGCAACTCTACGGAATGGATCCGCCGCCGCCCCCGGTCGATGGCGGGCTTTCCGCCCTGACGATGCGCCCGGGAATTTTCTACCCGGAAACAGCGTTTAACGATCCGCCCGTCTCCTTCGATAGCAACGCTCGCTCGTCAGCTCCCGGACCGCTGATTTTGGGCACCGACCCGCTCAGCCCGCCGCCGAAAGTCGCCAAGGCTCTGCCCGACGACATCTACTAAACGCGGCAGCCTGACCTGAGCGGGACGAGCTTCGCGGCTGAATTGTGGCGGCGAGCAACCGGGGGCTATCATCAACCGCGTTGCGCTTTCCTCCCTCCGTCCACATTCAGCGAGCCCGCCATGGCTAACTCCCCTGCCCGCAAATCGTCGACTTCCCCCTCTCGCCGCAGCTTCCTCAAAACGGCCGGTGCGGCGACGTTCGTCGCAGCCGCGGCACCGACGATCCTCCGCGCCACCGATAAGGCCGGCAGCAAATCGCCGATGCTGGGGACCGGCGAGCAGCAATTCGAGGTGGTCAGCCACACGTGGGGCGAGCTGCCCAGCCACATCGTCTGGGGTGAAACGCACGGCGTGACCGTCGACGGGGCGGGCTTCATTTACATCAAGCATCGCAACTACGCCAAGACGCCGATGGACGCGATCGTGGTCTTTGATCCCCAGGGGAAATTCGTCCGCTCCTTCGGCAAGGAATTCCACCGGGGCGGCCACGGCATCGATCTGCGCAAGGAGGGGAACGAGGAATTCCTCTATCTCTGTGATGTGCAGCACGGCATCGTCGCCAAGAACAACCCTGAAGGGCGAACACGTCTGGGTGAAGTGGACGCCCGAAGAGCCGAACGTTTACACCGGCAACAACAAGTACAGTCCGACCAATGTCGCCTTCGCGGCCGACGGCGGCTTCTACATCGGCGATGGCTACGGTTCGAGTTACATCCATCAATACGACAAGGAAGCCCACTGGGTCCGCACGTGGGGCGGCTTCGGCGATGCACCCGGCAAGATGAAAACGCCGCACGGCCTGTGGCTCGACGACCGTCCCGGCCGCACGCCGTCGCTGGTCGTGGCCGATCGGGCGAACGCCCGGCTGCAGTATTTCACGCTCGACGGCAAGCACCTGAGCTTCGATCACGACGTCAGCTTCCCCGCCCATTTCGATCTGCGGGGCGACGTGATGATGGTTCCTGACCTGCACGCCCGCGTGTCCCTGTTCGACAAAGACAACAAGGTCATCACGCACCTGGGCTACGATCCGAACTGGACGAAGCAGGTATTGGCCAACAACTTCAAGATGCGGAGCACGCCCAAGGACTGGCAAGCCGGCCGCTTCGTCCACCCCCACGACGCGTGTTTTGATCACAGCGGAAACATTTTCGTCGTCGAATGGGTGCCGACCGGCCGCGTTTCGTTCCTGCGGAAGGTTTGATTTCCCGGAATCGGCCGTCAGTCCAAGTCCGAGGTCCAACTCCGCGAACGACGTTGCAAGCGCCGCACTTCGGGGCGATGATGAATTGTGCGGCCACGAGCCCTTGCCAAGCCGGAGGCAAGCCCGCGCTCGCAGACTGCGCGCGATTCTGCCGCATTCCCGAAGCGCCGCCGACGAGTTCGCTCAATGTCCTCCGAAAATGGCCTCCCCCCGACGGACCGCGGAACCGGGCGGGACGCGAGTGCATTTTCACGCGGGCCGTGGCTGGCGCTGTCGACGCAAGTGCTCGGACGGCGCCGATCGCTCCCGCTGGCGGCGTTTCTCGTCGGCGTGGGTGCGTTTGCCCTCACCGTGGGGCTGGTGATCAGCAGCTTCTTACAGACCCGAGAAGAGGCCCGCCAACGCTACTTGCAAACGACCAAGACCGAAGTGCGGATGCTCGCTGGCGCCGTCGATATGAACACCAAGCCGGCCGCGAACGGGCCGCGCAAATTGGATGTCGAGCAGGTTCGTAAGGCGGTGCTCGAGCTCTGGCTGCAGGCTGGACATTGGATTCCGGCGCCGGACGAAAACTTCGTGATCGTCGACAACCGGAACATGGACGTCATTCTGAATATCGGCGCGCAACGGGCGACTCCCGATCCGGCGTCATCCGAAACCAACGTGCGCGGCATGGTCGTCGCCGCGCGGGAAAAGCTCGGATTTTCGGCGCTATCGGGTCGCCCCATCCGTTACACCGGTGAGTTTCTGGCGCCGACCGGACAGGAAATGCTGGGGTCGTTCTGGGGACTGAGAGGCGGCCAAGACTGGGTGCTCGCCGTCTATCGCTCCAAGAACGGTCTCTACGAGTCGGATCCCCGCTTCGGGCTCTTCGGCACGTCGATCGAATTCACCAGTGTCGGCAGCGTGGTCGTCGCCTGCGTGCTCGCCATGCTCATCTCGCTGCTCCTGATGTATTACACGTATAACCTCGCGCGGCGCGAACAAGTGCGGACTGAAGAGGCGCGGCGCGGCTGGCGGCCATCGTGCAGGATTCGGACGACGCCATCTTCAGCCAAACCTTCGACGGCCACATCACCAGCTGGAACCGCGGCGCCGAGCAGGTCTTCGGATTCGCCGAGCTCGAGGCCGTCAGTCGCGAGAGTCGATTGCTCATCCCTTCCCAGCGCGACGGAGACGAACAAGAAATCATCCGGCAGATCGAGCGCGGCGAATCGCCCCCCGAGCACGCGGTGGAAGCAATCCGCGTCCGCAAGGACGGGCGGCCGATCCACGTTTTGCAGTCGATCTCGCCGCTGGAAGATGCGAACGGCCGCCGCGTCGGCGTTTCAATCATCGCCCGCGACATCTCGGCCCAAAAGAATCTCGAACGCGAAGTGCTCGAGATCACCAGCAACGAACAACAGCGCATCGGCCGCGACTTGCACGACAGCCTGGGCCAGGAACTGACCGGCCTGAGCTACCTCGCCAAGGGGCTGACGCAAAAACTGTCGGCCGATGAAAGTCCGCAGACTGCCATCGCCCAGACCATCGCAGACAGCGTGCAGCGGGCCCTCCGCGAAGTCCGCACGGCCGTGCAAGGACTCGTCCCCGTCGAGGTCGACGCCGCGGGTTTCATGGCGGCCCTCGAAAAGCTAGCGACGGAAACGACGTGCGCGTTGCGGGATCGATTGCCGCGTCGAAGGAGACGAACGCGTCCGCATCGACGACAATGTGGTGGCAACACACCTCTTTCGCATTGTGCAGGAAGCGATTAACAACGCAGTCAAGCACGCGCAGCCGCGGCACATCCTCGTGCGACCCGAGCTGTCCAACGGAACGATCAGCGTCACCGTTCAGGATGACGGCGTCGGCATTGGCTCGGGCACCTCGTCGCGTAACGGTGGGATGGGACTGAGAATCATGCAGTACCGCGCGGGCGTCATTGATGCCACGCTGGAAGTTCGCCGCCGCGACGGCCAGGGGACGGCCGTCGTCTGCCAGATCAACAACCCGTCCCCCACCGCCCAGTCGGACTCGTCCGGAAACCATGAAACGTACCACAACTGAAACGCAGCGCGCTCGGATTCTGATCGTCGACGACCATCCGCTGGTCCGCAGCGGACTGCGGCTGTTAATCGACTGCGAGCCGGACCTGGTCGTTTGCGGCGAGGCGGCCGACGCCATCGAAGCGATGCGCCTCTTGGAGAGCCAAAAACCCGATCTGCTGATCGTCGACCTGTCCCTCAAGGAAAGCAGCGGCTTGGAGCTGATCAAGCGGATCAAGATCCGCAACGCGGAGATCAAGATCCTGGTCAGCTCGATGTTCGAAGAGTCGCTCTACGCGGAGCGGGTGCTGAGCGCGGCGCGCTGGGATACGTGCACAAGCAGGAGGGCATGGACCGCGTGATCGAGGCGATTCGCTGCGTCCTCTCGGGGCGCGTCTGGTTGAGCACGGCGATGAGCGACCGCATGCTGCGGAAAATGACGGCGTCGCCCGCACCGCCGACTCAGTCGCCGGTGCACACCCTTTCCGATCGCGAGCTGGAGGTGTTCGAGCTGATCGGCCGCGGCCGATCGACGAAAGACATCGCCAAACAGCTGCACCTGAGTGTCAAAACCGTGGAAACGCACCGCGAAAAAATCAAAGCCAAGCTCGGCCTGGCGTCCGGCGCCGAACTGAACCGCGCCGCCATTCAGTGGGTCATCGAGCAGGGCGGCTGATGGGCGGCGCCCTTCTCCCGACGAGCCCCTTCTCTGAGGCCGACGGTCGAAAGTGGCGATTTGTTTTGACGGGCTTCCCCAACCTGCGATAGCATAAGGAACTGCCGGGGGTTGAGGGGTGTCCGGGCGACGGCCTCGCAAGTAACCGGCTGGCCACGCCACCGGAACGATTTGTCCGGGCATGGCCGCCTCGCCCGCCGAATCCCGTAGTTCTTCCAGTCTTCGCCTGCGTCCTCGAAGGAGGTGCACTGTGTCGCAACGCCGTGCCTTGAAGGGTTTCACCCTGATCGAGCTGTTGGTCGTGATCGCGATCATTGCGGTGCTTGTCTCGCTCTTGCTCCCGGCCGTTCAACAGGCCCGCGAAGCGGCCCGGCGCACCCAGTGCCTCAACAACCTCAAACAGATGGGCCTGGCCCTGCACAACTATCACGACGTGAACCTCGTCTTCCCGATGGGGCAGATCGCCGTGCTGTTCCTCAATCAAACGCCGAACACGACGTTCCAACACGCGGACCCGACCGAAGCCTCTACATTGACGGCCACCGGCTTCAGCGGGAACGGTAACGGCAATGGGAACGGCAACGGAAATGGCCAAAACATCATCGGCGGCTTCGGGCTTCACGGCACGAGCTGGATGCTGATGATCCTGCCCTTCATCGAGCAGCAGCAGCTCTATAACGAGTGGAACTTCCAGTTCAATGTCCGCGACAACGGCGAAATTCTGACGTCCACCAACCAGTCGCAGCCGGCCCAGGTCGACGTCGCCTGCTTCTACTGCCCCACCCGCCGTGGCAGCATGAACTCCGCCAAATACACGAACGTCCGTCACGTCGACTGGTATCAGCCTGGCACGATCCCCTGGTCGCGCGGCGGCAACGACTACGGCGGCTGCATCGGCGCCGGCCTGGGCTGGTTCACCACGACGATTCCCATGCCCATGGACAACACGGCCACGCCTCCGGTCGTCGATATCGGCACGTTGGAGCTGACCAGTGACCAGATCCAATACCAGGAACTGCTGAACCCCAACGAGATCTACATCCCCACCGGCAAAGTGTTGGGTCTCTTCTCGGTCAACCGCTCGCTCGGTATTCGCGATATCTCCAACGGTTCCTCCAACGTCATCATGACCGGAGAGGTCCAGCGGCTGAACGGCACCGACTTGAATGGCAACGGCTCGGTGCTCGACCCCACCGAAACGCAAACGATCAGCTGCGATGGTTGGGCCTGGGGCGGGGCTGCCACCCTTTTTAGCACGCTGAACCCGCCCAATCGCCCGTTCACGTTCGACACGCCGGGCAGCGATCACACGGGCGGCATCATGCAGGTGGGGCTGGCGGACGGCAGCTGCCGAGCCCTGAGCCAGAACATCGATCTCAACACGTTCAACACTTTGGGCTGCATCTCCAACGGAAAAGCGGTCACCAATTGGAACGTTCAATAGCGAAGGACCGGGTAAACCGCCGCCATGTCGATCCGCTTCTCGTGCAGTTGCGGGCGTAAGCTCAAAGTTTCCGACGAAAAAATCGGAATGAAAGTGCTCTGCTCATCGTGCGGGGCGACGCTCAAAGTCCCGAAAAAATCGATGGACGAGTACTGGCAGGACGTGCCGGTCAAGAGCGACGAGGCGAAGGTCGACTACGTCGGCGGGGCCAAGGAATTCTTGATCCACTTCGTGCCGGGCGGGCTCGTCGTCGGCCTGATGTGCTACTTCGCCTACTTCCTCTCGTCCCAGGTCCTCAAAGGCCACGATAACGTGCCCCCGCTGGGCAAAGTTTCGGGGCGCGTGACGATGGCTGGCCAGCCCCTCAGCAACGCGACGCTGCGCTTCATCCCCAAGGATCCGCTCTACGGCGACGGCGAGAACGGCAAGAAGTTGGCGGCGTCGGTGTCGATCGGCGTGACCGATGACAGCGGCCACTACACGCTGCTCTATGTGAAAGACGTCTACGGCGCGTACGTCGGCCAGCATCGCGTCGAGATCTCGGCCAAGGACGCCAACGGCCGCGAACGGCTGCGCCCTGACTTCAGCAGCTCGAAGTCGATGTTATTGCGCGACGTCAAACCCGGCTCCCAAGAGATGGATTTCGAGGTGCAATCGGTCGATTCGCCTAGTTCGGGCCCAGCTCCCGCGCCCGTGGCGGCTCCCGCCCAAGAGCCCCAACCCTGATTCTCTCGGTCGCGGATGTCGCCCGCCCCCAGCCTTTCCGGCACGCTCGTTCCATCGCACCCCGAGCGTTGACGCTCCGCCCCGCCTCGGGCGGCCTGGGCGCTGGCACGGCTGCGTTTCCTGACATAGGCTGGAGATCATGGTCGAATTGGGCCAAATTCTCCTGCTGGCAGTCGTTGTGGCCGCGGCGTGGCTCCTGCTGTCGCCCAAGCCCGTCTTCAAAATGCGGGTGGCCCAGGGATCGCTCAAAGTCACGCGGGGGAAGGTGACGTTCGACCGCCAACAGCAAGCCGCCGAGATCCTCCGACAGTGGCAGATCCGTCGGGGCTGGATCGGCGGCGTTCGGCGCGGCAAAAGCCTCAAGCTCACTTTCTCCCACAGCGTCCCACCCGGTTGCCGCCAGCAACTGCGGAATTTGTGGACGAACTGCTGAGTTCGACCCGAGAGCGTGGGACCGCCTCGCCTCAAGCGGATGTCATCACGATGACGGCGCCACTGCTGGTCGGACACAGATCGCTCTGATGACATATTGATCAGCCGCTCGATGCCGACAAATCGCATCTCGACTTGCCTGAGCGACTTACGCCAAAACGCACTAATCCGCCCGAGAATTGGCATCGCGTTCGCTTTTATCCAAGTCGCGGATCGAAAAAAGAAGTCAAAACGATCGATCCAGCCCTGGCAAGAAATTCACGTCCTCCCACGAGAAACAAAGGACACAGTCTTGATCGCCAAGAAACTGCTGGTCGCCGGAATCGTTGGAACCGCCATGATGTTCACCGCCAACGCGAAGACCGCGACGGCCGCTCCGCCGCACGTTCGCGTGGTGGCTCGCCCGGTGGTGGGCGGATATTGGAACCGACCGTACTACTACAGCTATCCGACCGTGTATGTGCCGCCCACGCCTGTCGTGCCGACCGTTTACGATTGCGGTCCTTATTGGAACACGGGCGTCTATGTCGGCGCGCTGCGCATCGGAGTCCGCTTCGGACGGTAATTGGCCGCGTGCCCGGCTCATCGCCAGATGAGAGACACGTCTGCAGTCTGGCGATGAAATCCGCAGCACCTCACATGGGTCGTCGCGCCCCGCTCGTTCCCTCGATCGAGAGCGGCTGACCGCCGGGCATCTGGGTCCCCATTGCCCGCGGATCAGCCGCTTTCTCCGGTTCTCGACGAGAGTGAATCGCGCGAGCCGATTCGCAAGAGCAGCCGAGCGAGCGGGGCCACAGGCAGATCGGGTTGAACGATCCGCTCCGCTCGACCGAGTTGGCGAAGCACGTTTTCCGCGGCCAGGAAGCCGCTTCGCACGGCCCCTTCCATCGTCGAGGGCCAGCCCGTCCGCGTCCAATCGCCGGCCAGTTGCACGTTGGGCAGCGGCGACTGCTGGGCCGGACGGCAATTCTCCGCTCCCGGCCGCACGGAAAAAACGGCGCGGTGCTCCGTGACCAGCCGCCCGCGCAACAGTTTCGCCTGTCCCACCTGCGGAAAAACGTCGGCGAGTTCGCGCACCACCTCGGCGATGACGTCTCTGCTTGCTGGCCGCCGCGATGTTGTGGCTCGCGCTGATGATCACCTGGTAGTTGTGGCCGCGCGGCTCGACGGGCGTTGCTTCGGTGGAGAGCGGCACGCCGGCCGCGGCGTCTGCGTGCAGCACGTCTCGATTGAAGATCCACTGGCTGAGCCGATCGATCAGCACCGCGTGCGGAAGCTCGGCCGGATCGGACGAATTAGGATCGCTGTCCGATCTCGCTCTGGCCGGAATCAGGACCGGCCGGTCGAACCAGAGGTGGACGCTCGAGATCGGCGCGGTCTCCAGGTTGCGCACGGGCGTCAGATCCGGATGCGCGGCACATTCGGGTGGGAGCAAATCGAGCACGAGCCAGTGCGGCACGGCCACAACCACGTGGTCCGCAGGGATCGACTCGCCGGAACGGAGGACGACCCCGGCCGCGCGGCCGTCTGCGATCGCCAGGTGAGCGACGCCGGCCTGCAACCGTACGCTGGCCGCGCGCTCCGCCAACCAGCTCGTCAGCCGTGCCCCGTAGAGCGTATCGAGCGGCACGGTCGGAATCTGGACTTCCCATCCGTGGCGGTTGGCGAGAAACCCGTCGACAAAGACCTTCCGCGCGCTGGCGATGTCGATCCGCTCGAGAGTCTCGCTCAACGAGCTGACGAGCACGGGCGTCCAAAAGCGATCGATGGCCGTCTGGGTTTGGCGATGCCGGGCCAGCCACGCGGCAAAATGTTCGTCGTGCGAGTGAGCATCGAGCGTGCCTGGGGCGCGCGCGAGCGCCCGCATTCCGCGGCCGATCGCCAACAGGTCACGCACGGACAGATAACTGGTGCGGGCAAACGCCGTCGCCAAATGCAGGGGAGCGGGTAGCGCGCCGGCCGCCAACCGGTTGACGACGCCGTCGCGCCCAATGAAATAAAGAGCGCGCTCCGTCCGAAAAAGATCGGAGAGCCCGACCGTGCGGCAAAAGTGTTGAAAATTGGTGCAACAGCCCAGGCTGACGTGCTGGCAATTGTCGATCTGCGTGCCCGTCGCCTTATCGACGAACGAGCTGGCCCGACCGCCCAAGCGGGGCCGCGACTCGAGCACCGTCACGCCCACTCCGCGGTCGGCGAGCGCCACTGCGGCCGCCAGGCCGGCCAGACCGCCGCCCACAATCACGGTGCGCGGCGCGGCGGACGCGCGGGGGGCCGTCGCGGTCAAGCGGGCGTCACCACGATTGGCTCGGCGAGCGTCGGCTGTGCCAGGGCGACGCGATTGACGAGCGTCGGCGAAAAGCCGGGCGCCTCGACGTGGATTTCATCATCCGCAGCGAACTTCCAATCGCGCGTGCCGAAGCTGAGCCGGCTCGTGCCGAAAAAGTGCAGATGCACGTCGCCCGGCCGGCGGTGCTGCGGATATTTGAAGTGATGGTCCTCAAGATTGCCGAGCGCGTGACACATGAATTGCTCGCCGCTTTTCAGTTCGCCGCTGTCGTAGATCGTGCGGCCGCCGCGGCGAACCGAACAGCGCAGCGTGATGTCCTGAAAATCCGTGGACGTGTTGAGCGTCGGGCCAACGGCACAAGTGCGCAACTTCGACGGGGCCAGGTGCAGATAGCTGATCTGTTCGGTCGCGTGGTCGGACCACTCGTTGGCCAGTGCAAATCCGAGCCGCCGCGGACGGCCGTCCGGATCGATCACGTAGCAGCCGACGATTTCCGGCTCTTCTCCGCCGTCGAGGGCGAACGAAGGAATTTCCAGGGCCTGCCGATGGGCCCGCAGGATGCCGCCATCTCCTTTGTAGAACCATTCCGGCGCTTCGCCACGCGCGCCGGGGGCCGGCTTGCCCCCGGCCAGGCCCCGGGCAAACATCCGAGCCGAATCGGTCGCGGGGATGTCGGTCTGTGTTGCTTGGGCATTGGGCGTGCGGTGCATTTCGTCGCGCGACTGCATGCTTCCCAGATGGCTTAGCCCGGTTCCGCTCACCAGGACGTGATGCGGATCCGGATGGTCCAACGGACAGCAGAGGCGAGGCGCATTGCCGCCCCCCTCGCTCTGCCAAAGAGCGTCCCATTCGATGGTCGCGGCACGTCCGGAGTCGATGACCGATCCCACGATCGACTCGAGCGGCTGGCCGAGCCGATAGGCCGCGGCGAAGACCTCGACGAGGTATCGCAAATCGTGCCGCAAGCTCGTGACGTCGTGCACCTCGTCGCGTGCCAGCACGCCGACGCGGCGACCGATTCCCGGAATTTCAAACTGAACGAGCTGCACGCGGCAATCCCCGACGAGAGGCGACAGACCGAACCGCTGCAGTATAGAGGCCGGCAGGGGAGCGATCTAGAAATCGCTCCGCCGAGGCGTCTGCGGAGGTGGGAAAAACAAAAGACGCTCTCCACGAAATCGGAGGAGCGTCTTTCGTTAGCCAAGTCGGCAGAGATCGGGCACAAGCGTCGGCGAACGCGTCAGTGGGCCGATGCGCTGGCAGAGCCTCCGGTGATCGTGCTGCCGCTGACGCCCACCGTGGCGCTGAAGGCGTGGTGGGCGCCGACTGAAAACGGGCTGCCGATGCTGAGAATGTTCGTGCCGGTCGAAGAGCTGAACGTGATGGCGATCGATTGGCCGCGAATGTGCATGGCTTCGCGGTCCGGGAGTACCTTCATGCCGGCCAGGCCCATGCGGGACAGGCTCTGTTGGGAAACCTGTCCGTCACCGGCAACCGCCGGCGCAGCCGCGAACGCGAGAACACAAGCCAAGGGAATGAAACGCCGCATGACAAAAGCCTCCGTACGAGTTGGCGAATCACATCAAACGCGGGAGCCGAGCCGGCTCCGAGAAAGCGTTTGTCTGCATCCATTCGAATTGCCCGCGCCCGATTAAGGCACGGGGGGCGGCGCCGCTGCTCGCGCCCTCGTCTTCATGAGAGTGGCAACCGAACTGCGCCGTGCCGGCACTTTAGTGGGCGCTGGGGCCGGCCGTCAAATGGCGGGGCGCTGTTGGATGAGCTAGCGGTACGGTCGGACGAAAAAACGCGCCGTCCGCGAAGAGCGCAAAAAAAACGCCCCGTCCTTATCGAACGGGGCGTTTTCGATGCGGAGAAAACTCGCGGCCTTCGGGGGGGCCGCTCGGTTTCCGCGAGCCCGGTCGTCAGATGACGGACCGGACGCGAGAGACCGAACTACTTGGCCGTCGCGCTCGACGAACCGCCAGCGGCCACGCCGACGACGATGATACCATGGTTGGTGGCAACGCCGCCGACCGCGAAGCTGACGTTGCTGCCACTCGCGCTCTTGCTACCGGCCGCGAAGTAGGTGTTGACCGAAGCGGCGCCGCCGCCGGGAACGCCGAGGAAGGCGATGCTGCCGCCAGCCGCGACGGCGATCGACAGACCGCGAATCTGCGAACCCTGGGCGTCGGTCATGCTGTGCATGCCCGAAAGGCCCATCTTCGCCAAGCTCTGGCTGGAAACGTGGCCGTCGCCGGCCATGGCCGGAGCAGCCGACAGAACGAGAACCGACGCGAGCGAAAGGAGAGTCTTCATTTGCCTGTGCCTCGAGAAAAAGGACAAATTAAGCGCACCTTTGCCGGACAAACCCCTGACGTTGAATGGCCCGTCACGACAAAACAGAAGCCACAAACTACCCATCTTCTCTTATCGCTGTCAACGATTTAATCGTAAAAATCGTTACAAAATTACAAAGCTGCATAAGCTGGAGTAGGTGGGAATACTGATTGCTGGTCATGGGATGACCACCACTCATAAACAAAAAAAACACGCCTCGTCGCAGAGTTGCGGCGAAGCGTGTTTTGGTGGGCACAGGCTCGATGCGCCGTGGGAGCCCGTTTTCAGATTCGCTCACGGCGGATCGCTGGTTTGAGTCGTCAGGTCTCAAACCATTGAGGCAGAACTACTTAGCGGACGCTTGCGAAGCCCCGCCGGCGACGACGAAGTTGGTCGTCGTCATCACGTGGTTGCCATAGGTCTTGACCGTGCCGTCGGCCGCGCCGCTGATGTTCGAACCTTCGGCCGACTTGTGGCCAGCGGCGAAGTAGGTGTTGAACGACGAGGCGCTGCCGCCTTCGCCGTTGATCGTGGCGATGCTGCCGCCGGCAACCACGGCGACCGACAAGCCGCGGACCTGCATGCCCTGGGCATCGTTCATGGTCTGCAGGCCGGCGAGGCCCATGTTGGCCAGCGACTTGCTCGAAACGTGACCTTCGCCGGCGAAGGCCGGAACAGCCGAGAGGGCGACGATGGCGGCGATTGCGTACAGGCTCTTCATCTCAAACTTCTCCACATTGTTTCAAAAGGGTGCGGAACCGGGATGCACAACAGACTGGATTGATGACTTTGGCTGCAGCGGTTGAGCAACATCCATTGCTCACATGGTCCCACTCTAAAGCCGGGCGGAGAGCTCGGTCAATTGCCTAATTTGTGTATTTTATCCATTTTCTCATATGCCGCTTGCCAGAGGCGGCGGCATGAGCTACGGCGCATTTGCGCATTCGTTGTCGGCGGGAAACATCACGAAATGGGGCGACGGCGATTCAGCGCAAGTACTTTTCAGAACGCCGATTAGCGTGACGATTACCGCGGAGGGAAGCAGTCCCGAGATACGTGGACGGCCTCACTCCGGGATCAGCGCCCGTGCCGCCGGAAGAAGGCCCAAAGCAACTCGTTGGCCGAAATTCCGGTCGCGGACGGGCCGAGATAGGTCCCCGAGGGGATTCGACCCGGCCAGGTGTGTCCGCCGCCGTGGATCGTGTAAAGAACGACCTCGCTCGCGGTGTCTCCTGGCCCCCAGACGCTCTTTTCCGCGGGAAAGCCGCCTGTTTCCTCGGCGTCGATCGTGGATTTCTGGGGCACTGCGGGACAGCCATTGGCTGCCACCCAGCACTGCACCGAGTCCGCCGCGGAGCGAAAGACGATCGTCGTCAGGCTTTTGGGGCCGAGACCACCCGCATAGGGGGTGAATTCGTCGGCCGTGCCATGAAAGTGCAGGATCGACACCGGACGTGTCGGTTCGCAGCGGTCGGTTCCCATCAGCCCGGCAATCGAGGCAATCGCGGCAATTCGTTCGGAGAGCTCCAACGCCAACCGATAGGCGAGCATTCCCCCGTTCGACATCCCGGTCGCAAAAACGCGGTTGGGGTCGAATTCGGCCAGGCCCGCCAGATCGTCCAGGAGAGCCGCCACGAAGCCCACGTCATCGACGTTGTCGCGGAGGGCGTCGCCGCAGCAGTTGCCGGCGTTCCAGGTCAGCAGGTTCGGATTGCGGCCCGTGCCGCTCGGGTAAACGGCCAGGAACCCGTGTCGGTCGGCCGTTTCGTTCAGGCCGCAGAACCGGGCCATCGTCCTGGCGTTGGTGGCGCCGCCGTGAAACACCAGCACGACGGGGACAGGTTTGGCGGGGTCGAAGCCAGGGGGAACGTGGATCAGGTACGTCCGCGTGCGCTCGCCGCATTGGAGCGCACGTCGATGGTCGCCGGGTGAAAGCATGGGGCGGGCTTACTGAACGACCTTGGCGACCGTCACGTCGTGGCCGTCGGCACTGCCCACGAAATGGATGGCGACCCGCGATTTCGCGTTCTGATCGTAGATCCAGACTTCGCTAACCCGCCCGGACGCCACCACGCGGGTTCGCGAATCGGGGGCGCCAATCATTTTGCGGATCTGCTCGCGCGTCATGCCCGTGTAACGACCGGCTTCGGCCGCCTTCTGAACAGGATCGGCCGGCAAGGCGGCTGCCTGGGCGGCCGTGAGCCATTGGCCGTTGACCCGCTTGTATCCGAGTCGTTCGAGCTGGCCGCCAACCTCCTTCAGCTCCGGCGCGATTTTCGCCGCCTGCAGCAGGAGCCGGGCGGCCGACTCGTTGTCGTCCAGCAGCGACTGATATTCGTGGGCCGCCTGCACCAGGTCGCTGGGCCGCCCCTCCTTGGTCAAGCGCTCCTCCTTGACCTTCACCCAGGCTCGTTTCGCGGCCAACGCCTTTTCCGGCTGTCCGCGCCGCTGGAACTGGTCCGCCAGATTCAACAGCTCGTCCCGAGTGAGATGGACGACATCCGCGAGCCGTTCGTCGAGCGCCCCGCCGCGGAGCGCTTCGGCATGGAAGTGCTGTTCCGGAATTTCGCGGTCGATGCGATCGGCGAGCTGCATTGGATCGCGATTGCGCTCCTTGGCCCACAATTCGAGATACGCCGAACGGACGTCGATCCAAAGCATGCGGTTGAGTAATAGCCGTTCATTCGCGGGCGCGTTGCGATAAGTGGCGATCGGGTCGTGGGACCAGCGGTCTCGCAACGCCTCCTCCTGTCCGGTCAGCGGAACTTTGCAACCGCCGAGATTGTCATTGACGCGATTGGAAAGCGCTTCGAGATCTGCTGCCGTCGGATGCGCGCCGCGGAGCGACTGCCAGCGGCGGGTCAAAGACTCCTGCACGAACTGGACTCGCTCGTCTTCCGGTTGTCCGTATTGCTGATATTTCTTGGCCAGAGCGAGGCGGCCGTCGAGATCATCCGCCGGCAGCAGCTTCTCTTCCCGGCGCAGCGCCTCGGCGTAGAGCCCCTCCGACTCGCGGGCCAGGGCCTCGTCGCCGTAGAAAGCGCCCCGAGCTGCCGCCCACTTTCCCAGCGCGTACCACTCGGCGGCGGGGGAGTTGATCAGCGAGTCTTTCCGCTCGCGCAGTGACTCTTCGTCCGAGGGGAGCGTGCGGAATTGCCGTACCACGAAGACCGGGCTCGCCGAACGCATCTCGAAATGGCCGAACACTTCGAGATTGCGGCTATGGACGCTGCTCGTCTCGATCGGGAACTGCTCGTCCGCCTTGTACCAGACAAAGTTGAGGTCCTGGCAGTTCAAAAACCGCAGCAGCGTGGGGGAGAAGACCGAATATCGCCCCTCCACCTTCATCGACGCGCCGCTTTGGGCGTACGCCGTCCACAGCCCCTTCTTTAGCCCCTTCTTTTTGGCGCTCATCAGCTCGGCGATCGAGACGGCGTCGGCCCCGCGCGCCGCGGAGCCGTGCGACAGCAGGCAGGCCGTTATGGCTAACAGTCCCCACCAACGCGTGCAACGGAATTGCTGCCTGTGGGTCACGGTTTGACCCCCACGATTTCGGCCTGCGCCGCCAAAAGATGCGCCGTGTCGTCGTCGGTGCGGAGCGCGTCAGTACCAAGGCCCAGGGCCCGATACGTCTCGGCGCCCGCCCAGAGGAAGGCGGTCGAATCCTTGAGTCGCAGCACCCAGACCTTGCCTTTGGTCCCCTCTGGAGCAAACGAAACGAGTTGGCCGGCAAAAATGACGTGCTGCGAACCGGCGACGGCCGACGGCGGGGCGAGCACTTTGAGTCTGGCGTCCAAGATCACCGGTGCCCCGTCAATCGGGAGCGGATAGCGGATGACTGGCTGCGTGACTCCGTCCGGCCCCGCATCCGAGACGACGTCGGCGTCGACAATAATCCAGGATCCGGCATAGTCGCGTGCAAACTTCTCGCTCCATTTCGCGTCGCCCGCGACCACGGCCGCGCGAGCCTCGTCGCACAGTTCGTACAGCGAAAGCGGCGCGAGATGAGCCATCGCGTTCAGTTCTTTGGCCTTCTGGCGCACGGCCTGCGACTCGGCATCGTCGCGGCCAAGAATGTCGACGGCCGCGGACGCCTGCTGATATTCCGCCGCCGCGTCGGCGAATCTCTTGTCGCGGAAGGCGGCCTCGCCGGCCTCCAGATGGTCGTGCAAGGTGAGAGCGGCCTTTTCTTTGACGTGTGAGTGCCAAACCAGATAACCGGTCAGCAGAACGACGCCGACGATCGCGCAGCCGACGATTCGTACAGGCGAGAACGGCGACCGTCGGAGGGTCGGCAGGCTCTCGGCGGATTCAATGCGAATTTCGTCGGAGGAGCCGGTTCCCGCGGCAACCGCGGGGGGAGCCGACTTCGCCCCGGAAGACTGCGCCGACTGCTGGGCAATCTCGGGCGAGGACCCGCCGGCGGCAAGATGTCGACGCGCGGGACTGGCCGGAACGCCGCTCGGCAAGGCGGCCGGGTGCGGCGGAACGGCATCGCGCCGGATCTCCGGAGCCGATTTGGGCGTCGCCTTCTTTTTCGGCTTCGGTCTGGGGTAGACGTCCCGTGGCAGCACGAAGACATAGCTGCCGCATCGATTGCACCGCACGACCTGAAAGGCGGGCAGTCGCATCCCAGAGATGCGGTGCGTGCAGCGGCAGGCGACTTCATAGGGCTCGGGCTCGGGAGGCGGACTGCGTCGCAGCACCTCGGTCGCCTTGGCCAGCCAATTGACCATGAGAATCCCTGCCGTCCGGCCAAACCGGCACCGGTTTGACGGGTGATTTTCCAAGCGCAGCGGCGGGCCTGTTTTCAGGAAATGGGGCTCAGCCGGAGCACTTTGATTATCGAGCCGCAGTAAAAGGCGGTCAACGGCCCTCGCGGGGATCAGGCAGCCCGGCACACGACCGTTGTGCTACGACCAGCAGGCGGCGGGAAAGACTTCGCGGCCGCGGCCTTGTTGGATCAGCGGCACGTAGGTCTCGAGTTCCGCCGACGTCTTCGGGTCGGTCAGGTCGACCGTCGCGCGGCGCTCGGCCGACAGGTAGGCGGCCATCGTCAGCCGCGCGATCTCGACGCCGTAATGCCAGTCCAACAAGGGCGGCCGGCCGGTGAGCAGCGCGTCGCGGGCATCGATGTTTTCGTCCGTGTAGCCGTAGAGATCGGGCTCGTTCGTCTGGACGGCGAGCAGGCCGCGGCTGGCCGTCGATTTTTCCAGGGCCGAGTCGGAGTCGGCCACGCCGCGGGCCGCGTCGTCGCCCACGAACAGTTCCAGCGTCGAGCGGAGCGTGTTCGCCTCGAACGCGTAGCCGGGACCGAGACCGTCGAGAGACAGCCGCAGCCCCTGCTTGTCGTACATCCAGGACGACGTGAATTGAGCCTGCGACAGCCGACCCGTCTCGGGACTCTTATAAGTCACCATCCCGGTCGCGAAGTCCTCGGCGGGCGTCTCTGGCGTAGTCGACATTGAATCGCTCGAAGAGCTTTTTCCGCCACGCGGGCTGGCCCCACTTGAGGAGCGCGAGATTGGCAGAGACCGATTGCGGCTCGAGGAACGTGGGCGCCTTGCCGGGGGGCGTCAGGGCATACCACCCGACGGCCAGGCAGTGGCAACCCATATCGCTCAACACTCCGCCACCCTGCCGGGTCGGATCCCAGAACCAGGCATTGTGCGGCCCGGAGTGTTCTTCGCCCGAGCGGACGAGCACCGGTGGCCCCATCGCCGCCATCACAGAGGCCAGCTGCGTCCGCGTCGACTGCAGGGTCTTCATGTGCAGCTGGTTCTCAAAGTAAATATGTCGTAGCCCGGCCTCCTCGACGAGCTGCACCATCCGCCGGGCCTCGGCCAGGTTGCGGGCGAGCGGCTTCTCGCAGATCACTGCTTTCAACGGACTGCCGGCTTTGACGGCATCGACGACTTCCTGCACGTGATCGAGCCGCGCGAAATTCGGCGCGAAGAGCGCGATCACGTCGACGTGCGGTGCCATTTCACGGATCGACGAATAGATCCGGCCGGCGCCGAGCCCCTGCGATTGCACAAGTTCCGCTAGCGCCGTGGGCGGACGACGCGACACCAGGCCGGCGACTTCAATCCTCCGCACGGCGGCCAGCGCCCGCAGCTGAAAGCCGGTAATGAAACCGCCGCCGACGATGCCGTAACGAATGGGGGCCATGTTGCTCGATAACAAAACGGTGCTCAACGACAAAGAAGCGTCAAAACACTGGGTTTGGCCCGTTCATGTCAGCCGTCCGCAGCACGCCTGTCAATCGTGGGAACCGTGAGCATACAAGGGACGCGCCCATTCCATTCGACGGCGGTAACCTCCCAAAGTCGACCGTTCTGAGAATGAGACGGAATTCGTAAACATTTTGGCGAGGGCGTCGCCTCAATAGTTAAGGGAAGCATCTCTGTAGTGAAAGCGAGTCGGCGCGTCACCCAACGCCCAGCATCAAATCCAGCATTGCTCCGAGGGCCAACCGATGAATTCCATCAAGCGCGCCGGCAGTGGAACATTGTCGCGAAGCTGGAATCGCGGTTTCGGCCTGGTCGAGATCGTCGTCGCGATTGTAATCCTGCTCGGAATCGCCGTGTTTTTATTGCCGAATGTTCGTTCGGCGGGGCCGGCGGCGCGGCGCACTCAATGTCGAAATAATCTCAAGCAGATCGTGCTGGCGTTACGCAACTATGAAGACGTCTATCACGCGTTGCCCCCGGCGTACACCGTCGACGCCCACGGCAAGCGGCTTCACAGTTGGCGGGCGCTGATTCTGCCCTATCTCGAACAGCCAGGGCTTTACAAACAAATCGACTTCTCCAAGTCCTGGGACGACCCGGCGAACGCGAAGGCGGTCTCGCGAAGTGTCGACGCCTACCATTGCCCCGAGGATCCGAGTCCGCGCGATCACACGACCTATCTGGCCGTCGTGACGCCCAAGAGCTGCCTCCAGCCGGGCAAAGGCAGGCGGTTGTCCGACATCAAAAGTCTGTCAAATACCGCCGTGGTGATCGAGGTCGACTCGGCGCATGCCGTGCACTGGATGGATCCGTCGGACGCCGACGAAGAGCTGGTGCTCAGTCTGAATTCGAAGAGCGCGCTGCCCCACCCAGGCGGGATGCTGGTGGCGCTTGTCGACGGTAGCGTGCAGTTTCTGAATATTGACGTCTCATCAGCCGCCCGCCGCGAGCTGATTTCGGCAGAGTCCGACAAACACGTGCTCGATGCCGAGCTCAAGCGAGCGCTCGAGTAAATCGGTGTCACCGCAGATCGATCGCGGAGAATGTCGTTGTCGCCTATCAACGCTTCGTTGCCCCTGTCGCCCCGCATGCGGAGCGTTCGCGCGATGAATCTGCGGCGAGCGCTGACCCTCTTCGCGGCGTTTTTGGTCCTCAAGGTCACCGTGACGGTGGTGCTGGGCTATCGCAATTACCTTCCTCCCAACTTCAATTCCGACTTCTTGCGGGGAAGAGAGGGCTACTTCTTCGGCAGCTATCAGTGGGCGTTCTACGCGCACATTGCCTCGGGGCCTTTGGCGCTCGTCGCCGGCACGCTGCTTGTCAGTGATTCCTTTCGGCAGCGATCGCCGCGATGGCATCGCGTTCTGGGCCGCTTTCAGGTTGCCAACATCTTGCTCTTCGTCGCCCCCAGCGGATTGTGGATGGCCGGGTACGCCGCAGCGGGCCCGATCGCGGCGGTCGGTTTTTCGCTCTTGGCCCTGTTGACGGGCCTCTGCGCGGCGCTCGGCCTCCGAGCCGCGGTGCAGCGACGATTTCTTGTCCATCGGCGCTGGATGTGGCGCAGCTACCTGCTCTTGTGCTCCGCCGTCGTGCTCAGGCTCTTGGGCGGACTGGCAACCGTCGTCGGAGTGCAGGCGGCTTGGTTCGATCCCGTGGCATCGTGGGCCAGTTGGAGTGTGCCGCTGGCAATCTTTGAATTGAGCCGATGGCGAAACGGCTGGACGGTCCGTTTGGCGAATCGAGCGCCGGCGATGAGATGCACGAGCGCCGAGAAGAGGCCCTTGAGCTTATCCCCGATCGGGGAGCCAAACGGCTAGCGCCTTGTCGGGGTCAGCGCGGCACGCACGAGCAACCGATCGAGAGACGTGCGACCAACCGCGGGCTTACTCGCACGATTGAAAGCGGACGCTGCCGGCGATGAAGAAGACGATGGCGAAGGCGACCAGCATCATGCAGCACTCGAAGATCATCCGCGGGTCGGGCGAGGCCTTGCTCAACAGCTCTTCGTAGGCCATCAGCGACCAGGCGTGCGGCGTGGTCAGACTCAGCTCGCGCATGGCATCGGGCAGCCATTTGCGGGGAGTGAAGCAGCCGCTGATTCCACCCATGGTGATCACGAGGATGGTCGCATAGGCCGACACCTGCGATTCGCTGGTGACGCAGGTGGCGACCAGCAAGCCCAACGCGGTCGCCGCCATCGACGTGCAGAAAATCACCGGCAACAGCATCAGCGGGTAAGCACCCCACGAGAAATCAAAAATGATCCGGCCGCAAACGAACAGCAGCAGCGTCTGAGCAACGGACAGGATCAGGAACGGCATCGTTTTGCCGGAGAGGATCGAGATCGGTCGCACCGGGGCAATCCGCAGGCGGCGGAGCGTCCCCTGTTCCCGCTCGTGGAGCACGGAACGGGCCATGAAGCTGACGATGAAGAAGACAAAGAATACCGTGTACGACGGCACGATGGCGTTGTAGACCTCGTCGCTGCGGACAATGGGACGGGGCGTCGACGCTTCGGGCTGCAGGTTCGGCTTGTCGTTCTCTTCGTCGAACTGCGCGCAGGTCGTCGACATGAACCGCCGATGCAGCGAGTAGCGACACATGACCGGCGGAACGATCGTTTTAAAGACGACCGAGAACGCCAGCTGCTCGATCAGCGAGTGCGTGCTCGATTCGGGCTCGCGGCTGATAAGCGACACGTCGAGCGAGCCGAGTCCGTCTTTCAACTGGTTGTCGAGGATGTCGCCCGGCTTAAGATGGCTCACTTGCCGGTAAAAGTTCGGGCCGATCACCAGGACGGCGTTCACGGAGCCATTGTCGACTTCGGTCTGCGCGGTCCGGCGTAAGAATTTCCTTGATCTCGAAACCGCCTCGCTTCTGCAGCTCGTTGATGACCTTGACGATGATGTTGCGAGCGATTTTCTTCTGCGTGATTTTTTCTTCGGCGTCGAGTGTTTCGGCCGAACTCTTGGCGACGGCTGTTGCCGGTTCGTTCCCGTCAGCCGGTTTGGCCTCGGTCGGCTTGGCTTCGGCTGGTTTCGTGTCGCTCGACTTGCTGGCGTCGGCCTTGCTGTCCGAGTCATCGTCGTCCCAGCCCGCCTGGCCGATCTGCTCATAGGCGACGGCATCGACGACGCCGACCTTGAGCACCTGGTTGGTATTCTTCCAACCGAGCAGCTTGCCCATCGTCAGGCCGATGATCGTGATGAACACCAACGGCAGCACGAGCAGCACAAAGAGCGCCCGGGCATCGCGAAGGAGGATCCGCAGATCCTTTTTGGTGATTTCCCACGCTTTCATAGCGGTCTTTTGCTTGCTGTCTGTTGATATCAGTGGACGGACGAAGCGGCGAGCCGGCGTCGGTGCTGGTCAGTCCCGCAGGCGGCTGCCGGTCATTTGCAGGAACAGTCGTTCGAGGTTGGCGTCGTTGGTCTTCACGGCGCGGAGGTCGACGTGCGACTGGTCGAGCAGTTGCAAAATTCGTGTCAGTGTTTCGTTGAGACGGTCTTTTTCCTCGACGGAGCCCCGCGGCACGACAATCGTCGCTGAGCCGTTGTGACCTTGTTCGATCCGCCCCAACGGTCCCAGCTTGGCGGCCAGGCCGTTGGTCGGACGCGATACCCGCAGACACAGGTCGGCACTCAAACGACCGAGCAGCGTCTGTAAATTGTCGCAGGCGAGCACGCGGCCTCGATCGACGATGGCCACACGCGTGCAGAGCGCCTCGACCTCTTCCATGTAATGGCTGGCGTAAACGGAAGCGACCCCTTCGGTACTCAGGGCCCGCACGCAATCGAGCAGATGGGCCCGAGATTGCGGATCGACGCCGACAGTCGGCTCGTCGAGGATCAGGAGTCGCGGCCGATGCAACAGGGCCACGCCGAAGTTGAGCCGGCGCTTCATACCGCCGGAAAAATTCTCCGCCCGGTCGTTCGCGCGGCCGGTGAGCCCGGTGCGCTCCAGAGATTCATTGATTCGTTGTTTGAGAGTCCGCCCCTTGATGCCGTAGAGGCGGCCGAAAAAGTCGAGGTTCTCGCGCGCCGACAAATCGGGGTAGATAGCCAGATCTTGCGGCACCACGCCGAGCGCCTGCCGGAGGTCGCGATTTTCGGGCGACAGCTCGCGCCCCTCGAGGCGGATCGCGCCCGAGTCGGGGGCGAGCAGGCCGACGATCATGTTCATCGTCGTCGACTTGCCGGCGCCGTTGGGTCCCAGGAGGCCAAAGACCTCGCCGGGGGCGACCGAAAAGCTCACATCCTCGACGGCGACCAGGTTGCCGAAGGTCTTCCGGAGATTGCAGACTTCAAGGAGGTTCATCACGTCAGATTTCTTCGCGTCGGCAAAGTCCGAACGTTGTCCGCGACCGTGTGACGGGTAATTTAAGTCATCGTCATTTCAATCGATCCGAATCTACGTGGACGGAAACCGCGGACGCTTAACGGCGGCAAAGCAAGCCGACGAAGCCGGTTCGAACGATCAACGTCGATGAGCAGTGCCAGCGGGGTTTCGGCAAGCACGGCTGAGTCTGCGGATGACCCAAACTATTGGGGCGGGCGGCCGGTTGACCCCCGAACAGTTGGCAGACGATTGGCCGGCCGCGGCGCGGCGGACAAGGCAAGAGAGGGCCGCGGACCGCTGCGCGTGACGTGTCGCCGCGCCCTATAGAGAAGGGAGTGATAAGGAGGCTGGCTTCTCAACTCGTTGCAATTCCAACCTGCACGGCTAGGATACAACCAGCGCACGGCTTCCAAAGGATCTTCTCCCATGTCGAGACCGCAACAGCCCGCCGGCAATGCCGAGGCAGACTTCGCAGAGTTTCCCTTTTCGCTGCCTCCGTTGGGCGGAAATGCATCGTCCACGAGCGCGGGGACAAGCCCGGCAAGCTTTGCTGCCCCCTCGCGGATTGCGGCCGGGGCCGCTGGGCGATTCACTTTCACCTCCCCCGACACGCCCGGCATGCCCGACCCGTCGACCAAAACCGCTTGGGACTTCATGCCCTCCGATTGGGTTCGTCGTCCCGGATTTGAAACGAATTACGAGTCGACCGCAGCCTGGCAGCCGCCGGCCGGCTTTACTGCCGTGACGCAGCTGGAGCACGCGCGACTGGGCATCGTCACGCCGGAAATGCGTCGCGTCGCCGAGCGCGAGCCGCACCTGACGGCCGAGCAGATTCGCGATGAAGTGGCCGCGGGGCGGATGATCATCCCGGCCAACCGCGTGCACCTGGGCTACCAGCTCGACCCGATGGCCATCGGCCGCGCGTCGCGGACCAAGATCAACGCGAACATGGGGGCGTCGCCCGTCTCGTCCGGCACCGACGAAGAGATCATTAAGCTCCGCTGGGCCGAACGTTGGGGCGCCGACACGGTGATGGATCTTTCCACCGGCGGCAACCTCGACGAGTGCCGGATGGCCATCGTGCAGAACAGCACGATTCCCGTCGGCACGGTCCCCATTTATTCGATGATCATCGGGCGGCGGCTCGAGCAGCTCGACGACGAGACGATCCTTTCAATGATCGCGCATCAGGCCGAGCAGGGCGTCGATTACTTCACGATTCACGCCGGCGTTTTGCGGGAGCATCTGCCCTACGTCAAGAACCGGCTGATCGGAATCGTCAGCCGCGGCGGATCGCTCTTGGCGAAGTGGATGCTCGTCCACAATCAGCAGAATCCGATGTACAGACTCTGGGAAGACATCTGCGACATCATGCGGCAGTACGATGTCTCGTTCTCGATCGGCGACGGATTGCGGCCCGGCGGCCTCGCCGACGCGACCGACCGCGCCCAACTGGCCGAACTCAATACGCTGGGCGAGCTGACCGAACGAGCATGGCGTAAGGGCGTGCAGGTCATGATCGAAGGACCGGGCCACGTCCCGTTCGATCAGATCGAATACAACATGAAGCTCGAGCGGAGCCTCTGTCACGGCGCGCCGTTTTACGTGTTGGGCCCGCTCGTCACCGACATGTTCCCGGGCTACGACCACATCACGAGCTGCATCGGGGCGACGGCGGCGGCTTATCACGGCGCCAGCATGCTCTGTTACGTCACGCCGAAGGAGCACCTCGGGCTGCCGAAAAAAGATGACGTGAAGCAGGGCTGCATCGCCTACAAGATTGCCGCCCATGCCGCGGACGTGGCGCTGGGGATTCCCGGCACGCGCGACCGGGACGACGAGCTGACCAAGGCGCGGGCCGCTCTCAACTGGGAAAAGCATTTCGAGCTGAGCTTCGATCCGGACACGGCCCGGGCCTATCACGACGAAGACCTCGACGTCGACACGGATTTTTGCGCCATGTGCGGACATGACTGGTGCAGCGTCCGCATCTCCAAGGAAATCGTCGAATTCGCCTCGGGCAAGGATTCGTCCTACGCCTGGCAAAAGGCGAAGGTTTCGGCCGCGCTGAGCGACGAACAGCAATCGATCCTGGAGAAGCGGGGCGTCCTCAGCCCCGACGAAATTCATCGCCTGGCCTCCAAAACCCGCCAGTCGATGCAAGCGGAAGAACACAAAGCCTCGTGCCACAGCGACTACGTCGATGCCGACGAAGCGCGCCGGCTGCAGGATTCAACCGTTCAAACCAATCGCTGATCGCCCGCCGCGACTCGACCCGACTCGACCTGCCACGACTCGACCACCACGCCCTCACTCCGACTTGCCCGCCTGCATTCTGCGTCTGACCGCAAGAACTTAGCCTTTGATGTTCAGTACCCGCCGAGAATTCGTTGCAGGTTGCACTTCGTCTCTGGTGCTCGCCGCCTGCGGTCGGAGCGCGCCAGCCGTCGGTCGCGGAAACGTTGACGCTACCGGACGCTTGTTGTTCACTTCGCGCGGCAAGACGGGCATCGTCAACACAGATGGCAGCGGACTGCGCGATTTCGACTTCAAAGTTCCCAAACAGGCGACGTGGCAGCCCGCGCTGACGTTCAGCGACGGCCGGCGAATCGTCTTCTTGAGCATGGAGCCGCGACGCGACGGACCGGGTCGGCCCTTCTCGCAGTACTACTCGCAGACGCCGACGCATCTTTGGATCCACGACCTCAAATCGGGTTCCCTCGAGGAAATCTGCAACAAGAATCGGCTGGCCCCCTTCGAGACGCCCAGCTTGCTCGTGGGCGACGACCGGATTCTCGTGCAGGTCGTCCGCAACATGGTCGGTCAGGTCTACAGCATGCGTCTCGACGGCAGCGACGCGCGCGAGTTCACCCGTGCGAACGAAGGCATGCCGTACGGGTTCAGTTTGTCGCCTGACCGCACGCGAGTCGCCTTCCATCTGGCCGGGGCTGAGGGTTACCAGGTTTGGACGAGTGACCTGGAGGGCAAGCAGCGGATTCGCATTGCCGCAAAGCCGGGACACTTGTACTTCGGCCCGAACTGGTCGCCCGATGGGCGATGGATCGTGTTTATCGATTGCCGGCCCAAGGAAGAGCCGGGACACGATTGGGCCGACCTTGGTGTCGCACGCTCAGACGGGAGTGGATACCGGGCCGTGACCACGGGCAAGCAGATGTGGTTTTCGGCGACCTATGGCGATCCCAAGACGCGGGGCGGCGGATCAAACCTGCCGGCCTGGACGAAGGACGGCGAAATTCTGTTCCCGCGACGCATTGCCGGCTCGGAGGTCGCGTGGAAATTTCAAACTGGGCGGCCCGACGTTGACCATTTCAATCGCGACTATCATCCCGAGCTGGCACGCGGCGGCACCGAAATATGCTTGCTCAATCCGGTAACGGGGCACGCGGTCGGAATCTCGAAGACCTCGCGCCCGTGCTGGGATTTTCGCCCGACCCAGTCGCGGGACGTACGATTGATCGCGTTCTGCCGCGCCACAACGGGTCACGCCCCAGAGCTCTGGGTCATGAATTCCGACGGATCGAACCCGCGATTGATCACACGCGGCATCGATGACCGAGGGGTCGAATACCCGCGCTGGCTGACCTGAGACGCGAGCGCTTTACAAAAAAGCATCGGCAGGACCTTGCGATCCTGCCGATGCGTTCGATTCCTGGCTAGCGGAGCGTAGCGAAGTCTTACCAGGTGAATCCGGTCGCGACCGTAAAGCCGACCAAGTTGTTTTCCACGGTTCCGATCGAGGCGTTGGATTGGGCGCCACTGGCGTCAGCGACAGCAAACGAATCGCTGGAAGCCGAGCCTTTGTTACCCAAGTTCCAGTATTGGTACTCGAACGCCACTCGCAGGAAAGCGCACATCGGCAGGCACTTCAACTCGTGGTCCCACTCGACGCCGACCAAAGCCTCGACGATGAACGCCGTGTCCCAATTATCGGAAAACGCGCTATTCGTCGAGGTTGCGGCTCCGTCGTCTTCGACGACGCTGGCCTGTGTCTGAACGGTGCGCTCGGCCTCGCCCCACAAGACTGAGCCGCGAACCCCGTAGACGAGGTTGAGGCATCCGTCGCAGGTCAAGGGCGTGCGACCCAGGAAGCCAACGGTGATACCAGCACCGTTGAACGTGAACTTGGTGAACGCGCTGGTATTGAAGATTTCGGCGGGCGTCACGTCGCGTGTGAGGTCGACAGCCTGGCCGGCCTCGAACGACGCATAGCGGGCACCGAGAAAGCCGGTGAACTTATTGCCGCAGTAGCACAACGAGTAGGTGCCTTCCAGGTCGACGGTGTACGCCTTGATGCGATCCATCGTGTACTGGCCTGTGGCATTGATCGGGAGACTCTCCCACGGGTCGAGCCGGTTCGTCGAATCGCTCAGATACCAGAAGCGACCCTCGATGCCCCAGCAATCCTCCTGGACGCCGGCCCAAATTCGCGGCGAGAAGGTGAACTGGTCGAAGACCTGGCTGTTGCCTTGCTCGAACGTCGTGCCGGGGGGGGTCGTTTCTATCGACGAATCGACGACCATGCCGCGAGTTTGCACGTGGAAGATGGTCGCCTCGACGCCCGCATTGAAAATGCACTTGGGCTCACAGAACGGTTCGCCGAACGTGTTGCAGCAGTTCGGCGGCGCCGGGCAAACTGACGAGGCGCATGGAGCCGGGGCCGGGGCCGGCTGATTGCCGACGCAGGGGGCCGAGGTGTCCATCGTCGCGTTCGTGGTGATCACCTTGGAATCACCGCTGTCCTGCGTCGCCGAGGTCAGAGAGTAATCCTCGAAGATCTTGGCAGGCGGGTCGTCGGACGCCGCAGCGTCCCCCGCCTGGGCGCACAGCGGCAAGCACACAACGAGTGGCGCCGCGAACGCCAATTTCTTGAACAGTCCTTTCATTGGTTTACTCCGTTGATTCCGTTCATACGGTTATTGGACAACTGGATGACCGCAAGGTTTCTCGCTCCGCTTGCCTTGCGGGATACAGCGACCATCTGGCCCTGCAGACCCGTCATCGGCGGCGATTGACGTATCAAGCGGCTTGGTCCGGTTGCTGCGCGAGATCCAAACGCTCGGATTCCGCACAAAGTGACGTTCGTGACCATCGTCCTCGATCTGCCGACTGCAACACGAATATGGCGCGTGGCGGTAGATGTGGCAGATCCGTGCAGTTCGATACGACGTGGACAACCGGACCCTCGCGACGCTCGTTTCCCGCAAATTCGCGCCTTCGTGACAATCGGGCTCAACTTGGAGGCGAAGCGTGCGCGAATTCGCGTCGCACGGATGGGGAATCGTCCAGACCGCTCGACCGTCGCTCTATCGCGGCACGAGCACGGAAGCGGTGTTTACGTCGGTGCGAGACCAGGATTGCAGACTTGCCATTGCTTCGCGCGGAGTGACCGAGGGAGATGTCCGAACAGTGAGGCTTTGCCGGTTGCGTAATTCCGCTGGACCTTTTCGCCTACGAGAACCCTGCCGACTGTACTGTTCCGGTTTTGACGAAAAGGCGCGGCGTATCGATTTTGCGAGTCATAACGACGCCCGCTCGGATCGATTCTAAGACGAACGATCGTGGTCGTCGGCGGCGCGTTGCGCCGGGAAGCCGAGGTCACCATCGGCGGAGGCTTGCCGGCAAGTTCTGCCGGCCCGGCACCGCGAAACTAAAGTGCTTTGGGCACTGGGGGAACACCATGGAGGGTGGCCGCTCGATTCTTGGATATCCGGCACGGCTGCTGGCCGGCCGGGGGCGAGTTCTCGCCTGCAGTCTGCTGGCGGCGACCGCCGCGGCGGGCTCGTCGCGCGTCTGGGCCGACGACTCGGCGGTGCTGCGAACGCTGGCTCAGCGTTTCGATTCACCCGCGAGCGTCTTTACCGAAGACGAGATCGCGGTCCCCTTCAATCAAACGGTGGCGCCCGGTCGCGTTTACGTGCGGCCGGTCGAAGCGCCGCCGTCTCTTGAATTGGAGATGGTGGCGCCGCAAGTGACGCCGATCTTCGTCCAGGCGCCCCGCGTTGTGGTCGCGCCACCTCCGCCGCTCGGCCTGGCCATGGAAGCGCCCGTCGTCGTCCCGCAACGGATTACGATGCGGAATCTTGATCCGCCTGCGCTTTCGCTGAGCGTGGCAGAGCCTCCGGTGGTCATTCCGCCGCCGATCATCCAGGCTCGGGCCGGCTACGCGCACTTCAACTCGCCCCAGGCCGACACGGTCTCGTCCGAGGCGCTGCAGGTCGCCGGCTTGACCATGGCTTCCGCGGACCAACCGCCGCCGGCGCCGCCGGTTGACGGATCGACGCCTTCTCCCAACGCCGGCTCCCTCGGCCAGGTGGAGAAGTTGGGGGACGCGCCGCCGAGCAATTCGCTCGTCTTCTTGCGGCAGCAGCAGGCCATCCTGCTCGATCCCGGCAAATGTCAGTTTGACTGGGGCCTGACTTACAGCGTCTTCAACGAGGACTTCGCCGTGCCCGAGTTCAACCACTCGGGAGCCCTCGTCAACGTCACCACCGAACGCGAGCGGTTGCGGTTGATGACAATCCCCTTCGCCGTGCGCTACGGAGTCTGCGACGGGTTGCAAGCCTACCTGAACGTGCCGCTGGGCTGGGCCAACGCGGAAGAAACGACCACCGACGGCGGCAGCCTCAACAACAACTTCGGCGGCACGGGCGACATCTCGGGCGGCTTCAGCGTCCAACTGATGAAGGGCTGCGGCGCCTGGGTGCCCGACGTGATCGGCACGCTCGGCTTCGTCGCTCCCACCGGCCACGCCACGTTCGCAACGTCGCTGGTCGCCTCCAGCAGCTTCCTGGGTCAGGGGTTCTGGGACATCACCACGAATTTTATCGCCGTCCACACGCTCGATCCGGTGATCTTCTACTACGGCGGCGGTTACGTGCACCGCTTCGAGAACAACATTGACGGCGTTACCGTCAACCCGGGTGAGGAGTTCGACTACCTCTTCGGCGTCGGTTTTGCCGCAAACTCGTGGGTGACGATCAGCGGCACGCTCCTCGGCTCGGCGATCACTCGCTACGGCGCTAACGGCGTCAGTCTCCCGGGCAGCGATCAGGATCCGATGCGCTTCCGCATCGCGGTCACCGTGGTCAAAGACAATCGCATCTGCGAACCGTTCGCCGAGATTGCCATGACGCCCGACGCGCCGTCGCGTGTCGGCATCACGTTCACGTACTGATCGGGATCGACGATCGCGCCAAACAGCCAGGCATCGCCTCATTCGTCAGATAGCCGGGCGCCAGAGCGAAAGCTGCGATATGACCGCGGTTAGAAATCATCGCTGGAAGCGGATCGTCGCGGGGCCCATCGTCTTGAGCATGGCCCTCGGCGTGGGGCACTCGGTATGTCCGAGCGCGAGCCGGGCGGGCGTACAGTACAAACCAATCCCGCCCAGCGACGACCCAACCGAAATGCGGGCCCCGATTCGCGATCCGCAGCACGTCTTTTGGAAAGGCGTGTGGAGCTGGCGCGAGCTCAAAGACAAGAACGTCGTCAAGCAGAACCGCGACTATTCGTGCGGTGCGGCTTCGCTGTGCACGCTGCTCAAGTACTACTGGGGCGACAACGTCACCGAGCAGAAGATTCTCGACACAGTCGACAAGATGCTCACGCCGGACGAACGCAAGGATCGGATTCAAAACGGCCTGTCGCTGACCGACCTGCGAAAAGTCTCCGTGAAGCTCGGCTATGTCGCCAGCATCGGCACCCTCACGTTCGATCAACTGTCGCAGTCGAAGATCCCGGTGCTGGTCGGCATGAAGATCGGCAAGTTCTATCACTTCGCCGTCTATCGCGGCACGGACGGGTACTGGGTCTATCTGGCCGATCCGGCCCGCGGCAACTTCCGCGGCCCGGTCAAAGAATTCATCGATGTCTGGCAGAAGAATGCCATCCTCGTCGTCGCCAAGAAGGATCAGGACATCAAGGAGAACTCGCCGTTGAGCCTCAAGCCCGAGGAGGTCTACCTCGGCACGCTCAACCGCCTGATGTTCGAGCGGCTGATTAGCCAACCCTTGAGCGGCACGCTGCCGTCGGCCAGCGCACGCTGATTGCCGCAGATTTCTGGCAACTCGGTCTGGGACCGAGCGGCATCACGCCGCTCCCCCTCACGAAAATTGCCCGACTCGCCAGATTGCACCAGCGCCCCGGCTTCTTGTGTCGTAGCCTGGAGGACACAGGCATCGCGGGGCGAAGTGGGCGAAGATCGGCATGCCGGGGCAGGAAATCGACGGGAGGGCGACCAGCGCGCGGGGCGCGATTGAGGCGACTGCCCCACCCGTCAGCGAACGCCCTGTCGTCAGCGAACACCCCGTCGCCGGCCTGCTCTTCGGCCTGGCGACTTATGTCTACTGGGGATTTCAGCCCCTCTATTTCAAGCTCGTGCAGTCGGTGCCGCCGGCGCTCTTGGTCGCACATCGCACGGCCTGGTGCGCGATCTTCATGGTCCTCTTGCTCACGGCCCTGCGGAGCTGGGGCGATTTTTTGCGCTGTGCCGCCTCGAAACGCCTGCTGCTCTTGCTGACGTGCAGCTCACTCCTCTTGGCGACCAACTGGTTGATTTACATCGCGAGCGTCGTGAACGGCCAAATGGTCGAAACGAGCCTCGGCTACTACATCAATCCCCTCTTCAGCGTGTTCCTGGGGATCGTCTTCTTGCATGAGCGGCCGGGACGGTTGCAGACCTTCGCCATTCTGCTCGCGGCGCTCGGCATTGCGTACCTGGTGTGTCGGCTGGCCTACGTTCCGTGGCTCGCGCTCGGTGTCGCCGGAACATTCGGCCTGTATGGCCTCGTCCGCAAAGTGGCGCGGGTCGAATCACTGACGGGTCTCACGCTCGAAACGCTGCTCTTGTTCCCGCTGGCGGCCGGATATCTCGCGTGGCAATCGATCAGCGGGACCGACATCTTCGGCGGTTTCGTCGCCGGTGGTCGCACCCTGGTGCTCGCCAGCGGGGCGATCACGGCGATACCGCTCTTGTTCTTCGGAGCGGCTGCGCGGCGGCTGCCGTTGTCCACGCTCGGATTTCTCCAATTCGTCTCACCGAGCCTGCAACTGGCCTTGGCTGTCTTAGCGTACGGCGAACCCTTCACCTTCCATCATGCCGTAAGTTTTGGCCTGATCTGGATCGCGCTGGCCCTGTTCACGGCCGAAACGGTGCTGTCTCGCCGCAGACCGCGCGAGCCAATTCCACAGCCGCCGGCTCGTTGAGCCCAACGGCGTCGACAAGATGCGCCTTCGCCAGCGAAAAGACGATTCAGAGACCGTCGCGCAAGGCGTGCAGCTTTTCCAGCGCGGCGAGCGGCGTCATGCGATCGAGATCCAAACCGCGGATCGCGTCGAGCACCGGGTGCTGCTCCAACTGGAACAGCGCGAGCTGTTCGCGCGCGGCCGGCCGCGTCGAGCGCGCGGGGACTTTGGGGCGTCCCGCTTCGTCGACGTGATCGGCTTCGAGCGATGTCAGGATCACCGCCGCCCGCTCGACGACTTGCCGCGGCACTCCGGCCAATCGAGCCACGTGAATGCCGTAGCTTTTGTCGGCCGTCCCCGGAACGATCCGATGCAGAAAGATCACGTCGTCGGCATCCTCGCGGACGGCCACATTCCAATTCGAAGCGGCCGAGAGCGTCTGCGTCAGTTCGGTCAGTTCGTGGTAGTGCGTCGCGAAGAGCGTGCGGCAGCCGACCACGTCGTGCAAATGTTCGGTCACGGCCCAGGCGAGCGAGATGCCGTCGTACGTGCTCGTGCCGCGGCCGATTTCGTCGAGAATGACCAGGCTACGAGCGGTCGCGGCGTTCAAGATGCGGGCCGTCTCCGCCATCTCGACCATAAAAGTGCTCTGCCCCTTGCCCAGCTCGTCGCTGGCGCCGACGCGGGCGAAAATCCGGTCGGCGATGCCGATCCGAGCACTCCGCGCCGGCACGAACGACCCCATCTGCGCGAGGAGGGCGATCAGCGCCGCCTGACGAATGTAGGTGCTTTTGCCCGCCATGTTCGGGCCGGTGATGATCTGCACGCGCCCGAGCGAAGCCGTGGCGGCTCCGTCGGCTTGCGGCGACTCCGCGGGGACGCCCAGCCGAATGTCGTTGGGCACGAACTCTCCCGAAGGCTTCAGGCGGTCGAGCACGGGATGTCGCGCATCGCGGACGTCGAGCAGCGGCTCCGCGCACAGCTCCGGCCGACAATAGTTGTGCCGCACGGCGACAGTCGCCAAGGCCGCGAGCACGTCGATCTCGGCCAGAGCGGCTGCCGTGCCGGTCAGCCGTCGCGATTGGCCGGCGATCCGCTCGCGGAGAGCCGCGAACAGCTCCTGCTCGAGCGCGATGGCCTGCTCTTCGGCGCGGAGCACTTTCTCCTCGTGCTCCTTGAGCGGCGGCGTGATGTATCGCTCCTGGTTCTTGAGCGTCTGTTTCCGCATGTAGTCGGCGGGCACCTTATTCGCCTGCGAAGCGGTGACCTCCAGGTAATAGCCAAAGACCCGGTTGAAGCCGACTTTGAGATTGGCGATGCCCGTGCGGGTGATTTCCTCGGCCTGATAGCGGGCGATCCATTCCTTGCCGCCGCGCGCCAGCCCGCGCAGCTCGTCGAGCTGCGCGTGGTAGCCGGCGCGAAAGACGTTGCCCTCGGTCGTTCCCAACGGGGGTTCGTCCGCGAGGGCTCGTTCGATCTCGACCCGCACGTCTCCGCACAGATCGAGCTGTTCTTCCAGTTGAACGAGACGTCGCGCACGCCGGGCCGACAGACGGGCCTTGAGCTTCGGCAACAGCGAGAGCGTCCGCGCGAGGCAGGACAGATCGCGGGGACCGGCCCGGCCCGTCGCCACGCGGGCCGTCAACCGTTCGAGATCGTAGGCTCGCTCCAGCTCCTCGCGCAGGTCGCGGGCGAGTACGACGTCCTGCGTCAGTTCCTCGACCGCATCCAACCGCTCGTTGATCGCCGCAAGGTCAGTGAGAGGATTGGCCAGCCGATCGGCCAACACGCGAGCCCCCATCGGCGTGACGGTTTCGTCGATCACCGACAGCAGGCTCCCCTCGCGTGCGCCGGTGCGGAGCGTTTCCGTCAGCTCGAGGCTGCGGCGCGTCGCCTCGTCGATCAACAGGCTCGACCCGCGGCGATAAGGCTCCAAGCGGACGATGTGGCCCAGCGCACTCTTTTGCGTTTCCTGCACGTACTGCAAGAGCGCGCCCGCCGCCGTCACGCCGGGAGAGTTTTCGTCGAGGTCGAAGCCGTCGAAGGTCGCCGTGCCGAAATGTGCGAGCAGCAACCGCCGACAGTCGGCCCGCGCGAAACTCCAGCCGGGCCGGCTGCTGGTCAGCATCCCTTCCCGCTCGGCCAGCGCTGCTACGATCGCGGGCGATAACGTTTGATCGGGGACCAGGCATTCGGCCGGTTCGATCCGCGCCAGTTCATCGGCCAGGCTCTGCGCCTCGATCTGGGCGGCGACGAAGCGGCCGGTCGACAGCTCCAGCCACGCCAGGCCGAGCCCTTGCTTGTCGGGCCACACGCTCGCCAGAAAGTTGCATTTCGCGCGGGTCGAGCAATCCTTCGTCGACCAGCGTGCCGGGCGTGACAATTCGCGTCACTTCGCGGCGGACAAGACCTTTGGCCAGCTTGGGATCTTCCACCTGGTCGCAAATCGCGACGCGCAGACCCGCCTCAATCAATTTCTGGAGGTAGTTTTCGAGCGCGTGATACGGGAAGCCGGCCATCGGCACCGGGTTGGGCGAGCCCTTGTCGCGGCTCGTCAGCGTGAGGCCCAGCACCTTGGCCGCCAGCTGCGCGTCGTCAAAAAACAGCTCGTAAAAGTCGCCCATGCGGAAGAGCAACAGCGAGCCCGGGTTCTGGCCTTTGACCTCCAGATACCGCTCCATCATGGGCGTCTGTTTTTTGACTTCGTCGACCGACACAGACATGCCTCTTTAATTTGCGACGACCGGCTTGTCGAACTGCCCAGCCTTGCATGCGGAAGAGTAAGATGCAAGTGGAGCGTTTCGATGTTTGAGTGCGAGGCAGAGTCGTGAAAAAACCTTCCCGGTTGGAAGACCTCGACACCGAAGCGGGTCGCACCACCGATGAGTTGGTTCGACTTTTTGCGATCACCGTCATGGGCGTCGTGGGTGCTGTCGAAAGAGGTCTCTGGACCGCGGACGACGCTGTGCGCGAGTTCTTCAATGCGGAAAACTGTCTCTTCGTCGAGAATCGTCTCAACAGCAAAATCGCTTCGGAAATCATGAAGCGCGGCGTGCAGTTGCCCGATCTGTTCGATGCGCTCGATCCCAATAGCGCTCGTTGTGAGTTCGAGCGAGAGCTAAAGAAGATCCGTGTGCTGGGCGAATGCCTGCTCCCATCCGGGCCCGTCGCCTGAAGCTGCCGTCAATCCGGCAGCCGCGTGTCCGGGAACAGGTTGCTGACGCTCGTGCGATCGTGGATCGAGCGAATCGATTTGGCGAAGAGCGGGGCCACCGAAATCACCGAGACGTTGGGAGGCAGCGGATCCTGCACGTTCTCGATCGTGTCGGTGATAAACAGCTCCTTGATCGGGCTGGCCGCCAACCGCGCAGCGGCCCCCTTGGAGAGCACGCCGTGCGTCACAGCAGCGAACACGTCGAGCGCTCCCCGGCGTTTGAGCAGCTCGGCCATGCTGATCAGCGAATTGCCGGTGATCGCGAAATCATCGACAATCAGAATGTTTTTCCCCTTCACCTCACCGATGACTTCCAGCACCTCCGCCCGCTCCGTGTGGTCGGCCCGGTGCTTGTTGCCGATGACGACCGGCACGCCCAACAGCTGGGCGTATGCGGACGCGTCCTTGGCAAAGCCGGTGTCCGGACTACAGACCACCAGGTCGGAGATTTTCATTGTGCGGATGTGCGCCGAGATCACGTGCCGGCCGTAGAGGTGATCGACGGGAATCGCGAAGAACCCCTGGATCTGCGGACTGTGCAGGTCCATCGTCAGCACGCGGTCGGCCCCGGCGGCTTCAATCGCGTCGGCGCAAACACGGCGCGAATCGACACTCGCGGCTCGTCCTTCTTGTCCCCCTTCGCATAACTGAAAAAGGGGATCACGGCCGTCACTTGCTGGTGCTCTGCGCGTTTGAGTGCATCGATCCAGAACAGCAACTCGACGAAGTTGTCGTTGACCGGGTAATGCACCCCCTGAATGATGAACGTGTCCCGCCCCCGCACGTTTTCCTTGATCTGCACGAAGACATTGCCTTCGCTGAACACGTGCGCCTTGCACGGGGAGAGCGGCACACCCAGTTCGTTGGCAATCGCCTGGGCCAACAAGGGGTTGCCCGAGCCGGCCAGCACGGCCAAGTCGCCCTGCGGCGCCTGAAACACTTGCGGACGCGGACCGGTGCTTGAATGGGAGAGTTCGAGACTCGGCTCATAAGGCGGGAAGCCTGGGAGAATCGCCCGGGAGAGGCAGAATTTGCTGCAAAGAGCATCATAGCGGTGTGGGCAGAGCGACGCAAAAGTGTCTACGCGAACAGCCCTTGCGCCACGTCCCGACTGTCACTGTCCCGACCGTCAAAGTTGACGCCGGCCGGGAACAGCCGCTATAGCAGCGTTGGAACCGGGCGTCGGCCGAACCGCGGAGCCGCGATCGTGTCTCGACGCTGCCGTGTCTTCGATGAGCGCCGCGCTGGACTCGAATCAGCCGAGGTGCGGGACGGAAACCGGGACGAGCGAGGATTGCCGACAATGACCAAGCGTATCGTCAATTTTTCCGCTGGGCCGGCGGCGCTTCCGCTGCCCGTGCTCGAGGAGGCCCGCGACGCCCTGTTGTCGCTGGGCAACAGCGGGATCGGCATTCTGGAGCATTCGCATCGCGGCAAGGCCTTCCTGGCCGTCTACCACGAAACGGTCGCCCTGTTTCGCGAAGTCGGCGGCATTCCCGACGATTACGAAGTGCTGTTTCTCCAGGGGGGCGCGTCGACCCAGTTTTTCATGGTCCCCATGAATTTCCTGTCGCGCGAGCAGACGGCCGATTACCTCGTGACCGGCGCCTGGTCCGAGAAGGCCGTCGCGGAGGCCGGCCGGTTCGGCAAGGTGCACGTTGCCGGCTCGAGCAAAGATCGCAACTACTGCTACATCCCCAAGACGTGCCAGTACTCGCCCAGCCCGGCGTACGTCCACTTCACGTCGAACAACACGATCTTCGGCACCGAGTTCGCGCACGAGCCCTCGATCCCCGCCGGCAGCCTGCTCTTTTGCGACGCCAGCAGCGACATCTTCTCCCGGCCGATCGACGTCAAGCGTTACGCGCTGATCTACGCGGGCGCGCAGAAGAACCTGGGGCCCTCCGGAGTGACGCTGGCAATCCTGCGGAAGGGTCTGATCGAGCGAGCCCCGAAGGACTTGCCGACGATGCTGCAATACCGCACGCACGCCGACAACGAATCGATGTACAACACGTGCCCCACGTTCGGCATCTACGTGATGGGACTGGTGGTGAAGTGGATCAAGAATCAGGGTGGACTCAAATCGCTCGAGGCGCACAACCGGGCCAAGGCGGACAAGCTGTACGCGGCCCTCGACGCCAGTCGCATCTTCAAGGCGACGGCCGACCGCGACAGCCGCTCGATGATGAACGTGACGTTCGTCGCATCGAGCGAGGATCTCAACAACCAATTTCTCAAGTTTGCCGAAGCGCAGGGGCTCGACGGACTCAAAGGGCACCGCAGCGTGGGCGGAATGCGGGCCAGCTTGTACAACGCCTTCCCCCCCGAGGGAGTCGACGTTCTGGTTGACGCAATCAAACGCTTCGAGGCGCAACACGCATGAGCGGCGGCCGTCCCCCCGCGGCCGATTCCCCGGGCAGCCCCGGCGACCCGGGTGGCAAAGCAGGCGGGGCGCGGGCGGGGGCGACCCGTCGCATGCCGACATCGGCATCGTCTGTGCGCTGCCGATCGAAATGGCGCCCTTTCTCGCCCGCTGCGAGCGCGTGCGGAAATACGTCGGCTCGAACTTCGTATTTCGCGGCGGGATTTACGACGGCATTCGCATCGTCGTCGTCGAAAGTGGAACGGGACAGGCGCGGGCCCGCCGCGCGACGCATGCCCTGCTGGACGCCCATTCCCCGCGCTGGGTTCTCTGCTGCGGCTTTGCCGGGGCCCTGGTCCCAAACATTCGCGTGGGCGATGTCGTGGTGGCCGACTCGATCGTCGACGGTCAGGGCCAAATCCTCATGATCGACGTCGGCTTCCCGGCCGACGCGAAGCAGGGCATTCACAGCGGCAGGCTGCTCACCCACGACACGATCGTGCGGCTCGTGACCGAGAAGCAGCAGCTGGCGGCGCGGCACTCGGTGATCGCCGTCGACATGGAAAGCCTGGCCGTGGCGCAGGTCTGCCGCGAGCGGGAAAAGCGTTTTCTCGCGATCCGCGTGATCAGCGACGACTTGTCGAACGATCTGCCGGTCGAAGTGCTCTCGCTGATGGGGCCGACGGGGACAACTCGCCTGGGCGCGGCGATGGCGGCCGTTCTCTCGCGTCCCTCGAGCGTCAGCGATATGTGGAGGCTTCGCAACTCGGCCAAACTCGCCGCCCGACGCCTGGCGACGTTTCTCGACGGTGTGGTGGTCCAGCTTTACAATGCTGGGCATTGAGGCTTGGGCGGCTTTTGGAATTGGGTGACACTCGCGGCTCGTCCGCCAGTGTTTTGAATCTGCGACCCAGCATCTTGAATTTGCATCGAGGTCAGCGTGCGTCCCTGGGTGCTCGCGGAACTGAATTACGGATACCTGCGCGAGCATCCGGTGCAAGTCGCCGTGTTGCCGCTGGGCGCCACCGAGCCCCACAATCTGCATCTTCCCTACGGCACGGACATCTTCGAGGCCGAGGTGATCGGCAACCACGTTTGCGAGGCGGCCTTCCAGCGCGGGGCGGCCGTCACGCTGTTGCCGGCAATACCCTACGGAACCGATACCAATCAGCTCGGCTTTCCGCTGGCCATCAACTTGAATCCGTCGACGCTGCTGACGGTCATCCGCGACATCGTCGATTCCCTCGCCGTCCATGGCGTCCACAAGTTGGTGCTCTTGAACAGTCACGGCGGCAACGACTTCAAGCCCGTGCTCCGCGAGCTTTACGGCCAAACGCCGGTCCGGCTGTTCCTCTGCGAGTGGTACCGCTTGGCGGCCGACGCTCAGAAGCAGATCTTCAGCACGAGCGACGATCACGCAGGTGAAGTGGAGACCTCGCTCGCGCTGGCCTATTTTCCCGAGCTGGTCGCCCGCGATCCGCAAACGGGAAGGCTGGCGGCCGACGACGGCGAAGTGCGGCCGACGCGGTTCGAGGCCGTCAATCGGGGCTGGGTCTCGATCACGCGACCCTGGCACCTGTTGACGACCAATTCGGGAGCGGGCAACCCGCACGCGGCCACGGCCGAAAAGGGACGGGCCCTGATGGACGTGCTGGTCGAACGCATCTCGGGCTTCCTCGTCGAGCTGGCGGCGGCCGAGATCGATGAACAATTTCCGTTTTGATTTCACTCAGTTGGGACTCTGACATGTCTCTCGCGAACAAGACGGCACTCATCACCGGCGGCGGTACGGGAATCGGAGCGGGCTGCGCCCTGGGGCTGGCCCGCGCGGGCTGCGCGGTGGCCATCGCCGGGCGACGCAGCGACAAACTCGCCGAAGCCGCCAAGCTGTTCGACGGCAAGCCGCCGATCAAGACGCACGAGGTGGATGTCGCCGATCGTAAAAGCGTTGCCAAGTTGTTCGAGTGGGCCAATCGCGAATTGGGTCGCATCGATATTCTGGTCAACTGCGCGGGGACCAACGTCCAGAAGCGGTCGATCCACGACCTCGAGCCCGAAGATTGGGACCGGCTGATGGCCATCAATGCTACGGGGGCCTACAACTGCATTCGCGAGGTCCTGCCGCAAATGAAGGACCGCCGCGACGGGCTCATCGTGAATATCAATTCGACCGCCGGCGTGCGGGCCGGGCTGATCGGCGGCGTGGCCTACAACGCGTCCAAGTTTGCAATGAAGGCTCTCGGCATCACAGTCGCCCAGGAAGTCCGGGAATTGGGGATCCGCGTCACGAACATCTACCCCGGCGAAGTCGACACCCCGATCCTCGAAAACCGGCCCGTCCCGGTGACGGCCGAACATCGAGCCCGCATCCTCAAACCCGAAGACGTGGCCGCCGTCCTGGTGACGATCGCCGCCCTGCCCCCCCGAGCCAACGTCTCGGAAGTGGTCATCAAGCCGACGATCCAGCAGTTCGCCTGACAGGGGCAGTGCCCCTGCACCCGGTGCGGTTCGCGCGTTTTGACGAATCGGCTGTTCGCCGCGGGTTGTCGGAGGGAGAAGAGCGGCGCAGGGCGTTGTCGCGAAGCGACCTGCCCGCGCCCCGGCGAGCCGCCTGCGTCAGCTGGCGGGTGCTTCAATTGCGAGCCGGGCGCAACACCCAAAGCGGCCGCAACAAATGGCAATCTCAGGCGCACGCTCGCCGCGCCCTGAAAGCGTGTCTCGCGCCCAGCTGTCTTCAACCCCGAAGGGGCTCCCTTCGGGGTTCAGGGCACTGGGTCAGTTTGAAAATCGTTGGCGGGTGAAATCGTGGCCGAACGGTTGACGTGCGGGAAGGCTAACGCCGACCGCGAAAGCTGCCAAATAACCGGGAGATGAAACCTCGCTCCAGCGGCGGCTGTTCGCTTCGCGTCTCAATCCATTCGCCGCTTTCGTCTCGCACGAGGCATTTGCTGCCGATCCTAATTTCTGAGCCGGTCGCATGGTCGACGAATTCGATTAGCTGCGGTCCGAACCAAAGCGCTTCGTGGCGATGCTCGATCATGACGTTCACGGCATAGTCGTCGGTTACGTCGCCAATCACGTCAACCCCGGTGACCGATGGCGTCGTCTCCCCATAGACGGTGCCAATAAGTCCAGCGAGTCCGAGCTGCGCCGTGAGGGGCATCGTTCGGATGCGGACGTGGTCGCCAAATTGCGGAACGACGTCGCTCATGCCGCGATTGTACCGGGAGCGGGGTGGGCATGGGCCATCTTCTGTCGTGCCCGCGCACCCGACATTTCCTTCGCGGGTGTTCGCAGATCGGGCCGCGGGCTCCCTCGGGCCGGGCCATCGACTGCGGCCCCAACATATCCCCACCGCCAAACAATCTCCCGCCTTGTTTACACGCTCATAGAAACACGACCTTGTTCCGTTTTCAGAATCTGGAAAATGGAGATAGGGTCTTTTTTCTGTGCGATTCACAAGTTGAGAGCAATTTCATGTCCGAGCGAAATGGGAACGGGCACTTGCCCGAAAGTGGGGCGGGGGTTGTAGATCGGGTCAACGGCGAGGTGCCCGCGGTCAGGCCCGATTTGACCGATGCCCAGCGGGCCGAAGCCGTCCTGGAATGGGATCGCCGCTTTGAGGAGGCGCTGGTCGAAGTGCGGGCCAATTACGATCAGCGGGCCGAGGAAGCCAAGCTCGCGAGCCAGCCGGAGCATGTGAAGGTGGGCCTTAATCGCCTGCGGGAACTGGTCGTGCCGCCCAAAAAAGAGTTTCGGCTCTTTTCGGCCGCCCAGCTCAACTCGGGGCAGTACGAGACTCGCTATCTGGTCCGCGGCATTCTGGCGGCCGGGCAGCCGGGAGGCATCTTCGGGGCTTTCAAGACGCTCAAGACGTCGCTGGCCGCCGACTTGTTGATCTCGATCGCCAGCGGCACCCCGTTCCTCGGCCGCTTTCCCGTGCCCCAGCCGGGACGAGTGCTATTTCTCTCCGGCGAATCGGGGCTGCCCGCGCTGCAGTCGATCGCCCGGCGAATCTGTGCCGAGCGCGGCCTGTCGCTGGAGCAGCTCGACAACTTTGTCCTTTCGACCGACTTGCCGCGACTGGACCTGAGGTCCGACGTCGCGGCGCTCAAAAAACTGATCGAGGACGAACGACCCGTCTGCGTGGTGATCGATCCGGCCTATCTCACGCTGGGCGGCGACAACGGCCGCAACCTGTTCGCGATGGGCTCGCTCCTGCGGCCGCTGGCCGAACTCTGCGAATCGACGGGCTGCACCGTGCTCGTCGTCCATCACTGCAAGCGCTCGCAAAAAGCGGGCGACCCAGCCACGCTCGACGACATTGCCTGGAGCGGATTCGCCGAGTTCTCGGCCCAGTGGCTCCTCGTGTCCCGCCGCCGCCCGTTCGATCCGGCCACCGGACATCACGAGCTGTGGCTGGGCGCGGGCAGCCGCGTCGGCAATCACGGCCTGTGGGAACTCGACGTCGACGAAGGCCGGCCGAACGAATTTTCGCTCGATAGCGAGCTCGACGATTCTCGTTCGGGCGAGCACCGCATCTGGAAAACATCGCTTCGCCCGGTGGCCGCGCTGCAGCGGCAGCTCGACGCGCAGTTCGTCGCCGCCAGCGAAGACCGCCGTCTCCGCCGCCGAGCCGCCACGTTCGACCGCCAAAAGCAACGTGTGCTCGAGTTCCTCTCGGCCCACCCCAACGGCTGCAACGCCACCCAAATCCGCGAGGTGCTCGGCTTCAACGGCAACCGCATGAAGCGGCTCCTGGACATGCTCTGCGACGACCGACTCGCGCGGACCACGGAGATCTACCACGACCGCCGCACCGAAACCCTCTACCACCGCGTTCAGGTCATGGACCTCTCCGCCACCGCCATCCAATCCGGCCGCGTCAGTCCGACGGACGAAATGAAGTACGAGGTCCGGTCCGGACACTTTGTCGATCAACCGGCAGCGAAACCGGACGACCGCCGCCCACCCACCCCGCTGAACGCCGCTTCCTCAGTAATGGTTCCCTCTCCCGTTCTCCGTAACGCGACCCGCGGCGAACAGCCGGTTCCCCAAGACGCGGCAACCGCACCGGGTGCAGGGGCGATGCCCCTGCCCCTGCCAGGTCCGGACACTTTTGTGGGAATGGGGACCGAGGCGGACCGGACGTAATTTGCGGTCCAAGCTTGTTAGCGGAATCGCTCGGAGTCAGTTACGGAAGCTATCCGTGGGCTCCTAGCCGACGCTGCTCATCAAGGGCGGAAATAGGGGGTTACGATCCCATCCGTTGCACGCGGACCCCTCCGGCAGTGTATAAAGCTGCTGCGCCACCAAGACGCGGGCCGCTCTCCTCGAATGAGGCGTCAATTGGCTACAATGAAGAGGGGCATGTTTTGCGATCCTGCAGTGCCCATTCGACACCAATCCGAACCTGTCGGTTCGGATTGCTTTCATTAAATGATCCGGACCACCGTTAAATGCCCACATCAGTCTCAGGAATTCGTCTCAGTGACGATATGGTGTCGATGGTGACAGACCTGCTTTCGCACAGGGACCATCTCGCGCTTGTTTTGCCGAGCGTGCTCGCAACGCCTGCGTCGTCGAGTATCAGCGAGTTTATAAGGAAGGTCTCAGAGAAGTCTCCGGCCGGAGACGAGGCAACCCGCGCCATCGTGTCTGCCCTCTGGAACATTTCCAACGGCATCATGGCCAGAAATGAGTCGGCTTCGGAAACGATCGATCATCTGACCAAAGCGATCGAGAAATACAACAAGGCACCGCTTGATTCCGAGCGATTGGCTCAGTGGAATGCCTTGGTGCCCGGCCTTAACAGTCCGTTGAAATAACGCTGTTTTGCGGCCCCTGGCCTCAGCCGGTGAGCCCGACCCACCCAACCGTTCCGTCCGATTCACGACGCCAACAGTCTTCTCCCACGAGCATGACAGCGACGGCGAGAAGATACACAAGTGCGGCAAGGCTGCCCTTGCCCTGCAAGGCTCTCGGCTTGCCGACGCCGAACAGTTTTCGCAGGATGCGACCGAGGTTGTGCGCCGCCACCGCGATCAAGTAACGCTTGGCCAGCTTGGCGACCCCCTTCACCCAACTGCGTCTCATGCCGCCGGTGTCGCACACGTGGGCAAACGTGCGTTCGCACAACTCGCTCCTCCGCCGCTGCCAACGCTTGCTCTTGGCCCGCTGGATGCGACAGCGGTTGGCATACACGGCGTGTTGATACTCCGCCGGTTTATCAGTCCAGCGCAGGCGATGTTTCCGACGCGGCTCGGGAATGTAAGTCCGCAATCCGAGGGCCTCGCACAACTCCAACGTGTGCGCCGCGTGATAGCCCTTGTCAGCTGCCACCTCCTCGATCTCGGTGTGACTGCCGGTCTGGTTCAGATTGTTCTGCGCCTCCATCACACTGTCGGGAAGTGTCTCGGTGTCAGCCTCGTCCGCCTTGCGAATCTCGGCGGCCAGCACCATGTCGCTTTCCAGATCGACCACGTGCTCCGCCTTGTAAGCGAGGTGCGTGCGGCCGTCTTTGAGCTGCGTGATGCGGCTCTCGGCATCCGTCGCAGAAACCCACTCCTCGTTGCTGACCCGCTTGTTCTTCCGCTTCTTGTCGTAGCGGCGAACATCTTCGTCGGTCGGCTCTTGATCGGCCTCGATCGTGCCGTCTTCCCGCATCAGCCGGGTGACATACTGCTTCCAATCCTCCCCGGTGTCGCGCCGCACAATGCTCTTCATCGCCGCGTTGGCCTCCAGCGTCGTGCTGTCAACCCCAACCGTCTTGCCCGACAAGAGCTTCTTGTCCGCCGCGATCCGGAGCACGAATTGAAACACCTCGTCGAACACCTCGTGCGGGAAGCGATTACGGGTGTTCGTCAGCGTCGAGTGATCGGGGGTGCTCTCGTGCAGCGGAACGCCCAGGAACTGCCGCAGGCTCAGGCTGTCGGCGCAGCGCCAGGCGATGCCCCGCTGGCTGTCCAGCATGCGGAAATACACGCCGGGGGGAATCGAGGGCTGCCCGCGCTTCTCCTCGGTGGCGTAGTACCGCTGGCAGCGGCCTTCGATCCAGCGATCGAAGCCGGCCTCCGCCAACAGCTCGTTAAGCTTCCGATAGAAGGGATGCCCCGCCGACTTGCCCAGTCCCTCGCTTGCGATGAACAACGCCTCTTGCCGCTCTCGCGGCCGCCGACCCATCGCCATTGCGCGTCCTCCATGCTGCCTCGCAAACCCAGCCGAAGCCAACAATACCGCGCGCGTCAAGCCCGCCACCGGCGGGCGACGGCTTGTGCTGGCGCCCTCGAAAAGAAGGAATATTTCAACAGGCTGTTAAGCTAGTGCCATTCCCCCTTCGGGGTTCAGAGCCGGAAAACAAGCAACGAGTTTCGGAGCCCGAAGCCGCAATGTCGCTCTGCCAATCAGCAATGGGCGGCCCTCTACGGCGGGCATTCGACCAGCGCCGGCCCGGTCGCGGCCGCCGGAAAAGGCCGAAAATGGTCGGGTTCCAGGCTCGTCTCCCCAAGAATCGGGATTCCGGCTACCCTTCCGCCACGATGCGATCCGACCAGCGATACGTGGTTCGGGAGGCGATCCGTCGCCAGCAGGGGGAACCAGTGGGGGAACCAGTCCGGGAGCCGCTGCGCCGCGATGCGCGCGAATACGGGCGCTACGAGGGTGAGGAACCGCCCCGCCGCGAAATCCGCGAGTACCAGCAACGCGAATACCGCGAACCGGCTCCCCCGTATCGCGAACCAGCACCCGGCTATCACGAACCAGCAGCAGGCTACCGCGAACCGCCGCCGGCTTATCGCGAGCCCCCAGTCACTTACCGCGAGGCGGGCGCCACTTATCGCGAGGCGGGGCCGCTTTATGCTCCCCGCGAGCCGGCGCCCCCCTATTCCGAGCGCCTGATTGAGGAGTCGTATCCGCCCCCGCCCCCGCCCCGTCCGGCGCGGCCCCTTTATTCAGTTCGCGAGGCGGAACCTTACGGTCGCCGCGAGATCCGCTCGTCTTACCTGGCTCAGCCCCATGAGGCGGGATCCGCCTATGGTGCGGGCGAGTCGGCCCGTCGTTCGGCTCGCGAGCGGCCGGCACGTCGCGAGGAGTGGCAAGCTGACGAGCAGAACGAAGACGACTCGGCCGATCAGCCCACCGCTCCGGCCTGGTTTGCCGTCTCCCGCGCGACAGCCTTCTTTGTCGGATGCGTGACCCTGTTGGCCCTGCTGGGCGAGATGCGGTTTCCCAACTTTTCAGCCGGCGGTTGGTGGATCGATCTCGCGCCGCTGCCGAAGGCGGCGTCCCGCGGCGTGCTCGGCCTGTCGGCGGCGCTTCTGATCGTGTTTGCGTTTTTCCCTCGGGCCAATGGATTCATTCGCCGTTGCGGCGGGCTGTGCACGATGGGCCTGCTGGGAGCGGCCGGTTGGAGCGTCTACCGGTATTACCACGTCGCTCACGCGGGTCAAAGCTTCCACGATCTCCCGGTCCCCTTCGCTCTGCACGTGGCCGCCCTGTTGCTGGTCGTATTGCCCGGGCAGTTGACCGGCTGGTGGGAGCGAACGAACTTCTTCAAGGACGCTTTCGTTGGGATGGTGACGCTGGCCACCTGCGTGGTCAGTTTTCCGCTGGCGAACTTCGCCTGCGTCGGCCTGCTGGATGATCGAGGCGGCATTGATCCGGCTCCGGGCGATGCGGCCGTAGTCGTCGCCGGGCGGTCAGACGCCGAGAAAATTACAGGCGAGAAGCCGGACCGGAATCCCTTGCAGGCGGCGTGCCAGCTCTACCGCGAGGGGCAGGTTAAAAAGCTGTTGCTCGTTCCCCGGTCGGGCGAGTCAGGCGCGGCCGACGAAACGCTGCAGACCCTGCGACGGGCCGTTTTGGACCAGGGGATTCCCGAGGCCGATGTCCTGTCGCCGCCCAGCGCACCGGCCGCATCGGCAGATTCTCGCGCCGTGCTGGGCGAGACGGCCAAGTTTCTCGACGGGCAGAAGTTGCCGCACGTGCTGATTGTCGCCCGGTTTTTCGAGGTGCCGCGAGTCCGACTCAGCCTTCAGCGGGCCGGGCTCGACGTCCATGCCGCACCGATTCGGGAGGACGTTCGGGCTCCCCAGATGCGGCCCGTTCTGGCCCGCGAGGGCATGGCCTTCTGGATGTGCTACCTTCAGCCGGTGTTAATGTAACGGCCTGGGATCACCCCCGTTCGTCGCATCCGCCCGGCCCTGAACGAAAAACCTCTTGCACCGGCCGCCGGGACGCTAGAATGATTTTAGAAACGCCGAAGCGGCGCGGTATGGTGCGCCCGGCGCCAGGAGCGTCATGCCGCAGCGAGGCGAGCGAGATGTGAACCGTTCGGCAGAGCCGCCGGTCGCCCAGCTCGGCCGTTCGCTTCCCCAGAGCAAGTTTGCGCTGCGGTTCTTCGGGCTGTCGGCCAGTCTCTTTCTCGCCGCGGGACTGATTGCGTGGGTGTTGTCGCGGCTGGTCGGGCCGCCGCATGCCCCCGGTCAATTCATCATCCCGCTGGCCTTCGCCTTCAGCACTGTGTTCTTGGTTCTTTGCAGCGCGGTGCAGTTGCGGGCGCTGGCGGCCGTGCGTCGCGAACGGCAGCGAAAGTTCCGCAGGGACATGTTGTGGGCGGTGGCTTACGGGACGGCGTTCGTCGGCGTTCAGGTCTTTGGCATGTGGTGCGTCGTCCAGAACCTCCGCGCCATTCAGAACGCGGGCGAGGCCCAATTGGGGGCGACCGCTTTAGTCATTGCGGCCGCGGCGATGCACGCCTTGCACGTCGTGGTTGCCCTCTTGATCCTGACGTGGGTCACGCTGCGAGCACTGAACGACCGCTACGACCACGAATACTCGTTCGGCGTGTTGGGCTGCAGCTGGGTCTGGCACCTGCTGGGAATCGGGTGGATCTTCATCCTGGGCGCGTTCGTCATCTGCGACGGATTCCTGATGCTCCGCGTGCCGCCGCTCTAAATTCCGCGGACGGACCAGCCCGCGCTATGCAGTGATGCCCAAGTCGCGAATCGTCAGCAGGCTGTGAAAGGGGACGTCGCGAGCGGCAAAGGCCTCGGCCCCTCCCTGCAGGCGATCGCAAACGCCGGAGGCCAAAGTAAGTCGCCGAACTTGAGCGCATGCTGGCGGAAGAGCTCGATCAGGCGCGCGCGGTCGTTCATCGTCGTGTCCCCGTCGGTGGCGGCCATCTTAGCGCGCCTGGAGCGATCGGGACAGCGACCCGCGTGGCGGATCGAGCGCATCGCTGCCACTAAAGATCCGGGTGGCTGGGGTCGAGCCGGAGGCGAGCCCCCAGTTCATTTCCTAAGCGCTGGGGGCGGCGCGGACGCCGACCCCAGCCACCCGAGAGTAGTGGGGTGCTGCGCCGGAAGAAACCGCTACGGTCGAATGGTGACTTCCGAGCCGACGCCCAGCATGTCGAAGACTTCGGTCACGTCTTCGTTGCGCATGCGGATGCAGCCGCGCGACTCGGCTTTGCCGATCGAGCCGGGATCGATCGTGCCATGAATCCCGTAGCTATTCCCCAAGTCGAGCCACCGCGGGCCGAGCGGATTCTGCGGATCGTCCGGATCGATCACGTGGCCGTGCGGGTCGGTGTACTGCGGCTTCACCACCTTGTTGAGCACGGCGAGTTTCCCCAAGGGGGTGCTGCTGTCCTTGCCGATGCCGATCGGATAGGCCCGCACGAAATATCCGTAGGCGTGAATGGTCATCAGGAAGCTGCCTGCTTCAACAATCGCGGAGAACGGGCCCTGAATCACCTTGAGCTTGCGGCCCGGACGCAGTTTCTTCGGGTCGTCGATGCGGTTGAGCTTGGCCAGATATTGCCAGGGAAGGTTGTACCGCTTGGCGAGCTGTACGAACTGATCGTTCGGACTGACGATGTAAGGCTCGACAAAGTGCAGCCGCGGGTCAAAGTAGATCGCGTTGGCCGTCTTCTCGATCCGCTGTTGAATGGCGCTCCGCCAGCCGGGCTTGCTCCAATAGATCGTCGAGAGTTCGCGGTGGGCGCGCAAAATGTCGTCGGCTTCGAGAAAGCCGTCGATCGTCTTGAGACGACTGGCCAGCTCGGGATCGACGGCCGGAGCGGTCGGGGCTGGAACGATCGAGTTGGGGGCGGCCGGCTGCGCCGACTCTTCGACTGTGTGCGAGGCCGGGGCCACGTCCGACGGCATCGACGGCGCCGACGCGTGCCGCACTGGAGGCTCTGCGGCCGACTCGGGTGTGGGCTCCGATTGAGCCTGCAACGTCGGCTTCTGCGGCGGCGGCGCGGACGATGGGTCGGACGGCGCGCTGAATTTCGGGCGAGTCATGTCGACGTCGTCGATGCTGGCCGGCTCGACCGACGACGGCGTCGTCGGATTGGACCGGAGCTTCGGGGCCGTGTCCTCGGCTCGCTGCACCATGAGCCGTGCCTTGGCCGACTTCATCGATTCATGCTTCGTGGGCGGCGGGGCATCCTCCACCTCCGGAGGCGGCTCCGATTGTTGCCCCACGGAATTCGTGACTTCGATCTGGCCGTTCGGCGGCAGCGGGTGCGCGGAGGGATCGGCGGGCGTCGTCGCTTGAGCGACCGCTGGCCCGTGGGCCGACGTTAGGCGGGGCCAGGCAATGTCGAACCAATCGAAATGCGAAGCGCCGTACAGCGTTCCTCCGACCAGCAGCGTCAGCCAGAAGGCCCAAGTCGCGAATGACTGACGTTTATACTGTTGTCGCATGGACGTTCTTCCTTGAACGGCTCGCGGCAGGTGCGGGAAAGCAAGAAACAGCAGCGGAACAGCGAGAAAATAGCCGCGGAACTATAACAGGCGTTTTTGAGATCGACTACGGGAAGATTGCTTCGCCGTAACAGTCGGTGCGACTAGAAGTTCCGTCGACTCGGTTTTTCACAACACGAGCCAGCGCGATCCGCGGGATGGGCGTTCTCGAGAGGACGCGTGAACTGAAACGCCCGACCCTGCGTTAGCCAGAGCAAAAGCAATCGCAAATTCGAGAAACCTCTCGGCAAGCGTGCTGAATTGTTCATTTTCTCCACCATCTGTGCGGTCATCCTGGCGATCTATGTCGGCTACGAGTCGGCCCGCGGACGGAGCAAATATCAGCGGTTGAAGGCGGCCGTCGCGCAGGGCGACCGCACGGCCCGCTCGCGCTTCTACGTCGAAATTTTGATCTTCGAGTGCGTGAGCGCGGCACTCGCCTTTGCGGCTCTCGGATTCGATCCCGCACGATTCGATCCCGCGCACCTGCAGCTCGACGAGACGGCCTTTGGGCGTTGGTGCGCCTCAGCCTGGCAGCACGTCGATGTCGAAGCAATCAGAGGGCTGGTCGTGGGGGCACTGGCGGGCACCGCGGTCGTCCTGGCCCTGCTATGGCGGGCTCGTCGCAAGGGACCGTCGGCACCCGCCTCGCAGTCGCCCTTGACGCGTTTGCTGCCGGACTTCGGCGCCCTCATTCCGACGACGCTGCGTGAGCGACTGATCTTCGTGCTCGTCGCCCTGAGTGCGGGCCTGTGTGAGGAAGTGGTCTTTCGCGCGTGGCTGCTCGACGTGCTCCATCAGATCGGTTTGGGCGGACTGACTCTGGTGATCGTCGCGGCCGTCGTCTTCGGGCTGGCCCACATCTACCAGGGCGTGTTGGGGATCGTCGTCACAGGCGCGTTGGGACTCGTCTTTTGCGGCCTCTATTTCGCCAGCGGCACGCTTTGGCTGCCGATCGTGATTCACGCGATCATCGACCTGCGGATCGCCGTCATGCCGTCATTGACGGCTCCTGTCCGCGATGCGTCGGCCGCCTAGGAATCCGGCCGATCGCGGCGGTCCGTTCACCGCCCGGCACAGTTTCCCAGCGCTGAGCGTTTCGCCCGCGCCGTCACCGCTCGTATACTGCTGGAGTCGGCAAAGTGCAAACGCTCTTTCCCCCTCATCCCTCCTTGCAGCCGTAGAGCAGCCATTCTCATGAGCGGAAAATCAACGCGACGCGATTTCTTGACCCGCAGCACGGCGCTCGGTGCGGCACTCTGGGTCTCCGGCCGTCCCGCCCTGGCGAGCAAGTCGCCCAACGAAAAACTCAACATCGCGGCCATTGGTTGCGGCGGCAAGGGACGCGTCGACATTCGCGGCTGCTCTCACGAAAACATCGTCGCCTTGTGCGATTGCGACGACGGACGGGCGGCCGAAACCTACAAGCGCTTTCCGGCCGTGCAGAAATACAAGGACTACCGCAAGATGCTCGAGGAGCGCAAGGACGTCGACGCCGTCCTTGTCTCCACGCCCGACCATCATCACGCGCCGGCCAGCGTGATGGCGATGAAGCTGGGCAAGCACGTCTATTGCCAGAAACCGCTGACCCACTCGATTTACGAGGCCCGCCGCATGCGCGAGGTGGCCCATGAGATGAAGGTCGTCACCCAGATGGGCAACCAGGGGCACGCCTTCGAGGGAGCGCGGCGGATCGTCGAGGTTTTTCGCTCCGGCGCGATCGGCGACGTCCGCGAGGTGCACTGCTGGACCGATCGGCCCAACGGCCATTGGTGGAAACAGCCCGTCGCCGTTCCGAGCGAGCGGCCCCCCGTTCCCGCCGGCCTCGATTGGGATTTGTGGCTCGGCCCAGCCCCCAAACGTGCGTATCACCGCATCTACTGCCCGCACGATTGGCGGGCCTGGTGGGACTTTGGCTCCGGCGCCTTGGGCGACATGGCCTGCCACATCGTCGATTCGGCCTATTGGGCGCTCGAGCTGACTTCGCCCGTCAGCGTGGAGGCTCAGTCGCACGGCGCCACGAACGAATCGGCGCCGGCCTGGCAGATCATCAAGTTCCAATTCCCGGAGCGGGCGTCGGCTTCGCGCGGCGTGACGCTGCCACCGATCTCGCTCACCTGGTACGACGGCGGCAAAAAACCGCCCGCGGAACTCGCCCAAGGCAACGTGCTGCCCCCGGGCGGAACGCTCTGGATCGGCAGCGAAGGAACGATCTTCACGGTCGACGACTACAGCATCGTCTATCGACTGCTTCCCGAAAAGAAATTCGAGGGCTACCAAGGTCCCAAACCCTACCTGCCGCGCAATCCGCGCAGCGAATACGCTCCCTACTTGGAGTGGATTGCCGCGTGCAAAGGCTTGGGAACGACCTTCTCGAACTTCGACTACGCCTCCCGCCTCACCGAGTCGATGCTCGTCGGCGTGCTGGCGGTGCGGCTCGGCAAGAAGATCGAGTGGGACGCCGAGAATCAGGTCGCCAAGAACGCCCCGGAAGCCGCCCCGATGATCCACCGCGAGTATCGGCCGGGGTGGACAGTCTAGACGCACGTCCCGCCGCCGCCCGGCCTCGCAACCTGAAGACGAGCCTGCTTTCGACGGGCATCCGTGGCTGTTTGGGCCGGCCGCCTGTTGTGGCGGGCTTTGCCTTTTGCGAAAATCGCCAGACAACCGGCTGGCCCCGCACGGTGACTGGCCCCCGGTAGCGGTGGCCGGAGATCGCGCGGAGCGGCAATGGCACGATGCAATCGATGTTGGTTGTCGCGTGGCACAAGGCTCCGGCAGTTTTCTCGCGTGGCTCTCACCGTGGCGACGGTCGGCCTGTGGCTCGCTGCTTGCCGGGCTTGGGGCGCACCGCCGTCATCTCCCGTCGCAATCGATCGCGATCTTCAGCAGCCCTTCGCGGAGGCTCAATCGCTCATCGGCCGCGGGCTCTTCACTGACGCGATGCGCCTGTTGCAACCGATCCTGGGCGACTCGCAGAACAAGCTGGCGTTTCTCGACGGACGCTATGTCGACGCGAAAATTGCCGCCAATCGGCTGATCGGCACCTTTCCTGCCGCCGCCCTCGCCGCTTACGAAAAAGAGTTCGGCAAGGAGGCGAGCGACGACCTGCAACGGGCGCAAACCGCGGGCAAGGTCGAAGACGTCCTGCGGGTTTTCACGACGTATCGCCACACGGCCGCCGGACGGCGAGCGCTGGCGGTCGCCGCCGGCATCTTTTTCGATCGCGGACTGTTCATGGAGGCGGCCGCTGCCAGCCGGCAACTGGTCGACCTGCCCGACGCCGCCGACCAGCCTTCGGCAGCCGCGCGGCTCGTCTTGTCGTGGATGCGGTTGGGAGCAAGTGACCAGGCCCGCCGCTGGATCGACGGCCGGCGGACGGTCCTCGCCAACTCCCAGATCGAAGTCGAGGGCTATCGTTATCCGCTCGACCGCTGGCTGGACGAACTCTTGCGCCCCGCGGCTGCGAGCGCGTCTGCGGTGACAAAATCGGCGCCCAGCGCCGGAGGCCACGCGCAGACGCTCGCCCCTTGGAACGCGCACACTCCCACCACGCTTTCGCTCTGGTCCAAGCGGCTGAGCGGGACCGGCACCTCGGCGCGCTGATCGACGAACTGATCGCCCGGCGGGCCGCCTCCGGCATCGCTCCCGTTTTTCATGGAGTGCCGCTGGTCGTCGGCGAAACCTTGGTCGTGCGCACGGGCGACGAGCTGGCCGCCTACGAGCTGGCGACCGGGCGCTCGCTCTGGTCGCACGATGTGTCGCCTCCCGGCGGCGGGTTCGAGGGGGGCGGCTTCCGCGACGTCACCATGCCCCTGGTGACAGAGACGCTGGCCGACCGGTTTTTCGCCGGCGCGCCGCACACGGCGATCTCCAGCGATGGCGAGCGGATTTTTACGGTCGTCGAGGATGTGGCGCCGTCGGTTCCCATGTTCTCGCGGCGCCGACGTTTTGCCGTCGAAACGCCGCCGAAGAACAGCCTGGTCGCGTTCGATTGGCTCACCGGCAAACAGGTCTGGCGATTGTCGGACATCGAGGTCCCGGGGGCCGAATCGGCCGGCGACACGAGAGACGTCGATTTTCTCGGTCCGCCGTTGGCGCACTGCGGCATTTTGTATGTGCTCGCGCGTACCGAGGAGGCCGCTTACCTTTTGGCAGTCGGGCAGGCCGACGGAAAAGTCCGTTGGTCGCAAAACCTGGCCGGCTTCTCGGGTTTCGAGGCCGATTCGGTTTCCTGGTCGGGGCCCTCCTGCATGCCGCTCGAAAGCGATGGGCTGCTTTTGTGCCCGACGCCCGACGGCTTGGTGATTGCCGTCGACCTGATCACGCACAGCGTGCGCTGGGCCTATCGCGTCGAGCCGGTGGAAGAACCGGCCCGTCGGCCTCTGCGCTGGGGGCGTGGCTTTGCCGGCGCCGAAGCACGCTGGCTTTCGACCTGGCGGGAAACGCTGATCCGTAGCGACGGCGCGCGCTGCTACTTCATTTCCCGCGCTCGCCGCGGGTGCACGTGCTCGACAGCAAGAACGGGCAAAATCATCTGGACGCGACCAATTCCCGGCGGCCTGTTTCTGGGACCGGTCGAGCCGGGCGGACCGGGAGCGCCGGCGTCGCTGATTACCGTCGCCAAATACCGGGTGAACGCTTGGGACGCGGCCACCGGCAAGCCCTTGTGGAGCGCTGCGGTCGGACTGCCCAGCGGCCGCGGCCTCGAGATCGATCGGCACTACTATCTCCCGTGCACGAACGGAGCCGCGGTCGACGTCGATCTGCATGATGGCCGCGCCACGTCGGTCGTCACCGCGGCGAGCGACACGCTGGGTAATCTGGTCGCCGCACCGGAAGGGGCCGGAGTGGCGGTCGTCGCGCAGTCGCACGAGCAGCTCATCGTGCTGCCCACGCTCGAGGCACAGCGTCGCACGCTCGTGGCGAAAGTCGCCGAGCAGCCCGAGAATGTCGATCTGCGGAATCGGCTGGCGCTCGTCGAACGCGAAGCCGGAGATTTCGAGAGTGCCGAGCGCCATCTGGAAGCATTGATCGCCGGGCCTTCGCCAAAGCCGGCCGCAGCGGGCAAGAAAAAAGAGACGCCCGAGGCGCCGCCCGCCCGCTTTCGGCACGAACTGTTGGAGACGGTGCTGGCGGAGCTGGAACGGTCGCCGGGTCGGTGCGCGGCCCTGACAGAGCGAGTACAGCGCAATACCGATTCGCAGCAATGGGCCCGGTCGCTCCGCACGCTGGCCCTGGCCCGCCAGTCCGCGGGACAAACAGGCGGCGCCTTCGAGATGTTGTTGGGTCTCGCCAAGTCGGACCTGCCGCCGACGCTGGAGGTCGATCGCGGTCCCGTGCGGGTGGTCGCCTTCGATCGGCAGCTCCGCGCGGACCTGATGGACCTGCTCGCCGGATCTTCCCTGCCCGCGTTTCGCGAAGCTCGCGCACAGCTGTTGAAGACTCTGCAAGCCGCCTTGGCGAGCGGCGATATCGAGACGCTGCGACGCGTTTCCGACAGGCTCGGTTTCGCCGAATGGGATCCGCGGCTGCGACAAAAGATCGAGGAAGCCCTGCGCCCCGATCCCGGCTATCAGAGGGAGCAGCTCACGCTCTGGGAAGAAGCCTTGCACCAGGACCGCACCCGCGGCGGCGAAGCCCTTCGCAAGTTGGCCGAGCTTTACTTTTCGCGAGGCGAACGCAAGCTGGCCGCCGGCTGCTACCGCCGCCTGCGCGACGATTTTGGCGACGTGCGATTTGCCGACGGGCTGAGCGCGCTCGACCTGGTTCGCCGCGTGCGGAAAGATCGCCGCCTGGCGGCCGAGATCGATCGGTCGCTGGCCGATCCGTGGCCGGCCGAACGGCCCCAGACTCAGGTCGAAAACAACACCGGCGCCGGGCCCAATTTCTTTCCGCTGCCGATGGAGAGCACCGCCGGCAGCCTCTTCGAGCGGATGGACGTGGGCCTCGATCGCGAGGGGAAGACGCTCCGCTTCCAGGGAGAGCCGCGGCCCACGCCGTGGGATCTGACTCTGCCCGTCGACACGCCCCCGTTTCGCGGCTTTCAAACGATCCATCGCGGCTGGGGAATCGGGCAGCTCTTGATCGTGCAGGACGGCGGCGATCTCTACGGCGTCACCCCGCTCGACGACGGCGGCGAGGCCAACCCGCGGCTGTTGTGGCACATCGACCTCTTGCCGGCCGAGGAAGTGGCGGCGAGCGAGATTTCGCTGCCGATGGGCCGCGGCATCGCCGGACTGTTCACGGACCGCAGCTCCATGATCGATCACCTCGGGCGTCCCGCGGCGAAGATCGTGGCCGTGCAGCCCGGCGCCATCTGCTGTCTCGATCGCGGACGCCTGACGGCGTACGACCCGCTCACCGGGCGTCTGTTGTGGCGGAGAACCGATGCGTCTCCGGTCGACTCGGGCTCGGGAGACGAATCGCTGGTGGTGCTCTTGGACCGGCGGGCCAAGCGGGTGGAATTTCTCCGCACGCTCGACGGCAAGCGGATCGCCGAACGCCAACTCGCCGCCAAAAGCTCGGAGGTGCGCTGGCTCGAAGGACGCGACGCCCTCATTCAGTCGGTCGACCCCCGCGGCATGCGGGTCACGCGGATGGATCTGCTGGCCAACGAAATCAAGTGGACGCAGCTCTTTGCCGCCGCCAGCCATCTCGTGCGGCTCGACGGCCGTCGTTACGCGGTGGCGGAGCCCGATGGCGCGTGCCACCTGATCAGCGCGACGACGGGCGACCGGGTCGCCACCGAAAACATTCCTGGCGTCGAGCACTGCCTGCAGGTTTACACGACGAACGACGAACGGCGATTCTACGTCGCCTTCTCCAAACCGTTCGCCGATTCGGAAAACTTTCGCGCCAACGGCCAGCGCGACGACGCGCGGAATCCGCTGGTCAACGGGATCATCTGCGCCTTCGACCGTCAGTCCGACAAGCTGCTCTGGAGCCGCCACCTCGACGACGGCGTCTTCGAGCTCGATCAATCACGCGTGGCCCCGGCCCTGGTCTTCTCCTATCGTCACATCGACAAGGGAGACGACGACGTCCCCTGGCCCTACCTGCACGCCATCGACAAGCGGACGGGCCGCGATCTGCTCCTGGCCAAGCTAAACAGCTCGACAACCCACCCCTGGGCCGAAGTCGACACAGCCCGCCGCGAAGTCCAAGTCCGCGTGCCGGAAGCGACGATTCACCTCCAGTACGCGAAGTAAGTCGCGAGCGTCCAGTCCGTCCCGGTCGTGGGGGCGCGTCCTGGGACGAGAGTTGCGGATTGGCACGGTAGTCCATGTTAGGGACTGAGGCGCCGGATGATGTTACTGATCGTGTCGTAGACTTGCGGATTTTTTCCGGCCTGCCATTCGACCGGCGCATAAAAGTACGCCACAGCCCGGCATACGGATCCCCCGTCGGCGACGGCTCCATAGTGGAGAAGCCATCTGAGCACGACCGCTGATGGGACAACGCTGAAAGTGTAAATGAATGCCACAGCCGGAGCCGCCCAGCCGATCCACGCCCACGACCGTTTCCTCGGTTCGTCGCTCATGCCGTCACTCTAGCGGCGGATTTCCGCGCATGGAAAACCTGCAGGCAGTGGGCCGCACCCTGAACGAAAGTTGGCGATTGGCACGGGAGGTCAGCGGCGCGGACTGACCGCTTCAAGATAGTGAAGCAACTGATCGATGTGCAGGGCCTCTTTGAGTCGGTGCGTTCCGATGAAGACGTGTTCCAGATAAGCAAAAGTGAGGAGCAGAACCGGTACGAGCAGGATGCAACAAGCGACCATCGACGGCGATCCGATCAATCGGACGAATGAAGGAGACTTTGCGTCTTGGTCGCTCATGCCGTCATTCTAGCGGCGGATCGCTGCGCGTTCGGTCGGCGAGTCACTCTGCACAGGCGGCAAAAAAAAATCGGCCAGCAGTCGCTGGCCGGTTCGTTTAGCTCAGTGCGCCGTCTGGACGCCGCTTAGTTGCTCTTCGCGTCCCACCACCAGCGGCCTTCCGGCAGCTGCGGGGCGACGCCCTTCGACTTCTCGGCAGTCAGCGTGGGCGATTCGCGGAAGACCTTGTGGTCTTCCAGGACGGTCCGCATGCGGCCGTCGACTCCGCCGGCCACCTGCACCACGATGTCTTTGCCGTTGTAGACCCGGTGGTTGACGACTGATTGGATCGTCTTGGGCGGCTGGAAGGTGGCGGGCTGGTAAGCGCCGTTGGCGGCGAAGACGCCCAGGTTCCAACCGATCCGATCCGGAACGCGATTGTCCGAGATCAGGGCCGCGACGAGCGACAGGTCGAAGATGTTCTGCAGGTCGGCGAACACCGGATCGTCGGCGGCCAGCTCGGCATAGTGATCGGTGAATTCGCTGGCGAACAGCCGATTGGCCACCTCCGACGTGCCGGTGTGAATCCGCTGACCCTTGGCCGAAATGTGTTCGTTCTCGGACTGGCAGAGGACGGCCGAGCCTTCGATCTGGAACACGTTGCGATCGGGGCTATGGGTCACCGCGTCGTACTTCATCGAGAGCCACCAACGCAGGGCGTCCATCTTCGCGCTCGTCACCTCACCCGTCTTGGGGATGATGTCGAAGTAGCTGGGGATGCCGTGTCCGGCGTGCAGCTTGCCGATGCCGATCATCTTCAGCCGATAGTCAGCCTCGAAGATCACCTGGGCAATGCGGGACTCGACCGGCACGCCGTTGATTTCGACGTCCTGCAGACCCAGCTCGCGCTGCAGTTGCTTGGTCCAGTTGCTCACCTGACCGGCTTCGAGCGGGCCGCGAGCGTTCGACTCCTGCACGAATTGCTGGATGCGACGCAGGCCTTCTTCGCGGGGAAGAATCTGGCAGTTGAAGTAGCCGGAGCCGCGCGGCGAGAAGGTCCGCAGCACGGTCACCAGGTCGTCCAGGAAGAGGCTCGGGCGAGCACTTTCGCGGGCGACGGCGCGACCGCTGGCGTCATACTTCCAGCCCTCGGCCGGACCGCCGATCACCACTTCATTCTGATCGGGATAGACGAACACGTACTTGATCTGCGTGAGGCCCGCCAAGTGCTGCATCGTTTCGGGAACGCTGTGCCCCTCGGCCAGCTTCTTTGCGAGCTCTTTCTCGAGGCGGGTCAGCGAGACGAGACGCAGCGAGCTCTTGGCCCGCATGTCGGTGTTGATGTCGGCTTCGCGAGCGCGATGGCCGAGGCCAGACAGCGTCTGCCCTTTTTCCTCGTGCGTCAAACCGCGGAGCAGCCCGTTCGGATCGACCTCGATACCGGGGGGCCAGTAGATGGGCGTCTTTTTGGCTTCGTCGGTGTCTTCCCAGTCGGTCTCCGTTCCGGTGACCGTCTTGATCAGGCTGACCAGCTGAGCCGCGCTGGCGGCACCACCGGCGGCCGACTGACGAGCCGCCGAGTTCGCGGCTCCGGCTCGCTCACGCGATTCGGGAATCGGAATGCGGCTGATCGAACGGTCGGCGGCAACATAGTCGCCGCTCTTCGCCTGCGCGGCGGCGATCGACTTCAACAGCGACGTGCGCTCGGCCGCATCGTTCGCAGATTTCGCAGTTTCGAGAGCGGGCCCAAACTCGCCGGCCGCCAGTTGCGCTTCGACGCGCGAACGACGCTCGGCCGCAGTCAGCGTGGCACCTTGAGGAGCGACTGCGGGCTTGGCCGCCGTCACCACCTGGCTGTCATTCGCGGGCTGCGACGAGTGAGACGCCACGCCGGCACTGCGGGTCGTCTTCGACGGAGCGGTCTGAGCGGCAGGCAGGCTCGCCGGTTCAGCCGTCACCGCCAGTTGCGACGATGATGCGGACGTTGCTGACGGGGCCGATTGCATCGGCCGTAGCGCCAAGAAGCCGATCAGGCCCAAAACGGCTACGCCTGCGAGCACGGAGACGACGATCGGACCTCGGCTGGAACGACGACGAGAGCTGCGCCGGGCGCGGAATTCCTGGGCGAACGACGTGACATCCCCATCTCCAATGTGTCTCGGACAGATTTGTCTGGAACGTTGGCGGGCCCAGCCAAACGTCATCGCGCACTGCGCCCCTCGGGCGGAACGATCTACTTACTAGCATCCTCTGCGGCTGGTGCCCCGTCAAGCACATTTCCCGCTTTATCTGGATTGCCCGGCCTCACAGACTTCGCCTTTGGCGTGCCGGAAGGCGAGGGGGACTTGACCGGGTCCCCGCCCCACCGCCCGCAGGCCAAAAATCGCAATCCCAGCCGCACCGGCGCCCAATCGGTGCCCCGATCTTTGCCGCTTGCGCAAGGTTTGCAAATCGATCGCAAAGAACCACAATGAACGAAGATGCCAGAGCTTCCCGAAGTCGAAACCATGGTCCGCGGCATCCGCCCGTTCGTCGAGGGGCGGACGGTCGCGTCGCTCGTGCGTTGTCGCTGCTCGTGCAAGCCCATATCGATCCGGCCGCGATTCGAACTTCTCGCCAAACGCCTCAAAGGGCGGCGGATTGATGCAGTTCGCCGCTTGGGGAAGCGGATTGTGCTTTGCGTCTCGGACGACTCGGCCGTGGTAATCGAGCCGAGGATGACCGGTTTGATGCTGCTGTCGGATCCGCCGGACCGGGTCCATCTGCGGATTGAATGGAAGTTTGCCGGCCGGGCGAAATACAACTCGATCTGGTTTTGGGATCAGCGCGGCCTGGGCACCGTCCGTCTGTTCGCTCCCGGCGAGCTGGAACGCACGCTCTCCTCCGACGCCTTGGGGCCGGACGCGCTCGACGATGCCGCTTGAGACCTGGCGGGAACGCTGCCGCAAGAGTGCGCGGGCCATCAAGGTACTGCTGCTCGATCAGAAGATCGTGGCGGGCATCGGCAACCTGTACGCAAGCGAGATTCTCCACGTCGCTCGGATTCATCCGGCAACGCCGGCCAGTCGGCTCAAGGCCGACCAGGTTCGCCGGCTGAGGGAAGCGACGCTGAGCGTCCTGGAAGAGGCCATCCGCGACGAGGGGTCGACTCTCGGCGACGCCACCTACCGCACGGCCCTCAATCAGAACGGCCGCTATCAGAATAAGCACCTTGTGTACGGGCGCGCGGACGAAATCTGCCCGACCTGCCGCGAGGTGCCCATCCGGCGGATCGTTCAGGCCCAGCGATCGACGTTTTATTGCCCGGTGTGCCAACGCCGCTGACGCCTTGGACGCAGCCGTCGCTCGTGCGATTTGACCTTACGCAAACGGGCCGGAAATGGTGTAGTAACACGTAATTGCCATGTCCTACCGAACCGTCAAACGCCTGTTGGGAGAAACCAGCCTCGAGCGGAAGAGCCGCTATTTGTTCGGCGGCAGTCTGCTCCTGTTGATCACGGCCAGCTTCTACGTTTACGCCACGCTCACGTCGGACCTGGTCTACGAGCAAAACCCCAAACAGGCCCAAAATCTCGTCTTTGCGAGCATCTTGGAAAAGCATTTCGAGAAGCTCGAGCCGGCCGACACGCTGGCCGGCATGAAGCTGATGATCAGCGACATGCGGAAGCCCTCGAATCTCGACTACAACTATCGCTTCTTCCGGATCGACGCGAAACGAGGCAACGCCCTCAGCTCCGATCCCGAATTCCGCCCGAGCGACTCCGAGGACTACGACGCAATCGACGCCATCGTGCGGGGCGCCAGCGAACATCACCGCATCGACAAGGAACGGGGCGAGTACCAGTACTTCGCCGGCATCACGGCCGAAAAGACCTGCGCGACCTGTCATCGCGACTCGGTTCCCGGTGACAGCAACATCAAAGTGGGCGACTTGATGCGCGTCGTCAAAATCACGCTCCCCCTCAAGGGGACTCGCGAAGCCGTCGCCCGCAATAACGCCATTCTGCTGGCGACCGCCATTGGCACAGCGTTCCTCGCCATGCTGGCCGCCTACGCCATCGTTCGCTATGTGATCGTCAAGCCCGTGCTCCACCTCAAAGACGTCAGCGATCAGGTCGCGCGCGGCAATCTCGAGCAACGGGCCGACATCCGCACCGGCGACGAGTTCGAAGAACTGAGCCACGCCTTCAACCGCATGTTGCGGCACCTGGTGGCCGTGCAGGACGAGCTCCGCGCGGTGAACACGGATCTCGACGCGAAGGTCGATCAGCTCGCCCAGGTCAACCTGCGGCTCTACGAAATGAACAAGCTCAAGGACGATTTTCTGGCGACGATGAGCCATGAGCTGCGCACGCCGCTCAACAGCATCCTGGGCTTCAGCGATATCCTGGCCCGCTCGGACAATATCAGCGAAAAGCAGCAGCGGTTTGTCCGCAACATCCAAACGTCGGGCAAGAACCTGATGGCGATGATCAACGACCTCTTGGATCTGGCCAAGATCGAGAGCGGCCGGATGGAGATCCAGATCGTCGAGTGTTCGCTCAGCGACCTGATCGAGCGGCAGGTCAATTCGCTCAACCCACTGGCCGAGAAAAAGAATATCGACCTGTCATTCGAGGTCGATCCCCAGATTCCGCTGTTGGTGCAGGACTCGGTCAAGATCCAGCAGATTCTCGACAACCTGCTTTCCAATGCGATCAAGTTCACGCCGGAAGGCGGCCGGGTGAAGCTGCGGGCCAACCGCGCTGACGACGTCTACTTCGAGATCGTCGTCGAGGACACGGGGATCGGCATCCCGCTCAACGAGCAGGGGATGATCTTCGAGAAATTCCGGCAGGGCCATACCGTGCCCGGTCAAAGCGACGCCATCACCCGCGAATACGGCGGCACGGGCCTGGGACTTTCGATCGTGAAAGAACTCTCGAAGCTCTTGGGGGGCGAAGTCAGTCTGGTCAGCGAGTTCGGCAAGGGCAGCACCTTCACGGTCCGCCTGCCGATGCGCCTCGACGAGCGCCCGCAAACCAGCAGTGATCCGCTGACCTCGCCTCACGTCGGGCTCAATCGGCTGACGAGCCGGCTGCTGGACACGCCCAATCCGGCTGCGAGCAACTCGGGCTCCCCGACGCCAGACGCTCCGCGCGAGACCGAGCCGACCGTGCAACCCGCCCACGCAGACGCATGATCGCACGGCAGCGTAGGGGTCGGTTTACCGCCCAATGCTGCGCGTTGGGTGGCACTGGCGGCGTGCAAGACACGCCTGTCACGTCGCGGTGACAGCCGCCTTCGAAAGTTGGCGGGCTTGCGCGGCCGACGTGTCGAGTGTGAGCGACAGCTCGACGCGGAAACGCCCCTCGGGCCCCACCAGGAAATCCCAGTGCGGCACCACGGTGCTTGACTGATGCACCAGTTCGAAGCCGCCTTCGGATTGGCTCACCGTCTGGATAGGGAACGTCCAGATGTCGGTCGCCAGCGACGGCTCAATCCCCACGTCGATTCCCAGCCACTCGTCGACCAGGCCGATCCGTTCGGCCTGCTTTAGATTGAGGATCGACTCGAGCGGGCCGAGCTGGCGTCCGCTCCCGTCGTAGAAGTAGCGGTCCGACGCTCCGGAGGCCAGGCCGGCGAAGTTGAATTCAACGGCGAAATGAAACCGCTCGCCCGGCGGCAGGTTCGACAATTCGTAGCGGATGTCGAGCCGATTTCCCGTCGCGGCTTCGAGGCCAATCGACTTTTCGAGATGCACGCGATGCCCGCCGATCACCCCGTCTCGTGACAGCACGGCTTCGACGCGTCCGGGCGAACGGCGGAGCCTCGTTTCATAAACGCCGAGCACGAAGTCGCCCAGTTCCCCTTCGCCGTTGCGAAACGCGGCCGGATCGATGTTTGGCGGCAGGAAGTGGTCGACCAGGCTCTTCCGCGGCCAGTTGTCGTAGACGAGCATGCGGTCCAGATTGGGCTGCTTGAAGCGAACGGCGTCGTGGATGCTGGCGACCGAGTGGCCATCGTGCTGCGAATGGGCGGCCGAGCGGACGACTTCGTGATACGCCTCGGGCCGGCGGTTGAGCGTACCCAGCAGATTGAGTCGCACGCTCCGCACGTCGAGCTCGTACAGGTGGCCGCCGCGGCTGGGTGCGAGAAACGCCACCAGCCGATCGCCGGCAATGCGAATTTCCTTGCGGGCGTCGAGATTGTAATCGTCGGCGTCGATCTGCACCCAGCGCGCCGGACGGGCAATGGCCGACTCCAACAGCGAGTCGGCGGCGATCAGGTGGTTGTAGACGGCGTGTCGCAGGTGCGGCAGATAAAGTCCGCCAAACGCCCCGTGCCAGTACGAGCAGTTGCACTGCCCGCGATAGAGCTCGGTCCTCGCCTCGTTAATGAAGTGGGGCCGCTCGACGTCCTCTTCCTCGGACGTGATTTGCTGCAGCCGTTGGCTGACCTGCAGCATCCGCGTGTACATCTCGTTGGCTTCGGGATATTTCGTGCGGAAGTTGCGCCAGGTGCCGCCGCGGATATAAGGACGCAGGGCGTGCCACTCGGGATCGTGCTGCTTGCGTTTGGCGAGCGACTCGAATTCGGCCAATCGTTCGGCGGGCAGCGCCCATTCGGTCATTTCGCGGTAGCTGCAGTCCGGCAGATAGATCATGCCGACGGGAGGCACGTTGTCGATCGCTTCGGCCAGAGTGGTGAGCTTGAGCCAGTCGGCATTCTCGAGCAGTGCGTTCAAAAACCGCGTCAGCCAGCCGTCCTCGTAGACGTGCTTCTTGGTTCCCGGCCAGGTGCCGAACTTCTCGCCGTCGTCGCCGAAGCAGACGACCGGATTGGGGTGCTTGTCGGCGATCTCCCGCAGGTAGCGGATCGATTCCGCCGGTTCCTGGAAGGGGATGGTGTAGCGGAGCTTTTCGCTGCCCGGAAAGATCTTGAGCAGGCGGCCTTCATCCTCGGACAGGTAGTAGCCGTACAGCTGCTCGTCGCGGAGGCCCGCGCTCTTGAAGTGATGATCGTCGAGGACCGTGAATTCGATGCCGGCCCGCGTCATGTCGCCGGTGAAGTTCTGCTCCCAGACCCGCTCGGGCATCCACATGCCGCGGACTTTCACGCCGAAGAGCTGCTCCAGGTAGCGCGAGTAGGCCGAAATCTGTCCGATGCGGTCGTGCGAGGGGATGCCGGCGAGGATCGCTTCGTAGAACGGGCCGCCGATGACCTCGATCTGGCCGCGCTCGGTCAGCTCGCGGACGCCATCGATGTATTCGGGATGGGCCTCGACCAGCCACTCCAGCAGGCTGCCGGAGACGTGCAGGCTGACGGGAATCTTCGGATTCTCGCGCAACACCTCGAGAAACGGCGCGTAGCTATCGCGGTAGGCGTCCTCGAAGACGCCGTCAAAATTGCCGATCGGCTGATGAATATGAATGGCCAGCGCCAGTCGCAGACATCCCGTCATTCCGACAACCCTTCCTGGTTCGGGCCTGCCCCTTGGTGGGGCGACGTTCGCGGCCCCTTCGTTCCATCAAATCGCGCTGACTGTCGACTGAAAAGGCTCCCGCCCGTTGCCTGATGCGAAAACCGCACCCCATGCTCCCCGTATGCCGGTCAGGCAGACGTTGCCGCCGGGACCGGTTTGCGGACCAGCACGTCCTCCTCGGCGTCCCGTAAAAAGGAGGCCGCTTCCTCCGGCATGACGGGGTTGATGTAAAAGCCGCTCCCCCACTCGAACCCGGCCACGCGCGTCAGCCGAGGGAAAATCTCGATGTGCCAATGGTAGTGCGGCAGCTCTTTTGCGTCGAAGGGGGCCGTATGGAACACGTAGTTGTAGGGGGGGTCGTCGAGGGCCAACTCGAGTTTTCGCAAGACCGACCGCAGCACCACGCCCAGGTCTTCGATCCCCTGCCGGGGAATGTTCTCGTACTGGCTCGAGTGCTGTTTGGGAATGATCCAGGTCTCGAACGGGAAGCGGCTGGCAAAGGGGGCCAGGACCAGGAAACTGCGCGTGTCGAGCACGACGCGGCTCCCGGCCGCCAGTTCCTGCTGCACCATGTCGCAGTAGATGCAGCGGCCCCGGTAGTTGAAGAACTCGAGCGAGCCCGTCATTTCCTCCCACACCGAAATCGGCACGACGGGCGTGACGATCAGCTGCGAATGGGAGTGTTCCAGCGAGGCGCCGGCGGGCGCTCCTTGGTTCTTGAAAATGAGCCCGTGAACCAGCCGCGGATCACGCTTCAAGTCGACGAGCCGGTCGCGATAGACCCACAGCACTTCGCGAATGTTATCGACCGACAGGCGGGACATGTTCGTTTCGTGGTTCGGGCACTCGATGATGACCTCGTGCGCGCCGACGCCGTTCATCAAGTCGTAGATGCCGTCGCCCCGCTTGTCGAGGTTGCCTTCGACTTGCAGGGCCGGAAACTTGTTGGGCACGACGCGCGTCCGCCAGCCACGATTGTTACGCTCGGTCCCCGGATGCCGGTACGCCAGGATTTCGGGCGGCGTAGTGTCTTCATGACCTTCGCAGAAAGGGCAAAAGCCGGTGCGGCCCATGCGATACTCGGAGGAGAAATCCTCCGGGCGTTTGGCGCGATCGGGCGCCAGAATCACCCAGCGTCCGACGATCGGGTCTTTTCTTAACTCGGGCATCGTGCACCACTCTCAATTAAAGCGCGAAATCCAGCGTGTCGTCACGCCTGCCACATAATCCGTTCAAAATCGGGCGAGGGGACCACCATCTCGAGGACCCCTTCCTGCGGGGCGCGATCGACGCTCTGCTTCTTCGCGGTCAATTCGATGTACATCTGAATGGTCGATTCCGGTGCCAGACCCAAGTCGGCAAACGGCACGGCCAGCTCGAGAATCTGGTCGATCGCCAGCTCGATATTGACTTTGGAAACCAGCTTGTCATCCCGGTAGAGCTTGGCCTTGGCATCGTGCTGCTTGAGTCCGGCGATGCGAATCTCCATGCCCGAGGGTTCAATGAAGCGGATGCGAATTTCGTCCAGCGGATCGAGATCCTCGAGCGCGTAGCGGGCCGTATCGATGCGGATGGCCAGCCGATTGGCGTCGAAACCGAAATAGACGTCCCGCAGCACGCCCATCGTCACCTTGGTCATCGTGCCGCGTTCGCTGCCGCAGACGTAATGGCCGGCGCAGATCCATTCGAAGTAGGTCCGTCGCCCGTCGACCTTCACCGGGCAGAAGCCGGTCGGCTTGGTGTGCAGTGCGCGCCGCTGCAGCCGCTTGATCGGATGCTTAAGCAAGTTGGGCGGCGGCGTATCGAGCCGCGTGTAGACGTTTTGCAGATGCTTGCGGAACAGCTCGTCGAAGAGCGCGTCCTGCGACGAGGAATGATCGTCGCCGAACCACCAGAACCAGTCGCTCCCTTCGGCGATGAACAGCTCTTCCCAGGCCTTGGCCAGCGCTTCCTTGGGGGCCTTCCCTTCGGCCTCGGTCTGCTTGAGGAATTCGCGCGTCTGGTGCAACAGGTCCCACGCCGTATTGTCTTCGTGGTGGCCGATCCAGATGGCGAAGTTGTGCGAGATCCAGCTGCCGGCGAAGAGCGTGCCGATGCGGTCAGTGGCCGGCTGGTCCTTGAGATAGTCGCGGACGCGCTGCGGGCGAATCTGCGGATTCTGGATGCAATTGCGATAGAGCGCGCGGAGAAAACGGACGCCCCCGTCCGGGTAGTATTCCCAGCAATTCTCGCCGTCCAGAATCACGGGGACGAGCGCGCCGCGACCCGCATTGTTGGATTCGACCGCCCGGCCGATCGCCAGGAACTTGCTGATCATGTCCCAGGCGGCATGCTCGGGATCGCTGCGTTGATAGTGGAAGCCGATTAGGTCGGACAGCGCGTGGTCGCGGAAGATCACGTGCAGCGATTTGTCGCCGCTTTCGACCCGCCAGGGCCGGTAGAGCATCTCGGGATGCCGCATGTGCCCCTGGCCGTCACGGGAAATCCAGCCGTTGGTCGATTCGGAGAGGATCTCTTCGTCCGTCGCGATCCATTCGATGCCCGTCTCGGCAATTGCCGCGACGATGTCCTGCGAGACTGACCCCTCGGACGGCCACATGCCGACCGGTGCCTGCCCGAAGAGTTGCTTATGCAGCGTGACAGCCCGCCGCAGATGAATCTGGGCGTCCTCGCGATAGGAGTCCAAATACTTTGGCAGCGCGCAGCCGGGCATGGCCTGCCGCGCGCAGCGTTTGTCCCACAAGAGGGGCAGGATCGGATGGTAGAAGGGCGTGGTGGTCAGCTCGATCTGGCCGCTCGCCGCCAGCTCTTTATGCAGCGGAATGACCGCGCCCAAGATGGCCTTTTGCTTGTCGAGCAGCCACGCCTTTTCCCCTTCGGTGTAGCCGCGCCCCTTGGCGCGAAATTCGCGAAGCTCCGCGTCCTGATCGAAGACCAGCTCGTGGATCCAGGTCAGGTTGCTCCAGACCTGCAGGTCGCGGAGATCGCGGGGCGAAAATCGCGACACGGCGTTCTCGACCGGATCGGAGCCGAACCCGCGCCGCAAATAAAGCTCGTGATACCGCTCGTAGGGGCGGATCATGCTCTCGACGTTCGCCAGGAAGAAATTGTCCAGGAGATAGCGGACGTCGGCTTCGTTCATGCCGTCGGTCGGCAAGCGCGACACGTCCAGGTGGCGGTCGCTGCGGCCTTCGGTGTAAGCCTGCAGCTGAATCAGCAAGCTGGGCACCAGGTTGATCGTGCAGCGGAATTCGGGCACCTCCTTCAGATGCAGCGCCATCCCGTAGTAGTCCTTGGTGGCGTGCAGCCGCACCCACGGCATCAGCGTTTCGTTGCTGACGTCGTCGGGGTAGTACGGTTGGTGTTGATGCCAGAAGAAGGCTACGGTGACTGGTTGCATTCGTGTGTCGTGGGGTCAGATGGCGACCGGGGAAAGATCGGGCGCGGCCGCCGCGGCCCGCCGCTTAGCCAAAGCACGCTCGTAGACGCGGACATACTGCAAAGCACTGTTGCGCCAGCTCCAATCCTGGTTCATGCCGGCGCGGACGAGTCGCATCCATTCCAATTTGTCTGCGAACAGGCCCAGGGCCCGTTCGATGGCCTGCATCATGGCCTCGGCCGAGTAGTCGGTGAAGGCGAAGCCGGTTGCCGTGCCGTGCGCCAGGTTCTGCGGATTGGCGTCGACCACCGAGTCGGCCAGTCCGCCCGTCGCGCGGACGATGGGAACGGTGCCGTAAATCAGGCTGTACATCTGGTTGAGGCCGCAGGGCTCGAACCGGCTGGGCATGAGAAACAGATCGGCCCCCGCCTCAATTCGGTGGGCCAGCGCATCGTCGAAGCCGATGCGGACGGCAACTTTCTGAGGCAGCTTTTTTGCGAGCTCCGTCAGCCAGCTTTCGTACTTGGCATCGCCGTTGCCCAGCACGCACAGTTGCACGTTTTTGGTGAACAATCGGTCGGCCGCCTGTGCGACCAGGTCGAGTCCTTTTTGATCCGTGAGACGGGTCACCATCGCAAACAGCGGCACCTCGTCCGCCGTCGGCAGGCCGAATTCGCTTTGCAGGGCCCGCTTGCAGGCCCGCTTGCCTTCGTCGACGTCGGCAATCGAGAAGTTGGCCGGCAGCGCCGCGTCGGTTTGCGAGTTCCAGATCCTAGTGTCGACGCCGTTGAGAATTCCCACCAGGTCGTCGCGCCGCGAGCGGAGCACGCTGTCGAGTCCGTAGCCGAACTCGGGAGTCTGAATCTCGCGGGCATAAGTCGGGCTGACGGTGGTCACCGCGTCGGCGAAGACGAGACCCGTCTTCAGCAGATTGAGCTGGTTGTAAAACTCCATCTGATACAAATTGAAGTATTTCCAGTCGAGCCCCGTCAGCAGCATGTCCCAGTGCCAGAACAGTCCCTGAAAGGCCATGTTGTGGATCGTGAAAACCGACGCGGTCGTGTCCGTGACGTTCGGCCCGCGGCCTTCGATCGCCAACAGCGCGGGGATCAGCGCGGTCTGCCAGTCGTTGGCATGAATGATGTCGGGGCGCAGCCGCAGTTGTTGCGCGAGCGTCGTCACGGCCCGGCTGAGGAACACGAAGCGTTCGCAGTTGTCGCGATAGTCGGAGCCGCCCGTCGTGTAGAGCGACGGCCGATCGTAGTACGTCGGCTGATCGACCAGGAGCACGGTCACGGCTGAACCGGGCAAGCGCGCCCGCAGCACGCCGGCTGACACGTGCCGGCGCCGATCGGCACCTCGATGTGAACGCCTGTCGGCTCGACACCGATGCCGTTGGACGATGCCCCGTGGCTCATCGCCTGCGGATAGTGGGGCAGCACCAGCCAAACGCTGTGCCCCAGCTCGGTGAGCGCGGTCGCCAGGGCGGTGGCAACGTCGGCCAGCCCGCCCGTCTTGGCGAACGGGACCGCCTCCGAACTGGCGATTACGATTCGCATTGGACTCTGTCTTCCCGAGAGACAGGCTCAGTTTTCTGCGAGGCGGCCTCCGCCCAACGGCGAACGCCGGCCCTCGCGCCCCCCATGCGCCGAACCGTGCTCGGGCAGAAACCGACGAGCGATTCTCGTGCCCAGGCGACAAAGTCTGCCGCGGCTGCGTAATCCCTTTTATCGGCAAGCGCGCAAAGGTCTCTTTACTCTGTTCCGTCGAAGCGGGCTGCCGACCGCGTACGTATCGTAGGGAGAGGCAAATTGTTATGTCAAAGGCACGCCGCGACCGACTCCCCAACTCCGGTGCGGCGGCTCTATAATCAATCGAGGCCGGCTCTACAGCCGGCTCTATAATCGAGCCCGTCTCGACAGCCGGCCCTATAATCGAGGTTCGTCTTTACAAATTGAGGCCGGGCGCTCCTTTCTCCTCCCCTCTCCGAAGCCTCCCGTGAACCGTCCCGAAGCCGAACGCGACAAAAGTCAGTGGGACCTCGCCGCCGAGACGGTGACGGTCCGCATTCGCTGGTTCGGCCTATGCGTCGGCTACGTGCTGGTGAACTTCATCGATCGCGACGCGGGCAACCGCACGATCCTGAACGCCATCCTCACGTTGGGCGCGCTCTACGCGATCATCGACACCGTCTGGAGCCTGCGGGGCAAGGTCTTCCTAGCCCAGTTCCCGCTGGCGATTTCGCTGATGGAGGCCGTGTTCATCGGCCTCTTGTGCTACTTCGATCGTCACGGGGTCGAGAGCCCGTTCCGCTTCTACTACTTCCTGTCGCTCTTGGTCTGCGCGATCCGCCACTCGTCGGCCATCACGTACGCCACGTTCGCATTGCACGCGATCAGCTTCAGCTTTCTGACGCTGAGCCCCGAATTCGGCAGCCGTCAGGACGTGACCACTTTCGCGCTCACGCTGATCCTGCTGGGCTGGGGCACTTGGGGAAGCATGGCGCTCTCGAACCTGTTGAAGTCGACCAGCCGCCGCCTGGGCGAGCTGAACACCGAGTTGCAGGACAACCAGCGGCTCCTGGAGGAACGCATCCGCGAGCGAACAGTGGAGCTGCAAGAGTCGCAGGCGCAGCTCGTCCAGCAGGAAAAGCGGGCGGCTTTCGGCCTGTTGGCCGCCGGCATCGCCCACGAAGTCGGCAACCCATTGGCGGCAATCAGCTCGCTCGTGCAGATGCTCAAGCGGCGGCAGAACGATTCGTACACCGGCGAGCGGCTCTCGATGGTCGACGACCAGCTCCGCCGCATCCAACGGACGCTCCGCGAGCTGGTCGACTTCAGCCGGCCTGCCACCAAGGATCGGCGGCTGTGCGACATCCACGAAGTGCTCGACGCGGCCCTCAACATCGCCAAGTACTACAAGCGTAAAAAAGGGAAACGCATCGTCACGCGCTACGCCGACGGGCTCCCCAAGCTCCGCGTGGTTCGCGACCAACTCGTGCAGGTCTTCTTGAACCTCGTGCTGAACTCGCTCGACGCGACGGAGGAAGGGGGCACGATCGAGCTGACCACCGAGCTCAAGGACGGCTGGATTCGCGTGGTCGTTCGCGATGATGGCGGCGGCATTCCCGCCGAACATCAGGCGGCCATCTTTCAACCCTATTTCACGACCAAGGAAACCGGCACGGGGCTGGGGTTGTTCGTCTGTCGCAACATCCTCGAAGAATCGGGCGAGGGACGGATCGAGCTGACCCAGACGTCACGCGAAGGAACGACGTTTACCGTTTTCGTCACCTGCGAAAACGTCCGCAGCTGGCCCGACGTGCCGCCGGCGCTGGCCGCCTCGACCGAGGAAGTTTCCGCAACCTGACCGTCCCGTTTGAACCGTTCTGTTCAAACCGCGAATTCGACTGCGAGTGATCGACAACCGTGACCACCCTTCCCCCTGTTTCCGACCACCTTCGGCAGCCGCAGAGGCCTGTGAAAACCAGCCGCTCGATCCTGATTGTCGAAGACGAGGAAATCATCCGCACCACGCTGCGGGAGTTTCTCACGGGCGAGGGCTACACGGTGGCCGACGCCGGCACCGTCGCCGACGCGCTCAAGCTGGCCCGGCAGCGCGACTTCGACGTCGCTATCTGCGACGTGCAGCTGCCCGACGGCGACGGGCTCGCCCTCCTGCGGCGTTTGCAACAGGTGAATCTCGAAACGTCGGTGCTGGTGATCACCGCCTACGCGACGGTCGAAAACGCGGTCGAGGCGTTCAAGGCGGGCGCGTTTGACTACCTCGTCAAGCCGGTGATCTTCGAGGATCTGGCCAACAAGCTCGACCGCCTCTACCGCTATCGGCAGCTTTATATCGAAAACCAGGTGCTGCGGCGCGAGCTGGCCCGCCGGGGCGACTTCGATCAAATCGTCGGCTCGAGCAAGGTATTGGCCGACCTGCAGGAGACGATTCGCAAGGTCGCCGTCACCAACTCGAACGTGCTGTTAGTCGGCGAAACGGGGACCGGCAAAGAACTCTTCGCTCGCGCGATTCATGCCGCCGGCCCCAAAGGGGACGAAAAATTCCTCGCGGTCAACTGCGGCACTCGGCCCGTCGAACTGCTCGAGACCCAGCTCTTCGGCTCGAGCACCGGCCCCGGCACCGATCGGCAGGGTATCTTCCGCCACGCCGGCGAAGGCACCGTCTTTCTTGACGAAGTCTCGCAGTTGCCCCTCGGCACACAGTCGGAGCTGCTGCGGGCGATCGAATACGGCGAAATCATGCCGGTCGGCGGCTCCGAAACGGTCCGCGTTCAGGCCCGCATCATCGCCTCCACCACCCGCGACCTGATGCGCGAAGTCGCCGAAACCCGCTTTCAGGAAGACCTCTTCTATCGCCTCGATGGCGTGAAGATTCACATCCCGGCCCTCCGCGAACGGCTCGACGACGTTCCCGAGCTTGTCGACTTCTTCATCGGCAAGCACTCGCGGGCGATGGGCAAACGGGTCACCGGCGTGACGAGCGAAACCATCCGCCTGTTGATGGCCGCCCAGTGGAAGGGGAACGTCCGGCAGCTCGACAATGCCGTCGAGCGGGCCGTGATGATGTGCGACGACACGCTGATCGAACCCAAAGATCTGCCGCCGGACCTCTTGGGCATCGGCCAGCCGCTGCCCGATACGGACGACCTGCGCACGGCCCTGCGGCACTACGAACGGCTGCACATCTCCCGCGTGCTCCGGCAGTGGCCCGACAAACGCGAAGCCGCTAAGCGGCTCAAGCTGGGGCTATCGAGCCTGTATCGCAAGATCGAAGAGCTGGGCATCGATCTCTAAGCGTCACCGGCTCTGCGCGGCGTCTGGGTGGTCGGCCACCCAGCGATCCAATTCGAAATGTCCCAGGATATTGAGGACATGCGAGCAGACTTGCACAGGTCGGTTCCCTAAAGCCGTCAGCAAGCGGGCACCTCTGGATCGGACGAGAGCACAAACGGCCAATAACAGATGCTCGGTTCCCACATAGTTGTGATTGAGCCACCTGACTTCGAGCAGACTCTGCGAAACCAAATCCGCTAAGGTGATATCAGGCACGTCGCAGACCGCCTGGCGGCCGGCCAGCACGAGATCAATATCGACGGGGACTGTGCAATGGAAGCTCAGCACATTTCCAGCAATGCTTTTCTTCCCTTCGCGGAGCATGCCCACGAGCACGTCGACGGTATCGACCGAATCGTCGCCGCGGCGCGCCGCTTCCGCCGACGCGAGGTCCATGATGATTCGAGAACGGTCTTTGAACCTCTCAAACATTAGCCTCAGGCCCGCTAGCCTGGTGATGACTCGACGCGCCCCGTTGATCGCTAGCGCACGCTCGTCGCCACGTCGTCGGCCCGCGCGTTGCGCCCGCCGCCAACGCCTGATGGAGCGCGTCGAGTAAGTCGCCCTGCGTGTAAAGGCCGGTCAGCACGATCGGCTTATTCTGCCGCTCGGCCGGGAAAATCACGGTCAGCGGCACGCCGTCCTGCAGGAACTTATGCAGCCACCGCTTCAGCTCGGGCGGCTGTTCCGTGAAGTCGGCCAGCAGCGGCACGATATCGTGCTTCTCGACGAACGCCTGCGTCTCTTTGGTGTTGAGCGCGATGCCTTCGTTGGTGTGGCACGTGGCACACCATTCGGCCGTGAAGTCGATCAGCACCGTCTTCTTGTTCTTCAACAGCGCGGTCAAGCGCGATTCCGAAAACGGCTCCCAGTGCAGGCGGTGCTTGTTCTCGGCCGCCAGCCCGTAACCGAACCAGCAGATGAGCAAGGCGAGGAAGAGCGCGATCACGCGGACGGTCGTCTTGTGTCGGATGTGAGAATTGATGTCGTACAGATTGCCGATCATCCACAAACCCAGCGCCACACCGAGCAACATCACGAGCAACGGAATGGTGAAGCGTTTATCGGTGTAGTAGATGATGAAAATCACCGAGCCCAACAGGACGAATCCGGCGAATTCTTTCAGGCGGATCATCCACGTGCCCGGCTTGGGAAGCCAGCCGATCAGCTTGGGGAAGAGTCCCAGCACCAGGTAGGGGAAGGCCATGCCCAGACCGAGCACGCCCCAAACCAGGTAGACGACGTGCGTCGGTTGTCGAATCGACCAGCCGACCGCGGTCGCCATGAAGGGTCCCGTGCAGGGAGTTGCCAAAAGCGTGGCGAAGATGCCGGTCAGCACGGCTCCGGGCAAGCCCTCGCGATGGCTGCCCCCGGCCGCTGACCCCACCATTCCCGGCACCGGAATCTCGAACACGCCCAACAGGCTCAGCCCCATCGCAAAGACGAGGCACGCCATCACCAGGTTAAAGCGGGTGTCGGCAAACAGTCCGCCCCACGAAAGGTCGGCGGATGAGAATCCCAGGCGGGTGCCGACCGACAACGTGGCGAGCACGAAGAACACTGCCAGCACGCCGGCCGAATAGGCCAGATTCAAAAGGAAGATCCGCAACCGGCTCTCGCCCGCCTGCTGCACGAAGCTCAACACTTTGATGGCGAGCACCGGCAACACGCAGGGCATCACGTTGAGCAGCATTCCGCCGAAGAACGCGCCCAGTAGGTAGAACCACAGCGATCCCGACTGACTCACATAGGTGCCGTCCGGGATCAACTCGCTGTCGTCGGCAAGCGGCGCGGCGGGTTTGCCGGCCCCCTTCAGGTCGCCGAGGCTGAAGTTCACCGTCTTGGGCGGCAGACACGTCGCTTCGTTGCAGACTCCGTAATGAATGCTGCCCGAAACGCCGAAATGCGTTTCCTTCCCCGCGGGCTGGTACTTGAACCGGCGCGTCCAGGTGACTTCCCCGTGGTAAACCTCTTTCGGGTCGAGGCCGGCGACCGCCCCTTTGGTGCTGACTTCGGGCTCGCGCGAGGGCCGAAAACGCTCGCCGATCGGCACGAGGTTCTTGGTCGACTTCACGTCGATCTGAGTGGTCGTCGAACCGACCGCTTCCTTCTGCGTCGTCGAATAGGTGTGCCAATCCGGATCGAGGGCCATCGTGACGGCCAGCGTCACGTCGTCGCCCGGCTTGGGATCCTCGGGGCTCAGCGTGAAATGCAGCTTTACATGTCCCGACTGACCGCCGAACCCTTTCGGCTCGACCGTCTGACTGAGATTTGAGGTCGGCGTGGCCGCGGGCTCATCCGCATCGACGGCCGCCTCGCCGGACAGCGCCACGAGCCGCGTCTTGAACGGCTTGCTGAAGACGCGGCAGCCCCTCGAATTGCAGTACTTGAGATCGACCAGGCCCGACACGTGCACGTCCGCGGGCTGCTCGGCCGTCATCTTGTATTGCCGCAGCCAGGTGACGCCGCGCTCGAACTTCTCGACCGGTTTGCCGGTGCTTTCGTCCGTGACGATCTTCGGCGCGTGGTCCGCCTCGAACTCGCCCAGCGGTGTCAGGCCGCTCGCGTCGTTGACGTCGATCTTCGTCGCGCCGAGTCCGCCCGGATTCGTGGAATAGGTATACGAATCGCCCGGCACGCCAACCGTCACGGCCAGCGTGACCACGTCGCCCGTCTTGGCCGTCGTCGGCACCAGCCCCACGCGGACGGTGGGCAGCTGGTCCTCTACCGCGTGCGAATCGGGCACCTCGCCCAGCAGGGCGGTCGGCTTGGCCGGTCCGAGCACATTTTCGAGCCGCAGCTTTTCACCCGGCGGCGGCGCGGACCGGGCCACGCGGCAAGCAAAGGCGATGGCAATGATCAAAACCGCCGACGGGGCGAACGAGACGACTCTGCGCATGAGTGACGCCCTATTGGGATTTTCTCAGCACCCAGGCAGACATTACGTCGCTGGGGCGAAAAATGGGGGGTTCAAATTGCCTCGACCGCCACCCGGTCGACCCGCTTCGGCTCGCGCGTCCGAACGCGGGCCAACGGGCCTGAATCCCGCCTCGGTTTCCGATGATATTCGATTTGCGATAAAACGGTAAATGCGGACAGGCTTTGGGATTCCGCATTGCCCCAAACCCGGAGAAATCGCTAAGATTCCGCGCCTCCGCGAGTTACCGGCCCTGCTCGAAGTCTGTCCTCCCTGAAGTCTTTACCCTGTGACCGGTTTGTCAACTATTTAATTGCCGGCTCCGTTGTGCGTCCGCAGAGGGAACTTCGCGCACAACCTCGCTCCTCTTGTTCGCTCATTTCCCGGCTGCACTTTGGTTTCGGCGCCGGCCCTCGGAGAAACACACGATGTGTAACTGGCGATCGGTCACGCGACTGCTCTTGGGAACAGTGCTCCTGGCAGCCGGATGGAGCGACCGGGCGATCTGCGACGACGCGGTCAACCTGCAGGCGCCTCCCGGATTTGCCGTCACGCAATACGCCGACGACCAGTTGGCTCACGACGTCTTCTCGCTCACGTTCGACGCCTTCGGTCGCGTTGTAGTCTCCGGGCCGGGTTACGTGCGGATCCTGGTCGACTCCAACCACGACGGCGTCGCCGACACTTACAAACAATTCGCCGACGGCCCGGCCACCGGCGCGCAAGGCATGTGCTTTCGCGGCCGCGACCTGATCTGCACGGGCGATGCCGGCCTGATCCGCTATCGGGACGCCAACTCCGACGACCGGGCCGACGGGCCCCCCGACGTCTTTCTGAAATTGAAGACCGGCGGCGAACACCACGCGCATTCCGTGCAGCGCGGCCCCGACGGCTGGTGGTACGTGATGATCGGTAACGACGCGGGCATCACGTCGGACTACGTGAAGCTCAAGAGTTCGCCGATCAAGGAGCCGCGGGCCGGCTGCATTCTGCGACTGAGGCCCGATCTTTCGGGAGGCGAAATCATCGCCGACGGCCTCCGCAATTCGTACGACTTTGCCATCAACGGGGCAGGCGACTTCTTCGTCTTCGACAGCGACAGCGAGCGGGAAGTCTCGCTCCCCTGGTATCGGCCGATCCGCGTGATGCACGCGCTGCCGGGCAGCGGCGCCGGCTGGGTCAGCCAGAATTGGATCCAACCGGATCATTATCTCGACATGCCGGGCGTCGTCGCGTCGTTCGGCCGCGGCTCGCCGACAGGCGTCCTCTGCTATCAGCACACGCAGTTCCCTCGCCATTACCGCGGTGCGTTGTTCGTCCTGGATTGGACCTTCGGCCGCGTGCTCGCCGTGCCGCTGCGAAAATTCGGCGGCAGCTGGACCAGCACACCTTACGCTTTTATCGCGCCCAAGGGCGACTTCGGCTTCGCCCCCACCGATGCCGAGGTCGGACCCGATGGCAGCCTCTATATCTCGGTCGGCGGCCGCGGCACGCGCGGCGGCGTTTATAAGGTGACCTACGTCGGCGATCACCCGCAGACCACGTCGGTCGTGCTCACGTCGGGCGAGCATCAAACTCCGGACGCCGCGGCGTCGGACAATCATACGGCCGACAATCACACCTCGAACGCCGAGCCGGCGACCGCCCCGGCGAAACCAGCCGCGCCGAATCAAAAGCCGTCGGGCGACCAAAAAGTGTCGACCGATCTCAAAAACGTGCCGGCTCCCTCGCATCGGCGCCAATTGAACGTCACCCCCGCCCACGCGCAGGATTCGCTCACGATCTGTCTATCTGCTCTGCAGCCGCAGAGTGCCTGGTCGCGAAATCGCTGGGTGCCCATCGCCAAGAACCTGGGCCGCGATGCGTTGATCGCCGCCTGCGTCGATCCGGTGCGACCGGCCGCTCAGCGCGTGCGGGCCATCGAGATCGTCACCGAATTTTTTGGCGGCCTGGACACGGCTTCGCTCGACGCGCTGGCGAACGATCCTTCGTCGCCCGTGCGGGCGCGGGCCATCTGGTCAGCGGGCCGGTCTGCCAAGCCGTACGCGGCCCTCTCGTTCAAGCCCTACGTTGAAGACCGCGATGCGTCAGTGTCTCGCGCCGCTCTCGAAGCCCTGTGGACCGCTCAAGTGGCCGGCTCGTTCGAGGTGTTGCTGCCGGCCGTGGTCGGTCGCCTGGGCGATGACGATCGGACCGTCCGTTTTGCCGCCGCGCGTTTGCTCAGCCGTCTCGACGATGCCGAGGCGACAGGCATCTCGCTTACGCTGGACCCGTCGAATCCGACGAGCGAGATTTGGTTCGCCTTCAGCCGCTGCCAGCGGGGCACGCAAGTCAACCTGTCGGCACTCGACCGGGCCATCAAAGTCTTCGCCCGCACCGAGACGCCGTCGCTGAGGCTCGAGGCCGTCCGCGTGATGCAGATCGCCCTGGGAGACTGCGGCCCCGGGCGCTCCGTCGCCCCCATGTTCGACGGCTACACCAGCCGCGTCGACCTCAAGCCGCACGAGCGCGAGCTCGACCCGCTGCGAATTCGCGTGGCCCAACTCTTCCCCACCAAGAATACGGAAGTCGACTACGAGCTGGCCCGCGTGATTGCCATGCTGCAGCCGCTTAACTCCGGGCTGCTCGACCGCGTGCTCGCGCAAATCTCCGAGAAGTCGAACCCGGTTCGCGACATCCATTACCTGTGCGTGGCCGCCTGCATTCCGGTCGACCGCACGTCGTCACAATCGAAGCAGATCGCTCAGGCGCTGGTCGCGCTCGAGCCGAAGATCGCCGCCCACAAGCTCAACCAGGACCGCAACTGGGACGATCGCGTCGGCGAGATGTACAAGCGGCTGGTCGCCCTCGACGAGGATTTGCCGCGCGACATCGTCAACGACAAGCAATTCGGCCGGCCCGGTCATGTCCTATTCCTAAGCGAGATCGGCCCGGAGCTGCTCAAGCCGGCGACCGAAGCCTTCGTGAAGAACATTAAAAGCGATCCGCACTTCAAGTGGAGCAATGGCGTCGTCTTCGTGCTGGGCGAGTCGACGGTTCCCGAGCATCGGGCCCTCATTCGCAGCAAGTTGACCGATTACCCGCTGCGCGGTGCGATCGTCATGGCGCTCGCCCAGAAGCCGGAAGAGGCCGACCGTCCGCGGTTTATCGAAGGGCTCGAATCGGCCCAGCTCGAAGTCGTCGACGCGTGCCTTTCCGCGTTGGACAAGCTGCCGCCGAGCCAGTCCGCGGCCGAGCACTTCGGGCTGGTCAACGCCCTCCGCCGCCTGGGGAACGACAAGCCCGAGCTGATTCTCCGCGAGCGGGCGGCCGGGCTCCTCAAGCGAAGCACCAGCGAAGACTTTGGCTTCGTCACGGGTGAGGCCGGACGCAAGCCGCAGCCCGACGTCCTGGAAAAATTGACACGCTGGCTCGAGCAAACGTATCCGACACAATTCGCCCGCATGAACGCCCTCGGCAGCGACGATTCCGTGCAGCAGGGTCGCCAGGTCCTCACCCAAGTCGACTGGAACACGGGCGACCCGGCCCGCGGCCGAAAACTCTTCGAGTCGCGAACGTGTGCCCAATGTCACAACGGCCGCACGGCCCTCGGCCCCGATCTTTCCGGCGCGGCCCGCCGCTTCTCGCGAGACGACCTCTTCACCGCCATCATCCAGCCGAGCCGCGATGTTTCGCCCCGCTACCAGACGACGATGGTCGAAACAAAGGGGGGCAAGGTCTACACCGGCATGATCGTCTACGAAGCGGTCGACGAACTGCTGCTTCGCAACGCCACGAACCAAACCTTCCGCTTCACGCCGCGCGAAATCGAAGACCGCCGCGTGCTGAAAACGTCGTTGATGCCCAACGGCCTGCTCAAGGACCTGAAGCCAACGGACTTCGCCGACCTCTACGCCTACCTCCGCAGCCTGTCGACCGAAGCGGCGACAGTCGGCCGCGCGGCGAAGATCGACTGAGCAATGAAGATCTTTACGGGAATTGCCGTCGTCGCCCTGTCATATGTCGGCGCGTACCTCTTATTGTCGAAACCCGACGTGGGCTATTTTTGTGGCTTCGCATGTGCCGGCTCGCCCTATTCCCGCGTCGCTGAGTTCCGCCTTGGCGGGGAGACCGCAAAACAACTCTTCGCGCCACTCACCTGGGCCGATCATGAGCTCCGCCCCGTTTACTGGGAGGGAGTCGAACTTTTCGACGGCACGTCCGTTGCGAGCGGTGACCCCAGGGCGTCGGGCCTCGAGCCCGGCGGCGGATTCAGCGGCTCGATGCCGAGTGAAGCCGCACGATAAGGAGCCGCGCACGTAGTAAGCGGTGTCTTTCGGCTTTTCGCGCGCCCGTATCGCTCCGGGAAGTATTCTGGCCAACCGGGCAAGATTGCTACCCGCTGTGCCGCGTCGTAATCTCAGCTCGTGACACGCAAAGTCGCGCAACGCTGCCCGTGGTGTGCCTCCTGATCGGGGCCGGGCAACCGGTGGCACGCGGGATGCAGCGTGACACGGGCCTGTCCATGTGCGCAGTCTGTCGCCGCCTCACAGTCGGCTGCCTCTTCATAATCGTCGGCTGACTGACGCGGACGCAGACGCCCGCCCTCTTCGAGACGAGCAAAACGGAGAACGCCATGTCGAAAGCGTCCCAGCGAAAAGTCGCGTTCATCTCCGGAGCCAACAAGGGCATCGGGCTGGAGACGGCACGCGGTTTGGGCAAGCTCGGCTTCGCCGTCGTGATCGGCAGCCGGGACGAAGTCCGCGGGAAGGCGGCGGCCGACAAGCTCGCGTCCGAGGGGATCGCCAGTGTCGAGGCCTTCCGCTTCGACGCGACCAATCCCAACGATCACCAGCGGATCGCCCAGCACCTTGAAGAGCGCTTTGGCTGGCTCGACGTGCTGGTCAACAATGCCGGCGCCCAGTTCGAGGAGGCCGACTTCGCCAGCGACTTCAACACCACGAGCAAAGTTTCGATCGACGCCCTGCGACGCACGTTCGACACGAACTTCTTCGCGGCCGTCGCCGTCACACAGGCGCTGCTCCCGCTGATCCGCAAGTCGCCGGCCGGCCGGATCGTCAACGTCTCGAGCATTCTCGGCTCGCTCACGCTGCACTCCGATCCGAAGGCGGAGATCTACGGCAAGAAGGCCTTCGCCTACGACGCGTCGAAGACGGCTCTCAACGCGTTCACGGTGCACCTGGCCCAGGAACTCAAGGGGACCAAGATCAAGGTGAACTCGGCTCATCCCGGCTGGGTGCAGACCGACATGGGCGGCCCGGGCGCTCCGCTCGACGTCGTCACCGGCGGAAAGACGAGCATCCGCCTCGCCACGCTCCCCGACGACGGCCCCACCGGCGGCTACTTCTTCCAAGAGAAGACCATCCCCTGGTGAGGCGGCCACGGCCGCCGGGACTTCACTTCTTCTTCGACTTCACGGGCTTCGATTTCACGGCCGCGCGGCTCGCCGGTGCTGACGTCGAGGGTGCCGCGCCGTCGAGGTCGTAAGCGATCTTGGCCCACTCCCGCACCTCCGCGTCGATGTCGGCGGGAGCGGTGATCGGGAATCGATGCGTGATGCGGTCGCCCTTCTGCAGCCCGCCGGTGTCGATTAGCCGCTTGGGCACCTTCTTCGTGACCCCTTTGAGCGCCAGCCCGAAATCAATCCGCGTGCGGGTCGTCGGTTTGTTCTGCGCGAACACGTGCTCGCGATAAAAGGGGACGATGGTCGTGCAGGGGCAGATTTTCACGTCGTCGCCCAGCGAACAAACCAGTTCAATCAGCGCGTCGTGCAGCGGCCGCAGTTCGGCCTTCGGGCCGTCGTACATCGCCTCGAAGTGTCGAGCCGCTGCCCGCACGTAGAGCGCGCCGTCCGAGTTTTCTTCACCTTTGCCTTGCGCACGTTCTGCGATCAGACCCGCCGTCGTTCCCCCCATGCCGTGCTTCGTTTTGAGCCACTTCACCTGCTCCGCCTCGTCCTTCGGCCCCTCTTTCTTGATGAGCGCGAGCCACTGATCGAGCGAACGCCCGGTTTTCTCGGGAAGATTGGCGACGATCGCCTGCAAGTACTCGACCGCCGGATGGACGCTGTAGGCAATTCGACGTTTCGTGGCGGACGCTTTCGCCATCGTGAGTTCTCCGGGCACGTGTTGCCGACTCGGGTCTTCTAGGTCGCCGCCATTTTATCGACTCGAGGAGCATTTCATCCTGCCCACTTGACGCCATCGCTACTGATACGCAACAATGCGTACCTAATCTCCAGTAATCTCTCAGGGACCCTCACGATGCCACGTCGGAAGCAGCTCGCCATCACCGAGCGACAGTTCGAAGTGCTCACTCTCCTCTGGGAACACGGCCCGCTCACCGTTCGCGAGCTGCTCGACCTCTTGGATCGCGATCATCCCCTGCCTTACACGACGGTTCTCGGGCTGCTGCAAAATATGGAGCGGGCCAAGCTGGTGACTCACGAGGCCGAGAACCAGACGCACCGCTACCGCGCCGTTCTGTCGCGTGAAGAAGCGACCGGCACCCTGCTGACGGACTTCGTCGCCCGCTTTTTCCGCGGCTCGGCCGAACGACTCGTGCTGGGCCTCGTCGACGCCGACCAAATCTCGGCCGACGACCTGCGGCAAATCGAAGCCCAGCTGGCCCAACCGCCACAAAAGACCTCCAAACCGCCGCGCAGCCGAAAGTCATCCCGCGACTCGTCAAGTTCCCCGTCCAAACGGAAGCGGAGGAAGCCATGAGCGACTTCGTCGACTTGCGGCTCGAACCGATCTTGTGGCTCTTGGCCGACTGGTCGCTGCGCTGGGGCGTGCTGATTGCCGCGCTCGCGGTCTGGTTCGCTGTCCGTCCGCCGCGGCAAGCGGCGTTGCGACTGGCGGTCTGTCAGCTCGTGTTGGTTGCCGGTCTCGCGCTGCCCTTGGTTCCCCATTGGTGGGGTCATGAGCTGCTTCCCGCCCGATGGGTCACGCCTACCGATGATTTCGCAGCCGAAAGCCGAATCCCCGAATCGCTTGATCCGTCGACGGTCGATCCGACGACGGCCACGATTGCGCCTCCGCCTCGGCTAGACGCACGCGCGCGGGGGCGTGCGGACTACCCGGCAACGGCAACGTCGTCGAGCGCGATTGCCCATACCGTCGAGCCCTTGGGCGTTCGCCGCATCGTTGTCCTGATCGCAATGGCACTGTGGTCCATCGGCACATGCGTCCAATTGATTCGGTTGATCGCGGGGGTAAACTGGCTCTCGCGCCTGCCACGCAGCGCGGGGCCGCCAAGTCTCCGAGCGCAAGAGCTGTTCGATCGCTGCCAGAAGGACATCGGTTTGCGGCGACCGGTGCGACTGGGCATTCACCCAGCGCTCGCCGCGCCGGTTTTTGTCGGCGGCTGGCACCCTTGGGTCCTCGTGCCGACGGATTGGGAACAGCTGGCCGCCGAAGACCAGCGAGCCGTCTTGTGGCACGAATTGGCGCACGTCGCGCGGCGCGACGATTGGGCGAAGCTCGGGGAAGAGACGATCGGCGCGGTCTTCTTCTTCCACCCATGCGTGCGCTGGCTGCTTAATCGCGTCGATGCCTATCGCGAACAATCCTGCGACGTGGCGGCCGTTCGACGCGGAGTCGCCGGCCGAAGGCTGGCGCAGATCCTCGTCGAATTCAGTCGCCGCAGGCCCGCACCGGCACATCGCGATCGGGCGATGCGTCCGGCTCTGCCCTTCTTCCGCCGCCGAACCGTGAAAGATCGAATCCACGAACTTCTCGAGGAGAAAACCGTGGCCCGTTGGTCCGCTCCTTTAGTCCGGTCTCAATTCGTCGGCCTCGCTGTGATTGCCGTGTCGACCGGGATCGCTCTTGGCGGTTTCGGCCCCCGTGCGACCGGCTCGCAAGACGCACCGGCCCAACTGACGGCCCTCGATCAAGCACCCGAGAAAGCAGCCGCGACGAATGGAGCAAGCGCTCCCAATACGCTCGAGCGCATCCTCGCGAACTGGAAAGCCCGCGAGCAGCGCACGCGCACGCTGTATCTCGCCTGGGAGAGGCGGACGTTCGTCGGCGAAGCGGCGGAGCTCCGCAGCCAGGGAAAAGCATTTTCAAAGCGTGCCGAAGAAGAGCGCTCCCGCGTAATTCAATTCAGCTTCTGGGCCGAGGAGCCCGATCGGTGCCGGTTCGACAGCACGCCAGTCGCAAATCCGCAACCAGCCGCCGCGACGTTCGCCGTCAAGTCGCATTCGGTGATGAAAGGAGCGACCGCGTTAAGTGTCGAAGACCCTGCCAATGCGATGGATTCGCCGGTCTGTCGCCTCACGGCAAGCGGCGGCAATTGGCGACGACTTGCCTCACCTCAAATCATGCTGACGATTCGCCCCCTGGACGCCTTTGTCCGCGGTCAGCGGCCTTTTCGCATCGTCACCGAGAACGCCGTCATCGCCGGTGTGCGCTGCGTCGAGCTTCAGAACAGCGACGCCAACGACCGCTGGCTTGAGCGGTGCTGGGTTGACCCCACTCGCGACGACATCATCGTGGCCAAAGAGCTGCAATTTCACCCGAAAGATGAGGGACGCCCAAAAGATGTGCGCACGATTGCAATTCAGTATCGGCGCGATCCGGTTCACGGCTGGGTTCCCGCCGCTTGGACGTCTCAGCAGCCCGGTGAACTGAGCGAAGACAGAATTACGAAATTCGCGATCAACGAGCCGATCCCGCCCGAGACATTCAGCCTGAAGCTTGCTCCGGGCACTCTCGTTTTCGATGAGCGGACCCGCGAACAATATCGCGTCGACAAAGACGGCTCGAAGTCCGACGTCGTGAAAATCGACTCGCCCGCGAGTCTCAGGATTCAGGAAGCCCTGGCATCCAAATCGGATTTTCGGATCGAACCGCAGGCCCTGAAAGATGCGATCGAGTTTATTTCAGCGCGGTATCAGATCCCGATCGTCCTGAATGAAAGGGAGTTTGCGAAGGCGAGAATCGACGTGACGAGCGAAGTGCAATTCAAGCGAGAGGGAATCGCAGTGGCCGACCTGCTCAAGAACCTTTTGGGCCAATGCCAGAAGCCTGTCGGGTTTCGGATTGAGGACGAGGTGCTCAAGATCTCGCCCAAAATCGTCGGCCAGGCACCGATTCACATCAGGCCTGCTCCCGTGGCCCCAAAGACCGAATCGCCTAAGGCGCGTGCGATTCGTCAAGCGCTGGAACAGCCGGTTGACTTCAACATCGAACCGCAGTCTCTGAAGGATGCACTCGAATTTGTTGCCGCGCGGTATCAGATCAGAGTCGTGATCGACCCGGCGGTCGCATCGAAGATCGAGGTCAAAGGAAGCTTCCCCGGGGTCAAGCTGAGAGGCCTGCTCTCAATTCTGTTGGAGGAATTGCCAAAACCGACCGGATTCAAGATCGAGGGCGACGCGCTCAAGATCTATCCCGTAGCCGACAAACCAGAGCCGGGCGCTGCGCGGCCCTAGCCCAAGATGTTCGAGCTTCGCGTGTCGTCTTGAACCTGCTCAAGAACGGTGTGGCGGCGAGCTGGTCGCACTCTACGATTTGACCCGCCGGCATCGAGGCCCAGCTGGCACAAACGCCTCGTCAAGGTCCCCGTCCATGCGGAAACGGAGGAAGCCATGAGCGACTTCGTCGATCTGCGACTCGAACCCGGCTTGTGGCTCTTGGCTGACTGGTCGTTGCGCTGGGGCGTGCTCATTGTCGTTTTGTGGATCGGCCTCGCGCTGCGTCCGCCGCGGCAAGCGGCGTTGCGCCTCGCGGTCTGTCAGCTCGTATTGGTTGCCGGTCTTGCGCTCCCCTTGATCCCTCGATGGTGGGGTCATCAGCTGCCAGCGGCCCACCGAGTCACAGCTGCCGATGATGTGGCGTCGCAATGGCCCACGACTCAATCGCGCGATATGGACTTCGCAACTCCATCGCCGAGCCGAAAACAGTAACCGTCACGGCACTGTCGCAACCGGTCTCGCCCCCGGCGCAGGACCGATCAGAGATCCTGTCGATGGGATCGACACCAATCGCCCAGACCGCCGAGCCGCTTGGACCTGGCCGCGTCGTTCTGCTCACCGCGACGCTGCTCTGGTTCGTTGTCACGGGCGTCCAATTGATCCAGTTGATCGCCGGGGCGATCGGCCTGTCGCGCTTGGCCCGCGGTGCACACGAGCCAAGCCTCCGAGCGTGCGAGTTGTTCGATCGCTGCCGCGCGGAAATCGGCCTGCGTCCGCGCGTGCGACTTGGAATTCATCCGACCCTCGCCTCGCCGGTCTTTGTTGGCGGTTGGCGCTCCTGGGTGCTGGTGCCAGTCGATTGGGAGCGGCTGGCCCCAGAAACACAGCGCGCCGTTCTGTGGCACGAATTGGCGCATGCTGCCCGTCGCGACGATTTCACAAAGCTCGCGGAAGAGGCGATTCGGGCGGTCTTCTTCTTTCATCCGCTGGTGCATTGGCTGCTCAATCGGATCGATGCCTACCGGGAACAAGTTTGCGACTCGGCGGTCGTCCGTCGAGGAGTCGCCGGCCGAATCCTCGCCCAAATCCTTGTCGACTTCAGCAGGCGGAGCATGGCACCGGGTCTTCGGGATACGGCGTTGCGGCGAGCCCTGCCGTTCTTTCGCCGCCGCACGGTGAAGAATCGCATCCGCGAGTTGCTCGAAGAGCAGAGCGTCGAGCGGTGGTCGGCTCCCTTGTTGCGTCGGCAAGCGGTTGTTCTCGCCCTAATCGCGGTCGTGATCGGAATGACATTCGGCGGTTTTGGCGCAAGCGTGGCTGGCCCGGCTCCTCCGCCGACATCGGCGAATGACGCGGAGACGAAACCAGTTCCTGCGGTCGCAACTCCGACGGCTCCCGAGAAACCGCCGGCGACCACGAAGGGCGCGGCAACTTCAGCCACCCTCGACCGAATTCTCGCGAACTGGAAGGCCAGAAAAGACCGCACGCGTTCACTTTATTTCACTTGGGACAGTCGGATGTTCACGGGGCAGGCCGCGAGAGACCGACGTCAGGGCAAGCCGCCTGCTGTGCAACCGACACAGTCCGGTCACGTGAGCTATTGGGCCGAGGGGCCTGATCGGTCACGTATCGAAGTTGTGTCGGTCGACCGCCGCGAGCCAACGCGCACGGCCAAGTGGCGCCGCGTGTGGAATGGGACGACGGAGTGCAATGTCGAGGACCCTGGCGTCGGGACAGGTCCAGCGATAGCGACGTTCACCCGCGGCCAGCGCTACCGACGCACCGATTTGACATACCTGGCGTCCAATCGCCTGGAGCTGGCATTTCGACCCGCGGACTCCTTTTTATTGAATCGGCCCTCGCCGAAGTTCCGTCTGATCTCTGAAAACGCCCTGATCGATGGTCGACACTGCGTCGAGATTCAAAACGCGAACAAAAGCGGTCAAATATTTGAGAACTGCTGGGTCGATCCCGCTCGCGACGACGTCGTCGTGGCTTATGAGTTCTGGGTGCAGCCGAGATATCACCGGGAACCAAGTACTGCGTATTCGATGGAATACCGGCATGACCAGGCTGACGGATGGGTTCCCACTCGTTGGACGTGTAACGACGGAGCGCTCATCGAAGCCACCGTCACGAAGCTTGCGATTAACGCGCCGTTGCCGGCCGACACGTTCAGCCTGGACGTTGCTCCCGGCACGATCGTCTTCGACCTGCGGACTGCCGAACGCTATCGGACCGGCAAGCACGGCGCGAAATCCGACGTCTTGCAATTCGATACGGCAAAGAGCCTGGAAGTTGCGGAAGTGTTGGAATCAAGTTCCGATTTTCGGATCGAGCGGCAGTCCCTGAAAGACGCGCTCGAATACATCGCGGCGCGGTATCAAATCCCCATCATCGTTCTTCCCGCGGATAATGAAGCGGTCGGGATCAAACCCGCGGTCGAAATTGGACCGCTGCCCCCCGGCATCCAAGTGGCCGATCTACTCCAGAGGCTCTTGGCCAAATGCCCCAAGACTGTCGGGTTCCGGATTGAGGATGAAATGCTCAAGATCTCGCCCAAGTTCGCCGAGCACGGGTCACTCCGAGTCCGGCCCGTTCACCTACTGCCAAAGACCGCATCCGGCAAGGAGCGCAAAATCCAAGAAACTCTGGAGATGCCGGTCGACTTCATCATCGAGCCGCAGTCGCTGAAGGATGCACTCGATTTCATCGCGGCGCGGTATCACATCAGGATCGAGAGCGACCCTCTCATGGACTCAATGATCGAGGTCAAAGGTTCATGCCCCGGGATCAAGCTCAGAAGCCTTCTCTCAATTCTGTTGGAACAATGCCCGGGGCAGCCGCTCGGATTTAAGATCGAACGTGACGCGCTCAAGATCGCTCCCGTGGCCGACAAACCAGAGCCGGGCGCTGCGCGGCCGTAGAGTGCGCCTACAATGAACCACTACGAGGTCGGGCCCCGTGAGGGACTCTCACGGGGCTCGACCTTTGGTAAGGCCGATCGGCAAATGGCATTGCAGCCTTCACGTCGGCCGCTGGCGAAATGGTGCTAGTTCGCCCACGCCGCGAGTGCTAGGCTAGTGGACGCGTTTTCAGTCGCACAGGTGCGGGCTCCGCCCGGTGGGATCGCGTTCATGGCCTTTGACCCGGCGGTCGAAGAATTTCTGAATCGGCTGCGCCGCAGCGGTCTGCTTGACGAGAAGCAGGTCGCCACCGTCGTCGACGGTTTGGCCAAGGCCGGCGCCGATCTGGGCGATCCGAAAAAAGTCGCTGCCGCCCTCGTTCAGAACGAAACGCTGACGAAGTGGCAGGCGGAGAACCTGCTGCGAGGCAAACGGCGGGGCTTCGTGCTGGGGAAGTATCGCCTGCTGGGCTTGCTGGGGCGGGGCAACAGTTCCGTCTACGAGGCCGAGCACTCGCTGATGCGGCGACGCTGCGCGATTAAGATTCTGCCCGCCAAGAATTCGAGCAGTTCGGCGGCCGCGCTCGCCCGCTTCCAACAGGAGGCCAAGGCGGTCGCCACGCTCGATCACTCGAACATCGTGCGGGCCTACGACCTGGGGCAGGACAAGGACGGCAGGACCATCATTCATTATTTCGCGATGGAGCTGGTCGACGGCGAGAGCTTCGAGGAACGCGTGGCCCGCAAGGGGCCATTGACGGCGGTCGCTGCGGCCCACCTGATTCAGCAGGCGGCCGACGGGCTGGCCCACGCGCACGCCGCGAACATCATCCATCGCGACGTCAAGCCGGCCAATCTGCTCATCGACGGGCAGGGGGTCGTGAAAATTCTCGACCTGGGCCTGGCAAAGATGTCGGACATTTTGTCGGCGGACGAATCGCCGGTGATGGGGACGGCCGACTTTCTGGCCCCCGAGCAGGCGCTCGACGCCAAACACGCGGATGCCCGCTCTGACGTCTACAGCCTGGGCTGCACCTTTTACTACATCCTGTGCGGCGAAGCTCCCTTTCAAGGGGGCACGCTCTCCGAACGGTTGGTCCGCCATTTGTTCGAGGAGCCCGTCGCTCTGGCGGTCCGCCGGCCCGACTTGCCCGAAAGCCTGACCTCGCTCGTCCACCGGATGCTGGCCAAGAATCCCGACGAACGCATCCAGACGTGCGCGGACGTCTGCAGCCAGTTGCGCCAATGGCTGCTCGAAAATGCCGACCGAGCCTGGCTCCGCGCCAATCCGGCGCTGCTCGGCGGACGCGGCAGCACGCCGAGCGAAGCGCGCGACGCGGCTCGGACGAAGTCCGCGCCGGTTTTGTCGACCCTCGCGACAGCTCCGGGATCGACACCTGTCCCCCCGACGTCGGCTACCGCGACAGGGGCTCCCCCGCCGCCGCCAACGGCTCGGCCCGCGGCCGCGCGTCCCGTGTCGATTCAACCGCCACCAGCCCGCCAGGCGCCGGTGGTCCCAGTTGCCGCTGCTCCGCCGGCGGTCGCCGCGCCGTCTGTCGCCGCTCCACCGCCAGCTGCGCCTGCGAAGCCGGCGCCGATCGACCTCGTCCCGGTGATGGAGCAGGGCACGGCGGACCACTTCCTCGCCGCGGAAGAGTTCCATGTGCCGATCTCTCCCGTCACCCGCTCGATGATGAAAGACCGCACCGAACGCGGCTCTCTCAAAACGTGGCTGTCTCGCGCGTCGAAGAAACTGCGCGGCGAGCAAGACGCCGGCGGTGCGGCCGGTTCCGAGCGGTGAGGGATTGCCGCGGCGGTGCGTTCGCGTTGCTAGGACGGTTCTGCTTGTTCGAATGGAGCGACCGCCGCGTTTGCAATTCCCACTCGGTTCAGCACTTCAAGGGCCGACTCTGATACGACGAGCATGAGGTCGGATGTGACCCCGAAATCGTCGCGCCCCGGTGTTCCCTCAATCTTGAGCCAGACGAACGTCGGCAATTGACGATCTGGGTAGAGTTGCTTGAACTCCGGGGAAACGGTCACCTCAACTTTGTCGAAGCTGACCCCTGTCAGTCCGGCTTTTTGAATTTCGTGAGCCATGCGCTCCGTGACGATGAAGCAAGGCGCACTTTCCAAGAGTTCGTCGCCAAGCCATCCGTCGAATTCGTAATGAAGCTTGTGGACGACAGTGCCCTGCCCCGGCGTCCGAGTGAAAATTGTGTTTTCACCCCATCCGCCGGCAACCTCCGGCTCGACAACGTAGTAAGAAGTCATTTTGTGCCTCACCTCGTTGGGATGCGAAGCCCCGGGTATTTCGCTAAGGTTGAGGGACGGCAGTCCTTGCCGCGCCCCGTATTGCCCGCCGAGACGATTGTTTACTCCCTTGCAGGTTTTTCATGCGATTCACTGCGCTGTCGACCGCTGCCCTTGTTGCCGCACTGACCCTTCCGCCCCTCGCCTCGGCCGCCCCGCCGTTTGAGCTGCACAAGGGGGATCACGTCTGCATTATCGGCAATGCGCTGGCCGAGCGGATGCAACATTCGAGCTGGCTCGAGACGTTGATTTACGCCCGCTATCCGCAGCACAACCTGGTGTTTCGCAACCTGGGATACGGCGGCGACGAAGTCAATGGCTATCGCGATCTGTATAGCCGGATGCGGTCGATGGACTTCGGCTCGCAGGACCAGTGGCTGGCCGGCAAGGCCCCGATCCCGCAGCCGAAAAAGCTCAATCCGGACGCGCCGGTTCGGCAGAACCGCTTCGAGTTCACCAACACGCACGCCGACGTCATCTTTGTCTTCTACGGCTACAACGAATCGTTCGCTGGGCCGGCCGGCCTCGAGAAATTCAAGCACGACCTGGCCCGGTTCATCAAGCACACCCGCGCACAGCGATACAACGGCAAGACCCCGCCGCGGATCGTCCTCTTCTCGCCCATCGCGCACGAAAACCTGGGCGATCCGAATCTGCCCGATGGCGCCCAGGACAACGTCCGCCTCAAGCTCTACACCGCGGCCATGGCCGACGTGGCCAAGGCCGAGGGCGTACCCTTCGTCGATCTCTTCACGCCGACGCTCGCGCGGTTCACGTCATCGAACGGCCCGAACGGTCCCAAGCTGACGATGAACGGCATCCACCTCAACGACGAGGGGGACCATTTCGTGGCGGGCGCCGCCTATGAGGGACTGTTTGGCGAAGCGCCGACGTTCGACTCAGTGCGGCTGACGAGCCTGCGGACGGCGATCAACCAGAAGAACGAATACTGGTTCCTCCGCTATCGCACGCCGGACGGCTACTCGACCTACGGCGACCGGGCGTTCCTGCGGTTTGTCGGTGGGCAGACCAATTACGAAGTGGTGCAGCGCGAGCTGGAGATGATCGACCTGATGACCTCCAACCGCGACAAGGTGGTTTGGGAGACCGCGCAAGGCCGGGCCGTCAAAGCCGACGATTCCAATCTGCCCGACTTCATTCCCGTGATCACGAACAAGCCCGGCCCGCTGCCGGGGGGCAAGCACGTCTTTCTCAGCGGCGAAGAAGAAATCAAGAAGATGACCGTGCACAAGGGGATGAAGGTCAACCTCTTCGCGTCCGAGGAGCAATTCCCCGAGCTGACCAATCCCGTGCAGATGGCCTTCGACACGCGGGGCCGCTTGTGGGTCTCGGGCTGGCACAGCTACCCGCACTGGAAGCCGAAAGACGCGATCGACGACAAGCTCTTGATTCTCGAAGACACCGACGGCGACGGCCGGGCCGACAAGTGCACCGTCTTCGCCGGCGACCTGCGGAATCCCACCGGCTTCGAGTTCTGGGGAGGCGGCGTCTTCGTCGCGCAGGGGCCGGACATCCTATTCCTCAAGGACACCAATGGCGACGACCACTACGACATCAAGGAGCGCGTGCTGCACGGCCTCGACACGGCCGACACGCATCACACGGCCAATAGCTTCACGCTCGATCCGGGGGGCGCTCTACTTTCAGGAGGGAACGTTCCATCACACACAGGTCGAGACGCCGTGGGGAGCGCCCCGCCGCTGCGCCAACGCGGGCGTTTATCGCTATGAGCCTCGGACCCGCAAGTTCGACGTGTACGTCACGTACCCGTTCGCCAATCCGCACGGGCACGTCTTCGACGGCTGGGGGCAGGACATCATCGTCGACGGGACGGGTGCCGTTCCCTACCACGGACCGCTGATTTCCAGCCGGCTCGATTTCCCGCAAAAGCATCCGTCGGCCCCGCAGGTCTACCAGCAGCGGACGCGTCCCTGCCCGGGGATCGAGATCCTCACCAGCCGACACTTTCCGCCCGAGCTGAACGGAAATTTGCTGGTCCCCAACGTGATCGGCTTTCAAGGCATTTTGCAGTATCAGCTCTTGGACAAGGGCTCGAGTCTGGGTGCTCGCGAAGTCGAGCCGATCGTCAAATCGAGCGACGAAAACTTTCGCCCGGCCGACGTCGAGATCGGGCCCGACGGGGCGATCTACTTCACCGATTGGCACAACCCGATCATCGGCCACATGCAACACAACCTGCGGGACCCCAGTCGCGACCGCACCCACGGCCGCGTCTATCGGGTCACGTGGCCGGGTCGTCCGCTGGAGAAACCGGCCGCCATCGCCGGCCAGCCGATCCCCGCGCTGTTGGACCTCTTGAAGAATCCGGACAATCGCGTTCGCTATCGGGCGCGGATCGAGCTGTCGGCCCGGCCGACGGATGAAGTGATTGCCGCCGCGCGACAGTGGCTGGCGGGGTTGTCCCAGACGCCGAACGATCCGGAGCACCCGCACCACGAGCTCGAGGCGCTGTGGCTCTTTCAGAGTGAAAATGTCGTCGAGCCCGCGCTCTTGGCCCACGTGTTGCGATCGCCGGCCGACAAAGCGCGTGCCGCCGCCGTTCGCGTCGCGGCCGCCTGGCAGGACCGTTTGCCGAACGTCGTCGAGCTCCTGCGACATGCCGCCGAGGACAAGTCGCCCCTCGTGCGGCTGATGGCCGTTTGGGCGGCCAGCTTTGTGCCGCGCCCCGAAGCGGCTGAAGTCGTGCTGCTGGCGGAAGAGCAGCCGACCGATCGCGATCTCGATTACCTGGCGAAAGAAACGATGCGCACGCTGGCGCCGCTCGTCAGCTCGGCACAGGCGTCCCATCAGGCGATCGACTTTAAGACGCAGGCTGGAGCCCGCTATTTACTTCGGGAGCTGTCGAACGAGCAACTGCTCAAGAGTCCGCACGAACGGCTCGTGCTGCTGGAAATCCTCACGCGGCCCGGCATGACCGACGCCCAGCGGCACGAAGCGGTCACCGGCCTGGCCCAACTCGACAACTCGGACGAAACGCACGTGCTAGCCGAGGCGATCGACCGCCTGGCCGCGCACCCCGATCGCGCCGACGTGAGTGTCGCGCTCGACCTCGTCCGCGAGCTGGGCGCCCACTCGAAGATGGCTCCCGCGCAGGCCGACCCGCTCGATCGACTCGTCGAAAAATCGAACTGGCCGCTGCTGCGTCAGATTGCCTTTGCGACCCTCGTCAATCGAGACGGCTCGGCCGAGGCGGCCTGGTCGCGGGCCGTGGCCAGCTCGCGGAACCTGGAAGATTTTCTCAATGCGGTGCCGCTGATCTCCGATCCGGCCGTGCGTTCGCATCTTTTCGAGCGGATCAAGCCGCTGCTGTCGGGATTGCCGAAATCGTTGGGGGGCACGCCGGCTCCTCCGTCGGAGACGGGCGATCCGCGGGCCGACGCGGCCTTTCAGGTGCGGCGAGCGGCGCTCAAGGCGCTGACGCACATTCGCGGCCAGGAAGCGCAAACGTTCGCGCTCCTGGCTCACTTCATCCGCGACGACGTTGACCGGATGACGGCCGTCCGAGCAATGCAAACCATTCCCCGCAACCAGTGGCCGGCGGCCGAGGCCGAGCCCGTCGCCACCGTGTTGCTGCAGCGGCTGCGAAAAGCGTCGGCCCGCCAGCGGACGCGGCCCGACGCGCTCGACGAATTCGAGTTGTGCGAGGCCCTGTCGACCCTCTTGCCGCCGGCCGAAGCCAAGGCGCTACGGACTCAGCTGCGCGAGCTGGGCGTGCGGGTGGTGAAGATCGGCACGCTCTTGGAGCGGATGTCTTACGATCAAGAACGTCGTCGCCGTGCAAGCGGGCAAGCCCGTCGAGTTCGTGCTGCAAAACAGTGACATGATGCCGCACAACTTCGTGATCGCCCAGCCTGGCTCGCTCGAGGAAATTGGTCTCCTATCAGAGGCCCACGCGCAGGAGGCGAGCTTTGCCGCCCGGCACTACGTGCCGCAATCGTCCAAAATTCTCGCGGCCGCCGGCCTCATGCTGCCGCGCGAATCGCAGCGGCTGACCTTTAATGCTCCGAGCACGCCCGGCGTTTACCCGTTCGTCTGCACTTACCCGGGGCACTGGCGGCGGATGTACGGCGCGCTCTACGTGGTTGACGACTTGGACGCTTACCTCGCCAGCCCGGAAGCCTACGTCGCCAAGGCGAAGCTCGAACCGCGAGATCCCCTCTTGCGGGACCGCCGTCCGCGGACCGAATGGACGCTCGCCGACCTGGCCGGTCCGATCGCCGAAATGACGCACAGCGGCGGCCGCAAATTCGCGAGCGGCCGGCAGCTCTTCACGCTGGCCAACTGCGTCGCCTGTCACCGCCTGGAAAATAAGGGGAACGTGTTCGGGCCCGATCTCACCAAGCTCGATCCGAAATGGAAGCTGGCCGACGTCCTCAACGAGATCCTCGTTCCTTCCGCCCGCATCAACGAAAAGTTTCAGACCAACATCTTCGAGCTCTCTTCCGGCAAAACGATCACGGGCCTCGTGCTCCAGGAGAATGCCGACACGATCAAGGTCATCGAGAATCCGCTGGCCAACCCGCAGCCGACGACGATTCGCCGTAGCGACGTGCTGGAGCGAACCCGCTCGAAGACCTCGCTGATGCCCAAGGGACTGCTGGACAAGCTGACGCGCGACGAGATTCTGGATCTGGTGGCCTACGTGTCGTCGGGGGCCAATCCGCAGCATCCGCTCTTCAAGGCGAACGCCGAGGAGCACATGCACGCCCACGCGGCCGCCGACTAGCGGTTCGTCCAGCGCAAAACGGTGGGTCCGGTGTGCCACTGGCGGACGAGCCGAGGGTGTCCGGAGAGTCGGGTGCCACGGCTGAGACGCTTCGGCTCAGCCGTGCTCTTTCCGGCTGCTGATGACGGTTGCTGAACCGGTAAGGAGCAAGCTCAACCGTGGCACCCCAGGCGAGTCGTCCCTCTGAATTTCCGGACGGTCTCGGACGAGCCGCCAGTGCCACCCGAGAATCTCTTCTAGTGCCACCGATAAACGCGCAGCGCAAAAAACGCCCCTCGCAGTTTCCCGCGAGGGGCGTCCACTTGGCGTCGGGACGGATTCGGCTAGTTCGGCACGCCCGGTTGGTTGGGCACCAGGATGATCGAGATTTCGTCGTCCATCACCGTGGTGAAGGCCTGCTGCATCTTGGCTTGCCGCTGAGCCAGAGTGCCGATGCACCACTTGTAGCCGTTCACCGGGTCGCTCGACGTGCTGGGGAAGACGGTTCCCCCCAGGGTCGAGATGGACTGCATCAGGCTGACGGCGTCGGACTGGTCCGATCCGCTGGCATCCGGTTCGAAGATGGCTCCGAACACGATGCCTTGGATGGTGACTTTATCCGTGGTCGTCGAGAAACCGGGAATCGGGCTCGAGGAGGTGTTCAGCGAAGTGAGCACCGTGGCGACGTTGATGGCGTCCGTATCGGAATTGTTGCCGCTCAAGGAAATCGTCGCCAGCGGAGGCGTGTTGTAATACGAGTTGTACGACCCCAGGTTCGTCGTGCCGACCGTCGACGAGACGTTGGCCATGCCGTCGGTCTCGAAGACGACCAGCTTTTCGGCCCCCTTGCGACCCCAACCGCCGATGCCCGCGCTCTGCAGCACTGTGCTGCTGCTGAACTGGTTATAGGCCAGCATCAAGCCGTAGCTCGAGGCGGTGTTTGAGTCGTAGTCGCCGTGAGCGCGGGGTGTTTGCATGCCGTTCGCATCCCAGGGGCGGACGTCGTTGGTGCCGCTGTTGGGCGGATACCACAGGGCGTTAATCAGGTTGTTGTAGTTCGCGGTAAGCGAAACCTGGGGCTGGCTGAATTGGCCCATGTTGGCCGGATCGCCCGAGAACTGCGGACGGCTGAACATGATCAGCGACACCAGGTCGTTCGGATGGTTGTTCTGAATGTCCTGGAGTGCGCCCTGAATGCCCAGCTTGGCGGCGATCATCGAAATGTCCTGGGCGGTGCCCGGCAAGAGTCCCGTGTCGAGCATGTACTGGATCATGGTCATCGGGCCGAACCAGAAACGATGCCGGGGCCGCTTCGGATTATCGTTGGGTCCGATCCACGTTTGCCCGGCGTAAAGTGAGTCCGGGCCGCTGATCGTCACGTATTGCCCGCCGGTCGAGCTGCCGGCCGTAAAATCCGGACCGTAGCTGCAGGACGGGTTGCCCGGCGTCTGGACGGTGCCGGTCGGATCATTCCACACGCCGATCGTGAAGTCGATGTATTCCTTCCAGAACCGCTGATCCTGGTTGGTGATCGCCGTGTTGAGGTTGGACCAGGTGTAGGCCGAGGCCGGAACGTCGGTGGGAATCGCCGAGTAATAGAGCACGTTGCCGGCCCGCAGCTGCGACGGGAACGGGTTCGGGCCGGTGTTGACGATCCAGTTCAGAATCGCCTTGTAGTTGATCACGTAGTTGTTGGTGGGGTTGTTCCAGAGTCCGCCCGAGCTCCAAAGCATGAGGTTGTTGTTGCAGGGCGTCGTGCCATTGCTGAGGAAGAAGAACTTCTTCCGCCAGTCGTTGGCGGCGTTGGGATCCGGGGGCCAGAGGAAGAACGTCTTGCCCCAATATCCCGGCCCCTGCTGGTAGCCGTAGAACACGTTGCCCTGCTGAGCCGCATAGCCGGTAAAGGCCGTGGTCTGGCTACCGGTGATCTGCGACCAGGTGAGGGCCGTGGTGGACGAGCTCTTCTTGTTGAGGTACTGGTCGCCGGCCGGAGCCGTGTTGGTGACGGTCGCCGGGGCTGCCGAAAAGGCGGCCACCGCCGGCTGGCCGCGGTTGTTCTGGAACAGGTTGGTCACCAGGGCGGGAATGCCGTCAACCGCGGCGGTGACGTTGCACAGGCCGACAAGATTGCTATTCGCGGTGCATTGCAGCGTCGCCAGCGGCGAAAACGAGGGGGCGTAGGGGCCCCACTGCGGGAAGATCGTGTCCGGATTGTTGGGAGTGTTCAAATACGAGCCGAGATACGACTCGCAGTTCCACAGGTCGCTCTCGTTGTTCATCGATCCCGAGTAGTCGAGCACCATCGCCACGTCGCGGGGACGGTGGGCGGCGGTCGACGTAGCGGTGACCGTCATGGTGGGGACACCGATCACGGCCGCGAATGTCGTGTTGTAGGTGTGGCTGATCGTCACCTGGGTCAGGTTGTAGTTCTCGCCCGTTCCGGGCGGGAACTCCGGACTGAACGTCTGGGTCGCGTAGTTGTAGTGATAGCAGCCCTGTTGAACCGACACCTCGGCGGGATTAACGTTCGTTCCGAGGATCGTGTTCGTCGTGGCCTGTGCGATCGCGCTTGCAGTCGAATTTGACACGTAGTTCGTTTGTGAGCCGATCAGGCTCCGGGCGCCGCAGACCGCGGCCGCGTCGGCCGCATCTTTCACCTGGGCACGAGCCACCGCCAGCATGCCCAGATCGATCGACAACGCGAGAAAGCCGCACAGCCCGATGATCGAAATCGCGGTCAACGGCACAATCGCGCCTCGGGAACGCTGCTGACGAACCAGACGATGGATTTTCATGGGCTTGTCCCTTACGAAAAACACCGACGCGGAAGCCGGCATCAATTGGGAAATTCGCTGTAAATGATGGCTTCCGAGGAGACATTGACCGGAAGCGGAAGCAGGTTGGCCAGCGCCACCATCGGCACGTATTGACCGGTGATCTGAACGGCGATCGGCTGCCCGAGGGACGCGCTCGTCCACGGGCCGACATTAGCGCCGGTTGTCGGATTGGCCTGGAAAACTTTGATGTTCATACCCGACGGGCCCTGATTCACCAGCTCAGTGGTGACCAAAGCCTGGACTTGCGCCGTGGTGACGGTCCCTTGCCCGGTCGCCGCCAGCCGCGCGCCGTCGCGGGCCGCGTTGTCCATCAATTGCTTCACCATGATAAAGTGGCCGAATTCCATGATCGCGAAGATGAACAGCAGGAAAACGTTCATCACGATCGCCGCCTCGACTGACGACACGCCGCGCCGCATCGAACGCATCTGTGTCGAACGCAGCCCCGTCGAACGCAGCCGTGTCGAACGGGATGGGGCCGCCCCTCGCTGGGCAACCGGCCGGGTCGCCTCAGCCTGACGGATCGGTGCAGAGTGAAATCGCGATCGCTTCATGTCGGCCTCTTGCTCAGCTTCCCGTGGGAGCGGTGACGTCTTGCGGATAGCTCACAGGCAGCGACGACACCCAATACACGGTTGCGTCGACCTGGGTGGCCGCGTTTGTGACCAGCAGCGACGAGCACCACCGCACATTTACGAACGGAATCGTCACCGTCACCTGCAGGTTGTCCAGACACGTGGCTTCGCTCACGTCCGTCCCCGGATTCGTCAGGTCGGCAACCGTAACGGTCAGTCCCGTCGTCGGCAGGCCGGCCGCTGCAACGCAACCCGTCACGATGCTGACCACCTGCGTATTGGTGATCTGGCCGGCCGACGCCTGTCGAGCCCCCTCTTCGGCCGCCGAGGTGAGAATCTGCCGCACCTCGATGAAGCGACCCATTTCGAGCATGCCCAAAACGAAAATCAGCAGCACCGGCAGAACGAGCGCGAATTCGACGCAGGCCGTCGCGCGGCGGTCCGGGCGGCTCTTGGCCGTTCGGCACTCGATCGTGCGAATTCCCCGCATGAGCTGGCTCCTGGTAACCTCGGGCTGCCGGAAGTCCGGCGACTGCTGGCTGAAATGTCGAATTTGACTCGGGTGCCACTGGCGGCTTTGTCCGCCTCTTTTCGCAAGTCGGGCAATGTACGAATGCGGCGCCGGGCCCCGTGCCCTGGAAAACATAGCCCACAAACGAGCAGGTCCGGCGAAAAAGGCGTGTCCTCGGTCGCTTTTTCCCCCAGAAGCGGTACAACCGCTGGAAAATACCGGACGCGATCATCCTCCCCGACCGGGACGGCGTCCCACGCCCGCGCGGATGGTCGGGTTGTAAAGGCAGGATGGGTCATGCACGGCGCGCGGCCACGGAATGGTCAGTGACTGGCGACGGGAGGGAGCCGATGTCGGTCGGAATGCTCGCACGACGGCGCGTCGAATTCGGCGACTTTCAAACACCCGCCGATCTCGCGGCCGCCGTCTGCCGGGTGCTGGCGAACGAACGCCCCGCCACGCTGATCGAGCCGACGTGCGGCACCGGCACGTTCCTGGCCGCGGCGCTGGCCGCCTTTCCCGACGTGCGCCGCGCGATTGGCCGGGACATCAACGCCCGCTCGGTCGCGGCCGCTCGTCGCGCCGTGGCTCGCATTCCGTCGGCCGCCCAATGTCAGCTTCGCATCGGCGACTTTTTTCGCACCGACTGGTCGAACCTGTTGGCCGCGTGTGCCGAGCCTCTCCTGATCCTGGGCAATCCGCCGTGGGTCACGAATTCGGCCCTCGGCGTGTTGGGCAGCGGCAACCTGCCGCCCAAGCAAAATCTGCCCGGCCGCCCCGGGTTGGAAGGCCTTACGGGCAAAAGCAACTTCGACGTTTCCGAGTGGATGATTGGACGCCTGCTCGAGGCCGCCGCCGGCCGCCGCGCGACGCTCGCCATGCTCTGTAAGACGGCCGTCGCCCGCCGGGTGCTCGCCCGCGCGTGGGAAACTTCGCTGCCGCTGGGTTCGTGCGAGATTCGCCCGATCGACGCGGCTCGGCACTTCGGCGCCCGGGTCGATGCCTGTCTGCTCATTTGCCGCAGCGCGGCGGGACCGACGGGCGTGACCGAATGCCGCGTGACCGACGACCTGGAAACGCCCCCCGGACTTCGGGCCATTGGCTGGCGGGAGGGCCGCCTGGTCGCGGATGTGGCCGCCTACGAACGCGTGAAACATCTGCTCGGCGGCCAGGCTCGTTGGCGCTCCGGCATCAAGCACGACTGCTCGGCCGTCTTCGAGTTTCGCGAGGAGCACGGCCAACTCGTCAACGGTCTCGACGAAGCCGTCGATCTCGAGCCCGACTATCTCTATCCGTTCCTCAAAAGCTCGGATATTGGCGTCGTCGCGCGGGCCGGATCACGTCGCCTCGAACGGCCACTCGGCCGTCAGTCATTCAATGGGCGACAAGTGCTGGTTCCGCAACGCCGCGTTGGCGAGGCGACCGACGTGATCGCCGCTCGCGCTCCCAAAACGTGGCGCTATCTCGAGCGGCACGCCGCCCGCCTCGACCGCCGCGCCAGCCGTGTTTACGAAAAGCAACCGCGGTTCTCGATCTTCGGCGTCGGCCCTTACACCTTCACGCCCTGGAAGGTGGTCGTTTCGGGGTTCTACAAAACGCCGCAATTCGCTCCGATCGGACCGCGCGGTGGCCGTCCTGTCGTCTGCGACGACACGTGCTATTTTTTTCCCTGCAAGTCGTCCGCCGACGCCCGCTCGCTGGCTCGCCACCTGAACGGCCCGGTTGCCCGCGAGTTCTTCGCCGCGTTCTGCTTTACCGACGCCAAGCGCCCGCTCACCGCGGAAATCCTCGGCTCGCTCGACCTGGCGGCACTGCCGCGCGAAGGGTGAACGCACTCGCCCTGATCGTGAGTTGTGGCGAACGTCACTCTTTTTGCTGAGCCCGGCACTCAAAGCCGATCCCGGAGCGGCTGCGGTCTGCGTTTTCGGCTCCCAGCAGCTTGAGATTGAGCGAGCCGCCGCTGAAGAGCATTTCTTCGAGCGCTCGTTCGACGTCTGTCAGCTCGATCGAGGCCGAGTTGTCACGTTCGAGATGGAACTGCACCGAGCGCCGCATCAACTCCTTGATGAACGCCGCGCTCACTCGGTCGGTCCGCTTCACGATTTGACCCACCACGGCGGGCGAGACGGCGACACTCTGGGCGTAGAGCCTCACGAGCTTCTCCCGCCCCTCCGCGTCGGGCAGCGGAAACTCGATCGCCTGGTCGACGCGGCCCGGCCGCGACGCGAGCGCCGCTTCCAGCGACTCGGGCCGGTTGGTCGTCAGCACAAACAGGATGTCCGCCTCTTCGCGCTGGCCGTCCATCTCGTTGAGGAGCTTGTTGAGCAGCACCTGCTGTCACGGCCCGGCTTCTGACCGGTCACTGCCGATGAGATCGACATCTTCGATCACGACCAGGCTCGGCTGCAGCAGGCGGGCCAGCGTCATGTACTCGGCCAGCAGGCCGACCTGCTCCGCCGTGATCAACAGCGTCGTGTGGCCGGGCAGGGCCTTGGCGAGGTAGTGGATCGTGTGCGTCTTGCCCGTTCCCGGCGGACCGTAGAACAGCAGGCCTTTCTTCGTCGCCTGCCGAAACTGGGCCAGCCGCGGCCGCTGCCGCACGAACTCGATCACGTTGCGATCGAGCAGCTCGAGCGTTTTGCGGGGCAGGATCACCTGCTCGCGCTCGACCGTGCGGAGCTTGTGCACCCGAATCCCGGCCGACTGGCCCGAATACGAGTGCTCCTGTTCCAGCGAGAGGATTTTGCCGCGGTACGATTCGGCCTTGAGGACCGAATCCTCCAGGTGGCGGAAGAATTCCTGCGTGATGCGGGTGCCGTCGGCATTGTTGACCGTGCCGATTTGGAGCTGGACCCCCGTGGTCTCGCCGTAGCGCTCGACAGCCGCGAAGAGCACCACAAAGCGATTCAGCCCTTCCTCCAGGAACCAGACGCCGTTCTTCAAACAGCGGAGCGGTTCCTCGTCGCCGACGTCGATTTCTTCATACTGTGGCGGCGCGGCCACCGGCGCGTTGTGATCGCTCGGCACGATACACATCGCCAGGTTCAGCGCGTGGTGCGAGTAATCTTGCTGGACGCCGCAGAAGTGGCGGATCTTGGTTGTGGTCCCAAACAGCCGGTCGATGGCCCGCTGCAAGTCGGCGCGGACCCGATACGGGAAGTTGCGCTCCGAGATCGTGATGTTGTCGGTCGGGACCGGGCGAAAATGGTCGCGAATCAGGTTCGCGATCAACGTTCTCGGCGGAGCCTTCTCCTGGCGGCGCACGCCCAGACGCCAGCCGTTGCGGGAAACCACCACGGCCCCGGGCAAAGTGCCCGTGGTCAGAGCCGTCAGCGCCGCGCCCCAGCGGGCCAAAAATTCCGTCATCGTGAATTCCGGTGCCTCATCGTCAATTCCGGCTGCGATCCCTAGAAATCCGCCGCGTCACGTTCGGTGGGACAAGCGACGATCGACCCAGGTTCGCGGCCACCGTGACCAACCGACGTCCCAGGTTACGGAGAATGGAGGTGAGCGTGAAGCCGAGCGGCTATTCGCTGGCCGTGAGCGACAGGTCGGCAAACTCGCTCTGGGCGTCGGCCTTGGACCAAAGGCCGATCATCCCCGCGCTGGAAAAGGTCGCGTCGTCGCATTCGAGGTACTTTTTGCTGTCATAAAAGCATTCGATGTGCTTGCCGATCATCTTCACGCGAAGCGTGTGCCAGCCGGGAGCATGGGGGATGTCCGCGTTTTTGAACATCGTCCGCTTGCCGCGTTCGACTTTGTAAACGCGGAAGTTGTCTTCGAGCGGGTTATAGCGGGCGATGTAATAGTTGCTTTTGTCCTGGGCACGCCAGATGAGGCCGCCCCCCTGGTCGAGCCTGCCGGACACGGCCTTCAGCCGCACGGTCAGTTCGACGTTCACCGGGTGAAACTTCGTCTCCAGCAACACGTTGAAGACCTTGTCGGGACTTGCACCGAGCTGGGCGACCACCTTCCGCCCGGCATCCTCGACGACCCGCCACTTGCCGACCTCTTCGTGAAAGCCGTTGGGGACCCGGCCCGCCGTGTCCGTACCGAAAGACCAGACGACGCCATAGCCGGCCGCCTGGGCGCTCGCGACGATTGCCAACAGACCTGCCGCGACCAAGCTGACGAGACGAAGGGGGGCTGCCGTGTTCATCGGACGCGTTGACTCCTCGGCGCGAAAGTCACGACCCGTCGCTGACGGCCGAGCCGGACCATTCGCCGTCGCTGATCGAGCCGAGGGCCCGCCAGGTGTCGGGGTTGATCGAGCTGCTGAAGTAATGCACGCTGCCGTCGCCCATCAGGGATTGCACGCCCAGCGCGTGCCAGCTTCGCGACGTGATGGCGGCAAACGTCGGTCCGCCGTCCTCTTCGTTGATGCCGTTGAGATCCATGTCGACGCCAGTCGGCCCGGGGGTGAACTTGTTGGGCGGCCAGGCCGTCGTAAAACCGGTCGCATGGCTGTTGCCGTCGGACCACTCCGTGTGGCCCAAAAGATACAGCCGGCACCCGCCATTATACTCGGGGGCGACCGAATCGGGGTCGGCCGTCGGCGGCGGCACGTTGTTCGGATTCTGGATCAGGCTCAGGCCCACGTTGTCGCAGATGTAAACGGGCTGATACGTCTTCACCTCCGACGCGAAAATCGTCTGCGTCAGCCCGTCGGTGATTGACGCCAACCGCAACGACCGATCGGGCCCGAACGCCGTCCGATTCCAGGGCCCTTTGTAGCCGCCCCACACGAACCAGTCGCCCGTGCAAAATCCGTAGCTCGAAACGGCCGACAGCCCGTACGGATGCGTCGACACGTCGGTGTGGATCTCGCTCGGACAAAGATAAAGGGGCAGCTGCTGCTGAATGGCGGCCGCATTCGCCGGCTCTTCCTTGTTGAGCTGAAAGTTGCACTGCTGAAACAAGTTCGACTGCTCGAAGTAAGGCAACAGCCGAGCCAGGATGCCCCAACAGCCGTTGGAATCGAGCGTGTTGCCCGTGCCAATGACCTGAATCGACGGCGGGAGCACGCGGTAGACCGACTCGTAATTGTGCATCGCCAGCCCCAACTGGTGGAGATTGCTCTTACACTGCGCCCGCCGCCCGGCCTCCCGAGCCGCCTGAACGGCGGGCAAAAGCAAAGCCACCAGGATCCCAATGATGGCGATCACGACGATGAGCTCGATCAGAGTGAAGGCGGGCCGAGAGGACCGACGAGACATGGCTTCGCTCCAGACGTGAGTGGGATTCAGCCGTGCACCAGTGACGCCAGGCGGGGCGATTTCTGTCTGCGAAAAGTGTCAAAAATCCGGGGCCGCGACTCAACTGGCGTCGGGTGGCCGGGGCGCTCCGCGGAGCGGAAGCCCCGGAACATCGGCCTATCATCAGCGGGCAATGCTCACGAAAAGCAGCGAGGAGCAGTTGGTTAATCATGCCTCTTGAATCGGCACGGCAATGGGAATGATGGCCGAATTGCTGGACGAATCGCTGAGTAGAAGACGGGGGCTTCCGCGAAGCGGAGCGCCCCGGCCACCCGTCGTCCTCGTCTGTATCCCATCTCCAATAGTACGGATTGTTGCTGCGGATCCTGCGGAGCACCGCGTGCATTTCCGTGGCTGCCCCGAATCGGATTTTCGCGTCCATGTCATTGCCCCCTGCCCTCAACGGGGGCGATACTGTCGCGCCATCGAGGCTCGCTCACCTGGATCGGTAAGGCGCGCAGGATTTCGAGTAAACCGATGAGGTTCGTTTTCGGGTGTTTCCACACGAAAGGCTTCAGCAGCTCCGGCACTCTTCCGGTTTCGCCACCCCTCCCCCTGAACACAATTGGAATGATCTTGAACTTCTCTCCTTTTTTGCGGTGCTCTTCGATCGCGTATTCGATCTCGGAGGCGAGATAACCCTCGTCCTTAAATTGCGGCGTTATGAAGAAAACCGCGGCGCAGGAATCCGCAAATCCTCGCCGAATGCCTCGCTCGAGTTTGTCACCTGCCCGTAATGCATCGTCGTCCAACCAAGGGGTCAAACCCAATCTCCTTGAGTACTTGAAAGTATTGCAAGACGAGTGACTTGTTCGCGCCTTTGTGGCTCAGAAAGATTTTGTGGTCGCGACGGGCTGCAGCTGCTGCATTCATTTGCGCGGCCTGCTCGTCGAGTTGGCGGACAATCTCAACGACCAAAGGGCTTGTCTTAAGGATCCCATTTGGAGAACTCACAGCGAGACGATTGAAATTGACAATTCCGAGTGCGCCTAATCGTGCGATTAGTTCCGTATACTGAGGCAAGGACAGGTCGAATTTCTGCATCACGTCCCTGTGGTAGGTCACGGGATCGTGCATCGTGGCGGGTTCCGAGCCTTTTTCGAGGAACTCGCCCTTGAGGAATCGCAGGACGCGTTCTTCGAGCTCGTTAAATGTAGGCCCCATACGCCACCTCCCTGAAGCAGATTATATGAGGCCGTACGTCGAGTCGCGCGCCACTAATAACGACAGCTTTCGCGTCGCTCTCCGGTAGTTCTCGGGCGATGTGCATGGGTCGCGCGATGACTCACGGCAGGAGATAACCTGGATTAGGCCATCGCTTCAACCACCCGCGTCCCCATCTCCTCCGTGCCGATGCTCGGGCCGCCGGCTGCGATGTCCTTCGTACGGTGGCCCTGGTCGAGGACCGTGTTGACCGCGGCTTCGATGGCGGCGGCTTCTTTTTCCAAACCGAGCGAGTGCCGCAGCAACATGGCCGCGGCGAGGATCGTCGCCAGCGGGTTGGCAATGCCTTTGCCGGCGATGTCGGGGGCTGAGCCGTGGATGGGTTCGTAGAGGCCGGGGCCGCCGGAGCCGAGCGACGCTGACGGCAACAGGCCGAGTGAGCCGGGGAGCATTGAGCCTTCGTCGGTGAGGATGTCGCCGAACATGTTTTCCGTCACCACGACGTCGAAATCGCGCGGCCGCGAGATCAGATGCATGGCCATCGCGTCGACGAGCACGACGTCGTACGCAATTTCGGGGAATTCGGTCTTCATCACACGGGCGGCCACCTCTCGCCACAAGCGCGAGACTTCGAGCACGTTGGCCTTATCGACCGACGTGACTTTTTTCCGGCGGCCGCGGGCCAGCTGTCCGGCCAAGCGCACGACCCGCTCGATCTCGCCGGTCGAATAGATCATCGTGTTCCAGGCCTGCTCGCCGCTCGGGTGCGGTCGCCGCACGGCTTCGCCGAAATAAAGGCCGCCGGTGAGTTCGCGGATGAAGAGGATGTCGACCCCCTCGACGATGCTCCGCTTGAGCGGCGAGGCGTCGACGAGTTGCCGATGAGCCGTGATCGGCCGCAGGTTGGCGAAGAGACCCAGCTCCTTGCGGATCTTGAGCAGCCCCGCCTCGGGCCGCGTTTTGGCCCGCGGATCATCCCACTTCGGCCCGCCGACCGCCCCCAGCAGCACGGCCTGCGACGACCGACACTCGGCCATCGTCCGCTCCGGTAGCGGATCGCCAAACTCGTCAATCGCGCAGCCGCCGATCGGACACGTCACAAATTGAAATGCATGCCCAAACCGCTCGGCCACCCGCCGCAACACGCGTTCGGCCTGCGAGACGACCTCGGGTCCGATCCCGTCGCCGGGAAGCAACACAATCTTGGCGTTCATGAACTGTTTCTCGGGAACAATGAAGCTCGAGTTCTCAGCTTATGCTGACGAGCGGCCGGTATCCATCGCTGCCGGGACGAGAACCGGCAGGCTTACACCTGCCGCTCGCCAGGGAGTCGAATACATTGACAAAAATTGTTCGCTGGAGCGTCATCTTGCTGGTCTAATTGTCGGGAAACGGCCCAAGTGAGAGGAGCCGTCGGATGAAGCTGCGAATCGGCATCACAGTGCTCGTCTTAGCGTCCGCCTTAACCGCCCAGGCCGGCACGATCGTGCGGGTGACGGGACGAGTGGTTGACGCGCAGGGGAAACCCGTCGCCTGCGCTCGGGTGAACGAGCATTGGATTAGCGATCAGGGAGGGCCGCTGAAGTCGGATCGGCCGACCGTCTCCGGGGCGGACGGAAAATTCTCGCTCGAGATCGAGCTTTATCGTCGCGACCAGGCCTTGATGGCCTTCGACGCGACGGGGCAACTGGGCGGCGTGGCGACGGTCGGGCTCGAGTCCGCGAAGAATCCGATCGTGATCAAGCTGCTCCCACTCGGCCGGATTCGCGTGCGGTTCGCGTCGGAAAAACCGGAAGTGCCGCTGCTGGAATCCTTCCTCTCCCTGTTGCTGGCACCCGACAAGCTCCAGCTCGGGTACGCCCGGTCTCGTGCCTCGACCTTTGACCTGCAGCTGCCACCCGGCCGGTACACCCTGCAGGCGGAGGGGGGCGGCGACAATCACGAGATGGGCTCCCGCGAGGTGACGATCGAGGGAACCAAAACGGTCGACCTTGGCGAGATCAAGTTGCCGCTCTCGACGATCGCCCGGCTCTACCGCAAACCGGCGCCTGCGTGGCACTTTGCGGATGCGCGGCGTCGCCAAGAGCGCGCAGCCGAAGGACTTCAAGGGCAAGTGGGTCGTGCTCGAATTCTGGGGCTACTGGTGCGGACCGTGCACGGGACGCGGTTTGCCCGGCTGGATGGATTTTATCGACGACCACGCGGCCGACCGCGACAAGTTCGCCATCGTGACGGTCCACGAGCGAAATGTGACGGACTTCGCCGACCTCGACAAGAAGCTCAAGCCCATCGTCGCCCGCACGTGGCGCGGCCGTCCGTTCCCGTTTCCGATTCTGCTCGACACGAGTGGATCGATGGCCCGGGACTACGGCGTGCACGGCTATCCGACCGCCGTGCTAATCGACCCCGAGGGGCGAGTGGTTGACTTCGGTCGCAAGCCGACGGAGCTTGGCAGCCAAGTCTGCGAAGAATTCCTGGCGTCGAAGCTGACGCCGCTGTCGCCGGCCAGGCGGCTCGAGCGGGCCCTCGACCGCGGACAGGCGCTGGGCGTCGATGATGAGCCACTCGCCGAGCTGATGGATTTTTATGCGCGCATGGGACGGATCGCGATTCGGCTCGATCGGGACGAGCTGAAGGCTGCGGCGATCGACGAGAGGGCCCGCGTGCCGCTGAAACTCGGCGGCCGCATCACGCTGCGCTCGTGGCTCAACCTGACGCTCGATCCCCTCGGGCTGACGTACGTCGCGGAGGGCGCCGGGCTGCGGATCGTGCTGCGTTCGCCCGGCAATCTCCGGCTGTCGCAACCGTCGCAGCGCCAGGAAGAAGAGAACGCCCTCGTCGCCGCGGCCCTCACGAAGAAAGTGACGCCGGAATTCCACGGCGAATCGCTCAAACAGGTGATTGCCGTGCTCGAAACGAAGAGCGGAGACGAGACGTTCTTGCTCAACCCGGCGGCTCGACTGGCCCACGCGATCGATCCCGACACGAAAGTGACCGGCTCCGTCGTCGACGAGCCGCTTTCGTCCGCTCTCGCCCGGCTGCTCGCTCCGCTGGGCATGACGTACGTCATCCGCGACGAGTGCGTGATCCTCACCAAGAGTCGTTGACGGCTCACTCGCGTCTGTTCGCTGCCGCACTCGCAGGGGCATTGCACCGGCCGACAAGACTCGGCGAGCGTCGGGCGTCAGCCCGATGGTGCTTTGATTCCTCGTCTTCTATGCAAGCGAGCGACGAAAATCCGGCCGTAAGCACCCGCCGGCTGACGCCAATCCCCGGGCGAACTATACTTGCTGTTTCGCGGTCTGGTCGGGCGGCACGACCGCGTCACGAGAGAGGGAAAAAGAATCTCGATGGCGTCACAGTCTCAATTCGAACGGCCTCAATCCGGACGATGGGAAGCCGAGCTGCGGATCGCTCTCGATGCCGTGCGTGCCGCCTCGCGGATTTGTCGCGACGTGCAGTCCAAAATCGCGGCCGACGTGTTTGAAAAAGAGGATCGCAGCCCCGTCACCGTCGCCGACTTCGCCAGCCAGGCGGCCATTTGTCGGCTGATCGGTGACGCCTTTCCGCGCGATCCGATCATCGGCGAGGAAGAATCGGGAGCCCTTCGCCGCGAAGAAAACGGCGCCTTCCTCGATCGCGTGCTCGAAGAGCTGCGGGCGATCGGCGTCGAAGCCACCGGCGAACAGGCCTGCGACTGGATCGATCGCGGCTGCGAAAAGAAATTCGCCCCGCGGTTCTGGACACTCGACCCCATCGACGGCACGAAAGGCTTCTTGCGGCAAGAACAATATGCCGTCTCGCTCGCGCTGATCATCGAGGGAAAGATTGAAATCGCCCTCCTCGGCTGCCCCAACCTGACTGCAACTGCTCACCCCGCCGACGCGGCAATTGAATCCGCGGACCCAACCGCAACGCCCGGCGCAATCTTTTACGCCACGCGCGGCGGCGGGGCGTGGGTCGTGCCGCTTGACGATGTGAAGACCACGCCGATCGCCGTCCACTGCAGTCAACTGGCCGACCCGATCGAGGCCCGCTTCTGCGAATCGGTCGAATCGACCCACACGTCGACGAGCCTGTCGTCGCGCGTCGCCGAAGCCCTCGGCATTCACCGCGCGCCCTGCGGATGGACAGCCAGGCCAAGTACGCGATCGTCGCCCGCGGCGATGCCGAAATTTACATGCGGCTCCCCGCCAAGTACGGCTACAAGGAAAAAATCTGGGACCACGCCGGCGGCGTCCTCGTGGTCGAAGAAGCCGGCGGAATCGTCTCCGACGTGATGGGCCGGCCGCTCGAATTCAACCACGGCTACGAGCTCTTGGCCAACCGCGGCATCGTCGCCGCCAACCGCGAGCTGCACGGCCCAGTCATCGCGGCCCTCGACGAAATCTACAAAACCTTCCCCGCCCCCCAAGGCCCGCTGCCGGCCCCCGGCTGGAAACCAACCTGAACGCCAGCTGAATTGGTGTTTTGACCGCGAATTGGCGTAGGAAAACCAAGGGACCCGTTCGCTCACCGATACGCCGCGGCACCCGCGTTCGTCACGTCCTCCCAACCGCACCTTTCGCCGCTGGCGATGGGCGACGCGATCTGTTTAGAATCGATGTGCCTTGGACGCCCGGCGCACGTAACTAAAGTCGGGCTCGGTCGCGAGAACGAAACGGTGCCCGGCCCCCGTGGCCGGTCATTGGACGCCCGGCCCCCGTGGCCGGGTGATTGGAAACGGGGCCCGGGCTCCCGCCGAGCTTCGGGTTCGCACGTCTGGCTCGAGCGCGGGGCGAGTCGTGCGTCGCACTCCCAAGAAACTTGATCCCCTCCGAATCATTCCTGGATGACTCACATGCGTTCTACTCGTCTTGCCGCTCGATCGATCGTCTTCGTGGCCGCGGGCCTGTTGATCGGTGTCGCCGCGACCGTCCGCGTGCCGGCCGACACGCCCGTCGAAAGCCAGTCGCACCTGCTCAACGACATCAAGTACCTCGCCTCCGACGAGCTCGAAGGTCGCGGCATCGGCACCAAGGGCCTCAACCGGGCCGCCGACTACATCAAAGAGCAATTCAAAGAAGCCGGGCTCGACGTCACCCAGGTCAAGGGCGACGCCTTTCAATACTTCAAGATGACCACCAAGGCCATCCTCGGCACGCCCAACACGCTCAAGCTCGTCGGCCCCGGCGGCAAGACGATCGAGCTCAAGCGAGACGTCGACTTCGTCCCCTGCTCCTTCGGCGGCGGCGGCAAGATCAGCGGCGACCTCGTCTTCGCCAGCTATGGACTCGACGAGCACGACTTCCGCGACTTCCAGGGCATCGACGTCAAAGGCAAAGTCGTGATCGTCATGCGACACAACCCCGGCCAGGTTGACGAAGAGCCGCAAGAAGGATTCGGCCCCGGCCCGAACGGCCCCGGCCGTCGCCGTGCGAGCGGCTCCGACCTCCGCTCCAAGCTCAGCAACGCGATCGCCGCCGGCGCGAGCGCGATCATCTTTCTCAACGATCCGTTCAGCGTGCGAAAGAATGCCAAGGAGGCCGAGTCCCGCGTCCGCCGCGCCACCAACCATCTCGTCGAAGCGGCCGAAGCCCTCGACAAGGCCGAAGACAACGCGGATGCCGCAGCCAAGGCGCAGGCCAAGAACGAACTCCGCGAGGTAGCCAACTCCCCCGCCGTCGCCGCCGCCCTCAAAGAACTCCGCGAAGACGTCACCAAGCTCAAAAAGGCCAAGGCCGACCTCAAAAATCCCGAGAACGATCCCTTCATGAAGTTCGGCTACGGCGGCACCGGCAGCGACACCAGCATCCCCGTCGTGCAGCTCAGCCTCGAAGCCGTCAATCGCGTGCTCGAGCCGGCCCTCGGCAAATCGATCACCCAGCTCGAAACGGCCATCGACAAGGACATGAAGCCGCACAGCGCTCCGCTCGCCGGCTGGAAGGCCGAAGGCGTCACCACCATCGACCGCTCGCCCACGCAGGTGAAAAACGTCATCGGCGTGCTCGAAGGCGAAGGCCCGAAGAAGGACGAAATCGTCATCGTCGGCGCCCACTACGATCACCTGGGCCGCGGCGGCTTGGGCTCGCTCATGCCTGGCTCGCACGAAATCCATAACGGAGCCGACGACAACGCCTCCGGCACCGTCAGCGTGCTCGAGCTGGCTCGACGCTTCGGCCAGCGCGGCAAGAAGCCGCCTCGCAAGCTCGTCTTCATGACCTTCTCGGGCGAGGAAGAGGGTTTGATCGGCTCAGCCTACTACGTCAAAAACCCCGTCTTCCCGCTCAATAAGACGATCGCCATGATCAACCTCGACATGGTCGGCCGCCTCAAGGACGACAAGCTCACCGTCTACGGCATCGGCACCGCCCCGCACTGGGAAAAGCTCCTGAAAAAGCTCGCCCCCACGCACCAGCTCCACCTGATCCTCAAGCCGGAAGGCTTTGGGCCGAGCGACCAGTCGTCGTTCTACGGCAAGAAAATCCCCGTGCTGCACTTCTTCACGGGCACGCATCCCGACTACCACCGCCCGACCGATAAGTGGCCCAAGATCAACATCACGGGCATGGACCGCATCGTCGACCTGATCGAGCAAGTCGTGTCCGACACCGACGAAAGCCCGACCCCGCCGCAATACGTCGAAGTGAAGGGGAACGCCCGCGTCGAACGCCAAGGCAGCCGGCCCTACTTCGGCAGCATCCCCGACTTCGGCAGCGAGGTGAAAGGCTACGCCATCCAAGGCGTCAGCCCCGGCAGCCCGTCGGACAAAGCCGGTATCAAAGGCGGCGACGTGCTGATCGAATTCGCCGGCCGAAAAATCACCAACCTCGACGACTTTGATCTCGCCCTCCGCCGCGTCAACGCCGGCGACACGGTTGATATCACAGTCACCCGCGCCCGCAAGGAAGTGAAGCTGAAAGTAACGCTGGGCGTGCCCCGCTGACGCGCCGCCTCTTCGCCTTCGCCCTCTCCCGGTCTGCCGGGAGAGGGTTGGGGTGAGGGGCGGCATTTCTCGGTCGTCGCTGCATCCGCAGTCCGCGGCACGGGTGTCCGCGTTTCCGCAGGGCATCAGCGCAGGCGATGCGCCGTCCATGGACCCCAAGGGGAACCGGCAGACTCAACCAAGGTCGGAAGCGTCACGAGCTTTAGGTAAGTTACCTCAACCACGCTGCTCGACGTGAAGGGCGCACGATGGCATTCGAGGAAGGTGCTTGGTCCGCGCGGACTACCGCGCCCTTGTGTCATCCGCGGTGAGCCTGAGTTGTACTTGCAGAACAGCGGTTCCGCGCCCGAGTTCGCGTCGAACAGTTCGCCTGTGCGGCAGCGCATGATCACTGGCTTATTGAGACTGTAGCGCTCATAGTGCCGCTCGCCGGAGTCCACCGGCCCCGCCGCCAACCCCGGCCAAAAAAACACTCGCTCATTCAGCTGCCGCACGAGTTCGGCAAATGTCCAACCCCCTTCTAAATAAGACCTCGCACCGTGCGTAGCGCGGAGGGAGAATGATCTGGAGTAGAAAACAGGCTTGGCTCTAAGGTTGTGGGTGATAGACGACCACAATCCCCGGAGACCAAGCCATGGATGGCCATCTTCGTCTTTCGACGCGGGAACGCAAAACGTGTTTGAAGACCTTGCGGACAGCGCGGACGGCTCGGCGAGCACTGGTCCTGTTGTTGCTGGCCGAAGGACGTTCCTACCGCGAGATCCGCGCGGCCACCTTTGCCAGCCCGACTTTGATCCGCTCGGTGAAACGGGAGTTTGCGACAGGTCGGCTGGGAATGGCTTTGCGAACCGAAGAACAACCAGACACAGTTCCTTCGTGGCTGATTTTCGTCGTGCGGTGGCTGTTGAAGTCGACGCCGCAGGACTTCGGCTTCTTCCGGAGCCGCTGGTCGTGCGGTCTGTTGGCCTTGCTGTTGTGGGAACAGGAACGCATCCGCGTGAGCCCCGAAACGGTCCGCCGGGGGATGCACCGGCGGGAGTTTGTCTGGCGTCGTCCCCGGCCGGTCGTCGGGCCGCGCGATCCGGAGCATGCCCGGAAGCTGCAGCAAATCCAGCGATTCATCGGACAACTGCCGGCCAACGAGACCGTTGTGTTCCAAGACGAAGTGGATGTCCATTTGAACCCCAAGATCGGGTCGATGTGGATGCGTCGCGGCCAGCAAGCCGAGGTCGTCACGCCAGGCAACAACGAAAAACGGCATTTGGCTGGATCGCTTCACTGGCGGACAGGACGGCTGTTGTTGTCGGCTCCAGGAAAGCAACGCAACGCGGCGCTCTTCGTGGCCCACCTCGACGACCTGCGTCGGCAACTGCGGTCCTATCGGGTGATCCATGTGGTCTGCGACAACGCCAAGTTCCACGATTGCCGCGCCATCCGCGATTACCTGCTTCAACACCCCGGTCGAATTGTCCTCCACTTTCTTCCGAAGTACGCGCCCGAGACGAATCCCATCGAGCGCGTCTGGTGGCACCTCCACGAGACGATCACCCGCAATCACCGCTGTCAGTCGATCGACGAACTCCTGCGAGAAGTCACCGATTGGGCCGCGGCTCAAAAAACATTTTTCCTGCAAACGGCCAGCTTCACAGACCTGTACTCCTTAGCCGCTTAGCGCTCCGCTTCGGTGGAGGTTTTATTTAGCTGCTGGTACACCCTTTGCACCCCGCTTATCATAAACAACTGTGACAGTCGGAGTGCGCGCGTTTGATTAGCCGAGGGCGAATGACTCCCAAAGAGGTTTTGGCGCTGTGCCGCGAACGTGAAGTTCGTGCCGTCGATCTGCGTTTCATGGATTTTCCGGGGATGCCCAAGCATTTCACCATCCCCGTCCAGACCCTGAATGAACGCAGTTTCGAGGAAGGTTTCAGCTTCGACGGGTCCTCCCTCCGCGGCTGGCAGGCCATCAACGAGAGCGACATGCTCGTCGTGCCGCAGCCCGAAACGGCGATGGTCGACCCGTTTATGAATCACACGCTGGCGATGACCTGCAACATCCAGGATCCCATCACCCGCGAAGATTATGCCAAGGATCCGCGCAACGTTGCCCGAAAAGCAGAAGCCTACATGAAGTCGACGGGCATCGCCGACCTCGCCAATTTCGGCCCCGAGGCGGAATTCTTCGTCTTCGACGGCGTCCGCTTCGACCAGAACGAGCACGAATCGTATTACCACATCGACAGTGCCGAAGGGCAGTGGACCCGTGGAAAAACTGGCAACGGCAACGCCGGCTACAAAATCCGCTACAAGGAAGGCTACTTCCCCGTCCCGCCGGCCGACACGCTGCAAGACGTCCGCACCGAGATGATGCTCGCCCTGCAGGAGTGCGGCGTCGAGGTTGAGGCCCAGCATCACGAAGTCGCCACCGCCGGCCAGTGCGAAATCGATATGAAGTACGGCCCGCTCTTGCGCACGGCCGACAATCTCATCCGCTATAAATATGTCGTCAAGAACGTGGCCGCTCGCCACGGCAAAACAGCCACCTTCATGCCCAAGCCCGTCTGGAACGACAACGGCTCCGGCCTGCATCTGCACCTGTCGCTCTGGAAGAAGGGCGAGTCGCTCTTCGCCGGCTCCGGCTACGGCGGCTTGAGCCAGATGGCGCTCTACGCCATCGGCGGCATCTTGAAGCACTCGGCCTCGCTCTTCGCCTTCTGCTGCCCGACGACCAACAGCTACAAGCGGCTCGTCCCCGGCTTCGAGGCGCCGATCAACCTCACCTACAGCTACCGCAATCGCTCGGCCGCCATCCGCATTCCCGTGCACGCCCCGAGCTCGGCCAACAAGCGGATTGAGTACCGCTGCCCCGACTCGTCGTCGAATCCGTACCTCGCCATGTCCGCCGTGCTGATGGCGGCGCTCGACGGCATCCAGAACAAAACCACCCCAGGCCCGCCGCTCGACAAAGACATCTACGACCTGGCTCCCGAAGACCTCGCAGGAGTCCCCGGCGTTCCCATGTCGCTCGAAGAAGCCCTCGCCGGCCTCCGCAAGGACCACGACTATCTTCTTCGAGGCGACGTCTTCACCGAAGACGTGATCGACACGTGGATCTGGTACAAGACGACCTACGAAGTCGAAGCCCTCCGCCAGCGACCCCACCCCTGGGAGTTCGCGATGTATTTTGACATCTGAGGTCTGAGCGGAGCGGCACGTTCCGGGGCTTCCGCAAGGCGGAGCGCCCCGGCCACCCGTCCGCAGGCGTACCCAGCGCGTCATGTCCCGGGACGCTCGCGCGCCCGAGGCTCTTCGTCCTGAGGCCCAACGGGCCGAGATCCTATAGCCCAGGTCGGAGCGCAGCGCAGGCCTGGGATCCCGGGGCGCCATCATCTGCTGATTCTCCCCTCTCCCCGCATTGCGTCCGCGCCGGCAGTTGCCGCCGGAGCGGCGGACGCCGGCAAGGCGGGGAGAGGGGCCGGGGGTGAGGGGCATTCGTAATGTTGCCTGCGTCGCCGCGTACATTCCGGGGCTTCCGCAGAGCGGAGCGCCCTGGCCACCCGTCGCTTTCAACAGAGCGAGCGTATTGTCGTGACCGTCGTCGCCGCGGCCGCTCAGTCCTCGTTGAGCCGCCCGAAAAGAGCGTCGCGCATCCGGCTGTCTTTGCCGCCGCTGGCCCATTTCGTTCGATACTCTGTTACCAGCGCGCGACGTTGGACAATCTCGTAGTCGCTCGTCGGAACGGGAAGACGGGCAAAGGAGGTCAGATCCGCTCGAATCGAGTCTTTGCGGGCCTGGTCTTGCGCTGCCGCGATTTGCTGGTCAGCCTCCTTGCGGAGTTCCTGCTTGAGCGATTCCCAATCTTCCGCCGACATCGACAGTCCTCTTAATGGCATCTCGCGGAATTGTCCGCGTTTCGAAGACCGGATCATATCGCCCACGCTCTACGCCCGCCATGACAGGGGGGCCGCACGTGGACACCCTGCGCGGGCGCTGACAGACCCCGCGAGCCTGCAGTGTCAGCTGCGGGGTTCTTATCTCGTCTTCTCCTGAGGCCGAACGGGCCGAGACAGCCATAGCCCAGGTCGGAGCGCAGCGCAAGCCTGGGATCCCGAGCCATCCTGGTTTGTTCTTCAGCCCTGAATCTGCATTGCGTCCGCGCCGCCCGTTTCCACCGGAGCGGCGGACGTCTGCACGGCTGCGTCAGCGCCAACACTTTGCTGGGGTGCTTCGACCGAGAGATTAACCCCAGTGTCTTTCGCCTCAAGTGGAGCTTTCGCAGGAATGTCCTTTGCTCCCGACGCCTCGTCGGCGCATCGGAACCAGTCCAGAGCGAACGGATCTCGTTTTATTCTCTCGAATCGCCGAGACCATTCCTTCCATGAGTCGCCTGACAGTCGCTTCTGATCCGCCGACCTCATTTTCTTGACGTTTTCCCGCCATTCATTCAAAACCTGAGCCAGTTCGGCCCCGTCACTCCCAAGCTGCTCTGCCTCTCGGAGAAGGCGCCCGATCAAAACACCCACATCAAATAGCACTGACGACTCTTTATGGATAACGAAGAACTCCTTGATGATGCGATTGATCGCTTGTTTCGCCGAGCGAATCTGTTGGGCATGCTCGCTCGCAGCTACTTTCTCGCGAAGGCAAGCGCACAGGCCTGCGAACCTGGCACGAAGACTTTCGACGTCGATCGAGAATGCGCAGTCCTCTAAGAGCGGGAGCGCCTCACGGAGGACTCCCATCTTGTCATATGTGTCCCGTTCTTGGCCGAGTATCCGGTTAAAGACTTTCAGAGCGCCGTCAACAAGCCCGTGTTCGGCAAATGTGCCATCCGCGAGCGAGTCTTCGGATTCTTGCCCAAGATCGGAGTCGTACCAACGTTTGAAGTATCTACGAAGCGCCTCGGCATACATCTTCACAGGGACCACGTCTTCAATGGTTACGGCCGTATGTCCCGCCTCGGGCGCTAACGAAAGGACATCGGACATGGTTACCACAAATTCGGGGGGAATGAGTTGCTTGGCTCCCCTCTCGACTCCCGTAATCCGATCCCGCGCCCGATGACCGGCGGCATCGTCATCGAGGACCACCACGGTTGCTGGCCGCGGCTCGTCGCCCCAGTTGGAGGCGGAAAGCAACTGCACCGGACCGCCCGCGCCGTCTGCCGACGTCAAAACAACTGAGTTCAGGTCCAAGAGCTCGGAAATGTTGTCAGGGGTTGCGAAGAAGCGGACAAGCTCACTCACAAGATATTGGTCGGTAGCTCCTTCGACGATGACGTTCGTGGCGCCCATGAAAAGGGTTTGGGCGCAGTCAATCCCAAGTGCCGAGCGAATCGGCTCGTACCTGCGGACGTGACCGGCACTCACATACTGAGTGCCTTCTTCTGCGTCACCTTTGCGAACAAGCCGAATGCGCCTCGGAAAATTCCGATTGATCAGGAACGGCGAGTGTGTCGTGTAAAGTAGTTGGGCGTTGCGAAGCGAGCTGTCAGCACTGACGAGCGACTCGAAAACGGCGAGCAAATTTCGCTGTCCTGCGATGGAAAGATACGAGTCGGGCTCGTCCATGAGGATGATGCAGGCCTTGTCGCGTGTGGCCTGCTGAATAGCTTTGGCCTGGATGTAGTAGCTGAGGAAGTACTTCAATCCAGAACTGCGCTCTTGAAAAGTGTAGACCGCGTTCGTCTTGTCCGTGATTTCGGAAAAAAACCATTCCGCGCTTGTAATTCATCCGAATCCGAAACTGATCATCCTGTTGCCAGTAATGGGACAAATTGAGGGTTTTATCGATTTCTTCGTTCCACGTTTCGACGAGTGACTCAGCGTAGCTCCGATCTGCGTCGTCGAGCCCGGCGAGAAACTCGATCGCGGCCGCCTGGATGCCAAGCACGCGAAAGAGGTCGGCCTCGAGCCGGCCCGCAAGCAACTTTTGGGGCGACGAGTTAATCAGCGTTTTTGCACCGGCGAGAGATTGCGCATCTGCAGCGGTCAGTTGCTGGTTGGCACCGGGTGTGATCAGTCGTAATGCGTCGACAATCTGCAAGAGGACAGTAAATGGCAGGTATTGGCGGCTAGTGCCGGAGCCTTCGGTCGGCGTTCCAAAATGAGCAAGAATATCGGCAACGTGGATATCGTCCGAGAGTTCGGCCTGCGACTGAATGAAGAGCACCTGCGGAAGGCACGCGCGTACCGCGCCAAGCTGGTCATCGTTCAATGGGATCGCGGCCGCAACGTTGTCCGCGTAGATGCACGCGGGTGCATCGGGGTTCTTTGGGGCAATGATAAGCGTAAACTTTCCGTTGACGACTGGTTGCCACACCCCGCCTTTCATGGCTGTCGCAAGTGCAGCGGCGTCGGGCTGCGTGAGCTGTGAAAACTCAAGGCCAATGTTTAGGCCAAGCGTCCGCGTTCTTACTGCGGATAGACGAATAGTGGCAAAGATCTGTGCGGGAAAACGAGCGTGAGTGTCCGTGCGCATCCTTCAGCCCATGACTGGTAATGACTTTACTGATCGCGCTCAGTAAGTGTGACTTGCCGCTTTCGTTCGCGCCAACGACAGTCGTGATGTCGCCTTCTAACGGAATCTCTATGAATGGAAGATCTGATTCCGTCGCACCCGGCAGATGAAGTGTGTTCCACGGACGCTGGGGAGTTTTCGCGCCGTGGTCAGCGTATTGCGTGTAGTTGACGTTGAATGATTTGTACCAACGAAGAAGGACCTTCGTAGCTTTCATGCGCGTTCCCTAGCGAGTCCCAGGCTCATTCGCCAACCGGTCAACTGTCAGTTGATATGCAATCGGGCAGAATCGCGACCGGAGTGGTAGTTTATGCGGGGATCGATTGAAATCCCACCACGAACTGCGATTGCCGCTCCGATCGGGGCTTGGGAGATTTTCTTCGGCACCCGTTGCCCAGGGTTGAAAACGCTGGGCTATTTTCTGTCGCCCCTGGGCGGGGCTCAAATTCAGAATCGGTGCGGCTGCCCGCTCGTTGACGATCCGCGTCGTCGATCCCGGATTCCGCCAAAACTGATCTTGGACGGGTCTCGGTTTTGTGGCTGAATGGAGAGAGCGGTTCTCGGCGCGAGCGCCTGGGTGCGCCGGTTAGCGTACGCGGGGACGAAAAAGGATCCCCGCCGCGGTGGGGATCCTTTTTCACACGAGGATCGAGGGAGAAAAAGATCCCCGCGCGCGCGGGACAAGTTGTCCCGCCGGGTCCGGCTAAAAGTGGTCACGCCGGGACGGGTCTCTCACATTTGATATAAGGGGGGTGGACCCACCGACGAGAGTCCCACCGGTCAGTGTCGATCCGTTGGAGTGTCGATCCGTTGAGCGGCGATCCGGCCCGGCAATCGGGACGGGATTGATTTGAGACGGGACGGGACTGATTACTAAACCGCATCGATCGGGTGCACCCCCTCACCCCCGGCCCCTCCCCCGCGAGGGGAGAGGGGAGAAGATGTGGATCGGGGTCTCGGGATCCTGGGCCTGCGCTGCGCTCCGACCCAGGCTATCGCTGTCGCGCCCCGTTGGGGCTGGAGAAGAACGGGACGGGACTCGTTGTTTCATCGAGCGTATCCCGGGAAATTTTGACCCTCACCCCGGCCCTCTCCCGTCTTGCCGGCGTCCGCCGCTCCGGCGGTAAGTGCCGGCGCAGGACTCAATACGGGGAGAGGGGGGAAGATGTGGAGGGGGTCTTGGGATCCTGGGCCTGCGCTGTGCTCCGACCCAGGCTGTAGCTGTCGCGCCCCGTTGGGGCTGGAGAAGAATGGGACGGGACTCGGGACGGGACTCGTTGTTTCACCGAGCGTATCCCGGCGAATTCGCTTTCTCCGGTTCCACGGCGCGCGTCGCAGGCTGGCAAAAGCGGGACGAGACTCGAACGATCAGTCCAAGGTCTGAAGTCAGAGATAACGAGGCGACGGGATCGCGTCCGGTCCGGACACTTCGTGTTGGTGGGAAGGGATACGAATGGGCCCCCTCACCCCCGGCCCCTCTCCCGCGAGGGGAGAGGGGAGAAGATGTGGATTGAGGTCTCGGGATCCTGGGCCTGCGCTGCGCTCCGACCCAGGCTCTAGCTGTCGCGCCCCGTTGGGGCTCGAGAAGAACGGGACGGGACTCGTTGTTTCATCGAGAAAAGCCCGAAGATTTTCTGGGGAATGCCAAAGCACCCGACAGCTGACGCAGTCGGCTCGCCGGGACACGGGGCGCGAGGGCAGAGCGGGACGGGACACCAACGCCGCCGCTCACCGTCAACCCCTCTCCCGCGGCGGGGCGTGGGGCAACGTTGGACTGCTCCGCGCCGAAGGGGTGGGTGTTTCGGTTGATCGGGTAAAGACTGACGTCTGCGGGCTCCTTGCCGCAGATTCCGAACGGGTAAGACGATGTTTATGAGGTCGGCGCTGTCGGCGGACGTGGCTGATTTTGCGGCCCGACATTCAACACGCGGTCGGTCGCACGGCCGCCTGCGAGCGCGGCTCGGCCGATCTCACGATGGCTCAACTGACCGAAGCACAAACCCAGCAAATCATCGACCAGTGCCGCGACCACGTGGCCCAGCTGGCCGAGACGTTTCGCACGGCGCTGGGGTGCGAGATTCGTTTGTCGGCCGGAGAGCCGAGCAGCGTCGGCGAGGCGGGCGGGCTGGCCGAGTTTCAGGTGCCGGGCCTGGCGGTGGGGATCGCCGTCGGCAATGAGGGGCTGATCGTCCTCATTCCCCAGACGTTGCCGCTGCCGGCCTGGTATCGCCAGCCCGACGTCAGCCAGAACAATCAGCTGCAGACGCTGGCGCACGAGCTGTCGATGCTCTTGTTGCCGGCCGAGCTGGAGTCAGAACGCTTTGCGGCGACGGCGACCGAGAACCTGATCGAAGTGGCTCAGAGCGCGAAAGCGACGCCCTCCGCCAAGATGATCGAGCTTTCGGTCTTTCACACCGACGGCACCAACGAGGCGGCGGTGGCCAAGCTGCTGGTGATCGTGCCGGTCGCTGAGCCGCCGGTGACAGTGACGCAGCCAGGAGCGGGCTTGGGAGCAGGCGCACTCGAATCCGCTGAAGAGTCAGAACAATTCGACGAGGGACTGGCGGACGATGGCGAGGAGTTCGCCGACGTCGACGAGGCGGACGGCGACGGCGCTGCTCAAGAGGCAGCCGCGTCGGCTGATGCAGCGATACGGGCCCTGCGAGTTCTCAACGTGCCGGTGACCGTCAGCGTGCGGTTGGCCGAGCGAAAGATGTCGTTGGGGACGGTGGTGGCGCTGGTGCCGGGATCGCTGGTGACGTTCAACAAGTCGTGCGAGGCCCTGCTCGACCTGTACGTGAACAATCATCGCTTCTGTCAGGGCGAGGCGATCAAGATCGGCGAAAGCTTCGGCCTGAAAGTCTCGAGGGTCGGCGTGGACGAGGAACGCCGCGAGCGGGTCGTTGAAGGCAGAGGCCCGCGCGACTGACGTCCCAGGCTTGGGTGCGATCGATCCTCGCCCGTAGACACGGGCGGTTAGTAGCCGACAGCGGCGCCGTCTTTGCGGGGCTCGGTGCCGCCGTGCAGGGTGCCGTGCTCCTGGTCGATGCGGATGCCCTGGTAGCCGCCGAAGCCGTCGTCCGCTTTGAAGACAACGTGGTGGCCGCGCTTCGTCAGTTCGTCCCGCGTGGCCTGGGGGATGCTCGATTCGACGTCGACCTCGCCGCCGCCCGACTCCATCGGCCGTCCGGTCGGCGTCTGCGAACCGTCGTGCCGCACGCGGCCGGCGTCGCCCGCGGCCTGCACGTCGAGACCGAAGTCGATCATGTTGATCAGCACCTGCACGTGCCCCTGCGGCTGCATGTCGCCCCCCATCACGCCGAAGGTCAGCCAGGGCTTGCCGTCCTTCGTGACCATCGCGGGGATGATCGTGTGGAAGGGCCGCTTGTGTGGCTCGAGCGAGTTGAGATGCTTGGGGTCGAGCGAGAACTGCGAGCCGCGGTTTTGCATCACGAAGCCGACTTTGCCCGGCACGAGCCGCGAACCGAAGCCGGCGAAGTTGCTCTGAATGAACGAGCAACAGTTGCGATCCTTGTCGACGACGCAGAGATAAATCGTGTCGCCGCCCTTCGCCAACAGGGGATCGCCGGGATCGACCGAGTTGGCCGCCCGCTGGGGATCGATCCGCTTCCGTTGCCTCGCCGCGTATTCCTTGGAGATCAGCTGCTCGACGGGGAGCTTGGCGAAGGCGGGATCGGCGAAGTATTTCGCCCGGTCGGCATAGGCCAGCTTCTTTGCCTCGATGAACAGGTGCAGATAGTCGGGGCTGAGCCGGCCCATCGAGCGAATGTCGTAACCCTCGAGGATGTTGAGGATCTGCAGCACGGCGATCCCCTGCCCGTTCGGCGGCAGCTCCCAAACGTCGTAGCCGCGATAGTTGGTCGAGACCGGCTCAACCCATGTCGAGGTGTGGTCGGCAAAGTCTTTCTTGGTGAAGTAGCCGCCGTGCTTCTGGCTGTACGAGACGATCTGCTCGGCGATGGGCCCGCGGTAATAGGCGTCGCGGCCACCCTCGGCGATGGCCCGCAGGCTGGTCGCCAGGTTTGGATTGCGGAACAACTCGCCCATGACGGGCGCGTGGCCGTTGGGGTAATAGGTCGCGCCGGTATCCGGGTAAAGGTGAGCGAGCGGCTCCCCCCGTTTCCAATAGTTGGCGATGATCTCGGTGACCGGAAAGCCTTCCTCCGCGTATTGAATGGCCGGTGCAACGAGTTTCGAGAGGGGCATCGTGCCGAAGCGCTTGCCGAGCTGGTCCCAGCCGTCGACGCAGCCGGGCACAGACCAGGAGAGAATGCCGTTGCCGGGAATCTCTTTGAGCCCCTTCTCTTTGAAGACCTCGCGATTGAGCGCATAGGGACTGCGGCCGCTGGCATTGAGACCATAGAGCTTCTGCGTCTTGGCGTCCCAATAGATACAGAACAGGTCGCCGCCGATGCCGCAGCTCATCGGCTCGACCAGGCCCATCATGGCGTCGGTGGCGATGGCTGCGTCGGCCGCGTTGCCCCCCGCCTTGAGGATGTCGAGCCCGACCTGCGCGGCCAGAGGCTGGCTCGTGGCGACAATTCCGTGGCTGGCGACCGTGGCCGAGCGGCTCTGATGCGGAATCTTCGTGGGCCGATCGTATTCGCCGGCCGCCGCCCGCGCGTCCCCCACATCAAAGGGCAGCTCGAGCATCATCGATCCCGTAACGAGGGCAGCCAGCAACGGCAGAGCGAGGCGAGGAAGAGTTCCGGACATTTCTGAGCCCCTTGAGCGCAACTCATGAGAATCAGGCCGCCAGTCATCTCGCGGAAATGTGGCAGTTTTTTGAAATGACGTTCTCCAAGATACCCCGCCGTGTGTCTGGACGAAACCGGTCGTGACGAAATGGGTACGGCCGGTCAGGGTGAGCGACGCCGATTGGGCAAGTTCGACGAAAACAGGCCAAGTGACCGTGCCTCGTCAGCCAATCTGCCGTAGACTACAGTATTGGTCCAAAAGCCGTGGGTGGCCGTGCCCCGCTCGAGGGAAGGCGCGGTGCCCTTCCCGTGTTCGGCCCCGCTGTCCCGCCCCAATCTGAGCCCGCCACCGCAACCCGTATCTTGACTAACACTGAATCGAAAGAGCAATCCGTGTCGACGCGACCCCAACCCAAGCCGGCCAAAACTCCCGCCCAGCAACAGAGCTATAACGGCGCTGAAATCCTGGTCGAGGCGATTGTCCGGCAGGGGGTCGATTGCATCTTCGCGTACCCGGGCGGGGCGAGCATGCCCCTGCACCAGGCGTTGCTCAAGTTCAAAGACCAGATCCGCACCGTGCTGCCGCGTCACGAGCAAGGGGGTGGGTTTGCCGCGCAGGGCGTGGCTCGCGCGACCGGCAAGGTGGGCGTGTGCATGGCGACGAGCGGACCGGGAGCGACCAACCTCGTGACGGCCCTGGCCGACGCCAAGCTCGACAGCGTGCCAATCGTCGCCATCACCGGTCAGGTGGCGCAAGCGGTCATCGGCAGCGACGCATTTCAAGAAACGCCGACGATCGCCATGTGCCAGTCGATCACCAAGCACCACTACATGATCACGCGGCTGGAAGACGTGCCGCGGATCGTGAAAGAGGCGTTCTACGTGGCCGGCTCGGGACGCCCCGGTCCGGTGCTCATCGACTTCCCCAAGGACGTGCAACTGGCCCGCCAGGACGAAACGCCCGACTTCGATCCCCCGATGAATTTGCCCGGCTATCATCCCGAGGCCCAGCAGCACCATCCCGAGCAGATCCGACAAGTGATCGCCGCGGTGAAGCGGGCGCGGCGGCCGATTCTGTACATCGGCGGAGGCGTGATCAATTCGGGAGCCTCCGAGGAGCTCCGCAAGTTCGCGTTGCGGACCGGCATCCCCGTCACGTCGACCGTTATGGGGATCGGCGCGTTCCCGGGCGATCATCCGCAGTCGCTGCACATGCTGGGCATGCACGGGACCGTGTACGCCAACTACGCGATCAATGAGGCCGACCTGCTCTTGGCCTTGGGTGTGCGGTTCGACGACCGGGTGACCGGCAAGCTCGAAGAGTTTGCCCGCCACGGCAAGATCGTGCACGTCGACGTTGATCCCTCCGAGCTGCACAAGAACAAAGAAGCCCACATCCCGATTATTGCCGACGTCAAAGGCGTGCTGGCCGATCTCAATCAGGCGATCACCGACGAAGATCTGCCCGACCTCCACGAGTGGCAAGCGCAAATCGCCGAGTGGAAGTCACGCTATCCGCTCCGCTACAAGGAGTCGGGTGACGAGATCCTGCAGCAATACGCCATCGACGAACTGTGGCGGCAAACCCGCGAGCGCGACACCTACGTCGCGGTCGGTGTCGGCCAGCACCAGATGTGGGCGGCTCAGTTCTACAAGTTCTCCCGCCCCCGGCACTGGCTGAGCAGCTCGGGCCTGGGAACGATGGGTTTCGGACTCCCCGCCGCGATGGGCGTGCAGGCCGCGCTGCCCGACAAGCTGGTGATCGACATCGACGGCGACGGCTCGATGCTCATGAACGTGCAGGAGCTGGCCACTCTCAACTGCGAGAAGCTGCCGGTGAAGATCTTGCTGCTCAACAACCAGCACCTGGGCATGGTGGTGCAGTGGGAAGACCGCTTTCATGGCGGCAGCCGGGCCCACACGTATCTCGGTCCGATCGACGATCCGCAAGCCGTCGGCCAGGGGGACGGCACGCACGCCGAAGAGACGTATCCGAATTTCGTCCAAATCGCCGAGGGTTTTGGCCTGAAGGCCGCGCAGGTCCGAAGCAAGGCCAAGTTCCCGGCCGCGCTGGCGGAGATGCTGGCTTGCGACGGCCCCTACCTGCTCGACGTCATCTGCCCGTACCAGGAACACGTGCTTCCGATGATTCCCAGCGGCCGTACCGTGCGGGATATCATCACTGAATAGCTTTACTGCATAGCTTTCGCCTCGATCACCACCACTCGAATCCGGCACTCAGTATCCAGCCATGGCCAGCTACAACAAATACGATCCGCGGCTCGAATCGCTCGTGATGGAAACGCGCACGCTGTGGGATCCGGAGGTTGCCAACCTGTCGGCCGAGGATAAGCACTGGCTCGCCGAGCAAGTGCAACGCCACCCGGAGCGCGCGGCCAAGATCAACTACGAGCGCTCGCATACCGGCTTTGCCCGCGAGATTACGGTGACCCTCGCCGACGTCGAGCGGGTCTACGATGAGCGCTTGGCGTCGTCGTAGAATCGCAGCTCTAACCCGCGAATCGTCCCGGATTACCGCCAGGGAATCGGCAGCTTCAAGCCCGCGGCAACTTCCTCGAGCTTCTTGACGTGGTCGCGGTGCAGAGGCAGGCCCTCGCGTCGCCAGCGGTGCGAGCGCTCCCACTCGAGTTCGCCCGGCAGACGCACGACGTCGAAGCCTTCGACCGGCGGCAGCGCGCGGATGCGGGCGACCGTCGCGTCTATTTCCGCATAGAATTCAGCCAGATCGACGAATTGCCGAATATCGATGGCGTAGAAGAAGTGCTCGGAGCCGTCGACCGTATAGCTGGCGCTTTTGCGAAGGGGCATGCGAGCGCCGACCAGGCAGCCCGCCAGCACCGACGACAGAAAGGCCATCCCAGAGCCGCGAGCCCCGGCGAACGGCAGCAGTGTCTTGGCAGCGTGGGGATCGTCGGTCGGCTGCCCGTCGGCGTCGAGCCCCCAATTGGGCGGCATTTTATCGCCGTACATCTTCCAGCTCTCGACTTTGCCCCAGGCCGACACAGCGCACGCCATGTCGAGCACGAACGGGGTCCCCGAACGCGTCGGCACACCCCAGGCGACCGCATTATTCGCCGTGCCCGGCTTGTTGCTGCCGTACGCCGCCACGGTCGCCATCCCCGTGCTGGTGGTCGTGAAGCCGATCATCTCGGCTTCGACGGCCATCATCGCGTAGATGCCAGCGGCCCCATAATGCTGACCCTGGCGCACGGCCACCGTCCCCGTGCCGACGCTCCGCGCCTTGTCGATCGCCATCTTCATGGCCTTGGTCGCCGCGACGTGTCCCAGCCCTTTGCCGCCGTTGAGGACGGCGATCGCCGGCGTTTCCCGCTCGATCAGCACCTGGGCGCGCGGATCGATGCTGCCGTTGTCCATCCCTTCGAGATATTTCCAGAGCGCGCGGCTGCCGTGCGAGTGAATGCCGCGCAGGTCCGCCTCGATCAATCGAGCCGCCCCAATCCGTGCTTCGGCTTCGAACATGCCCTTCGCGGTCAGCATGCGGACCATTAAAGCCTCGAGGGCGTCCGCATTGACGACGATCTCCTGCGACGGATCGGACGGAATGTCGGGGGTCACTCTGACGTTGTCTCTGCCAATCATCGGATGTTGCTCACCGTGTAATGTTGCTCTTTACGTAGTGTTGTTCGTTACTGCGTGGCGTTCGCGATGGCGTTGCGACGCGCGGAGAGAAACTCGACCGGAGAAGAGGTGCGCCCATCGACCGCCAGGTCGACCAACGCCTCCCCGATCACCGAGGTGAATTTGAAACCGTGTCCGGAGAAGCCCGCCCCGAAGGAGACGTGCTCATAATCGGGATGCTGATCGACGACGAAGTGCCGATCGGGCGTGAGCGTGTACATGCACACGCACGATCGCAGCGGCACCGGATCGACTTCCGGCAGGCACTCCTCCATGAATCGGCTCAGCGATTCCAAGTCGGACGGCCGCACGGACCGGTCGACGTGTGCGGGATCGGCCACCGGTTCGCCGCCCGAATGCTCTGCCGTCTTGAGCGTCTGACCATCGAGGCTGGGAAATCCGTAGAACAGACCGTAGGGGTGCTCGTAATAGAACGTCGGAGCGCTGCGATCTTCGTTATAAGCGCGGGAACGCACGGGAAACCAGAACTGGGGCTTGCGCACCACTTCAAGCGGCAGCGACAAGCTTGCCAGCAGCTGGGCCGCCCACGGGCCCGTCGTAATCACGAGTGCGGCGGCTTCATACTCGGCCCGCGCGGTCCGCACCTTGAACGTCGAGCCGACGCTGGACCACTCGATCACCGCCTCTTGGGCAGCCACGCTCGCACCATAACGCAGTGCCGCATCGACATGGGCGCTCACGCACCGCTCCACGTTCAAAAAGCCCGCGTGCGGCTCGAAGACCGCGTCGAAACCGGCAGGAATGCGAAAGCCTTTCAGCCTCCCGCTGCGGTCGGCCGGCGTGACATCCTGGAGGTCGAGATGGTGCGTGCGGGCCGCCAGTCGGGCGCCGGCAATCGTTTCGCCATCCGGCGGGCCAGCCAACAGCAGCCCGCACAGGTGCATCAACGACAGCCCCTCCGCATCCTCCAGATTGCGCCAGAGTTTGTACGCCCGCAGCAGCAGCGGCACGTAGTCGGGGTGCTCGAAGTAGGCCTGGCGAATGATCCGCGTGTCGCCGTGGGAGCTGCCGCGGTCGTGGCCGATCGTGTACTGCTCGATCCCCAACACTCGCAAGCCGCGCGCCGCCGCGTGATAGAGGGCCGAGCTGCCGAATCCGCCCAGGCCCAGCACGATGCAGTCGTAACGGGCGGTCATGGCACGTTCGAGACCGATTTGCCGGCGGGCGCGCGACGGTTGTTCTCCGCTCGCGGAGCAGCGTTGTCGGCGGCCAGCGACACGCGAACGATCTCTTTGTCGTTGCGGGCAAACACGCTCTTCATCGCGAACGCCGGGTGCGACCAGATCGTCGTCCGCCGCGGCGCATCCCCTTTTCGCGTCGGCTCGATGAGCTTGGCGCGACTGATCTCGTGATAGCCGTCGGGCGCGAGCCGGGCGATGATCAGATCGCCCTGCTCATTGTGCAGAAAGTACTTGTCCTCGTGCGGAATGATGAAGGCATTCCACCAGCGGCCCTTGCCCGTCGCCGCGAACGTTTCCCACAGCCGTTTGCCGTCGGACGCATCGAGGCCCCGCAGTTGGCCGTAGCTGCAGACGCCGTAGATGTATTTTCCGTCGAACACGGGCGTGGGGATGATCGAGTGCAAGCCGTCGGTCTTGATCTCGCTTTCGCTGATCCCCTTCCAGAGAGTCTTGACGCTCTGGCCATCCGCGCCGACCTGAATCATCCGCGGACCGCTATAAAAGCAGGTGAAAAAGATGCGATCGTCGACACAGCGCGGCGTCGAGATGCACAGACCCACCTTCATCTGCCAGGGGACGTCCCACCGCTGCTTGCCGGTGGCGGGGTCGAGGCCGGTGATCGACGTTGGGTGCCAGATGACCAGGTGCCGCTTGCCGTGGATGTCGAAAATGACAGGGGGAACGTAGCCGACCTCGGGATCGTCGAGAGCCCGCCAGCGCTCCGAGCCGGTCGCCTTGTCGAAGCTGACGACGAGTGCGTTCTCGCCGCCGACGAGCGTGATCAACTGGTCGCCATCGACCAGCGGCGACGTCGCGAGGCCCCAGATTGGCAGCTTCGTCTTGTACTCTTTGAGGAAGTCTTTCGACCACAGCACCTTGCCGGTCTTCGCCTCGAAGCAGAACATGTTCCCGACGGCGCCGATCGTGTAGACGCGACCATCGCTGATTGTGGGCGTCGCCCGCGGCCCGGCCGGATAGTTGAGGCCAGCGTAGCGGGCCTCATAAGCGTGGCTCCAAAGCGTCTTGCCGGTTTCGGCGTCGAGGCACAAAACTCGCTCTTTGCCCTGCGCTTTGACCCGATCGGTCACGTACACGCGTCCGTCGGCGACTGCCGGCCCGGCATAGCCCTCGGCTACCGGCACCGACCAGACGCGCGGCAACAGTCCGTTGGTCGGGAAGTGATCGATAATTCCCGTTTCCCGCCAGACAGCATCCCGCTTCGGACCACCCCAATCGGGCCAATCGTCGGCGTGGGCAGAAGCCGCGAGCGGCGCGAGGAGCAAAGCGAAAGCGAACAACGGCACGATGTGCCGGATGACGGGCAGTTTTCGCAAGGGACACCCCCGAGGTGAGCGGCGGGTGTCAGCCCGCCGGTTCATGGAGAACGTTCAATGCACGTGGCATTCAATCGAATTGTGGCAGACGCGCGCGTGTGCCACAATGGCGTGATGAAACGCTCACTCCGATTCACTTGTTGTGCGCTGCTGGCTCTGTACGTGGGATCCGTAACGCGTGCTGGCGACGGGCCCCAGCTCACGCCCCTCGAGGCCAAACACCTGGCCGGACTGCGGCAGGTGACCTTCGGCTTCCCTCGCGCGGGCGAAGGGTATTTTTCGCCAGACGGACAGTGGATCGTCTTCCAGGCGTATCCGCCCGGCTACCCCTTCTACCAGATCTACGTACAGCGGCTCGATGAGCGCGAGGCCCGCCGCATCAGCCCGGGACGCGGCCGCACGACCTGTGCCTATTTCTCTCGCGACGGCAAGAAGATCATTTTCGCCTCGTCCCACACCGATCCCAAAATCGAGGAGACCGAAGAGAAAGCCCGCGCGGAAGCCAAGCGCGGCGGTCATCGCCGCTACCAATGGGATTTCGACACGAACATGGAAATCTACGAGTGCAACTTCGACGGGAGCGACCTCAAGCGTCTGACCAACTCGCCCGGCTACGACGCGGAGGGCAGCTTTTCCTTCGACGGCAAGCAGATCGTGTTCACGTCGATGCGGGCCGGCAATCCGAACATCTACATCATGGACGCGGATGGCTCGCACGTGCGGCAGGTCACGCACGCGACGGCCTACAACGGCGGCCCGTTCTTCTCGCCCGACGATCGCTGGATCATTTTCCGCAGCGACCGGCAGCGAAAGGACATGCTGCAGCTGTACGCGATCGCCGTCGACGGGACGCACGAGGTGCAGCTGACCAATAATCTCGACACGGTCAACTGGGCTCCCTTTTTCCATCCGAGCGAAAAGTACCTCATCTGGTGCCGGGCCGATTACTCGCCCGGCCGTCCGCCCGGCGGCTTCGACCTGTTCACGATGGAGATCGAGCACGACGCGACGCACTTCCGCGGCGGGGCTGTAACCCAGATCACCGACGCCAAAGGAGCCGACATCCTCCCCGTCTTCAGCCCCGATGGCACCAAGCTGATGTGGACCTCCACGCGCACGCCCGACAGCACAAGCCAACTCTGGATCGCCGACTGGCTCCGAGGGCGGCAGACGACGAACGAACGCTAGTGCATCGTCGGGCACGGTCTTGCGGCCGGTCCATCAAAGTCCGCTCGGGAATGACATCTGGGCGGAAAATGGGTTGAGTTATCGAGTCGCTACACCGGATACTGTACGCAAGCAGGCCCGTCGTCTCGGGCGATGCCCAACCGCACACCGGGCGCTCCTCCCGAACCACTCGCGGGAGACGGATGTGGAAGCGAACGAGAAAACCGGCGAACGTGTCGCGGGGCCGCGCCCGCGCAGCCGACGACGCTGACGCTCCCGGCCGCTTCGCCCCCGGTTGGCCCGTCCCGTCCCGCTCGACAATTGGATGCCCAGACGCGCCGCTTCGCGGACGAAGTGGTGGGCCTGTTGCACCGCCGCTTGCTGGCCGGCACGGCGATTGCCGCCGTCGCCTTCGCACTGATGATTCTGGTCGCCCTTGCCAGCCCGCACGGGCGGTCCGAGTATCTCAGCCTGACGCTCTACGGAAGCCTGACCCTCTGCTACGCCGGCCTGACCACCTGGCTGGCGCGCAACCGAGATCTGCCCCTCTCTCAGCCTGCGCATCATCGAAGTTGTAGCACTAGCCGCGTATGCCGCCCACTGTGCGCAAGGACTTCGAGCATTACTCGCTCTACTGGGGAACGCTGCCGGTCGCCGACCAGTGGCTGGTCGTCTCGCACAGCCTGCTCAACTGGGTCTTCTTAATCTTCGTTTATGGAATCCTGATCCCCAACGACTGGCGACGATCGCTGCGGATGCTGATCGGCATGGCGGTGATCCCGCTCGCCGTTTACGCGGCGACGTGGCTCTCGTTCCCTCCGGCGAGACGGCCGGCCATGCCGCTGTTTGAGCTGTTTGCCATGGCGCGGGTGATGGCCGCGGCCGTCGCCATTTCCGTCTTTGGGGCCCACAAGTTCACCACGTTGCAGCGGCAGGCGTCCGAAGCACGGCATCTCGGGAAGTACCGGATCAAGCGCCGTCTCTCCACGGGGGGCATGGGCGAGGTGTATCTGGCCGAGCATCGGCTGCTGAATCGGCCCTACGCCATCAAGCTGATCCGCCGCGAGATCGCCGCCAACCCCACGAGCCGCACACGCTTCGCCCGCGAGATTCAGGCCATGGCCCGGCTCACGCATTGGAACACGATCGAAATCGTCGATTACGGCCACGGCCCGGATGGCACCTTCTACTACGTCATGGAATACGTCGACGGGCAGAATCTGAGCGAGCTCGTCGAGCGCTTCGGACCTCTGCCGCCGGGGCGAGTCGTTTATTTGTTGCGACAGGCCTGCGCCTCGCTGGCCGAAGCGCACGCGATCGGACTGATTCACCGTGACATCAAGCCTGGAAATCTCATGCTGACGCAGCAGGCCGGCCTGTTCGACGTCGTCAAGGTCCTCGACTTCGGCGTGGTGCAGCATCTCGGCCCCGCCGAAAGCGACGACCGGCTGACACAACCGGGACTGTTAATCGGCACTCCCGGCTACATGTCACCCGAACAGGCCGCCGGCGTGGCTGACGTGCGGACCGACGTCTACGGATTGGGCGCGGTAGGCTACTTTCTGCTGAGCCGGCGGGCGCCGTTCAGCGGTCGCGGGATGCAGCAAATCCGCACATCCTTGCTGGAAGAGCCGACACCGCTGCGGGAACTGCGTCCCGAGATCCCGTCCGACCTGGCGGCCGTCATCGAGCGCTGTCTGCGTCGCGATCCCGCGGAACGCTTCGCCAATATTGAGCAGTTGGACCAGGCTTTGGCTGCCTGCGACTGCGCAGCGACCTGGAGTTCCGAAGAAGCCGCAGCCTGGTGGCGAGGAGCCGGCTCGGCCACCGCCACGGACCACGCCAGCGAGGGAACCGTCCCCGGAGTGCGCGTCTAGTGCCGCGCACACCAACGTCGAACGCTTAGCCAGCGACTGGTTCGAACGCTCCTGACCGGAAGAGAATCGTGAAAATCGTCGCATCGGCGCAGATGTGCACGAGAATCGCCAGTCCCAACCCGCCGGTCCACAGCCGCAACAGCCCCAACGCCATTCCGAAGATTCCAGCCAACACGGCCCCGAGAGGTCCCGGCGGATAACCGTGGACATGACCCAGGCCAAAGAGAATCGTAGTGGCGCCGAGCGCGACGCCCCGATTCCACTCGGCCGCCGTGACCTCCCACAGCACGCCCCGGAAAATCAATTCTTCGAGCGCCGCATTTGTGACGCTGAAACAAACGCCGGCGACCAGAAGACTGCCGAACGCGGCCGCCGGCAGCTCCGCCGCCATGCCCGCAACATAGGGACGGACCAGCGCTTGAAAGCCCACTAATGCAACCACAGTTGTGACGGCCAGAACCACGGCCGCTACCAATGGCCGGCCAACCATCCGCCCCAGGGCCAGCCGCGGAGCTGTTCGCCGCAGACGGGGCCAAGCGACCACGACGATCACATAGGCCAGCAACGGCAGGACGAGATACCACGGCCAGCGAAGAGGCGACATCACGATTAGCGCAACGCCAAGGGCCGCGAGAAAGACGGCTCCGTGGATCGCGCCATCTCGTCCTCGCGACGTCTCCATCTCCAGCCTCCGCCGACAATTCAGTGCACTCGGGTCGTCGGCCTTCGAAGCTACTCGAAGGGAAGCTCGGGGAGAATCCCAGCGCGTGCAAGGGCAAAACGGCGGCCCCGTCGGCGACGCCTTTTGCCGGCACTCTATCGAGAGCTGGGCCGCGCGCGAGTGCTGACTAGGCCGACCGACTTGCGTCGCCGGTGGCTTCGTATCGGTCATCGGCAGGAGGCCCGCGGCGCCATTTACTTGGTGGTGCGCTCGAGGAATTCTTTGAGCACAACGGCGCGATTGCGCTCGGTGTCGCTGGCTGCGTAAACGAAGGTCACCGTCCGCCCCTCGACGACGAGTTTCAAGAGTGCCAAGACGTCTCCCTGGCGGCGCAATTCCGCCCCGTAGCGCCGCCGGAATTGCGGCCATTTGGCGGGATCGTGACTGTACCACTGCCGCAACTCGGGGCTGGGGGCGATGTCTTTGAGCCACAGGTCGAGGGCCGCCCGCTGCTTGCTGACGCCCCGAGGCCACAACCGCTCGACCAGAATCCGAACTCCATCGTTGGCTGCCGGCGCCTCGTAGGCTCGCTTCAAACGGATCATGTTCGATGTTTTCCTACTTGCGGCTCTTTACCCGCGTCGATTTTCGTGAGTGATCCCGCGGCCTCCGCGCCCACGCGAGAAGCAGAACCCCTGGAGAAGCAGTGCTACGTCAATCGGTCATCGGTTTCAACAGCTCCCGAAAGGGCTGCAATGCGCCCGGATGAAAAAACGTCGCGTGCTTCTCCTTTGGCAATTTTACGGCCCGCCAGAACAGACTGGACCGTACAATTCGCGGGCACGTCAGGCATGGTCTCGAACAGGAGCGCCTCATGGACATCAAACGCAACGGATCACAGCCTTCGAAAAAGGGACCGGCCGACTGGTTTACCGGGACGGTCCGCATCGATCCCTTGTTCCAGCCGCAGGCTCCCGCCCGGGCGTCGGGGGCCAGCGTCACGTTCGAGCCCGGCGCCCGCACCGCCTGGCACACGCACCCGCTCGGCCAGACGCTGATCGTGACGGCTGGCTGCGGGCGAGCACAGCGCTGGGGTGGGCCGATCGAAGACCTGCGACCGGGCGACGTGGTCTGGTTCTCGCCGGACGAAAAGCACTGGCACGGCGCCGCGCCCACCACGGCGATGACCCACATCGCCATCGGCGAACATCTCGACGATAAAGTCGTCGACTGGATGGAGCAGGTCACCGACCAGCAGTACGGCCGGTAAGCGTGGTCACGAAGCTTGAAATCCGCACGGGCCTCCCAATCGTTTGAAAGGATCCGCAAATGCAGAAGCGAAAACTCGGCAAGAGCAACCTCGAAGTGTCGGCCCTCGGACTCGGCTGCATGGGTATGAGCTTTTCCTACGGTCCTCCCAAGGACAAAGCGGAAATGACCGTGCTCTTGCGGACGGCCGTCGAGCGCGGCATTACGTTCTTCGACACCGCCGAAGTCTACGGCCCGTTTACGAACGAAGAGCTCGTCGGCCAGGCGCTGGCCCCGGTCCGCAAACAAGTGGTGATCGCCACGAAGTTCGGTTTTGACCTGCACGCGGACGGCAAGCCGGGGTGGCTCGGACTCAACAGTCGGCCCGAGCACATCAAGCAGGTCGTCGAGAATTCGCTCAAGCGGCTGCAGACCGACGTCATCGACTTGCTCTATCAGCACCGGGTCGATCCCGACGTGCCCATCGAAGACGTGGCCGGCGCCGTCAAGGAGCTGATTCAGGCCGGCAAGGTGAAGCATTTCGGCCTGTCCGAAGCCGGCGCGGGCACGATCCGTCGGGCCCACGCGGTCCAACCCGTCACGGCCCTGCAGAGCGAATACTCGCTCTGGTGGCGACGCCCCGAGGAGGAGATCGTGCCCACGCTCGAAGAGCTCGGCATCGGCCTTGTCCCGTATAGCCCGCTGGGCAAGGGCTTCCTCACGGGCAAGATCGACCACGAGACGACGTTCGACAGTTCGGACTTCCGCAACACGGTCCCCCGATTCGCGCCGGAGAATCGGAAGTCGAACCAGGCCTTCGTCGACCTGCTCACGCAGATCGGCGAGCGTAAACAGGCGACGCCGGCGCAGATCGCGCTGGCGTGGCTCTTGGCGCAGAAGCCGTGGATCGTCCCTATTCCCGGCACCACGAAGCTCTCGCGACTGGATGAGAACATCGGGGCCGTAGCGCTCGAGCTGACAGCCGACGATCTGAGCGAGATTGATCGCGGGGCCGCGCAAATTCCCGTACAAGGGGCGCGCTACTCGGAGAAGCTGGAGCAGATGACCGGTCGCTGAGCTTTGTGAGGCGGCGCGACGAGAAGAGTCCAAACGATCGCCACTAAGTGAAATAAGCGCGAGTGAAATGGACACGGTCTCGTACGCCCGCGGCTGTCAGCCGGTCGCCGGGCCGCTCACTCGTAGCGGAGCGCTTCGATCGGGTCGAGCCGGGAGGCCTTCCAGGCGGGGTAGTAGCCGAAGACCACGCCGATCAACAGCGACACGCCCACGGCTGCGAACATTGCCGGCCACGAGATCCGAGTCGGCCAGAGCAGCGTGGCGCGGACGACCAGTGACGAAAATCGTCCCAACAGAATGCCGGTCGCTCCGCCCAAGGCGCACAGCAGGATCGATTCGACCAGGAACTGGCTCAGAATGTCTCGCGACCGGGCGCCGATCGCCATCCGCAGGCCGATCTCCTTGGTGCGCTCGGTGACGGAGACCAGCATGATGTTCATGATGCCGACGCCGCCGACCACCAGCGAAATCATCGCCACAACTAGAAGCAGAACCGACATCAATCGCGAGGCCGAGGCCCGCGTGCGGCTGATCTCGGTCATATCTCGCAAGGTGAAGTCTTCCGGCTGACCGGCGCGGCGGTGATGTCGCTCGCGGAGCAGCTCCTGGATTTGCTTCATGGCGGGAGAAATCATCTCGTCCGTGCGAGCCTTCACCAGGATCAAGTCGAGATTGGTGAAGTGAACCGGCTGGGGCGTATCGGCCAGTTGCGTCGGCGAGGCCACCGGATAGAGCACGGGCTTCACCGAAGGAAACGCGTCGTTGAGCGAATTGACCTGTTGAGACGGGTCCACCTTCAGCGCCGCGCTCTGGTTGGCCTTCTGCGCGGACTGGCCGACGATTTTGAACTTAAGCGTCGTCCAGGGAAGCATCACGATGTCGTCTTGATCCTGGCCGTACATGTTGGCCCCCTTGCGGGAGAGCACGCCCAGAACCTTCAACGGCTTGTTGTTCATTCGCAGCTGCTGGCCGACGGGCGACTCGTCCCCGAACAGTTCGTCGGCAACCGACTGGCCGATGACGCAGACTTCTCGCAGTGATGTGACGTCCTCCTCCGTGAACATTGAGCCGTCGGCCAGTTGGGCCCAGTCTCGGATGTCGAGGTAAGCGGGTGTCGTGCCGTTGATACGGTCGGGCACCCAGTTGCGGCCGTTGGCGACCACTTGCGTGCGGGCAGCCACTAGAGGAGCGACGCTGGAAAGCGCACTACAACGGTCGGCCATCGCCGCGGCGTCTCCGGGGGTCAGGCTCATGGCCGTCCCCGCCCCGCCCGCGACACCGGCCATCGCCAGGTTGCCCGGAAGCACGAGGATCGTGTTGGAGCCCATGCTGGCGATCGTGGCTTCGACTTCGCGCGCCGCGCCATCGCCGATTTCGACCATGGCAATTACGGCGCCGACGCCGATCACGATGCCCAGCGTCGTCAACACCGAGCGGAGCACGTGGCGCCTCAGCGCGCTGACGGCCATCTGCGGTGTGCGGTACAAAAAACGCATAGTTCGTAATTTCGTCGGGCGGCCAGCCGCATCTTGGAAACGGCGGCAGATTGCTCCCGTCAGGCGGCGGCCGGGTCCGCTTCGACGACGACCTGACCGTCGTACACCCCCTCGGCGATCAAACCATCGCTGATGCGGATCACGCGCCGCGCGGAGTGGGCCACGCCGGGGTCGTGCGTCACCAGCACGACAGTAATGCCGTCTTCCTCGCTGAGATTCTGAAACATCTGCAGGATTTCACGGCTGGTTTTGGAATCGAGGTTGCCGGTCGGCTCGTCCGCAAAGACGATCTGCGGCTGGTTAATCAGCGCTCGCGCGATGGCGACCCGCTGCTGCTGGCCGCCGGACAGTTGCGAGGGGTGATGGTCCATCCGCTCGGCGAGCCCCACCCGCTCGAGCATCGCCTGGCCCCGCGCGCGGCATTCTCGCCTGGACAGCGTGGCGTTGGTATAGGACAGCGGCAGGATCACGTTGTCGAGCGCGCTCGTGCGGGCCAGCAAGTTGAAGCTTTGAAAGACGAAACCGATGTTGCGGTTGCGGATCAGTGCTCGCTGATCGCCGGTCAGCTTTGAGATTTCCTGGCCGTCAAGCCAATACTGACCGGAGGTGGGCCGGTCCAGACATCCCAGGATGTTCATCAGCGTCGATTTGCCGGAGCCGGATGCTCCCATCAGAGCGACCATCTCGCCCCGGCCGATCTCGAGCGACACGCCCTTCAACACGGGCACGTCAACGTCGCCGAGAAAGTACGTCTTATTGATTTCGTGCAAACGAATCAGTGTCATGTGCGCTTCGGCCCCCTGGCGACAACGAACCACGGTCGCTCGGAACGGGCTTACTTCCTCCTGACGTTTCTCGCACCGAACGGGTTGACGGTGCCTTCGCGGCCGGCCGCCGGCTGGTTCTCCCCAATGACGATTTCCGTCTCGGGGGTCAGCTGGTCCTTGATCACTTCGGCAACTTCCGTCATCAAACCATCGGTCAGGCCGACGCGGACTTTGATTGGTCGGACCCAGTCGCCGTCGGTTACCCAGACGGTTGCACGCGTGAGTCGCCCCTTGGTCGCATGCTCGGCCACTCCTTCCTCCGTGGTCGATCTTCGCTGGCCTTGCTCGTAAGCCGATCGATACTCGGGGGCCACCACGGCCAGCGTCGGCCGGTAGTGCAAGGCCGCGTTGGGAACCAAGAGCGCGTCGTTGCGCTCGTCGACTTTGAATTGCAGATTTGCCGTCAGGTAGGGGAGCAACTTGTCGCCGGCAGGAACTTCGCGCCGGTTGCGACTTCCCTGCGTCACGGGGACGGACGAATAAGGGTCGAGCTTGCCGTCCGTGTTATCCACGTTGACGACGACGGTGTACGTGACGACGTTCTGCGTCATCGTGGCGTTGAGTCGAATCTGCCCGACGCTGCCGTGGAACACGTCGGCCGGATAAGCGTCGACCGTGAACGTCGCTTGCTGTCCGGGGTAGATATTGCCAATGTCCGCCTCGTTGACCGAGACCCAGACCTGCAGTCGTCGCAAGTCCTTGGCGATGAGAAACAGGCTCGGAGCGTTCAAACTCGACACGACGGTCTGGCCGACATTGACTCGACGATCGACGATGACCCCCTTCACCGGAGACTTGATGGTGCAATAACCGAGATTCTTCTCGGCCTTGACCAGTGTGCCGCGAGATTTTTCAACGGCTCGCTTGGCTTTATCGAGGTCGGCCTGGGCGGCCGGCACGGAGGCCTTGGCCATTTCCCAGGCATTCTGCGTCGAATCGAACTCGTTCTGCGAAATGGAGTTGCTTGCCTTGAGCCGCTGTGCCCGATCCCAGTCGCGCTCGCACTTGTGCAGGGCCGATTGCATCTGCACGAGTTCGCTCTCGGCATGCCGCACGTCGGCCTCGCAGACGCCCAGGTCGGCACGGGCGATAGCCACCTCGGGGGCGTAGAGCGCGTCGTCGATGCGAGCCAGTACGGTCCCCTGCTCGACCGGTGAACCGTAGTCGATCGTCCGCTTCGGATCGACGGGATCCTGTCCGAACGAGGTGATTTGGCCGGCGACTTGCGCGCCGACGTCGATGACTTCTTCGGGCTCGATCGTGCCCGTGGCAATGATGGTGGCGACCAGGCTGCCCCGCGTCGGGTGGTCGGTGTGGAACAGCGGCTCGCTGGCGGTGGCGGTATACCACTGCCAGCCGGCTTGCATGCCGACTGCCAGAAGGACCACGACGAAGGCCGCAACAATCAGGTTACGCGGAAGGCGAACGGCGCGGCTCATAGAGTCGTGTTCTGGGCAGAGTACGAACCGGGGCAGGAGCGGTCAGTGGACCGACGATTCGGAGAGATTCTGGCGGGAGGCAACTTGGCGGGACACCTTTATGGTAAAGCAAGCGGCGCGACGACGCAAGAACGGATGCGTGCCATGTCCTGTTATAACGCGTCGGCCCGTCGCGCCTTTGTGAACCAAGTGTCTAGTTGCCCGAGGCAGTTGCGTTGAGAGTCGTGCGCGCGGCTCGGCGCGGCGCGGCGAATTTCGTTCGACACGCAACCCAGTGCGGCGTTTGCGTCGCTGGCTCGAGCGCGGCACGAATCGTCGGCTCGAGCTCTTCCCACGCATTGCGGCGGAAGACAAACAGCTCGGGTGTCGGAGCCTGCAGCTTCTGCACGAGAACCGGCAAGCCTTTATGGCGGAGGTGCTCAACGCGGCCGCCGAAATACGCTTCTTGATAGAACTCGGCTGAGTATTCGTCCGTCAGCGGAAAGAAGACCTCGCGGCCCGCCGACTCAGGGAGTTGGGCGGCCGAGGCGAGGATCGCCTTAGTCGAGAATGCCTCGTTGACCGACGGCGCTGCGATGATCGTGAACATGGCAATCAGCAACGGACTGCCGAAACCGACTGCCGTCAGCAGTACGCGCGAGTCCGAGCGGCGAATGCCGGCAAACAACAGCGCGGCGAAGAGTCCGATGGCAATCAGCGTCGCGACCAACGCCGGCGATGCGCCGAAGACGATCTGTCCCACCAGTGCGACCGCCAGCAATCCGCCCAGACCGGCTGCAAAGATTCGCAGTCCGCGCGAGCACGGCCGCTCGTTCCGATTCAGCCCACCGGACCAGCAGCACGGCCGTAGCGAGCGCCAGACCCGGGAAGCCCGGCAACATGTAAGTCACGAGAATCTGCCGGGCCAGCGTGAAGAACACGGCCGGCGTCAGACCCCAGCAGAGCGCGAAGATCAGCCAGGCATCGCGTGGGGGTCGGTCCGCCTCGCGTCGCCGCCGCCAGGCATCGATGCCGCATCGCACGAGCCAGGGCGACCAGGGGAGAAACGTGACCGCCAGCATGACCCAGCTCGCCCCATAAATCTGCGTGCGGCCATTGCCGTAGAGGTCGCCGTAGTCGGAGCGGACGTAGCGGAGGATGTGCTCGTTGACGATGAAGTATTGCAGAAAGCCGGGAGTCGCTCTCTCGGCAAGCACGTACCAAGGGATGGCAACGACGGAGGCGAGCACCGTCCCGCTCAACCAGGGGAGCGCCCGCAGAACGCGCCAGTTTTTGGTCAGCGCCATCCAGGCTCCGAGCGAAAGCCCAACTAGCACGACGGCCACAGGCCCCTTCGCCAGGCAGCCGAACCCGAGCGCGAGAAAAAAGGCGAGCCCCCACCACCTGCGATTTCGTTCGCCGGCCGCGCCGGCCTTGGCAAAGAGCGCAAAGCACATCAAGGCCCCGCTCACGCTCGCGGAGAGAGCCATATCGAGCACGCACGAACCGGCCAGCACGAAGAACAAGCCGGACGACGCCAGGATCAACCCGGCAAGTGCGCCGACGCGATTGCCCCAAAAGGCGCGGCCGAAGACGATCGTACCGCCGACCATCAGCGCGGCGAACAAAAAGTTTGGCAGACGGGCCGCCCATTCCGACGGGCCGAACGCGCCGAATGATAACGCCGTCGTCCAGAAGAACAGGGGCGGCTTGGCCCAGAACGGAACCAGTTCGCCCGAGATATAGAGCCGCGGCGTCACCCAATCGCCCGAACGGCACATTTGCCAGCCGATTTCGGCGTAGCGGGCCTCCGTATTGTCGGTGAGGGCAAACGTGCCCAGCGTCAGCAAGCGAAAGCCGGCGATCAGCACAATGGCCGCCAGCATCGCGCCGGCCGGGCTCGCCAACCAGTGCACCAGGCGGCCGGCTGGATTCTGCATCAGGCGATGAGAGTTGTCGAGCAGTTTCACAGCCATTCTTTCCCGCAGTCTCCTGTTCGCAGCGGCAGTCTCAGGTGGTGATCTCAGGCGGCGGTCTCAGGTCGTGTTCCGCAGGATTTTCTTGTGAGCCACTAAGCGACGTGGGCCGCCGACAGTGCGTGCGAAGGACTGAGCCGGCCCAGTGAGAGTCCGAACTGCTGCAACATCTCGACGAGCAAGGGACTCGTCAACAGGCCCAGTTCTTGTGGACGGAGGTGTGCCAGCGGATCGTGCCAGCCGTCTGCATCCCGCGGTCCGGCCGATTCGTGCGAGCGTGCTAGCCGCTCAGCCACCATGCCGAACTCGCGGACCGCGTCGGTTGCCGGATGGACGCCGACTTCGATCAACTGACATCGGCCCGCCGAATGCAAAAAGCAGCGCATGATTTCGAGATTGATCCGCCCCGCGTGACTGGTGCCAAAGAAAGCGTGGGGGAGCGTGACCTTCCATTCGTTCGCCGCGTTTGCCAGGCGGTTGGCGTAGTAACGCTTGACCCGCGCGACGCACCAATTCGCCGGGCGAAATTCGTGGAGAACCGTGCTCCGCCAGAGACCCCGCTCCCGCGCTAGCCGTAGGGCCGGGATCTGGTGCCGCTCCAACAGCTCGCGGACGGCCGGTCGCACGCCGGGTAGCAGCTCGATGTATTGATGGCCGTTCAGGTGCGTCGGTCGCTGCCCGTGATCCCGGAGGAATTCCACCTGCGCGGCCAACTCAGCGAGCACGGCGGCCTCGTAGAGTCGCCGACGCCGGTAAAGCGCCGCGAACAGGCGGCCAATGCCCGGGAAACAACCGCGCGCATCGAGCAGTTCGAACGGGTAACTGCGTGTCAGGGGGTGTCCTTGCGTCAGATTCAAATGCACGCCCAGCTCGAAAGGAGCATCGAGCTCCTGCAAATCACGACGCACGCCGGCCGAGGGAAGTCGGCCGGCCTCGACGGTCGTTTGCAGACGTTGCCACTCGCGAATCGCGCGCCCCGCGTCAGGTGCATTCGCCAGCACGGCTGTGCTCGTTAGCAAACCGTGCTGAAAGCCGCGCACGATGCCGTCAGTCACCGCGCAATTCATTCCGAAATCGTCTGCGTGGAAGACGATCCGGCCGCCTGCGGCGCTCGCACCGCTGACGACCGTCTTCCGGCCGCGACGTGTTCGCGCGAAACTCATCGGCTTCCTTGCACCAGAGTCGGCTGCGACTCGAGCTGAATCGCGGGAGTTTAGGGGGTCGAGAGTGTAGTGGAAATCGGTGGATTAGGGGATGCGAATTGGCGGGAGAAGTCGAGCACTCGGTATAGCCTGAATGAAATCGCCGTAAGTATCGTAAGTCCCGTATTGGAAAGGACTAAGCCTAATCGGAGTAGTTTACTTAGGGCCCGCTGGGCGGTGCCGGGACGACCGGCGACGACGTCGCCGGAGCATTCACGCCCCGTTCCGAGACGATTCGCGCCGGCGGGAGCCCCGCGGTGAGGGTCACGTCGGCGGCGGCCTGGCCCAACTCATTCAGCAAGTCGAGATACGTCTTCTGCTCCTGCAAGAGGGCCGTCTGGGTTGCGAAGACATTGAGGATGTCGGCCTGGCCGGCGTCGAATTGGCGTTTGATGCGCGCCAGATCTTCCGACAGCGACTTCACGAAGTTGGGGCGTTCCCGTTCGGCCTGCAGGCGTGCTCGGTCGTAGCGCTCGATGGCCGTCTGCACTTCGACGCGAGCCCGCATACGCAGCGCGTTGAGACCGACGACTCGCTGCGTGCATTCGGCTTCGCGCTGACGAGCCAGTGCATGCCCGGAGTCCCAAATCGGCAGATTCATCTGGCCGACAACCCCAAAGAACAGCGTCTCGAATTCGTCCCGTTCGTAGTAGGGTCCGATCTGGACGTTTTGTACGGTGTTGGCCCGCGCCAGCTCGACGTTCGATTGTGCGACGTTTGCTGCGGCTTGTGCCGCGCGGACATCGGGCCGTTCGTCCGCGAGCGTCTCCGCGATCTGCAGCGACGACTCTGGCGCGACCGGCTCGCTCCCCGCCGATCCGTTGGCGTCGATCCGGTGCCATTCGAAGTCTTCCAGCCGGCCAACCAATTCGTAGGGGCGATCGGTCGGCACATTGAGCTGCCGGGCCAGGGCGAACAGTGCCAGGCGATATGTGGCTTCCGCCATCGCGAGCTGCTTGCGACTTTGCCGCGCCGACACCTTAGCCGTTACTTCTTCGCCCGGCTTGGACAGGTTCGCCTGGTACCGCCGCTCGACGTCGGCGTTCAGTTCCTCGTTGAGCGCGGCCGCTCGTCGCGCCAGATCGCGCAAGTCACGCTGGTAGAGTGCCGTGAAAAAGAGCTTTTCGGTGGTGGCCACGTTCGTCAGTTCGCCCGCGACGACGTTCCAGCGAATTTGGTTGAGCGCGGCGGCAGCGCTCGCTTCGCGATATTTCTGCTGATGCGCGAGTTCCAGCGTCTGCATGACGTAGACGGAGTTTCGTACAGCCAACAGGTTGCCGGTCGGATCCCGAGCATAAGGGAGCGCCTCAACCTTGACGTACGGGTTGAACGGATAGTGCTGGGCCACGTCTAACATGGCCTGCCCCACCGGTTCGCCCGCGCGGAGCGTGACCAGCGTTTCATTGCGGTCGAGCGACGTCGCAATGGCGGCGTCGAGCGAAAGTTGAGGTCCGGCTGAATCGACGGACGATCCCAATCCTCCCGGTCCGGACGGAGCACTCGCGATGGCCGGCCCCGGCCCGCCTGACGAATAGCCACCCCGACCGGACACCCCAGTCGAGGACGAATCGGGCGACGGTGGCAACTTTGGCACCGTGGTTGCCACCGTGAAATCGGCCCCGAAGTGGTTGGCAGCCGCCCCATCCGGTGCCGCAGACGAATCTGGTCCGGACGGCGCCGGCACGCTCGGGGCGCCAGTAGCAGCCACCGGCGTGATTGGGCTGGGAGCGACCGGGGCTGGAACCGTCCCGAGCGCGGCAGGCAGTTCGCCGCTCGTCACCACGACTCGCGGAGATTCCGGTTCCGGGACGTTGATTGCGGCCTGCAACGTATCGGTCGGCAGCGGCTCGACGCGGGGCGGAGGGCTTGCGTTCGCGGTCCAGCGGGTGCCCACCCGCATGTCGGCACCGCGGGGCGAGCTGCCTGCGCTTTGACAGCCGACCAACCCGGCCGCCAGAATTGCGATGAGAGGAAGGATCTCTCTCGCTGTGCGGTCGCGCATCGGTTCGCCTTCCCTGGAGATCCGACTCAGCACATCTCGCCCGCACGCGATCATTTTCTTGACGCGCGGACGTGATTTCGAACCGCTTGCAGCGGCTCCTTCGCGCGGCGGATCAGTCCGTTGATTTGGCGCACGAACGGCTTAAACCCCGTCGAACCGGGGCGTCGTGCGCCAATCATCGGCGAGCGGCGGAACTTGATCTTGATGTGAAAGAAAACTCACCGGTTTTTCGCCCTCCGCCCGTCGGGATTGCGATATTCTGATTTGGTAAGGCATTCCTAATAAAGCAATGAGACGCACTGTGACGATAAGCACCCGTTTCGCGATTCTGCTGGTCGGGATTCCGCTGGCATGTCTCGCGCCCGGCTGCGGAACGGCCTTTTGGAGCGCGGTTTCCCAACCCGGGGAGGCGGCCAAGCCTGGCACCGCCCGTGCGGACGCCAAGGGCGAACCGGCCGCTGATACGAAAGGCGATGACAAGAAAGCAGATGAAAAGAAAGACGACGACAAAAAGGACGAGAAGAAGGACGAACCTGGGGAAGAAAAAATCCCTGGGCACGTCGATGTCCGTTGCGTGACGGTCCGCCGCCTGCCTTTCGCCATCACCGTGGACGGACTCGGTCGGACGGAGCCGTTGCCGGAGTGTGTTGGCTCACTGACGGCGACGGTCGAAGGTCACGTGCACGAATTGCTCGTCCACTTGGGCGACACGGTCAAAGCCGGTCAGCCGATCCTGCAACTCGATCCCACCGTCGCCAAAGCCACGCTCGCCGAAAAAGTGGCCAACCGCGACACTCTTGTGGCGGCCCTCAAACTGCTCGAATCGCTGCCCCGCCCCGAAGAGCGACGTGCGGCCGAACTGGCCGTCGAGCAGGGCAAGATCTCCGTTGAGCACGACGAGCTGCAGGTCGACAGCCTCCGTTCGCTCCTCTCGCACAACGATGTTTCGTCCAAGCAGTTTCACGACGCAGAGGTGCTGCTTAAACAAGCCAGGGTCCAGCTGCAGACGGCCGAAGCGCAACTCAAATTGCTGATGACGGGGCCGCGCCCGGAAGCCATCGCCGAAGGCCAGACCAAGATTGAAATGGCCGACCAGGCAGTCGCCAGTTCCAAGGCTTCGCTCGATCTGCATACGCTCCGGGCGCCCATTGCGGGCGTCGTCGAGGCGCTCAACTGCCATCCGGGCCAGACGTTGACGATCGGCACGCCGATCGGCGAAGTGATCGATATTCGCCGCTTGTTCGTGACAGTCTACTTTCCCGCCCGCACGACGCGGTTGTTGCAGCCGGGAATGGCCGCTCGCGTCGACTTGTCCGACGGCGGCAGCCATCCCGAATCCGAGTCGGCCGAGAAAGACACGCTCGTCGGGAAGGTGGCGTTCATCGGCAGCGCGGCTGATACGCAAACCGGCAATTACGCCGTCCGCATTCTGATGGAGAACGACGGGACGCGGCTGCGTCTGGGACAAGTCGTCAAAGTCAACGTGGTACTGAAGAACGAAGAGTCGCAGATTGCCGTTCCCGAAGCGGCCATTTTCGATCAGGGCGAGGGGCCGCTGATGGCCGTCATCCGCGAGGGCAAGCTCAAACTGCTGCATCCCGAACTCGGCATTAACCAAGCCGGTAACGTCGCCGTCGCGAAGACCGATCTCAAGGAGGGCGAACCGGTCGTCGTCGAGGGAGCCTACGGTGTGCCAGACGACACCGACGCCACCATTCTGCCCGAGGGACCGAAAGCGGCGGCACCCGCCGACACCAAGGATGCCGCCGATTCGAAAGTCTCCGGCGAGCCGAAGGGAGCCGATCACGAGAAGGCTCCGACGAAGGCGGGAGCGCGCGAGTGACTGCCCCCGTCCTGGAATCGGTTCAAGCTCGTGATCCCGAACCGCGCCCCTCTGACGCTCACTTCGAGGGAAAGGCGCGGCGGGGACTGAACCTGGTCGCGGCGGCGCGGCCTTATTTCGGTCTAATTGTGCTGACGTCGGCTCTACTGAGCGTGCTGGGCGTGGTCGCCATGCTGCACATGCCCAGCGGCATCTACCCCGAAGTCGCCTTCCCGCGGATCACGGTCGTCGCGCAGACCCCCGGTCTGGCTGTCAAGGATGTCGAAATCTCGATCACGCGGCCGATCGAGGAGCAAGTCAGCATCGTGCTCGGCGTGATCCGCGTCCGCGCCAAATCGGTCCGCGGAGCCAGTGAACTTAGCGTCGACTTCGCGCCGGGCACCAACATGATCCAGGCGCTCAACGACGTCCGGGCGCGGATGGCCGAGCTGGGCTCGCAATTGCCCGCCGGCACCAGCACGATCGTCGAGCGGCAGACCCCCTCGATCTTCCCGATCATTTCCTTCGTCGTTACCGGAGCCAAAGACCCGTCGGCCCTCTACGACTACGCCTATTACGACCTGCGACCCCGCATCAGCCGCATTCCGAACGTCTCGTACGTGACGGTGCAAGGGGGCGACATCCGGGAGATCGTCGTCGAGGTCGATCCCAAGACACTGGTCGCCGCCAATCTGTCGATCGCCGACGTAGCCGATCGGCTGGGCCGGGAGCACCGGCTGAAGGCCGTCGGCCGGCTCGATCAGGGAATCCTGCAGTACCAGGTGTTGGCCGACACGGTTGCCGACGCTCCGCTCGATCTGGAAAACGTGGTGATCGTCGAAAAGAACGGTCAGCCGCTGCGCCCGCGACCTGGGCCGCGTGATCGTGTCGCATGAAGATCGCACCAAGGCCATCCGCGCCGACGGCAAGAACGCCGTCGCGCTCACGGTCTTTCGCCAACCGGGCGGCAATGCGCTAGCAATCTCCAGCACGCTGAACACGGTGCTGGCAGACGCGAAGAAGTCGACCCCTGCGGGCATCGAAATCACACCAGTTTACGACCAGGGGAATCTGGTGCGCACGGCCGTTGCCAACGTCCGCGACGCGATCCTCTATGGCGCGCTGTTCAGCGTCCTCATTCTGCTCTTGTTCCTCAAAAGTATTCGGGCCACGTTGATCGCGTCGCTCGCGATTCCCTTGAGCCTGTTGATCAGCTTCCTGTTCCTCTACCTGGTGGGCGACACGCTCAACTTGATGTCGCTCGGCGGACTGGCGATCGCCATCGGCCTGATCATCGATGACACGGTCGTCGTCATCGAAAACATTTCGCGGCATCTCGCGGCAGGAGAAACGGGCGACACGGCGGTCGACAGCGCCAGCAAGGAGATCAGTGGCGCCGTGATCGGCTCAACCTTCACCACCATCCTCGTGTTCTTGCCCCTCGCCTTCGTGCGCGGAGTGATCGGCCAATTTTTCCAGTCGCTGAGCCTGGCGCTGTCGGTCTCGCTCTTGGTGTCGATGGTCGTGAGCTTGACCATTATCCCCGTGCTGGCGTCCCGTTTCTTGGCACGCCGCGCGATGCCGACCACAGGACCGATTTACGCGGTCTTTGCCAACGGGTACGAGGGCTTGCTGCGGGCCGGCCTGCGATTCCCGCGATTCAGCGTGGTTTTGGCTTTGTTGATGGTGTTCCCCGTCTGGTGGCTCTCGCAAAACGTCAAAACGGGATTCATGCCGGACATGGACGAAGGGGCCTTCGTCGTCGACTACTGGATGCCCGTCGGAACCTCGTTGAGTCAGACTGACAAGGTGGCCCGCCGCATCGAAGCGATCCTGCTAAAGAACGAGGCGGTGGCTGGGTACATCCGCCGCACCGGGGCCGAGCTGGGCCTCTACGCGACCGAGCCCCATCGAGGCGACATTCTCGTAAGCCTCAAGCCGTCCGGCGAGCGCGAGAAGATGCAAGAAATCATGGACGATATCGAAAAAAAGATCAAAGGCTCTGTTCCCGAGCTGGCGACACTCGAGCTGGTGCCGCTCGTGCGCGACCAGATCAACGACCTCTCGGGCGTCGACAAACCAATCGAGATCAAAATCTTCGGACCCGATTTCAACCAAATCCGCCAGTTGGCCGAAAAGGCGGGCCAGATCGCGGAAAAAACGCCCGGCGTGGGAGAAGTCAAATCGAACGTCGAATTGGGCAACCCCGACATCGTCGTCCGTACCAAGAGCGCCGAGGCCGCCCGACTCGGCCTGACTCAGATAGATGTCGAAGCACAGCTCAACGCGGCCCTCTACGGCCAGGTGGCGACCACTCTCCCCGAGCAGGACCGGATGACCAAGATCCGCGTCCGCTACCCCGACAAGGTGCGCTACGACCGCAAGGACCTGGGGCAGCTCCCGATTAGCTTTCTGGCAGCCGCACCGACGGCGACCGGCCCCGGCACGAACGCGAGCGCCCCGCCACCCGGCTCGCTCAACGTCGTACCGCTGGAGAACCTCGCCACGATCGAGCTGAAGCGGAGCGCCAACGAAAAATGGCGCGAGAACCAGCAACCGGTGATCACTGTCCAAGGTGAACTCAAGGAAGGCGCCGACCTGGCGGGAGTTAACAAGGCGCTCGCTGCTCAAATGGCCGACATTTCGTTTCCGCCGGGCTACCGCTGGGAGCTGGCGGGCACGTATCGGGCAACGCAGGAATCGTTCAGCAGCCTGCTGACGGTGATGGTTGTCGCCTCGGCGCTCGTGTTCTTGCTGCTCGGACTACAGTTCAAGAGCGTGATTCTGCCTCTCTTGATCTTCTTGGCCCAGCCGATTTCGCTCGCCGCCGCGCTCTTCGCGCTCTGGATTACCAATACGCCACTGAATGTCTCCTCCTTCATGGGTGCGATTCTGCTGATTGGGCTGGACGTCAAGAACGGCATCATCCTGATCGAGTACATCGGCCAATTGCGGGCCAGCGGAATGGAATTGCACGATGCTCTGCTGGTCGCCGGCCGCACGCGATTCCGGCCCATCTTGATGACTAGCCTGACGGCGATTTTCGGCCTCGTTCCGTTGGCGTTGGGCCATGGGCCCGGCGCAGATGCAGCAGCCCCTGGCCATCGCGGTCATCGGTGGACTGACGGCCAACATGCTGGTGACGCGGCTCTTAGTCCCAATCGGTTATCAGGTCATCCAAGGCCGAATTCAGAAACCGCCCGAGCACGCCGGGCTCACCGCGCCGGCAACCGCCTGACGCATTCACAGGTTCCAGCCGCTGCGATACGGGACCTCGAGAAACTGGTCGGCCCCGGGACAGTTCGTTGCACGGGCCGCCGTCGCATCCCAGACGAGCTCTTTTTGCCCCGCGCGGTAAGAGACGTTGCCCAGTAATCCCGCCTCGGTCAGCAGGCCGCCGTACTCGAAGGGCGACGACGTCTTCCCATCGCCGCGGATGGCCTGAAACCATTCCTCGTGGTGACCGGGCGAATTGGGGGTCACTTGCGCCACTTTGGGCTCATCGAGTCCCGGTTCGAGGAAGAGCTTGCGGGTCCGGTAGTCCAGGAGCAGCCGACCGTTTTCACCCTCGAACAGCACGGCCGAAGTCTTGCCATAGACATCGATCCATTCCGGTTTGTACTTCCCCTGGTACCAGGTCAGGTGGACAGGAGGTTGTTGGCCGCGGGCTGGAAATTTGTACTCGACACGCATCGCGTCGGGCATGGGGTTGTCGCCGTCGTGCGTCTTCTTGCCCCAGGCGTGGACCGTTTCGGGATGTTTGAGATCGAGCGACCAGAAGGGAACGTCCATGTAATGGCAACAGAAGTCGGCCAGATGCCCGCCGCCGAAGTCCCACCAGTATCGCCAGTCGAAGTGATAGAAGGCCGGATCGAATGGACGGTAGGCGACGGGGCCGAGCCAGAGATCGTAGTCGAGCCCGGCCGGCACGTGGGCGTTCTTCGTCAGCTTCATCGGCTTGACGCTGCTCTTTTGCCAGATGTAGACGCGGCCGATCGGTCCGAGCACGCCCGCACGGACGATGTCGACAGCCCGTCGGTAGTTTTGCCCCGCATGAATTTGGTTGCCGGTCTGCGTCGGCACCTTGGCGGCGACAGCCGCGGCCACAAGAGTCCGTAGCTCGTGCACGGTCTTGGTGAGCGGTTTCTCGCTATAGACGGGCAGTCCCCGTTTGAGGGCGCTCACGACGACGATCGCGTGGTTGTGATCGGGCGTCGCCACCACCACGCCGTCGAGACCCTTAAGATCGAGCACGTGGCGGAAGTCGTCGAATCGCTTGGAGTCCGGATGCTTGGCGGCCGTCGCCTCGAGCCGCTTTGCGTCTACGTCGCAGAGCGCGACGATATTTTGCGACGACACCTCGCGGAGATTGTCCAAGCCCCGCGGCCCGAGCCCGATGACCGCCAGGTTGAGCCGCTCGTTGGGGCTTTTGGTTCGCGTCGCGGCAACAGCCGAGCGAGTAAGCAGCTGCGCGGCAGGAATTGCCGTGCCGGCAGCCAGCGCACTTTGTAAGAACCGACGCCGATCCACGGCCTGCTGTCGTTGCGTGCGTTCCACGGGATGCGTCCTCTCCAATGCGATCTCAGGCGTGAGGCTCGGTCATGCCGAACGGGTCGAGCGCCTCTTTCAGCGTGCTCTCCGGCAGAATCTGTTTCTCGAGGCACAGCTCGCGGATGGTCTTGCCCGTCTTGAAGGCTTCCTTCGCCAGCTGGGCCGCCTTCTCGTAGCCGATGAGCGGATTGAGACTGGTCACCATCGACAGGCTCTTTTCGACCGACGCTTCGCACGCGTCGGGGTTGGCTTCCATCTCGTGGACGCAGAAATCCACGAAGGCGTCGCAGGATTTGGCGAGTAACCGCACGCTTTCGAGCGTGACCGCGCCCATCACGGGCATCATGATGTTGAGCTGAAACTGCCCGCCCGCCGCGCCGCAGACCGTAATCGTCTGATCGTTGCCGATCACGCGCGCGGCCACCTGCATCAGGCTTTCGCACATCACCGGGTTGACCTTGCCCGGCATGATCGAGCTGCCCGGCTGGCGGTCGGGAAGTTTGACTTCGTAAGAAGCCGCAACGCGGTCCCGATCCTAGCCAGCGAATATTGTTGGCCACGTTGAATAGCGTGGTGGCGATGGTCTTGCAGTTCGCCGTGGCATTCGACGAGCCCATCGCGCTGCGCATTGCCCTCGAAGTGGTCGGCCGCTTCGACAAAGGGGACGCCGGTTTCTTTCGCCAGGGCCGCGGCGACTCGGCGGCCGAATTCCGGATGGGTGTTGATGCCCGTGCCGACCGCGGTGCCCCCGGCCGGCAGTTCCAGTACGGCCGCGACGGCCCGCTCAGCTCGCTCGACGGACAGCGCGAGCTGCCGCGCGAGTCCGCCGATCTCCTGACCCAGTCGTAGCGGCGTGGCGTCGGCCAGGTGCGTGCGGCCGATCTTGATGATCTTGTCCCAGGCCTTTGCCTTGGCGGCCAACTCGTCGCCCAGCCGCTTGAGCCCTGGGACGAGCTCTTTGCGAATTTCGACGGCGACCGCCACGTGAATGGCGGTGGGAAACATGTCGTTGGTGCTCTGCCCCATGTTGACGTGATCGTTCGGATGGATCGGCTTTTCCGTTCCGAACGCGGTCGCCGCCCAGCAGCTCGATGGCCCGATTGGCAATCACCTCGTTGGCGTTCATGTTGCTCGAGGTGCCCGAGCCGGTTTGGTAGACGTCGATCGGGAATTCGTCGTCGAACTTGCCCTGGGCCACTTCCCGGGAGGCGGCCAACAGGGCTTCGATCTGCTTGTCGTTGAGCCGGTTTTTCCCAGTGTTGGTCGAGCTTGCCCAGATCGCGGTTGGCGATTGCCGCTGCCCATTTGACCAGTCCCAGCGCGTGAATCAGCTCGGCGGGCAGGCCGGTGCCCGAAATCGGAAAATTCTCGACCGCGCGCTGGGTCTGCGCGCCGTAATAAGCGCGGGCAGGCACGTTGACGTCTCCCATCGAGTCGTGCTCGACACGGTGTTCACTCATGAGGTTTGCTTCCTTGTTGATTCCACGCTGATCATAGCGTTTCAACGCCAGTTGGTCAGCGGCCCGGACGGTTCTCCATTACGGACACCCGAGCGATTGGATGAATTTTCATCGGGGACGTTTGCCGGTAGCGTCCATAGCGGTGAAAATATAAGGAACGGGCTTTGGCCCGCGGGTCTCAGCGTCGAATCAGCCCCGACCATTCCGCAGCAACGGACGTTCATTCCGATAGTCACTTCGCACTGGCGACGTTCGGGCGATGCAGTAGGGCTGTTGCCTCCAAGGTGACGCGACGTGCTGGACTTTTTCTCTTCGCTGTTTCGCACCGCCGGTTTTCACCACGGGAACTCCCCTGCCTGGAGCGGGGGCCTGGTGACAGTGCACGTGATCGCCGCCCTGGCGACCTGGGCGGCGTTCACCACCACGCTGATCGCGCTCAACTACTACATTCTCCGCCGGAAAAACGCCCGGGTCTCGCGTGCCTTCTGGATTTTCGAGGGGTTCCTCTTCGCCGGCGGCACGCTCCACCTGATGAACGCGCTGATGTTCTGGTGGCCCGTTTATCGCTTTCTGGGTGTGTTGCACGTGTTGACGGCCGCGTTGTGCTGGGCGGCCGTCATCTCGCTGATCCCCGTCATTCCGCGGATCCTGGCCCTGCGCAAACCGGAAGAACTCGCCAAGGAAATCGCCGAGCGGAAAAAGGCAGAGGAAACCCTGCGGGTGAGCGAGCACCGCTTCCGCACGATGGCCGACACGATGCCGGCAATGGTGGCGATCTTCCAGGGCACGGGCCACGCTTACGTCAATCCGACGTCGCAAACGATCATGGGCTACACGCGCGAGGAGCTGATCCACCTCAGCTTTCTCGATTACGTGCATCCGGAATTTCGTCAGAAGGTGATGGAACGCAGCGTCGCCCGTCAGCGGGGCGAACCGGTGGAATCTCGCTACGAGATTCGTCTCGTCGCCAAGGACGGCCGAAACTTGTGGGTCGACTTTTCGGCCACGCCCATCGAATACGACGGCCAGCCGGCCATTCTCGGCATCGCCATCGATATCAGCCAACGGAAAGAGATGGAGCAAGCGCTGCGGACGGCCATGGAGGCAGCGGAGGCCGCCAGCCGCGCTAAGAGCACGTTCCTGGCCAACATGAGCCACGAGATCCGCACGCCGATGAATGCCGTGTTGGGCATGACCGACCTCGTGCTCGATAGCGAGCTGACTCGTGACCAGCGGCAGCACCTGGAGACGGCTCGCGACTCGGCCGAATCACTGTTGGCGATTATCAACGACATCCTCGACTTCTCCAAGATCGAGGCGGGCAAGCTCGAGCTAGAGTCCGCCCCGTTCAACCTCCGCGAAACGGTCGAAGACACCGTCCGCTCGCTCGCCGTCCGCGCTCATGGACAGGGGATCGAGCTTGCCTGTCGGATTGCGCCGGATACGCCAGAAAAGGTCGTCGGCGACCGCGTGCGTTTGCGGCAAGTGCTGACCAACCTCGTCGGCAACGCGGTCAAATTCACGCCGCGGGGCGAAGTGGTTCTGGACGTCCATTCGGCCGGCGACAGTTTCGGCCGAGCGAAGCTGCAATTCAGCGTGGTCGACACGGGCATCGGCATTCCTCAGGAGAAGCTCGAATCGATCTTCAAGGCCTTCGAGCAGGCCGACGCCTCGATGACTCGCCGTTACGGCGGCACAGGGCTCGGCCTGGCAATTTCTTCGCGCCTGATCGAGCTGATGGAGGGCAAGATCTGGGTCGAGAGCCGACCGGGGCATGGCAGCACGTTTCACTTCATGGCGACTTTCGACATTCCCGACGCGACGACGCCCGTCCCCGGCCGCGGCCGCCCGACGCAGATTTTGGGAACCAAGGTTCTCGTCGTCGATGACAACGCCACCAATCGGCGGATTCTCGACGAGGTCCTGCAAAACTGGGGAATGGTTCCCGTCTCTGCCACCGGCGCGGAGGAGGCTTACGAACTGTTGCAGGACGCGGTGCGGTCGGGCCGTCCCATTCCGATCGTTTTGTCGGACGTCAATATGCCGGCCGTCGACGGTTTCGGGTTCGTCGAGCGCTGCCGCCGCGACGAGGCTCTGCAATCGACGGTATTTATCATGCTCACGTCGGCCACGCGGACGGGCGACGCGGCCCTCGGCAAGAAACTGAGGATCGCGGCACAGCTGGTCAAACCAGTGAAACAGTCCGAACTCTACGACGCGCTGATGGAGGGATTGGGAATTGCGGCTCCCACCCTCGAGTCCGACAAGCAGAACGCCTCCGCTCCGGCCAGCGGACCGCTGCGAATTCTGCTGGCCGAAGACAGCGTTCCCAATCAGAAGCTGGCAATCGGCCTGCTCTCCAAATGGGGCTACACCACGGTCGTGGCAATCAATGGCCAGGAGGCTGTTGATCGCGCTCTGTCCGATCGCAATTTCGACCTGATCCTCATGGACGTGCAGATGCCGGAGCTGGATGGGTTCGAGGCGACCCGCCGGATTCGCGAGGCCGAGCGAGCGGCCGGCTACCGCCGTACGCCGATCATCGCGATGACGGCCCACGCCATGAAGGGGGACCGGGAGCGTTGCTTGGAGGCTGGAATGGACGGGTACATCTCGAAGCCCGTGCGTGCGCCCGAATTGTCGCGCACGATCGCCGAATTCTCCAGCAGCGACGACGCTGACTGCGGCTGCGACGTTCTCGAGCGCGATACGGCCTTGCCTGTCTCGAATACGGAAGTGCCCGCCCCGCGTGCGGCGGCTGTCGAGGCGAACGGGCACAAGTCCGCGGTCGAGAACGGCAAACTCGTGGACTGGACGGCTGCGCTCAAGAGCGTCGGCGGGGATCGCGAACTTCTGCTCTCGGTCGTAGGAGCCGCACTCGAAGAATGGCCGACGCTCATCGGACAGCTGAACTCCGCGCTCCCGCGTCACGACGAGGTCACCGTGCGTCGCGTCATGCACACGTTTAAAAGCGCTTTCCGCACGCTCGGCGCGACGCAGGCGAGCGAACTGGCCGAGCGGCTGGAAACGACCGATCGTGGCCAAGAGCTGCCGCCGTCCGCGATTGCCGAGTTGTTGCGAACCGTCGCAGCGGTCACGGAGGAGTTGTCGACGTTTGGCGGCGATCCGCAGCGCGTGTGATTCGCCGCGTCTGATTCGCCGTGTGTGATTTGCCGTGTCTGATTCGCAGCGGCGCGATCAGCCCCGCAGCGCGGCCGCGCCCAGCAGACGATCGGTCGCGTCGTAGGCTTCGCGGACCCACTCCTCCACCTTGTCGGGCTCGGGCGAGTATTCTAGTTCGATCGAGATTGCACCGTCGATCCGCAGGGCCTTGATCTCTCGCAAGTACGGCAAAAAGTCGACGACACCGTGTCCCGGCGGGAGATCGCCGTGCACCTTGCCGTCGCAATCAGAGATGTGCACGTGGATGGCTTTGCCCTGCAGCTTGCGGACGTCTTCCGGCCCGACGTGAGCGAGATGGAGATGCGAAACGTCGATGTTCGCCTTGAGAGCGGGATGGTTCGCCTCATCGAGGAAGGCGACCATGCGGTCGACGCTATTGAGCAGCGACAGGGGAAACGGCTCCAATTCAAGCGCGATCGCGAGTCCCAATGATTGAGCGTGGTCGGCCAGTCGCCGACAGTTGTCGAGCGCCGTCCGCCACTGTTCGGCAGGCGGAATGACCTCGCGGTTCCAGATGTACTCACCCAGCACGAGCAACAGGTTCTTCGCTTCCAGTTCGTAAACCAGGTCGAGGTAGGCCTTCGCGCGTTCGACGTGAAACCGCTGCACGCTCGGGTTGAAATCGATCAAGCCGACGGCCACGCAGCAAACCGAGACGATCGGCAATTGTTGACGCTTGCACTCGTCGCGGATCAGGCGCCGCTCGCGGGCGTCAATCTCCAGCGGATCGGCGAAGATGTCGATCGTGTCGAAGCCGATCTCTTTCGTCTTGCGGATGCCCCAGCTGGTTTCGCGACCGGCCTGGGCCCAGGCGGAATTGATTAGACCCAACTGCATGTGTTCACGTCATGGCTCACGGGTGACAAATCCTCGCGATAACGAATCGACGCCGACCGGTCCGAGCCCGTCGGGTTACGCGTGCGACACACCAACCCGAAGCGTGACGCGAGGGATCTTCGATCGCATCGAATTCCGGGACGGTCTCGCCGATCGTGCACTTTGGAAGCGCACCCAGGCCGGCGCGGTGGGTCCAGATCTTCGCTTCCCCCTTATATCAAATGAGAGAGACCCGTCCCGCCGGGTCCACTTCAGGTTGTCCCGCCGGGTCCACTTGTCCCACCGTGACGAACGCGAGCCGAGTCGCGGTGATTCGACCGGCGACAACATCTAACTTCCGTCCGCGCATGTGGTTTGATCTTGGGCGTAACGACGAACTGTGTCCGCTCGATTGGTGCAAGCACCGGATCAGCAAACTTGACCCACCGCGCACGGCGCCGGTCAGTCGTTCGCCCAGATACGCATCGAACGTATGCCGCGCGCACCGCTCGCGCAAAATCGCCTTTTTCCATTGAGCCACAAAATCCCGATTCGACCAAGGTCAGTTTTGCGGATTTCTTGACGAGCGCCGGCAACCCCCCGATCTTGCAGTGCGCGACTCGAGCCGAGAGAACGACTCCTGCAGGCACCTTTGGCGAAGTCGGCCGGCAAGTCGAGGTGCGTCTCTTCTAAACGCCTCGCTGTTAAGGTCGAGGCCAGCGCATCGGGTGGATCACGTCGCAGGCTAAGAGCAGTCCAAAAACGATGCCCGCGAACAACAGCCCGACGAGGACGCGTAATCCCGCCGATTCGCCGAACCAGCGGGCCAAACGCCGGCCCTTGCGCGTGTTCTCGAAGAACCATCGGCGCCGCCAGAGTCCGTAGAGACAAACCAGCGCGACCATTCCGCCCATCGCGGTTTGCGAGGTGATCATTTCATGAGGATAACAGCCGCGATTTCCTCGGGCGACGTTGGGTGTCCTGGCCCGAGGGACGAACCAAACGTCGCGTCGCTTTTTTGGTTCAGTATTTCTTAATGAACGGGACGTCCCGCGCCGGCGAATTTAATCGTTTATCGTTGACAGGCCCAATATGATTGGCGACGATTAAAGGCGCAAGAGCTTTCCTCACCGCATTTCTTTCGTCTGTGTGCGATCGGAACGCACGACGGCAGACCAAAATCGCAACGGATTGTTGATCACTCGGTTTCTTCATCCCAACCTACCGCCGTTTCGTTCGTGTCAGAACGCACGCACATTCCCGTGATTGGAATTGTCGGGGGGATCGGCTCGGGTAAAAGTTCGGTTGCCCGTTGGGTAGCGGCCCGCCACGACGACGTGTCGCTGATCAATGGCGACCAGGTCGGACATGAAGTCTTGACTGCGGCTGCGGTGCGGGACGCCGTCCGGAAACGGTTCGGCGAACCTGTGTTCAATGCGGACGGTCAGATCAATCGCCAAGCGCTGGGGCAGGTCGTTTTCGGCGCTAGCCGCGAATGCCAAGCAGCGAAGGACGACTTGGAGCGGATCGTCCATCCTCGAATCCGGGAGATTTTTGCCAACAGAATCGCGGAGGCAGCGGCCGCCGGCAAACGCGCGGTGCTGCTCGATGCGGCCGTGCTTTTTGAAGCGGGCTGGAACGATTTATGCCACGCGGTGGTCTTTATCGACGTGCCGCGCAGCGAGCGCCTGGCCCGACTTCGCGAATTACGCGGTTGGGATGATGCGGAGACCGAACGTCGGGAGTCCAGTCAGGCTTCGTTGGAATCGAAACGAAGCCAAACGCAGTTCGCCGTGGACAATTCTCGTTCCGTCGATGCCGCTGGCCGTCAACTCGAAGAAATCCTGTTGAAAATGTCGTGATGCAAATCTGCGCTGCTTTGCAATCGAATCGTGCACATTCGTGACGCCCGCTGGGGCGATTTCCCATCAAGAATCGCTCACGCGTTCCCGCCCACTTCGACTATCCGACACCACTCCTTGCGAATGTTGATTTTCTTGCATTTGAGAAAGATCTCGCCATGGCAAAACTGACTCGACCGCGCCTTCCCCAGGACGACGCGCAGGACAACTTCGAGCAGGACGGTCAGGACGGCACCGGCTTCGAGGAATCGACCGAGGACATCGCTCCCGAAGAATTTCCCGGCAACGACCGTTACGAGGAAATCAAGCGGAGCGATATCCACATTGCCGAGCTGCAGCGGCTCACGATGAAGGAACTGTTACTTCTCGCGCAAGGAGCAGGTCAGCGATTACACCGGCCTGAAGAAGCAGGACCTCATCTTCAAGATCCTCAAAGAGCGGACGAAGATGAACGGCCTGATGTTCGGCGAGGGGACCCTCGAAATCCTCCCGGACGGGTTCGGCTTCCTCCGCAGCCCCGATTACCACTATCTCCCGTGCCCGGACGACATTTACGTCAGTCCCAGCCAAATCCGCCGCTTCGGCCTGCGTACGGGGGCAACGGTGGCCGGTCAGATTCGGCCGCCGAAGGAAAACGAACGCTACTTCGCCCTGCTGCGGGTCGAGGCCATCAACGGCCAGGACCCAAACACGCTGGCCGAGCGCGTGTCCTTCGACGATCTGACACCCCTGCATCCCTCGAAGCGGCTGAAACTTGCCGCCGACCCCACCGAATTGAGCACCCGGATTGTGGATATTGTCGCTCCCATCGGCATGGGACAGCGCGGTTTGATCGTTTCTCCACCGCGGGCCGGCAAGACCATCCTGCTTTCACAGCTGGCCAAGGCGACCCTCAAGGCCCACCCGGACGCCTACGTCATCGTCCTGCTGATCGACGAGCGGCCCGAAGAAGTCACCGAAATGGAGCGGCAGGTCAAGAGCCGCAACAGCGAGGTCATTTCGAGCACGTTCGATGAACCGCCCAGCCGGCACATCCAAGTGTCGGAGATGGTCATCGAAAAGGCCAAGCGAATGGTCGAGTACGGGCAGGACGTCGTGATCTTCCTCGATTCGATTACCCGTCTGGCCCGCGCCTGGAACACCGAAGTGCCCCATTCGGGCAAGATTCTCTCGGGCGGCGTCGACGCCAACGCCCTGCAACACCCGAAACGCTTCTTTGGGGCAGCCCGCGCGGTTGAAGAAGGGGGCAGCCTGACGATTATCGCCACTGCCCTCGTCGACACCGGCAGCCGGATGGACGAGGTCATCTTTGAGGAGTTCAAAGGAACCGGCAATACGGAACTGCACCTCGACCGCCGCATGGTCGAAAAGCGGATCTGGCCGGCCATCGACGTCAACAAGTCGGGCACCCGCCGCGAAGAACTGCTGATGGACGAAGAGGAGCTGCGCCGGGTCTGGATCCTCCGGCGAGTGCTCAACGACATGAATCCCGTCGAAGCCATGGAACTGCTCGTCAACCGGATGCGTCGAACCAAGACGAACGAAGAATTCCTGATGAGCATGAATCTAGGCTGACGGGAGCGAACGTCGGCGGGCGGACAGCGTCAAATCGGCAAACCCTTGGCGCGGGCCCGTCGAGGGATTGCCACCGGGCCGGGTCGGCAGCATCTCGTGGCGCCCCAGGGCACGCGCCACTCGTTCCCTCATTTCGCCGCGACGTGCTCTGCGATCTCCGAAAGACTGACGACATGCCCAAGCACCTCGAAGGTGAATTGACTGCGGGCGACGATGCCTTTGCCATCGTCGTCTCGCGGTACAATGAAATGGTGACGCGGCGTTTGCTCGACGGAGCGCTGGCGACGTTCAAGCACCACGGCGTGCCCGATGAGCGGATCACGGTCGCTTGGGTGCCGGGCGCGTTTGAGATTCCCCTTGTGGCCGATCGTCTGGCGCGCAGCGGCGGATTCGCTGCCGTTTGTTGCCTGGGAGTCGTTGTCCAAGGGGAAACGAGCCATCACGAATACATCAATCACCAGGTGTCCCGAGCCATCATGGAGACGACGGTTGCCAGCGGTGTTCCCGTTCTGTTCGGCGTGCTGACTTGTCCGACGATGGAGTTGGCGATGCAGCGAGCCGGCGGCACGGGCGGCAACAAGGGGAGCGAGGCGGCCCTCGCTGCGATGGAAATGGCGAACCTGCTGAAGAAGATTCCCCACGGGCAGCCCGGGATTGAATCGGGCCGGATTGGATCGGGCCGAATTTGACTGGGTCGCATTTGATTGCGGCAAGTGTGACGCGATGACGCGACGCAGCAAGGCACGCGAGGTCGTGCTGCAGATGCTTTATCAGATCGACGTCAATCCGGACGTCGCAGCGGTCGCCGTGCGCGAAATGATTCACGAACAGCTCCCCGACGACGACCTGCGATCATTCGCCTGGTCTCTGTTCGCCGGGGTCCGTGAAAGCCGCGGGCAGCTCGACGCGCTGATCAGCACCGCGGCGGAGAACTGGACGCTGGCCCGGATGGCGCCGACCGATCGCAATGCGCTGCGGCTGGGTGCCTATGAATTGCTCTTTACCGACACGCCCCACCGCGTCGTGATCGACGAAACGATCGAACTGGCCCGCCGTTTCGGTGCGGCCCAGTCCCCCCAATTCGTCAACGGGATCCTCGATCGGCTGATTCCGCCGGAAAAGCGTGCGAGCGAGTCGGCGCAACCGCAGGAGCCTTCCGAGTAGCGCCCTGGGCTGTCACGGTTTGGGCTTTTGGGCGACGGCGAAAGTGGAAAAGGGGCGATCCGGCGGGCGGCCAGCCACCCACATTTTCGTCCCCCCTTGCGGTAACTTCCGGCGGATGCAATAGTTCGATGAGGCGGCCGCCGATGGCGTTTTTCGTGTTCGGCCGTCCCCTGCTGCAGCCGCTTGGCGGCAATGAGTGCCGAGGAATGACCGTCCCACTGATCGCCGACGCCGATCAATTCGCCGAGCTTTGCCAGCATATCCGCGAAGCGGGAACCGTCGCGTTCGACACGGAGTTCATCTCCGAACACACCTATCATCCCCACCTCTGCCTGCTGCAATTTGCCACAGCCGAGCGGCTGGCTGCCGTTGATCCATTGGCCGTCAAAGATCTGTCGGCCTGGTGGGCACTGATGGTGGACGAAGAGACCACGGTGATTTCGCACGGCGGTCAGGCGGAGATCCGCTTTTGCCTGCACTTTGCCGGTCGGCCGCCGCGCAACTTCGTCGACGTGCAACTGGCCGAGGGGCTGCGGAGCCGCAGTTACCCCCTCGGTTATGCGACCCTCGTCAGCCGCGTTCTCGACAAGCGAATTCACGGCAAAGAAACGCGGACGAACTGGGATCATCGGCCGCTCACCAAAGCTCAGATTCAATACGCACTGGAAGACGTGAAGTACGTGCTGGCGATCTGGGAAAAACAGCGGGCCTCGCTCGCTCGACTCGGACGCCTCGAATGGGTGCATGCCGAGTTTCGGCGAATGGTGGATGAGATTGCCGCGGAGCACGTTCGCGAAGCCTGGCACCGCCTCCCCAAGCTGCACAAGCTGTCGCCCCGAGAGATGGCCGTCGTCCGCGAATTGTCGCTGTGGCGGGAAGCAGAAGCCGTACATCGGAACCGTCCGCCACGGCGGATTCTGCGGGATGATCTGATCCTCGAGCTGGCCCGGCGGCAGCCCAAGACCATCGACGATCTGTTCGCCACTCGCGACATGAACCGGAGCGATCTCCGCCGCTCGGGGCCGCAGATTCTGGCCGGAGTGGAACGGGCGCTGGCAATCCCCGAAGACGAGCTGCCGCCCTCGCCTCGGCCGGCTGGGCTGGAAGTCGATTCGGATGAGCACGTCGTCGGGCAGCTCTTGGGAATCGCGCTCATGAATCAGTGCACCGCCCAAAACGTCGCGAAAACTCTCGTGGGCACCTCGGCCGATCTGCGTGATCTCGTCCGCTGGCATCAATCTGGCGGTAAGGGACAACCCCCGCGCATCTTGCAGGGTTGGCGGGCGGAAGTTTGCGGCGAGCTTCTCCGCGACGTGCTCAACGGGCGGATCGCACTCCGCGTCGCCGACAGCAATTCCGATCATCCCCTCGTCTTCGAGCGTTCCGACAAGCAGCCGACCGAGCACGCGGAGCGCAGCCCGGCACGGCGGCATTGACCGCGTGGGCGGCCTCGCCCAACGGTCCGACTCCCTTCGCACGACTCCTTTCGCATGGCCGCTCCGCTTCAACTGCCGATCATCCAGAACTGGAGCTGCCACAATTGCGGCGGCTGTTGCCGGCAGCATCTCATTGAGATCACGGCGGAGGAACGGCAACGGATCGTCGACCAGAAATGGACGGCCGCCGACGGGATCCGCGCAGACCAGGCGCAAATCGTCTGGTTCGCCGGACCGCCTTGGAAGAAGCGCTATCGCCTGGCCCATCGGACCGACGGCGCCTGCGTTTTCTTGAACGAGCAGGGACTGTGCCGGATTCATGCGAAGTTCGGCGAGCAGGCCAAGCCGCTGCCTTGCCAGCTCTATCCGTACGCGTTTCATCCGGGCGGCCGCAAGGTTGCGGTGAGCCTGCGATTCAGTTGTCCCTCGGTCGTCGCCAACCGGGGGATGCCGGTGGGCAAGCAATTGGATGCCCTCAAATCGCTTGCCGCCCAGGTTGTGCCGGCCCACGCGGACCGAATCGAGCCGCCTCGAATTTCCCCTCGCACCCGAGTCGACTGGTCCGACTTCACCCGCTTCGTGCAGGCGATCGACGATGTGCTTGCCGAGACAGGGACGCCGTTGACCACGCGTCTGCTGCAGGCCGTCTCACTCGTGCGGACAATTCATGAGGCCAACTTCGCCGCCATCCAGGGCAGCCGACTGGTGGAATTTTTGGAATTGATCTCCGGAGCCACCCGCTCGGAGCCCGATGGAAAAAAGGCGGAGCCGCCCAGCCGGGCCGGACGGCTGCAATTTCGCATGCTGGCCGCTCACTACGCACGACGCGACACCTTCGAGGATGCCGCCCGAGGCTGGCGCGGTCGCTTGCAACTCTTTAAGGCCGCCCTGACCTTCGCTCGTGGCAGCGGCACCGCAACTCCCTTGCAGCCTGCGTTCCGAGACGTTGCGTTTGCAGCACTCGAGGAAGCGTTCGGCGGACTCAGTCCCGAAACCGACGCGATGCTCACGCGGTATTTTCGCGTCAAGGTGCAGGGGCTGCACTTTTGCGGGCCGGCCTACTACGACGTGCCACTCGTGGAGGGGCTCTACAGCCTCGCGATTGTTTACCCGGTCGTCATGTGGCTCGCTCGCTGGCTGGCGGCCAGCGATTCGCGCAACCAGCTGGTTACCGACGACGTGGCCCGTGCGCTGGCAATCGCCGATCACCATCACGGTTATTCGCCTGTGTTGGGAAGCCGCTCCTCGCGACGACGCATCCGCCTCTTGACTCACGACGACGATCTGGAACGGCTGATCGTCTGGTACTCGCGTTAGAATAGTTGGCAACCAAACATGGAATACGAGCCGTTCGCCAATCCGTTGCAACCGCACGAGCGCTGGATGCAAGCCGCGCTCGGCGAGGCACGTTCCGCCTTCGAAGCGGGCGAGGTGCCGATTGGGGCCGTCATCGTCCACGAAGATCGGGTGATCGCGACCGCCGGCAACCAACGCGAGAGCCTCAATGACCCGACCGCTCATGCCGAAATGATTGCAATCACGCAGGCCGCGCAAACGCTCGGCTCCTGGCGCCTGCTCGACTGCACGCTCTATGTCACTCTCGAACCGTGTCCGATGTGCGCGGGGGCCATCGTTCAGGCCCGGCTGCCGCGAGTCTATTATGGAGCGACCGATCCCAAGGCTGGTGCCTGTCATACGCTCTTTGAGTTGACCAGTGACATCCGGCTCAATCATCAGGCGATGGTGATTGGCGGCGTGCTCAAGGAAGAATCGCGAGCACTGCTGCAAGAATTCTTCGCCCAACAACGCAAGCTCGGCAAGAAATAGATGGCTGAAGCCTGTTATCTGGGAGTCGACCTGGGAGCCGAAAGCGGCCGCGTGATGGCCGGCCTGTTCGACGGCCGCCGCGTGCGACTCGAGCAGATTCATCGTTTCCCCAACGGAGGCATCTCACTCGGTACGACCTTGCGTTGGGACGTTCTGCGGCTCTGGTCCGAAATTCAGGACGGGCTGAGCCGAGCGGCGAGCAAATTCGGCGACGACATCGTGTCGGTGGGCGTCGACACCTGGGGCGTCGACTATGTTCTCTTATCGCGAAACGGCGAGATCGTCGCTCAGCCGTTCCACTATCGCGATTCGCGAACGGACGGCGCCCTGGCGCACGCCTTCGGGCGAGTGCCCAAGCGAGAAATCTTCGCGCAGACCGGTCTGCAGTTCATGGAGTTCAACACGCTCTTTCAGTTGCTCGCCTTTCAGCGGTCTAATCCCGAGTTGTTGACCGCCGCCGATCGCCTGCTCTTGATGCCCGACTTTTTCCACTGGTGTCTTTGCGGCAGCCGCGTGATCGAGTTCACGAATGCCACGACGACCCAGTGCTTCCATGCGATCGACCACCGCTGGGCCTTCGATCTGCTCGCGCGATTCGGCCTGCCTACGGCGATCTTTCCCGACGTCGTTCCGCCCGGCACCCAGCTCGGCAAACTCCGCGACGGTCTGGCCGCCCGCACCGGGCTCAAGCGGATCGAAGTCGTCGCTCCGGCGACGCACGATACGGGAGCAGCCGTCGCCGCCGTCCCCACGCAGTCGACCGGCACGCCGAATTGGGCGTACATCAGCTCGGGCACCTGGTCGCTGTTGGGCGTCGAGGTGCAACAGGCGGTGCTGAGCGAGCGGGCCCTCGAGCTCAACGTCACCAACGAGGGGGGCATCGATCGCACCTACCGCTTGCTCAAAAACATCATGGGTCTGTGGCTCGTGCAGGAATGCAAGCAGATCCTTCGAGCGACGGGGTAAGAGCTACGACTATGCCGAACTCACTCGGCTGGCCGGTCAGGCGCGCCCGTTGCGATCGCTGGTGAATCCCGACGATCGCGCCTTTCTCAAACCGGACGATATGGCCTCCGCCCTGCAAAAGTGGTGCGGCGACTTCGGCGAACCGGTCCCACAGGACGAGGGCGCGCTCATCCGCTGCGCTCTCGAAAGCCTGGCGTTCCGATATCGGATGGTGCTCGAGTGGCTCGAGGAGTTGACTGGCACGCGCATCGAGGTGTTGCACATCGTCGGCGGCGGCTGCCAAAACGAGGCGCTCAACCAATTGACGGCCGACGCCTGCGGCCGCCCCGTCATCACCGGCCCGGTCGAAGCCACGGTTTTGGGCAATGTGCTGATTCAGGCTCGCACGCGAGGCGAACTGAAGTGCCTCGCCGACCTGCGCCAAGTCGTTCGTGAGTCGAGCACACTCAAAACTTACGAGCCGCGTGCGACGGCAGCGTGGAACGACGCCTACCCCCGCTTCATCGATCTTGTCGCACGATCCGCTCGAAACGCGGCCGTTTGACCCCGCGACCAAGAGTTTGAGCCGCCCTCCACAGCCACCACCCAGGAACCCGCCCGGTGTTCGATGCGACCACCGTCCATGTCATCGTCGTCATTTTCTTCGCGACCCTGATTCGCTCGTCGTTCGGTTTCGGCGAAGCGCTGATTGCAGTTCCTCTCCTGTCGCTGCGTCTGCCGGTCGCCGTCGCAGCCCCTCTCGCCGTGGCTGTATCGGTCATTATCGCCGGAATCATTGTGGCGCAAGACTGGCGTAAGATCGAAATGCGCAGTGCGGCCGGACTGGTGCTTGCTGCCTTCTTGGGAATTCCGCTTGGTCTGCTGCTGCTCACGCGAGTGCACGATCATCTCGTCAAATTCATCCTAGGTATTGTGATCGCCGGATTCTCGCTGTACTCGCTCACGGCTCGCCTGAAGCTGCACCTGGAACATGATCATCGCTGGTGGCTCCTGGGCTGCGGGTTTTTTTCGGGAATCCTGGGTGGGGCGTACGGCATGAATGCTCCGCCACTGGTGATTTATGGGTCGCTGCGACGCTGGTCACCGCAGCACTTTCGCGCCACCCTCCAAGGCTATTTCTTGCCGGCCAGTCTCTTGGGACTGATCGGCTATTGGGCCGTCGGGCTCTGGGTGCCCGAAGTCACAGGCTATTTGATGCGCTCGCTGCCGGGCGTGCTGGTCGCGATCGTGATCGGGCGGGCCATCAACCATCGTCTCAGCGGCCATCAGTTCTTTCGCTACGTCTATCTGGGCCTGTTGGCAATCGGCGCTGCCTTGGTGATCCAGGCGGTCTATCGCTAAGTCCGAGTCTCGTCGCGTGGATCCGAGAATTGAGCGATCTTTCGCGACCCCGTCGGGGTTTGATTAGTGGCCGATTTCCGACCAAAGCCTGGTTTTGGGCCCCGCCAGGTGGGTAGGGGGCCGGGGTTTACCCTAATTGACGGGTAATCAGCGCCGCCCCATACTCAGATTCGCGCTTATAAACCATCTCCGTTCCGTTCTGTTCGGTTCCTCCGGGACGAGCGCGTGACGCCCAAAGGCCGCGACGCCAAGTCGCAAACCGATGGCACTGAGCCCTCGTCGCAGGGCAACTGCCTCGAGACTCGAACTTACCCGTTTTCCGAAAGCGGAAACGCCGGTGACGTGAGGGTTGCCGCCCTCAAGATTCGCCGTTTCGAGATCCTGGATGAGATCGGCCGCGGCGGGCACGGCGTCGTTTTCCGAGCCAACGACCGGGTACTCCGCCGGCTGGTGGCCCTCAAGCTGCCGCGACCCGAGGTCCTTCGCTCCAAGGAGATGCGACGGCGGTTTGTCGCAGAAGCGCAGGTCGTCGCCGCGCTGGATCATCCCAACATCATTAAGGTGTACGACGCCGGTTTTGAGTCGGCCGTCTGCTACATCGCGCAGGAACTGTGCAACGGTCCGTCGCTGTCGAAGTGGCTCACAGAGCAGCCGGAAAAAATCCCGGCCGATGTTGCCGCGTGGGTCTTGCTTGGCCTGGCCCGCGGACTCGAGCACGCCCATCGACAGAATGTGCTGCATCGCGACCTGAAGCCCGCCAATGTCCTGCTGAAGCCGCATTTCGGAGATTCCCCCGACGATGTCTTGGAAGGACTCAGCGATCCGGGAATGAGCGGCATCTTCAAGGTCTTCCCCTACACACCGAAGCTTGGTGACTTCGGGATCTGCAAGGCCTTCGACTTCGACACCGAAATGACAGGGACACGCACGGGACTCGTACTGGGGACGGCGGCGTACATGGCACCCGAGCAGGCCGTCGGCACGGCCTCGGAGCTCGGACCGCAATCGGACATCTATTCGCTCGGGGCGATTCTCTACGAGATGCTCACCGGGCAGCCGCCGTTTCGAGGGATGTCGTCGGCCGACGTGCTGAAACAGGTGCTCGTCGATCCCCCGGTTTCCGTGCGCGCCACGCGTCGCGACGTGCCGGCCGAGCTCGACGCGATTTGCCTGAAGTGCCTGGAGAAGCTGCCGACCGAGCGTTACGCAACGGCGGCGGAGCTCGCTGACGACCTCCACCGCTTCTTGGCCGGCGAACCCGTGCGAGCGCCGCGCAAGGGTTTGTTGTACCGATTCGGTAATACGATCGGCCTGCCGAAGCGATCGATCCGGCTGTCGTTCGCACTGTCGGGATGGGTCGTCGTGTTGCTCATGTTGGGGCTGTATCTCCGCGGACCGAAGAGCACGCGCGACATCGGGGCGGGTGCCTCCGTCGCCGACAGCGATGCGGCCGTGATGGCCGACGTGCATAGCGCCTTCAATCTCTGGCACGAAAATGCCGAGCGGCTGCGCGACAACCCCAACGTGGGCAACGAGATGACGGCGCTGCTCGAGCGTCACAAGCCCAAGCCGGGCGACGTCGACCGCCGGGGATTCGGCTGGCATTACGCCTGGCGGCTTTGTCATCCGGCGGAGTCGGTGGGCACGTTGAACCGGATCGCCAGCTTCAAAGCCCACCCAAGCGACGTTTATTTTGTCGTCTTTTCTCGGGACGGCAGCCGCTTTGCCACTGCCGGGGGCGACGGAACGGCCCGTGTTTGGAACGCCAAGACCCGTGAGCCGATCTGCGTTTGCACGGGACACAAAAGCGAAGTCAACTGGGTCGACTTCTCCCCGGACCAGCGCCTGCTCGCCACGGCAAGCGACGACCACAATGTCAAGATCTGGGATGCCGCGACGGGCAAGGAGCTGTTCACGCTGTCCGGGCATCAAAGCGAGGTCGTCGCGGTGCGTTTTAGTCCTGTCGGGAACGTGATCGTTTCCGGCGACGATCTGGGTGTGCTCACGCTTTGGGACCTAACAACACGAAAGCTCGTCAAGTCGGTGCGCGCCCATGCCAAGCGGATTGAATCGCTTGCTTGGGGCATGAGCGGCTACATGCTGGCCTCCATCGGCAACGACCACGCCGTTCGGCTCTGGGAAATGCCTGGAATGGTCTATCGCTCGGAGCGCGAAACGACCGAAAACCACTGCGCGTCCTTCAGCCCCGTGGCCAACCTGATCGCCTGCGGCGGCGGCGGGACGATCCATATCGACGACGTGCACAGCGGAGGATGTTATGCCACGTTCTCCGATCACTTCGACCACATCGAGTCGATTGCCTTCTCCCCCGATGGCGGGCAGCTCGCCTCCTGTGACGGACATGGCTCGCTGCGGCTTTGGGATGTCGCCAGTCGACGGGGTTGGCAAGCCGCGCCGATCCGTCGGCACACCCTGCCCAACGGAGAAGTCGTCGGGGTCGGCTTATGGTGTGTTGCCTATTCGCCCGATGGAACGCAGCTCATCACGTCGGCCCGCGACGGAACCGTCGATGTCTGGGACGCGTCGATCACGCCGCAATGGACGATGGTGACCCGTTGCGAGTCTGCCCAATCGGCCATTCCGCTCGCCTTTTCGCCGGGCGGCAAACGGCTGGCCATCGCGAAGCGCTGTCCGAAACACGTCGACGACCGCTTGCAGATTTGGGACGTATCGCTGACGCAGCCCCGTCTCGTGCGCGACCTCCCCGGCGTGACCGGACACGCGGCCTGTTTTTCCCGCAATGGGAAACAGCTCGTCGTGGGCATGCCCGGCAAGGTCGAGGTTTTCGATCCGCCCACCGGCGAAAGCCGACTCAAGATTCCGCTGGCCGCTAACAGCACCGCCTCGTTCGTCACGTTCGACGCCCACGGTTCGCTGCTCGTTTTGGAGAATGGCGCCCAGAACTCGGCGATCGACGTCTTCGATCCGGAAACCGGGACCAAGCTCCGCTCGATTACGGATCCGTATTTCGCCGCCGCCGGAGTGCACGAATCGGGCTTTTCGGTTTCCGCAGATGGAAATCTGTCAGCCGTGGCCGCTCGGGGCTCGCAGCTGACGGCGCTGATGCCAAATCTCGGCCGGCAGTTTGCTTCCCAATCGGCTCGGAGAACGTGGGGGAACCGGGGCGCTGCAATTCTCTCCCGTCGGGAATCTGCTGGCGATTGGCTCGTGCGGTGGAGTCGAGCTGTGGGATCCGCAAACGGGCAAGGAGCAGGCATTTTTATCGGGGCTGGGCCGCGACGTCGGCCCCCTGGCCTTCTCCGCCGATGGTCGCCTGTTGATCCTGGTCTCGCGGCAGTTACGGGCGGTGCAACTGTGGGACGTCCAGGACCGCAATCCGCTCTTCACGCTACCGCTGCCGGCCGACGCGGCCGCTCACGCGGCGGATTGGCATCTGGCCGTCGCCCCCGATGGGAAACAAATCGCCTGCTCGCTGTGGAGTTCGGAGGGCAGCGGGGGCGTTTACCTGTTTTCCGGGACGCCGGCCGAACTCGCCGCCCGCGACGATTCGTCCGTGGCGCTCGGGGAGCCGAACCCCGACGGCCGCGACTGACGCGGCGAAAGCGATCCCGCACGCCAAAGGCGCTGGGAAGAATCGCACCAGAAGTCGCGGTCAATATCGCGGGAGCGTCGGATCGACTTCTTGCGACCAGCGGTCGATGCCGCCGGCGAGGCTACGCACGTGCGGAAAACCGCGGCCGCGCAGCCAATTGGCAACTTGGCGGCTGCGGACGCCGTGATGGCAATAAACGACGATTTCGCCATCCCGCAGTTCGTCAAGCTCGCCCACTCGCAGCATCAGCTCGCTCATCGGCAACAAGCGGGACGCCGCCAACCGCACAAATTCATGTTCGTCGGGTTCGCGGCAATCGAGCAAAACCAGCGGCTCACCGGCCTCCAGCCGCGCGTTGACTGTGCGACAATCGATTTCGAGCGACCCAGTTGGTTCGTTCATCCGGCGCTGGCTCCCTTCCCGAAAGGGGATTCGGGGAGTCATTATACAGTTCCCGAGGGACGATGCCGGTCGCGATCAACGGGGGGCGCGCCTCACGGCGGAGGTGCGATCGGCCTGATCGAGTGGAACTCGAGCGAAGATCTGCGCCAATGACGGTTACCCACGAACCCGATCCCATTCTGGCCGAACTGAATGAGCAGCAGCGGGCCGCCGCCGGTCATGCGGACGGGCCCTTGTTGATTATCGCCGGAGCAGGCACGGGTAAAACGGCCACGTTGGCCCATCGCGTGGCGTGGCTCGTCTCACGCGGCACCGATCCGGGCCGCATCCTGCTGTTGACGTTCACCCGCCGCGCGGCGGCAGAAATGCTTCGCCGCGTCGATCACATCATCGAGCGAGCGGGTCGAAAGCCGGGAAGCAACAACGCCGGCCCGGTTGCCCGTCGGATCTGGGGCGGCACCTTCCATGCGGTCGCCACGCGGCTCCTTCGGCTCCACGCTGACGCGGTCGGTCTGCCCCGCGCGTTCACAATTCTCGACCGGAGCGATTCCGAGGATCTGATGCAGGAGGAACGCGCCGCGCGCGGTTTGGGCGACTCGAAGACGCGGTTTCCGCTCAAGGGAACGTGCCTCGATATCTACAGTCGTTGTGTCAACTGCCAGAAGCCGCTCGTCGATGTGCTCGATACGGCGTTCCCCTGGTGCCGGATGCACTTGGACGCCTTGAAGGGCCTCTTTCACGCGTATGTCGACCGCAAAGAGACGCTCGCCGTCCTCGACTACGACGATCTGCTGCTCTACTGGCACGCCCTCTGTAGCAAGCCCGAAACGGCATCGCTCGTTCGCTCGCGGTTCGACGCGGTCCTGGTCGACGAATACCAGGACACTAACGCCTTGCAGGCCGAGATCTTAAGAGGCCTCGCCCCCAGCGGGCAGGGACTGACCGTAGTCGGCGACGATGCCCAGTCAATTTATTCGTTTCGCGCCGCCACCGTGCGCAACATCCTGGACTTTCCTGACCAGTTTCCCGGCACAACGGTGCTTGCGCTCGAGCGAAATTACCGCAGCACTCAGCCGATCCTCGATGCCACGAACGCCGTGATGGCCCAGGCTCAGGAGGGCTTTCGCAAGAACCTCTGGACCGATCGCAAGGACGGCTTGCTGCCGGAACTGGTCCACTGCCAGGACGAGGCGGAACAAACGCAGTTCGTCGTGGCAGAGGTGCTCCGCGCGCGGGAAACAGGCACGCCCCTCAAAGGACAGGCAATCTTGTTTCGCGCGGGTCATCACAGTCTCGATCTCGAACTCGAGCTGGCGCGGCGGAATATCCCGTTTCAAAAATACGGCGGCCTGCGGTTTATCGAAACGGCCCATGTGAAGGATTTGCTGGCCTTTCTGCGACTGGCCGAGAACCCGCGAGACACGCTGGCCGGCGCCCGCATGTTGCAGCTGGTTCCCGGAATCGGGCCGAAGAAGGCGGCTCAGTTGATGGCGAAGCTTGTCGACGCGCGGGGCGACTTCCGCGTGTGGAAGGATTTTTCGCCACCCGCCCAAGCAGGCGATACCTGGCCCGCGCTCGTCGAGATGATGATCGGCCTGGCCGCACCAGAGGCGCAGAGCCAATTGCTGGCCAGCCAGGTGCATCGCGTGCGCACGCTTTACGCGCCGTTGTTGGAGCAGCGGATGGATCACGCGCAGGCGCGGTTACGCGACCTCGAGCAGCTCGAGATCGTGGCTGGGCGTTTTAACGATCGTTCGGAATTTCTCGCGGACATCACCCTCGACCCGCCCGCTTCGACGCAAGAACTCGCCGCCGACCCGCTGCTCGACGAGGACTATGTCATCCTGAGCACAATCCATTCGGCCAAGGGGCTCGAATGGGACTCGGTTTACGTGATTCATGCGGCGGACGGCAACATCCCCTCCGACATGGCCACCACGTCGCCCGAGGAGATCGAAGAAGAGCGACGACTCTTTTACGTCGCCCTCACGCGGGCTCGCAATCGCCTCTTCGTCTGTTATCCGCAGCGCTACTACTTCGCGAACCGTCGTCGGGGCGATGAGTACGGATTCGCGCAGCGCACGCGGTTTCTGCCCGACGCGGTGGCCGCACTCTTTCAGGACCGCCTGGCGATTGAACACGACCCGCTGGTGCAGAAGATCGTCGAGGCGGCCTCAGCCCGCTTGTCCTCCGCCGAAGTGCGTGAGCGTCTGAAGCAGGTGTTCGGCTAGCCGGCGTCCGCTTCGAGCCGAGCAATTTCTTTATCGCTCTTTTTTTCAAAAGCGCCCCTCACACGTTTGCGATGGGGGGACGGTCTGGATATGCTGGCCTCTGTCCGATTTGTGGGCTTTAAGCCCAAATCGATCTTTAACAACTAGTTGAATGTGGGATTCGATCCCATTAGGATGGAAGTTGCGAAGAGCAGTCAGGAGGCTCAGCCGCAATTCTGCCGTTTGCCCGAGGCAGCAAGCGTAATCCGGGCGCGGCCCTGTTTTGCCTGAGATTTCCCGATGGCCGAGTCTGCTTTCATCACCGGCGAGCACAAACGAACGCTCGATGAACGCAGCCGCCTGTCGCTGCCGAGCGATTTCGCGTCCGCCGTGGCCGATGCCGAGGGCTGGTGCATCCTGGCCAAGGAGCGGGCCGGCTGCTTAAGCCTCTGGCGCGGCACCGACTGGCAGACGCGACTCGACGACGGCGTCGAACTGATCCGCAAAAAGATCGACGCGGGCCGCATGGAAGAGCGTTGGACCGAGGTCCAACGTTTTGGCCGACTGCTGTCGACGCGGCACACGCGGGTTCGCCTGGCGAACCGCTCGCGACTGCTGTTACCTGAACCGTTCCGAGAGTTTCTTGGCGTGGCCGCGAACCAGGACGTCATGCTGGTGGGCGCGGTGATCTGCGTCGAGATCTGGAACCCGGCCGCATGGCTGGACGTGCTGCGACAAGAGATGCCGGAATTCGGCCAACTGTTTCGCACGCTGTCGCAGTAATCGGCCGGCCTGGCCCCTCAATCAGCGGCCTTCGCTCGCGTTCTCAGAGCGCTCTGCCGCCGACTGGAACAATTTCTGCTTCACACATTTTAGAAATCGCAGGATCGAAGCACACATGCCCGACCGGGATTCCCAAGCGAAGAAGCGAACACTCACTCACCCCAAAAACGCTCCGTGAATATACGACAAGCGTTCAGGCACCAAGGATGGCTTGTTCGGCACGGATGCCGCTTCTTCCACCGGTCGGGCATGTTGCTTTTCGAAGGGCGTGAAAACGCGTTCCCCTTGGCGCGAACTCACATTGGCCTTTGGCAAGCGCGTCTTGTCTGACGTTTGAGTGCTGCGATCCCGCCTGCTGACCGCTCAGCTGCTGAAGGCAGTCAGCACGCGGTGGATTTCCTCGATGGTGGTGACCTTTTCGAGGACTTTTTTCTTGGCAGAGGACTCGAGGGTTTGCATTCCCTTGCCCCTGGCCAGATCGAGCAGCTGCGCGTGGGAGCGGCCTTTGAGCACCGCGTCACGCAGCGCGTCGTCCATTGTCATCAACTCGAAGACGCCCGTGCGGCCCATGTAGCCGGTGTGGAAGCACTGTTCGCAACCGGCGCCGCGCAAGATTTCGGTCTTGGCCGCCTGCTCGCTGTCGAGCCCCAGAAACTCGGCTTCGGCCGCGTCGGGGTGCACCATTTGGCGACAGCGCGGGCAGGCCTTGCGAACAAGTCGCTGCGAAATGATGCCGACGAGGCTGTCGGCAATGAACATCGGCGGGACGCCGAACTCGCGGAATACGTCGATCGTCGACGCGGTATCGTTGGCGTGCAGCGTGCTAAGCACGGTCACACCGGTCAAGCCGGCTCGGCAAGCGATGTGGGCTGTTTCCGGGTCGCGGATTTCGCCGACCATCATCACGTTGGGGTCCTGCCGCAAAACGCCGCGAAGCGCCTCGACGAACCCGAACTCGATCCGCGAATCGATCTGAATCTGGTTCACTCCATCGACCCGCCGCTCGACCGGATCTTCGATGGTGCACAGGCTCTTGGCCTTGTCGTTGAGGGCGTCGAGGCAGGCATACATCGTCGTGCTCTTGCCGGAGCCCACGGGGCCGACGCTTAAAATCATCCCGTAGGGCGCAGAGACGGCCTTCTTCAGCTGGACGATCTGCGCCTCATCGAAGCCGAGATCTTCGATGCGGGTGAGCTGGGTCGCGTCGGGCATCAACCGCAGGACGAGCCGTTCTCCGTGAATCGTCGGGCCGCTCCCAACGCGGATGTCTCGCTGCTGTTTGAGGACGGCGTTGGCAATGTGTCCGTCCTGAGCGAGGCGCCGCTCCGTGATATCCATGTTGGCCATCAGCTTGACGCGGGAGATCACGTGCGAGGTCATCTCCGTGGGCAGCTTGGCGACGTCGTGCAGCAGACCGTCGACGCGCAGGCGGACGCGGAGGCCCGTCTCGCTCGGATCGAGGTGAATGTCCGTCGCCTGCAGTTGGAAGGCTCGCTCCAAGAGCAAATCGACGAGCGGCCCGGGGCCGACAACGTCGACGAGTTCTCTCAGCTCCTCTTGCAACGCCTTCTGACGGATTCCCGATTTCTCGGTCGTGGCACTCATGGGATTCCTTTCACGGTCTCTTGGTGTGACGCGTCTAGATTGTAGTCGAGGAGAAGCCCGGCGTCGTGCCGGCGAGTCGTCAAGCGGAACGCCCGCGTTTCCGATGGATTAGACTGACTGAGAACCTCCAAAGGCCGTGATCATTTGGATTTTCCGAATCCCAGCCGCCCGGGTCTCGCCGCCGGCGCGTCAGCCGATGGTGTCGTCGTGGGAGCTGCCGCAGACGCCGGCGCGGTCACTGGCGTTGTGGCAACGGGTGCCGCAGCAACCGGCGGAGCGTCGGTCTTCGGCGCGGATGCCTCGGTGGGCGCGCTGCGAGAGTTGGCTCCGGCGGCTGGCGCCTTTGCCGCCGCGTCTTGAGGAGCCATCACAATTCCGCCCAGGACCGCCAAAACGCAGATCGCCAGAAAAGCGATCCCCAGGTTGCGGCGATTCCCGGCCTGATTCAACAAGAACATCCCGGCGCCCAAGCCGAGAAACGCAAACGCAATTTCGATGAACATTGCATACCGCGGAGCCAGTGGCGGATTGGGCGAAAACTGCAGGGCCAGGCCGACCAGCGTTCCGACCGTGCCGATCACGCCCGCGGCGACCAATCCCATCCCACCCGTGGCAAGGCCGCCGCCAGTCGACGGTGCCGTCGCCTTGATTCCCAGAGTCGCGTAGGCCTCTTGACGCGTGCCGACGATCGTCCACAGTTTGGTCAGGCCGGCCAGCTTCAGCACCTCGAACACCAGCTCGTGCTGGTTGACGACGACCATTTTGCCGCCGCGGCTGTTGACCGTCTTGTAGAGCCGCACGATGAGCGCCACCATCGCGCTGCCCATATAGCTGAGCGGCGTCAGGTCAACAAGCACTTTGGGAGACGGCGCACCGCTGATGCGCTCCACGATTTCACTGCCGACGCGCTCGATGTCGGCCCACTGCTTGTCGTTGAGTTCCGGGAGCAGCGTGACCGTGAGGCAGCCATTGACGGTCTCGAACCGGTAATATGTCTCGCCAGTGCTCACGGCTGCATCTCCACGTATGAGTAAATCGACGGACTATTGCGCGATACGGCCCGCGCGCCGGAAGGCCATCGTCTCGGGGCGGCCACGAGAGGGAAGAACGGGTGAAGAGCGGAATTAAGTCGAAAATCGGTCTCTATAATGTAGGGAACTCTCCCACGAAGCAACTGTGCACTCTGCAAAATCGCTAAAACCGCTTCGCGCTCCCCTGAACGCACGATTCCGGCCGAAAAATGCCCTGAAAAGGGGTGCAGGACGCGAGTCACGGAATGCGGCTCATAAGGCCTCCCGGCAGCGGTCTGCACCCCAAACTTTTCGGGGCAATTGTCACGATCGATTGAGGATTGGGCCGAGTCACCTCTCGGCGCGCATTTTGTTTGACACCCTGTTTTTGCGCCGCCTATAATCGAGCTATCCCCCGAAATCTCGCAGGTTCCCCAAAACATTCACCAATTCCAAATCGATCGGGCCGCGCACCAAATCGAACGGACTGAGATCCGACCGCACGAGCACTCATCTTTCGGACGTCGCAGGCGGCGACAACAACGGCTCAGGAGGGCGTCACCGAAGCGTCTCGTGCGGAATGATTGGTCGAGTGAACGAGACGTTGGTCGAGGGGCGTCAGGTTTAGGCGGACTCTTAACTCCGGGCCGGAAACAGCAGCGCTCATGACAAAGGTCGCCAAGTGTCTCGTGGTCTTCGTCGTCGGCGCCTCATTCGCCTTTCTGGGCTTTGCCTGGGTGTCGATGATGGGCGGGCCCAACTGGGCGGCTGAAGCCGCGGCTTTGCCCGGCTACGAATTCATCAAAGGTGATGATGGTCGCTGGAAGGTAACCGATCGGGCTTCAGGCCAGGCGGTCAACGTCGCGGCCTCGCCCACGGTGTTCGCCTCCGCCATCCTGGCCGCCCGCAAGGACCTGTCCGACAAGCAGGAGGCTGAGGCCAAGAACCTCGCGACGCCAACGGCCCACTACAAGAAGAAACTTGACGAAGCCAAGAAGTTCAACGAGATCGACGTCAAGGCCATGGAAGCGCGGGTGCAGCAATTGGACACCCAGCTTCAAGATCTCAACGCCAAAATCCTGCAGCTTTCTGGCGAGGTCGTCAAACGCTCGCAGGAGGCGCAGTTGATTCGTAGTGAGGCGACGAAGCGTCGCGAAGACGTCTTTCGCCTGACACGGGAGCTTTCCGAGATTCGCACCGATCACGCGCGATCGAAAGAACTGGAACGCAAGCTCCGCGATCAACTCGTGCGTCTCGACGGCGTGATCGCCAGCCTCGAAAGCCGCAATAAGCAACTCCACGACGCCCTCGACCACGCGTCGCGCTGAGTTTTCCAAGCGCCCCGGCGGCGCACCGAATCGAAGTCCCTCACGATCCTTGATATCCGCAAATTGAGCCGAGTTAGGAGCAGGTAATGTCGACTGTCGGCAAGGTCCTCGTTGTCATGCAAATCGCGTTCAGCGTCCTGCTGATGGCGTTTGCCGGCGGTGTTTATTCGGTGCAGACCAACTGGAAGACAAAGGCGACGGCGGCTGAAAGCAAGCTCTCCAAGGCTGAGACGGATGTCCGGAACGCCAAGGCGAACGCCAAAACCATTCAGGACAAGGCCGTCGCCACCGAAAAAACGCTCAAAGATGCGGCCGACAGGGCCCAGGGAACCGCGGACGCCGAAAAAGCGCAGATCACCCAATTGCAGCGGAACTTGACGCAGACGCGGACCGAGCTGGAAAACATCCGCGCCGAGGACAAGATTGCCGGCGAGGAGGCTCGCGCCCGCCGCGACGAGGCCCTCAACATGCGGAAGATTAACGACGAGCTCCATCGCACCCGCGATGAGCAGATCACCCTGGCCCACCAATATGCCGACAAAATCGTCAACCTTGAGCAGCAAAACAAGGCGATGACCGAGAAGCACAACAAGCTGCTCGGCGATTACGCCATCCTGCAAAAATTCATCCGCATCAAGGGATTCGATTCGGATCCGCGCGAAGTCGCCGGACTGGCCGAACCAGCCCCCATCGTTTACGGCCTGGTGCTCAATACCCGCAAGGGGGGACGCAACGGGGCCGAGCTGGTGGAGATCAGCCTGGGCAGCGACGCCGGCCTGGCGAAGGGGCACGAACTCTTCGTTTACCGGTCGGACGGCAAAGGCAAATATCTGGGGAAAATCCGCCTCGATTATGTCGATTACAAGACGGCCGTCGGCGTTGTGATTCAAACGACCAAAAACGGGCAAATTCAGGTAGGGGACAATGTCACCACGAAGCTCTAAGAAGAAATCGGCCCGTCCTGAGGGTCCGCCCCCGGTGCTCGACGTTTACGTCGGGTTGCTCCTGTTCTCCGTCGGGGCGCTGATCGTGGGCATCCTGTTCCTCAAGTTCCAGCTGGACGCCTACCTCTAAATCCGGCCCTCTGAACACTCGGTGCGATCCATTGAGCGCGATCGCTCCGGGCTGAACCGTGGGGGCCAGCGCGGTGGTGACGGGGCGCCCCGACGCCGTCTTGCAGCATTTCGCGTTTCGCGATACAACTCCGCCGACTGCAAGACCTTAAATCCATTCCCCGCCGTCTGAAATCGGCACCGTCTGAAATGCCGCCGTCTGAAACCGGCGGTCCCTCTTCCCCCACCCGTTGCGAGCAGCAGGGATGCTGAATCGTTTGCGCAACTGGCTTTGCCCCGATCTGGCCATCGACCTCGGGACGGCGAATACGCTGATCGCCGTGCAAGGTCGCGGCGTGATCGTGGATGAGCCGTCCGTGGTGGCGTTGCAGAAGGGAAGCCGGCGGGTTTTGGGCAAGGGAACGGCCGTCGGCAAGCTCGCCAAGCAGATGCTCGGCCGCACGCCCGATTCGATCACGGCGGTGCGGCCGCTCAAAGACGGCGTGATTACCGACTTCGAGCTGTGCGAGGCCATGCTGCGATACTTTATCCGCAAAGCGGGCCGCCAGTCGGGGGGGTTGAGGCCGCGGGTGGTGATCGCGGTGCCCGGGGGCATCACGCCGGTCGAAAAACGGGCCGTCTTCAATAGTGCCGAGCGGGCCGGGGCCGGCCGCGTTTACCTGCTCGAAGAGTCGAAGGCGGCGGGCATCGGGGCCGGGCTGCCCATTTCGGAACCGCTCGCCAGCATGGTCTGCGACATCGGCGGCGGCACAACCGACGTCGCCATCTTGAGCCTGGCCGACGTCGTCGTCAGCCGTTCGATTCGCATCGCCGGCGACGAAATGGACGAAGCCATCGTCGACTATCTCAAGCGGCACTTCTCGCTGAAGATCGGTCTGCAGACGGCGGAACAAGTCAAAATCGAAATCGGCAGCGCGTTCCCGCTCGAGCAAGAGCTGTCGAGGGAAGTCAGCGGGCTCGACACGATCAGCGGCGTGCCGCGGAAGGCCGTCGTCACCAGCGAAGAGATTCGCGAGGCGCTGCGTTCGCCCGTCGAGGCGATCCTCAACTGCATCAAGGCGGTGATCGAGCAGTGCAAACCGGAGCTGGTGGCCGACCTGGCCGACACGGGCTTGGTGCTGACGGGGGGCGGGGCGCTGTTGCGCGGTCTGGCGACTGATCTCAACGAGCAACTGGGGATCCCCGTCCGCGTGGCCGACGACCCGCTGACGACCGTCGCCCGCGGAACGGCCATCTGCCTCGAACACCTCGCCCACTGGCGCGACAGCCTCGAGACCTCCGATCGCGATGTTTGAGTGCGTCCATGCGCCGTTCTTCCCGGAATCGATCGACGCTGTTGGCCGCCTTCGCGACCTGTGCCGCCGCCACGGTGCTGTTCCTATCCCCACCCGGGGTCCAGACGGCCGTGCGAGGCGCGGTGCTCGACATGGTCGGGCCTAGCCAGGCCTGGGTTCTCGCTCGCTACGAGTCGGGCCGGCAGTTGGTGATTGCGCAGGTCGCGCGATTCCGGTCGAGTTCGCCGAGTAGCTCGAGGACAATCGTTCCAGATTCGGATGAGCGGGTCGTCATTCTCGAACAGGCCTGTCGACGTCTCCGGGTCGAAAACGCCCGGCTCCGCGACGAGCTGATTCTGGCCGAAAAATACGGGGTGTCGCCCGTGCCGGCTTCAGGCCGTCTCGTCTTCGATCGGCCGACCGTCGTGCTCGCCTCCGTGATCCCACGAAGGGCCCCCGAGGCGGCCATCGAGCAGCTCTTGGACGCGGGCCGCGCGCAGAGCTTGGCGGAGTCGGACGCAGTTGTCGACCAGTCGCGGCCGCACCTCGATCAGGGGTCGGACGCCGGCGTCGAGCCCGAACTGGACGTGCTGATTGGCCGATGTGTCGTCGGCCGCATCGCGTCGGTGGGCCGTTGGGCAAGCGCGCTGGAGCCGATCACCGATCCGCGCTATCGCGGCCTGGCTCAAATCATTCGCCCCAGCGATCAAGGCGGCTCTTTCGGAGCGGAGGGAATTCTGATCGGCCAGGGGACCGAATTGGTGAAGCTGGCCGAGGTGCCCACCACGCAATCGGTCCGTGTGGGAGATGAAGTTTACACCAGCGATCGCGATCGCCGTTTTCCGATCCCCCTCTATTACGGTCGCGTTGTGAACGTCACCGAGGCGGGCCGCAACTGGGACATCACAGTCCGCCCGGCCGCCCGCGTGAGCGATCTGAAGACCGTCGCCGTGCTCAAATTCAATCGGCCGGCGGGAAAGACGTTGGCGGATTAACCGATGAGACTTCTTTTTGCCGTAATGCTGAGCACGCTGGCTGTACTGGCCGCGCCGATCGTCGAGCAGGCGTGCGGCGGTCGGTCCTTCCGTCCAGATTTGGCGCTCGCCCCCTTGATAATTTGTGTTTCACTGTGCCCCGGCGGACTGGCCGTTGTTTGCTGCGGCGTGCTGGGATTGATTCTCGATTGCCTGGCCGGGCCTCACTTGGGTGCGCGGGTCGCCGCCTTTTGTCTGTTGGCAGCGGTGGCCTCACTGGCTGTCGGCCGACGCAATGAATCGTGGCCGCGTCGCCTCTTCGGCTGGTGGACACTGCTGTTCCTCGCCGGAGCGTTTTCGCAGTTGATCGCCCATTCGTCCGTCGGAGGCGAGTTGCACGTATCGGCCGTGGCCATCGACGCCGCGCTCCGGGCAGTCGCGACTACGATTCTGCTCGCGGCCGCCGCGCTCATCGTTGAGCTGCTGCGGAGAAACCGGTGGTCGCCCCGTTCCGGCTCGCGACTCGCACCGGCGATCGGCCGCCTCGCGGGCGGGGATTGACGGCGATGGACAACCGCCCCACCAATGTCTTTTTCGCCCCCAGCCGTTCCGCGTCGAGCGACCCGGCTCGTCGCGGGGCTGATCGGAATGAGGGTGGGAGCGGTCGGCTGATCTGGTTGTTTATCGCCTTCGCGATGCCGCTGGCAGTTGTGTCGGCCAGACTCGTGCAGTTGCAATGCTTTCTCGCGGACGAATACGTCGCCGCCTTCGAGACGACGACCGATAGCACTGAGCCGATCCCCGCCACCGACGGACGCATTTACTCGGGCGACGGACGGGTTCTGGCCGAGGACGTCGAGCGCTACAACATTAGCGTCCATTACCGCTGGCTTGAAGACCCGCCCAACGAGCATTGGCTGGTTCGACAGGCGATCTCCGGTCTGACGCGGGCCGAGCGACGCAACCGAACCGTGGTGGCAGCGCGAAAACAAGACGTTCTTGCCCGCCGAGCAGCTTTGTGGGCGCGGCTGTCGGAAGTGTCTGGCGTGTCGCCTAAAGCTGTGTCCGCAAAGCGGGTGGCCGTTCAGCAACGCGTCGAACGAATTACCGCCCGTCTCGCCGAGCGGCAGGCGGCTCGCGAAAACGAAGTCTCCGAGGAGCCGGCGGCCCCTGACGCCGGGGGCCCGGCGCTGCACCGACTTTGGAAGCTGGTTTCGGCCGCGCTCACCACGCCGCCGCGGCGTGATGCCGACGAGCCGATCATTGCCCGCGAAGCGCTCGACTATCATCCGGTCATCGAAGATGTCTCTCTTGACGTGCGTGCCGAGATCGAAGGCCACCCGAGGTTGTTTCCCGGCGTGCGCGTCGGCTGCCTCTCGCGGCGCGTCTACTACGACAGCGCATTCGCCCCGCACGTCGTGGGGGCCCGCGTGCCCGTGACGGCCGGCGAGTTGACGAGTGGCCAGCCGAAGTCGGAATTGGCATTCGACCATTCGGACCAGGCCGAATTGGCCGCCGACGCCTTCCCGGCCGACCCGCTCGATTACCGGCCGGGCGACCGGATCGGCCATAGCGGCGTCGAAGCGGCGTACGACTCGCATTTGCACGGTCTCCACGGACTGCGAAAGATCACCCGCAACCGCTACGGCGAAGTCGTGCGCGAGGAAACGATCCGCTCGCCGCGACCGGGCGGCAGCGTCGAACTGACGCTCGACGCGACCGTGCAACGAACGATCGAGCGATTGCTCGACGCCGCTTTGCGGGCCAATCCCACAACCGGCGCGTCGGCCGAGGAGCGCGTACCGACTGGGGGCGCCGTTGTCGCAATGGACGTTCAAAGCGGCGCCGTGTTCGTGATGGCCTCGGCCCCGCGGTTCGACCTGGGCGCGACCGGAGTCCCGGACGCCGCCACTTGGAAGCGACTGACCGAAGACCCGTCGCGCCCCCTGTTTCATCGCGCCCTCCAATCGGCACTCCCTCCGGGATCGGTCTTCAAAGTCCTGTCCGCCGTCGCGCTGCTGGAGAGCCATAAAATCGATCCGGACGAACGCTACGAATGCCGCGGTTACCTCGACCAGCCCGAGCGGTTCCGCTGTTTGATCTATGCGCATCAGAAAATCGGCCACGGGCCAGTCGATCTGAGCGCAGCCCTCAGCCGCTCGTGCAACGTGTATTTCTTTCAGGCGGCCGACCGGCTCGGCCCGCAGCCGATCGTCGATTGGGCCGCGCGATTCGGCATCGGTCGACCGACGGGCATCGACCTGCCTTTCGAGAAGGCCGGCCACCTCCCCGATCCGGACGCAGCTCAGGACGCGGCTGCGGGGAAAACGGCCAGTCGCTGGCATCGGGGGGACACGCGCACCTTGGCGATCGGCCAGTCGAGCCTCACCACCACCCCGCTCCAGATCGCGCGCATGATGGCGGCGATCGCCAATGGAGGCGATCTGGTCACGCCCGTTATCGCGCGCGGTCGGGCCCGCGTCTGGCCGACGAAGACGCCGCCAGCAGTCTGTCGCGGCGGGTGCATATCCCGGGACTCTCGGACGGAACGCTGGTGCGAATTCGGGCCGCGCTGGCCAAGACCGTGGCCGATCCCGCCGGCACCGCCTACAACACCGTCCGCACGACGGAGATCTCGATCGCAGGAAAGAGCGGTACCGCCCAAGCCGGCCGCGGACAAGCCGATCACGCATGGTTCGCCGGCTACGCTCCGGCTGACAGTCCCCGCGTCGCTTTCGCCGTTGTGCTCGAGCATGCCGGCTCCGGCAGCAAGGCCGCCGGCCCGCTCGCCCGCCAGCTCGTCGAAGCGCTCCTCGCCGACGGCGTGCTGCAGCGCGAGCGTGTGGCGCTCGGCAATTAAGTCGACGACCGGTGACGTGGCCGCACTTGCGGGGCGTGACTTTCCCAACGACGAGAAGACGGATTCGCCTCCGGCTCGACCGATTTGCTATGCTAGCCGCCATGGGCGAAGCAGCCGAGCATTTATTCAATCGCAAGAGTGCGGCCCCCGCGCTAATCACGGCGATGCAGGATATGGCCGACCGCAGCGGGCGAACGCTGGATTCCCTGGATCAGATGCGGCTCGGCGACGCGTTCGATCTGGCAGTCGAGCTTTACGGCGACGATCTGCCCGAATACTGGCGGATCTGGAACGACTGGAACACGGCCCCCGACGAGCCGCGGCCCATGGGCGACCTCTAGTGCGCCACCGCGCAAAGGGCGTTTGACGACGATGAGCCGGCGCGTGGTCTTGGCGATGAGCGGAGGCGTGGACAGCTCCGCGGCTGCCGTCCTCTTGAAAAGACAGGGCTACGACGTCGTCGGTCTCTTCATGCGCTCGGGGGCGACCGAAGAAGCGGTTTGCGCGACGACCGCTTCCTCGCTGCCGATCATCTCGGGGCCCTTGCCCTCGGCGGAGACAACACCCGCTCCGCAGCGAGCTTCGCACAAGCAGGGCTGCTGCAGCGCGTCGGACGCGGCCGACGCCCGTCGTGTGGCCGACCTGCTCGACCTGCCGTTTTACGCGCTCAATTTTCAGGACGCGTTTGGCCGGATTAAGGACTACTTCGCCGACGAATACCTGAGCGGCCGCACGCCCAATCCCTGTGTGATGTGCAACAACTGGCTCAAGTTCGGCAAGCTGTGGGAGTTCGCCCGGCAGGTCGATGCCGACGCTATTGCCACCGGACACTATGCCCAGCTGCGAGAGATCGAAGGCGACGACCGGCCGGCTCTCGTCCGGGGGGCCGACGTCTCCAAGGATCAGTCCTACGTCCTGTTTGGCATCGCGCGGGAGCTGCTCGATCGGATCATTTTTCCCGTCGGCGGTTTCGAGAAGCCGGCGATCCGAGAGCTGGCCCGCGAGGCGGGCCTGCGCGTGGCCGACAAACCCGATAGCCAGGAAATCTGTTTCATTCCCGACAACGACTACGCCGGCTTTATCCGCAAGTATCGTGGCCTCGACGACGACCTCTCGGGCGAATTCGTCGACACGGCCGGCGCGGTTCTCGGCCGACACGACGGCTGTCACCTTTTCACCATCGGGCAGCGGCGGGGCCTGGGAATCGCTTTCGGTTCGCCCCGCTTCGTCGTGGCGATCGAACCGGCGACCCGTCGCGTCGTTCTGGGAACGCACGACGAATTGGCCCGGCAAGAGCTGGACGCCGATCGGACGAATTGGCTCGTTCCGCACGTTCCCAGCAGTTTTCGTTGCCACGCCCAAATCCGCTACCGCCATGACGCGGCCAGCGCTGAAGTCGGTGTCGAGAGGGACCGAATTCACCTCCGGTTCGACGAGCCGCAGTACGGCGTCACTCCTGGCCAGGCGGTCGTGCTCTACGAGAACGAACGGGTCCTTGGCGGCGGCTGGATTCGCTGACTCGTCCCCAACTGACGAACCTTGCCCACACTGAGATTCACCATGAAAGTTGGATTCGGTATCGTCGGCTGCGGGATGATCGCCAACTTTCACGCCAAGGCGATCGAGCAAATTCGCGGCGCGAAGATCGTGGCCTGCACCGACAAGGTGCCGGCCTCCGCGGAACGCTTTGCCACGGCCAATAAGTGCAAGGTCTATCACTCGGTGAAGGAGCTGTGTGCCGACCCGGCCGTGGAGATCGTGACGATCTGCACGCCGAGCGGCTCGCATCGCGATCCGGCTGTGACCGCCGCCAACGCGGGCAAGCATGTCATCGTCGAGAAGCCGCTCGAAGTTACGCTCAAGCGGTGCGACGCCATCCTCGACGCCTGTCGCAAGAACAAAGTGCTGCTGTGCGCGATCTTCCCCTCGCGATTCAGCGAGGCGAACCTGGCGCTCAAAGAGGCGATTACGGCCGGACGCTTCGGCAAGCTGACCCTGGCAGACACCTACGTCAAGTGGTGGCGGACGCAGCAGTACTACGACAGCGGCGGCTGGCGGGGCACCTGGGCCCTCGACGGGGGCGGCGCCTACATGAATCAGGCGATTCACAATGTCGACCTCTTGTATTGGTTCATGGGAGACGTGGCCGAAGTCACCGGCGTGACCGCGACACTGGCACACGAACGGATTGAGGTGGAAGACGTCGGCGTCGCGGCTGTCCGCTTCGCCAACGGCGCGCTCGGCGTGATCGAGGCGACCACGAGCGCTTACCCCGGGTTGTTGAAGAAGACCGAGATTCACGGCACGCAGGGTTCGGTGATCGCCGAGCAGGACGATATCCTGCTCTGGAACTTCGAGAAGCCGCTCGCCAAGGACGCGGTCATCCGCAAGAAATTCGCCCAAAAGGTCGGCGGCACGGGCGGAGCGAGCGATCCGTCGGCCATCTCGTTTCTCGGCCATCAAAAGCAGATCCAGGATTTTGTTACCTCTATCAAGAAGGGCCGTAAGCCGCTGGTCGACGGCGAGGAGGGGCGTAAGAGCGTGGAGATCATCCTCGCCATCTATAAGTCATCCTGGACCGGTCGCCGGGTAACGCTGCCGCTGGCCGGCGACCCACCCATTCCCAAGTCCCTACGGGCCAAAAGCGGCTGAGCGACTCCGCCCGCAACCGCCAGGCGATTTCGGGCTTGATTGAATCGGCCGCACGGTCGAGAATCCGCCGCCATTTTTACCGCTTTTCTTGCTCCCGTGGCGGATCCCTTCCGATGACGAATTCGCTCTGCCGTCGGCTGGATCGCGACGCGCCGGTGCCGATGTTCGTGGCATCGGTCTGCATGCTCTTGCTGCTTGCGGGTGAGATCCACTTCTCGCACGGCAAGATGTTCGCCCCCTTTCTCTTTGCCTGTCACATCGGTTTGGCCTGCCTTTGGCCGGTGTTCGTGCTCGAGGCCTTGATCCACGTCTTCGCCCGCAGCGCCAGCTGGAAACAGCACTTGGCCTTTTGCCTCTGCCCACCGCTGCGTTTGGGCGCCCGCGACGCATGCGACGGCAAGCACGTTTGGCTGCCTCGGTTGGGTTGGACGACCGTCGATCGCGACCTGACGGACCGGCTGGAGCGAGCGCTCAATCTGCCAATGATTCTGATCGCGCTCTGCGTGGTTCCGCTTCTCGCCTTGGATTATTACCAGCCCGAACATCATCCACTCATCCACCATCTGCACGACGCGGTCGCCAAAGCGTCGGCTGCACCGGCCGCGCCGCCGGCCCCCTCGCCGTCGCTCCCTCCGGCTCTCAAAGCGAGACTCGCCCCCGTGCTGGCTTGGGCGCAACTGCCATCGGTGCGTTTCGCGACCCGCATCGGCGAAGCCTTGATCTGGACAGCCTTCGCCTTCGAGTTCGTGCTGATGATCGCGATCGTCGACCGCAAATGGAAATACTGCCTCAAACACTGGATCGACATTTTGGTGATCGTGTTGCCGCTGGTGGCCTTCTTGAGGTCGCTGCGGCTCGCCCGGCTGGTTCGGCTCAACCAAATTGGGCGGTTCACCCGTCTGTACCGGCTGCGGGGCTCCGTCGTGCGGGCGCAAAAGGGCATGGTCGTCGCCTCGGTCGTCGAACGAAAAGTCTTTCGCAACCCGCGAAAGCAGCTCGCCAAACTGCAGGACATGTTGGCGGAGAAGGAACGGGAGACCACCTTGCTCCGCGAGCAGATCCGCCAGTTGCAGCTCGAGGTCGAGCGGCACGACGCGTCCAGTCGACGAGTGGCCTGAACCGATTGTCCGCGAGCCTCAATGCTATCAATCGTGGTTACTCGACTGCGCCACGCGTTTGAGAAATCGGGTTGAGCCCAGGCGAATCAGCGATCCCCCGAGCGTTGGGAAGAGCGCCACAAACGCGCTCATCGGTCGCATCGGCGGCCAGTTCACAATCAGCTCGGCCCTGTCGTGCTCGATGGCCCGGATCACCGCCTCAGCCACGCGGTCAACTTTCGTCGAGCCGATTATGAACGGCGCGCCGCGCCCCGATTGCTCGCGCATCCGGTCGTAGATGCCCCCCTGTTCGGTAAAACCCGGGCAGATCGCCGAGGCCGAGACACCTCGACCGCGATACTCGGCGCGCAGGGCGTGCGTGAAATTGATCAGGCCGGCCTTCGTCGTCCCGTACGTGGCGCCATAAGGAATGCCGAATTTACCCGCGGTCGACGCCATGTTCACGATGTGTCCGCGGCTCGCCTTCAGCATGTGCGGGATCACCAGCCGCGTCAGCAACAGGGCCGAGGTGAGATTGACGGCAATCGTCTCGGCGATGCGATCCAGCGGCAGCTCTTCGTAGCGATGAAAGGCTTCGACGCCGGCGTTGTTGACGAGTACGTCGATCGAGCCGAACTCGCCGATCGCGCGGTCGACGAGTGCCTCGAGCGCTTCGCGACGGGACACGTCGGTCGGCACCGCCAGTGACTGCGCTCCCAAGGCGCGTACCGCAGCGGCGGCGTTTTCTAAGACGTCGGGCCGACGGGCCGCCAAGACCAAGTTCGCTCCGGCTTGGGCCAGTCGCCTCGCGACGGCTAGGCCGATGCCGGCCGAGGCGCCGGTCACCAGGGCCGTGCTTCCACGAAGCTCGATCCGCCGCCCCATTGCCATGACCTCCACACGCGTCTTCACCCCGGCCGAACGTCGCGCGCGGGTGATTGACCTGACATTCAGTGCAACGGGATAATAGGGCCTCCGTGGCGATCCCGCGACCCGGGAATTCGTAGTGGCCCGATGACCAATCCCACTCTGACGCTCGCGAAAAACGATCCACAGTCCGTCGCCGCCAAGAAGGCCATCGAAACCGGCGACGTCGCGGGGTTGAACGGCCTGCTTCAACAGAACCCCGACCTGGTCCGCACTCGGTTCGGCGGCGAAAGCGGACGAACGCTGCTGCATATCGCCGCCGACTGGCCCGGGCATTTCCCGAACGGGCCGGCAATTATTGCGGCCATCGTCGCGGCCGGGGCCGATGTGAATGCTCATTCGATCGCCCTGCACGAGGAAACACCCCTGCATTGGGCAGCCAGCAGCGACGACGTTGCCGTGCTCGATGCCCTGCTGGATCATGGGGCGGACATCGAATCGCAGGGAGCCGTGATTGGCGGCGGCAGTGCGCTCGCGGATGCGTGCGCCTTCGGCCAATGGCGGGCGGCCCGTCGCCTGATTGAACGGGGAGCCAAGAGCAATCTCTGGCAGTCGGCCACGCTGGGGTTGATGGATCGCGTCTCGCGAGAATTCGCGGGCAACACGCCGCCGCTCGAGGACATTACGAACGCATTCTGGTGCGCGTGTCACGGTGGCCAGCGAGAAGCGGCCGAATACCTGCTCGCCCGCGGCGCCGATCGAAACTGGATTGGCCACGACCAACTCACGCCTCTCGACGCAGCCCGCCGTAGCGAAGCCCACGAACTGGCCGAGTGGCTGGTCACACAGGGTGCGAAATCGGCGACTGAGTTGAAGTGACCTTTCGCGCCGCACCACGCGCAAGAGTCCGGCCGCATCTTTTAGCACTCGCACGTCGTCATAACTGCCGGTCGCTTCCAACCGTGCGCGCACGGCATCGGCTTGCTCGGGCGAGATCTCCAACAGCAGCGTCCCGCCGGGCGTCAGTCGCGAGGCGGCGCCATCGATGATGCGAAACAGGACTTCCGTTCCGGTCGGGCCGGCAAACAGAGCGGTATGCGGCTCATAACGTCGAACATCGTTTTGCAGTGTTTCGCGCTCATGGTCGGCGATGTAGGGCGGGTTGCTGGCAATCACTTCAAACTGCTCGCCCGCCGGGAGCGGCGCGAACAGGTCACCCTGGAGGAAGCGAATGCGGTCGGCCACCGTGTGCGTCTGCGCGTTCTCCCGGGCGATGGCCAGGGCCGCTTCGCTCAAGTCGGTCGCGCTGATTTGGGCTTTCGGCAGATTCACCGCCGCCGCGACGGCAATGCAGCCGGACCCCGTGCCGATGTCCAGAATTCGGGGTGATTCCAGCGGCTTGGCCGCGTCGATCAGTTCGACGACCAGCGTCTCCGTGTCGGGCCGCGGAATGAGCACATCGGGCGTAACGCGAAAGTCGAGACTGAAAAACTCGCGATGGCCGACCAGATAGGCGACCGGTTCCGACTTCGCCCGCCGCTTGGCCAGATCCCGCATCACGGCCCGTTGGGCGTCGGTCAGCGGTTCGTCAAAGCGAGTGTAAAGCTCGATTCGGCGGCACGTACGGGCATGGGCCAGCAGGATTTCGGCATCGAGGCGCGGCGTCTCGCTGCCGTGTTGCTTGAAATGAGCGGTGGTCCAGTCCAGAATCCGCCGGACGGTCCACTCTTCGGTCATAACGGTCACCGGATCCACCTAAGGGCGTCGGGTGGCGGGGGCGCTCCGCTCTTGCGGAAGCCCCCGTCGTGCGATCGCCCGCAATCGCAGCACGTCAGTCGGTCCGGGGCTTCCGCGACCGCGGAGCGCCCCGGCCCCCCGAGCTGAGCCAACCGAGCGCGACCGCTCACTTCGACGAATTCCCGTCGCCCTTTGCGCCGTTGAGGCGTTCCTGGCGATCAAATTCGACGAGCGCGCTCACCAGCTCGTCGATCTCGCCCTGCATGAACTGGTCGATCTTGTGCACCGTCAGACCGATGCGGTGATCCGTCACTCGCCCCTGCGGAAAATTGTAGGTGCGAATCCGCTCGTTGCGGCCGCCGCCGCCAATCAGCGAGCGCCGGTGGTCCGACCGCTCCTGATCGACCTGCTGCTGCTTGTGCTCGAAGATGCGGCTGCGGAGCTGGCGTAATGCCTTGGCTTTGTTCTTGTGCTGACTTTTTTCGTCCTGACACTTCACGACGATGCCCGTGGGCAAGTGCGTAATGCGGATGGCACTTTCCGTTTTGTTGACCTTTTGACCGCCTGGGCCGCTCGCCCGCATCGTGTCGATCTGTAGGTCTTCCGTGCGGATGTCGACTTCGACCTCGGTCACTTCCGGCAGGACGGCGACGGTGGCCGTGCTCGTGTGGATGCGGCCCTGGGCTTCGGTCTCGGGAACGCGCTGCACGCGATGCCCGCCGCTCTCAAATTGCAATTGTTGAAAGGCTCCTTCGCCGGTGACGGAGAAAACGGCTTCCTTTAAGCCCCCCAACTCGGTGGGGCTGAGATCGAGCACTTCGTATTTCCAGCCGCGCTTGTCGGCAAACCGCTTGTACATGTCGAACAGCTCGGCGGCGAAGAGGGCCGCTTCGTCGCCGCCGGTCCCCGCGCGGACTTCCATGATCAGGCTGCCGCGGGTCGCCGAGTCGCCGGCCGAGGCCAAATCTTCCAAGTCGGCTTCGAGCGCTTTTTGCTCGATCAGAAGCTGGTCCAGTTCGGTCTTGGCGTATTCGCGGGCCTGGTGATCTTTTTCTTCTTCGAGCAGGGCGCGGGCCGACTCCACGTCGTCCTTGAGCGCGTGGTAGCGGCGCATGGCCCGCGCGACCTTGATCAACCCCCCTTGCTCGCGCTGCAGCGGCAAGAACTTGGCGGGGTCGCTCGAATTCGCCGGGTCCTGGAGCATCCGCTCCAGCTCGTCGTAGCGTTTGAGCTTGGATTCAAGACTGGGATACATGGCGAATGCGAACCGGAGAGCGGCCTTCGAGCGTCACACGATCCGTCGGTGGGCTGGCTTGGACCCGTATTTTGCGACGTCCGTATTCTAAGCGGCCCAGTCAACACACGGCCGCCGAGGATCGTCGACGGCCAGACTGCGGGCAGAACGGGCGTTGCATCGTCCGGTAAACGGAATCCCTACGAGGCGGCTTCGCCTTCGGCGGGGGCGGCGGCGCCCTTGCGCGAGGCCCACTTGTATTTTTTCTGGAACTTCTCGACCCGTCCAGCGGCGTCGACGTATTTCATCTTTCCGGTGAAATACGGGTGCGAGTAGGCGCTGATATCCACGCGGATGAGCGGATAGTCTTTGCCGTCCTCCCACTTGACCGTTTCCTTCGAGGTCATCGTGGTGCGGGACAAGAACTTATGGCCTGTCGACGTATCGAGAAACACGGCCTCTTTGTAGTCCGGGTGAATTCCAGCTTTCATCGCATCGCCCTATTGCCGACGGCTCGGCCAAAGAATCGTGAAACCTGTTTGCGAACAGGCCAGTTTAGGGACCGAAAGCCCGGGGAGCAACATTAGCCGGCCAGTCAGCCAGGGAGCCGATCGCCCGGAATGCTCCGCGGACCGGCCAGTCCGCCAAATCGCTCCGGCCGCCATCGATCGCGATCGTCCGAAAGGGACCGGACCCGGTCTCCTCCAGGTTCGGTCCGCTTCACGAGAATGTGTCCGGACCGGACTTGGACCTGACAGTGCTGGAGTCACAAGTCATTTCTCAATTTTCACTTATGGCGAAAAATTGGGCCAAAGTCGGCTTCCCGGTCCGATCCGGTCTCCTTCCCGCAGAAAGTGTCCGGACCTGAGTGTCCGGGCCGGGCGGAGAGTGGCCGGACCTGACTGTCCGGACGTGGGGAGAGTGCCCGAACCGGACTTGCGACAGCCGGATCGCCCGCTCGGGGCCGAACTCTCCGCGGGTCTGTTTCCTAATAAAGAAAGTGTCCGGACCGGACCTATCTTTGTGACCTCGGCGGAACGGTCCGCCCCCCCTGCTCGACCGAGTTGGCCTCCCCCGCGCGCACCGATTCCGTCCGAACTCCACGTCGAAATCCGCATCTTCGATCCTACGGCGGGCGTCGCGACGGCGCCGAGCCCAAGTTTCCATGTGCGTGGAAACAACTCCCGAAGTTACCTGTGAGCGTCTTCTGCCGGACGCGACCTCAGGTCGAAGATCGGGCCGAACATTCCAATGACGAAGCCCCCAAGACCCAATGTCGATTGCCGACTCCTCGGAGTGTGGAAATCCGACCGCGCGCGGACGTTCCGCAACTAACAAACCGGGCCCGCAATCGACGCCGAGGCAACGCGCCGCTTCAAACGAGTTTTCCGGAAACTCCGAGTCCGCTGGACTATTGGATCGGCGTCCACGGCATTCTGTGCGAGCATTTCGGGAGAGTGAAACGGCCCGCGCGACGGTCCGTCGGATGGTGTGACCAGGCGACAGCGGGCGCCCAGGATATTTTGTCTCCGCCCCTTATTCGGGGGCTAGCGGACCTTGAGCCGGCGCACCGACCTTTTTTCCCAGCTCGGCTAGCAATTGCCTTGTTTGCCGGATCTGCTCCTCGTGATCGGACAGTTTCTTTGCCTCGTTCGGGTGCCGCTTCACCTCAGCTTCGAGATCAGCTTTTTCTCGTTCCAACTTTTCCAGATGGACCAGAGTCGCATCGTAGAGGGCCTTGTCCAAAGCCTTCGGCGAAAGCTCTGGCTCACGGTTGGGTGCGCGATGCACGTTCATCAACAACATCAAGGAGATAAAGCCCGCCACACCGAAGGGGATGATGATCAGGGCGAGCCCACGTTGGGTTCGCTTCTTGAAGTCATCGAGCGCGGCCCGCTGCTTTGCTTCCCGATCGCGCGCATCCTGTTCGACTGAAGGAGCATTGCGATCCGCGTCGTCTGGTTGTCGCGATTCTTCGTGTTCCATAGCTCCCTCGCGGGAACCGAACGAGTGAGGGCTCCGCGGCGAAAGAGGCGCAACGAGACCGATCGTATCGTCGGAATCGGCGCCCCGAAAGACGCGAGCCTCCATGCAGCGATCGCAACGATGGGGTTACCGCAAAGAGCCGGTCGCAAGCGGCCGCACTCATCTGGCCCGGTGCCCACAGTTTGTAAGACCGCTCATCGAACCGCGAGCTCTCTAGCGACTTCTTTTGCCGCGAGCAAACCGGATCGAATCGCGCCGTCCATGTAGCCCGTCCATTTCTCGGATGTTTCGGTGCCCGCCCAATGGATTCGCCCGATCCTCGGCCGTAATGAGGCACCGTACTTCGTCAGCACTCCCGGTTCGAGCGGCGAGACGCAGCCCGCCGTGTATCTTTCCGCACTCCAGTCCATTTCGTAAAACGCGACTGGGGTGGCTGCCGCTCTGCCAAATAATCCGACCAGACCATTTACGATCTGTTGCTTGCGCGCCGACGAGCCTTTGGCCAGCTCGTGGGAGTCGGCGAAGAGCATGATGACCCCCGGCGTTCCTTCCGGCGGCGTGTTGTCGATCGTGAAAGGGACAGGCCCGGCATCGCTCAACGACATCCCGCTGAGACCTCGATCGCGCCAAAACGGCCTGTCGTAAACCACGTTAATTTTGACGCCACCCTCGTTCTGGATCCATCGCGCTTGCAGTTGCCGGCGGGGTCGAATCGGATGCGGGTGCAGCTTCCGGGCATGAGCGCCATCACGACTTGGCCCGCCTCGATGGATCCTTTCGCGGTTTCGACGACAACGCTTCTGTCGTTCTGATGAATGCGCTGGACGGGCTCGCCGAGCCGCACGTGGTCGGCGAGTTCTTTCGCCATCTTCAGCGAGAGGATCTGCGAGCCGCCTTTGATTCTCGAGTCCTGCGCCCCGCCTCCCATGCTTTCCAGGTCGTGCAAACTGCCGGCTGAATGAACGTAATAGAGGAAATACAAGAATGAGAGACGCTGCGGAGTGGTTCCCAAGGTCAGTGCCGCCGCGCCGCTGAGGGTCGAGCGATCCGACGCATTGACCGCCTCGTCTCGCATCCAATCCTCAAGCGTCATCGCGTCCGATTGCACCGCCTTTTTGGCCTGCCACGGAGCGTTCAGCGGTACCTGGGCCGCCAGCGCGTCGATCTTCTTCTGGAGTTTGGTCGTCGCCTCGCCGGCTGCCCCGTAGGGCACCTCGACTCGAATCCCGCCCGCTTTGTAGACCAGACTCCCCTTCAAATAGGTTTTGAATGTCTCGACGCCTAATTCCTTGCACAGACTCAAAATCGCTGTTTGAGTCGGACCGACCCACTGCCCGCCTCCCTCCACAACTCGGCCCTTGCCGATGTCATGGTTCACGGTGCGGCCGCCCACTCGATCACGGGCGTCAAAAACGACGATCCGGTTGATTCCCGACTTCGTCAGCGCCCGCGCTGCAGTCAATCCCGCGAGCCCCGCGCCGACGATCGCGACGTCGAAGAACTCGCCTGCTCCGGGCCGTTGAAATCCGACGGTCACGGAGCGATTCAGCGAAAGATGCACACCCGCTGCCGCTGCCGTTCCCGGGAGCTTTCGCCGCGAAATCCTCCTCGAAGAGTGCATGGTGCCCACGGTCCTCGATTTATGCCTTCCCGCGATTGACCGATTGAGACGGCGCGATGGCTTCGGGAAGAATGCTAATCCAGGGTCGGAACACCGGCAACGATTTTCCCACCCTCTGGGCTTTAAATCGCAAAGAGCGGATTCGACGACCCGACCTTGAATAGAGGAGCGGGGCCTTGTGCCGGGCGCTGCAAAGCAGGGGCAGGCGGCTCAGTGACGCGAAGCATCACTCCAGCCGGGCGCCTACATCCACTCCTTGATGAGCTGGCCTTCCACGAGGCGAATCGGGCGGCCGTCTGGCGACTTTACCGTCAGGTCGGCCGGCAGGCCGAGTTTGGCGTAGATCGTCGCGGCGATGTCGTCGGTGAAGTACTCGTCGCGGAGGATTTTGCCACCTTCGTCGTCGGTGGCACCGAGAATCGCGCCGCCGGGCACGCCCGCGCCGGCCATCACGGCGAAGCCGGCCGAGGCCCAGTGGTCGCGGCCGCTGGCCGAGTTGACCTGCGGCGTGCGGCCGAAGTCGGTCAGCCAGACGACGAGCGTTGTGTCGAGCAGGCCGCGGTCCGCGAGGTCCGTGATGAGCTGGGGCAGCCCCTGGTCGATCGGCGGCACGAGCCGCTTCTTGAGCGAGACGAAATTGTTCTGGTGCGTGTCCCAGCCGGTGTCGGTCACCGTGACGAAGCGGACGCCCGCCTCAATCAGCCGCCGGGCGAGCAAGCAACTCTGGCCGAACCGCGTGCGGCCGTAACGGTCGCGAAGTTTCGAATCCTCGGCCTGAATCTCGAAGGCCCGTTTGGTCTCGGGTGCGGTGATCATGTTGAGGGCCGTCTTGTAGTGCTCGTCGAGCGCGTGATAGGCGGCCGGCTGCAGTTCCGAATGGCGCTCGAGCGTGTCGATGGCGCCCAGCATGCGGCGTCGGCGGCTCAAACGCTGCGACGAAATGCCGGAGGGGAGCGTGATGTCGCGAACATGCAGCGCTTTGGCGTTTGGATCGGCCAGCATCTGGAACGGGTTGTGTTGCAGCCCCAGGATGCCTGCGCTGCCCCCGTTAAACCGGTGATCCATGTAATCGCCGAGTTGCACGAACGGCGGCAACGCGCTGCGAAAGCCCTTTTCGTAACTGATCACCGAGCCGTAACACGGATACGTGACGGACTGATTGAATTGTCGGCCCGACATCATCCAGGCTTCGGCCATGCCGTGCGAGCCGTTCTTCGGATTCCAGCCCCGCAGCACGGCAAACCGTTTCAGTCCGGCCGCCATGTTGGGACAGATTTCGGAGAACTGCACGCCGGGAACGGCCGTGCTGATCGCGCCGAACTCGCCCCGCACGCTGACGGGCGCGTTCGGCTTGGGATCAAGTGTGTCGTGATGGCTGGTGCCGCCGTGCGACCAAATCAGGATGCAGTTGAGGTCGCGCCCGGTTGTCGCGGCTTGCAGCGACCTGGCCCGCAAGAAGGTCGGCAACGAGACTCCCAGCCCGGCCAGCGCCTCGACGCGCAAAAAGCTTCGTCGGGACATCCCTTCGCACGTCCGCGCGGAACCGCAGAGTAGATCGAGCATGGCCGTCTCCGAGATGGGCAGGCAGGTAGGTAGGCGGGTCGAGGCAGGCAAGGCGGTAGGACAGATCGGCCGGTTGGCGAGGGATCCGGCGGCCCGCTCTCATGCCGACTGGACGATCCGGCAAAAGTTATTCTATCAGGACCGATTAACGAATCAACGGATGCCGATCCGAAGTAGCCGGCGGGGAGGAAATGCCGGGCGCAAATCCAAATACGGCTAAGCTGGAATCGACCAGTCGAACCGGTCATAATCAAGTGTGTTGATCCCACCGATATAAGTGGTATCCAACCTCCCGCCCTTTCGGAACCACGGTTCCGCCCGCCCGATCCTCCGCCTGCCCGCCCAATCGGAGTGAACATCCGATGAAACCGGCGAATCCGTTACGACTGTCGCGCTCTCAGAACTCGCGTCGTCGTCGACCTCTCGTGCTGGCCGCAACGAACCTCGCCGCCTGGTTTTTGCTGGCGACGAGTCTGGCATTGGCCTCTCCACCCGAATCCCCACCCAAGCCCACGAAGTCGGAGCACAAGCCGAGCGCTGCCGTCCCGGCGCCGGCCGCCGTGCACGGACTGGCGGTTGAGCCGAAGCGGATCGAGCTGGTCGGCAACTTCGCGCGGGCTCAGCTCGTCGTGTCCGCGGTCGATCCATCCGGCACCGTCAGCGCACGATCGCCCGACGTCACAACGGGCGCCTCGTTCGTGTCGAGCGACAGCAAAGTTGTCCGCGTCGACTCGCAGGGTGCCCTCTACGCGGTCGGAAACGGCACCGCCGAAATCGTCGTCGGCCTGAAGGCGCTCCGCACGGCGCCCGCAGTTCGCGTTTCCGTCACCGTGAAAGACGTATCGGAGCGGCCGGCCGTCCGCTATACGCGCGACATCGTGCCGATCATCAGCAAGGCCGGCTGCAACATGGGAGCCTGCCACGCGTCGCAGTTTGGCAAAGCCGGGTTCAAGCTGTCGGTCTTCGGCTACGACCCGATTCAGGACTATCAGGCCATCGTCCGCGACCGCTCGCAGCGGCGGGTCAACTTCCTCGACCCCGAACAGAGCCTGCTGTTGAAAAAGCCGACGCTGCAAGTCCCGCACGGGGGCGGCCGGCGAATGAAGCTCGGCTCGACTGAGTTCGAGACGTTCGCCGCCTGGATCGCCTCGGGAGCTCCTGGACCCAGCGCGGCCGATTCACAGGTCACCCGAATTGTGGTAACGCCGGCCCGCAGGATCTCGACCCCCAAAGCCCGGCAACAACTGCGCGTCGATGCATTCTACAGCGACGGCACACACCGCGATGTCACCGCGCTCGCCAAGTTCGACTCGATGGACGAGGGCGTGCTGAGCACGAGCCGCGACGGACTGGTCACGATCAACGGCAAGGGCCAAGCGCCGGCGCTCGTCCGCTACGAAGGCCAGGCGGCTACCTGCCTGTTCATCGTTCCCTACGCATCGCACGTCGAACTGACCGGTTGGCAGAATCAGAACTTCGTCGATGAACTGGCCTCGGCCAAATTTCGCGAGCTGGGAATCGAGCCGTGCGGACTCTGCAGCGACGCGGCCTTCCTCAGGCGAGCCTATTTCGACGCGACCGGCACGTTGCCCACGCTCGACCAGGCGCGGGCCTTTCTCTCGTCAAAGGACCCGCAGCGACGGACCCGCCTGGTCGACAGCCTGCTCGGGTTCACCGGCGATCCGCAGCTCGACGTGCACAACGATGCCTACGCCGCCTGGTGGACGCTCAAGTGGTCCGACCTGATCCGCAACCAGAGCAACGATCTCGGCGAGCAGGGAATGTGGGCCTTCCACAACTGGCTGAGCGAATCGTTCCGCTCGAACAAGCCGTTCGATCGGTTCGTCAAAGAGCTGGTGACGGCCAAGGGGTCGATCTACAGCGTCGGGCCGGCCAACTTCTTCCGCGTGAACGCCAACCCGCAGGATTGCGCCGAGTCGACGGCTCAGCTCTTTCTCGGCGTCCGCCTGGGCTGCGCGAAGTGCCACCATCACCCGTTTGAAAAATATGGGCAGGACGACTACTACTCGTTCGCCTCGTACTTCGCCCGCGTCGGCAGCAAGCCCAGCCAGGAATTCGGACTGTTCGGCCGCGAGTCGGTCGTGATGGTCCGCGCGGGAGGCGAGGTCAGCAACCCGCGGACGGGCCGCGTTCTCAAGCCGAAACCGCTGGACGGCCCGGCTGTGGACGATCCCCTCGATCGACGTGCCGCGCTGGCTCGCTGGCTCACGTCGCCCAAGAACGAGTACTTCGCGAAGTCGGTCGTGAACCGCTACGTGTCTTATTTGCTGGGTCACGGGCTCGTCGACCCGGTGGACGATCTGCGGGCCACCAATCCGCCGAGCAACCCGGAACTGATGGACGCGCTGGCCAAGCACTTCGTCGACAGCGGCTTCGACCTCAAACAACTGCTGCGCGTGCTAATGACGTCGCGGCTCTATCAGCTCGACTCGCAGCCGACGCCGGCCAACCAGGCCGACCGGCGGTTTTACAGCCATTTCACGGTCAAACGTCTGTCGGCCGAGGCCCTGTTGGACGCCGTGGATGAGGCGACCGGCACGCCGACCAAGTTCACCAGTCTGCCGCTGGGAACGCGGGCCATCGAGCTTCCCGACGCGGAGTATCAGAATTATTTCCTCAAGACCTTCGGCAAGCCGGTCCGCGCGAGCGTCTGCGAGTGCGAGCGATCGCCGGATGAAAGCCTGTCGCAGGCCCTGCACACGCTCAACGGCGACATCGTCACGGGCAAGATCGGCGCGGCGGCCGGACGGATCGGACGGCTCTTGACCGCCAAGACGAGCCCGGAGCAAACGATCGACGCGATTTACCTGGCCACGCTCTCGCGTTATCCGACGGCGGACGAACGTCAGAACGTGGCCCGCTTCCTCAAAGAGAGCAAGACGCCCCGCGAATGCTACGAGGACCTGCAATGGGCCCTCATCAACTCCAAAGAGTTTTTGTTCGTGCATTAGGCCGCTGACCCATCGGAGCATCGACTCGAAAGGCCACGAATGATTCGACGCATTGTCTTCGGGCGCTGGCCGCGCTCTGCGCCGTCACGGCAGCCCGGGCCGGCAACTCCTATCCGATGGTGATGAGCCTACAGCCGGTGGCCATTCAGGCGGGCACGTCCGCCGACATGACCGTGCGGTCGCGCTATTCGATGGAGGGCGCTTACCGCGTGCTGATCAGCGGCAACGGCGTGACGGGACAGGTCGAGCCGACACCCACGTCGGCTCCGGCCACCGCGACTGCGAAAGCCGCGGCCCCCGCAAAGGGCGCCACCGCCACGAAAACCGCGGCGACAACGAAAAAGCCGAGCAGCACCGACAAGAGCGTTGCTTCAGCCACCAAGCCATCAACCAGCAAACCGTCGACGTTGACGACCGGAAATAAGACAGCGAAGAAATCGAACGGCGCGGGCAAAGCGGCGATCGTCCAAAAAGCGTCCACCAGCAAGAAGGCTGGCGCGGCGCGCGCCGGCGCCGACCGGCGGCGGACGCGCTGACCGTTCGCTTTCATGCCGACGCCGACGCGCTGCCGGGCGTGCGCGACTTTCGCATCGCGACGCCTCACGGAGCCAGCACCGTCGGACAAATCGTCGTCACGGCGGACCCGGTTATCGCCGAGACCGACGGTGACAACAGCTCGCCGGAGAAAGCGCAGCCCATTCGGCTGCCGGCGGCCGTCTGCGGCACCATCGACCGGATCGAGGACCGCGATTATTACAAGTTCCACGTCGAGGCCGGCCAGTCGCTCGTGTTCCGTGTCCGGGGCATGCTGCTCGAAGATCGCATCCACGATCTGCAGAACCACCTCGACCCGATCCTCACGCTCCGCGGGCCCAACGGCTCGACCCTTGCCGTCGCGGACAACGACATCGCTGGCGACCCGCTGCTTTGTCAGCGGTTCGAGCGGGCGGGTGACTACACGCTCGAAATCCGCGACGTGCGGTACAAAGGCGACCCAAGTTGGGTCTACTGCGTCGAGATCAACGATCGGCCTTTCGTCCGCGCGCTCTTTCCCCTCGCGGTGGCCGCGGGCAAAACGGCCGCGTTCCGCCCGATCGGCTATCAGCTCCCCTCAGCAGGTCCGTTCGCGTGGTCCGTCCCCCCGAATTGGAGCGCGGGCCCGCACGACGTGCAGTTGCCGATCGGCCAGGCGTTGGCGAATCCCGCAGAAGTTGTCGTCGCCAATGTGCCGCTCGTCGACGAAGGGCCCGATCGCCACGGCACGGCCCAGAGCGCGCAGCGAGTCGACACGCCGGTTGGAATCAACGGCCGGCTGTTGAAGGAAGGCGAGAGCGACGTCTTTTCCTTCCGCGCCCAGCGCGGTCACGCTCTGACTTTCGAGGTTGTTTCCCGCCGCGCCGGGTCGCCGCTCGACTCGGCCCTCCGCATTGTCGATAGCCGCGGTCGCACGCTCATGGAAGGGGACGATTCTCCCGAAGAGGGCCGGCTGTCGGCCGACGCGCTGATCGAAGGCTGGAGCCCGCCCGCCGACGGTGTCTACGCCATCGAAATCCGCGACCTGTTGCAGCGCGGCGGGCCGGAGTTCGTCTATTTCCTCAAAATCACCCCGGCCGAGCCCCGCTTCGAATTGAAGCTCGACACGGACAAGACCGAGCTGTCGCCGGGCACGAGCGGCGTGATCTTTGTCAGCACGATCCGCCGTAACGGCTTCGACGGCGATATCTCCCTCTCGGTCGACGGCCTCCCGCCGGAGGTCACCGCAATGCGCGGCCGCATCCCCGCCGGCCAGCGCGACGGCTGCTTAATTCTCACCGCTTCCCCCAAAGCCAGGCCGGCGATCAACAACATTCAGATCCACGGCACCGCGACTCACAAACGGAGCGACGGCACGAAGGCCACACTGACGGCGGTCGCGTTGCCGATGCAGGAAATTTATCTTCCCGGCGGCGGACGCGGGCACATGCCCGTCGAGTCTCACGCGGTTGCTGTGGGAGCGGCGGGCGACATCCGCTCGGTGCGGCTCAGCACCGATTCGATCACGCTTAAACCCGGCTCGACGGCACGCGTAGACGTCAGCATCGAACGGGCACCCGGATTTACCGACAACGTGACGCTCGATCCGAAGTTCGATCACCTGAGCCAGATCTTCGGCGACACGCTGCCCCCCGGCGTCGACATCGATGCCAAGGCGAGCAAGACCCTGCTCACCGGGACCGAGACGCGCGGCTACCTCACGTTCCGCGCTTTGCCGACGAGTAAGCCGGCCGAGCGACGCCCTGTCTCCGTGATGGCCAACGTCTCGATCAACTTCGTGATGAAGGCGACGTACAGCAGCCCACCACTCTTCGTCACTGTGCCTTCCAAGTAGGGCGGCCCGGCGTTCGCGACGCTTGCCGCACGCTACTTATGCGATGCGCGAGGCGATTGGGCGCGGACGATCACGTAATTGCTCAGCCACTCGGTGGCGACTTGGGCGAACCACATCGGCAGGTGTTCTTCGTACCAATCCGCGCGCTTCGTCACGAACAGCGTGGTGCCCGAGGGTTTGAGCGCCCGGGCCGCGCAGGCGGCAAAGAGTTCTGCGATCCGAAAATTTGAGTAGTAAGGCGGATTGCCCAGGACGAGGTCAAACTCCCCGGCTGGGATCTCGCCAGCGGTCTGCGATTCAGCCGTGCTCAGCCGCACGTCGAGGTTCGAAATCCCGTTGAGTTGCGCGCCCCGCTCGGTGCACTCGACGGCCCGCGGATTCGAATCGACGGCAAGCACACGCACGCCGGGAGCGCGGAGCGCCGCCGCCAATGAGACGACACCCGAACCGCAGCCGAGTTCCAAAACGTGCTGCCCGGCCTCGATCGTGGCCGCCCGCAGCAGCGCCCGCGCGCCGCCGTCGACCTGCCGATGGCTGAAGACCCCCGGTCGGCTGATCGCATGGATCAGCCGGCCTTCGTCTCGGAACGCCAACGCACACTCGAAGTTCTTCACTTTCTTAAGTGGCTCGGTCTTCGTCGCCTTAAAGAGCGTGCCCTGTTCGGTGGCCCTCCGCGTGACTTTCGCGAACAGCTTGCGCATCTCGGCGTGCAGCCACGTGTCGGTGGAATTGTCCGTTGCCGCCAGCATCGTGCCGCCGTCGCGGAGCCGCTCGTGCCCCGCCTGCAGCCGGTCCCGAACCAATTCGGCTTCGCCGGACGTCGAGGTGGGAATGGCGACGGCGTCGAAGCGGCCTTCCGGGAACTCTGCGGCGCATTCCAGTCGCAGGTTAGCGGGGAATTCCGTCTGCCGCAGCCGGGTTTGCTCGAGCGCGTACTGATCGAGAAAAGAACAGCAGACCTGCGAATCGGAGTTCGCCTGGGCGGCAGCGATCGCAAATTGGCCGCGGCCCAGCGACGTGCACAGAATTCGTCCGGGAGGGAGGTCGGGGAGCGCGTCGATCAGGATCTGCTCGGCGGGACGCGGCGCTAGCGGAGCGCGCTCGGCCTCTTCATTCTCCAAATCGGGGTCGCGCGGTTGCTCCCGTTGCTGCTTCGATCGACGTGATTCAGAGCGGCGTGATTCGGAGCGGGGGCGGGGGCGCGACACGTCAGGCGACCCGGCAGATATAGCACTTGAGGTACCCGCTCTCGAGGCAGTGCACCGAGATCGGATGATCGGGGGCCTGGCCGCGCGACTCGAGAATCTGGATCGGCCGGGCCGTCCGCTGCGACACGTCGGCGAGCATGGCCACGAAGTCGTCGCGGCCCACCAGGCCCGAGCAGCTGCACGTGACCAGGAATCCCCCCGGCCGGAGCACCTTCACCGCCAGCTCGTTCAGGCTGTGGTAGCCGCGGAGGGCCTTCGCCAGGCCCGCTCGATGGCGGGTCAGCTTGGGCGGGTCGAGGATCACGGTGTCGAAGGTCTCGCCGGCCGCTGCCAAACGCTCGAGCGCCGCGAAGGTATCGGACTTCTCGAAGTGGATGTCTGCCGAGACGCCATTGAGCTCGGCATTCGCCCGAGCCAGGGCGAGCGCCGGCTCGGACGAGTCGACGGCATGGACCGCGCGCGCCCGGCCGTGCTTGAGGGCGGCAATGCCGAAAGCTCCCGTGTAGCAGAACAGATCGAGCACGCGGTGACCGGCGAGATGGCGGACGGCCGTCAGACGGTTCTCGCGCTGATCGAGGTAGAACCCCGTCTTGTGCCCCTGCGTGACGTCGACCCCAAACCGCAAGCCGTTTTCGACGATGAACAGCGGCCGCGGCGGCTCGACTCCGCGAGCTAAGCCGTCGGTCAGTTCGAGCCGCTCGCTCTCGCGCATTCCCTTTTCCGTCCGCAGCCAGATGCCCTTCGGATTGAGGCGGCTTTCCAGCAAGTCGAAGATCGTTTCCCGCCGCTGCCAGAGTCCCAGTGCCGTGAATTGCACGAGCAGCCAGTCGCCGTACCGATCGACGACGAGGCCCGACAGCCCGTCGGCCTCGCTAAAAATCAGACGGCAGGCGTTCTCTGCGTCGAACGGCCCATAGAGCGACTGCCGCAGGGCGATCGCCGCGTCGAGCCGCGCTCCCCACAGTTCGCCGTCGAGCGGTTGTCCCTCGGTCCACGAGTAGAGTCGGACGCGGATTTGGCTGGCCGGGTTATACAGGCCGGCCGCGATGAACTGGCCGTCGGCAGCGTAGAGAGCGACATCGCTGCCCGGCGCAGGTTCGCCGTCGATGCGGTCGATCGCGCCGGCAAAGACCCAAGGGTGGTGGCCAAAGAACGGCAGGGCGCGCCGCGGCTTGAGGCGAACCTGGGGCGCCGACTTCGGTTCGGAGGCAAGGGTAGACACGAGAGGTGACTTTTCGCGGAAAGTGCGGGCGAACGATTAATGGGCCTGGACGCGGGGCCGATACAGTTCGATTTCGGCCATATACGCCAGCAAGCGGTCCCGCTCGTTCGTCAAGTGGCGCATGCGCAGCAGCGACTTCACGCGCGTCTTCAGTTCCAGGTTATTGACGGGCTTGGTCAAAAAGTCGTCGCAGCCAGCCCGCACCGCCTTTTCGATGTCCCCCTGCTCATTGAGGGCAGTCACCATCAAGACGGGAATATCCTTCGTGCGCGGGTTGGACTTCATCCACTGGCAGACTTCGTACCCGCTGAGCTTGGGCATCATAATGTCCAAGAGGACGAGGTCGGGTTGAAACTCCTCAACCCGCTTCATCGCCTGCTGGCCATCGTAGGCGACCGCCAGTTCGTAGCCGTCGTCGGCCAGGTAAGCGTCGATCAGTTCGCAATTCTGGACGTTGTCGTCCGCGATCAGGATCTTCGACGATGCTGATTTGGTTTCGTCAAATGTCATGAACGGGCATCCCTGCTGGAGCGTTTCGATCGACGCACGATCGCTCGACTGAGAGGGAAACGGACCGGCCTCCTCGAACAATTCGCGTTTAGGTCGGCTATTCCTTGCCGGCCTGATCCTGCTGGCGATGATAAGTCGTCAGGCGCTGCCCGCCGATTATATGTCGAGGTTCGGCCGGGTGGTACCCCGTGGCGGTGTGGCCGCGATCAACCGCCGCAGGAGCAGCTCGTTGACCCGCCCGCGGAACCGCACCTTACCGTCGAATTCGACGACCGGCACGCAAGTCGTAAACCGCTCGACGAGCACAGGATCGCCGTCGATATCGACCTCCCAGATCGGGGGAAGCCAGGCCGCGTACTTCTCGAGCGTGGCCCGCGCCTCCTCGCAGAGATGGCAGCCGGCGCGCGTATAGAGAACCAGACGCGAGAAGCGCGGCCCCACGGCACCAAGTTCCCGCAGCGCCGCGTCCCACTTAGCTCGGGCGGGATCGCGGGAACCGCCGGGGGGATTCGTCGCCTCGCCACTCGAATCGCGGAGCAAGTACCAGCCGCTCGCCAGGGCGATCAGGCCGGCAGCGACCCACAGGCTGCGGTCCGTGTACCAGGACCGGGGCATCGCCAGGGGCAGCTCCCGGTCGACCAGCATCAGCGTCAGTAAGCCAAGGCCCAAGAACAAGAGGACCGAACCGAGCACCGTGCGGCGGTGTGCCGCGAGCGCATCGGCCTCCGCCGGCCCGCGCTCCTGGGGCCCCTCGAGCAAACGATCCGGCGGGGGTTCAAGGTTGTCGATCGACATCTGGGCGTGATTCACTGCGGAAACCGTGCATCGGGCACTGCGCGGACGACGGGCTCGGCGAGCTGCGGCAACCCAACGGACGACGTCATTTTACGCGCCTCCCGGCACTGCGAGCAGTGTCTCCTACGAACACGTGCCGCCGTCCTGCAGTTTATGCTGGAAGTAAACGCTGGCGGTAAGCGCCGATCGGGGGCAGGAGGGTCGACCGGGGCGGCACGCCTACCGCCTTATCGCGCGCCATGCCACCTATCCGGTCGGGCGGTTGCCGTCTGGGGACGATCGCATCGGCTCGACAGAATCCGAGTTTCCTCACCGTCGCGAGAAATTCAGCTTGCATTCCCGATGCGCCGATGGCATCGTATCGCCAACGAGCCGAACTTTCTGCGATTCGGGTTCCGAGCCGCAAGAAACCGGTCGCGGAAGTAGGCTGTGGGCCACTCGCATGGATCCCATTGCCGTCGCCACCAGCGCCTTTCTGGTCGTCGGCCTGCGGACCCGCACCACAAATCGAATCGAGGCCGTCCCCGAGATGGCCAAGATCTCCCCTTTGTGGCGGCGGTTCTGCGCGGACGATGTCTCGAACCAGATTCCCCATCGCCTGCCCGACTCCCCGGAAATTGTCGCCGTCTACTTCGATTACGAAGGCGACTACCGGGGCCAATATTCACTGATCGTCGGGCACAAAGTGACGTCGCTCGACAACGCTCCCAAAGGGATGGGTGGGGTGCTCATTCGCGCCGGACGCTACCTGCGGTTCCCGGCCGAGGGGCCGATGCCCATCGCTCTCGTCGACGCCTGGAAGGGAATCTGGCAATTCTTCGATCTCTCGCACGAGTACGAACGGGCCTACGCCACCGACTTCGAGGTCCACGGCCCCAACGCCGTGGAAGTCTACATCGGAGTAAAGTGATAGCCAGCGTGAATTGACGGTCAGCGTGAAATGACGCGGGCCAGACTCGCTCTCGTTGCGATGGAAAGCGAACAGCCGCTTAACGCCGTGTGACCCGCGGCACGCTCACCGGCACAAACTCGATGGAGGGGTCTTTCCCCTCCTCCATGCTGGCTCCGCCCACAACCACCAGCGACGAGCCTCCCGCGCACAGCAGCCGATGGAAGAAACGCGGTCGGCTGAGTCGGCCCGCTTCGTTCCAGCTCTGGCCATCGTCGGAGAGCCGCGAGATTTTTCCAGCATAGGTCGTGGCGAAGAGTTGTCCTCCGCAAGTCACCGCGCAGCCGCCGAAACCTTCCAGCCCCTCGCCCGGCAGCTTCGGGCCGTTCGACCACTTGTGCGTCGCTAAATCGAGGACGTAGGTGGTCGTCGTCGGTCCGCCCTGCTCCTGCATACCTCCCAGCACATACACCTTGTTTTGTGCTTCACCCACAGCCAGTGCGCGGCGATGGAACGGCGTCTTGGAAATCGCTTCCCAAGTCGGATGCGCGGCCGAAAGATCGGCAGCCAGGACTGTGTCGTCCCAGACGCTCGGCTCGTTGCCGCGAAGCTCCCAGCCGCCAACCACGATCAGGCGGCTGCCGACGACCACGGCATCGTGCGACGAACGTCCCTTGGGCAGCGGCGCCAAAGATTCCCAACGCCCCGACGCCGGATCGAAGCGGCTGAAGTCGGGCACCGAGTGCAGGTCGGACTTTTGTCCCTCCTTGTTGCGGGCCTCGAACCCGCCGATCCGGTAGATCTTCCCGCCGTAAGAGACCATCGCCAGCCCGGCTCCGCGGGGGACGGTGCCCAACGCTTCCCACTTGTGCGGCGAGCGCAGGTCGAGTCGCAGAAACTGGTCGGACTGCCCTTCGCGACTGTATTCGTGCGCGGGACCTTTTTGGCCCGCGCAGACATACAGCTGCTGATCAACCAGCGCGGCGCCGAAGCTCGTAATCCCAAACGGAAGGTCTGGCAATGCGTGGTCCTTGTTGCGCGATTGAACCTTGACGGAGGTCCGCATCAGCTTCGACCGTTTTGCGACGCTTGAACCAGGACTGCCCGCCCCTGGAGCGCGAGCCCCCGGAGGAACCTTGCGGGCCGTGACTTCGCGGCTCGGTTCGCCGACGTACGTGACCACCAGCGTACTATAGTGACGAATGTTAGCGTACTTCTTCCCGCCGTGCGTGCCGGCGACCGGTTCAATGTGTTTGGCGCGAAAGGCGTAAATGCCAGGTTCACTCGCTGCGATCGCGTACGAGCCGGACGCGTCGGTTTTCCCGTCGATCTTCCGCTGTCCGGCGGCTTCTCCCTTCATCTCGGCGTCGGCGAGCGGCTGCCCCTTCCAAAGCACACGGACGACAAGCTTTCCGTCGGCAAGCGCGGGAACCAGTTCGAGCGGCAGCTGCTGCTTAGACGCCGGCGGCTGCCACTGATTGCGGGCCGAAGCGGGATACATCCGGCTGTGGTACACGAGCAAGCTCGGCTCGCCGACGCGGCCGAACAAACCGTAGGTATGGTTGAGGCTGAACGATTGCGCCGGCGCGCTCGCCGAGGGGATGGCGACGAGCGACTGCTTCCCAGTCACGGTCTTCAGGTCGTGCGACTTCCCATCGACCGAGATTTCACGCAGCGTCAGCCCGTCCAGACCCGACAGCAGCGACGGATCGTCGGCCTCGGGAGTCTCGCTGAAGTAAACGTGCACTTGCGATTCGTGCGGCGAAGGATCGGGCGCGATCCAGAGAAAATGAGCTTCGGCACGAGCGGCCGCCGCCGCGGCGATGGCCGCCCACAACAGGGTCGTTCGGGAAGAAAGCATGAATCGTCCTTTGTGCCAGGCTGCGGCCGACGCTTTGGCCGCGACTTCCACCCGGAGCGTCGAGCGTCGATTGTAGCGTCTGGGGATCGCAATTTCCCGCGGCCGGAATCCAGAGACTGCTCGACGTCCGCTAGGAACCGCCAGGCCAGTCGCCCGTGAAGACTTCGGCCGCAGGCCCCGTCATTTCGACTTCCCCGCCGCTCGTCCAGTTCAGCTCGAGATCGCCGCCGGGCAGGTGCGTCGCAATCTGGCGATCGGTGAGCCCTGCCAGAACCCCCGCCACGGCCGCGGCGCAGGCGCCCGTGCCGCAGGCCTGCGTCTCGCCCGAGCCGCGCTCCCAAACTCGCAGCACCGTTTCCGTGCGTGACAACACTTTCACAAATTCTGCGTTCACGCGGTTGGGGAAGGTCGGGTGACGTTCGATCTGCGCTCCAACTCGTAGCACCAAATCGTCGGTAATCTCGTCGACGAACGTCACGCAATGCGGATTGCCCATCGAGACGCACGTCACCTTGAGCGAGCGGCCGGCGACGTCGAGCGGAACGAGCACGGGCGGGTCGCCGGGCAGTCGCGTGGGAATCTCCGCGCTCTTGAGGATCGGCTGCCCCATCCCAACCCGCACCCGATCAACAACCCCGTTGCCGACCAAAACATGCAGCGTGAGCACGCCACGCCCGGTCTCAATGCGAAGCGTCTCTTTGCGGGCAATTCCGTGGTCGTAGACATACTTGGCCACGCACCGCACGCCGTTGCCGCACATTTCGGCTTCGCTGCCGTCCGCGTTGAACATCTGCATTCGCGCGTCGGCCACCGTCGACGGACGAATGAGAATCAGACCGTCCGCCCCGATCCCCTTGTGGCGATCGCTGACGAGGCGTGCCAACGCGGACAGGTCGCCCGGCGGCGCCTGCTCGAAGCAATTGACGTAGACGTAGTCGTTGCCGGCTCCGTGCATCTTGGTGAAGCGCATGACCAGTCTCGCAATCAGGCTTTCGGCCGCAGGCCGCGGAACACCGAACGCCGCATCGGATTGTCCCGCGACGTGAATTCTTCGTCGGCTGCGGCCGGACCGGCAAGCGCGCCGGCCAGCATGTGAAATTTGGCGTCGACGTCGTCGGCAAAGTAGACCAACAGCGCCTCGGGCGTGCGCGGCTCAACCGGTGATCCCCACTCGGGCAGGTTTTGATGCGCGAGGATGATGTGCTCGAGCCGCAGCAGCGTTTCGCGATCCAGGCCATCGACCTGACGCCCCCGGTCCCGCACGAAGTCGCGGCCCAGGACAATGTGGCCGATCAGCTCGCCTTCGGCCGTGCGTCGCATTCCGGCCAGCGGGCCTTCCAACTCGACCAGCTTGCCGATGTCGTGCAAGATGGCCCCGGCGATGACCAGCGATTTGTTGAGTGGCGGCTGCAGGTCCGGGTAGTCGCCCGCGTACTTGTCGGCCAGAAAGCGGGCGTTGCGCGTCACAGAAAGGACGTGTTCCAAAAACCCTCCCAGATACGCGTGATGGTTCTTGAGGGCCGCCGAGCCGCGCTTGATAGCCTCGGCGTGCTCGTCGAGGATCCCGACAACCAATCGCCGCAGAGGTTCGGTCTCGATGCGTTCTTGGGCCAGAGTTCGCAGCTCGCCGAACATGGCTTCGATGTCGAAACGGGTCGATTTGACGAGGGCCGTTTCATCGAAGCCGTCGGCGCGATCCGCCTCTTCCGCCGCGCGGATCTTTTCGAGTTCGAGCTGCAGCCCGTACGAGCTTTCGACCAGTCGACAGCGAACCTTGTAGAACGTGCCCACCTTCCACGTGGTGTCGCACGCCTCGAAGCAAGGCGAGTCGGACCAGACCATGGCCGTCGCGGCACGACCCGAATCGGAGAATGTCACTCGGTAGTAGGGCTTTCCGTCGCGCGTCGTCGCCCGGTCGCGGCCGGACAGCAGCACGAAGCAATCGGCTTGCTGTCCCGGCTTCAATTCGACCAATCGCACGATTTTGGCATCTGCGGGCATTCCGTCACTTTATCGCTTGGCGGCACGCATCAAAAGAGGCCGTCGAAGGACGCACGGCTTCGCGAGAAGGAGGGGTAGCCGACGGAACGTTCCTCCGTTTCGGCGCAAAGCCGTGCTTCGCTGCCGGCATTCGGTACCTCTAGCCCGTGCCGGGTGATAGACTGCGGAGTTTGAGCAACCTTTTCGGAGGTGTCCGCCCTTCACCCACGAACGACGGAAAGCTGGTATGGACTGCCACCGCATTTCGACACGAGCCCTCGGTTCCCTGTTCTTCTTCTGGACGCTGCTCGGACTTTCGGGTGAGGCGCGGCCAGCCGACGGACCCCGCAAACTGCCGATCAAAGCCGTTCGCCCGAAATCGACCGACGAAGCCGATTTCGGCCAGTATTACGGTTTCAAGCCGGTTGAAGTCATCAAGCTCGAGCCGCGGGTGAGCAACCTATTGGCGGGCGACTTCAACAACGACGGCCTGGGTGACCTGGCGCTCTTCGACAACGGGCACGCGCGGATCGACCTCTTGCTGCAACGGCGGCGGCCCGCCGAAGCGTCCGCAGACACGACGCCGTTGGACGTCAACGAGGTTGCCAGCGATGGCCGCTTCGAGCACAAGAAAATCCCGCTCGACAAACAGCTGGCCTCGATGGCGATGGGTGACTTCAACGGCGACGGCCGCACCGACCTCGCCTGTTTCGGGCTGCCCGATCACTTGCTCATCTTGTATCAGCCGGCCAAGGGCGAATGGCACGAACACGCCTCGATGCGCGTGCCCGACGTGGCCCCCGTGCAATGGAACATGGCGGCCGGCGACGTGAATGGCGACGGCAAGGATGACCTGGTCGTTTTGGGTCGGCATCAGACCTACATCTTCCTGCAGGAAGCCAAGGGAGGACTCGCTCCGCCCATCGTGCTGATGAACACGTCCGAAAAGCTGTCGCTGGCCCAGGTGGCCGATCTCAACGGCGACGGCCGCAAAGACCTTGTGTATGTCGCCGGCGAAGGGCAGGAGCGGACGCTGTGCGCCCGGTTGCAGGACGAATCGGGGCGCTTGGGGCCCGAGATGCAGTTCGAAGTCGATCCGCCGCGTTCCGTCTCCTACGCGGACCTCGACGGCCACAAGGGCCGTGAAATCCTGACCATCGACAACCAGACGGGCCGGCTCAAAATCCTGCAAATGGAGCCGTCCAAGAAAGGTGACGATGAACCGGCCGGACGCCTCGTGCAAACCGGCTTTGGCCGCCAGGAGTCGGGCGATCGGGCCCGCGACGTCGCCCTGGGAGACATCGACGGCGACGGGCTGGCCGACCTGGTCGTCACCGATCCCGAGGGGGCCGGGGTCTTCGTTTTCCGTCAGCACAAAGGGGAGGGTCTCGATCCCGGGCAAACGTTCCCCAGTTTTGCCGGCGTGGCCCAGGTGCGGATTGCCGATCTCGACGGCGACAAGGCCAACGAGGTCGTCGTGCTCAGCACGAAAGAGAGAGCGATCGGCATCAGCCGCTTTCAAAACGGACGTCTGACGTTTCCCGAAACGGTGCCTCTGGGAGAAGGCGAGCCGCTCTTGCTGGAGATTGCCGATCTCAACGGCGACAAGAAGCCGGAGATTCTCTACATCTCTCGCGTGCGCGCATCTGGTGGCAACACGCAATACGTGCTGCACGCGCTAGAACGGGCGGACAAGAAATGGCGGCCCTTCGCCTTCGGGTCGGGCAAGCGGACCGACTTGCCGCTCGACCTGCAGGGAACGCCGACGCAGCTCTTGCGTCTGGAGACGAATCGCGATGGCCGGCCGAACTTCCTGCTCTTTCAGGAAGAGAGCGACCGCGGCCCGTTGCTGTTGGCGACGGCGGCCGACGGAAAGATCGCGCCCGTGCCCGTTGAGGACAGTCCCCGCTTGGGAACGGCACGGCCGGGGGCCGTCTTTCTCACGCAGGATGCGGCGCCCACACTGCTCGTCGCCCAGGAAAACTTTGCCCGCAAGCTGCAGCGTGCGAAAGATTCGAGCTGGCGCGTCGTCGATCAATACAACGCGTCCGAGCCCTCGGCCAAGATCGTGGGCGCGGCGATGATCGATCTCGACGGCAAGCCCGGGCGCGAGATCGTGCTGGTCGACACGGGAATCCGCAAGATTCGCGTGCTGCGTAAAGAGGGGGACGTCTTTCGCCCCTGGAAGGAAATCGAGCTGGGATCATTCCCCTACGAGTCGATTCGCGTGGCCGACCTCAACGGGGACGGTCGCGAAGATCTGCTGCTCATCGGCCGCGGCCGCTTCGCCGTCCTCTACGCCGGAAAGATGCTGCCGACGCTCAACGAGCTGGGCACGTTCGAGTCGAAGTTGAAGAAGAGCTACTTTTCGGACGTGGTGGCCGGGGACCTGAACGGAGACGGCCGCACTGACCTGGCCCTGATCGACACGCAGTCGCATTTCATCGAAATTCTGCGGCTCGATGCCGAGCACCGGCCGCATCACGCCTTGCAATTCAAAGTCTTCGAAGAGAAGAGTTTCTCCGAGGGGCGTGAGGGAGGGACCGAACCGCGAGAAGGCGTGATCGCGGACGTGACCGGCGACGGCAAAGCCGATCTGATCTTACTCTCGCACGACCGCGTGCTCGTCTATCCGCAGGATGACGGCAAGTAGTTCGGCCCAACCAGCCCGACCTGTAACTCCGCGCGACGCCCTCGGGCGATCACTTGCGACGAGACTAGTGGTGCGCGGTGGCCGGGGCTGCGTGCCCCGTGTCGTGCGAATCGCCGTGATGGTGCTCTTCCTCGGCCGGTTCCTCGAAGTGGCACCAGGAGCCGCACGCACCCGAAAGCTGCACCGATCCGCACAGTAGCATGATGCAAACGAGGGCGGTCACCAGCACCGTCTTGCCGACGAAGTTCCCCAACGTCAGACCGACGAATTGGTGGGCGCCGGCGGCCGGCGGAGCCACCGTTCCCCAGACGAGCGCGGCCAAAAACCCGAGCAGAACGACGCCGACCCAGCCTCCCTGCAGCAGGACCGACCGCAGCTTGGTCCAATTCACGGCAAAGGTCCAAAAGGCGACCCAAGCGACGAGGGGCAGCAAGGGCAGCAGCACCCACCCGATGCTGACGGCCAAGAGCGCCAGATCGTGAAAGAGGTCCAGCAGGTTGTTAAGTACGGCGTCCATGGGAAGGATTTCAGTTGTCTAAGTCATCGAGGGCGGCTCGCGGCGACCGACGAGCACGAACCAGCGGTTTATCAAAAATGGCCCCCAGCCGCCAGCGACCGGCCACAGCCGCGACCTCGCCAACCGAAGTCACGGCCTCCTCCCATCTGGCAGAACGAGCGACGGCCCACTAAGCTGGCCTGCCATGTGGATCGAGCGTAACTCGCTCTATTGCGGGAATAACCTCGACGTTCTGCGGACCTGGGGACGCGACGAAACCGTCGACCTCGTCTATCTCGATCCCCCGTTCAACAGCCACCAGAACTATCACCTGCTGTTCCGCGGCCGAAACGGTGCACGGCCAGCCCGTCCTGTCCGGGCGTTCGAGGATACGTGGTGCTGGAACGACGCCGCAGCCGCCTCGTTTCAGGAGACCCTCGCGACGGGAGGTCGCGTTGCGGACGCATTGGGGGCCTTTCGCCAGCTGCTCGGCGAAACAGACATGCTGGCCTACCTGTCGATGATGGCCCCGCGGCTCGTCGAGTTGCGGCGTGTGCTCAAAAGCAGCGGCTCGCTTTACCTGCACTGCGATCCGTCCGCCGGGCACTATCTCAAGATTCTGCTGGACGCCGTCTTCGGGCCGGAGAACTTCCGCAATGAGATCGTCTGGCGGCGCACCGGCGCTCACGGGCCGCGGCGGAGCTTCGGGCCGATTCACGATACGCTGCTCTTCTACTCGAAGACGGGCGAATACATCTTTCAGGTCGTCAAGCGGCCCTACATGAAGGGGCACGTCGACTCGCGCTACGCGCTCGACGCCGCGACGGGACGCTACAAATTCACGAGCGGCGGGAACGTGCTGACCGGGGCCAACGCCACCCAGGGTGAATCGGGGCAACCCTGGCGTGGATTTGACCCTTCTGCGAAAAACCGGCACTGGGCGATTCCCGGCTTTCTCGCCGAACAGATGCCGTCAGAATTCGCGCGGCTGGGCGTCCTGGCCAAGCTCGAAGCGCTCTACGCCGCGGGTCTCATCGAAATCCGCCCGGGCGCCGCCTGGCCGACCCCTGTCCGGTATCTATGCGACGAGGACGGCCACCCGTACGGCGACATCTGGGCCTATCAGCCCTACACCGGCGGGGCGGTCCACGGCACAAACGACGGAATCGACGCGGACGTCGCCTGGCTGGGGCCGACCGATCCCGAGCGGCTCGGCTTTCAAACACAGAAGCCGCTTGGCCTGCTGGTGAGAATCATCGGCAGCTCGTGCCCGCCCGAGGGACTCGTGCTCGACCCGTTTTGCGGCAGCGGCACGACGATCGTGGCCGCGCAGAGTGCGTCGTGTCATTGGGTTGGCATCGATCAGAACGGGACGGCGATCGAACTACTGCAAGAGCGGCTGCGAACCGACTTCGCATTGGAGCCAAATCGTGACTATGCCGTCGTTGGCGAGCCGTCGATGCCTGCGGTAAAACACCGGCGCAAGGCCGTGCAGCGCGCGGTTCGTTCCCGACGCTGAATGGCCGGACGCCTAATCCTCCCAGTCGAGCGAGCGGGCGACGGCTTTCTTCCAGCGCGTGTAAAGCTGTTGCCGCTTGTCCGCCGGCATCGCCGGCTTGAATTGGCGATCGAGGGCCCAGTTGCGGCGGACGTCGTCCTGGTCTTTCCAGAATCCGACCGCCAGACCGGCGAGGTAGGCGGCGCCGAGGGCCGTCGTTTCCTGCACGACGGGTCGCTGCACGGCGACCCCCAATACGTCGGACTGAAACTGCATCAGCAGATTATTGACGGCCGCTCCCCCGTCGACTTTGAGCACGGCGAGCGGCGTGCCCGAGTCCTGCTGCATCGCGTCGAGCACTTCGCGGGATTGATAGGCCATCGAATCGAGGGCCGCGCGGGCGAGGTGCGCGGCCGTCGTTCCTCGAGTCACGCCAATGATCGTGCCCCGAGCCCCGTGGTTCCAATGCGGGGCGCCCAGCCCGACGAACGCCGGAACGAGGAACACACCGCCGGCATCGGGAACCGAGGCGGCCAGCTTTTCGATATCGGGCGCCGTCGCGATCATCTTCAGGCCGTCCCGCAGCCATTGGACGACCGCCCCGGCGATGAACACCGATCCTTCGAGGCAGTAGGTCACTTTGCCGCCGAGGCCCCAGCCGATCGTTGTGATCAGCCCATTCTTTGACGCGACCGGCTTGGCACCCGTGTTCATCAGCATGAAGCAGCCGGTCCCGTACGTGTTCTTGGCCGACCCCGGCTCAAAGCAAGCCTGGCCGAACGTGGCGGCCTGCTGGTCGCCGATGTCGGAGGCAATCGGCAGCGACGCGCCCAGCAGCGCACGATCCGTCTCGCCGTAGATTTCGCTCGACGGTTTCACCTCCGGCAGCATGGCGCGGGGGATCTTAAGGATGGAGAGCAGCTCGTCGTCCCAGTCGAGCTTGTGGATGTTGTAGATCAGCGTGCGGCTGGCGTTGCTGTAATCGGTGACGTGACGTTTGCCGCCGGTCAGCCGCCAGATCAAGAAGCTGTCGACCGTGCCGAAGATCACGTCCCCCTTCTCGGCGCGGGCCTGCAATCCGGGAATCGTCTCCAGCAAATGGGCAATCTTGGTGCCGGAGAAATACGCGTCGACGACGAGACCTGTTCGCTCGCGAAACGTCGGCTCCAATCCGTCGGCTTTGAGTCGCTCGCACAGCGGGGCCGTGATGCGGCTCTGCCAGACGATGGCGTTGGCCACGGGCTTGCCCGTGCTTTTTTCCCAAACGATCGTGGTTTCCCGCTGGTTGGTGATGCCCACGGCGGCCACGTCGGACGTGCTGCGGCGGCCCCGCGCGAGGGCCTCTTTCGTCACGGCGAGCTGCGTCTTCCAGATCGCTTCGGGATCGTGCTCGACGTGCCCCGGCTGGGGATAGATTTGCTCGAACTCGTCCTGGGCGGAGGCGATGGGCCGGCCGTCGCGTCCGAAGAGAATCGCCCGGCTGGAGGTTGTCCCCTGATCCAGAGCCAGCACACAGTCGGCCATAAAGCGCGCTCCATACGGCAAATCACGGTCTGACGACTCACGGCGCCATCGCTTCACAGTTTAAACAGAACTCTCTCGAAATCGACGATCACGAAGCGTTTGCCTCGCGGCACCACGCGATGTCCCTCCGCCTCGAGCCGGGCCTTGAGCGCTGCGACGCCGCCGGGGAACTTGGGATTGAGCTCGCCGCCCGTTTTGAGGGTTCGCCAGTAGGGCGTAATCCGCTTGACGCCTTCGGCTGCGGCTTCCTCGGCCGCGTGCGCGGCGATCCAGGCGAAGATACCAGTCGTCAGCGGGCAGCCGATCGTCGCCTGATGCTTCCGCGCCAGGTGTTCGCGGATTTCGTTGATCGTGACGACGCGTCCTTTGGGCACCTTCCGCATCGCCTCGTCGACCTCGCGCGGCGCGGGGACAACGACTGTGCCGCGGCCCCACCGCGCCGACATCGCTCCCTCGATTTTGGCGACTTTGGGCAAATCCTTGTCGTCGGCCAGTTTCTCGCGCCACGTTTTCCGCCGTGCCATCCGAGGACCTCCCAAATCCGGCTGCAGACCGTGGCGCTGGCGTGTCGCCGTGGTGCGAAAGGCCGATTCAGTGCGAAAGCAAGAGATACATGCTGTACAGCACGACGAGTGCGACCACCAGGGTCCCGAACTCGAGCAGGCGACGGCCGAGATGCAGGTTGCGGATTGCGACGATCTGGGCGATGACTTCGACGACGGCCACCATCGAGAACTTGAAAATTACGATGCCCGGCAGGTTCCAATGATAAAACACGTAACCGGCCACCGGGTTGGATTCGTAGAACATGGCCCGGCCGTCCGGCTCCGGGACATCCGAGAGCATCATGTAAGTCATCATCACGTCGAGCACGCTGACGATGACGAAGAGCGCGCTTTCCCGCTGCAGCGGCAGCGCCAGCCGAAACAGCACGTGCCAGATGCCGCGAGGTGTCGACTCCGGTCGCGAAACGGATTCGGGCACGGTCGCCTCGGACCAAGAGGGCGTTAATTGAGTCTGCAAACGCAGGGGCCGAAATGGCACGCCGTCGTGTTTGGCGTACCATCTTAGCCGCACCGTTGCAAGACTTTAACGGGGGAGGCGACGCGCGAGCCAGCCCAGGCACAGCCGCCGACGAGTGCGAAGATTCCGCGCGACAGCGGCACAAGCGAGGCGGTCGACAGGTTCGAGCGGGCGCGTTAGCGATTGACCGCCAGCGTTCCCTCGGCCAGCACGCGCATCAGACTGACCGCCCGATCCGGGCCGTGCACAGCCGCGCTGTGCTTGGCAGCAGCGGGGCGATCGTGCGCGCACTGGGCAATACCGCCATAAAAGACCAGGTCGCGACTGCAATCCGGGCAATGGGCAATGTGCACCCAGAGTTCCGACGGCAGGTCGCTCCGGGACTTGTCGCAGTAGTAGGCCCGCATCTCGTCCTCGTAGTAGCCACAAGGAGCCGCCGCGACCTTGAGCTCGATTTGCGAAGTCAAAAACGACTTCACGTAGGAGGAGTAACACAGGGCCACCGGGACCAGCGCCACGAACAGCACCGCCACAAATTGGCGGGTATTATGCGCTCGGCGACGCCAGCGCAGGCGGCGCACCAAACCTTTGACTTCTCCGCCACACGCGCCAGTCATCGCCGTGCAGCAATGTTTGTTCGTGGTTTGTGGTCATCTTTCACTCCGGACTTGCCGCCGAGCGGTCAGTTCAAGTTCCGGCCGGTGCTTCCCTTCATGACGTCACAGTTTGTGAACGTCCGGCCCGCCAGTTCGGTCGGTCGATGATTGCCCGATTTCAGCCTTAATTGTTCCGGAAACTGGGGAAGGCGTCTGTGTAAAACCTCACGATAGCGGCGAAAAAACTCAATTCCTAAAACTGCTCCTCGCCGGCCGGTTCTCGCCATAAGTCCCTGGTGCGTCTAAGGCTAGGCACAGGCACTTCGATCTCAGCCGCCAATTTGCCAACCTCGTGCAGGATGATTTCCTTGCGGCTGGTCGTCAGAGCCCCCTCATCCTGCAATTCGCCCAAAACCAGGGTCACGGTCTCGCGGGTGCTGCCGATGATGCTCGCCAGCTCCTGGTGCGAGAGCCGAATGCCGATCGCGATCGACCCGTCTCTCTGGTATTTACCGTATTTTTCCGCCAGATCAAACAGCAAATGCACAACCCGCTCGCGGTTGGAGCGGAAGAGGAGCGATTTCAGCCGTCGGTTGAACCGCTGCACGCGCAGTCCCAACAGCTTGTTGAGCCCCAGGGAGAGCTTGGGATGCTCGTTCATCAGCCGCTGGATTTCCTCGCTCGGAATCACAATGACCGTGGAGAGCTCCATCGCCTCGGCATATTCTTCGCGCTGAGTCGGCTCGACGAGCGCTAGTTCGCCGAATAGCTCGCCCGGATCGATGAGCGCCAGCACGGCCTGCTTGCCATCCTGGGTGTTGTGAAAGATTTTCACCCGCCCGGACGACAGGACCAGCACGCAGTCGCCCAGGTCCGAGGGAACATAAATCAGCATGCCGCGCTTGAAATCTCGCGACTTGGACCGTCCTTCGAGCCGCCGCACCTGCTCGTCGGTGAGACATTGGAAGAGCGAACAGTCCTTCAGGTACCAGAACTTTTTATCCATTCGGGATGAACCCGTCCCGGCAAGCAGAGAGGCTGCTGTCGTTAGGACCGTCCACCGTGAATGGGCGAGTGGTGGAGGTGGAAACGCGAAAAATCTTTCATCCGTCTACGGCGGAGGCGCCGTGCAGCGGACGTTCAGCGTGGTGATCCCTTCAGAATATCCCGGCCAAAGGGGAGTCTCAAGCCCCTAAGAGACTTACCATCCGCCCGCCGGAACCGCTGTGAGATAGTTAACAAATTGCCATTTAGGCTTGGCGATCGTCATTTTCCGTGCATTCGCGAGTGCGCGCGGCTCAGCCGGTCGGCCCAATAAAGCGGCTCCGGTAGCCGGTGCCCGCAGGCGAACGCCCGCGCTAGCCGAGCCGCGCTGGGCACGTCAATTGTTTGACCGGGCGACACATAGAGCGGCCGCGTGGCGGGTGGCAACGTCACCACAGCGCCGACTTCGCGATCGTCAATACTCACCAGGGCCTCGAACTCGCTCGCGCCCCGAGGCGGTTCTTGGAGGCGGCCGCACAAGAGGGACTTGGCGACCCTGATCGTCGGCACATCGGTGAGAACGCCGAAGCAGGCCGCGATCCCGGCGCCGCGCGGATGCAAGATGCCATTTCCGTCGACAAACCACAGATCGAGCGTGGGGAACTCGCGCCGCGCTCGCTCGAAAAGCGCGAGCAGCATCGGCAACTCGCGAAACGTCAATAAGCTGGGAATGTAGGGGAGGCCAGCGCGATCGCGGTGTGTGGTGGACCAGACGACCCGACCGGATCCACTTTCCACAACCGCGCAGCCTCCGGTCGCCATTCCGTCGCGCGAATATGAAACGTCGAGCCCGGCGGCCAGGTGTGGCGTGTCGCGTCGCGTGGCGAGTCGCACGCGCCGGGCCCACTCCAGTTGCCGTTCGATCAGCCGCGCGAGCGGCTGGTCGGAGACGAAGTCACGAAAGCGAATCTCTGCGAAGCGTTCGACGTGACGATCGCAAACGGCGACTCCCTCTGCCTGCAGTCGCTCGGCCTTTTCCTCCGTCTCGCGCCCGATGAGATAGAGTCCCAGCTCGCCCCCCTGGCGGACGACGCGATGGCACGGACATGTCTCGCCGTCATGCGGATGCTCGCGCAGAAACTCGCCGACCCATCGGGCGGCGGTCCGCAGTCCCAACGCGTCCGCCAGATCGCCGTAGGTCGTCACGCGGCCGCGGGGAATTTGAACCAGCAGCTTGAGCAGCGCGGCAGGCAGGTCGGGGAGGTCGACGTCGAATTCCACGGCCCCGCGCGCCCCCGTCACAGATCAGCCGGGTCGAGTGCGGCCACGTAAGGCAAGCTGCGGTGCTCGTCGTTGTAATCGAGTCCGTAGCCGACGACGAAGACGTCGGGAATGCGGAAGCCGAAATAATCCGGCGTCCATTCGGTCTCGCGCGGACGCTCCTTCCAGAGCAGCACGGCAGCCCGGACGCTGGCGGCCTCGCATGCCTGAAGCCGTTCGACCAGAGCGGTGAGCGTGCGGCCCGAATCGAACACGTCGTCGACGATCAGCACATCGCGGGCGCGAAGGTCGGGCAACAGGTTCAGATCGACTGAGACTTCGGTCCCCGTCGTCGTCCGGCCCGCGTAACTCGAGGCGCGGATCATCCCGACTCGGATGGGCAGCTCGATCGTGCGGATCAGGTCCGACACCAAAACCAGGCTGCCGGTCAAAACGCCGATCACCGTCAGTGGCCGACCGCGATAATCGGCCGTGATCTGCCGGCCGAGTTCGGTCACCCGCTGTTGAATCTCCGCGGCTTCGATCAGTCGTCTCACGCGATCCGCCCGCTAAACCCGGCCCGATCAAGTGCCGCGGCGATTGCCAAAGAGCTCGATGTGCAGCCGCGGCGAAACCGAGTACCCGCGGCGGGCCGCCTCGACCCGCAGCCAGCCGGTCTTTTCGCGCACGACATCGGCTACGGTCCCCTGCGGCATGAGAAACACTCGCTCGGGTGCGACTCCGCCGATCTGCGCGACATGGCCGTCGACGTCCGCGACATCGACCGGAGTATCGATCACGTATTTCAGCTGGTAGCGATACTCCCGCGTCAGGCGCGCGACGACGTCGGTGCGATCGCGCAGCAATTCGTGCCGCCTCGCCCAGAGCCGATCTCGTGGAGTCGAGTTCGGCCGCTTGGGACTGATCGACATCAAGGCGGCCTGGGCCGGGCGATGCACGGTGCCCGCCGTCTCGATCGTCACGAGTCGCCCTGCCCGCGCGAGACATTCGGTCAGCGGCACGATGTCAGGCTGCAGCATCGGTTCGCCCCCCGTAATCACGACGTGCCGGCAGTCGCAGGCAAGGATCCGTTCAGCCAGCACTTGCCACGATTCCTGCGTCCCCTCGGGCTCCCACGACGTATACGGCGTGTCGCAGTACCAGCAGCGGAGGTTGCAGCCAGTCGTCCGCACGAAGACCGACGGTGTGCCGGCAAATTCGCCCTCCCCCTGAATCGATTGAAAGAACTCGGCGATTCTCATCGGCGGATGCCCGCTGGATAGGCCAACGGATCGATCTGGCCGGCCTCGGCAAAGCCTTTCAACCGCAGGCGGCACGAGTCGCAGTGGCCGCACGGATGGCCGGCGGCATCGGGATCGTAACAGCTGTGGGTCAGCGAATAATCGACGCCCAGCGCAGTCCCCGTCCGAATGATCTGCGCCTTGGTCATCTCGATCAGCGGCGCATGAATTCTCCAGGTCGCCGTTCCTTCGACGCCCGCTTTTGTCCCCAGGTTGGCCATTCGTTCGAAGGCTTGAAGATACTCTGGGCGGCAGTCGGGGTAGCCGCTGTAATCGAGCGCGTTAACTCCGAGATAGATGTCAGAGGCCCCCAGCGCTTCGGCCCAGCCCAGCGCAATCGAGAGAAAGATCGTGTTGCGAGCCGGCACGTAGGTCACCGGGATGCCGTGCGACATCTCGGACTCGGCGCGATCCTTGGGCACGGGCAGGTCCGCGGTGAGCGCGGAACCGCCAAACAATCTCAGGTTGAGGGGCAACACGATGTGCTGCCGCACGCCGGCTGCCCGGGCGACGCGGCGTGCCGCTTCCAACTCAAACAGGTGCCGCTGACCGTAATCAAATGAGAGCGCGTAGGGTTCACAGCCATCGCGCTTGGCGACTGCGAGCGCCGTGGCGGAATCGAGCCCACCGCTCAGGAGCACCACCGCGCTCTTGCGTTCGTTCTGCATCCGTCCGTAACCGAGAAGAGAGGACTCACTCGGAGGCTAACAAGCTTCGGCGGGTCGTGCAAATTTAGGCTCGATCTTGGACGTCTCTGCAGCCTCTCGGAGCGGTTACTGCTGCGCGTCGGACGGGTTTGAGTCGGACGACTTTTTGGACGTATGTTTCGTTTTCTTCTTCTTGTGCGTCGTCGCCCCCGCGTCAGAACGCCGGAGCGAAAGCTCCGTATTACCCGCGTTAAGCTCGGATTTGAACTGCTTGAGGAAACTGCTGCCGAGCACTCCCTTCGCGGTCGTGTTTTCGGCGGGAAGCACGTGGCAAACAACGTTCTTAGCCGCGAAGCTTCCCACTTGGACCGACTTCAGCACCACGCGCTTTGCCTGAGCCTCGGAGCCATCGGCAGCCTGGGTGGTCGCCTTCGCCGCGTCGACGTGGACGCCGGCGTCGACGGCCAAGCGATACGGCAAGACGATGGCCGACGCCGACGGGTCAACGACGAGTTCACAGATCGTGTCTCCGTTGATCACCACGGTGGCGTAAGAGTTCTTCTCCTCTTGTCGCAGGGGAATTTTTTCAGAGACGACGTCTTTTTCGAGAGCTTCCAAACGCTTGAGGGAGGATTCAAAACTGTGCGACGGCTTGAGCGCGCTCGATGTGTGGGCGGCCTCGTTCCACTCTTTGAGGGCGGCGACGACCTCTTTGTCCTGATTCAACTCGGCATACCGGGTAAGCAATTGATCCGCCACCTTCCGGGATTCGAGGATTTCCTGCGTGTATTCGTCCAAGGAGGAACTGTCTTTCGAGGGGGAACCGTCGTCTTTTTTGTGGCGATCGTCGCCCGCCTTCGTCGAGGGATTGAGCGCTTGCTGGATCTGCGCGATTTGTCTGTCGTTCGCGGCGATTTGGTTGTTGAGCTGCCGAACGACGTCGCCGCGAAACGCGAACCCTACTCTGTTAATCTCCGCCAACTTATTCCTGAGCACCTCGTTTTGATTTTTCAGTTCCTGGATTTGTTCGGCCGCCTCCTCCTTGTCGATCCCGCTGGATTGTTGCTGCTTGCTCGCCGCCCCTTTTCGCTTGAGCGAATAGGCCGTCGAGACGGACTTCGCGAATTCGCTCTCCGCGACCAGGCTGCACCCTGTGTGCGTGGCCCGGATTCCCTTTGCGGCAAGCTTGGCCTTCGCCTCCGCCTCATCGGCGCGAGCCCCTTCGACAGAAAACAACAGGACGCAACCGCCAAAAATCGCGACGCCTGAGATGACAGCCAAATGGTGAGTTCGCATCAATCATTCCCCCGCGCGAATGTCCGAGCCGTGGACGTCGGTCTCCGCTTTACGCCAGCCTATTGAACCCGGTTCGCCAGAAACAATGACTATTTTCCCGCAACGGGCGCGCCATAACCAGCCAGGCGGGTTTTGGCTGGGCAAGATTTTTGTGCGGAAGCGAGCGGGCCCCTTGCTGCCGGCGCGATGCACTTGAGCGCCGGCCATCAGCCCGAGGGCCAACTCGCGTGCCACTTGCAGCTGACGCGCAGCAAGCTCCGCCGCACAGCTCGTTTTGCAGGGCACAGCCGAGCCCGCTGCAAGACCCGTTTAAGCAGGAACGGTCGCGATCAGGTCGTCCGCGAGCTTCTCTAAGAGCTCGTAGGTCGTGCGCAAGTCGACGTGTTCCCGCGGGCCGGCGTCGACGCGGCGATAACGACGCAGCGTGAAGACGCCCGCACCTTGCGATTGGAGCAGGACTTCGTAAAACGTCGTCGCGCTGTCCCGCTTGTCAGGCGACTTCGAGCGGACCAGCACCTGCCGTCCCTCGACGTCAGTTTCGAGCGGCCCCAACGGCTCCATCAGGTACGTGACCCGGGCACACAGGCGTTCGGCCCATTTCTTGAGCACGTCCGCGGTCGCATTGTTGAGAGCCGGTACCCGCATACGAACTTCACGGCAGGAACAGCTCAGCGAATCGGCGGCCGTGACATCGACGGCCAGATCAATTCCGTCCGGCCCCGAAACCGCCACTGTTTTTGCAGCCGGTCCCACGTGCCCCGCGAGCTTGAGAACTTCGCCAACGAGTTGCTTGCCTCCACTCATATCCAGCCCCTTTTATCAATTATATCGTCCGATTGGACGGTTATTTCTGTTTCATTTCGTGCTGCGAGCCGTCGAACGAAATGATCGTCGCCTTGTCGTCCACGATCGTTTCGATATGCACGGGCCTTAGCCATAGACGCTGCAAATTTGCCAGCGTGTCTCGGGCATAGTCGAGTTTCAGCTCGATCCCCTGAAATTTGTGCCGTAAAAACAGCTCGCCGCGATTGCGATAGTTGCCGTCGACGACATAGATGAACGGCCGTCCATGGTTGGTCAGGCCATTCAACAACTGCTGTTTGATCTGGGGAAAATCGCGGGAAATGATCTCGTAGTAGTTCGATTGCTCGTTGTACGCGAACGAGAAGAACTTATGTTTGATACAGAACTCGGGCGTTAAGAAGGCGTCGATGAACGTGACGTCATTGTGGATCCGCCGAACGTCGAAGATCTTGTCCCGGCCCAGCCCAACTTGCTTGTCCCATTTCTCCTTGGCAACGAGATCGTCGCACTCTTCGTACTCGGGACCGAACTGACCCTTGTTCCAGCGCTCCTCGATGTCGCGGAACAACTCGATCCCCAGCTTGTACGGATTCAAGCGATTGGCGCTCGTGGCCATCGTGCCGCTGTGGTGGTCGGCGTAATCGACGACCTCGGCATCGGTCAGCCCGTGGCGGGTCATGATGGTCGAGTGCCAGTAGCTGGCCCAGCCCTCGTTCATGATCTTGGTTTGACCCTGGGGCGCGAAGTAATAGGCTTCGTCCCGCACGATGGCCAATACGTCGCGCTGCCAGTCTTTGAGCGGCGCGTGCTCGAGGAGGAACAACAGCACGTCGCGCATGGGCTCTTCGGGGAACGAGCGGTTGTCTTCCTTCTCCTGCTGCTTTTGCTGCCGCTCTCGCGATTGCCGCTCGATGACCTCGGGCGGATTGATGAACGAGTCCATGTATCCCTTGGAGGGGAACTTCAGATCGTACTCTTCCTCCTTCTCTTGGCGCTTGTTCTTGATCCGCTGGTCGACCGGGGCAGGCGTCCGCTTGATGTGCGGCGCGTGCGGGTCGATCAGGTCCTCCAGCGACAAGCAGGCGTCGATGAACAGCTCGACATTGTCTGCGCCGTAACGATCGCAATATCGGTTGACGCGGGCGGCGTGGTTGGCCATCTCGTCGAGCATGCGGCGGTTGGTGCGGGCAAACCAGGCGTTGTTCTTGAAGAAGTCACAGTGCCCGTAGACGTGGGCGATCACCAGTTTCTGGTCGCCCAGCGCATTGGCCCGCAGAAGATAGGCGTAACAGGGGTCGGTGTTGATCACCATCTCGTAGATTTTCTGCAGACCGTAGGCGTAGCCCTTGGTCAGCTCGTCGTACTCGGCCCCGAAGCGCCAGTGCGGATAGCGCACCGGGAACCCGCCGAAGGCGGCGAGCATACTCATCTCTTCGTAATCGACGACCTCGAAGATGGTCGGGAAGAAGTCGAGACCGTACTTCCGCGCGCGCTCTTCCATCTCATCCTGCGCGGCCCGAATTTCGGGCGGCAAAACGCGAGCGGCGATTTGCGTCATTGTTCATTCCTCGTCCCAGCCGCAACCCCGGCGCGGCGGCTCACTTCCCTGTTCCCAGGAACTCCTTGATCGAATCGTAGATCGCTTCCTTGCCATCGATCTCCGACAGGATCAAGTTCTCGAACTTGTCGACCACTTTCCGCAGCTCGCGGATGTAGTCGCCCGAGCCGTAGGGACTTTCCACCTGCCCATAGCAGAACAGGTTGCTGCACGGCAGCAAGTTGGCAGTGAGCGTCTTCAGGCAACTCTCGTTGTCTTCGCCCCAGTTGTCGCCGTCCGAGAACTGAAAGCAATAAATGTTCCAGTCGGCGGGAGGGAAATCGCGGGTGATGATCTGCCAGGCGACCTGGTAGGCCGACGAGATTCGTGTGCCGCCGCTTTCGCGCGTGCGGTAGAAGGTGTCCTCGTCGACTTCGTGGGCGGCCGCGTCGTGCACGATGTAGCGGCGCTGCACGCCGTCGTATTGCCGCTTCAGCCACGTATCGATCCAGAAGCTTTCGATCCGGACGATCTCTTTCTGGTCGTCGGTCATCGAGCCTGACACGTCCATGATGTAGATCACGGCCGCGTTCGATTCGGGCTCCGTGACCGTTTTCCAGGAGCGAAACCGTTCGTCTTCCCGCATGGGAATCACGATCGGGTTGTCGTAGTTGTAGTTGTCGAGGGTGACTTGCCGCTTGAGGGCCCGCTTGAACGTGCGCTTGAAATGCCGCAGCGAGTCCGGACCCGTCTGGCGAATCGACGTGTAGCGATCCTTGCGGCTCTCAAGCGAGTCCTTGCCTTTGGGCTCGATCCGCGGCAGCTCGAGCGCCTCGCCCAGCATGTCGGCCAGCTCTTCCAGCGAGATTTCCACCTCGCGGATATGAGCGCCGGGCTGATCACCCGCTTGACCCTGGCCGTCGCCGTCTTGTCCCTGGCCCTTGCCAATGGGCTGGCCGACGTCGCCTTCTCCTTGCGCAACGCCGCCGGAGCCTTTTTGCCCGTGGCGGAAGTGGGGAATGTCGATGGCCGGGACTGGAATGCTGACCAGCTCCCGACCCGTCCGACCGATCATCTCGCCGTGCGTAATGTACTTCCGCAGGTTTTCGCGAACCTTACCGCGAAGGATCTGCTTGAAGCGGCCGAGGTCTCGATCGATGCTGCGGGTCATCGTTTAGTCCAACCTCCAAGGTCCAAAGTCCAAAGTCCAAAGTCGGGCGAAAAGAGCCGCATCTAGCCCTGACGACCTTGGACTTTGGACATTAGACCTTGGACTAACTCATCAGTCGTTCTTCGTATCACCCCGGGCAAAAATGCTGGCCACGTACTGCAGGACGTCGGTCGCCGACTCCTCGTTGTAGCCGTAATTGCGGATCAGCCGGCTCTTGACGATGTCGATCTTGGCCTGTGTGTCGGCATCGACCACGTTCGAGACGAGGCTGGTCAGCTTGATGGTGTCCTTCTGGTCCTCGAAGAGCTTCATCTCGAGCGCTTTTTGCAGGCGTTCGTTCGTTCGATAATTGAACGTTTTGCCGTCGAGCGCCAGCGCACCGATGTAGTTCATGATCTCCCGGCGGAAGTCGTCCTTCCGCGTATCGGGGATGTCGATCTTTTCCTCGATCGATCGCATCAGACGTTCATCCGGTTCTTCCGCCTGGCCGGTGAACTTGTTGCGGACCTTTTCCCGCTGCGTGTAGGCCTTCACGTTGTCGATGTAGTTGGAGCAGAGCCGCGTCAGAGCTTCTTCATCGGCGGCGATGGCCCGCTGGACTTCGTTCTTCACGATGTCGGTGTATTCGTCCTTGGCGACGCCGATCAACTGCCGATAGCGCTCGCGGATCTCCTCGCTATGGATCAGCGAATGATGTTTGAGTCCCTCGTCGAGCTCGTTGAGCACCATGAACGGATTGAGATTGGTCGAGTCGGCATTCGCGACCAGGGCGTTTGAAATCTTGTCCTGCACATAGCGTGGCGAAATGCCGAGCATCCCCTCGCTCTTGGCCTCTTTGCGAAGTTGGGCCACGTTGTCGGACGTGAATCCCGGCAGCGTCTTGCCGTTATAGAGCTTGAGCTTTTGCAGTAGCGTCAGCCCGGCGTTCTTGGGATCTTCCAACCGGGTGAGAACGGCCCACATGGCGGCCATTTCGAGCGTGTGCGGGGCAATATGTTTGCCGCGCACTCGCTTGGAGTTGTAGTCCTTCTCGTAGATCCGCTGTTCGTCGTTCAATTTCGTGACGTACGGGATGTCGATTTTGACGGTGCGGTCGCGAAGGGCCTCCATGAACTCGTTGGACTGCAGCTTGCGATACTCGGGCTCGTTGGTGTGGCCGACGATCACCGTGTCGATGTCGGTTTGAGCAAACTTTTTCGGCTTGATCTTGTGCTCTTGCGAGGCGCCCAACAGGTCGTAGAGGAAAGCGACGTCGAGCTTGAGAACTTCGATGAATTCAATCACGCCCCGGTTGGCGACGTTGAACTCGCCGTCGAAGTTGAATGCACGCGGATCGCTCTCGCTGCCGAACTCGGCGATTTTGCGATAATTGATGTCGCCGGTGAGTTCAGTCGAATCCTGGTTTTTTTCATCCTTGGGCTGGAAGGTGCCGATGCCGATGCGGTCGGGTTCCGAAAGAGTCAGCCGTTTGACGACGATCTGCTCGACTGCCTTTGTCCAGTCGCCGCCAGCCCGCTCGAGGCGTTCGCTTGAACGTGAAGCGGCACAACGGACACAGCTCGCCCACGATCTCAATGCCGTAGTGTTCGCCGTTGTTGAGGTCGCGCTTGTCGTTGAGGAAGTCGCACAGTTCGCCGCGGGCATCCTCCGGCACCAAGTTGAGGGGCTCCTCGTGCATCGGGCACCAGAGGACGGAGCCGTCTTCGTGCTTCCACCCGTAAGTGAACAGCGCGCCGTCTTCGGTGCGGCTGTAGCGCTCCAATCCGCGCTTGAGCAGACGAGCGATCGTCGATTTCGAGCTGCCGACTGGGCCGTGCAGCAAGAGCACGCGCCGCTCGCTGCCGTACTTCAGGGCCGCGCTCCGGAAGACGTTCACGATCTCCATCAGCGGCCGGGTGAGGCCGAAGATCGCGTCGGCGCCGCCATTTTCAGGATCGTCGAAGAAGCGGTAACGGATCGAGCCGTCCTTGCTCCCTTCGACCGGCGTGGTGCCGTAGGCAAGAATCATGTCGTACAGCCGTTGGTAGGCCGTACGCGTGACCCTGGGGTTTTTGCGAACGATGTCGAGATACTCTTCGAACGAGCCTTGCCAGTGTTCCTGGCGATAGCCGTCGAAGTTCTGCGACTTTGAGATGCGTTCGAGGACGGCGCGAGCGTCTCCCACGGAACCACTCCTTGTGCTGCCCGAGTAAGTCTGCTGCCCGAAGTTAGAGCTTTAAAGCCCCGTTTTCCGGCAGTCGGGACCGCGCATATTCAGGCACCTCGTCGGACCGGAATGGCTTCACGGTGCCGCGGGGCGCGGGTGTGACCATCCCTGGCCTGGTAATCAAGTTGTGAGGAAATGGGAACTGGGCATAGACGGCTTGGGTCGGCACGACCTCAAGCCAAAGGGCCACTTCCACGCGGATGCCACATTCGGTGAGCACCCTGAATTATCGCAATTCCTGTACCCGTGGCAATATCAATGTCGGTACATGGAAGTGGGCCTTCTCGATTGTACGCCCTGAATTTCCGCGGTGTTGGAGGCCGTTGGTCGAGAGTCAACCGATTCCTCGCAACCCGGCGCGATTAGAGCCGGTTATTCGTGCCCCTCTGCACAGCGCTGAATTCGGTCAGAGAATTCGATTAGAATCGACCTTCCAAACGAAACGATTCCGCTCCAGCAGACCGCGAAGATTCGGCCCCTACGACGGCGTTTAGCCGCGCGTTTCACCTTCTCACCCGACTCCCCGCAGGACGGCTCCGGCGTCCCGCACAGGATCCAGTCGATTGTCCAATCCAGGCCCCAATTCCGACGTGATCACCGTTCCGGTTTCGCTCGGCTCGCGGAGCTACGAAATTGTGATCGCTAGCGGACGACTGGACTCGTGGGCGATTGATCTCGATCGGTGGATCGTGTCACGCCCCCAGTATTCGCGGGGCCCCGCGTCCGCCGGCAAGGCGCTGGTCGTCACGGACCAACACATCGCCGCGACGCACGCGCAAGCCGCGGAGAAGAGCCTCGCTCAGTGCGACTGGACGACGGCCCGTGTCGAGTTGGAAGCGGGTGAGCCAGCGAAGACCGTGGCCTCGGCTGGGCGGCTCTACGATGCGTTGGCCGACATGCAGGCGGACCGACGCACGGTGATTGTCGCGGTCGGCGGCGGCGTCGTCGGCGATACGGCGGGCTTTGCTGCGGCCACTTATGCCCGGGGCATCCCCTTCGTCCAGGTTCCGACTACGCTGCTGGCGCAAGTTGACAGCTCGGTCGGAGGCAAGGTTGGCGTCAATCACCCGCGCGGAAAGAACTTGATCGGCGCGTTTCATCAGCCGCTCGGCGTATTCATCGACACGCTGACCCTGGCGACGCTGCCGGACCGCGATTATCGCTCGGGATTGGCTGAGGTCATCAAATACGGCGTGAGTCTCGACGGCGAGTTCTTCGACTACTTGGAGGCACATGTCGACGGGCTCAATCGCCGCGCGCCCGATGTCCTACGGCACATCATCGCCCGCAGCTGTCAGCTCAAGGCGGGAATCGTCGAGCAAGACGAAAAAGAGCTCACCGGCGTGAGAGCCCTGCTGAACTACGGCCACACGTTCGCCCACGCCTACGAGACTCTTTTGGGATACGGCACGTTGCTGCACGGCGAGGCCGTCGCCATTGGTATGGCGCATGCCAGTCGGCTGGCTGAGCGGCTGGGCCGCGTGGACTCCACAGTGACGCAACGCCAGTTGCGCCTCCTGCAAGCGGTCCAGCTGCCCACGGCAACTCCGGGTCCGGTCGACGTGGCGGCCACGCTCGATCGTATGCGGCTCGACAAAAAGACGGTCGGCGGCCGGCTGCGATTCGTCCTGCCCACCAAGATCGGGCACGTGGAGTTGGTCGATTCCGTTCCCGAGACGGCAGTGCGTTCCCTGCTAGCCGATCTCTCAACGCCGCAATAGGCCGAGGGCCCTATGTCGGATTCGCCTTCGGTCGGTCTTTTCGCGACAAATCGCGAACCCGACGACACCGACCTGGTCGACGCCGTGAGGCTCAACCTCGTCCCGGGAATCGGCCCGCGACTGCAGCAAACGCTCGAGGCTGCCTTCGGTTCGCCGTCCGCCATCCTCGCCGCGAGCCTCAGCGAGCTGCAACAAGTCGAAGGGATCGGACCGAAGCTCGCTGCCGCCATCATCGAACATCGCAATCCCGAGCCGGCGCTTCGCGAGATCGAGCGATGCCGCGTAGCCAACGTTCGCCTGCTGCGAAAGGGCACGCCCGACTATCCCCGCATGCTGGCCCAGATCTGCGATCCGCCGAGCGTCCTCTATTGTCGGGGAACGCTGGAGCCGCGGGACGAGGTCGCAGTCGCCATCGTCGGCTCGCGTCGGTGCTCGGTTTACGGTCGCCAGCAGGCCGAGCGATTTGCTAGTGCATTGGCGCGGGCTGGAGCGACGGTGATCAGCGGGTTGGCCCGCGGCATCGACGCGGCGGCCCACCGCGGTGCCTTGGAAGCGGGCGGACGAACTATCGCCGTCGCCGCCACCGGCCTGGCCCAGGTCTATCCGCCCGAGCACAAAGAGCTGGCTGCCGAAATTGCGGAGCACGGGGGCGTGGTCTCGGAATCGTGCCTCGACCAACAACCAATCGCCGGCTTGTTTCCGCAACGCAACCGCATCATCAGTGGCATCTCGCTGGGCGTGATCATCATCGAGGCAACCCGCACGAGCGGCGCATTGCACACGGCCCGCCACGCGCTCGAGCAAGGACGCGAGGTCTTCGCCCTCCCGGGTCGCATCGACAGCCTGACGAGCGAAGGCTGCCACGATCTCATTCGCGACGGAGTGCCGCTCGTGCGCGGCGTCGACGACGTGCTGGAAGCGCTCGGCCCGCTCCTCTCGCCCGTCGAACGCAGCCCGACAGAGACGGTCCATTCGCCGCGGGAGCTGAGTCTGAGCCAGCAAGAGCGGACGATCCTCAATCTGGTGACAGTCGAGCAGCGCTTGATCGACGAAGTCGTCCGCGATTCGGGCCTGGAATCCTCGCGCGTGCTGGCCACTCTCACCGTGCTTGAAATGAAGCGGATGCTCCGGCGGCTGCCGGGTGGCTACGTCCTGCGCACCGGCTATTGAGCTCGCCTCGAGCACGACTCCAATGACGCGGCTACCGTCGCGCCTGCGCTTCGTTCTGGCGCACCGCGAAGACGTAAAACGGCGACGCGGTGCGCGGCTTGAAGTCGTTGTCGACGCAGATCCATAGCAGCCGACGCCCGTCAGCCAACTTGGGTCCCCAGGCCAGACCTTCCTGCTTCTCGGGAAATTGCGGGCCGGCAAGGCCGTAGCGTGCATCGAGCAAGTCGATGTAGGTCGACTTCTGCACTGGCTTCACCTTCTTGGGCAACTTCTTCGGCGGCAGGGACTCAATGCCGCTGACGTCGCTGGCGCCGGCGATGTCGATCTTCATGATCTTCTTGAAGGCCGCATTTTGTCCGATCTGATTGTCCCGCTCGATCACCAGGAAACGATGGTCGTCGATGGCGAGCATTTCGGACGTCTTCACCCCCTCTTGATCAAGCGGGTAGGCGAATTCGCGGGTCTTGCCGTCGGCAATTTCGATTTCGAGCAGTCGGCAGTTGAGGCCCTTCACCTTGCCCTTTTGCGTTCGCTTGGAGTCTTGCAGCAGCGGCGCCTGAATCAGGGCAAAAAGCTTCTTGCCGTTCGGGCTGATCGCCAGGCTCTCGAAGCCGGCGTTCGGGACGCGCCCCGATTTGTTGTTATCGACTTCTTCTTGTTTCGTCGCGGCCGGGTGGGCGATGGAATAACGGGCGGGCACGTCGAGGGCGCGAATCTGGTGCCCGGTGGAATCGAACTCGAAGATATACGGCCCGTATTCATCGGAAACGAAGACCGAGCCATTCGGGCCCAGGCGCAGACTCTCCGGATCGAAACGGTGGTTCCCGTAGGGCCCGTGCGGATCGAAGGCGGTTGAGATGCCGATCAGGGGCTTGCCGTCGATGGCGGTGAGCATCGTTGTGCCGACCACGCGGGCCGAGCCCGTGCCGTGCGGAACGGCAGGCGGCTTGAGCTCGATCATCTGCCAGCGGCACAGGTAAGGTGCGCTGCCGTCGCCCGGTCCGCGGTCGGGGAGGGCGTAATACAGATCGTCGTGCCCCGAGTACTCGAGTGCCGACAGCCCGCCGAGTTGATTGTGCGGGATGTTGCCCGGAAGAATGTCGGTCAGCCCCGACTTATCAACAGTGCCGGCCGGCAACGCGGCAGTGCCCAGAAATTCGATCTCGTCTTCCGCCCGCGCAACCTCGGGAGAGACAGAGGCCGACGCCAGCAGGAGAGCCGCGGCGAGGAATTCAGGGAGGCGCCGGAAACAGTTGAGGCAATGCATGCTCATAAGAAGGGCCTAAGAAATACGCGCCGGCCGTAGCGACGACCGGCGCGCCAAAGTTCGCGGCATAAATGGCTTGGAAAGGATAGCAGATGGCGGCTGACGCGACGCCCCGGCGAAATCCAATAGTTGCACGAGAGGCGTCGTCGACCAGGCGGGACAAACCGCCTGATCGACTGGCCGCCAAAACACGCTATTCGGCACCAAAGATGGTCTGGTTCCCGTCGCGAGCGGTGACGAGGTTAGCGACGATGCTGTTATCGAGATTCTCGCTCACGAACCGGACCGATCCGTCGCACATCGCGAACGGGCAGCTTCCAGGATGGAAGCAGAAAATCTCGTTCTTGTTGTTGCAGTTAATGGCGCACTGCCCGCTCTCATTGAGCAGAGCGGGATAGGCATACCCGTCGACTTTCCAGCAGGGCGTTTCAGGCGCCGTCCAGGCAACGGCATCCAGGTGCATCGAATAGCCGCCCGGACCCGGGATGAACGATGAAGTGACGTTGTCGGTCTGTTCGACCGAGTACAGAATCTTGCCGCCCTTATTCCAGTGCCACGGCTTTCCTGCGCATTCCGTATACATGACCGTGTTGGTAAGACCGTCAGTGATATTTTGGAGCCGGCAAATGCCCCCGTTGATCGCCGAATCCGCGACCGGGTCATACCCAGTCGCAAGGGCGGCGCCCGTATCGCCGGGCTTTGTCAGGCCGTTGACTTGGTAGAAGAGGTCGTCAACCGACGAGCAAGGAGTAGCGTAATCCGTCGTCGGGATGCCCGCCTTCAACGTGTTCATGGGAACCGCCGGCTCGGGGCTGATGCAGAACCACACATCGAACCGCGTAGCGTTGTCCGGAGCCGAAGGGCACAGCAGCATCGGAATCGGATTTTCGATGGCGAAAGTGACATTGTTCGGATGGCACCAAGGCAGGCTGGGATTGTACCCCTTGCTGTAGTTGCCCTGCTCGACATAGGGCAGCGTGCTGAGGAAGCAGTTCGCCCAGCCGTCGGAGCACTTATCCGCGGGCGTTCCGTAACCGGCCGGGGGCTCTTTGCCCCACGTCAATCCGTTCTTGTTCGCATCGACCTTGCCCTTAGTGCCCTTACAGCCGGTGCCACCCCAAGCGCCGTTGGCAAGCATCTTCCCAGGGGCGAACCCATGGTTCACGTCGGCGTAGTTATGCTGCGCCAAGGTCCACTGCTTGAGATTGTTGCGACACTGCGAGCGCCGTGCTGCTTCGCGCGCCGACTGGACCGCCGGAAGCAGCAGAGCAATGAGCGTCGAGATAATGGCGATCACCACCAGCAGCTCGATGAGTGTGAAAGCACGTTTGACCCGTAACGACATTGACTTTCCCCTTAGAAAATGCGCAAAAACAACTACGTGTTACCAAGGCCACCCCCGAGCGGGTGATCTCGACTGTCAAGGACGCAAGGTCCGAATTACTCCGATTCCGACGGCGCGGCCTCCTTCGGCGCAGCCTCATTGAGCGCCTGTTGCTCCTCCGGCGTCAGTTTGATTTCCAAAGCTGCCAGATCATTGTCCCCCTCCTGAATCTCCGCCTTCAGCACGCTGCCCCGAGGATTCCGGTAATTCCGCGGCAGCAACTCCGGCTCTTCGTTCGTGCGCCCGTTTTGATGCGTCCCTCGATACGAGACAGTGACGCGATACTTTCCCGCGGGCGCGCCATCGTTGTCACCGTATGTGGTAAGCGCGAATGCACCATCTTCGTTCGTGCGGCCTCGCGGCAGGAACTGCGACGCCTCTTTGGGAAACGGAGTCGTCGGGTGAAAGACAAGGTTGGCATGGACGAGCGGCTTGCCGTCCAGCAGCAACGTCCCCTTAGCCGGAAAAACGGGGAGCTTTCCCTGGATTTCAGGAATTTTCGACCGTCCGCAGGAGGACGCGAGAAAAATGAAAGATAAGCCCACCCCAACGGCAATCGATCGCGGCATACGAACCATTGGCCCGGTCACCTTTCTGCTCTCCGTTTTACACGCTTGGCTCTGCGGCAAACGCTGCTCCAGCGATTCTTAGAGACCCAGCGTCCAACGCTTCCCGACATAATTCGGCCCGATCGTTTGGCCGGTCTTTGGCCAGACAATTCAGCGAGGCACGACAGCAGCGCGAGGGACTCACGGGATTGCGGAGGCGGCGCCAAAAACACCGAGCCACAGCCGCTTCGACTTACCGCAAGAAGAGGCAAAAGCCAGGCAACCACAGGCAACGGCGTGACAAAGCCACGCCGGCCGGTTGATCCTCGTCCGTAATCTCGTGTCACTGAAAAAGGTCTCCGTCCAACTCTGCTGGGGCGAATCAACTCTGCCGGGACGAACGGCGCACTCAACCTTGGTCGAGCGTGCACGCCGTACGTCTGTGACAGGTGGACTTTAAGTCTGAAGCCTAACTGAAGTGAAAGACCCTAGCGGTGAATCGTGTGGTTCTTGTGATGTCCGAGTGTAGAATCTGTTAATGTCCGCATTGACGAGCAGCATGGCCGACGCAGAAAATAGGCGCTGCATCGTAAGGCATTTGGCAGAAATCGGTTACGTCCGATCAGGCCCGGCCAACTGCGAACGTTAATTCCCGTTTATGCCGTACGCCGAGCGCCAATCGGCGGCTCTTTGCACGAATCGTAAAGGCCGTCTCGCCAGACGCTAGGCCGAAAAACGCAGACCGCGCAGGTCGGCGATGGCCGGCTCAAAGGCTTCGTCGCGCACTTCTGCCTGCGATTCCTCCGCTCGCTCGAGCGAGAGCTTGGCCAAGCGTTCGAGCGCGGCCGGGATGCCTTGAGCCGCGGCGAAGATAGCAGCCGCCGACGCGTCGAATGTTCCCGTCGGACGGCCAGAGAACTCGAGCAGCGATTGAAGAAATGCGCGGCTCTCGAGCTCATCTTCCGCTCGTGCAACCGCCGCCGACGCACACGCTGACGCAAGCAACAGAGCCGCGGCGACGAATTTGGCGAGGCACGGGGCAAAACGCATCGATCGGCTCAGGCACTGCTGGTTCATGCGAAGGGCCTTAAAAAAATGCGCGCCGGTCGCAGCGACAACCGGCGCACCGAAGAGGTCGCGTCGTAAATGACCAGAAAGGATGGCGGCCGACGCGAAGCCGCGGGGGTCGCGGTCAAATCTCCTGGCGTCATCGAAAAAAACGCGACGGTCCAAAACTGGCCCGCAGCCCGGGAGGCAAATCGCTCCCGGGCCAGGGACCATTTTTCGTGACGGCGGAATCGCTGGCGGCGTGGCCACGTTGTGACCGTCCACAACGAGCGGGCGGACTCCGCCCCAAAAAATCATTACGGTTCGTTGCTGAAGACGAATTGCTGCCCGTCTCGAGCACAGACCATGTACAGCAGAGCATTTCCGGCAATTTGCGCATTGATGAACTGGACCGAGCCGTCGCACATGCCGACGCACGCCGAACCGGGATGGAACGAGAAGATTTCGCTGTCATTGCTGCAGTTGACGACGCAGGGTCCGACCTCAGTGATGAATCCGGACTCGTCGAAGCCGTCAACTTTCCAACCGGAGGCGGCGGGATCCGGCCAGGCGTTGCTCGTCGTGGCGCTGACAGTGTTGTACGGCATTGGACCGTTCGGAATGGCCGGGCCAACCGCGTAGTCGCCGTGAGCGTTGGAGAAGGCCGGCGGAGTCCCGTATTTGGCGTTCAACTGGGTCGGGGTCAACATTTGACCGCCCGACGTGTATGCGAAGGGACGCCCCGCGCATTCCGCCCAGAGGATCGTGTTGGTCAGGCCGTCGGTGATGCCCTTCAGCGGGCAAACGGTTCCTTGAACGATCGCTTCTTTCGTCACGCCACCGGTGGTTGTGGACATGATTTGACCGGTAGCACCGCTGTAGTCGCCTGGCGTGGGCAAGCCGAAGACGGCAAAGGTTTTCGGGTTCACGCCGGTGGACGGTGAACTGTAGTCAGCGACGGGAATACCCGGGGTGAACAGGATGTCGACTCGGTTGATGCCGGGGCACGACGGGCAGGTGAGCATCGGCATCTGCGTGGGAATCATATTGTTGACGTTGATCGGATCGGCCCACGGCACGCTGAAGTTAATCAAGTGGGCGAAGTTGCCCTGCTCCATGTAACCCAAAATCGCGCTGATGATGTTGAAATAACCGTCGCTGCACTTCTCTTTCCCGGTGATGTCCGGGCTGTACCAAGTGACGTCGAGCGAGCCGGCCTTGGTGCACTTGTTCGCGCCGGCCGGGTTATTCCAGTAGCCGTTCGCAATGATCTTGGACGGGGGAAAACCGCGGAACACGTCCGCATAGTTGTGACAGGCCAGCCCGAGCTGTTTGACGTTGTTGCGGCACTGGGTGCGGCGCGCCGCCTCGCGAGCGGCTTGCACTGCCGGCAGCAGCAGCGAGATCAGCGTGGCGATGATCGCAATCACCACCAAGAGCTCGATCAAAGTGAATCCGTGTTTGACCCGTCTGGACATCGACTTTTCCCCCTTAAGGTTAAAAAAGAAAAACCAAATCTAATTCTTCGTCCGACTCGCGCCCTCTCGGCAGGCGGACACTCACTTCGCGACGACCTGGCAACAAAGCGGCGGGTTAGCCTTGCGTCGCGGGCTTTTGAGTCGAGATTTCGAGGGTTGGCAACTCGTTTGTCTCGCCGTCCTTCACTTCGACCTTCAACCGCGTGATCCGCGGGTTCTGATAGGCCTCCGGCAGCTTCTCTTCGGCGCTATCCAGTTGCTCCCGCGAAAAAGTGCCTTCGCCGGGATCCTTCCAGGAGGCGGTGACCCGGTAGCGACCGGCCGGAGCGCCGTCCGTAATGCCGTAGGTCGAAATGCCGAACGCTCCGTCTTCGCCGGTGCGTGCATGCGGCAAGATTTTCGAGGCATCCTTCGGAAAGGCCTCAACCGGATAGAATATGAGGTCGGCACCGACGATGGGCTCGCCATTGAAGGTCAGTTTCCCCTGCGCGGGAAAGACGGGCAGCTTGCCTTTGATCTCGGGCATCGACTTCGACTTACCGCACGAAGAGGCAAAAGCCAGACAACAACAGGCGACGGCGACAACAAGGCCGTGCCGGCCGATTGATCCTCGTCCGTAATCTCGTGTCACTGAAAAAGGTCTCCGTTCAATGCTGCCGGGACGAACGCTGCACTCAACCCCAGTGCGAGCGTGCACGCTGTACGTCGATGACAGATGGACTTTGAGTCTGACGGCCAACTGAAGTGAAAGACCCTAGCGGCCGATCGTGTGGTTATCGTGATGTCTGTGTTAATGTCCGCATTGACCAGCCGAAGGGCCGACCGGGCAATTACGGTTTCCGCGTAAAGCGTTCGGGGGACATCGGTTATGTCCGATCCCGGCTCTGCCAACGGTCGAGTGTCAATTCGCATTTAAATAGCCGCGACCGGGAGCCATCGGACGGGCCTTCGCACGAATCGTGAAGGCAGTCGCGTGAGCCGGTTGCATTAGGCCGAGAAACGCAGACCGCGCAGGTCGGCGATGGCCAACTCGAAGGCTTCATCGCGCCCGTCTGCCGGCGACTCGTCCGCTCGCTCGAGCGAGAGCTTGGCCAAACGTTCGAGCGCGGCCGGGATGCCTTGAGCCGCAGCGAAGATAGCGCCCGCCGCCGCGTCGAAGGTCCCTGTCGGATGGCCCCAGAACTCGAGCAGCGATTGAAGAAATGCGCGGCTCTCGAGTTCATTCAACGGATTCAGCTCGACCCTCAGATCGTCGCGCTCACGCCATTCGCGCGGCACGGCGGGAAAGAGCCGTCCGGAAAACGAAAGAACCCAGGTCTCTCCCTGGTGCACGTTGCCGCGCGTCGCCAGTCGCCGCACCAGCTGCCGACAATCGTTTGTCGCACGGTCGAGATGATCGACGACGACAACGCAGTTTTGCCCAGTCAGCACGCGGCCGACGAGCCCGTCGGTGACTTCGGTCCACAGGGCGACGGTGCGCCCATGAGCTTGTGACGTCACACCTAATCGCCGTGCCAAGCGTTCGAGTAGCTCGAGGCTGTCCAAACCAGTCACGTCGATCGCGACTGCTTCGAGACCGGCGCGGCGGCACTCCTCGACAAAGACGGCCAGGACCGTCGATTTGCCCGTACCACTGGGCCCCGTGACCACTCCGCAGCGGCAACCGTTCTCGACCAGATGTTCGAGGCGGAAGAGCGCTTCGCTGTGCGTCGTCCCCGCGAAGAAATGTGAGCCGACCGCAGCTCCGATGGCTTGCGCAGTCTCCGATGATTCGCGCGCGATCGACACCGAAGGCCTCCTTGCCGGTTCGGAAATCGTCTGTTATCCGGTAAGATCGGCAGTCAGGCGGCCGGGAAATGAGCCTCCCCGCGCGACAAAGCCGTGAGTCACGCGGCGCGTTCGGCAACCGATCGCCGGATCTTCGCCCCTCGAGCCGCCGCACGTCCTTTCTGACTGCTGATGATTTCCGATCGCGAAGCTCGTTCATTCGATCCGCCGGGCAGACCCTCGCAGTCGCGACCGTGGCTGGCGAACCTGTCCGTCTGCGCACTTTTGGTGATCGCCGCATTTGCGGTCTACTCGCAGGCTTGGACTCTCTCCTTCATCAACGTCGACGATCCGGTCTATGCCTCCCAAAACGCCGACGTGCAGGCGGGCCTTTCGCTGAAAGGCTTGCGATGGAGCCTGACGATTCACGATTGCAATTGGATCCCGCTGACCTGGCTGTCGCTGATGCTCGACAGCAACATTTACGGTACGGGGCCGGCCGGCTATCACATCACCAATGTCCTGTTGCACACCGCCAATGCGCTGCTGTTGTTCTTCGCACTCGCCGTCGCCACGGGAAGTCGGGGGCGAAGCGCTTTTGTCGCGGCGCTCTTCGCGATCCACCCGCTGCACGTCGAATCCGTCGCGTGGGTTGCCGAGCGCAAGGATGTGCTCAGTATATTCTTCGGCTTGGCGTCTCTGTTGGCCTACGTGGCTTACGGCAAGAAAGGGAAGGCGTGGCGGATCGGCGCGGCGTTTTTGCTGTTTCTTTGCAGCTTGCTCGCCAAACCGACGTTGGTGACGCTGCCCTTCGTGCTGTTGTTGCTGGACTATTGGCCGCTCGGCCGCCTCAAGCCGGTCGAGCCGCCCGCATCGACGCCGCGGTCGGCGAAGCGCGGCCGGCGCGCCGCGGAACAGCCCGTCGCGAAGACCACGTTGATCAGCCGAACGCTGCTGCTGAGAAGACTCGGCGAAAAGATCCCGTTCTTCGCGGCCGCCGCCGCGTTCTGCATCGTCGCACTGTATTCCCAGTCGGTGGGCGGCGCGATGACGGCTCCGTTTCCGTTCGCCACACGTTGTCGAAACGCCGTCTGTGTTTACTCGGCCTACCTCGAGAAGGCCGCGTATCCAATCAATTTGGCCGTCTATTATCCGCATCGGGGTTATGCGATTGGCTGGGTGAACCTCGCTCTGGCCGCGTTGGTGTTGCTGGCAATCACGGCGGCGGCCCTTGCCTTCGTTCGCCGTTATCCCTTTCTGTTTGTCGGTTGGTTCTGGTACTTGGGCACGCTCGTCCCGATGATCGGGCTCGTGCAAATCGGCAGCCAGCAAATGGCCGATCGCTACACGTACTTCCCCCTGATCGGCGTGTTCGTCGCCGCCGTTTGGCTGTTGGCGGAACTTGCACCGGCCGGATTTCTCGGGGAGCGCGTGCTCCCGCTGGCGGGAGTGGCCTGGCTAGCGCTGCTCGCTTCGATCGCCTTCAGCCAGGTGAGTTATTGGCACGACGGCGTGACCCTGCTGCGACACGCCCAGTCGTGCACGCCGGACAATTCGACCGTCCATGAATTCCTCGGTGCGGCTCTCTTGGGCGAGAACAACTTCGAAGAAGCGGTGACCGAAATCCAGGCGGCCATTCGCCTCGCGGCGCCCTACGCTCCCTTGCATAGCGACCTGGCCTCCGCCTTCGAGGCCCTAGGCCGAAAAGACGAATCGCTCGAGCAATATCGCCAGGCGGTCCAGCTCGATCCTCACTCCATCATCGCCGAGAACGGCATCGGCCGCCTGCTCACCGATCGCGGCCAATTCGACGAAGCCCGCGGCCACCTGCAGCGGGCGCTCGAGCTCGATCCCGCCGACGCTTTGACCTACGCCGACCTGGCCTTCCTGGCGATAAGAACGGGTGACTACGCCGGCGGACTGGCCGACGCCAATCGCGGACTGGATCTGGATCCTCACATGGCGGTGTGCGATCTGCGCAGCCCAAGCCCTGCGCGGCCTCGGACGCTTCGACGAAGCCATCCAACGGCTGCGGCGACTCGCCGACATGGTCCCCAACGATCCACTCATCCGCCAGGAACTCTCTCAAACTCTCGAGCAACAGCGTGCGGCGTCAGGTAAGTAATCCGCGCATCCGCCTGCGTTATAATTGGGTCAAAAAGCATCCCCAGGCGCCGAGGGGGACCCGATCTTGTTTGCGGCTTGCGTGACTGATCCTGAGCTCCCGCCTTCCTGCAATGAAACTGTGCTTTCCTGAATGACGACGGCGAGGATGCCCAACCGTGTCGCTTGATCTGGTGTCGGTCTGATGATGGCCCGTTATTACGCTCCCCACTTGTCGGTCGCCGACACCTGTTCGCTCGACGGGAGCGAGTTTCATCATCTGGCACACGTGATGCGCGCCGGGTCGGGCGATTCGATCGAGCTCTTTGACGGAAACGGGAACGTCGCCGAGGCACAGATCGTCGACTTGTCGAAGACACTCGCCACCCTGCAGATCTTGAAACGCGCGCACGACACCGAAGCGGGCCCGACTGTCGTGCTGGCGACGGCCGTCCCCAAGTCCGACCGTTTTCGCTGGCTGGTCGAGAAAGCCACCGAGCTGGGCGTGAGCCGCCTGATTCCGCTCCAAACCGCTCACAGTGTCACCGAGCCGGGCGCGACGAAGCTCGACAAGATGCGTGCGGTTGTTGTCGAGGCCTGCAAGCAATCGGGGCGCAATCGGCTGATGACGATCGATGGCCTCACCGATTGGCCGTCGTTTCTCGCCGCCGTTCCCTCGCTGGGCCGCCTGCTGATTGCGGACCCGGCAGGACCGGCTCGTGCCAGCCTCTGCGAGCTTGAGCCAAGCCAGCGCGCCCAGGTGCTCGTCGTGGGACCTGAGGGAGGATTTACTGACACGGAGATCATTCAGGCCGTTGACGCCGGCGGCCGCTGCATTTCGCTGGGCTCCTCCATCCTGCGGACAGAAACGGCGGCCATCGTACTGGCGGCACTGTGTCTGTTGCCGGCCCGGGAACGGAATTCCGCGCCGACCGACTCGTAGGGAAAACGGACAAATGCCCGCCGCTGTCTCACTTGCGAAGCTCGTCAGCGCCTTGCAGTTCGCCGGCCCCGGGGCCGTCGTGCAAGTCGACAGGCAGAGCGGTGAAGTGATCGAGGATCCTTCCGGCGCGGCTCCGCCCGAGTCGTCAGCCCGTTTTCAGACGGTCGCCGTCGAAATTGACGAACTCGACTGCGCGAAGCGGTTCTGCGAAACCGTCGCGGACGTGAACGATCGGGTGCGCCTTGCCACGGCGCTCGCCACTACGCGACCGATGGAGAGCTTTGAGAACGCGATTTTTCGGGTGGGCGTGGCCCACAAGTGGTTCCCTTTTCGCGACCGGCAAGTGGCCAACGCCGCGCAGGCGTATCTCGAAGCGCACGGAATTCCCTTCGTCGACGATCTGGGCTGATCGCTTGTTGCCGGAGAATCCCAGCCAACGAGAACCTCAGTCGACGAGAATGTCAGTGCGGCGGATAAAAGCCGGTCAGATGCACCGGCGCGTGGCCGTTGTGCTCCAGCGCATCGCCGGGATGCGCGGCGGACCCATTTTGGAGCGTAACCACCGTGCCCTCTTCGTTGAGCCGCTCGGCGATCGCCCGTGGAATCCGGCAGACCAACTTCACTCGCGAGTCGATGTACTCGCGGCTTTTGATCTCCGCCCGCTCGGCCAGAAATGCGAACAGCTTTCCGTTCCCGGCGCCCGTTTCGATCTCGACGTCGGCGTACCCGTTGGCGAGCCGCGCGGCCACGGCCACGGCCAAGCGGTCGAGTCCCTGACCGGTTGCCGCGCTGATCGACACTGAATCGTTGAAGCGACGCCGTAGGACATCGACAATGCCGCGGTCCTGCACGCAGTCCATCTTGTTGAGCACGATCAGCGAGTTCGCCGAATTGACGCCAATCTCTTCGAGCACCCGGTTCACCGTGTCGATTTGGGCTTCCGCTTCGGAATCGGCCGCGTCGACGACGTGGATCAGGAGGTCGGCATGCCGCGCCTCTTCGAGCGTCGAGCGAAACGAGGCCACCAAGTGGTGCGGCAAGTTGCGCACGAAACCGACGGTGTCGCTCAAGAGAACTGCGCCCCAATGCGGAATATGCCAGCGGCGAGTCCGCGTATCGAGGGTGGCAAAGAGCTTGTCGGCCACGTAGACCTCGGAGCCGGTGAGCGCGTTCATCAACGTGCTCTTGCCCGCGTTGGTGTAACCGACGATCGAGACCGTAAGTTGCTCATGGCGGGCGGAAACTGTCCGCTCGCGACGCTTCTCGACTTCGGCGAGCCGCTTCTTGAGTTCGGCAATCCTCTTATCGATCAGCCGGCGGTCGGTTTCGATCTGCTTTTCGCCAGGACCACGGCCGGTGCCCACACCGCCTTCGATGCGCTCGAGGTGGCTCCAGCGTTTGCGCAGCCGATTGCGGAAGTACTGAAGTTGGGCCAGCTCGACCTGCAGACGCGACTCGTAGGTCCTGGCCCGGCTGGCGAAGATGTCCAGAATCACTTCGCTGCGGTCAACGATGATCCGGCCGGTCTCTTTTTCGAGGTTTCGCTCTTGGGAGGGGGTGAGATCGTTGTCGAAGACGACCAGGTCGGCCCCGCAGACGTCGACCATCTGCTTGAGCTCCTCGAGCTTGCCTTTTCCCAGGCAGGTGGCGGGAATCATTCGTCCCCGGACCTGGGTCATGCGGCCCACGACCTTGACGCCGGCCGTCTTCACCAACCCAGCCAGCTCATCGAGAGCATGCTCCCGATTCGCCTTTTGCGCGGGGTCCAGGACGCCGACCAGGACCGCCTTGCTTTGCTGGACACGCAAATCTTCGCGTTTGGGATCAGTCAATTGAGCGAAAAAACCTCCGAAAGAACCTTGGCTCGCCGCAGGCAGACCGGTAATCGGTCGCTTGGGCACACAATTTCAGTCTACGGCGAGAAATCAGCGGCGGCAATAAGAGAGTCAGGGCGATCGGACGTATCGACACACCCGCTAGCCAAGTGGTTCGCGACGCGGCGGCCATTGGGCGCCAAATTGCCCCGCGTGCCCTGAGTGCATCAGGGCGCCGAATCGATGAAGTCGGAAATGCAAGACTTTGAACAGGAGGCAACAGAGAGAACAGAGAATTGAAAAAGAAAGGTCTTCAACTTCAGCTCTGTTCCCCCTCTCTCTTGCTCTGTTCCCTCATGTTCAAATCCTTTCGCGGACTCAAAAGCACGTTCGCAGCAGCGCTGCGTGATCGCGGGCAGACTGCTGGTTCGAAAGGAAAGAGGCCGAGGCAAGCGGGCCTGCCTCGGCCTTTGATTGGTGTGTCGGCAAGGGGTGCCGAAAGCGGTGGGATGTAGCCCGTCTCCACGGGCCGGTGGGAAAAGTCTCTCTCACTCCTCTTTTGAAAACCACCGGGCTCTCACCTCCGGCGGTCGTGCGTGCGACTTCTGGGTCTCACTCACGCCTAACTAGAAAAGCACGTTCGGTGCCGCTGCCGGCAGAAAATTGGTTTTGAGCCCTCGATTCGCCGCAACACCTTTTGCGAAATGCACTAAAGAGAGTTACGGCCGCTTCCATTCATCCGCGGCGCGAATTGCAATTCTTGCAAGTCCTACCAGCACCCGCCGCTCGGCTTGCAAGTCTGACAAAATCGCTGGTCTTCGGGCAGCGAGCTCGTTCGTCATTTTCGCCCGGCATCGGTATGCTGGGTCTTCTGCGCAGTCAGCCCTTTCTCACCTGCCGAGCAATCACTCGCCATGCCAGTTGCCCTGATCACGCCCGAGGAAATGATTCGGAATCCGGGCCCCGAGGCTCAGATCCTGCGGGACGCCGGGTTCGAGGTCCGCTACCCGGCCGACACCACGTTCACCCGCGGCCTGGGGACGGAAGAGGAAACGATCCGCACGGTTCGCGGCGCGAGTGCCTTGATCGCCGGCGGCGAGTGGCTCACCGAAAAAATCTTTGCCGCCGTCCCCGAGCTGCGAGTCGTCGCGCGGGCCGGTGTCGGCTACGACCGCGTCGACGTTTCGGCGGCGACGCGCCACGGCGTGGCGGTGACCATTACCCCCACTGCCAACCACGCATCCGTGGCGGAGCACACGCTATCGCTGCTCTTCGGCATGTCGCGGCTGGTGGCCCTCAACGACCGCACGCTGCGGGGCGGCCAATGGATCCGCCGTCTGCTGCTTCCCGTCCGCGGTCGCACGATGGGCCTGGTCGGACTCGGCCGCATTGGACGCAGCACGGCCGTCCGCTGTATCGCCCTGGGGATGAAGGTCATCGCTTACGAGGTCAAACCGGATACCGCATTCGTGAAGCAGCACGGCATCGAGCTGGTCAGCTTCGACAGCCTGTTAAGTCAGTCCGACGTGGTTAGCCTGCACTGCCCACTCGCGGACGAAACGCGGGGACTGATGAATGCGGCCGCCTTCGCCAAGATGAAGTCCGGCAGCCTGTTCATCAACACGGCCCGCGGTGGACTGGTGGTTGAGAAGGACTTAATCGCGGCCCTGCAATCGGGCCACCTCGGCGGGGCCGGGCTCGACGTCTTCGAGCAGGAGCCGCCCGACCCCCAGAATCCGCTGTTCAAAATGGATCAGGTGGTCGTCACTCCCCACATCGGCGGAGGCGATACGCAGTCGGTCGCCGATATGGGGGCCGAAGCCGCACGCTGTGCCGTATCGCTGTATCGCGGTCAGTGGCCGGAAGGGGCGGTCGTTAACGACTCCCTGAGGAACGGCTGGCAGTGGGCTCGCTAGTTCCGCTTCTCGCGTTGCTCCGCTGGGGATCCCGATGAAGAAGCTGTTGTCGCTGTGCTTTTTCTGCTGCGCAGCACTCGGCCTGCGCTAGGCGGCCAACCAACCGATGACACACCGAAACTGGTTGTGGTCGTCAGCGTCGACCAATTCGCGTACGAGTATCTCGAACGCTTTCGTGCCGGGTTCGACGATAAGGGCATCTTTCGTCGCATCGAACGCGACGGAGCCTGGTACACCAACTGTCACCATCGCCACGGCGTGACGACGACCGCTCCCGGGCACTCGGTCCAGTTGACCGGGGCGTATCCTTCGACCAACGGCATCGTCGACAACGGTTGGCTCGATCGTGCCACTGGCAAGCAAGTCTATTGCGTGGCTGATCCCGCAGCCCGGCTGATCGGCCCCGTGGCCGGCGATCAGCCTGTGTCGCCACGCAACCTGCTGGCCGACACGCTGGGCGATCGACTCAAGATCGTCACCGCGGGACGATCGAAAGTCTTCGGCCTCGCGATCAAGGATCGGGCCTCGATCTTGATGGCCGGACACGCGGCCGACGGCGCGTTCTGGGTGAGCGAGAGCGGCCGCTGGATCACCAGCAACTACTACCGCGACCAACTGCCCACTTATCTGCGCAGCTGGAATGATTCCGATGCACCGCTGCGCTTTGGGGGCAAGACGTGGGATCTGCTTTACGATCGCAGTCGATATCGGCACGCGCCTGGCGACGACACCTTCGGCGAGCGGCCGCTGCACGGGATCACCGCCGGCTTTCCCCACAAGATTCCCGACGCGAGCGCCCGCAATTACGTGCGTTTCGTCGCCTATTCGCCCTTCGGTACGGAAATCACGCTCGAAGCGGCTCGGCTCGTGATCGCCGACGAAAAGCTGGGACAGGATGAATTCCCCGACCTGTTGACCATCAATCTCTCCTCGAACGATTACGTCGGCCACACGTTCGGTCCGGAGAGCCTCGAGGTCGAGGATATGACCTATCGCACCGATCGCATGCTGGGTGAATTCGTCGATTTCATCAATGAGCGGTTGGAGGGACGGCCCTGGCTGTTTGTACTGACGGCCGACCACGGCGTCGCACCTATCCCGGAGCGCATGGCCCGCTTGAAAATCGCCGCCGAACGCGACCCAATCGTGGCCGACGGCAAGGAGCCGGGGGCCACGCACCAGATGCTCGAGGCCTATCTCCGCGAGAAGCTGGGCGTGAAAGCGGGCGGACCGAGCCTCGTCGTGAGTGTGATCGAGAGCCAAATCTACCTGCGCAACGATCACCCGGCGCTCAAGGGACCGGCGTTCGTGGAAGCGCAGCGGCTGACGCGGGACTGGCTCTTGGCGCAGCCGCGCGTTGCCGCCGCCATCACTCGCGAGCAGATTCTGTCCGGCGGCCTCAACGGCCCTCTCGAGAGGGCGCTGCGACTTTCGTTCCACCCGCGCCGCTCGGGCGACGTGCTCTTCTGCCTGGAACCTTACGACATCCAGGGCAACGTCGCCGCCACGCACGGCAGCCCCTGGGACTACGACACGCATGTGCCGCTTTTGGTGCTCGAACAGGGTCAGGCCCCGGCCGCAGTCCGCGTCCCGGCCGGGCAATTCCGGCGCCGCGTCAGTCCAGCCTGCATCGCGCCCACGCTCGCCGAGCTGTTGCACGTGCCGCCGCCGGGCGGCTGCGTGGAGGAGCCCTTGTTCGAGCTGTTGCCGCGACCTTCGCGCTCGCGCAACGAGCAAAGTCTGCCCGAGCGAACTCGCTGAAACAGCGGTCGTGGCTGTGGTCGTCGTAGCAGTGTTGCGGGGGATGATGAGCGGGAGAGGAGAGTGCTTGGGCCCAGCCGTCGCCTGAGAAGCGTCGGCTTAGTTGCCCATCGATTGCGTGGCCGAGCCCCGCGCGATGCGGGTGATCTGATCGCCTTCGATGCGATATTGGGCCTTGCCGCGGGAGTCGACGTGCATCGTGTCGACTCGCCCTTCGATGCGCACCACGTCGCCGTCATGCAGCGTGGCCAGCTTGGGGCTGTCGACCAGGCGGAAGGCACCGCCGTAGTGATCGTGCCGATCCGGATGGCGTGAGTAGATGATGTGCCACGACCGATCGTGCGTGTCGAAATCGACGAAGCCCTGCAGCCACGCGTAGCCGGTGCGGTCGTAGTCGCAAGGGTCGCTCCCGTCGATGACCGGTCCCAGTCCCGAGCGGCCCGCGACGGTCACCAGTCCGTCGCGGTCGCGGCGTGGGCCTTCGAGGGGGCTCTCAAACGTTTGCGGATCGACCGTGGCCACGGCATGCGACGGGCCATCCAGCCGCTGCGGAATGGTCAGCTGAGCCCCTTTCTCGAAGGTTCCCGTCGAACCGTCCCCACCAAATGGGAGGTTCGACTGGTTCGGTCGCGGAGCGGGACCGGCCGGCGCCATCTCCGGTGCAAGATCGCGCTCAATCGGCGTCGGCACGGGATTGTCGGTTGGCTTGCGGGCGCCCGAGTTGCCGAACGTGGGCGTCGGGTCATTGAAACTGCTGTTGCCCGGCGGCGTCGACGGCAGCGGAGAGGGCGAGAGCGCCGGTGACGGCGTCAGAGCCGGCGACTGTGACGGTGACGGCTGCCAGGCCGGCGTGGGCGTCACGGCCGGGCCCAGCTGCGGCGAGGGGAAACTCGGGCCGGGCGCGACGATCGCCCCTCCGGGCGGCGGACCGTAGCCCGTCGGCGGCGCGTAGTAGCCCGGATAAGTGCCGTAGGTATAGTTCCCGGGATACATGCAGCCCGCTAACGCGAGCGGGGCTGCGGCGCAAAATCGAGCGCCACATCCAGCGAGTGGAGTTCATGGGTCGAATTCCTTGCGAACGTCGAAACGAGAACGACGGGGGATCGATCTCGAGCGGGGGATTTGACGGCGCCGTTTCGCAATCGGGTCGAACGGAGACGCAGGCACACGGCGCAGGCCTGCAATCCCACTTTCTGGCGGGCGGAATTCTAGGCATCCGCCCGATTGTGTCCAGACCGATTCCGGACCCCAGCCGGCATTTCCGCGGGCAAGGGAGACCTGCGTGAATTCTTCGGCAGAAATCGCCGAAACGCGAAAGCTTTGGGCAATCCAGTCAAGCTGCAACGAGGCCCAATTCGGGCGCTATGGACTGCATGGCGCGAATGCAAAAGTCGATGTGCGCGTCGAGCTCGACGCCCAAGTCGTCCGCGCCCCGCGTGATGTCTTCGCGCTTGACGGCCGCAGCGAAGGAAGCCTGCTTCATTTTCTTGCGGACGCTCTTCGCATCCAGCCCATCGAGACGGGTCGGACGCACGAGTGCGCAAGCGGTGATGAAGCCGCACAGCTCGTCGCACGCGTACAGCGTCTTATCCAGCTTGGAAACGCGCGGGCAGTCGGGAAGATAATCAGCGTGCGACTTGACGGCGTAGATCACGTCGGCCGGGTACCCCCGCTCGGCGAGAATGGCCGAGCCTTTGAGCGGATGATCGGGCGGATCGGGCCAGCGCTCGTAGTCGAAATCGTGCAGGAGGCCGACAGAGCCCCACTTCTCCTCGTCTTCGCCGAACTTGCGGGCGTAGGCGCGAACGGCCGCCTCGACCGCCAGCATGTGCCGCACCAGGTTCTCGTTCTTGGTGTACTCTCGCACTAAAGCCAGATCGGCGTCGCGGCCCACAGCAGTCAGCTCCCGGAGGAAATGTGGATCGGTTGTCCAGCGAACGGGCAGAAGGATTGCTGCACCGATTGTAGTCACGCCGATTCGACGCGTGGAGCGTGCCCCAAAGGCTTGCGAGGCAGCGGCCCATGCGTCACAAGTGTCTTCATGCTGCAATACTTGGTTCTGCCAAATAGCGATCGCACCCGCCGTGGCGCAGTTCAACTGCTGATTCTCCTGTCGTTCGCCGGCTGCACGGGATCGAACGGGACGGAATCAAAGGACGGCCCGCGGACTGCGAGGGCCAACTCGACCGGGAATGCGCCCGTCCATGTCGAGCTCGCGTTGAACTGGTTTCCCGAGGCCGAGCATGGGGGGTACTTCACTGCGCTCGTCAAAGGCTACTACCGCGACGCGGGACTCGACGTGAAGATCCTGTCGGGCAACGCCAGCTCGGCCGTCCTGCAGCGCGTGGCCCGCAACCAGGTCGCCTTCGGCGTCGAAAATGCCGACCGCATCCTGTTGGGCGCGCGCAACAGGCCGACGTGATCGCCCTTATGGCGCCGATTCAAAAGAGTCCTCGTGGGATCATGGTGCATGCCGACTCGGGATTCACGAAGATTGCCGACATCGCGGACGTCACGCTCGCCGTCAACAGCGGCGCTTCGTGGGTCGCCTACTTGAAGACCCGCGCCCCGCTGTCCAATGTCCGCTTTGTCCCCTACCCGGGCAGCGTGGCGCAATTTCTGGTCGATCAGAAATATGCGCAGCAAGCCTACGTGTTCAGCGAGCCTTACGTCGCTCGGGAAAAAGGGGCCGACGCGCGGTGCCTGCTCGTGGCGGACATCGGGTACAACCCCTACACCAGCGTGCTGCTTACCAATGCCCAAACGCTCGCCACGCGCCCTGAGGGTGTTGCGAGGTTCGTGTCGGCCTCACTCAAAGGCTGGCAGACGTACCTCGAGCGGCCCGAAGAAACCAACCGCTATCTCCAGGAAGTAAATCCCGAAATGACCCAGGGGATCCTCAAGTATGGCGTGCAGGCCCTGCGTCCGCTCTGCCTCGACGGCCTGCCCGGACCCACGGCGATCGGGCGGATGACGCTCGAACGCTGGCAAACGCTGGCCGGCCAACTCGTCGAGGTCGGAGCCTTGAAGACGGACGCCATCGATCCACGGTCGGCGTTCACCACGAAATTCCTGCCGAAGTAGCCGTTCTTGCAGCGCTCGAGCAAAGCCGTTCGCTCCGGCTAGGCCGCGCTATTTGCCCATTCCCGGCATATCGCAGGAAAGGCCGCCGGCCGCCGGCACATACGTGTGACGGACGTAGTCCATCACCATCCGGTCCGCGTTAAATCGCCAACCGAGAGTGCGGACGGCCCGCTTCATCCGCGAGATCCACTTTTGCGGCAGATCGTCGGCGTCCCGTTCATAGAAGAGGGGAATCGCCTCGTGCACGAGGACGTCGTACAGACTCTGCGCGTCGCGTTCGTCCTGGATGCTCTGATCGACGTGCGAGGTGCCGTTGCCGATCGCAAAACCGTTGTTGCCATCGAAGGCTTCTGCCCACCAGCCGTCAAGAATCGAGCAGTTGAGGCCGCCGTTGAGAACGACTTTTTGGCCGCTGGTTCCCGAGGCTTCGAGCGGGCGACGCGGCGTATTGAGCCAGACGTCGACTCCCTGCACGATGTGCCGGCCCAGGTTGATGTCGTAATCTTCCAACACCACCACACGTCCGATGAAAGGCTCGCTCTGCGACATGCGAAAGATCCGCTGCAAGCAGCGCCTTTCCCTGATCGTCGGCCGGGTGAGCCTTGCCCGCGAAAATAAATTGCACGGGGCGATCCGCGTCGGTGAGGATCTTGGCGATGAGATCCAGATCACGCATCACGAGGTCGGCCCGCTTGTACGGAGCGAATCGCCGCGCGAAGCCGATCGTCAGCGCCTCGGGTCGGAGACTCTGACTCAATCTCTGCAGAATGGGATCGTCGAGGCCCCGGCGTTCTCCCTGGGCCACCAGCCGCGTCCGCGCGTAAACGATCAGCCGGTTCTTGAGCGACTGATGCGTCTCCCAAAGCTCGCCGGGCGTGACCTGCTCGAAGCCCGGCCCAGACTTGCGGCTCGCCGGTGCGGAGATACCAGTTGATCGGCAGGACGCGGTCGTAAAGGACGCGCATCTGGGAGGCGAGCCAAGTCGGAACGTGCACGCCGTTGGTGATATGGCCGATCGGAATTTCTTCCTCGCTGCGCCAAGGCCACAGGCTGGCCCACATCCGCCGACTGACGATGCCGTGCAGACTGGACACGGCATTGGCGTGCCGGCTGAGACGGAACGCGAGCACCGTCATGCAAAACGACTCGTGCGGATTCTGCGGATCGACGCGGCCCAAACCGACGAGGCTGTGATGCTGCAGCCCCAGCTCGTCACCCAAGGGGCCGACGTGTTCTTCGATCAGGCCGGCGTCGAAGCGGTCGTGTCCGGCCGGCACCGGCGTATGGGTCGTGAATACTCCCATCGCGGCCGTCTCGCGCAGCGCCTCGTCAAAGCTCAGGCCGTCCTCGCTTCATGCGGGCGCGGATGAACTCGAGCGGCGCGAAGGCCGAGTGCCCTTCGTTCATGTGAATCACGCTCGGACGGATGCCCAGTGCGGAAAGGGCCCGGGCTCCGCCGATGCCGAGAATGATCTCCTGCCGAATGCGGGTCCGCTGGTCGCCCCCGTAGAGGCGGGCCGTCAGGTGCCGGTCTTCGTCTTTGTTTTGCGGGACGTTCGTGTCGAGCAGAAACAGTCGGACGCGGCCGACGTTGACTTGCCACACCCGGGCGAAAATCTTGCCGGTCCGCGTGTTGACCGAGACGACGACGGGATTGCGATCGCGATCGAGGGCCGGGAGGATGGCCAGGCGGTTTGCGTCGACCTTGGAGTAGGACTCCTGCTGCCAGCCGTTTTCGTCGATGCGCTGCGAGAAATAGCCCTCCACGTAAAACAGCCCCACGCCGACCAGCGGAATGCCCAGGTCGGAGGCACTCTTCAGGTGGTCGCCGGCCAGCACGCCCAGGCCGCCGGAATAAATCGGCAGCGATTCGTGGAGGCCGAACTCGGCGGAGAAATAGGCCGCCGGCCGGTTGCCGAGAATTCCGGAATGCGTCGAGCCCCACGTGTCGGTCGAGTCCATGTACTCGACCAGGCGGCGATACGCGCCGTTGATGCGCGAGTGAAGGACTTCCTCGCGGCAGCGCTGCTCGAGCCGTTCCGGTGGATACTCGTCCAGCAGGGCGACCGGGTTGTGCACCAGTTGCGACCAGCGGACGGGATCGATCTCGCGAAAGATCTGGGTGACTTCCGGCTGCCAACTCCACCAATAGTTGCTAGCCAGCCGCGACAGCTTTTCGTGAACGCTCTGCTGAGTTTTCGACATTTCCCTTCCCGAATCCATTCGACCGTCGCGACCGCCTGCCGGGGCGCTCTGCGCGATCAGACGGCGAGCCTCATGACGCCGCTTTCAGGGCACGACACCGGCTGCGCGAATTTTCCAACATCCGTCGGGCGCACTTCATGCGGCAGTATAGACGAAAGTGGCCGCTTTTCAGAAGCCGTTTGGGGCGGCGGGGCGCGGCACGCGGTCTTGCTGGTCCGCGACCCCGAATCGTCTCAGAATGCGACCACTGCCTCCGCCACGGCAAACTCGCGCTGCGGATCGGTCTCTGAGGCGGACCGCCGCGTGGTCCGGATCGTGGTCCGACAGGGCCCACCAGCCTTGCTCGCTCGATCTCTCCCAAGAGCACGGGCTTGATTCGGCGGGCCTGCAGCAAATCCATATCGAACGACATGCACCAGAGTGACGGCAGGTGTCGCCAGGTCGGGCATGCGTCGGCGAGGTAAACGGCCGCGTGGCCGCCGTCATAGATGAACAGAGCCATCTGGCCGTCTGTGTGGCCACCCGTAATTCGCGCGTGGATACCCGACACGATATCGACGTCGCCGTCGACGAGCCGCAACTGGCCCGAGGCCTCCAGCGGCAGGATGTTTTCCTGCGGATACGCGGCCCGCAGCTCGGGATAGCCGGCCGTTGCAATTTCCCACTCGCGCCGCTGGACCACGTACTCGGCCCGCGGGAACGTGGTCACCAACTGGTCCCCCTCTCGCCGAACGCCACCCCCCGCGTGATCGAAATGCAAATGCGAGAGGATGACGATGTCAATGTCTTCCGGCTTCAACCCCTGCTCGGCCAGGCTGGTTACGATGGGGTTGCCCGATTCGGCCGCCAGGATGGTCCGCTCCTTATCCGGAAGCTTGGGGCCGTAGCCAGTGTCGATCAGGATTTTCTGCCGGCCCGTCTGCACGAGTACGCAGTTGGTGCCCTGAGGAATGCAATTGTGTGCGTCGACGCTGATCAGCTTCGACCAGAGGACTTTGGGAACAACGCCGAACATCGTCCCGCCGTCCGAACGAAACCGCCCCCCGGAAACCGTCGTGACGGTAAATTGTCCCAGTTTCATGCTCGTAATGTCTTCGGATGGAGGTGGGAACCGCTGGCTCGGGCGCCCGTTCAGGCCGTTTCGGCCTGCCGGAGGCCCAGTTCCTCGATCATGATTTCCCGCATACGAAACTTCTGAATCTTGCCGGTGACCGTCTGCGGGAATTCCTGCACGAGACGGATGTGCCGCGGCACCTTGTAGTGCGCCAACGACTTCTTGCAGAAGGCGCGGATCTCCTCCTCCGTGATCGGCTGGCCGTCGCGGATTTTGACCCAGGCGGCCACATTCTCCACGAACTTGGGATCGGGAATCCCGAACACGGCCACATTCTCGATCGATGGATGCGTGTACAGAAACTCTTCGATCTCCCGCGGATAAATGTTCTCGCCGCCGCGGCAGATCATGTCCTTGATCCGCCCCGTGATGCGATAGCAGCCGTTGGGCAGCCGCAGAGCCAGGTCGCCCGAATGCAGCCAGCCTTCGCGGTCGATGGCGGCAGCGGTGGCCTCGGGCATTTTGTAGTAGCCGAGCATCACCCCATGTCCGCGGGCGCAAAGCTCTCCCTGCTCGTTATCAGGCAGGCTGTGGCCATCGGGGCTGACGAGCTTGACCTCCCAGCCGGGCAGCGGACGTCCCACCGTCTGCACACGCAGCTCGAGCGAATCGTTGGTGCGGGTCTGCGTGATCACCGGCGATGTCTCGGTCAACCCGTAGGCGATCGTCATTTCGCGCACACCCATGTGGTCTACGACGCGTTTCATCAGCTCGATCGGGCAAGGGCTGCCCGCCATGATGCCGGTGCGCAGCGACTTCAGGTCGCGGCCCGCAAAACTCGGATGCTCGAGCTGGGCGATAAACATCGTGGGGACGCCATAGATGGTCGTGGCCCGTTCTGATTCGATGGCGTTGAGCGTTGCTTCAGGATCAAAATGCTGGGCGGGAATGATCATCGCGGCGCCACGCGAGAGACAACACAACACGCCGACCACGCACCCGAAGCAATGATAAAACGGCACCGGAATACAGATCCGATCTTTCTCGGTGATTCGCTGGCAGTCGCCGATGTAGTAGCCGTTGAGCAGCAGGTTGCGGTGGGTGAGCATGGCCCCCTTGGGGAAGCCCGTCGTCCCCGACGTGTACTGGATATTGATGGGATCCGGCGGTTGCGGCAGCGCCTCGCGCTCGGCCAACTCGCGATCGGAAATCCCCTCGCCGCTGCCGAGAAAGGCCTCCCAGGACCACATGCCCGGCGCGGTGGCCGGCTTCATGGCGACGACTTGTTTTAGTCGCGGAAACTCGCCGCTCTTGAGCTTTCCGGGCTGGGCCCGCTTCAGCTCGGGAATGGCTTCGTTCACCATCCCGAAGTAATCGGACGTGCGAAACGCGTCGATGAGGAAGAGGGCGCACGCATCCGACTGCTTCAAGACGTAGGCCAGCTCGTGCGTGCGATACGCCGGATTGATGAGCACCATCACCGCGCCGATGCGGGCGGTGGCAAACTGCAAGAGCAGCCAATTGGGCCAGTTCGTCGCCCAAACTGCGACGTGATCCCCCTTGCTGATCCCCAGAGCCAGAAGCCCCTTGGCAACGCGATCGACCTTCGCATCGAGGTCGCGATACGAAACTCGCAGGCCCCGGCGGCGGCGCTCCGCGGGCGTCAGATTCGCCGGCAACATTTGCTCCGACGCATCGAGCTCCGTGAACACGAACGCATCCGCATCGGGATGCGCCTTCGCCGTGCGGCGCACCGCCGCGCCGATCGTCAAACCTTCGACCCACGGCGTTTCGTCGGCCGCCATTGGCCACTCCTTCGTCCGCCAGTTGTTTTCGGGCCGGACGCCAGACCTAAATTCTTGCCCAAATGCGCGGCCTTATAGTACATCGCTGAATCGAGCCGCGAAAAGCCCTTCTGTTTGCGCCGGCACCGTTTGCGACGAACCGGTCTTTGCCGTTTCTAGCCCCCCGGCTACGATCCGCCGGCTGGAAGCGGCAGTCCAGCCATCGACACCACGAAACCACCTGAGGCGATGTCCCTCATGACGACATTGAGCCCCGTCAAAACGGATGCCGGCCAAGCGGTCGCCGTTCGCCCGTCGCTGAAGAACTCGCGGGCCTATCAGTACCGCATTCCACTGACGGCCGTCGTGTTGGTCGGTTCCTGGTTGTGGGTGCTGCTTACTCCGCCGGTGATCGACGAAGCCCAGCCCCTGGTCTGGTTGCTCGATGCGGCCGCTTGGGGCGCGTTTGCCGTCGGCGCTCTGGTGCGGATTTGGGCCACCCTGTGGATCGGCGGCCGCAAGAAGCACACCATTGTCGACGACGGACCCTATCGGGTCTGCCGCAATCCGCTTTACCTGGGCACCTTCGCGATGGTTTTAGGCGTCGCGCTGTTCCTCAAGAGCGCTGTCTTCGTCGGCGGATTGGCGTTCGTCTGGTTCCTTTACGTGTGGTATGTCGTGCCCGCCGAAGAGCACTATATGCGGGGCCGGTTTGCCGCAGCCTATGACGACTATTGCCACAGGGTGCCACGCTGGCTGCCGCGGCTCAGCCTGCTGCGACGCAATGAAATCCTCCGACCGGTGGCCGATCGCGGCGCCGTCTCACGAGAATTCTTGCGGATGGTGTGGTGGGTGTTGTTGCCTGTGCTCGCACTTGTGACCTGTCACTATCGCGGCACTGCCTGGTGGGAAGCGTTCACGCGTTAAGACACGCGAGGCCGTGTCGACGGGCTTTGCGCACTGGCCGGTTCCGCTGGCGCCGGGGCCGAACCCTTTGGCTGCCGCCGCGTTCTGACAGCGTAATCGGCCGGTCGCAGACTGGACCCCAGCGCAGCTTCGGGCGACGTAACGTGTTTTTCGCTCTTCTTCTGCCGTTCCGCCTTTGAATTTGAGGCCCCACGTGCCTACCGAACGGACCTTGGCTTCCGTGCTGGTTGTCGATGATTCGGCGACCGACCGCCGGCTCGTCGGCGGCCTGCTGCAACGGGCGGGCGGCCTCGCCATCGAATACGCCGTCGACGGCAAAGACGCCATCAATCGGTTCCAAGACTCGATTCCCGAGCTCGTTGTCACCGATCTGATCATGCCCGAGATGGACGGACTGGGCCTCGTCGCCGCGATCAAGAGCGAGTTCCCGCTGGTGCCGGTCATACTCATGACGGCGCGGGGCAATGAGGAAGTCGCCGTGGCCGCGCTTCGCGAGGGGGCGGCCGGATATGTTCCAAAACGCATCCTCGCGCACGACCTCGTCCCGACGGCCAAACGCATCCTGGCGGCCTCGCGGGAGGATCGTTCGCTCTCGCGGCTGATGCATCGCATGGTGCAGAACCAATCTTCGTTTGTCCTCGACAGCGATCCGAGCTTGATCCCCTTGTTGCTCGGCTATCTGCAGCAAACAATCCGCAGCGTGCGCTTGGCGGACGAGCTCGATCGCTTGCGGATCCGTCTGGCCATCGAAGAAGCGCTGCTCAACGCGCTTTATCGCGGCAATCTCGAAGTCAGCTCGCGTCTGCAGCAGTCCGATGCCGCCGCCTACGACGAACTGGTCCGGACTCGGATGAGCGAAGCTCCCTACTGCAATCGTCATACGTTCGTCTCCTGGACGATTTCACGCGATGGACTGGAGATCGCGATCCGCGACGAGGGGCCCGGCTTCGATCCACAGTCCGCTGACAGCCGGTCGGAAGCCGTCGACTTCGACACAGTCTTCGGGCGCGGGACGCTCATCATGCGGACCTTCATGGACGAGGTCCGCTACAGCCCGTCCGGCAACGAAGTGACGCTCATCAAGCATGCGGCCGCCGTGGTCGAAGCGGGGGCCGACCAGGCCGACGTCGCTGACTGACGTCATTCTCATTTGACGAGCGGCAGAAGAGTCGCATCGTGCTCCGATCTTTGACGCCGTCTCCGCGTGCAAATTCTGCATCACGCAGGGGTAACCGGTGCCGGTTGGGTAGCCCGTTCCGGCGCGCAACGCGTCGGCAATCTCCGCCCAACCGATATTCGTAAACCTATGCCGCTAAAGCTGGTTGCGTTCGATTAGTGTACAGACACCGCCATTCGTTCGCGCAAACCTTGGCTCCCGCCGTCCCCTTTGCGTAAGTCGTGGTCATTTGACCACTTCGGACGATCGTCGCCGAGCCACCGTGAGAGGGCGTCTCGGGTCCAAAGACGGGTCAAGGCACAGGCAAAATCCGAAGCTGGCCATGGTCTATGACTTGCGGTGTACACCTTGCGAGTGTTTTTTCGACCGGCTTAGCATGGATCCAGACAAGTTTCGCCAACAGGGACTGTTCCGGCCATGCGTCGCCTCGCTCGCTCTCACCGCCGTCCCGCGCCCCAGCGGGTCGTTTTTCCGCCCCGGTCCTTGAACAAGGCCGGGCTGCGGCCGGCGGCAGGATTCCGCCAACGGCTCCCGGAGACCAGCTATTCGGAGGGCTTTGGAGCCCCGGAAGCCTGGCACGAATCGGTCGGGCGGAGCGATATCAAGTTCGTGGTCGAGCCGGCGGGTGAGGGGTACGTCCACCCGGTGACGACTGCAGAAGTGGCCGAGCGGATCGCTCAGCTTCCCAAGCGGTTCCGCACTCGTCTCGAAGTTGTGCAGTTCAGCCGAATGACGCGGAAGCGGGCCCTCTTTCCCTGCTACGGGATGCAGTGGGGGACCGCCGTGTACCTCTATCCGATTGAGGCCACGTTCGTTGAACACTACCTGCGCCCGCCTCGGCCCGAACAGCTCATCGAGGCTCGGATGTACGGCGGCCAATGGCAGCAAGTCGACCGGGGCTGGAACCTGGTCTGGACGGCCGACTCGGTCCGAGACTTCTATCTCAACAATGTGCTGATCCACGAAATTGGGCACACCGTCGACGATCGCAACGGCGGCTACATCGACCGTGAACGCTTCGCGAACTGGTTTGCCGTCGAATACGGCTATCGCGCCTCTCGTGGTCGCCGGTCGGTCTAATCCGACGCACGGCGCCCGAGCCGATAGCTTCAAGTCGGCAATCCGTGCTCCTGACGAATGCGCTGGACCTCTTGCACCACTTCGTGAATCAGCTCGCCGTTGCGTCCGATAGCCCGATATTCGCGGACGTTCACGGCCATGTTGACGACCAGCGTCAGCACGGCAAACGCGAGGTGCAAGGTCGAAGGGGAAAGCTCGTGTCCGCCGGGAAGCATCCAGTTCCCCCGATCGACGGCGCTGGCCCCAAGCGGGATATTCAAAATCAGCACGACCAAGCAGCAGACCATCGGGGGAATCGTTCGGTACTTGAGCCGCCGGTTTTCCTCGATCCAGCGTGCGTCAAGCTTGTAGGCCAGCCGAACTTCATCCATCCAACGGCTGGTCCCCATGAAGTAGGTCAGCAGCACGGCATGCACCAGCGCGGCAAAGATCAAGGCGGCCACTGATAGCAGCAAGTGATAGCTCATCAGGCGACGCGTTGAAGCCGCCACGCTCCGCGCGTCGCCGATCTGGTAGCCCATCACGAACGCTGCGATCAAGAGCAGCGTGCTGACGACGGCTAACGTGAAAAAGGTCCGTTTCATCGACGACTGATCCCGCTCATCGAGACGCGGGCTCTCGAGGTGGACTGCTGGACTTGGAAACTGGCCTCAACTCTGAGGTCGGCACTCCGCTGAAGCCGGAAACTCGCGGCTCTGGAATCGTCGCGGATCATGCCGCTCGCGCAAGGTTGTGCCGACTCCGCCTGACGTGGTTCAATTCCAATCGCAGCCATGCTCAGCTTGCGGCGCTGCCGACCGCGAGGTGGCGATTGGCAACGGTCTGAATTCTAGAGTGTTGGCCACACGATGAAAAAGGTCCGATGAAAATCACGCGAATCGACACGTTTCCGGTCAGCATTCCGCTCAAGCCCGAGCGGCGGATGGTCTCGGCCCTCGGGCAGTACGACGTGTCGCACTACGTGCTCGTCCGAATCTCCACCGATGCGGGGATCGAAGGGGCTGGCGAAGCGACCGTGCTGCCGCGGTGGAGCGGTGAAACCGTCTGGGGCGGGCAGGCTTTGATCGATCGCGTGTTGGCGCCTCAACTCGTTGGCCGCGATCCGACCGATCTCGATGACATCGCCGCGCGGATGGACGAAGCGGCCGAGGACAATTGGTTCGCCAAGTCCGCACTCGAAATGGCGTGCTGGGATATTTGCGGCAAGGATTTCGGCAAGCCGGTTTACGAATTGCTCGGCGGGCCAGTGCGACCGACGATCCTGCGATGCCGCTTCTCCATGGGAGCGTACGACCCTGAACAGGCCCGCCGGCGCGCCCAGGAACTGATTGCCGACGGCTTCGACACAATCAAGGTGAAGGTCGGCACCGAAGTCGCGCGCGACGTCGAGCGCGTGCGGGTCGTTCGCGAGGCGATCGGACCAGCGCCGGCCATGGTCATCGACGCCAATTGTGGCTATGACGCCAAGACGGCCATCGCCATGGCTCACGAAATTGAGACGTGCAACATCGCACTATTCGAGCAGCCGACGCCCCGCGGCGACTTCGAGGCGCTGGCGGAGGTTCGTCGGGCGATCCGTCCGCAGGTCATGGCGGACGACATTTGTTTCGACTTTGCCGACGCCGTTGAATGCGTCCGCCATCGGGCCTGCGACGTCATCAGCGTCTATCCAGGCAAGAACGGCGGCATCGCCAAGTCGAAGCGGATTGTCGACTATGCCGGCCTGCACGGCGTGGCCTGCACGATCGGCTCGAACCTCGAGTTGGATGTCGCCTCGGCAGCGATGTGCCATCTGGTGGTCGCCTGTCGAAACATCAATGTCGAAAAGTATCCGGGCGACATTATGGGGCCCGATTACCACGCCATTTCGGTGGTCAAAGAACCGCTGGAAATCCGGGGCCCCTCGATCGCCATCAGCGACCGGCCGGGTTTGGGAATTGAGGTCGACTGGCAGACGGTCGCCGCCCACCCGTGCGGATGACCAATTCGGATTCCGGCGGGAAAACGGGCCTTCCCCCGCCGGCGGCATTCGGACAAAGATCCGGTCCAAATCCCTAGTGAGCCTTGTGGCGGCAAAGAATTTCGATCACGATAAGTTCAAGCTGCATTTTGACTTCTGACAATTCGTTAAGACTTCGCCGGGAACTGTCAGCCTGAAAAGTGCGTCCTAAGGGTAGTTGCAAGCGCGCGTGATGACGCGCTGCGCTGACACTCTCTCATGAGCTCCGCGAACCCCAACGATCTTTTGTCGGCCTATTTCGACCGCGAGGCGGCTCCATCCGAGGAGACCGCCGCGAAGTCGCTCGTTAAGGGTTCGCCCGAGGCTGCGCGTGAAATTCGCGAATATGGGCGACTATCGCGGGCCCTCCAGGGGTTGCCCCGAGTGGTCGCTCCGCTCGAATTTGCGGCCGCAGTCATGCAGCGGGCTGAGCGTGAGAGCCTCATTCCGCTCGATTCGGTCGCCTCGCGGCCCGTGGTCAAGCCCGTCGGAGTCGGAGGATTTCTCCGCCGACAGTGGACGCTGGTGGTCGCCTCATCCATCTCGCTCGTGGCCGGCCTGCTGATCGCCATCATGATTTGGCCTCGCGGGTTCGACGCGCCGCGTTTGCGACCGATCTCCACTGATTTCACCGCGGCCCCACGCGACGAGTTCCGCCGCGAAACCACGGTGTCAGCCGAATCCCGCATTGCCCCGAAGGCCGCTCCGACAGTCAACGCACCGATGCTGGCCAAAGGCGGCATGGCGGCACTCGCGGCAAAGCAGTCGCCGCCAAAGTCTCGTGAAGCGGCCCTGATGCTGCCGGCCAATTTGAAAACAGCCAAGGTCGGAGACGTCATCGAAGCTCTGCAACAGGACGGTCAGCAAGTGGCCGTCGTCCGTCTGACGGTCGTCAATCAGGTCGAAGGACTTGATGGAGTCCAAAGCCTGCTGGTCCGCAACACCAGTCGTACACTGCAGAACGTCGAGGAGATCAAGCGCCTGCGCCATCAATTTGGGGCCGGAAAGTCCGCCGAGGTGCCGAAATCGGCCGTGCCGCAGGCTCCGGGGGACCTGATCTGCGTGTACGTGGAGGGTTCGCGCGAGGAAATGCTGGGCGTCCTAAGCGACCTGCAGAACGAGAGCCACATCCAAGCGGCCGAGTTGACCAACACAATCTCCTTCACGGCGTTGGAAGAATACGCACGCCACGCCGTCCCGCCGCAGAACAGCGAGCGAACGGCCGTGAACGGGCAAGCCGCCAGGGGAGCAATCGCTCAAGCCACGGCGAAGGCAACGGGCTCACAAATGGCTGTCAGCCTGCCCGCTTCGACCGTCAATAAGATCCTGTCGGCCGGCCAACCGTCGGCAACGGTCTGGGGACAGCCGTCGTCGACGTCGCAAGCCCAACAGAGTCCGGCTCCGCTGTTTGCCGCTTCACCCAAGTCAGACGCGGAACAGTTAAAGGCTGACAAGCAAACTGCTCCGAAGGCGGACCAGTCCGGGGACAAACAGCGCAACGCCCTTGTGGCGCGCCGAAAAGCTCCTGCTCCCACGGGTGCGCGGGGAGGCGCGAGCCTATCCGACCGCTGGCAGAAGGAATCGCAAGAGGTCGCCGGCGACCAAAAGTCCTTCCAAATCTTCTTCGTGCTCACCGACCAATCGCAGAGCCCGGCGGCTCCCGCCGCGTCGGATGCTGCGAAAACGTCGACCGCAACGCCGAAACCGACCACAGCCGCTCAAGCGGCTCCGGCAAAGCAAACGACTCCGAGCGAAGCCCCGGCAAAGCCAGCCGCGCCGAATTCAGGACCATAGGCCCCGCGACATCGGTTCCTCACCTGAATTTGCCCTTCCCTTCGCTGACTGGGCGGCTCCGAGAGTCCCCCGGCGATCGGAATCTGGCGCGTCGCCTGAACCCGCGCGATCGGCTATGCTCTCTGAAGATTGCAACCGCGCGAGCACAGATTGAGAGCGGCTCGTTGCTTCCAAGTCTCGAACTTATCTCCCTGCAAAACTCGCGGCGAAACCCGATGCGAATTCGCTTTTTCTTACTAGCGTTGACCGCCCTGGCACTCTTGGTCGGGTGCAATTCCTCCAAGGACGCCTATCACGACGTGCCCAAGGGAGTTCGCGTTAAGGAGCAGCCCCATGAACACGAAGAGGGGCCGCACCACGGGCATCTGGTGGAGCTGGGAGAAGAGGAATACCACGCCGAGGTCGTGTTCGATCCGAAGACCGCGACAATCACGATCTACACGCTTGATTCGACCGCCAAGAAGCTGGCACCGACTGACGCCAAAGAGCTCAAGCTCGAGTTGGCGATCGCCGGTCAACCCAAGTCCTTTGCGGCCAAGGCCGTTCCCGATGCGGCCGACCCGCCCAACAAGTCGTCTCGCTTTGAGGTGGCCGACAATCCCGACGTCAAAGCGAATCTGAAGGACGAAGGGGACCTCAAGGGAAGCGTGACGGCGAATATCGGCGGAAAAACGTACACAGGCGCGATCGTGCACGAGCACGAACATGGACACGAGCCAGCGAAATGAACCCTGAATCGAATTGAGCACTGCGGCGAAATAAACCCTGCGACGAGCGCGCCAGAATGCTCTTGCCGTCGATCACGAAAACGACTATCAAGCCCCCCTCTCATTTCCCTCCGAATTCCCAATCGACAATTCCAAATCCTGAACCGCGCGGTTTTCCACTCGATCGGCGGGGCCGTGCCCTGCTGAGCGTGCTAAGCCTGGGGCTGATTGCGGGCTTTTGCGTGGCCGCAACGCTCCAGCCGGATCCGCGCGGTTATGGAACCCACCGCCAACTGGGCCTCCCTCCGTGCACTGTTCGCCTTCTCTTCGGCATTCCCTGTCCGAGTTGCGGCATGACGACGAGCTTCGCCTCTCTCATGCGAGGCCAACTCGATCAGTCGTTCCGCGCCAATCCGGCCGGGCTGCTGTTGGGACTGGCCTGCGCCGCACTGATTCCCTGGTGCTGGTTGAGCGTGTTTTACGCCCGCTTGTGCTGGATTCAGCGACCGGCTCCGGCCGCCGTCTGGCTCCTGGGCAGCATCTCAGCCGTCGCCCTCATCCAATGGTTGGTCCGCGTTTTCTTCCTGTCTTCCGCCGGGACGATCTAAAGTCCTGCACGGTCCTCTCTCGCTTGCACATCCTTCCTTCCACCATCCCACTCGAACTTCGTTGCTCCTTCCTGCCCCTGTCCCTCGCCTGATTCCAGTCGATCCATCCTCAGCGTCTACGGCTCCCGATTCGGGTTGCGGCCGAACTGCCGCAGCGCCGGGCTGTCGGGCGCCGCAATTTGAAAAGCGACGACACAATGGCTGCATACCTACCGAACATGCGGTCTCCGCGAAGTGCAACGCGGCTTTTTGACGCCTTGCCGTTCTTCGCAAGTTTCCGCCCCTCGCGAGGCTCGAGACTCTGGCCCTGGCTCGTCTTGTTCTTCGTCTGCCTGCCGGGCTGCTCGCTCTTCGTGATGGGCGGAAAAATGCTGCTGGGCGATATGAAGCAGTCCAGCCAGTTCCATCAGGCGACTCATTTCGATCTGGCGAAGGCCGACGCCAAGGTGCTCGTCCTTTGTTCGGCCAGCGAAACGATTCATGCCGAATATGCGGCCGTCGAGTTCGACGTCCTGGAGGGTTTGATTCACCGTTTGAAGTCTCACGGCATCAAGAAGATCGTCAGTCCAAATGCAGTCGCCGGCTGGATCGACGAGCACGGCGGCCGCTTCGACGATCTGCAGCCCATCGCCGACAAGTTCAAAGCGGAGTACGTGCTGTTCATCGACCTCTCGAAGTTCACCGTGCTGGAGGACAACAGCCCCAACCTGCTCCGCGGGCAGGCCGAAGGACGCGTGCACGCCTACAAGAATGACGGCACCGGCTCGGAGAAGCGGCTGATCGAGGTCATGGGCTCCGATTTCAACGCCAAGTATCCCGAAGGAAATCCGATTTCAGTCGACAAGAAATCGGCCAAGAACTTCCAGCAGGAATTCGTCGACCGTGTGGCGATGCAGCTCTCGCTGATCTTTTACGACCACCCGCGGTCCGAGGACACGCCGTGACCTCGATTCCCAGCCACCGTGATCGGCAAGTGTCCACACCTACCGCTCCAGGAAACCTTGTCATGTCGGCACGAGCGACGAACATCCATTTTCCCAATCTGACGGCCCGCCTGCGTGTGGGGCTTTTGGCGATCGGCCTGCTGTCAATTCTGGGATCCGGCTGCAACTACTTCATCCTGGCCGGTTACCTCTTGGGTGGTCCGCCGTCGATCGAGCCCGACTACGACAAGATGACCAAGAAATCGCTCCGCGACAAAGACATCAAGGTGGCGGTGATCTGCTTTGCGCCCGACGAAGTGCGGCTCAATTTCATCGACGTCGACAAGGACATTGCCAAGTACTGCGCGCACCGCCTCAAAGAACACCACATCGCGACGGTCAATCCCGACCGTGTGCAGGAATGGCTCGACAAGCACGAAGATTGGGACAAGCCGGAAGAGATCGGCGAGGCGGCGAAGGCCACGCACGTCATCCTGGTCGACGTCCACAAGTACAACCTCTTCGAAGAGAACAGCCACGAGCTCTATAAGGGCCGCTCGGAAGTCCTGATCAGCGTCTACGAGATGCAGAAAGACGGCACAACCGAGAAGGTCTACACCAAGGAAATTACCTGCTCGTATCCGCTCGAAACGGTGCGCGAAACCTCGGAGATCAGCTACGACCGCTTCCGCCGCGAATACCTCAGCCGCCTGAGCGAAGAAATCGGCCGGCTGTTCTACGAACACTTCAACGGCGACGATATTGGCGACGTGATCTAGCCGGTCGGCCCGTTGAACCGCTCCCGGGATTGAGACGGTACGCCAGAGAACTTAATTTAGGTCCAGAGGCCCCTTCGGCCGCTGATCCGACAATCTCTGCGACGTCGCTCTTGCCCGGGAGTTCGCTTCGAAATGCAGGCTGCAGCAGAGCCGCATGCCGTGCGCCCGGGGGCAAATGGCTCACCGGGAATCAGCCTCACGGTCGTGCTCTTGCTGTTCCTCGGCGCGGTCGCGCTGGTCAACCCGTTTCGCGAAATGCCCTACGACGACGACTGGGCCTTTTCCGAAACTGTCAAGCACTTGCTCGACACGGGTCAGTATCGCCTCAATGCCTGGCTTGCTCCCAACATGCCGTTTCAGACGGTCTGGGGGGCCCTGTTTTGCCTGCCGGGGGGCTACTCGTTTAGTGCCCTGCGGATTTCGACACTGGTCCTGTTCGTGATCGGGCTCGTTGCGTTTCGCTCGTTGGCGCTCGAACACGATCTGAAACGCGGCACCGCGAACCTGCTGACGCTTTGCCTGGCGTCCTCGCCGCTGGTGTTCAAGCTCTCGCTCACGTACCTGTCGGATGTGCCGTTTCTGGCGACGACGATCGTGGCCGTGCTCTTTTACACGCGGGCGCTGCGAGGCGGGCGCTGGCTCGACTGGTTGGTAGCCGCGACCGCCGCCTCGGCGACGATTTTCATTCGACAGTTCGGGATGGCGATCATCGGCGGCGTGGCCCTGATCTGGCTCTTTGACAGGCAGCGGTTCGCCCGGTTTGGCGAGTATTTCATCGGCGCCCTCTTCCCGACAATGTCCACACTCTGGCAGCTGCAACAGGGATGGAATCAGTCCAACTGGGCCCAGACCCTGCTGCTGCATCGGCAAAAGCGATTCTTCTGGGAAGGCGGCTTCCTCAAGGGCTTACCGTGGCGGATCCCCGTGCTGGTCGAATACATCGCCTGGTTCTTGCTTCCCGTTGCGTTGGTTGCCGGGCTGGCCGTCTGGAGGGCGTTGCGAGCGAAGGAAGCCCGCACCGAGGCTGCCGGCGACGTCGCGACGGATACAAACGCGAGGCCGCCACAAACGCGGGCCGCGCTCGCGGCCGATCTCGCTGGCTGGCTGCTCGTGATCGTGGCGAGCGTCGCATACGGCGTCTGGATGTACGGCCTTCCTTGGTTGATGCCTTATCTCCCCTGGTTCTTCGAGATCATGAAGCTGCTCGGGCTTAAGGTCGAAATCCCCGCGACAGTGCTGACGATCATCGGCGGCGTGCTCTTTGCGCACTTCTTCGCCCGCCGGTACCTGTCGGCCGATCATCGTCCGCGGCTCGAGCAAGGTCTGCTCGACGCAGTGTCCTTAGTGTCACTGCTGATGGCGCTGGTGTTTTTTGTCTTTGGGGACAAGGACGTGCTGATCTTCCTGCCACTCGGGGCGATCGCCGTTGCGCGGCAGACCGAAGACCTGTTTGTGAAACACCGTCGGGCCGTCGTCGCCGCCTGCGTGTTGTTGCTGCTGGGAAGCGCCGTCTGGACGCGCGAGGATCTTTGTCGCAACCAGGCTGTCTGGACACTCGCCGCCCGGCTGCACGCCGGTGGCGTTCCGAGCGAAGACATCTTCGCGGGCTGGGAATGGTATGGCTATCACCACTTCGAAGACTACACGCGGGTCGTGCCGCCGGTGGAAACGACGGAGTTCTCCGACTTCTTCGGGCGCTGGATGGATCTCCAGCGGGCGAAAGCCGAATACCTGATCGTGCACGACCCCGAGCCGCCTCCCGGCGAGCACTACGACGTTGTCGACCAGTTTCGTTATTTCAGCGTGTTCAGCCGGGGCATGGAAACCTTTTACGCTGTCAAACGTCCGCTGCCGCCAGCGCAAATGCGGCGGCCGCCCCTGGGCCCCGGAAGGCTGGGGCGCTCCCTGACCGGCCGATCGAATCGCGCGACGACGGCCGAGGTGGCCCAGACTGAGCCGCGCCGTACCGAGTCGTACGACACGGAGTCGCGGCTCGCCGGACTGAATTCACAACAGCTTTTGTACCAGCGTGACTAGTTCGTCCATTCGGCCGGCATAGGTGTGCTCGCGGAGAGTGCGGGCCTGGCCGGCTTGGGCGATCCGCGAGCGATCGGGCTCGTGACTCAATAAGTGGTCGATGGCTTTGACGCATTCGTCGGCCGTTCGATAGCCGACCACTTCCGCCCCCGGCTCGAACAGCTCGTCCAGGTTTTGCTTCCAATCCGTCAACAGGAGCGCGCCGACGCCCGTCGTCTCATAAAGGCGCATGTTGTTGGCGTAGGACCCCGCCAGCTCGATGTGGTAGTTGACTGAAATTCGCGAGCGGGCCAGCAGACGATACATCTCAATGCCCCACGCGGGCCCTCGATAAACGCTGCGGATGGGCGAATCGGCGGGCAGCGTATCGACCCCCTGCCCCCAGACTTGGATCGGCACTTCGCGACATAGCCGCTCGAGCCACGCGTGGCGGCCCGGATGGTGCGGGGAAAGACTGCCGACAAACGAGACGTCGATCGGAGGCTCGTCTGAGCGTCCGTCAGATTCCGCGAGCCGCGTCAGCACCGACGGATCGAATGCGAGTCGAAACGGCTCGGCTCGCAGTCCGGCCGATCGAAACCGTGCGACGAAATTCGGCAACGATGAGAGCATGAGATCGAAGGGGCTCAAGTCGATGTCGTCGGCCAAGGGGGAAGCAATCTGTCCAACGAGCAACCGAAAGTGATTTCGCATCGACGCCCAAAACGTCGTGGGCAGATCGGTCAGCGAATGCGTCAATACGACGTCCGGTCGAAACTGCTCGATCTGCGCCCGTAGGACCTCGGACATCCACGCGGACCGGTCACGGACGAGCCAGGGAACAACGCCCCGCCGCAGCACTACGCGCGAAGGGCCCGTTTCGGACACCTTCAAGCCGTGCTCGCGAGCCCACGCCTCTTGCAGGAAGCGATTATTGAGATAGACCTCGAGCGCCGGATGGCCGAGTTGGGCCAGGTTCCGCGGATAGAAATCGGCCACGCCAAACAGGCTGGCGGTGCGCACGCGCATATGCTCGTCGTAAGTGGCCGTTTCGAGTCCGGGATGCTGGGAATACAGAACGTCGAGAAATCCCGGATAGTCGGCGTTGACGATCAGGAACCGGGTCATTGACGAGCACCGGCGGCGAGGCGTGCATCTTGGTCGCAGCAGAGCGCCGCCAGACGGGCGACCATCGGCGAATAGCGGCGAAATGTGCGTCCTGCGTCGTGGTAGACGACGCGGTCCGAGTCGAGAACGAGTCTCCGGCTCGCCGATCCGTTTTCCGCTGGCTCGTCTCGGCCGCCGTTCGCGTCGGGAGTTCCTACAAGCACCAGCGGCGCATTGCGCGGCGGATCCTCGCCCGTCATCAGGAAGTGGATCACGCGTCGAAGCTGGCGCGAGTTCGCTCGTTTCGCGCTCATCGCTCTGCGGAGTTTGACTGGCCCGGAGGCGCTCGATATTCACGTCGCAGACATCCCGGGCTTGAATCAGGATCTGTTCGAGCGCCGCGGCCTCGCGGGGTATCTTGAATTTCGGCAACCCCGCAAAGTTGCTGGCGGGGACGACGTCGGAAAAGTCGAGCGTCGCGCCGAAGATGCTCAGGGCATACCAGCGGTAGGCCCGGGCGAGCTGCGCGAAAATCACGGGACGCTCCAAGAGCTCGCGCAGCTTCTCGAAGTAAGCCGGCGGCGTCGGGCCCCACTCCAGAAAGTCGTCCTGGGGGATGGCCGAGATCGCACCATTGAACGCGACGAGCACCGGCGCTCCGAGGCGGGCCATCTCGAGCCCGATCGTGCTCCAACTCGTCAGTACGAGGTCCGCGGCTTCGCCCAGATCGTAGCTGGAGACCGGATCCTGCGGCCAAACAAACCGGCAATTCGGTGAGGGTGCGGAAAAAGCCCGTTTCAACTTCGCCAAATGCTGCGACACAACGGACTCGCGCTTGTTGGCCCCCTCGCGCGGATGCACGCGGACCACGAGCTGCAAATCGTCGCTCTCGCCGACGTAGCGCACCAGCTGAGTCAGCCAGTCGATCTGATCGCGAAACGGCTGCGGTCGATCGGGGATGGCGGTGTCGGTCGCGTTCATCACCATCTGCGACGCGAGCATTTCGTCGAGGCTGCTCGTGTAGGCGACGATGAGTCGACGTTCGGTGGAAAGCCCCAATCGCGCGCGGACGTCGGCTTGCTCGAGCGTCTTGCCCGGCGAATAGATGAACGACCCCGCGCCGCGCAGCCGCACCAACAGGTCATCGGCGACTTCGCGCACCACCGCCGGTTCGAGAGCCAAATCGCGACACGACGGCCAATGAGACAGCAGCTGATAGGCAACCGGCTTATAGACATTGGACAGCATCAGGTAGCGGCTCAGGTCGACATTGCGATGGCCCGGGAAAGCCAGGCAGTAGCAGGGCACGCCGTGCTTGCGGGCCGCCGCCCGCGCCCCCATCAACAGAGAGTAATCATTCACGTGGACGACGCGGGCGATGCCGAGCTCAGCGCAGCAGCGGTCGACGAGCAGGTAGCTCAAGAGGCAGCTGCGTAAGTAATCGCGCCAGCCGTCGCGATCGCCGTCGGTCATCTCGGCGAAATCAGAGATCTTTCGCCCGAGCACTACGTCCATCAGGCTCAGCTTGCCGAACGCGATCCCCTCGAACTCGAAGCTTCGCAAATCGGAAGGGGCCTGGGCGAGTGCCTGCTCGATGCGTTGACGCATGGACGGCGTCACCAGCGACCGCAAATCGATTGTCGGCAGGCCGTACTCGCCTAGCATCGTGAGCGAGTTGTCGGCGCAGTGCAGGCAGCTTTCGAGCTTTTGTTCGGCTGTGGCTTCGTACGGGAGTTTGTGCATGTCCATGACTGGACAGCGCTCGAACAGCCGGTAGCAACGGGCGAAAACGACTCGGTGTCCGCGCTCGGCCAGCGTGCGGCCCACGACCGCCGCCTGCGCCAGCATGGGGGTCACGCCCGCGTACGGGACGAAAAACAGCGTCGTGCCGGCCAACTCGTCTGCCGTCGGCGGGCCTGGCACACCCTCCATTTCGCGGGCAACCGTGCGGCGGCGCAGCGCCCAGCCGACATCTTGCCTGGCTCGGCGTGCCCGGTCGCGAACGGCTCGCAAAAATCGTCGCATCGAAAGCTAAACGTGCCCCCAAACCCACAGCGGCGCGAAGTCTCTGCCCCTATCTTAGTGGCACCCGGGAACGCCGTCGAATTGCCGATCGGCCACGCGAGAGAGACCGGCGTGCGGGCCGGTACTTCGTCGTCACCGCTTCGCCTGGTCGTTCGCCTCAAACCGGATCCACGAACACTGCGTGATCAACTGGTTGAGCGAAGCAAAGGAAATGTGGGCATTCGTGGCGTGGGCCGGCGTATCGTTCGCTGGAAAGGTCGCCAATGTGGCGTCGCCGACGAGAAAGACATTGAAGTCCTGCGACAGATTCTCGTAGCCGGCCGTCGTCTTGCAGAAACACATGTCGGTGGCATAGCCGGTCAGGATCACATGCCGTACGCCGTGCGCTTTGAGAAAGTCCCGCAGCGCCGGGTAGCCCTCTTCGTCGTAATAGACGATGTCGTTCGGAAAGACTTCGACGTCTTTGGTCACGGGAATCGGCAACTCCCAGAAGCCGGCGTTGTTGTAGCGGACGCCCGCGTCGAGGCCGGGGAACTGGCGAAAGTAATCGCGCACCGGATGATCGTCGGAAAGCGCGATTTCCGCCGGCAGCGGCTCGCCGTGATAACGGAAGCGATTGAGAATCTCGGAGAGTTCGCGGCGTCCTTCGGCCCGTTCGGAGGTAGTCGGAGTATGTCGGACGCTCCGATAGAGCTTGGCTTGGACCCGATACTGGTGGCCGCGCAGACTAAATAGCACCTGGGCGACACGCGGTCGCAGACGTTTCAGCAACGGATCGATCACGGTCTGCGTGTGCCGTCCGGCCAGATGATTTTTGTCGGGAGTGCAGAAGTCGCAGACGCCGGCCGGCTCCGGACTGCGCCAACCTTGTCCGTCATCGATGCCCCAGGGATGCACCATGATGACCGCGGTATGATCGGCTCGAATCCGGTTGGGCATCTCGATAATGCCTCGGGCATTGTAGCTGAACCTCCAAGCCCGCACCGAAAGATCGGCACCAGGTTCGTCGATGAGCCGGGGCGCCTCGAAGCGGGTCTTTTCGACGACCGGCTGCACAAACTCTGGGTAGTCGGCCAGCAATGGCACGGGGTGGTCGATCGGAGTGAGGCGGTTGTGGTAAATCCGCTCGTTACCAGCCGCGGAAGCAGGTGCGGCTCCGGGAACCGCCGCCGGATGGTCCTTACCTTTGGCCACAGGGTTTAAACCGGCAACTGCCCATCCCAATCCAGTCGCAAATACGGCGGCGACCACCGCGGTCCCCAGCGCGATCTCGACGGCAGTCACAACGAGCGCTATTTGCTGACGTTTTGGGGACATGGCTTCGACTCCACGCGGACCGAGATCTCGAGAACACCGCCCTCCGGGCTGGCTGTCACCACAGGATAGGTGAACGGATGGGGATCTGAGAACTCCATCCCCCCGTAGTGGACTTTCTTCTCCGCATATCCGCGCGGGTCGAGACGGGCGATGTGTCCTCGCGTGACGGACAGCTCGGTCCCGTTCGGCCAGCGGAGCGTGTCTTTATCGCGAACCGGCTGGCCCGCGTACCACCAACTCATTTCGCGGGTGGTCTCGCGACGAATGGCTAAATGGCCGGGTCGGCGCAGTTCGATTCGCTGTTCGCCGATGCCCTGAGCCTTGGGACCGACGCAACGAATAAGCGCGCGGCGGCCGTCGTCGGTAACCAGTAACTGGCCGACCGGTGCGGCTGGGTGCGAGGTATCGTCGACCGGCAATTGATCGATGAGTATCCGCTCGCCGCCGGCGTGGACGATCAGGCCCCCCTTCTTCATTCCGATGACGATGTCCCCGGCGCAATAGGAATCACGAAGATAAGCTTCGCACACCTCCGATTCGGGAAATTCGAAAGCCCGCGGTACGTCGGTTTCGATCGCATCCGGGACCGACGGGTCGTACCAGACGTAGGCGTAGCCGCCGAAACTGAACAGCAGCTCTTCCTTCTTGTGCGGCGTGATGAAGCGAGTCCGCTGCAGCTTGCCCAACGACTCATCCCACAGCGCCAGGTGTTGAAAGATGGGTCGCCTCTGTTGGCGAGCGATAAACAGCAGGACGGGGGACCAATAGTCGATCTGTCCATAATCGGGAGCGAAGAGAACCGTGCGATTGAATTCGTTGTAGAGCACGTCGCGCGGCAGTTTGCCGACCACGGCCGCCAGCCCCATGCGGCCGGGAAGCGCGTCGGGGAATTCTGCGAACAGATCGCGGCCGGTGACGCGGCGGAGCGCATCCAAGAAGAAAATGCGGTACTGCAGCGTCGATGCCCAAAAGTTCGACGACTGGTCGTTCGTGCCACTCGGCGTGAGCGCATACGGCAAGAGATAGTGGACATGCTTCTCGATCATCCGATCGAGCCAGAGTCGAGCCTCGGGCACTTCGCCGAGGAGGGCCAGCGCCACCACTCCCAAAGGCGCCGCGTCCACGCTGCCGTGATGTTTGTTGTATCCTTCCCCGGCGGCAATCGGGTCGGCGAAGAACACGAAATAATTGCGCCCCACCGCCACCAGCGTCTCGCGAATCTGGGTCCGCTCCGTAGGACTTAATCGCGCGTACAACAGGTCATACGCGACGGCCAAGGCCTTCACAATCCGCAGCACGGCGTAGGCCTTGCTCGCATCGGCCTTGTTATCGGCCTCGTGCTTCCAAATCTTCGCTTCGGCCAGGGCCCAGGTTCGAGCCGCGGCAAAGTAAGGATCGTGCTCTGGATCGGAGAGGGCCGAGGCAAACGCCAAGTGCTCGATGATCGCCATGTCGTGCATGGCGGCGTAAAAGCGGTCGTACAAGTTCTCGAACTTGGGATCGGGAGAGAGCGTGGGAATCCACTCCGTCCGTGGCTGCTGCTTGAGGCACCAATCGGCCGATTCCGTCAAGTTCCGCCAAATCTGCGCCGGCACGCCCGAGAGTCGCTGACTTCGCAGCCGGGGCAGATCGGCGGCCGTGAAATAGAGCCGGGGATGCTCGGTGAGCACGTGGGAGGCGCCTTGAGGCGTCTCGCTCTCGCCGGAATGTGCGAATCCGCAAAGTCCGGTGCAAACCCAGGCCCCTAAGATCGCCGCTCCGACCTCGATCCGCGGGGAAAATCGTCGCTGCGCGAGAATCCGAGGCTTGGTCAACATGATCCTGCGAATATAACGCACGGCTCGATTCAAGCGGACGACGGCGCGTCCTCGTCGTGCGACCCCGGCATCCGGTAGCTACCACCAAACCGATCCATTGCGCATCGAGAATCGGGTGACTTCAAGCGGGGGCACCGATATAGTGAACTGTCCGGGTCGGGCGGGGCCCGGCTCGTGATTTGGCCGAGAAAAAGGGGGCCGCGGCCGCCAGGATCCTGAACTCGGCCGGCTCTCTTGGGGTGCGGGGACGATGGCGAAGATTGAAGCGGGGAAGACGCGGCTCGGGTGGATTGGCACGGGCGTCATGGGCTCGTCCATGGCCGGCCATTTGCTCAAGGCGGGCTTTGCCCTCACAGTCTTCAACCGCACGAAATCGAAGGCCGACCCTCTGCTGAGTCAAGGCGCGAAATGGGCCGACACGCCCAAGGCGGTCGCCGCCGCCTCGGACGTCGTCTTTGCGATCGTCGGTTTCCCCAGTGACGTGCGCGAGGTGATGCTCGGGCGCGGACGGGGCTCTTGCCGGGTCCAAAAGCGGCAACGTTTTGGTCGACATGACCACGAGCGAGCCGTCGCTGGCTGTCGAAATCGCCGAGGCGGCGAAGCAAAAATCGGTTTCCAGCGTCGACGCTCCCGTGTCAGGAGGAGATGTCGGCGCCAAGAATGCCACGCTGTCGATCATGGTCGGCGGGGATAAAGACGTCGTGGAAAGCCTCACCCCCTGTTTTCAGGCAATGGGCAAGACAATCGTCTACCAGGGGGGGCCGGTGCAGGCCAACACACCAAAGTGGTCAACCAGGTGCTCATCGCCGCGAACATGATCGGCGTTTGCGAGGCCTTGCTGTACGGCTACAAGGCCGGGTTGGACCTCCCCACGGTCCTGCAGTCGGTGGGCAGCGGAGCGGCCGGAAGCTGGTCGCTCAATAATCTTGGCCCGCGGATCATGAGCAACAACTTCGATCCGGGTTTCTTCGTCGAACACTTCATCAAAGATATGGGGATCGCCCTGGCCGAGTCCCGCCGCATGGGGCTGGCTTTGCCAGGTCTCGCCTTGGCTCACCAGCTTTACGTGGCGGTGAAAGCCCAAGGGTACGGATGCCTGGGAACTCACGCGCTGGAGCTCGCGCTGGCGAAGCTCTCCGGAGTCAATTGGAAAGAGCGCGATCATGGGAAGTAGAGGAGAACGCTTCGCCGGACTGACCGTGGCCCTGGTGACGCCGTTCAAGAACGGTGCCGTGGACGAGGCGGCCCTGCGCAAGCTGGTCGATTTTCACGTCGAGAGCGGGACCGACTGCGTCAGTCCCGTCGGCACTACGGGAGAGAGCCCGACGCTCACTCACGACGAGCACGAACGGGTGATCGCCGTCGTCTGCGAGCAGGCCGCCGGTCGCATCAAGGTGATGGCCGGCACCGGCTCCAACAGCACGACCGAGGCAATCCGCCTGACGAAATTCGCCAAGAAGTCTGGCGCCGACGCCGCGCTGATCGTCGGCGCCCTACTACAACAAGCCTACGCAGGAAGGCTTTTTCCGCCATTTTCAGGCGGTCGCGCAAGCGGTCGACCTACCCATCGTGCTTTACAACATTCCGGGGCGGACCGCCAAGAACATCGAGCCGGAAACGATCGCCCGCATCGCCGAGATCCCGACGATCGTCGCCATCAAAGAGTCGACCGGCTCGATGGATCAGGCCTCGCAGATCCTGGCGCTGACCGACCTGACGGTGCTTTCGGGCGATGACAGCCTCACGCTGCCACTGATGGCCATCGGCGGTCGGGGCGTCGTCTCCGTCGTCGGTAACATCATTCCGCGCGACGTGAAGAGCCTGATCACGGCGTTCCGTTCCGGCGACTTGGACGCCGCGCAGCAGTGGCATCGCAAGCTCTTCCCGTTGTGCCGGGACATGTTGGGACTGGCGACCAATCCGATTCCGCTCAAGGCCGCTATGCAGATGCTGAGGCGCGATACGGGCGAGCTGCGTCTCCCCATGACGGCCCTCGACTCGGCGCAGATGTCCGCCCTGAAGAAGACTCTCGGTCAATACGGACTGCTCTGAACGACTTCGACGATTTCGATCTTTCGATAAGGTGGTTGCGTGATCTTCGGCTTCGGCAAAAAGAAAAATCAGAGTGAAGGCAGCGACGCCGATGTCGACGAAGTCGAGGACGTCGATTTCGTTCTCTTTCAGGCGCGCTCAACGGGAAGGAAGCCAATCTCAATGCGCACGCCCGCCTCGCCGAAGCCGGACTGATTCCCGCCAAGGAGATCATCACCGACTCCATCAGCCGACGCTGCGAGCAGCTGCGGATCGAGCCCAAGGGTGAGCGCGCGGTCGTCCAAATGGTGGTCGACGGTCTGGCCCACGCGGGCGGCCGACTCTCCAAGCCGCAGGCCCATGCCATCACCCAGATGATGAAGCTACTCGCCGGCCTGGACGTGCAGCAGCGTCAACGGCCTCAGGCGGGCGGTCTTCGCGCGGAATTGGCCGGGACGAAATACCTGCTGCAAGTCCTGACGACTCCCCTCCAGACCGGCGGCGAGCGGCTGATCGTCAAGATTCGCAATCTCGCACTGGCTCCCAAGTCCCCCGAGGACGTTGGCTTCTCGCGCGAATTGAAGGAGCGTATTCGGGAGCTGACGTCAGAGAAGCGAGGCATCTTCCTGATCTGCGGCGGACCCGGTTCGGGAGTTTCCACCACCACGTTTGGCGTCCTGCGAAGCCTGGATGCCTATCAGTACACAGTGTTCACCTTGGGGGACACGCAGGGCTGGGAACTCCCCAACCTGACCAAACCGGAACGGAATGACGGCGACACGCTTGATGTGCTGTTTGAGCGGATGATCCGCTCGGAGGCGGACGTCATTTTCGTCGATCCGCTCCGCAATGCCGATACGGCACAGACCCTGGCGAAGTTCCAGACCAAAGCCACTTTCATTACCGAGTTTCCCGCCGCGGACGCGATCAATGGAATCGCCCAGTTCGCCAAGCTCCTCGGCGATAACCGGGCCGCGGCTGATGCGTTGCTCGCCACGATGAGCCAGCGGTTGATCCGCACGCTCTGCAAAGACTGCCGGTTGGCCTACCGTCCCAATCCCAAGATCCTGGCGAAGATCGGGCTACCGCCCGAGACAAAAACGCTGTATCGCGCCCCTCCGCCCCCGTACCCGACGAAAAATCGGGCGAGTCGGCCGAGATCTCCACCTGCGACACCTGCGGTGGCACCGGCTACCTGGGCCGCACGGCCATGTTCGAGCTGGTAGAAATCACCGAGGCGATGCGGCAGGCAGTGGCCGCCGGCAAAGGTCCCGCGGACCTGAAGGTCCTCTCTCGCAAGGAGGGTAAATTCGGTCTGCATCAGGAGGGGCTCAAGCTGGTGGTCGAAGGAAAGACGTCGCTGGAAGAATTGCAGCGGGTCTTTCAGCCCAAAAAGACCTGATCCCAGTCTGTGTATTCGAGCAAAGCGCGTTCGCCCTCGCCTGTTCTTCGACTTCCCGGCGGGGCCTGCATTTTCCCCATCTTGCCGCACCCGATTCCGTCCAAATCGCGGTAACGGAAAAGTTCGCCAAACCGGGTCAAATTTCGCCGATTGTGCCGTAGATTCCGGTCGTATCGATCCGATCTATTCATAAGGCATGGGTCCCCCGGACCCGTGACCCGATTGCGTCGGCACACCGTAAAGGGAGCGGCGACCGTCGCGACCGTGTGAAGGCCAGTGCGACGGATCGGGGAGGCCGAAAAACGGAGTCTTGCATGAAAGCCCTGAAGTTTGCGAATGCTTCCTGGCTGGGTCTCGGCGCGGCGGCCCTGATCACGGTTGTCGCCAGCGCGGGCTGCCAGACCACGGTTGGCGGACAGGTATTGCCGTCAGCCTATTACCTGCAAGATGACGTCCAGTACTTCCCGGCCGGACCACAAGACAAACTCTTCGCCGAAAGACGAGCGCTCGAGCAGTACAAAGCGGGACAGCAGGAGGAGACCGGTCCGCCGGTCGCTTCACCTCAACCGGCTCCGCCGGGCGGTGGTGCGGCGGCTCCTGCGCCTGCCAATCCCTAAACTGCTCTGTTGAGTTTTTACCGATCCCCTCGCGAGACGTCCGCGTTCATTCATTTGACTCGTCGGTAGCGATTTTGCGTGCGGCGGGCTGTCCGAGAGATTGGCCTGCCTGTCGTCAGGGGGGACGCTGCCTTTCGCGGTCGAAGAGCTCCCGCGCTGCGCTTAAAGCGTGCAACGGGGACTCCTCGACTCGCGAAAGGTTTTTTTTCGTTTGTAGGCGGCCAAGATTCGCGAGAGCATGTCCGCGTCGCCGCCCAATCACCTGGCGGGCTGTTACAGCCGCTTAGCCAGTCGCTTTGTCAGCCGGACCAGGGCCGGGCTGACGTCGTCGGGCTCGAGGTGGATATTGAGCAGACTGAAGGCGTCCTTGTTCTCCAGCGCCGCCTTGAGTGACTGATCCAGCTCGACCTCCGTGCGAATCTCGAACCCCCATCCGCCTCGGAACAGATCGGGCAGGCGGTGGTAGTTCCAGAGTGGAATGTCGTTGAAGGGCCCGTCCTGCAGGAACCGCTCGGTCGTATAGCCCCGGTTGTTGAGCACCAGAACCACGGGGTTGAATCCGAGCGAACAAGCCGTCGACAGTTCCATGCAGGTCATCTGAAACGCCCCGTCGCCCACCAGCACGATCGGGCGCAGCTTGACGTTGGCGACCTGCACGCCGACGGCGGCCGGCATGGCAAAACCCATCGACGTGTAGTATGCGGGGGCCAAGAACTCGGTGTGCTGATGAATCGTCAGGTCCGAGGCGGCAAACAGCGAATCGCCGACGTCGGCCACCACGACCATGTTGTCTCCCAGCGTCTGGTTGATCCGCTGGAAGAGCCGCTTCATCGTGATCTTCGTGTCGGCCTTGGGCACGAAGGGCTCCGCCTCGATCGATTTATCGAGCACCGGCGGTTTGCGGGTCGTTTTGTGTTCGGCCTTGGCTAGCTTCTTGACGAAGTCGGACAACAGCACGTCGTGGAAGTGATGGTGCTGAATCCGCAGCTTCTCGCTGGTCACGTAAATGCACTTGGCCGGATCGAGGTGGGCGGTGTAAATACCCAAGTTGATGTCGGTCATAAACGTGCCCAGGAGCACGACACAGTCGCTCTCCTCGACGTAGCGACGGACCGATTCCCGCCCCATCGCCCCTTCGTAAACCCCCAGATAGAGCGGATGCCGCTCGCTCACGACCGACTTGCCCAAGAGGGTCGCGCACATGGGGATCTGGTTCCGCTCGGCCAGGCGGATGACTTCCTCCCGCAGGCCGAAACGATGGATCTCGACGCCGGCGATGATCACCGGGCGCTCGGCCGCATTGATCAGCCGTGCCGCGTCGTCGACGGCTTCTTTCAAGGCTTGTTTGTCGCTGATCGGCTTCTCGGTGGGAGCGTGATAAGGGTAAAGAGCCCGGCTGTGCACGCGGTCGCGAGGCAACTCCAGGTAGACGGGCCGCTTGTACCGGTCGGCCGCTTCCAGGCAACGATCGATCTCGCGAAAAGCGGTCAGCGGGTCGTCCAATAGGGCTGACGCGACGGTGATTTTCTCGAAAACCTCGCGCTGCGTGTTGAAGTCCCGCACGCGATGGTGCAAAAGTGGGTCAGAACGACGCTCATCGATGCCGGGGGCGCCGCTGATCACGATCACGGGCGATTTTTCGGCGTAGGCTCCCGCGATCGAATTGGCGAGGCTCAGTCCGCCGACGCAGTAAGTGACGCAGACTGCCCCCATCCCGTTGACGCGGGCGTAACCATCAGCCGCGTATCCGGCACAATCTTCCCGCCGCGTGCCCACCACGCGGATCGGGCTCTCTTGCAGCATTCCGTAGAACTGCAGCACGAAATCGCCGGGGATGCCGAAGACGTCGTGGATGCCGTAATCCTGCAACCGCTGGATCAGGTATTCGCCGATCGTCGGGAATTTGCCGTTGGGCTTGGCCGACTGCGAGGCCGTCGCGCGGGCCGCGCGTGTCCCGTTGCGCTGGGGCTGATTCGATCGCGACTTCGATTCGCTGACACGCCGTCCACGGACTGCCATTCTGGTTCTCCTGCTGACGTTCGCCAGGCGTTGAGCGGTCGTGTTTCGAGTCCGCCGAGAGTTCTCGGAGAGGGAGGCGGGGACCGCCGCGATCTGAGGATGCCGGTCAGCCCTGAATTCTTCAATCTGGAAAGCGCCAGGTCAATCAACTCCGCCTGGGCAACTTCGCGACCGAGCCTCGACGCAGATGGACGCTCCCCTCCAAAGACACGCGTCGATCACGCTTTGCACGCAAGCCAGGGGCATTCCCAGCCAATAAGCCGCCAGGAAAAGGAGTCGCCCACAGCGGCCGCTGATCGGCCGCTGATCGTCGCGCCGCTTGAGCAGCGAATAGAGCCCATTTCGCGGCAGCCGGTGCAGGCAATTCAAGGCACTTTGCACCCAACCGAATGGATTCTGCCGGAGTGAAAAGTGATGTTCCCGCTCGATATCAAAACCCGTCGATGCGAGTAATTGCCGCAGCCCCTCGGCCGGAAAGTGGAACAAGTGCCGCGGCGGATCGAGGTGAAACCAGTGCGCTCCCGCGCAGCAGGCTTGCAGGCTGCTGTAGTTGGGCACGGCCACCACCAATCGCCCGCCCGGTTTGAGAACGCGACGAATCTCCTTTAGCGTTTCGCGTGGATCAGGCAGATGCTCCAAGACGTGCCAGATGATCACCTGATCGAAATAGGCCGACGGATACTCTGCCTCGCGCAGACTCTTGCCCACTCGAACGACGGCTCGGGGATCGACGCCGGCCGCGGCTGAGGCGCTCATCTCGAAGCCGTGTGCCTCGAAACCGCGGCGAGCCAACCCCGACAGCAACACACCGCGTCCGCAGCCGACGTCGAGCACTCGTGCGCCCGGCCGCAGACCGCGCGACAAGGCCCGGACGTGCCGCGCTCCCACCAGCCGCACGAGCGCCTCGATCAGCGGAACGAACTTCGCCCCAGTGACGCCGTAGTAACTCGGCGGATAGAACTGCGCGATGAGTTCCGCGTCGGGCCGCGGGTGCACGCGCCCAAGTCCGCACTGCGTGCAGTCGACGATCCGCAGTCCGACCGCCGGCAGCGCGAAGCGGGACCGTGCCCATTCGCTCTCGCAAACGGGACACGCGTCAACGGCGACCAGATGACGCTCGGCCGCCGGCAACTCATGCACCGCGCACTCGAGGCTGAAGTCCGGGCGCCCTTCGACTGCCGGGGCCGCAGGTGCGGTCGGCGCTCGCCGCAGATAGGCGACGACTTCCGCCGCATCGATTTCGCCAGGAGCCGGACCCGGATAAGTGGCGGTCGCGCGACGTAACTCCGCGGCCAACTCCAAAGCAATGGCGATGGCGGATTCGTCGAATTCCGTGGTCGCCAGACTGCCGGATGCCCGGTCGTCCGATCGTTGGGTCCGCGCCAGCGAATGGTCGTCGATATCCATAGGCTTCCCGAGGAGAAAGGAGTCCAAGGGAAACGTAGGTCATTGCTGCGGGCGGCCGGAAAATCTTTCCAAGTTTGCCCGCTCACCTTGAGCCGCTGGAAACTGCCGATCCTTCGCTCACCGACGAAGTTAAACCGTCGCGTGCAACCCGTTGCGCAATCGCCACATCCGGCATTTCCAAAAAATCTGGAAAAACCGCTAAAGTTTTCCAGCTTCGCTGCCGATAAAGGGATGAGAGGCAAGATGCCTTCACGTCAGGCCCATTCCCTTCGAGCCTAGTCAGGGACGATACCCATGAGACGGATCTTCTTGGCCGCCCTCGCTGCAGTCGCGATGCCGGCACTCGTCGGTTGCTGCTGCTGTCAGACCTATTACGATCCGATGGCCTGTGGCGGCTGCAATTCCGGTTGCTGCAATGGCGGCTGTGGGTACGGCGGCGGCTACGGTGGCTGTGGCGGATGCGGCTGGGGAGCCGGCGGATGCGGCTACGGCGGCGGATGCGGCTATGGTGGCGGATGCGGCTATGGCGGCGGATACGGCTGCGGCGGGTGTAGTCCGTGCGGCGACGGCGGTTGCGGATCCGGCTACGGTTGCGGCGGCGGATGCGGCTGCTGCATCCTGAGCCCCATCTGCTGCCTGCTCCATCACATCCTTTGCCCCTGTGAATGGTTTAGTGGCTGCGGCCACAGCGGATATGGATACGGCTACGGTGGCTACGGCTGCGGATACGGCGGTTGCGGCGGTCAGTGCTTTAACGGCTGCTGCGATCCCTGCACTGTGTTCGCTGACGGCGGCTGCGGCTGTGGCGGCACTTGCGGTGGTGGTTGTGGCGGCTGCTACGGTGGCTGCGGCCAGCCGATGATGACGTCCGGGTACATGGGCGGCGGTTGCTCGAGCTGTGGCGCAGGTCCGGGACCGACTCCGGCAGTCGCGCCCGGTCCCTCGGGGCCGGCTTCGTCCGCTCCTCCGACCACGATGTACAATCCGTCGCCCATGATGCAGGGGACGCCCACCACGATGATGGACATGCGGAATTCCATGGCGACGATGCCGGCTCGTTACTAACCGGCTTTCGATCGCGGCCCGATTGCGGGCCCGATCGGCCGGTCGATGCCAGTCCGCCGGTCTACAGTGTGCTCATGAGGACGATTCCGACGATCCAAGGTCGCGGGCGGCAGTTGCCGCTCGCGGCCGCGTCTTGACGGGATACGACGATGGTCGTCGCCGCCATCGATCGAGTTTCGCCCATCAAGCGTCCCGGCACGCGGATCGCCGGCTATCAAACGTGGCGCAACCTGCTCTTCTTGCACTGGCGGATTTCGCCCGCCGACGCGCGGGCCTCCGTCCCCGATTGGCTGAGCATCGATACGTTCGATGGCAGTGCCTGGATGGGACTGGTCCTGTTCTCAATGTCGGGCGTGCGTCCCTGGTGGTCACCGTCCGTCCCTGGCATTTCTGCTTTCCCCGAGACGAACGTGCGGACCTACGTTCATCTAAACGGCAGCGAGCCGGGGGTCTGGTTTCTCAGCCTCGACGCCGGCGGCTCGTTCGGCGCACGGCTGGGTCGCTCGAGATGGGGTCTTCCGTATCACCACTCGGCAATGAAGGTCCGGCGCCGCGGATCGCTGATCCGTTACGACTGTGAACGTCTCTGGCCGGGGAAGTTGGGCGTCGGTGGACGGGTCGAAGCCGAGATCGGCGACCTCTATTGCGGATTGCAAAGGAGCGTGGAAGGCGGACACGTCGTCCCCGGTTCGCTCGAACACTTTCTCATCGAGCGCTACATCATGTATGTGCAGAAGGGTGACGAATTGCTCTGCGGACACGTGCACCACGTCCCCTATCCCCTCCGCGAGGCGAAGGTCACGTTTGCCGAGCAGACGTTCTTGAGCGACCTGGGCCTGCACTGCGACCGTCCGCCCGATCACGTCCTCTTCAGCGAAGGCGTGTCCGTCGAGGTTTTCGTGCTACAGCCCGTCGTCAGCGGAATGTGATCGCCGCCGCGACTCATCACTGCATCATTGGGACGCCGTCCATATCATTGGGACGCCGTCCATAAAAAAATCCCCGATGCCGTGCACCACCGCGATGATCCAGAGGTTTCCAGACCTGTGAAACAAGCCGCCGAAGTACAGGCCGATCGCGAAGATCGCGGCGAAGATCAATAGCCGGCTCGGATGCTCGAACGTGTTCGAGAAGTGGTAGGCGTGCAGCGGACCGAAGGTAAAGAGCAGATTGCTGACCACGATCCCAGTGACCGCTCCCCAGCGGCGGACAAGTTCCGCCTGCAGCAGGCCGCGGTAAGCGTACTCCTGGTACAAGCCCCACAGCATCTGACCGGCAAACACGACCACTGTCGCGCGAATCCACGCGGGTCGGGTCGGCAGTGCAGCGAGCTGAGTCCAGTCGGCCAACGTAAAAGCGAGGAGCGACACCGCCACAATCTGAGGAAGGAACCACTTCTCGGAGTTGGCCCACTCTCTCCAGCCATAGAGTCCAACCCGAGAGAAAGGGAGCCGAATCCAAATCGCCGTGAGGCCAATCGCGAAGATCAGCATGCAGCTGGCAATCGCCAATGGACCGGTCTGAGGGCCAGCAAAACCGAGCGCGCGTAGCTCGTCGCGGACGTAAGGCCGGGTGAAGCCTTCGAGAACGAGGCACGTGATCAGGATTCGCATTCCGGTCGACGCAGAATAGGGCGCCGCAGCCTGCTTCCCGAAGCAAAAGAGCCACCCGCTCCACCCGAAGCCTGGCTTGGGGAATGCCTGGTCTGATTGGCTCATGCGCTTGTCCTGACCACGTCTGGGCGGCTTCGCCGGAGGTGTTGCGGTCGACAACCCCTCCTCGGCGAGGTGGCGATGCCCTCTGTCATTCGCTAATTGCTACGAGAAATTAGCTGTCAGCTCCGTTTATCAGCCGCGAGTGGACCGAAGCCTGAGCGTGCTACAATCTTTCGCTGCGGCGGGGGCCGCCGGTGGGCGGGATTGCCAGGGGACACCAAGCGATGGGTACTGAGATCACTGGCGAGGCGAAGTATCGTCGCGCGTCATACAGGGTGAGCTTGCATCTCGACTCGAAGACATTGACTCTACGCGACGAACTGAAGCTTGCGATCCCGCTCAAAGACGTTCGGCAAGCCGTCTCGAAAGATGGCCAGCTTACAATTAGCTGGAATGACGACAGAATCTCGCTCCAAGTCGGCCCCCAGGCCGAGCGTTTGGCCAGGAAGATTCTCAATCCTCCCAGCCTGCTCGAAAAACTCGGCATCAAGCCCGATCGGATCGTGTCGGTCGTAGGACTCGATGATCGATCGTTTCTGGACGATCTCCGAAAACGCGCTGGTTCGGTGAGCGATGGCAAAGTCAAACCCCAATCAGACATTATCCTCGTTCGCGTTGCGGCGAACGCCGAACTTCAGCGATTGAAATCGCTGCGAGCTTCGATCAAGAGCGACGGCATGATCTGGGTGTTGTGGAGGAAAGGACTTAAGGGCCCGAATGACGTTAAAGAATCCGACGTGATGGCGGCCGCGAAGATGCACGGACTGGTCGACGTGAAGGTGGCCTCGTTCTCCGATGAGTTGAGCGCTCTCAAGCTCGTGATCCCGACCGCGCTTCGCGAACCATCGCCGCGGCCAACCCCTAAGCGGGCTGCCACTCGAACGAACGCGAACTCAAAAAAGCGGCCAGCTCAGCCGGGCGGAAAACGGCCGTCGTAGCCCCGATCGCTCGCACAGAGCTGGCTCCGAGCGCACTCCCCACGCGGACGCACTCAGCCATGTCGCCTCCGTCCAAGAGGGCATGGATGTAGCCAGCAGCGAAGGCGTCGCCGCTGCCCGTCCCATCGACCAACTCGACGGGGAAACCAGGCGCCCGAAAGACGCCGCTGGGCCCGGCGACGACGATCCCGCGGGGGCCGCAGGTAATCACCACCGTCTCGACTCCGGCCGCGCGAAACGCGCGGGCCTGCTCTGCCGCGTCGCGAATTCCGGTGATGGCCCGCGCCTCGTCGTCGTTGGGCAAAAACACGTCGGTCCAAGGCAGCACGGGCTCGAGCATCGGCCGGCAGTCCTTGCCCTCCGGCACGACCACGTCGAGCACCGTCTTCACGCAGCGTTCGCGGGCCGCGCGGAACAGTGCCGTGACGCTTTCGGGGGAAGGACGATCGCTGAGACCGTAGCCACCCACGTAAACAACGCGGGTTTGCGCGAGCATCTCGTGGGAAATCTCGCTCCCGTCGAGCTGCGCGTTGGCGCCGGGTGTGTGAATGAAGCGGCGGTCCTCGCCCTGCACGTTGACGATCATCGAGGTGCTCGTCGCTTCGCCGGGCAGACTGGCAAGATGTTCGACCACCACGCCCGCATTGCGCAGGGCGTCGATCACGAACCGGCCGAACGCATCGTCGCCGATGCAGCCGACCACGGCCGCCTTGCGTCCGACGCGGACCAGATCGACGGCCACGTTCGCCGCACAGCCGCCGATGCTCAGATGCGTCCGAGGTGTGAGGATCAGCTCACCGGCCTCCGGCAGACGCGGAATCGGGTCGCAGACGTGATCAGCAACCACGATTCCCAGGCACAAGCAGTCGAGGAGTGAATCCAGTTCAGCCATATTCAACGAAAAGTAATCGACAATTCGTGCGACAATCAGCGACCAGCCGCAGCTTACTTCAATTGCCCTTCGCAAGCTCGCAGCATGGCCGCGAGCGGCTCCGGATCGGCCAGGCGATGATCGGTGCCGATTTCAACCAGTGCCGATTGCGGGAGGCCGCTTCTGCGAACTAGCTCCTCGCTGTCGGCAAAGGCGACTACGTCGTCTCTGCGGGAATGGAGGATCGTCGTCCTAGCTCCGATGGTGCGGGCATCGCCAAATCGCTTCCAGGCCGGACAGAGCAACACGAGTGGCGTGTCGCCGGCGTTAACGTTCATTGCCACTGCGCCGCCACGACTGGAGCCGACAATCACGTCGGGACGATGTTCGTCGAAGGCGGCCTGTGAGATGCGGACGGCCTCGGTGAAATTCTCATCGGGCAACGCCGGATTAATCACCTCGTGCCCGTGGCGGGCGAGATAATTCGGCTTCACGCCGCCCGGAACCGACTGCCAGCCGTGGAGGAAGAGGATTTTGATCCGGCCACCCCGCCCAGGCTAGGGTTTGGAGGTCAGCAGTTTTTCAACAAGCGGTACGACGTCGCGCGCGTAGGTCAACTCGGGCGTCTTTGGAGTCTGGCTGTTGTCGAAACGATGGACGAGCTTTCCGCTTTGATCATAGACGAAGACAGCCGGCGGACCGCCGAGATGGATCTTATTGAAAAAATCCTCGCTGGGGCCCCTCGAAATCACGTTGAGCAGGTCGTTCGCGCCGTGCTTCGAGAGGAAATCGAGCACCGGCTTGCGGAACGACTCGGGAGGCTCGCGGACGGCTCCCGAGTAATCCGTGTCGAACGAGATGCAACGGACTTTGTCCCCAAAGCGCTTTTGTAGCGCGACCAGGTTCGGGAACTCGCGGACGCAGGGATCGCAATAGGTCGACCAGACGTCGAGCACCACGACCTTGCCGCGAAATTCTTCGCGCCGCTTTTGAGTCTGATCCCAGCTCAGGATTTCGACGTCTGGCGGCTTCGTCGGGGCTGAGGCAGCAGGCGACACCACGACGGAGTCGCCCCGTGGATTGGGTGCTGGCGCCGTCTGCGCCAACCGCCGACCCAGACCTGAGCCAGGATCGTGCCGACAGAAAGCAACCTCGCGCGCACTCCGCTTGCCGCCAACTAGTTCGCCATCGCCAGGCGCTCTTCTTTTTCCGCGCGGCGACGAGCGATGACATCGTCCTGCAGGCTATTGGGGACCTGCTTGTAGCGGAAAAACTCCATGCTAAAGGAGCCTTTGCCCTGCGTCATCGACCGCAGCTCGTTGGCGTAGTCGAACATCGTGGCGAGCGGAACCTCGGCCAGGATCACGCTGACGGCGTTGCGGACTTCCGTCTGCGTGATGATGCCCCGCTTGCTGGAGATGTGGCCCGTGACCGGCCCCTGAAATTCCTCGGGGACCTCGACCTCGAGCTTCATGATCGGCTCCTGCAGAGCGAGCTTGGCCTTCTTGAGCGTGTCCCGCATGCAGTTGAAGCCGCAGATGTTGAATGCCATTTCCGACGAGTCGACATCGTGGTAAGTGCCGTCCTGCAGGATGGCCCGCACGCCGACGACCGGGCATTCGCAGAGCGGACCTTTGTCCAGGGCTCGCTTGAATCCCTCGTCGACGGGCTTGATGTACTCCTTCGGAACGCGGCCCTGCGTCACCTCGTTGACGAATTCGTACGGCTCGGGGAAATCTTCCGGAAGAGGCTCGATCTTGCCGACCACATGCGCGTACTGGCCGGAGCCGCCGGTCTGCTTCTTGTGCTTGAAGTTAAACTCGGTGGCTTTCGTCGGGCATTCGCGATAGGCGACCTTCGGCTCGCCGATCAGCGTTTCGCACTTGTACTCGCGGCGAATTCGCTCGACGTAGACTTCGAGATGCAGCTGGCCCATGCCGGCGATCAGCGTCTGACCGGATTCCTGATCGGTCATCACGCGGAAGGTCGGATCCTCGCGGCGGAAACGCTCGAGGGCCTTCGACAGCCGGTCGGCGCCGTCTCGCTTCAAAGGCTCGATCGACAGGCGGATGACGGGCTCGGGCACGAAGATGCTCTCCAGAGCCACGTCGACGCCCGGACCGCAGAACGTATCGCCCGAGGCGCAGTCGACGCCGACGACGGCGACGATGTCGCCCGCTTCCGCCACGTCCACGTCCTCGCGCTGGTCAGCGTGCATCCGGACCAGCCGTCCGAACCGCATTTTCTTGCCGGTGCGCTGGTTGGTGTAGCTTTCGCCTTTTTGAATCTTGCCCTGATAGACGCGGAAATAGGTGAGCTGTCCGAACGTCTCAACGACGGTCTTGAACGCCATGGCCACGAGCGGATCGTCGGGCGAACTGGTCAGTGGCTTCTTCACTGACTTGGCTCCGTGAGCCGTCGAAACGGCCGCTTCGCCGGCTTCGGGCTTGGCCGTGAGGTCGATCGCTTCGATCTTGCGGTCCTGCGGGTTGGGCAAGTAGGCGATCACCGCGTCGAGCAGTTCCTGCACGCCCTTGTTGCGGAAAGCCGTCCCCATCATCACAGGAGTCAGCTCCTGCGAGAGGGTGGCTTCGCGAATGATTGGACGAATTTCGGCGGTGGTGACCGGCCGCTCTTCCAACAGGGCGACCATCAGGTCGTCGCTATACAGCGACAGCGTTTCCAACATGTGGGCCCGGGCTTTGGCCGCTTCCTCGGCGTACTCTGCCGGAATTGCTTCGCGGCGGATATCTTCGCCCTGCTCGCCGTCGAAATAGACGGCCTGCATCTCGACCAGGTCGATGACGCCGGCAAACTCCGAGCTGAGTCCCATGGGGATCTGCAGCGCGAGGGGCGTCACGCCGAGCTTCTTTTGAATTTGATCGATGACCGATGCCGGGTTGGCACCAATGCGGTCCACCTTGTTGATGAAGGCGATGCGGGGTACGCCGTACCGCTTCATCTGGCGATCGACGGTGAGCGACTGGCTCTGCACGCCGCCGACGGCGCAGAGCACGAGTACGGCGCCGTCGAGAACCCGCAGGCTGCGCTCGACCTCGACCGTGAAGTCGACGTGGCCGGGCGTATCGATGACGTTAATCGAGTGGTCTTCCCATTCGACCTGGGTCGAGGCGGAGGTGATGGTAATTCCCCGCTCGCGCTCGAGGTCCATGTAGTCCATGGTCGCGCCGCCGTCGCCTCCCTTGACCTCCTGCATCCGATGGATCCGGCCGCAGTAGTAGAGAATCCGCTCCGTCAGGGTGGTCTTCCCCGAGTCGATATGGGCGGAGATTCCGATGTTGCGATGGTGATCTAGGCTTTTCATGGAAAACAACTTACGTCAAAAACCACTCAACGGGGCAACGTTGCCGTAGCCACCGATGGCTGCGGGATCTGCCCAGAAAACGGAAACTGGAAGGGCCCCGATTGCAAAAATCGAGTCACGGACGGCCCACAACACGCCCTAAAACGGCCGCGGTAGCGACGTCGTCGCCAGCCACACAGGCGAGTTGACCGCACCGCGACCTTCACCACTCAACGAACGGGCGAACGGTTCTGGCGGGTCAGGGTGAACGTAACATCCTATCCGGTTAGGTGATCTGCGGGAAGGGGAATTAGCCCGATCGACCACCCACCACCGCTGAATTCACAGGTTTTTTATAGTTTGTTCGCAAGGTCGCCGAGACCGGACTCACCTCGACCCGAGCCTTGGCAGTCCGCGGAATGGCCCGTCCGGTCGCGGTCTTGTCCGGACAGCCGCCTCGGTCGGCCAGAACCACCCCACCAGTCGGCCCGAAATGACATTGCTGCAATCCGAGCCGCGACATACATTTCGCCCGCTAACCGCGCCCCGGTCGCCGCACGGGATGGCTTTCGATCAGCCTTGAGATCACCGGCTTTAGCTTCGTTTTGCTTCGCAGGCCGCGACCCGCGATCCCGCCTCGCGGCCCGACGCTCTCGCATAACGGGTGCGATTTCCGTGACTGATATCGGCAATCGGCGAACAAGGATTGCAGCGGCAGCGTTCATCGCCGTAACGGTCGGGGTCGGAACTGCCGGCTGCCTGGGCCTGGACGTGGCCGGCACGTTTCGCTGGCCCGGCACGAAGACCGATCAGGCGCAGGCGGCCGCCATGGCGGTTGCCTGGCAGAACGACATACAAAAGAGGAACGGCAAGAATCTGATGCGCGGCTTTCAGGGCAAGGTGCAATTCTTTGCCGCCGTCCCCAAGCCGACCGGGAAAGATGCCGACAAACAACCGCTGCCGCCGCCGAAGGCGGTCCCCGTCGACGGAACTCTTACGGTATACGCATTCGAGGAGAGAGCTGACGGAAAGGAAGGGGCTGGCCCCCCGAAGAAATATGTCTTCGCGGGCAAAGATCTCAAACGCGTGCATCGGGAAGGCCCACAAGGGCCCGAATACAATGTCTGGCTCGCCTGGGACAAAGCGGGCGGGCCGGAACGACACATTCGCCTGCTGATGCGGTTCGATCCGGCCGGCGGCGGACAACCCGTCATGTCCGATAACTCGCGGGAAGTGCTGCCCGGCATCACCGTGCAGTTTGCCGGCCCGGCGCCGGGAACGCGGAAAGCTCCGGCCGATTCGTCCGGACGTCCTGTTACCGATCCCGACTTCCCCGGCGAGGCCAGTGCGAGTCGCGACGCGAAGCCGCCTGCATCCCCGGCGACCGCTCCGCGGCTCGACGATATGCACTAAACCCGCGCGTCGACACACTCCTTCTGCTGTGCCTTTCTGCCCGGCCGCCTCGCCCGGCCGAGTCATCTGCTCATTACTGCTTCGCTAATGGTTTGGTTTGCCCGGTGCCTGACTTGATCAGCGCCGTTCGCGTCCGCAAGCGGGGCGGCGCCAGGATCAATGTCAACACCACCAACGCACCAAACGCGCGTATAGATCCACGTAAAAACCCCAGGCTCCGCGCGATAGAACAGAATCTGGTGCACCCACCTGGCGATGAAGTCGCCTTGTTCCACGGATTGTCCCGCCTGTTCCCGCAACCAGTTTTCCCAGGTCGTCAGCGGGCAAACGATGCCTGACCACGACTCGAACACGACCACGCCGATCGCTGCGAGGTGGAGCAGGCGAAAGGTCCGATTACGAACCCAGTCCCACTTGAACAGGATGCCGAGCAGCACCGCCAGTTCGCCTAGGATCACGAAGGCGACGTAGCCAACGTGCAGCACCACGACCAAGTCGGCCAGGGCGATGTACAGAGACTCCATACAAATGAGAAGCCTCTGACGGCCCGTTTATTCCCGCCATTTCCTCCCCGGCGTGCAGCCACCTAGGGCGGAACGGCCGCGCAAACAGTCGGCCTCGACAATTCGGTCAGCCGCTGGCCAGACCTATTGCCGGCATCATCAGTGCAACTTTTGGAGCTGCTGCTTGACGTCGCGGGCGCGGCGGGCCGACTCGCTCTGCGGGTCGATGGCGATGGCCTGATCGAGAACCTTGGCGGACCTCTGCCGATCGTTGAGCCCGCAATAGGCCTGCCCCTTGAAGGCCAGCAGCCGTTGCAGCTGGTCGCCTGATGGTTTGGCTTCGGCCATGAGCAGGTCAAGCCGCGCCAGGGCCGCCTGATACTGGCGACGACCCATCAGTGGCGAGATTTCGGCCTGGATCGCGCGATCGATCTTGCGATGAATGACGGACGCCTCGTACTTCGCCCGCAGCCCGGCCTCGTTCTGCGGATCGAGTTCGGTGACGCGCAGCTCCAGATCGGCATACTCCGTGTCCGCCAGAAGGCCAACGACCTTCAGAACGGCGTCCAAGTGGCGCGCACACTCGATACCGGTTGTCGCGGCGGCGAGCGCCAATTCGCGATCGCGCCGCACGTGAATTTGCCGCAACCGGTCGAACTCACGCCGATACGCCGAGACGCGCTGCGTGACCAGCTCGGAACGCGCGTAGGGAACGCCTTGGGAATCCAACAACACAAACGTGGGAAACCGAGTGACAGCCATCCGCGTGAGCAGACGGCTCACCCGCTTGACTGTCCTGTCTGACATCTCAGGCGACACCGTCAGGCGCAGCAGCACAAACGCGGCCCCTGCGCGATTGAAGAACAGCTCGCTGTCGACCAACGTCGCCGAGGGCGCTGCGGCGGTTTCCGGATTACCGCCAGCGACGGGTCGAGCGAATTCGAGCAGGATGTCTTTGTGTTCGGCTTTGGCGACGGCTTTGGCCGCTCGCAGATCGTCCAGCCATTTGGGCAGGGAGGGAGAGTCGGTTCGCTTAGGCGAGGTGGGCGTTAGCGAGGCGGTTTTTGGCGGGGCGGGAGGACGATGCGGTTTGAGCACAAAATCGAAGGCCACTGCGCCCATCGCGCAGAGTGCCAGTAGGCCCAGACCGCGCAGAATCGGTGCCAGAGTTCTGATGCCAGAATCCTTTGCTGTTCATGGAGGCGACTCCGAATTTGCCGTACGACGCGGCGAAACGGACACGCTTGGAATACCGACAGTGGACAATGCAAACCTAGTGCCGGTTCGACCGGTCCTCGACGCGATGCGCCACATCGTGTGCCCGCTCAAGCGTTTAGGCTCGGGTACCAGTTTGCCCGATCGCCGGCGTGCTGAATTTATTGTGGGCAGATCCGCCACGACCGTAGGCAGAATTCGTGAGAAAAGATTTGCAGCGACAGGCGCACTTTTCAGCGGAAAAGGCGCGTCGGAATGCGGCGAATGCTCTTGGAGAGACGCGAAACACGAATCGCCGGACGCTGCGTTTCGTCCTGTTTGATTCGCCGCCGATAAGTCAAGAGGACGTCACTCCGCGTCACGATGCCGATGAGCTGCGTCGGTTGATCGCGCCGCACCACGGGCAGACGGCCGATGTTATGGTTGACCATGTGGTCGGCGGCCTGGCGCACGGTGCAATCGTCGTAGACAAATTTCAGCGGCCGCGTCAGTAGTTCACGCAGAGTCGTTCCATCCTGTGCGGTTTCCGCTTGAAGATCTCGCCGCGTCAGCACGCCGACCAGGTATCCACGCGCGTCGACAACCGGAAACCCCTGATGTTGCGCGGCCGCGACGTTAGAAGCCAACCAGGTGCGGGCGGTCGCCACGCTGTCGTCGGCCTGCAGCGTGACCACCGGCTGAGAGGCGATTTCGGCAACGGTGACTTGCTCGAGCGGATCGGGAATGTAGTCGGCCGGCGTGCGAATGCCGCGGTGCGCGATCTTTTCGGTCATGATCGAATGCTTGCTCACCAGGCTCGCGACGAGGTAGCTGGCCGCGCAACCCGCCAACAAGGGGAGCAATCCGTGCGGCTGGCACGTCGTCTCGTAAGCAAACACGGCCGAGGCCAAAAAGGCCCGCGACGCGCCGGCGAAAGTGGCCGCCATCCCTACGAGCGCCGCCAGTCGCAGGTCGATCCCGGCGAAGGGGAGGCACCACATCGCCGCCGCTCCCAAAACTTGCCCGCACCCCGCGCCGATCGTGAGCAAGGGCGCCAGCGTTCCTCCCGAAGTTCCGCTGCCCAGCGAGATCGACCACGAAAGAAACTTCATCAGGCACAGCATGATCACCACGCGGAGCGCCAGATTCTGGTCGAGGATCGAGCGGATGTTGTAGTAGCCGACGCCCAACGTGTCCGGATAGAAATAGCCGATGACGCCGACCACCACGGCCCCCAACGCAGGCCACCACATCCAATGGATGGGCAGGTGATCGAACGTGTCCTCAATCGAATAGACGATCTTGTTGATGCCCGCCGCGACCAGGCCCAGCACCAGTCCCAGGACGGCGTAAAAAGCCAGGGCCGACAGCGGCACAGGCGAGAGATCGCCCATGGCGAAGATCGGATTGTGACCAAAGATCAAGAGCCGCACGCCGGCCGCCGCTGCGCTTGCCAGCGCGACGGGAATGATCGATCGCGCACGGAACTCGAAGAGCAATAATTCGAGCGCCAGCAGCACCGCCGACACCGGGCTGCCGAAAGTCCCCGCCATTCCCGCGGCCGCTCCGGCGGCGAGCAGCGTTTTACGTTCCGACGGCGTCGTGTAGGTGAGCTGACCGAGCAGCGATCCCAAGGCGCCGCCCGTTGCGATGATCGGGCCTTCTGCTCCGAACGGACCGCCGGTGCCGATCGACACGGCCGCCGACAACGGCTTCAAAAACGTGACGCGGGCGGGGATGCGGCTGTCCTTGGTGAGCACGCCTTCCATCGCTTCGGGAATTCCGTGGCCGCGGATGGCTTTCGACCCGAATCTCGCCATCAAGCCCACAATCAACCCGCCCACAATCGGCACGCCGATCGCCCAGATGCCCAGTGTGTTACCAGCCGGGCTCACCGCGTCCGCAGAGACGCGATGGTAGTAGGCGAGGTTCGTGATGAAGTCGATCAGCAGAATCAGGACCTTCGCCACGAAGGCGGCGAGCGCGCCCAGCGCGATGGCCACGACACAGAGTTTCACCGTGCGGCGATCGACGACGGACGCTTCCGGCGGAACGTGCTCGGCTTCGCTCACCAGGTCGAGCGAGGGAGAGATGGTCAGCCCATCCGTGGTCGCGGAATGGGCGTTCTCTTTCTTGATCATTCAAAATGCCTCTCACCGTGGAAACGGTGCGGCAGGGCGTGCAGGGGAGGAATTGTGGCAAGATCACCAACACCGGCGTGGATTCGGAATCCCCGGCGCGATGGGTATTCAATGTTGGGCTGAGCACTGTTGGGCTTAGCACAAAACCCGAAAACGCTCAACGCGGCGCCACAGAGAAAGCGTGACCGATAGCGCTACGGGCTAATGATCGTCCCGGTCTCGGGGCTGCTGGCCGTCGCGTACAGCTTTTTGGGGATGCGCCCGGCGAGCCAGGCTTTGCGGCCGGCAATGCAAGCCAGCCGCATCGCCGTTGCCATGGTGAGGGGATCGCGGGCACTGGCGATGCCCGTATTGAGCAGCACTCCGTCGCAGCCAAGTTCCATCGCCACGCTGACGTCGCTGGCCGTGCCGACGCCCGCGTCGATGATCACGGGATAATTCTTGTCGTTCTCTTTGAGCGACTCGAGGCAGATGCGGATGTTATTGGGATTGAGCACGCCCTGGCCGCTGCCAATCGGGCTGCCGGCCGGCATCACCGAAGTCGCGCCCGCCTCTTTAAGTCGCCGCGCCGAGATCGGATCGTCGGTCGTGTAGCAGAGGACCTGGAAGCCTTCCTTGACCAAGATCTCCGTCGCCCGCAGCGTGGCCACCGTATCGGGCAAGAGCGTCCGCTTGTCGCCGAGCACCTCGAGCTTGACCCAATCCGCCCCCGGATTCTCAAGGCCCAGCAGAATCTCGCGGCCGAGGCGAGCCACGCGGACGGCGTCCTCGGCCGTGAAGCAACCGGCGGTGTTCGGCAGGATCGTGAATCGCGAGAGGTCGATGAAGTCGAGGATGCTGCGACCCTGCGCGTCGATCAACCGCTCGCGCCGCACGGCCACCGTCACAACTTCGGCACCGCTGGCGTCGAGGCACTCCCGCATCAACTCGTAGGTGGCGTATTTGCCGGTGCCGACAATCAGGCGCGACTCGAATGTATGCGAGCCGAGGACGAGCGGCGATTCACAATGAGTGGCGGTCACGGTTGATCTCGGAGATGTCTGCACTCGACTGTATGAACACGTCTCGACTGCATGGTCACGCGCCCACATCTTTCACTGATTTCGGCATCATAATTGATGGCCAACTCAGCCGCCCCCTACCAGCGTGACAATCTCGATGTGATCGCCGGGTTCGAGCAGGCACGCGGCGTGCTGTCCGCGCGGCACGAGATCGCGGTTCCGTTCGACGGCCACCAGTCGCGCCTGCATCTTGAGTTGGACCAAGAGCCCGGCGACGGTCGTGTCCGGCGGGACCTCATGCGGCTCTCCGTTGACGATCAGTTGGATCATGTTCGCGGTTCGGTTGTCGGCGTAACGCTAGCTCGTGCTCTTTCCCCGCAATCGGCCCCCCATTTGCGTCTACAGGGAGACCGCCGGCTAACGAGCTGGCATTTTCGCCTGGAAAACACTGATTCTCGCAAAGTTCGCCCAATTTGGGGAGCGCGGGGGCTCGTGGAGGGCCGGCCCCACTAGGAGACGCTGCGCGATTTGTGGGCACACTGTGCCGACGGTCGGCGCGGGTCCCGTCAAAAGAGATTGCACTCTCACCTGGATCGGTTAAGCTCGAATTTGCGCGCTCGCGCGATGAGGTCGTGTGAAGCGCGTCCCAGGTTACACTGCAGGCCGCGCACAAAGGCTGCCAGCCATGTCGACCGCCAAGACACTCGACGGCAATCGCGCGCTGATCTTCGTCGCCGACGAGTACGAAGACCTCGAGCTGTGGTATCCCAAGCTGCGACTCGAAGAGGCGGGCGTTCACGTCACCGTTGCCGGTCGGGAGGCAGGCAAAACGTACCGCGGCAAGCATGGCTATCCCTGCGTGGCCGATGCGGCCATCGGCGACATGGAAGCGACCGATTTCCAAGGAGTTGTCTGTCCAGGCGGTTGGATGCCGGATAAGATTCGCCGAGACCCCCGCGTGCTGGCTCTGGTCCGCGAGTGCTCCGAAGCGGGCAAACTGGTGGCGGCCATTTGTCATGGTGGCTGGATCCCGATTTCGGCTGGAATTTACCGTGGGGTCAAGGTGACCGGTTCCCCGGGTATCAAGGATGATCTCGTGAATGCCGGCGCGATTTGGCACGACGCCCCGCTCATTGTCGACCGGCATTTCGTGTCGAGTCGCAAGCCGGCCGACCTGCCGGAATTCATGACGGGCGTGCTGCGCGTTTTGTCGCACTCGGCCAAGGCGGTCGCGCGATGAAGGTGCCGGCCCGGATCGCCTGCCTGCTCTTTGCAGCCGCGCTCGGCACGCTGGCCTGCCTTACGTCTCGGAGCGACGCCGTGGAAATTATCGGCCATCGCGGGGCATCGCACGATGCTCCCGAGAACACGCTCGCCTCGATCCGCCTGGCGTGGAAGCAGAACGCCGACGCGTCCGAAACCGACGTGCACCTCACAAAAGATGGTCAGATCGTGGTGATTCATGACTTCAATACCCGCCGGGTCGGCGGCCGCAATAAAAAGGTCGTCGAGCAGACGCTGGCGGAACTCAAAGAGCTCGACATCGGCCGCTGGAAGGGCGAGCAGTTTGCCGGCGAGCGGATCCCCACTTTGTCCGAATACGTCGCCGCCATTCCGAAGGGAAAGCGGCTGTTCATCGAGATCAAATGCGGTCCGGAGATCGTGCCGCCGCTAGGCGCCGTCCTACGTGCCGCCCACAAGTCGCCCGAACAAACCTGCCTGATTGGCTTCTCGTACGACGTCATGAAAGCCGCCAAGCGCGAACTCCCCGAGCTAAAATGCTATTGGATCGTCGAATTGCGGAAGAACCGGGAAACGGGCCGGTGGACCCCGCAATTGGCAACCCTGATCAAAAAGGCCAAAGACGCCGGCTTGGACGGAATCGATTTTGGCGACGCGCCCGTGCTGGATCGCGAATTTATCAGCAAGGTGAAGCAAGCGGGGCTCGGCGTTTATACCTGGACGGTCGATTCCGTACAGGAGGCAATGCGTTTGCAACAGGCCGGCGTCGATGGGATTACTACCAATCGGCCCGGCTTCCTGAAGGAGTCGCTGATGAGCCATCCCTGAACCCAGGGATGCGGGTCTTCGCTGTCCCGGCGCCGGTCCCCCAATGGGATCAGCGCTGGATGGGGCCAGCGATTCACGGAATGATTCCTGTCGGAGTCTGATCGAATGCGGATCCACAAGATTTTGCTTGGAGCCAGCACGGCTGCGGCCTCCCTTCTGTTTTCGTCCTGCGGAGCCCAATGCTGCTCGGCGGGAAGCGCGGCGGACACACCGACACGGCAAGTCGCCTCGATCGATCGAGCCGTCCTTCGCGACGCCATCAGCGAGGCGACCCTGCGACTCAACAGTCCGCGGTTTGCCGAACGCGAAGCGGCCTCGAGAGAGCTGATCGAGACCGGGGCGCCGGCGGTGGCCGCCCTGCGGGAAGTGGCTCTGCAAGGCAGCCTGGAAGCGTCGGTCCGTGCCGTCAGCATCCTGGAAGCGATCTACGTGGCCTCGGGCGACTTCGAGGAAGCCGCCACGGAGGACTTCTGGTCCGAGTTCAATGATCTTCTTCGCGCTTACATCTGGGTCGATTTGCGCGAAGCGCAGACCACGGCCGATGCGGCCGAATTCGCGCTGGACGAACTGGAGCGCATCGGGCGTCCCGCGGTTGCGGAACGCGCCGAGATGGCGTTGGAATCGCACTACGATATCCGCGAGCGCCGGGCCCTCTGCGAGATCGAGCGACTGCACGGCAAGGCCATTTTTGGCGGCCTTCCCGCGACCGTCTTTTGGAACCCGCGGATCAACCCGGCCCCGCTGCCCAACGAGTTGCAGCGCGAAGCGAACAAGGGTCGCGGCGAACTGACGATGGTCGTCATTGGGCCAAAATGGACCGGAGGCGACGAAGGGCTCAAGCAGGTTGCCCGTCTCAAGAAACTCCATAGCCTGTACCGCATCGAAGGCCAGCAAGTGACCGACGACGGCGTTCTGCGGTTGCGTGCCGCGCTGCCCAGCCTCGAGATCCAGGTCCGCGCCGCCGCCAAGCTGGGCATCGAGCACCGTCCCGACGTGATCGGTTTCGGCAACGAGCAGGGCTGCAAGATCGAAGCGGTCAAGCCGGGCGAAGCAGCGGCCAACGCCGGACTGCGGACCAGCGATGTGATCCTTCAGTTCGCGGGACAAACGGTCAACAACTTCGATTCGCTGGTCGAGATCTTGCGTCACTACAATCCGGGCGACAACGTCGACGCGACGGTCTACCGCGACGGCGAAGTCCGCACGTACCACCTGACGCTGACCGGCTGGGATTGACCCAGGCGAGGTTCGACTGGCCCGGTTGAATCGGTCCGCCCGAGCCGTGCGGCTGTTCCGGTGATCGCCGGGTGTGCTGCCCGTCCTTGCTGCGCGAGGCCCAGACCCGCCCCACCGCTGCGCCCCTTCGCTTCCGAGGGTTTTGCGCGCCTTTGCGGCCCCATTGCTCCCGTCCGCAAGGTCGCTACTGGCGGAAACGGACGCCCGGGTTGCCCGTGTTGATTTTCGGCAACTGTTTCGCTTTTTCCGCGCGCCTGCGGAATCGTGAGCTACGTTTTTCTTGTCAAAGCGGCCGGAAAGGGCCGGCGCCGCGCCTCGCGCCGGCTGCGGGGCCCGCTGGCATCGAATCGCATCGAAACCGGGAGTAAGGGATCCGATGGTCAACGCCAAGTTCGTTCCGCCTCGTACGGGCCGTCCCACCGCCGAGCAAGGACAGACCGATTTCGACGAATTGAAGCGGCTGATCCACGGCAAGCTGGTCGACAAGCTCGATCTGACCCGTTTGGGCGATCTGGAGGGCGACACGCTGCGGCGCGAGATTCGGCTCGTCGTCGAGCACTTGTGCGATACCGAAAATCCGCTCTTGAACCGCTCCGAGCGCGAAAAACTCATCGAGGAAGTGCTCGACGAGACGTTCGGCTTCGGCCCGCTCGAGGCGCTGCTCAAGGAAGACGGCGTCGCCGATATCATGATCAACGGCCCCAAGAACATCTTCTTGGAAAAGAACGGCCGGATTCAGCGCTCGAAGATCACGTTCCGCGATAACGAACACCTGATGCAGATCCTGGACCGCATCGTGTCCAAGGTCGGTCGCCGTATCGACGAAACGTCTCCGATGTGCGACGCCCGTCTTCCGGACGGCTCCCGTGTCAACGCGATCATCCCCCCGCTGGCCCTCGACGGCCCGGCCATCACCATCCGGCGCTTCGGCGCCAATCCGCTGACGCTCGAAGACTTGTTGCGGTTCGGCGCCTTTACGCCCGAGATGGTCATGCTCCTGGAAGGAGCGATGAAGGCCCGGCTCAACATGATCGTGAGCGGAGGTACCGGCTCCGGTAAAACGACGCTCTTAAACACGCTGTCGAGCTTCATCCAGGCCGACCACCGAGTCATCACGATCGAGGACGCGGCCGAACTTCAGCTCCAGCAGGAACACGTCCTGCGTCTCGAAACGCGGCCGGCCAACATCGAAGGTAAGGGCCGCATCAACGCGACCGACCTGGTGCGAAACGCCCTGCGTATGCGGCCCGACCGGATCATCATCGGCGAGTGCCGTGGTCCGGAAGCGCTCGACATGCTTCAGGCCATGAACACCGGCCACGAAGGTTCGCTGACCACGATTCACGCCAACGCCCCGCGCGACGCCGTCTCCCGTTTGGAGACGATGATCAACATGGGCGGCATCGATATTCCGCTGAAAGCCCTGCGGCACCAGTTCGCCTCGGCCGTCGACCTGATCGTGCAAGCCAACCGTTTGCAGGGCGGCCCGCGAAAGGTCACCCACATCACGGAAGTGCTCAACATGGAGCAGGACACCGTGATCATGCAGGACATCTTCCTGTTCGTGCAGGACGGCATCGACGAGTCGGGCCGCGCCTTCGGGCACTTCACTTCGACCGGCGTGCGTCCGGCATTCATGTCTCGCTTGGAATCGGCCGGCGTCCGGTTGCCCGCCAACCTGTTCGCCGCCCGTCAACTGGGCCGCTAGACACCAAGAATCCAGTCCATTTCGAGCAATTTGAGTACGCCGCGGGCCGCCGCCAGCCGCTGGGAACGCTGTCATGAGTCCAATGATTATTTCGCTTGCCGCGTTCTTCGCCGCCACGATGCTCATCGTCGGCGTCGCCGCCCTGATGGGCATGTTCAACACGTCCAAGGCGGAAGATCGCCTGGCGGTGATGACTGGCCGCAAGAAGGAACTGGAGTCCGAGGGCATCGTCAAGGAAGAACTGTTCCGCGAGGGAAGAGCGGGCGTCGCCGGCATGCTGAGCGGCCTGGGCAAACGGCTTGAAGGGATGAGCCGCCTCTTCCAACAGGCGGACTGTCCCCTGAAGCCGGAAGTGTTCTTCGGAGTCATGGGACTCTGCGGGTGTCTGGGCTTTGCCGCCATGGCCATTACGCATGCCGCGCTGCCGTTGCTGCCCGCCGGGGCCCTGATGGGTGCCTCGCTGCCGTTGGTCTGGCTGTTGTGGCGGCGGAAGCGGCGGTTCAAGAAATTTGGCAAGCAACTGCCGGACGCCCTCGAACTAATCGCGCGAGCCCTGCGGTCGGGCCACAGTCTGGCCTCCGGCTTGCACGTGGTCGTGGAAGAAATGCCGGCTCCCATTTCGACGGAGTTCGGCCAGGCATACGAGGAACAGAACCTGGGCGTGCCGCTCGAGCAGTCGCTCAAGAACATTCTCGTCCGCATGCCCAACATGGACCTCAAGTTTTTTGTCACCGCGGTCGCGATCCAAAAGCAGGCCGGCGGCGACATGGCCGAAATCCTCGACAAGATCGGCTACATCATCCGCGAACGCTTCAAGATCATGGGCCAGGTGCAAGCCCTCACGGGCGAAGGCCGAATCAGCGGTGTCGTGCTGATGGCCTTGCCGATCGCCCTCTTCTTCGCCGTCTACTACCTCAATCCGACCTACATCATGCTCCTGTTCACCGAGGAACTGGGCCGCAAGATGATCGCCGTCGCGGTGGTCTTGCAGATTCTCGGCGCGATCACGATCAAGAAAATCGTCAACATCAAGATCTGACGACGGTATCAAGATTCTCACGGCATGGCCGGAGGATGGATTTGTCATGGACTTAACAAACCTTGTGCCTTGGGCCATTTTCGGCGTCATCACGTTCGGCGTGTGGGCGCTGATCAACGTCTTCTCGTCGCGGTCCAGCCGGGCGATGGAGCGGCTCGAAGAGCTGCGCGATCCCACGCTGCGAAACCGCGAAGGCGGCGGTTCCGGCAAGACCGGGATGGGCGCCGTCGTCGAAATGGCCGCCCCCGCCCTGTCGAAGGCCCTGCAGCCCAAGACCGAGCTCGAGCAAAGCGAACTCAAAAAGCGGATGGCCAACGCGGGCTACAACGCGCCCGGCGCCGCCCAGCTCTTCCTGGCGATCAAGTTCGCCATGATGATCGGCGGCTGCTTGCTGGGGAGCGGCTTCGGCCTCGTGCACTGGGGAATGACGCAGAAAGGCTGGACCTCGATCATCGTCGGGGCGGGCCTCGGCTTCTACCTGCCTGAATTGGTGCTCGCGCTGATGAAGCGGTCGCGGCAGGAGAAAATCTTCCTGCAGCTGCCCGATACGCTGGACCTCTTGGTCGTCTGCGTGGAAGCCGGCTTGGGTCTCGACGCGGGCATGCGTCGCGTTTGCGACGAGCTGGTCGATTCGGCCCCAGAGCTGACGTCCGAATTCAACATGGCTAACAAGCAACTCCAAATGGGACGTCCCCGCCGCGAGGTCTTGCACGACCTGGGCGTGCGGACGGGCGTCGACGACATGCGGGCCCTGGCCGCGATTCTGATTCAGGCCGACAAGTTCGGCTCCTCGATCGCCCAGGCCCTCCGCGTCCAGTCCGACAGCATGCGAGTCAAACGCCGTCAGATCGCCGAAGAGCGAGCCCAGCAGACCGCGGTGAAGATGATCTTCCCGCTGGTGCTCTTCATCTTCCCCGGCATCTTCGTGGTCCTGGTTGGCCCGGCCGCCATCTCCATGATCAACGGCCTGCTCAAGAACGGCTGACGCTCGCCACAACTCTCCAAACGAAAAACACTGGCCCTCCGCCAGTGTTTTTTTTGGCAGCCTTTGTTAAGCCGCTGTCGTTTCGTCGCTAGCGCGCCAAATGGGCGACCTGGATCATGGGCTCGCTCTCAGGTGTCCCGTCCCGTAAGCCGAATGCGGAGGATTCTTTCACCACCAAGACACCAAGATGCCAAGTAAATTCCTACTCAGCAGGTTTGCATTTCTTGGTGTCCTTGGTGTCTTGTATGTTTGCTTCCTCATCCGGTCAGGGTGTAATGGAGGCGACAGATCGATCGTGTCTGGGCCCATTGAGGCCGCCACCAAGCGTGATCGTCGCCGGTCGCGTGGAACAAGCCCGAACAGCCGCCAGAGCCGACGCCTGCCGTCGAGCTCGTATCTGCAAGACGGGGATCACTCCATGGACGGTTCCATTGCACTCTTCGCTGGTGTCGATGTCTCCAAACGGTCTCTCGATCTGTGCCTGCTTCCCGACGATCGTCGGCAGAGCTTTAGCTACGACGAACAGGGACTCGCGCAATTGTCGAAGGCGCTGCCCGCGCCGGGGACCTGTCGGATCGTGGTGGAAGCCACCGGGGGTTACCAGCGGGCCGTGGTCGCTGAGTTGGTGAACGCGGGACACCTGGTGGCGGTGGTTAATCCCCGTCAGGTCCGCGACTTCGCGCGGGGGCTGGGAATCCTCGCCAAGACCGATCGGATCGATGCCTACGTGCTCGCCCGATCATTCCCAGCAGGCGGAGCCGCGCACGGTGGCTCAAGTCTCGGAAAAAGCCGCCGAACTCGAGCAATTGGTGGTCCGCCGACGCCAACTGATCGAGCTGCAAACCGCCGAAACCAACCGCAAGCACGCGACCCCCTCGAAGGTGGTTCGCCAGAGCATTCAGCAGGTGCTCGTGACGCTCCGCAAACAGATCGAGCAGGTCGAGCAAGAAATCCTCGCTCTGGTCGAATCCGACGACGACTGGAAAGACAAAATGAATCGCTTGGGGAGCGTGCCGGGCGTCGGGCCGGTGACCGCCGCCTCGCTCCTGGCGGAGTTGCCCGAGCTGGGCCAGGTCAACCGCCAAGAGATCGCCGCCTTGGTGGGGGTGGCTCCCTTCAACCGTGACAGCGGTCGCTTCCGCGGCAAACGTTCGATCTGGGGCGGGCGTGCCTCCGTTCGCAGCGTGCTCTACATGGCCGCCCTGACCGCACGCACTCATAACCCGATCCTCCGCGCCTTCGCCCAGCGCCTGGAAGCCGCCGGCAAGCCGTTCAAGGTCGTGATCACGGCCTGCATGCGCAAGTTGCTGACCATCCTCAACACGATCCTGAAGGACGGAACCTCGTGGCAGCTCGAAAAATCGCTCGTCAACGCTTGAAAAGAAACACAGCCGCTTGGTGGTTAGAGATCCGGATTCGGTCCCAGTGGGACACGGGACGGGACACGTTGTTTCACCGAGAGAATCCCGGCGAAATCGCCTCGGACCATTCTCGGGCGACAGGGGGATCGGAATCGGGACGGGATTGATTCGCGGGACAGGACACGAACCGTCGGGACTGGGACGGGATTGATTCGGACGGGAGACCTCGAATTCGCGTCCGCACCAGCCGGTCGCCGACTATCCGGCCGTCTCCACCCGCTCGCCTGTCGTGCCGAGTGATTCGCCTTCGGGCGGTGTCTCGGGTTTTTTGAACAGCAGCGAGGCGCCGATCGAAATCGCCAGGCAGCCGCCGACGGTGGCCAGCACGACCCAGTTTGGCACGTCGACCCATTTGTCGATCATCATTTTGACGCCGACGAACGCCAGGATGGCCGCCAGGCCGTAACGCAAGAAATGGAACGCGTCCATCATGCCGGCAAGCGCGAAATACAGGCTCCGCAGGCCGACGATGGCGAACGCGTTCGACGAGTAGACGATGAACGCGTCGGGCGGCTTGACCACGCCGATGACGGCCGGCACCGAATCGATGGCAAAAAGCAAATCGGTCGTATTGATCACCCACAGCACCACGAACAACGGCGTCATCATCAGGCGGCCGTCGACGCGGGTGAAGAAATGGTCCTTGCAGTAGGTTTTCGTGATGGGCAGGTAGCGGCGCGAAAAGCGGAGGAACCAGTTGCGCTCGGGATCGTACTGCTCCTCGCTCACCAAGAGCTTGAGGGCCGTATAGACGAGCAAGGCTCCCAGCGGATAGAGCAGCCAGTGAAACCGCTCGATCGCCTCGACTCCGCAAACGATGAACACGCCTCGCATCACGAGCGCGCCGAAGATGCCCCAGAGCAAAACGCGATGCTGGTGATGTCGCGGCACTTGGAAGTACGAAAAAATGATCAGCATCACGAACAAGTTATCGACGCTGAGCACTTCCTCGACGAGGTAGCCGTTCAGGTAGTTGAGGGCAGAGCCGGCCCCTTTGCGCCACCACATGAAGCCGGCGAAAGCCAGCGCCGCCGCCACCCAGATGGCCGAGCGGACCATGGCTTCGCGGACGTGGATGACGTGGGCTTTGCGGCTGAAAACGCCCAGATCAATCGCGACGAGCACGATCAGGAAGACGTTGAACGCCGCCCATTCGATCCACGTGCCCATCAGGCTCTGTTCCCGCTTCCGAATCGACCCGCTGTCATTCTAGAGCGCGGGATGGACCGGCGTCCGCCGGCCGAGGGACGGATTCTGACAAATTGCTGGGGAAGTTATCGGGCCGGAACGTCGTTTGGGTGGGGGCCAGTTCGCGGCAGGCGAGCGCCGTGCTGCCGTCAAAAGCGGGCCGGCGTCAGTTATTCAGGGGGCGGCGATTGTTCGTGGCAGGCGAGCGTCTCGGGGAAAGCCGCGATCCAGACCTCCGGATGCGGCTGTCCACTCTCTAAAAATAAAACGGGTGGGTAACGGGACTCGAACCCGCGACCTTCGGTGCCACAGACCGACGCTCTAACCAACTGAGCTATACCCACCATGGGCTAACGGCGCACAACATATCTGACACCCCCAACCCCTGCAAGGTCCGAAAACAATGGCTAAAGCAGCCCGCGCAGGCGCACGTGCCGCGATCTGGTCACTCGCCGTGCACTTCGCGCGCGACCCCTTCGCTCCGCGCGAGCGCCGCTGCGCGCTTGTGACCCCCTCCGCGCGAATGTACAGTGAATCTCCTTCGATTTGCCGCACTGATCGCCTCGTCGCCTACCGGTAGGAAACCTCCCTCTCGCCTCGTCACGCGAAGGAATCCGGATGACCGAGCGCTTCGATCACATCCAGTCCGGCGTGTTCATCATGCCGTATCACGATCCGTCCAAGCCCCTCGCGCAGTGCTTCGACGAAGACCTCGAGCTGATCGTGCGGGCCGACGAGCTGGGCATCGAGGAGTTCTGGATCGGCGAGCATCACACGATGAAATACGAGCCGATCGTGATGCCCGAGATCTTCATCGGCCGCGCTCTGGGCGAAACGGAGAACATCCGCCTGGGGCCGGCGCCGGTCTGCCTGCAGCAGCATCACCCGGCTCACGTGGCGGGCCGGCTGGCCTTTCTCGATCACCTCTCGAAAGGCCGCCTCAACCTGTGCTTTGGCCCGGGCAGCGTCACCTCCGACCAGGAACTGTTCGGCGTCGACCCCAAGGAGGGTGGCGCGATGAGCTTCGAGGCCGCCGACATGATCCTCAAGCTCTGGTCGAGCGATCCGCCGTACGAGATCGAGGGCAAGTACTGGACGATCCGCCTCAAGAAAACCGTCGACGAGGAAACGGGCATCGGCTACATCCACAAGCCGCTGCAGCAGCCGCATCCGCCGATTTCGATTCCCGGCATGAGCCGCGATTCGTACAGCATGAAGTATGCGGGGCGGAAGGGCTTTAACCCGTTCGCCCACTGCCTGATTGCCGGCAACGTTGTGGCCGACTTGTGGAAGACCTACGAGAAGGCGGCCCACGAGGCCGATCGCCCGGCCGAGCGCTCGAAGTTCAAAGTGGCCCGCTCGATCTTCCTGGCCGACACCACCCGCGAGGCCCAAGAGCGAGCCCGCACGAATTCACTCGGCAAGAACTACCAGTACATCGGCCGCCTGTTCGATAAGGGCCTGGGCCGCCGCATCTACAAGCGCGACCCCAACATGAGCGACGCCGACTGCCAGCTCGACTATTTGATGTCGGAGCAGATTCTGGCGGGGGACGTCGATCACGTGCTGGGCCGGCTGCTGGCGCTGATCGAGGAAACGGGCCCCATCGGTTCGCTCGTCACGATGAGCTACGACTGGGACGACAAGGACGCCTGGCTCCGCAGCCTCGAGCTGTACCAGAACGAGCTGATGCCCGCGCTCAACAAGGCCGTGTTCGGCAAAACACGCACAGCGGCTGCGGTCTGAACACGCGAGAGTGATCGATTACCACCTTGCAATCATTCGGGAGGCGAAGCGGTCTTGCTCCGCCGCGATTGCCGCGACATGTACCAGTTCGGCAGGCCGAGCACGGGTCCGTCGTGCACGACTTTGAAGCCGTGCTTCTCGTAGAACGGCACGTTTTCGCGCTTGTCCGTTTCCAGATAGGCGAAGTCGCCCGCCTCGTCCATGCGGCGACAAAAGTCGGCGATCAGCGCGCTGCCCACGCCGCGCCCCTGCGACCGCGGATCGACGCCGACCGGACCCAAATGCCAATGCGGCTTTTTCGGATCATGGCGGGCCCACTCGCCCACAAAGCCTGCCAGCCGTGGCATCGCGTCGAGCGCGCCGCTGGCCGTCAGTGTGCCGATCATTCGCACTTTTTCGCCGAACGTCGGCTGACAGCGGCCCGGTCGGGCCATGCAACAGACGCCTTGCATGACGGACGCGTCGAAGGCGCCGATCAACAGGCCTCGCTTTGCGAGCCCCGTCAGCTCGCGGCGAAAGAAGGGAAACAGCACGCGCTGGCGGCGATCCGTGTCCGGGCCGAAGACGGCGACGTCGATCGGATTCTCGTGCATCGCGCGGGTCAGCAGCCGAGCAGCCGCGGCAAAATCCGTTGGCCGTAACTCGCGAATCTCCACGCTAGCCTCGCTCCGTTCGGCGACGAGCCGCCGGCGTCTCGATTGAAACGGGCCTCGATCGAAACTGGCGCCTCGATTGAATTCGACCGATGGCTGGACAATAAAGAGGACCAGAGCCGTCGACAACCGACGCGAGAAAGCACCGGACCAGCCCGCCCCTCACACTGCCGGAGCCCTGCATGCCCACCCTCGATACCTTTCGCGAAAAAATGCTGCGCGGCGAAGTCTGCTTCGGCACGGCCATCACGTTCAACGACGCGGCGATCACCGAGCTGTTGGCCGGCGAGCTCGACTTCGTCTGGATCGACGCCGAGCACGGTCCGCTGACGCTCGAGACGATTCAAATGCACCTGATCGCGGCCCAAGGGACTGGTGCTTTTCCGCTCGTCCGCGTCGCCTGGAACGACCCGGTGCTGATCAAGCCGGTGCTCGACAACGGTGCTCCGGCGATGATCGTGCCCTTGATTCGGACGGCCGAGGAGGCAGCCCTCGCCGTCGCCGCGTGCCGCTATCCCCCCAAGGGGATCCGCGGCTTCGGCCCGCGCCGTGCGAGCCGATACGGTCGCGACACCGGCCCCGCCTTTTGCCAGGCGGCCGACGAATCGATCATGGTCAACGTACAGATCGAACATGCCGACGCCGTCAAGAATCTCGACGCGATTCTGGCGACCGACGGGCTGTCGGGCATCGTGATCGGTCCGAACGATCTCGCCGGCTCGATGGGCCACATCGGCCGCTACGACCACCCTGACGTGCAAAAGGCGATTGATGTCGTCATTACGCGCGCTCGCGCGGCCAACAAGTTCGTCGGCCTGGGCAGCAGCGCCGAACCAAGTGAGTTGGCCGACTGGGCTCGCCGCGGCGTGCAATGGCTCCTCGTGGGGGCTGACTTCGTGCTGCTGCGGAAAGGCACGATGCAAACCATCGCGGCCGCCCGAGCGGAACTCGCGCAGCGTCCCTCGCGCTGAGGGTCGGGTTTGCTTTGCGCACCACAACGTTGGCGCGCGTGCGTTTTTTGCGGCTTCGTCTGCAGCGAGAACCAAAGCCTCTCGCAGCGCTTCGCGATTTTTACCCGCTCATGTCCTACGACTCCTACGGCCGATACAGATTGACAAGCCATTTTGTGGAAACGATGGCGCTTGGTCAGTGCGATTGGTTCGCCCGCGAAGGAGCTGTGGGATGCGAAACGTCTCGAAAATAGTCGCATCGTGTCTCTTGGCCGCCTCGGCCGGCAGTCTGGCCGTCGCCGTCGAGGGAGACGCGTTCACACCGCCACCGAATTTGCCTCCCGCCGAGCCGACAGCCGCGCCAACTGCGCCGCCGGCCACGCGGTCGCCCGGCGTGAGCCTGACGGATCCGATCAGCACGGCTCCCAAGTCGCCGGCGTTCGATCCCTTCGCCAGCGAACCATTTCCCGCACCGACCACGACACCCGGTTCACCAAGCCACTCGTCGTTCTCCGTGCAGGGCACCACGAGCAAACAATCGAGCACGCAACCCTCTGCCGCGGCAGCGCATCCCGCGTCGGGCACGCATTCCGACAGTCATCGCGCGGCCACCAAGTCATCTCCGTTTGACGAACCGACGAGCAGCGGACACGCCGCCTCGTCCAAGGGATCCGATTGGAGCACGGAGCCGACCCTGCCCGCCACTTCGTCAGTTCGCGGCGAGTCGTCCGCAACGTTCGCCTCGGCTACGGCCGGGCTCGACACCTCGCATGCACCGACGATCTGCCTGCAATGGGTCAAGAAATCGCCGATCGTCGTCGGGCTGGAATGCCAGTGCGACCTGGTCGTTAAAAACACCGGCAAAACGCCGGCTCGCGACCTCATGGTCGACGCCTTTTTCCCGCCCACCGTCCGCCTGACACACGCCGACCCGATGCCGGCCGACAACCAGGACCATGTCACCTGGTCGTTCGCCTCGCTGGGCGGTGCCGAGGAACGGGTGATTCACATCAAGCTGGTCCCCAGCCGTCGCGGCGAACTGGCGACGACGGCCTCCGTGCGGTTCAGCTCGGCTGCCTCCAACACATTCACTGTCGAAGAACCGCTGCTGGCGATTGCTGTCCGTGGGCCGAAAGAACTAATGGTCGGCGATCCGGCCACCCAGACGATCACCGTCAACAATCCGGGCACGGGCGTCGCCCACCACGTGGCGATCGAAGCCCGCCTCACCAAGGGTCTAGAGGCCGCCCGAGGCGAACAGCTGATCGTGCAGGTTGGCTCGCTCAATCCGGGCGAATCCCGCGTTGTGCGGCTGCCGTTGATCGCCGTCGTCGGTGGCGAGCAGGAAATCACCGTCCACGCCTCGGCCGAAAACGATCTGCACCGCGAGTTCGCCGCTCACATTCACGTGATCGCGCCGAGTCTCAAAGTCGCGGTCGAAGGGCCGACTTTCCGCTACGTCGGACGCAAGGCGCACTACGTGTCGACCGTCACTAACGACGGCGGCGCTCCGCTCAATAACATCCGCGTCACGCATGTGGTGCCGGAAGGATTCCGCTTCGTGCGGGCCGACCAGGGAGGCGAATTTGACGAGCTTTCCCGGACGGTCACCTGGCACCTCGATCACCTCGACGTCGGAAAATCGACGCCGGTCAAGCTCGAGCTGGCCAGCACACAAATCGGGCACTGCCAACACGCTGTGGCGGCCGTCTCCGAACAGGGAGCCCGCTGCGAGCTGAAATTGGACACGGTCGTCGACGGCGTCGCCTCGCTGGCCGTCGAAATCCTTAAGCAAAGCGATCCGGTGGAAGTCGGCGTCGAAACGGGATTTGAAATCCACGTCAGAAACGACGGCTCGAAGGCGGCCGAAAACGTCTGTGTCGGCTGCGATCTGCCGGCCGTGCTCGAGCTGGTCCGCACCGAAGGCGCGACAACCGTCGTCCAGACCAAGGACCAGCTGACGTTCCGGCCGCTGCCGCTACTCGAGCCGGGCAAAGCCGCCATCTACCGCGTCCACGTCCGAGCACGAGCGGAAGGCAACCACCGCTTCGGCGTCCGCCTGACGGCCGACTCGATCAAAGAGCCGCTCACCTACACCGAACTCACCAAGTTCTACAAAGACTAGCAGGGGCATGGCCCCTGCACCCGGGGGCGGTTGGTGCCTTGCGCGCGAAGGATGGCCTTCGCCGCAGGCCGTCTTGGGGCGAAGTATTTTGGCGAGAGCGGACCGACTGCCCGTCGCTTCGGGCGCGGACCATCTCTTGGCGGCAGCGACGGCAGCTTGGATCTGGGCTCAGTCGTTTGAGTCGCACCTTCCCAAACCGACCGCTTGCGGTCGGGTCTTCGCCCCTGAGGCGGGGCGAGTCTCGCTCGCGATGGGGGCGAGCCTGGAAGGAAACCGTCGGCCTGCGGGGCGGACATCCGGGGCGGACATCCGGGGCGGACATCCGGGGCGGAATCCCAGGCCGTCACCGCGGAGCGTGGCTCCAGTTCAACTTCGACACAACGGGCTTCCCATCCTGCTCTTCAAACTCAGCCGGCATCAACCAGGACGAAATCCCCGGCCCCGTGGCAATGGCCTGCCAGACCTCCTCCGGCGTGCCGGGGGCCTCGACTTCGACCTGGACGGAACGGCGTCCGGAGGCTTCTTTCTTCACGCTCATGATGGCTCCTTGGATGCGGAAGTCTGGCAGCGGGTCCGTTCAAGAGGGTTGCGCTTCAAGGCTACACCTTGGCATTCCGTTTTGCTTTACGGCTTGGCGTCGAGAAAGTCGTTCACCATCGGGACGATTACGGGCATGCGCTGCATCAGCGTGACGTGGGTGGTGTTGGGCAAGATAGCCAATCGCGATGCGGAGCGCGGCTTCATGTCGCCGTGGATGAAGAACATCGGCGCGGTTGTGGCCTTAAGCTGATCGGCGCCGATTTCGTGCCCTTTCGAACTCGTGGCAACCATCCGCCTGACAAAATTCGGAAAGTCGTCCGGAGTCGGGCTCAGCTTCTTGTACTCGACTTCGATGCGCGAGCCCTTGAAGGCGTCGGCCGTGAGGTTCTGGATAGCGCCTTGCGCTTCCTTGACCATGCCGTCACGGCGGAACACGGACGAAATGACGACCACCTTTCGCACTTTTGTCCGGATGGCGGATCGCACACTGCATCGCCACGCCGCCGCCCATGCTGTAGCCGATGAGGTCCGCCTTCGGGATCTTGAGGTGATCGAGCAGCGCCGCCACATCGTCGGCAAGGTTTTCGCTGGTGGGGTCGCGCTCGATGTCCGCCGTGCGCCCGTGACCCTGCATCTCGACGGCGATCACTTTCCGCGTTTTGGAAAGTTCGCCGATCCAGCCGGTCCAGTTGTTGGTGATGGTCATGAACGCGCCGTGAAGCAGCACCACAGGCTCGCCGCTTCCGTGGATTTCGTAATACATTTTGAGTCCGTTGACGGGCGCGTAGCCCGTCGTTGGTGTTTGTTGCGCCGCTGCGACGGCCGGCATCAGCATCGTCACGAGAAAAGCAATTGTCTTCATGATTGGACCCTGGAAACTTGGAATGGGCGACTGTTCCTCAAGTAAGTCGAATGGCGATCTTCGAAATCGACTGCCAAACCAGATCTTTTCACTGGTGCGCACCAGGAAAACTGCCCGCGACTTACGTCTAGTGTTGGCCGTTCTGTCGAAAGCGAACGAAGGTGCAACGCGACCTAATCCGCCAGGACTTCGTCGAGGTGCTTGTAGTTCATTTCCATGCCGTCGGTCATGCCTGTTGAGAGCGCGGCGTCTCGGTCGGCTTGCGAGGCGAACTTGATTGAGGTCACCACATTTGTCATTCCGTTGGCCTCATTGAATGTGACGGTGACGATGTAGGGTTCACCTCCCATCGATCCACCCAAGTCGCCCGGGTCGAAGATTTGCGTATGAGAGATCTTCGGAATGCAACGCGACCTCAAGCATCTCTCCCGTGAACCCGAACTCCGTGCCATTCTCGTTGTCTCGCCAGCGCCAGCGATACTTCCCGCCCACATGAGTCGCCATCTCGCAAACCGGCATCGACCACCCCGGCATCCCCGACAGCCAACGACGCATCAACGCCGGTTCCGTGTACGCCTGCCACACCAGGTTCACCGGTGCATCAAAGCTCCGTTTCACCAGTACTTCTCGATCTGACGGAGTGGTCACTTCAGCAGGTTTCATTTGTTTCGCTCCTCTTTCTGTGCTTGCTTCAACTCGGCGAGTAACGCGTCGAGTCGCTTGTAGTTGCCTTCCCAAACCTTTTGCACTTTCTCCAGCCAATCCGTGACCGCTTTCAATTGCTCCGTCTCCAGCTTGCAGGGCCGCAACTGGGCCACTCGACTACGCGAAATCAGCCCCGCCGATTCCAACACCTTCAGGTGCGACGAGATCGTAGGTTGCGTCAACGAGAAGAGGCCGACCAAGTCGGATACGGATGCCTCGCCGCGAGCCAGATGCACCACGATTCCACGTCGAGTGGGGTCGGCAAGAGCGGCAAACGCTTGGTTCAGTCGGTTCATCTAAATAGATTATCGTCTATATAGATAGTTGTCAATATACGAATGTCGAATTCGCTGGAAATTAAGAGCGCATCAACCCCAAGGTGTGCGGGGCAAAGGAGCGACAGGACGACTTCTGTTGGCCGGGGCCTTCGTCCTGGCGTTGATCGTGATCGTCGGGGAATGGTTCCGAATCCAGACACTCGAAGGACGCGTGGCCCAGATGGAATGGGCCATTCTCCGCGACGGAGTGCCGGAGTCGGACTGTGATTGTGCTCCGCCGCAGAAGGGCGACGTTCCGCACAAGAAGGGGACGATGTGGTACCAGGTGGAGGGGCAGTTTTACGAGATCAAGCCGCTCGCCAGCGGGCACGACGGCCACCCGAATTGACCGACCGTCAGCGAAGCTTGCTGTGCCGGTTGGCGGCCGCGTGCGGGTGGGCTTTTTCGTACGTTTCTTGCAGCCGGCGCGTGCTGACGTGGGTGTAGATCTGCGTCGTGGTCAGGCTCTTGTGACCGAGCAGTTCCTGCACGCTGCGGAGATCGGCGCCTCCGTCGAGCAAGTGCGTGGCGAAGCTGTGCCGCAGAGTGTGCGGCGTCGTCAGCGTTTCGAGGCCGGCCACCTTGAGATGGCCCAGCAGCATGCGGCCGATGCTGCGGGTGGTCAGGCGCCGGCCATACTTATTAAGAAACACGGGCGCCGGGTCGCTGGGGTGCGGCTTGCGGACGTCCATCCAGCGATGCAGCGCCTTGACCGCGTAGCTGCCCAGCGGAGCGACGCGCTCCTTGCGCCCCTTGCCGAGCACGCGGAGGACGTTGGCGTCGCGGTCCCAGTTGTTCACATTGAGGCCCACGAGCTCGGCAACACGCAGGCCGGCCGAGTAGATCGTTTCGAGGATAGCCCGATCGCGAATCCCCATCGGCTTGTTGGCCGGCGGCGTCTCCAGCAGCCGGGCCACCTGCAGCGTTGTGAGGAAATGCGGCAGTTTGCGCCCAGCTCGCGGCGTGCGGAGCGCCTTGGCCGGGTTGCTGGGGCAGATGCCTTCGCGGCAACAGTGGCGGTAAAACGAGCGGAGGCAGGCCAGGCGGCGCGCGATCGTCGTCTTGGCGTACTGGCACTCGTGCAAGTAGCTGACGTAGGCCCGCAGAATGGCGACCGTCACTTCAGACGCGTCCGGGACCTGGCCGAGCCGTTCCTGCAGGAAGATCGTAAAGCTCTCGAGATCTTCAGCGTACGACTTCAGCGTGAGCGGGGCGACGTTCTTTTCGATCCGCAAATAACGCAGGAAGGACTCGATTGCGGACTGCATCGCTCACTCTTGCGCGACCGATTCGCTGCGGCGGCGCACTGCCGAGGCGGGGAAACGTCAGGCGGGCTCGCGAGATCGTGGCGACCGACTGGATGCCCAGCGCACGGCTTACGTCAGGTCGGGAAACCGTTGCGGCGTCGCGGCGTGGGTACGTTGCTCATCGCGGAGGCGGCGGACCTTCTGGCTCAGCACCGCGGCGTCATACCAGGTGAAGCTCAGGTCGGCGTCCGCCGCAAAGCGGCCCATCGTCTGCAGCAACGCGCGATGGCTTTCGTCGTCGTACAAGAAGACGTAGCGCTCGCTCCCCTTGACGAGCGCCAGCACGTTCATCCCGCGTTCCACAGAGGTCAGCCTCCCCGATTGACCTGGAACAGTCCGGCACTCGCCGCTCGTCCGACGAATCGGATGACGTCGACTGGCTGGCGTTGCCGGGCGTTCCCGGGCGGCACCCCAAGCCCCGAACTCGGCCTGAGTCGGCACAGGGAGGTACGATACGCGCGCACGGGAATTGCCTCTTCTGATATCGGCCGTCGGGCGGCGCCGGCTATTTGTATTTTCGGAACTTCAAAACCAGGCGATGCTTTCCTTCACCGCCGTGCAGCGACAGCATCTCCAGAATCATGCGATACGAGCAGAAACGGATGTAATCCTCGCTGCGGTGCAGGTATTCCTCCCAACCGCCGCTCCTGAGGTCGCCGTTCAACTCGACATAATCGCGCAGAGCCGCCACCAGCTCGCCGTCCGCACCGTCGAAAATCCGCGTGTAGGACATCAGTGGCTGATGAGGATCGAGCTGCCACGGTTGAATCGGCTGGGCCACGTTAAACGGGTTCGGTTGCGGGGGCAGCGGAGCCAGGCATGGGTTCTTGATCGGCAGTCTTGGCGGACCGTTGTCCATCGGCAGTGGATCCGCAAAGGACCCCAAAATCCCAGGCACCGGCGGCGTGAACGATGATTCGGGTGCGAAGGGTTCGCCCATCAGGCCCCCTGCCCCATCGCCGAACGCACCCAGTCCGCGGGGCTCCGGCACAGCTCTGGGGAGATGAGCGGGCGCGGGAAGCGGTGGAACCGTGTGCTGCGACCTCTGCTTGGCGTCGGGCCGGTCGGGGTCGTCCCCGTCCGGGTCGTCGTCGGGTCCATCCGCGCCGCCGCGTGGCACCGGCACCAGCTTCTGATCGGAGTTCTGCAAGAGCATCGGAGGAGTCGAGCTGCTCAGCCCCGAGGGCACAATTTCCTGCGTGGCGTTCGCTTCCTGGTAATGGGCGACTTTGACGAGCGGGCCCGCTGGCGTGCCATCGGGGGACATCGCTTCCGCGGCGCCGTAAGGCGAATCGTAGGCCGGCGACTGGGCCCGCCAGACCAGCCGCGGGTCGTAACCCAGCGGGCTGCCGAACGGGCTGTTGAGCGCCAAAGACGGCTCTCCATACAGGTTGCGCACTCCCGGCCACGTCTTGAAGCAGTTGTACATGCGCTGCCAAAACGGCGTTTCCGGAGCGCAGGAGTTGAGCACACGTCGCTGGTTTTCGTGATAATCGTCCAGCTGTTGCTTATCCCAGTCGTTCAGCTGCTGGCGTGTTTGCGGCTCGGTTTGGATTCCCGGATAGAAGGCCCACGGGCGCGGCGAATACCAGTTCACCTGCAGACCGATGCGGGGCGGATAGTAGGGCGAATAATCGGTGATCGCGCCGACGACGACGGCATCAACACGCAGCACCTTGGCCAATTTCAGCACGTCGTCGACGTCGTTGAGGTCGATCTTGGCATCGACCATTGCCGTCTCGGTCACGCCGACCGGCACGACCTCGAAGCCAGGGACCTTTTGCAGCTCGGTAGCGTACGCGAGTGCAAATCGGCGACCGTCGGTGGCCCGCTCCGCGCTCAGGTTCAGAAACGGTGCAACGGCCACGGTCGACAAACCGGGAATCGGATTGGTGACCCCGATCTGAATGATCGCGCAGCCCGGCGCGAGCAGGGCGGCGAAAACGGCCGGTAGCACGGACCACTTCAAAGTCGCAATCCTTGCGGACTCCTAGCGCGGCACAGGAGACCGTCGTCAATATCGACACGACCGGAGAAGTCGCTTCAACCAAAAAACTCCCTGCAAAGCCCGCAAGCACCGCGGCGACTGTCGCTCGCGCCGATTCGCAGGTCGTGCGAAAGCTCCGCGCGCGAAAGAGCCGCGCACGAAGCATCCCTGCGGCTCAAAACTCGACCGTTATTCTGCTGGCAAGGCTGTCGGAGCCGCAGCCTGAGCCGGGCAACGATCCAGCCAAACACCGCGTTGTTTGCGGTTTCCGGGGCCTGCTAGAATCGAAGCTGGCCCGTTGTGCGGGCCGATTCCCAGGCCGGCGCACGTCCGCGCGGACGGCGGCGAAGGTGGTTTGATGCCAGAACAGACGCGCAGCGCGCACCATCCGAGACTTCCGCAACGGCGACCTTTCCGGTCGGCGTTGCCGGCCCGCCAGCCGACGACCTGCCCGACTCGCCGGCCGATGGGCCGCCGCTGCTGGAGATTCACATCACGCCCAAAAGCGGTTGGCCGACCCTCAACCTAAGTGAACTGTGGAAGTGTCGCGACCTGATCGGGCAGCTCACGCTCCGCAACATTCGGGTGCGCTACAAGCAGACGGTGTTGGGCGTGCTGTGGGCCATCATTCAGCCTGTGCTGACGATGGTGGCGTTCGTCTATGCATACGCGCCGCCGAGCGACGGAAAATTTCCGAATTCCGTGTTCGTGCTTTCGGGGCTGGTCCCCTGGTTCTTTTTCCAGACCGCCGTCAGCACGGCCGCCAATAGCGTGATCGGCTCCGAGGGGCTCGTGACCAAGGTCTACTTCCCGAGACTGGCCATCCCCTTCGCGTCGGTGGCCGCCGCGCTGGTCGACCTGGGAGTCTCGTTCCTCGTGCTCTTGGCACTCATGTTGTGGTACGGAATTCTGCCCGGCGCCGAGATCGTGCTCCTGCCGCTGGCCGCCGTGTTGTTGACGCTGGCCGCAGTTGGCATCGGCACGCTGATCGCTGCCCTCACGGTCTCCTATCGCGACTTCCGTCACGCGGTCACCGTCTTGCTGTGGATTTGGCTGCTAGCCACGCCGGTGATTTATCTGAACCAACAATCGCCGGCAGCCGAGGCCCCGTCCGCAGCCGCCGCGAACAGCGACGAGCGCTCAGACCATCAAAACTCTCCGACTGACTCGCACGACTCCTCGAAATCACAGCGGGGGACGCGGGGCGAATGGCTCTCGCGGATCAATCCGATGACCGTGCCGATCGCATTCTTTCGGGCGGCCACCCTTTCAACCCCCATCTCCGCCGGCCGCGTGTTGATCTCCTTCCTCGTCAACGGGGCGCTCTGCCTGGCGGGACTTTATTATTTCCGGCACGTCGAAGACTCATTCGCCGACGTCATTTGAAAAGGCGGTTCTCGCAGTGGCTGATTCAACGGCGACTGATTCGCAGCTCGACTTATCGGATCGTTCGATCCTGATCACCGGCGGCACCGGATCATTCGGCCGACGGTTCGCGGCCACCGTGCTCCGCAACTATCGGCCGCGGCGACTGATTATTTTCAGCCGCGACGAGCTCAAGCAGCACGAGATGCGACAGAGTGGGGTGGAAGGAGGCGTCTTCATCCATCCGTCCGTGCGTTTTTTCCTGGGCGACGTGCGGGACGTCGATCGATTGCGGCGAGCCATGCAGGGGGTCGACATCGTGGTGCACGCCGCGGCCCTCAAGCAAGTGCCCGCCTGCGAATACAACCCATTCGAGGCGGTGTTGACCAACATCATGGGGGCCCGCAACATCATTGAGGCGGCCATCGATCGCGGCGTCAAACGCGTGCTGGCCCTCAGTACGGACAAGGCGGTCAACCCGGTCAACCTGTACGGCGCGACCAAGCTCTGTGCCGAGAAGCTCTTCGTGCAGGGAAACGCGTACTCCGGGGCCGAGGGGACTCGGTTTGCCTGCGTGCGCTACGGCAATGTCGTGGGTAGCCGCGGCAGCGTGATCCCCGTCTTCCTCGAGCAGCGGTCCACCGGCAAGATCACCATTACCGATCCGCGGATGACCCGCTTCTGGCTGACGCTCGACCAGGCCGTGCAATTCGTACTGACCGTGCTGCCGCAAATGCACGGCGGCGAGATCTTCGTGCCGAAAATCCCCAGCATGAACATCGGCGACCTGGCCAAGGCGGTCGCCGGCGATTGCCGCGTCGAACAGATGGGCATCCGCCCCGGCGAAAAACTGCACGAAGTCCTGATCTCGGAGGATGAGGCCCGTCACACGCTCGACAGCGACCGCATGTTCGTCATCCAACCCCATCATCCCTGGTGGACAGACAAGGTCGGCCACAAGGGGAACCCGCTCCCCGACGGTTACATTTACAGCAGCAGCAACAACACCGAGTGGCTCGGACTCGACGATCTGCGCACGCTCCTCAAGGACGGGTCGGTCCAATCATGACGGCCTCTCAGCCTACGCAGGCGATCGAGGGAGAGTTGGCCATTCGCGGCGGCCGGCCCGTCCGCGAAGCCTATCTCCCCTACGGCCATCAGGCGATCGACGACGACGACCGCGCGGCCGTCACCGCTGTGCTGAAATCCGACTGGCTGACGACCGGCCCAAAGGTCGCCGAGTTCGAGGAGGCCTTTGCACTGGCGGTGGGCGCTCGCGAGGCGGTTGCCGTCAACAGCGGAACGGCCGCATTGCACGCGGCCATGCACGCACTGGGGATCGGGCCCGGTGACGAAGTCATCGTTCCCTCCCTGACGTTTGCCGCGACCGCCAACGCCGTCGTCTACTTGGGGGGCACGCCGGTTTTTGCCGACGTCGATCCCGACACGCTCTTGATCACGCCCGAGTCAGCCGCTCGCTGCCTCACGCCGCGGACGCAGGCAATCGTCGCAGTCGACTATGCCGGCCAAGCCGCCGAGTACGAGGCCCTCCGCTCGCTGGCGGCCAGGCACGCCTTGCCGCTCGTGTCTGATGCCTGCCACGCATTGGGCGGCTCGTACCGCGGTCGCAAAATCGGCACGTTGGCGGACCTCAACACGTTCAGCTTCCACCCGGTCAAGCACATCACGACGGGCGAAGGCGGCATGATCACCACCGAGGATGCCGAGTTCGCCCGCCAGATGCGAATCTTTCGCACGCACGGCATCACCACCGACCATCACTATCGGCAGGCCCACGGCGAGTGGACTTACGAAATGCAAACGCTGGGCTTCAACTATCGGCTCAGCGATTTTGCCTGTGCGCTCGGGCTGAGCCAGTTGCCCAAGCTCGAGGGCTGGGTGCGTCGACGGAACGAACTTGCCGACCGCTATCGCGCGGTGCTGGCGGACCTGCCCCAATTCGTGCCGCTGGCCGTCTTGCCCGAACGAACGCACGCCTATCACCTGTTCGTCGTGCGCTGCCGCACGGCGGAGACCGGCTGGACTCGCGACCAGATTTTTCCCGCCATGCGAGCCGAGCGAATCGGCGTGAACGTGCATTACATCCCCGTGCACCTGCATCCGTTTTATCGCGAACGCTTTGGCACTCACCCGGGCCAGTGTCCGAATGCCGAAGCCGCCTACACCGAGATCATGACGCTGCCCCTCTTCCCGGCGATGACCGATCGCGATGTCGACGACGTCTGTCGGGCCCTGCGCAAAGTGATTGCCGCGGCGCCGCCCGCTTCGCGCTGACCGGATCCTAACCTGCCCATGACCACGGCCATTATCCAAGCCCGCATGTCGAGCACCCGGCTGCCGGGGAAAGTCCTGCTTGATCTCGCCGGCGAGCCGATGCTGGCCCGCGTTGTCACACGGACGCAGCAGGCGAAGACGATCGACCGCACGATCGTGGCAACGACCATCGAGCCGGAGGACGAGCCGATTGTCGCGCTGTGCCGCGCGCGCGGTTGGGCCGTCTCCCGCGGCAGCCGCGACGACGTGCTCGATCGCTATTACCAGGCGGCGGTGGCAGACGGCGCCGATCCGATCGTGCGGATCACGTCCGACTGCCCGCTGATCGATCCGGAAGTCATCGACCGCGTCGTCGAACGTTTGACCGCAGGCGTCGACTATGCCAGCAACATCAATCCCACGCGAACCTTTCCCCGCGGTCTCGACGTCGAAGTCTTCACGTTTGCCTCATTGGCGGCTGCGTGGCAGGACGCCCGCGACCCCTCCAGTCGCGAGCACGTCACGCCGTTTTTGTATCGGCACTCGGAGCGGTTTCGCATCGCACTCGTCGAGTCGGAGCGGCCTGAAGCCGCCGACCATCGCTGGTCGGTCGACACGCCGGAAGATTACGAACTGATGCGACGGATCCTCGCACACTTTGGAGACAAGGATTTCGGCTGGCTCGACGTGCTGGAACTTTTGGACCGCCATCCGGCCTGGATCGAACTTAACCGTCACATCGCGCAGAAAACGCATTAACCCGAAAAGCGACCGGCGAGCCTCGGGCGTGAGCCCGAGGGTGCTTTGGCAGCGCTCGAGAATCCGCGAAAATCGCCCTGAGTAAACCTTCCGCTAATCTTGGCACGCTCCTGATCCGAGCCGACGCCAACTCGGAAATCGGCACCGGGCACGTAATGCGCTGCCTGGCGCTCGCGCAGGCGTGGCAGGACGCTGGAGGGAAAGTCGCGTTTGCTTGTACTGAACTGCCGCCCTTCCTTTCACAGCGGCTGGAAACTGAGGGCTGCATCGTCTCCACAATCGACGCGGCTCCCGGAACCGACCGCGATCTCGAAGAGACACGACGCCTTGCCGATTCGATCGCCCCGAAATGGTTGGTCCTCGACGGTTACGCCTTCGGCCCCGACTACCAGCTGGCACTTCGCGACGTGAGGTGGCGGCTGTTGTTCATCGACGACGATGGCCGGCACGAGAACTATCACGCCGACGCAATCCTCAATCAAAACGCCGGCGCGGCCGCCGTCTTGTACGGAAAGCGAACCCACAATGCCCGGCTGCTGCTGGGCTGCGAATATGCAATGCTGCGGCGAGAGTTTCTGCCGGCGAAGAAGAAGGTGAGCAAGAGCGACTCCGTGTCGCAGATTTTGCTCACGTTGGGCGGGGCCGATCCGCGGAACTTGACCGCCCGATACTTCGCAATTCTCTGCGCATGTTGCTCCTCCGACTGCCAAATTCACGTCCTGATCGGACCGGCGAATCCACATGTGCTTTATTTTCGCGAGCTCACCGCCAAAATGAGCCGCATGATACTGCACGTCGGAGCGACGAAGGTCGCCGAGATCATGGCGAACTGCGATCTGGCCCTAACCGCCGCGGGCAGCTCGGTGTATGAACTCGGATACCTGGGAGTTCCGATGCTCGTTGTCGTCACCGCCGATAACCAGCGGCCGATCGCGACAGCCTTGGATCAGCTCCGGGTCGCATTCCGCTTGCGCGACCCCGGCGATATTTCAGCCGCTGAGGACAAGCTTTGGATCGATGCGTTTTTGCACGATCCGACGAAGCGGGCTCGCTGTGCCTCAAGATTTCAAGAGCTCGTCGATGGAGCTGGAGCCAAACGGGTCGCGGCCATCCTGACCGAAGCGAGCGGCATCAAATGAAGGTGTTATTTCTCGGTCCACCTGATTCTGCCGCGCTCGATTTTCTGAAATCGGCCGAGAGCCAAGTCGTACAGACTGCGGACCCAATCGACGAAGCGTTCCTGGATCGCAATCCAGCCGACTTTCTGGTGTCGCACGGCTTCCGTCACATCCTTCGAGCGGACGTGCTCGATCGCTTTCCACAGCGAGCCGTCAATCTGCACATCTCCTATCTGCCTTGGAACCGCGGGGCCGATCCAAATTTGTGGAGTTTTATCGAGAACACGCCGAAAGGAGTGTCGATCCACTACCTCGACTCGGGCATCGACACGGGCGACATCATCGCTCAAAGATTGGTCGAATTCGGATCCGCCGAGACCCTCCGCTCGAGTTACGCCCGGCTGCAGGCCGAGATCGCCGGGCTGTTTGCCGAGCATTGGAGCCGCATCCGCACGGGCAGCTGCAGTGCTACGAAACAAGTCGGGCCGGGCTCGTTTCACCGCATCGCCGACCGTGAAAAAGTGGCTCACCTGCTGACGAACGGTTGGGACACGCCCGTTGCGGACCTCGAAAAAGCGGGGGCCGAGTGGCGAAGGTCGCAGGGACTGCCCTGAAAAAGCGACCTCGTCAGGCCGCGGCCGGACCAGTACAACTGGGACTGATGATCGATCAACCTTCCAACTCAGGCTTGTCGCCCGTTTTGCACCTGGGCCAGCGGCAAGTCGGCCCCGGTCATCCGTCCTATCTGGTTGCCGAGTTGTCGGCAAATCACGCCGGCAAACGCGAGGTCGCGCTGCAGCTTGTGTGGGCGGCACACGAAGCCGGCGCCGACGCCGTCAAGTTGCAGACGTACACCGCCGACACGCTCACCATCCGCTGCGATCGGCCCGAGTTCCGCATTGCCGGCGGCACGCTGTGGGATGGCCGCACGCTCTATGACCTTTACCAAGAGGCCGCCACGCCTTGGGAATGGCACGCCGACCTCTTTGCCGAAGCCCGACGGCTGGGGATGGGCTGTTTTTCCACCCCGTTCGACGCGTCGGCCGTCGATTTTCTCGAGACGCTCAATCCGGCCGCACACAAGATTGCCTCCTTCGAGCTGGTCGACCATGCCCTGTTACGGAAAGTGGCAGCCACGCGGCGGCCGGTGATCCTGTCGACAGGGATGGCAACGCTCGAGGAAATCACCGAAGCGGTCACCACACTGCGGGAGGCGGGCTGCCGCGAACTCGCCCTGCTGAAGTGCACTAGCTCCTACCCGGCACCGGCCGAGGAAGCCAATCTGCGAACGATCGGGCATCTCGCCTCGACGTTCCAGTGCCCGGTTGGCCTCTCGGACCATACGTTGGGCATCGCCTGCCCAGTCGCGGCCGTCGCGCTGGGAGCGTGCCTCATTGAGAAACATTTTGTGCTCTCGCGAGAAACGCCCGGACCCGACAGCGCCTTTTCGCTCGAGCCGGCCGAGTTCGCCGAGATGGTGCGCGCCGTTCGCGCGGCCGAGGCGGCCATCGGCACCGTCCATTACGGGCTGAGCCCGGCCGAAGAAAAGAGCCGTGTCTTCCGCCGCTCGCTGTTCGCGGTGGCCGACATCGCGGCCGGCGAGCAGCTGACCGAACAAAACGTCCGTTCGATTCGGCCGGGACACGGCCTGCCACCGAAGGAATTGCCGCGGCTCCTGGGCAAACGCGCCTCCCGCACGATCCGTCGCGGCGAGCCACTGTCGTGGGACTGCGTGAAAGATTAGTCCCAAGTCCAACGTTTGAAGGAACAATAGATGAGGACGAGGCTGATCTCGCTGGGCATCGCATGGATGCTGGTCTTGGGAGCCGTCGCGCAGGCCGACCCGCCGCGGAAGTCGCGGGGCGCGGCGGCCAAGCAAGCCCCGCCTCCCGCCGGCACCAGTGATACGTGGCAGGTAACCTATCTGGGAAAGGCCCGCATCGGTTACTCGCACACGCTCACGCGCCCCGCTCAGATTGACGGCAAGTCGATCATCAAGACCGATACCGAAATGCATCTCACGCTCAAGCGGTTCGGCCAGACGCTGGAAATGCAGACGCGGCAGGAAACGGAAGAGCTGCCCAGCGGAGAACTCTTGTCATTCACCTACGAGGTCAAAAATCCGCCGGCCGCACCGACGCGCACCGTCGGCCGCGTGCGAGGCAACTTCCTCGTGGGCGAGAACACCGTGGCGGGAGCGCCGCACGAGTTCACGCTGCCTTGGGACGGCGGCATCAAATCGCCCGTGTACGTCGACCGCTACCCGCACGAGTATCCGTTCAAACCGGGCGACGCGCGCAACATGCGGGCGTTCGTCCCCGAGCAGATGCAAGTCTCCCAGGTCCGCTTCAAGGCCCTCCGCCACGAGTCGGTGTCGCTCTTGGACGGTCATCGCCGGAAGTTGTTGCGCGTCTCGGTCGTCGAATCGCTGATGCCCCAATCGCCGGTCGAGGATTACCTCGAAGAGCATGGCGAAGTCATCGTCTCAACGACGGAAATGCTCGGGCAGACACTGACCACTTACACGGTTACGGCGGAGGAGGCCCTCAAACAGATCGCCGGCGAAGGGCTCGACATTGCCGTCAACACGCTCGTCAAATCGACCTTCATTCCGCGGGCCCACTCGACCATGCGGGGCGTCTACCGCATCAAGATGAAGGGTGAGGATCCGACTCCCTTTTTTCCCAGCGACGCCAACCAGAAGGTGGTCCGCACCGCACCGGACGAGTGCGAAATCACCGTTCGCAACGTGCGACCGGCCCCCGCCCATCGGGCCATCCGCGTCGATCGGCAGTATTTGGAGCCATCCCAATTCCTGCAGTCGAACGATCGCGAACTTCTCGTCCACGTCGACCGGGCCGCCCGCAACCTGATCGAGCCGTCCCAAATCGCGGTGGCGATGGAAAAGTATGTCGACGGGGCGGTGCAAAAGAAGGACTTTTCGACGGCGCTGGCTTCGGCCGGCGAGGTCGCACGCACGCTGCAGGGGGACTGTACCGAGCACGCGGTCTTCTTGGCCGCCATGCTGCGGGCCCGCAACATTCCGTCGAAGATTGCGGTCGGCCTGGTCTACATCGAGCCGCTCTCGTCATTCGGCGGCCACATGTGGACGGAAGCGCTGATCGGCGACCACTGGGTGCCGCTCGACGCAACATTGGGCAACGGCGAAGCCGGCATCGGAGCGGCCCACATCAAGCTGGCCGAATCGAGCTTCGCCGACAACGGCCCCGCGCCGACCACGAGCTTCCTGCCGCTGATCCGCGTGCTGGGACGAATCGAGCTAACGGTGGTGGAGACGTCGCAGCAGTAATCCGCGGGGCGCGCCAATTTGGGGTGCTGCAGTTTCTTGAATTGAGCCTCGACCCAGAGGAGTCCTCACTTCGGCGGCGCTCTCCGCCGCCGAGGTCGCTCGATAGGCTCTTTCGAACCGTCATCGCGAACGCGATACTCCTCGCGTGTTCTGCCGTCCCAAACGATGGTTCCGGGTTCAAAAGCGAGCGCAAAATCGCTTTCCTTCAACGGAGCACCAATCGCGGTTTGCACGTTGTCTCCGCGAATGCTTTGTGGCACACCCTGAGCGACCCGGTGAAACTTAATTTGGAACGCCTTGGGAACCCACGCGACCGCGTCGTGCTTGCGGTAATACTCGAGGGTGCCATCTAAATGAACGCGGCCGTCTGGAAGATACGCCTGAAAGCCGACGGGAACGAAATTACGGTCGCAGTCGAGATAAACGCGGAAGTGACCATCATCAACCGTGACACATTCGTGTCCGTCAATGGTCTTACTCCCGTCGGCCAGCTTTAGAGCCTCGGTGTCGAGCCTCGCCAGGGGACGGAAGTACAACATGAGAGGCGTGAGGGGCGCCGAGCCGGCATCTGTGTTCCCCTTTTCCGCCAGGATTCGGCCGACGGGCGGCGTCGCGCCTTGCAGAAATCGACTCTCGTTGCCATCCCAGGTCGACACATGGTCGATCACCGAAACGTTTCCGCCACCGCGGAACCAGAATGTTTTAGACTCGTACCGCATTGAATCGCGCTTGAGCCGCATTTCGCACCGAAAATTGTACTCGGCGTCCTTGGATCCAAGCGCTCCGCCGCGATACCGCCGGTTTTCAGCCCACCGCACACTCAGCAAGTTTGTTAGCTTCTCTCGCGCCTCCATCGACTCGACGATCGCAGCGAGCGTGATGGGCTTTGGCAAAGTCTGCTGGGCAAGCAGAGGGAGAGGACAGGCCGCGAATACGGATGACAAGATAAGCACAATGCCAACGAGTCGTTTCAGTTCGCGCTGCCGAACAGAGCGGCCGCGTCGCGTCGGCTCATTCGCGGCCGTTTCGCGAGCGGGAATTCGACGAGCCACAGCCGAGAGGGCGCCTTTCATAAGGTCGATCCTCCTCGTCAGCTAACCGAACGGCCGCAGATTTAGCAACCCTGCGATGTTCGTGCGTCAATCCGCTAGCGCTCGGGCGACATCGGTGCGGTAGGCCGCTAAACCGGGAACGATGCCGATCAGCGAGGCGAGCGCGATCAAGCCGGGCAGCAGGATGAATTCAATCCCCTCGAAGGCGAAGGGGTTGATCAACAGGCCCGTCTGTTCTTGAACGACGGGGGCCGCGGCGAAGACCAGGCCGTGTCCCAAGAGGATGCCGAGGATTCCGCCGCCGAAGCAGAGCAGGATCGATTCGGCCAGGATGATCGAAAAGACTGTCCGGCGCTGCGCCCAGGGCCCGCATGATGGCGATTTCCTTGCGGCGGTCGGACATCGAGTTGTAGATGCTGACGAAGATGCCGACACCGGAGACGATGATGATGAGTGCGGTCATGACAACCAGCACGGTCCGCACGTTGCCGAGGATGCTGCTCATCAGCTGCTGCATGGGGACAATGGGATTGACCGCCTGCACCTTGTAGCCGCGCTTCATCTCGCCATTGAACATCGCCGCCAGAGCCACGCTCTTCATGTTGACGAGGATCGCGGTCACCTCCTTCTGGACGTCGCACGCCTTGTGGTGGTGATGGTGCTCGCCGGGCTTGTGCGGAGGTTCTTCGATGGGGATGCCGCACTTCTGCGCCACTCGGCCGCGGCCGCGTTGATCTCGGAATCGCTCGTCCCCTTGCCGCTGAACTCGTGCCAGCGTTTGACGGCTTCTTTGAGCGGCGCGTCGTGCCCGCTGATCGCGTAGAAGCCGTTCAAGTGGATGAAGACGGTCTTGTCGTTGGGCGTGCCGGTCGGCGCCAGGACGGCGACGACGGTGAACTTTTCCTCGTGCTTGTGCGATTCAGCTCCGCCGTGGATGAGTTGGAACTGCGTCCCCAGGTCCCAGGCATTGGTCCGCGCCACTTCCGAGCCGATGATCGCGTCGAAGGCGTCCGTGAAGGGTTTGCCCTTAATTTGGAATTCCTGGCCCGGCGTGAAAGGATGCTCGAAATATTCCTCTGTGGTGCCGACGATCGGGAAGCCCCCTTTTTGGGTGGCGTCACCCAGACAGAATGGAACCGCCAATTCGACGCGCGGATCCTTCTTGAGCTCTTCGTAGTAGAGGTAGGGCAGGTTCTGCAGCGGAGCGCTGACGCGGTAGACCGTGTTGAGCACGAGCTGCAGATCGCTCCCTTTGGGCCCCACGATGAGTTGGTATGCGATCGTTTGCTGGCTGAACATGCGGTCCATGATGCCGTAGATCACCAGGACACTCACCATCAGCATCACGCCGAGGGCCACGCTGAAGGCCGTCAGCGACGACGACAAAAGTCGCTGACGGATGCTCTTCCAGGCGATCGAAAACAGATTCATCGTGCGGCTCCCGCTGCAGCGCGGTTGAAATTCTCCAGCCGGTCGACTCGCGGGAACCGCGACGCCACGTCGGGCGAGTGCGTTACCATCAGGAGTGCCACCTTCGATTCGGCACACGCCTCGCGAATTAGCTCGAGGATCAGGTCCTGGTTCTTGACGTCGACGTTGGCGGTCGGCTCGTCGGCCAGGAGCAGCGATGGCTGGTTGGCCAGCGCCCGTGCCACGGCGACCCGCTGTTGCTCGCCCACAGAAAGTTGCGACGGCCGGTGGCTCGTGCGATGCCCCAGGCCCACACGTTCCAAAAGCTGCGCGGCCCGCTTGGAATCGACACGCTTGCCGGAAAAGCTCATCCCCAAGAGCACGTTCTCGAGTGCGCTGAACGCGGGCAGTAGATTAAACGTTTGAAAGACGAAGCCGATCCGCTCCGCCCGAAACCGGTCGCGGGCGACCTCGGGCAAACGTGTAATTTCGGTCCCGTCGATCGTGACCGTCCCCCGGTCAGGCGTGCTGATGCCGGAAATGATGTTGAGCAACGACGTCTTGCCGCCGCCGCTCGAGCCGACCAGCACGACCTGCTCGGCGGGGGCGATCTGAAATCGCTCGATGTCGAGCACGGTCAGCACGTTGCCGTCCGGCTCCCGATAGGTCTTGAGGACGTTGCTTAATTCCAGCGACATGCGGCGAGCCTGTCTAATGCGGAGCTGTCGAACGCGGGGCAGCCGCCAATTCGAGGAATGCCGACGATCCTGGGATGCGGGGGCGGGCCGTGTCTTCTACGGTGGGACCTGACGTTCCGTTTGAAATGCAATTTGCCCGGCCGTGTGCGCCGCAGACCCCATCCGGACCGCTTCGTTTTGCGGTCGGAGCAAATCGGCTCAACCGTCCGGCGTGGCCCATCCGGCCTTTCCAATTAACTTGACGAAGCGGCAGGCGCACAAGGGGGTCACCTGGGGGCCGGTGGCCGTCTTTTCGGCAACCACCAGTTGCTGCGACTCTTCGTCGCCGATCGGGGCGACAATCCGACCGTCGGGCTTGAGCTGTTCATACAGCGGCTCGGGAACAACCCGCGCGCTCGCGGTGACGATCACGCGATCATAGGGCCCACGCTCCGAATTTCCGAGCGTCCCGTCTCCCACCAGGTATTCGACGTTGCTGGCGCCTACTTCGTCCAGGATGCGGCGTGCGGCCTGCGAGAGCCGCTCGATCCGTTCGATCGTCACCACGCGGGGCGCCAGGCGGGCGAGGATTGCCGTCTGATAGCCGCTGCCCGTGCCGATCTCAAGCACGGTTTCGGTGCCCGACAGCTGCAGCTCCTGCGTCATCAGAGCGACGATGTAGGGCTGGCTGATCGTTTGCCCTTCGCCGATGGGCAGCGCATCGTCGTCGTAGGCGGCGTACTGCAACGCGTCGGGAACGAACAAGTCACGCCGCGTCTGTTGAATGGCGTCGAGCACGCGCGGATCGGCGATGCCACGCCGCTCGAGCGTTTCGCGCAGCTGCCGCTGAAGCTCGGGGATGCTCGCCAATCCGGGGGCTCGTGAAACCGGGTTGATGGTCAGAACGGGACAGTCTCGACTGGCGCCACCGGCGCAGCGGCAGGGTCGGGCTGCCAGTCGATCAGCTGCAGCTCCACGCGCTCGTGGCCACCAAACCGATTAAGGACAGGGGCATAACTGATCGAGAACGGACGGCCCAACTGGGCGATCGGCTCGGCCCAGTCTCCTCGGGCGAAGGCGACGGCGCGGAGCGTGGTGTTGTGCTGCCGCACTCGCAGCGACAAATGCCGCTCCCCCTCCCCCATCTTGCGCGGCGGTTCGGCCAGCTCGACGCGCGTCGTCGCGAAGACGGGCCGCGGGTTGTCTTCGCCAAACGGGCTCAACATCTCGAGTTCTTTCACCGCCCGCGGCGTCACGTCAGCCAGCCGCACTTCGGCGTCGATTTCCAGCTCGGAGTCACGCGGGCCCGTCGAGTAGTTGGCCGCCACGTATTGGCAGAAGTCGTCGCGAAACGCATCGATGCGATCTTTGGAGATCTTGAGACCGGCCGCCGCCTGGTGTCCGCCGAAAGAAATCAGGTGCACGGCGCACGCTGACAGGGCCGCGTGCAGGTCGAAGCGACCGTGCGACCGCCCCGATCCTTGGCCCGTGCTGGCCTGTCCGTTGAAGCCGATGAGGATCGCCGGACGCGAAAAATGCTCGACGACTCGGCTGGCCACGATGCCGATCACCCCCGGGTGCCACGTCTCGCTGGCGAGCACCACGGCGGGCGCGTCGTGCCATTCGGGATGATTGGAGATCAGCTCGCGGGCTTCTTTGAAGATTTTCAGCTCGACCGAGCGACGGCTCTTGTTCAATTCATCGAGATGGACGGCCAGCATCGACGCACGGTCGGCCTTGTCGGTCGTCAAGAGTTCGACCGCCAAGCGCGCTTGCCCTAGCCGTCCCGCTGCGTTAATCCTGGGCGCCAGCCCGAAGGCAACGTCGTCAGCCTCGATCGAGAGCGACTCGTCGAGCTGCGCCACTTTCATCAACGACTTGAGACCGGGAGCGGCACGCTCGCGCAGACTCTTCAAGCCAAATTTCACGAGCAGCCGATTTTCGCCGCGCAGTGAAACGACGTCGGCAATGGTGCCGATCGCCGCCAATCCCATCGCTCCGATCAAGAACTCACGCATCACAGGCGACGCTTTCTTGCCGTCCCCCAGCCGCTGGCAGACGCCCCAGGCCAGCTTGAATGCCACACCCACGCCGCACAACTCGCCGAAGGGATAGCCGCCCCCCGGCAGCCGCGGATGCACAACGCACGAAGCTTCCGGCAGCGAAGCGCCCGCCTGATGGTGATCGGTAATGATCAGTTCCAGGCCTAATTCGCGGGCGAGCAGAGCCTCCGCCACGCTGGTGATGCCGCAGTCGACGCTGACCACCAGCCGTTGCGGGTCGTCCTGATGCAGCTGCCGCAGCGCCTCGCAATTGATGCCGTACCCCTCTTCCATGCGGGACGGGATGTAGTAGTCGACCTTCCCGCCGGCCAGCGTGATGCAATGCCACATCAGGGCGGTGGCCGTCACGCCGTCGACGTCGTAGTCGCCATAAATGGTGATGCGGCGACCGGCACGGATGGCCGAAACGATCCGATCGGCCGCGTCGGGGAGCCCGGGCAACAGCTCCGGCTCATGCAGTGCCGACAAACGAGAATTGAGAAAGTTCGGCGCCTCGCGCTGCAATCCCCGTGCGATCAGCACCTGGGCCATCAGCGGCGAAACGCGCAGATCGGCAGCCACCTGCCCGACCAGAGCGGCATCGTGCGGCAGAAACCGCCAGGTCCGAGGCATGCTCACTCCCTTACTGCAAGCCGATTCTTCCGCCGTGAACGAAGGCCATCAAAGACGTTCAACGAGCTACTTCAATTCGCGCAGCCGGATATTCCGCAGCGCGGCCAGCGTGCGATAAGAGGCGATGCCGAACGGCCGCGAGGCATCAACTTCGCTGCGGATCGAGATCTTTTTGCCGGCGAGCGACTGATTCACGATTTGCACTTTGTCGATCCACGCTTCGATCCGCGCGTCGGTGACGCGGAGCCGGATCGTGTACCAGCGGCCGTTATCGAAGTCGCGATACTTGGTCGTGGAGTTCTCCGAGGCATCCAGGCCGTCGATGCTGGAGAGGCCGCACACTCCGCCGCCCCAACCGCCGATGATCAGGCTGCACGGATCCTTCTTGACCGGGAACGTCAGTCCGCAGAAGAAGTCCGAGCCGTCGACGCGCTTCGCCTCGAGCGAGACTTCGTAATTGTTGTTCGGCACGGGCCGCTCGTAATTGACGCCGGTAAGGTCGGCGCCGACCCCCAGCAAGATCGCACCGTCTTTGACCTCGACGCTTCCCTCCCCGCCAAACTCCGTCGACTTCCAACCCTTGAGCGTCTGCCCGTCAAAGAGCGACGTCCACTCGCTCTTCGCTCCGTTTTTTTCGCCCGGCGCCTTCGCCGCCGCTCCCGGGACCGATGGGGGAGGCTGTTTCCCGGGCTGCGATCCGGCCGGTGGATCCCCGGCAAGCAACGAACCAGTCGCCAGGCTGAGCAAAAGCCACAGGGCAAAGGTGGTCGCGGAACGGCCAACTCGTCCCGAATGAGAGCGCAATTGTGGGTTCATTAAGCGAATTATCCGCTCTCTTCGGATTGTTCCGCAAGCGCGGCAGAACCGGAATGTCACGGGCCGCCCGAACGCCCGCCGAACAGTCGCTCGCTGGTGAGGAATGTCGACCGGCCCGACCCACGTGAATGGGCGTAAGCTAGCCTTCACAGACGGGGCAGCGTTTCCGCTGCGCCTTCTTTGTCGGCTCATCGTCCCGCAAGATCCCCGGAGCTTTGCATGTTGCCGATCGCGACACTGTTCGACACTATTTTTCAATTCTGCGACCAGGCCGTCTCCGGCGGATACCTCGTCGCGGTGATGCTAATTTGTGCTCTGCAGTACATGTTCTACCTCTACAGCACGAACCGGTCGCGCGAGCTGAAAGACCGGCTGTTCCGCCAGATTGACGACGTCCAAAAAGACCTGCGCTCAGTCAGCCGTGATCGCACGCTGACCTCGCTCGAGAACCAAATCCTCCGCGAATTCACCGGCGAGCTCGATCTGGATCGCACGCTCGAACAACTCATCATCCGGCTGGTCGACGGCGGCGAGGGTTTTGCCGCGTACGTTCCGCTGGCATTGGCTGACAATTCGATCCGCCACTCGCGCGGTCTTTCGGAACAATCGCGGACTGCCTTGGTTGTCGACGGCGAGCTGCTCAAACGCGTGGCCAGCGAGGGAGTGGCCGCCTTCCGCCGTAACGACCTCGCGGGAACGCGGCTCTGCGAGAGCTTGTCGCCCGCCGACCGCCAGCGGTTCGACCGCCTGTTTATCGCGGGAATCGGCGACGCGGAGAGCCTCGCCGGCGTGATTGTGACGACGTCCCTCATTCCGCCCGGAATTCCGCTGGAAGAACAGGTCGAGCTCGTCCGTCGGCTGATGCGCAGCCTGTCTGGCATCGTCCGCCGCTCGACGGAGCTGGAAGTCCGCGATCAGCAGCTGCAATCGATCAACGAAATCATGGAACTGCGGGCGGTCACCGACCAGAAGCACGCGTCGCCGCTCGATATGGTCGAGGCGTTCGTCGACCGCCTCCGCGAAATGACCGGGGCCGAGCGGGCCGTGCTGTTTCTGATTACGCCGGACGGCCGCGGCTCGTACAAGCCGCTGTGCCGTTGCGGCGATCCGCTGCCGGCCGGCATCGTCCGCCGTCACGCCGAATTTGAGGCCATCCTGGCCGAGACGGCCATCTCGCGCAAGGCTCCCGAAACGCTGTACGAGTCGGAGTTGGCGCGAATGGGCGTCAACTCGTTGATCGGGGCGGCCATTATCGCTCCCGTCATCAGTCCCAACGGGATCGCGGGCGCCCTGTGCCTCACCCGCCAGGCCAAGGAGCCGTTCGAGAACGTGCGGCCGCAGTTGTTGGCCTGGTCCGCTCGCTATCTTTCGGAAACGCTGCTGAAGGTGCTGCATCAGGCCGTTTCCGAGTGGCATGCCCGTCACGATCCGCTCACCGACCTATCGAACCGCCGCACGTTCGATAACGAGCTTTCGGCCGCACTGCGGCACGTCTCGTCGCAGAGGGGCCAGTGTGCCCTGCTGATGGTCGACATCGATCGCTTCAAGGGAGTCAACGACCGCTACGGACATCTGGTGGGCGACGAAGTGCTCCGCTGCGTGTCCCGGCTGCTGAAGGAAACCGTGTCGCGGCTGGCGACGCGGACCTCGGGCCTGGCCGCCCGGTTCGGCGGCGAAGAGTTCGCCATACTGTTGCCCGGCATTGCGGCGAACGATGCCGCCTGGGTTGCGGAAACGATCCGCTCGAGCGTCGAGGTGCTTCCCATTCATTCGCAGCAGGGCCAAATCAGCGTGACGGTGAGTATTGGGGTGGCCCTGGCTCCCGAGCATGGCCGGGCGTCCGAGGAACTGATCGCGGCGGCCGACGCGGCCCTCTACCAAGCGAAGGACACAGGCCGCAATCAGGTGATCATGACCGGAGCTGCGATGGCGACCTGAGCGTCCGGCGAACGAGGTCTTTCGGAACGCGTGGGGGAGCCCACGCCGGAGTCGGCCTTTGTCCCGGCGTTCGCCTCGGCCAAGCCCAATCACAGCACTTGTGTTGTGGCTGCGGGCTGACGAAAATCGAGCACTCTTTTTTGCTCGGTAGTTCCCAGAGAAATCGCCTGATGCAGTCCGTCATGCCGGCCGAAAATGTTCATAACCGGGGAATTATGCACACCGGCCGCACCATCGCCGTCATGCCGGCTTACAACGCGGAGCGCACGCTGAAGCGGACCGTCGAAGACATACCGCCCGGGGCCGTCGATCAGATCGTGGTGGTCGATGACTGCAGCCGCGACAACACCGTGAAAGTGGCCCGAGAGTTGGGGCTGACGGTCATCGAGCACAAGAAGAACCTCGGCTACGGCGGCAACCAGAAGACCTGTTATCGCCAGGCCCGCGACCTGGGCGCCGAGTTCATCGTGATGATCCACCCGGACTACCAGTACGACAGCCGCGTGATTCCGATTGCCGTCGAGATCCTGCGGTTGGGGATTTGCGACGTGGTGCTGGGCTCGCGGATTCGCACTCGCAAAGAGGCGCTCGACGGCGGGATGCCGACTTACAAATACATCTTCAACCGCTGGCTGACGATCATGGAAAACATGGCCCTGGGGCAAAACCTGGGCGATTTCCACAGCGGCTTTCGCGCCTATCGCCGGGAAGTGCTGGAGACGATTCCCTACGAGCGCAACAGCGACGACTTCGTCTTCGACAGCGAGTTTCTCGCGCAGGCCGTGCAGTTCGGCTTTAAGCTCGGGGACATCCCGGTCCCCGTCCGCTACTTCGATGAAGCGTCGAGCATCAACTTTCGCCGTAGCGTCGTCTACGGCCTCTCGACGCTGAGCGTGCTCGTGAAGTTCTGGGCCAATCGACTGAAAGTCTTCAAGAGCCCGCTCTTCGAGCCGAAGGCTCAGTGAGTTTTGCAGCCCGGCGCGGGCGTTGAGCCAGTCGCGCCGACCGGATCGAGCGCAACCCCGTCGCCCCAAGTGTCACTTGTCGACGAGCGTTACTTCTCGCGGGGCAGGAAGCGGCCGCCGCTCATGAACATGCCATTGTCGCACGGCGCGCACCACTCGATCATCACGCGGTACTCGAACGTCCGCGAGTCGCCGGCCATCTTCACCGTGACTTCGCCCGGCGAAACCGCGCCGCGATGCAGCATGCCGATACCCGTGCGGCTGATCTCGCGGGTCATGGCGTCGATCGTGTTGCCGCGGCGAGTGACGACCTCGGCCGGGACGGCCAGTTCCAGCCGCTCGATATCCCGCCGGTTATCGGTTTCCGGCTTGTGAATCCGTTCGAGGATGTCCTGCAGGTCTTTCAGCGTCGGGCGGCTCCAAGGATCGCTCATCTCATTTCTCCAAAGGCATCGTGCAATTGCGGGCCGCACTTGGGGGCCGTCGGGCGATGCGTGGTGCGGGGCCTGGCCGGGGATGACGGAAACAGGGCGGTTTCGGCCTCGCACAACTATAGTGCACGGGCAGCGGAGGGCCGGTCCGAGCGGACGGATTTCTCAGCCGACGGCCGCGACCGCGCGACGGTGACGTCAGCGCCTCGAGCGCGACCACTATCAGCCGCGGCACAGTCGGCAAAATCGGCACAAGCCCACCGCGCGGCGGGGCGTCAGTTCGCCTCAGACTCGCCGCTGTGTCGCCAGCGCCGCCAGACGACGGCACTCATCGCCAATCCAATCACCATGCCGACCAGCAGCCCGGCTCGGGAACTGGCCGGCCCCGGCTTGCTCGCAGCGTTGCCGAGGAGCGCCTCGCCCGAGATCCCGACCGGGTTGCCGCCGCTCGGTCGAACTTCGTCCCCATCGGCCGGCATCGACGGCGCAGCCACCGAAAATTCGGCCGTCGAGACCGTGTGCTTGCCGGCGGGCGCTGCCTGCGACTCATCCCAGAACGACGCGCTCTTGCCTTCGGGCGACGGATCGGCCCGCTTGATCGACTTTTTCGCGGCGGGCGGAATTGGTTTCGCCGAGACCGCGGGAGCCGCGGCAGGCGGCGACTTTAGCGGCGAGGCCACCACGTCACTCTGCGGCGACACAGTGCTCGGAGCGATCTCGTCTCCGGTGTAGCGCCCGTGGATCGACGCCGAGTCGTAGACCATCGAATCGGATCCGACGTGGCCCACGACGGCTTCGACATGCGAGGGCGGCGTTGCGAAATTCTCGTGCTCGACCGTAGCGCTACTACGCGACGCGTGACTCGGCACGGCGGACTGTAATACTGCCGCTTCCGACCCGACGGCGCAGACACGACGTGCGCCGCGGCGACCGAGTGTGAATCAGCCGCTCGCGATTCTCTTGCTCGCGCCTGCTTGATCGTCTGCATCTCCGATGACGCCGGCGACGCGAGAGTTTGTTCGACGGGCACCGAAGGCGCGACCGTCACTGCGACGGGCGGCGCAACGGCTGCGTGACCGGGTTCAGTCGCTGGAGTCGAGCTCTTTCTGCTCTCCCACGTGTTTCTGAATCGACTTGGAGGGCGCGCTCGTGCCCGTGGGGTGCGGAGCCGGTGGTGACAGGGGCATGACGCAGGGGCGAGTCGACTCTTCGTGATGTAGCTCAACTTCGTACGGAGCGGCTGCTGCATCACTTGTCGGGAGCGACGGCGCAGCGTCCGTGGAGGCCGGCTCGACGACAGCAGGGTCCTCCCGGTGCGGCGGTTCCTTCAACTCAGTGTCGAGGTCTTCGTCACCCAGACGAACTCCGATCCGCGGCCGCGACGGCACCGTGGTGTACGTCGACTTCGAGGGGGCAGTCGCACTCGGTACAAACGAGGCCGGTGGCTGGGGGGCAACTTGCGACGCCGTGGTCGCGGAATTGCTGGATGTCGGTCCGCCGATCGAGGCTCGCGGCATGCCAGGTTCCGCCGGTAACGACGGATCGAAGGCATCGGATGGCGGAGCACTCACCACCGTGGGCGGAGCGGCGGCCGGGTTCGACGCCGCAGACAGAGTCGGACTGAGCGTAGGCCGCCCGACTGACGCCGGATTGACCGGCATCGAATCGCCGGGCGTCGGACCGGCCGGCGCCGGACTAGCCGGCGTCGGATCGACGGGCACCGGGCTGACCGGAGCTTGATTCATCGCAATGGGAGCGACCGAAGCAGGACCACGTACCGGCGGAGAAGTCGGTAAAACGATCGGAGACCGCGCGCTGGGCATGGCGCTGGCCACGGCGTCCACCGGTGCCGCCGCCGGTCTCATTGAGTTCGGCGCACCGTAGAGCGGGGCGTCGGTTTCCGCAAACGGGTCGAGCTGTTTGGCAAGAACCTGTTTGGGCTTCACGATCTCGCTGTCGTGACTATTGTTGTCGACAACGCCAGTCGGCTGGCGCTTCTGCACATACGGGGCGATGATTCGACCGCCGGCCGCGGCCCCGGCGACTTGGACGCTGCCAGCGGCGACTCCGGCTGCGGCCGCTCCGGTTATGGCGCTACCGGCGGCTACGCTGCTCGTCGGAGCAGTGCTCGGGGCGGGCTGGGCCGGTGCGCTCGCCGAAGGATCGCTATCGGACACCAAAGGAGGCGGAGGCGTATCCGGCGCGTCGGGAATGGCGACGTGCCCGGTGCCGTCATTGGTGCCGCCGGCCGGAGCGACCTTGGCGCCGGCCGCGGGCAGCGCCGGATTGGGATTCGCGGCAAAGGACTGGTCGCGAGCCAACGCGGCTGCCGCATAAGCATCCGACGATCCGACGTCTCCCTGGTTCCAAAACTTACCGGCTCGTTCGCCGCTCGCGCATCCGGCGATGAACGATGCCGACAAGAGACCCGTCGCACCCGCCGCGCACAGCTGGCTGATCAGCAGGCGAGATTCGAATTTCATTTCCCGGTTCCTCGAAGTGACGACGGCCCGACGCGGTTACTGGGCCCGCGCTTGGGTTCTGATCGACGGTTCCGAAGATCGGGCGTGAACCGCTTTCGCCAGTTGAAAGGGCTTTAATGGCTGCAATGAGCGAACCGGTCTGGAGAGGCAGGATACCCGTGACTTGCCAAGGATGTCAGAGTTTAGTGCCTTTTCCGGATTTGCGGCTGGCGGATTTTGACCGTGCCGACTTGACCCGCGCGGGCTTCGCAGAAGCGGGCTTCATCAACTGCCGCAGAACGGCCAGGTTCATCGCATCGAGCGAACGCCCGTCGACGATGCCTTTGCGCGTTTCCAGATACATCGGCAGGGCGGCAAAACGCAGGTCGTTAAGGATGTTACAAAACGCTTCGCGCCCCAAATGCCCTTTGCCGATGTGCTCGTGCCGATCGACGCGACTGCCGAATTCGCGCTTGCTGTCGTTCAGGTGAAAGGCGCGAATCCAGTCGATTCCCACGACCGTATCAAAATGCGCCATCGTTTTTTGATACTCGTCTGCCGCGGTGAGCGGATACCCGGCGGCAAAGACGTGGCAACTGTCGACGCACACACCCAAACGCTGACGTTCGTGGACACCGTCGAGGATCGTCCTCAAGTGCTCGAACTGGTGACCCAGTGACGATCCCTGACCGGCCGTCGTCTCGAGCCAGATTTGCACAGTCGCGCGCGGCGTGCGACGCAACGCTTCGTTGATCGCCAGCACGATCCGCGTCAGTCCCTCTTCTTCGGTCGAATCGATGCGGCTGCCCGGATGAATGACAAGGCCCGCGAGCCCCAGCGCATCGGCCCGTTCGATCTCGATCACGAAGGCCTCGAGCGATTGCTTCCAGAGCGATTCCGTGGGGCTCGCCAAGTTGATGAGATAACTGTCGTGCCCGCACGGCATCCGAATGCCCGTCCGCTTGATCGCGTCACGAAACAAAGCGACGTCCTCGGCCGAAAGCGTTTTGCCTTTCCACTGGTTGTTGTTCTTGGTGAAGATCTGCACGCAATCCATCTGGAGCGCGGCAGCGGCTTCGACGGCTTTGTAGTAACCGCCGGCGATCGACAAATGAGATCCGAGCAGAGGCATAGGCGGGAATT
>CAWCZR010000008.1:2500-221778 GCA_963800135.1 uncultured Planctomycetaceae bacterium | reverse complement strand
AGGAAATGATCCGCGTTGGGCGGAAGCGGAAGAGCATCAATCGCAGGTCCAACGAATTTGTCGCGCTTTCCGCTGGGCTGTCTCGCGAGTAATTCTGCCGAGCGGCCTACGTGAAACTCGAAACACTTGAGCCGCTCACCGCGGGACGATCCGCGGCTATCGAGGGCCGCCCAGTGCAGGCCGTCCCGCTGCCGCTCGTCGATGCGATCCATCCGCATGTCAGCCGCCAATCTGGGGCCTGATCCAACTGCAGCTCCTGACCCGCGCCCGCCCCGGCGAGCTGGTGGCGATGCGCGTGGGCGACCTCAACACGACCGGCAAGATCTGGGAATACGTCCCGCGTCGGCACAAGACACAGCACCGGGGGAAAAGTCGAGTGATCTCGATCGGCCTGCGCGGGCAGGCATTGCTGAAGAGTTCCTGACCGGGAATCTCGAATCGTTTGTGTTTTCGCCGGCGGCGGCTGAAGCCGAGCGGAACGCTGAACGACGTGAAAAGCGGGAAACGCCACTTTGGCCCAGCCATGTCGCGCGTCAGCGTTCGGCGGTCAACGTAGCCATCGAGACCATTACACCGTTGCGAGCTACCGTCGCGCGATCGAGCGGGCGTGCGAAATCGCTTTCGAGATGCCGGTCGAGCTGCGGAACATTCCCGCGACACTTGAGCCACAGGAAAGGAGCCGGCGGCGGATTCAGGCTGCGGAGTGGCGTGAGTTTTATTGTTGGCGACCGAACCAGCTCCGGCACAGCGCGGCAACTTTTCTTCGCCGCGAGTTCGGGGCGGAGGCGGCCCGCGTGATCCTGGGGCACGCTCACTTGGCGACAACGGAAATCTACGCGGAACGTGACTTAGAGCGTGCACGGGAAATCATGGGAACCGTAGGGTAAAATCTCGTCGATCGTCGGCTTTCGCGGAGCAATTACCGCACTTGGCTGACGCGCTTTGCTCCGGCGGCACCGGGCGAATCGCGTTGGCCGGCCGACGGCTTTCAAGGGTGCCGCACAATGCAAAATGTACGATTGCCGTCGTCTGAAAAATGGGGTGCGCAAGGTCGCCCGAAGTCTTTTCACGGGTCTCTGCCCGCACTGTCGCACTTCCATGCGCTCCTCGCTGTCGACGCTAACTGGCGGACCGAAAACGGGCGACGAAATCCGTAAGGCCATCGAGTGGCATCCGCAACGTCTAATCCATTCAGCGCGATGATGCGGCGCTTGCAGCGAATCGGCTTCATTGATGTTGCCGGGGTCCGCGAGGGGGCAAAAGTCGGCAAGGACAAAAAGGCGCGCTGGGTTGGTGAGAATCTCTACCAACTCACGGAGAAGGGCCGACGCGCACTCGGCGAGTATCGAGCTTTCGCAGTGCAGACGGTGCCGGCACAGATCACAAAAAGCTCGAAACCGGTGGCCGTGGCGGCGCGGCGCATTCGTGGACGTGATCGGTCTGAGCGTCAGGAATGGATGCACAAGGGTCAGCTCAGACAAATCATGGCCTCCGCCGCGCCCGAAGAATTCAAATTGCTGCTGGCGTGACTCAGCCAGCGTCGCTCGGCGATGACCGGCTTATTTTCGATGCCGCCAGATGCATCGACTACAACGACGAACGCTGGGACAAGCGGCCCGAGGCGTTCGAGATAAAAAGGGGCCCGCAAAAGGGGCAGCAGATCAGGATGACGGACGACTTGTTCGGATACGTCCGCGACGCTTGCCAGTGGCGGGAACGGGCGCATGTGTTTGCCTCTGAGGGAAGGCTCGGTTGGTGTGACATTCCCAAAACCTATCACCCCTGTCCATCAAACGATCGCGTCGCCAAGTATTTTAAAGAAGCCGTTAGCCGCGCTGGACTCGGAGGCTGTGGACTTAGGATGCCAACATTCCTGCCCGGCGGATGCGAACCAAAGCCGAAAGACGAAAGGGCAATTCTCGCGAAGGCGAGCCCTGAGTTCCGGCTGTTCTACGGGGCATTGAAGCACTCTGGCCTCGATCGAAAGGAACTTGTTGCGCTCACCTGGGCCGCGGTTCACGTTGTGAAAGATGGCGCCGTTGTCAAAGAGGCTGTCCTCCAGATTGAAGGTCGAGACGAACCCGTCCACGCGCGGGGCGAGTTCCTAAAAGTGCTTATCGAGGCCCACAAAGGCTGCTTCGGCGGTCCGCTGTTTTGGACCCCGCGGAGATGCCAGTGGAATCTTTCTGAGGCCGATCATTACTGGGGACGATGCCGAAGCGATTTTCCGCCTTCGGTGAAACTGTTCGGCGCCGGGGTCCGCACGCGAAAAGGAAGACTGCGGTGCTGCAAAGCGATGGAGCAGCCTCCCGCAACGGAAGCGATGCGGCGATCGGCTTGTCATCGATTGCCGGAAGCGCGTCGGCTACCAAATCTCCCGCCATCAAACATCCTCAGTCCCCCGACATCGCAGATGTGTGTCGCCTTCTCGCCGATCCTAAAAACGCAAGCAAACACCCCATCGACGTCGTTCGCGATTTTCTTCGAGAGATCAAGGACCCGAAGCAACGTGAGAGCAAGGCCCAAAGCATGATGCGGCAGGCGCGAGAGTTTCGTCACCTCTGGACGCCGCGCCCGAGGGCGGAGAGTTAAGGTCTCCGCCCGGAGACTTGCCGGAAAGATTGTCCATTCCGAGCCGTCATAATTTGCTCTTGCCGGTCTCCGCCCGGAAGCCAGTTGTAGGGCTGGCCCTCGCAGCCGAGGGCCGAGAAACCAAGGAGTTTTCGGCGTCTCTCGAAAGCCCCCAGCGCGGTGGCGCCCGAGGGCGGAGAGGGCGGAGAGTTAAGGTCTCCGCCCGGAGACTTGCCGGTCTCCGCCCTGGGAGGGCGGCATTTTTGTGGTCCAATTGCGGTTCGTCGCACATTCGCGTGAATCGCAATGGAGAGACCATGGCCACTGACCTGATCGCCGACGGCGATCCGATTCCGCTCGCTGAAGCCGCTCGGATGCTGCCCGGTCAACCGAACCCGTCGACGCTCTTTCGATGGCGAACTCGCGGCATTCGAGGGACGAAGCTCGAAACGCTGATGATCGGCGGCCGGCGATTTGTCAGGCCCGCCGCGCTGAATCGTTTCATCGACGCGATTAACTCCCCGAACGAGCCGCCCGAGGACGGGGCGACGACGACCGCGTCGACGGGCGGCCCACAAAATCCACCAGGCGGAAAACGCTCGAGCGAAACGGCTCGGCGGCTTAAAGAAGCCGGGCTCGTCTGACTGAAAAAGGTGGCCCCACCAACGAAAAGGGCCGTCCGGGCTGGTCAGAGCCCGGCGGCCAACAAGCGAAGAAATGGACGGCTTCATGATATCAGCGACAGGGACTGTGCGCACGCCGGTTGACGAAAAGCAGCGAAGCCTTTTCGACCATCGCGGCAATCAGCTCGGTTGGCTTCGACTGCTGCCGGCTGCGTCGACCGTTGCCACGCAATACGGAACTGTGAGCGGCGCAGCATGTCTGGCGGTCCTACGCATGATTGACGAGCTGGTGGGCGATCGCCGCTCGCCGCGGATCAAGATCGCCACGATCGCGAGATTAACCAGGCTGTCGCGCTCAACCGTCTGTCGAGCCCTCGCCGCACTCAAGGGGGACGCCTTCACGCTGGCCCTGATCGCAGACGGGCGTGTCGATGGGGCCGCGTAAGCCATGCCCTCGAGGAATGCGGGATGGCCCTCCTATCGGTCAATGAGCAGTTTGGCGTCAGAGGCCGGGCGCCCGGTGAGTTCACGATTCTTTGGCCAGCACTGAGGGCCCTGGTCGAAGCTGGAAAGTTTCATGGTGAAACTGCCGGCGGTGTCATGGAGAAACCTACCTCGTTTCATCACGAAACCGCCGGAGGTTCCACCAAGAAACTTACCTCGTTTCATGGTGAAACATCTCTTCCGCCTTCTTCCGCCTCTGATCTATCCGCCTCTGATCCGCCAAATACTCATGAAGGTGTTCAGAAAAGCGGGCACGACGATTCGCCAACAGCGGATCAAGCCCAAGCGCTGTACGCGGCCTATCCGCGCAAGATCGCGCGCGGCGCCGCCCTGAAGGCAATCGAGCGGGCGCTGCGCGATACGGATTTCGAGACGCTGATGGAAGCGGTCCGCGTGTTCGCCAACTCGAGCGCGGGCCGAGCCGGCAAGTTCTGTCCCTACCCGTCGACGTGGTTCAACCGGCGGCAGTGGGAAGACGACCGAGGAGTGGGACCGACCGGCCACCCGGAAAAGGGCATTCGACCCGACTCCCTACCAAAAATTTATCGCCGAACGCGAGGGGGGAAAATGATCTCTGTCCGTGAATACGCCACCCTTCACGCGACCTTGTTCGCGACGTATGACCGCGCCACGACCGACCCACAACTGGAGATTTGGTATGAGGCGCTTAAGGATCTCGATCTCGACGCTCTGAAAGCCGCCGTCGCCGCTGGATTATGGAATCCGAAAGCGCGTTTCCGACGCCAGCCGCATTGAGGCGACTGGCAGTCGAATCGCAACAGGGCCGTTTGCCGGAATTTGACGAGGCCCTGATCGTCCTGCGCGACACTGTGAAACGCGCGTGCCCGTTCTATGACTCGCAACGGTTTATGAAACTGCTTCCGCCGGCGATCCGCCAAGCCGTGCTCTCTTTGGGCGGACCAACCGCGATAGCCGATTGGACTGTCGAAAATCGGACGGCCCAACACGCCCAATTCCGCGACGCCTATCGAGCGATCGTCGCTCGGTCGGAAACGCAGCGAAAACTGCCCGCCGAATTGCGGCCGCGGCTGGCCGTCCCAAACGCTGCGGTCGGTCGCTTGGCCGACAGATTCGCAATTCCCTATGAGCCGATCGCGCTGCCGCCCGAGGACGAGCCGTGCAACGTCGAGACCTGATTCAAAGCCCCCCGACAGCATGGGACGTCGACCTCGCGGACTGGTTTCGCGAGAACCGGACGCGATTGCCGCGATTCCCCTTCGAGCTGTGGCCAGCCGTTCGGGTCGCCGATCCGATCCGTTACTTCGCCTCGATCGCTGGCGACGTTGCAGCGGGGCCCGACGGTCCGCGCACCGTGGCGTTGCAGGAGGACCTGGCTCGCCTGCGCGACCTGTTCGGAGATTCCGATCCGCGTCGGAACCGTGATCGGCAAGAGCCCATTGGTTGCGGATCGCAGTGATGAAACCCGACGAACGCTACGCGCTCGAGCTGGTGGGCCTGCCTGGATGGTCGACACCAGCGATCGTGCGAGTGCGGAAGGCGTTGAAGGTGCTGCTCCGCGGCTATGGCCTCAAGTGCGTCGACCTCAAGGAACTCAGCCCGGCTCAGCCAAGAACGGCTGCCGGGCGACTTTTATCGAACGCCCAGCCACTGCCGAGCGCCACGGCGACAATCACGACCAGGCCGATTTCGAAGGTCCACCATGATCGGTAATAGTTGCGACGCATCGGGGTCAATTCAGCAATTGCAGCCAATCGAACAGCTCTTCGGCCGTCAGCGTCGGTTTGAATTGTTGCTCCCGCGATCGACGAATCGGTGCGCTGGCCAAGTAGCGAACCTGCGCACTGTTGACCCCGCAGCAAATCAGCAGCTTGTCATTGCCGCGCCAGGGGCGTTCCTCGAATCCGTCGGACTGGTGAGCCGCGTCGAGGTGTCGCGCAGCCGGTCGAGCAATTCGGGGTCACGGGCGATCATGGCGCGCCAGACCAGCGGCGCGATCCAGGCCCGCCGTCGCTCCCCAACTCGAATTCGATCGCGTCCTGCGCGGCCTCGAGGCGCTCGGCTTCGGTCGTGTGCATCTCGCGGCCAAGGCCGGTCATTGCGGCGATTTCGTTGAGCCGGCGCTCGTTGGCTTGCCACTTCGATTCGAGGGCTTCGCGGTCATTAAACATCTTTGGGCGGCTGTCCGACTCCGCTCTTACAGGAGAGGTAGTGCAGCTTAATCGAAAGATCGCGGGCCGTGCTGTAAGCCTTGTCCGCAGCCCGCAGCAGTTCGTCCGTGTGCGGAAAGCCGCGCGGTCCATCCGCCTTCTCACGCGGCCGAGACACCGCACGTAAGGCGCGAGCCGGTCGCCAATGGCCTCGGCCTGGATGGTCGAAAGATCGCCGGAGTCCATGCCTCCCAGGATGCCCGGGCGCGCACGCCGACGCAAGCAGCATCAGGGCGCAGACTTTGGCCGACGCTTCATCTTGCGCCATTCCCACGGCGGCACCGGGTCGCGATCGACCCAGAGTCCCCCGTCGATGCTCGCGGGCGTCGGCTTCCGCCCCAGTGAATTCACCCGGCTTGTCGTACTGCGGATAACGCCAGGCGTTACCGTCCTGCACCATTTCGAGATTGATGAACCGGTCGCCAAGGTAGATTCGGCCGACCTCGCGGTGATACCGGTCGACGTCGATCACCTCGACACGAACGGTCTGCTTGAACACCTTGCCGGCGAGCTGCTCTCGAGCCTTGGTGCCGAAAGGCTGAGCTTTTTCGGGCGCGTCGATGCCCGCCAGGCGAATCTTGTGCTGCGCGTTCGATGCGTCCAACACGGTTAGCGTGTCGCCGTCGGCAATCGCGATCACGCGGCCGGCCAGCTCGTGATGCGGACTCGCGCCGAAGGCCAGGCCGGGACCGACGATCAACAGGGCGATGAGCTTGGGGATCATTGTTTCCCGAGCTGCGATTTCGCGGCCCGGGTCAGAGTCCATTTCACCCACCCGGCCATTTTGCGGCCGTCGCTTTGCGCAGCTTCCGTCCACAGGGCAAGTTCGGCGGGCGTCGCCCGGACGTTCAACCGGAGTTCTTTTGGCTGCTGCGTTTTGGCCTTCTTCGCCATGAGGTTCCCCTTGGTATCCCAAAGGGTTTCTAACCGGTCGGCCGGAAGCATTCAACGGGGGCTTGACGCCGTGGTATCCCAATGGTATCCCAATGGGTAATGGAAAAAGTCTGGTCTGTGCTGGAGACCGGGACGGAACCCAGTTGGATTGAATCGGCTTCGGCCGAATCGGAAGGCCGCGCGTCGCTGCCAGCACCAGCGACGTTGCGGCTTTCTTTTTTGGGAGGTGCCCCATGTCTCGCGACGTCGACCGAATCGCCCAGCGGCAATACAAGCGGCTCTCTCGTCCGCTGGCCGTCGAGGTGCGTGAATTTGCCGAGGACCATGCTGCGAAGATCGAACAGGCCGTCAATCTCTTTCGACGCAGCCCCAAACGCTTGTGGTGCGAGGCCGGCGTACAAAACGGCGAGCCCATCCTTGTGAATCCCGAGACGTGGATCGCCGACGGGGAGACCTATCGAGGCGCGACTGAGCTAGAGCGCCATTCCCTCGAAATCGTTTTCAATCTGCCGAATCAGTCGATCGACTTCCGCGGACCGGACTACTTGGCGCGGACCGCGGACGCCTTCCGGGACATGGCCGACCGGTTGCTCAACGCAGCCCAGCGACTCGACGCGGCCCAGGCTCGGGAAATGGCGGTGCGCTCATGACGAAACGCAACGGCAAGCCAGACAAACGAGCGGCGCTCAAGATGACGCTGCGGCAGTGCCTGCACGAACACTATCCCCAAAGACGACATCGCTGAGCGCACGATCAAGAAGTTGCAGTTCGACCTGCTGATTTGGGAAAGACTGGCCGCCAATCCGGCCATCGGGGCGGTGAGTGACGACATGCTCGAGGCGTTTCGCAAGGCCGCACTTGCCGAAGGTTATGCGCCGAGCACAGTGAACGGTGTGCGGCGAACGCTTCGACAGCTGTTCCGGCGGATGGGGCCGGCGGTCACCGGCAACCCGTGCGGGCTTGGGATCCTTCCCCGCATTCCCTACATGAAGCCGTCGAAGATCGTGCGCGGGCTGCCGACGCGGGTCAGTCAGGAGGCTCTCTCCCGCTGGTATCTGGCGTGCGAGCAGATGCAATCGCCGCAGTGGGGCGGGCCGCCTGCTTTTTGGTGGCAAACCTGGCTCGTCGTCTGCTACTTCACGGGGCTGCGCAAGGGCGACATGTTCGCGATCCGGTTTGCGGACTTGGACCTCGACGAAGGCACGCTGCGGTTCACCGCTCGCAAGACGCAGAAACCCGCGCGGTTCCCGTTGCATCCGTGCGCCGTCGAGCACCTGAGGCGGATGGCGGAGCCGCGGCGGGAGCTGGTGTTCAAATCAAGCATTCAACTTTCGGGCAGCTTCAACCGGCGATGGAAGTCAATCTGTCGCAAGGCCGATCTGCCCGAGGTGTTCACGCCGAAGGATATCCGGCGCACAGCTGCCAGCGAGATCGAGCGCGTCAAAAGCGGGATGGGGTCCGTGCTGCTGCAGCACGCGGTCAACGACACGACGCACGTTTCGTACCTCAACCAGATGGAAGAGCTGGGTGACTCGATCCAGCAAATGCGCGTCCCCCTGGCGTTCAAGCACGGGCCGGCGAAGGCCCTGCGCCAGCTCGCACAGCAACAAGAATCTGCCCGGTCCCTGATGAAGGCCGCGCAATTCAGCCCGCCGGCCTTTCCCGATCCGGCTGAATGGGTGTTTCACAACGTCGGCTTTGCCTTCCGCGGGCACCACGTGCGCATGGAGGGGGCGCTCTAAAAATCCTCAAGGCGCTCGCGCTCTCTCCCATGCATTCGTGCACGGTCGATGAGCTGAAAGCGGCCGTCTGGCCGGACGGGCCTCCGGGCAGCTTCCGCACGGTCCAGGGGCGCATCTGCGACTGCATCAGCACGATTCGAGAGAGGCTGCGGTTCACCTTGCTGCTGCCCGACTGCTTCAATCCCGTTCCCTGCATCGAACGCGGCAACGGTGGGCGGTGGACACTTTACATTCCGACGGCGGCAGGCGGGAGGGCGTCGGCATGATGCAGCAAGCCGTAGATCAGCGGCCGGTCAAAGAGCTTGCGGTCTGGCAGGCCTGGCACCGGTTGAAGAAAGATCGCTACGCGCCCGCAACCGTCGAGCGCACGGATAAAGCGATCAGAGCGTGGGAAAAGTACACGACGGATCCGACGGTCGGAACGCTCTCGGCGGCGACGTTCGCACATTTCAGGGAAAAGGCTTTAGCCAACGGGCTGTCCGACGTCACGGTCGACGGCCACGCCAAGTGCATCGCCGCAATCATCCGTCAGTTTCGGCCGCTCGAGCTACAGCAGCACAAGAACGTTGCCGAGACCGAGGGCGGTTTACTGACAGCCCGGGAGGCTTTCGAGGAATACTATCTGCCGGCGTCGCCCGCGATGGCCAGTGCGACCGTCAGAAAATTCAGGCATGGCTTTAACTTTTGGGAACGATTCACTCTCAACAGGCCAGTGCCGCAAATTGCGACTGCGGACTTTGAGGAAGTGCGGACAAAAGCGCTGGCCGCGAACCTCTCGCACGTCACGATCGAGCGTATCCTCAGCGACGTCCTGACAGTCCTTCGGCACCTCCATCGCACGAAAATCCTGCGCAAAGTGCCTTGGGTGGGCAAGCGCCTGAAATGCCGCCCGCGGCTAAAGCCGACTCCGACGCTGGCGGACCTGGGCCGGCTCTACGCGGCCACGCACGCGGTCAGATGGCCAGCGCGGCGCTTCCAGCGGCCGACGGGACATATTGATTGGGTGCCGCGCAGCGGTGCAGTCGAATGGTGGCGCTGCCTGCTCGCCTTGCTCTATTTCAGCGCGCTCCGACGCGCTGACGCGCTGACGCTACGCTGGGAGGAAATCGAGGACGGCTGGATCCGGCGGACGATGAAAAAGACGGGCTTCACCGTCGAGATTCCGATTCATCCCGTTTTGCAGCAACACCTCGATGCACTTCCCAAGAGGAAGCGCGGGCCATACGTGCTCGGCTACGTCGGCTCCCACAAGCAGATTGCGAAGGAACGGAGCAATCTTTCGTCCGTGGCCGCGGTGAGGCTGTTCACATTCCAGGGGCTCCGCCGACTATCGGCTCAACAGTACGAGAAGGCTCGAGCCGGCGCCGGCGGACTCGTCCTGGGACACGAGTACCGCACGGTCGACAAGTTCTACCTTGACCCCGTGGCCGCGTTGGTCGAAGCGCTGCCGAATCTCGCGGTTCCCGCGGGGATGGGGCCGCAGCCATCGAAGCCGGCTCCGAAAGTGAATGCTCTCGACGTGCTGCGCGGGCTCAGCCGGGAGGAGCTGGTCGAGGCGCTCGGGGAACTTCTCGCGGGGAGGGATTCGGTTTGAGCGTGGTTGTGTCGTTCCGGTAATTGGAACCGGATGTGGTCCAAGGAGGGAATGAAGCTGCTTGCCGGGAACCGGAGCTAGCATCATGGCCCTTGTCCAATTGCCGATCATCAATCCCGAGATTCACACGACCCGTCGCATGGAGCAGTGGCTCCGCAGTCGGTGCACGGTGCGGCGGATGCTCCGGCTTGAGCTGTGGACGGAGGACCCGCACTGCGCTTATTGCCGGAGGCCGCTGCCGGGCCCGGATTCCGGGGTGCTCGACCATGCACGGCCGCGGTGCCAGGGCGGCGGCGATCAGCCGAGCAACGCGATGCTGTCGTGCCGGCAGTGCGACCAGGCCAAGGGGCCTCGGACGATCCGCGAGTGGAAGGCGGATCTGCTGGCGGGGCTGTTCGCTCTGCCGAAGCCACACGATACTCCGGTGCATGAAACGGAAGCCAAATCGACAGGACACCGACGTATCGTCGAGCCTGCGGCCGCTCTACCTCCCGACACCGGAGGAGATTCGGGCTGCATGCCGAGCGATCCAAGAGACCTGGACGCCGGAGCAAGAGGCGGAGCGCCGATTGCCGACGCGGCCTTGGTTTCCGCCGGGGATGGATCGCACAGAACGCTTCCCGGCCGATGAAGACGAATGACCCCCCGGCTAAATGTTCCCGATGCTCCGCGCCTGGGCAAGGCACAGCTCGATGTTCGCGTTGGCCCACTCCACGCCGCGATCCTTTACCTCCGAGTCGCCATTCGGCTAGCTCGTCGGGAGTCATCTTTCGCTTGCTCCCACTGGTCGGGTCCGTAACGAACGGCGGTTCGGGGGACGGTGATCCAGCTGGCTCGGTTTCGCTCATCGCCGTTAAATATATCGCGCGACCGTACGGAACGGACCCCTCACGCCCAATTTTGACCGTCACGTCCAGTTTCCGATGATCCATTCCTGCCGTTTTACCGTTTGGTAATATGGAATCTGACATTACCAGTCGGTAACATTCAAGGCGAACGGTATGAAGGTCATAGGCTACACACGTGTGTCAACCGACGAACAAGCGGCAACAGGGGTAAGCTTGGCGGCCCAGGCTGAGAAACTGACCGCCTACGCGGCCCTCTACGGCCTTGAGATCGTCGAGATGATCGAGGACGCCGGCGAGTCGGCCAAGTCGCTTAAGAGGCCCGGATTGCAGCGGGCGCTCGAGCTATTGAAGGCCGGCCAGGCCGACGGGCTGCTGATCGCGAAACTCGACCGGTTGAGCCGATCGGTGAAGGACTGGAACGGGCTGATTGACCTCTATTTCGGTGAGCGGGCCGGGAGGCAGCTGTTTTCCGTTGCCGACTCGATCGACACGAGATCGGCGGCCGGCCGGCTCGTGCTGAACGTGCTAATGTCCGTTGGCCAGTGGGAACGGGAGGCGATCGGCGAGAGGACCCGCGACGCGTTGAGGCACAAGCGGAGCAAGGGACAGCGGATCTCGGGCCGCATCCCCTTCGGCTTTCGGTTGGCCGACGATGGCGTGTTGCTCGTCGAGGACCCGACCGAACAAGCCATCCTTCGCGAGATCGACGGACTCCGGGCCAGTGGGCTTTCGTTGCGGAAGATCGCGGCGGCACTCAACCGTGAGGGTGTGCCAACGAAAGAGGGCAAACCTTGGCAGCACACGACGATCCGCGGCATCCTCGACCGGAACGCGGCCTGAGGGCCGCCGTTCGGCGGTGGAAGCGATTGTTGAGCCCGGACCGACTGCGCGCACTACAGGAGCACTTGGAGGATGACAGCAACCAAGAGCGAACGGCCGATCGTCCGGGCACTGAGGAAAGCGATCCAAGCCGATCCGCGGACGATCAACGCCCTGGCGGTTGAGGCGGGGGTTCCCGTTCCCGTGCTGTGGCGGTTCGTGCAACGCGAACGGGGGATGAATCTCGACAGTGCCGCGGCCCTGGCCGAAGCGCTGGGGCTCGAGCTGACCCGGGCTAAGTCGCGGTAAAAAGTGCTTGCTTTCGGGCCCGGCGCTCGTGGATGCTGGCCGCTGAATAATCGGCAACTCGCTTGAAAGGGTCGGGCCATGCTCAGCGTTTCGTTCCCGCGGTCCATGACGACGGTACTCATCGCTCTCTTGTCGCTCAATGCGGCGACCGCGGGCGACGATCTGAATGAGGACGAACGCGCATATTTGGTCCAGCTGATTCCAATGCGCGACCGGCAAGCTGATGAACTTAAGCACGAGATCGCGCGGCTGGGCATGCCTGATGACGGAAAGCCCAAGCGGTCGGAGCGGCAACCGAAACCAAAACGCGGCACCGGGGAATATCGGGAGAAACAGCGGCTTGAGAAAGAAATGGCCGAATTTGCTGGCCATGTAGCCGAGTTGCGTTCGGAACTCGAAAGGCTACAGACTGGCGAAGAGCTTCCCGTGTGGCCACTGGGTTGGAATGTTCGGCAGGGCGCCATCGGGCATTTATCAGGCGTAGTTGTGGTGCAGGTGATCGGTCCAACGGACATGTTGGTTCGAAACGGCTCCTACGATGTGCCGGTCTTTTGGCTTCAAGGGTTGCCGACCGCAAAGCCGCGATCCGACGAGCGCAGCTACTACGCCAACGTTCTAGCCATCGTGGATGGAACCAAGACCTACACGACCGTCCTTGGGACAAATGTGACGGTGTCGATGGTGCGGCCACTGAAGATGGATATGTCAAAGGTTCAGGCCGCGTACCGGGCGCGGTTGAAACCACCTGCACCCAAACAACCTGACTCTCGAGCGAAAGCGAAAAGGCCGAGTCCGCCCGTCGACCCTCAGAAGCATCTCGCGACACTGCTCGCGAACAGCCGTAAGCTGATTAAGGCCGGCGTGCGCGAAGCGGCCGAGAAGAACTTGAAACGCATCACAGAGGAAGCGCCCGGAACCGCGATCGCCGCAGAAGCCCAGAAAGAATTGGATGGGCTCGATAAGCCGCGATGACGAAGCGCAGGCGCCGATCGATAACTCAAAAGGGCCCGGGCCATGCTGAACGTCTCCTGTCCGCAGTGCTCTCACCAGATGAAAGCAAAGGACGAGCTTGCCGGAAAGAAGGCCAAATGCGGCAAGTGCGGCCAGAGTTTCGTGATTGAGGCCTCGCCACTTCGCAATGACGATCCTCAGCCGCCCCCGCTCGGCGAGCGCCAACGCTCACTGCGGCCGATCGAAACCGTTAACTCAAGTCTCACCGACGAGCCGAGCCGCGCCGCTCTCCGCCAGGTTCAGCGCCGCAAGTTCTCACTGCTCACTGTTGCATGCGCGATCGTGGCTCTCCTTGCGCTGCTTGGCTGCGCCCTGTTGACCGGCATGGCCCAAACCGCCAATGCGCGGGCGACTGCGGCCGCGACCGCCTTGCAAGCTGCGGAACAGTGCGCCAGCGACGCCGAACAGCGGGCGAGAGCGAGTGACGGCGAAATCGCGATCCTGACCGCGCAGCTCCGCGACGCAAAAGCCAGGTCTACGGAATCTGATCTCAAGCTGGTTGAAGCACTCAAGGACGGGCAAGAGGCACAGCACCGTGTAGTAGCGGCACTGGAGGAGGCTCAAAAACTTGCAAACGCGAACGTCGAGCGCGCGAAGGAACGCCTAGAATGCCTCCAAATCCACGTTGCCCGCCTGCCTGAGACCGAGCAGAAGACGGCCCTCCAGTTAGTGAAAAAGGCCGGGACTCACACTCTTACGTTCGATGAGTACCCGACCTTCGAGCGACTGCTCGGTGGAGACCTTGCGCGTCTCGTATGGCCAGGACTCGACGAAGTCCGCTACGAGTCAGTCCGACGTCAGGCTAAAGAAGATCCGTCCCAAGAACCGATGCTGCGCCAGCTCGTGCCGAAAGCCTTCGCAAACGACGGGGCCAACAAGGCACCGTGAAGCGGTTGCGGAGAATGGTCGCGTTTAAGAAGCCGGAGAAGCCCACCGTCGTCGAGCGAATGCGCACCCCCATGATGTGCGTCGCCCCGATGGGTCCTCTCCGGAGGACACGCCAAAAACTGTCAGCTCTCGGCCAGCGCCTAGCGGATCGGCTTCTTGAATTTGGTCGAGGCCCAGCGCTTCAGCGGCCGCGTTTAGTTCCGCCATATGGTGCTCGTTGCGTGCGGCACGTCTTTCAATGATCCGCCGCCAGTCGCACAACAAGCCCCGCTGGGCCCATTGCTGCATATCTGCGGCGAGTTTGGCGATCGCTTGGCCCGTGGCCTGAACGTCGCGAAGGAATTGCTGACGGGTTGCGGCGGGGCCGTGCGTCTTGAGCAATCGAGCGACGCGACCTCTCGTGCGTGTCTGCGCGCGTCTCAAGCGGCCCTCTGGCGGCTCGAAACTCTCGGCCGTTCGTTCGAGCGTCCACCGGTCGTATTTTTGGACCGGCTCGTAATCGGTGATGATGCTTTCCACGGGGGTTTTTCTCCGCAAAAGGTGGACGCGACCGGACGGTTACAAACGCGCGTCGGGGCGCGGCTCGGTTTCATCGGTGCCATTTTGGCGGTCCCGGTCTCTGCCCAAGAGCCGCTTCAAGGTCGCCTCAACGTCAAATGGCCCATATTCCGTGGCGTCTACAAAAAGCAGCATCGCCTGGAGTTTGACCAGGTGTCCCGCTGTAGGGTCGAGGATCGCTTCCATCGCCCCGCTGGCCGAACGTTCCCACTCTTCGGGCTTCATGCCCCAGTCCTTGCGGATGGCTCGGCGGACGTCCTGCAACTCGCGGCGAGAGGGAATCATTGGCCAAGCTCCGCGCGTAAATTCTGGTTGCTCATCTCGAGCAGCGTCAAGAGCGCCCGCGATCACCATCCGCGGGCGAGGGTCGTTCAACGCCTGATCAGAAACCGCCCGGACGATCGCGTTGCGGACCGGCTGCGAGGGGTTCCAGTCATGGCGGCAGGCGAAGCGGATCAGCGCCAAGTCGCCTTTAGAGAGTTGCCCCCAGAACCCCTGGGCTTTTGGACCCGAATCAGGGGAATTCCGCGAATCGCCTCCAGCAGCGCCCCGAGGAGGGCCGCCGTGTAATCGTTCTTCGCGGAGCCGCTCTCTGCGGCGTCGACGTCTATTGTGGAACCGTGCAGTTAACATTTTACGCCTATGACGCCCTGGCGGGGAGATCGCTTTACTTACCCGGCCCGAACCACCTTCAACCCAAGCTCCGCGACAGTGTGGCCGGCGCCGAAGCCAAGGAGGGAATCATTGGCCAAGCTCCGCGCGTAAATTCTGGTTGCTCATCTCGAGCAGCGTCAGAGCGCCCGCGATCACCATCCGCGGGCGAGGGTCGTTCAACGCCTGATCAGAAACCGCCCGGACGATCGCGTTGCGGACCGGCTGCGAGGGGTTCCAGTCATGGCGGCAGGCGAAGCGGATCAGCGCCAAGTCGCCTTTAGAGAGTTGCCCCCAGAACCCCTGGGCTTTTGGACCCGAATCAGGGGAATTCCGCGAATCGCCTCCAGTCAGCGCCCCGGGGGGCCGCCGCGTAATCGTTCTTCGCGGAGCCGCTCTCTGCGGCGTCGACGTCTATTGTGGAACCGTGCAGTTAACATTTTACGCCTATGACGCCCTGGCGGGGAGATCGCTTTACTTACCCGGCCCGAACCACCTTCAACCCAAGCTCCGCAACAGTGTGGCCGGCGCCGAAGCCAAGGCAGCGGTCTCGCGTGCCATCCGCGGGCAACGGGCGATCGCCGGCGTAAGTATCGACACCGATCGTCGGCTGGCCCTCGGGGGCAACCGCATGCTGCCCGGCCCATCGCTCGGTTGATTCGATCGGCAGGGCCGCATAGGCGAGATACTTCGTGGCCGGCAGCTCGCCGGTTGGGCTGAGCGGTCGGACGATCCAGTCTGCCGCGGACAATTCCGGGTCGGTCAGGATGAAGCGCGCCGCTTGCTCGTCGCCGGTATCGATCACGAGCACACACACGGTATCTTGCGAATTCTCGGTCATCGACAGACTCTCTCCTAATAGGTAGTCGACATTCGAACGGCCGTGCTGATCGGAAACGTCGTGGCATGCGGCATCGGTGGCGTGATGACTGTGATTTCGCTTGTCCACGGCCCTTGAATCGTGCCCGCCCAGTCGCTGTTGGTGGACTGGATGACGCTCGCGATCTCGATGCCGTATTGCGTCAGCGGCGACAGTCCTGGAATCGGCGACGATCCGTTGCCGATGTTCCCGCTGACCCAGTTGCCGGCGCCGACCGGTGTCTCGTAGCGGTACTCGCAGGTTTGCGAGAGATTGCTGCCGATCGAGGGGAACAGAAACGACACGTTAATCGCGGTCGCGCTCGCGGATGGCGAGCTGAACGACGTCGGCACCGTCGGCTCCGTCGCCCATGCGACCGGCGAGCAATACGAGCCGGTGCCCGAGCCGTTGACGCCCGCGACCTGGAACGCGTATTCGCTCCCCGGCGTCAGCCCGCTGACGGTGTAGGGCGAAGAGACGTTCGTGGCGATCGTCGAGAACGTGCCGCCAAGCGTGGACGCTTGCTGAATGTCGTAGCCGGTCGGGCTGCCGGTGCCCGGCGTGATCGTGATGTCGATCGCTGTGGTTGGGTTGGTCGCGTCGTTTGCCAAGCTGATGGTCGGCGCGCCGGGAACGCTCGACAGCGTGACCGTCAGCGTCACGCTCGCCTCGGAGACTTCGAAGGTGTTGCTGTTGCCGTCGTTCTCAGCACCGAACGACAGAATTGCTCCGCTCCAATCAGCAACAGTCGTATCAAGCCCGCTGCAAGTTGCGGTCAAATTGCTGAACGAGGTCGTCGGGGCAAACAGGCCGTTCCCGGCACCTCCGGCAATCGCGGTACAGAGGCCAGTAGAGCCATCGGATTTGTAAAGGCGCGCCTGAAAGTACGACTGGCTTTTCGTGGAGTTAACCTTTGCGCGCAGCGTGATCGTCGCCGCAGAAATTGATGCCACGCCCGAAAGTCGCCGCGAGCGTCATCGAAACGCTGCTGGCACTGCCGACGCCGCCGCCGGCGCTGCTGTTAAACGAGACGTAAGTCGAATCGCTGCTATCGGACAGGCCGCTCGCGACGCTTCCGGAAAATCCAGTCTTCGAAACCCCGGACCCGATCGAATAGTCCGAGGCCGGATTGAGAACCTGCGTGCTCACGCGATCCTCCGCAGTCCGAGCGTCGCCAAGGTTTCAGCTTCGTAATCCGCCAATTGCTGCTTGTGATCCTTCCCGGCCACTAAAGCGTTCTGGCCGATGTAGAGCGTGACTGGCACGCGGGGCTTGCTGGACGCAACTAGGGTCTGTTGATAGGTTTCGATGCGGCCCAGCGCCTCTAGCGTGTCGTGGCGCGTGCAGATAAAATCAGTTGGCTGCCCATCTCCGGTCGGACTGAGACCGACCGTCAGCATCATTTCCGGCGTGTCCGTGAATCGCGGGGAGTCTCTGATGATGGAATTCCCAAGCACCTTGCCGCGCCGCCTCGATCTGGCTGGCCGGCGCGACGATGCAGACCGGGTAGAACGTGTCGGTTTCAAGCGGTTTCATTTACGCCGCTCCCTTGGTCCAAGGACGCGATGCGCAGCGCTGGCAGTCTCTTCTCTGGCCGCGACGTTTCTGATTCTCGCCAGCGCTTGCTACGCGATGGGGCGGCGTCTTCCACCGGCCGATCGATTCTTCGACCCTCGCGAGAGTCCGACCGTCGACGATGCGGGGCTGGCAATCGCCGCCGACTACGCGCTCTCGAGCGCGGACGTTAATGACGTGGTTTTCGTCGGCGACAGTGCATGCCACGACGGCATCGATCCGGCGCGACTTCCCTTCCGGTCCTTCAACTTGGGCACTCAGCAGGGAGCCGGACCGATCGGGACGCTGATTCTTCTGAGGCTCTACCTTGCTCATCACAAGGTGCCGCGAATGGTCGTGCTGTGCGCGTCGCCATTCTGTTTCGAAGCGCCGCCTGGGGCGACCGGCCACCCTGAGCGTTTCGTCGCGAACTACGGCCCGGAAGTCGCAGGACTCGTTTCTCCCCTCGAAGCCGCCGCATACTTCGCGCGGCGTGGAGCACTCGACTTTGGCAAACCATCCGGGGATTTCCGAAGCCTGCCGCTTGTGGGGTTCGAACGACATACATTCCGCTCGCTGGCTTCCGAAATGGAATCGTCCCGTGGCTTCTTCGCGTTGCCCGGCGACCATGGAGTCGACCGTCCGATCGACATGCCGGGACCGAGCGAGCGCGTCAACCCCGATTGGGACACGGGCATTCGGTCGATTGTCGAGACGTGCCGCACTGCTGGCGTGCCGTTGCTGATTCGCTTCGCGCCGATCCGCGAGTCCGAACGGTCCGCGCGGGACTGGTCGCAACTGGATCGATGGGCGAGCAGCCTTAGTGTCGCTGTCGCAAATCCGACCGTCGTTGCATACCCGAGCGCTCAGATGTTCGACGCGATCCATCTCAACTCCGCGGGCGTGAAAAAGTTCATGCCGATCGTCGCCGCGGATGTCCAAGCCGCGCTGGGCAAGTAGGGCCGTCACCCCATCACCACCTTGCTCGTCGCCGGCACCGCATAGAGCGCGGGATCGGAGTACGGGCCAAAATTGGTGAACGTCGCAGCTTTCGCCGCATTCGTCGTCATCGCGCCGAACATGCCGCCCGTCGGCTGCACACTCACGCTCGTCGCCGATCGCAGCATCAAGTTGTCGAACACGTCCGCACAGCCCCGCATCGAAGCCACGGCCTCAGGCGCGACGAGAACCCGGACCCGCACGTCGTCAGACTCTTGGCAGCGCCTCTTGGCCATCACGACATGGCCCCGGTAATCGGGATGCTCGACTGGCTGCCCTTGCTCGTCGCGCCGGCTCTTTGAACGCGCCGAACCCGTGGTCATGCGACGAGTGGGGTGATTCCCCGCGATCGTGGGCGGCCTGGTCGTCCCAATAGTCGACGACCAGCACGAGCCCTCGATCGAGGCTGGAGATGATTTCGCGGATCAGACAAAAGCAGCCGTTGGGGAGAATCATGGCGCGAGTTGAACCTTGGGGTTCCCGAGTGAGCAGATCCGCCTTCCTTAAAGCATCACTGGACGGCCGCCGTTGACGGCCCGTAGAAAGTCCGACACGCATCGAGCCGTCGTGTACGCCCGGCCCCCGACGCGAATGCTGCGAAGTTTGCGGCCGGCCATTCCGCGACGCGCCCAGCGCTGCACCGTCCCCACGTGCACGGGGCGAGGCAACAGCTTCGGGACGTCCGCCAGGGCGATCAGCTTTGGGCTTCTCTTCTTCATTTGGTCGTTCCGAGGGGGCGCAACAAAAACTCGCGGCCGGAGCTTGCAGTCCGTCGCGAGTTCGATTTCGGCTACTGAAATTCGATCACCCAATTATCGCAGGATTCGTTTTCTGGTGGATAGGTCTCTTTTTGCGGTCGAGCGCGTCGGATGTTCGGCGAGTCGCGTCCGCAGTCTCGTCTCGGGAGTTCGCAGGAGGGACTCTTGCCGCTTTGATCGAAAGCGGGAAGGGTTAAAATCAGCGAGCCAGCAGCGGCAAACTGCTGGCTCGTTTTCTGATTTCAGAACGGCCGAGAGACCGTGCTTGCGTGACACCCAGCATGGTAGCGCTCTCGGCGTGCGCATCGTCAACGTGCGTCCGGGAGGAGCCATGCCGAAAGTGAAGTGCGCTGAATGCGGCCTCTTTGCGATCCGCGAATTTCAGGGGACCGACGTTCTTGAGCTTGTGGATGATTACAGACTGCACGGTCGCACGCCGAATCAGCGCGGCACGCAAACCAAGCTATACGTCGGTCGGCCATTTTGCATCGAGAGACACTTCGGAACTGCCCCAAGAGTTCAGCAGCAACGAACCCGACCCAGACGAAATCGTCCGCGTTGCGCAGACAGAACGTGATTGCTCAGGATTCTTTGCTTACTTGCCGGGACTGAGTCCGAAGGAACACCGCGAGATGAAATTGCTGCGGGAAGTGGAGGCCGCCAATAGGCTTGCCCAAGCAGAGATGCGTGCTGAGGCGAGGGGGTCGCGCCGCGCCGCATGGGCAGCGGCCGTCGCCACCGCGATCGGTACCCTTATTGCCCTCGGCGCGCTTGCGGTTTCCGTCTTTGCACTTCACCGGTCGTAGGAGCAGAGCCGCCCCCGCCCGGTTGTCACTGACAACCGCTGCCGTTGCCGCCCACTTGCGCATCTGCCGAGAGCGCGCGGCTGCTGTCCCGGAGCTGTCCCGTGGGAGCAAAATGGCCAAAAACTCCCGATCATCAATGCAATGAATTGCAATCGCCGACGATCGTGGTAACGTGTTGAGCCATCGAGCCTTGGTGCCGCATTACTTGGGCTCGTGAATTAGCTTGGGGTGCAAGAGGTCGCAGGTTCAAATCCTGTCGTCCCGACTGTAGAAGACATGAAGCCCTTTGGCGAGAACGTCGAAGGGCTTTCTTATTTCTGACACAAGAGTTGCGCCTTCGAGTCGAAAGTTCAAACAGAGCGGTGTGCCGCCTTGTCCGCCCTTGCGGGGAGGTTGAACGAAGTCGGGATCTTCGTGAGCCAATGTCTCGATGACGCCTTCCCTCCGGACGTTGGATGGTCACAACATAGAAGCGGCTTCTTCCATGCCTTGGAATCCTGGTTTCGGGAGCACGGCTGGATTACCTGTGACGAAGTCGCGAGCCCACCAATAACAGGACGTGTGGCTTGGTTGGTCCGAACCGGCTCGATGAAGCCACCGCCCCAGGGCATGGACGGACAAATCTGAATATGCCCTGCATCACCCCCAAGGAGACAATGTGAGCCAAACGCCAAACCCCGACTCCGTACTCGGACAGTCTCAAGGGCAGCAAGTATCTTCGACGACTCAATGGGGCAAAGCGCCGCCTGTACCGGAAATCAGGCAGTTCCTGCAGGGACCGCAGAAACGCAGTTTCGAGCTGAGACAGGCCGTCCGCATTTTCCTTGAGATCATGCGCGGCTTCCGCAACCTTCATTTCCTCGCCCCCTGTGTCACCGTGTTCGGCTCGGCGCGATTTACGGAAGAGCATGCTTATTACGGCTTGGCCCGCGAGATCGGCGAGCGGTTGGCTCGCGCCGGCTTCACGGTCATGACCGGTGGCGGACCCGGCATCATGGAGGCAGCCAACCGAGGCGCCAAAGACGCCGGTGGCTACTCGGTCGGATGCAACATCGAGTTGCCGCAGGAACAGAAACCCAACGCCTACCTCGATCGTTGGGTAACCTTTCGATACTTCTTTGTGCGCAAGTTGATGCTCGAGAAATACTCCTACGCCTTTATCGCCTTGCCCGGCGGTTTCGGCACCTTGGACGAAATCTTCGAGACGGCGACCCTCATCCAGACTCACAAAATCAAGAACTTTCCGCTGGTGATCGTGGGCGAGGAATACTGGCAGCCACTGCTTGGTTTTTTGCGTGGTCGACTCGTCGAGTCAAAGACCATAGACCCGACCGACGCCGAGCACATCTTGGTGACGGATTCTGCCGAGGAAGCGGTGCAGCTGGTTCGCGACGCGGCGCTGCGGCAGTTCGGGCTGACTTATGGCCCAAAGATCAAGCGCCGCTGGTTCCTGGGGGAATAGGATGGATCCTGGCTACGACGCCGCTTGTCCGGACTTCAAAGGGGCGCCGGCTCAAGGCCAGTGATGTTCGTTTCTCCGACCTAACCGCCATCTCTGTCCCCAGGAGATTGACCGCATGAACGAGCTGAGCGGCACGACCAATCTTCGTGCGATCGCCCACAAGGCAATGACCGATCGTGGACTCGAACCCGACTTTCCTCCGGATGCGATTCAGCAAGTCAATCGCATACCGGGTCCAGCACGCGAAACTGATCACTCGGTTCGCGACCTCAGGAATTGCCTCTGGTGTTCAATCGACAATGATTCGTCGAGAGACCTGGATCAGCTTACCGTCGCGGAGAGGCTTACGGCAGACGGAGTCAAAGTCCTGGTCGCGATTGCGGACGTCGATGCACTCGTCAAACCTGTGTCGCCGATCGATCGGCACGCCAGCACCAACACGACCTCCGTCTACACGGCGGCTGAGATCTTCCCCATGCTGCCCGAGAGACTTTCGACTGATCTGACTTCTCTGGGGGAGGGGGAAGACCGGCTTGCCCTCGTCATTGAGATGGGAGTCGCTTCCGATGGATCCATTCAGGAATCCCAGGTGTATCGAGCCATGGTCCACAACCACGCCAAACTCGCCTACCGCAGCGTCGCGGCATGGTTAGATGGCAAGGACAAGATGCCCGAAAAGATTGCTAATACCAAGGGTTTGGGCGAGCAGCTGCGGATACAAGATCAGATCGCCCAAGTCATGAAATCGGTGCGCTACGTCCACGGCGCGCTGGACCTTGAGACCATCGAACCCGAAGCCGTGCTGAGGGACGGCCAGGTCATGGATCTGCGACTGGAACGGAAGAACCGGGCCCAGGAGTTGATCGAAGACTTCATGATTGCCGCCAACGGAGTGTCCGCGCAATTTCTTGAGAAGCATGGCGTCCCGGCTCTCCGGCGCGTTGTTCGCTCTCCGGAACGGTGGGATGCCATCCGTAAGGTCGCCAAGGGATTCTCTGACGACCTCCCCGCCGAACCCGATTCCAGGGCACTGGCGGCCTTTCTGGCACGGCGCCGTTTGGCGGACCCGCTGCGTTTCCCCGACCTGTCGCTAACAATCGTCAAGTTGCTGGGGCGCGGCGAATATGTCCTGCAGCTTCCCGGGCAACAGTCGCCGGGACACTTCGGGTTGGCCGTGCGGGAGTACAGCCATTCCACCGCGCCCAACCGCCGATTTCCCGACCTGATTACGCAGAGGCTGCTGAAGGCCGCACTGATGAAAGGCAAGCTTCCCTACAGCGCTGCTGAGCTGACATCGCTGGCGACGCATTGCACCGAGCAGGAAGATGCGGCCGCGAAGGTGGAGCGTCGGGTGCGGAAATCCGCAGCGGCGCAATTCCTCTCCGGCCGGATTGGCGAGACCTTCGATGCCCTTGTTACCGGTGCTTCCGACAAAGGAACCTGGATTCGGCTGCTCAAGCCGCCTGCTGAGGGCAAGCTGGTGAGCGGGCAACAGGGACTCAAGGTTGGTGACCCGATCAAGGTCCGGCTCGCGAGCCTGAACATCGAGCGAGGGTTCATCGATTTCGTTCGCTCAGGCAAATGAGACGTTGGCCCGCCTGGTCGTGGCCACTACCGGCCCGAAATCCCCGCAGCGGACTGTGTCTGTAATCATTGATGCAGATAGCGCTCCCACGTTACGCTTTCCGGGGTAATCACCATCTCACGCTACCACGAGGGACATTAGCGCATGGCTAAGAAGAACGAGGGTTTCAATCTGTCGGCGACGATCCGGGAATTCCGGAAGAGCCACCGAGGCGTCCCGGCGACAGCTGCCTTGGCAGCGGTTAAGAAGGCACATCCGACCCAGAAAATAAATGACGGCACGTTTAAAGCGACCTTCTACAAACTTGCCGGCGGCGTGAAGAAGAAGTCCGTCAGGAGACGCAGGCCGGGATCTATCATTCGCGGCCACGGTAGCCCCGACCACATTATGAAAGCTGGTCTCAGCTTCATTCTGCTCGCGGGCGGCGTCGAGGCGGCCAGAGAACGACTCGTCGGCCTGGAAGAACTGATCGAGGCCGCAAAGAAGGTCGACTGAAGTCGACTCCCGTCGCCCCCTCGTCTCGGTCCAGCAAATCTCCGCCGACAATGTCTGCGCGGCTACCGGGGTGCTGAACCTGAGGAACACACCAAAGGGAGGGGGGAAACTGTCTTCATCCGTTCCGAGAAATTCGAGCCCGACGAACCGCAGTAAATCGAAGGTCGCAAAGTGTGAGTTGTTGAGGAGTCACTATCGAACGCAATGCCCGAACGGACCTTGATCGTGTGAGACGAGAGAACGCCCGCGCACTTTCTTCGACCTCCGCCGCTCCCTGACGAGTAGGCTGGATCCCGGTCCAAACCCGGCGCGCTCAACGTAGGTTCACGCGCGATGTGACTTCGCACCGAGGTTCGCGCGGAGCAATAGCACGGCCGCACTCACGCCGGCCCAGTGCGCAAATTCATCGAAGGCGGGCGAAACTTCAGCAGGCGAAGTGCCGAACTCGTCGCTACTGGTCGCGATCGAGTTTCCACCGGTTAGAACCGGTGACACCGGTTCGTTGTTCACAACGTCGGCGTTCAGCAGGCGGCCGGCGATCTCGAAGCAGGGACCAATCGGGCGACTGCGCAGGACGGAAAGCACGAAGCGAACCGGCTGTCCGTCAATCTCAATGAAGAGGTGGTCGGTGGGCGGCGGATCGGTATAAATCAGCCGCATTCCGTCGACCGACATGCCGCTCGAAAGTGCCACGAACGGTTCACCGATGGGACGCAGCTGATCGTCAAGAGGCAGGACGACCACGTTCGTGATCAGTGAGTAACGGCGGAAGCGCCGCCGTTCCTGGCCGCCCTGTCCGTGAAGCGTTTCGTCCTTCGCGAACCGCTCGAGCTCAATCAAGGGCTCGACGAACGGTCGTCGACGGATCGCATCGACGATTTCTTGAAGTTGTGACGGCACGGACGAACTCCGATCGCGGTCTTGCTCGAGTCCGCTTGCCGCGAATACTCGCGACTCGAAATCAAATTTAGTGCGCGGCACGTCGGAAACAAGCCGCGCCACGCTGAACAACGCCTCATCCGTGTTGCCTTTAAGCAACATGGACGATCAATCGCGCCCGCTAGCAATAACGGCTTGGACCTGGGTCTTCCAAACGGTTACCAATTGATCGGTGGGTGTTGTTGAATTCAATCGCCGAGGACTCCGCGCGCGTGGCGATGCGCGGATTCGACGACGGTTCACTGGATCGTCGTAAGGAACGCTTCCTCATCTCGGACGGGCCATCCTGATGCTGTCGCTCGACTCGCGGGAAAGGTTCCTCAACGGAGCGTCCCGGATTCCACGAGTTTCTGAGACTCAAAAGGCGCGCCGCTGACTAGATGGCTGACCGGCAGCGGCTAACTTGCTTTGACTAGTTGTGCGCGATCGGGCAGCGGAACCTCTCCGATTCCGACCGCCGATGGTTGACAAGACTGTTCGCGCCGCACTGGAGCAATCAGTGGGGGTACCGATCAAGGCGGCGGGGTTCCGAGGATTCTCCAGGAAACGCTAATTTCGCGGGTTTCTGCCATCACAGGTTCGTCGGGTTAGACACGCATCTAGACACGTCTGCGGTCGGCCTAGAACATCCGGTTTGACCACGTGCATTCCTGCGGGGCAGGGGTCGTCATCGCGGACATATTCACGTCGATCGTTCGACGGAGCGGCCCGCGTTCTTGCTCAAGGTGATCGTCACAGTCCTCAACCCGAATCTGACGCAGGCAGCGGGTCGCGGAATCGTTGACGTAGACTTCCTCTGCCGTAGCGTGAACCGTCTGGCTCCCATTGCGATCGTGACGATTCCGCCGCAGAGGCTCTTAGCGAAGCCCCGCATGATTCCGTTCCGGTGGGCGGGGGGTCGGGGGTCGTCGGCTGCTCAGCCGGTTGGACATCGTATCCAGCGACGCTAGCAAATCGCTCTGCCCCTCGACACGTGTCCACAATCACGCGATTGAAGTCATGCGTGTGCCGGATCGACAAATCGACAAAGAACTCGTTCGGCCTCATTCGCGCGGCACCACAAGCTGTCGTTTCCGTTGATCAGCGATGCGGACGGGTCGCTCCGCAAGGCCTTTGCGGTTCAGAAAACGATGGGGCTCTTTCCCGGGCGCGTCACCTACGTCATCGATAGAGAAGGGATCATCCAGCACATCTTCTCGGCGCAATTCGCTTCGGAGGAACATGTCTGGCAGGCTCTTACAGCTGTGGGTGAGTAAAGGCTAACAAAAAAACCGGGAGCTGTTTTGCCCGGCGCGACGGATGATCACGGAGGTCCCCCGGTTGCCAGCCGGGACAGCACTCGTCTTGGCCGCATTCAGCGCCCCGCTACGAGGCTCGTCGCGCTACTAGGCCTTCCCTCAGGTGAACAACTCGGAGGTCCACCCAGGGGCCCTGGGGATCTATTGAGGCGCCGCAGATCAACAAGTAGTAAAGTCCGTTTCCAATGGTCACGGGCCGGGATTGACAACAGCACGCGAGACCTCGGCCACCGAAACTGGAGGCGGTCGCGCTGTTGAGCGGCAGAAGCGACGTCGCAACTCTATTGGACAACGCTAGGACAACGGCGTGCGGAAAACACATTCACGGCCGGGTCAGCGCTGCCAGTTTGTTGACCGTTCTGCGAACGGCGAGCGAGAGTTCTTTTCGACTCAGCAACGCGTGCATCGCCTGAATCGAACGCCTTCAAAAGGACCTAGCTTTGCCGCGGAGTTGGCTCGAATGGCCGCCGACGAAGCGACGCTCCTCGGCTTTTCCCTGTTGGTGCAGTCTGGGCGGCTCGCGATTGACGACGGGCGCGGGAAATTAGGGCGTGGACAGCTGCCGTGCCGGGATGGTCGTGACGATTCGACATTGCGGCAGCGACGCCTTGAGCTTTGCCACGCTGGCGGTCGTGACTTGAGTGTGGCTCAGGTCGAGTTCCTTGAGATGAGTCACTGACGCTAGGTGGAGGGCCCCTTCGTCGGTAAGTGTGCTGTCTGCGAGCGACAGACGCTCCAGCTTCTTCAATCCGCCCAGTTCCAGCAGAAAGAGTTCGGTGAGCTTGCGCGAGCCGAGTCGCAGCTCAGTAAGTTCGGCAAGCTTCTGCAAATGCATGAGACCGGAACCGCGAATGGCGTCGCCGTCCAGAACGAGTTGTCGCAGCGCGGACCAACCTTCGAGAGACTCCAGGCCCGCATCCGTGACGCGCGTTTTCGCGAGATTGAGCTGCCGCAAGCCAACGAGCGCCTTGAGACGCTCCAGATCGGAATCGTCAACCGCGGTGTCGGACAGGTCGAGAGACACCAGTCCCTCCAACCTTGGATTCGTAACGGCTGCCAAGAGGCTGTAGAGATCGGAGCGTGATCCGACCACGCGCGCTCGAGTGATCTGAAATGACTCCCGCGGAAGCTCGCTGGCTGCTTTGATCGCTCGCTCGGTTCCTGTCTCCTCGAGGCGCACATCGACGCGGCCGCCCGCCGCCAGGATGGCGCGGGCCACGCGGACATTCGGCTCGGACCAGAGGACGCTGACCTTCGGCAGCGTGGTTTTGAGAATTTCGAGGCCCCGGGCCGAAACATGGGTTTCCAGCAGATCGAGAGAAAGCAAGCTCGGCAGGTGCAAAAATCGGGGGATTGCCGTATCGCCCACGCGAGGCAGCCCTCTCAAGGCGAGGACGCGGAGGTTCTTGAATCCCTCCAAGCCGGCCAGACTCGCTTGGGTCACGCGCGTGCCGCTGAGGTCGAGCAAACCCAGGCGTGTCAGCCCCTTGAGGTGCGCGAGCCCTTCGTCGGTTACACGCGTGTGGTCCAGGACCAGCTGCCGCAAATCCGTGAGGTCCTCGAGATTGGCCAGTCCACGGTCGGTCACCGGAAGCTGCTTGAGGCTCAAAATTCGCAGTTTCTTGAACCGGCGCACGTGTACGAGACCGGCATCGGTCACGCGCGTTCCCGCAAGAAAGAGCGTCTCCAGCTGCGTCAGGTCCTTCAGCTGTGCCAGCCCCGCATCGGTAACCTGCGTGTTGGTCAAGGCGAGTACGCGAAGGTTCTTCATTTGCGCGAGCAGCCCGGCCCCCGCGTCAGTCACAGCTGTCCCGTGTCCCAGCCACAGGCTTTCCAGGTTTTTCAGCGGGAGCAACTGCTTCAGACCGGCGTCCGAGACGCGCGTCGCCTCGAGGACGAGACTCTTGAGTTCCGTCAAACCCGCGAGATGCGTCACCCCCGCATCGGTGACGGCCGTGTTGTTGAGATTGAGGTCCTTCAGGGATTTCAGGTCCGCAAGATGCGCCAGGCCCGCATCGGTCAGCCGCGTCCGGTTGATTGCCAAGCTGGTCAATTTCGTTAAGCCGCGGAGGTGCGAGAGCCAGGAATCGGCAATCTGGGCGCGGTGAAGCACCAGCTCTTCGAGGTTCGTCAGTTCGCCAAGGTGAACCAGGTCGGATTCCCGGAGGGCGTTGCCTTCCAGCACTAGGCTGCGCAAGTGAGCCATCTTTTTCAGCCGCAGCCAGTCGTCGTCTTTAATTACGGTCCCCGACAAATTGAGCGAGACTAAGCCGTCGAGCTTAGGATCCGACAGAGCAGTCAGTGCCGCTGCAAACGGAGTGTGAACACCAGACAAGCTCGCGCCCGTGATCTGGAAGGGCTCCGACGGGAGTTCCGCGATCGCCTGGACGGAACGGTTCGTCCCCGCGAGCCGAATCTCCACACTCCCGCGGGCGGCAAGGACGGCTTTGGCAGTCGTGGCATTTGCGTCGGCCCAAACAAGGCGCACCAATCCCGGCAGTCCCGTCTTAAGGGCCGCGTATTCCTTTGCGGAAACACCAGTGTCACTCAGATCGATCTCCGTCAGGCTTCGCAGCTTTAGCAGCTGCGGCACGGCGGCATCCGACAGTTGCGGCGAACCCTTGAGGCTGAGAAAGCGGAGATTCGCCACTCGTTGCAGACCGGCCAATCCTGCCTCCGTGACGTGCGTTCCCCCCAACGTGAGGTCTTCCAGCTCAGGGAGCCCTTTCAGATGCGGAAAAATGGCGTCAGTCACGCGCGTCCGCTCCAGATTGAGGTTTCGCAGATTCTTCAAAGCAGTCAGCCTGGCAAACCCGGCTTCGGTCACCTGCGTCGAGCTCAAGCCAAGTCCCATCAAGTGCTCCAGCTCAAGAATGTGAGCCAGTCCGGCGTCGGTCAAAGGTTGCCCGCTCAAATACAAGGTCCGCAGATTCTTGAAACCGTGAAGGTGGGCCAGACCCGCGTCGGACAAATAGCGTCCACGCAAGTAGAGGGATTCGAGTTGTGGCAGCTCCTCGGCGAGCTGCTTCAAGCCTTTGTCGGTGACGTGCGTCCAGCTCAAGTTAAGCTCGCGCAGGTGCGTGAGAGGCTTGAGATGTACGAGCCCGGCGTCCGTTACATGCGTTCCGTCGAGCGATAGGCACTCAAGTTTTGGGAGACCCTCAATGTGCTGGAGCGCTGCGTCCCTAACCGGCGCGTTCCTGATGACCAAAGTCTTGAGTTCCGTCAGGTCGCGCAGGACCTGGAAACCAGAGCCCGTAATCTGCCTCCCGCCCAGTTTCAGGTCGACGAGGTGGTGAAGGCCTCGGAGATGGTCCAGACCGGCGTCCGTGAGCCCGTCACTCTCGAACTCGAGACTCGTCAGCTCGAGATTCGACGGCGGCAAGGCTTGCCCGGGGCGGAGTTGGATCGCCTGAGGAGGTTGACCGGCCCGGACCGTCACGCCGCCCCTCTGCGACAGCACCCACTCCGCGGCAGGCCGGTCCAAATCCGCGACAGCCGGCCCTTGCGGCTTCCGCTCTTTCGCGATCGTGCCGACCGTTCGGCTCTCCCTCGGCGGCGGCAGAGCGGGCGTCGGGGACTCGGCGACCTTGGCGAGTTCTTCCCGGGCTTCGAAGACTTTGCGGCCGCCACGGCTGAGCGCGAATTTGTCTGTCTTGAATGTGGCATCGCCCGTGGGCTGCTTGAGCGTCACCTCAAGTTGATGATCCCCGGCGCCAAGAGTGATCTCTGCCCGGCCCTGCCCATCGTGGACCACGATCAGGCCTTCCTTCACGGTGACCGTTACGTTGGGATCGTCGACTGCAATGACCACTTGCCCTTTATCGGTGGCGATACGGATGAGTTGAGCGCCGAACAGGAAATAGGCCACCGCCAGCAGGACGGCGAGGCCGAGCCCCGCCGCAATCGCCGACTTGTTACCACGTTTGCGCGGTCCGCCCGAGGTGGTCGCGTCGGTAGGCCGCGCCTTCTCCGAGATCTGACGTGCCCCCTCGACGACTTGTTGACGCGGGAGCTCGTCTTCAATGGCGCGCAGCTGGTCGACAACGATTAGTGCCGAGGCGGGGCGTTCGTCCGGGCATTTCGCCAGCAGCCCCTTCACCAGTTCGGAGAGCGCGTGCGGCACCTGGGGATTCACCGTTTCGAGAGGCGCGGGATCCTCGAGTGCCAAGGCGCGCACAACCGAAAACAGGTTGTTTCCGCTGAAGGGCCGCTTGCCGGCGGCCATACGATAAAGGAGGCATCCCAGGCTGAACAGATCGGCTCGCGGATCGACGGCTTCTCCGGCCAGTTGCTCGGGTGCCATGTAAGCCGGCGTGCCGATCAGCATTCCCCGATCCGAAATTGCCGAGTCGTCGGCCCACGACTTCGCGCAGCCGAAATCGAGGATTTTGACTTTCGCCATCCGACCGCCGTCGACCGCCAGCGGGCCGGGCTCGACTCCCGCTGCGACGGACGTCGAGAGCTGGTTGTCCTGCGGTGCGAGTGGCTTGCGAATGGCTTTCTCAGGCCCCTCCAACCAGATATTCGCCGGCTTGATGTCGCGGTGCAAAAGGCCCCTGGCGTGAGCCGCGGCGAGGCCAGAGGCGATCTCGCGCCCGATCCGCACGGCTTCTTGGACGCTCAACCGACTTTCGCGGATGAGGTGATCCTCGAGGGTCTCGCCGTGGAGCAATTCCAGTGCGATGAAAGGCGTGTCGCCGTGCATCCCGACCTGGTAGATGGTCACTACGTGTTCGTGCTTGAGTGCGGCGGCGCTCTGCGCCTCGCGCAGAAAGCGGTCGGCGTGCCTTGCCGCAATCACCGGGTGCATTAGTTTGAGTGCCACATGCCGCTTGAGGCGAATGTCTTCCGCGTCGAAGACAACCGCGAACCCACCAGCCCCCAACACGCGCAACACCCGGAAGTCGCCCAGCCGGCCGATCTCGTCGGCCGCTTGCGCCGGGGCCAGATGCCGAGTGATTTCGCTCACCGAAAAGGGAGCTTCCCCGTTGTCCGACTGCGTCTTGTCATGGGTCCAAGTCGCAAGGGCGCTGCGCAGGCATTCGATCGGCAGATACAGCGTTTTTGTCGGCTCGGAGGCCGTGCCACGCTGGGCTCTGACTGCGTTGAGCAACCCTTCGGAATTCACGCAGTCGTCGAAAGCGCTCCAACACTTCGGACACTGTTCGAGATGCTGTTGAATCCTGTCCGCCACGAGACCTGGCAGTTGCCCCAAGACCAGCCGCTGCAACTCGTCGCGGCTGGGGCAATTCTGTGGTTCAGCCATCGAACGCTCGTTCCTACGACTCTTCCCCCGCGGCCGGCGGTTGGCCATTCACGTCGGCCGCAGAGATGGGGTTCGGGGGCGACGGAGCAATATGACCAGGAATCTTGTCTTGGAGCGTGTCTCCGTCGATGATGCCCGTCTTTTCGAGCGAGGTCGAGGAGACGGGCGGCGGAGTTGCTGAATGGGGCGCATCCGTTCGCGCTTCGGACTGGGTGAGGTCGACGAGCAGTTCCATCTCGCCAATAGACACGATGTCGTCGTGCAACAGGATCGACGCCGAACCCGAACCGATTCGGCGCCCATTCACCCGCGTTCCATTCTTGCTGGCCAGATCGCGAACGCGCAGAGTGTAGTCATCCAGCAAGAGGACACAGTGGTAGCCACTGACGACCTCACTGACGGGCCGAAAGTCACAGTCGTCGGCCCGCCCGATCAGTAGCTTTCCACGGGCGATCTGCAGCATCAGCCCGGCCCCGGGGCCTTTGACAACCTTTAGCTTTGCGTCCATCCGGGACCTCTGTTTTGTCCTGCTGCCAGGCGTGGGTACTCGGTTGGCGACGCCTAGTGTATCACGCGGGGTTTTCTCCTTAGTGCCCTCAACCCTCTCGCGAGCCCAGTTGCAAGAGTTTACCACCGGAGAATGAGTGGCCGCGACCAGATTCTGGCGTAGCGGTAACCTTTGCAACAATCGGTAGTTTTACCTATAACTTGTGCCCGTCGGCAAACAAAGACAGATTCCCCTTTCGACAAACCTAAAGGCCACAAACCGCGAAAGCTGACCTGATCACCGGCGCGAATCGAGGCATCGACTCCAGCCGGCCAAGGATCTGGCCAGTCACGGTTTTCGGGTCTTTTTGGGGACGCTGCGAGCCGCCGCCGACGGTTACCGGCGTCGGCGCCTCGAACAGCATCGCGACGGGGGATCCAGCTTGTTGGTGAGCAGAGGGGCGGACACCATGACCTTCGGTCCTGGGAACTGCAGGTCGTGACGTAAGCCGAAACGGCCCGAGCGGTCGAAGCGAACTAGAGCCAGTTTCAAAACCGCTTGAGGATCGTGACGGCGCAAGCCAATTCAAGGAATCCGAGAAAAAGAAGACTGTGACGCTCGTAGCGCACAACAAGGCGACGATAGTTGAACAGCCAACTGATCGAGCGTTCGACCCTCCAACGTCGTTTGTAGCGTCGAAGTGGCCGTCCGTCCTGAGTTGCCGGGCGTTTGCGGCTGCATCGGTGTGGACAAATCAGTTCAATGCAACGCTTTGCCAGCCGCTTTCGCAAGGGATCACTGTCGGCCGCTTTGTCATAAATCAATCGCTGGGGGCGCTTGCGCACGGTCCGCTTGTTCAAGAGCGGCTCAATGAGATTGACTTCCGCCGGACTGGCGCTGGCGATGTCCACGCCGAGCGGCGTGCCGCGGCCGTCGATGAGGAGCATGATCTTCGTCCCCTTGCCGCGCTTTGTCTTGCCGACGCAAAGCCCCCTTTTTTGGCCGGGGAAAACGTGCCGTCGGCCATCGCCTCGTCCAAGCGGAGCGACTTCATTCCGTCGAGCCGGCGGAGCAGTCGGCGCCAAGCGATCTGGAAGATTCCGCTTTGAGTCCACTCGCGTAGCCGCCGCCAGCAGGTCGCTGGGGACGGAAAGTATGTTGGTAAGTCTTTCCACCGTGCACCACTGGTTAACACCCAAAGGATTCCTTCCAGGCACGGGCGCGGTGGGACGGGGGGACGCCCGCCGACTTTTTTCATCCTCCTTACAGGAAACAAATCCGCGATCAGAAGCCATTGCTCATCGGTGAGTTGCGGTTTGGGTTCCGTCCTGGACGCCCTCCAATTGCGGCCCTGATTGGGCCAATAGGAAAGCGTCAACAACATGCGAGTGCCTCCTTTCACCCGCTTCGGAACGCAAGTTTCTTGCCGGATCGTTCCACTGACAAATGGCTTTTGAAACTGGCTCTAGAAAACAACTGACCTCGTCTAATTGTCGTTGCAATTGCTGCTTCTCAATCACCAAAATCGCCATGCGGCGACGTCGAGAGGCTCGGGATGGCTGAGCAGCCGGCTCGCATCGGTCGGGGCCTCGAAGCGTCGCAGATTTATGAGCCGGTTCTTCCGCCTCGTTTAGACCATACCGTCACGCTGCGGAAGCTCGCTTGGCAGAGCGAGGCGGCGGGTGACTTCGGCCGCGCTTTGGAATTGTTGGAGCGGCTGATCGAGGTCTGTCCGGACGATGCGCGGGCTCATCAGGAACTGGGGCTTGCTCTCTTGCGTCTCGGCCGGCGTAGCGATGCAGTGGCTGCGTTACGCCGCACGACTGTTCTCGCCCCGCACTACGCGCCCGGCCACTGCAACCTCGGGCTTGCCCTGGAAGAGTGTGGCGAACTCGTGGGTGCAACTGCTGCGCTCCGTGAAGCGCTCCGCTTGCAACCTGACTCGGGCTTTATCGCCTACCACCTAGCGGCCGTAGCGGCCCGAGCCGGTGAGACACAGGTCGACGTGAAGGCGTGCCCGCACGACTACCTCATTCCTCTCTTCGACGGCTACGCCGACCGGTTCGATACCCACCTCTATGAGACGCTCGGCTACCTTGGCCCGCAATTGCTGGCGGAAATCATCAACGAAGTGCCGTTGGGCGAACGACGACCACTCCCTTGGGACGTGCTCGACCTGGGGTGCGGAACAGGGATGACGGGCGTGCCGTTCCGGACGATCGCACGGACGATTACCGGCGTCGACCTCTCTCCTCGGATGCTGGAGCATGCGGCGCGGCGCACGATGCCCGATGGCCGCTGCGTGTACAACACCCTGCTTCAGTGCGACATCACTGAGGCCCTCAGCACCTTGGGGGCCGGTTACGACCTGATCCTCGCTGCCGACGTCTTCATTTACATCGGTGACCTGCGGTGCGTCTTGACCTCAATCCAAAGTGCTCTCCGTCCCGGCGGCTTGTGCGCCTTCACGATCGAAGTGTGGGACGGTCCCGAAGACTATCGGCTCCTGCCCACGCGACGCTACGCGCAATCTCCAGCGTACATCGCGACCCTGGCGCGGGAGTCCGGTCTGCAACCGGTCGGCCACCGCGAGGCGACTCTGCGATTGGGAGAGGGTCTCGAAGCAGTTCGCGGCATGGTGTTTCTGATGAGGCAGCCGGACGGAACAGCCGCGTCGTCGCTTACCTGACAGCGGAGGGGCCCTCGCACTCTACAACGAGACGCGCGGATCCAAGTCGACGGCGAGCACCCGAGCCCCGATGAAGTACTCGTTAAATCTTGAACGAACCCTCCAAGTTGCTTGAACTGCCGCGGCGAATGTCTTAGCCTTCACCGCGCCGGCCCGTTCGGGCCGCGTCGATTGGTTCAGTTCTTCGGGCCAAGGGAACCTCAGCAGATGATTCCTCTGGCCCAACGCGCGCCGAGCAACTGGAACCTGTTCAAGTTCCGTCGCAAGAGTCTTCGCCGCCGGACCTCCCGCAGCAACGCTCTGGTCCGACTGGAAAAGCTCGAAACTCGCTTGCTCCTCTCGGCGAACGTGACGGGCTATCACCAGGCCATCCCCGCGACAAGTCCCGCTTCGACCATTGGCGCCGGCGTCAATTCGAACGAAACCGTCCTGACCCCGGCCAACGTCAATTCGACCAGCTTTGGGAAGCTGTTCTCCACTACGGTCGACGGCCAGGTCTACGCCGAGCCGCTCTACATGGAGAACGTCGTCATCACGACGGGGGCGAATCAGGGGACGCACAACGTCGTCTTTGTCGCCACGCAGAACGATAGCCTCTATGCCATCGATTCCAGTACCGGCACGATTCTTTGGCAGGATGCCTTGCTGACTCCCGAGCACGGCGGCACCGTCACGGCGGTCCCAAGTAGCGCGGTCAACAGCGGCGATATCTCGCCGGAGATCGGCATCACGGCCACGCCGGTGATCGACCCGACCACGAACACGATCTTTGTCGAGGCCAAGTCACAGGAGGTGGCCAGCGATGGAACGCACTTCGAGCACCACCTTTACGCGATTAATCTCGGCAGCGGCGCCATCACTAAGGAAGTCCTGATCGCCGATTCCATCGGCGACACTGTCGTCAGCGGGCCGAGTGTCGAGGGCACCGGCGCCGGCAGCAGCGGCGGCGTGGTGAAATTCGATGCGCTCCGTCAGTTGGATCGGCCCGGTCTCACTCTGGTCAACGGCAACATCTACCTGGCGTACGCGTCCCACGGCGATAACGGTCCCTATCACGGCTGGATCCTAGGCTACTCGGAATCGACACTCGCGCTCACGGCTGTCTTCAATGTCAATCCCAACGGCAGCGACGACGGCATATGGCAGAGTGGCGGAACCCTGGCTTACGAAACGGTCAACGGCAATACGTATCTCTATTTTGAAACCGGCAACGGCACTTTTGACACGACTCTGACACAGTCGCCGTTCAACTCGAGTCTGATGATCCCCAGCGACGGTGATTACGGCGATTCGTTTGTGAAAGTGGAAATCGATGGCAGCACCCCCGCCGCCGGCAGCCTGGACGCGACCAACAACATCAACGGCTGGGGCATGCACGTTCAGGATTACTTCACGCCCATCAACGAGGGCAACCTGAGCGCCGGCGATACCGACCTGGGGTCCGGCGCTCCGCTGTTGCTGCCGGCTTCGGCCGGCAGCGCGGCGCATCCCGACCTGCTGGTGGGTTCGGGCAAGGAAGGCCGCATCTATCTCATCGACCGCAATGACATGGGCGGCTACGGCGGCGATGCGGCTGGTGATGGCAACTCCGGCACCGATAATGTCGTGCAGGAGACCGCCACGGGCGCCATCAACGGCTCGCTCGATACTCCGACGTTTTACAACGGCGTGCTTTACTACGTGGGCGGTTACGGCGACGAGGCGCGGACCTTCACGGTGTCCGACGGCGTGATGTCCAGCACCTCCACCACTCAGTCGACCGACAGCTACCCGTTCCCCGGCTCCACGCCGACCATCTCGACCAACTCCAGCGGCGGAAATGCGATCGTCTGGGACATCGCCGGCCCCGGAACCAACCAGCTCCGCGCCTACAGCGCCAGTGCCGGCTACGGCTCCGAGATTTACACGAGCGCCCAGGCGGCCAACAGCCGCGATTCCCTCGGATCGGCCGTGAAATTCACGGTGCCGACGGTGGCGGACGGCGAAGTTTTTGTCGGCACCACCAACTCTTTGGTGGTTTACGGCTTGCTTCAACAGGCGACGGCCCCGCCGGCCGCTCCTAGCAACCTGTCTGCCAGCGCCTTTTCCGGCAGCGTGATCAATTTGACCTGGACCGACAACGATACGGCCCCGAGCTCAGCCACGGGCTACAACATCCTCCAATCGACCGATGGAACCAACTTCACTCAGGTCGGGACGGCCAGCGCCGGCGCGACATCGTTTGCCGTGGGAAGTCTCCAGGTCTCGACGAAGTACTATTTCGAGATCGATGCATTCAACTCCAAGGGAACATCCGCGTTCTCGAACGTTGCCAATGCCACCACGACCAGCCAGGCCAGCGTTCTGGACTTCTCGAGCGGTTTCGCCAATTCCAGTGGAGTGCTCACTTATAACGGCAGCGCCAAGATCAACGGCACCAGCGCCGAGCTGACCGATGGCGGCGGCAACGAAGCCGGCAGCGTCTTCTCCACCAACGCGGTCGACGTCACGAAGTTCTCCAATCAGTTCACTTTCCAGCTTACCAATCCCAACGCCGACGGGTTCACGTTTACCATCGAGGGCGATGGGCCCACGGCTCTGGGTCCTACCGGCGGCGGTCTCGGGTATGGACCGGACGCTCCGGGCGGCACACCGGGGATCGCCAAAAGCGTAGCCGTCAAGTTCGATCTGTATAACAACTCCGGCGAAGGCACCGACTCGACCGGCGAGTACACCGACGGCGCCTCGCCGACCACGCCGGACATCGACCTCTCCACGACCGGCATCAATTTGCATAGCGGCGACGTGTTCCAGGTCGTCATGAGCTACGACGGTACGACGCTCAACGTGACCATCACCGACACCACCACGAATGCCTCCGCCAGCCAGGCCTACACCGTCAACATCCCGCAAGTGATTGGCAGCAACACGGGCTATGTCGGGTTCACCGGCGGCACCGGCGGCTCGACGGCGGTGCAGAACATCCTCACTTGGACCTACAGTCCGACTGCGTCCACACTGCCAGCCGCTCCGTCCAATCTCACGGGGACGGTCATCTCTGGCAGCGAGATCGACATCAGCTGGACCAATAATGCCAACAACGCCACCAACTTCCTGATCGACCGTTCGACCGACGGGGTCAACTTTAGCCAGATCGCTTCGGTCAGCGCCACGGTGACGACCTATCACGACACGTCGCTGAGCCCAGGTAACACCTACTACTACGAAGTTGAAGCCAGCAACGCGGCCGGCAACTCGGCGTTTTCCAACGTCTTTCAGGCCTCGACTGTCACGCCCCCCGCACCGCCGACGAACCTGACAGCAACGAACATCACCACGACCGAGGTCGATCTCTCGTGGACCGATGTCGCCACCAACGCGACCGGCATCAAGATCCTCAAGCAGCTGGGCAGCAACAGCTCCCAGGTGATCGTGACCGGGCTGGCTCCCACCACGACTAGCTACGACATCACGGGGCTGACACCGGGCTCACCGTACATCTTCGAGGTCGATGCGCTGAACTCCAATGGCCCTTCCGGCGCGACAACCATCGCCGTAGACACTCTGCCGGGCCAGGTCACGGGCGTAACCGCCACCGGCGGCGCGGGCGAGGTCACCATCAACTGGACTGCCGACCAGGGCGCTGTCAACTACAACGTCTACCGAGCTACGAGCAGTGGGGGCGAGGGGACCACGCCCGCTTGGACCGCCATCGCCGGCACCTCGTTTGTTGACGGGTCGGCAGTCCCCGGCACCAGGTATTACTACGAGGTGACCGCGGTCGATCCGAACGCTGCGAGCCCCACAGACCCGACCGCCGAAAGTGCGCCCCCCGCCGAGGTGTCGGCGGCGGCCCAGCCGGGCACCGTTGCCTTCAATGCCCCGAGCGGCCTGGTGGGCACTCCACAAGATGGGCCCCAGGTGCAGCTGACCTGGAACACCAATTCCACCACCGGGACGGGCTTCACCGTCGAGCGAGCGACGAACGCGGCCTTTTCCCAAAACGTGACCACGTTTTCCGTCCCCGCCACCACGGCTGCCACGGCGACGTACGTCGACACCACCGTCGTGGCCGACAACACGTACTTCTATCGCGTTCAGGCGCTGAACAACACCGTCACCACGGCCTATTCCAACCCCGTGACTGCGGTCATCCCGGCACCGCCCGCCACACCTTCAAACGGTCATGCGACCTTGATCACGACGACGACCGTGGACCTGGCGTGGACCAACAACGCCACCAACGCCGATGTCTACAAGATTTTCCGCGAAGTCGTCGGAGGCACGTTTACGCAGATTGCCTCCTTGCCGCCCACCGCGACCACCTACGACGACAGCGGCCTGACCCCCGGCACCAATTACGACTATCACATCGAGGCCTGGAATATTTCCGGCAATGCCGACCGGACCGGCGCCGACCTGTACACGGTTTCCCCCGCCATTACAAACCTGTCTGCCGTCGCTAGCCCCGGCCAGGTGGCGCTCGACGTGGACTGCGCCGCCGGGCGCACCGAACATGACGTACAACGTCTACCGCGGCACCAGCGCGGGCGGCGAAACCGCCACGCCCTTGGCCACCGGATTAACCGCCACTTCGTTTACCGATAGCACCGTGACCGCCGGCACGACGTACTACTACGAAGTCACGTCGGTCGATCCACAGAGCCTGGCGACGCCATCGGTCGCACCCTTCGGTGAAAGCGCCAGAATCCAACGAAGTGTCGGCCCAGGGCAGCAACCTGGTCCTGGCGATCTCCGCGGGTGGCCCGGCCGTGGGCTCGTTCGTGGCGGACACCGATTTCAGCGGCGGCACGGTGTCGGCCGGCACCAAGGCAGCCATCAACACCAGCGGCGTGACCAACGCCCCACCTCAAAGCGTCCTGCAACACGGCCGCTACGGCAACATGACTTACACCATCCCCAGTCTGACACCCGGCGCCAGCTATACCGTGCGACTGGATTTCGTCGAATACGCGTTCAACGCCGCCGGATCGCGTGTCTTCAATGTGGCCATCAACGGCACACAAGTGCTGAGCAATTTCGACATCTGGTCGGCGGCCGGCGGGGAGGACATTGCCCTGGCCAAGTCGTTTAGTGCCACGGCCTCTTCTGCTGGCAAAATTACAATTGCCTTCACGTCGGTCGTGAACAATTCCATGATCAACGGAATCGAGCTCTACTCGAGCACCGCAACCCCACCAGCGGCCCCCACCGGCTTGACGCCTACCGCCGGAAATAATCAGGTCGCGCTGAGCTGGACACCGGTGAGCGGCGCGACCGGCTACGACGTTTACCGTGGCACCAGCAGCGGCAGCGAATCGCTGTTGTCGGCCGGGACCAACGTCAACGCCAGCACCTTTACCGACAGCACCGCTGTCAACGGCACGCAGTACTTCTACTACGTCACCGCGCTGAACGGCAGCCTGCAAAGCGGCAAGTCGAATGAGGTATCGGCCACGCCGCAAGCGCCCCAAACCGGCTCGCTCGTCCTCGCGATCTCTGCCGGTGGCCCGGCCTCGGGCTCGTTCGTCGCCGACACCGATTTCAGCGGCGGCACTGTCTCGGCCGGCACCAAGGCCGCCATCAACACGAGCGGCGTGACTAATCCGCCGCCCCAGAGCGTCCTGCAACACGGACGTTACGGCAACCTCACCTACACCATTCCCAATCTGACGGCCGGCGCTAGCTATGTCGTGCGACTGGATTTCGTCGAGTACGTCTTCAACACCGCCGGATCGCGGGTCTTTAATGTAGCCATCAACGGCACGAAGGTGCTGAGCAATTTTGACATCTGGTCAGCCGCCGGCGGAGTGAACATCGCCCTGGCCAAATTGTTCACGGTCAGCGCCTCTTCGACAGGTACGATCACCATCAGCTTCACATCTGTTGTGAACAATGCCCTGATCAACGGGGTCGAGATCTACACGCCGGCCGCGATGGGTGCCGCCATCCCCGGTCCATCGGCGACTCCTGCGGCGGCACTTGCAGGACTCTTTCCAACCGCGATGGACCTTGCCGTTTCGAGTTCGAGTCCGCAAATAACGGGATTGCCTGCGACGGACGGGTCCCATTCTCAAACGGATGCCTTCTTTGCCGAATGGAGCCAGCCGGGATTACCTGGTTTGACTTTGACCGAGATGAGCAGTCCACCCAACGAGTCCTCTCGGCCTTCGGCTCCGCTAGACACGCCGACGGTTGTGGACGATCTGGTCGCGATTAAAGCGGGCTTGTTCGCTCCGGGTGCGACGAGTATCTAACCCCGATCTTCGCATCGACAGCAGCTCGGAACGGGCCACTATCGTCCTCGCCACAGTCTAACGCGGGCCAGATGGGCCCGAGGTTATCGCTCGCCGCGGTGCGCGCACGGCTGCAAGCATCAATTTCGCGCATCAGCTCGTCGGGGTCGACGCGGAACTCCGAGTCGCTTCCACTCACTGGCTCAGCAATGAACATCGCGCCAATCATGCCATAAAACTGAGCCAAACGCGGCAGGAGAACGCTGACCCGCTTCGGGGGATAAATGAACAACAAACAGGCCCCGCGACGGCCAAAATAAAAGGAGGGTGCGGCGTGCGACCCGTCAACACTCACGACGATCGATGCTCCCATGCAACGTTTCAGCATCTCGTCGACCGTGATTTGCCCGGTGTCGACTACGTGAAATCCTTCCCGGACGAGCCGCTCCTCCACTTCTTCGGAATTGACGATGTGCCGGTCTTCACTTCCCGGTGAGCGGCTACGTCGCAGGAATATTCGATCGTGACCGCGCGGAAATCCCGAAAGTCGAGCGCGAAGCTTCTGGTAACGGCTCCGCTTGGCCGGATTCTGACCGCAGTCGTCGATCAAGATTAGCTCACGCACGCGCAACGACGCATACGATGGCGGAGCCTTCACGCCAAGCACAGCTCTCCAGCCGGGCTCGTGTTTATAAGTCGGACGAAGGTGTCCAACGCCCACCCCGAGGCTCGAAATCAGCTCTTGTAGGGGTAGCTCGTCATGCAGGAAATGTCCAAACCACCGAGTCCCAGAATAGGTCGTCGCGAGAATGGAGTGAGAGAGCTCTCCTGTTTCCGCCCGCCGGAGAGCCTGCCAGCCGAGCGTGGAATACAGGTCCCCCCGGTAAAGACCGCAATAAACGTGCTGTCGAAACAACAAAGCGTCTCGGAGCAAGAATGCCCGAGTCGGGCCGCCGTAATGACGATCTCTGCGGATGTCCGCGGTGACACTGGCGACGGATTGGTATGGGGGTGCGCTACCGAGGATGCGACCGAAGTGGGACTCAGAAATGCAAATAGGGGGGTAGGGTTCATCGACGCCGGGCGCAAGCTCCCAAGATTTAGTAGCAACTTGCTCAAGACCGCGCGCTGGAATCGCCAGTGCTCGCCGACCGTTGTAGCCGAGCATGGTGGCCGCCGCACCCGCGAAGTGGCCAAGGCTCGTTTTCCAGTGGACGATGATTTGAGACCTCTCGGAGTCCATCTCGCGGAATCTCCCAGGCCCGAACCGTGCAGGTTGCGAGCAAGGATGCCCCTTCCTCAGAGCTTCGGAGCCCTTGCGTGAAATCAAATCGGGGCAATCGAGAGCGGTCGGATTAACGATACGAACATTGGGTGACGAAACGACAGTCCGTACAGCGGCCCTTGCCGATCCCCAGCAAGTGTGGCCGTGTTCGATGCGAAAATCAACCAAAATGGCTTGGCCGATGAGATGTGCTGAAGTTTTCATCATGACGGGACCACCCGCTTCGAGCGGATTGGTGCCAGCGACGCCGGCAGCAACCGTCGCTCCATGGTGGTTGCGTGCCGCCTTCGTCGCTGCGGGGCTTGGAGCGTGGTTCTGGACGCAGTCGCTAATCGGTCAGCGCGAGTTCTCCGACAGCGGCGTAGGCGACGTCGTGCATCAACGGACGGCCGGCTTGCACGACGCATTCCGAGCGCATCCGCAGGCGGCCAATACGCTGCTGATCATCAGTTCGGCAGTGATCGACGTGGTCGGCGTGTCCTTGCTGGCGGCCACTCTTTTCGGACGAACTGTTCGCCCATTCCTGGGGCTGCTCATGCTGTTTGCCTTGCGACAACTCTGCCAGATGCTCTGCGCGCTTCCCGCGCCGCCGGAGATGATTTGGCACAACACCGGCGTGCCAACGCTCCTGGTGACGTACGGCGTTTCGACCGACTCTTTTCTCCGGTCACACGGGATTGGCTGTTCTGGCGGCCGTGGAATTGGCCCGGACTGGGCGCAAGTCGCTTGCGGCTCTGGGGCTGTCGATCGTCCTATTTGAGGCGTTGACGGTATTAGACTAGAGCCAGTTTCAAAAGCCATTTGTCAGTGGAACGATCCGGCAAGAAACTTGCGTTCCGAAGCGGGTGAAAGGAGGCACTCGCATGTTGTTGACGCTTTCCTATTGGCCCAATCAGGGCCGCAATTGGAGGGCGTCCAGGACGGAACCCAAACCGCAACTCACCGATGAGCAATGGCTTCTGATCGCGGATCTGTTTCCTGTAAGGAGGATGAAAAAAGTCGGCGGGCGTCCCCCCGTCCCACCGCGCCCGTGCCTGGAAGGAATCCTTTGGGTGTTAACCAGTGGTGCACGGTGGAAAGACTTACCAACATACTTTCCGTCCCCAGCGACCTGCTGGCGGCGGCTACGCGAGTGGACTCAAAGCGGAATCTTCCAGATCGCTTGGCGCCGACTGCTCCGCCGGCTCGACGGAATGAAGTCGCTCCGCTTGGACGAGGCGATGGCCGACGGCACGTTTTCCCCGGCCAAAAAAGGGGGCTTTGCGTCGGCAAAACAAAGCGCGGCAAGGGGACGAAGATCATGCTCCTCATCGACGGCCGCGGCACGCCGCTCGGCGTGGACATCGCCAGCGCCAGTCCGGCGGAAGTCAATCTCATTGAGCCGCTCTTGAACAAGCGGACCGTGCGCAAGCGCCCCCAGCGATTGATTTATGACAAAGCGGCCGACAGTGATCCCTTGCGAAAGCGGCTGGCAAAGCGTTGCATTGAACTGATTTGTCCACACCGATGCAGCCGCAAACGCCCGGCAACTCAGGACGGACGGCCACTTCGACGCTACAAACGACGTTGGAGGGTCGAACGCTCGATCAGTTGGCTGTTCAACTATCGTCGCCTTGTTGTGCGCTACGAGCGTCACAGTCTTCTTTTTCTCGGATTCCTTGAATTGGCTTGCGCCGTCACGATCCTCAAGCGGTTTTGAAACTGGCTCTAGGGCGTTGTCGTATCGATGGCGCCGTCGCAGACGGACCGGAATCCAACCTCAAGCTGATCGATCAAGGTGACCAGGTGGCGTGCGGATCTTCCGAGCCGTTCCAGACGCCAGACCAGCAAGATGTCGCCCGAGCGGAGCTCGCGGAAGCAGGCATCGAGCGCTGGTCGGTCGCGCTTGCGCCCGACGCCTTGTCGGTGAAGATCCGCTCGTTCGCGACTCCGTGATTTCGCAGGGCATCGAGTTGGAGAGCCAACTCTTGGCCTTCCGTGCTGACCCGAGCGTTTCCGACAAGGCGAGCGCCGTCGGAAGAGGCGATCACGGAATTGCTCTGCTGTCAGACTTGATGTGCGTCTTGATATTGGACGCCGACCGTCTTCACAGCGTTTCCAAATCTTCGGCAACGAGTTTTCAGAAACTGGGTGGTTTGACGGGGATTGGGCAAAAGGATTGAGTTTCCCGGAATGCGACAGGGCGTTGGCCGGCTCCCATTGATAGCCTTGGGCTATCCGTTGCCAGCGATGGCCGGAGCGATCGTGCGGCTCATTCAGGTGCTGCGGGGGCGGCGTCAGTCACCGCTCCAAAACTTGTTTTGGGCGGAAGCCAACTCGGACAGGGCAATGACTTGATCATTCTTAAAGTCGTTGTGAGTCGGCCTCATGCGAACCAATTCCGCGATGGTGTCGACTTGTTTTGCAAACAGCACGAGTGCGCGATCCTTGGCGCCCCATGTTGGTTGCGCGCCTGCAGTCACTTTTTTCCCGCTGAAGCTTTGGCTTCCAGCCGGTCAAGCAGTTTCTTGAAGTCAGGACGATCGCGCAGGGCGTCGAGGTCCGTATCCTTCTTGATCAATTCGACGTCCTGGAACCCCGCGTCAACCGCCTGCTGGAGCAAGGTCACAGCCAGGTCGGCTTGCTTGGCGTGGTCGTTTATATCGGGAATCATCAGGGCATGAATCCACGCGACGTTGTACATGGCCTGGAGCGTATGCGGGTGGCTGGCTCCCTTCTTGGCCTTTAGCAGCACAAAGGCGTCGCCAAAGAGTTTCGCAGCTTCTTGTCGCCGCCCGGCGCCGGCGTAGCTCATCGCCAGATTGTTCATGCTCGCGAGTGTATCGGGGTGAGTGGGTCCGAGCTTGGTCTTTTGAAGCGTCAGCGTTTCCTCTTGAAGCTTGAGGGCGTCGGCTTTCCGACCGAGCTTGACATAGCCATCGGCCAGGTTGGTCATGCTCCAAAACGTGTCGGGGTGATCGGGACCGAGGATGACCTTGCGCCGAGCGAGGGTCTCCTCGTGAAGCTTGACCGCCTCGGCAGTCCGCCCCAGGCCGGCAAGGGCCCGCGCCAGGTTGTAAGAGGTACGGAGAGTCTCGGGATCGTTCGGACCACCCTTGGCCTTGCGCAATTCGAGCGTCGCCTGCAAGATCTTCGAGCGCGTCGGCGTGACGGCCCAGCGATGAATAACTCGCACCCAGATTATTCATGGCTCCCAGAGTTTCGGGATCGTCGGGCCCAAAAACGGCTTTTTCCCGCGCCACCGCTTCTTCGCGGAGCTTGAGGGCTTCGGACTGCCGACCCTGGGAAGCATAGGCGTTGGCCAGGTTGTCGATGCTCCGGAGAGTGTCACGATGGTCCGGGCCGAGTTGGCTCGTGTAAATCGTGCGGGCCTTTCCATATTGATCAGCCGCGGCCTTTCCATCACCGAGAAAGTAAAACGACGTACCCAGTGCCATTCGTAAGCGGGCCTTGATCAGCGGTTGCTTGTCAAATCCCTGATCCACGAACAGCACGGCTGCTTCAATGGCACGGCGAAGAGTAATTTCAGGGCCCAGGCCGCCTTCCGCCTCCGTCCGAGCCGCGCCGAAGATCTTTCTTTCGACAAAGTCCAGAACGGCCCGCGTTTCCGCCTCGCGCTCCTGCGCCGTCTCCTTCGCTTCCTTCTCCGCAGCAGCAGCAGCGACGGCGCGCTGGCGTTCGGCCGCTTCCGCAATACGCGCGTCCTCCGCTTCTCGCCGGGCCCTATCTGCGCAGCATCCCCCAGGATGTACCCACGATCCCTGCTACCAGCAATAAGAACACTGCTGCAACCGCCCGCACCAGACCTTTGTTGCGGCGGAAGAACTTCCTGAGCCGATAGGTTGTTGATGTGGGCCGCGCCTCGACCACTTCGTCAGCCAGGTAGCGCTGGAGGTCGCGGGCGAATCCATTGGCCGTTTCGTACCGCCGGGATCGCTCTTTCTCGAGCGCCTTCATCACGATCCAATCGAGGTCACCGCGGATGAGACGCGTGAGCTGGTCTGGCTCCAGGCTTCGCTGCGCGGCAACCGAGGGCAAGGAGCCCGAGCCGCTGAGCTTGGTGCTCGGCCTGCTTGGCTCCTCTTCTTTGATCAGTCGCATGATCTCTTGCCAGGCGGCTTCTTTGAATCGCTGCCGATCGAGGGGCGTCGTGCCGGTCAAGAGCTCGTACAAAATCACGCCAAGCGAATAGATATCGGTCCGCGTATCGACGTCGAGGTTATTGAACTCGGCCTGTTCGGGGCTCATGTACAAAGGCGTCCCGACCATGACGCCGTGCGCCGTGTACAGACTGTTTTCAGTAAGGGGCTGATTGATTGCCTTGGCCAGACCGAAGTCGATTACTTTGGGAACCGGATGACCGTCATAGAGGCAAACCAGGATGTTCGACGGCTTCAAATCGCGGTGGACGATCCCCTTCTGATGAGCGTGCTGAACGGCCTGGCAAACTTGCACGAACAGTGCCAGGCGCCCCTCGACGGTGATCCGGGCCTCGTCGCAAAACTGGGTGATCGGCATTCCCCTGACGTATTCCATGACAAAGAACGGTGACCCCTGGTCCGTGGCCCCGCCATCGAGCACTTTGGCGATGTTGGGATGGTCCATGACAGCCAGCGCTTGCCGCTCAGCCTCGAAGCGCGACAGCACCTGCCGGCTGTCCATGCCCGGCTTGATGAGCTTCAGCGCTACGCGCCGGCGAACGGGTTGCAGCTGCTCGGCAACCCAGACCGTTCCCATTCCTCCTTCACCGATCTCTTCGAGCAGCCTGTAGCGGCCGGCGATGATCTTGCCCGCGGTGGAGGTTGTCGGCCCGACGACGGTCGCTTGCCGTTCGCCCGCAAAGTCCAGAGTCCCGACGTCGGGCAACTCGCCGGATTGGTCATGCGCTCGCAGTAGCGCCTCGACTCGCGCTCGCAGTTCATCGTCGCCCGCGCACTGCCCGTTTACGATCGCAGCCCGCTCGACTGGGTCTTTGGCTTCGACCGCTGCGTGAAAGACGGCCTGCACGCGCGCGGATCAATCTGCATGGATTTCCTTTTTGGCGAATCACCTCTCCATGCGACGTCCACAGAGCAACGTGTCGAAAAAATCGAAAACCTGGCCCAATTTCAGCGCTTGAGATCGTCCCGCAGCCAGGCTTGGGCATAGGTCCACTTTTGGCGAACCCGGTAGACGGTCAGCCCCAGGGATTGGGCCACACCTCGTGGCTCAATCCACCGAAATGATGCATTTGCACGACTTGAGCGGCCTGGCGGTCCTCCGCCGCGAGCCGCGTCAATGCATCGTCGAGAGCCAGTAAGCGACTGTCTTCGTCCTCGCCAGCGACATCCGCGACAGGAACGCGGTGCAGTTGCCCACCATGCTTGAGCCGCCGCTTGCGGCGAGCGTTTTCGACGAGGATTCGTCGCATGGCCTCGGCCGCAGCAGCAAAGAAGTGCCCGCGCCCTTCCCATTGCCCCGGCTCGCGGACCTTGACCAGCCGCACATACGCCTCATGGACCAGAGCCGTCGCGTCGAGAGTTTGCCCGGGCCGTTCTTGCGACATTCGCTGCGCCGCCAGCTTGCGCAGTTCGTCATAGACCAGCGGCAACAGTTTTTCGGCGGCGACACGATCGCCCTGATTGATCGCCGAGAGAATGGCGGTCACGTCGCACATTCAGACGAGTATACCGGCGACGGCATACGGGACTCGAACCAATTCTCGACACGAAATTGAAGCGGCACGGGTGTTCCCAGCCTGTTTTCGGGGTCTTGTTTTTTCTCTCGACAGGTTGTCGCACGGACGTCGCATGGGTAGGCGGCGGAGCAACGGAGCCCGAAATCTCGGAACGACCATTTGCACAAACCGGACCATGTTCCAGAAAGCGAGAGAAACCCATGACACGCATTCGTCTCGGTCGGATGTTGGCTACGAGCCTGGCAGTCGCGATGACTTTTGCCGCGGCAACGCACGTTCGCGCCGATTTCAAGTCCATCCAGGCGGCAATTACCAAGAGCGCCCGGATCCCGCTCGCCGCGGCGTCCGCAACGTCCGTGAGCCAGCCTAAGGGTGGGTCGGCAAAGAAGGCCACGGCCACCGTCTCGCCGTCAGGCGCCACCTTCCTCCAGCTCAAGGAATCGCTCACCGGGCATAAGGCGCAACGTGTGCCGGCCATCAAGCTCGCCACGGGTCAACAGAGCACTTCGACGCTGGACACAGTGGGTAGCCCACCCGCGGGAACGGGCACGACATTCAATTGGGACCGGTCGACGCCGTCCGTTTTGATGGTCGTTTTCGTCAACGCTGCCGACCCGCTGGGCGTCTCGATTACCGGTCTGCAGACAGGCGATCAAGTCCAGGTCACGAGCGCCTCGGGGCTCGCTTCCTTCTCGAAAAACACGGGCAACTCGACGTTGTCCAGCTTCCTCGGGCTCGTCGCCGACGGCACTGCGGCCGTCGTCGGGGCGCTGGTCCCAGGAGCGCAAGTTAGTCAGCCCATTGAAGCTGCTGGGCAGCAGGCCGCGAACCTCTTCGGAGCCGTCGGGGACAATAGCCCAGGGAAGTTGCGAGACGCCTTCGGAGTTGAGCCGTCAACGCATGGTTATGGGCTCGAAGAGGGGGGAGTCGTTGTGTGCATGCCTCAAGGGAACGGCGCCTATTACAGTGCCGATCATAACCACCGCTCCTACTGGGCAACGATCCCCTCTGCCGTTGGTCAGCCGCGAGGTCTGCCGAGCGTTTACAAGTCGGAGACTTCCCTGGTCCCGTTTTTCTTCATTGGCCAGCAAAACACCAACACTGCCATTTGCCAGTCGAACAACCCCCTCTACATGCTGGCTTGGGATTTCGCGTACGGTGACAACATCGGCTACTACGAGGTCTTTGTGCAACTGACGCAAGCGAACGCGATTCCCCCTGGCCCGCCTATCTTCAAATCCAACCCCTCCAAGAGGAAGTAACCAGACCAATAACTGCCCAGCAGTTGTGTTCCAACGATGCGCAACGCCCCGGGGACCGTTTGTCCGGTCCCCGGGGCGCATTGGCCCTCTCCAATCTGTCGAGGTGTGGCAGACGCGACCCTGTCACGTCGTGCCACCCCCACTTACGCTCGCGCCTTCCGTCACCGGACGCGCCGCAAAACATAAGGAACGAATCATGAACGCCGCCCGCTCATTTCCCGCAATCTTTCTCGCCGGCTTCTTAGCGCTGTCGGGACTTCAAGCCTCCTTCGGACAAGCCGCGCCAGCGCCGGAATCCCAACCGCAACCCGCCGCCGGAGATCAACCGCTCCCAGCGCCCCCATTGCAACCTGACCCCCCGGCCGCAGGTCAACCGCTCGCAGCGGCGCCAGCCCAGCCGCTCCCAGCGGCTCCGGTCCAACCGCTCCCAGCAGCTCCAGTGCAACCATTCCCGGCAGCGCCGGTTCAACCCGTCCCAGCAGGCCCAGTCCCACCCGTTGGAGCCCAACCGGTTCCAGTGGCCGGGGTGCAACCAGTCCCAGTGCCCGGCGTCCCGAGTCTGAATCTGATTCGTGGCAGCCACATCATCGGTTCAACCGCATTCCTGTTGGGTGGCGTTCCGATTGGAACTGTGCAGGATCTCCTCTCTGTCGCGGGTTCCGGCGAGTACGTACTGATCGCCAATCCAAGCGGATTCGTGGCGATTCCCCGAAGCCTCACGATCTTCGATCCGGTTTCGCGAATCCTGCAGGTGAACATAACCTTCGCGCAGTGTAGCGAGCTGCCGCGGTTGCTCCAGCTCGCGCAGCTCAATCGCCAATTCCTCGGGCGCGTGCACGGGTTCTTTCGCAGCCCGCGTGGAGAGGCCATTGTGAGGAACAACCTTGTCCGCACTGCCAGGCCACCTTACGCGCCCAGCGTTGCCGAAAGGCGAGCCGACACGCGCCCGCCCGGCGGTGCTAAGAGACGAGCCGACACGCGCACCGTAAACAAGCCGGCCCGCCAACAAAGCCGACAGGAATCGCACCCCGAGAATGGGGCCGAATTTCGCCGATAGCGAGCCCGCACAAAAGGCAACCCCGAATCGGCACCATTGACAGCTCGCTGACCGTTTGCCGATGCAAAAGCCTCCACAGTCCTCCGGTCCCCCAAGGGCCAAACTGGACGACTCGCAATGCTTCGTTCACGCGGCCCAGGGGGCCGGAGTTGCCAATCCGTCGTCGGTGCCACACATTCAAACGGGCCCAAAAATCCAGAAAGAGCGACGTTATGATCACCTCTGATCTGACTCGACGCGAGTGGTTGAAACTGGCCGGCGGCGCCGGTTGTGCCAGCATCGCCCTGACGAGCCACCGAGCAGCCGTTGCGGCAGGAGGTCGGCCGCGCCAGCGCCCGTCGGCAATTCGCCTTACTGCCAACAAGTGATTTCTCTCGGGCCGGTGGGATATTGGCGCTTGAGCGAGACGAGCGGGCCGACGACCTTTGATTGGTCTGGCCACCAGAACAACGGCATTTACCACGGACCACCCACATTCAGTGAACCTGGAGCGATCCGGCGTGACGCCAACACGGCCATCGGGCTCGACGGCAGATCCTACGTCAAGATTCCCAGCCAAAGTGCGTTCAGCATCGGCGCGTCGGGGCTGACGGTGCAGGCCTGGCTGCGCCCCGATGTGCTCAGCTTTCCAACCGCGCCCCGCGCGGAATACATCCACTGGCTTGGTAAAGGTGACGCGGGGTCTTTCGAGTGGGGCTTCCGCTTCTACAAGAAAGACTCGAGCCGGCCCAACCGAATCTCCGCCTACGCCTGGAATGCCGAAGGAGGCGAAGGAAACGGTGCGCATTTCGAGGAACCGATTGTGCCGGGCCGGTGGATCAACGTCGTGGCCGTGTACCAGCCGCCTGGCAACAACGCGGGCGTCTTCATCTATCGAGACGGCGTGCTGAAAAACGGACCACCCAAAGATCCGACCCTGTATCGCTCGTACAACGTCACCCCTCGACGGGGCAGCGCACCCGTGCGGCTCGGCTGTCGCGACCTCACGAGTTTCTTGAGAGGCGGACTGGACGAGGTCGCAATCTATCCACGCTGTCTCACGGCCGCAGAGATCCTAAAGAACTACCGGCTTGCAACGTCGCCGGCCAACTCGTTGTAAGCAAGCTCCACCGACCAGTGTTATGCTGAAAAATGTTCGGGCCTGTTGAATAAGTCGGCTTTTTGGCAAGAGGGGTGGTTGGGGTGATGTCGTTGGGGGTGTCTTTGGGATCGCGTGATCAGCCAAACACCACAGCGCAGCGACCAACCGCTTCAGATTCTGAACGATGGCGCTCAAATAGGCTTGAATTTGGACCTTGGATCGCCCGCGATAACGTGCTCGGGACAAGCTGTGATTTTGTTTCGCTTCGGCAAACAGCCCTTCCATCTTCCACATCCGCTCGGATCGTCTGGTCCGGAATGTGGGGTCGCGCATCCGAGCCTTTATTTCCTCGAAGAGATCCTGGTCGAGACTGCGCAAAACGAATCGTTTAGGGGACGAGCCACTTCTTCGCGCTGGACAAGTGGAAGCCTGCGCACAGGCCCGGCAATCCGCTGACGAGGCAACATACCGCTTGTGGTTCTCGGTGATCGCTGGTGTGGGTGTCAGGTATTTCGGAAAAGAACCTCGACCGGGTCACGCTGACGATCGATGAGCTGACGATTCTGTTCTTCGAGAGCATGATCGTGTACGACGCAAAGGACGGCAAGCCGACGTCCGAAGTCGGGTATTGCCGTGTTTTCGCTGTTACCGGGCTCATGTCACTGCCGCCAAACTGTTCTGACTGCTACAATTCAGGCGTGCGGTGAAAGAGTCCCGAGCTTCGGGCGACACCGCACATTCTTTTTTAGGAACGTGAGCAGAATGCCCCAGGGTACGATCAAGCGAAAAACGGACAAGGGTTTCGGGTTCATCGATACCGGAACCGGCAAGGACATGTTCTTTCACTCATCAAACGTGGAAGATTCGGGCTACGAGCAGCTCCAGGAAGGACAGCGGGTCTCCTACAACGAGGGACGTGGACCGAAAGGGCCGAGAGCCGAAAACGTGCGACCCGTCTGAGCTTCGACGCATTTTGGAAGACCTGAAAGCCGACGAGCCTCGTCGGCTTTCTTTATGGGCAGTGGGTAAGTTCGCAGAACGGAGCGATGCCGTGGATCAGGGTAAATTGCTAATGGTCGCAATGGCGGAGCGATGTCTGAGCATCATCCAAAACAAAACGGAGGACGTTCGCTTCGCGCTGCCCGACTCGCTTCGTCCCAAACATCTTCGACGGATGTGCAACCTAATCGTTGAGCACGCCGAGGACTGGCCTGATACCAAACTCCATCGCTGGATCGGATTTGTTCAGGCCGGCATGATTGCCAATCTCATGCTCGACCTCGACGGTGCGAAAGCAATGTTCAACGAGGTCAAAGAGGAATTCGGTTCGATCGCCAAGGATCAGAACCTGGTTGATCACCTTAATCCGACGACATCTTTCGAGATGGAGATGGGAGGGCAGGGTTAACGAAACTCGATCGATCCTCTCACTTCGGTCTCATTTGGCCGCAGGGGCGCCTTGCTGTTGTATCGGAGCGAGCGATGGATATCCGCTGTAATTCTCTGCCGAAGTTGCGGAAGTTCTACGTCACGAAAGCCGGCGACCGATCACGTACTACCGATGAAACCCGCCTCCGCGGCGCCGACGATTCGAGCGGGGCAGGGATCCGGCTTGCCTTGCCAGGGTATCGTTCATCGATTATGATTTTTGCAGTTGCAAACTTTGTATCTACAGCATCACTTCCGGGTTGGACAACGGTTCTCCTTCCAGTGAGACGCTGGGCGAAAAAGGACGGCGGGTCGAGAACGTGAAGCCAGTGTCGCTCTCAGGAACCCACGGCTATGCGGGCAACGAAACAGATTCATCACGACTGCGTGCAAAAGCTCCAGGCGATCGAGACGAGCCCCATTTTCATGGCAGTTCTTGGTTCCCTGTTGGACGAGAACTGGACAACCCCCAGTATCAGCGAACTGCGAATCGCGCACAACGACCTTCTATTAGGCCGCTCCGTAGGCGAAGCCGACTTCAAGGCCTTTCACTGCGTTAAACGCGGTTTGATTCGCAACATTCACCGGCTTGCCGCGGTCGCCGAGCTCGACGGTGACGAACTCGGCTACCTGCTGGGCAAGGTTGCCGGGATCCGAGGAATAAACTGAGTTCGCGCTGGGCAGAAACGCGAGAAGTGATTACTGTTGCTCCACAGGTGGATCTTTGAACCGGTCGGCGTGAAAAATACCTTCTTAGCCAGGCAAGGACTCGACGTTATCAATCCGGCACTCCCTGAATCGCCCACTGCGGCGCCTTCGTTTCTCCCGGTTCGCGATTTTTGAAGTCGCGCACCCTGGAGAATCGCGTCCACGTCTCGCGCCGTAAGGACCACTCCTTCAAGAGACCGTCATGCCGATTCGCTGCCAAACAATACGACCCGCCGATAACGCGATGGAACTCGACCTGCGCCTCGAAAGCGACGACGACCAGCGATTTGTCACCGACAAGTTTGCAAACTGGGGGTATAAGGTCATCGCGGTCCATGAGGCCGGTTTCCCGCGGGGGATCACCGTGTTGGTCGAGGGGAGCGACGATCAGGGAATTATCGACAAAATGTGTAATCAGCCGGAATTCGATGTGAAGTGTTAAGTCGCGGCCCCGCCCGGCTCCGACTTGATTTCGTGCCTCCATTCGCAATTGTGACGTTCCTTGCGAAGCCTCGGCGTCGATCGCTTGGCTTCCGACGACGAGGAAGTGAGTTTATGCCATATCGCTCCGACGACGATGACGGCCCGGATCAGCGTCAGAAAGAAGAGAAGCAGCAGGCCAAGAGCGAACGGGAACAATTGAAGAAGGAACGAGAGGCTCAGAGGATCAAGTTGCGCAAAGACCGAGTCGCGCAGAATGACGGGTAGCTCTGTCCGGGCCGCCGCACCTCGATATGGCGCCTCAGCCGCATAGAATGACGGCATGAGCACCGGCAAGCCAAAGAAGCCATTCTTGCATCGGCTGATCGGCTGGCCATCGCTGGCGATTGGTGCGGCGCTGCTGTCCCTCAGTATGGTCCTGCAGGATTGGGTGCTCGCGCTGCTTGGTGGCGGAGTTGTGGTTTTGGCAGTCACGGAGCTGATCGCGAGTCCGTCAGGACGCAGCTGATCTTCCGTGTGAGCCCCCGGCGTGACACTCTCCCGCGAGTCCGGTTTTTTGCCCCGATACGGAGCAAGCTCATCTGTCCTGTTCCGCTTGGGACGCCATCAGAATTGGACGGGGATAGGCGGGTGATAACCGCATTCGATCGGAGTGATCTCTCCCTTTGCGGACAAACGCAACACCAGAGACTGGTAAGGCGAAAAGACGAGTTCAACGTCGGCCGACGCCGAGGCAGACCACAGAGTAACCCTGCGGCGGACCGTCTCATCGCATCTCGAAAATCCGTGTGGCATCGGATAGCGAACCTCCGCGGCTTTGGGATGGGCGAAGAAGAAGTCCGTGTCGTTGCCTGTCTGTCGTGCGCCCAATAAGAGGGCAGATTCTCGCCCGATACGACCGGTCGCAGGCCAGTCTGAGCCAACGTGGCGACGACGTTCGGCAAGGCCGTAAGCGAATCGAGGGTAAGTTCGTAATCGCCGCGCGGGTGGTGGCCGGGTTGCCGCGGCCGACGCGTGAGAATGACCTTGAGGCCCGCCGAGGCGAGGCGGTGGATCTCGACTAGAGCCAGTTTCAAAAGCCATTTGTCAGTGGAACGATCCGGCAAGAAACTTGCGTTCCGAAGCGGGTGAAAGGAGGCACTCGCATGTTGTTGACGCTTTCCTATTGGCCCAATCAGGGCCGCAATTGGAGGGCGTCCAGGACGGAACCCAAACCGCAACTCACCGATGAGCAATGGCTTCTGATCGCGGATCTGTTTCCTGTAAGGAGGATGAAAAAAGTCGGCGGGCGTCCCCCCGTCCCACCGCGCCCGTGCCTGGAAGGAATCCTTTGGGTGTTAACCAGTGGTGCACGGTGGAAAGACTTACCAACATACTTTCCGTCCCCAGCGACCTGCTGGCGGCGGCTACGCGAGTGGACTCAAAGCGGAATCTTCCAGATCGCTTGGCGCCGACTGCTCCGCCGGCTCGACGGAATGAAGTCGCTCCGCTTGGACGAGGCGATGGCCGACGGCACGTTTTCCCCGGCCAAAAAAGGGGGCTTTGCGTCGGCAAGAACAAAGCGCGGCAAGGGGACGAAGATCATGCTCCTCATCGACGGCCGCGGCACGCCGCTCGGCGTGGACATCGCCAGCGCCAGTCCGGCGGAAGTCAATCTCATTGAGCCGCTCTTGAACAAGCGGACCGTGCGCAAGCGCCCCCAGCGATTGATTTATGACAAAGCGGCCGACAGTGATCCCTTGCGAAAGCGGCTGGCAAAGCGTTGCATTGAACTGATTTGTCCACACCGATGCAGCCGCAAACGCCCGGCAACTCAGGACGGACGGCCACTTCGACGCTACAAACGACGTTGGAGGGTCGAACGCTCGATCAGTTGGCTGTTCAACTATCGTCGCCTTGTTGTGCGCTACGAGCGTCACAGTCTTCTTTTTCTCGGATTCCTTGAATTGGCTTGCGCCGTCACGATCCTCAAGCGGTTTTGAAACTGGCTCTAGGGCATCTGCATCGAGCCATTCGACGTCGAGATATAGCGCAGCGAACGATTGCGTTCCGATCGCGAGGTGCCCCTCCCACAACTCCGCGCGAGCCAACATCGTGGCGGAGATCCACAGCGGTTGGAACGGGCGCGACTCTTCGGGCACGACGACGTGCCGCATTTCCCACCAATAGACGGCGCCAGGAGTGCGCGGCTCGCGCGGCATCGCATCGCGCATCCACATGTCTTCGTTGGGCAAATACACGGCCAATTCAGAAACCGTTCGCCCCGACTGCATCAACCCGCAGACCTTTTCGAGATAAGCGTTGAAGGCGGGGAGTTCGGCGACGAAGGCGCAATCCGGACCAACGTGGACCGACGCATAAAATTCATGGTGGCAGCCCGCGGCGTTGTAAGGCATGCCATGCCAGACGATCTGGTTGACGCCGCTGGCAATGACGGCATCGGCCAGGAGCTTGAGGTCGGCGACTTGCTCGCGCGTCCAATAGCGATAGGCGTCGGTGTGCCGCGGGCTGGTGAAGCCATAAATGCAGGTGAAGGTTTCGGCGCTGACGACAGTGCGATCGCTGAGGGCGGCAGCCGAAGCAGGGATTCGCGAAAAATGCGGATCGAACAAGAGTGCCTCGGATTCCGGCACGTCGACCGCCGAGTAACAGGTCAGCAGATCGGTCGGCGAGCCGTGGCATTGCACGCGCGAGTAGGCGCCATGATCGTGACAGAGTTGTGTAAACGGCGTATAGAACTCTCGCACCATCGCCGCGGCCAGGAACTTTCGATAGTCGTAACGAACATCGAAATGGCGATCGAGGTCGTCACTTAATGGCTCGAGGCGATAGCCGCATTCGGCAGCGAATTCGTCCCAAAGTGCAGGACTCCACAAGCCATGCGAATGGATTTCAAGCGAGTCGCAGAATAACCCGGATGACGCCCCCTCGAGTGCGGGTTGAAACGCTGGCATCATTGCCTCGAAATATGCATGCAGTGCCGCCCGGTTGAGATGATCGACGACGAACAGGTCGCGATGAAGTGGCTCCTCCCAAGAAGCACGAAGGAACTGAGTGGGAGTTCCACCGAACGTTTGAGACGCGTGATCCGCCTCAACGCTTGACCCGCCGAAAGGCCAGCAGCTTCCGAACGTGAAGTCGCAGCCTAGGCCGATGCGATCCGCATAACGTTTGGCGTGCGCGACGAGTCTCGACCATTCGGAGCCGAGCCAGCGGGGAATGAGATCGGAATCAAACCAGGGGAGCCAACTCGGCCAAAGCCAGGCCAGCTCGACGCCGCCGAACCCCATTTGCTTGACCCAGGAGAGCTGCGTCTCGATGTCGCGCTCGCAAAATGGCCCCGCGAGCCACCACCAGCGGACGTAGGGCTTGCTGCTGCCGCGAAAGTAGGCGGGTGCTGGCCGATCATTCTGCGCAAACGACATCGGCGCCTCCCGGCCGAATTCCTCGGTTGCCCCTTTTTGTAAGACCGTGTTCAGTTCCGAGCAATCCTGTCGCCCTCGTGCTCCGACTTTCCTCCAGGATGGTGCGAGTAGTTAAGAGACGCGGAGCGGGGCAGAATCCGCATGCAAGCATGCCCGCGTCTGCAGAGTCCTTGCTGCCGTCGCGAACTCTGCGGCGTGATTTATTGCGGCGCGCTGTGTGGCCGGAGGTGAGCTGGGTCCCGTAGACGGGACTGCCCGATCCGCGTCTGCCGTCGCTCGGCTCAATTGCGGTGAAGGCCGAGGCGACGGCGAGAGCGGACGCGACATTCGACGAGAATTTTGTTTTTAGGAAGCTCGCCTCACTATGGACGACCGGCGAGGTACGTCCAAAAACCCGGAGGGGACTCGCGCCCCTCCGGGTTCCTAAGTGCGGCTTCCGGTGCTCACCTGATCGCCGCGCCTCCGCATCTCGAAGCGGTTGATTACGGTCAGTCCTACCACCACCCAAAGCCAAAACCGGCTCCGCCCACACCTACTCCGGCGCCCCCAGCGCCCACGCCCACACCGACTGGTCCAGCGCCGACATAGACGCCTGGTGTCCCAGTGTAGTAGCCGTTGTAATAGCCCGGGTAATAAGTCGCGCCGTAGTAATTCGATCCGTAGCCCGGATATCCGTAGCCATATCCGCCATACCCGTATCCGCGGTAGTACCCGCCGCGATATCCCCCGTTCCAAGCGCCGGGACGAGCGCCGTCGCCGCGCCAGCCTTCACGCACTTCTCCACGTGCTACGTTACCGCGTCTCACTCCTCGCTCTTGGGCCGATGCAGTTGATGCCCAAGACGTGATGGCGAGGACACCCAGCAGGGCCCCGCACAATGAAGTTCCAGCGTTTTGTCTCATGATTCGTTCTCCGGTTTGCGAAAATCGGTGGTTTTACTTCTTCTGCAATTGCTCACGCAGTTGCCGAATCTCGTCGCGCAGCTGCCGCACCTCTTCCTCGATCCGTTGCAGTGCATTCGGATCCGGGCCGGCCTGTCCCTGTCCTTGACCGGACTGACCCGGCCCGGGACCGGACTGGCTGTCAGCAAACTCGCTGGCTCTGCTGCCGATGGTGACCGAGATCTTTTGCGGCTGGTTTTCCCGCGTGACCTCGAACTCGGCTTGCGTCTGCGGCTTCATCTCGTGGACGAGAGCGATCAATTCCGCGGGATCATCAATTTTCTGTCCGTTGATCTGCGTCACGAGGTCCCCGGGCTGTAGCCCTGCACGCGCTGCGGGGCTTCCCGGATAGATCTGGGCCACGCGTGCTCCCGGTTGGCCAAGCGCATTTTGAGCACCGTTCGTCGCAGTGTTGCTCGGCGAATTCTGAGAGTTTTGCACATTTTGGCCTCCTTCTGGACTGCTCGGCCGGGCCGCGGGCTGGCTTGGTCCGTTCGGAGCGATCTCATTCTCGCCGTACAGCAGAATGCCCAACCAGCCACTATCTCCCTCCGGCTGGCCGACAACATACTGAATCATGTACTGGCGCCCGTCACGTTCGATAATCAAAGGCACGGGACGACCCGTTTGCGCGGCCAGATACGCTTTCGCGTGACGATGATGCTTGAACGGGCGGCCGTCGATCGAAATCAACCTGTCGTGTGCTCTCAGGCCGGCTTGCGCCGCCGCGCTGTTTGGGGCAACATTGGCGATTTCGAGTCCTCGGCCCGAAGAAGCTTGCGTCTCAAACTGAAAACCGAGACCTCTGTGCCCAGGCGTTCGGTCTTGGTGCCCGGCGGGCTCACCTGAACGACCTTGCTCGGTCTGGTCGCGCGATTGTTCGGGCTGATGACCGGTTTGGTCCGCTCCGCGCTGTTGCGGGTCGACTGCAGCCGGTGCAGTGGATGGCTTCTGATTCGCCGGCTGATCCTGGGCGTTGAGCCGACTCCCCACTCCCATCGCGAACGTCGAGATGGCGCAGATTGTCAAGCCGATTCGCAAGTTACGCATTCGCTTCATCTTCGTCCCTCACTTTTTTCAAAACCGCGGTTCCGACGGCGATGTCGCAGCTTCACGAACTGCCCGTGCGACAACCACACTGATTGCCCAAAGGCCTCTTACGACTTTTTCGCCCTAGTTTCTGCCTGCTTTGCCGGCCATCTCAGCGTGGTCTTCCTAAGATGACTGTTAGGCGGGTGCACGATGTGCAATGTATGTACCAACGGGCCAGGGGGAAGGCGCGTGTCGTATGTGCACAGCGTTCACAGCACTTGGCACGATAGCTTCAACCGTTCAGGCGCAAATGCCTGCAAGAGAACGGGGGCTAACGAGGTGATCGAGCGGATTTTCGCTCGTGCTTGCCCATGCGGCGTGATTTCGTCGCACCGCGTGAGAATGGTGGCGCAGGACGGCATTGGCCGCGGCGTGGATGCACCGGTCGGCGGACGCGATTAAGACGGCGCACTCAAACCGCGGTGCCGAAGTTCACTTCGGAAATGGAAGACCGGAAAAATCAAAACCGGTCGACGGGGAGAGTGCCCGCTCAGGCGACCTTGATTTTCGCCACTCGGCCGAGCAGATAGCCGAGTTCATCTCCGTCGAGTTCGGCGACCGCAGCGATCCCGTGGATGTTCCGAATCAAACCGCGCTGGGCACAATGAAAAGCCTTGAAGCTGACTGCCCCCACGGAGCGACCCAAGAGGCGGTGTTCACGAGAGAACAGCAGTTCCACGACGTTCGGCGTCGTCCAATCTTCCTCCAAAAGAGAAGCGAGAATCGCCCGGAAGATATTGCTCGTCTCGACCGTCTGCAGCTTGCGAGCACAACCGCGGCGAAGGTACTCGGGCATTCGGACGCGATTTTGAATCATGCTGGGCTCGCAGAGGTGATGCTCGAACGAACGTGAGTTTACCACATCCGAGCCCATTTTGCATGGGGGGGGCTCGAATTAAGAGGTCTGTGATGCCGAGCAGTCCCTCGCGTGCGCTACACATTTCTTGGTCATGCGGAACAAGCCGATATGCGCGACTGCGATGCGCGGAGACCAGGCTGCCCGCCGCGCAAAGCGGTCCCTCGGTCGCATTCAAAGTGAGTAATGGGTGAGATTGGGAACGCCGCAGGGGCGCCACAAACTTTGGGTTGGTCAGCCTGGCCAAGGCAACTCGGAATTGGGTCCTCATGGGCGTTGCGAAATCTCCCCTGGAGCAACGTTCGCTCGATATACTGATTAATCGCGGGCGCCGCGTCGTCTGCCGTCGGCTGGCCACCGTCGGCTGTTTGCCGTCGATATCCGGATTTCAATCAAGCGCGATTCTGAATCCCCTCAGCATTCCTTGGGAGCGCACGGGGTGGACAGTTCAACGACTCCCGATCCGCCCGATCTTCCCTCTCCCGAATCGGGATCTGTGCCGCCAGTGCTCTTCGAGTTTTCGGCCGAGGTGTCGCACACCCAACAGACCTTCGTTCCCGGCGCAATCACCGGACCGGCGATCACGCATCCACCCACTCCCCCACCGCCTCCTCCGCCCGCGTTCGGCCGCTATCACGTGCGAAAGGTTTTGGGACACGGCGGCTTTGGTGCGGTCTATCTGGGTCACGACAGCCAGCTCGATCGGCTCGTGGCGATTAAGGTCTTTCGCGGTGGTGCCGAGGGACCGCCCGCCGAGGCCGACCGTTTGCTGCAGGAGGCGCGACGGCTTGCCCGGCTGCGTCACTCGGGAATCGTGACGGTGCACGACGTCGGCACGCAGGACGGCCAGGTCTTCATCGTCTCCGACTATCTCGACGGCCAGGACCTGGCGCGCTGGCTGAAACACAACTCGCCCTCGTGGCAACACGCCGTGACGATTGTCGCCGCCGTGGCCGATGCGCTCGCTCATGCCCACGCTCAATTCACGGTTCACCGCGACGTGAAGCCCGCCAACATCATCCTCACGTCCGGCAGCGCCCCCGTGCTCGTCGACTTCGGCCTCGCGCTCGACGATTCGTCGGCCGGCGGCAGCGAACTCGGCATTGTTTCCGGCACCCCAGCCTATATGGCCCCCGAGCAGGTGGCCGGCACGGCCCATCGCATTGACGGCCGCACGGATATCTACAGCCTGGGCGTGGTCCTCTACGAGATGCTCTGCGGCCGCATCCCCTTCCGTGCGGAGCAGTCGCACGAACTCTTGCGGCAGGTGCGCGACGACGAACCCCAGCCTCCCCGTCAGGTCGCCCGAGAACTTCCGCCGGAGGTAGAGCGGATTTGCCTCAAGGCGCTCGCCAAGAAAATGCAGGACCGCTACACGACGGCAGCCGATTTTGCCGACGACCTGCGGCGCGTCCTCCAGACCACGCCGGACTCCGGGATGCCACCCTCGTCGTTGCGACAGCCGGCGACCGGAATTCCCGCTGGGATGTCGTACCGAGAGACTTCGCGGAACGAATCGGTGACGCTGTCTTCGTCCCGCCGCCGCGTGCGCGAAGCCGAACGTCGCCAGGTGACGGTTTTGGTCTGCGCCTCTGAACTGTTTGAGTCGGAGACGTACCTCGAAAACTCGGATGCCGAGGATCAGGCCAAAGTATTGCAGATGTTCGAGCAGATTTGCGAGCGGGCCGTGCGCGGGCTGGACGGGGCCGTGGTGCAATGCAACGAACAGGGATTCTTGGCCTGCTTCGGCTACCCGGTCGCATACGAAGACGCCGCCCGCCGCGCCGCTCGGGCCGGCCTCCGCATGCTCGACGAGCTGAAAGACCTGGGCGAGCGACTCCGCCGCAAACACCAGCTGCAACTGAATCCGTGGGTCGGCATTCACACAGGGCCGGCCGTCGTCGAGAAAAAGGACGACACGGTCTCGCTGATCGGCGAAGCGCGAAATGCGGCCCTCCGCCTGGGCGATGTCGCAGCGCCGGGCCAACTCATTTGCACGGAAGACACCCACCGGCTGTTCCGCGGCCGCTTTCGCTGTGCGGACCTGGGGCAAAAGAAGATCAAGGGCATGGCCCAAGCGGTCCAGCTTTTCCATGTCGAGGGAATCGCGTGGGCTGGCAGTTTGATCGAGGCCTCGGCGCCGACCGAACTCTCGCCACTGACCGGCCGCGATCAGGAGACCAGCCTCCTCAAGGATCGCTGGGAGCAGGCGGCCGAGGGGATGGGCCAAGTGGTGCTGCTCGTCGGCGAAGCGGGCCTCGGCAAATCGCGATTGGTCTACACGCTGAAGGACCATGTCCTCGGTCAACTCGTCGAAGGCGAGACTGACTCGCCGGTTATTGAATGGCGCTGCTCGCCCCACTTCCAGAACACGGGTCTGTACCCGGCCATCGACTTTTTCGAGCGCGCCCTCGAATTCGGACCGGAGGACAAACTCGCAACCGAGAACGCATCGCAGGCCCGCTTCGAGCGCCTGGTCCAATACCTCGACCAATATGGGTTGGCCCGGCGGGAAACCGTCCCGCTGTGGGCGTCCCTGCTGTCGCTCCCGACCAGCGACCGTTTCCCGCCGCTTGCGCTGTCGCCGCCTCGGCAACGGGAGGAAACATTTCGGGCGCTGGTCGACTGGCTGCAAGCCCGCGCCGCCCAGCGGCCGATTTTGCTCATCGTCGAAGACTTGCATTGGGTGGACGCCTCGACCCTGGAGTTCCTGGGGCAGTTCATTCCCGAGAGCCTGCACGACCGCATCCTCACGCTGCTCACCTTCCGCCCCGAATTTCAGACGCCGTGGCCGGCCGTCGCTCACCAAACCAGCCTGGCCCTGAACCGACTGACGCGACGCCAGGCCGGCGAGTTGATGCGCAAGAAGTCGGGGGGCGCACTCTCCGACGCTGTCATCGAGCAAGTCTATGATCGCACGGGAGGCGTGCCATTGTTCGTTGAAGAGTTCACCAAGATGGTGCAAGAGTCGGGGGCAGCCGCGCAAGGGCGACGGAACCGCGCCGGCGAACGTCCTGCCAGCCCACCAGATTCCCGCCACGCTGCAAAACCTCATGAACGCCCGGCTCGATCGGATGGAGGGCGAACAGGAAGTCGCACAACTTGCCGCCACGCTCGGCCGCGAGTTCAGCCATGAATTAATGGCCGCCGTCGCGACGCACGACGAGGCAAACCTCGACATCGAGCTCGACAAACTGGTGCGGGCGGAAATTCTATTCCAGAAAGGCCGGCCGCCCGGCTGCACGTATATCTTCAAGCACGCCCTGCTCGAAGACGCCTTGTACAACTCGCTGGTCAAGAAGCGTAGGCAGGAATTCCACGGGCGCGCAGCCGCGGCGCTCGAGACCCGCTTTCCCCAGACCGTCGAGTCCCGGCCGGAGCTGGTCGCCCACCACTTCACCGAAGCGGGCCTTGCCCAGAAGGCGATCGGATATTGGCTGCAGGCCGGCCTGCGGTCGAAGGAGCGCTCGGCCGACGTCGAGGCGATTTGCCACCTGACGAAAGGCCTCGCCCTCTTGCGGACGCTCGATGAAACTCCCGAGCGCGACCGCCGCGAATTGCAGTTCCTTACCACGCTGGGCCCGGCGTACATCGCCGTTCGCGGATACGCCGCGCCCGAGGTCGGGCCGACTCTGCTGCGGGCCCGCGAACTCTGCGAGCGAATCGGCGATCCGCGACAGCTCTTCGGCATCATGCTCGGCATGTGGGAGTGGCGACTCGTGCGGGGCGATTTGCGGATCGCCGTGGACCTCGCCTCCGACGGCATGGCCCTCGCCGAACGTTTGGACGATCCCGGCATGTGGATGGAAGCCCTCTTCATGCCGGGCGCCACGATGTTCTACCGCGGTCAATTCGCCGAGGCCCGCGATCACTGCGAGAAGGCGCTTGCCGCCTACGACGACCGCGAGCGGACCAAATTCTGGACCGCCTCCACCGGTCACAACGCGGGCGTCACGCACCGGAACTATCTCTCGCTGGCGTTGTGGCACCTCGGCTACCCGGACCAGGCCCTCAAGCTCGATGCCGAGGCGAGGGAACTGGCTCGCACCATCGGCCACGCCTACAGCCTCGGCCATGCCGTCGACTTTACCGCCTTTCTCGCTCACTACTGCCGCCTCGGCCCCGAGGTCCAACAGGCCGCCGACGAAGAGCTGACGCTCGGAGCCGAGCAGAGTTTTGAGCTGTGGCACGCGTTGGCCACGCTCCACAAAGGGGCGGGAATGCTTCTGAAAGGGCGACGCGAGGAAGCACTGCCGCTCCTGCTCGAGGGCTTTCGCGATTTCCGGGCCACCGGAGCCGAAGTCCGCGCACCGGCTTACCTCGCGCTGTTGGGCGACGCGTACACCCAATGTGCCCGCTTCGCGGAGGCGCACAAAACGCTCGACGAAGCGCTGGCCGTCGCCGAAAAGAACGACGACCGTTGCCACGAGGCCGAGCTATACCGCCTGCAGGGCGAACTCCTGCTGGCCGAGTCGCCCGACCAGGCAACCGCCGCCGAAGCCTGCTTCCGCCAGGCCCTCGACACGGCCCGCCGCCAGCAGAGCCGAGCGTGGGAACTTCGAGCCACAACAAGCCTGGCCCGACTCTGGCAGCGACAAGACCGCCGCGAAGAGGCCCGCGCGGCACTCGCCGCTATCTACGGCACCTACTCCGAAGGGTTCACGACGCCCGACCTCCGCGACGCCGCGGCGCTGCTCGAAACGCTGACCTGAGCCGCGCCGGTTCTTTCAGAAACCCGAAATCCGACGAGTTCCCGGCGTTTCGAATTTCTTGATGACTTTCCCGGGGTGCGATGTCGTGGAACGATCGCGTCTCGGGTCCGTCTGGAAGACAACCGGAAAGGGAAACGTTTTTTGGGTCCAGTTCAAGTCCCGTCAATTCGACCGACTTCAGAAATGAGCCCTTAGGCAAGAATGTGGACACGCTTGCTTTGTTCGACTCTTCGGCTCTTCCACGTGCCGAACCGAGTTCAAATTGCTCCAACACAGGGGCGGTCGCGTTCCCGTTTGCCGCGGGCGAAAACATCGAATGGCGGAACGGCGAGTCCGATCATTTCCTTTGGCTGCCGACGTGTCGCTGAGACCTGCAACCGGTTAGACTCAACGCCTGCAGTTGTCCCGAGCACGACACTTCGTCGCTTCTCAGCTCGTGAACTCGGCGGACCTTCTGAGTCGCCACGCTTTCTGATCGCTTCGCCCAATTGCCAGTCTGTTGCAGACGGGAAATGGCTCATGCTGGACGAGGCATTTGCACGCGGTTGGGAAAATCTCGTAGGCCGCTGGGGCGGGCCGATGAGTTTTCGGTTTTTGGTTCAACCGGCCGTAGCGATTTTCTTTGCCGTTCGGGCTGGCCTCAAGGACGCTCGACAGCACGAGCCGCCATTTCTGTGGGCCGCGCTCTCGAATCCGGCGTCGCTACGGGAGCGATCGCGACAGGTCTGGACGGATGTGGGAAAGGTCTTCATCGTCGCGGCGATCTTGGACGCGGTTTACCAACTCATCGTCCATGCCGGAATCTTCCCATTGGAATTGCTGATCACGGCGGCTGTCCTGGCCCTGCTCCCGTATGTCGTCTCGCGCGGTCTCGTCACGCGAATCGCGACGTGGGCCGGCGTCGGGAGACGGAAAGATGCCTCGATCGCAAACATCGAAGAGACACGAACGTAGTCCAGCAACCTCTCATCAAGAAAGGCCCACGAGCATGTCAAACGCCCCGAAACAAGACTGGACCCAACCGGCTGCGATGGCGATTCCGAAAGGCGGTTTTGATAAGGACCGCACGGAACAGGGCCGATATGGACCGATCTTTCCCAAAACGCCGGCTTGCTACGGATTCTCCCTCCTGGCGAAGATCATTCCCGGCCGGGAGGAGGCCTTCTACGAGCACGCTCGCACCATCGAGAAGGCGGTTGCCGGGCAGCCGGACGTTCTTGCCGTCCTCAAGCTGCACTATCTCCGCTGGCTGCTGTTCCCCATCAAGGGCGAGACCTACTTCATGTATCAGGGCATCTTCGATACCGACTTCGACAAGTACACCGAAGATGCGGTATCGATTTTCTCCAGTTCGGGGCTCACGACGGTCTTTGAAAATCTGGAAGGATTTCCCTCGGACTGGAAGACGAACCCGCAGGCGTTCGTTAAGTACGTCCGCGAGCATCAATGCCCCAGTTTCCTCGAATACGGCGAATACCCGTATGTGAGTGGCGATGAGGTCAAGAAGGCGCTCCAGCTCAAGGCTGCGTTTTCTCACATGCTCGATCAGATGCAGTGATGTTCACACAACTCACCAAGCAGCGGAATAAGGAAATGAACGCAGCTGATCCCATTGCGGCAATCCGCCACTACATCGATGCCTTTAATCAGGGTGACGCAGGGGGGATGGCGGCGATGTTCACTGTCCCGGGCCAGATTCTTGACGGCATGCCACCGCACGTGTGGCAGGGTCCAACGGCGGCTCTAGATTGGTACCGAGACGTGTTGATCGAAGGTCGGCACCATGGTGCCTCAGGTTATGCCGTCACCGTGGGCGAGCCGTTGCACAACAACGTTACAGGAGATAGCGCCTATGTCGTTGTCCCTGCCACCATGACATTCACCGTGCAGGGCAAGCAGGTGACGCAAACCGGCGCCGTCTTTACGGTCGCCCTTCGCAAGCTTGCCGAGGGGTGGCGAATCGCAGCCTGGGCTTGGGCGAAGGGCACTCGGTAGCGGCATCGACGGCAATAACGGGAACTCCCTATGCTCGAGTTTGACGACATCCAACACATTCTACTGACGCGTGCGCCGGCGCTCACGGGACGATACGAGTTTCTGACATTTCACAGCGCGGCAGGCGGACGCAAATGGTTGGCGGCCATCACGGAAAAGGTGGAGTCGGTCGCGGCGATGCGGGCTTCGGTCGACAAGAAGAATCGGTGGGTGACGGTGGCTTTGACCTGGAATGGGTTGCGGGCCGTCGGCGTAGACGATGTCTCCCTGGCCACGTTTCCCGAAGAGTTCAAGCAGGGAATGGTCGCGCGTGCCGCGATGCTCGGCGACACGGGAGAGAACCAGCCGGATCACTGGTTGGGAGAGTTGGCGAGCCCAGATTTGCACGCCATCGTGATCTTGTTCGCACGCGACGCCACCGCCAAGGCACGAGCGCAGTCAGAACACGAACAACTCGTCGCGGGATGCGAAGGTGTCGAAGTGCTCTCGTCACTGGACCTGGAGGCAGCGCCGCCCTTCGATCACGCGCACGATCACTTCGGCTATCGGGACCGGCTGTCGCAGCCGGCGATTGAAGGGAGCGGCGACGAACCGACCCCCGGCTCCGGGCCGCCGCTCAAACCGGGTGAGTTCATTCTGGGCTATCCGGATGAAGACGGTCCTGTCGCCAACTTGCCGCAGCCCGCCGTTCTCGCGCAACGGCAGCTTCATGGCTTACCGGCGCCTGGAAGAGCATGTCGTTCGGTTTCGCGAATTCCTCCGCGCGCACGGCGGGACCCGGGAGGAGCAGGAACTCATCGCGGCGAAACTGATGGGCCGTTGGCGGAGCGGAGCGCCGCTCGTGCTCGCGCCGGACAAAGACGACCCCGAACTGGGCGCTGATCCGCAGCGAAACAACAACTTCAATTACAAGCAGATGGACCCGTTGGGCTATGCAGTCCCTTTGGGTTCGCACATGCGGCGGATGAATCCGCGCGACACGGCCGCGAATATGAACCGCCGCCGCATGATTCGCCGCGGAGCCACTTACGGCCGTTATCTGCCGGAGGGTGCGCCGGACGACGGCGTTGAGCGAGGAATTGCGGCCTTCGTGATCTGTGCGAGCCTGATTCGCCAGTTTGAGTTCGCCCAAAATGTGTGGGTGAACGACCGCAACTTTCACGAACTCGGTAACGAACGAGACCCGATCATTGGTAACCACGACGGCACATTGGAGTTCAAGATTCCGAAGCGGCCGATCCGCAAGACGATCAAGGGGCTGCCGGCATTCACCACGGTTCGGGGCGGTGCCTACTTTTTTCTTGCGGGCCTCAAAGCGCTGCGTTACCTCGCAGAACTGGGAGTGTCGTGAGGTTCCCGTCCGCCGAGAACATCAGCCGCGGCCAGCCTGAGACGGTCACTCGATCTGCCCGTCTGTTGGGAACCACCAGCCTGTTGGGACACCAACTGAGAACCAACCCCGACATTGCAACATCGGAAGGAAGCGCATGACCACGTCGCACTCGGCCCGCACGTACAACCAAGACCACGTCGCCAGAAAACGCACGCCGGGCAAACGCCGGGTGAGCATCTACTGGACTTGGAGTTATCCGTGGGAGACGAACCGCGACCTCACCGAATTGGACAATCGGTTTTCCTCGATGACCGAAGTGCGTCGTGTCGCGTGGCCGGCATTCGAAGCCTCCCAGTGGGACAAGATGAATTTCTTACAGGGAATCGGTGGAACGTTGGAGCTATTCCACCGCTCGACGCTTTCATTTCAGCAAATCGTTGGCGAAGCGACCGGACATCCCGTCGCCGTGTTCCAACGGATCGATCAGGCCGGCTACAAACTCCCCATTGACGAACGAGTGCTGGCCGACACCGACACGCTGATGGTCTTTGGTCTCGACCACCTCGTCGCAGAACAGGAAGCCGAGTCGGGTGAAATCGAAGCGATCCGTGAGTGGCTCAAACGCGACGGGACATGCCTGCTGCTCGCCCCCCACCACGACGTCGGCTTCACGGGCGACTCGGAGCAGCGGCAGATGGAGTATCGTCACCACGGCGACGAACTCGTGCCTCGTCAGCAGCGATTCAGTCAGTACACACGCTCGTTGATGAGGGCGCTCAATGTCCCGGTCGTCAATCAATGGGGACTTCGTCCGGCAGTCGTGAAGGGGACGAAGGACATTACACCGCTGACCGCTTTCCGCGATCTCGACAAGGTGGGATTGCTGAATAACGTCACCACATTCAATTTTCATCTGCACTTGCCGCACTACGAAGTAACGGCCCAGGACTCGAAGTCAGTCCATGTCTTAGCGCGGCAACTCATTGATCCCGAGCGCCCGCATCCTTTCACAGCCGCCGGCAATAAAGAGTTCAATTGTCTACTCTGGATGCCGCCGACCGACCAACGAGCCGGCGACATCCTGCTCATCGACTCCACTCACTTCACCACGCTTTTTGGTGGCACGGACAGTCTGGCGAACCTTTGGCGAAATCTGGCTTTAATGATATGAGGGCGAAGCACGGCTCTGTTTTCGCCTGGCAGGCACTCGCGCTTGCGCGCCCGACCAATTGCACATTCGTGGTCGACGCGACTGAGACCAATTAGACAAGAGAGCCCGCGGGTCGCCCAAGAACGGCCGGCACACCGATCAGGGTGTCCCCGACTCGATCGAATTTGTTGAACAGAGAAGCTTCTGGCAAACGGCTGCAAGTGCCCGACGTTGACGGTCATTTCAACGGGCGACCGGTTCCGACTTTTTTCGGTAGCTGGGCGACGGGCGATAGCTCGAGCCGGGCAGCGTTGACCAGTCGACGACGCCGACTCGGTCGGCCCACAACTGCCAGATCGCATTCAGGCGGGCGACATCACCCGGGCATTGGGCCGAAAGATCGTGGGTCTCCGGTCCGACGACTCGATTAACGCCAACCTGTTTGTGTCGGCATGAGGTCGTAGCACACGGCTTCTTCGGCGTTGCGAACATACAGTCGGCCGTGGCTGTAGGCCGGGTGGTTCCAGGTTTTGCCGTCGATCGCGTGGAAGCGGACGATCTCCTGGGCATTGCTCGGGGAAACTTCCAAGAACACGGCGTCGCCTTCTTCGGAAATCACGAAGAGAAGATTTTCAAAGAGCAGGAGCTGGCCGTAGCCGTAGTGCCCACGTTTCCAACGTTGACGGCCGGTTGAGAGGTCGAAGCAGGCCAGGATCCCTTCGTCGAGGCCGTAGACGACGCCATCGCGAGTCACGCCGGAATTGAACTTGAGCTTGAACTTGTTGGGCGCCTTCCAGCGTTCGCTGACGGTCCAGTCGTCGCCCGACTTATTGACATCGAACAGAATACTGCCCGTGCCGTAGCCGCTGCTGAGGAACACGGCGCCCTCGGCGCCCGCGTCTTTGCCGACGATCGGCTGCGCGATGTTGTTGTGGAACTCGTTGGTCCACAGCGACGTTCGCCACAACTGTTTGCCGGTCGTCGCGTCGTGTCCGGCGGCGCCGAGCGCGTCGAAGATGACAACTTGTTTCACGCCTCCCAGGGTCGCGAGCGTGGGCGACGCGTAAGCCGCCTGGCAGTCGCCGGCCGCCCAAACCCGCTTGCCTGTGAGGCGATCATAGGCGATAAGCGCTCGGCCGCTCGTCTGAGTTCCGTCGATAGCCTCGCGAGGGCCGCCCGGGTTGACCACGACCAGATTGTCGTAAACCAGGGGCGAGCCCGACATGCCGAACTGCAACGGTTGGACTCCTGCCTCCTCGATTGCGTTCTTTGTCCAGAGCACGGCTCCGCTGCGGGCGGCCAGGCAATTCAGAATGCCCGTGGCCCCGAAGGTGTAGACGCGCGACTCGTAAACCGTGGGCGTCGCGCGAGGCCCGATCCCTGCCATCGCCTGGTCGAATCGCTGGTTTCGGTCGGGATGAGCCCAGATTTGTTTGCCGTTGCGCGCGTCGTAGCAGACGACCGCCTCGTCGGGCCCGCGCTGCTCCTGCGTGAAGGCACAATCCTCGACGACCGCAAACGAGGACCACGCCGGTCCAACGGGATGACGCCAAAGCTGCCGCGGCAGCCGCGGATCAAAGTCGGAAAGCTTCCGCTGTTGCGCTGGCTCCCAGCCGGGCCGAATTCGCACGGAGTCTGCCCGGCCGTCGCGGTGGGGCCCATTGAACTGAGGCCAGTCTTCCGGGCCGATCATCAGTTTCTCGACGATGATGGAACGGTCCTTCCCGGAGACGGGGGTTGCGGCCGCAACGTCGCTGGCCTCGCCCCGCCAGTAGTCGCCGGCCTTTTCCTCGGCCGATCGCTGCCAGCGGCTCTCGAAGCTGGGAACCATGTTGCCGCTGAATTCCTTCAGGCGGAACGCGCCCAGAAAGGCGATGTTGGAAAGGAGAAACAGGCCCACGCCCGTGAGCCGCACGGTCCAGCGGAATCCGGAAAGGAGCGTCCACCAGACGAGCAGGGCGAGCACAATCAAAGGGGCAGCGTACCACGTCAGCATCACCTGGACGCTGGCGTCCTCCGCATTCTTGAGCAAAATGTAGGCTTCGACGGCGGCACCGAGCGCCAAGATGGCGAAGGGCATTCCATAGCGGAGCCAGCGCGGCAAGCGGCTGCGAGTCGTGGGATTCTTCGACGTCGACGCCGCAATTTCATCTGCTATCGGCACGCTCACGTTTTTCAATTGCGTGGACATCGGCAATGTCTCGATTGCTGAGCGAGGACCCGGCGCAAATGTCTGCGCCAGCCTCTGAGTCGATCGAGTTTGGTTAGTTACCAGCTCGATCAGTTGACCGAGAGCGAACGGCGGCCGGCTCGCGTGCGCTCAGGGTTTGGCGGCGATCACCGCGTGCGGCCCGGGGGAGGCGATCGGGTCTTTGCCCGCGACGTCGAGGTTGAATTCGTAATTCTTTTTCCCGGGAGCCTGGTGGTCGATGACGAACTCCGGGTGGCTCTTCGCGTTCACGTCGGGGTCATTGTAAAGATTGTTCATCGCGTCAGGCCCGACGAAATTCTGCGGTCCTTTGCGACGCAGAACGGCAAACGCCAAAACGTAGTGCCCGGCAGCGATCCCGTCTTCCGTGAATCTGAAGCTCCCGTCTTCCCTCGCCATCGTGTGGAGATGCGATTCTTCGGGTTTTTGCGGATCGTAAAGCGTGATGACCAGACGCTTCTTCGGATTGTCGAAAGTGGGAGGCTGCCCGTCGATGGTCACGGTGCCGGCAATTGGATAGAGGGAGGTCGCCGGCATCCCGGACTGTTCGAGCGCGAGTTTGATCCTTTGCTCGGGTGACTGGTGGCTGGAACACCCCGTGGCGGCGGCAAGCACCAACAGCAGCGACCACCTCCAGCCCCCCAATTCCCAGCTGTTTCTCGAAATCATGGCGATCCCTGCTTGCTTACTGGAAAGGGGATGCGAGTCATTACAGAAAAGCCGAGGCACTGACGGGCCAATGACCCGTCAGTGCCGCTCGGCATTGAAAGGCCTCCTGAGGTGGAACGACACCGTAGCGAGCCATTCGCCTGGAGGCCGCTGTCAATTAGAAGTTGTCCGTCACCGGCTGACCTCCGTGGTAGGAGAGCAGCCTGGAAAAGACGAGGGCGCTGATGTTCTCGCTGATCATCCGCGCCGAGCCGTCGCACATCGCGACTCCGCCCGCGCCTGGATGAAAGCTGTAAACCGCATTCACGCCGTTCTCGTTGGTGCAGTTGAAGAAGCAGGTGGGCGACTTGCCGCCCGTGGTCCCCGTTCCGGTGTAGTTGCTCCCGGTGACGGTGTGGAGCGCGTTATTCCAGCACCCCCAGCATCCGCCGGGGTTGGTGTCCCAGTAGCCGATCCCGCAGGCGCACAACCACCAGGGGCTTTCTTGGGTCTTCGACATTGCGGTCTTGACGCCCCGAATCCAGAGGTCCGGCTTCCCCGCGTTTTCCGTGCACAAGATCGTGGTCGAGGTCCCATCGGTAACCTGGTCAATGCTTACGCCGGGGCTGCCGAAGTGTCCCGCGCCTCTAAAGCAGAACAAAACTGAGCAATGTTGGGCCTTACAATTCGGTCCGTCGCCGTGCTTGCGGCACTTGCAGCGCTGGTTCGGCGTCTCGAGGACGCAACAAATGTATTTCTGGATGCAGTGTTTCAAGGCGCCGACCGCCATGTAATCCGAGGCGCCCGACAGCCGATAAATGTCTCTGATAACAAGGGCCGGGATGGCAGCACGGGATCGCGCCGCAGCAATTCCCGAACATGTAGTTGTGTTCGCGGAACGGGTTCGAGATCCGCGGGGCCGACGGACAGACGTACGTCGGAATCACCGCGGCCACCGGCCGTTTCGCGGCACACGGGTCATACGCGCACTGTTTCGGGTTAATCGTGTTCGTCTGGCAATCGCCGGAGTTGGGGTAAGTCCACGCCGCCATATAGCCGCCGTCTTTGCAACCGCACACCTTCCAGGGAGAGTAAAGCGGGGCGTTCTCGCAGAGCTTGTTCCAGACGTTCTGCCCCTCGGCGAACGGCAACAGGAATTCGAGCCACACATGCCAGTTGAAGCAGTTCGCGGGGCCGTGGTAGCCGCAACACCAGCAGCAAACGCAATTGCTATAGGCGCCGCATGCGCCCGGCGAGCCCTGCGTCACGATCATGTACGGCGGCGTGAAGAGGCTGTGGACGTCGTGGTAGTTGTGCTCCGCCAGAGCGATCTGCTTTAAGTTGTTGCGGCATTGGACTCGCCGCGCGGCCTCGCGCGCCGATTGCACCGCCGGCAACAAGAGCGCGATCAAGACCGCGATGATCGCGATCACGACCAGCAGCTCGATGAGCGTAAAACCATTTCGCCTCGTCGTCATGGCTCTTCCTTTACGGCTGGAGAACTCGTTCAACAGCGTGAATTGGAAAATGAACCGTTGCTAGGCCCACTCTGTCGAAGGCGGCGCGGCGTCCGCGACCCCGGCAGGTGCGAAAATTTATCCCTTCGCCCGCTTTGCCCAGGTCAATCAACAACAACCGGAAAGTGAAAGCAAACCCCGCAGATAAGAACCGGCTTATCTTCGCCGGAATTAGCCTGACCTTCACACTTTCGATAACTGCTCTAAATCATTTCTCGATTTCCGGTGCACAAGTGGCCCCTAAGATTCAGAGGAATGACGGAACGTGGATGCAGACCAGCCGACCGATTTCGCGTGGCGCGCCAGGCATCACGTGCGAGTGAGCGCATTGGCCTCGATGCAGGCAACGCGTCTCATCTGGTTGGCGTCACTCACTCAATGGGAGCGCGACTGAAGATGAGCCGGCAGAAGCAGCTGCAATCGTTCCCGCCGCAGGACATGCCGGCGATGTGGCAGTCCCGAGTCACTCTGAGGAATGACGGAACGTGAATGCCAATCCGCGGACCGGGCCTCGATTCGCGTGAAGGCATCGTCGCGGTGAGCGCAATGGCCTGAATGCAGGCAACGCGCGTCTCACTTGTTCGAAATCACGCGGTGAGGGCGCGCTACGCGGGTGGCAAGTGGAGTCTCACCCCTTTCGGGGTTCAGACACGGCAAACAAATCGCTCCGCAGTCGTTCGCGGGAATTCGTTGTGACCTCTGGCGAATTCATGTCATACTGTTCGGCGCAGTGCCGCGTTTGACATCGACGGTTGTCGGTTTCGCGAGGTGGAGCATGAGAGCGTTGCAGTGGGTGAAGGCGCTGTCTCGTGTGGTTTTCGTCGCGGCACTTTCTACGAGTCAGTTCTCGGCGCGGGCTCAAGGCCCGGTGGCGGGGTCACAAGTCGGACAAACTCGTCCCGCGAAACCCGCGTGGCTCGAGGGAACCGGAAAAGAGCTCAGGATCAAGCTCGGCGGGGCCATCCGCGACGAAGCCGGCGCGCCCGCCAAAGACTCCAAACTGACCGCTACGTTCAGAACGCAATTCGCCAGCACCAACCTGCCGGTCCTCCTTAAAGGCAACCTGTTTCAGGTTTGGGTTCCTGTCGGACGTCCCGGCTGGTTCAACGTTGAGCTGACCGCGGCTTCCGCCGACGGACGGCGAGTTGCCCGGACGGGACTGGCTTCCTTTCAGCTTCGCGAAGCGGCGATTGAGGGGCTCGAGCTGACGATCAAGCCGCCGGAGCGCTTCTTGGCAGTGACGGTTGTCGAGAAAGGCACGCCGATTCGCGATGCCTCTGTCATCGCGGAAGTGGGCGACGCGACGTTCACTGGCAAAACGAACGACCAGGGCGTCGCGCGTTTCCCCTTAATGAACCGCGACAAGTTAATTCGGCTGACCGCGTGGACCGACGACTTCAAGATCGGTGGCTATCACTTCAATCGCAAACCGCCGCGTGACCCAGCGAGAAGCCAGTTCACCATCGAACTCGAGAAGTGCCGTTCGCAGCTCATTCGCGTCGTCAACGATGTCGCCAATACTCCGATTCCCAATTTGGATTTTGTCCTGATTGTCGGGACCGGCCCACCGGACTATCAATACGTCGGGCAGACTCCGGAGTGCGAAATGCGGACGAACGGCAAAGGAGAGGCTCTCTACCGGTGGTTTCCCGACTGGAAATCGCACGGCTCTTATATCGAGTTCAGCGAGCCGCGGTGGGTCAAGGCGGGGGACCAAAAGACAGACCACGATGCAATTGTGTTCCGAGTCAAGCGAAGCCAGTTTGCTGCTCGGAAGCGCGTTGTCGGACGGGTCGCATCAACCGGCACCAGGCCGGCTGGGTTCTTCGTCGAGATGTGGTCGTTTCAAGGCGAAGAGGATCACAACTGCGATGTGCTTCACGCGTTTACCGATGAGAACGGCACCTTCGCCGCAGACTATCTGCCGGGCGCGACCTATTGCGTCTACGCCAATGATGCCCGATACGTGAGCAACATCATCGATCTGATTCCGTACGACCCCGCGAGCGGCAAGACGAACGCGCCGTCGCTCACGATCTCTGAAGGCCGACCGGTCGAGGTCGCCATCACCGCGGGGCCAGCGAAGACTCCGGTGGCTTATGAGTGGATCAACCTGGAAACGCCCCACGAGTATCAGAATTGTCGCGGCGGTCGCCGTTGGTCGGTGACGACCAACGAACAAGGCAAAGCCCGCACTTTTGCCTTGCCGGGAGAGAAACTCGAAGGATCGATCTACACGCACGATTGGCGATCACAAGCCTCGGTCGACGTGAATGCTGATGGCGTCACGCGGCTCGAGTTTCATCGGGCAGTGGCCGATGCGCGAAAGATCAGGGGCCGCCTGCTGTTGCCGCCGAACATCGTCGCCGACTTGAACGAATCGGTCGTCGAACTCGGCTCGATCGACGGCGAAACAGACGAACGCTCGAGTTGCAAAACCAACACAAAGGGCGAGTTCACTTTCGAGTCGAAGGCGAGCCGGATCGGCATCTATGCCCGCACCAAGGTTCGCAAAGCCGCGGGCGTGGCCCGTTTTGGAGACCTCGATCGGCCGCTCGAATTGACTCTCAAACCAACCAACGAGCTGCGCGGTCAATTACTCGGCAAAGACGGCCGGCCCGTGAAGAAACGCGCCGTTCACGCGGCGGTCAGCGTCGGAAAATTCGACTTTTCCAAACCGAGTCAAACGAGTTTCACGGCCGCGACTCTGGATGCCACGACGGATGAGCAAGGGAACTATTCGTTCTCGGGCCTTCCCTGTGAAGCGCCCCTGAACCTGAGTGTCACACTGGATGGCCCCAATCGCGATACCCCGCTCGATGAGGTTTATTTGCTTCCCGAGGAAACGCGACCGCGAATGGTCAGCCGGCTGGGGAGACCCACACGCAAGGTTTCGTTTGAAGAGCGATACGCGGGAGTTCTTCGCGATTGCCGGTTATCAAATTTCGGCACCATGGTCATTCTCTTTCGACCGGCCGAGGGGGCAAAGCAGTTTGTGACGGCAAATTTCATGAGTTACGAGACCACAAAAGAGGTCGCGGCGTTTATGCAGGTCGAGGCGTCGCTCGGCGGCGAGTCAGGTTCTGACGTCGCGGCCATTGCGCGATCCAAAAACTGGCCGCTGCCGGAGAAGGGAAAAATCTTCGCGCTGGCAATGGACCCGGCGGGCCACGAACTCGGCCGAATTGAAATTGATCTAAAGGACCCGGCGGGCCCCAAACGCGCGGCCGAGTTCATCCGCAAACACGCCCCGGCGCCAGCGGACGCCCAAGAAAAATGGGACGCGGCCTTCGCCCTCGCCCGGCAGTCGGGCCGAAAAGTCTGGGTCCGCATCAGCCAGCGCTACTGTGGCCCCTGCTTCCGGCTGACACGCTGGCTCGACGACCAGAAGACACTGCTCTCGCAGGACTACGTATTTCTGAAGATCGACGACTGGCGCGATCTTCACGGAGCGGAAGTGGCGGACCGGCTGACCGGCCACGAACGACAAGGCATTCCGTTTTGCGCCATCTTCGACGCGACGGGGAAGATGTTAATTACCAGCGAATCGCCGCTGGGCAATATCGGGCATCCCGAGGGATTCGAGGGGAAACGACACATTCGCAAAATGCTCCTCGCCACAAGCACCAGGCTGACCGACCAGCAAATCGACGAAATCGTCAACTCCCTGAGCGAATGACGACCTGAGCCGCGCCAAGCACCGTCTTCCTTTCTCAGCTCCACTACGCGCTGCGGTTTCGCACAGATCGCAGAACTTCGTCCGTTGATAGCCAGATTCAGCGGCCCTCGCACCAGACGGACATCCGTCACAATGAGTAAAGGCTCAATTGGTGTTCAGTCGTTCCATCTCCAAATCCGATTCCTGAGCTGCGTCATTTCGATTGCCTGTCAGACGTAGTGTGGCGTCAAAGTCGCTGCGACCGAATCGACCCAAGATTCCGGCAAGGCCGAAGCGCTCAATTCCGCATTCGGGCAATCTCACTGCAGCGAGTCGTTCGCCTGAAGTTCTTGACGCGTCAGGCGTTCGCGCTTCTCAGTCGTCCGTGTGCCGAGAAGATTAACGGTACTGTCATGGAGACGGCTTGATTTTTTCCAGTGCGTCCTTAAAACTACGGTTCGGGGCGGCATTCAGGACTGATATGACGGCACGGGTTCCTCGTTTGATCCTTACCTGTGTGATCGCCTTGGCGATCACCGTGCCGCACGTTTGTATCGCGGCAACGTCAGGCGCTATCGCTGGCGAGCACGGTCCGCGACATCGGCCTGTCCAACATCAGCGTCTCTTTGCCGTTACTCAAGTCCTCGAAACTCAGAAGTTGCGGTCTCGCGTCTCGGCGCTGAGGGAACTCTCACGCAGGTCGCGCGCCTCGCAACCGTTGCTTCTGTCGGCCGCTTGCTACACAGTGGGCGGCAGCTCTCTGTCTTGCCTCTTCGTCCCGCTACGCTGCTGAATCGCTGGGTGAATCCCCGCGCACGGTAGTCCCAGTGAGGCTGGTGACGACGCCGTGCCTTGGGTCCCCGCCCGCTGCCGGTTGGTCCGCAGCAACTGCCGGATTCCGACCGGACCGCGACTGCTCCTGCCAGTAACCTCCTCGATCGCGCTTATCGAGTTCGATTTTAAGAACTTGCGTTCCGGTTCGCGTCTCGCCGACACGTCCGGACATTGAACCGCGTGATTGATCGAGATCCCCCAGGAGCTTCGTGGAATGAGCGCAGAATCCGCCCTTTCGGGTTCTAGGAAACAACTGGCTTCGCACCTTGGCACCTGTTCACGAGCTTCACGCGGGCCGCGACTGTCGCCGGGCCCGGTTCCTGCCCTCGTTGCTTTCGGCATCCGTACCGGGCGAGCGCGGGCGTCACCGGATTGACGCTTCCGCTTCTCGAATTGCCGATGCGACGCGTTCCGTAATCACTTGCAGAACCTGAAAGACATACAGCGAGCGAAAATCTCTATGAAAGTCTCACCGTTCCAGGCCATTGTGTTGGCCCTGTTCTCCCTGTCCCTGCCGGCTTGCCAGCGGCTCAACGGACAGGAGGAACAGGCCGAAGAAGAGCACCACATGATTACGGCCACATCGCCTCAGGCGAAGGACGTGATCACAACGCAGCAATACGTCTGCCAGATTCGTTCCCAGCGCCATATCAACGTCTGCGCGTTTGTGAATGGCTACGTCGAGGAGGTCCTGGTCCGAGAAGGCCAGGCCGTGAAAGCCGGCGACGTGATGTTCAAAATCCTGCCCACGCTCTACAAGGCCAAGCTCGATGCCGAGATGGCCGAGGCGCAGCTCGTGGGACTGGAATTCAACAACACCAAGCGACTGTTCGACGAAAAGGTCGTCTCTCAGCAAGAGGTGGCGATAAACCAGGCGAAACTGTCCAAGGCCCTGGCCACCGCGAAGTTGGCCCAGGCCGAATTGAACTTTACCGTGCTCCGCGCATCGTTCGACGGCATCGTCGACCGCCTGGAAGTGCGACAGGGCAGCCTGATCAAGGAGGGAGAGGTCCTCACCAGCTTGTCCGACAACAGCATGATGTGGGTGTATTTCAACGTCCCCGAGGCCCGCTACCTGGAATACATGGCCGATCCGGATCCGGCTAAAGGCGAACAAGAAATCGAGCTTGTGCTGGCCAATGGCAACAAGTTCCAGTACGCCGGCCGAATCGGCGCGATCGAGGCCAACTTCAACAACGAGACCGGGAACATCCCCTTCCGCGCGGATTTCCGGAATCCCAACGGGCTCTTGCGTCACGGTCAGACCGGCAACGTGTTGCTCCATCGAGTCGTGCATAACGCCATCGTGATCCCTCAGCGGGCCACCTACGAGATTCTCGAACGACGGTACGTTTACGTCGTCGACAAAGACAACGTGGTGCATCAGCGCGAGATCGAAGTCCAGCATGAACTCGACGACATCTTTGTCGTCAAGGGCCTGACGGTGAACGACAAGATCGTTCTCGAAGGGATCCAGCAGGTTCGCGACGGCCAGAAGGTGGAATATGAATTTCGTCACCCGGAACAAGTGATCGCCAACCAAAAGAACAGCGCCGAATAGCAAGCGCTTCCACCTCGGGCAGCCAAGCAAACCCGCTTTAGCATTATGTTCGCAAAAATCCTCCATCGCCCGGCATTGGCGATCGTGATCTCCGTGCTCCTCTTGTTTATGGGGATGCTGGCGATCAGTACGCTGCCAATCTCTCAGTTTCCGTCCGTCTCGCCGCCAAACGTTGAAGTCACGATTGCTTATCCCGGTGCCAGTGCCAACGTCCTGGTCGACTCGGTCCTGATTCCGTTGGAGCAATCGATCAACGGCGTCCAGAACATGCGCTACATGGTCTCCGACGCGACCAGCGCCGGGGAGGCCACGATCCGGATCTTCTTCGAGCCGGGCACCGACCCCAACCTGGCGGTCGTGAACGTGCAAAACCGGATCTCCATCGTGAAGAACCGGCTCCCGCCCCTGGTGCAGCGAGAGGGGATCATCGTCTTCCAGGTGATGCCCAGCATGCTGATGAAGGTGAACCTCTTCAGCACGGACAAGGGCGTCGACCAGAAATTCCTCTACAACTACGCGGCCGTCAACGTGCTGCCTGTGATCAAGCGGATCAAAGGCATGGGCCGCGCCCGCATTCTCGGCAGCCGCACGTATGCCATGCGAATCTGGCTGAAGCTCGACCGCATGCGCGCCTACAAGATGTCGTCAGAGGACGTCATGAAGGCCCTGGCGGAGCAAAGCCTTATTGGTGTCGCCCGGACGACTCGGCCAGGCCACGGGCAAAGTATCGCAATCCAAAGAGTACGTGTTGACCTATATCGGGCGCTATAACAAGCCGGAACAGTATGCCAACATCATTCTGAAGGCCAATCCCGACGGTCAGATCCTCAGGCTCAAGGACGTCGCCGACGTCGAGTTGGGTTCCGAGTTCTTCGACATTTATTCGAACATTGACGGTTATCCTTCGGCTTCCATCATTCTCAAGCAAAGCCCCGGCTCCAACGCCTCTGCCGTTATTCGGGAGGTCAAGGAGACGCTTGATAAGATGAAGAAGGATATCTTCCCTCCTGGCATGGACTATCACTTCGCCTACGACGTTTCCAGCTTCCTGGACGCCTCGATTGAGAAGGTGCTCCACACGCTGCTGGAAGCCTTCGTGCTCGTGGCCCTGGTGGTTTACCTGTTTCTCGGTGATGTGCGTTCGACTGTGATCCCGACGCTGGCGGTCCCGGTTTCGTTGATCGGGGCCTTCTTGTTCATGCAGTTGCTCGGCTTGTCCATCAACCTGATCACGCTTTACGCGCTGGTGCTGGCGATCGGGATCGTGGTGGACAACGCGATCGTGGTCGTCGAAGCCGTCCACGTCAAAATGCATGAGAAGCATTTGTCTCCCTATCGGGCGACCACGGAGGTGATGCACGAGATCAGCGGCGCGATCATCGCCATCACCCTGGTGATGACGGCAGTCTTCGTTCCTGTGACCTTCATGACCGGGCCGGTCGGAGTCTTCTACCGCCAGTTTGCCATCACGATGGCGGCAGCGATCGTGCTCTCGGGCGTGGTCGCTTTGACGCTCACGCCGGTCCTCTGCGCGATGATTCTCAAGCCCCTCCGGGACCCGAAAGAGAAACGTGGGCTGCTGAGCCGGATCGTCTATTCTTTTGGCATTTTCCTGCGTCTTTTTGACCGTGGCGTCGAAAAGGTCACGTGGGGTTATGCCGGGGTTCTGCGCCGCCTCGTCCCGCGCCGTTTGTTGACCTTGATCCTAATCGCGGGATTTAGCACCGGCATTTACGTCGTGAACATCGGGCTGCCCCCCGGCTTTATCCCGAACGAGGACCAGGGCGTTATCTACGGGATCATCCAGACGCCTCCCGGATCGACGCTCGAGTACACCAACGCCAAGTCCCGCGAGCTGCAGGACATTGCCAAAACGGTGGAAGAGGTCACATCGGTCACCTCGCTGGCCGGTTTCGAGGTTCTGACCGAGGGCCGGGGCTCCAACGCGGGGACTTGCATTATCAATCTGAAGCCCTGGTCCGAGCGAAAGCGGACTGCGCTGCAAATCGTTGACGAACTCGAGGAAAAGTGTCACGGGATCACGAATGTCAAGCTCGAGTTCTTTGAACCACCCGCGGTTCCGGGTTTCGGCGCCGCCGGGGGTTTCGCGGTGCGTCTTTTGGACAAGACAAACTCGGGGGACTACGAGCGGCTGGGAAAGGTGACCAGCGACTTCATGGACGCCTTGTCTAAACGCAAGGAGCTGAGGAACCTGTTCACGTTCTTTTCCAGTAACTATCCGCAGTATGAACTGGAAATTGACAACGACGTGGCGATGCAGAAGGGTGTGTCGATCGAAAAGGCAATGGACAACCTGCAAATCCTCATCGGCAGCACCTACGAGCAAGGCTTCGTCCGCTTTGGGCAGTTCTACAAGGTCTATGTCCAGGCCGCGCCGGAGTTTCGGCGGTTCCCCGCGGATTTGGGAAATCTGTTTGTCAAAAACGAGAGCGGGCAGATGGTCCCCTACTCCTCGTTCATGCACATCAAGAAGAAGCAGGGCCTGAACGAGATCACCCGCTTCAATGTGTATTCCTCCGCCGCCATTCAAGGCGCACCGGCTACCGGCTACAGCAGCGGCCAGGCCATTAACGCGGTCGAGGAGGTCGCCGCCAAGACACTGCCTCGCGGTTACGGCATCGGCTGGGAAGGCATCTCTTATGACGAATCGCGCAAGGGGAACCAGGCGGTCTATATCTTCGGGATCGTCGTCTTCTTCGTGTATCTGGTGCTAGTCGGGCAATACGAGAGCTTCTTGCTGCCGCTGGCTGTAATTATCTCCCTGCCGGTCGGCATCTTTGGCTCTTTCCTGCTCCTGGCATTGATGGGGTTGTCCAACAACGTTTACGCCCAGATCAGCATGGTGATGCTGGTCGGTCAGCTCGGCAAGAACGCGATCTTGATCGTCGAATTCGCCGTGCAGAAGCGGCGCGACGGGCAAAGCCTGCTGGAGGCGGCCGTCGAAGGTGGACGGTCGCGTTTCCGGCCGATTCTGATGACCTCCTTCGCCTTTATCGCGGGCCTCATTCCCTTGGTCTTTGCCACCGGCGCTGGGGCCATCGGAAATCGCACCATCGGCACCGCCTCAGCCGGCGGAATGTTCGTGGGCACCGTGATGGGCGTCATGGTCATTCCCGGCCTTTATTACTTGTTCGCCAAGATTTCCGACGGGAAGAAACTCCTCGGGGACGAGGTGGACGAACCGCTCACCGAGCTGCTCGAACACGAGAAAGCCTGAGCAGCATCTGATCGCGCGTGACCGCCGAAGCGCGTTTGCCGGTGGTTGGGCGCCCTCGGTCAATCGGCGGGGATTTCCTCATTCATTTTCCGGGATTCGCGCGCGACGCATCAAAGCGACGCCAGCACAACCAATAAAGTCCGCACGCCCAACTGGTCGAAGGAAGAAGACTGAGCGATCACTTGCATCCTGCTGGTTCCGCCGTCCTGTGCAAACCCGTCACGCCGGATCGGGACCAGGCCTGCCGCCAGGCTTCGATGAAGCGACCAGCTCGGGAGCGGCCAGTGCGGAAAACTCGTCTCTGCGCGATCGACGAGTTTTCGCTGATCCAATGCTGACGCGATGATGTGACCAGTTCCTGGTCGGCAAGCGGTAGCCGAGGATCCTGGCTTAGGACGTCAAGGACGACGGGAGGGGCCTCGCACGTGAGCACAAAGCATGGGAAGCGCGTGCTTGCGCGCGCGATCGCTTGCAGCCTGCTGACGCTGGGTCTGTCATCCTGCACGATCCCCGATCTTCGGCCAGCACAGTCTGGACCCGAAGTGCCCCCCGCCTACGACGGTGCCGTGGGTGCGAACGCGAACAGCACGGACAACTCATCCCGACTCGGGATCGACGAGTTTTTCAACGACCCGGTCCTCACGCGCTTGATCGACCAGGCGATGCTCGGCAACCGGGAGCTGTTGATCTTGGAAGAAGAAGTCCAGATCGCCCAAAACGACATCTTGGCGCGGCAAGGTGCCTTTTTGCCCTTCGTCTCCTTCGGGGCCGGCGCGGGCGTCGAAAAGCCCAGCAAGTACACGGTTGAGGGAGCGGCCGAAGACGAACTCACCTATCCCGGCAACCAGCACTTTCCTGATCCGCTGCCCAATTTCGTGACGGGCCTCAACTTTGCCTGGCAACTCGACATCTGGAGAGAACTGCGGAATGCCCGGGACGCCGCGATGCAACGCTACGTCAGCGCCTGCGAGCGACGGAACTACTTCGTCACGCATCTGGTGGCGGAGGTCGCCGAGAATTACTACAGCCTTGAGGCGCTCGACCAACGGCTGCTGACGTTGGGGAGAACGATCGAGCTGCAGGAACAAAGCCTCAAGATTTCCAAGTCCAAGAAGGAAGCGGGCCGCGGAACGGAACTGGCGGTCCAGCGTTTCCAGGCTGAGGTTCAAAAGAACCAGAGCGAAACGCTGATCGTCAAGCAGGAGATTATCGAGGTTGAAAACCGGATCAATCTGCTCCTCAATCGATACCCGCAGCCGGTCGAGCGGATGTCTGACGGATTCCTCGAGCTGAACATTCACGCGCTAAACGTCGGCTTACCCGCGCAGCTCCTGGAAAACCGCCCCGACATCCGCCAGGCCGAGCGCGAGCTGACCGCTGCCGGCCTCGACGTGAAGGTCGCCAAGGCTCACTTTTATCCGAGGGTTGATATTACGGGCGGCGTGGGCTACGAGGCCTTCAACCCCACGTACATGTTCCTGACTCCGGAATCTTTGATCGGTAATGTCGCGGGCAACCTGGTCGTACCGTTGATCAACACGAAAGCCATCCAGGCCGAATACCTGACCGCGAACGCCAAACAACTGCAGGCCGTCTACAATTACCAACGCGTCATCCTGACTGCCTTCACCGAGGTGATCAACCGCGTGTCGAAGGTGGAGAACTACCGCAGGAGCATCGAGATCAAGAGGCAGCAACTCGAATCCCTCCAAGCCTCGGTCGACACGGCCAGCAAACTCTTCCAGAGTGCCCGCACCGAATATGTGGAAGTGCTGTTGGCTCAGCGCGACCTGATGGAAGCGCGCATGGTCCTGATCGAAACCAAGAAAGAACAGCTCGCGGCCGTCGTCAACGCGTATCAAGCCCTCGGTGGCGGCGATTTGTGCGCGTCATTCGATGCCCCGCTGAAAACGGATTTGACGGTGGTCCCCAAGTCGACTCCGACAACGACGGTCGCGCAGACCGACCATGCAAGTCGATGACGATTTGAAGGGAGCACCGCGTTTTGCTGCTACCCCAGCGTGGAGTCTGATCTCAGCCGACCGGGTGACCCGGCGTCGTCGCCGAGAGACTGGCCCACCTGGTAACCCTGGCCGCGCACGGTGTGAAGAATTGTCGGTGAGCCGGGCGCTCGATCTTGCGGCGCAATTGCGCGATCTGCACGGCGATGAGGTTGGTCCAGGTCGCCGTTGTTTCCCGCCAGACATCTCGGGCGATCATGTCCCGCGATACGGGGACATGCGCGTGCTCCATCAAATAGGTTAACAACTCAAATTGTCGGTGCGTGAGATCCAATTCCCGATCGCCGCGCCGGGCCACGCGTCGCAGCCGGTCGACTTCGAGATCCTCGACCGTCAGCACCGCGACGGCGCTCAGCGATCGTCGGCCCAGCGCCCGCAGCCGGGCCAGGAGCTCGTTGAAGGAAAAGGGCTTCACCAGGTAGTCGTCTCCGCCGGCGTCGAGTCCTAGCACTCGATCGGCGATCGAATCGCGCGCCGTCACGATAAGAACCGGCTGACGGTTGTTTTGTGTGCGAAACTCGCGGAGCCAATCGAGCCCGTTGCCGTCGGGCAGTCCGAGGTCGAGCAGGACCAGGTCGGGGTCGTGGCCCAGCGCCGATCGGACTTCTCTAATCGAGGACGCAGCGATGACCTGATAGCCCTCTTCCACCAACCCGCGCTGCAAATTACGCCGGAGAGTCGGTTCATCTTCGATAATCAGGACGCAAGTCATGCGCGCTTCAGTGGATCGCGTGGATAGGCGGCGATTGATATCCGGCGAGTCCGCTCGTCGGCAGTTGCGAAAGGACCTTGCCCGGCGACGGCTGTGCGGCACGCAGCCTCAGCACAAACAGGCTGCCGCGACTCGGATGGCTGTCGACCGTCAGCTCTCCCTGAAAGACGCGGGCGAGGCGGCGGGCGATCGACAGTCCTAAGCCGGTCCCCTCGATTCCACGTCGGCGAGACTCCTCCGCGCGAAAAAACGGTGTGAAGAGATGAGGCACATCGTTAGTGGAAATCCCGCACCCGCGATCTTGGATTTCGATTCGCGCCGCCTCGGCGTCGCCGTCGAGAGCAATCTCAACGGGCGATCCCGGCGGGCTGTATTTGCACGCGTTGTCGATCAGAATGTCGAGCAATTCCCCCAACAGCGCCGGCTGAGCCCGAACGCAGCAATCTTGAGTCGCGTTCACGCACAGGACGATATCCCCGGCCCGTTGGTGTTCCGACCACGATTCGATGCGCTCAGGCAGCCACGAATTGAGGCACAGGTTTTCCAATGAAGCCAGTGCGGCATCGGCATTGGCACGCGACAAAAACAGCAGCGATTCGACAATCTGGTTGAGATGACTACCCCGCTGGTGCACCGTCGCCAAAACCCGCTGATACTCTTCGATCGGTCGCTCGCGACGCAGAGCCACCTCGATTTGCCCGAGAATTCCGGCCAGCGGCGTTCGCAGTTGATGCGAGGCCTCGCCGGTGAAACGCCGTTGTCGCTCAAACGACTCCTGCAAACGATCCAGCAAGCCGTTGAAGGCCCGATTGAGTTGCCCTAGTTCGTCGTTCGTCTCGATTGTCGGCAGCCGGCGGGCCAGATCCTCGGCGCCGATCCCGGAGGCAGCAAGGGCCATGTGGCGGACCGGACTGAGCACACGACGACAGACCTGGCGAACCGCGACCAGAGCCGCCAGCAGAATTGCCGCGGACAGGCCGGCGAGCGTCATCGCTAATCGGGCCATCGTCGCCTGAAGCGGCGCGAGGGAAGTGCCAACGTTAATCACCACTTCCGAGTATCGCTTACCCTTTGTCTTGTGGGGATTTCTCGTCGCGGTTGAAGCCTGTGGTTGATGAGTCGCGCGAATCAAAGTTTGGCGAAGTTGCCACTCGCCGGACGTAGCGGCCAACAAGTCCTGCGAAAGACTCTCGTCCGCAGCATGGGCCGCCCGCAACTGCATGAATTCGGACGTCTGCGATTGCGGGGAGCGATCCAGGAGCCCGCCTTGTGCATCGGCCACGAACCAGACGACCGAACCCCCAAAGGGTTCTCCGTCGACATTCCGCAGTCGCTGGTCGGGTTCCCACTCGAGCCCGCGCGGAGTGTCTTCGACCGCACCCGAGAGCGTGCTCAACATGGCGTCCAGCCGCTCGTCGACCTGTCGGTGCAGGTACCGTCCGCTGATCCAGTAAACCGCCAGCGAGAATCCGACCAGCACGACGCCCAGCATCGTCAGCACGAACACCGACAGCCGTGTTGTCAGCGTCATGATCACGATCCGACTTCGTCGCCGAAGCAATAGCCCCGATGGCGCAGCGTGTGGATCAGCCGCGGGCCGTACGCCTCGAGTTTCTTTCGCAACTCCATCACGTGGACCTCCAAGGTGTTGGAAAAGCCGTCGTAACTTTCGCCCCAAACTTCCTCATAGAGACGCACTCGGCTCAAGACCTCGCCCGGATGCTTCATCATAAAGAGCAAGAGCGACTCTTCCCGCACGGTCAGATTGAGCCGATGGCCGGCGCGTTCGGCGCGGCGAGTGACCAGGTCCACTCGGACGTCTCCCCACGAAAGCCAGGTGATCAAGCGGTCCCGTCGACGCGTCATCGCGCGGACGCGAGCCAGCAGCTCGTCAAATGCGAACGGTTTGCAAAGGTAATCGTCGGCTCCAGCGTTCAATCCGGCGACCCGTTCGGACACCGCATCGCGCGCGGTAAGGAATAGGACGGGCGTCTCATGATTCTGCGCGAAAACGCTGCAGCAGGCTCAAGCCGTCGATGCTCGGCAGCCACCAGTCGAGAAGCACAACATCCCAGGTGCCGTCGCTCAGCCGCCGCCAGCCTTCGTTGCCGTCGGCCGCATGGTCCACGATGAATCCTTCCTCGCCCAAACCGCGCACGACAAAATCGGCGATCTGGGCGTCGTCCTCGACGAGCAGAATTCTCCCGGACATCAGTCACTGGATCCGTCGCTGGGGCAAGGTGAAAAATCGATTGTAGCCCGGAGCCATCGACCGTCCTCCCGACTGGACGGCCACGGGGGCGTCCAGTGCCGCCACTCGCGGCACGAGCGGTCGCCGGAGAAGCGAATTTTCAGGGAAATTGGACCGTTCCAGCGAGACTTGGGCCAAAGATAAATTCGAGCTCATCTTCGTTTCGACCGCGAAACTCCGCCCAAAATCAGACCGAATTGGCTACCGCCACGCGGCCAGCCCAGCATAAGGTCACACCAACGGTCCGAGGCTGACCAAGCGGAGGCGTCTCACCGATTTTTTGCGTGAGCATTCCCCGAGCGCTGGGCCAATAACCGTTGCAGCTCCTGCTGCGATGCGCGGTCGTCCGGGGCAACAGCCAGAAGTTGCCGGATCTGTTCGATGGCCTCGTCCAATCGTCCCTGGTTGCGGAGAGCAATTACGATCAGGCGCCGGCACTGCGTTTGGCTCGGATCGAGTTCGAGCCCTCGGCGCGCGTGCGTGATCGTCTCGTTGAATTGGCGAAGCCGCAGGTAGAGTTCGGCGAGGCTGGCTTGGACTCGGGCGTTGCTGGGGTCGAGTTCGACGACGCGATCGAACTCGCGCTGGGCCGCCGGGTATTCGTGGCGGGCCATGAGGATCGTGCCCAGATTCAGGTGCGCGGCCGCGTTGTTGTCGTCGGACGCCAATGCCGCGCGAAAGTGGGCAGCCGCTTCGTCGAACTTCGAGTCGCGCTGTAGCACGCAGGCGAGCAGGAATTGAGCCTGACCGAAATCGGGCGTCAGCTCGACGGCTTGCCGCAAAGGGGGCAGGGCCTCGTCAAACCGTTTTTCGTTGACGAGGGCCCAGCCGAGCGTCGTGAGCGAGTAGGGATTCTTTTCGCCGACCGCGACCGCGTGTTGAAACAGGCTCACGCTGTCCCGCCAGTGGCTCGCCTGGACGACTGCCACCGATCCGTATGCGACGACAACCGCCGCCGTCACCGCCGGCAGCGCGAATTTCGGTAAGTTCAGCGGCACCGCCAGCGATGCGGCGAACCAGACCACGGCCAGGTAGCAGCCGAGCAGAGGAAAATAAGTGTAACGGTCGGCCATTTGCTGCCCGCTGAGCTGCACCAGGCCGATCATCGGCACGAGCGTTCCCAGGTACCACAGCCATCCCACTAGCAAATAGGGACGTCGCCGCACCTGAACGACGGCGAGCACCGTGACGCACAGCAAAAAGACCGCCGAGATGGCGACATCGCCGAGGCCGAGTCGCGAGCCTGGGTGAGGATAAAAGGCGACCAGTCCGAATGGCAGAAAGGCCTTTTGAATGTAGAGCCGATAAACGACCAGTGCGTTCAAGATTCGTGTGCCCAGCGGAATCACGGTGAACGACAGCACGGCGCCGCCGCGCGTTTGCGCAATCGTCGCCAACACGCAGAAGGCAGCGCTCAAGACGAAGAACGGAAGTTTTTCGATGACGAGCGCCGGCATCCCCCGCGCGGGGCGACTCTGCCCGACGATTCGGGATGTCGGACTGTTGCCGATCACCGGCGGCCGCCGAGGCGGTCAAAGAGTTGTTAACGGCGAACGACCAACGGCGCATCGGCCAGACGTCGAGCAGCAGAAACACGCAGGGGAACGTGACAAACGTCTGCTTCGAGCACAGACTGCAGAGAAAAAAGAGAACGGAAAGAACCAATCGCCATGGCTTTCCAGTCTGGGCGTACGCGATGTAGGCATAAAGCGATCCCAAGCCAAAAAACATGCTGAGCACATCTTTGCGCTCGGCGATCCAGGCGACCGACTGTACGTGCAGCGGATGGACCGCAAAAAGAGCGGCGACGGCCGCGCTCGGCAGCATCTGCCGCGTCATCCTGGCGAAAGTCGCAAACACGAGCAGCACGTTGGCCGTGTGCAGCAGCACATTGGTGAGGTGATAGCCGCCCGGCCACAGACCATAGAGCGACGCGTCGAGCATGAGGGAGATCCAGGTCAGCGGAAACCAGTTCCCGTCGCGGAACGTGGTGAACGCCCAACCCAAATTGCCGACGCTCAGGCCCTCGCGCACGTGCTCGTTGTCACCCACATAAACCGGGTCGTCGACCATGACGAAGTTGAAGCGCGCCGCCTGCAGATAGACCGCCAACGTCGCCGCGACCAGCATTGCGCTGAGCAGCCAGACGCGGCGATCCGATAAGGCGTTGGGCCCCGGCAGCGGCTGGAGAGCCGTCGCCGCCGTGGCCTGCCCAGACGTCTGGCGCTTCTTCGACATCCGTCATCCAAGCTGAAAATACGCGGCTTGCGTCGCACGACGCGCCGCAGGAAGCCGCCCTACGAGAGTAGTGAATCAAGCGAATGGCCGAAACGATCGTTGGCAGACTCAGCCGCTGTAAACGCTTTCTTAACAAACTTGTGCCACCCTAGGGGATCCCTTTGAATCGTGAGCCGTGACCGGGCGAGACAACGCAGCAAACAGCGGTGTTTCGAGAACCGTGTTTCGCAATTGGAAGTGCGTAAGCGTCGATCGTATGAACGAAGCGGAGGCAATGCCGGCCGAGTCGGCCGCGCGCCCAGTGAGTTGGACCGATCGCTGGCCGGGTTGGTTGTTGCTGTCGTCCGGCTGGCTAATTCCGCAGCTGCTCTTGCTCGGCCCGGCGTTGGTTGGCCGCACGGTCGACATCCCCGTCGATCTGTTGGCGCATGAATCGGTCTACTTGCCGCGCGATTCCGGTTCCCCGAAGGTCGCCGTGCATCACGGCGTCGAGCTGACGGACCTGGTCTTCGGTTATCCGCAGGTGCGCGATTTTGCGCAAGGGAGCTGCGGGCCGGCCGCCTGCCGCTCTGGAATCCACACAATTTCGCCGGAGCGCCGCTTGTTGGCTGGGGCTACTCGCCATTTGAGTGGCTCTACGTCATTGTGCCGTCGCCGGTCACCGTCGCCTGGATCGCGTTATTGCAGTTGCTCGTTTTCGGCCTGGGCGTCTGGATCTTACTCAGACGCTGGCTGGCGCTCGCGTACTGGCCGGCGGCGCTCGCGAGCTGGTGTGCTCCGCTCACCGGCTTCATGACTCTCTGGCACGGCTTTGCGATCGTTCCCGTCTGCTGGCTTCCCTGGCTGCTCGTGTCAATCGAGGCCGCCGTTAAAAACCCGCGGGGCTGGGGCGGTCCCGCCGTGGCCGCAGCCACCGCGCTGATCCTGATGGCCGGTCATATGGGGCTCGCGGGCCTCGTGTTGTTGACCTCTGGTCTGTTTGCCGTCTGGCTTCTGGTCGAACGAGCGATCACGCAACGTTCGCGACTCGTAGCGGCTTCTGCCGTCGCCATCGGTGCGGGCTGGATGTTGGGTTTTGCGCTGGCAGCCCCGGCTTTCCTTCCGTTGATGGAATATGTTCGCACCGGCATCCGCATGGATTCACACGCAAAGGGGCTGGAAGAGCGTCCACCGGAAGGGTTCGAGGCGTTGCCGCCGATCGTTCGGCCGGATGTTTATGGCGGTTTCCCGCGGGACAACTGGACGCGGACGGTCCATTCCGGCCTGATCGAGAGTTCGTCGAGCGCGTATGCCGGCCTTTTGGCCGCTCTATGGTTGGGACCACTGGCGTGGTGCAATCGGCGTCTCCGTTCGCCCACGGTGTTTCTCACCGTGCTGATCGTGATTTCGCTCGGTTGGGTCTTGAAGATTCCGGGCCTGATCGACTTTCTGCGCTCGGAGCCGATGCGGCCATTGCTCTCGATGTCGTACAACCGCTGGACATTCGCCACGTCGCTCGCGATTCTCAGCCTGGCCGCGATCGGGCTCGATTCGCTTCGCGCAGCCACGCCGATTTTTCGCTGGTGGTGGGGCATTCCGGTGGGCGCGACTGCGTTCTTCCTGATTTGGTGTATCGTTCGGCTCTTGACGCTCACGCGGAAGATGGACGTCTTTTCGAGCTATTTCCTGCTCGGGGCTGGGCTTGCCGTCGTTGCACTCGGAGGATGGCTGGCGACATTTCGTGACGGTCCACGCGCGAAATGGGCGCGGATCGCCTTGATCGGCTTTCTCCCCTTGGAGCTTTTCGCATTCGCCTGGGACGAACGGCGGCAGGCTGACCGCGAGCTGTATTTTCCCCGTCTGCAAATCCTCGAGCAGTTGGCCGCATTGCCGCATGATCGTGTGTGGGGCGTCGCCTGTTTGCCCCCCTCGCTTAACTTGATGTACGGCCTGGACGACGCCCGCGGGTACGACGCCGTCGACCCGCGTAATTACATCAAGCTGATCGAGTTGGCCTGCGATCGTAATCGCACAATTTATTATCCCTATGCGCGCACGCTGGCGGCCGTCCCGGCCGGCCGGGTGATGGGCCACACGCTGAAGCTGCATCCCGTGGTCGATCTGCTCAACGTGCGTTACTTGATCTTTCGCGAGGCTCCGCGGGCCGACCTGCCGATCCTTTTGCATCAAGCCGATTACTGGGTAATGGAAAACCAAAGCGCGCTGCCGCGCGCGTACGTTCCGCTGTCGGCACGCGTCGTCAAAACCGACGAAGAGGCCCTCGCGGAGCTGGGCAAGTTCGAGTTTGCCCCCAAGCAAACGGTCTTCCTACAGGACGAACTGGAACTGCCCGCAACCATGCGCGGCACGGCGCACGCCGACTACGAAACGCCCACGCGCGTACGTCTCGACGTCGACATGCAAACCGCCGGCCTCGTGCTGCACTCCGATCTCTGGGACCCGGGCTGGCACGCGGAGCTGGACGGTGCCGCTTGCCCGATTTACCGGGTCGACGTCGCACTGCGCGGCTTTCGAGTTCCGGCGGGCAAGCACACCATCGTCTGCATATACGATCCGCAAGTGGTACGTCGCGGCTTCGAGGTTGCCGGAGGGGGAGGATTGCTGTTGGGCACCTGGGCGATCGTTTTGGGGATCGCCGGGTGGCGCCGACGCGGAACCCGGGCGGACGCCGCGACGGCTTAAGGGACCGTGCGCACCTTGTCAGTTACCAGCGAGCGCGGCTCCGCGACCGTGCCCGCGCGATGCTGGCCGTGACATTGAATACTTGCAACACGGCCAACAGCACCAGTATGGCTGCCGCCGCCACATGCCGGTATTCCGGCTCGGGTCGGGACACCCAGTTGTAGATCTGAATCGGAAGCGCAGTGAAGTGGTCGAAGGGAGCCTCGAGCAGGCCGTGCGGATGGCGGAAAACGTCGGCTGGGGATTCGATCCCCCCGGTGTCCGCGCGAGGAAAATTGCTGCTCCGATCATCAACAGAGGGGCCGTCTCGCCGGCCGCTCGAGCGACGGCCAGGATCACGCCCGTGACGATGCCTGGGACGGCCACCGGCAGGACCACGTGGCGAATCGTCTGCCAGTGCGTCGCCCCCAGCGCGTACGAGGCGTGCCGGATCGACGGTGGAATCGCTCGCAGCGCCTCGCGCGACGCCACAATCACGACCGGCAGCATCAGCAACGCCAGCGTCATGGCTCCCGATAGCACGGTGCGTCCGAAGGGCAGCGGGATCTCGACCGACGTGAAGCCGAGCGAGAGCTCCAGCAACTGGGGGTCGTGTTGGAAGACGCCGAACATCTTGACGAAGACGGCCATTCCCAGAATTCCGTAGACGATCGAGGGGACGCCGGCGAGATTCGACAGGTTGACCTCGATCAGCGTCCGTAGCCAGCCCTTGGTCTGGTATTCCTCGAGAAAAATTGCCGCGCCCACGCCGATGGGAACGGTCAGCAGCGTCGCCAGAGAGACAAGCCAAAAGCTGCCCCACAGGCCGGCGATCACGCCGGCGTTTTCCGGGTGCCGTGAGTCGTAATTGGTCAGGAACGACCAGGTGAGCCAGCCGGCTCCCTGCCACAGCACGCCGATCAAAAGCACGACCAGGACGCCCAGCCCGAACCAGGTCGACGCGGCACAAGTCCACTCGAAGCCCCGCTCGAACCAGCGGGAGAGTGCCGGTCGCCGGCGGACATGCAGCAGGTCCTGGGTCGATTCGGTCGGGCGAACGCTCGGAGGCGGGACGCTTGCGGCGGGCACATTCGTCGAGGCGGCATTCATTGATAGACCTCGCGGAACCGCCGCATGATCATTTGCGAGATGACGTTCATCGCCAACGTCATGACGAAGAGGGTCATCGCTACCGCAAACAGCGACTTCCACTCGAGGCTGCCCTGCGGCTTATCGCCAAAGCTGACGTTCACGATGAAAGCCGTCATCGTTTCCACGCTTTGAAACGGGTTCAACGTCATCGTCGGGCTTTGACCCGCGGCAATCGCGACCGCCATCGTCTCCCCCACGGCCCGGGAAATCGCCAGCAAGAACGAGGCGAGAATTCCCGACAGGGCGGCCGGCACCACGACTTTGGCCGAGACCTGATACTTGGTGGATCCAAGCGCATAAGCCGCTTCGCGAAGCGCCTGTGGCACGGAGCGCAAAGCCTCTTCGCTGAGGGACGTGACGATGGGAATGATCATGATCGCCACGACGAAGCCGGCACTGGCCGCGTTGAAAATGTTAACCTCAAAGCCCAGCCATCCCTGAAAAATCGGGCGGAGGACGTACGGCGTGATGAACACTAGCGCGAAGTAGCCAAACACCACGGTGGGAATGCCCGCCAGAATCTCAAGGATCGGCTTGACGAGGTTTCGCGTGCGACGCGATGCGTACTCGCTCAAATAAATTGAGCCGGCCAGCCCGATCGGCAGTCCGATCACCGCCGCAATCCCCGCCACTAGGAACGTCCCCGCGAGCAGCGGCAAGATGCCGAAGTGCTTGTCCTGGTATTGCGGAGTCCACTGTGTCCCGGTGAAAAACTCCACCGGCGACACTTCTTGGAAAAAGGCCTTCTCGGGCGGGATGGCAACGAGGGCCTCGGTGACCAACACATAGATGATGCCGGCCGTCGTCAGGACGGACACGAGGGCGCAGCCGAGCAGCAAGGCCCGAATCGTCAGCTCGCGGACGCGCATCACCGAGAAACGACGTTTCAAGTCAATCGGCGGAAGGGCATTGGCGGACAAGCGATTGATCCACCTTGAGAGGGAAGGAATTCGTCACCCGGCGCCGGCCGGGATTCCCGCAGCGCGAGCCTGCACATCGGCTCTCGATGAAGGAGAATCGGGCAGTTAGTCTTCGATCCCAATGGTCAGGCGGTCACGCGCCACCTTATATCCCGACTCGGGCAGGGGGATGTAGTGCACCTCTTTGACAAGGTTTGGGCCCCGGTCGAGGTAGAAGCGCAGGAAGGAGATGACCTCAGTCCGCCCCAGCGACTTCTTGTTGACGTAAAGAAACAACGGGCGTGAGAGCGGCTTGTACTTGCCGGAGAGGATCGTTTCGTCCGTGGGGGCAATCGCGGCCGCTTTGTCGGTTCCCGAAGCAACTTTGACAGCGCGAAGCGTGTCCTTGTTCAAGACGTAGTACGCGTAGCCGAAGTAACCGAGCCCTCCCGGATTTCCTTGCACGCCCTGAATCAGCACATTGTCGTTGGAGCTGGGCGTGTAGTCGGTGCGGCTGTTTCCCTTCTTGCCGCAGATCGCCTCCGTGAAATAGTCGAACGTTCCGGAGTCGGTATCCGGCCCGTAGAGGATGATTTTCTCGTTCGGGAAGGAGGAATCGAGCTCATTCCAAGTTTTGATCTTGCTCCCCGATTCCCACAGTTTTTTGAGCTGGGCGACCGTGAGCGCCTCGCACCAGGTGTTCTTGGAATTCACGACGACGGTAATGCCGTCAATGCCGATCGGCAGCTCGATAAAGCCGACCTTGTTCTTGATGCATGCGGCTCGCTCAGTGTCTTCGACCGGACGCGATGCGTCGCAGATATCGAGATCGCCTTCTTTGAATCGCTTAAAGCCGCCGCCGGTCCCCGAAATATTCACCCGAATTGCGACTTTCGGGTGCGACTTCATGAACTCCTCAGCGACCGCTTGCGTGATCGGGTAGACGGTGCTGGAACCGTCCGCCTCCACGCTGCCGGCCAGCGACGCATCGGTGGCGCCGTGCGCATTGCCGCTGGCGGCTTCGGCCTTTGCCTGGTTCGAAAGTTCGGTGCTCTTCATGGTGCAGCCACTCAAGGTCAGCACGAGCAGTGCGCCCAGGCCCGCACCGTATTGAAACCGAAAGCCGTGTTGAAACCGGAAACGGGATCGAGCAGTCATGGGAATCGTCTCGCGTCAAAAGCCCGCCGCCAAATCGCGCGGATGGGTTGCGGTGGATTGGTCCAAGGGAAAAAATGAAGAAGACCGAGGGCCCCCCCGATCAGTGACAAGACAGGGGGACCTCGGCGAAAGACCGGTTGCCGGACGCACCCGAAAGTGCGTCCGGCGCCGGTTGATTTTGAGCGCCATGTCAGGCGACACGGCGCAGATCTCTGCGAGGCAACCCTCGCGGAGGTCTTACTGCAGGAACGTGCCACCCTCGGTCGGAATGGCTTCATTGGCGGTGGTGAGGTAGCGAATGGTGATCGGGTCGATCTGTTCGCTCAAGTAGTGCACGCCGCCGTCCGCCATCAGCACGTTGATCCCGCTCGGGTGGAAGCTGAAGAACTCGTCGTTGGGACCGCAGTTGTTCCAGTACCATCCGCAAACATTGGTGGCCGGCGCGGCAGCCGTATAGTTGCCGGTCGCCGTCGAGGACGGATTGACCAGCTGATAAGGCTCGCCAACGGCCGACCCGTAACCGCCGGGACCGCCCTTCGGCGAGAAGTCGCCGTTGATCACGGGCGCGATGTAGACCGCTCCCGTGCCGTAGTTGAGAGAGTACGAGCTGGCCTGACCGGAAACGCCGTTGGAGTTATCCGGCTCCGCCCAACGAGGCAGCGCACGGTGACCGCTGGGGGTCACCGTGTTGCCCGTCGGCAGCACACCGCCGGTGTACAGGACCGTGGCTTTGCCGTTCCAGTAAAAGCCCATGCCCGACGACGAGGCGGCGCTCGAGCCGAACACCGGGTCGTTGTAGAGCGACTCGCTGCCGAACTGCAGCGTCTCGAACTGGCGGCCGGTGTCTTCGCCCATCAGGATCGTGTGGCTGAGTCCGTCGGAAATGGCCGAGATCGGGCCGCCGCCGACCGACAAGGCGCCGTTCATACGGGTGAGCTTATTGCGCACGCCGGTGTTCGGATCGATGTCGGTGTAGTTGGTGACCATGTAGTCGGTCGTGCCGTACCCATCCGGGTCCGGAGCGTAAAGCGAGTTGCTGGGGCAGAGCATCCAGGGAATCACCGTCGAAGCGGCGGTCTGGTTCTGCGTTGCGCGGGCGTCGTTGTAGACGTAGTTGTAGTTGTATTGAACGGTGAGCGTCTGCTCTTCGGCATAGGGCGCGATGGCCGTCTGCATGGAGTACAGGGCAAACGTGGTGAAGGGGGGAGTCGTGCCCGATGACGGGTTGGTGGCGGTCGTGTAGTCGCCGCCCTCGCCGGAGGTCGGCAGGTTGCGGGTGGCGGACTCAAAGTTGAACACGGCCAGGCCGTGCTGGTGCATGTTGTTCTTGCACTGCGTGCGACGGGCCGATTCGCGGGCGGCCTGAACGGCCGGCAGCAGCAAGGAAATCAGAACAGCAATAATGGCAATCACGACCAACAGCTCGATGATGGTAAAGCCGCGACGTGACCGCGACTTGCTACGGTTCATCGATTGCATTCGTTTATCTCCTCTGGCAATTCAAGTGATGTTGTGTGAAACGGCGGTGCCGCCGACATCTGCCTGGGTTCGGACTAAGCGGCACCAAGGCCCGACGATGAACGACCGCAGCGGAGCCCTCGTCGGCAAAAGCCTGGCGCTGCGTGGGTTCGGCGAAGAGGTGCGTATCACATAACCGGCCCTCCGTGTCCTGGAAAATGGAGAATCAAAAATGCCGCCATTGTGCTCACGACCCTACTGAGGGTGCTTGAACGTGTGATGAAGCCCGAAACAAGTTTTATTGAGCAACTTCCAGGAAGACCTTCATCGAACATTCATGCCGTCGCCGGTCGCTTCAAAAGCGATCGACATCGGTTCTTCACTCCGATACGAACGCGATATCGAATCCGATCTTCGACAGCGTCGGGTGGTTAGTGCGGAGCGTCACATGGACGGGCGCAAATGACGGCCGCGAGAGTGCCGGAGAGCCGGGCGGCACTTCGATCAAGAAACGCACTCCCTGCCGCTCCGAGTCGCCGATCGATGGGTCGGGTTGTGCCGAAATCTTAAGAAAGCCGACCTCCGAATCGACCCCCAGCAGCTGGAAGTTGCCTTTCATGGACGAGACCAGGGCCGGCATCACGACTTTGCTGCCTCGCTCGTGTCCAAACACGCCCAGATTCAACAAGGTCCTGTTGGAGGACCAGATCCCCGTGCCGACCAAGGGCATCACCGGCAGAAAGTGAAGGTCGCCGGTGCGGACCGCGTTGATATCCACGTCGACGGGATGTTCGGGATCGTTGGAGGCGCGAATGCGGGCCTTGGACTTGAAGCGGCCCCAAGGAAGGTCCTTGCCCACCGTTGCCGTGAATTCGCAGCCGGCGCTCCAGTGAGCCGCGGCGAGCTCCTCTTTGGTGAGCGGCTTGTAGGTGATCTTCACGTTCGGCCCGGTCACGCCGAGCGTGGCGACGCTAAATTTCGCGTTGAGCGGAGAGCCGATCTTCCCGACAACCTTGCTCGTCTCCTTTTCGGAGATCTCGCCGAGATTCCAGGTTAGGGGCCTGGCCTCAACCTTGGGAACGATGCGCCCGATGACCGCGAAATCAATTTCCGGAGTTTCGGGATCGCTCGTGTAGATCTTGGCCATCTTGGAGAACGCCTCCTCGAACTCGATCGGCGTCCAGCTCACATCCACCTCGGCAAATCCGCCGGGGGCAATCGATCCGTTCGCCAGGCGGCTGAGCGTGCATTTGCACTGCGTCGGCCCGCGGCCAATTGAGAGGGGGCCCTCCCCGCGATTTTCGATGCGAAATTTGTGAGTCTTTTCCTCGCCAACCTCCATCGTGCCGAAGCGGTAGACGCGCTCCAGGATCGCGGCCTTGGGGAATGGCGCCGTTTCGGCAAGCGGAGGTCGAGGATCGACGGCTGGTGCGGTGGCGATGCCCACGGAATCCTTCGGCGTTCGCCCCAGTCGCAGGTCCTCCATCTCGTTGAATTCACGCTGCTTGCGAACCAACGTCAATTCTCGCTGGGTTTGCGGTTTCTCCGCCCAAGGTGCGTAACGCCCTACCCAGACCGACCCTGACAGCACGGCCACCGCGGCCACCGCGCCCAATACGATTCTGATCGACACCATTTTTCCGATCTCCCTGTGTTTCACTTTCCGGCATAGTTCACGCCGTGCGGCCGAGCCATTCGGCGATCGACTCGGATCCGCGCGAGCAATCGCGTGGCGGCGACGTGTCGTGGTTCGAGTTTCAAGATCTCCAGACATTCCGCCTCGGCCTGCGGCAGATTGCCGGCGCGGGCCCAGAGCAGGGCCAGACCCAAGCGGGGCGGAATCGATTGCGGATCGGCCTCGAGGGCTGTCCGATATTCGTGTTCGGCTGACGCGGCTTGGCCCGTCGCCACCAAGGCGTTCGCCAAATTCGTGCGAATGACGGCGTTCTGCGGCTGCCCGTCGAGCGATTTCCGATAAAGCACGATCGCCGCGGCATAGTTCTGCTGACGGGCCGCCACGTTCGCCAAGCCGTTGAGCGCCTCGGGATAGTCGGGTTTTCGCACGAGAGCCTTTTGGAACTCGACGGTCGCTTCGTCGTAGCGCCCTTCTGCCGACAGGACGTGGGCCAGGTTGGTCTCGAATTCATGCGTTTCGAGATCATCGGTGCAATGACGAATCCCGTCGCGCAGATATCGCTCGGCCGCGGCGTAATCCTTGCGGCGCGATGCCAGCCGGCCCATCTGAATATTGGCGATCATGCTGGTCGGATTGCGGGCCAGCGTCTGCGTCCAAAGCGCGGTCGAATCGTGAAACACGCCTTGCCGCTGCCAGGTTAGGCAGGCCAGGACAACGAGCACACCGGCGGCAATCGCGCGGCGCACGTCGAACGACATGGCACCCGGCGACGGTGCACGCCAATCCCAGTTTGTCGAGGGAGAGCCGAACCACCAGGCGGCGACGAGCGTCAGCAGCCCCAAGCTCGCCAGGTACTGGTAGTGGTCGGCCACGAAGGCGTAGCGCATCGGAAAGATGTTGAAGAATCCGAGCGCCGGCAGCAGCGTGCCCGCAAAGAAGAGCAGGGCGAGCAACGGCCCGGAGATTCGTCGCTGACGCGCGGCCAGCACGATCGGCACAGCGACGGCGCCAACCGCGATCGCCCATGCGCCCCAGGCCGACGGGTCGACGGTCCAGCGGGGATAGACGAAGCAAAGATTCGCGGGCCAGACGAGCGTGACGGCATAAGTCCAAAGCGCTCGCCCGGCAATCAAGAACCTCTCGGCAAGGGTCCAAGAGAACGCGGCCCCCGACGCTCCGACGTGGGCCCGTTCCAGCCAGGCCGTGTTCCACGCCAGGAGCGCGCCGACCGCGAACAGCGGAACGATCGGCACCAGTTCGCGCACGCGAAGGCGGCCCACGTTCCACCAACGTAGCAAGACTAAGGCGGCGGGCAGCGAACAAGTGACCGACTTACTCAAGAGAGCGCAGGCGAAGAAACAACATCCTAAAGCGTACGAACGGACGGAAATGGCGGGGGTCGCCACTTCGCCCTCGCTGGGAACTCGCTCCACCCAACCAAGAAACTGCCAAAGGGCCAACAGATAAAGCGAGGCCGACAGCACGTTCTTGCGCTCGGTCACCCACGCGACGGATTCGACGTGCACCGGATGCAATCCAAAGAGGGCCGCCGCCAACCAAGCTCCCGGAATGGAAAGCCGCCGCAGGATCAACCACACTCCCACCGCGTTGGCTGCGTGCAGCAGGGAGTTCACCAGGTGATAGCCGGTCGGATTGAGTCCCCACAGGTGCTGCTCAGCCCAAAATGTCGTGAAGACGAGCGGGTAATACTGGGGCGTCGCGGCCGGCTCGAGCCAGATTTGTCGGAGACCGCCGAGCGAAAGTAGCGTCCTGTTCTCAGTGACGTAGTCGTCGTCATCCCAGATGAAAGAGGACGAAAGCGAAGGCACGTAGACGAGGAACACCAGGCAAAACAACAGACAGCCCTCTGTCAGCGGCCACCAGTTTCTGGCGGCGGCGACAGGCGTCGGGGTCGACGGACGGAGGGCCGAAGACTTCATACGGGCGACTGACCAGTTTTTCGCAGACTTCGAGCCGACAGCGCGAGCGTCGACGAATTAGTGAGCTCGATAGCCGTTCAACAGCGGAGGCCAATAAAAGACCAACGAGGGGATCACGGCCGCCTGATCGGGATCGTGAAGGGTCGCGTTGAAAAACCCGGTGGTGATCATCAACAGCACGGTGACACCGGCCAGGCCCCAGGCGCTCCAGCCCAGCCACACGTGCGGCGCTTTGATCCGCAGAAGGTAAGGCCAGCAGAGGTGCATCAGCGGCGTCACCGCGGCGAAGTAGCGCACAGGTTTAAAGGCGAAGACCAGCTGCACGGCGAACAAGAAGGCGAACGCCGTGACAAACATCGCTGGCCACCGCCGCGCGCAGGTCGGCAAAGAGCACGCGAAGATTCCAGGGTGCCACGAATAGCAGGGCGAGGGGAAACATTGCGGCCAGTTCCCACAGCACCCAAGCACGATTCATCCGCTCGACCATGGCGAGCAGGGGACTGAACTTGGCGACGCCGGGCAGCGGATGAATCATCGCGCTCGGCCACAACGTCCCGTAAGCGGCGAATAAGCGGACATAGTGCTGCAAACCGGCCGTCAAAACGGCCAGGAACACAATGCCGACGACCAGCCACGGCGGTCGCGGCCGCGCGATATTCTTAAGGGCCGCCGCGCCGCGACCCGGCAAGCTCTGAGGTCGATCTCCCGTCGTCGGATCACCGGGCGCCCGATAACCTGTCGTCGGATAAAACGGCATCAGCAGGATCACCGGCAGGGCCGCGACGGCGTTAAAGCGCACGTTCATCGCGGCCACCAGCCAGATCGCCGCCTCGACCGCGCCGAGGACGCGTTGTCTTTCGAGCGCTTCGGCAAACGCCACGAGTCCACAGACGAGCATCAGTCCCATCAAGCCGTCGTGATGGATCCGCACAGTCGAAAAGAGCACGAGCGGGCAGACCGTCAGGCCGACGAGAGCCGCAAGTCCAAAGGCAGGTTCAACACCGACGAGCGCGAGGAATCGCCAGACGTACCACAGGGCGGCCACGCACACGAAGACTTCGAACATGAAAGCCGCGGCCACACACTCGCTCGGTACGACGAACGACCGCGGGTCGGTCTTGGTTCGGGGAGTGACGACTCCCGGCAACGAGAGCAATGGGTTCATCGTGAACTGCGATCCTGCCTTGAGGACCAACGGCAACAGCGGCGGATGGTGAAAGAGGGGGCCGCGATAGATCGTGTAGGGCAAGTCGTTGACTCGCGGATCGTCCTTGGTTGTGTAGTTCGAGAGATCCCAGCCCATCCGTTGGGACAACACGTAATAGACCAGCTCATCCCCCTCGGCGTGCGGCTTGAACAACATCGGGCCGTGGACGAGAACCGTCACCGCCGCGCACCACGCAAAGGCGATTGCATAGACGCGGGAGTCCGACAGGACATTCCCGCCGTCCCCCTTCATCGAATCAACATCAACTAGGCCGTCGGAGCGCGGCGATTTCACTGGGCTTTGGCCAGCAGCTCTTTGGCAGCCGACGCGACATCCGCATTCGGATCGTTCTCGTACTTCTTGAGCATCTCGACGTGTCGTTTGGGATCGAATTTCGCATCGGAGGTCAGATTGTGGAGGTAGTTGGCACGCTCTTTGGGCGTTTCAACGTGTTCGGCGATGAACTCCGGCGTGCTGCGTTGTTCCACTCCCTGCTTGACCGGAAATTCAGTTTTATGTGCTTTTTCGAGCGACTTGGTGACATCGTTGCTCTTTTCGCAACCCAACATCAGCCCCACACAGACCACTGTGAGGACGAACAGCACGCGTTTCATGGCTTTATTCCCGCAAAGTAAAGACGCTTGGAATCGAAAGGGAATTCACCAAGTCGGAGTTTAAGTGAATTTTTGAAGTCCTAATGAAGGCCGTAATAGCTTTCGGCTCAAATTTCTTCACGAACCGCCCGAGCGTCGTGCCGTCGCGCATTCTTGCGAGGCTCGAGTAGGTAACTTCCCGGTCGGCGCAGTTCTTGTGATTTCTTAGCGCGGCACATCGAATCTTCACCCGTCGTTTATCGAATTCTCCAATTACGCGTGTGTAATGCCGCTCCGTCTGCGGGTGGCGGAGTCGTTCGTCCAAGTCGTCTGTCGCGAAGACGAAACAGAACGCGACCATTCCCTCAGTTGCCGATGGTTGTTTTCTTACGACCGCTTTCGGAAGGGTTGTCGTGGGCTCAACGCGCATCGTGCTCATCGAAGAGGGGCCGCTGATTGAGAGGCTCGTTTCCCTCTTTGCGAGAAATGGAACCGACGCCACCGCAGCGCAGCCAAGCGGCGATCGCGTGTGCGAAGCGCACATCCTCGCGCCGAATCTCATCCTGCTCGATCTGAGCCGCGCGGCGGTGCGCGACACAAACGGCCCGCGCGCCCCGCGTGAGGGAATGAACGCGGCCGATGCGGCCATCTTTAAGCTGGCGATCGCCCAACCGGGCGCCGACAATGACGGAGTCGACACAACGTCCGCGGACGGGCCGCACAGTAATCGGTTGTTGCCGCAGGAGCAGTTGCTGCCGCAGGAGTGCTTGCTGCCGCACCCGTTGCGGGAAGAGCCCGTCGCGTCAACGGAGCCGGCGTTTGACGGGTCCGGCGCACCAGACGAGCCCGTTTTGCAAATGGGTCCGGTGCGGATCGATCGTCATGGCCACTGGGCTTATCTGCACGAAAAGAAGCTGCATTTGACGCCGACCGAATTTCGATTGCTGGAATGCTTCCTGCGCGAGCCAGGCCGGGCATTCACGCGGTCGCAGCTCCTCGATGTTTCGATTGGAAATGCGAGCTTCGTGCTGGAGCGCACGATCGACGTCCACATTCGGTCGTTGCGGGCGAAGCTTGGATCGGCCCGCGAACTGATCGAGACCGTGCGCGGCGTCGGCTATCGCTTCCGCGAAAGCCTGGACTCGCCGAGCGCGAACTAAGTCGGTTCCGACAGCAGATCCTTGCCTCCTTAGTCGCAGATCAACGCTGCGTGAGCCCGCCGCGATAGGCGCGCAGCCAGGCGTCGATCTGCTCCAGCCAAACGCCCGCTCCCTGGGCCTGAGCGAGCGAGCGAGCTTCTTCGGCCTGAGCGAGCGCCTGTGATTGCCGCCCGAGATTAGCGTAAGCCGTCGCCAGATTCGCGTGCGCGAGGACGTCGCTCGGTTGCTTTCGCACGGCCAGCTCGAGCTGCTCTGCGGCCGCGGGGAGCCGGTGGACTGAGAGCAGCACTGAGCCGAGCGCACCGTGATCGTCGGCAACGTCGGGACGCAGGCGCATCGCCAGTTCGAGATGGTGAATGGCCTTGTCCGGTTGCCCGAGCTTCGCCCACGTCAGTCCCAGGCTGCGGTGGGCCAGCCCCACATCCGGGCGTGTCGGATCGATCTCGAGCGCCCGCTCAAACTGTGCGATGGCCTCCTGAGATCGGCCGGCGTCGTCGAGCGCGCAACCCAGGTTGATCGTCGCCCGGACATTGTCCGGCTGATGAGCGACCGCGTCCTGCCAGATCGAGATCACGTCGCGATAGGCATCCAGCCGGACGCTGGTGACGATTGCGAGAATCAGCGCCAGCCCGCACGAAACAATCAGCACCGATCGGCGAGCGAAGATTCGCGATCCAGCCGGAGTTGCGAACGCGTCCGCGGCGGATTGGCGACGCGTCAGCGCCGCGAACGCGCCCACGATGATGAAGACGACCACGGCGGCCAGGGGCAAATACATCCGCCGCTCGGCGACGACTTCTGACGGCATGGGAACTGCGAAAGTTGGTGAAAGAATGATGAAGAACCAGGCCCCCAGGTAACCGACGGCGTGTCGCCGGCTCACGAGGATGAATGTGACGACCGCGGCGATGAACACCGGGACCAGCCACGGCCACGCTGACGCGAGCGTCCAAAGGATGGGGGTTTCATGATGAATGATTAAAGGCCAGGGCCAGAATGACAGCTTGAGGTAAATCAGGGCGACCTTCGCTTGGGTGAACCACCAAACGTAAGCGGGCAAGCCGGTCTGCAGCCCGGCCGCTCGCGACCGCGGTGAATCGAGATTCAGAATCAGTAGAAACACCCAGCCGCTCGCCAATCCCGCATAAAGCGGCCAGACGTGCTTGACCGCCCGGCGGAGCGAGCCGGACACGAACGCCCAGTCGTACAGCAAAACCAAGAGGGGCGCGGAGACCATCACTTCCTTGCAGGCCATCCCCGCCCAGCAGGCGACTGTCGCCCCCACTGCGGCCAGGGTCCGGGTGTGCCCGGTTTCGGCAGTCAAATACCGCACGCTGGCATAGAGCGTCGCCAAGTAAAACAAACCCATCAGCGATTCCGTCCGCTGCGAAACATATTCGACGGCATCGGTCTGCAACGGGTGAATCGCCCACACTAGGGCAACCGCCAGCGCCAACTGGGACGCCGCAAATCCGAACCGCTCGCGAAAACGATCGAGCAGCAACGTCCGTCGCACGATCCCATAAAGCAAAATCGCCGCGCCGATGTGAATGAGCAGGTTGACGAGGTGATAGCCGACCGGGTTGTAACCGCCGGCGGCATAGTTGAGAGCCAGTGTCAGATTTAGCAACGGGCGACCCGACGTGACGGCGTCCCGGGGCGGTCGCAATGGCCCAGGCTGGGCGACCGTTCCGAACGGAGGCCAGAGCCGCACGATCGACGGATTATGAAGGACCGACATGTTGTCGTCATGAACGAAGGGTGCGCGGGCCGCCCGGCCGTAAACGAGGCCGAGCACGGCCGCCAGCACCAGAGCCGCGATCCAGTCTGCCCGACCGACGCGGCTCGTCGCGTTGGCCATCAGCGTGCTGCCCGTCAACGTCGTGTTGGCCATCGCATTGGACATCGGGCGCGGCACCGCAGCCGGGGTGCCCCAAATAGCCAGCGAACGACAGTCCTCGGTGTTGGGGCGAGTTCGGGGAGTCTAAGTTACTCCGCGCGGATCGCGCGCTGAATTGACGCGCGGGCTCTTCCACAAAAATTAACAATACGCGCGCTGGACCTTTTTGATCGGCCCAGTATCGTTCTTTTGCAGACCTGAAGAGCCGAACACTCTGAGACGTCTGAGCGGCGTCACGCACTGCATGCTCCGGGCGCGAAGACGCACAAGAGGATTGCTCGTTTCAAGTTGTGTCTGATCAAGTAGTGTCTGATCGGCGGGCCGCGTCCACCAATCCGCGAGGGATTCGACCCCCATGCCGATTCACGTCAATTGCCCCGTTTGCGGCCAGCGTCTTCGCGTCTCAAATTATGCCGCGGGACGCATCACGAAGTGCAACGCCTGCGGCAACGCCGTCCGCGTGCCCAAACCCACGGCGATGCTCAAGGAGGGCGAGGACGAGACGGAGGACGCGGGCAAAAACTCTAGGCCCGAAGAGATTGCAGTCGGCCCTCTCACCCCCAGCGAAGCCTGGTATCGCTCGATCGAAAAACTTTCGCGCTCGCTCGATTGGATGGCCGAGCGTCCGATTCGCATCCTGTTCGTCGCGCTGGTCATGGTGGCGGCCTACGTTGGCGTCGCGACGGCGAAGTGGGCGCTGAGCAAGCCTTCGGACGGTCCGATTGTGTCCCAAGAGCCCGTCGACCTCGAGCCGTGGGACGGAGTCGGCACGGCCGACGGCAACGAGCGGGTGCGGGTGACCGCGCAGTCCGTGACGACCGAGCCGATCGAAGTCATTCCGGTCAACATGAACGGGGCGCGGAAGACGCCCAACGCCTATCTCAAGATTGCCCTCAAGATCGAGAACCTCGGGAGCGCAGATCTGAAATACACCGGATGGACCAACGACATGGATAAGAATGACCACGCGGCCCAGATGCGGGACGACACAGGTCAATCGCACAAGCAAGTCGTTTGGCGATCGAAGATTGTCGGTCAGACTTCTTCCGCGACGATCAAGCCCGCCGGATCGCTAGTGGACATCCTGGTCTTCGACCCGCCCGGCACGTACGTCAAGTATCTCAAGCTGGCGCTGCCGGCCGCAGCCTGCGAAGGCACCGGAGAGCTGCGAATCAAGATTCCCCGCACGCGAGTCCTCGATTAGCGGGCCCGCTTCGGTCTTTTCTGCGAGAGCCGCGGCGGCGAGGTCGTCGCCGCAGGTTCGCGGGCGGCAAGCGCCGCCAGCATGCGCTTGAGGGCGACGAGGCGGTAGCTTTCGGCCACCAACCGCTCGACCTCCGCCCAATCAATCTGCTCGCTCACGTCCAGGCAGACCCAACCGAAACGAGCCGCGTAAGGGGCTTCTGTGAAACGGCTGTCGGTCAGCAGCTCGTCGACTTTTTCGAGCGGCGCGCGAAACGCGAGGCACGGGCGCCCTTCGTAGCGGTCGAGCACCGCGAAGATTTTCTTGCCGGCCTCGAAGGTGGGATGTCCCCACTTGACGGTCTCTCGCACCTCGGGCAATCCCAAGCACACTCGTCGCAGCCGTGTGAGAATTGCCGACTCTTTCATTGGGCGCGCTAAGCCGCAGGGCAGGAGGACGTGGTCGAGTCCCGTCAGAGCCCTTTTTCCGCGATGAAGTAGGCGAGCGTCGCCATGGCCGCGGCGCCGCTTTGGAGTTCCTCGATATTCACCGCCTCGATGCGATCCCGGGCCGAGTGGTGGAAGTCGAAGTAGTGGCTCGCGTCGGGGATGTAGCCGATCGTGACGGCGCCCAGCGGAGCGAGAGGCTCGATGTCCGTGCCACCGCCCCCTTTTTTGATCGCGTCGGCATGGAACAGGCCGAGATACGGGGCCCAGCTCTTCACCGTCGCCACTTGTTGTTCGCTACCGGAGACGCCGAAGCCGAGCGGGGCGAAACCGCCGCTGTCGGACTCGATGGCCGCGTAGTGCTTTTCGCCTTTCGCTTTGGCCTGGTCCGCGTATTCCTTCGCACCCAGCCCGCCAAATTCTTCCGCCATAAAGAGCACGACGCGGATCGTGCGTCGCGGTCGCAGGCCAAGCGCTTTCAGCGCGCGCACAACTTCGATCGACTGGACCACGCCGGTGCCGTCGTCGTGCGCGCCGGTCGCCAGGTCCCACGAATCGAGATGACCGCCGACCACCACGTATTCCTGCGGCAGGTCGCGGCCCGTCAGCTCGCCGATGACATTATAAGAGGAGACGTTCGGGTGCTGGGCCGCGCTCAGCTTGAGGTTCACGGTGAGCTTGGGATCGGTTTTCAGCTGCGCGGACAGTTCGTTCGCGGCATGCGTGCTGAGGGCGGCGGCCGGGATCATGGGGACGCCGTTTTCGTAGCGGAGCATGCCCGTGTGCGGGTGGTCGTCATCCGGCATGGCCGTCATCGAGCGGACGAGCACGGCCACCGCTCCCTGACGCGCGGCGACCGCGGCACCGCGATAGCGCTGGTCGACGGTCCGACCGTACGAGCCGCGACCCCCATAGGTCATCGGCCGGTTGTAAAAGACGATCTTCCCGCGGACAGCCGAGCCGAGCTTTTCGACCTCGTCCAGCCCGTGCACTTCGACGACGCCCGCCTGCACTCCCTCTTTAGATGTGCCGACGCTGGGCCCGAGTGCCGTCACTTTCAGGGATGTTGGTTTGGTGGCCGAGACGATCGTGGCCTCTTCCAGGTCGCCGCGAGTCCAATGCGGCACCATCGCCGGCTGCAGCACGACTCGATCGAGGCCGTACGATTCCAACTTCTGCTTGCCCCACGCGATGGCTTTCGCGGCCCCCTCGGAACCGCTGAGCCGCGGCCCGATCGTCGTCAACTCCTTGAGGTTGGCATAGGCCTTGCCGTTCACGGTGGCCTCCGCGCCAATCTTCCGCGCCGCATCCATGAGCGGATCCGCCGCGCTCGCGCGGCCCGCCAACGCGGCCAACAGAAATCCCGACACGGCGATGAGCGAGAAGCGAATTGTGTTCATAGTTCTCTTGATATCGTGTCTTAGCGATTTTCGCGAGCCAAGCGATGCGGCAGCCCGATCGCAACTTGAGCGGCTGCTCGCAAGCAAAGCTGTGGCTCGCGTCTCTCACAATTGAAACGTTATTCTGCGGATCAGAGTTGTTCCACGGCCTCCGCGAGTGATCTTATGAAGCGGACAATCAAGCTTACGGCGGCGACGATCGTCATCCTCAGTCTGTCGGTGCCACGCGGCGGCACACCATCGCGCGCTGACGCTTACCCCGCCCCGCAGGCCGGCGACTTCGTAATTCGCGACTTTCATTTTGCGTCTGGCGAAACGCTGCCCGAGCTGCGGTTGCACTATCGCACGCTGGGCACGCCCGCACGAGACGGGCAGGGGGTTGTTCGCAATGCAGCGCTCATCATGCACGGGACGACGGGCGAAGGGGGCAACTTTCTGCGTCCGGAGTTTGCCGGGCAGCTCTTCGGCAAGGGGCAGCTCCTGGACGCTACGCGCTACTATCTCATTCTCCCCGACGGGATCGGTCACGGGCGTTCGAGTCGGCCGAGCGAGGGCTTGCACGGTCGCTTTCCGCATTACGGCTACCGCGACATGGTGGCCGCCGACTATCGGTTGCTGACCGAGGGACTCAAGGTCAATCACCTGCGGCTGGTGACGGGCACGTCGATGGGCGGTATGCACACCTGGCTGTGGGGCGAACAGCATCCCGACTTCATGGATGCTTTGCTGCCGCTCGCCAGCTTGCCCACGCAGATCTCGGGCGCAATCGCATCTGGCGGCGGGCGATTATCGATGCCATCCGCAACGACCCCGAGTGGAAAAACGGCGAATACGCATCTCAGCCCCCCGGCCTGCGAACGGCCGCCTTCATGCTGATGTTCATGAGCAGCAACCCCGTCCAACGTCAAAAGGAGATGCCGACGCGCGAGAAAGCGGACGCGGCCATCGACCAGTTCGTTGCGCGGACGCTCCGCGCGATGGACGCCAACAACACCCTCTACGCGCTGGACGCGTCCAGCGATTACGACCCCGGTCCCGACCTCGAAAAAATCAAGGCGCCCCTGCTGGCGATCAACACGGCCGACGACCTGATCAATCCCCCCGAGCTGGGAATTCTGGAACGGGAGATCGTTCGTGTGAAGCACGGCAAAGCGGTCGTCATTCCGCTCAGCGACCAGACCCGCGGCCACGGCACCCACACCCTGGCCGCTGTTTGGAAAAACCATCTCGCCGAGCTGCTGCGAGAATCCGAACACGCCACCCAGTAGCGGCGGCTAAAAAGCCCGCCCGCTAAAACAGTCCACCCGAGGCCACTCGATAAGCCCAGCGGCCGGCGATCGCGCACCAAATGATGTCGTACGGCGTAAACGCCTGGAGCGCTTCGACGCCGAGCAGCCTTTGCTCCAGCAGGCAGGCCACCAGGAACTTGCAGGTCACGATCATCGCAAATGCCGTGAAGACAGCGATCTCGCCGGGACCGTGATCGTCCGCGCCGCTGTTCCCGGTCTGCACGCCGACGCCGGTCAGCACGCCGACCAGGATGGCGATGATGCCCAAGTGGACGTGGAGCGCGTAAGCAAAGCCGACCCAGGCACTGCCGCCAATCGATCCGCCGATGAACCCAAAGCAAAACATCCTGAGTCCGGAGGGTTCGGGCACGTCGCGCGATTTCTTCCGCTTCTTTTTGCCAGGCTTCTTTTCCGCGGGATCCGGCTCGGACGAGGGCGTCTCGGCCGGTCGTTTGGCGGGATTCCGCGGATCCCCGAGCGGCTTCGCGGGGACTCCGTACTCGTCAGCTACCGGAGCGATCGCCTGAGTGGAACTGCGAGTCGCACGGGCAGTCTGGCTGGGGCCGCCGGCACGAATCAGCGCGTCGGTCGCCGCCACGAAGGGCTCCTCGCACTTGGGGCAGCGGACCGTCTTACCCAGGATCCGCGGAGTGGCCACGCGGATCCGGGAGGTGCAGTGCGGACACAAGACGCGGATATCGTCGGTCATCGGCCCGGCCCGCTCACTTGAGTTCCGAATATTCGATCCGATCCTAACCTCGTCGCCGCGCGAAAGAAATATGCGATCTGCGCCCGTCCGGAAGCGGGGTTAGAACTGGCGACAACCTGGTCGGGCCGGTATGTTCGAGCGTCCCGAATCTTGCGCTGGGGTCCGGGTCGCGACCCTCTCGCCACCTCGCCTACGGTGAATCGCTTGCAGTCCCCCGCCCCCGCCCCCGCCGGCCGCCCCACCAACGTCCGCTTCCTCACGCTGACGTTGTGCATCACGATGGCGATGCTGCTCTACCTCGACCGTTACGCGCTTAGCCCGCTCACAACCACGCTCTTGAATGAGTTGCACGTGTCCAAGGAAAAGCTTGGACGCGGCGTCTTTTTTTCGTTTTTCTTCGCCTATGCCGTAATGCAGGTTCCGGCCGGCTGGCTGAGCGACACCTTGGGGGCGCGGAGAATGCTGGCCCTGTACGTCGCCGTGTGGTCGCTGGCGACGATCAGCATGGGTCTCGTCAACGGCTTAGCGGCGATCTTCTTCGTGCGGTTCCTGCTGGGTATTTCGCAGGCAGGCGCCTATCCGACGGCCGCCAGCATCATCAAACGCTGGTTTCCCTATGGCGCCCGCGGCCGCGCCAGCAGTGCCGTCTCGATGGGGGGGCGGGCCGGTGGCCTGCTCGCGTTTGCCATCACTCCGACCCTCCTGCTGCTCGTGGGAGCGTTGCTCGGTTGGGAAACGGGACGGTGGCGGCTCGTGTTTGCGGCCTATGGAGCGCTGGGGCTGGTGTGGGTTGGCGTTTTCGTCTGGCTCTATCGCGACTCGCCTCGCGAGCATCCTTGGTGCAATGCCGAAGAGGTCGCCCTGATCGCGCCCGCCTTGCGGATGAGGGGCGTGCCACTGCGCCATGCGCTGCCTCCGCTCTCGATCTTGACGAGCCGTGAAGTGCTGCTGATGTGCGTGATCGGTTTCTGCGTCGACGTCGGCTGGGTGTTCCTCGTCTCCTGGCTGCCGCAATACTTGATCGAAACTTATGGCGACCAGCTCAAAGAAGTCATCACGACGATCACTCATCGCCCTTATAAAAATGGTGACGAGGAAGTCGTGGCGGGAGTGATGACGGCTTTAACCGGTTTGGCCGGCATGATCGGCACGCTGCTCGGCGGCCTGGCGACCGACCGCTTCGTGGTGCGCTTCGGCTCGATTTGGGGCCGCCGTTTGCCGGGAGTAATTGGCGGCGTGCTGGTCGCAGCGATCTACCTCGTGGCGCCGCAGTTGACGAACGTGTGGATGTTCGTGGGAGCGATGGCGGCGATCTCGCTTTCGATTGATTTTTGCTTAGGCGCGATGTGGGCCACGTATCAGGACATCGGGGGGCGGCACGTGGCCTCCGTGCTCGGAGTCGGCAACATGTGCGCCAGTTTCGGCGCGGCCGGCTTCACTTGGTACGCCGGCATGCTCGCCGACGAGAAGAGGTGGAACATGGTCTTAGCCCTCGCGGCCATCGCCATGATCGTGGCCGCCGGCAGCTGGCTCTTAATTGACCCGACACACACGGTCGAGCCAGCCGAGCCAGCAGGCAGCGACGGCGCGGAGGTAGTTCCGGAGACGATCTGAGCCCACAGATATAAGAGAAAAGCGCGAACGGCTCATACATGCTGATGAGCGTGCAGGGCGTGGCGAAGATTAATCCGCCCACGCCAGAACGATGAGAAGGGCCCACTTGGTCGTTTGCAGACGGACGTTTTTCTCGAGAGCGTCTGGCATCGTGGCTCACCGCGCGTCCAGGTGGAATTCGCTGGTCCGCTTGAGAAAAATTCCGCGTTGACCCGCGTCGTCGCGCGATGTCACATTACCCGCTGCGTGTTGTCGCGTCGTTGGAAACATTGCTCGAGCCTAGCGAGGGGCCCGTGTATCGCGAGATCGATCCGCCGCCGGACCTCGCACCGTTCGTCGAGTGCTTTTGGATCAGCGAGGCTTTGGCCGACCGCTGTCAGCGGATCCTGCCCGACGGCTGTATCGACCTCTTGTTCTATAGTCGAGGCAAACAGCTGGTGGATGCCCGCGTGGTCGGGGCGATGACCCGCTTTCACGACGTCTCTCTGCGCGGCGGCGAATCAATCTTGGGAGTGCGTTTGCAGCCGGGAATGGCGGGATCGTGTCTGCCGTGCGATCTCCCGTCGCTGAATGATAAGACGGCACGGCTCGCAGAGGTGGCGGGACGGGCCACGCGTGTGTTGTTTCAACATCTGGCCCGGTGCACGTCGATCGAAGCCCGGGTCGAGGCTCTCGGTTTGCGGCTGGTTATGCAGCCAAAAGTTACCGAGGTGCAGCAGGCGATCGCACAGCTGGTGCGGAACCGCGGCGATTTGACGGTGGCGGACTTTGCCGGTGCGGCCGGGCTCGGCAACCGTCAGCTCAGGCGCGCCTGTCTTCGGCACTCGGGCTTGGGGCCCAAGCAACTGAGCCGAATCCTGCGCTTCCGCCACGCATTGAAAATCCTGCGCGAGGGAGCCCCGAATCTCGCCGGTCTGGCCGTCGACTGCGGCTATTACGATCAGGCCCACATGATTCGCGAGTTCCGACTGCTTGCCGGGACCAGCCCGCTCCGCTATCTGCGGCAAAACGGCGGATGACCGTTTTTTCCAATCCAGCACCGCCTTGGCCGCCTAAGCTCTGAGGTCGACGCTCGGACCGCACGCGGATCGCCTGCCGGGCCGTGCCGGTACGTCCCGCTCGGTTCCCCATCGAGATCGCGAACAAGGAGCCCCATGAACGCCAGGTTTGGGTACACGATTTTGTACGTCGACGATGTTGAGGCCTCGCTTGGCTTTTACGAACGGGCGTTTGGGCTCGTTCGGCGAATGTTGGACGATGAAAAGAACTACGGCGAACTGGAAAGCGGGGCGACGCGGCTAGCCTTCGCGGCGAACTCGTTCGTTCGCCGGATGTTGCCGATCGAGATCGCCCCCTCCGGCGCACAGCAGCCGGCCCCGCCGTGTGAATTGGGAATGGTCACCGCAGACGTTGGTGCGGCATTCCGCCAAGCCTTGGCGGCCGGCGCTCTCGCCGTCAAATCCCCCGAAACCAAGCCCTGGGGCCAGATCGTCGGCTATGTCCGTGACCCGAATGGCTTCCTCGTCGAAATCTGCTCGGAGTTGCCATGAGTGTCTCCGCCACGACCGCATACCAGGCTCGACGCAAGGCTGTGCCGCGGGAAGCGATTCGCGCTCTCTCGGTCATTCCCGGAATTGGGCCCTCGCTGGCGGCCGATTTGTATCTGCTGGGAATTCGAGACGTCGCCTCGTTGCAGGGACGTGATCCGGAACAGCTCTATCGGAAATTGGAGAGGATCGTCGGCAGTCACGTCGATCGGTGCGTGCTCTACACGTTTCGGTGTGCCGTTTATTTTGCCTCGGATCCCAAGCCGGCTGCGGCGAACCTCAAATGGTGGCTCTGGATGGACGACTCACCACTGGTTTCGCGAAACAACAAAACACAGCGTCGCTAAGCATTCAGCTTGCGGAAATAGACCGTCGTGCTGCAGAGGCCGCCGCGCGGCAGCAAGGCGTAATCGGGAATATCGCCGACTCGTTCCCAACCCAGTCGTTCGTAAAGGCGCGCCGCGTCTCCGTTTGTGACCGAGTCCAGCACGAGGAGCGTTTTTCCGCTCTCGCGGGCGGCGGCTTCGGCGGCCTGCATCAAAGCGGCCCCCAACCCGCGACGGCGAGCCCGACGGTGAACTAACATCTTCGCCAGGTCGGCGCGGTGCGGCTGATTGTCCGGCTGCTGGAGGACGAGTTGAACCGTCCCGCAGATGCCGGCTGTGTCTTCCGCGACCAAAAGGGCTCGTTCACCGACTGCAACGCCATCAGCGACCCGTCGCCAAAAGGCAAAAGCCTGCTCGCGTCCGAGCGGATGCATGAAACTGACTGACGCGCCCCCATCCACGCAATCGACCAGCACATCGGCGAGCTGAGCGAGTTCAGATTCAGTGACGGAGTGCAGCCTCCGCGGCGACCAAACAGGCCCGCTCATGGTTTTCTCCTGAGGTGATCCGCTGCGATCACAACTGCATATCGGACCGTCTCTTCCGTCGGATTATGGAACATGGTGGCGGCATCCAGCTGCATGGCCAAGCAATCCCCCTCACACAACCGATGCCGCTCCGTTCCAACCGTAATGTCAATGACGCCCTCGAGCATCCAGACCTGCTGATAGACGGGTCGATCACGGAGCCCATTCTCAAAGGCCACTCGAGCGCCCGGCGGAAAATGGACTTCGGTAATCTGCAGCGGCTGCTGCACTCCCGCCGGGGAGACGTTTCGTCGTCGATAGCCAGATGCGGGATCGCGCCATTCGGGCTGTTCGTTTCTCCGCGAGACTGGATGGTCGTGCCGCTGGCTGCTCAGCACGGGCCGTTCGAAGAATGAGGCCAAAGTCACGTTCAGCCCCGCGGCCAGTTTTTCGAGGACGACGGCCGTTGGACTGCTTTCGGCACGCTCGATCAGCGAGATCATCGAGCGACTGACTCCGCTACGCTCCGCTAAGTCCTGGAGCGAGCAATTTTGCTCCCGACGCAACTCGCGAACGCGCTGGGCGATCCGCTGATTGAGCGACCCTGAGTCATCTTCCATATTGGACGATATCGTCCACCATTCGAGATAGTCTGTCAAGCGATTGGCAATTTGGTGCGGACACCGTCTTACCGCATTCGCCTGTCGAATGCCTGGAATCGGCTGCATTTTTGCCATTCCGTCGAGTGCCCGATTGTGGCGCGGCCGAGGGCGCGACGTTGTGCATCTTTTCCAGCACTTGCCAAAGGTGACATGGCCGTAATGCTTGAAAAACAGCACGTTATGCTAAGGTTTTGGCATTTCGGCAGTGCTGCTAGTTTTTTGGACCAGGCGGGATGCCAAATTTCCGGCCTCCGCGGTCTTTCTGCAGGAATTCCGTTCACAACGGCTTCTCAGTGCGAGTTTTCTGCCGCGCAGTCTGCCCGCTTGTGAGGCAGTTCACAAAACGCGCAATTTTTTTTCTGAAAACAAACATTTTCAGCATCCGTCTACATGTTTCCTGATTGACAGTTAATTTTTCAGCCGTTCTGATAGGACACGTCGTCGATGGCGACGAGAAATGAAAAGGCCAGTTGAGCGAAATGGTTACGCTAATTTTTTAGCACTGAAGCGTTAGAGGATGTCTCTTAATCCAGATTAGGGGGGTCGTTATGCTGAGAACGAGAAAGTCAGGGTTTACACTGATCGAGCTATTGGTTGTGATCGCGATCATCGCGGTCCTAATTGCCTTGCTGTTGCCAGCAGTCCAGGCAGCGCGGGAAGCCGCCCGCCGCACGCAGTGCCGCAACAACCTGAAGCAGATGGCACTGGCCGAGCACAACTACCACGACGTGAACAGCCAGCTCACGCCGGCCATGTCGTACACCTTCCCGAAGGTGATCTGCGCGGCAATTGCCGCCAACTGCGGCGACCCCGCCTGCTGCGTCGGCAAGCCGTACACCCCGTGTCCCTGCAAGAACGGTATCTGGATTTCCAGCTTTAACTACCATTACTACGGTGAACGTCTGTTGCCGTTCCTGGAAGCGACAACGGTCTACAACAAGATCTGCTTTAACGGCCCGATGCTCGCCCCCTGCTGCGAGAACGCCGGCCAGCTCAATGTGAAGCCGCTGGCCTGCTGCGGCTGCGGCATGCCGTACACCTTCAAGAACATCACCAACCCGTGCAAAGACACCTGCGCAAACATCCGCGCGGGGGCTCAGGTCATTCCGGGCTTCGTTTGCCCGTCGTCGCCGCGGACGAACAATCCGTTCGTCGAAACCGCCTCGATCGTGTGTTGCTGCTTCGGCGGTGCCGGGACGCGGTGCTTGTTTGGACCGCCGGTGCTCGCCGGAGCGTCGGACTACACCTCGGTCGGCGGCTATGAGGATGCGACTCCTCTGGGGCAGTCCTACCTGTTTCAGAACAACTGCCAGCCTGAACTGTATCGGGCTGGGCCGATCAACGTCTTCCAGTTCAACGTCTCGATCGACAAGATCACCGACGGCACCTCGACCACGGCCCTGTTCGCCGAGTTGGCCGGTCGTCCCGATCTGTGGGTCCGCGGCGTCAAGCAGAGCTCGGTAAATTCGTTTTTCGGCGCCAATGGCATCCCTTATATTCACTACAGCTGGGGCGGATGCTGGGCTTGCATCGACAACACGTTCCAGGTCATGTCGGGTTCGGGCTACCAGGGTCTGCCGCAGCCGACGAACGCTCAGGCCCACACCGGCACGCCGGTCTGCTTCCTGAACTGCATCAACTTCTGGTCGAACAACTGGTATAGCTTCCACCCGGGTTCGGTGGGCATCGCCCTGTGCGACGGCTCGGCTCGCATGATCAGCGAGAACACCAGCCTGACGGTGCTGTGCCGCTTGCAAACCTACAAGGGCGGCAAGGCCGTTCTGGACAGCAGCTTCTAGTTCGTGTTTCACCGGTTCGTGTTTCACCGGGCGGATCGGCCTCTCTGGTCCGCCTCTTGATCTCGTAGTTTCGGCCCAGCCGGGATGGAGGAAATCCATCCCGGTTTGGCCTGTTTTTGCAGCAGCTTTTTAACAATGGCTTTGGAGACTGGAGTTCGAGCTATGCTCCGTAATGCGGGCCGCGTGCCGGCTTATCCGCTGACGTTTGTTGTCGTTTCGCTGGTGGCGGCGAGCGTCTTCTCGGGTTGCACCGGGAGCAGCCACGGAGCCCGGGAGGACGAGCTGCAGCAAGCCGCCAAGGGTGCCAAGCAGAAGCCGGTGGCGAAAGTCGCCGGCCATGTCAGCATCGACGGCCAGCCTCCGGATAAAGACACCACGCTGTTTGTGATTCTGAACGACCCAGCGCACCTGGCCATCCCCAAGGAGGGGCCGGCCTACGTTGCCTCGTGCGACCCTGACGGGAACTTCACCTTTACTTCGTACCTGCACGGGGATGGGGTGCCTCCCGGAAAATACGTGATGACCTTCGCCCAATTGCACTTGCCGAAAAGTAGCGGGCCGCATCCGATGGGCGCGGAACCTTTTCGCGGGAATACGTGGGCCCGGACGGGCTCAAGAACCTGTACAGCGATCCGGAAAAGAACAAGAACGAAAAAGAGTTCAACATCGAGGTCGCGGAACCGGGCAAGAGCGACTACGAATTCAACCTGCCGATTGCCGGCAAGGATGGCGTCCCCGTCGGCCAGTACGCCGTCCGGCGCTTGGCGCGATAAGCGGCTTTGCGCCCCCACAAGGTTTCTCTTGATCCGCGGCACGCGCCGTGACTGACTGCTCCACGCTGATCTCCGGCAATTAGCGCGGCCGAGTCCGTTCGTGGGCGCCGATGGGTCTCACGCGCCTTGAATTTCCGCAGGCGAGACTCGGCGCTCAGTGTTTGACTCACGCAAAACCAACGCTCGGAGGAAACAGACTCCTCGAGCGGCCTGGATGTGCTAGAGCAATTCACCGATTTTCGTAGCCGGGCCGCGTGACGCCACCGACGTCGCAAACGCTTTCATGCATTGGCTTAAGTGGCTGCGTAAAAAAGGAAACTGCTCTAAGGGCGCATCCCCTCAACGCGGCGGATCGCCGCGATTCTTTCGCCCGCACCACTGAACAAGTCGGGGGCGGCTGCGCCAACATTCTCGCACCAGCGCATCTCCCTCGGGGCTGCGGGGGTCCCGCGTTCCCTGGCTAGAAAACTGCCATGCAGCGCACTGTGCTTATTTTCTGGCACATAGTGCTTATTTTGCCGCATTTTGCGTGCGAAGAATATAGCAATGAATGCCTATTATTTGACATTCTTGTCATCGCGGACCGACCACAGCTCGGTTAAAGTGGCAAATTCTTAACTTACGGCGGCGGCACTCGTCGTAAGTCCGATTCAGCGGCATTAAATGCCGAGTCGACGCCGACGGAGTGCCCAAATGTGAGGCAGTTCACAAATCCTTCAATAAATTCCCCGAATTTGATGTTTTGGCTCCGTTCGCCACCCCTTTTTGATTGACAGCGCAAATTTTATCCATTCTTATGGGGCCTGTTCTGGCGTTGTCATTCAGATCCGAATCTCAGTCCAGTGAAGTGTTTACGCTGGTTTTTTGCCAGTCCGGGGTCGGTGGTGTTCTCTTTCCGAATTAGGGGGACGGTTATGCTAAGACAGAGAAAGTCAGGATTCACACTTATTGAACTGCTGGTGGTGATCGCGATCATCGCGGTCCTCATTGCGCTTTTGTTGCCAGCAGTCCAGGCAGCGCGGGAAGCCGCCCGCCGCACGCAGTGCCGCAACAACCTGAAGCAGATGGCACTGGCCGAGCACAACTACCACGACGTGAACAGCCAGCTCACACCGGCCATCACGTACACCTTCCCGAAGGTGATCTGCGCGGCAATTGCCGCCAACTGCGGCGACCCGGCCTGCTGCGTCGGCAAGCCGTACGTGCCGTGCCCCTGCAAGGGCGGCATTTGGATCTCCAGTTATGACTTCCACTACGCTCTCGAGCGGCTGTTGCCACACTTGGAAGCCACGACGGTCTACGGGAAGATCTGCATGAACAGCCCGATGGTGGCCCCCTGCTGCGAGGGGCCGGGACTGCTCAACGTCATGCCCATTGCCTGCTGTGGCTGCGGCAAGCCGTACACCTACAAGAACATCACCAATCCCTGCCTGGACGCCTGCTCCAACACTCGCCCGGGCGCCGCGGTGATTCCGGCCTTCGTCTGCCCGTCGGCTCCGCGCTCGCAGAACCCGTTCCTCGAAAACGGCGAGCTGACGTGCCCGTGCTACAACGGCGGGCCCGCCCTTTTCGGCCCTCCGGTCATGGCCGGGGCGTCGGACTACATCCCGGTGGGCGGCTACCAGGACACGTCTCCGATGGGTGAGGCCTACCTGTTCCAGAACAACTGCCAGCCTGAGCTGTATCGGCCTGGTGCAATCAACGTCTTCCAGTTCAACATCTCGATCGACAAGATCACCGACGGCACCTCGACCACGGCCCTGTTCGCCGAGTTGGCCGGTCGGCCCGATCTGTGGGTCCGTGGCGTGAAACAGGCTAGTGCGAAGACCTACTTCAATGCGAACGGTTTCGGAGCTGCCAACAACTGGGGCGGTTGCTGGGCGTGCTTCGATAACGTGTTCCAGATCATGGGGGGGTCGGGCTACCAGGGTCTTGCCGGAACCCCCTCGGCCGCTCAGGCGAAGGCCGGCGCGCCGGTCTGCTTCCTGAACTGCATCAACATGTGGGCGGTGAACTGGTACAGCTTCCACCCGGGTTCGGTGGGCATCGCCCTGGGCGACGGCTCGGCTCGCATGATCAGCGAGAACACCAGCCTGACGGTGCTGTGCCGCTTGCAAACCTACAAGGGCGGCAAGGCCGTTCTGGACAGCAGCTTCTAGTTCGTGTTTCACCGGTTCGTGTTTCACCGGGCGGATCGGCCTCTCTGGTCCGCCTCTTGATCTCGTAGTTTCGGCCCAGCCGGGATGGAGGAAATCCATCCCGGTTTGGCCTGTTTTTGCAGCAGCTTTTTAACAATGGCTTTGGAGACTGGAGTTCGAGCTATGCTCCGTAATGCGGGCCGCGTGCCGGCTTATCCGCTGACGTTTGTTGTTCTTTCGCTGGTGGCGGCGAGCGTCTTCTCGGGTTGCACCGGGAGCAGCCACGGAGCCCGGGAGGACGAGCTGCAGCAAGCCGCCAAGGGTGCCAAGCAGAAGCCGGTGGCGAAAGTCGCCGGCCATGTCAGCATCGACGGCCAGCCTCCGGATAAAGACACCAAGCTGTTTGTGATTCTGAACGACCCAGCGCACCTGGCCATCCCCAAGGAGGGGCCGGCCTACGTTGCCTCGTGCGACCCTGACGGGAACTTCACCTTCACTTCGTACCTGCACGGGGATGGGGTGCCTCCCGGAAAATACGTGGTGACCTTCGCACAATTGCACTTGCCGAAGAGTAACGGGCCGCATCCGATGGGGCGCGGAACCTTTTCGCGGGAATACGTGGGCCCGGACGGGCTCAAGAACCTGTACAGCGATCCGGAAAAGAACAAGAACGAAAAAGAATTCAACATCGAGGTCGCGGAACCGGGCAAGAGCGACTACGAATTCAACCTGTCGATTGCCGGCAAGGAGGGCGTCCCCGTCGGCCAGTACGCCGTGCGCCGCTTGTCGCAATAAGCGGCTTTGTGCCCCCACGAGACTCTCGAGCCGTGACCAACGGCTCGGTCAGAACGGCTGTTCGCGTCTAGCGCTTGGATTGCGCCCGCTTCCTCGCTGTCTCGACGGTGACCCCTCTGGCTTCGACGGCCGAGCGCGACGGCTATCGCGGGCGACCCAAGCTAGTCGAAACGCCCGTCGCCCCATCGCACGCGTGGTTGTGGTTATTGAACGCATCGGCAAGCGCGTCGTCGCGACGCGAACGTGGCGTCAACCAGCTTGCCTGCGCCCGCCGGAGCCGAGCAAGGGGACCAGCGGGCTTTGCCGCTCGTTTCTCAGCGTAGTCGGCGGGCTTCTATCGACGGCTTTCGGCTTCGCTCGCTGGTGCCTCGCTCGAGCGTCATCAGAGTTCTCGCCAGGCTGAACTTGTTGTTCGCGTCGCTCACCAGTCAGAGCCCGCTCAGAGCGCTTCGGTCCCGCCTAGAGTAATCGATTCTTTTGAATTCCGCGCTCAGCGGTGAACTCTGGGGTCTACTTTCTGCCCGCCGATCGGCCCCTCCCGTCAGTGCTTAGTATTTGGCATTTCCTTCCATCTTTGTCGGGCAGACGTCTCGCCGCGTTTCTTCGCCGCCGCTTTGACTCCCTGTCGCATCCGAGCGGTAACACACCGCCCCAGTCGTCAACGTCGGAACCCGGTCTCTTGCGTGCCGCCGCAGATGGTCCCCGCGCGGTGGCCCCTCGCGCTCTTCGACGTGCGCATTTTTCAGCCGACCAACCGCCGACCCCATCCGAAGTGTGATAAAACTAACACTTCATGGAGAATTTTTGCCATTTAGACATTTTTCCGCCACTTCCATGTGCCAATTTATTGACAGCCATTTTTTTAGCATGTTTGATAGAGAGCATCCGATGAGCGAAGTGGTCGATCGAGGAGTTTTCCCAGGAGGAATGAGCGTTTCTTACGGCTGGCAGCAGGCCAGCTCCAAATTTGTGGCCTTCTTTCCGAATTAGGGGACAGTTTATGCCGAGACAACGAAAGTCAGGGTTCACGCTGATCGAGCTATTGGTCGTGATCGCCATCATTGCGGTCTTGATCGCGCTCTTACTGCCGGCCGTTCAGGCGGCGCGCGAGGCGGCACGCCGCACGCAGTGCCGCAACAACCTGAAGCAGATGGCCTTGGCCGAGCACAACTATCACGACATCAACAACCAATTCACGCCGGCGATCAGCTACACGTTCCCGACGGAGATCCCCAAGTGCCTGACCTGCTGCCCGCCCGGCAACGGCTCTGGGCCACTCGCCCCCTACACCCCGTGCCCCTGCAAAGGCGGCCTGTTCACGTCTTCGTTCAACTTCCACTACTGGGGCGAACGGCTGCTTCCTTTGCTCGAAGCGTCGACCGTTTACAACAAGATCTGCATGAACAGTCCGATGATTCCGCCGTGCTGTGAGCACGCCCCTTGCCTGAACCAAAAGCCGCTGGCCTGCTGTGGCTGCGGGAAACCCTACACCTATAAGAACGTGACTGACCCGTGCCAGGATCCGTGCTCGAACACCCGTCCAGGAGCCGCCGTGATTCCGGCGTTCGTTTGCCCATCAGCGCCTCGAAGCCAGAATCCGTTTGTCGAGGTCGGCTCGGATACATGCCCCTGCTTCACGGGTGGGTGCCCCTTTGCCCCCGCCTTCGGTCCTCGGCAGTTGTCAGGGGCCTTGGACTACACTGCCGCGAGCGGTTACGAAGACAAGTGCACGCCGCTCGGCGCCGCCTATTTGCTCGCAAACAGTTGTCAGCCAGAGGCCTACCGTGCGGGGCCGATCAACGTATTCCAATTCAATGTCTCAATCGACAAGATCACTGACGGCACGTCGACCACCGTGTTGTTCGCCGAATTGGCCGGCCGTCCGGACTTGTGGATTCGCGGCGTCAAGCAGCCCTCTCTGGCCGCCGTTTTTGGCACTGGACCCGGCACCATCCAACACAACCCGGGCGGCTGCTGGTCCTGTTACAACAGCGCCTACCAGGTCATGAACGGCACCAGTTTCTTTAACCCCGGTGGGCCTGCATTCCCGAGTCCCCTGAATGCCCACACTTTGAATCAGGCCGTCTGCTTTGTCAATTGCATCAATGTCTGGTCGAACAACTGGTACTCGTTCCACCCCGGCTCGGTTGGCATCGCTCTGTGCGACGGTTCGGCGCGCATGATCAGCGAGAACACGGGCATTACCGTGCTGTGTCGCCTGCAGACGTATAAGGGAGCCAAGCCGCTCACCGACAGCTCGTTCTAATCTGCGAGGCGGGCCAAGCTGCTTTGTTCTTCGGAAGCAAGAGGTCCGAGCCGTGATGGAACCGTCCACCGCGGCTCGGGCCACCTTTTGAATTTGAAACCGCGAGTCAATTGGAGATCGAGACATGCCTTCCGTCAAACGGCGCCGACTTGGCCGTTCGCTCGCCTGGGTTTTCATTTCTTTGGTCGCCGTGTCTGCGGTTTCCGGCTGCAATAACGGTGGCGGCCCCCGAACAGACCAAGTCGAGCAGGTCGCCCAACTTCCCAATAAGGTCCCCGTCGCGAAATTTGCGGGGCATGTCACCGTCGACGGCCAGCCTCCTTCACAAGACAACGGCACCTTGTTCGTGGTCTTGAACGACCCCGCGCACCTTGTCGCGGGTGGCAAGGTCTCGACAAGTTGTGACGAGCAGGGAAATTTCTCCTTCACGACCTATCTGCCGGGCGACGGAGCCCCGACTGGGAAGTATGTGGTAACCTTTGCTCAGCTCAAGATTAATCAGGGGCGAGGCACTGGCGGGCACGGACGCCGCATCGCCGGCCCTTCGCTGAGCCATGACTACGTCGGACCGGACGGCCTCAAAAATCTTTACAACGACCCCGAAAAGAACAAGGACGACCAGAAGTTTGTTGTGGAAATCGCATCGCCAGGACGCGCCGACTATGACTTCAATCTTGAGGTTGGTGGAAAGGAATCAGTAAAAGCGCCCGGGACCTTTGCCACAACGCGTCTGAGGACGAGCATCACTCCGAAGCTGTAGTTGCCGTCCGAATTTGCAACGCCGCATCGCCGGTGTTAAGTTCTTCTCCGAAGAATACCACCTCGCGATGATTGGCACGCATGACGGCGGCTGACCCCAGCACGGCGCGCGATCAGCAGGCCCGAACAGCCTCCCGAACGCGAACGGTCCTGGCCGGCGCGATCGGCAACGTGCTCGAGTGGTACGACTTCGGGCTGTTCGGCTATTTCGCCTCCGTCATCGCCGCCGAGTTTTTTCCCGGCGAAGACCGGATGGCCTCGCTGTTGGACACTTTTGGGGTCTTTGCCACCGGCTTCTTGATGCGGCCGATTGGCGGCCTGCTCTTCGGACTGGTGGGTGACCGGCTGGGCCGCAAGCGGGCGCTCGAAGTCTCCGTTTTGCTGATGGCCGTTTCCACGACGTTGCTGGGGCTGCTGCCCGGCTATGCGACGATCGGAGTGGCCGCGCCGATCTTGCTCACGCTGCTGCGAATGCTGCAGGGGCTGAGCGTGGGCGGCGAGTATATCGGTTCGATCGCGTTTCTCGCGGAGCACGCGCCGCCCAATCGGCGGGCCTTTTACGGCAGCTGGAGCGGCTTCACCGTCGTGTTGGGAACGTTGCTCGGCTCGGCAGTGGCGGCGCTCGCGACACTCGCGCTTTCCGACGCCCAATTGCATGCCTGGGGTTGGCGGGTGGCCTTCGTTTCGGGACTCGCGATCGGCGCGCTGGGTTTCTGGCTGCGGTTGGGCGTCGCCGAAAGTCCTGATTTCGCCGAACTCCGGCGAACCGGGCAGCTGGCCGACAACCCGATCGCTGATGCGCTCCGCCGCGACCGAGGCGCAATCATCACGACCATCGGCCTGACGGGGCTGAGCTCGGTCGGCTTTTACCTGCCGTTTGTCTGGCTGCCGACGTGGCTCTCGCAGATGATCGCGCACCCACTGCCCAAGGAACAGGCCTTCGCCAGCAGCACGATATCACTATCCGCGCTCTTGGTCTTGATTCCGCTCTTGGCGCTGCTTTCCGATCGCGTTGGACGCCGGCCGATGTATTTGGCTGCCTCCGCGGGTTATGCCCTGTTGTCGTACCCGTTGATGTCGATGATGAGCAGCGGCACGTTCGCAGCCGCGATTGCCGGCGGACTGGCCTTCGCCTTCGTGAGTAGTCTCTTCGGTTGTTGCATGGGTGCCACGATGGTGGAACTCTTCCCGACGCAGACGCGCTACACGGGAGTCGCCATCGGATACAACGTCGGCCAGGCCGTGCTCAGCGGAACGGCTCCGCTGGTCGCCGTCGCACTGGTCGAGCACACCCACCACGAGATTGCGCCCGCCTTCTATCTCATCATCTGCGGTGTGGTGGCGGCTTTCTTTTCATTCTCGATTCCGGCGTTGCACAACAAGCCGCTGCCTGCAGTTGCCGGTAGCCGACCCTCGCGGCCCGTCGACTCGGCTCCCGCCGAATAGCTGCCACGACTCCGCGGGCTCGAAGTGCCGACCTTAGTGCGCCTCCACCAAGCCGCGTCTCATCGGGCGGCGTCGCTGGACCATGGCACACGAATGACATAGCCTGAACGCCTTTGCCCGAGGGGCCGCATGCCGTCGATGATCCACGTCGAGCATCTCGTCAAGAACTACGGCACGTTCACGGCCGTCGACGATATCTCGTTCGACGTCGAGGCGGGAGAGATCTTCGCCTTTCTCGGGCCCAACGGGGCCGGCAAGACGACCACCATCAAGATCCTCACGACGCTCTTGAAAGCGACGAGCGGAAAGGTGGCAATCGACGGCCTCGATCCGACCACAAATCAAAACGAAGTCCGCAAGCGGTTCGGCATCGTCTTTCAGGATCCCTCGCTCGATGATGAGTTGACTGCCCACGAAAACATGGACATTCACGGCGTCCTCTACAAGGTGCCGCGGCGAATCCGGAGCGAGCGTATCGAAGGATTGCTGAAACTCGTGGAATTGTGGGACCGTCGGAACGATCGCGCGAAAACGTTTTCCGGCGGCATGCGTCGGCGGCTGGAAATCGCCCGCGGCCTCTTGCACACTCCCAAGATTCTCTTCCTCGACGAGCCGACGCTCGGCCTCGACCCGCAGACGCGCAACCATCTGTGGACGCACGTCCGCAAGCTCAACGAGGAGGAGCACGTGACGGTCTTTCTCACCACGCACTACATGGAGGAGGCCGACCGCGTGGCCGACCGGATGGCGATCATCGATCACGGGCGGATCGTGGCCCAGGGCTCGCCGGTCGAGCTCAAAACGCAGACCGGGTCGGAGACGCTCGAGCAGGCGTTTCTGACACTCACCGGTTCATCGATCCGCGACGAAGAGGCCAGCCCGCTCGATCGCATGCGGAACATGAGCCGGCTTTGGAGACGCCGATGAACGTGATTGCCGCACTCTGGGTGAGGCAGTTGAAGCGCTACGCTCGCTCGAAAGCGCGGGTGATCGGCGCGCTGGGGCAGCCTCTATTGTTCTTGCTCGGACTGGGCTTCGGCCTGGGACCCATCTTTCAAAAGGCGGGGCAGGGGAACTACATCCAGTTTCTGGCGCCCGGCATCGTCGCCATGACGGTGCTCTTCACCTCGGTCTTCTCGGGCATCGAGCTGATCTGGGATCGCCAGTTCGGTTTCTTGAAAGAAACACTCGTCGCCCCCGTCTCGCGGCTGACGATCATGCTGGGTCGCGTGCTCGGGGGCGCGACCGTCGCCGTTCTCCAGGGACTGGTGGTGATCGTCGTCAGCTACGCCGCCGGCTTTCGCATAGTCGATTGGACTGGGGTGCCATTGGCTCTGCTGTTTATGGCCTTAATGGCCATCTTGTTCACCTCGATGGGGACGGCGATCGCCTCGCTGCTGACGGACTTCCAGGGCTTTCAACTGATTATGAATTTCCTGGTGATGCCGCTGTTTTTCCTCTCTGGTGCCCTGTTCCCACTCCGCGATCTGCCGCCGGCGCTTAACATCGTGGTGCGATTCAACCCGCTATCGTACGGGGTCGACGGCCTTCGCGGCGCGCTTACCGGCGTGGCGTTCTTCAACCCGGCCCTCGATATCACGGTGCTGATCGTCGTGGCGGCGTTTCTGTTGTTCTTGGGCGGATATTTGTTTTCGCGAATTCAGCTGTGAGGCGAGCCGACGAACCGGCTCTGTGCATCCTGTTTCAAGAGGTAAAGTGATGAGGACGACGTTGCCGCTGATCCGCTGCCTGTTTGCCTGCGCCGTTTGGGGCTTCTGCTCGACCGCCGGTTCGCTTGCGGCAGCCGCGGCACAAAAACTGCCGGACGGCGTGAAGGTTCCGGACGATGTGATTTGGCAGCCCGACGTGGAATACGCCAATCCGGGCGGCGAATCGCTGAAACTCGATCTGGCTCGCCCCAAGACGGGCGAGGGACCGTTCCCCGCGGTCTTGTGCATTCACGGCGGCGGCTTTCGCGCGGGTGACCGGCAATCGTACGACGGTCTGTGCATCAAGTTGGCGGAGCGCGGCTACGTCGCCGCCACGATCACCTATCGCCTGGCTCCCCGGCACAAGTTCCCCGCCGCCATTTTCGACACGAAGGCCGCGGTCCGCTGGCTGCGGGCCAACGCGGCGACTTACAAGATCAACCCGGACAGGATCGGCGTGATGGGAGGCTCGGCGGGTGGGCATCTCGCGCAGTTTCTCGGCGTGACCGCACACGTGCCGCGATTCGAAGGGCACGGCGGCAACCCGCATTATTCGAGCAGCGTCGACTGCGTCGTGAATTTCTACGGCCCCAGCGACTTCACCAAGTCGTACGGAAAAAGCGTCGACGCGGCCGAGGTTCTGCCCTTGTGGCTGGGCGGCAACTTGGAGACGGCTCACGCGCTGCACATTCAGGCCAGCCCGCTCTATTGGGTGACGCCCGATGCCGCTCCCACGCTGTGCATTCACGGCACGAACGACAAGTATGTCGCGCATGAGCAGGCCGAGTGGCTCGTCGACCGCTTGAAAGCCGCCACGGTCGAGGCTGAGTTGCTCACACTGCCCGGCGCCGGCCACGGCTTCCGTGGTCACGATGCCGAAGCCGCCGACCAGGCGATGTTTGAATTCTTCGACAGCAAACTCAAGCACTGACGCAAGCGTAAGGTTTGGGCGGGGCGGCCCAGAATGACTCGCACGCACGACCGCGATCAACGCCAAAACAGCCACAGCAAGATTGCCAAGATCGCGCCGCCAAAGCCGAGGATGAGGAACCAGCTCGGCCGACCTTTCATCGGGCTGCGATCAGGAGCCAGCCAATGCCCGCAGGACGGACACTGTTCGGCATCGTCGAAGACGTCCTCGCCGCAATTCGGGCAGGGGATGACCGGATCCTCATCCTCCTCCGATCCATAGATTTCGTCGTCGTCCTCGTCCTCGAATTCGTCCGGCGGACGGCCGTGCTTCCACCAATCGTCGTCTTCGGCTTCGACCATTTGTTCCAGCTCGCGAACTGCGCTCGTGACCGTGCGGCTATTATCGGGAGAAACCAATGTCTCGGGTATTGACGCAAACACGCAAATTGGGCGCCCGCGGGCCGAGCGTTTCCGCAATTGGCCTTGGCTGCATGGGGATGAGCGAGTTTTACGGCCCGCGCAAGATGGACGATGCCGAATCGATCCGCGTGATCCACTGCTACCTCGATGCGGGCGGGAATTTCCTCGACACGGCCGATGTGTACGGCACCGGCAAGAACGAAGTCTTGGTGGGCAAGGCGATCGCCGGTCGCCGCCAGGACGTCGTGCTGGCGACGAAGTTTGCCAACGTCCGCGGACCTAAGGGCGAATTCCTCGGGATCCGCGGAGACCGGCAATACGTGAAAGAGGCCTGCGACGCCAGTCTCAAGCGGCTCGGCGTCGATCAGATCGACCTCTATTATCAACACCGCGTTGATGCCAAGACGCCCATCGAAGAGACCGTCGGCGCAATGGCCGAATTGGTCCAGGCCGGAAAGGTGCGTCATCTCGGCCTTTCGGAAGCCGCGCCGGCGACGATTCGACGGGCCGCCCAGGTGCATCCCATCGCCGCGCTGCAGACGGAATATTCGCTCTGGAGCCGCGAGCCCGAAGTCGAGCTATTGCCCACCGTCCGCGAGCTGGGGATCGCGTTTGTCGCCTACAGTCCGCTGGGCCGCGGCTTTCTCACCGGGGCGTTCAAGACGATTGACGATCTGCCGGCAGACGACTTCCGCCGCAACTCGCCCCGCTTCCAGGGGGAGAACTTCGCGAAGAATCTGGAGCTGGTCGCCAAGATCAAGCAGCTGGCCGTCGCGAAGGGCTGCACGCCAAGCCAGTTGGCGCTCGCCTGGGTGCTGGCCCAAGGGCCGGACATCGTGCCCATTCCCGGCACGAAACGGTCCAAGTATCTGGACGAAAACCTCGCGGCCGCACAGATCAAATTCTCGTCGGACGAGCTGGCGCAGATCGATGCGATTCTTCCCTCCGGGTCGGCGGCCGGCGAACGATATGCCCCGGGCGGCATGCAGAACGTGAACCGTTAGGCCCGTTCGTGCGTTGTCTCGCACAGTGCTTGAATTTCGGGGTGCCTCGAAATTCACGAACGGGTGCTTTCGGCAGCGTCGCCGATTTGGCAGAATCTGGCCCATGCAAAGTTTGCGCCGGAGCAAGATCGCTCCACGCGCCCAGTGACGACAGTGGCGGCTCTGCTCGAGGGGACCGAATGGCTGGTCGACGCGGCCGGCTGTGACGCGCGGCGGCTGTCGGACGTGCGCCATCTCCAGCAGGTGTGCGCGGAGCTGGTGGCCGCGCTGCGGCTGCGCGTGATTGGCGAGCCACACTGGCATCAATTCCCCTCGCCCCCCGGCAGCGACGAACCGGGCGGCGTGACGGGACTCTACCTCCTGGCCGAGTCGCATCTGACCTGCCATACCTTTCCCGAATATGGCCGGGCGACGTTTAATCTCTACTGCTGTCGCCAGCGGCCCGCGTGGGACTGGCAGGAATTTCTCGAGCGGCGGCTCGGAGCCGGAGAAGTCGTCGCCCGGGCGATCCCCCGCGGCGTGCACACTGCCGACTCCTTGCCCGTCGAGGAGTGCCAGCCATGAAAGTTGCGCACTGTCCGTCGTGTGGGGCGATCGTCGAGTTTCACGTCGCGTCGTCGCTGGTCACGATCTGCGAGCACTGTCATTCGGCCATTGCGCGGGGCGACAAGGCGCTCGAGGACGTGGGCAAAGTGGCCGACCTGGTCGACACACAATCGCCGCTGCGATTGGGCCTACAGGGAAACTATCGGGGTAAGAACTACGAGCTCGTTGGCCGCGTGCAATATCAGCATCCGGCCGGCGGCGTGTGGGACGAATGGTACATGTCCTTCGGCGGCGATCGCTGGGGCTGGCTGGCCGAGGCGCAGGGACGGTTTTACGTCACCTTCGAAGTCCCGCTGCACAGCTCGACCGACGTGCCGGCTTTCGAGCAACTCGATGTCGGGCAATCGTACAACCTGGGTCAGAAGGTCGGCGTTCTGAAAGTGGGCGAGCGGAACGAAGCCGTGGCCGCCGCGGCGGAGGGGGAAATTCCCTGGCAATTCAAGCCAGGCACTCCGGTCCGCTTTGCCGATCTTTATGGTCCGCAGGAACGCTTCGCCACGCTCGACTACAGCGACGCCGAGCCGCGGATCTACATCGGGGTCGAACTACCTTTGGCCGGTCTCGGTTTGCCGAGCGCTGCCTTCGCTGAGCCGAAGGCGCCCAAAGAAGTCAAAGGGCTGTTGCTCAACTGTCCGCAGTGCGGCGGTTCTCTGGAGTTGCACGCGCCGGATGCCGCCCAGCGAATCGCTTGTCCGTACTGCGGCGCGCTCAGCGACGTTGAGAAAGGCAATCTGCGGTACCTTTCGACGCTAAAGCGCAGCCGCATTGAGCCCTTGATCCCGATGGGCACGACCGGCACGTTCGCCGGCACGTCGTACACGGTCATCGGCTTTCTCGTGCGCAGCGTCACCGAGGAAGGGGTCGTTTATCGCTGGCAGGAGTACCTGCTCTACAACCCGAGCGCCGGCTTCCGCTGGCTCGTGCAGAGCGACGACCACTGGAACTTCGTCACCCCGGTCCCCCCGGGCGACGTTGACGACCGCCAGCACTTCGCCTTCTACGGCGGCAAGGCCTTTCGCTTGTTCCAGACGGGCCTGGCGACGGTGCGGCACGTCATCGGCGAGTTTTACTGGAAGGTTGAGGTCGGCGAAGAAGTGCAAACCCGCGACCTGATCAACCCGCCGGAGGCCCTGTCGATCGAAACCGGCCAAGGCGAGCAGAACATCTCGTTGGGTGTCTATGTTCCGCCGGCCGAGATTGAAAAGGCGTTTGGCGTGCACAATCTGCGGCGGAGCTGGTCGATCGGTATGAATCAACCGGCGCCGGCCGTCGGCCCGATCACGTTGAGCTGGGTGGCGTTCGGGATCGTGCTGATCCTGATCGACATCGTGTTGTCGTCACGCAAGACGCCGACAGTTGACCAGAGCTTCCTGTTTTTTGCCCTGCTGCTGATTTCGATCATTCCGATTATCGTCTGGATTTATCGGGGCTCGTTCGAGAGCCGCCGCTGGCAAAACAGCAATGTGATCTAGCGACGTCGGGCGTCATGCGTCGACTGTGAAAATGAAGGGCCGATCGCGATGAGAATCTTAAATATCCTGCAGCTCGTCGTATGCCTGTTCGCCACGAGTTGGCTGACGACGGCCGCGTATCGCGGGTGGAAAGCTGGCCCGGCTACAGGGACCGTCACGGGGGCTCACCGCGGCTCGCCTTACTCCGGCATTTATTTTTACGGCGGCTCGTCCTATAGCGGTGGCTCACGCTCCTCGGGCGGTTCGTGGGGCGGAGGCAAGTAAGCCCGGCCGGCGATGCCCACGTGGTCGCAATGAGAATCAAGCAACGAATGACTGCTCAATCGGGAGAACTTCATGGAATTCATGCGGGTGCTGTTCCAACATTTGGTGGCGGCCTTCGTGTTCGTCACGCTCGGCCTGGTCGTGCTGTCGGTCTGGTTCTGGCTGATCGTCAAGTTCGCGCCGTTTGCCGTCGTCCGTGAGATCGAACAGGACCAGAACACGGCGCTGGGCATCATCATCGGCGCGATCATCATCGGCGTGTCGCTGATTATCGCGGCGGCAATCGGACCCTCATGAACCGCGCCCCGTTCTTTCTGCTGTACCTCAACGTCCTCGTCGTGGCGACCTGCGGCCTGATCTACGAGCTCCTGGCCGGGACTTTGGCGAGCTACGTGTTAGGCGACTCGGTCACGCAGTTCTCGCTGATCATCGGCATTTACCTGTCGGCCCTGGGAATCGGGGCGTGGCTGTCGCGGTTTATCGACGATGGGCTGGCCCGTTCGTTCATCGAAGTTGAGCTGGCAGTCGCGCTCGTTGGCGGAGCGTCGGCGCCGCTCTTGTTTCTGGCGTTTGCCTACCTCAGCTGGTTCCGCGTGGCACTCTTCGCGATCGTGCTGGTGATTGGCACGCTGGTCGGACTCGAGCTGCCGCTGTTGATGCGAATCCTCAAGGACCACGTCGATTTTCGCGACCTGGTCTCGCGTGTGCTCTCGTTCGATTACCTGGGCGCGCTCGTGGCGTCGCTGCTTTTTCCGATCTTCTTCGTCCCGCGGTTGGGGCTCGTGCGAACGTCGCTTTTATTTGGCATTGGCAATGCGGCCGTCGGATTGTGGGGGACCTTCTTGTTGCGGCCGCTACTCGCTCAGCGGGGACTGCGAGCCCTGCGGGCCCGCGCGTGGATTGTGATCGGCCTCCTGGCCATCGCCCTCTTCAAGGCCGACTCGCTCACCATGCTGGCCGAGGAAAACACGCTGCCGCACCCGATTGTGTACGCGAAGTCGAGCCCGTATCAGCGGATCGTGATTACCAAAGGGCAGGGGGGCTTTCAGCTCTATCTCAACGGCAACCTGCAATTCAGTTCCGTTGACGAGTACCGCTATCACGAGGCGCTCGTCCATCCGGCGCTGTTGACGGCCCGGTCGCCGCGGCGCGTGTTGGTGCTGGGCGGCGGAGACGGCCTGGCCGTACGGGAGATTCTGCGACATCCGTCCGTCGAATCAGTGACGCTGGTCGACCTCGATCCCGACATGACCGCGCTCGCCGACCGCTACCCCGCGCTAGCCGAGCTGAACGGGCACTCGCTCGCGGACCCGCGCGTCCACGTCATCAATCAGGACGCCTTCCTCTGGGTGCAAGAATCGAGCGACACCTTCGACGCGGCGATCATTGACTTCCCCGATCCGGGCACGTTTTCGATCGGCAAGCTCTACACGACGCGGTTCTTCCGCCTCTTGCAGGCGCGTCTCGCGCCGGGCGGAGCGGTCGCCGTGCAGTGCACATCGCCGCTGGTGGCGCCGAAGTCGTATTGGTGCATCATTCGCACGCTCGAGGCGGCGGGCTTTTGGGTCCATCCGTTTCAAGTGACGGTGCCGGCCTTCGGTATTTGGGGGTTCGCCCTGGCGACACCGCAGCCCGCGACTGTGCCGAGGGAAATCCCGGCCGCGCTCGCGCCCCAGCTCCGATTCCTCGATCGCGGGGCCCTCGCCGGGCTGTTCGAGTTTCCCAACGATCTCAAGCGGGTCGAGACCGAAATTAACCGCCTCGATAACCAGGCCCTGGTCCGCTACTACGACGCGGAATGGCGGAAGTGGGACTGACCGCGGCCGGCACTGCACAATCCGAGTCGGTCGTCGGCAGTCGACAAATCGCGAAATCTCTCGGCACAAAACAGCCATGCCCCGACTGAGTCGCCGCGAATTGCTGGCCGGATTGCTCGGCACCTCGGCTGGGCTCTTGGCGGGCTGCGAAGGACGCGCCGCATCGCTGCCACCGGCCGGGGAAATTCTCGCGCCGAACTATGCCGTCGGCCATCGAATCCGCGACGGCTTTCGGCCCCGGCCGGCAAACGACCGCTGGCAAGAGACGGATATCGCCATCATCGGTGGCGGCATGTCGGGACTCGCCGCCGCCTGGGCCTTGAAGCGCAGCGGCCTCGAGCGCTTTCTGATCTTGGAGTTGGAAGGCGCGCCGGGGGGCACGTCGCGCTCCGGTCAGTCGCCGCTCACAGCCTATCCCTGGGGTGCTCACTATGTCCCCGTGCCCCTTCCTGAGAACCGCTCGCTGATCGCGCTCTTGCGCGAAATGGGAGTGATCGAGCGGGTCGATGCCGCGGGAGTGCCGGTCGTCGCCGAGCAGTATTTGTGTCGCGATCCAGGCGAACGCGTGTGTGTCGACGGGACGTGGTACGAAGGGCTCTATCCTTCAGCCGGGGCGACGCCGCGCGATCTCGACGAACTCCGCGATTTTCGGGCCGAGATCGCCCGCTGGGTTCAGTGGCGTGACGGCAAAGGTCGCCGCGCATTCGCGATCCCCGTTCCCCACGGGTCGGACGATCCGGAAGTGACGGCCCTCGATGGGCTCTCGATGGGGGAGTGGGTCCGTCGACACAGTTGGACTTCGCCGCGGCTTTTGTGGCTGATCGATTATTCGTGCCGGGACGACTACGGCGCGACGAGCGAACAAACGAGCGCCTGGGCCGGACTGTTTTATTTCGCGTCGCGGGTCCGCGGGCCGGCGAGCGAATCGCAGCCGCTCATCACCTGGCCGGAGGGCAACGGCCGAATCGTGCGCTATTTCGCCGACCGCTTTCGCAGCCAGCTGCGCTGCGGGATGGCTGTGGTCGACGTGGCCCAGGCCAAGATTCATGACGTCGGGCGAGTCGAGGTGACGGCCCTCGACGTTGCTGCCGGCGAGGTCGTCGGCGTGCGGGCGCAGCGGGCGATCTTCGCCGGCTCGCAGTTCCTTGCTCCCTACTTGATTCGTGATCTCCCCGACGAGCGCAAACGGCACGCGCGCGAATTCCAGTACAGCCCGTGGCTGGTCGCCAATCTGCACCTTCGCGCGCGGCCGGCCGACCGTGGCTTTCCGCTCGCCTGGGACAACGTCCTCTACGACAGTCGATCGCTCGGCTACGTGACGGCAACGCATCAAGCTGGCCTCGATTACGGCCCGACCGTGCTCACCTGGTACTCCGCGCTCTGCGACGGCCCTTCCGGCGACGCATCGCTCGATTCGGCGCGACAAACGGCGGGCGCGCGGCAGCGGTTGCTCGACATGACCTGGGCCGAGGCCGCGGAGCTGGTGCTGAGCGACCTAGAGCCAGCCCATCCCGAGATCCGCTCGCTGGTCGAGCGGCTCGACGTGATGAAATGGGGCCACGCCATGGTCCGGCCGCGTCCCGGTTTCGTGTGGAGCGCCGCTCGCCGTAGCGCGGCTGAACCGTTCGGCTCAATTCATTTCGCCGGCACCGACCTCAGCGGCGTCGCGCTGTGTGAAGAGGCCGTGTATCACGGCGTTCGCGCGGCGGAAGAGGTGCTTCGCGGATTGGGGCGGCCGGTTCAATCCCTGCTCCCCCCAACGGCCTGAGCTGGCGGAAACGAGCGAAAGACGCGGCTCTTGAACGTCCGTGAGCCTGCGAGAAACCTGTCCGGTCTTCAGGTAACGGCGACTTTTGGCCCAAACTGGTCTTGCCGTTTTCTCTCCGGCAAATCAAATTCCGGACACTTTTCTTGCGGTCGGCTCCTGTCCGACTAGCGATTGCCGGCAATCCCGCTTGAATCGTTCGAGGGCCACTGGTGGGGATGGGGTCGGGAACCTAGCATTTGACACGGGAGCGGGGTCCGCGGGCACCGATTCCAAGGACTGCGGCTCGTGTCGGTGATTTCAAACACGGATGACTCAATGAACGTGGTCCGATTCGCGATGCTGCTCTGCCTCCTGGTTGTGGCGCATCCGGTTTTGGCAGGCACCGGCCGACAGCAGACCACGTTTCTACTCGCCGCCGATGAACGCACCGTCTGCCGCTGGATCGAGCAGAACGCGAGCGCCATCGACGAGAGCACAGGCGCCGAAGTGCTGGCCGTCCAGGGTCGCCAGTCGAAGCTCCACAAAGAGACAAAGGAAGGGGCCTTCACCTTCATCGTCGAGCACGACCCGGAACGCAACGGCCTCATCCGGACGGTCCTGCTGAAGAGCGACAAGGAGAATCTCGTCTCGCAGGAAACCGAGATTCAGGTGCAGCGCGAGGGCGAAGCCACCCGCCTCACCATCAAAGTGACGGCCGTCGTGAACGGCCACACGGGCATGGCCATTTCGATCGGCATCCGCCCGTCGCTCCGCGGCATGCGCAAGCTGCTCGAAACGCAATTCGGCACGCCGTCGGGGAACTGAACCGGACGACGGAAGCCCTCGATTCGGCGGCGAAATCGGCTCGCCGTCGACTTTTTGCCGCCCCCAGGGTCGCCAAGTCCCCGTCTTCGCTGGACAATACAAAGTAGCTCGCGGATCCTCATTTCGAGGGTCGCCAATCAGCGGACTGACGCGGGCGAACGGGCCTCCCCGAATCTTAACAGCTGCGGCACCGGTCTTTCCCCAGGGAGCGGACAACGTGTCGGTCCAGAACTTCGACGTTTTGATCGTCGGTGCGGGCATTTCCGGCATTGGCGCCGGCTACCACCTGCAGACCCATTGCCCCGGCAAGAGTTATGCGATCCTCGAAGGGCGCAGCGACATCGGCGGCACGTGGGATCTGTTTCGCTATCCGGGAATCCGCTCCGACTCCGACATGTTCACGCTGGGCTACTCGTTCCGCCCGTGGAAGGCGGCCAAGGCCATCGCGGACGGTCCGGACATTCTGGCCTACTTGCGGGAAACGGCGCACGACTTCGGAATCGATCGCCACTTCCGCTTCAGCCACCGCGTGAAGTCAGCGACCTGGTCGAGCGAGAATTCACAGTGGACGCTCGAGGCGGAGGTCGGTCCGGAGAAAGAGCCGGTTCGCTACACCGGCAACTTTTTGTACCTTTGCAGCGGCTACTACGACTACGAGGCCGGTCATCAGCCGGTGTTTGCCGGTACAGAGGACTTCGAGGGCCGCGTGGTGCATCCGCAGCATTGGCCCAAGGATCTCGACTATCGTGACAAGCGGGTGGTCGTGATCGGCAGCGGTGCCACGGCGGTGACGCTCGTTCCCGCGATGGCGGAGCAAGCCGCCCACGTGACGATGCTGCAGCGATCTCCGTCGTATATCGTCTCGATGCCCTCGGAGGATCGCATCGCGAATTTCCTCCGCCGCATTTTGCCCGAGCGGACGGCCCACCGGGCGCTTCGCTGGCGCAACGTGCTCTTGGGCATTTACTTCTATCAGCTCTGTCGACGTGCGCCGGGGCTTGCCAAACGGCTGTTGCGGAAGGGCATCGCCAAGGAACTGCCGCCCGACTTCGACATCGACACCCACTTCAAGCCCCGCTATCAGCCGTGGGACCAGCGGGTCTGCCTGGTGCCCAATGCCGACTTGTTCCAGGCAATCAAAACGGGACGCGTCGCGGTCGAGACGGATCAAATCGCCAGGTTCACGAAGCAGGGCATCCTGCTCGAATCCGGGAAAGAGTTGCCAGCGGACATCATCGTCACGGCGACGGGGCTCAAGATGCTCTCCTGCGGCGGCATTCGCCTGTCCGTGGACGGTAAGGCGGTCGAGCCAGGGCGATCGCTCACCTACAAAGGCCTGATGCTGAGCGACGTGCCGAATTGCGCCGCGTGCGTCGGGTATACGACGGCGTCGTGGACGTTGCGGGCCGACCTGGCTTCGACCTATGTCTGCCGGCTGCTCAACTTCATGGATCGGGGCGGCTACAAGCAGTGCGTCCCCCGCGCCGCAGATGCGCAGGTTCAAGCGGGGCCGCTGTTGGGGCTGACGTCCGGCTACGTGCAGCGGGGCGTCGACCAGTTTCCGAAGCAAGGCACGAAAGCGCCCTGGCTGATGCGGCAGAACTACGTGCGCGATCTGCTCACGATGCGCTACGGCGCGATCGACGATGGGTCGATGGTCTTCTCCAAGGGAGGCGAGCCTGTCGCGGTGCCGCGGCCGCACACGGTCGAGGCGCTTTCCGTGGAGGCTCAGTTCGTCGAGGGGCCGGCCGCCGCCTCTTCGACCTGAGGCCGCCGCTACGACTGCGTCGTCCGCCCCGAGACCCAGCGGACGACGCTCCCGATGAGCATGCTGATGTGACTCACCACCGGGCGAACGTCCGACACCGCAACGCCCGGGCCGCCAAAACGCGGCAAATCTCGCATTTTCGACCCGAATGAGCTAAGAACATTCGTTGGCGAACGAAATACGTTCGCTCGCGATCCGTCAGACTGTTCCGAACAGCCGCAACCTTAAGATTGGGCCATCCCGTGCTCTCTATTCGCGATCTCGTAAAGGTCTATCCCGGTCCGGTCACGGCGTTACAAGGGGTGAGCCTCGATCTGCCCAACGGCATGTTCGGGCTGCTCGGGCCCAATGGGGCAGGCAAGACCACATTGATGCGGATTCTGTCCGGGTTGTTGGAACCGACATCCGGTCAAGTCCTGCTCGACGGCCAGGACGTGCTCAACAATCCCCAGCACCTGTGGAAGCAGCTCGGCTATCTACCGCAGGATTTTGGCTTCTACCCCCATCTGACGGGCGAGAAAATGCTCGCCTACCTGCTGCAGCTCAAAGGGGTGCAGGCCCCGCAGGGTATCAAGGCCCTGTGCGGCGAATTGCTCGAACGGGTCAATCTCACCTTTGCCGCCAAGCGGAAAGTGAAAGGCTATTCGGGCGGCATGCGGCAACGGCTAGGCCTGGCCCAGGCGATCGCCGGCAATCCGCGACTGATTATCGTCGACGAGCCCACCGCCGGCCTCGACCCCGAGGAACGGCTCCGCTTCTACTACCTGCTGGCCGCCCTGGCTCAGGACCGGATCGTCCTCTTGTCGACTCATATCGTCGAAGACGTGGCCGTGCTCTGCACGCGGTTTGCCGTGATCCGCCACGGACGCCTCGTCGCACAGACGTCGCCCAGCGAGGCCCTCAATCGTCTTGCCGACACGATCTATGAAGCCAGCGTGAGCGCCGAGGAGCTCGAGAACCTGCGACGGTCGCGGTTCGTGACGCAGGCCGTGCTCTTCGAGGGAAAGAATCGCGTCCGGATCTATGAGCCCGACGGCAATCCCCCCGCGGGATTTTCACCGGCAGAACCGACGCTCGAAGACGCTTACCTGCTCACCATGCGGGGCGAACTGGCAAACGGTATGCCCGCTCCCGTGGCGTATTGAAGCGTCCGCGTTCCGCCCTGATCGCCGCCACGATGAATTGACCGGTTCCCTCCGCCTCCCGAGTCACGAATCGAAAAGCACACATGAGCGCAGCTCGCTGGTATCGGGTCTTCCGGCTCGACTTTCTTTACAGTTTTCGGCGGCCCCTGTTCTGGATCCTGATCCTGCTCTTGGGATTCACCTCCTACGGGCTTTCGAGCGGAACATTGCAGATCGCCACGGGCGACAGCCGGGTGGGCGGCACCAAGGCGTGGGTCACCTCCGAATTCGCCGTCAGCGAGATGCTGATCATCGTGGTCTTTCTCTGGTACGGATTCTTTCTCGCTGTTGCCGCCGGAATGCCGCTGATCCGCGACGACGAGCTGAAGATCACCGACTTGCTCCGCTCCTCGTCGCTGACGGTGGGCGAATACGTGTGGGCCAAGTTCGGGGCCGTGCTCGCCTCGTTTCTGGTCGTGTTGGGCGCGCACGTCGTGTTCATGATGATCTGCAACCACTTCGTGCCCAACGAGAAGTCGCTCGAGATTCGCGGGCCCTTCGTGCTGGCCAATTATCTGATCCCGACGGTCGTCTTTGCCCTGCCGACGATCGTGTTCATTACCGGCGTGTCGTTCGGAGTAGGCGAGTGGACGCGGCGGCCCATTCTTTTGTTTCTGCTGCCGGTCGCGGGGCTGCTCGTGTGCGCCTTTTTCCTCTGGGAGTGGTCTCCCGTGTGGCTCGACCCGCGGATTAACCGCGTGCTGATGCTGATCGATCCTTCCGGATTTCGCTGGCTGAGTGAGACCTGGCTTAAAGGCGATCGGGGAGTCAACTTCTATAACACGGCCCGCATTCCCTTCGACGCCGGCCTGATCGCGAGCCGCATCGCATTTTTCGCCCTGGGGATCGGGTCCGTGGCCCTCGCGCAATTCCACCTGTCCCGAACGATCCGCGGCTCAGCCGGTCCCGCTCGCAGTTGGCTCGAAGTCTTGCTCCGGCGCAAACTGTCCGCGCCCGAGCCGACCGTTGCTCCGGCCGCGGCGCCGGCGCCCGTGTCCGTCACCGTTCTGGGAATGTGCTCGGGCGTCCCCTCGTTTTGGCGGAGCCTCTGGCTCGTGGCCCGCACCGAGCTGCGTGAGCTGCGCTCGCAGCCCGGGCTCTACCTGTTTGTTCCGCTGATTCTCCTGCAGACCATCGGGACCGCGACCCTGGCGGAAGGGGCCTTCGGCACGCCGATCTTGCAGACGCCCGGCGCGATGGCCGTTGCCACGATGAACACGTTGACGCTTTTGATCTGCCTCTTGCTCATGTTCTACACCGTCGAATCGGTTCGGCGCGAGCAGGGGACCGGCCTGGCGTCGATTCACTACGCGACACCGATCCGCACGTCGGCCCTGCTCTTTGGCAAGGCGCTCGCCAACAGCCTGGTGGGCCTGGCGATCGTGCTGGCCACGCTGGTGGGCTGCCTGATCGTGATTGCCGTCCAGGGAAAGGTGCGGCTCCAACTGTGGCCGTTTGCCCTGATTTGGGGTGTCTTGCTCTTGCCGACGTTTCTGTTGTGGACGTCGTTCGTCACGGCGGCCTTTTCGCTCACCAACAACCGGGAAGCGACCTACGGAATCGGCCTGGGGGTGTTGATCTTCACCGGCTATCGGCAGATGACGACGCAGATGAACTGGGTGGGCAACTGGCTGATCTGGAGCTCCGTCCACTGGACCGACATGGGCGTGCTGGAGTTCGACCGCACGGCCCTCATCCTCAACCGCGTAATGGTCTTGGGGCTGTCGGTGTTCTTCACGGTGCTCGCCGTCGGCTTGTTTCGCCGCCGCGACGTCGATCCGGGCCGCGTTTGGACGCGGCTCTACCCGGTCGCGCTGCTCAAGTACGGGCTCAAGCTCTTGCCCTACGCCGCGGTTCCCCTGATCGCCGGCGTGGCGCTCTACGCCCAGGTCTATGAGGGCTTCGAGGGAGCGGCCGCCAAGAAGGCGCAGAAGGACTATTGGCGGAAAAACCTGGCGACGTGGAAGGACGTCCCGAAGCCGGCGCTCTCGGCCGTCGACCTCGACCTGACGCTCGATCCCGAACATCATTATTTTCATTCGGCCGGCACTTACGAAATCGTCAACCAGCGGCAGACGCCGCTGCGCCAGGTGCCGCTGACGGCCGGCGATCATTGGGAACATGTCACCTGGACAATGGACGGGAAGGAGTACACTCCCGAAAACCGCTCGTTGCTCTACGTCTTCACACTCTCGCCCGCGCTGCCCCCCGGCGGCAAGGTGCGGATCGGCTTCTCCTGCGAGGGGCGATTCCCCCGAGGCAACTCAGAGAATGGCAAAGGCGTCATGGAGTTCATCCTCCCTTCGGGCGTCGTGCTGACCAGTTTTACCCCCAGCATCGCTCCGGTCGTTGGGTACGTGGAGGAGGTCGGAATCGAGAAGGAGAACCGCTACGAATCGAAGGAGTACCCCGACGACTTCTACGTGGGACAGACCGATCCCGCCTTCGGCGCTGGCACGCCTTTCAAGACCGATCTGAGGATCACCGCGCCCGAGGCGTACACGATCAATTCGATCGGCGTGCTCGTGAAAGACGAAGTGGCCGACGGCAAACGGACCGTCGAATGGCGCAGCGACGAGCCGGTGCGCTTCTTCAACGTCGTCGCGGGCAAGTGGGATGTGCGCCACGGGCACGACACGGCCGTCTACTATCATCCGGCCCACGGCTACAACATCGACGAGATGTCCGAGGCGCTCGACGCGGCCCGCAAATACTACTCCGAATGGTTCTGTCCGTACCCGTGGAAGGAAATGAAGCTCAGCGAATTTCCCAACATCGCCGGCTACGCCCAGGGCTTCGCGACCGATATCACGTTTTCCGAGGGGATCGGCTTCCTGGCCAAGAGCGACACGGTGTCGCAGGTCGCGTTCCTGGTCACGGCCCACGAATCAGCCCACCAATGGTGGGGCAATATCCTCACGCCGGGCAAGGGGCCGGGCGGCAACATCCTCGCCGAGGGCATGGCCCATTTCTCGACCGCCCTGCTCTTCGAGCAGGTCAAAGGCCCGCGGGGACGGATCGAGTTCTTGAAAGGCATCGAGCACCGCTACGAAACCAGCCGCCGCATGGACTCCGAACGTCCGATGGTGAAAGTCGACGGTACGCAGAACGGAGACACGACCGTCACCTACGACAAGGGGGGCTGGGTCTTCTGGATGCTGTTGCATCAGATGGGTCGGAAGGAGGCGCTCGCCGGATTGCAGGCCTTTATCAAGGAATATCGCAACGGTCCCGACTTCCCCGTGCTGCAGGACTTCATCGCCGTCATGCGCCGCTTCGCTCCCGACAAAGCAGCCTACGACGCCTTCGTCAAGCAGTGGTTCTTCGAGGTCGTCGTCCCCGAGTACCATGTGACCAACGCCGAGCGCAAGCAGTCCGGCGATCAAGATGTCTGGGAGGTCACCGCGCACGTCGAGAACGCCGGCAGCGGTCGGATGACGGTCGAGGTCGCCGCGGCAACCGGCGAACGGTTCGACGAGAAGGACGGCAAAGCCAACGCGGACTACAAAGACGCGCGTACGGTGGTCGAGGTGGGAGCCGGCGAGGCGAAGGACGTGAAGATTCACTGCCCTTTCAAGCCCGACCGCGTCTTCATGGATCCCGACGCCTACGTCCTGCAGTTGCGTCGCAAGCTGGCCGTCGCGCGGTTCTGATCCCGTCCAACCGGATGCTCGGGGCGGCGACGCATGCAATGGCCTCGGCCGGCGGTGTATCCTGAACGCCGAGCCGCGCAGGCGGCGAAGTCTGAACGCGGCCGCGCAGGCGGCGGCACTTGAACGCAGCCGTCGTCCGCGGCTCGGAGCGATCGCCATGCTTGTCGTAATGAGCAGCCATGCCACCGCGGAAGAAATCGACCGGGTGATCGCCGCGATCCAGCGGATGAACCTGCAGCCGCATCCGATGCCCGGCCCCACCCGAACAGCCATCGGCATCACCGGCAACAACACGGCGATCGACGCTCGCTCGCTGGAAGTTCTGCCGGGCGTCGAAGATCTCGTCCGCGTCACCAAGCCGTACAAGCTGGCCAGTCGCGAAATGCACGAGGCCGACACGTACGTCCCGATTCCCCACGCGAAGACGACGATCGGCCCGGGCACCTTCACGATCATCGCCGGCCCGTGCTCGGTCGAGAACGAGGACATAATCCTGCGTACGGCCGAATTCTTGCGGGGCCGCGGAGTCAACCTGCTGCGAGCCGGCGCCTTCAAGCCGCGCTCGAGCCCTTATGCCTTTCAAGGGCTGGGTGTCGAAGGGCTCGAGATCCTGGCCAAAGTGCGGAAGAAGACGGGGATCGGGATCGTCACCGAGTTGATGGACACCGAAAACGCCGACGCGGTCGAGCAAGCGGCCGACATCATCCAGATCGGCACCCGCAACATGCAGAACTTCAGCCTGCTCAAGCGGGTGGGGCTGGCCCGCAAGCCGGTGCTGCTCAAGCGAGGGATGGCCGCCACGCTGGAGGACTGGCTGATGGCCGCCGAGTACGTGATGGCGGGCGGCAACAAAGAAGTCATCCTCTGCGAGCGGGGCGTGCGCACGTTTTCCGATCACAGCCGCAACACGCTCGACCTCTCGGTCGTGCCGCCGGCCAAGGCCCTCTCGCACCTTCCGATTCTGGTCGACCCCAGCCACGGCACCGGGAAGCGCGACTATGTCCCCGCGATGGCCCGCGCCTCCCTGGCGGCAGGCGCCGACGGACTCTTGATCGAAGTCCATCCCGAACCGGATCGAGCGATGTCCGACGGAGCCCAATCTCTCGACTTCGCCGGCTTCGACCGGCTGCTCGCCTCGCTCCACAAACTAGCCGAGCCGCTGGAGCGAACCATCAACTGACGTAGGCCCGGGCGATTCGTCGCGGAAGTCGTGCCGTGCAACAGGTTCCGGCGACGGCGCGGGCGTCGTTTGCGTCAACAGGTCGGCGAGCGCACCGCTCAGCTGCGGAAACTGAAACTCGAACCCTTCTTCCGCAAGGCGCTTCGAGACGACATAGCGACGCGAGAGCGCCAACTCCGGATCGGTCTTCAAAACCCACCGGGCGCCGAAGCGGACGAGCCACGCGGGGGCAGGCAAACCGAAACGCCGGCCGAGCGCTCGCCGCAAGATTTCCATGAAAATCTGCTGCGAAACCGGATTAGGGGCTGAGGCGACGTAGACTCCCTGCATGGCCGGATCATCTAGGGCTCGCTCGAACAGGCGGTTCAAGTCGGCTTCGTGGATCCAGCTCATGCCTTGCGTGCCCAATCCGACGCGCCCACCGAGGCCCAGCCGCACGACCATTTGTAAACGACCCAGGGCCCCGTCGCCGGCTCCCCGATTCCGCCCGAGCACGAAGCCCGTTCGCAGCACTACGCCGCGCTGCGTGGGCAAAAGCCCGGCCCGAAATTCGTCTTCCCACGCCTGAGCGACGAACGGCGCCAACCCATAGCCGAACGGAGAATCTTCGCTGCAGGTGATTTTCGGCGGATCGCCGTAGATATGAGCCGTGCTCATTTGCACCCAAACGGGCGGCGGATCGTCGACGGTGCGGAGAGCCTGCCCCAGGACGCGGGTCGCCTCCACGCGAGATCGGAGGATTTCATCGCAGTATTCGGGAGTTTTCGCACAGTCGACGCTACGACCGACGAGGTTCACCAGCCCCGCAGCTCCCGAGAGTTCGTGACTCCAATCTCCCAGTTGACGCGCATCCCAGCGGGCGTGCCGCCACGGACCATCGGGCGCGGGCGGGCGGCGCGAGAGGATGACGATCGACCGGCCGCGGTTCGCAAGCCAGGTCGCCAACGAGACGCCCAGGAACCCGCTCCCTCCGGCAATCACAATCGAGCCAGAGCGTGTGCCCGGCATCCAAAGTTCCCTAGAGCAGTTTCCCTTTTTACGTAGCGGCCTAGTCTAAGGTCAAACGTCGCGAAGTGCCCCCTCAATCACGACCACGAACCGTGTGACGGATTAACACCTATCGAGGGTGATTCATTCGAGCCTGATCGCCAAACCTACCGCCGTTACCGGTCGGCCGGCTTGAGGACTACGCAATCGAGCCCCCACATGTAGCGCAGTCCGTCGGACTTGGGATTGGTGCCCACGACTTGAACTCGCAGCGTGGCGGTCCCTTTCTGCAGCTCGACGGTGCCCAGGTCAATCGCTCCCGTGGCGACGACGGAGTTCGCGTGGTAGCAGTCGACCTTCTCACCGAGCGGCTTGCCGTTCACGTCGAACTGCACGATGCCGTAGTCGCGAGCCTTCGTCAGATAGACGACAACGTCATAGCGACCCGTCGCCCTCACGGGCAGTTCGAGGTCCACCCACTCGCCGACCTTTCCGGGCCGCCCCCACAAGTGGCTCGCCCCGCTCCAGTTGCCGTCGCCAAACGCGGTCATATCTTGCGGATCGACGTCGAAGTCGCTGCTCTTCTTCGCGATGCGGAGCTTCTCGCCTTCGAGCGCCCCTTTGATCCGATACGCTTGCGCCGGCGGCGGTGCCGCGGGCAAAGCTTGCAGAGTTTTGGCGTCCGGCTCGTGGAAATCGTCCGTGGCGCCCGGTCGCGCGTACCAATAGCTCGTCGCCGCGTAGGGCACGTCGATGTTCGGCTTCCAGTGCCAGAACTCCATGTCGAAGCGGAACGACTTCTCGAACGGGATATTGTCGAGAATGTGGAAGCGGTTGACGCTCGTCCAACCGCGGTTGCCAGGCCCGTCACAGCGGGTTTGGTTGTGGTAGGGATGCTGGAACGGCTTCGGATCGCTCCAGGCGTAGCTGTAATAGTCCTCGCTGCCGGTGCCGAACCAGCTCGGGAACGATTCGCCGTCGACGAAAATCTTCTCGTCTCCTTCGCCCCACCAATCGCGCACCGAATTGACGAGAGTCAGCATGTCACCGACGAAGACCCCTTTGCCCTTGATGTCGCAATAGGTCCAATCGCGGAACGGCCGGGTGTGCAGGGTCTCGGTGCGCCACTTGGCGTGGAAGTGCATGGAGCGATCGGTCCAGGCGCGGGGCTCGACCATAATTCGCAGCCCCAGTTTGACTGACTTTTTCCCCAAGTTGCGGACTTCAATCATTGCGGAATGTTCAAACGGCATCGACCACCAGGCCCACATCTCTTTGGGCGATTCCGGTTTGCCGACGTCGAACGGAGCGCAGACGTAAGAATTGAAGCCGGGACTCGAGGCAAAGAAATCGCCCAGTGGACAGCAAATTTGGGGGTCAGAAGCTTTGTCAAACGTCACCTTGAGAAGCAATCCTCGCCAAGCCTCGGGATCGCCGATCGATGAGTCGGTAATGGCCTCGGCAGAAAGCCGCTCGATCGACTGGGACCCAGTGAATGGAAATTGAACGCTTTGGCCCGGATCGAGCGTTCGCTGGCGCTTGGTCCAAGTGGTCCCGTTTGGCAACTCATGGCCGCCGCCTACAATGACTCGGCTCGACTCGAGACGCAGAGTCTGCACCACATTATTTACTTTTTCCGCGGCCTTACTGAATGCATCGAAGCTGAACGTCTCGACCTCGGTCCCCTTCGGATAGGTCCGGTAGTCAACGTGGTAATAGATGTTCGGGCGGTCGACCGTGATCTTGCAGTGCCGGGCGTAGGCGATCGGGAAGTAGAGCGTGAAGCCGCGCGAGCGCTCGCAGGCGATCGGGTCGGGGAATGGGGTCGTCTCCTTGCCGTCGATCGTGGTCTGCCACTTGCCCCCGAGCAAATCGAGTAACGGCGCCTCGATCACTGGCTGCTCGGCGCCGTCGAGATAGATGCGGATTCTGCCTGCGTCCTTGGGATTGGCCGACCAGATCCGCACGACGCAACCGGGCCCGTCCATCTCGGCCAGCACGTGGCCTTGCCGATCCATCTCGATCGCCGAGCGCGCGACGTAACCCTGTGGGATTTTGCCGTCCTGCGCGCGGCCGTCCGCGGTGGTCGCGTAGGCCCACACATAACCATCAACCGGCTTGTGCGTTGGCGCATTGCCGACCCGTGTGCCCTTCGTAAAGCGACCTGCTTCGGGCAGCCCCGGCACGGGATGTCGATGGAAAAATGGGACATCCGTGTTGATCACGCCGTCGTAAAGCATGAAGCCGCGGTCGGCATTGGCGAACCAGCTTTCCACCCCGGGATGCTCGCTCGCCCGGTCGTAGCTGCTGAACTGTTTCGTGACGTACGGCGGATCGGGGTATTCACACAGGAGCGACAAATCGGTCATCTGCGGTAGCAGATTCTCAAGCCGCACTTTGTCGGCCGCCCGCGCTGGAGAGACGCCAAAACCGACCAGTAAGGCGATCAGGGTGAAACGAAAACGGCGGTGCATCGTCAAAGTCTCTCATCTGGAGTGGGGTTGCGCTGGCCCCGGACGTCGTCTACGTCGACCAGTCTCTGCCGCAGGGCGCGGCAGGCGCCGCTCGGCGATGGCCTGATTGTACGGTTCCCGCGCGTGTGGAAAAGCCTGGCGCTGTCGCGCACGGCCGGCCGCGCACGTCGACGCCGCCGGCAATCCGCGGCGTGCGCAACGTCGCATTCGGGAGTGCGTTAAAAGACGCACATTTCACCGTGCATCCGCAGGCTGCGACTGGACAGCCGCAGGCGGACGGGATATCCCAACACGAGACGCATGAAAAATGCCACCTGACTTGCGTGTGCCTCCAACCCCACGGCAGTCGCGGGAGAAGAACGGTGTTACCGACCTATTTGCTGCGTGTCATCTCCGTCGGCGTGATGGCGCTGGCCGTGCTGACCGGCACGACCCAGATCAAGGAGCAGCCGGTCAAGCCGCGGCCCAACATCGTGATGATCGTGGCCGACGACATGGGGTTCTCTGACCTCGGCTGCTATGGCTCAGAGGTCGGCACGCCCGAACTCAATCGCCTGGCGGAAAATGGCATTCGCTTCAAGCAGTTTTACAACTGTGCCCGCTGCTGCCCGAGCCGGGCCGCGATCCTCACCGGACTCTATCCGCACGAAGCGGGCGTGGGCCACATGCTCGAAGACTGGCATGCGCCCGGCTATACACACGGGCTCAACGAGCAGTGTGCCACGATTGCCGAGTTGCTCAAAGCCAACGGCTATCGCACCTATCACGTCGGGAAATGGCATGTGGGGGGCGTGGGCCAGAAGGATCCGCGCAATCACCCGATCCATCGCGGCTTCGACCACGCGCACGGCACAGGAGGCGGAGGCAATTATTTCAAGCTCTATCCCCTCTACGATGATTTGAAAGAAATCCAGCCGTGGCCCGGCTTCTATGCCACCGACGTCTTTGCCGACTGGGGCGTGCAGGCGATCCGCCAGCACCAGCGCGAGCACGCCGGACGGCCGTTCCTCTTGCACCTGTGTTTCACTGCTCCGCATTTTCCGCTGCAGGCGCATCCGACGGACATCGATCGCCATCGCGGCGCGTACAAAATCGGTTGGGACGAACTGCGCAAAAAGCGCTTTGCCCGGCAAAAATCACTCGGGTTAGTCGATCCGCAATGGAATCTGTCGCCGCGCGATCCGATCGCCAAGGCCTGGGACGCGACGCCGGCCGCCGACCGGGACGAGTGGGACCTGCGGATGTCGGTGTATGCCGCGATGATCGAATGCCTCGACCGCGGGATCGCCCGCGTGCTCGATGAAATTCGGCAAGCCGGCCTGACCGAGAACACGGTCGTGATTTTCTTTTCCGACAATGGGGCCAGCGCCGAGGCGCTCGACTCCTATCCCGATCCGAAGCGGGGCCATAAACCCGGAAGCGTCACCGGCACAGCCGAATCGCACCGTTGCCTCGAAGTCGGCTGGGCCAACGCGGCCAATACGCCATTCCGCGAGCACAAGATGTGGGTGCACGAAGGGGGCATCTCGACGCCGCTGATCATCTCGTGGCCCGGCATGATCAAGCACCCGGGTGCGTGGACGTCACAGGTCGGCCACGTCATCGACCTGATGCCCACCTGTCTGGAGCTGGCGCACGTCGAATATCCGAAAGTCTTTCAGAAGCGCACGCTGAAGCCGTTGGAGGGAGTGAGCCTTGTGCCCGTGCTCGAAGGCCGCGCGCCGGTCCCGCGCACGCTCGCCTGGGAGCACGAGGGGAACCGTGCGATCCGCGACGGAGATCTGAAACTCGTCGCCCAGTTTCGCCAGCCGTGGCAACTCTACGACCTGAAGGCCGATCGCCCGGAAACGCACGACCTGGCCGCCGAGCGACCGGATGACGTGCGCCGGCTCAAGGCCATGTGGCAGGCCTGGGCCAATCGCGTTGGGGTCGTCGATTACGAAACGCTGCCCGACGCGAAATACAAACCGACGCGCCAATACCGCAAGAAATCGGAGCCGGTGCCGGACGCCTATTGAATTCGCGACCGCGCGCGAGCGCCGGTCTACGGACTCGACGACGCTTCCCTGAATCCCCGCCCGACAATTTCGCGGGTTGTTTCTACGGATCTAGAAACGCGATCTTCTTCCCGTTGGCCGACCCTGTCAGAATCGAGTGAGGCGGACTCTCTCCGCTCGCGCTCCCCTAGCGCGCCGGCGGGCGGCGTAGCCCGAGTCAGGACCTCGAAGAGCGGATTCAGCCGCCAAGCGAGGGAACGTGGTCAGCGACTGACCGCCGGGAAAAAATCCGCGCCGGCCCAAGAAAGCATGCTTGCTGGTGGTTGGGATCCGTTTTCACTTAGGGAGGCGCAGGATCCCCAGCAAACCGGAACGGGACATCAAGGTCGGGACGGGACTCGTTGTTTTATCGAGCGAATCCCGACAAATCTTACCTGAGCTGGAATGGCGAGGCTGGTCCGGACTCCGTTTGCCGGGACTGGAGACCGGGACGGGATTGAGAGGACGTTCGCCAAACTGGGGCGCTCGACGCCAGACTGCAAACTAGACGGAGCGCGCGGGACTGGGACGGGACATGTTGTTTTATCGAGCCGATCCCGACAAATTCGTCCCAGGCTGCATTCGTCTGTTTGTTCGGGACGGGACGGGACGGGATTGATCGGGACGGGACACGACGATGTCGGGCGTTAGAGCGATCGGACAATGCTTGGCCGGTGGGGAGAAAGATCCCCGCCGGGATCAAAAAGGATCCCCGCCGGTGATGGGGATCCGTTTACGCTAGAGGGAGAAAAGGATCCCCGGCAGTTCAGGCGCGGGATTTGACAGCTCGCCTCAAGCCGCCACGACCGGCAGCACGTACGGGCCCTTCGGCACGACTGCGATGCGGGCGTTAGGGCCGTATTCGGTCAGCGCTTCGGCAATCGCCTGCTCGACGCTGGGGACCGAATCGACGAAGAGACCCTTCATCGTCGCGGGATTGAGGCCCTGCGTGACAAACCGCGGACGAGCCTTGCGGCAGACGTGGCCCAGCTTTTCTAGCTGCCACTGGTCGAGCACGAAATAGTCCTTCCCGAGGATTCGTCGCATGAAGGTGTCGAGATCGGCATTGTCGGTAAACAGGCTGCGAAATTCGGGGCTGCCGATCCCCTGATCGAGGGCGGCGGCGATCACGATCGTGCCACCTTGCTTGACGATGGGCAGTACGCCGGTGAGCCCTTTGATCGCCTGGTAAAACGTCGTGTCGAGCGGGTAGCCGGCGCTCGAGGTGACCACTACGTCGCACGCCTCGGGAACGGGTGCCTTGCAGACCGACTCGACGAACTCGACTCCCTTGGCGAAGGCGGCTTCCATGTCGCCGGCGACCAACGAAGTCACGCGGCGATCGTTGTCGAGCGAGACGTTCACAATGAAATCGCAGCCGGCCATGCGGGCGATCCGCGTGTTCTCTTCGTGGACCGGGTTTCCGTCCAAAATGCCGCAGTCGGCCCGCGGATGCTCGAGGAAGGCGGGGCCGTGCCAGCACTGCACCGTCTCGAGCGCCGCAATGCCCGGGCAGATCAGCTTGCGGCCGCCGGAGTAACCGGCAATCAAGTGCGGCTCAATCAAGCCGGTGGCGATTTTGAGATCGGCTTCGACATAGCGGCGATCGATCCACACGGGGACGCCGCGCGGCGACACGCCCAGGTCGGCGTGCTCCGACAGATTTCGACCGTCGTGGTTTTCGACACGATAATTGGCGGCAATTTCCGCTCCGACCAACTCGACGAGTTCGTCGCCCTCGTTGGGCCGATGCAAGCCGGTGGCAATCAGGATCAGGATGTTTTCCCGTGGGATGCCGCCACGCTCGAGCGTGGGCAGAATCTGGCGCAGCAGAAATTCGTTCGGCACGGGCCGCGTGATGTCGCAGATCAAGACGCAGGCCGACTTCCGACCGCGAGCCAGGTCCAAGAGCGGCGCCGAGCCGATCGGGTGGGCGAGTGACTCTGCCAATTTGCCCGCCGGATCGGCCAGCGGTTGGACCAGCCGCAGCCCCAGAGGACCGACCAGGTTGCGGTCGGGAACTTCCACTTCCATGCCCGTTTTGCCGTAGTCGAGTTTGATCCGCATGCAATCTCACCAATCGGTCTTGTCGAACGCTTTTCGCCAGATGTTCGGCCGGACCCGTGCTACCAGCGCGATCGAATTCCGCCTGATTATAGCAGGGGTCCGGCGAACTTCAGGGATAACCGGCGGGAGCTTATTCGCCGTTCAGCGTCAACGTCAGCCGCCGCGCCGTGGCCCGGTTGCGGTGTTCGCAGAGGTAGATTCCCTGCCACGTCCCCAGTACCAGCCGACTGTCGCGGATGGGGATCGTGAGCGACGAACCCATGAGCGAGGCTTTGACGTGGGCCGGCATATCGTCGGGGCCTTCAATCGTGTGCTGGTACGGAAAATCCTCGGGGGCTAAATGATTGAGCGAGGCTTCCAGATCGCGAAGCACGTCCGAGTCCGCGTTCTCGTTGATCGTGAGCGACGCGGATGTGTGCTGGATGAAGACGTGCAGCAAACCGACGCGGACCGGTTTCAACTCGGCCAACGCCGACACCACCTCGTCGGTGATGATGTGCAGTCCGCGGCGACGGGGTTTGAGCGTCAGGTCGCGCTGTTGCCAGCTCACGCAGTCGGCTCCGCGATCTGGGCCTTCCAGCGCAGCCAATGGTCGGCGAGCACGATGGCCACCATCGCTTCGGCCATCGGCACAAAGCGGGGCAGGAGGCACGGATCGTGACGCCCCTTCGTGCGAATCGTCGTCGGCTGGCCTTCGTCCGTGACGGTCTGCTGCTCGATCGGCAGGCTGCTGGTTGGCTTCACCGCCGCGCGGAGGACCAGTGGCAATCCACTGGTGATGCCGCCCAGCATGCCGCCGTGGCGGTTGGTCTCCGTGGTGACGGCCGGCTGGCCCGACTTTCGTCGAGTCGGATTTTCGGCAGGGCGAAAGAGGTCGTTGTTTTGACTGCCGCGCAGCGTCACGCAACCAAAGCCAATCCCGTACTCGACACCGAGCACCGCCGGCAGGCTGAAGAGGGCCTTGGCCAGGTCGGCTTTGATTTTGTCGAACACCGGTTCGCCGAGCCCCGCGGGGACGCCCGTTGCCACGATCTCGGCCGCACCGCCGATCGAATCGCCCTGGCCACGGAGACACTCGATGAGCGAAACCATCCGAGCCGCGGCGTGAGGATCGGGGCAGCGGACGATGTTCGGTTGGCCGTCCGGGAGTTTTTCGACCTGCTCGAGCGTGATGGCAGCCGGATCGGGGACATCGGCAACGACATCGCCGACTTGTTTCACATAACCGACGACCTGCCCGCCGAATGCCGCATGAATCAGTTTTTTCGCCACGACGCCGGCCGCCACGCGAACCGTCGTCTCGCGGGCACTGGAACGGCCGCCGCCCCGATAATCGCGGAAACCGTACTTGGCGTCGTAGGTGTAGTCAGCATGGCCCGGGCGATAGACGTGCTTGATGTCTTCGTAATCGCGGCTGCGCTGGTCGTTGTTGCGGATCAGAATGGCGAGGCTGGTGCCCGTCGTGCGTCCCTCGAAGACGCCCGACAGAATCTCGGGAACGTCGCCTTCGTCGCGCTGCGTGACGATCTTGCTCTGACCGGGCCGGCGGCGATTGAGATCGACCATCAAGTCATCGACCGACAGCTCAATGCCCGGCGGCACGCCGTCGATAATCACCACGTAAGCCGGCCCATGGCTCTCACCGGCTGTGGTGATGCAAAAGGCCTGTCCGAAAGAGTTGCCGGGCATCGTCCCATTTTAGCCGACCGGACAGGCCTCTGCATCGCGAGGCTATTTCAGTCCTTTTGGGGACGAACCCGGTGCGGCCAGCCCGGGACGCGCGTCGCCCGGTTGAGCTGCCGCGATCCGGTGCACTGTAAGGAACAGAATCGGCTGTCGCCCCTCAGGACCCGGAAGCACGATCCCGATCGCATCGCCCCCATCGACCAACGTGAACGAGGTTTCCAGCGTGCGAGTGGAGATGACCGGCTTGCCAATTTCCAAGTCGACGCCGGGAATCGGCTCGCGTCCGTCGACCGTCGTGAACGAGATCTTGAGCGGAGCAATGTTGATCAATTCGGGGTCGCTCGGCACGGCCCGAGGAGTCAGATCGACTTTAAGGCCGAGCGTGTTTTGCGCGTCGACGGACAAATGTTGCAATTCAAACGTCTTCTCACCGGTCCGCACCAGGTAGGACAACTGATTGTCGGTCACGCCCAGGCCCATCTGCAGCCCAGCCACTCGCCCCAAACGCAGCTTCATGCCCGGGCTCATCACACCGGTGAGCCTTTCGGCATGCGGCCTCAACAATTGAAGCTGGCGGTCGACGGTATTGGGGATGCCGTTGTGCTTCCGCTCGTCGCCGCCTCCCAATCGCAGCAGTCCGCCGACTTCGCGAAAGCCGGCCTCCTTGAGCGCCCGCTGTTCGTCACCAAAGACTTGCCAGATCTGCAAATCGACCTCAACCGTATCGGGACCGTCCGGGACGCCAGTGGGAGCCGGAGGGATCGGACGGGCCTTAGGCGCTGCTCCCTCTTTCTGTTGGTCGCTCCGCGCGGTACTCGGCGAAATGGCAAAGACGAGCCCTAGACAGGCGATATGCCACAGTTTCATCGAACTCTCCTCGGGGACAGTCTTATTGGATTTCCACGGCGCCAGCCCGTTTTTCCGGCGGCTGACCGCTAAAGACGCTCACAAACGTTTTTGGTTTGGTCACGAGTCGAACGAAGGCAGCGCTGGCTGGAACCACGGCGCGGACTTCTGGTGTCGGTTCCCGCACTGTCGCGGCAATTTGGCCCCGAACCTGAGGAACATTTGGCGTCGCAGACGGAGTCGCCACGGATTGCCGCCCCAGCACGAAACCAACGAGCCCCGCACAGGCCAACGCGGCACCGATTTGCACGAGGTTCCGAATGGACGAGCCACCGCGCGGCGGGCGTGTCCGGCTGGTGATCTCAGCGATTCGAGCATCGAGCTCGGGACTCGGTGCGGGACGCTCCAGTCGGGACACAAGTCGTTCAATGTCACGATCGTTCACGGCACACCTCCATCGACTGGCGGAGTTTCTCCAATGCCCGGCGATACCGGGACGCGACCGTTTGCAGCGGCTCCTCGACCACCGAGGCAATCTCTCGAAAGGTCAGGCCCGAGTGCAGATGCAGTTCCACAATCTCACGAGATGCGTCATCAAGTTTGTCTAGAGCTGCCTTCACTGATGTCAGCAACTCGTCATCCGCCGAGATCGGTCCGACGCTCTCCGGAGCCCCCTGCAAGCCGATCGTCTCTTCGCGGCGCCGAGCTCGATTGCGAGAGAGGTCGACCGCCGCATTGCGCACGGCGCGAAAGGCATAGAGCTTGGGCCCGCGTGGCGTCTTTCGCAGCTCAGCCAGGTGGACGAAGGCGGAATGCACGGCATCTTCGGCCAGGCTGGAGCATCGCAAGATGTTCCACGCCGACAGGAACAACGGCTGCCGATATTGCCGGTACAGTTCGTCCAGCCACATCGGACCAGCCATCGCCATCCATTCGTTGGAATTGCGTCACGCGGACACTACGTGACGCTGCCACAATGTCGCCCTGCCACAATAACCACGACGCAGGTCGTCAGAATTATGCAGGCGGAGCGAAAATTCGATCACTCGGCTCTCGCGAGTGTGCTCGCAGGGCCGTCTCGATGGCGGCCGGATCGTAGACGCAGCCGCTCCACGTTCCGCCGCCGACCTGCTGCAGCAGGGCCCAAAGTCGCGTATCGGCAGGCAGATGGGGATCGGGCTCAAGGGGCAGGGCGGGCTGCCGCTCTGCCAGCAGGCGGGCCGCGGCCTCCGGTTGGAGTTGTTTTTCCACGGTGCCGACGAAATTGATCGAGCCCTCGAGGTTGTTGCGGTCGATAACGATTTCGATCAGGTCGCCGTCGCGGACCTTGCCGATCGGACCGCCGGCGAGCGCCTCGGGGCCGACGTGGCCGATGCAGGCCCCGGTGGAAACGCCCGAAAAGCGGGCGTCTGTGATCACGGCCACTTCCTTGCCCCACTTCAAATAGCGCAGGGCCGACGTGATCTGATAGATTTCCTGCATCCCCGCGCCGAGCGGCCCACGGCACATCAGGACGATCACGTCTCCCGCCTGAATCTTGCGCTCGGATCGCCCCTTAATGGCGGCGACCGCCTCGCGCTCACTGGTGAAGACGCGGGCCGGCCCGAGCTTGCGGTAGACACCGTCGCCGTCGACCACGCTCGGATCGATCGCCGTGCTTTTGATGACCGAGCCTTCCGGCGCGATGTTGCCGCGGGGAAAAGTGACCGTGCTGGTCAAGCCGCGCTGTTTCGCCTTCGGTGGCGGGAGAATGACGTCGTCCGGGTCGACGCCGTCGCGCTCGCGGAGCACTTCTCGCAGTCGTCGCCGCCGATCGGAGCGCTCCCACCACTCGAGCACGTCGCCCAGTCGCTCGCCGGCCGTCGTCAAAGCCTCAAGCCGCAGCAATCCGAACGAACGCAGATGCAGCATCAACTCGGGCACGCCGCCGGCGAGGAAGAAGCGGACAGTCGGATGGCCGACGGGGCCGTTGGGCAGCACGTCGACCAGCCGCGGCACACGGACGTTAACGCGGTGCCAATCCTCGACCGTGGGCCGCCGCAGCCCCGCCTCGAAGGCAACGGCCGGGATGTGCAGCAACAGGTTGGTCGACCCGCCACACGCCGCGTGCACGGCCAGCGCGTTTTCCAGCGCGTCGGCCGTCAGGATGTCCCGCGTCGCCAGCTTTTTCTCGGCAAGCGCGACGACCGCGCGGGCCGCTTGCCGCGCCGCATTGAGCCAGATCGGCTGTCCCGAAGGAGCAAGCGCCGTATGGGGCAGGGCGAGGCCCAGCGCCTCGGCAACGACCTGCGACGTGGCCGCCGTCCCCAAGAACTGGCAGCCCCCGCCGGCCGACCCGCAGGCGCGACAGCCCATATCGGCCGCGTATTCGAGTGTGATGTCGCCCTCCGCGAATCGGGCGCCGATCGACTGCACCTTGCCGGCATCCTCGGCATCGGCGGCGGGTAATGTGACGCCACCGGGAACGATCACGGTCGGCAGATCGTGCTGGGCGGCCAATGCCATCATTGCGGCCGGCAGCCCCTTGTCGCAGGTGGCGACGCCAATCACGCCCTTCCGGAGGGGAAGCGAGCGAATCAGCCGCTTCATGACCACGGCCGCATCGTTGCGATAGGGGAGGCTGTCCATCATGGCCGTCGTCCCCTGCGAGCGGCCGTCGCAAGGATCGCTGACAGCCGCGGCGAAGGGCAGCCGTTCGAGCCGATCGAGCTCCTCGGCCGCCGCCTTGACCAGCAGCCCCACCTCCCAGTGCCCCGTGTGATAACCCAGCGCAATCGGCCGCCCGTCCTCACCCCGCAAGCCCCCTTGCGTGCTGACAATCAGCACCTGGTCGCGGAGCAGCTGCTCGGGGTTCCAGCCCATTCCCGCGCTTTGCGTCATGCCGAACAGATCGCCGCTGGGGCTGTTGAGAAGCAGCTCGTCGGTGAGAGGCAGCCGCCCCGCAGGCCCGGCCGCTCGCGTGGGCACGTCGAAGAGGCTGGAGTCGCGGATGTCGAGGAGATCGTCAAGTCGCTCAGACATGGAGAGATGTGTCGATCGTTGGAATCTGGGTCGAGGCCAGTCGTGGATTTTCGGCCTGTCGCGGGGCCGGACCTTGTCCGACGTCGGGTCAATCGCTGTACAATCGCGAAACTTACGCAAGAGCTTGCCGCAGGCGATTATAGGCGTTGCCGCCGAATCAACGCGACCGCCGCCGGTCATGTCGGGGGGTCGACCTGCCGACCTATAATTGATCGACGGCCTGTTAGGCCTCTTCGGCAAGATTTGGACACTGAGTCCGGGTGAAGCATGCAACTGCCTGTGGTGCAATCGACGGCAACGCCCTCCGAGCGATATGAAGATCCTCTCGACCTGATGGACGAGATCGAATCGCTCAAGAAGGAGAAGGACGCCACGATCCTGGCGCACTACTACGTCGACGGTGAGATCCAGGACGTGGCCGACTTCACGGGCGACAGCCTCAAGCTGTGTCGCGACGCAGCCGGCGTCCAGTCATCGGTGATCGTGTTTGCCGGCGTGCACTTCATGGCCGAGTCGGCCAAGATGCTCAACCCGGATAAAAAGGTGCTGATTCCCGACCTGCTGGCCGGATGCTCGCTGGCGGAAAGCTGCCCCTACGACAAGCTGGAAGCGTTCCAGCGGAAGCTGCGGGCCGAAGGGCATGACTTCGTCACCGTCGCCTATATCAACACGTCGGCCGCGGTGAAGAGCCTGTGCGACTGGATCGTGACCAGCGGCAACGCTCGCGGACGGATCGAACAGATCCCGCCGGACAAGGAAATCTTGTTCGTGCCCGATCAGCACCTGGGCCGCTACTTGGAAGAAGTCACCGGCCGCAAAATGATTCTGTGGCCCGGCTCCTGCATGGTGCACGAAATCTTCAGCCTGCAGGATTTGCTGCGTGCCAAGAGGAATAACCCGGGCTGCGTGGTTATCGCCCACCCGGAATGCCCACAGAACATTCTGGAAGTCAGCGACGTCATCGGCGGCACCGAAAAGATGCGAAAGTACGTCGCCTCGATCGCCACGCCCACGAAGTTTCTCGTCGCGACCGAAGCCAACATGATCCACCCGCTGAAAAAGGCGGCCCCGCAGCATGAATACATTCCAGTGCCGGGAATCATGACCTCCTCGGGCGAAACGTGCGCCTGCAACCGTTGCCCGCATATGGCCCGCAACACGTTGGCAAGCGTTCGCAACTGCCTCAAGTTGGGGCGCCCGGAAATCGGATGGGAGCCCTTCTTCGGCAAAGCGGCCGAGGTCGTACGACGCAGTCTGCTCAGCTGACCGTTCTCGGACGTCCCCGCTCCGCGACGTCCCCCGTCCGTTAGGAAAACCGCTCGCATGGCCGCGAAGAAGCCGGAAAAAAACGATTCAAACTCGCAGACTGTCTGCCGGAACCGCCGCGCGCGGTACGAGTACGACATCCTCGACGAATTGCAGTGTGGGATTGTGCTCACCGGCAGCGAAGTGAAGAGCATCCGCAACAGCAAGATCTCGATCGAGGAAGCCTACGCCCGCATCCGCGACGGTGAGCTGTGGCTGGTCGGGGCCGACATCGCCGTATACCCGCAGGCAACAGTGATGAATCACGAGCCCAAGCGGACCCGCAAATTGCTCATCCGCAAGCAGGAGCTGCGAAAAGTCGCCGAGTCGGCCGCGCAAAAAGGGCTGACGCTCGTGCCGCTTGCGGTCTTTTTCTCGCGGGGGATCGTGAAAGTCACCGTGGCCGTCGCCAAGGGCCGCCAGCTGCACGACAAGCGCGAGGCCCTCAAACGTAAAGAGGACACGCGCGAGATGCGGAACGCGACGCTGCGGCGCCGCTAGTCTAAGCAGTCCCGCTCGCCCCGCATCCCGGGCGATTGGGCAGCCCATCAGCGGCTGACGATCCGTTTCAGCTCGCCCACAAGATCGGCTTCGGTGACTGTCGTTTGCTGGCCGGCCTGCAAATCTTTCACCTGCCAGTTGCCTTGCGCGAACTCGGTCTGTCCCGCGATGACGGCCGCCTTGAAGCCCTTGCGGCTGGCGTAGCTCAGTTGCTTGCCGATGTTGCGTGCGTCGCAAAAAACTTCGGTGTCGATGCCGGCGGCCCGCAGCGTGCGGCCGATCCGCAGGTAATCGCCGGTGTGGCCAGCGTCAAAGAGCAGGATGAGAACGGGTGCCGGCGTCGACGCGGCGGCCAGCATGCCCATCTCTTCCATCGCCGCCAGCAAACGATCCAGGCCCAGGCTCGCGCCGACGCCCGGCAGCTTTTGGCTCGTGAACAGGCCGGCCAGGTTGTCGTATCGCCCCCCCGAGCAGACGCTGCCGATGCCGGGCAGATCGTTCAAAAACGTCTCGTAAATGGTGCCGGTGTAGTAGTCGAGGCCGCGGGCGATCGACAGGTCGAGCGAAATCCGCTCTTGGGGAACACCAGCGGCTTCGGACCAGGTGAACAATTCGCGGAGCCGGCCGATGCCCGTCAGCCCTTGCTCGTTCCCCGCGAGCAGGGTTTCGACCTGCCCGAGGATCTCGGCCGACGAGCCGGAGAGCTCGGTCATCTTCAGCACCGAGTCCGCCTGGGCGGCCGTCGTGCCGACTTTTTCAGTCATTTCGGCGATGACCGCGTCGCGCCCGATCTTGGGCAGCTTGTCGAGCGTCCGGAGCACGCCGACCGTCTGGCCGGTGAGGCCCAGATGCTCGAGCAGGCCGTTCAAGACGAGCCGGTTGTTGATGCGGATCATGAACTTCGAGAAGCCGAGCCGCTCCATCAGGTCATGGATCACCAGCAGCGTTTCGGCGTCGGCAATGTTCGAGTCGGTCCCCAGCGTGTCAAAGTCGCACTGGATGAACTCGCGGAAGCGTCCCTTCTGCGGCTTTTCCGCTCGCCAGACCGTGGCAATGTGGTATCGCTTGAACGGCGTGCCGATTTCCTGCAGGTGCTGGGCGGCGAACCGGGCCAGCGGGACGGTGAGGTCGAACCGCATGGCCACGTCGCGCTCTCCCTGGTCGGTGAAGCGGAAGAGCTGCTTGTCGGTCTCGTCGCCTCCTTTGCCCAGGAGGATTTCGCTGTATTCGAGGGCCGGCGTGTCGATGGGCGAAAAGCCGAACCCGCGATAGACCCGGCGGGCCGTGTCGATCAGATGTTCGCGGGCGATCATCGGCCCCGGAAGATAGTCGCGGAATCCCTTCAGCGTTTGCGGCTTGATCACGGGCTTCGACATGAGTCGGTCAGTGCCTCCTTTGCGAACTGGCTCGTGTGCGTGTCGGCTCGTCGCCGATTTGTCGAAGATTTTTCAGCCGACGCTTGTGAGCACCGGCAGGGAAATCGGCGGCGTACCCGCGCGGCGGCGTTTGCGCCGGGGCGGCATCACGGCTTCGGCGTATTCCCAAATCTGTTCCGGTGTCTCGAAGAACTTTTCGTAGACCGCGTCGTCTTCATATTCGCAGTTGGTGATCGAGTACTCGCGACAGACCTGCGGCCGCGTCTCGTAAGTGCCGCAACGGTGATCCGGCAAGAGATGCTGACAGTCTGCGTGGACCATCAGGTACCAAACCTTCTCTTCGACGAAAAGCGACACCCGGCCGTGCATCATGAACCAGCGCAGGTAGTCGAATTCCTTCCAGGTCGTCGGCTCCTCGATCGGCAGGGCGAAATACCGGCAACATTTGGCCGTGCAGTAGCTGCAGAGACACTCCCCCGGCTTGAGCTTCTCGCGGGGAAATTTCTTGACGGGCAAAGGCATCATTCGCGACTCCGCGCGGTCCTAAAAAACGGCGGTCTCCATGAGTTGGGACGCCCCATCCGGGACGCCATTGTAGCGACCGCGGCCGGACGGGCGAATCGATTACGCCGATTCTGCGGGTCCCAAACGCCTCACCAGGACGGTCGGACGCCCCGAAACGGCCCGGCCATCGGCAGGAACCGCCTAACAGCCCGCAGCCGACCAGCTTATTGACCGTGCCGTGAAAACGGGCCTATGATAAAGGTGCTCTCTGAAAGGGAACGATTCGATGCACATTGTCGGCAAGATCCTGATTGTGTTGCTGGCGGTCTCGGCCGCATTCGGATTCATCATCGCGGCGCGGCTCGTCAACACCCGCGGGCAGTGGATGGACCAAGTGCAGAGAGCCAAGCTGCACGACGAGGACACCGCCAAAAAGCTCGAAACAGCCCGCGCTGATTTCGAGGAAGCCCGCGCCAACCTCGAACGCGAGATGTTGCGTTGGGACCGCTACTACACGGTTAAAGGGGTCTTTGACGCGCAAAACAGCGCCATCGTCGCCAACGGCGGCAAGACGCTCGGTATCCAACCGAACACCGAGTTCTACTCCTTCATGCTCGACAACGGCACCTCGACCTACATGGGCTCCTTCAACGCGGCCGAAGTTGCCGCCAACGAAGCGGCTCTGAAGGCAACCTTCCCCGTCCGGGCCGCGGACGTTCCCGCCTGGAGCGCTGGGGCGAATTTCCGGCTCCGCACGACGATTCCCTCAGCCTTTGTTTCGCGAATCGCCGCATTGCAGACCGAGCTGGTCAATCGCGACGAACTTTTGAAGAAACAGGAAAAGAACCTGGCCACGCAGGGCGAGCTGGTGACCGCCGCCCACGACCAGCGCAACACGCGCGTGGCCGAGCTGCTCGGCGGCGGCGCGGGGATCACGACGGGCCTGGTGGCAGAAATCAACAAGGCCGATGACGACCGCAATGCCTCGCTCATGCGAGTCGACGAACTGCGACGCAAAATCAGTGACGCCAAAACCCGCGTCACAGGACTGATCCAGACGAACAACAACCTGGCGTCTTCCTTGCCCGGCCAGCCGCCGAAGGAACAGGCCGAAGCGGGCGCGAGCAAGTAACGGCCACGACTGGTCCGGACACCGTCCCCAGTCTGGCTGTCGGCCCCGGTTTAGCCGTGGCGGCAAGAACGAATTTGTCCCTCGGCCCAGGCGCTAACCGCAGGCGATACCGAGGGAAGACGACCCTCGCCGTCGCTCGCGAGGGCCTCGGTCGGACTATTCCCCAAATCGGGAAAGCCGTACCATCGTAGGCCGAACGCTGCGGAATTGGCGCGACCGTCCGAGCCGCCAGTTGAGCCGCGCGACGATCCGAAGGCCTCGCATGGGAATCTACAGCCGCGATTATCTGCGTGACGACCGCCGCGGCTCCTCGCCGTCGTCGGGATCGTTCGGCACGCCCGGCTGCAAGTGGATCATCATCGCCAACGTCGTCGTCTTCGTGCTGCAGGTGGTGACTTCGCACTCGGTGCTGGTCGTCCGCGGCGACGCGGCCTACCGCCAACACGTGAGCACGGTCACCGAAGTGCTCTCCCTCAAGCCCGCGAGTGTCTTGCATGGCGAGGTTTGGCGGGTGGTGACGTATGCCTTCTGCCACGCGACCGAGGGCCAGGAGTTTGTCTGGCACCTATTGTTCAACATGCTCTTCGTCTGGTGGTGGGGCACGACGCTCGAGCGGATGTACGGCACGCGCGAGTTCATCGCGTTCTACCTCACAGCGGCGTTCGCGGGCGGCCTGGCGTTTTTGGGATTGGCCTGGCTTCAGCAAGATCCGACGCCGATGGTCGGTGCGTCGGGCGCGGTGATGGCCATCATGGCCCTCTACGCCATCTTTTTTCCGCGCGATGAGATCTACCTGTTCTTCCTGCTGCGCGTGCAGATTCGGTTCGTCGTTTTGGCATACCTGGTGTTCGATCTCCTCCCCGTGCTGCAGTCGCTCAGCGGCGGCGAAAACCGCGACGGCGTGGCTCACGCGGCCCATCTGGGTGGCTTTGCCTTCGGCTTCCTCTACTATCGCTTCGGCTGGCGGATCACGAGCCTCGGCGGCAAACTCCCGAGTTTCAACCTCCGAAATTGGAGCCGGCGGACCTGGAACCGGCCGCGTCACGTCAAGGTTTATCAGCCGCCGGAAGAGGCCCCGCAGAGCTTCGACGTCAAGGTCGACGCGATCCTCGATAAAATTCACGCGCAGGGCGAAGCCAGCCTCACGGAACAGGAGCGCGAAATTCTGCGCAAGGCCAGCGAGCGCTACAAATCCAATCAGCGCCACTCCTGACGAGCGCGGGCGAGTCCTTGCTGGCGGTGCCCGCGACCTAGGTGGCCGGAATCGGTGCTCATGAATCAGACCAGCACGAACGATTCCGACGCCTTTCCCGTCGATCCGCTCGTTCCCCTCTTGGAGCGGGCCCGCCAGGGAGACCGTGATGCCCGCAACGAGCTGTTCGAGCACTGCCGGGCCTACGTCAGCTTGATCGCCCGGGCGCAAGTCGGCAGCTGGCTCCAGGCCAAGGTCGATCACTCCGACCTCGTGCAGCAATCGCTGTTGGAAGCGCATCGCGCGCTCGATCAATTCCGCGGCACGACCGACGGCGAATGGCTCGCCTGGCTCAAGCAGATCGTGCACCACAATGCGGCCGACTTCGTCCGTCGCTACGGAATGGCCCAGCGGCGCAAGGCCGGCCGCGAGGTTTCGCTCGATGCGCCCCGCAACAACGACTCCAGCGGGCCGACGCGCGATCCCAGCGACCCCGGCCAAACCCCCAGCCAGATTGTGCTCCGCTCAGAAGAGCAGATGGAAATCTCCCGCGCCGTCGGCCAGCTGCCACCCGACTATCAGGAGGTCATCATCCTCCGCAACCTGGAACGGCTGCCGTTCGACGAAATTGCCGAGCGGATGGGTCGCTCGCGCCCGGCTGTGCAAATGTTGTGGATGCGGGCCTTGAAGAAGCTGCACGAGAGCCTCGAACCATGACGCGCGAACCGGTCTCCGATCCCGCGCCCGACAAACCGTTATCGCCGGAAGATGCCGCGCTCTTCGCCATGCTCGAGCGCTATATGAGCTCGCTGCATCAGGGCGATCGGCTTTCGCGAAGCGTGATGATCGACGGCAATCCGGCCTTGGCCAAGTGGATGCGGTACCTGGAACTGCTGGATCGGCTTGCGCCCGACCGCACGGCTGTGGACGCCGCCTCATCCGAACGTGTGCCCGCCGTCACGGAAATGACTCGGCAGCCGTTCGGCAAATACCAATTGCTCGAAGAAATCGGCCGAGGCGGAATGGGCGTTGTCTATCGGGCCCATCAGAGCGACCTCGATCGCTCCGTCGCACTCAAGATGATTCTTTCGAGTCGGCTCGCCTCCCCGGACGACGTCCGTCGCTTTTACGCCGAAGCTCGCGCCGCCGGCAGCCTGCGACATCCGAACATCGTCGGCATCCACGAGGCGGGCGAGGTGCACGGCCAGCATTTCTTCGCGATGGATTTCATTGAAGGCCGCTCGCTGGCCCAGGAGCTGGCGGGCGGGCCGTTCGACCCGGGGCGGGCCGCGGAATGCGTGGCGGCCGTCGCGCGGGCGGTGCAGTACCTGCACGAGCACCACATGATCCACCGGGATCTCAAGCCATCGAACATTTTGCTGGCCCCCGACGGCACGCCCTACGTCACCGATTTCGGGCTGGCCAAAACCTTGGGCGGCAACTCCGTGCACACTCAGTCCGGCCTGATCGTGGGGACGATCGGCTACATGTCTCCCGAGCAGGCGACAGGTCACGCGCCCGCCCACTCGCCGATGAGCGACATTTATAGCCTGGGAGCGATCCTGTTCGAGTTACTGACCGGACGGCCGCCCTTTCAGAACGCCAGCCCGATCGACACGCTGCTCGAGTTGATCGAAGGCGAGCCGCCGCGGCCGCGACAACTCAACCGCCACATTCCCGTCGCGCTCGAGCTGGTCTGCCTGCGGTGCCTAGAGAAGGATCCGCGACGACGTTACCCGTCAGCTGCCGCGCTGGTCGCGGACCTCGAGCATTTTCTCCGCGGCGAGCCGCTCGATGTGACGCCGACGGGCGTTGTCCATCGGGTGCTCCGTTGGGCGCGGCGCGAACCGACGCTGGCAATGCACCTGGGGGCAATCCTCGTCTGCTCGCTGATCGTGCAGATCAAATACATGATCAGCGGCTACGACCGGCCCTATCACCTCGTGGTGATGTTCTTGTTCGGCGCCTGGGCCGGCGTGGCGCTCATGTGTCAGTTCCTGCTGCGGCGCAGCGGTGAGAAAAATGGGCCCCGCTACCTGTGGGCCTTCGCCGACGCCTACCTGCTGACGGCAATGCTCTATATCGCGGACAATCCGCTCGGTCCGCTCTTGATCGGCTATCCGCTGTTGATCGTGGCGTCCGGGCTATTTTTCCGCGTGCGGCTCGTCACGTTTATGACCATCGCCTGTCTGACGGCGTACGGTTTGCTAGTGCTGGTCGGCCGCGACCCGGTCGTCAAACCGCAGTACACGCTGTTGTACGCCGCGGCACTGGCGGTGATCGGCCTGGTTTGCGGCTATCAGGCGTACCGCGTCCGCGTGCTCAGCGGCTACTTCGAGGGCCGCGGAACGCGAAGCGACGGCGAGACGGCAGCTGACACGGGCCCGACCATCGCCCGATGAGACGGCGGTTCACGGCGCGCTCGTCGGGCAATCGCGATGCCGGCGTCGTTATTTTAGAAGATCACCTGGAACCGCGTGAACAGGCTGTCCTGGCTCCGCAGTTCGTTGGCTGCTGTCGAGCTGCCCAAGAGCACCGAGCGATTGAAGATGTCGTGCTCGTAGTTGAACTGCATGCGGACGAAGGCGTTGAAATACCAGTTGAAGCCCAACGTGTATTCGGTCGCAATGTTCGCCGTCGTCGCTGGATTGGCCAGGTCGGCGGTTCCCTTGGAGTAAATAATGTCGCCGACGTCCAAATGCGAGACGCGGCCGACCAACTCCCAGGCGCCGGGCAGGAAATGGGGTGTCGCGGATCGAAGTTGCGGAGGGGGGCAATCTGCTGGCTGTACGTGCTGCGAGTTTCGCCCGTCAGCAAGGCCGTCCCCAGAAAGACGTAGCCGATCATGGGCACGTCTTCGACGAGCCCGGAGCCGTGACCGCTTGCAACCGGACTCATATCCTGGTGCTCGTCGTAGTACTGTGCCAGGAAGCCAAACGGACCGTAAAAGTACGTTAGCTCCGGGCAGAGCCGCGTCCGCAAGCCGTTCGCCCGCACCGTCGAGTTATAGACCAAAAACGGAACCGTGTCCGGCGTCCGCAAGGTCGACGGATTGATCGGTTCCTGCTCGATGCCGAAACCGCCCGACACGCCGATGCCAAAATACCGCAGCCACTCGTAATTGTCGGGATCGTTGAGCGGACGCGCGGCGATACGGGCATCGAAGTCCTTGTGGTTGTTGAGGTCGGTGTTGTCGCCGTTGATCTCGCCGTTGGAGATCGAAGCGGCGTAGTCGAACCGGTTGGCGAACATATTCTCGCCGTGGACCATGGCGCCGAGATCTCGCGAGGGAACGAGCTGGTCAATCAGTGAGCGTTCCAGCGTCGGCACGTACCGGTCCTGAATCAGCTGTTCGTAGCTGATCGGCTGCTTGAAGCGGCCGATTTCGAACTGAAGCTCGTCGCAATAATGGACGTTCAAGTAGGCGTCCTGAATGATCGGAGAGTTCTGGCCGAAGTCGGGGAGGAAACGAAACTCGTAATACTTGAAAAGCGTCGCCTCGAGACCAAAACGGGCCCGCCGCAGCAGGAAAGTGTCGATGTCGGTGCGGTCCTTGGTCCGCAGAAACTCTCGGTAGTCCTCTTGCACCTGACCCGTGATGCGGAAGAGGAAATTTTTGTCGCCCGATTCGATGTAAATGCCGTTGTCTCGCCAGCCGGCGAATCCTCCCGGCCCCAGAGACTGCGAAATGATTTGGTTCGCCTGCCCCTCACTGCCGATCGGGTTGAACGCCGGCGCAGGTTCGGGAGGCAAGGCACTCTCGGGAGGAGCAAGCGGATCCTGGGCCGTCGCCGACGCAGGGACCACGATGCCCGGCGATTGCTGCGCCTGCATCTGCCGAATGACATCTTCGAGCTCGCGGACGCGCAGCTCGAGATTGCTCGGGTCTGCCAGCACCGCGGCTGCTGGAGCCGGCACGGCGGTTCCGGCTGCCGTTGAAATTGGAACGGGGAGAGCCGCCGACGTCGTATCATCCGTCAGGTTGACGAATGCAGGCGCATCCGACAGAGCCGGACTGTTACCGCCGGATTGAGCTCTTACGGAACTCGTCGAGACCGCGACTGCCGCGATCGCACCCAGTACGCTGCACAGTTTCCACGAGCCCGCGAGATCTCGGTTTCGTCGCGCACCCAACCGCATAATCCCCCCACCCAGCACAGATTTGTTTTGGCATTTGCCTGCAAGAACCGCTCAAACTACCCCCATTGCCAGCGGGCGCTGCCGGCAAAGTCACCCCGAGCGGTGCTGTGAGTACGATCGGCAAAACCGTTAATGTCGATTGAGTCGAAATGGACGTGGTGCGTAGATGCAAACCACTGCAATATTCGCACTTAAGTCGTGATTGTTCGTTTGGCAGTCAGCCTGGGAGCTCTGGGAAAGTTTTTCCGCCGAAGCTTGGGAAATGGCCGCAGGGTTCACACGGCGACTCGGTTGTCCGAGAGATGACGAACGTGTCGAGTCCCGAATTGACCACCCGGCGGCGCGCGATCCGGAGCCCCGGCCCGACGCGCCCCGACGAAGTCGGCCCGCAGTCAAACGGTCCCGCATTCAAACGACCTTTTTGATTCCCGAAACGGGCTCGATCTCATATAAAGGTCGCGGTTCAATCGACTGACCTTGGGGCCCGCTCGGTCAAACGGAGTGCCCGCAGCGGGGGGCGAGGATTTGGCGCGGAATCACACCGCCGCTCGCCCGTTGAGCCGCTCCGCCAGGCACACGAAGTGCATCAAGTCATCCAGGATGTCCGCAGCGGAAAATTGGTCGTCGCCGAGGTGCCCGCCCCTCTGGCCCAGCACGGGGAAGTGGTGATCGCCAATGTCGCCTCCGTGATTTCGGCCGGCACGGAGCGGATGGCAATCGACCTGGCGAAAAAGTCGCTCCTGGGCAAAGCCCGCGAGCGTCCCGATCTCGTCCGACGAGTGCTCGAAAAATGCCGCAACGAAGGCGTCCTGACGACCCTTCGCCAAGTTCGCGAGCGCCTCGACACCCCCATGCCGATGGGCTACAGCTCGGCAGGCGTGGTCTTAGCCTGCGGAGCCGGCGTGCAAAACATCAAGCCAGGGGACCGCGTCGCCTCGAACGGGCCGCATGCCGACATCGTTTCGGTGGGCAAGCACTTATGCGCGACAATTCCGGAAGGGGTCGACTTTGACCAAGCGGCCTTCGCCGTGCTGGGGGCGATCGCCCTCCAGGGAGTGCGTTTGGCCCATTGCGAGTTGGGCGAGACCGTGCTCGTTATCGGCTTGGGGCTGATCGGTCAGATTGCCGTCTCGCTGCTGGCGGCCGCCGGGTGTCGCGTGATCGGCACGGATCCCGATTCCGCCAAGTGCGAGCTGGCCCTCAAAATGGGTGCCGAACGAGCGCGACCCGATTTCCGCGCCGCCCAGATCGAGGCAGCAACCGGTGGCTTGGGCGCCGATGCCGTTTTGATCACCGCATCCACTTCTTCCAACGCGCCGATCGACCTGGCAGCGGCGGCGGTCCGCAAAAAGGGGCGAGTGGTGCTCGTCGGGGTCGTCGGCCTGGAGCTCGATCGTCGGCCGTTTTATTTCAAAGAGGCTGAGTTCGTCGTCTCCTGTTCTTACGGCCCCGGTCGCTACGACCCCAACTACGAAGACCGAGGGCACGACTATCCGGCCCCCTACGTCCGCTGGACAGAGCAACGAAATATTCAGGCCGTGCTGGAGCTGATGGCCCGCGGCAAACTCGACGTGCGGCCGTTAATCACCCACCGCTTTGCCATCGAAAATGCCTCGGCCGCGTATGAGCTGATCCAAGGCACCGGGCAGCCCTACCTCGGCGTGTTGTTGAAGTATCAGCAAGAGCAACCCGAATCGCCACTCGCGCGCAGCGTCCATCTCGCGCCAACGAAACGGTCCGAGCATCCGGCCGTCGGTGTGTTGGGAGCCGGCAATTTCGCGAGGCTCGTGTTGCTGCCCGCGCTCCGCGACTGCGGCCGCCTGCGACTGGCCACGCTGTGTACAGCGGGCGGCTTGTCGGCTGTCGCCACCGGCCGCAACCTCGAGTTTGAACAAGCGACGACCGACGAGGACGCCATCTTCGACGACTCGGCAATCGACGCCGTCGTTTCGGTCACGCGACATGACCTGCACGCGCGGCACGTCGTGCGGGCCCTCGACTCCGGCAAAGCGGTGTTCGTCGAAAAGCCATTGTGCCTCACCGTCGAGGAATTAAACGAAATCGAGCAAGCCCGCGAACGCAGCGCCGAAATCCCACCCTTGGTAATGGTCGGGTTCAATCGGCGGTTTTCCGCCGCGGCCCGACTCACGCGCGATTTCTTCGCCGCGGTTTCGGCCCCGCTGACGGTTTCGGTGCGATTCAATGCAGGGCAGATTCCTGTGGATCACTGGGTGCAGGACGAGATCGAAGGGGGCGGCCGCATCATCGGCGAAGCGTGCCACGCCATTGATCTCGCCACATTCCTGGTCGGCTCGCCCCCAGTCCGGGTGTTTGCCGAGTCGGTCGGCTCGCGACATGCGACTGAGATTACGGACGATCAATGTTTCATCACACTCCGCCACGCCAATGGCAGCGTTTCGAGCGTCGGCTATCTTGCAGGCGGTGACAAGGCGTTTCCGAAGGAGCGGATCGAAGTCATCGGTGGCGGCCGAATCGCGATCATCGACGATTTTCGGACGGTCATCACCTGCAAAAATGGACGCACACACCGCCGCAAGATGAGTGGGCAAGATAAGGGGCATACGGCCGAAATCTCCGCCTTTGCGCAGGCAATTTGTGAAGGCGGTCCGCCCCCGATTCCCTGGGAGGAAATCCGCGCAACGACGCTGGCATCGCTCCTGGCGGTCCGCAGTCTGCGCGAAGGTCTGCCGTTCGAGATTGCCTGAACGTCGAATTGCGGTCGAAAGTGACCGCTTGCCGCGCTAGTGCCCGTCGTCGCCTGTTTTGCAATTCGCACCCAGGCTGCGTTAAACTCAGGACGTGCGTTCCCGACGGATTCGGGTCGCCATCCCACCTAGAGCCAAGCTACTCGACGTCCGAAAGCCGCGTTTCCGATTCCTGCTCGCCCATTCGATCCTTCCCACCGAACGGAGAATTTATCCGTGAGCGAATTCCAAGAAGCCGTGTCGCGCCGCGAACTTCTTCAAACTACGGGCTGCGTGGCCGCTGCTACCGCCCTGGCCACAGCCGCTATCAACCCCCGTGCCTTCGCGGCCCAGGACAGCACCATCCGCCTGGCGCTCGTTGGCTGCGGCGGACGGGGCACAGGCGCGGCCTCTGACGCGCTGGGAGTGAAGAATGGGCCGATCAAACTCGTCGCGGTGGCTGACGTCTTTGAAGATCGACTCAAGCCGAGCCTGCACAGCATCAAGCAGAAATTCAATTCGCAAGTGGACGTCCCAAAGGAGCGGCAGTTCCTCGGGTTCGACGCCTACAAGAAGGCGATGGACTGCCTGAAGCCGGGCGACGTTGTGATTCTGGCGACGCCTCCCGCGTTTCGCTGGGTCCATTTCACCTACGCCATCGAGAAGGGGCTCAACGTCTTCATGGAGAAGCCGGTCTGCGTCGACGGCCCCACCGGCAAGAGAATGCTGGCCCTCGGCGAAAAGTCGGTGAAGAAGAACCTTAAGGTCGGTGTCGGCCTGATGTGCCGCCACTGTGTCGCGCGGAAGGAGCTGCACGATCGGATCCGCGACGGCAAGATCGGCGACATCGTGCTCATGCGAGCTTACCGCGTGCACCAGGGGAATTACGATTCGTTCGTGCAGCCGCACCCGGCCGACATGAGTGAGCTCGATTACCAGATTCGCAAGTTCCACGCCTTCTTGTGGGCCAGCGGCGGCCTCTATAGCGACTTCCTGATCCACAACATTGACGAGTGCTGCTGGATGAAGGACTCCTTCCCGGTTTCGGCCAAGGGTTACGGCGGCCGGCATTACCGCCTGGACGCCATCGACCAGAACTTCGACGTCTATTCCGTCGAATACACGTTCGCCGACGGCGCCAAATTAATGCTCGACGGCCGCTACATGCTGGGGACCGACGGCGAATTCGCCAGCTACGCCCACGGCACGAAGGGTTCGGCCCAGATCTCACGCGACGGGCATAGCCCGGCGCATTGCCGCACGTACAAGGGACAAAACCTTGTTTCGGCCGATATGAACTGGCACTATGAGAAGCACGAGCCGAACCCGTACCAGGTCGAATGGGACGACCTGGTCGACGCCATTCGACAAGATCGCCCATACAACGAAGTCGAACGCGGAGCGCAGGCGAGCCTGGTCACGGCGATGGGGCGCATGTCGTGCCACATCGGTCGGAAAGTCACCTACGACGAGATTCTGGACAGCGACCACGAATTCGCGCCCGATCTGGAGCACCTGACTCGCGGTTCGTCGGCACCGCTCCAAGCTGGTGCGGACGGCAAGTACCCGGTCCCGATGCCCGGCATGAACAAGCACCGCGAATACGCGTAGGCCGGACCTCGAACGGATCGGACGGGTTTCACCGGAACAGACCGATGTACGCCGCCACGATCCTGAAGCGCGCCCGGACTGGGCTGGCAGACCACGCCGCGACGGTGTTGCTCCTCGACATCGTCGCGGCTTCTTTGGTGCCGGCGGTCAATTGGTGCTTCTCGCCGGCGACTGCCGTCTGGTACAGCCTTCTCTGCCTGATCCTCTTTGGCGCGGAGATTGTGGCACTGGTGATGCGGGCGCGCGAGCTCGCCGATCGCGACGCACTGACCGGCGCCGGCAGCCGTGCGTATTTTGCGCGAGCCGCGCAATGGGCCGTTCGTGATTGCGCCCGGTCCGGCCGCCCTGTCGCCGTGGCTGTGCTCGATTGCGACAGCTTCAAGCAGGTGAATGAGCGATTCGGCCACCATGTCGGCGACGAGATCCTGACCGAAGTAGCCAACATCTTGCGCGAACAGGTCACGCCCAACGGAATCGTCGCCCGCCTCTGGGGCGACGCGTTCGGCATTTTGCTGCCCGGCGTCCCACTGCCGCCGGCCCGGGCGTTGTTGGAAGGGGCGAAGGTCCGGCTCGAATCGCGAATGAGCGATCGCGGCCGACCCATGACCTTCAGCATCGGTCTCTCGGCCCAACTGGCCCCGGGACCGATCGCCACCGCCGAGCAACTTCTGGCCGAGGCCGACACGCTGATGTTTGCCGTCAAACGCGGCGGCCGCAACGGCCTGCTCTGCCGCCACTCTCACGAGGCGCTGGAAACCCTCGAGCGACGACCGAATCCCGAATTCGCGAGGCAACCATGAGCCGGATTTCAGACGTGTTTCAGGTCCGCGAGACGGGGCGATTGACTCTCGTCCGCGTCAATCCCGAAGGTGTTACCGATTTCGAGCGCTTCGAGCAGTGCCGCGACGAGCTTGTGACGATCCTGACGAAGGCCGGCTGCATTGTTGTCCGCTTCGACGTCGAAGGGATTCCTTTTCTCGCCAGCGGCATCCTGGGGCTGCTGGTCTCGATTCGCAAGGCGAACGTCGACATCCAGATTCAAAACGCCTCCGAGCACGTGCGGGATGTGCTCAAAGTCACCCGGCTAAACCAGCTTGTCGAAGTGCTTCCCGACGCCGAGTCGAAGTGAAGCGACAGCGTCGGAGTGCTTTTGTCAGACGCGGCGCAGCCCCAACATCTTGGCCACCGTGCTGACTGTCCGCAGGACAGCCGGTCCCGGCGCCGGCGCATCCGTCCGTTTGAGGAGGATCAACGTCTGGTCGTCCGCCGGGAGCCGCGCCCCCCGGCGCCGCGAGTGCCTCGAGCAAGCGCTCGCCCAGGTCCTGAATGTCGACTGAGCCCACTTCCGCCAAGAGCGCCAGCAGGCCACTTTCGCCGAGCTGGCGTCCGCCGGCATCCTCACCTTCGACGACGGCGTCCGTGTAGAGCAACACGAGGTCACCCCCCTCGAAGTCGATGGCAAACTGCTCGTATTCGATCGGATCGAGCACGCCCAACGGCAGGTTGGCAACTCGCTCGAAGTGGTAGCGGACCTTCGACGTCTTGACCGAGGAACAATCGCCGGCTTTGTCCAGGTCGAGCGATTCCCACGCGTCCCGCCTGGCTGAGTAGCGGAGCGGCCGCCCGTGCCCTGCGTTGCACACAATCAAATGGCCGGTCGGCGTGAAGTAGGTGAGTAATAGCGCGGTTGCAAAGCGGCCGGATTCGGCCGCGACCGCGAATTCTTTGTTGAGAGACTGTGCGAACCGAGTTTGATTGAGCGTGTTGATGTATTTGCGCATCAACTTCCGCAAGAAGACCGCCAGGCTGTCGACCGATCCGCCGTGGCCGGCAACGTCCGCCAGAGCCAATCGTGTCACCTGTCCGCCGCCACAGGTCGACACATAATGCACGTCGCCGCCGCCGGCGCCCGCGTCCAAAGGGCGGCTGTCGATCCAAACATCGACGCCGGCCGCGTGCACGAACCGTCGGGCCGCGCGATTGCCCCCCAGGATTTCCATGCAATGCAGTGTTTCTTCGGTGGCGTTCGACATCCCATGCTCGCGAATGAGCCAGCCGTGTCTGTGCTGAATTCTTCGCCGAATTGCCGCTTGAGCGGAGTAACCGCCGCGCTTGCGTTCTTTGGTCCGATGCAGGACGATCAACGAACCGGCAGTCATTCTACGCCGCGATCCGGCCGCGTTGCACTCCTCACGTTCAGAGGCAAATTCACCGATGATTCTACGACGTTCGCCTAGGGCACACTGCTGTCTTATTGCCTGCACGCTGGCGCTCGCAGTCCCGCTCCGGACCTCGCCCGCCGCTGATCAGCCGGCGACCGATCAGTTCACGGCCGGCTTCGGCAAGAACGATATCACGCCGCCCCCCGGCTTGCCGATGTGGGGCTATGGTGCCCGGCACGACGCTCTTTCGGAAGGCGCGCTCGACACGTTGTGGGCCAAGGCCGTCGTGATCCGCGCAGGCGATTCCAAGCTCGCGCTCGTCGGCTTGGATCTCGGTCGCGGCCCGACCGCGCCGATGATGGAGAAAATCCGCCGCACGATCGCCGAAAAGGCCAAGATCGACAACGTGCTGATTAGCGGCAGCCATACGCATCATGGGCCGGTGATCGAACTCACCGATCGTCCCGGCTTCGGCAAAGGCAAGTTCGACAAGGCGGTGGCCTACAGCAAAAAACTCCCCGACCTGATCATCGACGCGATCCTGGCGGCCGACCGGAACGCCGTGCCGTGCCGCCTGGGAATCGCCATGCGGGACGTCGACCTCAACCGCAATCGCCACACCAAGCACACGCCGAAGCCCACCGACCCGATGCTGGCCGTGCTGCGTTTCGACGACGCGGCCGGCAAGCCGATCGCCGTGCTCGTTAATTTCGCCGCGCACGCCGTGATGACCGACACCAAGATCATGAAGTACTCCGCTGACTATCCCGGCTTTATGCAGCGGCGCGTGGAGGATTTGCTCAAGACCAACTGCCTGTTCATGCAGGGGGCGGCCGGCGACATGAGCGTAAACGCCGGCGCGCACCACGGGCCGCAGGCGTTCGGCGAGCACCTGGGCGATGTCGTGGTCGAGTTGGCCAAGTCGGCCCACTCGACAGTGCCCGCGCACCCGCGGATTCAAGGTAAAGTCGACGACTTTCTCTTCCACTCGCGGACCGACTTTACCAGCCCAATCGTGCTGCTCGCCTATTCGCGGGCCTTTTTCCCGGAGATTATGCGGAACTTTGTCGAGGAATTCCGCGACGGCGTGCCGACTGAGCTCAACACGATCCTGCTCAACGGCGACGTGGCCCTGGTCGGCGCCTCGGGCGAGTTCTTCTGCAATCACTCCAATCGCCTGAAGCAGCGGTCCTATGTGCCTCACACGTTCTTCTTCGGGTATTGCGACGGGCACAGCATGTATTTTCCCACGATCGAGGCGGCCTCCGAAGGGGGCTACGGTGGCGACGCCACGGTTTCGCCCGCGGAGGTCGGCGCCGGCGAGCAGGTCATGAACCGCGCTTTGATCAACCTCTACACGATGCTGGGCAAGTTCAAACCGCGTGACTCGGCCCCCGCGCCGGCCGCCCATCAGACGGCCGCCGTCAGTGCCGCGCGTTAATCGCTCCTGTCTTCGCGATTCATCCTGAGGAAGTAACCAATGGACTACGTGAACTTGGGAAAAACCGGCCTCAAAGTTTCCCGCATCTGTCTGGGCTGCATGAGCTATGGCGTGCCCGAACGGGGTCCGCATCCCTGGACGTTGCCGGAAGAAGCGAGCCGGCCGTTTTTCCAAAAAGCCCTCGAGCTGGGAATCAATTTCTTCGACACGGCCAACGTCTACTCCGACGGCACGTGCGAAGAAATCACCGGCCGCGCGCTCCGTGATTTCGCCAAGCGCGAGGAAATCGTCGTGGCGACCAAAGTCCACGGTCGGATGCGGCCCGGGCCCAACGGTCGCGGCCTGTCTCGCAAAGCCATCTTTACCGAGGTGGACGCCAGCCTCAAACGCCTAGGCATGGACTACGTCGACCTCTACCAGATCCATCGCTTCGACCATGAAACGCCGATCGAAGACACGCTCGAGGCCCTGCACGACGTCGTCAAAGCGGGCAAGGCGCGCTACATCGGCGCCTCGTCGATGCACGCCTGGCAGTTCTGCAAGGCCCTGTATCTGGCCGATCTCAATGGCTGGACCCGATTCATCTCGATGCAGAACCACTACAACCTGATCTACCGCGAGGAAGAGCGGGAGATGATGGGCCTGTGCGCGAGCGAGCACATCGGCGTGATTCCCTGGAGCCCGCTGGCCCGCGGCCGACTGGCCCGCCCGTGGGAAGAGCAATCTGCCAGCGATCGAGCCGGCAAAGACGAGTTCGGCAAGACGCTCTATACCAAGTCGGTCGATTCGGATCGGCAGGTGATCGATCGGGTGGGCGAGATTGCCGCGGCCCGCAAAGTACCCCGCGCGCGGATCGCACTGGCGTGGATGCTGAGCAAGCCCTACGTCACCTCACCGATCATCGGTGCGACCAAGCAGCAGCACTTGGACGACGCGATCGCCGCGCTCGCGCTCAAGCTCTCGACCGAGGAAATCGGCCGGCTCGAAGAACCCTATGTGCCGCACGCAGTTTCGGGATTCGCGTGAGCACGGCGACCCGAGTGTGTGCGATTGACCGAGCTAACTTCGCAGCACTTCGCGCACCGCCTGCCCTTTGCCGTCTTTCGTGACGTAAAACGGCCGTTCCTCGATCTCGACGCCGTAGCGCGGTGAAATGCCCAGCGTGCGGAAAATCGTGGCGTGCAGATCGCTCACCGTGACCTTGCGTGTCAACGATGTGCAGGGGCGTTCGTCGGCCGTCTTGCCAAAGAGGAACCCGCGTTTCGCACCACCGCCAAATAGCAGCACCGAACCGGCTCCCGTAAAGTGGCGATGCATGCCGTAGTGCTTGAGCTCGGTCATTTTATCGGGCTGGGCAACCTGGTCGGGAACCGGCTTGTCGGGCTTGCCTTCCATCATCACGTCGCGGCTGAACTCGCTCGCGAGCACAATCAGCGTGCGATCGAGCATCCCCCGGACTTCGAGATCGCGCACCAACTGGGCAATCGGCGCGTCGATCATCCGCTTGAGATCGGCCGTCCGCGTGTGGCCGTTGTCGTGCGTATCCCAGCCCAGGAAGGGAACGTATTCGGTCGAAACCTCGATGAACCGCCCCCCCTGTTCGATCAAACGGCGGGCGAGCAGGCAGCCCAGGCCAAAGCGCCCCGTGTCATAGAGCTTGCGCGACTTCTCGGGCTCAAGCGACAGGTCGAAGGCCTTGGCGGCCGGCGCGTTCATCAGGCGGTGGGCGCTCGCCAGCGATTCGAGCAGCGACTCGCGCTGAAAATCGCTCGAGCGGGCGACGGGGCTCTCTTCGATCAACTTTTTGTACGCATCGAAGCGGCGGCGGAACCGCCTTTGACTCATGCCAGCCGGCGGACGCACGGTGAGCACCGCCTGCTCGGGATCGGGGACGCGAAACGGGCCGTACTGGGCGCGGAGGCAGCCTCCCGTCTGAAAAGCCTTGAGTTCTTCCGCCTCGCCGTTGCCGTCGTAACGCTGGCCGATGTCGATGAAGGCAGGGAGTGCCGGGTTCTGCGGGCCCTTCGCTTGGGCAATCCAGGCGCCGATGTGTGGGGCCGCCACCGTCTGCGGCGGCTCGTAGCCGGTGTGCCAGTGGTACTGGTGCCGTGAATGCAGAATCTTCCCGAGGTCAGCCGCGACGTGCGTGCGGATTAACGTTCCCCGGTCGAGCACAGAGGCGATTTGTTCGAGTCCTTTCGAGATGTGCACGCCGTCGATAGCCGTCGGAATCGAAGGGAACGTACTCAATACGGCATTCGACTCGAGCCCCTTCTCATACGGCGTGTACCGCTTGGGGTCGAAGGTTTCGGTGTGCGCCATCCCGCCGGCCATCCAGAGGACGACGACGGCGTCGGCGGTGGGGACAATCTTTTCCTCGGGCTTCTCGCCTTTATGCGTGCCCGTGGCCGGCTTGGCCGATAGCGCGCGGGGGGCGACCAGAGAGCCGAGTGCGGCCGCGCCGGCAGTCGCCAGGAATTCGCGACGATTGGAACGAGTGTCGAGGGTCATGCGTTCCCTGTCCTGTCGATCATTGCACCGTCGATCATCGGCCGGTCGATCGATCGCTCTTCGATCATTCGAGGATCAATCGATTAACTGAAACTCCGGCAGCATCACCACCATCCATAAAAAGTCGGCCATCCCTTGAGGCGACGCCGGCGTGCCCACGACGTCCACCGCCGTTCGGCGTTCGGCCGACGTCGGTTCGCGGCCAAGGGCCACACGGTAGACGCGCGCGACAAGCGTTTGAGGCTCGGCCGACTTGGCCGCCACCCAGCGCTCGCCGGCGGACTTGAGAATCGCGTCGAGGCTGGTGCCGTTGGTCAGTTCGAGCGCCTGCAGCATCGTCGCCAGCGAATCACGGCGGGTGACCACCTGTTCGCGATTCGGACGGCCCAAAGCCCGCGAAAGTGCGCCGTCCATCAGCAACGCGGCTCGGACCTTTTCTGATGCGGACGAGTCGTGTCGCGAGGCATCGTCGGCCAATACTTTCTGCACGGCGCCAAGTTGTCCGCCTTGTCCGCGGCCGTCGACCCGGAGCAAGTCGCGGCTCGGCTTCGGCCAGACGCCGGTGACTTCGGCCACGGCATCCAAAAACTGCTCGGCCGTCATCCGCCGGCTGATCGGTCCGCGAAACGGGCCGACCGGTTCGTTTGGCCTGGGCTCGCCTTGAGCCGCCAGCTGGTACACCTGCGAAGTGCAGATCACTTCGAGCAGGTGCTTGAGATCGTAGTCGTGGTGCACCAGGTCGCTGGCGAGCCAGCCAAGTAGATCGGGATCCCAGGCATCCTGGTCCATATTGTCGAGCGGCTCGACCAGGCCGCGGCCAAGCAGGCGGGCCCAATAGCGGTTGACGACGGTTTTTGCCAGCCGACCGTCACGCGGATCGGTGATCAGATCGGCCAGCTGCCGCATCCGCTTCTCGCGCGGCGCGTCGGCATCGATCGCGCCGATTTCGGGAAACAGAAAGCTCGCGCGGGCTTGCTCGCCGGTCGCCTTATCGCAGCGATACACGTCGAGAGGCCCGTTGGCAAACACGGCGGCCAGCCCGTGCGAATCGGACAGCAACCACTGGTTCGTGAAACTGTCGTGGCAGCTGGCACACTTGAGGTTGGTGCCGAGAAATACCTGCGCGGTTGTCTGGGCGGCCTGTAGCTCGCGCCGCTGACTGGCGTTAACCACGCCCCGCCACTCGATTCCCTTCACGAATCCTTCGGAGCCGTTGATCGGGCTGATCAGCTCGTGCACGAAGCGGTTGTAGGGCCGATTTTCGTACAGGGAACGAAACAGCCAGCCGGTAATTTGCCGACGGCCGTCGTCGATAAAACCCGTCCCGCGATACTCGTTACGCAGCAGGTCGTTCCAGAAGGCTAGCCAGTGGACGGCATAATCCTCACGGCGGGCGAGCAGTTGCCGCACGAGGGCGGTTCGTTTGTTGGCGGCCGGATCTCGGACGAACGCCTCAAGCTCGGTCGGCGTCGGCAACAGGCCGATCAGGTCGAGAAAGACGCGACGAGCGAAAACGCGATCCGGAACGACGTGGGTCAGGTCAACCTTTTCCGAGCGAAGATGCGCGGCCAGCAGCACGTCGATCGGATTCGTGAGCTTGGAATCAGGCGGCGTCGCCGGCAGTTTGATCGGTGTCAATTCGACGTTCGGCAATCCCGTGCTACCGCGGGCGGATGTCTTTCGCGCGTGGAGATTGGTGGGACCGGCCGCCTCGATTCGTTCTCGCGGAGAATGAAGCAGTCCGATGGCACCGGCCGTGATGGTCACGAGCAAGTACCGCATCAGGCCGCATCGGACAAACATGACCGGATTCACGTGTGGTACGAGGGGACGGTTGGGCGGGGGCGGACGACGTCAGGCGAGGGCAAGCCACGTAGCGGTCTGCCATCTCTACTCTCGCAGATGCCCGGGGGTCTGTCCAGAAACTGGCGACGGTTAACTGCAGCGCGCAACGTCGTCGCGGCAAAGAGTGGCGAGGGTCAACAAGCAAGTGCCGATGCGATTCCGCCGCTCAGTTGGCCGCGCGCTCGAGCGACGGCGATTCGCTGACTGCGGGCGCGAAGGGAACGCCGGGCGAGGGGGGCACGACCATCGTTGGCTGTCCGCCGTCTAAATAATAGAGGTACGGCGCGACGGCGCCGGCGATCTGCGGGCAGTTGTAGTAGTGCTGCCACATGTGGCCGCTCTCCACGAGTCGCGTAACGTCGAGCACGGCCACCTTCGAGGCCAGCGGACCAAGCCGACACAGATCGCGGTTACTGAGCCCTCGTTCTCCGATCGCCCGCTTCGAGAATGGCCTTCGCAGCGGATAAAATGTGAGCACGATGTCGTGGTCGTTGCGGAGAATCAGCAGGCACTCGGTGCGGCAGAGGGCCATCTCAAACCGCTGCCCAGGATCGAGCCAGTGATGGTCCAGCGCACCCGCCACCAGTACGCCGCGGACCCGCAGATCGGGCGGCGCCGGCCAGGTCAAGCGGACGTTGTCGACTTCGCCGCCGCCCAGCACGTGCAGTGCGGCCGCCACCAGCCGTGCACCATGGCTGTGTCCCACCAAGCAAACCGGATGACCGGGCGGGATCCGCGCGACCAGTTCGGCGAGATAGATGCTGTTAAAGCTCGCACGCGCTCCCAGGATGCCAACGTCGATGTGCGGTTCGTAAGTGATGCCCCCTTCGCTGGGCCAGGTATAGAAGAGCACGTGCAACGGCCGCTGCGGGGCCCCGCTACGAATCCAACGGAGGACCGGCGCGCAATCATCGCACAGGCTCTTCCAGTTGGTGAAGCTGCCGTGAACGACAATGCACACGGGTACGCCCGGAGTGAGCGAGCCAGCGAATGCCGCACGATTGAGCAGCTGCGTCCCGGTGCCGCCGCCAACGTGATAGAAATCCAGGTCGCCGCAGGCACAGCCATGCGGTGCCATTTGCCGGCACCGCCAGCTGCTGGCGATCCAATATTCGTCTTCGCACGGAACAGCACTGACCACCGGGGGAGGCCCCGTGAGATCGGGCGTCGGCGCGGGAGGCGTTTGGAGGCGCATCGCCCCACTAGGCGCGCTGCGGCGCAGCCGGCGAAGGGGGACTGTCCACTGCTTCTGGAGGCAGCAGCTGCGGGCCGCCCGACGAGTCCGGGGGAGCAGTGTCGGCGGTCGCGGCGGCAGGACCAGTCGGCTCACCTGCGCGAACATCGACCGCGGTCGCAGTGACCAATCCGACAAGACACAGCGCCGCCAACACCGCCCGCACAACTCCCGCAGCCGTCACGTGAGATACGGCGCTGAGCGAACGGCCAGGCGATTTGAAAAGGCGGATAGCTGTCTTCCCGCGGCTGACCATGAGTTGACGTCTAGAGATGTCGGATCCTGGTTGAAGCAGTTCGCCTGGCTGACAAAGGTGTCACGACCCTTTCCGTGGACGAACGCGGCGAGCCGTCATCGCACGAAACCGGGGCTCCTTTTATCGGCCGATCTTCGATCCAAAACTGTGCAGCGAAGCGAACTTTCGCCGGGGAGCGAACCGTGCCTTTCCGAGGGGTTCGGAAAATCTAGCTCAGTCGGGAATCGTGGACATCTGCCGCGTTCCGGCACCTGGCAAGACGAACAGATCGTGGCGAGCGGGACCGATTGCTACCGCAAATTGCGATCCAGCATTTCGTGCGGACGGCGCCACCGTTGCCGGGTGGAACGAATGCCCAATTATGCGGACAGATGCAGTTCGCACGCTCGTACCGTGGGCTCGCGAGAACCGCTCGACGCAAGGGGTTGGCGTCGAGCGTAGGGTCGACGCCCGTGATACATTGGGAATAGGCCGTCCCGTAGACAACGACAGCACCCGGCGGCCATAACGCGGTTCGCACCTCCCAGATTTGCAACCGGAAACCCTCGTCCATGTCGGTTTGGGCCGCCATCGCCCTCACGGTCAGCGCCAGCGCCTGCATGAATTTGGGGCTGGTTTTGCAAAAAAGGGGGATCGTCCCTTCCGCTGCCTTGTTTGGCCGACCGGGTTCGAACCGTCTCAGCCGGCACACGCCGATCTGGTATTTCGGGATGGCGTTGATGATCGCCGGCTATGGGGTCTACGCGGTTGCCGTCAGTGCGCGCGTCGCCCCGATCTCCCTGTTGCAGCCACTGTCGGCGTCCGGATTGCTCGTCGTGGCGCTGCTTGCCGTCGTCTACTTGAACGAGCGGTTCGATTTGTCGGAATGGGTGGGTGTCGGCATTTTGTTGGCGGGCGTGATCTCGTTGGGACTAAGTGCGCGAGGTTCGCAGCCAGCCTCGACCGGCATTGAGACGGGACGCTACCTGTCCTTTTTCGCGGTGGTAGTTGCCTTCGTGATCGCCGCGTCGTGGGCGGCGCTGCGAATTCCCGGCCGTGCCGAGCTGCTCTTGGGGATTCTCTCCGGTTTGCTGTTCGGTACGGGCTATCTCAACACAAAAGCCTTGGCCCTCGCCATCCAAGACCGGAACCTACTCCTGGCGGTCGCCGCTGGTTGTTTGATGGCCATCGGGTTGGTGGGCGGGCTCGTCGCTTTGCAGCTGGGGCTGCGGTTTGGCCGTGCGCTGATCGTGACGGCGGTCAACCTGGTGACGAACCAAGTGTTGGTCGTTGCCGGCGGGCTCGTCTGCTTGGGGGAAAGCTTCCCGCAAGAGAGTTTTCCGTTTGTGGCCCGTCTTTCGGGTTTCGGCGGCATCCTGATTGGGATTCTGCTGTTGGCTCGAGTCGGCGCGGGCTCGCCCCAAGGTCTTCCGGCCGAACAAAGCCGCTGGCCGGCCGAGTCAAAACCGCTCTCTTTTTAGAACAGAGCGCCCGCCACTCGGCGCCCGCCGCGCCGGCTGAAAGCTCAGGCGTAAGGCGAGGCCGGTGGGAACTTGAGCCGCGCACAGCCGGCCGCGCCGATGTAACCGGCGTCTCCGCCAAGTGTGGCGAAGTCGATGATCGTCCGCTCGTATGGGACGTGAAACGCCCGCTTTTTGACTTCGTCCTTGATCGCCTGCAGAAAGCGGCGGCCAAGCGGCGAGTCATTGCGGCCGAAGGTCATCGCGCCACCGAACAGAAACATGGAGGGATTAATTGTGTGCATCAGCGTAGTGGTGCCGATCCCAAGGTAGCGGGCCGTATCCATCACCACGCGGTCTGCCAAACGGTCGCCGGCCTCGGCCGCCTCGGCGATCAACAGCGGAGTCAGTTCCTCGCCGTTTTTGATCGTCGCGTGCAGCACCGAATCGCGGCCTGAAGCGAGCGCTTCCTCACAGCGCTGCACCACCGCCCTGGCGCCGCAAAAGGCCTCGAGCGTGCCGTTCTGGCCGGCGGCCGATTTGCGCGAGCTGTCCATGTCGATGATGATGTGGCCGCATTCGGAACCGTGCGAGTGCTCGCCTTCGATGATCACGTGATCGACAATAATCCCGCAGCCGATCCCGGTGCCCAGCGTCCAGAAGACCAGGCTGTGCGCGTCGCGGGCGGCCCCGATCCAGAATTCGCCGTACGCGGCCGCGTTGGCGTCGTTCTGCAGAACGGTCGGCTTTTGAAAATGTGCCCCGACCTTGTCGCGAATCGGCACGTGCCACCAGCCGGGGAGGTTCGGCGGTTCGAGCAGCCAGCCGCCTGGAATGTCCATCGTTCCCGGCGTGGCAAGCCCGACGGCCTGGATCTGGTCGAGCGTGAGACCAGCGCTCGCGAGCACCGCCTCGGCCGTCGCATAAATGACGCCCAGTCCGTGTTCGATGCCACGGTCGGCATGCGTGGGCAAGCTGGCTTTCGCCACCGGCTTCCCGTCACCCGTGACGATCCCCGCCTTGATGTTCGTCCCGCCAACGTCGATGCCCAGATACAAAGCTTCTGAACTCGAATGATCGCTAGCCGGCATTTGTGCTCTGAGGTTCGTCAACGGGGATTGCGGCAAGGAAGCGGCCCAACCCAAGGGCTCCAAATGATAGGCAGGCCGACGTCCAAAAGTCGAATGCGAGCCTGCACATCGGAGCAGCGGCTCGGCTCCGAGATTTCAGCCCCAAGTGCCGAATGTCGACCGGCGGATTCCTGAAAAGGAACTTTCCGCCCGGACCGTCCGGCGCGCAACGCAGATAATTCCGACTATCCCAGGCAGCCCGTCTTTAACCGGCACCGCGCGAGTTTTGTGAATTCCTGGAGTTTGCTCAAAGTTTCCTGATTAGCCGGCCGATAACGAAGATAGCGACATCCCGGCCTGGGATCCGTCCAAAGTCTTCCCGTCAACGCCCATCCTACCCAGTCTCACTCGCCAACCGATCTCACCCACTGATTCAGCTTATCGAACCCGACCGTTTCTGTCCGCTCGCCTGTTCGTCTTCACGCCTCAACTTCCAATCTGATCTCGGCTTCGGCTGATGCATTGCGGCCCCGGCCAAGGTGCAGGACACCCTCAGCGATGTGGTCTCTTCGCAGAGCACTGCCTCGGATGGCGGCGATTTTGATTGCCGTCCTAGGGGGATGCTCCGCCTCGCCCAAGCCGCTGACGTATTTCGGCCATGCGGACCTGGAGTATTACAAGGGGCTGTCGACCAAGATCGACTACCCGAGCAAAACGGGCCCCGACAATCCGGGTGCCCTCGCCTCACTCGAGCCGCCATTGTTACGGCATCCCCGCAAGGACCAATTGTGGGACATGTCGCTGGGGCAGGCGATGCGCATTGCGCTCATGAACAACAAGATCATCCGCACGCGCGACCAGTTCGTGCTGCCGCGGAACCCACTCGTCACGAACCCCGAGCAGATTCCGTCGGTCTTCGATCCGGGCGTGCAGGAAACAGGCATCCTCTTCGGACAGCGGGGTGTGGAAGCGGCCCTCTCCGATTTCGATGCCACGCTCTCGTCCAACTTGACGTTCAACGACAACACGATGGCCGAAAACAACGCCGGCCTGTCGGGCGTGCCGACGATCAACGGGCTGCCCACCTTGATTCAAGATACGGCCCAGTTCCGCACGCGGCTCGATAAGACGTTCGCCGACTCGAGCCAGCTCTCGTTCATCAACGAATGGGACTATACGCAGAACAATGTCGTCGGCAACCTGCTCCCGCAAGTCTACACGGGATTTGTGCGGGCCGAGTTCCGCCGCCCGCTGTTGGCCGGCGGCGGCGCCGACTACACCCGCATCGCGGGACCAATCGGCAAGAATCCGGCCGGCGTGGGGCAAGGCGTGGTCATTGCGCGGATCAACAGCGATATTGCCATTGCCGACTTCGAAGCGTCCGTGCACCAGCTGATCCGCGACGTGCAGAGCAGCTACTGGGACCTCTCGCTGGCTTACCAGACGTATCATGCGCAGGTGATCTACTGGAAGAGCGCGCTCAAGACCTGGGAACAGATCGACGCGAAGCGCCTTAAGGGGCTTACCGGCGGCACAACCCCCGACGAATCGCAGGCCCGCGAAAACTACTTCGACGCCAAGGCGCAGGCCGAGCAATCCCTCTCCAACCTCTACACGACCGAGGGGCAGTTCCGCCGCCTGCTGGGATTGACCGTGAACGACGGCCGAATCATTCGTCCTTGTGACGAGCCGTCCGTCGCCGAATTCGTTCCCGACTGGCACATCGCCGTCGCCGAAGGCGTTACCCGGCGTCCGGAAATTCGCCGGCAGAAGTGGAACATCAAGAGCATCGAGATGCAGCTGGACGCCTCGAAGAGCCTGCTCATGCCACGGTTCGACCTGGTCGCCGGTGCGCAGATCAATGCTTTCGGCGATCGGCTGATCAGCCAGCAATCGACACTCAACCAGCCCGGCTCGAGCGCCTTCGCTTCGCTGGTGGAAGCCGGTCAAACGGGCTGGGACATCGGTTTCGAAGCGTCGATCCCGATCGGCTTCCGCAATGCTCACTCGCAAGAGCGGAACTTCGAGCTGCGGCTGACCCGGGCCCGTACGGCTCTGGCGGCCCAGGAACTCGACATCAGCCATGAAATTCGCAATGCATTTCAAGTGCTGGACCGCTCGTACGCGGTCGCCCAATCGGCCCTCAATCGCCGCATCGCGGCCGCTGAGCGCGTGCAGGCCTACAAGGCCCAATACGAGCTGCGCGGCACTACGGCCGATCCGCTCTTGCGAGCCCAGCAAAGCCTCGTGCAGGCCGAGGTTTCCTACGATCAGGCGATCATTCAGTACAACCAGGCGATCACCGACTTCTACTACCGCACGGGGACCATCCTCGAGGAAAGCAACATCACCGTCGCCGAAAGCCTCTGGGAAGGCCCGAAGGCCTACTCGGACGCGCTCCGCGAAGCGTGGGCGCGCAGTCATGGAGTTCCCAATCCGTTCACGCATACGGAGCCCGCAGAGTTTGTGGTGCCGCCCGGCCAGCCGACGAGCCCGCTGCCGAGTGTGCCGGCAAGCCTGCTGCCGTTCGGGTTGGGATCGACGGTGCCACAAAGTACCGGCCCGACGACGCCCGCGACCAGCCCGTCAGTGAGTCCGCCAGGCCCGACAAGCACGCCGGCACCAAAACCGATCCCGACACCCATCCCGGTACCGTCGCACAGTGCGTCGGCCGGCCCGCAAGACCTGTCGAGCCTGGGGCCGCAGTCGGCCATCGGTCTCGGCCCGAACGCACCACAAGCGAACGGGTACTTCGCGCCCTCCGGCTCGGTCGTGCCGGCCTCGTTCTTCTCACCGGAATTAGGCGATGGAGCCGCGGGCCGTTCGGGCGACTCCAAGAACCGAATCGCGGCGGCTGCAGCGGCTCCAGCATTTTTCGAGGCTCCCGCTCCTACGCCGACGTCGAACTTTGTTACGCCCGCCACACCGGTGCAGCCAGACGCCTGGAGTATGCCGCAGGTCAATCGCGCCGCGGTGCCGCGCGTCGTGCCGCCGAGCGAGGAAATGCCTGCCGCTGCCCCCACGACTTCCGACAGCTTCGAGATGCCCGTCAACCAGGCGGCTGGCAAGTAGCAAGCAATGGCGGCGAGCATTAGCTGACGGGTCGAGCCGGCGGCGGCGCGTAGGGCACGCCCGGGACCGGTTCGGTGGGCGGGGACGGCGGCGTGTGCTCGAATCCGCTCGGTGCGTAGGCGATCGCCAGGTTGATGGTGAGCGCCAATCCGGAAACGACCAGCCCGACGGCCGACCAGCGCAAGCTCGTGCGTCCCGATGTCATGCCCAGGGCGCAGCCAATCACCGCCAGCGCCAGCGCGATCAGAGCGATGGGCGTGGCGAGAATCGGCAGGAAGAACAAGAGCGTGCTGATCACCCCCAGCACCACCGACGCCACTCCCAATCCCAGCGGCTGCGTCTTGACTTCGGGCGGACGGTTCATGGTCGGACCTCGCGGAAGTCAAACGCGGCTAGTGACCGGGCATTTGCGGGAGCGAGCCCCGCGTCAGGTAGTCGGCGTACGTGAGCGAAAACAGAATCAACACCCAAGCGACCGACGCCACGATCACGCACCACGTGATTCGCGGGCTGTGCAGCGCGTGCATGAAGATCAGCACGACGAGCGTGGCCTTGAGCGCGGCGATCGACAGTCCCGCCACTACGTGGCCGATCGGCGGCAGCGGCACGAACGAGACCCCGACCGTCAGGACCGTCAACACCAACAACGCGATCAGCACGACGACGTAGGTGTTGGCCGGAGTGATTTTGCTCGACATCGCGAACCTCGATCGGCGGACGTCACAACGTGTGGGTGCCCAGCAAATACAACGTGGGGAACAAAAAGATCCAAACGACGTCGACGAAGTGCCAGTACAGCCCCGTGACGTCGAGCGGCGAATAATACTCCGCCGAGAAATGGCCCCGCCGCGCGAGCACGGCCATAACCAACACAACGCCGATGCCGATCGTCACGTGGATCGCGTGGAAGCCGGTCATCGTCCAGTAGAGAAACAGGAATATTTTCACGTAGCCGAGCTGACCGGCGTCAACGCCGCGGGCGATCCACTCGGCATCGTCAAACTTGAAGCCCGGGATCAGGTTTTCCCGGTAGTCGAGGTAGTATTCGAGCGCCTTGAAACAGAGGAAGAGCGACCCCCAGGCCGGCCGTCAGCAAGAGGTAGCGAAACACCTCCCGCTGCCGGTTGAGCTGCGCCGCATGAACCGCCAGCACCATCATCAGGCTGCTGACCAACAGCACGACCGTGTTGATGCCGCCGATGATCCAGTTGAGCTCGAGGCTCGCCCGCTCGATCGTTTCCGGCGAAAAGATCGCAATACGCGCCGACCGCGACGAAGAGCGTGCCGAAGAACATCACCTCGGTCGCCAGAAAAACCCACATGCCGAAGGCGGCCGTCTCGCTCTGGTGCGGCAGGGAGGCGTACTGCTCTTCGAGCCGGTCCCGCGCGAGGAACGTGTGATCGAAGAGGGCCTTCTGCTCGGCCTGGGTGAAGAGCGTATCTCTAAGGCTCATTCTGGGCTTTTCCCGTGTCGTATTCGTAGGGGCCGCGAACGACGATCGGCGTGACGGCGAAGTTGTCGCGCGGCGGCGGGGAGGGGGTCTGCCACTCCAGCCCGGTCGCACGCCACGGGTTGGCGCCCGTCCGCGGTGCCGTAACGGAGCGAGTAAAGCAAGTAGCACAGCGGCAACAGGTAGCCGACCGCCAGGATCGAAGCGCCGGCCGACGAGAGCACGTTCCACACCTGGAACTCGGGAACGTACTGGTAGTACCGCCGCGGCATGCCGTTGTAGCCCACGATGAACTGCGGCAGGAACGTCAGGAAGAAGCCGACGAAGATGATGAGCGCCGCCAGCCGCGACCACCATTGCGAATACATGCGGCCCGGTTATCTTGGGCCACCAGAAGTGCAGCCCGCCCATGTAGGCCATCACCATGCCGCCCACCATGATGAAATGGAAGTGGGCGATCACGAAGTAAGTGTCGTGCACGTGCATGTCCACGCCCAGCGTCGCCAGAAACAGGCCGGTCAGTCCGCCCGCCGTGAACAGCGCGACGAACCCCAGGCAGAACAGCATCGGCGTCTCGAAGGCAATCGACCCCTTGTAGAGCGTGGCCGTCCAGTTGAAGACCTTGATCGCCGACGGCACGGCCACCAGAAAGCTCAGGCAGGAGAAGACCAGCGCCGCATACAGCGAGATGCCCGCCACGAACATGTGATGGGCCCAGACCAGAAAGCTCAAGAAGGCGATGGCCAGCGACGAATAGGCCACGAACGTGTAACCGAACAGCGACTTGCGGGCGAAGCAGGGAATCACTTCGCTGACGATGCCCATGCCCGGCAGGATCATGATGTAGACGGCCGGGTGCGAATAAAACCAGAACAGATGCTGGAACAGCAGCGGATCGCCCCCCAGCGCCGGATCGAAGATGCCGATGTGCAAGCAGCCGCTCGAGCATCAGCAGGATCAGCGCCATCGCCAGCACGGGCACGGCCAGGAGCGAAGATGAAGCTGGTCGCGTACATCGCCCAGACGAAGATCGGCAAGCGGAACCAGGTCAGCCCGGCGCCCGCAGCCAGTGCGTGGTGACGATGAAGTTGAGCCCCGTGAATAGCGACGAGAAGCCGGCCAGCACCATGCCGATGAGCGTGGGCACGACGTTGTAGTGCGTCGCCTGTGAGCTGTAGGGGGTGTAAAACGTCCAGCCGGTGTCGACTCCTTCGGTCAGCATCGCAAACAGCGTCCAGGCGCCGCCGATCATGTACAGGTACCAGCTCAGCAGATTGATCCGCGGGAAGGCCAGATCCTTGGCCCCGATCATCAGCGGCAGGCAGAAATTCCCCAGCACGGCCGGCACGACCGGCACCAGGAAGAAGAAGACCATGATCACGCCGTGCATCGTGAACAGGCGGTTGTACGTGTCGGCCGAGACGAGGCCTCCCTGCGGGCGTCATCAGGTTGCAGCCGCACGATGGAGATGGCCAGGCCGCCGAGCAGAAACATCGCCGTGACGCTGATCAGGTAGAGGATGGCGATCCGCTTGTGGTCCTTGGTCAACAGCCACGAGACGACGCCGTACGAGACGTTGAGGTAGTTCGACCCCTCGGCCGGCGGCTCGACCGGCTGAGAGGCGGGAGGGGCGAGGGTGGCGATCGTCATGGCGGCTCCGTCAGGGCTCTTTCGGCGCGGTCGATTTGCCCTCGGTCGCGCTGCTGTCCGGTGCGGTGGTGTTGATCGGGGGCGTCGACGTCGGCGGCGGATACTCTTCGACGCGACGCGGCGTCTCGCCCCGCTGCAACGAACGGAAGTAGGCGATCAGGGCGATAGATCTCCTCCTCGCTGACCTGGCCGCGGAACGTCGGCATGATGTTCTCCCAGCCGGCGGCGATCTTCGCGCCCGGATCGAGGATCGATTCGCGAATGTACGCGTCGTCCGCGACGACCGAGCGGCCGTTGTTCAGCCGCGCGATGCTTGCCGTACAGCCCCTCCAGGACCGGGGCCCGGCGCCGGCCGTCGCGCTATGGCAGCTGATGCAGCGGTATTTGAGGAAGACCTTCCGCCCCTCGAGCGCCAGCGATCCTTCCGCGTGCAGCGACAGCCAGTTCTCGAAGTCCGCCGGCTCCATGACGACGACCGTGCCGATCATGCCGGCGTGATTGGTGCCGCAGTATTGCGAACAGAACAGGTGGTATTCGCCCGGCTTGGTCGCCTCGAACCAAACCGAGGTATAGCGGTCGGGCAGGACGTCCATGTGCACGCGAAAAGCCGGGATGAAGAAGCTGTGGATCACGTCCTCGGACGTGAGCAGCACCTGCACGGGCCGTCCCAGCGGGACGTGCAGCGTGTTGATCTCGCGCTGCCCCTCGGGGTGCTGAAACTTCCACATCCACTGCTTGCCGACGCCGTACACGGGGATCGACTCGGGCGGCGCGTGGTACGCGTCGACGTAGACGACGGCTCCCCAGACGAAGATGACCATGAAGATGAAGAACGGCACGATGGTCCAGAACCATTCCAGCGCGTGCGAGGCGTGCGTGGCGGCGGGCCGGCCAGCGCCCGGACGCCGGCGGTAGCGGATGCAGAAATAGATCATCAAAACGGCGACGAGCAGCCCGACCGATCCGCAGACAGCCAACAGAAAATACAGCAGCAAGTCGACGTGCGCAGCCGTCGTCGACGCTTCCGGTGGAAACCAGGCACTCTTGGCCGATTCCAGCATCACATCCTCGTCAGCCGGTCAATTCGCCATTGGCACGGGCGCACGGACGCCGCCAACACGCCGCGACGCCGTCGCTCGCCCCGCATCAAAGCCACGTAAAACACCAGCAATCCGATCACCGTCAACACTCCGCCGGCGCGGACAAAGTTCATTACTGCCGCGCCGTAGCGGCCGGCCGTCGGGTCGTAGTGGAAGCAAAAGAGCAGCACCTGATCGATGGCCGTGCCGATCCGGTTTTGCGACGCCTCGACAAGTCCCAGGCGGAGATCGCGGCCGGAGTAATGCACGTCGTAAAAGTAGCGGGAGATCTTGCCGCTTGGCGTTAGCACGACGATCCCTGCGGCGTGCGCGTACTGATCGCTGGCCTCGTCGTAGGCGTAGCGAAAACCGATCGCTTGAGCGACTCGGTCGATCGATTCTTTCGTGCCCGTCAAAAAATGCCAGTCGGCCGCCGCCCGCGGATCGGCGTAGGCGCGGATATAATTGGCCTTCTTGGCGGTCGCCATCCGGGGCGAATCGCTCGGATCGAAACTGATGGTCACGACGCGGAAATCCTTGCCGATGGTGAGCTCACTTTCCCGCAGACCCTCGACCGTCCCATTGAGCACCTGCGTGCAGAGCATCGGGCAACGGAAATAGGCCATCACCAACACGACCGGCTTCGCCCCGAAGTAGTCCCCCAGCTTGACGTCGTGACCGTCTTCGTCGTGGAAGGCCACGTCGAGCGGGACCGATTCGTTGAGCCGCTGCTCGAAAGTCACCTTCGACAAAATCGGCGGCAGCGGCGCCCCCGCGCTGGACAAAACAGGCGCGCCGGCCAACAGCAACCAGCCAATGAGTACAGACAGGGCCGCGCGCTTCATGGCGAGCCTCCTCGAAACATTCGACCGGAGTTCGATTCGCCGGCGTCGATCAAACCCTTGTCGGGGAACTTCGGCTGGTCGGTCGCTTTGCGGGCCGGCAATTGACCGACGATGATCTGCATCGCCTGCTGAAGCGGAATTCGGACGAAACCCTTTTCGTCGGACTTGCCGTACGTCGCCAACGATTTCTCTTCGCCTCGTTCCCAGCGCGAGACATTGGAGGCAGGCGTTTTTTGCTGGCGATCCAGCAGTTCCAACCGCGGCTCCGGCGGCAGTTGCTCGGTCGGTTTTTCCGGAGCGGTGAACGTGGTCGCGGTCGCCGACGGGTGCGACTCGAGGGCCGCCCAGTAAAATTCCCGCACGGCGAGGAACACGACCGCGCCGATCACGCAGCCGACGATAGCCACGATTGTCACGGCGCGAAAGCTGGCATCGGTCTCTTCGTAACGATTCTCGGGCCGCACCGGGGGTGACGGTTCGGACCCGGCATTCGGCTCCGGCGGGTGTTCGACATCGCGATTGGTGTTGGGATCAGACATGGCGGATTGCGACGCTTCGGCCCTCAAATCCCCGAATGCACAAGCACATTTTCGCGTTCGAGGTCTTCCTCATCCAACGCCCGCAGGTGCGCGGCCTTTTCCCGGTTCGGATCGTGGACCGGCAACAACGGCCGGCTCCGCAGCCGGTTGACGAACAAGGCAAACCAAATTCCCCCCAGTCCGATCGGCATCACGAAATCCATCCAATGCTCGAGCAGACCGGGGGCCTGAAACACGGGCACCACCAGGTAGTAGTTGAAGACCACTTGCGAGAACAAAATCAGTGCAGCCACCTTCGCCAGGCTGGGGGGATGCTGCTTGATCGACCGCATCAACAAGAGGAAGAACGGAATCACGAAATTCGCGAAACACAGGGCCCACACCAGCGGCCGCCAGGCCTCTTGCGATCGCGGCGCGTACCAGAGCGCGTCGGACGACAGGTTGGCGATCCAGATCAGCATGAACTGGAAGAAATTCATGTAGGCCCAGATCACCAGGAGGGCAAAGAGGATGTTGCCCAGATCGTTGAAGGCCCGCCGTGAAGCGATGGCGGCCGCGTCCCGCGGCAGCACGAACGCGATGAACACGATCACCGCCAGCGCCTGCGCACTAAGCAGTTGGCCCGAGACCACCAGCATCGGAAAGATCGTGGAGTGGAAGGTCGGTTGCAGCGTTTCGAGCCAGTCGAACGCGGCGAAGTGCATCGTCGTGCCGAAGAGCACCAGGCCGATCTCGCCCAGCCGCTCCAGCCCGTTCGGAATTCGCTCGTCGTCAGTCTGGTCCTGCCGCCGCGACCGCAGAGTGAGCAGGAGCGCGAAGAAGAGCCAGATGGCAAAGTAGATCGCCGCCCGCCCCAGGAAAAAATCCTTGTTCAGATAAAACTGCTGGCTCCGCAACCGTTCGTCCGCGTGCACGAGAGCTGGCCGGGCCCACAGATAAAGCACCTCGATCCCAAAGCCGATCGGCACGAAGAAGAGCGCCATCAAAGGCAGCGTCCGCATCTGCGCTTCGAGCACGCGGCGGATCAGGTAGCCCCAGGCGCCGCCCGTCAGATGGTAAAGCATGAGGATGGCCAGGCCGCCGAGCGCGAGCCCCAGCACGAACATGTAAGCGGCAAGATACGCGCGGAAGAACTGCTCCGGATCGCCCAAGATCGCGCCGATCACGCAGAGACCGAGCGCGATGCAGCCGACCAGCAGAGACCAGCGGCTCCATCGGACATCGTACAAGCGATCGGAGGCGACGCTTGTCACGGCCCCTCCTTTGCCGATCGCGCGGCGGCCAGTTGGCACTGCATGTCGGGCGTGAGCTGGTTTTCCGGAAAATGCTGGCTCAGCTGCAGAGCCCGAATGAAGGCAACGATGGCCCAGCGGTCGCGGGCCGAAATCTGCGACTCGTACGAGGGCATCGCTCCGTAACCCTCCGTCGCCACCGCGAAGAGTCGACCGACCGGCGCGGTCCGCAAGCGCGCGATGTGGTACGACGGAGGATGAATGTAGCCACGTTCGACGATCTTGCCGCGCCCGGTCCCCATCGGATCGTGGCAGACGACGCAGTAGATCATGTAGCGGTGGTAGCCATGCTCGATCGTCTCCCGCGTGACAGGCTCGGGAAACGTGTCGACGAAGCGGCCGCGATCGAAGTCAGCTTTGTTGGCGCCGACGTTTTGACCCGTAGGCTTGGGAGTTTCGGTTCGCGACGCCTCGGCCTTGGCGTTCGCCCCCGGAATGCGGCCCGTATAAAGATGCCAGTCAAGCTCCAGGTGGCCGCGGGCGACGGTTCCTTTGACGGTGGGCCGCGATGCCTGGCCGTCGGCAAAGAAGGTCGATGCTTCAAGCGGATGATAACTCGGCTGGCTGGCCATCTGCTGCTGGCAGCCGGACTGACCAAGCAGCAGGACGAGCGCCACGAAATGACCATGGGCTCGAATGCCGCGCGATTTTGTGTCGTGCACGTTCATGACATCACGGCCACATGCGTCTGTTCGATTGCGGTCTCGCGCGGGGTGGCGGGCGGGTCCATCGGCACTTCGACGATGCCCAGGTGCGACTCGGCCACGGACAAAAACGCCAGCGTGCGCTCGGCATCGAACTGCGGATCGGTCGCCTCGATGCAGAGGAAAAAGCGGTCCTGGCTGGCCCGCGCGAACTGCGGCACGTTGAACAGCGGATGATGCGGTCGCGGCAGGCCGTTCAGGAACAGCATGCCCAGAAACGCCGAGATGACGCGACCAGGATCATCATCTCGAAGGCGATCGGGAATGAAGACCGGCCAACTGTTGAGCGGCCGGCCGCCGACGTTGAACGGATAATCGACGGCCATCGACCAGTACTGCATGAAGAAGCCGACGCCCGCCCCCACCAGCCCGCCGATCAGCACGACCAACGGCACGCGGGTTTTCCCCTCGCCCAGCTCCTCGGCCAGTCCCTCGACGGCGTAAGGCGTGTAGGCGTCCATCTCGCGATAGCCGGCCTGCCAGGCGCGGCGCGTGGCCGCGAACAGCGCGTCGGCCGTAGCGAACTCCGCCATCAGACCGTAGATTTGGGCTTTGCGTCCGGCGTCATCGCCCCTCCTCGTGCCCGTGCGAGCCCGGCAACAGGCCCCGCATTTCGCGACATCGAGATCATCGGCAGAAAGCGGCAGAACAACAAAAACGTGACGACGAACAGCCCGATCGACCCGAAGTATGTCAGGATGTCCCAAATCGTCGGCTGGAACATGCCCCACGACGACGGCAGGAAATCGCGGCTCAGGCTGGTGGTGATGAGCATGTAGCGCTCCAGCCACATGCCCACCAGCACCAGCAGCGAAACGACGACCAGCACCTTCTCGTTGCGGCGGAACCGCGGAATCCAGAGCAATTGCGGCGCGATGAACATGCAGACCGAGGGTGATCCACGTGATCACCGGCGTACTGGCCGCAGCCGATCAGAATGTTGCAGGTAGACGTACTTGTCGTAGGTTTCGCGCCGAATCCAAGTGATGAACTGCTCGCTGAAGTAGCCGTAGGAGGTGAAGAACGACTGGTTGCCAACAGGATCTTGGCCATCACTTCCAGGTGGCTCGATGCGTGATGAAATCCTTGAGGCCGTAGAAGTGGCGCATCGGGATCGCCAGCAGCAGCACCATCGCGAAGCCGGAGAAGATGGCCCCGGCCACGAAGTACGGGCGGAAAGACCGTCTCGTGCCAGCCCGGCACCATCGAAATGGCGAAATCGGAGCTGACGACCGAGTGCACCGAGATGACCAGCGGCGTCGCCAGGCCGGCCAAGAGCAAGTAGGCCATCTCGTAGCGATGCCAGTGCCGGGCCGAATTGCGCCAGCCCATCGCCAGCATGCCGTAAGCGATCTGCCAGCGCTTGTTCGTGGCACGGTCGCGGAGCGTGGCCAGGTCGGGGATCATGCCCATGTACCAGAACATCAGCGACACGGTGAAATAGGTGCTGACGGCAAACACGTCCCACACCAGGGCGCTGCGAAACTGCGGCCACAGCTGCATCGTGTTGGGATAAGGCAACAGCCAATAGAAGAACCAGGGCCGGCCCAGGTGCAGCAGCGGAAACAGTGCCGGCGCACATCACGGCGAAGATCGTCATCGCCTCGGCAATGCGGTTGATCGACGTCCGCCATTTCTGATGCAGCAGCAGCAGAATGGCCGAGATCAGCGTGCCGGCGTGGCCGATGCCGATCCACCAGACGAAACTGGTGATGGCGAAGCCCCAGGCCGACGGGGATGTTGATGCCCCAGATGCCGACGCCCTTGGCGAGCAGGTATACGACAACGCCAGAAAACATCAGCAACAGGAACGATGCCGGCCGCGAAGGTCACGTACCAACCCATGCGGGTGGCGCGGCCGAGCACCAGGTCCGCAGATCTGATCGGTCACCGAGGCAAAGCTGTGGCCGACGGGGACGTACCGCAGCTCATCGGATGCCGCCGATTGTCGCGCCGGCGTCTGCCGGACTCACGCCTGCGGCTCGCGGCATGTCAGGCCCCCTCCAGCTCGGGGTTGGGATTGCGCGACGGCGGCCAGGTACGTCGTCCGCGGCCGGGTGTTCAACTCTGCCAGCAGGCGCGTAGTTGCAGCGGCGACGCCTTCCACTTGCGCGACGTTGGCGGCCGAGTCGTTCATGTCGCCGAACACGATCGCCCGGCCGGACAAGCCGCCTGGCAGGCGGTAACGACTTCGCCGTCGGCGATCGGCCGGTCGTCGCGGTCGGCGTCGATCTCGGCGTGGCGAATTCGCTGCACGCAGTAGCGTGCACTTCTCCATCACGCCGCGCGAGCGGACCGTGACGTCGGGGTTGTATTGCAGGCGCGAGACTGGGCGTCTCGATAGTCGGCGTAGTGCGAAGAAATTGAACCGCCGGACCTTGTACGGACAGTTGTTGGAGCAAAACCGCGTGCCGACGCAGCGGTTGTAGACCATGTCGTTGAGCCCCTCGGCGCTGTGCACCGTGGCCTCGACGGGGCAGACGTATTCGCAGGGGGCCTTCTCGCAGTGCATGCAGGGCACCGGCTGGAAATGAAACTCCTGCGGTTCGTCGGCGGTGCCGCTGACGTAGCGATCGATCCGCAGCCAGTGCATCTCGCGGCCGGCTGCCACCTGCTCCTTGCCGACGACGGGGATGTTGTTTTCCGCCTGGCAGGCGACGACGCACGCCTTGCAGCCGATGCAGGTAGTCAGGTCGATCACCATGCCCCATTTGTGTTGGCGCGGCCTGTAGTCGAACGGCTGGATAGAGCGTCAAGCGGCGGCGTCGCGCGGTGAGTTTCCTCGGCTTCCTTTTTCTTCTCAGGCTCGGCCGCGAAGTCGGGCTTGTGCTTGATACTCCTCCAGCGTGGCGGAGCGGACCAGCTCGCGGTTCTCCATCAGATGGTGCTCTTGCGTGCAGGCCAGCGAGATGCGTCCGATCGGTCTTGGTGACGTGGACGCTCGGAGCGAACCAGGCTGCTGCGGCGGTGCGCAACGCGTAGGCGTTGAAGCCGACGCGCTGCTCCCCGCTTACCGCCGACGCGGCCCGCAAACTCGCGGCCGTAGCCGAGATGAATTGTGATGGAGCCGTCGGCGTGACCCGGCATGATCCAGGCGGGAGCCTCGACACTGCGTCCGTCGAAAGTCAGCTCGACGACGGGCATGCTGAATAGCCGCCATGCTCGCCGCCATGCGCATATTCGCCGTATTCGACGCCCAACTGCCGCGCCGTCGCGGGGCTCATGAGGGCCGCGTTGTCCCAGGTCAAAGTGCGTGATCGGCTTCGGGCATTCCTGCAGCCAGCCGTTGTTGGCAAACGACCCGTCCAAGACGGTCGGGTCGGGAGCGAAAGCCAACTCGAAGGAGTTCCCGGATTGACTCGATCCGCTGCCCGCAGGCGCGCTTGAGGCCCCACTTCCTGCAGTGGCCGCGGGCGATCCAAGATGGCGCTGCCAATTGTCGGCGAGCGAAACCGTCCTGATCGGGAAACCGGTCCCGGCGACCGTGCCGTTATGCAGCGCGGTTTTCCAGAACCGGTCGAAGTCATCTTCCGATTTGGGACCGCGCGTCTGCGTGTTCCAATAATCGCGCCAGCGGGCGCGGACCAGCTCCTCGCCCGGCGTTTCGTGCAGCGTCGCCAGGAAAGCGACCAATTCGACGGCCGAGCGCCCGCGATACAGGGGCTCGATCAACGGCTGCATGATGGAGGCCGTGCCGTCGAACGCCCAGGCATCGCCCCACGTCTCCAGAAAATGGGCCTGGTTGAGATGCCAGTGGCAGCGCCGCGCCGTTTCATCCTGGTAGAGACCGAAGTGGACACGCAGCGGAACGTGCTCCATCGCCTCGGTGAATTTGAAGTCGACCGGCGCCGAGTAAACGGGATTGGCATCAAGCACCAAGAGCAACCGCACGCGATCCTGCCGCATGTCGTCGGCCAGCTCCCGCAACGAGTCGATCCGCGCGGTGGGTCCTTCCGTGGCCGGCCGCGTGTAAAAGACGGTCTGGCCCACACCGCCCAACTTCTGATTGATGGCGATCGCCAGCAGGTGCACGGCAGCCGGCTGCCGCTTGCCGACGACCACCACCGCCCGACCGTGATGGGCGGACAGATCCTTGGCGACGGCCGCGATCCATTTTTCGTGCGCCCCTGCCGTTTCGGCTGCGGCGGAGGTTTGCGACTGTTCGCCGCCCATCGCCCCCAGCTTCGCCGCCAGGGCACGGGCCAGCCCTTCGACATCCTGCACGCGGACGGCGAGGCGGTGGTCGGCCTTCGCACCCGTGCAGGTGACTTCGGTCTCAATGCAATAGAGGCGATTCATTGACGCTTTTTCCGCGTCGGCCGCCGACGTCCGGATTCGCCGCCGCGACATGAAGTCGGCGATCCCGCGGAGGTTACCCGGCTCGCTTCCCAGGAAGTCGGCGTCGAGCGACAGCACCACGTCGGCCTGCTTGAAGCCGTAATGGCAATCGAGAGCCTGGCCGAACGCGAGGCGAATCGCCTCCAGCCGCGAGTCCTGCGGCAACGGTTCGTAGACGTGCCACTTCGCCTTGGGAAGCGATTTCAAGAGCCGCTCGCGCTGCACGGCCAGCGAGGGCGAAAGGATTGGCTCACTCAGAATCCGCACGGCGGCCCCGCCGTTTTTACGCTCGTTCGCCAGCGCCGCGCGGACTGCGGCGGCCGCCTCCGTCCAAGCCCGTGTGCGGCCGAGATAGGTGACCGTCTGCGAGCGATCGGGATCGTACAGCGTGAGGATTGACGCTTGGTGATAGAGGCTGGTCGCACCGCCGCTGGCCGGGTGGTCCGGATTGCCCTCGATCTTCGTCGGGCGTCCCATGTGACTTTCTACCAAGAGACCAACGGCGCCGCCGGGCAGCGGTTGGGCGGTCGCATAAAACAGCGGCTCGCCCGGCACGATTTCGTGCGGCGGCGTGACGTACGGGACGATCTTCCCCATCGGCGCCGGCTTGACCGAGCAGCCGGACAACCCCGCCAGCGCCAGCGACGCTCCCATCAGTGACAAGAAGTGACGGCGGCTGAGCGAATCGGGCCAAATGTCGGCCTGACTCGGGAATTCGCGCCGCATCAGTTTCTGAAATGCGGGCGTGCCGGCGAGCTCGTCGAGACTGCGCCAGTAGCGCCGGCCGGACGTGCCGCCGAGCGACCGTTCCAGTTCCGCCAGTTCGGATGCGAGATCCTTGCGGTTGCTCATCGGTGACACACACTGCAGCTTGTCAGCTTGGTCTCGTTGGCGATGCCGTATTCCTTTACCAGCCGGTGGCCCAGCTCAATCTGATTGGCCGGCTGCTTGTACTTCATATTGAAGACCTCTTCCCGCCGCCGAATCTCGCGCTCCGGATGCCGGTGGCAGTCGAGACACCACTCCATCAAGAGCGACTTGGCCTGATAGGTGAACGGCATTTCATCGATCCGCCCATGGCACGACGCGCAACCGATGCCTTTGTTCACGTGAATGCTGTGATCGAAATAGACGAACCCGGGCAGGTTGTAGACTCGATCCCAGCTGAGCGGCTTATTCGTCTGGTAGCTCTCGCGGACCGGCTGGAGCACTTCGCTGCCGACCCAGATTTGCGAGTGGCAGTTCATACAGGTCTTCGTCGGAGGCAGTCCCGCGAAGGATGAGTTCTCGACCGTCGTATGGCAGTAGCGGCAGTCGATCCCCAGCACGCCGACGTGGTGTTGATGGCTGAAGGGGACTTGCTGCACGCGCATGACGCCGGCGGCCGTGCCGTAAGGGGAACGTGTGTAGACCAGGCAGATCCACAAGACGAGTGCCGCGACCAGCAGGCTCCCAAAGAGCGACGCTCTCGAGAGAATATTCATCGCGCGCGGGAAGACTTGCGGCACGAACGGGCTCCCAGATCGCTTTCACTCCCTCAACGATCGAGCTCGGTTTACAGGAATAGAATCCTCTCGCGCAACTTTCAAGTCGCACGAGGCACTCGGCGGCCGGAAAAACACGAAGAATGCGAAAATCGATCGATCGCCGGCGCGTTTCGCGGTGAAATGCCGGCCGTGGAGCAATCGCAGTACCGCCGGCCATTACGAACGCGCGGGTCGTAAGGCCCCATATCGTTTCGGATGGCAGCGTGGAAGCCGCAACGAGCGGAAATGCGCGGAGACGGAGCCCGGCGCGAGCCCTGTTTCCCGCTTTCAGGAATTCCCGTGCTGCGTTTCATGGGCGTGGCCGGCGCGCGTCCAGGAGGCCCGGTGGCCGATCGGCGCGCACTTCGGTTTTTCCGGAACCGCTCGTTTCCAACACGCTCCCCGCCGGAATCGCAAAAAACCCAAGAGATCTCGACATTCGCCGCATATTTCAATCGGGCACGTCATTTGCCAAAGGGGTGAAGAAGAACTGGGAGTCTTCACACTTGTGACATCTGCGACGTCATGCGTGGGTGATGTCGCAGACCAATCGGCGGCCGGGCCGGCGCGAAAGCTGCCGGCCTTGGCCGCCCGATTTTTTGGCGATGACGGGGCCGGTCCGGTGTGCATCTCGGGTGTGTACGTCAGTTGTACCGCCCGCCCCAGCGGCTATTCCGCTGTCGAGCGCGCCGCTCTCTTTTCTCGTCCCCGTTGGTTCTCTGCTTCAAGGAGTTGACACATGTCGAAACGGAACATTTGGGCGCCCCTTGCTTTCGTCGTCGTCACCTTGTTCTGCGTTGCCTCTGCCCGGGCGCAGGCCACCAATGCCGACCCAGCTGGCAACCAAACGCCGCGTAGCGACAAGCAGGCCTCCGACTCGCACGCCTTCTTGGGTGTGGCCGTTGAAGCCGTCCCGCCAGCGCTGGCCGCTCAACTGCAGGAACACATGTCCAATGGGGGCTTGCTGGTGGGTGAGGTTGCGGGCGATTCGGCCGCGGCCAAGGCCGGGATCAAGCAATACGACATTCTGACCACGTGCGACGATCAAAAACTGACGTCTCCCGAGCAACTCATCAACCTGGTCCGCGCCAAGAAGCCCGGCGACAAGGTCATGATCGGGATCATCCGCCAGGGGAAAAGCGAGACACTCACCGCTAACCTGAGCGAAGTTCCCGCGTCGGAACGGGCGGGCAATGCCGATCAGGAACCCCGCGAACGCCACGCGCGTCGCAATGAGTCCCGTGAAGAAACGCGGAACGACGCCCGAAATCGGATGCGCGAGCGCTCCTGGGACCGGTTGCAGGAGATGGCCGGGGCTCATGGCGGCGCGCACGCCAACTGGGATCGTTTCGAATCGCTCAATATCGAGAAGACGGGCAAAGACCAGTTCAAAGCGGCCATCGCTTACCGCAACGACAAGGGAGAGGTGGAGCGCAAGGAGTTCACGGGGACCCGTGAACAGATCCAAAAAGACATTCATAATGTCAAGGACCTGCCGCGCGACGAACGCGCACACCTGCAGGCTGCCTTGGACATGCAGAACTCCATGCTACTGCCGGGAGTCCGCTTCGTTCCGGGAGAGGGCCTGGTAATCGACCTGGGCGACATGATGCCCGATGAATCGCACGAAGTCCCCAATCACGGTACGCAATTCTGATGCGCGTCACCGTCCTGAATTGATAGGGTTCCAACTGATTTTGACCGCAGCCATCTCGACGGGGCCGGAGGCGGCGAGTGTCGCTCCGGCCCCGTTCTGTTGTTTTCAGTTCTCCTCGTTTCTTCGCACCTGACGGGGCTGTCGCAGTCCCCGCCGCTCGAAAAGCGTGCCCGAACGAAGCAACTAAGTACCTGGTTACCGCCCGCAAGCCGACGAGCACTGGCACTATTTTGCCTGTCTTGCCGTGCGGCAACCTATTGCCTTGAACGCGTTTCGACGTAATCGGCACTTGCTCGAGAACCGTCTCGCACGCGCCGCGGCGCGCCTTGACCCACTCGGAGGCGGCGTCCATAATGAAGTGCTTTTCGCGGCGTACCGACGGCGAGCGGAACCGAAATCTATGTTCAAAAAGGCAGAGCTGAGCGAATTCAGGAGCGCCTTGCTTTTGTTGCAAGCTCGTATCCGCGGCGACGTCCAACAATTGACGCGCGAAGCTCTCGATCGCAATGACGGCGGCGGCGACTCGAAAAGCCCCACGCATATTGCCGAACTGGGCACACAAACTTTCGAGCAGGACTTTTCCCTGCGCGTGGCCGAAAGCGACCAGGATGTGCTCTCCGAGATCGACGCCGCCTTGAAGCGGATCGACGCAGGAACGTTCGGCGCTTGCCTCTCGTGCCAGGAAGATGGCAAGACGCCCGCCAAGTCTCTGATTCCCAAGGCGCGGCTCAAAGCCATCCCGTACGCAAAGAATTGCGTCGAATGCGAGCGAAAACGGGAGAATCTTTCTCCTTGAACGGCGTTCCCGTCAACCGGGCCGTCGTGTTTTTCGTGGTGGCCGCGATCGTCCTCACCGGCGACCTGGCAACGAAATCGCTCGTGTTCCGCGACCTGGGCTATCCTGGCACCGACAGGGAACCAGTCATTCGCGGCCAGCACGCCGTCTTCGCCGCTCCGCCGGAGAGCAGCGGCAGCAGCGTGGCCTATCTCAACGGCTGGGTCACGTTTCGCCTGTTCACCAGTTTCAACCGCGGCGCGCTCTGGGGCGTCGGGCAAGGCTACACCTGGCTCTTCGCCGCCCTGAGCGGAGCCGCCGTCGTCGGCATTCCGACGTGGCTTTTCGGCTTTCGAGCCGCGCAGTTGGTGGCTGACAGTCGCGCTCTCGCTCATTCTGGGGGGGACGCTCGGCAATCTTTACGACCGCATCGGGCTGCCGCAATGCATCGACGAGAACGGCGGCACGGTGTTGGCCGTCCGCGATTTCCTGCTCTTCACGTTCGGGGCGTTTCATTGGCCTGTCTTTAATTTTGCCGACGTGTCGCTCGTGACCGGAGCGGGCATGCTGGTGGTCCACTCGCTGCAACCAACGGGACCCACACCTGCGGCTACCGCCGCGACCCCCGCTCCTGCGCCGGCTGGTGCGACGCCCGCACCGTCGGTCCCCGCCGCCGCGCCCCGCTCGAAATAATTTGTCGCCCGGGCGCCGGTCGCAGCCCACGAGCAGAAAGCCCACGCTTTGAAAATCACGTTTTACGGCGCGGCCGGCGAAGTGACGGGCAGCCAGCACCTGATCGAAACCGACACGCTGCGCCTGCTGCTCGACTGCGGACTGTTTCAGGGACGGCGCGCGGAGAGCCGCGCAAAAACAGCCAGCTTCGCTGCCAGCCCAAATCGCTCGACGGCGTGATTCTGTCGCACGCCCACATCGATCATTGCGGCAACCTGCCCGGCCTGTTTCGCGCCGGCTATCGCGGACCGATCTTCTGTACGCCGGCGACGGCCGACCTCGCCGCCGTGATGCTCAAGGACAGTTTGCACATTCAGCGCGAGGACGCGCGCTATCTCAACGCCCATCGGCCGCCGGACACTCCGGAAATCGAGCCGCTCTATGGGGAGCCAGAAGTCCAAGGCGCGATCAAGCTGTTTGAACCGCTCGACTATGCCGAGTGGCACGAGCTGTCGCCCGCGCTGCGGCTGCGGTTCTCCGAAGCCGGCCACATTCTCGGTTCGGCAGTGACGGAGCTGGACCTCGACGACCGCGGCGACATACGCCGCGTCGTCTTCACGGGCGATCTGGGACGTCGCGGGCTGCCGCTCTTGCGCGATCCGCAGCCGGTCGGCGGCTGCGACGTGTTGATCACCGAATCGACCTACGGCGGCTCCGTGCACGCTTCAGCCGACACCCTGAAAGATCGCTTGCTGGCCATCATCCAGCGGGCCGAAGCGGACGAAGGCCGCGTGGTTATCCCGGCGTTCAGCCTGGGGCGCACGCAACAGGTCATCTATTTTCTGCGCGAGCTGGCCCAGGCGGGAAGGTTGCCGCGGATTCCCGTTTTCGTCGACAGTCCGCTCGCCAACCGGGTGACCGAGATTTACAAGCGCCACCACGAGCTGCTCGACGCGGCCGCCCTCCGCGCGCTCCTTAGCGACCGCGAGCTGTTCGACTTCCCGATGCTGACCTACATCCAGTCGCCCCAGGAAAGCATGCAGCTCAATCGGCGGACCGGACCGTACGTGGTGATTGCCGCGAGCGGCATGTGCGAGAGCGGCCGCGTTCGCCATCATCTCAAGCACGCCATTGAAGACCCGCGCAACACGATCGCCCTGATTGGCTTTCAGGAGGAGCACACGCTGGGCCGCCGCATCGCCGAGCGACAACCCGTTGTGACGATCCTCGACCGCTCGTACCATTTGCGGGCGCACGTCGAAAAGCTCGACGGCCTGTCGGCCCACGCCGACGCGGAAGACTTCAAGTGGTATTTTTCGCAGATGTCGGCGGAGTCGCATATCGGCCGAGCGTTCCTCGTCCACGGCGAGCGCGCGGCCGCCCAGTCGCTGGCCGGCATCGTGCATGACCTGTGCGACGAAGACCCGGTGATCCCCGCCGCCAACCAGTCGTTCGACGTTTAGGAAAAAGCTAGAATGACGGGATGAGCGAACCGGAACAAAAGCCGCGGCCCGATAAGAAAACACTCGATCGGGTCTCCATCGGAATCGGGGTGCTCACTTGCATTGCAATTTCCGCGACCGACGCGGTGTTACACCATGACTCGGTGTGGTTGCAGTTGCCCGTTGCCTTCACGATTGGGATGACTGTCTATTTCGGTTCCTGGGGAGTCGCAAGGCTTTGCGGGGTTGGTCCGTTCGGCGGCATTGACACCGCGCGACGCGATCCTGCGACAGGCGGGCGCCTGCCGCCCGACGCATCATTGCAGTAGGCGCCAGACGGCTCTGAACTTCTTATCTCAGCGATTCTCCGCTACAAACCGGCGTCGTTCGCGGCCAGTTGCCCGAGGGCCGACCAATCGAGATCTGCTCCGCCACGGGCAATCAGCGCCTGAAGTCGGTCGTGGACGAGACTCGCCGTCGGCATCGGAACTCGAAGTGTTTCAGCGGCGGCAAGCGTGAGGCGCAGGTCCTTTTCGCCAAGGGTCGCCGCAAATTCCGCCGGCGTGAATTGCTGGTTCGCAATCAGCCCGCCATAAGTCTTGAAGACCGGGTCTGGAAAGAGCGTGGAGGTAAGCAGGGAAACGTACTGGTGGGGGTCGACGCCCGCCTTGCGAACCAGTCCGATGGCCTCGCTCAGCGCCTCGATCACAGAGCCGATGAGGAAATTGCCGCTGAGCTTCACGAGACTTGCGGCTTCGGGCGTGTCGGCGATTGGAATGGTTTTCTGTCCCATCGCGTCGAAGAGAGGCATGCAGGCTTCAATGGTCTCTGGCTTCCCCGCGGGGACGATCAAAAGGTTCCCCTGTGCTGCCGCGTCGGGCCGCCCGAAAACGGGTGCGGCCAGAAAGCGGCGAACGGCCGTTGCGTGCTTTTCCGCAAGCCTCTGACACAATTCGACGCTGATGGTGCTCATCGAAATGTGGACCGTGCGTTCGGCCAGACCCTCAAGGACGCCACCCTCGCCGAGCGCAATCTGTTCGACGGCGTTGTCGTCCGAGAGCATGGTGATGACTGCGTCACCGCGACAGGCCTCCGCCGGTCGAGCGGCCAAATGGGCGCCGCGATCAATCAGCGGTTTTGCCTTGCTCGGCGTGCGATTGTAGATAGAGACCTCGTGGCCAGCCTTGAGCAGGCGTCCGGCCATTGCTGTTCCCATGTGTCCCAGGCCGATGAATCCCACTTTCATAGTCCGGCTCCTTTCTCTCGAATCAGAATCTGCCACAAAGGCGTTGCGCCGCCGCTGAACTCGTTCAGCCAGGTTCAGGTCCGTCTCGAGCCAGGCACGCGGAAATATCGGCTTGCGGTTGATAATCGGCCTCCGGCGGCAGGAACACCCACAGCATGCCTCCCATCCAGGGGTCTTCACAGGCGAAACCACCCTCGGCGCTCACGCGTTCAAAGACAGGATGGAGGATTCCCGATCGGATTGGCTGCAGTCCCAACATCCACGTATTGATGGACCAGCGACCCGGCTCAATCACCGAAACAAAACGCAACGTTCCATCGGGCAGCGTTTCGGCATGAATCACGTCACCGAATTGCGCACTCAACACCGTAATTCGCGAGCCACGGCTCCTGCAAACCGTATAAGTCGTCGCCCAGAGAGAGGGCCTCGATCTCGATCGGAATATCGTCACCCTTGTGGGAGGAATCCGCGGGGAAAGCCAGAAACCCTCCTCGCGCCATCGAATCAACTGCCCCGGAAATCGGATTTTCACGACCTCGATCGGGCACTCGGTCGACGTCGACGCTTCACGAGCGTCGGGCTGGTGACTCGATTCGGGAATCGCCGGCGCGCGGACCCCTGCGCGGGTTTGGGCCATGGCCCCGGCAAAGTTCGGTGCCTCAGGCGGGTTCAGCAGCCGGGGAGGCCGGCGTCGAAACCTGCTTAGCCAGCTCCAGAAGTTCATCCGTTGCTCGCTAACGGGTTGCAAGGTGCTCCGCTCCACGTCTCGCCTGCGAGCGCCGCGGCCATCGATACGAGCCAAATTGTGCCACCCAGCCAGCGAACACTCAATCGGCTCGGGCAGCGGCCCCAAATCTTGCCGACATCAATCGCGCGCCCCTTTCTGGCCTGCGGTCGCCTGCGTCCGGCTGGCATTCCCGCTATGATCCGTCTGATTTGATCGCCGTTCACTTTTGATCGCGCCTCCCACTGTCCAGGTTTGGGTGAATGCCTCGCGTCCTGACGGCCAATCCATCAACGGGAGAACCGAGCGCCGGCAACGGACCGGCGGGCGACAACTGGCGGGAAACGTTTTTCCGAATTGTTCCCGCCTTCGATTCGCTGCGGACCTATTCACGCCGCTCCTTCGGCCTCGACGCGATGGCCGGCGTGACCGTCGCCGCGGTGGCCGTCCCGCAGGCGATGGCCTACGCCCAGGTGGCCGGACTGCCCGCGTACTACGGGCTGTATACAGCCATCGTGATGACGGCGGTCGGGGCACTCTTCGACTCTTCGAAACAGCTGATCAATGGGCCGACGAACGCAATTTCCATCGCCGTCCTGAGCGCGCTCGTCGCCTTTCCCGACGCGGATCGGCCGCAATTGGCGATCTTGCTCGCGTTTCTGGTCGGCGCCGTCCAGGCGCTGATCACGCTGCTGCGGCTGGGCGACCTGAACCGCTACATCTCGCACGCTGTGATCGTCGGCTTCACGTTGGGGGCCGGCATTCTCATCGTGCTCGACCAGGTCAAAAACCTGTTCGGTCTGCCCTCAGCCGGCACCGGCGAGGAAACATTTCTCACTCGTTTTTGGCTCACCATCTCCCACATCGCCCAGACCAATTGGCCGACGCTCCTGGTCGGCCTCGGCACGATCGTCATTGCGCTGGGGCTGAGCTACTTCAATCGGCACCTGCGGTTCCCGCTGCCCGCGCTGTTGATCGCCATTATGAGCATGGCAACCGTGGTCTGGGCGTTTGGGCTCGATGCGCAGGGGGTTGCCGTCGTCAAGAGGATCCCGGCCGAGCTGCCCTCCTTTAAAATGCCCAAGCTCGATTGGGGCCACGTGCGGGCCTTGTCGGGTAGCAGCCTGGCCATCGCCCTCTTGGGATTGCTCGAGGCGATCGCCATGGCCAAGGCTATCGCCGCGCAGACCGGTCAGAAGCTCGACATCAATCAGCAATGCCTGAGCGAGGGGCTGGCAAACCTGACCGGGAGCTTCTTTCAATGCTATCCCGGCTCCGGGTCGCTCACCCGGTCCACGATCAACCAGCAAGCCGGTGCCCAAACGCAATGGTCGGGCGTGATCTGCGCGGCGACCGTGGCCCTCACCGTGCTCTTGTTCGCCCGCTTCGCCTATTACATTCCGCGCTCGGGGCTGGCCGGCATCCTCATGCTGGCGGCCTGGCGGCTCGTCGACCGCAAGCAGCTCCGCTATCACCTGAAAACGTCCCGCTCGGATGCCTGGATCGTCGGCTTGACGGCCGTTTCGGCAGTGGCCATCTCGGTCGAGTTCTGCATCCTGATTGGCGTCTTTCTGTCGTTCTTGTTCTACGTGCCGCGGGCCGCCCGCATTCACATGACCGAGCTGGTGCTGGCCCCAGAGCGGGTCGTCCGCGAACGCATTTCCTCAGATCCCCCTTGCGGCCGCATCCGCATCTTCAGTCTCGAAGGCGAGTTCTTCTTCGGCGCGGCCCCCGAGCTGGAAGAACACTTCGACCACATCTGCGGCTTGGCTCGAGAGGGGATTCGAGTCGTCGTCCTCCGGGTGAAACTGCGCGCGCAATCCGGATCCTGTTTGCCTTGCCGTGCTCGAACGCTTCATCGACCGCATGGATAAGCTGGGAGCCACCGTCTTGCTCTGCGGCGTGCGTCCGGACTTCATGCGAATCATCGAATCCAGCGGCCTCGCCCGCCGCCTGGGAGAAGACAAGGTGTTCGTCTTCCAGGAGACTGGGGCCATCTGGTCAAGCACGCTCGAGGCCATCCGCGTGGCCTACGAACAGCTCAAAGGCGACGTCTGCGCCATCTGCCCCCGCTATGCCGAAAGCCTGGAGGGCAAAGAGGGCTGGTATTACATGATCTGACGGGCCCCCACCGGCTTCATCGTGGCTGTGTCCCGTCCCGGAGGTGTCGTCGTTTGAAATTGTTCAAACAGAGCCGGCCAAAACTGAAATTGTCCGATTTTGCAGAGAGTGATATTCGGACGCTCGTTGAGGAGACTCGTGATGAGCGAAAAGCCGAAGAAACGTGGCGTCCGGCGGGTCGTCGTTGTGCGCTTGCCTTTTTCGTGCTGTATGCCTTGAGCAGCGGGCCGACTCGCTCCCTGGCTATCACCTGCGGTCGTGCGACGTACGACTATGACGGTTCCGGTAATGTCGGGGTCTGCTTCGACTTCGATTACGCGCCCTGGTGGCAAACGACATACGCCCCACTTCAATGGGCGGCTGAACAGTCGTGGGGCGATCCCATCATGTGGTATTGGAACTTGTTTCCGGACGATCCGCGACGCACCTGATTATTGATCGCCACGTCTTGCCCCGACCCACCGGCTAATCTCTTTGCGCCTCCCGCCTCGCTCTTCCCCGATCGACAGTCGCGTGCCCACGGACTGCCGGACCCGAAAGGGCCATATTCGTCGGGATATGCTCGATGAAACAACTTGTCCCGTCCCGGCGTTGGTCCAAAGCTCCGGCGGTCCAAAGTCCAAAGTCAAGATTGCGAGGATCTGAACTTCGACCTTGAAGATTGGACCTTGGAATCGGTCGTTTCGTGTCCCGTCCCATCCGTCTTCCCACTCCGCGCCCGCTTCGGGCCGATTCGGACAGAGTCAAGGTGGGGCTCAATTCTTCGAGCTTTTCCCGGTAAAACAACGGGATTATGCCGTTAACGAAGCACAACTTGTCCGCGAAAAAACGGCCGAACCCCCCTACGGATTGTGGGTCAATCGGGCATGAGTGACCCTAAGCCGGAATTGAAGTTGTATGTGGTGGGTGACTCGTCGGGCGATCCGACTGAATGGTCGGACCTATCGAACTGGTCTGTGGTGTTCGCGACTGGCCCAGAAGAGGCACTTGCGATTGCAGAGTCGCTGGGGCCGGTGTCTCTCGTGGCTCCATCAAGAAGTTGTGTCGTCTCTGAGGAACACCGTCTATCTCTAGGTCGCACCAAAAGATGTCCGTCCCCGGATTGCACCTTTTTGCGAAAATTACTGCTTGGTTGATGACGACCGCAAGGGTGCCGACCAGTGTTACAAATTTGTCTCTGCGAGATGTTCCCCGATTTTTTAGGTGTCGCTGGGTCACGTCGTCCATGGACATAAACTCAATAGCCTTTGCGGACATTTTAAAGTTGTCGCAGGCCTCCTTAACTTTGGGGTCGCTGTCGAACGTGACCCCCAGATTGTGTGCGAATCGGTTCCGCACGTCCGCCACCTTTTCTAGATTATCTCGCGCGGACCTTCCGATTAGCCCCAGAAGAAATGCCACTTCCGTCTTTGCCTTCAGTGTCCCCAGCGCGCCGGATGGCTTGAATAATCCGTCCGCGAGGCCACTCTTTAGGAAGTGCTCTTCGATCAGCGTCTTCGAGCGCCAAGTCAAGAAAACTGGTCGATGCTATTACGCAGACCATTTCCGATGGGCTTTTGAGTGCCTCCGCTAGATCATTGAACCGTCCGATTAGATGCAAGAGTTTCGGGCGCTCGCGTGGGTCATTGGTCATTTTTGGTGCCCGTCAGGCGTTTCATACATGAGTCGCTTTCCCTGCACTTGCTTCAACGCGGCTTCGGTCCGTGCCGCGTCGTTGGTCTCTGCGATGGTTCCAGCGGAAATCGAATTCCGCACAGTAGCGGTGAAGGTGTTTCTTGCTCATTTGGTGGTAAACCCCGTAATGGCCACGTTTGACCAAAGCGAAAAAAGACTCAGCGGTGTTGATGTTCACCGAGAAGCCGGCCGGGGTGCGGCGAGCGTACTCGTTGTCGCGGTGACGGACGGTGTGGTGCCCGCCAGCGTAGTGCTGCCCGAGAAACCGGTAGTCCCAAGATTCGTCGGACAGGATAGCCGCACTCTGATCGACAATGCTACGAATTTCTTTGGTCAGGGCGGTCGCTTCAACTCGTTCAATCGGGCGGCTCCGGGCGCGGCCGTCACGCTCGACCAGCAGCACGACGGGAGTTTTCTTGGTGCCTTTCCCGCGCTTCGCGCCGGGAACGTAGCTCAGGTTGTTGACCTTGCGCGGCCTGCCGCCGACGTAGGTTTCGTCCACTTCGACGGTACCCGAGAACGCCACGGCCAACGGACCGGCTTCCATCGCGTGCCGAATGCGATGGAACATGAACCAAGCGGTTCTTGTAGGAACCAAGGCCAAGGTTCCGCTGCAATTGGAGAGCGGAGAAACCTTTCTTGGACGAACACATGAGGTGGAACGCCATCAACCAGCGGGACAGCGAAACCTTACTCCGCTCCATTACGGTGCCGACAGTGACGGTGAATTGCTGGCGACAGGCATTGCACTGAACCAGACCGGCCCGGTGAGCGGTCCCGTGGAGCCGGGTGCAATCGTCGCTCTTGCAATGCGGGCAGACCGGACCCGACGGCCAAAGCAGATTCTCAAGGTACTGGCGGGCGTCGTCATCACTCAGTTTGCCAAGCTCTTGAAGGGTCATTTTGTCGCTCCCGTTTATGTCTACTCCAGTGTAGACAATGGGATTACGCATGTCAACGAATTCGTAGACAAACGGGAACGATTTCTGAGAAAATCTCAGGCGATTGTGGGTAGCATCCATGACGGACAGCCACTTCCCTGGGAGAGCTTGTATGCCAATCTGGGTTCAATGGATTCTTGCCGCGATTACGGTCGTTTCAGCGGGGTGGAGCGTGTGGGCGTTTCTTAACCGCTGGCGGCAGAAAGCCGTGGATCAGGTGCGAAGCGAAGAAAGAGACAAACAGCTAGTAATGCTGCTGCGCTCCCTTCAGTTGACTCTGGCATTCTGCAACGAGGCGTGTGAAACAAAACGTGTCATCAAAACCGGTCCAGAATTGGAATTCGTAAGTAAGATCGGCCACGACCTTGTCGACGCTCAGGATGCGGTGAAGCTGATGTTGGGGCAGATTCAGATTGTTCGGCATGACGGCCAACATTGACGGAGTGTCTACATAATGGTAGACTTATGTGATGCCCACTCCCGGCGAGAAAAAGCAGAACCACAAAGCGGTGGAAGCGATGCGCACGAAGATGCGTGCCGCAGCCGAAGAAAGTGGGCTAACTCAGGAAGAAATCGGCGTCAAAATGGGATTCGTGCGGGAGAGTGCCCGCAAGGCGATTTCCCGGCTTCTGAACGCCGAGACCTACGATCCGAGACTTTCGACCGTCGTGGCGTTTGCCGACGCCGTAGGGAAGTCTGTGAAGGATCTGGTGTAGGTAGGTCGCGTAAGCATTCTGGTCGGACACCTTTAGCGCAGGCGCGGTTCGCCGTGCGCGCATTAGGAGCGTTAGGCGATGGGCGAAACGATATTGCGCTTCGGGCTTGATGAGATCACGACGTATCGCGTTCGATGCAAAACTGCCGATTGTGGAGTCTCGGTCGAGATCCCCGCCGGAAAGGCGTCGAAGGCTCTTAAGGGTACGCTTACGTGCCCAGCGTGCCACAACCACCTCTGGGAGGTAGGGGAATCTGGCAAGGCGTTAGACGACCTTCAGGATGCCGCACGGCGAGTTAAGGGGTTTGGCATCTCACTCGAATTCGTGGTCACGAAGGCGGACGTTGATGCGAAATGACCTGCTTTGTCACCGGCATAATCCCGTAAAACAACGTGTCCCGTCCCGCCGCCGACACGATTTCTGCTCGATGGCTCCAAAGACATTGGACACTGGCCCCAAACGAACGTTTCTGTCCCGTTCGCATCCCGTCTCGACCTCAATGTCCCGTCCCGGTGCCGGGGATCTTTTTCTCCCTTATGTGAAAAAGGATCCCCATCACCGGCGGGGATCCAATTCAGTTCCCCGCCGGGGATTCTCATCCCCACCGGCCAGCCAGTGTCCGATTCGCTCAACGGCGCGGACGCCGTCGTGTCCCGTCCCGGCTTGCTGGGGGGGTCCTGTCCTCCCCTATGTGAAAAACGGATCCCCGCCACCAGCAATTGGTCCTTTCTTCGCCCCGCCGGCCTTCAGCGCGCCGCAGCGATTTCCGTCCGGTCCCAACCCGGTTGTGTCCCGTCCCATCAAAAAGGGAGGTCCCGACCGGCCGCTTGCTCCGACCCAATCCCGTCCCACTTTTTCGACCTTGGACTGCCAGCGTGGCCCGCGTGTCGCGTCCCGTCCTCCGATCGAAGGTGGGTCACGAATTTCGTGGGTGATCTTCTTGAGAAAACATTCGTGACCCAACCCCCCCGTGTTTTTCCCTAGTTCATTTCGCTGCATCCCGATCCGCTCGAACCCGGCGCACAAAACGTCCGCACTCTCCAGTAAGCCATAGAAGCAAGATTCGTCCAAGATCAGTTTTCTATGAATCCGCGATTGACGCCGCAGATCGACTGCGAGTGGGTGACGCCGTCGATTCTGATTGGGTGCCCGGGCAGGGGCGAGAGAGTTTCTTTTTCCAACTGCAAGATCGATAATCGCGGACGCCCCGATACGGTCTCACCGACAAGCCCATATCCAGTCAACTGTCTGTTTGGCAACGAGACCAGATGCAATTGGACGACGGCCAACTCATGCGACGAATCCAGGAGGGGGAATTCTCCTTCTTCGAGATTCTCGTCGAACGCTACAGGCCCACGCTCTTACGGGTTGCCGGCGGCATGCTCGACGATGCGGCACTGGCCGAAGACGTCGTCCAAGAGACGTTTCTGGCCGTGTTTGCGTCTCGCCATACGTTTAATCCGTCATTTCATTTTCGGACGTGGCTCTGGACGATTCTACTGAATCTTTGTCATCGGCTGCGAAAACGCCGCGCGCCGACCGCAGGTCGTGTCCCAGTCGACGCTCAGCGCCGGCGAGCGCGCGAACATCGCCGATCCGGCGACATCCGAAACGGCACTCGCGGCACTGCTTACCCGCGAACGGAGCGCTCAATTGCAGGGGTTGCTGAACGAGTTGACTGACGCTCAAGCGGATGCGATTCGTCTCCGTTTTTTCGCCGGCCTCAAATACGAAGAAATTGCCCAGTCCATGGGCGTGAGCCTAGGCGGCGCAAAGTTGCGGGTGCGCACTGGGCTTCGCAAATTGTCCGAGCGAATTCTCGGAGACGGGGAGATCTCCAATGAACTGTGACGATGCCTTCGACGCGCTGACCGATCCCATGTCGGCCGACGCAGCCGAACTCGCGGAACATCTCGCAAAATGTCCCCGCTGCCGAGTGCTGAAACAGGTGCTCGAGCCGGCCCTCTCCTTGTTATGTGGCGATCTGCCAGCCGAGCCGGCGATGCCAGTCACTTTCCCGCACGAGGATCGAGTAACGGACGCCGTTGCCCCGCGGAAGTCGTTTCTCAGCGTCGAGGCGATCGGCGTGGCGGAGGCAGCGGCCGCCCGATTGGCGTCCCCGAGCACGCCAAGCGGCAGTCGCCCGGCCATTCGCTTGCCGAGGCACCGGTTCAGCGGGCGAGTCCGGCAGGGCGTCTTATGCGCCGCGTTAGGCGGGCTGGCTGTCTTTTGCGTCGGACTATGGTCTGGGAAATCCGATGTTGCACGCCAGCCGTCGCTTGTGCCCGGCGTGATTCCAGCCAGCGTGATTCCAGCCGGTGCGATTCCAGCCGGCGTGTGCACGAGAAACGCCACTCCACAAAAGGCGACGAAAACGCCGGGCGAAAGTGCGCGAGCGGTGATCCTGTCGTGCGTCGCTTGCCATATGCGAGATCAGCAACCGCGCAGCGAGCGGCTCCCGACATCTCTGTTTCAGTCCCCTCGACGCCTGACCGACCCTGTGCTATTCGTAAACGGCCAAACAGAGGTCGTGAACGACCGCGGACCAATTCTCAAGGCCGATCATCTGGCGATGGGCCGCCGATTGGGCCACGAGTACGCCTGATTCTCATCGAGGGAAGACGCCGGCCTCGATGGCGGCCGGGTGGCGGGGGCGCTCCGCGACAGCGGAAGCCCCCGTTTCCAGCGAGACTGTCCGGCTCCTACGATTCGTCGCGCGAGTCCGGGGCTTCCGCAAGGCGGAGCGCCCCGGCCACCCCGGCACACGCGTTCTTTGCGCAAATCGTGTTGCTATCGCCCGTGCGTCAACGCAACGAAGAACATTGCAATCACAAGAATCGGCAGCGGGGAGTTCGTGACCAAGCCGGTCACTGCCCATCCCCGATCGTTTCGCCGACTGAGCGCGGTGGCTGCGAGACCAATGCCAAATGCGTTGACGACGAGAGCCATCGGCCCGAGCAGCAGCCACTCCAGTCCGGCAAGTTTGTACTCAGCGTGCCAGTTGGTGATCACTCCCCCGGCGACGATGCAGCCGGCAATCGCAGCCATCAGGCAGGAGCCGAACGCCGCATAGTCGCGCTTTTGTGCGGCTTGCGTCATGCCCGCCCCGCCGATGGTCATCGCGATTGCTCCACCGGCGACATTTCCACCGGCAACATTCGTAGCGTCAATTCCCGTCATTGGCCGTTTCCTCCCGAGGCGGTCGCAGGGCCCACGAAATGACCGCCACATAACTGACGTAGAGCAGGGCCGCGGGTGCCCAGTCTTTGAGTCCGGCGTTCTGCAGGACAAGGATTGTCGACGTCACCTCGAGAACCAGCAGCAGGATGATCGCCACGGCCAGGCCCAAATGGCGATCGAGAGTTCCCCGGTTGCCGCAGGCGCGGGCAATCTGTTGTTGCGCGAGCCCTGCTCGCAAGAGTGCGACGCAGATCGGGACGACGACCCCAAGCACGCCGACGATCGGCTGAGGCACTCGCAATAAGGTCAGCGTCAGCACGGTCGTGGGAGAAAGAAAGGGCAGGACGCCGTCCCAACGCAGCAACAGCGGAATCCGCCACAGCAAGTCTGCCACCGCTGAACGCGGCCGCGTGTCGAAGTCGGCGTAGAAGTTTTCGGGAGTTGTCATCGTCTCTCTGCCACACGGCACTCGAATTCAACCAATCCCTAAATCAATGAGGCCCGCAACGCGCGAGTTTGTCTGTCGGACGGCTCAGCTCGGCGAAATTTTTCGGACCGCGAGGCGAGAACACCAAGAGCCGCGAGCACCGGAGCACTCACGGACAGCCTACTGCTCGAAATCCAGTTTGAGCACGTATTTCTCCCAGCGTTTTTGAAAGTCGGCCAGGCTCTCTTCGCCGACGACTGCTTTCAGCGTTTCGATGCCGGTCGGGTCGGTGGTCACGTTGTGGCGGAAGGCGCGATAGAACTTCACCAGCAGACCGTGCTCCTGGAGGTAGTAGCAGAGGTAGCGGGCCTGCGCGTAATTTGTGCCGCGATCCCGGTCGTAGAATTCGCGCGTCGTCGTGCTGCACAGTTTTTCGAGCGGGAGCAACTGTCCGTCCCGAATGGCCGCGTGCAGTCCGCGTAGCCGCCAGTTCGTGAGCCCGGCAATGTGCCCCTCCCGGTCGTGGGACTGCTCGTAAAGCGAAGCTAATCCTTCGTTGAACCACGACGGGCATTTCGGAAAGTTGGCCGCGATGAACGGGTGCACGATCTCGTGCACGAGCGTGCCGCCGCCGGTGGCGATGTTCATCACCAGCGCATGGTGTCGCGGCGAATAGAATCCGTACGGAGTCGTCGGCCGCTCGCCGAACAGTTTGTGCGTGAACTCCTCGTAGGAGAAGCCGTCCTCGAACAGCCAGATGTCGATGATTTCCCGCGGGTTCTGGTCGAAGAAATCGCGCTTGAGCCGCGCGACGGCCCAGTCGACCGTGTTGTGCACCCGCTCGCGGACGGTCTCCGGCGACTCATTTCCCAGCACCACGAAGGGGCGCTCGAACACCAGCGTAAAGCCCTCGGGAATCCGCGGCTTCAATTCGCGAATATGCTGCGCAGTAGTCGGCGCAGCGTCAGACGCTCGGTGCGAATCGCCGGGCGAATCAGATGATCGGGCTCGAGCCGCAGCCGAATCACCTGCGCACGCGCGGACTCATTCGCGAGTGGCCACAAGCGCAGAAACCTCGAGCGGCTCATCCGCAAGTAGGCCCCATGCGGCACGGCCGGATCGTGGTACAGCACTTCGTCCGTCTGGCTGTCGTAACCGAGCACGAGGCGAAAGCATTTCGGCGATGGCGGGTCTTCCTCCGATCGCATGCACACGACTGACGGCACCCCGCGGGCCAGGTCGGCGTGCAGCGCGACGAACTCCTCGTTCAAGCGGCCGGACGGATCCCGCTCGCCCAACGGAAACTCGAAAGGTCCCGCGCGGAAACCGATCTTCGCCAGCGCGCGGGCCAGCTCGGACGCGTCACAGCCGCGGCCGAGAAGGGGGTCGACTCCCGCTTGCTCGAAAACGCCGTCCTGATCGAGCCGGACCTTCAGCTTTCGCAGAAACATCTCGACGCAGGCTTCGCCGCCAAAGTCGGGCCGCTGGTTGATGTGCGGCACTCCCGCAATCTGCACGCTGGCGAACGGCCCTGTGATGGTCTGCTCGCCGGAGACGACGAATGGCGGTTCTGCCAGCGACTCGGCCAGTCGGGCCGACACGATGACGCCCGTCAACGCGACAACAATCAGAGCGAGACCGATCGACGGCCGCCGGCGCAAGCAATAAGAATTCGAGAATCCCGCGTCCATTCGGGTCGTCCCGCGGGGGCCATCAGACAAGGCATTTCGCGCTTGTCGAATCGTTCCGAAAGTCCGAAAAGTTCGCTCTGTTCGGGCGAGTCAGCGCGCGGCCGACGACAACGTATTAGTGCACGCGCTGGCCAGGGACGGCCCCGCTGTCGGGACGCAGCACGAAGATCTCCTGTCCGCCGGACCCGGCCGCCAGCACCATCCCTTCGCTGACACCAAACCGCATCTTCCGCGGGGTCAAATTGGCGCAGCAGATGACCAGCTTGCCCACCAGATCTTCGGGCTTATACACGCTTTTGATCCCGGCAAACACATTGCGACGCACGCCACCCCCAAGACTGAGCGTCAGCCGCAAGAGCTTGTCGGCCTCTTTGACTTCCTCGGCCTCGACGACGCGGGCCACGCGCATGTCGACCTTCACGAAGTCGTCGATCGTGCACAATTCGGTGGTGAGCGGCTCCTTGACGAGAGCCTCGGGTCCATCGGTCGGGTGCGCACCCGACTGTTGAGGCTCGCTCGGCTTGCTGTCCTCGATCATCGCGTCCACCTGCTGTTTTTCGACCCGCTTCATCATGTGTTCGAATACGCCGACCATCGACCCGACTTGCGGCTTCGACGCTTGTTGCCAGTCGCCCGGTCCGATCCTCGCGTGCAAGAGCTTGGCCGCCTGCTCGGCCAGCACCGGCAGCACGGGGGCCAGGTAGATCGCCAGCTGACGAAACAAATTGAGGGCGATCGTGCAGACGTCCCGCAGCTCGCTCGCGCGGGACGGATCTTTTCGCAGGGCCCAGGGCTGCCGCTCGTCGACGAATTTGTTGGCCCGGTCCGCACAGGCCATGATCAGCCGCATCGCCCCGTTGTAATCGCCCGCCTCGTAGGCCGCCTCGATCTGGTCGCCATCGGCCGCCGCCTGATCAAACAGGCCGCCGTCGCCCGGATAGCTTTCGGAGAGTAGGCCGTCCTCGAGAAATTTGGCCGTGCGGCTGGCGAGGTTGACCACCTTGCCGACGAGGTCCGAATTGACTTTGGTCACGAACTCGTCGAGGTTCAGATCGAGGTCGTCGAGACCCGTGCCCAGCTTCGATGCGTAGTAATACCGCAGATACGCCGGGATCGAGGTGCTTGAGGTACGTGGCGGCTTGGATGAACGTCCCCTTGGACTTCGACATCTTCTCGCCGCCGACGGTCAAGAAGCCGTGGATGTGGACTTTTGTCGGCAAGTTGTAGCCGGCCGTCTTGAGCATCGCCGGCCAGAACAGCGTGTGGAAATAGGTGATGTCCTTGCCGATGAAGTGGTGGACCTCGGTCTCGGGGCTGCGCCACCAGCTCGTCGAGACGATTCTCCGTTCCGATCGCACCACTGGCGCGTCGAGGCGAGGTAACCGATCGGCGCATCGAACCAGACGTACCAGTAATTGCCAGGGCTGTCGGGAATCTCGAAGCCGAAATACGGCGCCGGCCGCGAGACGTCCCAATCGCGCAGCGGCTCGCCGAGGAAGTGACCCTTCAAGTAATTCGCGACCTCGGGCTGAAGATGCTTCCCCGATTGGGTCCATTCCTCGAGAAAGGCGTGCAGCTTCTCGATGTTGACGAACAGGTGCGAGGCGCTGCGGATGTCCGGCGTCGCGCCCGATAGCGTGCTTTTCGGGTCGATCAGATCGGTGGGACTGTACGTCGAACCGCACTTCTCGCAGCTGTCGCCGTACTGCTCCGGTGTCTTGCACTCCGGGCACGTCCCCTTCACAAATCGGTCCGCCAGAAAGGTTTGGGCCTCGGGATCGTAGAGCTGCGTGACGTCGCGCTCGATGATCATCGAGGCCTTGCGCAGCGCCGCCCAAAAGATCATGCACAACGCCCGGTTTTCCGGGCTGTGCGTGCTGCCGTAGTTGTCGAACGCGATGTGAAACCGGGTAAAATCGCGAAGATGTTGCTCCCGCATGTCCGCGATCAGCGCTTCTTCGCTCCGCTTTTCCTGCTGAGCGCGGATCATGATGGCCGTGCCGTGCGTGTCGTCGGCACAGAGGT
>CAWCZR010000007.1:0-594321 GCA_963800135.1 uncultured Planctomycetaceae bacterium | reverse complement strand
AGAAAGTTGCGACTCAGATCTTCGGCTTCGCCTCTGTCGCCGGTGCGGACGCGGGCGTGCGTTCGATCATGCCCCACATGTGCCCGCCGAATTTGTCGTGCTGCCAGGTGCCGGCGTAGCGATCGCCGTACACCAGCACGCGGGCGACGAAGGTGCCCATGCCCGGCACGGTCACGTTGCTGACGGTGATCACCGGCGTGTCGCCCGCCCAGTAGACTTCCAAGGGGACGGGGACTTTCACGTCGTGCTTGCCGTACTTGATTCGCGCCGTGATCAGCCAACGATGCCCTTCGACTTTTTCGGCCTTGTCGATTTCATAGCGATCGGCGAGATCCTTGCCCGGCATCGGGTGTCCCACCACGCTGAAATGTCCGACGAGCGTCGCGCCCGTCAGCGTGTCGGCAAACGATTTCTCGAGGGCGGCCTGGTCGGCATGGCCGTGCTTCGTTTCCGCCGGCTTCGAGTCCTGGGCCCGAGCGGTGCGCCCGTCGCCGGGCAGGATGCAAAGTCCCAAGCAGACAGCAGCGAGCGAAAGTCGTCGGACCATGGAGGCTCTCCTCGGTTGCGGATTTTGCGATCGTCCCGGCGGGCGACGATTTGACGGCGCGGCGATTTGGTCGCGTCGCGCATTTATGGTATCGCGGCCCTCAGCGCCGGACAAACCGCCGCTTTGACCACAGCCGCCGGCCAGCCGTATACTCCGCGCCATGCAGAATCCGACACCCAACGACGAGCCGAAAGTGGCCGGCCAGCCGCCGGACGCTGCACGGCTCGGGCCCGCTTTTCGGGAGTTGTGCGAAGTCGTCGCGCGGCTCCGCTCGCCGACCGGTTGCCCGTGGGATCGCGTGCAGACGCTGGAGTCAATTAAGCCCTACACGCTCGAAGAGACCTACGAGCTGCTCGAGGCGATCGACACGGGCGACGACGCCGCCATCGTCGAAGAGCTGGGCGATTTGTTGTTGCAAGTCGTGCTCGACGCGCAGATTGGCGCGGACGAAGGGCGGTTCGACCTCGTGCAGGTCGTCGAGCGGATTACCAAGAAGATGATCGAGCGGCATCCGCACGTCTTCGGCTCGGCCGTCGCCCACACCGCGGCCGACGTCTCGCAGCATTGGGATGCGGCCAAGAAGCGGGAGAAAGCACGCGACGGTCTGCTCGACGGCATTCCGCTGGCGCTGCCGCAACTCGCGCGGGCGGCCAAGCTGTCGAAGAAAGCGGCTCGCGTCGGCTACGACTTTCCCGAGCGGGCCATGCTCTTCGACAAGCTCCGCGAAGAGCTGGCGGAGCTGGCCGGCGAACTGTTTCCCGGCGGCGAGATTCCGCAAGTGTCGGCCCACGTCGAGGCCGAGCCGGTCCCCGATGTGCCGATCGACGATCCGGCGCCGCGCGATCGCGTCGAAGACGAGCTGGGCGATCTGCTGTTCGTCGTTGCCAACATCGCCCGCCGTTGGAAGATCGACCCGGAAGAAGCCCTCCGCCGCAGCAACGCCAAGTTCGAGCGCCGCTTCCGCTACATCGAACAGCAACTGGCGGCCCAAAACCGCACACCGGCCGAGGCGACGCTGATCGAGATGGAGGAGCTGTATCAGCAGGGTAAGACGCTCGAGCGAAAGTCCGAATGACGAAGCACGAATGACGAAGGAATTCCCCAATGACCTAAGCACGAATGACTGAGTCCTTCGTGCTTCTTTCGTCATTCGTGCTCGTCATTAACTTCATGCGATTCGGGTAAGATCCACCAGCCGGCAAGTCGGAAGCGAGCTCCCGAGTCGACTTCGTCCTTGTCCTGCAGAAAGAGTGTTTCATGTCACATCACTTTGACACCCCAACCGCCAGAGAAGACCCGCGGATCTGCGTCAACGATTTTTACTTGTTCGATGGGGCCGCTGGCACGACCGTGATGGCCATGACCGTGAACGCCGATGCGGGATTGTCCGCACCGGATACCTTCCGAGATGAGGGCCTGTACGCTTTTCGCTTCGACTTGAACGGCGACGCGCAGGGAGGAGCTGACGTTCAAGTTCCGGTTCGGCGAACCGCGTCATGCCGACGGCCATGCCGACAGAATCGAGCATTGCCACGTCCAGGACTGCCAGGTTCGAATGGCACGCGGCGAGGATGCCCTTCACGGCCTCGTCGGCGAGTTGCTTGTCGAAGGCGAAACGGGCGAACTCGTCGGCCGATCGGGGATCCGGGCCTACGCCGGGCTGGCTCCGGACCTGTTCGCGATCGATGGCGAGGCGCTGCATGTCTTCATGACATCGTTCTACAAAGAGCAAAAGTACAACCCCCAAGCCTTCGTGAATCGAAGGAATTCCTTCGCCAATCGGAACGTCTCGGCGATCGTGCTGGAAGTCCCCAATCGCCTGATTGGGGAAGGCACGGTCCGAGCCTGGGCGACGGCTTCACTCGTCGGTCATGCGCCCGAGGTCCAGGTGTCACGCTGGGGGCTGCCGATGATCACGCACGTCTTTCTCAGCGATCACAGCAGCGATCTCAAGGAAGCCTTCAACCGTTCCTTGCCTTGCGACGACGTGGCTCAATTTTCGGAACCCATCGCAGCGTTTGTGCGGAAGATGACAACGTTCGCGAACACGTCGGGTAACCCTGCCGAGCACGGGAAACGGATCGCCGGCGTTCTCTGTCCGGCGACGCTGCCCTACAAAATCGGCACATTTGCCTCCTTCGATTACGCCGGGTTCAACGGTCGCGCCCTGGGAGATGACGTCTTTGACGTGATGCTGACTCTCGCGGCCAACCAGACGCTCAGTGACGGCGTCGCTCCCGACCGCCAGCGCATGCGGGGCGAGTTCCCCTACTTCGGCGAGCCCTACACCCACGACGAACAGCACGGCCTATCGCCCGCGGCACAGCCTACGACAAGGTGACACTGCGTGACGGACGTCGACGGAAGCAACCCAATCGTACAGGGAGACAGATCGTGAAGAGGGAAATTGTCCGCGTTGAACCGTTTGACAGCAATTTCGAGAAATGGGGTGCGCCGGTCTCGACCTGCACTCGCGCGGGCGACATGGTCTTCATCTCGGGTCTGCCGCCATTTGATCCCAAGACCGGAGAACTTCTCGTCAACGCGCCTTTCGAACAGCAGGCGGAACGCATCCTGGAACAGTTGAAGACGGTACTTGAGGCGGCGGGATCTGATCTCGAGCACGTCATGAAGATCAACGTACTCTGTGTAGGCCCGGAGCGTTTCAAGGCATTCAACGAGATTTACAAGCGCTACTTTCCCAACAATCCGCCAGCCCGCATTTTCTTCTGTGTGCCGGTCTGGACGGGCCCATTTGATATTGAGATCGAGTGCATCGCAGTCCGGAAAGACTAGCCTTATCTCGGCGGCCCGTGGTCAGCCTGCCCATCGGCGTCGATTTTCGCGAGCACCTTACCGGGACCTACTATAAAGGTGTCAGGAACCGGGCCCTATAAAGGTGTCAGGAACCGTTTTCGAGTGCTTCGGCAGGATGCTTGCCCGGCTGCCAAAAAAGGTTCCTGACACTGTTCCTGACACCTTTGATTGGACCCCGAGACCAGCGCGGCAAATCGTCGCGCACGAGACAATAAACGAACAGTGACTATGTTTTGGATGACGTCAGTTCCTTGAGTTGTTGAAACGTAAGTCCGTAGAGGGGAAGACTCGGTAACCCCCAGATCTTGCGATATGCGTGCAAAAACGATCGATGATGGATCTCGTGTTCGAGCGCAAGCCAGCGACGGCGCAACATGCTGTGTCCTGTCGGGGTTTTGATCTGCGTATCGAGTTCCTCCGGGGAAAGGGAAGTCCGGTACTCCTCGGAATCTCTTCGTGTCGTCTTCAGATAATCAATCGCCGATGCGATTGTTGTGAAACGCGAAAAGTTTTCGACAGGTTCGGCAGGCGCGCCCGCCCGTAGCGAGGCACCCCAAAGTGCGTGTTCGATAGACCCGATGTGAGCGAGAACTTCAATCGGTGACCAGCTATCTTCGCGCAATCGCCAGCCTTCCTTTTCTGGTGGAATCGCGTTCGCTACGTCCAGGGTCCTCTTGCGGACATTAGCCATGAATTTCGCAAAACCTGCACCCGAAGTAATTTCCATTGGCTGATTTTCCCAGATAGACGCTGCTCCAGGTGATCTCGGCCGCGGCTGTTGCAGATGATTGTACGGGCCCCGCGCCGTAACGCCGAGAGCAGCCGGCCGTTGAATTCAGCCCGCCAGTAGCGGCACGCGGGCGTTTCAACCTGACCGAACCCAAATCAATTTGGGCCGAGATTGACTATTTCCACGCCAATCCGGTTCGCAGAGGATTGTGCGATACGCCGACGGCTTGGCCCTGGTCGAGTGCACGGGAACTCGAACAGCCTGGAAGCGGACTGCTGGCCTGGACCTGTCGTCGCTGCCTCGGACACTGCAGGGTTGAAGACATTCCCACGCCGAGCCGTTGGGCATGGCACCCGGAAGGGGACCAGTTTCTTTTTGACACCGGACCGCTCATAACAACAGATTGTCTCTTGCTCATTCCCAGGAGGGATCATGAACACGGCACGAATCTCCTCCACACGCTCATTGCAGACGATCTGCCTGACGTTGCTGCTCTGGATCGCGGCGCATTCGCTGACCCCGGCAAATGCCGATCCCCCTGCGACGCGGCGACGCCGAATAAGGAATTCGCAGGCACCTGGCGAGGGAAAATCAACGGCGCGGATTTCGTGTGGGTCACGGACGGCCGAACGTGGTCGACCTCCATCGAAGGACAGCCGACGCCCTTTATTACCGGGACGCTTGAGGCCGCGAACGGGCATTGGAGGACCAAGACGGCGGCCGGACCGCTGGACGAAGGGCCATTTCATTTTATTGACGCCGACACGATTTCAATGACGGGAAGGGCGGGCCAGGAAGTCATTTGGAAGCGCGCAAAAGGAGTTCGCGGCAATGCGACGCCGATGAAGGCGACACAGCCCTCCGGCCAAACGACTCCGGCGTCCGGCCAAACGATGCGGGCCACCACGGGGAATCCGTCGCTTCCATCGGCGACTTCGGCCAGCGCTCCTGTCAGGCCGGGCGTCCTGGAAGATTTCGTGGAACTTCGCAAGCAAGCCCGCGCGGCCGCCGTCGGTTGGAATTCTGCGGCGGAGCTCTTTCGCGTCGACTTGTGGGGCGCTTATGGCGGCTCTCGCATGCGGCCCATCGGCGCGCGATTCCTTTTCTTCAACCCCGCTGCCGCAGGAAACGCGGGCGCAGGAAACGGGCTGGAGGTTCGGATCGAGCACGACACGATCCACACCAGTGCCTATCGTCTCGAAACTGCCGAGGCGCCGGTCGCCGTTCCCGAAACAGTCCTTCCACCCGATGAAGCGATCCGCCGTCTTTGGGATTTGGCCCCGACGGTCCATCCCGACCAGGTGTATCTGCAAATGATACGGCCGGGAGTCGAAAAGCCGGTTCTCGCGGACGGCGACAGTGAACCGACTTCCTATCCATTGAATAGTTTCTTGCGAAACTTTCGGGCGCCGCTCAAAGATCAGGAAACGGACGCGACGAAGGGCCGGCTTGTTTGGCGGATGTTCGCGATTCGCGATCACGACGCGGTCATGGATCTTCCGCATGGCGCCTTCATCGCCATCGACGCCCTGAATGGAGCCGCGCTGTCGAAACGGGCGCCGGCGCTCGGCGTGCAACTCTACACGCGCTACGGGCTCACGCCCCCGTCGCCGATCGAGGCATTCCAGATCCCCGATGGACCAATCCCGCTCGATTCGCCCGCGGAGCAAGTCGGGACGTTCAACGCACTCGCGGTCGCCCAAAAGGCCGAGAGCATCGACCTGGGGCTTCGGGCCATGGTCCGCGACGGCCGGAGCGATGAGGAAATCCGAGCCGCCATCGACAAACTGGCAGAGTGGACGCGACGGATCGAGCAGGTGCGCGCCGAGGATTCGGCCGACGGGATCACGGTGCTCGAGCGGGCCGCCCGGGAGAATCCCGATGACATTCGACGTCGAGCTGCGCTGTTCAAGCGCTACGTGGATGAGATCGAGCGGGATAAAAAGCGAGCGCTCGCCAGTCCCCTCGTCACCAAGATCAGCGCCAACAAGCTGAGCGAGTTTTGGCTTCCGAGGCAATTCGAAGTCACAGCCGAAGGGCTCGGCACGCGCAATCAAACGCACATGGTCCTCGATCTCCATTCGAGAGAATGGCTCTACAAGATGGCGGACCCGCCGCATACGCGGGTCTTCTCGAAGTATCTCCGGCCGGCGCTCGAAATTCTTAAGACCGCCGGCGAATCCAATAAACGAGACTTTGACCTCGAGCGTCAAACCACGCGGCTGAATTGGCTTGTCGGCGGAAATGGTGCCGCATTGGGAAACGACGACTCGCTGAATCCCATCGACGCGCTGCAGCTGATGATTTACGCCGAGTACAACCGCGTCCGCGGCAGCGAGAATTTGTTGAGCGCCGAACGGCTGCGCCTGCCGAAAACGTGGACGACGTCGTCGCGTCGTGGGATCGGGAACGGAATGGTCGAAGTGACGACGACGATCTTCACACGACCACCGACGGCAAATGAGCTGGCCGCCGCGGATCGACTCGACGCGGTGGCCAAGCTCACCGAGGCGCTGCGCGTGGCGAATGTTGAGGATTTGGCGCTCAAACTCGATCCGCTCGACCCGCGAATCTATTACCTTTGGTCGCGCGTCGAAGCCGTATTCTATGATTCGCAACTGGCCGATCGCATCGCGCTCCGCGGATTGATGATCGATCCCGGCTGCGCGGAGTTGCACGCCGTCCGGGTCATTGCCTGGCAGTCCAACTCGAAAGTGAACCGCGCGGAAGTTTATTGCGCCGACAGGCTTGCACGGCAATACTCGGCCGCCGACCTGCAAGGCGGCGCAAAACTCGCCGAGCTCGACCCTCTGGCCGGATATTTTCTCTCCCTGCAGCGCCTGCGCCTCGCGCCGGACGACGTCGGTTCGCACGCCATTCTTGCGAGCGTGCTTCCTATGCTGGATGGCCTGAAGATCAATCGTGTGGAAATCATGCCGGATGCCGCTGAACAACGGCAGCGCGAGCTCGGCGTGGGTGCGGCGATGATGGCCCGGCTGCTCGATCATCCTGACGAGTGGAGCAAGGGAGTTCCCAAGGGGATGCCCGCGACACGGGAGAATCTGATCAAAAACCAGGTCAATCTGCTCGTTTTGCGGGGCGAAAGTCTCGCCTTCTTGAACCGGAAAGACGAAGCTGCGCGTGTGCTTCAAGAAAGCACTCGCGCTCGACCCCGGGAATGCAGCGGCCCAAAAGGGATCCGAATGACGTCGAGCGTGCGCCTGGACCGCAATGAAAAGATCGTGGACCGGGCATCGTTGATGCGGCAGTCATCAAGGAGCAATCATGAAACTCACAGGCAAGAAGGCCCTCATCACCGGCGGAAACAGCGGCATTGGCCTGGCGACTGCCCGCCTGTTCGTTGCAGAAGGCGCCGAAGTCGCGATTACCGGCCGGGACCAGGAGACGCTGGATGAAGCAGTCGCCGAATTGGGGCCCAACGCGCGCGGCTATCGCGCCGACGTGACCGTCGCGGACGACCGGAAGCGGCTCTTCGCGGATCTTGCCAGGGATTTCGGCAAGCTGGACATCGTCTTCGCCAATGCCGGTATTTCCGGCCGGACCCCAACCGGCTCGACCGACGAGGCGATTTTTGAGAATGTCATTCGTACCAACCTCACTGCCGCCTTTTTTACGGTGAATTCAGCTGCCCCTTTGCTGAACGAGAACGGCAGCATCATCTTTAACGGATCGGTACACAACTATCTGGGCCAACCCGGTCTGGCCGCATATGCGGCTACGAAGGGCGGCGTTGTCTCCATGGCGCGTTCGATCGCCGCCGATCTTGCACCGCGCAACATTCGTGTGAACGTCGTGGCGCCAGGCGCGACGAAGACTCCCATTTGGCATCGCGGGTCACGCGATTCTATCTCTGCAGATGAATCCGCCAAGCTGGCCGAATCCTTCTCGTCCAGGATTCCACTGGGCCGCTGGGGCGAGCCGGAAGATCTTGCCAAAGCCGTACTTTTTCTTGCCTCAGATGACTCCTCCTACATTAACGCGATCGAGCTGATGGTCGATGGGGGCGCGACGGGCGCACCATGGGGAGCCCCCATTTTTCAGGACTAACCTCGGAGTAGTCATGGCAACGACCAAAATCGAAAAGCTCGAACCGGTCGACCTGAAGCTCGAAGTCGTGGTGCTCGGCGTTTCCGACGTCGACCGCGCGAAGGCGTTCTATGTCAATCTCGGCTGGCGGCTCGACGCCGACTTCTCGAATGGCACCGATTTCCGCATCATCCAAGTGACGCCGCCTCGCTCGCCGGCTGCGATCATCTTCGGCAAGGGAATCGTGTCGCCCAAGCCCGGATCGGTGACGGCCCTGGTTCTCGCCGTGGACGACGTTGATGTCGCCCGCGATGACTTGATCGCGCGGAGCCGCTGTGAGCGAGGTCTTCCACTTCGCCGGAGGCCCCTTCAGCTCGCTTGAGAACTCACGCGTCGGCGGGCGCGACCCGGAAGGTCAGTCCTACCGTTCGTTTGCCTCGTTCGAAGATCCCGATGGCAACGGCTGGCTGTTGCAGGAGATCAAAACGCGGCGCCCCGGCCGCGAATGGACCTCGACCGGAGCGCGACGGATCGACGTGGCAACCCTCGCAGAGCTCCTTCGCGAGACGGAAGAGCACCGCGGCCACTACGAGAAGACGCACGCCGCCCATCACTGGTGGGACTGGTACGCGCCCTACCTCAGCGCGCGCGAAAACGGCAGCACTCCGGAGGACGCGGCCGCTGCCGCCGATCGCTACATGGGCGAGGTCGTCAGGATTCTTCCCCGTTGACGCTCGGTCGCCAAGCCGGCCATAAAACGGCGAATCCGAGATTAGTCCCCTTGTGGATCTTGCCATGCAGTTGCCCGGCCTGCGGTTAGTGGACCTGAGCGTGCCGCTCGAAGACATGGCGGCCAGCGAGCCCTTGCCGGCGAAAATTCGTTACGTTCGGCACGATGGCGAAGGGCTGGCGCAGATGCAGCAGTTTTTCGGCGTGACGCCGGCCGATCTCGTTTACTCCAACGGCGAGGGTTGGGCCGTGGAGCAGATCGAGGCGATCACACACACCGGCACGCACGTCGACGCTCCATACCATTACGGGGTGCTGTCCGCAGGCCGCCCGGCTCGCACGATCGACGAAGTGCCGCTGGAATGGTGCTTTGCGCCTGGCGTGGTGCTCGACATGCGGCACAAAGCGTCAGGCGAATTCATCACTGTCGACGATCTGTCGCAGGCCCTCGACCGCATCGGCCATACGCTCCAGCTGCTCGACATCGTGCTCTTGCAGACGGGGGCCGATCAACGGCTCGGCTCGGCGGCGTACTTCCGGCAGCCGGGCCTGGGACGCGAGGGCGTGCTGTGGCTGACGCAGCGCGGGGTGAAGGTGATCGGCATCGACGCCTACACGCTCGATCGGCCGTTTGCCGACATGGTGGCCGACTTCCGCCGCACGGGCGACGGCAAATACATCTGGCCGGCCCACTTCGCGGGCCTCACGTGCGAATACTGCCAGATCGAAAAGCTGGCCAACCTCGACCAAATCGGCCGCCCCCACGGCTTTTTCGTCTCATGCCTGCCGGTGAAAATCAAAGCGGCCAGCGCGGGTTGGTGCCGGGCGGTGGCGCTCGTGCCGAACGACGGCTCCCCGTAGGGCGGGGCTGGCGCGATTCAATTCCCTAATTGCGGCGACCGCGTCAGGACACGCAGCGCGGCGATGAGCAGCTTGCGGAAGGCGGGCTCGGAGAAATCGTCTGGGTGTCCGAGCGAGGTGTAAAACGAGACGCCGCCGTCGGTGCGGTGATTGATCCAGGCGACGGGCTCGGCGGGTTGGCCGGGGATTTGGCCGATCAAGAACGCTGTCGTTGTCGGGGCCAGCGGTCGAACGCGGTAGAGGGAGCCGTTGCCCAATAACGTGCTGACGCCCGCGTTTTTCAATGCGTGCTTGTCCAGCGCCTGGAAAATCGGATTGTCCGCAGCAGAGGGCGCCGGCTCGACTGCAACTTTAATCCCGTTGGCGTGATGTCCGACGTAGTGCCCGCCGAAGACGTCGGCGTCCCACAATTCCCACGTTTCGAGCCCGGCCGGCGGCTTCGCCCCGCGGAGCGAAAAGGCGTGGCTGGCCGTGCGAATGCCCAGCACCGGCTTGCCCGCGGCGACGTAATCGCGCAGGAGTTTCATCTGTGCCGGCTTGAGGGGCCGCCGCCGGACGCTGACGAGCAGGGCGTCGGCGTCGGCAATCGCTTCGAGCCCGGGCAGCTCGGCCGGATCGGTCTGGCTGTCGAACACCAGGCTCACGCGAAATTCCTTCCCCAGCTCCTCGAGCGCGAACTTGGGGAGCGTTTTATCGGTGGAGTACTCGGGCTCGGCCATCACGATGACGACCCGCGGGCGATGGTCCTCGGAAAAGCGGAACTCTTTGCCCCCGAGGAAATCAACGCCGAGGAAATCGACGCTGGTAATCGAGGGGCACCAGTGCTTTTCGATGTGCTCGACGACGAGGTCGGTCCCGGTGAAATGGCTGACGAACGGGGCCGAGCGGGAGTTGTACATCGTGTCGGTGAGGTCGCGCATCAGCAGGACGTGAAAGCCCTGCTGCACGAGCTGCCGGATGGCGAACGGCCGGCCGAGCACGCACATGTTGGCGTGGACGCCCATCACGATCACGTTTTCGATGCCCCGTTCCTTCATCAGGTAGACGGCCTCGGCGCTGTCGGTGATGGCGTCGGGCGGCTCGATCTTCAGGGTCGCGATCTCGCGCGTCCACGGGCTCCCCTGCTTGCAGTGCGGCTCGCAATCGCAGCCGCCGTCGGAGTCGTCGATCGGCAGATGGCCTTCCCGCTTGCCATCGATGCCGCAGCCCTTTTTGAGCAGGACCTTGGTGGCGACGTGCGGAGCCCGGCGAGCCCGTTCGCGCTCTGCGGTCCCTTCGTAAAACTTCATCGTGTCGCTGGGGCAATGGATGATCAGCACGCCCCGCTTGCGGGCCGCGACAAGCACGTCGTTCATCCGTGGCGCCATCTCAGCGACCCGCCGCGTCGCTCGCTTGCACCAATGCTCGTTCCACATGTCGCAGACGACGATCGCGGTCCGGAATGGTTCCCATTCCAGCGGCCGGGTGACGGCGTTGAATTCCCCGCTACCGGGCTTGGTCTCGACACGCGTGCGGGCGTGCAGCGTAAGTGGTGCGGATTTCGCCTCGGCGCTCGGTTCAGCGCCCGCGCGAAATCGGCACCCTGCAATGCGAAAGCTGCCAATAAGCCCACGACGAGACGCAAGCTCAGGCGGTGGTCCATCGTTTTCTTCTCCTCAACCTAACGCTCTCTGAGGCAAGTCGCCGTCGTTGTCAGACCTCAGCTGGCTTCAGTAGAATAAAAGTTTGCTTATCCGTCGAGCGAGGGGTGATGACGCGATCGGGCTTATTTGATTGGCCGGCAGTCTGGGTCGCCCTCTTGGCAGTGGCCGGAGCGGGGGGAGCCGCACCGTCTGCAGTGGGGGCCGGTCCGCCCGGCGGATCTCCTTCGATCGCCGCCGTTTCGGCCGACCACCCGCGGCAAATGGCCGAGGGGTTGGCCATTTTCTCGCGGCACGTCCGCCCCTTGCTGGTCGCCCGCTGCCTGAAGTGTCACGGAGGCGAGGCGGAGGTCCAATCGGGCTTCAACCTGGCGACGCGGGAGGGGCTGCTGGCCGGTGGAACGAACGGCAAGGCCGTGATCCCCGGCGACGCCCAGCACAGCCGGCTCTATCGGCTGATCACGCACGCCGAAGAGCCCTACATGCCGCAGGACGCCGCCAAGCTGTCCACGGCCGAAATCGCACAAATCGCCGCCTGGATCGACCACGGAGCCCCCTATGACGAGGGTCTGCTGCCGACGGCCAAGCCGAAAGAATCGTGGACCGCGCGCAAGGTCGATCCGAAGGCCCGCAACTTCTGGTCGTTCCAGCCGCTCAAGATCACGCGACCGCCTGTGGAAGCCGCCGAATCCTGGTCGCTCAATCCGATCGACGCGTTCATCAAACAATCACTCGACCGCCACAAGCTCACGCCGAATGGCGAAGCGAGTCCGCGGGCGCTGGTGCGTCGGGTCACCTTCGATCTGATCGGCTTGCCGCCGACGGCCGCGGAACTCGACGCGTTCGAGGCGGACCCGTCGCCGGCGGCATACGCGGCTCTGGTCGATCGGCTGCTCGCGAGTCCGCATTACGGCAACCGCTGGGCGCGGCACTGGCTCGACCTTTCCCGCTTCGCCGAAAGTCACGGCTTCGAGCACGATTACGATCGGCCGACCGCGTATCACTTTCGCGATTTCGTGATCCGGGCGTTCAATGAGGACCTGCCCTACGACACGTTCATCCGCTGGCAACTGGCCGGCGACGAGCTGGCGCCGCACGACGGCATGGCCCTGATGGCGACGGGCTTCCTGGCGGCCGGCGTCCACAGCACGCAGATCACCAAGAACGAAGTCGAAAAACAGCGCTACGACGAACTCGACGACATGCTGGCGACGACGGGCAACGCCATCCTCGGCCTGTCAGTCGGCTGCGCCCGCTGCCACGACCACAAGTTCGACCCGATCCCCCAGGCCGACTATTACCGCCTGCTGTCAGCCTTCACCACGACCGTTCGCACGGAAGTCGTGCTGCCGCCCGAGCCGGGGCATTCGCAGCGAATGAAGGCCCTGATCGCCAGCGAAGGTTTGCCGGCGCTCCGCCTGCACACGCAGGGGGCCGACTTCTTCAAGCAGACCTATTTTCTCGCGCGCGGCGACGTCAACCAGAAGAGCGGCGAGGCGCCGCTCGGCTACCTGCAGGTGCTGATGCGCTCGCCCGACCGCGAGAAGCACTGGCCGGCCGAGCCGCCCAAGGGATCGCGGACGTCGTATCGCCGCACGGCCCTGGCCGACTGGCTGACCGATACGCAGGAGGGGGCCGGTCAGCTCGTCGCGCGGGTGATCGTCAATCGGCTCTGGCAGCATCATTTCGGGCACGGCATCGTCGCCACGCCGAACGATTTCGGCACGCGAGGCGAACGCCCCTCGCATCCCGAGCTGCTCGACTGGCTGGCCGGCGAACTGATCCGGCACAACTGGCAGCTCAAGCCGATCCAGCGGCTGATCCTGACGAGTGCCGCGTATCGCGAAAGCAGCGAGGCCGACCGCGCGAAGGAGGCCGTCGATCCGTTGAATCGCCTGTTCTGGCGGCACGAGAAGCGGCGGCTGGAAGGCGAGGTCGTGCGCGACGCGCTTTTGGCCTGTGCGAATCGCCTCGACGAGCGGATGTTCGGCCCCGGCTCGCTCGACGAGGCCCAGCGACGTCGCAGCATTTATTTCACGGTCAAGCGGAGCGAGCTGGTGCCGATGATGCAGGTCTTCGACGCGCCCGAGGCGCTCTCCAGCATGGGCGACCGGCCGTCGACAACGATCGCGCCGCAAGCTCTCTTGCTGCTCAACAACCCCAACGTCCGGGCCGACGCCCGCGCCTTTGCCCGGCGGCTCTTGCCCGCGCTCGACCGATCGACGGCCGAGGCGGTCCGCAGCGGATACCGGATCGCCCTCTGCCGCGACCCACAGCCGGACGAACTCGCCGATACGACCGCCTTCATCGAACACCAACGAAAACTGCACGAGTCGGATCCGTCGACGGCCGGCCGTCGATCCGACGCCCGCCAGTCGGCCCTGCTCGATTTCTGTCAGGTGCTGATGTGCCTGAATGAGTTTGTGTACGTGGATTGACGGGCTTGCGAGTGAGTCTTTGGACGTCGATTGAACGTTGTGCATTGGATATTTGATTGGAGGCACACGTTTCCCAAGCCGACGGCTCTGCCGTCGGATCCGGAACGACGGCGGAGCCGTCGGCTTGGGTAAGGTGGACGCCATTAGTGATTCCATGATCAATCGGTGCCACCCACATCGCTCTCACCCGTCGGCAATGGCACGCGAACGACTGAGCCGCGTTGGAGTGAATCATGCGTGAATGGCCTCGATTCTTCGCTCCTCCCAGCCCCGCCTTTCAAACCCGCCGCGAGTTTTTAAGCCGGGCCGGCAACGGCTTTGGCATGCTGGCCCTGGCAGGGTTGCTGCAGGAGCAGGGGCTGCTCACGCGGGCGGCCGCATCGACTGTCGATCCGCGGAATCCGCTCGCACCGCACGACGGGCATTTCCCGGCCAAGGCGCGGGCCGTCATCTGGTTGTTTCTGAACGGCGGGCCGAGCCAGGTCGATACGTGGGACTACAAGCCGGAACTCGCCCGCCGCGACGGCCAGGCACTCCCCGGCTTCGACAAGAACACCGGCTTCTTCACCGACCAAGTCGGCCCGGTGATGAAGTCGCCGTTTCATTTTCGGCAGCACGGCGATTGCGGCAAGTGGGGCTCGGAGATTTTTCCGAACATCGCCCAGCACGTCGACAAAATGGCTTTCATCCATTCCTGCTGGACGACCTCGAACAACCATTCACCCGCACTGTTCATGATCAACACGGGCATGTCGCGGATGGGCTTCCCCTGCGTCGGCTCGTGGGTGACGTACGGGCTGGGGAGCGAGAACCGAAGCCTGCCCGGCTTCGTCACGATGTACGACACGCTGGGCCGCGGCCTCCCGAAGGGGAACGCGTCGAACTGGGGCTCGGGCTTTTTGCCGAGCATCTACCAGGGGACGGTGCTCAAACCCAAGGGCGCGCCGATCGATAACCTCTATCCGCCCCAAGGCGTCAGCGATCGTGAGCAGCGCTCGCAGCTCGACCTTCTCAAGAAACTCAATCAGCGGCACCTCGCCCACACGCCCGACGATTCGGAGCTGGCCGCGCGGATCGAAAGCTTTGAGCTGGCGTACCGCATGCAGATGGCCGCCCCCGAGTGCCTCGATCTCGAACGCGAGTCGCTGGCGACGCAGCGGCTGTACGGGCTCGACAATCCGCGGTGCACGCACATCGCCAAGCAGTGCCTGATCGCCCGCCGTCTCGTCGAGCGGGGGGTGCGGTTCGTGCAGATTTATAGCGGCGGCATGGAAAACGAGCGGAGCTGGGACGGCCATCAGGACATCGTCAAGAATCATGCCGGCTTCGCCCGCGAAGTTGACATCCCCATCGCCGGCCTGCTGACCGATCTGGCCGGACGCGGCCTGCTCGACTCGACGCTCGTCCTCTGCTGCGGCGAGTTCGGCCGGCTGCCGATCGTACAGAAGGGGGGCACCGGCCGCGATCACAATCCGCACGCCTTCACCACCTGGATGGCCGGAGGCGGCGTCAAAGGCGGCGTCTCGTACGGCGAAACCGACGAAATCGGCTTCAAAGCGGTCAAGAACAAGGTCGGCGTCCACGACCTGCACGCCACGGTGCTGGCCCTCATGGGCATCGAGCACACGCGGCTGACCTACCGCTACAGCGGCCGCGACTTCCGCCTGACCGACGTCGAGGGCACTGTCGTTCGCGACGTGCTGGCGTAGAACCGGCGGGCTGACACCCGCCGCTCGCCAGGTGCGCGACACTCGTTACCGAGCCCCCAGCCTCTGGAGGAGTGACCGGAACTGACGAGTCGCGCTCTTCGTGTCGATGGGGACGGAGAGTTCACCACAAAGACTCGAAGGCACGAAGGTAAGACAAGACTTAAGCAGGAGGTCGCAGAGGGACGCAGAGATTTTGATGGCTGCCTTTTCTCTGTTGCCTCTGTTACCTCCTGTTCAAATCCTGTCTTCTTTGTGTCTTCGTGTCTTTGTGGTGAATCGAAATCTTCAAATCGCAATTCGCGTGACGGCCGGCGAACGGTTAAGCTTTCGCGGTATCAAGTACGGCTGTGCCGTGTCGAAATGCGGCGAGCGGACGCGGTTAGACTGCTCAGGAGCAAGTTCATGTCGATGAACCCGATTTCAACCTGGCACCAAATCGTGAGATCCCGCGACCCGCGAGGCCTCGACAATCTGCTCGCCGACGACGTCGTCTTCTATTCGCCCGTGGTGCACACGCCCCAGGTCGGAAAGGCGATTACGAAGAAATATCTCGCCGCCGCGTCGCAGGTCTTTTTCAACGACTCCTTTCACTACGTGCGCGAGCTGACGAGCGACCGAGATGCCGTGCTCGAATTCGAGCTGGAGTTAGAGGGAATCAAGATCAACGGCGTCGACATGATCAAATGGAACGACGCCGGCAAGATCGTGGAATTCAAGGTGATGCTGCGTCCGCTGAAGGCGGTCAACTTGATCCACGAGAAAATGGGGGCGATGCTGCAGGCCACGCCGTCGTAGTCGTAGGGTGACAAGTCCGCGAGAGTCGGACGCGGGGTTTTCTACTTGCCGCCGATCGCTTTCGCCATCGCCACGGCCAGCAGTTCGTTGCCCGTGGGATTCAGGTGGCAGCAGTTGTCGCGGTAGGTCGGCTGCGTGATTTGGGCGAAGATTCCCGTCAGATCGTGGAAGCGGACGCCTTGGGCGGCTAGCTCGTGGCCCGCGGCGATCAGCATGGGGTAGCCGGTTTCGACGGCAGTCTTCGCCGGGTAAGCCGGCTCGACCGTGACACTCCGCTCCAGCTCACTCATCGGCTTGGAGCCGGGGAGGTATTGATTGGGCTGCAGAAAGTCGTGGTACTCGATTCCCATCGCGTCGCAGACTTTCGCCAGCTCGAGCGAGGACCGTTGCCAGATGCCGACGCAGTGGCGCAAGAACGCGGGCAGGTCGGCGAAAGTTGCGGACGGTCCTTGCGCGGTGAAACTCCTGTGCTTTTCCCGCAGCTTAATCGTGTCGTTGTAACCGGCGAGGATCGAGCGCGAGAGCCACTCGTGCCGCACGGACCAAACGAGCCGCGCCGTCGGCGAATAGCACCACGGAAGCGCTTCGAAGTGCTGCGCCCAGTCGCGGTCGACCTCTTGCAGATAAACGACCTCGCCCATCCGCCGCAGGAGGGCCGTGTCGCGCCGTTCGAGCACACGGATGCCCCAATCGCGCGGAAAGCTCGGAAAGACTCCGGCGGGCTTATTTTCAACGACGGGCAGCGCGATCTCGTTATAGCCGTCGATGTTGACGATCAGATCGAACTCAGCCCCGAGAGCGAGCAAGTAGTTGACGACGAAGAGCTGCTGCGGCTGTTTGTAGCCGGGAAGCGCGAGCTGGACGAAGACGATTCGCTTGTCGGCGAATCGCGGGAGCCCTTTGAGCTGTGCCTCGAATTCCGGGAGGCCGAACTGGCAGAACTCCTGGGCCAGCGATCCGCCCACGATGCCGACGATGACCTTGCCCTTTTCCCGATGCTGAATCGGCGAATTGGCGTCGATGAAGCCGAACTCATTGATCGGCAGCGTGCCCGGCTCGGGCTGTTCTTTCGGGCGACGGACGAATCCAAAATAGGGATGAACCGAGTCTTCGGCCGCCAGCGGATCGTCGACATCCATGTGCGACGCGGCCGTCTTCTCGAGCTCGAGCCAACTCCCGGACATGCGGCCGCCCAGAAAGGCGAGCGCGACGAACGAAGCCAGCTCCGCGAGTCCCCAGGCAAAAAGCAGCGCCAGTCCGCGCAACAACCAGACACGGCGGCGAGACTTGCCAGGTTTCGGCACTCCCTGAGCGGGTGCATTCAACGTCTGTGTCACGTTACGAAGGCCAATCACAGTACTCAGCGAGCCTTCAGTGCCCGAAGAACCAGGTCGACCTTCGAAGACGACGTGCAAGCAACTCGCGGCAGTCTTCCAGGGCCTTGATGGAGGGGAACGCGGACTTCGGCAGCATCAGCCAGTTCCCTGGAGAGTTATTCCACACGAGGAAGCTCCACGGCGTTTCCTTGTAGCGCGTGAAAGTCGTCCACGAGAGCGTTCCCGCGCCGTCTTTGGTGGCCACGGACACGGATTCTTCCCCCAGGCTGATTGTGTGTCGCCCGTGTTCCTTTCGATGAGTGAACCACGAGTAGGTCGTAAAGAACGTGACGAGCACAGCCGAGCCAACCACCGACGCCGGCAGCACGGCATAGATGAACACCTGCCCGTTGGTCAATTTGGCGTTTGGGTTCGGGGCGAGCGACACAGCGATCCAGCAGCCGATTAACATCCCGGTCCAAAAGATTGTAACTCCGCGCCCCAACGCCCACGAAGCAAGCGACCAATCGAACCAGTTCCAGAGGTTGAGGCGAACATCAAGAGAAACCGTCGAGCGATCGTGATTCGGCACCGCCGCCGCGTCGCCTGTGTCCGTTGCGTCAGGCTGGCCGCCGGCTTCGAGATTTATCTCCCGCAGCCAATTCACGCACTCCGGCGTCGGGAAAGCTCGCTTGGGAAAGATGTAGCACACCGTGTTCGATCGATGCTGCAGCAGGAGGAGTGTATCCGACTCCATCCGACGCAAAATGGCCTTCCAAGGAATCACCGTGTGCGATTGATCGCTAAGGAAGCGGATGCCGTCCGCAGACAGTTCGACCACGACGGGCGGCGCCGAATCAACCCTCTTGCGGAGGCGGCGCCGCAGGACGAAAACGACTGCCGTCAACCCGACGAAGGCCGCGATCATATAGGGCTGGCGCGCCTTGTCGACTTCCCTCGTAATCATTGCACAAAGGCCAAGGAGCATGGCGACCAGCCCGAGCGACAAAACGATGCCGGTCAGCCATTTTGATCCGCCACCGACCTGACGACGCAGGATCAGCGATTGCGCTTCGGATCGCTCCGCGGGCGTGAGAGCATACTCGAGACGCAGCACGCCTTCGCGAATCTCGGCTTCACGACTTGTGGGAAGGGATGTCAACGAGGCACTCCACGGCCGGTGCGTCGCTCTGATGCGAGAGAAGTCATTATTCTACGGCGACGAGCGAGGGGCTGCGACGGTGAATAGCCGGGCAGTCGACTCGCGCGACCGTGCCACCCAAGTCGGCGCCGCCTGGGTGAGGCGCGGGATACTCACGGGCGCTTCTTGATCAGCCAGACCTCGGCGACCGCGTTGCCCCGGCCATTGCCGCCCAATCCGGGTTCGCGATACCAGGTCAGGGTCAGGTGCCCGTCGCGCGTCGCTTCGCGCGGCACATCGAACTCGACGATTATCGTCGGGCGGGGCTTTCGGATCTCGGGATGCACGACGTACTTTTCGTCCGCCATGAGGCGAATCTTGGTGCTCGGAGAATCGCCGGCGTACGAGATCCGAACGGCATAGCGGGCGCTCGGGTCGAGCTCGTCGTAGTGTAGCCGCAACGGCGCGTCGTAGAGCGCCTCCATGTTGTCCCGCCACGTGATCGGATAAAGCGCTGACACCCGGCGGCCGGTGATGAAGCCGACTCGCGGCGTTTCGTAGAACCCGGGGTCGCCGGCCAGGCCGACGCCGGGCACCAGGTGTGGCTGTCGCGAGACATTTCCCAGATCGTCGTAAAAGCCGCCCGGACCGGGATCGGTCCAATTCACGATCGTCGAAAGTTCACGAAGCTGGTCGCGTTCGCTCGAGATTTTGCGGATCTCATCGAACCGCCGTTTGAGCCACAGGCGGTTATTGAGTGGCTCGTCGATCGTGTCGAGCGTGGCGCCGCGATCGACCGCGATCGCCTTGTGCCGCTCGACGCTCAGCTGCATGCGGATGCTCTGGAAAAGCATGTCGCCCAGCTCGAAGACGCGGGCGCGGAGGTCGGGGGCTACCGGATTCACAATCGACTCGTCGAGCAGCTCTTCGGCTTCCCGCATGGCGATTAGCGGCCCCGAGACTCTCGCATTGCGGAGTTTTGCCAATGCGTGCTCTTCGAGGGCTGTTTCGTAGATCAAACGATGGTGCACGAAGGCGTCGTAATACGCGCGGTAGAGCGCCTGTTGAAATCGCCAGTTCTCCAAGGTCGCCGGCGGAGCGGATTTTTCCATCGAGCGAAACTGCTCGAGCGTCGTCAGGACGCCGCGGTTTGTCAGCAGCGGGCCGCGCCAATTTTGCTCGAGCGCCAACAGCCCCTGGGCGAAGTCGTCCGCCAGCGCATCGCTGATGAAGTAGCGGGTATATTGCCGCAGGATCTCGACCACCGGCTGGTCGGGGTCCCAGCCGAGGCCGCTCCAGACGATCTTGTTGACGTCGTCGTTACAGCCCTCCGAGTAGCTGATGAAGCCGATCGAATCGGGCGACCAGCCGCGAAAGATCGTGGCTTCATCCCGCGGCCGCGGATTGATGACCTCGCGCCCCTCTGTTGACGCGTAAGCGAGATCCCAGTCGGGGACGGGGAATTGGCACTGGCGGCTGTGGGTGATGTCGGGGTAGCGGCGGATGGGATACTTCTTCGGAATGGCCGCCCGCAGCTTGGGGAGTGAAATGCGAATCTGCGGGCCATAGACCACGCCACTCAGCCAGGCCGGCTGCTTGTCGTTCACGTACGCGATAAAGCGGTCGAGCCATTCCTGGTTGAACGACTGCGGCGAGACCCACATCTGGGCTTTCGGGTGAAAGCGGTGCAGGTTGGCCGTCTGTTTTTCCAAGAAAGGCATCAGGACGGCCGGGTCGGTGTGGCCGGGATCGCCCCCCGGGACGAAAATGGCGTCGATCCGCGGTAGCTGCTTGAAGACCTGGGCCCACTCATCGAGGGCTTTCTCCACTGTCGCAGGCTTGGAATAGTCGGCATCCATCGCCGGGTACCAGATCCAGACGTCGAGTCCGTACTGGTCCAAAAGGCGCGACATCTCGACCATCATCGGCATCTGCGGCAGCGGGAAGTGCGGGCTGTCGGCCGCATCGTCGGTGCGGGGCGGCAACAGCTCAACCGCGTTGGTGCCGAAGACCGCCAGATCGCGGATGTATTGCTCCCACATCGGCACCGTCCAGGCGTCGTACGAATTGGTCTTGGGGCGATAGCCGAGCTGATGACCACGCAGGCGATACTTCGGTCCGCTGGCGATGTTCAAGAACTCCCGGTACGAGGACCCGCCGCCTGGAGATTCGCAGTTCGCGCAGCAAGCGTCCGACGCCGAACAGCACGCCGCGCGAATCGTTGCCGGCCACCATGACGATTGGCGGTTTGGCGTCGACCACGCGAAGGCGATAACCCTCGGGGGCGTCGAAGCGCCGAGACTCGGAGACTTGGTGTTGGGCTAGCACGTCGTTGGCGAACCGCGACGGACCGACGAGGATGACCGCTCCGGCCTTGTCGGGCCAGGCGTCAGTCGCCGGCCAGCGGAGCTGCGAACGCTTCTCGACCTCTTCGACGAGCATCCGCACGGCCTGCGCCTCGGGTCCGGCCAGGCCCTTCGGCACAACGACGACGGCATTGCTTAGGTCCAACGTTTCTGCGGCGTGTCCCGACTGGGCGACACCGGTCAACAAGCCGGCCACCATGAGGCAACCGGCCAGGGCGCGGCGGGCAGCCGAAAGTCCCATCGTGTGGCGACGCGCAGACCGTAAGAGGCGGCCAGTCGCGGCCGCCGGGCAACAATCGTTTTTCATGAAAGCGATAGGAAGTAGAAGTCGGGGAGCGGGCAGGAGGCGGTTTCGACCGCGCTCGGCGAGGCATTTGCTGCTCTTTTTAGGCTAACCGTCGCTTCGGGCTCGTGCAATCAGCCCCGCGAATGCGGCGCCGCGACGGCCAAGCTGAAGAAATTTGGCATCGCCAGTGCTGGCCGGGCCGCAAACCGCGTATATTGTCAAAGACGGTTGCTGCGGGCTTGTTGAGAGCGGACATGCGGATGATGCCCGTCGGAAGGCGCGGAGTGCGCCGCCCTGACGTTTTACTGTTGGTGCTGACAGTCTGTCTGGCGGTCTGCCCACGGCATTCGGGATTGTCTGAGGATTTGCCAAAGCCGGAGCGCGAACCGCTCCGCGCGATCCGCCCCGAGCCGCCCAGCGAAGACCGCCTGCACCTGGAGCCGGACGAAAAGAAGATCGTCGACAACGCGGTCGACCACGCGCTCGAATATTTGGCCGCCCACCAAAATGCCGACGGCTCGTTTCAAGGCCCGCCGATGGCGCGTCCGGCCGTCACGGGGCTGTGCCTGATGGCATTCATGTCGCGGGGGCACCGGCCGAGCGAGGGGGAATACGGTCCGCTGATGGAGAAGGCCGTCGATTTCATCCTCGGCTTTCAAGATGCGGAAACCGGCGCGATCACCCCCGAGACTTCGAGGGAGTCGTTCTTCTGGACCCGCGCGGCGGCCTATACGCACGCCATCTGCGGCACGGCTTTGGCCGACGTCTACACCTACACGGGCCGGCTGAAATTCCAGACGCATGACCGCGAGGCCGAAACCGTCCGCCGCGACTCGGAACGCCACGACCGGGTCGACAAAGCAATCCGCAAGGCGCTCATGTTTACGCATGCCCAACAGTCGCGGCCCAAGACGGTGGCGGGAGAGAACGGCGGCTGGCGCTACATCGAGCAGAACCAGCGCAATGACTCCGATCTCTCGGTCACGGCCTGGAACATCATGTTCCTGCACTCGGCCAAGAAGGCGGGATTCAAAGTGCCCGACGCCTGGGTGAAAGCGGGCCTGCGGTTCGTCCATCGCACGTTCAACAAGAAGCTCGGCGGCTTTGTTTACGTGCTCACGGAGCCCAAGCGCCGGCATTGCACGCGGGCCACGGTGGGCGGCGGCATCCTCTGCTTGCTGCTCGGCGGCGAGCCGGTCAGCCAACCCGTGCTCGATGCGGCCAGCTGGATCCAGCAACATCCGTTCGAGCAGTACAACCAGTCGTGGCCGCCGGGCGACCGCTATCACTACAGCGCGTTTTATTGCAGCCAGGCGATGGGCTTACTGGGTGGATCGAGCTTCCGCGAGTTTTACCCCCGCCTGCTGCACGTGCTGGCCGAGCACCAGCACACCGACGGATCGTGGGACCCCGAATCGTTCAGCTCGGACACGGGCTTCGGCGAGGTCTATTCGACGGCGCTCGCCGTGTTGGCCCTCTCGCCGCCTTACCAGAAGCTCGATACGTACAAGCGCTAGGCGGCAAAACGACGCAGCACCAATGACGTCCGACGGTGCGTCATTCGTGCTGCGTGCGGCTGAGACGCAGTCTATTTCCTGCGTGGTCTATTACCAGCCGAGCCGACTACCAGCGCTCAGTCGACCCGAAATCGTCGTCGTCATCGTCTTCAAGCGGCTCGGGGGCATGCGGCTGGTGCATGGGAGCCGGAGCCGGCGGCGTAAAGGGCGCGGGGGCCGGCGTCGGAGCCGGATGCGACATCATCGGCGGCGCGGGCTTCGGAGCCGGGGGCTTCGGCGCCGGGGTCGTCGGGTGTAGCTTCGGCTGCGCCGGTTTCGGCGGGGCCGGTTTTGGCTGGGCTTGTTTCGGAACGGCGGGCTTCTTCTGCACGGCGGGTTTGGGAGCCGGCTTGGCTTTCTTGGCGGCGGCCATGCGGGGGGCTTTTTTAGCGGTCTTCTTGGGAGCCGCCTTTTTGCCCGGAGCTTTCTTGCCCGCGCCCTTTTTGCGGGCAATACTGGCCTTAGGGGCTTTTTTCTTGCCCTTGGCCATTTTGCCCTTCTTTTTGGACGCCTTGGTCGTCTTCGCCTTTTTCTTCGTGGCCATGCGCGTTCCTCGTTGAGGCACTGGGTTTTGAATGCTCAGGGGGCGGCTCGCCGCCGATCGAGTCCGCCCGATCGATCGATATCTCCGCGTTCTTCTTGAAGCGACGAAGCAGCAAGTTCCTATAGATAACGCGCGGCTTGGGCAATGAAAGAGTCCTGAGCGCTGTTTTTTGTCGAAGTCGACTAGTTTTTTCCAACTGTCCTCCTAATTTGGTTGGGGAAACCCTCGCCGGACCGACTCGCGGGACAAATGCCCGCTTCAGCAGGGTCTAAAATTGATTGGTCGCTCGGGGTGGGCGATTGACGCCCACCAGGCGGCCATTTGGAGACCGAGCGTACAGGGTTCCGCCCGCTCGGATCGGCAGTTTTGCAGGGAAATTTCCTGGAATCGGCGGCAGCGAGGGGTCGCCCTCGTCGATACCTAGGAAAGCGGAATCGAATTTGCGTTGCGTTTGCAATCGATTCTCAGCGGAAGCGGCCCGGAGCGCCCGGGCGGACGCCGAGAACGTAACAGCGAAACGGTCCGTGTGAGCCGTCCCTGGGACGGACGGTCGCATCCGGCCCGTGTCGCTTCAAGACGCACGGCTGGGATTTATGCGGTTCGAGGAAGCCTTTTTGAAGGCGGACGACGGGGTCGCGCTTTTTGTCCGCCGTTATCAGACCGACTCGCGGGATGCCGACCGCTCAGTGCTCCTGGTCCATGGCATGTCCGAGCACGGCCAGTGCTACCAGCACGTGGCCGAAGCCATGGTCGCCCGGGGCTGGAACGTGGTGCTGCCCGACCTGCGAGGCCACGGCCAGTCGGGCGGGGACCACATCCACGTCAACGACTTCTCCGAGTACGTGGCCGACCTGAAACGCATCTTCGACGAGAGCGGGCTCCGCTCGCAAAACACGGTGCTCGTCGGCCATAGCATGGGCGGACTGATCTCGGCCCGCTTCGTCCAGCAGTTCCCCCAGAATGTTTCGGCCCTGGCGCTCTTGTCGCCCCTGTTGGGCATGCGGGTCCGCATTTCGCCCTTCACCGTAGCGATGGCGAAGCTGGTGTCGCTGGTGCGGCCTCGGAGCCGGTTTCGCAAGCGGACCCGTCGCGAGGATTCGACGCGGAACCAGGAAGCCCTGATCCGTGGCGACGCCGATCCGTTGATTCGGCAGTCGGTCACGGCGGCCTGGTATTTCGCCATGCGGAACGCCCTGCGGACGGTCTGGGACCTGGCGGAACAGGTCTCGTGTCCGACGCTCGTGCTGCAGGCCGGCGCGGATTTGATCGTCGATCCGACGGCACCGCAGGGCTGGCTGCAGCGAATTGGGAGCACGGACAAGACGATCCGGATGTTTCCCGACCACTACCACGAGCTGCTCAACGAGCTCGACTGGTCGAACACCCTGGCCGACCTGCTCGACTGGCTCGAGCAACGGTTGATCGTGCCGACCGGCGCCCCGCTCGCTCTGCCGCCCGCTCGCGTGCAGCCGGCCACATTCGGCTCGGCCGCGCCGGCCTCTTAAGAGCCGCTTACTGCGTGCGCCGCTCCTTGACCCGCCGCTTTCCGCCCCATGTTTGTTGACATTTGGCTGCGGAAAAAATATCCCTGAAGGGTCCATTCTCGCCGGCCCGATGCGCACGGGTCAGCGCGGGCGTGCCTGCGAGGAGAAGCATGCGACGGTTCGTTTGTCTGATTGTGCCGATTCTGTTTGGCGTCTCGTTGATCGTCGACGGTTGGACCGCTCGCGTCCCGGCCGCGCCGAAGTCCGCCTCGACTGACAGCGTGGAAAAATCGCTGGCCCTCGTGCGGGCGGTCGATAAAGGGGGCGAAGGACATCTGGAAGCCCAGCGGGCCATGCAAAGCCTGGCCGCGGCCGATGTCTCCGCTTTGCCCAAAATCCTGCGGTCGTTCGACGGGGCCGGGCCTCTGGCCGCCAACTGGCTCCGCAATGCGTTCGAGACGCTGGCCGACGAGAATGTGCGTGCGAAACGGCCGCTTCCCGTCACGGAAATCGAGGCCTACGTCCGCGGCACGTCCCACGATCCTCGCGCGCGGCGGCTGGCCTACGAATGGCTCGCCAAGGTCGATCCGACCGCTTCCGCGCGGCTGATTCCCGGCATGCTCCTCGACCCGGCCCCCGAGCTTCGTCGCGACGCCGTCGCCTTGCGGATGAGCGAAGCGGCGAAAGTCGACGCGGCGCACGACAAACCGCGAGCTGTGAAGCTTTATCGAGAAGCTCTCGCCGGAGCACTCGCCGACGATCAGGTGAAATCGATCGCGCAGGCCCTCGGCAAGCTGGGCGAAAAGGTGGATATCTCCAAGCACTTCGCCTTTTTGACCCACTACTCGGTGATTGGCCCGTTCGATAACCACGGCGGCCACGGACTGGAAGCCGTCTATCCGCCCGAGAAGGAAATTCGGCTGGGTGCGTCTTACAAGGGCCAGATCGGAAACGTCGTCTGGCAAACGGTCGATAGCCAGGGCGATTACGGCATCGTCGATATCGCCAAGCAGATTAAGAACTACAAGGGCTCGGCGATGTATCTGCTCACGCATTTCCAAAGCCCGACGTCGCGTCCCGTCGAATTGCGGCTGGGGACGGACAACGCCTGGAAGATTTGGGTGAACGGGACCAAGCTGTTCTCCCGCAACGAATACCACCGCGGCATGGCCCTCGATCAGTACCGCATCCCGGTGACCATGAAGGCCGGCGAAAACGTGATCCTGCTGAAGGTGTGTCAGAACGAGCAAACCGAGGATTGGGCCCAGATTTATCAGTTTCAGCTGCGGGTCTGCGATGCGAGCGGCCGAGGCATCGCCTCCGGCGAGCCTGCGATCGTCGGAGGTCGGTGATGAAGAATTCGTGCACGACGTCCGACGTAGGTCGAGCGACCGGTCTTCGAGCGCTCGTCGCCGGCTTTCTGACGCTCGCCATTTGGTCCAGCATCGGCGCGTGCGGATCGGCCGCGGACTGGCTGCAATTTCGCGGCAACAAGGTCGACGGCGTGGCGGCGGGCGAAGGTCCGGCCCGTCTCGACCACAACGCTTGGACGGCGTCGCTGCCGGGCCGCGGCATTTCGGGCCCGATTGTCGTCGGCGATCGAGTTTATGTGACGGCCTGCAGCGGCCACGAGCAAGAACGCCTGCATGTGCTGGCCTTCGAGGCGGCCGATGGAAAGCTGTCTCTGGGATCGTCAGTTTTGGGCGACCGGCCGCACGCAGTGCCATCCGAAAATGTCGGTCGCCAGCTCCAATCCCGCCAGCGATGGACAGCGCATCATCGCCTTCTATTCGACGAACGACGTCGCCTGCCTCGATCGCGATGGGAAGCTGCTCTGGTTTCGCGGACTGACTTACGAATACCCCAACGCGAGCAACAGCCTGGGGATGGCCTCCTCGCCCGTGATCTGCAGCGACACGGCAATCGTACAGGTCGAGACCGACGACGATTCCTTTGCCATGGGACTCGACATCGAAACGGGCGAGACGCGCTGGAAGCTCGAGCGGCCGCACCGCGACAACTGGACTTCGCCCCTCATTCTTCGCGGCGCCGGCCCCGAGGATGAGGTCGTTGTCTCTGCAAGGATCGGGGGGGCTGATTGGCGTGCGTCCCAAGACCGGCAAGCTGGTCTGGACCTACACTGAAGGCGCCTCGACGGTCGCGTCGTCGGCCTTCGGCGAAGGTCTGATCTTCGCTCCCTCCAACGGGATTACGGCCTTGGCTTGCTCGTCACCCGCCGCGACGCCTGCCAAACGCTGGCATATGGCCCCGCTAGGGCCGGGTTACGCCAGTCTCACGTACTACCAGGGACGCGTTTACAGCGTCACCGGGGCACCCGTGCTGATCGCGGCCGACGCCAAGACCGGCCACGTCGATTGGCGACTGCGGCTGACCGGGACCTTTTACGCGTCGCCCATCGTGGCCGGGCAGCGGATTTACTTTTTCAATGACGCCGGCCTTGGGCAGGTGGTCGAGCTCGGCAAAGAACGCGGCCGGATCGCTAATCAGCACGACTTCAAGGAAGGCATCCTCGGCACGCCCGCCCTCGCAGACAAGGCGATCTACGTCCGCAGCGATGAGCATCTGTGGAAGATCGCCGACTAGTTGTGCGTCTACCGCTCATTGTCGGGTGCCATGCCCACCGGTTTCGGTGGGCATGCGTGATTCGCAGTGGAAAACATGCCCACGCCGAGCCGTGGGCATGGCACCCAGCGCGATTCGCGATTGACGGATGACTTGCGCGCGGCTGCTAGCTCAGCGGCACAGCCTGGTGGGCGATCCGGGCTGGGGGCAGGGCGTGGGGCGAAGGCTCGAAACGGACGCTCTCTTTCTGAGCGGCCGCCGTCATCGCGCGGAAACCCGCGTCGCAGGCCTCGTCAAACGGCATGTTGGTAAAACACTCGACCGAGCACGAACGCGTGAAGCGAATGTCCTGTAGGGCCGCGAACACTTTGGTGTAATCCATCGCACCGCGGCCTGGAATCAGATGCGTCCAATTCGGATAACGGCCGATGTGGTCTTTCAGGTGGGCGTGGACGATCCGCGACGCAAACCGGCGGGCGAATGCCGCCGGATCGAGACCCATCAGCACCAGGTAACACGGGTCGAAGTTGACGCCGAAAACGGGCGAGCCGACGTCCTGAAATAGCCGTTCGAGTGTGTCGGGCGAATCGTCGATCCAATCGGGCCAGATGCCGTCGACCGCCAGAAAAACTCTCCGGGCGGCCGCGTAATCCGCCGCGTCGCGAATCTCGGCGACGATCGCTTGCCAAAAATTCTCGCGAGAGGCGTCGGGTGGGTAGCCACCCATGTGAAACGTGACGACGTCGGCGCCGACGTCGACAGCCAGGTCGACCGTTCCGGCCAGATCGAGCGGGTCCTTGTCGGGATCGACGAGCGAGTCGGCCAGCGGCGCGTGCGTGATCACGGCTTCGACCGCGAGCCCGAGCCGCTCGGCGGTGCGACGCGTGTGCCGGCGCGATGTCGGAGTGACCGAGCGCGGATCGGTCGAGGGACCATCGGTCCCGGAGATGTCGACGCCGCTGTAGCCCGCGCGGGCGATCCGCTTGAGACAATTCTCCAGCGGGAGGCGCAATCGATCGGTGTAGCTATAGGTGTAGAAGCCGAGTCTCACGGGACGTCATCCTTGACGGGCGTGATGCCGAGTTGGCGAACGCGAGAGATACGAGCGAATGCTCTGCGAGAGTGATCGCCTGCAACTCCGCTCGTCGGGCGGGCCGACTAGGGTGCAGCAGGCGGGGCGGATTGTAGGGAAGTTCCGGCCGCGCTGGTATGCCTTTTACCAGCGCGAGCTGGGCCGTCAGGAAGGAAACGAGCAGCTTTTGACCTGGGCGGCGCCGGCACTGCATTTGCATCTACTCGGAATGCGTTTCTTAGCCACGCAACTCGACTGAGGAGATAGAAAATGACCGGTAAAGCCGAAGAAATTAAAGGTCGCGTCAAGGAAGCCGCCGGGGCGATTGCCGATAACGATCAGATGCGGCGCGAAGGAAAGATCGACCAGGCGGCGGGGAAGGTGAAGCAGGCGGCCGAGAAGACCGTCGATGCAATCCAGAACGCTGCCAAGAACGCCAACAAGCAGTAAGCCCCGCTCGCCAAGGCGTCTGGACACAGCGGCCTGCTTGGTCGCTTAGCCGCGCTTTGATCTAGGGCCGCCGCGACGGCCAGTTCGTCCACTCGCTCGTTTTCGGGGTGGCCGCTGTGGCCGGCGACCGTGGTGAATCTCACTTCGTGTCGCGCGAGTAGCTCGTCCAACCGCTGCCAGAGGTCAACATTTTTGACTTCTGCCCAGCGGTTTTTTTCGCGCCGCCGCCAGCCATTTCTCTTCCAGCCCGGCAGCCACTCGGTGGCTCCCTTGGCGACATACGCGCTATCGGTGATCACCTCCACCGCCGAGCGCCGTTTGAGTGCCGCCAACCCCTCGATGACGGCCATCAACTCCATTTGATTATTGGTGGTGATCCGCGCGCTGCCGAAGTGCTCTTTTTCGACTCCCGTCGATGGATGCCGCAGGATAAAAGCCCAGCCGCCGGGCCCCGGATTGCCGCGACAGGCCCCGTCCGTGAAGAGTTGCACGCGCGCGAGCGCGCTCGGCGCGGGCGAGGGATCTTCCGTGGCATCATCCATGAGCGGATCGCGGGCTAGCGCTCGCGGAACGTGATGCGACCGCGCTTGAGATCGTAGGGTGACACTTCGACGATCACCCGATCGCCTGGCACAATTCGGATGAAATGCTTGCGCATCTTGCCCGCGACGTGCGCGAGCACTTCGTGACCGTTATCCAGCTGCACGCGAAACTGCGTGTTGGCAAGGGCCTCGGTCACGCGGCCCTCGGCTTGAATCGCTTCTTCTTTCGCCATAGTCCCTCAACAACCAGATCGAACCCGAACCCGGATCGTCGCCCGGGAAGTGGCAGATTCTTCGCTCTCAGCCGCACCGCCGCGTGGCCCGAATTTCCGCGGAGGGGCCAAAAGCACGAGTCCCACTCGGCGCAGGGACCAGCCACATTTGCCCGGAAGAATCGAGCAATTATGGATTCTCCGACTGAAAAATGCCAGACCGGAGCGAGAACAGTGCCGCAGTGCTCGCCAAGAACATGGATTTACGACGCCTGGAGGATGGGGCGACGAAGCACTCGTGGAGAAATCGTGAAGAGTGCGCGGCGAGCAGCCCTCAATCGCTGCTAAATCCCAACACACGGCGGATTTCGACCGGGCTGGTGATTCCCTCGTCGACCGCCTCGGCAGCGCGGCGCCAGCGGGTTTTCATGCCGGCGGTCGCGGCGCGGCGTTCCAGCTCGATCGAGTCACTCCGCTCGAGGATCGAGCGGCCGACTCCGTGCGCTTCGGGGATGAGTAGCTCGGCAATGAGAAATCGCCCCTGGTAGCCGGTGCCGCGACATTTCTCGCAACCCGCCGACACCCGCACGCGCTCGACGGGCAAGCCCAGGCGGTCTTTCGGGTCCTGCGATTCGGTCGCGCAATCGCACAAGCGACGCAACAGCCGTTGGTTGAGAATGGCGAGCACCGCGCTACGCACCTGGTAGGGCTCCAGCCCCATCTCGAGCAGCCGATTGAGTGCCTCGGAGGCGCTGCCGGCGTGAAACGTGGTGAGGATCAAATGGCCGGTCAGCGCGGCTTGCACGGCGACCTGTGCGGTGGTGCGGTCGCGAATCTCTCCGACTGCGATCACTTCCGGATCTTGCCGCAGCAGCGACTTGAGTCCCGTTTCGTAGTCGAAGCCGGCGATCGGCCGCACTTGCGACTGGGCGACGCCGGGCATCACGGCTTCCACCGGGTCTTCGAGCGTGGCGACGCTGCGGGGGTGTTCCTCGCGCTCGGTGATCTCGCGCAGGCAAGCGTAGATCGACGTTGTTTTACCGCTGCCGGCCGGCCCGCTGATCAGGATCATGCCGCCGCGCCGCGCGAGCATCGACTTCAAACTCCCGGCCAGCTCCGGGTCGAAGCCCAGGTCGTCGACGTGCCGATAGCGATTCGAGCCGGCGAACAGCCGAATGACGCACTTCTCACCGAACAGCGTGGGGAAGGTGCTCACCCGCGTTTCGGCATTGCCTTCGAGGAGATGAATGCGGCCCTCTTGCGGCACGTCGGTCTGATACGTCAACAGCTGCGACATCACCTTGAGCCGCGCGATGATATTGGGAGCGATCGCCCGCGGCAGCAGCTCGATCGGGTGCAGCACGCCGTCGATCCGCCACGACATTGCCAGGCCGTCCTCGCCCGGCAGCAAGTGGATGTCGCTCGCCCCGGCCTTGCGGGCCGACGCCAGCGCCGAGTCGACCAGCCGGAGCACATATTCGGGGTGCGTTCGCGGCAGGTCGGGCGACTCGCTGCGGAATTGCTGCTGCAAAGAGAGGGGCATGCGAGGACGATCTGCCGGACGCGGCCGGAAGGGTAGCACTGCCTGCGCACTGCGCCGCGCATCGATTGCGGAGGCATTTTTGTATCTTGAGGGGCGCCGTGAGCCGAGTCAACCGGCAGTTTTCGGGCCCGGCGGCGTTTGATCGGGCGTTTTGGCAGACAATTTCGGCCCGTCGGGCCCTCTTGTCAGATCGGCAAAAGCCGCCCGCATGGTCCAGGGCTCGAGGGGCCAATCGCCTACGACGGCACCGAACATCCCATGTCTCATTTGAACCGCGCTCTCTGCCTGGCTTCGGCGCTCGGCCTGTGCTTCGCGCTCGGGCTCGAGCCGGCGCTCGCCGCTGCGCAGGGCCGGCCGTTCGAGAAGGTGCCGGGCAAGCTGGAGATGCGGCTCAAGTTGCCGGCCCCCGTGATGCGAAACGGAGCGCCCTTTCCGCTGCAGATCGATTTCACTTCCACGTTCCCGGACGTGATCGAAGGGCCCCTGGAGCTGACCTTCTACGACGAGGGAATTCTGCAGCTGCGGTTTCTCACGACCCCGGTCGTCATCGCCGCCGACTCGTCGACGGCTTATTCGATCCAGCTCCCCAGTTTGACCTGCATTCGGACGCCGACGGAGTTCCAGGTGAGCGTCGTGCTGCAGTCGGCCCGCAAAACGTTCGACCTGGGAAAGCACGACCTGTTGATTTCGCTGCGGGGCACGCGGCAATTCGTGATCGCCGCTCCCGGGCTCAACGAAGTCGACGTCGGCCAACTGGTGCGGTCGCTCTCGCTCGACGATTTCCGCCCGCGCAAGCTGAACCGCCAGAACTTCGCCACCTATTCCACCGAACTCGACCCGCACCGCATCCTGGGCGATCCGATGGGACTCTATCCCTACGACGTGGTGGTCTTGGTGGGGCAGCACTTTTCCGCGCTCTCGGCCCGGCAACTCGAGACCATCGGCACCTGGACCGAATCGGGGGGCGGACTGGTCGTCGTTCCCAGCGGAGTGCTCACCGACGCGCATTGCCGTTTCCTCGCGAAGGTGACCAGTCTCGATCTTGGCAGCTTTCAAATCGACGCGCTGGGCCGCCTGTCGCCGCTCGGCCCGGGCGATCCCAATCAACTCGTTTCGGGCAACCACGGTTTCGGACGGATCTTGATCTTGCGATCGATTCCGTCGATGTCAGCTAAGGGCGCGGCCGCGCCGAGCGAAGGCCGGGACGCAGATGGCGCCGAGTGGATTCGCGCCGTCACCCATTTGTGGAACGTCCGTTCCGACCAGGTCGACTCGATCCTGAAAAGCGGCACATGGCAGATGCCCGACCCGCCGCCCCCAAAACCGTTACTGCCGGTAACCGGCGCGGCGATGCCGAAAATGCTCGTTCGCACGGACATCCACTACTCGCCCTACGCGGACGTTGGGGGCCTGGTGACGCAACCCCCCGCCGCCGCGAACGCGCTACGCGACATGCTGTTCCCGGCGGACGTCCGCGTCGTGCCGTTCGGCATTGTGATCGGATTGTTGGCGTCGTTCCTGGTCGTCGTCGCGCCGGGTGATTATTGGATTCTGGGCTGGCTGCGACGGCGGCGATTCACGTGGATCGTCTTCCCGATCGTCTCGCTGTTGTTCACCGCGATCACGGTGGCCATTGCCGGCTACTACAGCGGCAACACGGATCACCGCAACAGCCTCGTGATCGTCGACCTCGCGAGGGACGGCCGGGCGTTGCGGACGTCGCGGATCATACACGTGATCACGGCCGACACGCACATGTTGACGGCCGACGTCCGTGACGGGTTATTCGCTAAGACCGACGTGCAGCCCGCCCAAATCGGCAGCGACCAACCGGACCCCCTCAAGGACCCACTTGACGAACTGCCCGTGCGCAGTCGAACAAAAGCTCCTCTACGAGGGCATTTTGCCCGCGGCCTACACGGTGAGCTGGTTGTCGAAGCAGTGGTCCCCCGCCATGCACCGCATGACCCGCGTCGGCTCCGATGTCGAGGTTCCGCAGATCGACTGGGCCGCGTTCGATCGTTTCGATCTCGCGACCGAATCGGGACGCGCGCAGGCCGTCAAGATGCTGCGGGGCGTGCTGCCCGAATGCGCCTTGCTGTTCGCAACCGGCAAAGACTCGCTGGCGAACCCCTTCCCGGCGATCGCGGGCGGTTCGGCCGAGCGATTCGCGGAATGGCCCGACGTGCTGACCAGCCTCGGCCGCCGCACCGATTTTGGGTTGATGTCGATTCTCTTCGGCGTGTCTCCCAACGGGGCCGGCGATCTCGAAGATCTGGCCGTGCTGGACGACGCCGACTTCGCGACCTGGCTCGTTCACGTGGCTGTGATTCGCGGCGAAGATCTGATTGTCTTTCGTCACGTGATCCGCAAATCGCGGACCGCAACCGACGACGACGGTCAGAGCACCGCACAACCCGCGACCGCCGACAAGACCCGAGGCGGAAAAAACTCCCCATGAACGACCCCACCGCCAGCGGCACGACCGCCAGCCGCACGAACGGCGCTCCGCCGATGGTGGAGATCTTCAACCTATGGGTGAAGTACGGCTCGGTGGAGGCTGTGCGGGGGATTTCGTTTTCGATTCCCCGCGGCGGCGTGTTCGGATTCATCGGCCCCAACGGGGCGGGCAAGTCGTCGACGATCCGCGTCCTGGCAACGTTGCAGGAGCCGTTCGCCGGCTGGGCCAAGATCGACGGGATCGAAATTCGCTCCGATCCGACTCGGATTCGCCGCAAGATCGGCTATTTGCCCGATGCGGTCGGCCTCTATGAAGATCTCACCGTTCGCGAATATCTCCACTTCTTCGCTGCCGCCTACGACCTGGCCGAGGCGACGCGTCCGCAGTTGATCGACGATCTGCTCGCCCTCACCGATCTGGCGCACAAGATCGACGCGCAGGTGGTCGCCCTCTCGCGCGGCATGCAGCAGCGGTTGGGGCTGGCCCGCGTGTTGTTGCACGATCCCGATCTGCTGCTGCTCGACGAGCCGGCCAGCGGCCTCGACCCGCGGGCCCGCATCGAAATCCGCGAGATCTTGAAGGAACTCGCGAGGATGGGCAAAACAATCCTGATCTCGAGCCATATCCTGCACGAGCTATCGCAGCTCTGTTCGCAGATCGGCATTCTCGAGGCGGGGGAGCTGGTCTTCGAGGGGCCGCTGGCGGAAATCAATCGGCGACTGGGGCTGATGCAGCTGGTGCACGCCCAGGTCGTCAACGCGTCGGACGAGCTGACGGGTCGCGTCCGCAAAATCCGCGGCGTGGAGAGCGTCGAGGCTCGGGGCGATCGGCTCTCGATTCGCGTGCGGGCCGAGGCACTGGCGCCGAGGCGCTGCTCGAAGAACTGCGCACGGCCGGTGCGTCGGTGCGGATGTTTCAGCCGGAATCAGTCGAGCTCGAGACCGCCTTCCTTAAATTGACGGAGGGCCGGACCGCGTGATGTCCGCGTTGCGCCGGCTGCCGCTGGCCTCGCTCCGTTTGCCGGTGCTGGTCAAGGACCTGACCGAGCAAGCCGCGCAACGGCGGACCTACATCATTCGCTTCGCCTACGGACTGGTGCTGTTCACGTCGACCGTCGTGCTCTTCTACGCGAATCTCGGCACGGGGGCTTCGGCCCGGCAGACGCTCGGCCGCGGGTCGAGCTATTTCGGGATTCTGCTCCTATTCCAGATGATCGCCATGTATCTGGTCATCCCGCTGCTGACGGCCGGGGCAATTGCCGGCGAGAGGCAGCGAGAGACGCTCGTGCTGCTCTTGCTGAGCCCGCTGACGCCGATGCAGATCGTGTTACAGAAATACTTGAGTCGGATGGCTCCCGTGCTGACGTTCGTGTTCTTGTCGTTCCCGCTTTTGGCGATCACGTACACCTTTGGCGGCGTGACGGTGGGTCAGCTCTTGTTGGGCATTGCCTTGCTGACGATTGTGTGCCTCGAGTTGGGGGCGTTCGGCATCATGTGCTCGAGCTGGTCGGCGACGACGGCGCAGGCGCTCGGGGCGACTTATGTCGGGTCGCTTTTGTTCCCGTGGGTTTGTTCGGGCGTCTGCTGTACGTTCCCAGTGGCCACGCTCTCGGGCTCGACCAACGTTGTCGATATCGGCGCGCTCACGTCGGCCGGTTTTTGCCTCTTCTCGACGGTCGCCTGCCTCTCGATTGCCGAATTCGTTCTGTCCGCGCGGGCCTCGTCCAGTGCGCCGCGGAGCGTGCCACCACTTTTCCAAAAGATCGATCGTTTCTTCGAGGTGATCAACGGCGTGGCCGGCGGCATCGTCGTTTGGCGAGACCGCGCGAGCCTGCCGTCGAGCGAGCCGATCCGCTGGCGCGAGACGCGCAAACGCACCTTCGGCACACCCCGCTATCTGGCACGCGTGCTCTTGGCGTTGGAACTGCCCGTGGTGATTCTGGTGCCGGCGATCCGCCTCAAAGCGGCGCCCGCCATCCAGGAACAGGGCTTGGTGATTGTGCTCGCAATCACCTGGGTCAGCGCCGTCCTGCTGGTCGGCGTGTTTGCGGCGAGCATTGTGTCGCAGGAACGTTCGCGGCAGACGCTCGCCGTGCTGTTGACCGCGCCTCTTTCCGGTCGCCAAATCCTGCAGCAAAAACTGGCGGGCGTCGATCGCCTGATGTTGGTGCTCCTGGCGCCCTTGGTCAGCTTCATCGGTTTTCAGTTCTGGTGGAAATCGCCCGGGGCCGGTCGGTATCTGGTCCTGGCAATCCTCACGCTCATCTATCTCCCCTGCGTGAAATGGCTGGCGACCGGATTCGGGCTCAGGATGCGAACGCAACTGATCGCCATCGTGGTGACGGTCTCGACGCTGGCGATCTGGACCCTGGCGCCACCCGTGGCGCTGGCCATCCTGAGTCAGTTTCAACTCGATGGCCCGGCCGTGAGAGAATTTGTCCTGGTGCTGAGCCCGCTCAACGCGGTGGCCGCGATCCAAAAGATGGCGACAAATTCATCCGGTTTGCCGGGCAGGCTCCTCGAACGCGATCGGCCCTTTCTGTGGCACTTCGCCCTGTACGCGGGCCTTTGGTTTCTGCTGCGGCAGTATTGCCTGCGGAACCTCGACCGCCGCCTAGGCCGTATTCCGCAACCGAACTGACCCCGCCGCCTCCCCGAGCGGTTAAACTAGTGGTGTGTTTACCGCTAAATGTCGGGTGCCATGCCCACCAGTTTCGGTGGGCATGGCACCCATACCTGTCAGATAGCGATGGACGGACCACTCGTGGTGCCAGCGGCCAGGCCGGACAAAGCTCAGCAAGCAGGCGGAAAACGCGTGTCGGAAGGTTCCAGCGATCCTCACGATTTGAACCGCTTTGTGCGCGCTCAAGACAGCGACTATGCGCGGGCGCTCGAAGAAATCCAGTGGGGTCAAAAACGGTCCCATTGGATTTGGTATATCTTTCCGCAGTTCGAGGGCTTGGGGCAAAGCTCGACGTCGAAGAAATACTCGATCAAGAGCGTGGCCGAGGCCAAGGCCTACCTCGCGCATCCCGTCCTTGGTCCGCGGCTCATCGAGTGCTGCGAAGCCGCACTCAAGATCGAGGGACGATCGGCGCACACGATCTTCGGCTCTCCGGACGATCTCAAGCTCAAATCGTGCGCGACTTTGTTTGCCCAGATCTCACCGCGTGGATCGGTGTTTCATCGTTTGCTCGACAAGTACTTCGAAGGCGATCGTGACCAAAAGACGTTGCGCCTGATGGGCGTCGCGACTGACGGAGCGTAATCGGGGAAGGGATCCGACTCGGGCCAAAACTCGTTCCCAATGACCAAAGGTAGGTTCCGTGCTCGAAAACGGCCGACGCTTTCTGATCCCCACAATTCGCGAGCGAAAGGACCATGGCCGCGGCCTGCGGAAGGTGATTGGCCGCACGGCGCTGGGCGACTGGGAACCGGCGGCCAATCGTCCCCATACGCTCGAAATGCTGGCCCGCATCAACCAGCAGCGTTTGAAGGCCCTTTTGCCGATCAAGATGGGCCGCATGGCGGCGTCTCCGTTCGGCTTTTTGCGCGGGGCGGCGGCACTGATGGCGTTCGACTTGTCACAGTGGCCGACGACCGGGCTGAACGTGCAAATGTGCGGCGACGCGCACGTCGGCAACCTCGGCGCGTTCGCGGCCCCCGACGGGCATTTGGTGTTCGACCTCAACGACTTTGACGAGTCGATGCCCGGCCCCTGGGAATGGGACGTCAAACGAATGGCGACCAGCCTGGTGCTGGCGGCACGGGTCGCGCGGGAAAGCGAGTCCGGCTGCCGCGACGCGGTGCTTTCGTTTGTTGCCGAATATCGTCGGGCCGTCTGCGAATTCTCGAAGCTGTCGGTGTTCGAGCTGGCCAAGTATGAGATCCGCCGTCGCAGTCAGGTCCCGCTAGTCCGCAAAGTCTTGGCGAAGGCGGAGCGGGTCACTTCGCAATACGTGCTGGAGAAATATACGGACTGCACAAACGGCCGCCCGTCCACACGATCCCACCGAGCCCCTGCGCCGCGTTTTCGCGAGGATCCGCCGCTGCTGCGGCGCGTTTCGGGCAGTGTCGTCCGTGATGTGATCGCGTCGCTGGCCGAGTACCGCGAGACGCTGGGGCCCGATCGCCAGCTCGTCTTCGATGCCTACCATCCGGTCCAGGTCGGATTCAAAGTCGCCGGGACGGGGAGCGTGGCCCTGCGAAACTACCTCGTGCTGTGCCTGGGCAAAAAACGCGACGACGCGATCGTGCTGCAGGTGAAGGAGGCGCGGGAGGCGTGCGCCGCGGCCTATCTCGCCAACGTACAAGTTCCCGCTCACCAGGGACGACGCGTCGCCGAGGGCCAGCATCGCTTGCAGACCGAGTCGGACCCGCTCTTGGGCTGGACGACGATCGGCCAGCACCACTTCCTGGTGCGGCAACTGGCTGACCACAAAGCTCGGTTGGACGCTGCCGAACTGCACGGTCCGACGCTGTGCGAGTACGCGGCCCTCTGCGGGCGAATTCTGGCGAAGGGGCACGCCCGCACCGGCGATCCGGTGGCGCTGTCCTCCTATTGCGGCGAATCCGACCGTCTCGACCGAGCCATCGCCAAATTCGCCGTTCTGTACGCCGATCAAACCACGCGAGACCACGGCCTGTTGACTGCCGCCATTCGCAAACACCGCATCAAAGCGCTCCTTGGCGTGTGACGTCTGGTCCTTGGGTGAGACTGCGCAACGAAGCGCGCTTTTCGAGCCTTCGCCCCAAGACAAGCCGCGGCAAACGACCGTCCACGCCAACCCAAGCCGATCCGCCCCAGGTGCAGGGGCGTTGCCCCTGCGCGAAAGGAGGGGCTAGAATGCGCGGAGAGAGTTGTGGCAACGGATGACTTCGGAATTGGAGATTGGGATGCGTCGGTGCTCGTCGACTTTTGTAGCCCTGTGCGGTTTGGTTCTGGCTTCGGGCTGTAGCGCTGCGGCGAAAGAAAAAGAAGCCGGGCCGCACCCGCGCTGCTATTTGGATATCACGGCCAACGGCAAGAAGCTCGGGCGAATCGTCGTCGAGTTGCGACAGGACGTCGTGCCGAAGACGGCCGAGAATTTCCGGGCGCTGTGCACGGGCGAGAAAGGCTATGGCTTCAAGGGGAGCCCGTTCCACCGCATTATTCCAGGGTTCATGTGCCAAGGCGGCGACTTCACCGAGTTCAATGGACAGGGCGGCAAGTCGATCTACGGCGATCGCTTCGACGACGAGAATTTCGAGCTGAAGCACGCGACCGGCGTGCTGAGCATGGCCAACCGGGGACCGAATACCGACGGCTCGCAGTTTTACATCTGCACGGGGCCGACTAAGTCGCTCTCCTACCTGGACGGCCACTATGTCGTCTTCGGCCGGGTCGTCCAGGGCATGGACGTCGTCAGCAAGATCGAAAACCTCGGGTCGCAAAGCGGCAAGCCACGAGCCAAAGTGATCATTGAAGATTGTGGCGAGTTGAAGCCGGAAACGCCGAAAACGAGCGAGCTGAAGTCGGAACCTGCAAAGCCTGCTGAGCTGACGCCTGCGCCGGCCAAGCCGGGTGTGGCACAGCCATCGGTGAAGACGAGCGCCTGAGCAGCGGCGTTCGATTCGGAATTCCGACGCCGGCGAGTGCTGCCCGGGGGCGCTCAGGCCAAGGCGTTTTTCAAGAGCGCGATCTGCCCCGCGTGATAGGCGTCGTGTTGGATGATGCCATGCGCCAGCACATAGAGCGAGAATTTATTTTTGGGGACTTTCTCAGGCAGGCGTTCGTCCGTTACGCGCGACAATCGCGGCATCGAGATGCCCCTGCGTGCGGGCCAGCTCGTCGAGCGTTTCTTGCCAGGCCGCGGCCGACGGGCTGTCCGGGACTTTGGGCCAGTTTTCCTCGAACGTGACGGGGGCAATCGTCCCGCCGCTAAGGAGTCGAATCGCGACGGTCCGCCAGGTAATGGCGTGCATCACTTCCTCCCAGATGCAGTGGGCTCCGGGAATCGGGTGGGCCGCCGCGCGTTCGGCCGTCACCCCCTCGAGCAGTTTGCACAACGAGGTGCCGTACCACGGTTCGCCATCGAAGGCCTCTTGCGAGAGCAGGGCAATGCGACTGACTTCGATCGTGCTCATGGTCGACACCTCAGCGATGCGGGGCAATATCGGGAAGCTTCAACACGGGCCGCAGGCCGAGGCACGCCCGATAACTGTCGCGGACCCGCTCGACGCCGAAGGCTGACGAAATTGCTTTCCAGCGATTGCCGACCTCGGCGAGGGCGGCTTCGGGCGTCGCCTTCTTCTCCAGGGCGGACGTGATGCCGTCGGTCACCGACTGGCGAAATTCGGTCCGCCCGACAACCGGCAATTCGGGAGACAGGTTGGCCGTGCGCAAGCTTTCGGCGGTCACTCCCAGATAGCTGTAGACCTCGTCGGTTCGTAACTCGGGGCCCGACCAATCGATGGCCTTGGCCAGTTGGGTCTCGCGGGAGACGGTCTTGGGCACATTGGCGAGCGCCTGTTGAAAACGCTCGACGCCCAGAAAGTTGACGAGGTTCCACGCGGCTTCCGCGCGGTCGGCGGGGGTCGACTTGGCGACGGCCATTGCCAGCCCACCAATGGGGGCCAGCGTCGCGTAGTTGATCTCGCCGTTGGGCGGAGGCTCCCAGCTCTTCGTTTGCCGATCGTAGATTTGGCGGACGCCGGGCAGCCGGACGAACGTCAGCGACACGCCCGCCGCCCGCTCGGTCGGCTTTTCGTCGGCGCGGCCAGACTCGAACGCGAGGGCCATCGCCGCCTTGCCGGTGAACACCAAGCGACGACACTCGGCCGGGCCGAGCTTCAACGAGTCGGGCGACAGTTTGGGCACCTGAGCCAGCGATGTTTCGAGTGCCCGCGCGAACCCCGGCGAGTCGATCAGCGGGGCGCCCGTGTCGATATCGAAGTAGACCGAATAGTTGCCCGGCTTCATCACATCGGGCAGGGCCCGGGCCAGAAACACGGTCGAGCGGAACTCGGGCGCCCAGGGTTCGACGGCCGTCAGTCCGGGTGCCCATTTGGGCAACGTGTCGAGCAGCGTCCGGTAGTCGTCCCAAGTCTGCGGCGGCTTGAGTCCCGCTTTCGTGAGCAAGTCGCTGCGCAGATAACAGGCCAGCACCGGGGTGGAAATCGGCACAAGCGTCGGCCGCCCGCTGATCGTCAGCACGCGGTCGCGCAGGCCGGGGAAGAAGTCGATCCAATCGCCGGGGGTTTCTCCGGCCTGCGTGCCCTCGGGAATCCGAGCCAGTTTATTAACGGCATCGATCGTCGGCAGATCGGCAAAAGGCAGGACGAGAACGTCGCCCGCCGGCAATTCCTTGAGACCGCCGCCCGCGCGGTTGTACTCAGCCAGTTTGCACTTTGCCCCGGTCTGCTCGGACCATTCGTCGAGAGCCGCCCGCCACGAATCGCCGAAGCCAAGCCCGGCCGGGAAGGCGACGGTGACCGTTTGGCCCGAAAACGGATGCGCGGGGGCACGAGCCTTGTCGGGTTGATCTTCGCAGCCCGGCAGCGTCAGTAGGCAAACGCTGGCAACCAACCCTAAACAGCCCAAGAGTCCCAGTCCGCGAGGCTTCATAAGAGTTCAGTTCTCTGCTTGGCGAATCAGGGCTGACGAACGTCTAGTTTTTGGACGCCGGAGCATTAGACCGTTTTACGATCAGTTCCGGCGCGAACGGTGAGTCACTGGCAGTTGCAACTAATTACGCGGAAATAGTTTGCGGCCCTGCCCGACTTTGTGAACAGGCGTTCGGGAAGGCTCGGAACCCCAGGGTCAGGCTCAATCGGCGCAATCAATAGAACCGATAAATCTTACAGGCTATTCCCAAGACGTAAATCTTGCGCGAAACCGCACGCGGGCAAACAGGGCCGGTTGCCCGTGTGAGGAATTGCCACAGCATCGTCGTCGCGGAGGGACTCCCGTGAGATCGAAATGGCTTACGCTCGCGTTTGTCGGCTCGTTGGGGCTAATGGCCACGCTTTGGTGGGCCAGCGGCGGGGATTCGTTCGCCGCGGACGACGACCGGGCGCCCCAGATCGGAGACACCGACCAGCGGCGTCAGGCGCTCGAGCTGCTCCGACGCGCCAATGCCGAGCTGCACGCCAATCGATTCGATGCGGCACGCCAATTGGCGAAACAGGCGGACGGTCTGCATGCGACCTACAGTCTGTTTGACGTGCGGCCGGAACACGTGCTGGCCGAAGTCGAGCGGCGCGAGCGTTCGAGCGAATTTCTGGCTCCGGCTTCCTCCGGCCAACAGACGGAGAACCAGGCTCCAACGCCGTCACCCCAACCGGCTGAACGCCAAGTGCAGGCCCCCAAGACGGCGACCGCCAGCGACCCAAACTTCACGCTGACCGATCCCTTCAGCCATCCGAAGACCTGGCTCCCCAGTGCCGGGGGGACGTCCAGCAATTCGTCTGCAACCGACAACGAGCCGAGCACCGCGACACAAGGCATTCCGGTGGCGCCGGCTGTCGAGCCGCCCGCGCGTCCCCGCGTCCCCGCCGCGCCCACACCCGAGCAGCGTCTCAAAGCCCGCGCGGTGACGATGCTCGACCAGGGCTTACAAGCACTCGACGAACACCGGCTGGGCGACGCCGAGCGTTACGCGCGGGCCTCCCTGGCTCTCCACGCGACGTTCGGCAAACTCGAATACCAGCCGGAATACCTGCTTACGGAAGTCGGCATCGCCCGGGCACGCCGGCGACTCGAGACGGAAACGACGCCGGCGACGAAGTCACAGTCGCAGTTGTCACAGACACAGTTGTCACAGTCACCGGCGTTGCGATCGGCAATGGCGGCGTCGCCAATGTCGCCGTCGTCGCCATGGCAGACGTCATCGGGCGGTTCGCCAGCCCAGATGTCACCGAATCAGATGTTTCCGAACCAGATGGCCCCGAAATCGGCATCAAGCGCTGCTCTGCCGCCGTCAGCGGTTGCCGCCGCACAACCGCCGGCGCCCCTGTCACGCGCAACGACCGCAGCACCCGCTGCGGCAACGCCGAGCGCCCCCACCGCACAAGCCTCGGAGTTAGCAGACCGCCATCGCGCCGAACAGATGTTGCAGGAGGCGGTCGACGATCTGCACGCCGGCCGCGACGATTTGGCCCGCCTGCGGATTCAAGGGGCGCTCCGCGTGATGCATCCGAACGCGCCGTCGCCGCTGCCCCTGCCGACTGTCGGCTCGACGATCGGTGCCGAACCGATAGCCGGCGGACCATTGCCCCCGCAGCCCGGCATGCCTCGTGCCGGTTTTCCTTCGTACATTCCTAATCCCGTGGTCGACGACCGCGACGCTGTCCTCAAGCCGCTGCACGATCCTTATTTCGGCGACGAAGCGACGTCGACCAAGAAGAGCACGGCGGCCGAGAACTCGCTCCGCGAAATGCTGCCCGACGAAGTCCCGTTGCACCCGGCTTTGTCGCTGGACCGTCCGCTTCCGGTGATGTCGACCGAAGTGGCGAACCCGCCCGTCGCCGCGCTCAACCCGCCGAACGATGCCGCAAGTCGGTCCGCCGCCGCGCCCGGAGGCGTTATGCAAGCGGTTGGGGGTCCGCAGACACAGGGGGCTAAGGTTCATTGGCCGGAAAGCGATCCGGCCCCGCCGTCGCAGTCGACCGGGAACGGAACCTTTGGTTGGGGTGGCGTCGGCTCGGCCACCGCGGGGCCCGCTCCGAACCCGCCCGCGACCAACGCCGCGCCAGCCGCTTCGCAGTCGTCGTCGGCGACACAGCCGAATTCGACGGCCCGCTACCCCTACACGCCGCCGACCACCAATCCAGTGCCGCCGGCCTCCGCGGACTCGCAACAACCCGGCTTCTTCCGCCGCGTTTGGAGCTCCTTGACCGGCGACTGACGGAATGCCGGCGAAGCTCGGGGCGGGTGCCACGGCTGAGACGCTTCGGGTTGGTGTGTCGCATTCACTAACCCGAAGCGTCAGCGAGGGCGAACGCAAGTGCTACGCTGGGGTGCCACTGGCGGGAGCTTTGGCCCGCCAGTGTTTTGCTCGCTGCAAGCCGGTCGAGCCCATCGTTTGGCCACCGCATTCCGGATTCAAGCCCAAAGCACGGGCGGCGAAGCCGGCCACCCGTGGCACCCGGCGCGCCCCGACCAGCGACGCGCCCCGGTCTTCATTTGAGCGAACCGGCAATTTTGGTTGATCCGGCTTGGTTGTCACCGCCGCCGCACGAGTTTCCGCCGTTGCACGAGTTTCCCCCGCCGCCGCACGAATTCCCGCCGCAAGAGCTTTCACGAGGATCGCAACACTTTTGGCTATGCCCGTCGCACGAATCGCCACCACCTTGGCAACAGTTCGACGAGGACTGGCAAACCGTCTTCTCGCATGTCTTCTCGATCGCGGACAACAGTTTCTCGATGGACTGGCACGCCGCGCCGCTATTGCAAACAGGGGCGCACGGCGCACAGCTTGCCGACAAGAGAGTTCGATCCTCGAGGGATTCCAGCGCAGCGACCGAAAAACGCGGACGGCCCTGCTTACGCCTTGGCGGAGCATCGAAAACGGACTTCGTAATGAGGCGAAACATTGGACGGCCCTTCTGAAGAAGATTTCTGACACGGAAATGAGTCTGCGTGCGTACCGAGGCCCCGGCAGACTACAGCCGCAGCGACGCAGAACGCAAGAACTATTCGGCGGACTGCTGAGCGGAGTCACCGCATGCCCGCTTTTCGTATTTAGGCCCAACGGGCTGAGATCCAACAGCCCAGGTCGGAGCGCAGCGCAGGCCTAGGATCCCGACCGGCGCCCCCCCATTTTTTCTTCTCCCCTCGCCCCGCATTACGTCCGCGCCGGCTGTTTCCGCCGAAGCGGCGGACGCCGACAAGACGGGAAAGCGTCCGGGGGTGAGGGGGCCCGCCGACGAATCTCGTGATCCGAATCCCCCAACGCTTCGTTTGCCCGACAACCGGTCAGTCGGCACCGACATTCCCCGATTTCTCCCTCGCCCGTCCGCTTCGGATGGGAGAGGGCCGGGGTGAGGGTGGCTCTTCGCGGACCGTCGCGGGGGCGATTATGCGATGCGGAAGACAGACTTCTACCTCTCCAGCGCTGACGAACTCAGCGACACGACGAGCGCCAGCCCCTTCAACCAGTGGGCCGTCGGGGTGGGAGTCGCCGCGGCGATCGCGGTCTACGCCCTCTACTGTTTTTGGACAGACACCGCGATCTTACCTGGCGGCCGATTCCAGCGGGTGATTCACCTCCAGGGCCTGGCCGCCCGAGCAGTCGCGTCCGGCTGGCTAAGCCTCGCCGCCTTCGTGCACTTCCACTGGTTCTGGACGGCCAGTCCCCGCTTCTGGGGCTACGCCCAGCTCGGCAAGATGCTGGCGATGGCCGCGCTCGTCGCCAGCCTGGCTGTCCTGAGCTACGGGATACTAATGCTGTAAGCACCTGCCTATCATGCTCATCGCTTTGCGCGAATATGAGATGCCGGCAAAACGGCCGGACGCTGGAGGCCATATCCATAGTTGGTCCCGCTCGCCGTCTAGCTCGCGAACCCTCCCATTTGAAGCCTTGTCCAACTCTCTATGATTGAGGCAAGTGGAACTTCTTTCCCGCGGAACGGAATGCGGCATGCGACACGATTTCAGTACGTTTCCTGGCGGCCATGGTGAGGAATTTCGTGCACTCGACGAAGAAGTGTGTTCGCTCAGTCAGCGGTGGTCGCTGTTCATGCGCCTGTTTCACGACGACGAGCGGATCGACTTGCTGCGAGAGTCCTGCGAAGACTTTTTTGCTGAACTGCAAGCGATTTGGTCGCAGTACATCGTGGTGCAAATCTTCCGCGTTACTGACGAAAACGTGACCGGCGGGCGGCTTTCAATCGCCACGCTGATAGACGTACTCCGAGTAGAAGAGCACCTCGCAATTGCGGACTTTGAAAAGCTCTTTGAGACCGTCTGCGAAAAGTGCAAGCCGCTGATCCCGATGCGGCATAATTTGCTCGCGCACATTAATCGCAAGATTGTCACCCGGCAAAAGTCCTTCAAGCTGCCTTTGAATGGTGAGATCCGAGCTGCTATCGAGGCGATCAAAGCCTTTATGCACAAATGCTGGATCGAGGTTTTCAACATCGATCCCAGCTACGGTCATCAAATCATGTCGCAAGATGCCGATGCCTTGTTGGTGTGCCTCGCCCGAGGTGCCGAGTACTTTCAACTGCAGCTTTCCGAGCCGCAGACTTACGGTCCTCGGTTACGAGAGCATGGAAAGTACGCAAACTTGGTGGCCAAGATCAGCAAGCGAGACTACAACCGGCCCTAAATGGATTTTGCGCGCGGTGTGGCCTACCGGACGAGACAATTGCTTCGCACTTGCCATTTTGAGGTATTGCGGTTGGCACAGTCTCGCGAGCAGTTCAACTCGGTTTGAGCAATTCATCTTCGAATGACTGACGAATCGCCCAAGGATCAGCGTTTCCGAACGATCAAGCTCCCCAGTGGAGACTGGAGATACAACCCGGAGCGCACGATCGGGTCGCCAGGCGGATTTGCCACCGTTTTTGAAGGGTACGGCATCGATGGCAGTGCAGTCGCAGTTAAACGATTCGCGTCGGACAAGATCCAGTACTCAAAACGAGAAATCGAGATCGCGCGAGAGTTGACCTCGGCGTCGCTGAAACACGTCATGCGGGTTTTAGACGCCGGCGCTGACGCGATCAGTCTCAAGAACTATATGGTTATGCCCAGGGCCGAGCGAAGCCTTGCCGACTATCTTGCCCGGAAATTCAGACTTGGCGAATTGGAGACGGTCGAAATTCTTTTACAGCTTTTAGATGGGTTGGACGAAGTGCCTGCCCTCGTCCATCGCGATCTGAAGCCATCCAATATTTTGTTCTGCGATGGCGTCTGGAAGATTTCCGACTTCGGGATCGCTCGTTTCATTGAGGATGTGACATCGTCGCAAACGGTTGGATGGGCATTTTCTCCGCATTACGCCGCGCCCGAGTTATGGTTGGGCGAGCGCGATGCGCGAAAGCGACCTCTACGCAGCCGGGTGCATCGGTTACGAGCTCGCCTCCGGGCGCAAGGCATTTGAGGCCTCGACTCGCGACGACTGCCGCGAGCGCCATCTTGGAGAAGTTGAACCTCCGCGTTTCGAGTCGTGGACGGATAACTTCTGGCTCGCAATCCGGCTCTGTCTGCGAAAGCGGCAAGGCTCACGACCTGACACCAATCGATTGCGAGAATTGCTGAGCAACGGTCACAAATCTCCGGAGTCGAGCAGACGCTCGACTGTCGCAGAAAAACTCAAGTCGATCGCAGAGCAGATCGCGGCCGATTCCTCCGCGGGGGACGCCGCTGCATTCGCGCACGAGCGCACTGCGCGCCGACGCCTTGAAGTTGCGCAGGCAGGTTACGGTGTTCTTGCGTCCGATTTTGCGGAGACTTTTGAAAACGGTCGAGGAGGCAAATCTTAATCGTCATCTGAACGGCCCGCTTCTTGACAACGAACTACGCTGGTCTCGCCGCCTCGGTCGTGCTGACCTCACAATCCATTTTCTGAATCTCGATCTCGCGTGCTTTGAGAACCAGTTTGCATGGGCGCCCTTCGACGCAGTGTGTGGTGCATTTCTTATCGTCTCCCCGGCGGCTCGAGAGACATGGGGTGCGTCGCTTTGGTACGCGGACTTCGCGCGAACCGGGACCTACCGCTGGCACGAGGTGGCGTATCAGTCGACCCGGTGGGCACCCTATGAAGTGAACACCGCCGAATCCAGGCTCCCGCGCCAACTCCGTTCGGAGGAAGTTAATGCCACGTTTCTCCCACTTGCTCACAATGCAGAGGCTTATCCACCGCGGCCGATCGACGACGAAAATGCGGACGATTTTGTCGATCGATGGTTAATTCTCATGGGGCTCGCTGCGCAGGGCAAACTCGAGCCGCCGCCAAGCGTCCCGATGGGCGATTGGTGGCCCTCGTTGGATTACGCAGTTGTCGAGGAGCTGCCGACCCGGGTAGTCGATCCCCGATTCCCAGAAAACTGATCTTGGACGGATTCTCGCTTTTGTGGCTGAATGGAGAGAGCGGACTCGTTGTGCGCCGACGGCGGCGCAGCGGAATGGACTAGGGGAAAACACGGGGGGTTGGGTCACGAATTTATTCTCACATAGGTGACCCACGAAATTCGTGACCCACCGCCGATCGCAGGTCGGGACGGGACAGGAACAAAGCCAAAGGCCAAGGTCGAAAATCAGAGGCGCGCAATCCTGACCGGGGACGGTGGGTGGCACTGGCGGCTTGTCCGCCAGTGGGTTTTCTGGTTCATGAGGTCGAAGGACACTGGCGGACGAGCCGCCAGTGCCACCCGAGCCGATTGGTCTGGTGGGGATCCGTTTTCACTAAGGGGAGAAAAAGATCCCCGGCAGTCGACAGCGGACGGTTGGACTCCGGTCCGGACACTTTTCGGACGAGACTCGCGGGACGTCGGACCAACGCCGGGACGGGACTCGTTGTTTCACCGAGAAAAGCCCGGAGAAATTGGCCCTCACCCCGGCCCTCTCCCATCCGCCGAGCCGGATGGGCGAAGGGGACGAATGGGACGGGACGCGAGCGGGACGGGACAAATGTCGGGACGGGATTGATTGGGATGCGGCTAGGTAGGAGATCGAAGACTTTCACCACGAAGGCACCAAGGGAACGCAGAACGAATTGCCAAGTCTGACCTTCGTGCCTTCGTGTCTTTGTGGTGAGAAAGCCGTCGGGAACCAGGTAAACGGTGGGACGGGACACGTTGTTTCACCGAGAAAAGCCCGCGTAAATTGTCGGTCGTCCACCCGGAGTGGGGCGGGTTGCCTGCGCTCGGTTTTGCTGCAAGAATTGATTTGGTTCTCTGATCCGCCGGGCGGTTACCGATAAACCGTCTGGCGGCCGAAGGTTGCTGATCAAAGCGGGCAGGCGTTCCCCGATTGCAGGGACGGCTCCTGCCGCTTAAAATCGGGCCTCCCAAGGGATTGCAGCAAATCTCAATTCGCTCCGCGGGCCATTTTGGCGGCCGCGGAGGAATTGCGAGCGGAAAACGGGAAAAACTATGGCGAAGAGCGGAGCCCGCAAGAAACTGCCCAAGGAAGTGGCGGTCATTAATGCCGACAATTGCACGGGCTGCGAGGCGTGCCTCGAAGTCTGCCCGGTCGACTGCATCTACAAGGTCCCCGGCGACTCGGTTTCCGTGCTGCAGTCGTGGTGCGAAATCGACGTCGAGCGGTGCGTCGGCTGCGAAGTCTGCGTGCATATCCCCACGAAGAAGACCGACCCGTACGAGCTGACCGTCTGCCCGTGGGACGCGATTGAGATGGTGCCGACCGTGCAGGCGGCCGAGTACGTCGCGTCCAAGGGCGGCCCGCCCGATTATCTGCGCGAGAATTGGGAGCGGGTGGTCGAGCCGGCGATTCGCATGTCCGAGCTGGCCGCACAACAGGGCTGAGCTGCTGCATGAGCCCGCCCTTCCGCGTTCTGATCACGGATCGTGCGTGGCCCGATTGCTCGATTGAGCGGGACGTGCTGAAGTCGGTGGGGGCCGAGGTTGTTGAAGCCCCGCAGACCGACGAACAAACGCTGATTTCGCTCGCCCGCGATGCCGACGCGATCGGCACGAACTGGGCACCGGTGACCGCCAACGTGATTCGCGCGGCGTCCCGCTGCAAGACCGTCGCGCGGTTTGGCATTGGTCTCGACAATATCAGCGTGCCGACGGCCACCGGCCTGGGCATTCCGGTGACCAACGTCCCCGACTACTGCGTCTCGGAAGTTTCGGATCACGCGCTGGCGCTGCTCCTGGCCGCCGCCCGCAATGTGGCTTTCTTTCATGCGCGGACGAAGGCAGGTGAGTACGATCTGAGTGCGGGGCCGCCGATGCGGCGACTATCGGAAATGACGCTCGGCTTGATTGGCTTCGGCCATATTGCTCGCGCGCTCTTTCCCAAGGCCCGGGCGTTGGGCATGACCGTGATCGCGAACACGCGCCAGCTCGACGACTGTGGCACCGGTTGCACGATGGTGCCGCTCGATGAGCTGTTGGTCAGGAGCGATTTTGTTTCGCTACATGCGCCGCTCACGGATTCGACCCGCCATATGATCTCCGGGCCGCAACTGGCGCGGATGAAGCCGACCGCGTGGCTGATCAACACGTCGCGCGGCGGTCTGATCGATAACGCAGCCCTCAAGGCGGCGCTGGCGGCCGGGCGGCTCGGCGGGGCCGCTCTCGACGTCTTCGAGCCGGAGCCGCCGGACCTTTCGGATCCGTTGTACAAGAACGAGCGAGTGATCGTCACGCCGCACGCGGCGTTTGTTTCGGCAGAATCGTTACACGAGCTACGACTGCGAGCTTCGCGCCAGATCGCCGACGCGCTCGAGGGCAAACGGCCGGCAAACGTGGTGAATCCCGAGGTGTACGCCCGCACGACATGACCACATGCGCGGGCGAGTCCGAAAATTCCATTGCCGTCAGCCTCCCCCCGCCGGTTGGTGAGCTACGCTATGGTGTTGCCTTTTTCCCACAAGTGACGTTGGGCCATCGTCCGGCAACAGCGTTTGTTGTGGAGGAATTTAGGTGCCGGAAGGCCCGTTCCATCGACGGGACTGATCCGGCCCGAACCAGCACGACGCGGGCAACGGTGGCAGCAGGATGGTCGAAGCAGAACTTACGCCGGAACGAGTTGAAACCCTCGAGGCCCAACTGGCCGATCGGGATCAGCTTGTCGCCGCGCTGACCGAGCGCCTAGAGCAGGCGGCCGAGCAACTCGACCGGCTGCATCGCACCGGCGCCGATCGGGGCGCGCGCTCCGGCATTCTCGGCATTCCGCCCGAGCTGATTCAGCAGCAGCAGAAACTCGTTGAGGATCTGCAGCAAGCCATCCAGCAATGGGAGGACATGCAGCCGGGGGCCTTCTTCGGCCGGCTGGAAAGCCAGCTCACCCAGATTCACGACTTGGTGCTGCACCACGGGGGGGCAGGCGGGGGACACAATCCCACGGACGCGGCCTTCACGCACGGCGATTCGCAGCTCGAATCGAGCTCGCCTCGGCGAAACCCGTCCGATTCGCCCCGCAGCGTGCTCGATTTCATGAAAGCCTCTTTTGCCGAGAACAACCCGCCGGCGGAGACCGAGGAGACGTCGGCCACTGCGCTGCCCAGTTCCGCGAGCGAAGCGGCCGCGCCCATCTTCAATATCGAGCTGCCGCCGCTTGCCGATGCTCCCGAACCGGTCGACGCGCAGAACGCGACCCGCGAGGAACTGGCGCAGGCCTGCGAAACTCGCGACACCTACGTCGTCTATTTGCTGCAACGGCTGCGGCGAATTGAATCGCTGGGGCACGTGCCCAACAGTTGGGCCGGCCTCGAAAACCTGCCCGAGCAACTCCAATCGCGGCTCGAAGCGCTGGAGAAGCGGCTGGAAGAGACGTTGCGTCTGGCCGAAGTCGAGCTCTCGCTGCAGCGAGCCAAGATGGCCCGCGAAGAGGTCCGCATCCGCGTCATCGACGAGCAGCTGCAAAAGGACCTGAAGAAGGCACGCCTCGAATCCGGCGCAGCGTCCGACGCCGACGGCGGTAAAGACGAGCAGGCAGGCAGTCGCTGGAAGCGGATGCTCGGCGGCGGCCGCAAGGGCGAGAACGGCTGATCGGGCTGCAGGTCGCGTGAAGGGCGAAACCTACTTCGGTTGCAGGCAGAAGCAGGACGACGCCAGCTTGATGTCGGCGTGTTCCCAGGCTTTGTCGAACTGCAATTTGACGTTCAGCGCCTCGGCTTTCTTGCCCTGCAACTTGAGTGCGCGGGACAAACCGAAGAGCGACCAGCCGTTGTTGGGATAGCGAGCCAGGTCGTCGCGGTAAACCTGCTCCGCATCGGCGTAGCGGTGCGATTCGAGCAGCGCCGCTCCGAGCGCATGACGCACCGGCTGAATCCAAGCCGGCGGCTCGGCATAGTGCAGCCTGTCCTCTCGCTTGGCCGACTCGCGCAGGGCGGCGATTGCTTCGTCGACTTTCCCTTCGCGATAGAGGATTTCGCCCTCGAGCATCTTGCTGGCGACGCCGAGCAGGGAGAGGACCAGGTTCTTGCTGAAGGTGGCGGTGGCCGGAATCCGCTTAGCGGCGGCTTTGAATTCCTTTTGCTCGGCCTTAGCTTCGGCAACTTGTCCCTTGGCGGCGAAGGAGACGCCGCGGGCGTAATGCCAAAACGCCGTGGCGATGGGCATGCTGTCGCGCGGCTTGGGCTCGGAGAGCATTTCGTCCCATTGGCCGAAGCGAACGTGCAGTTCGTACGGCAGCGCGAAGAAGCCGTCGATCATCTCGGCGTGCTTGCTGATTTCGTCATCGGGAATTGAGACCAGAAACTCCTTGATCGTCGCCGTGGCTTTCAGGCTCTGGCCCTGCATCATCGCTGCGTACGCCAGCATGTGATGGTTGTGGGCCATGTAATGGCGGTAGAAGCCCTGGTGAGGGACCATCGAGTTGTAGATGGTGTCGGCCGCGATCGCCTTCTCGTTCGCGACCACCGCGTCCTGCCAGCGACCGCGGCGCACGTCGATATGCGAGGGCATGTGCACGAGGTGGCTGATTCCCGGCATCAGATCGCGGAGGCGATCGGCGGCCGCGTCGGCTCGCTCTGGATGCGGCGAGGCTTCGAGGGCATGGATCAGCAAGTGATCGGCCAGCGGATGCGCGGGCGATTTGGCCAGCACAGCATCCAAGATCGCCAGCACCTTTTCAGTGCCCGGCTGCGGTTTGCCGGTGGACGTCCACTGATCCCACGGTCGCAGATCCATCAGTGCCTCGGCCGTGAGCGCGCCGACGTCGGCATCGTCCGGGTGTGCGTCCCAGACCTTTTGCATCGCGTCGGCATACGCGACGTCGAGCGGATGGCGATCGGACGGCTGCTTCTCGGCGTAACGCTTGCCCATCGCTTCGATCAGAGCCTGCTCGATGGGCGACGCGCCGGACGCCAACTCGCGGGCCTTGCCGAGCGCCTTCCAGGCTGCCTTGGCGTGATCTTCGTCCACGTTGGGACTGTTGATGTGCGGTCCGTTAGCGGCCGCAACGCCCCAGTAGGCCATCGCGCAGTGCGGATCGGCCGCGGCCGCCGCCTCGAATGAGCGGATTGCCTCGTCGTGATTGAATCCGTAGAGAAAATCGAGCCCCTGATCAAAATACTCTTGGGCGACGGGCGAGGTCGTGGTGATCTTGCGGCGATACGAGCCGAGCTTGGGGAAGTGCGGCTCGGGCTTCGCGGAAGCGGACGCCGGCGACGCTGTCGGGGCAGGGGCCGGCTTCTGTGCGCTTGTGTCGCCGGCCAGTGCAGCGACGCTGCCGAGTGCGATCGCCAGAGCCAACGAGCCAACACCACCGCAGCCGCCCACGCCGTTGCGCATTGTCGTTCCTATCTTTCTCGATTGACCTCGGCCGATCGAAATTCAATCTTCGTCCGCCGACTTCACCGCCATCCGCACGTGCTGGAATGGCAGGTCCTTGGCCGCATCGGTTACGGCCACCACCGTTTCGTGGAAGGCCTTGGGATCGGCTTCAATGACCAGGACGCTTTTCTGATCGCCGTTCATCTTGGTTCGCAGCACGTCCGGGATGTCGCCCAGGTTGGGCACCGGGACGTCATCGATCAGGACGCGATTCGCCGCGTCGATCTGCACCACCAGCGAGCTTTGCGCCGTGTCGTCGACAACCTGGACCGATTGGACCCCCTTCTTGTCGGCGGCAGGGGCGGCCATGTCGATCATTTTCTGCAGCGCGTACGACGCGGTGATCATGTAGAAGACCAGGAGCAGAAAGACGCAATCGACCATCGGAATCAGGTCGAGCTCGTCGGATTTCCGCTCGACGCCCTGAATGACGAACCCCTCGTCTTCCTCCTCGTCTTCGGCCCAGTGATGGCCCCGTTGCTCAACCGCGGCACCGACAAGATAGGGCGACGCCAGCGGCGCGGCCCGGTCGAGCGCGCCATGAACCGGCGGGCTGGGCACTTGCTTGACGGGGGGTTCGGCCTCGACGATTTTTCGCTCGGGATTCGGCTCCGACCGTGGCGGGTCGTGGGGCACTGTCGCAGCGGCCGCGGGTGCCGGGTGCGGACGCTCGGGCTCGCTCTCAGCGGGCACTGTATGACTGTTGCCGCACGTGGGGCACTGGGTCGTTTGGCCGGCCCGGCGCGTGGCAATGCTCAGCAGCTGATGGCACTGCGGGCAGTGATAACGGATGGCCATAATTCACGAACGCTTCGCAGCCGGGCTCGTCGAGCGACGCTCGCCGCAACGAGGGCCGCGCTCTACTGATTGGGCTTGTCCAACACGCCGATGCAGAACCGCACTCCCTCGACTGAGGTGATGGCCTTGGCGACTTTTTGGACCAGCCCGCAGGGGACTTTCTTGTCGGCCTTGATGACCACTGTCGCGTGACCCTTGCGCAATCCTTCCTCGACGAACGGCCGCACGTCGTCGATGGTGCTTTCCCGGTCGTTGAGCAGAATGTGCGGGCTCGGCTCAGCCTCGGCGATGCGAATCATGGTGGCCGAGTTGGGATTGATCGGGCCGCCGTGTAGCGCCGTCGGCAGTTTCTTATCGGGGTTGCCCTTCATGGGCGACGTCATCATGAAGAAGGCGAGCAGCAGAAAGACGCAGTCGACCAGCGGCGTGACGTCGATGTCCGCCTCGTGGGGCTTGCGCTTTTTCGTGCCCCACTGCTCTTCGGCCGACTCGCCCGACAGGATCGTGCGACGCGTCATGCGGGCTTCCCTTTGGTCGGACGGAAGGCCGCCTCGTACATTTCGAGGAAGGCGCCGAGCTGGTGCTGGACGGCGTTCTGCAGCATGCCCAGCCGCACGTGAATCATGTTGCCCGCCAGCGTCAGCGGAATGGCAATCGCCAATCCGAATGCCGTCGTCAACAGGGCGTGGCCGATGTCGCCAGCCAGGGCGCTCGGATCGTTCCCCTGCGTCTGCACGGTGGCGATTTTCTCGAAGGCCGCGATCAGAGCGAGCACCGTTCCCAACAGGCCCAACATGGGGGCGGCCCGCACGATCGTCACGATCCACGACGAGCGAAAATCGAAGTCGGCTAGAACTTCGCGCTCGAACGTTTCGCCCAGATGCCGGCGGAGCTTTTGCGGATTCAGCTGCGGGTTCTGCAAGGCGACGATCACCAGCTGCGGCACGGCCTTCGACCAGTAAGCGGGCGAGTCGCAGACTTCGGCGACTCCGTCGATATCGCGCTGCTGCAGCTTCTCGTCGACCTGTTCCAGGAACTGCGATGCGGCCGCCTGGCTGGCGAATTTTTTCCGACTGAGCTGACGGAACATCACGATCAGCAGGTAGACGCCGAAGATCGCCAGGCCCAGCTGCGTCAAGTAAACGCCCTCGCGGGCGTGAATGATCATATCGGAGATGTTCATGGGCTCGATCTCGCCTGAGAGTCGGACGGAGACGTGAGAAGGGGGAGCCGTCGAATTTGATCCTAATTTGACCCTCCGCATAGTGTCAACGATTCTAAAGCGTTTGGCGCAGCGAATTTTCGGCGCACTGGTGATCTAATAGGAGGTCCGCCGCTCGACCCTGCCGACCGCCGCGCGCCGCGAATACTTCCCCAAAAGAGATATCATGCGAATTCGCTTCCAGTTTGTCGTGATTTCGCTCGCGGTCCAGCTGTCGCTCTCGGGACAGCCACTGGTCGCCGCCCCGCCGCTCAAGACGGAGAACGTGATCCTGGTGATGAACGACGGTGTGCGCTGGGAAGAGGTCTTTCGCGGGGCCGAGGAACTGCTGATGAGCAGCCGGCCGGGAGGCGTGAGACGACCGAGCGAACTCAAGCGGCAGTTCGACCGGCCGACGGCCGAGGCGCGGCGGGAGCGCTCTTTCCTTTTCTCTGGAAGACCGTCGCCCGGCAGGGGCAGCTCTTCGGCAACCAGGACCGGGGAAGCGCCGTCCACGTCACCAACGGGCACAACTTTTCCTATCCCGGCTACAGCGAGACCCTGTGCGGCTTCGCCGACCCGCGGATCAGTACGAACGACAAACTCGATAACCCCAACCGCACGGTCATCGAGTGGCTTTATCGCAAGCCGCGGTTCGAGGGCCGCGTGGCCGCCTTCGGCGCGTGGGACCGTTTCCCTTTCATCTTCAATCGCGAACGCTGCGGCTTCTACATCAACGCCGCTTTCGAGCCGATGCTGGAAGGCGAGCTGACGCCGGAGATTTTGCTGCTCAACAAGTTGAAGCAAGAGATTCCTTCGCACTGGCCGAACGAGCCGTTCGATGCCCTCACCTACCGCACGGCCCGGGAATACTTCCGCTTGCACGAGCCGCGGATTTTTTTCGTCTCGCTGGGCGAAAGCGACGAGTGGGCCCACGAGGGCCGGTATGACGAGTATCTCTGGTCGGCCCACCGAGTCGACGCGTACGTCGCCGAACTCTGGCAGGCCGTGCAGTCGCACCCGAAGTACCGCGACCGCACCACGCTGATCTATTCGCCTGACCACGGCCGCGGCCACGGCCCCGAGGAATGGAAGAGCCACAGCGACCGCTTCAAAGGCTCCGAAAACATCTGGATCGCAGTGATCGGCCCCGACACGCCGCCACTGGGCGAACGCAAACACATCGCCCCCCTCACCCAAACGCAGATCGCCGCCACGCTGGCCCGCTTTGTGGGCGAAGACTATTGCGCCGCCGAATCCAAAGCCGGCAAACCGATCGAAGACGTCTTTCCGCGGGAGTGACGGTCGCTCGGACGGCTCACTGATTCTCGGATGAATTACTGGCCCGATCGGTCAGCGTCCGTCCGCTTCCGCAAATCGGCCAGGTAGCGATCGATTGTCGTGCCATGACCGAAGACGAATTTTGCCAGGAAACGAAACGGCGGCGGGTTCACGAATCCCTGTTCGGTGATTTCGAGGTGGCTCCCGCCATCGCTCACTGACGGCTGGAGCGAGTAGGTCCAGGTTCCGCCGTAGGGCAGTTTGTCGGCGTCGATCTTGGTGACGAGTGTTTCCGCACTCTTCGCCTCAACGATAGCCAACTGGAGTCGATCACGGCCGGAGGTTTCCACCCATTTCTTGGGTTCGTTCGCGCCGCTGAGAATCTCGACGCTCTTCACCGCAGGGCGCCACGAGGGAAAGTGTTCTGGTTCGGAAATCAGGTTCCAAACGGCCTGAGGCGAGGCGCACAGCTCGACGGATCGCGTGACGACGTGTTCCCTCGGCATGACGGCGCCGAACGAGAGGACCACCCCTAACGCCATCAGCACCAGGCCAACCAGAAAGTAGATCACGCTGCCCATCGTTCATTCCTCGTGAGTTGTCTGATCCGGGTGAGTGCCATGCGGCCGTGCGCCGCCTTATTCTTTTGAGTCCGCTTCCCGCATGACTTGTCTGGCCGCATCGGCAGTCCCGGCGCGGCCCGCCGCATCCGCCAACAGCTTCAAGCCCCGCACCGCTTGCCCGCGTTCCTCGTCGCTCAGTCGCTCAACGAGCGTCGCGACGAGATCGGGATCCAGCGGCCCCGAGGAATCCCGAATGCGAACGCCGGCCTTCGTCAAAAGCACGCCGACACGCCGACGATCGGCCTTATCGGGCACGCGACGCGCGAATCCCTGCTCGACCAGCCGATCGAGAGCGAGCGAGATCGTGGAGACGGTCACGCCCATGTGCTCGGCCAGGCTCGAAATAAAGGTCACTTCACGCTCGTCCAGATGATCGAGAATCGAGACTTGGTGCGACGACAGCACTCGGTTGCTGCCGGGATCCCGCACGTGCCGGCGATGGCACGCGAAGTAAATCCGCGGATAAAGCCGAATCACCGCCTTGCTGGCCTGAACTGCGTCCATAAAGAACCCTACAGCAAATGGTTTTGTTTGTCAAACCAAAATATATGAGCCGGGCCTGAAGTCGAGCGGAGCAGGTGACCCGGGGTTGACCGAGATGGTATCCTAAGGGCGGCTGTCGAGACGAACTCCACGGCGCCCCCTGCCTGCACGATGTCGCGGAGGATTCCGCGATCACGCCTGAACGTTCGGCCGGATTTGTCCGGCCCCTCGCCAACTTGTCCTCGCGCGGTTATTGCGGAGATCGGGTTTGCGCTTTCCGATTTCAGCATCGGTCACCTCCTTCACGGTCGTTCTGATCGCAGCCCACGCGACGGCCGCGGAAGTACCCATCAGCTTTCAGCGGGACGTGCGCCCTATCCTGTCGAAGCACTGTTTCGAGTGTCACGGTGCCGATACTCAAGAGAGCAATCTGCGTGTCGATCGACGTGCCGATTTGCTGAAAGGGGGTAAGTCGGGGCGCGCGGCCGTCGTGCCCGAGCACAGCGCCGACAGTCGGCTGCTGCTGGTCGTCTCGGGGAAGGACAAAAAACTCTCGATGCCGCCCGACGGCGCGCGATTGACCGCGAACGAAATCGAAACCCTGCGACGATGGATCGACCAGGGGGCGCCGTTCGACGAAACTTCGACCGAGACCGGGCCCAGCGCCGACTTCTGGTCGTTTAAGCCCGTGCGAGTCGATCGGCCGCCGGTAACGCAGGACAAAGACTTTCCCGGCGATCCGCTTGACGCGTTCATTGCAGCGAAGCTGCACGCGGCAGGACTCGCGCCGTCGCCTCCCGCCGATCGGCGCACGCTCATTCGCCGGCTCTATCTCGACGTGCTCGGGCTGCCGCCATCGCCTGCTGAGGTCGCCCAGTTCGCCGCCGACACCGATCCGCTCGCCTGGAATCGGCTCGTCGATCGCGTGCTGGCGAGCCCGCATTTCGGCGAACGCTGGGCCCGTCACTGGCTCGACGTCGTGCGGTTCGCCGAGACTGACGGCTTCGAGACTAATATCGAGCGGCCCAACGCCTATCCCTATCGCGATTACCTGATTCGCGCCTTCAACGCCGACAAGCCGTACGACCGGCTCGTTTTCGAGCAGCTCGCGGGCGACAGCGTCGGCGCGGACGCGGCGACGGGCTTTCTCGTCGGCGGACCGTGCGACAAGGTGAAAAGCCCCGACCCCGTGCTGACGCGGATGCAGCGGCAGGACGAACTGACCGACATCATTAATACGACGGGCACCACGTTCCTGGGCCTGACGCTGGGTTGCGCCAAGTGTCACAACCACAAGTTCGACCCGATCCCACAGCACGACTTTTACGCGGTGCAGGCAGTGTTTGCCGGCGTGCAACACGGCGAACGGCCGCTCGAGGCGATCGACGAGCCCCGCCGCGTCGCCCATCGCAAAGAGTTGATCGCCGAGATCGAACGCACCACCCGCGCGCTGGCCGCGCTCGGCGTACGGTCCCCCGTCGATCCGCGACGCAACGCTGAGGTCTTTAAGCCCGTGCGGACGCGGCGAGTGCGGTTCACGATTCGGTCGACGAACGACGGCGCCGAGCCCTGCCTCGATGAGCTGGTGATCCTCGCCGCCACGCAAAGTAGCAGCGGAGCCCAGACGTTCAAGAACGTGGCGCTGGCCTCCGCCGGGGCGACGGTTTCGGTTTCGTCGGTCTTTCCCGGGTCGAGTTTCCACAAACGCGAGCATCTCAACGACGGCCGCTTCGGCAACGAGCGGAGCTGGATTTCCAACGAGCGCGGCAAGGGCTGGGCGATCGTCAAGTTTCCCCATGACTGTGTGATCTCGCGGATCGAATGGGGACGCGACCGCGCGGGCGTCTACCGCGATCGCCTGGCGACCGATTATCTGATCGAGGCCCAAGAGGCGGACGGCCACTGGAAGTCAATCGCCGGCTCCGATGGACGTCTGCCGCCGGGCACGAGTGAACTGTCGCCCTCCGCACTCCCCGCGCGTCTCTCGTTGGACGAAAGACAAAAGACGTCCAAACTCTTTGCCGAGTTGCAGCGACTCAGCAACGAGCGGGAAAATACGTCGGCCTCGCCGCGAGTTTATGCCGGCCTGTTCGAGCAGCCCGATCCGGTTCATCGTCTCTATCGCGGTGACCCCGGCTCGCCACGAGAAGTGGTGAACCCCGGCGCGATTGCCGCTGTCGGTCCGCTCGAGATGCCGGCCTCCGCTCCGGAGCAAGAGCGTCGCGTCGCCCTGGCTCGTTGGATCGCTCGGCCACAGAATCCGCTGACGGCTCGCGTGATGGTGAATCGGCTCTGGCATTACCATTTCGGCCGCGGCATCGTCGAGACGCCCTCCGATTTCGGGCATAACGGCGGCCGCCCGTCGCATCCCGAGCTGCTCGATTGGCTGGCGAACGAACTGGTCCGCAGCGGCTGGTCGCTCAAGCACGTCCATCGGCTGATTCTGACGTCGGCCACCTATCGGCAATCGTCGGCCCCGCGGCCCGACGGGCTGAAGGTCGACGCGAGCGCACGGCTCTTGTGGCGGTTCCCGCCGCGGCGGCTCGAGGCCGAAGCCATCCGAGATTCGATGCTGGCGGCCAGCGGCATGCTCGACGAGCGGATGGGCGGAGCCGGCTTCAGCCCTTTCCAGCCCAACACGAACTACGTGCGCGTCTACCGGCCCAAAGAAGAATTCGGTTCGCCCGAGTGGCGACGCATGGTCTACATGTCGAAAGTGCGGATGGAGCAGGATTCGGTCTTCGGCGCGTTCGATTGCCCCGACGCCGGCCTGATCGCTCCGCGCCGCACGCAGTCGACGACCGCCGTGCAGGCGCTCGGCCTCTTCAACAGCCATTTCACCGAGGAGCAAGCCGACCTGATGGCCGAGCGTTGCGGTCGCGAGGCGGGGAGTGGGGCGGCCCCCGGAGTGCGGCGGGCCTTCGAGCTCGCGTTCGGCCGCCAGCCGGACGAAGTGGAAGGCCGGGCCGCCGTACAACTCGTCGCGCGGTACGGCCTCCCGTCGCTCTGTCGCGCCCTGTTCAACGCCAACGAGTTCCTGTTCCTTCCCTGAACCGAGGCCGGCCGCGTGTCCGCTCGCTATCAACAATCCTCCCCGCTCTCCTACGCTGGCCGCCGGCTGCTCGACCGCCGGGGGTTCCTCGCGCAGACAGCGACCGGACTGTCGGGAATCGCACTCGCGCACCTGCTCGCGCGGGATGGCGCACTCGGTGCGGCGAGCGCACCGACCGCCCCGGCGGCAGACTCCCGCGGCCCGTTCCGCCCGGCCATCGATCCGGCCCACCCGTTCGCGGCACGACGTTCGCCGCTGCCGGCCCCCGCAAAGAACGTGCTCGTCATCTTCTGCTCGGGTGCGTGCAGCTCCATCGATACGTTTGACTACAAGCCCGAGCTGATCCGTCGGCACGATCAGCCGATGCCCGGGAGCGCCGGCCTCGTCACCTTCCAGGGCGCGAACGGCAATCTCATCAAGAGCCCCTACACGTTTCGTCCCCGCGGCCAGTCGGGCAAGATGACGTCGGACCTGTTGCCGCGGCTGGGCGAGCTGGCCGACGAGATGTGCTTTATCCACTCGCTCACCAGCCAGACGAACACGCACGGCCCGGGCGAAAACTTCCTCTCCACCGGCTTCACGCTCGACGGCTATCCCAGCATGGGCGCCTGGGTGAGTTACGCCCTGGGGACCGAGAACAACGACCTGCCGGCCTTCGTGGCGATCCCCGACCCGCGCGGCGTGCCACAGTCGAGCGTCAACAATTGGGGTGCCGGTTTCCTGCCCGCCGTCTTCCAGGGAACGCCCTTCAACAGGAGCCAGCCGATCCGCCATCTCGAGCGACCGCCCGGCGTGTCGAGCGCGGGGGACGTTGCCACGTCCGACCTGCTCAAGCTGCTCAACGAGCGGCACCTCGCGCAGTTTCCGGGCGACACTGAACTCTCGGCCCGCATCGCCAGCTACGAGATGGCCGCCCGCATGCAGCTGAGCGTGCCGCGAATCATGGACCTGTCGAGCGAGTCGCGGACCACGCTGGCCGCCTACGGGGCCGACGATGTCGAGAACAAGCTCAAGGCCGGCTTCGCCCGCAACTGCATCCTCGCACGGCGGCTGATCGAGTCGGGCGTGCGGTTCGTGCAGCTCTTTAACGGCGCCTACGCGATGGGCGAGGGCGTGGGCAACTGGGACGGGCACCGCTTCCTCAAGAAGCAGTACGACATTCACGGGCCGGTCCTCGACCAGCCAGCCGCCGCCCTGTTGAGCGACCTCAAAGCCCGCGGCCTGCTCTCCGAAACGCTCGTCGTCTGGTGTACCGAGTTCGGCCGCATGCCGACGTTCCAAAAGGGAGCCAGCGGACGCGATCACAATCCGCACGGCTTCACCGCCTGGCTGGCCGGCGCCGGCGTCAAGCGGGCCTTTTCGTATGGTGCGACAGACGAGCTGGGCTACAAGGCGGCCGTCGACGTCTCGTCGATTCACGACCTGCACGCCACGCTGCTTTGGCTGTTGGGCTTTGATCACACGCGGCTGACCTTCTATCACAACGGCCTCGAACGCCGGCTGACCGACGTGCACGGCCGTGTCCTCACCGACGTGCTGGCATAAGAGAAAGGCCCCGATGCATCGGCTCTCGGCTTTGATCACCACTTTCCTCTGGATGGTGTTGACGCTGCTCAATCCGGGGACGGGAACCATTTCGGCAGGCGATCTTCCCTGGCCCTGTCGCAACGGCCCTTTTCAAAACGGCTCTGCGACCGAACGCGATGCCCGCGGGGTGCCCATCGAATGGGACGAGGCGAGCGGCAAGAACATCGCCTGGAAGGTCGACCTGGAAGGTTTGGGCCATTCGACCCCGGTGATCGGCAACGGCCGAATTTGGTTCACCGCCGCGACCGAAGACGGAAAACAGCAGTTTGCGTACGCGATCGATGCGCGCACGGGCCGAATCGTTCATCACAAACTCGTGTTTGAGAACGCGGCTCCTGAGCGACTGGGGAACAGGGTCAATACTTACGCGTCGCCGAGCTGCGTGTTGGAGGACGACGCGGTCTATGTGCATTTTGGAACCTATGGCACCGCCCGACTCGACCCCCAAACGGCGGCGATTGTCTGGCAGCGCCGAGATCTTCACTGCCGCCACTATCGCGGACCAGGCTCCTCGCCGATTGTCTGCCAGAATCTTCTCGTCCTGACGTTCGACGGCATCGATCAGCAGTACGTCACGGCGCTCGATAAGAGAACCGGAAAAACGGTCTGGCGCACCGACCGCTCGACCAACTACCACGACCTGGGTCCCGATGGCAGGCCAAAACTCGAGGGCGACGTTCGCAAGGGGTATGGCACTCCCGGCGCGACGGACGTGGCGGGTCACGCTCAAATCGTTTCAGTCGGCTCGCGCGCTGCCTTCGGCTACGACGCCGCGACTGGTAGCGAAATCTGGACGATCCCCCACGAAGACTTCAATGCGGCAGCTCCACCGCTCTTTTTCGAGAACATGGCGATCATCCACTCCGGCACCGGAGGCACGAATTTTATGGCCGTCCGGCTCGACGATTCGACGCGCGGCGACGTGACCAATACACACGTCGTCTGGAATCGCACCAAAGCCAACTCCCGGCTGTGTGCACCCGTGCTCAATCGCGGTCGCATCTGGATCCTGACGGACCATGGGGTGCTCTTCGGACTTGATGCGAAAACCGGCAAACAAGAAGCGGTCGTGCGGATCGGCGGAACGTTTGTGGCGTCTCCACTGATCGCCGCTGAACACCTCTACGCGCCCGACGAGGAAGGGACGGCCACTGTGGTGCAGCTGAGTGGGCCGCCAAAGATTGTCGCCTCGAATCGCCTCAACGAGGGCATGCGGGCCTCTCCGGCCGTCGCGGACGGGGCGCTCTATCTGCGCACGCTTCACAGCTTGTACAAGATCGCCGGGACGAAGAAATAGGATTTCTTGCCTCGCGCCTCGGCCGCGGGCGCTGAGCATGTGTCGGCGCAAAACATGCTGACTGGCTTGCCGCCGGCGCGGAGGTCCATCGATCGATGTGACCGAGGCGCGCCAGGAGGCCGACTTCAGGGCAGACTTGTCGGTGCCGCCGATGTTGCCTGCTGCGGCTTAATGTTGCTGACGGCTCTGCTCTTTCATGAATGCTGTGCTTTCATGAAGTTGAAAAGCTGATGCGTCGCTTTCTGCCAATCACCTGTTCGCGCCGTCGAGATCAGGCCGTCGAGATAGTCGGCGGCCGCACGTGGCAATTTGCCGTCATCCCGCAGTGTGTGCAGTCGGTGCTCGCAATCCGCGAGTCGCGTCGGGTTGTGGGAACTGACGGCGGTATAAAGGGCGTCGACGACCTTCATGCTCTCTTTGTCTGCCCCGACCTGCGGAGGCCGGCTCCACCAGGCATACCAGATCCCAATCAACAAAAGGCCGGCGCCTGCCGTTCCGATCGCCGCCTTTTTCACGTTCATTTCGTCAAACATTTTTTAGCTCGCCGCTGGCGGCGCCCCATTCGGGGCGTGGCCGGTATTCGCTGGTGATTTTCAGTCGGCCAAGGTCTCCAGGCTCGGCACGTCGCCGACGTTCATCGTCGACAGATACCACCAGGTGTCGGCGTCGATGAAGGCACTGACCCACCGCACGCCACCGTCCCCGAACAGGACATTGCCACCGGTCGAAGCGGCATGCTCCGAGTACATCTCGTCAGTGAGACCGATCGGATCGGAGGGCTGGTGAATGATGAACTGCGGACGCTCGTGGATGTCGGGGCCGCTGTGGATGCCGACTAGGCATCCGCCGCTGTTGTTGTCGCCCTGGCCGATGGTTGGATTAACGTGAGAGGGCGTACAGCTCCCAGGAACGACGCCGACCCAGGTTTTGTTGGTCAGGATCGAGTCGGTTTCTCCGGCGAAGACGGTCTGGGACAGGCCGTCGGTGACATCCCGCGGGCGGGTGTGGGAATTCCGATAGAACGGCCCATTGATAATGTCGTAGTCGATTTGCGAGCCAAACGGGACAGGTTCCGGAATCGAGAAATCGATCGAATACGCAGTCGAGCGATTCCAGGGCGCGTTTTGACCCGCGTTGACCGAGTAATGGCTATGCGCAAAAAAGATGGGCGGGCTGAATGGGGCGGGATTCTGAGGATCTTGGTTGGTGCCGGCCGTGTACTGCAGCACCGAAAACCCGTCGCTGCCGCCCGTTGCCGACGGGCAGAGGTACCCCGGTATTTTGGTTTGGACGACCACCGCATTTTCCGTCGCCCAGCACGGCAGGTTGACATTCAATTTCTTGTAGAGGTTGCCCTGTTCGATGTAGGGCAGGATCAAGGCGCCCCAGCCCCAGCCGGACAGACCGTTATAGCCCCCGTCGGGGTAGCTGACGCCGTAAGAAACGCCGGACTGCGTGCCGGATCCTTGAATGTACGCGGGCGGAAAGCAGAGGTGGCTGTCCACGTAGTTATGAAAAGCCAGACCGATCTCCTTGAGGTTGTTGACACACTGGGTGCGACGCGCGGATTCGCGGGCGGCCTGCACCGCGGGCAACAGTAGCGACATCAGAATGGAGACGATTGCGATCACGACAAGGAGCTCAATCAGCGTGAAGGCACGTCGGGCGCAATGGGATTTATTCATGTTTACTCGCCTCTCTCTGGGAATTCTTATGCGGAAAATCGGCAGAGAAAGTCGCCGATAGATCGTCGATTTGCGTCCTTCTTGCGATCCGTTCACGCAAGGATTGCCGGATCGTTCAGAGGCCCTACACGGATGGGCGCCGTGTGCGGCCGATCTGACCATTCACCCGACGGAGCAGCAAAAGTCCGTGGATGCCGCGTCTAGGGATGACTGGCAAGCGCCCGGCAGGATGCGGGCGCGAAACGCGGAAATCGGCCGAGCGCTTAGCAAGCGCCGGGAGGGCCACGACAGAGAGAGCACTCGAGTGGAGTGTGGGGCGCGAGGGCGGGCGGCAGAACCTCCAACCGGCAAACGGTCTCGAACCGGTCGACAGGGAGAACCACAGCCGCCGGCATCGCCTTCGCGGCCAGGAAACGGCACGCAAAGCACGAATCTTCGCAGTTGGTCGGCCGGGAATGCCCGTCGTGGCGAGCCGACTCATCGCAGGCATCGGCGCAGTCACCATGCTCCGCAGGGAACGCGCCGGCGTCGCACGACAGCTCGTTGTGACAGCAATGCCCCGCAGCCGAATGATTGTGCAGCGCATGGATCGCCGTCGTCGCCAGCAAATAACTGGCAAGCGACAGGACAACGAGAATCCGCTTTGAGCGAGACATCGTCCACACTCAGGCCGGCGATCAAACAGGGCGGCTGATTTTCCCACGAATGCCGAGGGGCGCTGCTGCCTGCAATATTGCGGTCACCGCACCCTCAAACAAAAACCCGATCCTCCCCATTACACAACGAGGCGCTGCAAATTGGAAGTGCAAATACCTCTGAGTTACAACAGTTTTCAGCGACCGTCGACCGATTTGTGGTGACGATCTTGAGTTGGTCGGCGTCGTTGGCGACTAATGTGGTCCCGTTTCTCGTCGTCAGATAAACGTGGCAGCCGGCCGCGACGAGTGCGAAGGAACTTCCGTAATCCGATGCGGCGGGCAACGAAGTGCTGTTTGCCGCTGGCGGCGTCGATAGCCGAGCGGATCGAACTGCGAAGAACGTTCTTTTCTCCTCCCCCGCGCGGCTACGGCCGTCGTTACTTCTTCAACTCAGCCTCGATGGCCTCGACGACCTGCGGGCTCTCCGGCTTCACGCCGCTGCGATAGCGAGCCGCCACTTTGCCGTCCTTGCCGACGAGGAATTTCTCGAAGTTCCACTTCACGTCGCCCGGATCGGTCGGCGTGGCTTCGCGCGACGTCAGCCACTTATAGATCGGCGTCTGGTGCGGGCCCTTCACGTCGATCTTCTCCAACAGGTCGAACTTCACGTTGTACTTGTCCGTGCAGAATTCGCGAATCTGCTGCGGAGTGCCCGGCTCCTGGCGGAGGAACTGGTTGCACGGAAAGCCCAGCACCACCAGCCCCTCTTTGCCGTACTTCTCGTGCAGCTGTTCGAGCGCCTTGTACTGCGGCGTGTAGCCGCAGCGACTGGCCACGTTGACGATCAACAGCACTTTGCCCTTGTATTGCGACAGGTCGACGTCTTTGCCTTCGAGCGACTTGGCTTTGAACTGCAGCACGGGAGGCACATCCTTCGACTTGGTATCCGCGGCGGACAGCGCCGCCTGCGTCAGGAAGGTCAAACCGATCACGATCGCGCACAGCCGAGCCATTATTCGCTCCTCTAAACCGAGACAATTATTTGCCATTTGCACCCGTCTCAATGTACACCAAATGAGGCTGGAAACAAACAAACCGCCGGGCAACCGGCGTCCAAACCGTGTTGAATTCGACGCCGACCTGCTACACCTGACGGGACCGGTCGAGCGGCCCGCTTCACCCCGGTTTTCGCCCGTGCTTCGACCGCTCTAGAAGGTCTTTCCGATGGCAGATTCTCCCGAAGAGCCCGCAAAAATCGGTGTGGTCACCGTCTCCGACCGTGCCAGCACCGGCGAGTATGAGGATCGCGGCGGCCCGGCCATCCGCGCCTATCTCGAGGGAGTTCTCACCTCGCCGTGGATTCCCGTCGTCCGGGTGATCCCCGACGAGCGACCGACGATCGAGGCGACGCTGAAACATCTCTGCGAAGCCGAGGCTTGCTGCCTGGTCGTCACCACGGGCGGCACCGGCCCGGCCCTCCGAGACGTCACCCCCGAGGCGACGGACGCCGTCTGCTCGAAAATGATGCCCGGCTTCGGCGAGCTGATGCGCAAAGTCTCCCTCGAAAAAGTCCCGACCGCGATCCTCTCTCGCCAAACGGCCGGCATCCGCGGCGGCACGCTGATCCTCAACCTCCCCGGCCAACCCCGCGCGATCGCCGAATGCCTGGACGCGGTCTTTCCGGCGATCCCGTATTGCATCGACCTGTTGGGCGGCCCGTATCTGACCACCGACGAATCCAAGCTTGTGGCGTTCCGACCAAAGAAGTGATCCGAAGAGCCGCGATTGCGCAGTTGTCCGTCAATGGCTATCCGACAGGTATGGGGTGCCATGCCCACGGCCCGGCGTGGGCATGTTTTCCGCTGCGAATCGCGCATGCCCACCGAAGCCGGTGGGCATGGCACCCGACAGTTAGCAGTAGACGCACCACGACAAGACGGACGTCGGTGACAGGCATGCGGTGGTTTCATGCAGGCTTCGACATTTCAACTTGAAACGCCCGATGGTGTTTCCCTCTTCGTTTATCGCTGGCTGCCCGGGGAGCCGACGAAGGCCGTGGTGCAGATCGCACACGGTTGGGCCGAGCACGCCGGCCGATACGCGCGGCTGGCCGAGGCCCTGTGCCGGGCTGGCTACGCGGTCTACGCCGACGATCATCGGGGACACGGTCGCACCGCGAAGTCGCCTGCCGACCTGGGCTATTTCGCCGAGCACGATGGATGGAACCGGTGCATCCAGGACTTGTGGCAGCTCCACCAGCGGATTCGGGCAGATCATCCAAACACGCCCCTCGTGATCTTCGGCCATTCGCTGGGATCGTTCATGGTTCAGCAGTTCCTGGGCGACCATGGCGACGCGGGCGTCGCAGCGGTGCTGTCCGGAACGAACGGCCGGCCGCCCGCGACGGCAGGGTTAGGGCGAAACATCGCGAAGCTCGAGCGGCTACGAGTCGGTCCGCACGGCAAGAGCCCGCTGCTGCAATCGCTCTTCTTCAGGCCCTTCAACAAGCCGTTTGAACCGGCGCGGACACCTTTCGACTGGCTCTCACGTGATGTCGCCGAGGTCGACAAGTACGTGGCGGATCCGTTGTGCGGCTTCGAGTCCCAGGTGCAACTCTTCCTCGACATTCTCGGCGGCCTGGCCGAAATGTCCGATCCGGCGCGGCAGGCCCGAATCCCCAAGTCGCTGCCGATCTACATTTTCCGGGGTAGCCGCGACCCGGTGGGCAGCAACATCGACCAATTGCTCAACGCCTATCGTGCAGCCGGCCTGCAGCACGTCACCTATAAGCTCTATCCGGAGGCGCGACACGAAACGCTCAACGAAACCAATCGCGACGAAGTGACACAAGACTTGATCGCCTGGCTCGACGCAGTGATCGCCTCCCAACCGGCATGACGACCCCACCGTAGGGCGAGGCGCCATTCAATCCCGTCCCAACCTTGAGGTCCCGTCCCACTCCTTCATGTCCCGGCCCTGTGTTCCGGGCCGATCTGGACTGAGTCCGAGACGGTCGACCATCTCCCCCCGTTTACACGGGGGGCTCGGGTGGATTCCAATCCCGTCCCAACCTTTAGATCCGGTCCCGGCTTGCCGGGGATCCTTCGTCCCCCCTTAGTGAATTCTCGGACCCCGGTTTTTGCAACTCTTTGCGATATCTGGATTTCAGGCTTAACCCCCTGTCGCGGTGTGATTTAGGGCAGTCTAGTTGGTGCCAGTCATTCCCCGTTGTTCCCCATTGTGGAATCGTGGAACCGGGACAAAACCGGGACAGATTCACTCATCAATCGGCGCTTCTCGGCAGATGGATTTCCGCCCTACTGAGTGCTATCGCCGTGGCGGTTGCGGCCTCCGGCCCGCAAGGGGACGGGCGGCCGCGAAAACGCTCAGACATCGATGCGGATGCGCCGTGCGCGTTACGAGGCGACGAGCCGAGAGATTGACCGGCTCGTTGCCGAAGCCCATGCCCGTCTGCCCCGCCACCTGGCCAAAGTCGTCGGCGCAATTTACGTCCGGTTCAGCACCTGGATGCAGGACAGCGCCGAGGATCAAGTGCGAACGATTCTGAAGTTCGCAGTCGAGAACGGCATCTACGTCGCGCGAGAGCACGTCTACTTCGACCTTGGAGTCCGAGGTCACAAAAGCAAGCGGGACGGCCTCGATCAGCTCCGCCAAGCTTTGCGGGCGAAAAAGGTCAAGGTGCTGTTGCTGTTTGCCACGAATCGTCTTTTCCGCAAGGTCTATCGGACGCTTGAGTTTGCCGAAGAAGTCGTAAACGAGTACGCGATTCGCGCGGTCTTCGTCAAATCCGGTGTCGACTCGGCCAACAAAGACCAATGGAAGATGCTGCTGCACTTCCGGGCAATCATGGATGAGTTCCAAGTCAGCGTGAGCGCGGAGCACATCCGCGCGGCACTGGAGGGATTATTCCTGGAGGGATACGTCTACGGGACGCTGACGTTTGGCTATCGGGGTGAACCGGTTCCTGGCAAGCTTACGAAGCGCAAAAGACCTCGCTGCCGAATCGTACCAGATCCCGAAGAGAAGAAGGTTGTCGTTTGGATCTTCGAGTGGTGGGCGAGGGATCGTCTATCGCTAATCGAGATCGCGCAAAAGCTTAACGCGATTGCCGGCGTGCCGCAGCCTCGAAAATCGAATGGCCAGGGCTGGAAGCGGAGCACCGTAAGAGCCGTCCTCAAGCGCGAGGCGTATCGGGGAATTTGGAAATTTTCTGTTACGGAAAAAACCTTTCTTCCGACCAAGGATTATGCCCGGCAAATCCCTCGCGACAAACCGCTCAACGAGGCGACATTCGAGAATTTGCGACTCGTCTCGGATGCATTGTGGTTTGCAGCACAGACCCGGCTAGCAAAAAACAAGGGCATCCGCGGCCGCAACTCAAAAAAGCATCATGCCGACTCTGCGCCCGCGTCCTCAGCGGCCTGTTTTGGTGCCCCCAGCACGATCGGCCGCTTCTGGCTTGCAGTGCGAACGGGAACTACCTGGGCTGCCCCACCTGTGCCACGATTGAGCCGCATTCTCGCCCGCTGTTCTCAAAACCGCACCGCAGGGTTGTCCTGAGACTTCTTTGCCAAAAGCTGGCGGCGCTGATTAGCCAAGACGACAAACTCGTTGAAAGGATCGTGGCGGCATGCCAAACAAGTGCCGCCGCCGCCCAGCGGCCGGATGCTGCGGAATTGACGAGTCTCGAGAAGTCGGTCGCCGATCTCACCCGGAAAATCGAGTTCAATATTCGCAATCCGGGTGACACGGCAGAAGATGAAAAAGAAATTGCGCTGGTTCTCCAAAGCCTGCGGCAGGAACGCAAACAGTTCCAGGATCAACTTAGTCTGCTGAAAGCATTAGCGGCCGAGCCCGTTAGGGTGCCCGCGGTGGACGAAGTGCGGTCGTTGGTCTCCCGCTTCGAGGCCATCCTGGAGCAAGGCGCACGAAGCGAGCTGGCAGATGATCATTCGATCGTCCGCGACGTCCTCGAGACGCTCACGGGAGGCCGCATTGACATGTATCAGCAGGGCCAGCGGAAAAACATGCAAGGATGGCTGCAAGCCCGATTCTCAGTTCGGCTGTTGGATCTTCTTGTCGAGAGAGCGACTGGTACGCGACTGCAAACAGGCGTTGACTACATTGATGTGGTCATCGACTTCAAGCGGCCGCGCAAATGTGATTCCGATGCCGACGCTGCGATCGCGTCGTGGCTCGGCGGTGCGTTCAACAGAGAGATCGCTGAACAGATCGGGAGCGGGGAGAGTTACGTCACGCGGATGCTCAACCTTGGGGCACAGCGGATGGGGACCACTCTGGAGGCCTTGCGCCCGCTCCGTAAGGCACGCCCTGCAGATCCGGCTCACGCCCCCGCCTATCAAAAGGTCGCCGACGAAGTGAAGGCCCTCTGGTGGGATAATCTGATCCCTCTTGGAACTGTTGCCAAACGCGTTAAGGTCAGCACAGTAACCGCGAACGCCGCCAAGGACTGGTGGTACGAAAGCCGCGGCCTCAAGACTCCGAACTTCGACGAGTGGTCTCTCGAAGTGGAACGACGCGTGTTAGAGCTCTTTGACGCCGAAGAGCTGACGATCGGGCAGATCGGCGAAAAAGTTCGCCGGGCCCACGGTACCGTAATGCAGATCGTCCATGCAGCCTGTGAGCGACTGGGGCGGCCGTTGCCTGACACTTGGAGTCGTCGTAGTCGGCTAAAGAGTGAGAAAGGAAACGCCTCAGAGTCAGCGGCGTAACGTCGACTGCCCGCCCGCTGGGCGGGCAGTCCAACTCGGTTTCTTAGGCATCAGAGCGATTCTCTGGATGGCTCTCTCGGGCTCGCGCTCGATATTCCCGTAAATGGGTCGTTGAACTAAGCCGCTACGCGGCAGAGCTGGAGGTGTAGGAGGTGGTTGCCTGGCCCGTTTTGGCCGGGCTTTTTTGATGCGCAGAGGGTGCAGCGGCGTTCTGCGAGGGGAAAGTGGAAGGTGGTGTTGATCTTCCTCGTTTCCCCTTTTGCAAGGAGCTGCCGACATGACTCCCCTGCGCAACAAGATGATCCGCGAACTCGAACTGCATCGCAAGGCCCCTGGTACCATCAAGCAGTACGTCTCCGCCGTGGCCGAGTTGGCCCGGCACTACCGGCGGTCGCCCGATTCGATCTCGATCGAAGAGGTGCGTGATTTTATCCACCATCTGATCACCCAGCGCAAGGTCGCCTTCAGCACCTGCAACACGAGGCTGGCGGGGATCCGCTTCTTTTTCCAACAGGTCCTTCGCCGAGACGATTTTCCCCTGCGCGTCCCGGCGAAGCGTTCGGGTCGGCTGCCCGAACCGCTCAGTCGCAGTGAGATTGCCGGGTTGTTCGAGGCCACGACGAACACCAAGCACCGCGTGCTGCTGATGACCACGTATGGCGGCGGGTTGCGTGTGGCGGAATTGGTGCATCTGAGACCGCAAGACATTCACTCCGAGCGGATGCTGATGCGTGTGAATCAAGGCAAGGGGCACAAGGATCGCTACACGCTGCTCTCGCCTCGGCTGCTTGAGGAACTACGCGCCGATCGGCGCGAGTATCGGCCGCAGGAGTGGCTGTTTCCAAACGCGAACGGCAGCGGTCCCTTGCCAACGGATACCGCCCAGAAGCTGTTCTACCGGGCCAAGGAACGGGTGCGCATCCGGCATGGGCACGGCATCCATTCGTTGCGGCATTCTTTTGCGACGCATTTGATGGAAGCCGGCGTGGATCTGCCGACCATCCAGCGATTGATGGGGCACAACCGTCTGAGCACGACAGCCCAGTATTTGCACGTCACGAGCAAGCACCTGGGACAAATCCACAGCCCGCTTGAACTGCTCCGTCTGCCAGAGCCTGCGGACGCCGGGGTCTAGTCGCCATGCCAAACGCCGTGCAAGCCTGCACGGCACCGGCAGAGACACCTGGCTGCGAACTGGCCGACATTTTTCTGCGCTACGGCGAGGCATATGAGCAGACCCATCGCCTGACCGCCGCGCAGCGTAAAGTTGCCTGGGCGATCATCCGTTGCCGTACGGCCGCCTTGGGCGGCCATCGAGAATGGTGCGCGGCTTGCGGTTTCGAGCGCTACGCGTACCACAGTTGCCGCAACCGGCATTGCCCCAAGTGCCAGACGACGGCCACGGCCGCGTGGGTGGCGGCCCGCAGACAAGAGCTCCTGCCGGTGCCCTATTTTCACAACGTGTTCACGCTGCCGCATGAGCTGAACGGATTGATCCTGTACAGCCAGCGCAACCAACGCGCCCTGCTCAAGCTATTGTTTGACGCGGCGGCTCAAACGCTCTTGGAGTTTGGCCGCCAAGAGTTGAGCGGCAAAGTCGGTTTCACGCTCGTGCTGCACACGTGGGACCAGCAACTGCGGGCTCACTTCCATGTGCATGGCCTGATCGCCTCCGGCGCTCTGGCCGATAATGGCTCACGGTGGATCGCTGGCGGCCGTAAGTTCCTCTTTCCCGTGCGTGGGCTCAGCAAGATGTTTCGCGCGAAATATCTGGACGGCCTGGCGGCGTTGCTGGCGCGGGGCCAGTTGGACATCCCCCCGCAACTGGCCGAACTGGCCAATGCACCGTCGCGCGACCGGCGCTTGCGACAGTGGAAGAAGAAGGACTGGGTGGTCTATTCGCAAGCCCCGTTTGCCGGGCCGCGCAAGTTGCTGGATTATCTCGCACGTTATACGCATCGTGTGGCCATCAGCAATCACCGCCTGCTCGATTGCCAGGGCGGCCAAGTCCGCTACCACTACCGGGATCGCCGCGATGGCGACCGGCTGAAGACCGACGTCCTTTCTGCCGAGGAATTCCTCCGCCGGTTCCTGCAACACGTGCTTCCGGACCACTTCCCGCGCATTCGGCATTACGGCTTGTTGGCCAATTGCGTGAAGGGGCAGCAACTGGCCCAGTGCCGCCAGCTGCTCGGCACACGACCGCCCACGGGTGACGACCAACCCCACTCGGCCGCCGACTGGATGCGCGTCCTGCTGGACATCGACATCACGCGCTGTCCCTGTTGCGGGGCCACGTTGTATCGGCAGGAACTCCAGCCATCGGTTCCGTCGCTGGCCGAGCCCTGCCTTCCGCTCCGCGCAGGCAACTTCCGCCTTTGGGACACTTCTTAAACCGAGACCCAGCGATGATCCTGAATGTTCTTCTGATCGCCAGAATTGCCAGCCACCGGTTGCGACTGCGAAGGCACTGGCGCAGGCCTGGCCATCCGCTGCTCTACGAAGGCTCCCTCGAGCTCCAGCTCTCCAAACCAGCGACCGTCACCTCACCCCGACCGTCTCCGTCACCCCCGGTCCATCCGCCGCCACGCACTCAACCCATCTCCCCGTCTGATTCAATCCCCAAGAGAACAACGCCTTCAACGTCCGTGGTGCTCCGCGGCTCAGTTCAACGGCGTCTTATCGGTCATCGCTCCGCGACGACGCGATAAGACGCTACTTGTTTGATGCAACGTCCGAGAAACGGTTGAGATTATTGGACAACCGCGCGAGCGACCACAGAATTCTTCGGCAGCAATAGCTGAGAGCCCTGTCGATTCGGACACCGTGGCGCGATGTGCAATAGACAAATGTGCTAGTCGACGTGGACTGTCGTGGTTGACACGTTCGCGGACGGATCATTCGACACTTTCGCCGAGGACACTTGTGAAACCGCAAAAAACCTCTCCAGCTCCGCTGTCAGCTCGGGATGTTGGCCGAACAATTCCTCTTTGCTTGGAACCTGGCGGTCAGCCGCTGCCTCCCAATAACAGTTGAGGGCGTCGTCCACCGTCAGGCCGTCAATCCCGTGCCAGAAATTGGCCTTCGTCGACCGCAAGTGGTCAAGGAGGATTTCGCTCAGCGCCGGACTCCATATCATGGGGAACGGCTTGAGAGCGCCGCTCATGGTGCACTCCTTTGATCCATCGGCTCTGGTAGCTTGTTTAGAACGCGGCGCAAAAACTGCATCGGCGCTCCTGAACGCGTTCGCCGCCTGATGCAGTGCTGTTCTCGGACATACTTACTAGAGGGCTGTCTTTGATTCTTTCTTCAGCTTCTCGATGAATCCCAAAACCTGCTTGCTGTCGTGCGCCGGCTGAACCTTCGTGTTCTTGTAGAGGATCTTCCCATCCTTGCCGATGATGAATGTCCAGCGAGCGAACGATGTCTTTCTCTCCAGCCGCAGCTGTTTGCCGTTCTCGTCCATCAGGATTTTCCGGTCCGGTCCGCGGGGAACGACCTTCCCTCCAGGTTGAGTTGGGACGCCGAATTTAGCGGCGACTTGCCCGGCGTCGTCCGCGAGCAGTGTGTAGTTCAGTTTCCATGCCTTTTTGAACAACTGGTGATTCAGGACTGAGTCGCCGCTCACGCCAATCACGGCGACGTTTTGATCCGTCAGAGTGTTCATCGTGTCGCGGAAGCTCTCGGCTTGCTTTGTGCAGCCGGTCGTGAAATCGGCAGGGTAAAAGTAGATCACCATGTATTGCTTACCCACGTGGTCGCCAGACGCCCACGGTTTTCCCCGGTCATCGATGCTTTTGAAAATTGGAGCCGCAGCTCCAACCGACAGGTTGACTGGCGCACTCTTTGTATGAGCGTTTTCCTCGGCAGCTGAGAGCCCACAGGTTGTAAACCGAGCCAGGGCAAGCAGTGTCAGAACAGCAATAAGATTCCGCATCGTCATCCTCCCTCGACAACTCTAAAGTGCAAGTAAATCGATCGGCCGTTGCTTACTTCGCCCCTTTCGTAGGGAGTCTGGCGGACGCTGCTTTCTCGACCCGGGAAGCGGCCGCCTTTTCCTTGCCAAGGCGAATTTCCACTTTCACAGGCTCCACCACGAGTTGCGCGGCGGTCGCCGGCGGGAACTCAGGCCAGTCCCAATCCAGTCCCCGATCAATCAGCTGCCGGCGAATGAGACGCAAGTCCCAGACGTGGATCCCTTTCCACAGGCTCACCACAACCAGCTTCGTGCCGTCCGGCGAGAAAACGGCTTGATCGACGGGATCCCGGTTGGGGTCTTCTAACAGGGCGACCTCTCTGCCTGTGGCCGGATCGCTTAAGCGAACTCCGTTCGCAGTCGGAGCAGCCGTGAGCTTGCTATCTGGTGAAAACACGGGCACTCGCCAACCTGTGGCCCCGGTGCCCAGGTTTCCACGGCAAAGAGGCGGCCGCCGTCCAGACTGGGGGCGAGCCAGCGGCCGTCTGGGCTGAAGCAAGGAGCTTTGACTCCCCAATTCGCCAACCGCTTGACCAACCGTCCATCACGAGCATCCCAAATCTTGGCCAACCCGCCCTCAAAGGTGGCGGTGACGACCCAACGACCGTCGGGACTGACTGCAATGAACGCCATGTCGGCGCCGGCGTCGAGCCGGATCGGTTCCTTCGAGCTTTCGGGATGCAGAATCCAACCGCCCGCAAATGGCTGCTCAGTCGAAACGGCCCGATCACAAGCTGCGATGACGCGGCCGTCGCGGCTTTCGCTGAGGCTGGTCCCGACAGACAGTCGCAGAGGTTCGGGTGGCCCGATTGACAGCTCGCCCGTGCTCTCCAATCCTTTGCCGATGGGCCAGCGGGACAGACCCGTAAGAGAAAGCGTCAACAGTGCTCCCGACGGTTCAAACAGAACCGATTTGACGCGGTCCATCGGGATAAAGGCCAGCGCGCTGCCGGTGACCAGGTCCCAAAGCCCGACGCCGTCCGCCATCCCGCAGGCGAGTAATCGGCCGTCCGGATGAACCGCCGCGCACCAGAAGTCGATTTCCCGTCCGAACATCGCCTTGCTGGAGACGAGCGTGCGCAACGCCTCGGCACCGGCGACCTGCCAGGTTCCGACCCTGCCGTTCTGGACCCCTCCAGCCAAGCGCTGTCCATCCCGGCTGAAGCGGCACGTGGCGACGATCGGTGGCGGCTGCATCAGCAGTTCGCCCGTGCCGACATCGATTAAGGCGACGACGTTGCCCCAACCGTAAACCGCCATCCGGTTACCCATCTGGTCAAAGTTGATGGAATTGGCCGTGCAAGGGATTTCGAGCGTTCGATACACTCGCCACGAATTCCGATCGACCAGGCGGATTTGATGATTCTCGTAGCTGACGGCCAAAGTCCGACCGTTCGGATGCCAGGCCGTTACCAGCGGCCGGACGGTTTGCGGCAAGGAAGCAAGGACTTTCCCGGTCCGCACGTCACGAACTTGCAACCCCGGTGCGAAGTAGGAGGAGACCGCCACCAGAGGTTCTGTGGGATGCAGGGCGATCGTTATTCCCTTCGTGAGCGTATCGGGCGCGAGGCGGCTCGTTTGCCTGGCGGTGGGCAGGTCGAAGAAGCGAATCGTGCCGTCGCTGTACGCCAGAGCCACCTCTTGCGAATCTCGAAAGGCGACACAGCAGGTTTTCGACTCGGACATGAGTTGGCGGGGCGCCGATCCGTCCAACTGCCACACATCGATTCCCAAAGTGACATCGCTGTCTGCATCCACCCGGGTCAGGGCGATGAACTTGCCATCGCGGCTCAGCAAGGGAACGGCCGGCGACCCCGAGCCCGGCAAATGGTAGATCTCAGCGTCGTTCGACATGGGCCGGATGCTGCAACTCCCCGCTCGATCGGTGCGGGCCAGGATCGAATGAGCTTCGTCGAAGTCGATCCGAATCGCATCGGCCGGCCAGCTATTCCAAGGCCCCGTCAGGTACAGATCCGGCACGGCCAGTGCGGCAATCACGGCGTTGCGCAGCTCGTGGAAGTTTGCGGCTGGCAGATTCAGAGTCCGGGCCAGTTGCGTAGCCTGTCCCAATGTTTCGAGGCTCTGGAAACGCTGGCCGGAACGATGACTCAAGCGCAGTGCCCGAGCTTGAGCGACCAGCGACTGCCAGAGCTGTTCCGAACGTGTTCGTTCGCTGTTTTGGGCCGCAGCCAGTGCGGCAACCTTGTCTGAGAGTGCGATCTTCGTCTCTTTCGCGGCTTGAACGGCTTCGGCCTTTGCATCAGTCGCGGTGAGCATCCCCCAGGTCGTGCCGACGATGCCGGCAACCATGGCCAGCAGCACGGCTACCGACGCGAACACGGGCCCTCGATGTCGCCGCACAAATTTCCGCACGCGGTACGTGCGCGATGGCGGACAAGCCTCCACCGGCTCGTCGGCCAAATAGCGCTGGACATCCATTGCCAGGCCATTGGCCGTCTCGTAGCGCTGGGTTCGGTCTTTCTCGAGCGTCTTCATGACGATCCAGTCCAGCTCGCCGCGGATGAGCTGGCCGAGATGGTTTGGATCGACAAGTCGGTGAGCGGCCACGGCGCTGCACGTCGGACCGAGCGTACTGATGCGAGTGCTCGGCTTGGGAGGTTCCTCCTCCCGAATGATCCGGCGAATTTCGTCGAACGCCGCGAGCCGCAGACGCTCCTTGTCGAAGGGCGTGCTGCCGGTGAGCAGCTCATACAGCAGCACGCCCAGAGAATAGATGTCGGCCCGCGTGTCGATATCCAGGCTGCTCATCTCCGCCTGTTCCGGACTCATGTAGAGCGGCGTGCCGATCATCTCGGCAAAGCGCGTGAAGAGCGTCTCCGGCGTGAGTTGCTGATCGATCGCCTTGGCCACGCCAAAGTCGATCACCTTCGGTACTGGCCGGCCGTCGCTCAGCGTGACGAGCACGTTCGAGGGCTTGATATCGCGGTGAATGATCCCCTTCTGATGGGCGTGCTGCACCGCGTGGCAAACTAGCACGAACAAGTCCAGCCGCTTGCGCACGGCAAGGTTGTTACGATCGCAGTACTCGGTGATCGGCACGCCGCGAACCAGCTCCATCACAAAGTAGGGCCGCCCGGAATCCGTGGCACCGGCGTCGAGTGCCCGAGCGATGTTCGGGTGGTCCATCAATGACAGCGCCTGCAGCTCGGCTTTGAACCGCGGAGTACCCGGCTCGTATCCATGCCCGGCTTGATGACTTTGAGCGCCATGCGCCGGCGGACCGGCGCCTGCTGGTCGGCCATATAGACGATGCCGAAGCCACCTTCGCCGATCTGCTCCAACAACTTGTACGGACCGATCACGGTGCCGGGCAGTGCGACGGCGACGGGATCGGAAACCGTCGAGGCAAAACCGGGCGCCGGCCCGTCTAACAGACCGTCAGGGTTGTCGTGCGCCAGAAGAAGGGCGTCCAGATGTTGGCGAAGGACGGGGTCGCCAGCGCAGGCCCGCTCAAGAAAAGCGTCGCGCTCGCCCACCGGACGTTGCAACGCCTCGTGAAAGATCGTTTCCTCGCGCATGGCCCCGTTCTGACTGTTGGAAGCCTCTTTTTAAGACAAGCGACAAACAAGGCGCCCGGCACCAGCCGTCCCGGAAAACAAATTCGACGCCGTGCTAACTGAGTTGGCCACGGACCTCGGCCTGCAGCCAAGCCCGTGAATACGCCCAGTAGCGGTCAGCCGTGCTTTTGGAGAGGCCCAAGACCTCGGCCGCCTGATCTCCAGTAAGTCCAGCGAAATACCGCAGCTCGACCAGTTGTGCCTTGAGCGGATCCTGGGCGGCCAACTTCTGCATGGCCTCACTCAAAGCCAGAAGCACGTCGTCGTCCGTCTCCACGTCGGCAAGATCGCTCAAAGGTTCCCGCCGGAGTTGTCCGCCGCGCTTGTCCGCCTTCTTGTGGCGAGCGTAATCGATCAAAATGCGGCGCATCGCAGTGGCCGCAGCCGTAAAGAAGTGCGCGCGATCCCGGTAGAGCCGAGGCGTTTCGGTCCCGACCAGCCGGAGATAAGCCTCGTGGACGAGGGCCGTCGCTTGCAGCGTCTGGCCAGGATTCTCTTGGGCCAACTTGTGCCCAGCCAGTCGCCGCAGCTCTTCATAGACCAGCGGTAACAGCCGTTCGGCGGCTCGCGAATCGCCTTGCTCGATTGCGAACAGAATTTGCGTCACATCGCTCATACGGGTTCCGGTGGAACCCCCAAAGGGATCCGTGAGCATAGCCGCATCCGACTTCCCGAATCCACTCCAACGCGGCCCGCGCCCGCGGAAGTCTGATGAGATCTGTCCCGGGAAAACGTTGGCTTTCTGCCGCCGATTGGCAGAATGACCATGTCTCGCGGTGCAGTCACGGAAGTCGGTTACTTAGTCGGCTCCAAAGAGCCGAAATTTAAGGGGAGCGTGTCGACATAGTTTAACCCCGCCCCGATTTCGATGTACGACAGTAACTCATAGCCGGACGTCAGGATTGACGAGCCGTTGTATCCCACCAGAGACTTTCCAGGCACGGTGATGCCGAGAATTGGAACGATGGGCCCTTCGGTAATCCCGATCCCAATAACTGGCCCGCGATAAGAGTAGTCGACCACATGCGAGACTTTGTCAAAGACGAACTGCACGACGGAACCGTCGGTGACACTCAAATCCGCGGAAAGCACCTTGCCCGTGGCAGTATCAATCGTGACGGTCCCGGACAACTCCCAACCATTCTCGAACTCCCCAGACGCCGTGAACACCACGGGTGCCGCCGCCGCCTGACCGACCAGGGCAAGCTGGACTCCGACCAGGATCAATGCCCGCAAGGCCCACTTCGAGAGATGCCCCACAACTCGGGTTGGAAGTAGGGCGAGTGAAAGTTCAGGGGTTGCTTGTCGCATTAGCCTTTCCCCTTACAGGCTGGGAACGCAAGGTATCGCAAATTGACGCCGAACTCAGATCGAGACCGCAGGTCGCTTCGGGCGTCCGCCGTGTGTGAACGCCAAGAAGAATCGTTCGTTCGTTCCAGGGAACTTCGGCCTCGATAATTCCTGTGTCTCCAAAGAACAGAGCGGAATCGGCGACGAAATCACCCCACAATTCGCGACAAATTCCCGCGAGAAATCTCCAGTCGGCCTGGGCGTTTTCAGTCCGTTCCAGCTCGGTGCAGAGCCACGCTGGAGCGTAAGCCCAATGGCGATCAGCCGTTATCGAAGAGATGACGAGTGCTTCGAAAGCTTGCGGTGTCGACCGACCCGCGAAATAGCGAAGTTTGGCCAGATCGGGCCTTAACCTTGTCCTGCTTCTGACGATCAGCGTCTCGGATTCCACGAGTTTCTGGGACTCAAAGGGCGTGTCGCTGACAGGATGGCTGTCCGAAGCCGGACAGGGCGCAATGAGATGATGCGCAATTCCCGCAATTGGGTCGATTAACCGGAATGGCAAGAAACGGTTGAGATTCTGGACCGGCCCCGGTTCCGCCGTGAGAGTTGGCGACGCGAAAAACGGCAGTCGTCGAAGTCCAGTCACTGATTTTTCTTGCATCGGCCCTCGTTCCCGCACATGCTGAGCGCCGTGGACAGTGCTCGATCTGTCGTTGTCAAACCGGAGCGCACCGGTATGGGCTACGTCGTGAAAGCAGTTAGTGCCTCGGGAGCCGAATTGTGGGTGACGCCTTCGCGGCCGGAGACGCGTTGTATCTTCGGCGTTCGCAATGAGGCTTCGATTTTCCGCACGCCAATGCAGGCACAGACCGTGATCGAGGCGCTCGCCGACAAATGTAAGCGCTACGGTTTTCTCCTCGAAGTCGATTCCGCTGGCGAAGTGCCATTGTTGTCCGATGGTCAAACCACGCTGCCGCGACGACTCCGCGGCTCCGCAAGAAAGAGCAGTTCGTGAGATGGCAAGGAACGGAGGCGTCGAACCGTGGCCACGACCGACACCCAGCGGAAGATCGCATACCTCGACCGGCACGGTGAGGCCGTCTCCGTGGAGATGGACCCTTCCCGGCCATTGACCCAGGCGGGCTGGCTAGCCGTCGAGCGGCTTGCCCGGTGGGCCGCGGCCGCCGACATCCGACCGGATGAAGTCCTGCACAGCGGAAAGTTGCGGGCCGAACAGACGGCAGAAATTCTCGCCGACTACCTGATGCCGGCAAAGGGCGCGACCGTCCGGCGCGGACTCGGTCCTGACGATGACGTGCGCCCACTCGCCGACTCATTGGCGGCCACAGATCACAGGCTGATGATTGTCGGGCACCTTCCCTTCTTGGGCGCCTTGTGAGTCAGCTGGTTGTCTGCGATGCGAATCGCGCTGTCGTCCAGGTCGAGGCGGCGGGACTGGTCGCCATGCAGTTTCAGAACGGCCTATGGACGATTACCTGCCTCGTCGATCCCGAGTTGATTCCGTAGCCTCGTTCGTGCGTCGGGAACTACAGAGAGCCGGTGACGCGACCACACCACCATTTAACGGTCGATATTCGGCATCCCCAAAAAACGGTCGGGATTCTGGGATTGCGACTAGCAAAACGATCTCGGATTGACCTGACCTTGGACACCTATTTCCCTCAATCGCTCCGAGTTCGTTGCGTCAATCCGCCGGGGCGGACGACGCTGGCACTGACGACTTCAATCGCTCGAGCAGCTTTTTGAAATCGTCGCGGTTCCGAAGGGTGTCGAAATCCGGGTCTTTGCGGATTTGCTCGAATTTGCGGAAGCCGGTAGACACTGCTCGATTGAGGGACGCCATCGCTTTGTCGGCTTCGACGCGGGCCTCGTCGGCCTTCAATCCCGCACCGCTTTCGCTCGCCATCGTCGAGAGCTTTGCGTGGACGGCCGCAAGATCGTAGAGCTGGTCGGCGGCCACGGACGACCGCCCCTCGATAAGCTTGATCGCACTTTGGAAGGACGCCACAGCGGCCGTAGCCTGATTGCTCGCGCGTTCGAAGTCGCCCCGTTCTTTGAACAGAGCAAAAAGCTTGTCGAAGTTGTGAGTGTCACTGGGATGGGCCTTGAATGTCTGCTCACGAGTGCGGATCGCTTGCGCGTAGGCTTGCGCCGCATCGGTAGTCCGGACCAGTTTCGCGAGTGCGCCAGCGAGACATTGCCAGCCTCGGGCAACGTCGTCCTCGTACTCCACCACGCCCGGGTGGCTCCGCGCAAGGCGTCGCTGGCTTCTTGTGCCGCGAGAAGGGGAACTAGGGCCTCCTGGGGCTTGCCCAGTTTCGTCAGCACCTTCCCAAGATTCTGCCGGGCTCGCGTGAAGTGGTTTTGAGTGTCCGCGTCGTCCGGGTGGGCCGTGGCAAGCTTCTGCAAGAGGTTTGCCGCTTTCTCATAGGTGTCTCGCGCCTCAGTCAGGTGATTTCGGTCCTCCTGACAGACACCGATATTTGCGAGAGTCGTCGCCACCGTTTCGGCGATCCACGGATCGTCTGGGTGCTGTTGTGCGAGGCGCTGGCGAAGGTCCAGTGCCCTTGCGTACTCAGCCTCAGCCCGATCGAGTTGGCCCAGCTCTCTGCTGAGAATCGCACAGTTGTAATGGACTCCAGCAACGTCTTTGAGCGTCCCTAACTCCTCGCGGCCGGCTCGTAATATCTCCTCCAAGAGAGCAGCGCTGGATTCCTCCGCCGCCAACGCTTCCTTGGTCCGACCTGTGGAGTGAAGCACATAAGCACGGCGAAGCCCCAAGGAGCTCAGGGTCCTTTTGTACGCTGCATTCGTCGGATTATCGCGGACCAGCACGCTTGCCAGATCGGTCGCCTTTTGAAGATTGACCATGGCTTCGCCGCGTCCAAGCCTATATTCGGCGGAAGCCAGCTCGGACAGCGCTATGGCTTGAGAGTGCTTGAATCCGTTGCGGGTGGGCCGCAAGCGAACCAGCTCATCGATGGTCGCGACTTGCTTGGCGAAAAGCTCGAATGCCCGATCCTGCGCACCCTGACGCTGGCTGATTCGTCCAAGATTCATGTAGGCCTCGGAGAGTTGCAGTCGGCACTCCACTGAATCCGGGTGCGCCAGGGCAAGCGGCTCGAGGATTTTTCGCGCCGCCTGTGCCGAAGCCTGTGCCTCCTTCAGCTGCGTTCGATGCTCTTCAAGAATGGAGCAAGTCTGCAGGTGGGCTTCGGCCAGCAATGTTCGCAGGCCGACGTCCTCCGGCGCCCGCCGGCGACCCTCTTCGAGCACACTCCGGCTCATCTTAAGCAGGTCGAGCGCGGACGGGACCTGTCCTCTGCGTCCTTCGAGGACGGCCAGATTGGTCAGCACAAGCACAAGGCTCTTGCGCGCGTTCAGGTCGTCGGCGTTTTCACGGATTGCGGCTTCCTGCAGTTCCTGGCTGCGGTGCAGGGAGTCAACCGCCGCGGCGATCTGATCCTTGCTGACGGATTGCAACGCTCCTCGTTCGCCGAGCGCACGGGCGAGTTGCACACGATACCGGGGAATTTGCGCGGTCGGCGCCTCATGAAACAACCGCTCAAACAGAGTCGTCGCGTTGTCGTATGCCTCCAGAGCGTCGGCCTGCGAGCCAATCTCACGGTTGAGTGACGCAAGGTTAAGGTACGCGCGGCAAGCTGCGCGCGTACCTCGGGTCCGGCGTCTCCGCCACCTCGCAGCTCATCGCGCAGTTTTTGATAATAGGCCAGAGGCGCCTGCAGAAAGGCCTTGCGCAATGTTTCGTTTTCCGGCCGATTTTTGACGTCAAGATTCCCGTCGACCATCGAGCGGAAGCTTTCGATCGCCTCGACAGCCAGCTCAAAACGCCTCTCAGCCCGATCGCGCGCTTTCTGTGCCTGCTCGTTCGCTGCTACGGCCTTAATTCTCTGGGCGTCGGCGTCGAGCTTGGCGAGTCGCTCGCCTTCGGCTCGTGCGGCCGCTCGGATGATTCCCCAAGTCGTCCCCACCACGCCGCCGACCAGGGCTAGTGTGATGAGCGCCACCGCGACGACCAGCCCACGGTTCCGCCGGACGAATTTCCGTAGCCGATAGTTCGCCGACGGGGGCCGGGCCTCCACCACTTCATCCGCCAAGTGGCGCTGAAGATCACGAGCCAGTGCGTTGGCGGTCTCGTACCGCCGCGTCCGGTCCTTCTCGAGCGCCTTCATGACGATCCAGTCGAGGTCCCCCCGGACGAGGATGCTCAATTTCTTCGGATCGAGACCGCGATTGGCGGCAACGCTGGGCAGTTCGTCTGTGCTGGACAGTCGCGTGCTCGGCTTGGGAGGTTCCTCTTCCTTGATGATACGCAGCAGTTCCAGGAGTGCTGCTCTGTTCGCCCGCTTGTGGTCAAGCGGTGTCGACCCGGTGAGAAGTTCGTAGAGCAGAACTCCCAGGCTGTAGATGTCACTGCGGGTGTCAACATCCAACTGATTCTGCACGGCCTGTTCGGGGCTCATATATTCCAGAGTCCCCACAAGAGCGCCGAATCCCGTGTACAGTGTCTCCTCCGTCAGCTTCGGTCCAGTAGCCTTGGCCACACCGAAGTCGATGACCTTCGGCACCGGCTTGGCGTCGTATTGCGTGACAAGCACGTTCGAGGGTTTTAAGTCCCGATGGATGATCCCTTTTTGATGGGCATGCTGAAGTGCTTGGCACACTGGAAGAAACAACTCCAGTCTGTCGCGAGGTGTCAGCCGATGGCTGTCGCAGTATTCAGTGATCGGGACTCCGTTGACGAGCTCCATCACGAAATAGGGCTGGCCGGACTCTGTCGAGCCCGCATCAAAGACCTTGGCGATGTTGGGATGGTCCATCAACGCCAAAGCTTGCCGCTCCGCGTCAAAACGGTTGATGACCTGTCGCGTGTCGAGACCTGGCTTGATGAGCTTCAGGGCCACTTTCCGAGCGACGGGATGGCTCTGCGCAGCCACATAGACCACGCCCATCCCTCCCACGCCGATCTGCTCTATGAGCTTGAAGGGACCGATCCGCGTGCCGGGGCCCAGCGCGATTGGGTCGCGCGCGATGGGGGGGTCATCGACCGTCCGGGCAAAGGCCGGCGGCGGAGATTCCAGAAAGCTCCCTAACTGGACATGTTCTGCCAGTAAAGCGTCGACCTGTTTCCGCAAAGCGACGTCATCGCCGCAAGCTTGGGCAAGGTAGACCTCGCGATCTCCAGCCTCTCGCTTCAGGGCGTTGGTGAAAATCTCTCGCTCGTTCATGGTCGGGGCGCCATCGATACAACGCTGCCGCAACGTACAGTGCGTAATTCGAGGTGAAACTCTGCACAAGAATTCCGCTACAGGAAGATTTTCAATCCTCACGCATCTGTTTGCGAAGCCACGAACGAGCGTAAGCCCAGTTTTCATGTGCTGTCCGAACCGACATGGTCAGCGCGGCGGCGACTTCGCTCATGTTCATGCCGGCAAAGTAGCGGAGCTTAACAACCGAGGCGGCTACTGGATCAATAACCGAGAGACGCACGAGAGCCTCATCGACTGCTAGCAACTGGTCATCAGGACCGGGAGCCGTGATGGCAGATTCCCTCAGTTCGCAACGGCCGGCAGCACCCCCTCGTTTGGCAGCGCATCGACGACGGGCCTGTTCGACAAGAATCCGCCGCATCGCCTCGGCCGCGGCTGCAAAGAAATGGCCCCGACTATTCCAACGCCCGCCTTCTTCGCCATCGACAAGCCTCAGATAAGCCTCGTGCACGAGGGCCGTCGCCTGCAGCGTTCGACCCGGTGCCTCATCCGCCATTTTCTGTGCCGCCAGTCGCCGGAGTTCTTCGTAGACTAGCGGCAAAAGCTGCGCGGACGCTTGAGGATCGCCCTGTTCGATCGCCGACAGAATTCGCGTGACATCGCTCATGCGCGAGGCTCGAATCGAAGTGCACAGGAACCTCATTGTACAGGCATACGCGCCGGCAATCAGTGGCATCTTTGTTCGCTACTGCATAGAGCCTTCGCCAAGCCGTTATCGCCGACCTAAGTCGTGCTTCGTCGGTTCAACGATCCCGCCGCGATAGGAACGGTTGGTTTGAATGGCCAGGCCGGGCTGGCGCAAGCACGCGACTCGGCAGGCAAGTGCGTGAGGATTGGAAGTTCTGGGCCGCCGAATTTTTCTCTGCAGAGTTTCACATCGAATTACGCACTGTTGCTAGAGCGGCTGAAGACTCAATGTTCTAACACAGAGAGGGTCCCATGAAACGCTTTCGTCTCGATCACTTCACGGTGGCAGGGTTGGCGTTCGCTTTGACGTTCGCCGTGGCTACGCGCGTTTGCGCGGACCAAAAGACTTTCAACGCGATCCAGTCGGCAATTCTCAAGGGCCCGCATCCCGCTTGGTAACACCCCCGCGCCCGTGAATCGGCCCGGTGGGACGGCAACCTATTCGACAAGCGGCCTGGCCACATACATGTCACTGAAGCAAGCGCTCCACAATAGCAAGGCCCGAACTATGCAGGCCATCAGAGCCGACTCCGCTCAAGCGACCGGTTCGACCACCACCGTGATCGGGAGCCCACCGGCGGGGTACGGTAACGTATTCACGTGGGACCGCTCGCAGCAGTCCTGTATGCTGCTCCTTTTCCTCAACCCGGCCGACCCGACGGGCGTCGCGATTAGCGGTCTTGCGCAGGGAGACACTGTGCAGGTCGTGAACGCGACGGGGCTCTGTTCCTTCTCCAAAGACACGGGCAACCCGCTCATCGCCGGCATCATCACCCTGATTGCCGATGGCGCGGCGGACGCCGTCGCTTTATTTGGGCCAGGCGGGGCAGGCGGGGGATCGACGCCGACGCAGGGGACGGCGACGCCGACGCCGACGCCGGGGAAATCCGGATCGGGATCGGGGGCGAATAGTGCGGTTGGGGCCATTGAACAAACAGGGAAGGATTTCGCGGCACTCTTCCAAGGAACGGGCGCTGCGGAAAAGTTCCGCGACCCCTTTGGCGTTGACCCCAACACGCATGGTTATGCGTTGCAGGAGGGGGGTGTCGTCGTCTGCATGCCCCAAAATCAAGGACTCACTTACAGTGCTGATTCGGACCATCGGCAATTCTGGGCAGGCAATCCGGCCGCCATGGGTCAGGCGCGCACTCTGCCGTCGCCCTACCGCAACGTGGCAAGCCAGGTCCCCTTTTTCTTCCTTGGCCAGCACGTGAACAACACGGCCGTTTGCGGAACCAACGGCACCGCCTACATCCTGGCTTGGGATGTCGCGTACGGGGACAATTCTGGTTTCTACGAGGTGTGGGTCCAACTGACGAGAGGTGGGAGCGGCAGCAACACCACACCCGCAACGCCCGCATCACCAGCTGTCGCCCGGAAAGCCAGAGCTCCCCGTTGAAACCGCCAAGTATCTAATTGGCAGCGGTCCGACGGTGCGATGCGCCCCGGGGGACGGTTGACGGTCCCCGGGGCGCATTCGTTCTCTCGCCGCCTTCAAGTCGCTTTATGGCGGGCTCGGCTTGAATCCGCCACGTAATCCCAACCTCTAATCGCACAGCGTCAACCGATCTCCTGGCCGCCAGAATCTGACGCATCGCAAGTAAGGAACGAACCATGAAGACCGCTCGTACGCTCGTTGTGATGGTACTCGCCGGCTCCCTTGCCCTGTCGGGGGTTTCGGTTTCCTTCGGTCAATGTGTGCTGGTCCCTGCAGCCCCTGCCATTCCACCGGATTCGCAACCGACCCCAGCACCGGGCTCCCTTCCACAGAGTCCGCAGCCGCTCCCAGCAGCTCCAGTCCAACCGCTTCCAACGGCCCCAGTGCAACTGCCACCAGCAGCTCCAGTGCAACCATTCCCGGCAGCGCCGGTTCAACCCGTCCCAGCAGGTCCCGTCCCACCCGTTGGAGCCCAACCGGTTCCAGTGCCAGGAGTGCAATCGGTCCCAGTGCCCGGCGTCCCGAGTCTGAATCTGATTCGTGGCAGCCACATCATCGGTTCAACCGCATTCCTGTTGGGTGGCGTTCCGATTGGAACTGTGCAGGATCTCCTCTCTGTCGCGGGTTCCGGCGAATACGTACTGATCGCCAACCCAAGCGGATTCGTGGCGATTCCCCGAAGCCTCACGATCTTCGATCCGGTTTCGCGAATCCTGCAGGTGAACATGACGTTCGCGCAGTGCGGCCAGTTGCCGCGGCTGCTCCAGTTCGCGCAGCTCAATCGCGAGTTCCTCGAACGCGTGCATCGGTTCTTTCACAGTCCGCACGGACAATCAATCCTGAAAAACGGCGTCGTGCGCACTGCAGGGCCAACACATCCGGCTGGCGGAACTCAGAACCGAGGCGAGACGCGCACCGCGAGCAAGCCAGCGACCCGCCAGCAAACTCGAACCGAACCCCACTCCGAGAAGGGCCCCGATCTTCGCCGATAGCAATGCCCGGCGGCGATGCTTGCCAATTTGTCGCACTGAAAAGAAGAGGAACGACCCATGAAGTCCACTCAGTTGCCCACACCGATCGTTGTGACGAGTTGGCTCGCGACCGTGATCCTCACACTTGTCGGGGTCACGTGCGGAGCCCAGCGGCTCTTGATCGCTCAGCAACCCGCATCACCCGGAACTGTCGCCGGCACGTCGCCTGCAAACCAGAACCCGCCAGCGGCAGCGAACGTTTCGCAGGCCGACCCGAACCTCCAAGTGTTGATGCAAGGCGCGGTGCACGAAGCGTTCGGCCAACCTGTCCTGTTCAACCCGATCCCGAACCCCGTCATTTCCCAACAACCTCCCGCACCGATCGAGGAAATGCCCCCCAGCATGAAACCGGTCGGGAATGACGTTCAATGGATTCCGGGGTACTGGAGTTGGGAGGCCATGCAGCAGAAGTTCGTCTGGACCAGCGGGATCTGGCGTGTGGTCCCCCCCGGCCTCGCTTGGGTGCCGGGCTATTGGATGCAGAACGGAACAGGCTACCAATGGGTTTCGGGATTCTGGAATCGCAGCGGAACGGCCGCGGCCCTGGCATCTTTCAGCAAGCAAATGGGCGGAAATGGTCTGGTGAGTCCTTTCGCGGCCGCGCCGACCAATCCGGCTGCCGCCTCGGCGATCACCCCAACCTCGAATCCGACGGGCCTCGGCGGAGCGACGCCGATCGCCAATCCGACGAACGCCCCGGGAACGGATCCCGTCCGTGGTTTTTCCACCCGCGGCCACATCTCCGGCAATTCAGCCGAATCCGACGAGTGTTCCGGGAACTGATCCGAGCGTGGTTTTCCCACCTCCGGCCGCATCTCCGGCCATCCCAGCGGGCTCGACCGCCGCCCCAGTGGCGGTGGCAGGCGGCCCGACCATCCTAGGAGCAGTCCCTGGACCAAATCCGACGACGCCCACCCCACTTCCGGGCACAACATTTCCTGGCACGGCGCCCAATCCCGCAGCCACAAGCATTGCCAGCGTCGATCCTGCGGCGAATGTGCCAAACGAGGGCGTCGCGAATCCGGTACCGACCAATCCGACCGCGACCGCAGCGAGCGGTTCTCCCTTCGTCCCCCAGCCACCGCCTTCGCTCGAATCGGGGCCCGTCGGAGATCCGCCGACCGCGGACTGCATTTGGATTCCGGGCACGTGGATTTACAGGCACGGTCGCTTCTTGTGGCTCGCCGGCCAATGGTCGCCGATCCAGCGCGGATGGGTTTGGATTCCCGCGCACTACGTTTGGACTCCGGCTGGCCATGTCTTCGTGGACGGCTATTGGGACTACGAACTCGGCCAGCGCGGCGTGTTGTTTGCGCCGGTCTCCTTCCGACGCCGCTTTCACGGGTGGGGATTTACCTACACGCCCAGAGTCGTGCTCAATACCGATCTGCTGACTGATTGCCTGTTCGTCAACGCGCCATGCGGCTGCTATTGCTTCGGCGACTATTACGGAGAGAACTGCGCAGGCCGGGATCTTCCCCTGGTTTGCGTTTCACATGAGCAGCCTGGGCTACGACCCGTGCTTCGCTTTTGCCAGCTGGGCCAATCACAGGGACCTTGGCTGGCACGAGAAGCTCGTTGGCGATTTCCGCGCGCTGCGCAGCGACGAGACGTTGCGTCCGCCGCATACGCTTGACGACTCCCGGGCTCACCACTGGCGCCCCCGGGAAAACTCCGAGCCGTTGGCGCTGCCGTTGGGCAAATTCGTCGCTCGCACCGGTCCGACGTCGGTGCGGTTCGAGAACGTGAGCACGGCCGAGCACGGCGAGATCGAACGATCGGTCCACCGCTGGCAGAGAGCGGCCAGCAGACGCTCCGAGGTCGAAGCGACGCTCGCGCGACATGAGCCGAATCAGGGCGACAAAAGACCGGCAGATTTGTACATGCACAGCATGCGAGGCGCAGAGGACCCTACCGACAACCGCGTGGAGTCCAAGGTCGGCGAGCAGAGAAGCGAGTCCAAACTCAGCGAGGGCAAAGGGGAGTCAAAGATCGCGCAGCCAGACTCCCCAGTCATCCAGGGTGGTCGTGTGGTAGTTCGTCGCTCGACCGCGGAAACACCGGTCAGGCAGCTCGACCGCACGCCGCCGGTCGTCCCGCGTCGTCCCGTGTCCACGACCGAACTCAGCCAACGCGCCATCAAGGAAACTCCGGATCAGCGATTGGCCAACCCGAAATTTGTGCCGCTGGCGTCCAACCGGGGACGTTCCGAACCCGCACAAAAGGCGACCGCGAATCGACACCATTAACAGCGCGCCGACCGTTCGCCGATTCAATGCTTCCACAGTCCTCCGGTTCCCCAAGAGCCAAGTTGAACGACTCGCAATGCTTTGTTCACGCGGCCGAGGCGTGGCCGTAGTTGCCAATCCGTCGTCAGCGTAGCAAATTCAAACGGACCAAAAAGTCCAGAAAGTGCGACTCATGATCACCTCGGATCTAAATCGACGCGAGTGGTTGAAACTGGCGGGCGGCGCTGGCCTTGCGAGCATCGCCCTGACGAGCCACGCGGCAATTGCGGCAGGAGGTCGGCCGCGACAAGCGCCGGTCGCTAACTCGCCCTACAGCCAGCATGTGTGTTCGCTCCGACCGGTTGGGTACTGGCGCTTGAGCGAGACGAACGGGCCCACCGCCTTTGATTCGTCCGGCCATGCGAACAACGGCACCTACCATGGATCACTCACATTCAGCGAGCCCGGAGCGGTCCGGCGTGACGCAAACCCGGCTATCGGCCTCGACGGCAGATCCTACGTCGAGATTCCCAATAGCAGCGCTTTCAGCATCGGCGCCACCGGATTGACCGTGCAAGCCTGGATGCGCCCCGACCAACTCAATTTCCCGCGTGAGCGCAACGCGGAATACATCTACTGGCTCGGCAAAGGCGAGACCGGGGCCTTCGAATGGGGCTTTCGCTTTTACCAGAAAGACTCAAGCCGTCCGAACCGAATCTCCGCTTACATTTGGAATTCAGAAGGGAAGGAAGGAGCCGGAGCCTATTTCGAGGAACCGATCACGCCGGGCAGATGGATCAACGTTGTGGCTGTGTACCAACCGCCCGGCAGAAACGCGGGCGTACAGATCTTTCGCGACGGTCTGCTGAAAACCGGACCACCCCATCCGCCGACACTCTATCGCTCGTACCATGTCACGCCCCGACACGGAGGGGCGCCCCTGCGGCTGGGCTGTCGCGATCTCAAGAGCTTCTTGATCGGGGGACTAGACGAGGTCGCAATCTATCCTCGCTGTCTCACGGCCTCGGAGATCCTGACAAACCACCGGCTCGCCACGCTGACGGCGAACTCGTAGACAACGTGTGCTCCGCAAGTTGTAGTGCGTCGCCTTGGCGCGAAACGACGCCGAAAGACGTGCAGAAGAATGCCGCATCCAAGAAGGAGAGTTCAGGTGAAATGGAATCAGTTCATCGGTGGGCTTTTCATCGGGGCTGCATTCGGACTAATGATCGGGGCGGCCAACGTCCGCTTCGCTGAGGATGGCAGCGGGAAGCGGCAGTATCCCTACGGCCCTTGCGTGCTATTGGCCATGCTGGGTGGCATAAGTACGAGGGGGCGCGGGCTTTTTCCTCGACGCGACCCGCCACGCTGACGGCGAACTTCCCGTAAGCAAATGCCACGAGCCGGGCCACGACTGATCCTGTTTACGGCCGGAACCGGGTGTGAGCTTTGGGCCCGGCCTGCGGGCACGGGGATGGTGCCCGGTTTACTGTCTAGCGTGAAACCTTGCGAGAAAGCGTTCGTTTTCTGTCGCGGTTTTCGGGCGTGTGATCCGATCTAGCGGCCCGAGACCTGATTCCGCCAAAACGTATGGCAATCCGGCACTCGGAACAGTGCGCCGAAGTACGGACGCGTTTCCGGTGCCCTTCACTGCGGCACTTATCGGTCCTTTGATGCGGAGGACGCCATTAAGGAGCACCGGAATCGATTCAGGACCACACGGCGTTACTTCGCCCGCTCGGGTGGGGTCGCGTCTTCGAGCAGGATGTCCTCGGGCTCGAACGTGGTGAGCAGGGTCCGCGTGATGGGGGCGATCCTGACGATTCGGTTTGCCAGGCGGCCCACCACCCATTCGAACAGGTTGCGGGCCAGGCGGCCGTTTCCGAAATACTCGTCGCGGCCCGCGACCAGCGTCTGGAACACCGTTCGCAGCTTGACCCGCGCGAGGTCGGTCAATTCGTATTGAGCCCGCGCGCACAGGCTCTCGAAGATCTGCACCAGCTCGTCCGCGTCGTAGTCGGCGAAGTTGAAGGCGCACTGAAACCGCGAACGCAGGCCGGGGTTCGAGTCGATCATGCGGTCCATCAGCCGCGGATAGCCGGCCAGCACCACGACGAGCCGCTGGCGGTCGTCCTCCATCCGCTTGAGCAGTACCTGGACCGCCTCGTTGCCGAACGGGTCGTCGCCGCTCTCCGCGATCAGGCTGTAGGCCTCGTCGATGAAGAGCAGGCCGTCGAGCGCTTGGTCCACGCGCTTGTTGACCTTGGGACCGGTCTGGCCCGCGTACTCCGCCACGAGGCCGGCCCGGTCGGTCTCGACCGTGTGCCCGCCTTTCAGAATGCCGAGCCCCGCGAAAATCCGCGCGAGGATGCGGGCGACCGTCGTCTTGCCCGTCCCCGGATTGCCCAAGAACAGCATGTGCAGGCTAATCTCGGTCCGCGGCAACTCGTGTGTTTGCCGCTCCTTTTGCACCTTCAAGAAATTCACCAGGTTCTTGATCTCGCGCTTGATCTCCTTCAGGCCGATCAAATGGTTGAGCTCGTCGGCCGCTTCGTTGAATAATTCGTGCGGCGATTTTTGGGGCTCACTGGGCTTTTGGGCAGAGTCCGCCGTCGCCGGGCGGCCCGATTCGGTGGGGCACTCGTCCTGCGGCCGCGGCGGCGGTAGCTGCGCGACCTGCTGTGCGGCCTGTGCGATGTGCGGAGCCGCCGTCCCCGCCCCCGGATCGCTCACGCGGAGGATTTTTTCGAGCGTGGCTTGCAGGGAGCGCAGGCGGGCCGCCTCGGTGGGAAGCACGTGTGAATCGGCCTTCACGATCAAGTTGGCAATCCGCATCACGCACGTGTTGAGTTCGGCGGCCTGTTCGGCGAGTGCCGGGATGCGGACGAACGGTCCCAAAACGCTCTCCCACGTGAGCGTTTTATCGAGCTCCGCCACGTTGTGAAGCACGTCGGGCAACTGGTCGCGGTCCAGGTCGGCACCCCACACGTGATTCAACAGCTCGCGGGCCACCTCGGCCTCGGCCGGATGCCAGCACCGCTCGCAATCGGAGACTTCGACGAACAGCTTGATCAACAAGCCGCGATGCAGATCGATCATCAGCTCGCAGAACTTGTCCGGATCGCCTTCGATCTTTTCAGGACACGTCTTGCGGCAAAGATGGGCACGGCCCGATAGATCGATTCGCATTCGTTCATCTCCTGGCGAAGGTGAAACACCAACTGCGGATCCGCGGCCGTCGCCTTCGACTCGTCGCCGCCGAGGAGAACAACCGTTCCATCCAATCCAACATTACCACCTCCGGGCCCTTCTTGGAGGAAGCATCCCGAAAAACGCAGCCTGACCTCGTTTCGTCATGATGTCCCGGTTGTTCCCTCACCGCTGCGGACAAAGTAACGGCAACGTCCAGCAGATAGCCCAGCCACCCGGCCCCGCCCATTAAGTACATCCACGGTCCCCAGCGAGACATCGATTCGGCCAAGCCCATCTTCTGCATCATCTCCAACTGGTCCGCTGGCGTCCCCATCTTCCTGTACATCTCCATCAGATCAGTCCGCGAAAAAGTGACCACCACACTCAAGGTTCCCGCGATCGAAAGCAGCAGCGTTCCCCACCAAGCGGCCATCTGCAACCGATAAGTTCCCCACGCAAGATATGCCAGCACCAACGCCATCAACAGGATCACAATGCCGCCCGCCGCCCCGGAGATGAAGACCCCGAACAGCGGAATCACGCAACGGTAGGCCACCAGCGAAGACATCGAAAGGATTGACAATGCGAGGATGATGCTCAGGGCGAGCACCGGCATGGGACAGCGGTCGGTCCAGCGGATATTCGGATCTCGCCTCTGACAGGTTGCACGGACGGACTCGCGGTGACAGAGGACGAGAAATACGCCCGGAAGCAGAATATAGAGGCAGGCCAGGACCGCACCGGTGACGATGCGCATTACCATGATCACTTCTGGCGGGATCGCCCCTTGCTTTGCAATTGATGCCCATGTCGTCGGCCCCATGAAAAGCATAATCATGGCAAACGCGACCACGCCGATGATCAGCCAAATCCACGACAACACGACGGTCAAGGTCCAGGCCCAGCGCGGGCGCGGACTAAACCGATTCCCAGCCAGATGAACGCCACGGACAACGGGACGTAAAAAACAATTGCCTGGATCATCATTTGCTGATTCATCGCTTGGCCCTGCGGCGCTTAGGAATCGCGCGTAAATTGGTATTCTTGTTGCTACTTGCTCGTCGCGGGCGGGAATGGCGCACCTCGATGTTCAGACCTGTCTCATCACTCAGCTGTTAGGATCGCGGCTGCTGTCGCCGCCACCGCTGTCGGCGGAATCAGCAACGGCTTCGCGTGGCTGGTGGCGACGACGTCCCAGTCGTTTCCGTCCGCGACCAAACGATTCAACCAAAACTCGGCCGAACCTCTGCTGATTCCAACAGGAACACACGCTTCGTTGTGACGCAGATCGTAGACACCCTAAAGGACCGCCTTTGTCTTCCGCGGATCGGTGAGGTCGTGGGTGTCGGTGTCCCGACGCGGGCTGGCGATTTCCTTTTTTTGTTTCTTCGCTTGATGCTTGGCGATCGTCTCGGCGGCGAGGTTCTTGCCCGCCAGTAGCTCGTCGAGCTCCTTGTGCAGAACACTCTCGATGTCCGGGTCATAGCCTACGTGGACCGCCTGGACGATCCCCTGCTTGTCCACGAGCAACAGCATTGGAATGCCGGTGACCCCGTATGCATCTGCGACCTTCGAGTCCTTGTCGAGGGCGACCACGAGATCGAGCTCTTGCTTCTTCAGGAATTCGTCGATGTCCGTTTTCGATTCGCGCAGATTAATCGCGTAGAACGCCACGCCCTTGGACTTATAGTCCTTGGCGACGTCCACCAGGAGCGGCAGCTCCGCGCGGCACGGACCGCACCAGGTCGCCCACAGATCGAGCATCACTACATCTTTGCCCCCATGGTCCGCGAGCCTGACGCGTTTGCCGTCGAGCCGTTCCAGGTCGATCGGCGGAGCGGCCTTTCCTAAGAGGGGCGAGAGTTCCTCTACCCCGGCGTCCTAGCCACCGGCCCCATCCAGTTGAGGGCGACCATTACTACCGCTATCAGTGCCAGGGCAACCGAGTAAGATCTGAAAGGTGCCGAGGAGCATCAGCCTTGGACTTCGATCCGGATACACAGACGTTGTCGTCGGTGGTTGGGTGGTTGACATGCTGAGTCTCCCTCATCCCGTATTTGGACGCCGCTCGTCAACGCCATCGATGCCGAGACTACGCCAGTCGGCTCGGTGAGGCAACGAATTTCTGTCGCCGACCGCGATTCCAGGCGGCCCTGGGGAACTGGAAACTGCTGTGCACCCAATCAACGGTGCAGACATCGTCCCCCGGGTAGCTAAGGACGAAGCCCGAAAAAGGTTCCTTTTCCGGTTTCCCGCGACCCCCGAACACAATCCCGGAATTCCAGAGCATCGCATTCCGGGGATTCTCATGTAGGAAATCAAATTCCGGGAATCTCGTCGGGAAGGAGGTTTTCGGGTTTGGAGGTGCAGAGGCCCAACCGTTCGTCTCCATCCGTTCCACGCGAGACGGGGGACAAAGCCACTGAGTTTGAAGATCGGGCAACGACCGTGTTCAGGGTGACGCCCAAACGGTTGCGGCCTCATGGAACCCATCACGAAGTCGCGATTGCGATCGACGAAAGCGACCGATTAAATCGGACATCTGATCTTGTTCGGCGCGGCATTCTGGTTCGGTCGGACGCCTCGAACACAATGTCCGGCCGCCAACAAGAGCTTCACCAAAGTCGTGGAAATGACCTTGCTCCTGACCTGGACCAACTCCAATTCCACGCGTTTGGTCAAACTTGGAACCTGCTTCGCTGCTTTAGGTTAGAACGATGGCCGTTTCTGGCACTCGGGGGTCGATGCCCAAAGCGCCGAAGAAGGCGACACTCTTAGGCCTTCAGCTTGTCGGCGATCACCTGAAATCGCCCGGGCCTGCCTTTAGGTCGTCGGTACCTTGTTAGGCAAGTAAATCCCGCTTGTAGGTCCTTGGTAATCGACAGATCGCCACGGGTGTTCGGAGTTTTGGCAGCCGGCTTGAAGCGGAATACGGGGGACGATTGCCGTTGGGACTGAACGCGACATCAGTCACGGCATTTGAATGCCCTTTGAAGGTGACGATCTCCTGGCCACTCGTCGCGTCCCAAACTTTGGCAGTCCGGTCCAAGCTGCCGCTCACAATCCGCTTGCCATCTTTGCTGAACGCCACGCGGCTTACAGTTTCCGTGTGCCCCTTAAAGGTAGGTGCCTGCTGGGCAAACAGGCTGACAATGAGGATGAGGGCAGCCGGTGCATGCATGCACTTATGCCTTCACCTTCTCGGCAATCGCCGGGAACTGCTCCAAGGCCGTTTGCAGGTCGTCGGCGATCTCCTGGGCCAGCACGTCCGGGGCGGGCAGGTCGTCGGAGTCCTCCAGGCTCTTGTCCTTGAGCCAGAAGATGTCGAGATTCACCTTGTCCCGCTTCATCAGTTCTTCGTAGTCGAACGACCGCCATCGGCCTTCCGGTCTGGTCGGCTCCCAGGTCGGCTTGCGCAGGTGTCGCTTGCCGGGGCGGTAGCACTCCACGAACTCGTCCAGGTCGGCACGCTTGAGCGGGTTCGTCTTCTGGGTGAAGTGCATGTTCGTCCGCAGGTCGTAGACCCACAGCTTCTTCGTCCACGGCTTTTCCTGGGCGGGCTTGGCGTCGAAGAACAGCACGTTGGCCTTCACGCCCTGGGCGTAGAAGATGCCGGTCGGCAGCCGCAGCAGCGTATGCACGTCGCACTGCTTCAGCAGATTGCGGCGAACCGTTTCCCCGGCCCCGCCCTCGAACAGCACGTTGTCCGGCACGACGATGGCACAGCGTCCGTTGATCTTGAGCAGCGTTTTGACGTGCTGGACGAAGTTGAGTTGCTTGTTCTTCGTCGTGGTCCAGAAGTCCTGCCGCTCGTAGGCGTTGTCCTCCTTCTCCAGATCGCCCGCCTCGTTGACGATGGCGATGCTGCTCTTCTTGCCGAAAGGCGGATTGGTCAGCACGACGCTGAACCGCTCGCCGGGATCGCTGGCCAGGCTGTCCACGCCGGACTTGATCGGGCAGGGATCGGCGTCGATGCCGTGCAGGTAGAGGTTCATGATGCAGAGCCGGGCCGTGTTGGGCACGATGTCCCAGCCCTTCACGAACTTCGTCCGCAGGTGCTTCTTCTGGTCCTTGTCGAGCGCCTTGCCGTGGTGCTGGCAGACGTAATCGTAGGCGCCCAGAGAAAGCCGCCCGTGCCGCAGGCCGGGTCGCAAACGGTGTCGTCGGGCGGCGGGCTGCACGCAATCGACGATGGCCTTGATGAGTTCACGGGGCGTGAAATATTGGCCCGCCCCTTTGGCGATTCGGCGGCACTCTTGGCGAGCAGTCCTTCGTAGATGTCGCCCTTCACGTCGGCCTCCATCGACGACCATTTTTCCGGCTCGATCAGGTCCACGATCAGCCGTCGAAGCGTGGCCGGGTTCTGGATTTCGGGTCGGGCCTTCTTGAAGATTTCGCCGAGCATCCCCGGCTGCTTGCCGAGTTCTTCGAGGATGTGCCGGTAGTGGGCTTCGAGTTCGTCGCCCTCGTATCTCAGCAGGCTTTGCCAGCCGAACTTGGCCGGCACGATGGCCGCTCGGTTGTATGGCGGCTTGGTCAGCTCGTCGGCCATCTTGAGAAAGAGCAGAAAGGTGATCTGCTCCGTGTAGGCCATGTACGAAAGGCCGTCGTCCCGCAGAACGTGGGCGAAGTTCCAGGCTTTGGTGACGATCTGTTGGGAGTCGTTCACTCATTGGAAAGTCTTTCTTGGCTCGCCAGCCTTTGGTGGACATCACCCCGTTTCCGCCAACTGGCTGACGTTGGGCCTTGATTCGCTTCAGCAAGGCACTGGCCCGGTTCGTCTTTCGGGTCTTGGGTGAACGAGCCTGCCCTCGAACGCCCGTTTCAGGATACTCTCTGGCGAAGCCGAGACGCCCGAAGCAAGTCGTGTTCAAATGGCGGTTTCTGCCGCCTCGATTTGCGAAAAAACTCGTTCTCGGGCGATCTGCTCGAACAATTTCTTATCTCGCTCCTTCGGACCTGGAGGTAGTGGAACTGGCAATTCTTTGAATAACGGTCAGGGTAAGCCGCAAAACGGGTGGTCCCAAATTGCGCAACTCCCCCGAGGTGAACGACTGAGCAACCATCGAATTCAGTTATAATGCATCAGATACCATCTGTTTGTGCTATATCAGGACGAACGCACATTTTTATGACATCAGGGGTCACCATTGCTGGTCCTATGTCTCTAGGATAGATTGCAGCGGTGCCAGGTTTGGTTCACCGAGTTTTGTAACCAAAGCAATTCACCCCCAAAAACGGAATACTCTTCTTTTGAATAGAGTCTCCTTCACTGTTGCGCGACCCCTATGAACCCTGGCTTACGGGTGAGATAAAAATTCCCCCGGTTGAACCCATGCGCGTAGGAAAATTAATCGGGACTCCTTCCGTGCACCGAAAGTCATGGGCTCTTTGAGAAATAGTGCCGAACGGACCTGCTCCGATTTTGAATTGGGCTTATTTGAGGGCCAAAGTCTCCATCGTCACCCAACACCAACGATCCGGCAATTGCCGCAATTGCTCGTTTCGGCGGGTGGGCTCGACGTACTTCTACCGCCAACTTGGTCGGGGGTGTTTTCCTGCGGCGAGCAACTTGCCGAGTTGTTCGGCTTCCCAGTTCTGGCGGCGTTCAGTGAGGATGCGTTCGAGGAGCTTTGATGCTGGTTCAATGTTGGGGTGTTTCTCCCGCCATTCGGCCGTCAGCTTGCCTTCGACGGCGGCTTTGAGGACGGCGGCACGGTATCGCTTCAGATTTGCCTTCGCCCGCTCCAGGGCCGCAACTCCGGCATCGAGGTCGGAGAACAGTTCCTCGACCTTGGCGACGATCCGATTTTGTTCTTTATGGGAGGGAGCAAGAAGGCATCGATGCAAAGCGGTCAGCGCTAGATGGTGAATTCCGACACCCTTCGAGACCCGTGCAAAGACGCGTTCCTCGCAAAATGTAGAAACGCTACCAGGGCGAACTTGGAACTGACCGCCTTTGGGCGAAATCGAATCACCGTTTCTGAAAACAGCAATTTTCGAGTTCGTCGTTCCAGATCGCCGATTTACCACCTCGCCTGCACTGCCTGACGCTTCGGACAGAAGTACGTCACCAGGCTGGAGGCGATAAGTTGGCAGTTCGCTGGTCGGAAATCCATGTCGAGAACATCGCTAAGGTCCAATCCAGTCCAAGTGATGTTTGCCGCACGAATATATTTTGTCGGAAGGTCTGCGGAACGGTTCTTCGGAGAACGCTGCCTCCCAAGCCGCACGTCCCCCACTTCTCCTACGCTGGCCTTCCATCCTTGCGGAATCGCAAGGACCGAATTTCTTCGATCACCGGTTCACCGTGGTGTCCATTTTGTTCGCTCATGCCGCCAACCTCACGTTCAGTTCATCAAGGATGGCGGTCAGCCTGTCACCGAAGAGTTCGTACGCCCGGCCCAGGCCGCCGATCGGGTTGAACGGCACTTCTTCGAGATCGTCCTGCTCGATGTTGAGGCTGCTGGCGATGTGGTCCTTGATGGCGTCGAGCCACCCGCTGATCGGCGTAAAGCGTCACCAGCCGCCGCCTGCTTGTCGGCCATCCATTGTCTGATACCGCTCCTCGACCGTCATGCCGACCGGAGCCAGCGGCGTGTTCGGATCGATGGCGTGGCGCACCAGGGCGATCACGTCCACCAGTTGCTTGCCGCCTTTGCCCCGCACTTTTTCGGGTTCGACCACTTCGTATGCCTGCCAGAGCCGGCTCAGCGATTCGAGGCGATTCGGGTCGACGAAGAACGGCGGCTGGATTCGCCTTTGCCGCCAGTTCCTTGACGTGCCGGTACTCGCAGCCCGCCCGGTACGGCTGGCTGTACAAGACCTGCAGGGCTTCGATCTCGTCCTTGTTGTCTTCGATGAACTGCCTGAAAGCTGGTCAGCATCGACCTGGCCTTTTCCAGCGCCGCCGCATCAAAGCCCGCCCGCAGCAGTTGGTCGGGCGTCTGCTCGTCGATGACCTGTTCCAGCGACCGCTTCGCCGCCAGGATCGCCTCACGCAGCTTGGGATTGTGGAAGGTCTTGAGGGCCGTCGCCATCTGCTCCCGTTCGACCTGCTCGACCTGTTCCTCGGTCGGCTCCTGGCCTTCCGGCACGTTGAACTTTTCGACGGCCAACTGACTCGTTCACCTCATCGGGTCGATGCTCTTCGAGCAGCTCGGCAGCCGAGTTCGGCGAGGGTCTTGCCGCCCGACGCTTTGGCAATGGCGGCTTGCTGATCGGGTCGACTTCCTGATCGAGCCGGGACAGGCGGGAAGCCAGCGTGTGACACCAGTCGTCGTCGGCCGCACCGGCAGCGACCAGGTTGAGGATCTTGTCCAGCGACACGGACGGCTTGCGATCCAGCGGCTTGGTGGCCGTCTTCTCGTCCTCGCAGACGCCCACGGCATCGACGATGACGAAATGCGTCTTGTGCTTGGCGTCGGGCGTGACGCTTTGCAGTGCATCGGGATCGACCACCCGGCAGCCCCGGCCCTTCATCTGCTCGAAGTAGCGAGAGCGAGCGGATGTTCCGCATGAAGATCAGGCATTCGAGCGGCTTCACGTCGGTGCCCGTGGCGATCATGTCCACGGTGACGGCGATGCGGGGATTGTACGCAGTTGCGGAACTCTGACAAGCAGTTCGTCGGGCTTCTTGCCGGTGCTTTTCGACGTGATCTTCTGGCAGAAGTCGTTGCCCTTGCCGAACTCCTCCCGGATGATCTCGGACGATGTCCTCGGCGTGCAGGTCGGTCTTGGCGAAGACCAGCGTTTTGGGAACTTCGGTGCGGCCGGGGAAGATTTCCGGCAGCTTCTCCTTGAAGGTGCGGACCACCAGCCGGATCTGATTCTCGGCCACCACGTCCCGGTCAAGTTGAGTTGGCCGTGTAGGTCAGGTCGTCGTCGAGTTCCTTGTACTTCTTGCCGCTTGGTGCGGCGGTCGCGGTGGGGCACGAAAACGCCCGGCTCTCTGACCAGCCTGGCCCCATCCTTGGTGATCTTCGTTTCGATGCGGTACACGTCGTAGCCGACGTTGACGCCATCGACCACGGCCTGCTCGTGGGTGTAGTCCTGGACCAGATTGCCGCCGAAGAAGCCGATGGTCTGCGGTCGTGGGCGTGGCGGTCAGGCCGATGAGGAAGGCATCGAAGTATTCCAGCACTTGCCGCCAGATGTTGTAGATCGCTGCGGTGGCACTCATCGACGACGATGAAGTCGAACGTCTCGATGGGAATCTTCGGGTTGTAGACGACCGGCATCGGCTCCTTGATCAGCGAAGTTTCCGTCTCGAACAGCGAGCCTTCCTCGTTCTCTTCCAGGAACTCCTCCTCGCCCTTTGAGCATCGAATAGAGCCGCTGGATCGTGGTGATGCAGACCTTGGAGGCCGGGTCGATCGTGTTCTTGCTTCAGGTGCTGGACGGTGTATTCCTCGGTGAACTTGTAGCCGTTGTACGGGCTGACGAACTGCTGGAACTCGTTGAGGGTCTGCTTGCCCAGGTTGTTGCGGTCCACGAGGAACAGAATCCGCTTGGCCTTGGCGAACTTGATGAGCCGGTAGCAGAAGTTGACGGCGGTGAAGGTCTTGCCGCTGCCGGTCGCCATCTGGATCAGCGCACGGGGACGGTTGGCGGCGAGCGACGTTTCGAGGTTGTGGATGCTCTCGATCTGCACCCGCCAGAGATGCCGAGTATCGAGTGGCGGCATCTTCCGCAGGAGCGTCCGCACTTGCTTGTCGAGCTTGGCGAGGCGAATCAGTTCTTCGGGCCGGTGGAAGGTGAAGACTTCCCGGCTGCGGGCGTCGGGCTCCAGCGTGTTCGTGAAATGCGTGACTTCGCCGGTGGATTCGTAGGCGAAGGGCAGCGGCAGGCGGTAATGCGGCAGATCTGGCGGCAGCCCGTCGAGGTACTTGCCCGACTGCGTTTCGACGCCGGTGAGCGTGTGGCCCTCGGGCTTGGCTTCGACGACGCCGATGGCCTTGGCGTCGGCGTAGAGCATGTAGTCGGCATGGCCGGTCGTGAGCGGGAACTCCCGGACGGCAACGCCCGGCCCCGCCGAGATGTTCATCTGGCGGTAGTCCTGCACGATCCAGCCAGCTTGTTCAAGCTGACGGTCGATGCTCCTGGCGAGCCGCGGCTTCTGGCGTCTTGGGCATTGTCGAACGTGGGGGGCTGTCGGCTATCGCGGACGCCAACCGGACTGGCGCTTGTCGCGGCGAGGCAATCCGAGTCTAGCCGTCGCCAGGGCGCCAAACAACGCCCTAAATTCGCACGAAAGAACGGCGGAGCCGACCGACGTCTGGCCACGAGTCGGTCGTGGCGGGCTGCCGTCGCGACCCAGATGGTCCTGGCGGCCGACCGAGAGAGCCTTGGCCACGAGTGGCCCTAAATATTCGGCCTTTTTGTGTAATAATTTAGTGGGAACACAATAGCTCTCAAGGGGAGCCGACAGACGATAGGGCAGGGTTGCTTTGTTGAGAGCGGACGGAACCCCGACCGTTAGGACCGTCGCTTGAGACGTCGCTCCAAACGAGCAATCACGGTCGCCGGCGACGCCTTCATCGCTTCGCAGAGCCGAAACAGCGTTTTCACCGTCGGGGACTTCTTGTCGTTCTCGAGCTGTGAAACATAGGTGCGGTCCACTTCCGCCCGAAACGCAAGTTGCTCTTGCGACAGGCCGGCCTTCTCGCGCGACTCCCTGAGAATGCCCCCCAGCATGCCGCGAGCGTATTGGCACTTGTCCGGCCCGTCTGTGGACTATAGTCTACATGCGATGTGCCCCTTCGTCCTGCTCCCTGTCCCAAATTGACAGACGACACATAGGCAACTCGATCTCCTGTTCCTTCGATTCTCCGCAATGACCCAAGCCGTCGTGAGGAAGGTCGAATGCTCCACCTCTTGAATCCGGGAACCACCGACTTGAGGTACCGCAGCCTTTACTTCACGGTGCTGCCAGTTTCAGCACCTTGAGTACGGCGTCCCATCGCTGCTTTTTCACAGCTTCGAGTCGGTGTTTCTTTATGCGATTGCCGGCGATGCTGGTGCGGTAGACACCGCCAAGGTGCCCAATCAAGTCTGCTGTCGCCTTAGGGCGGGTCGGAGGCTCGAGTTTTGCACCGGATCGTGAGGTTGGGCGATTCTGCGCTTCGTTCAGCTTGCTCGCGGCAGAAACGAAGAGCACAGACGCTTTGCGAGACGCACCGAGCCTCGTTGCAAAAACCCGGGATCAACTGTTTCAGTCGCGATTTCATCAAGCCACAGGACCTACTTTTCCAATCTGGACACCAAATTCTGCTCGACATTCGACGGGTTGATCGCCGAGCATTTGGCCCTTGAGAACAGCTCGAGCATGCCTTCATTGGCGACGTATTGCCGGCCAACGGCGGCTGCATTCGAGTATACGTTTGGTCTCATGGCCAAGATTCTTTCTGGCAGCGATTTGAAGCCTCTGCTGGAGCGAGTGGGTTCGAGCATTGGGACGCGATTCTCGCGTTCGATTGCGCGAGGGACTGGAGACGAGACCAACGCGACGGCCAATTCAATGTGGTACACGACCCTGCACAGGCTCAGCGCACGATCGATTGCTGCTTCGATCGCTTGGCCGAGGCGGGACACGTCTGCATGAGGACGTTCGGACCGACGGCTTTGTCCGCCACCGTTTTGAAGCGCATTAGCAATTGCATCAGAGCCCGAAGCAGTCAGACGGCCGTCCTTCAGAATCTCGGCGCACGCGGCAACTGGCGAGTCACAAAAAAGCATCATTCTGAATGCCACCTGCTGTTTTCCCTGCGGTGACGGAGCGGTCGCGGTGGACTCCGACGAGTGCGGCAAACTGTTTTGCGGCTGTTGCTGCCTCGGTGTTTGCGCGGTCAGTGCGTGCGAGGGGCGATGCTGCTAATCCGGCGGCGAATTTGAGCACCGCAGACCTATCCCAACCCTGGCGCTGTCGCGATCGCTAAATAAATGCCATTTTGGTGTTATAGTAAGGTGAGAGAGGCGTAGCCCTCGAACGCCAGACCCGAAGCAGCCCCGACCACCGCACCAGTGTCTGTGCGGGTCGAAAACGGCTAAAGAAATGCCAAAAGCGTGGTATAGTGACGTGAGTAAAGAAAAGTAAGAGTTGAAATAGAGAAGTTGTTGAGTCACCCGCGGCCCGCACCATGAGCGGCCGCGGGTTTTTATGTTTCGAAGGCTCAGAAGAACATCAACGGAGACCAAATGACTGTCGCCTTGGCCAGTTGCTCGCTCGTATTGCTGGGGACCGTGGCCCTACTGGTCCGCGAGGTCCGGCTCCGCCGGGCCCTCCAGCAACTTTATTTAGCCATTTGACCCTGTGGAGACGTTTGCATGCCAAAGACGGCCCGCCGTCCACCGACTTGGACGACCCCGACGCTCGTCGTCCTGATCGCGATCGGGTGTAGCTCGAGCGATGACCGCCTGGTCGACCTATCCCAGAAAAGCGCCGACCGGCAGGCGGATCAAAACCGGCTGGTCGAAGCCAACAACCGACAAGTCCTCGAAGCCACTAAGAGACTGGTGGAAGCGGACGCGAGGAGCCGGACCGAAAACCTTGAACTGCATCGCCAGATTGAGGTCGAACGCTCGGGCGTCAACCAGCAGCGAGACGCCCTCGAGCATGAGCGGCGACAAATCGCTGCCCAGCGTAACCGTGACCCGATCATTGCGGAATCGATTCAGCTTGCTGCGGGATTGATCGCCGCCGTTCTGCCTCTGTTGGTTTGCCTGTTTTTGCTTCGCGGGCTCTTCGACAAGCCGGATCAGGATGCGCTGGCGGAACTCCTGATCGACGACTTGGTCTCTCGTCAGCCGCTGCTCGATCATCCTGCCTCGCTCAACCTGCCAGAGACCGGTGGCAATCCCCGATTGCCAGTTGAGTCTCCGCCGGAAGCTCCCTCAATCTTCTAGAGCCGCCTGTGGCAGGCGTCGGCGAGCACCTTCCTCACTCACGCCCCCGTCGTGCCTCTCTGCACCCTCTCTCTCTCCGATAAGGAGCACTCAACCATGAATCAGTCCGAAGTTGAGCGGGCGGTGGCTCGGGCCACCGGCGAGTCTCGCCACTTCGTCAGACGATTCGGCTTCAGCTTGATCACTGACGAACCGAAGTTCGATACCGCCCCGCCGTCGCCATCGATTGCCCCGGCTGCGGCACCGTCTTTGATCCGTCAAACGACTTGAATCTCGGCAAGGGGCCCGAGTGTCCCCGGTGTGACGCCATTTATCCGGTCTCCGTCGACGAGTTCTACGTCGTTGACGGTCCGCGCCAGCCACTCGTCGCCTGTGCCTGACGAACTCTTGTGTCGATCCCGTTCCCAGACATCAAGGACCAGCATATGAAGTTGTTTTTCATCAACAATGACGGCGGCGGCTTTGCCGACACGATCGAAGTGTCCGATGGCACGTCGATCGCCGAACTCTTCGAACAACGCGTGCCGCACGGCAAACCGGCGGACTACTTGATCCGCGTCAATCGACAGCCGGTGGCGGCCGGCCAAGCCCTGCGAGACGGTGATCGGGTAAGCGTCACGCCCACGAAGATCGAAGGCGCATGAGCGCGACAGAGTCCGTGGCAATTAACTGAGGGGGCGGTGGCTCGCTTACCAGCCCCTCGCTTTTTGTTCCGCACCATGTCAGAAGGGAGAACCATGCACGCCGGGCACAAAGTGCTGTTGCGGACAGCCGAACGGATTTCAGCGCGTGCAACAACTCAGAGCAGCTCCTCTCTCGGTTGAGCTGCCGGAGGAAGACTGGAACTATTCCGAGCGTTTGCTGCGGCAGCTCGACGTCTGCCACGAACGCGACTGGAGGCACGCCGCCGCGCTGTTGGAGGACCGCTTGCGGCGAGGATTGGAGCGGTGTTCTGAGCGATTCCAAGAAATCAACCGCCAAGTCGCGGGACGCAGCTCGCCGCTATTCGTTCAGCGGCCCCGCGACATTTTCGATGACCTCGTGTCGTTGGCGGACGAATTCGAGGGGGTGTCGGTCGACGGGCAGAACCGATCAGTCTCGGTCACGACCGAGTCGATCGTCCTCGAAGAGATCAACCTCGGACCCTTTGAGATCCGGCTGCAGTGGGACCGGATCGGCGACCGACGTCCCTACCGCGTAATTGCCTCGCACCCGAACTCGGCCGGGGAGTCGAGCGAAACCACTCACCCACACGTCAAGGGTGAGCAGCTCTGCGAAGGCGATGGCCGCATGGCCATCGATCGGGCCCTCCGCGCCGGCCGGCTGCTCGACTTCTTTCAACTCGTGAGCCGGATACTCGAGACCTACAACCCGGGCGGCGTCGTCGCGCTCTCGGAATGGAACGGCAGCCCCTGCAGTGATTGCGGCGACGTCGCCGCCGAGGAGGGCCAATACACCTGCGACCGCTGTGGCGACCGGCTCTGCCGCGACTGTCTCAGCTCCTGCTGCCGTTGCGAGGGCTCTGCTGCCAGTCTTGCACCAACTTCTGCCGCCAGTGCGAGGAATCGATTTGCTCGGGCTGCCAACAGACCTGCACGCACTGCGATCGGTCGCTTTGCTGCTCATGTCTTTCAGAAACCGGCCTCTGTGAAGAGTGCCAGGAGGAACACGATGCACACAATGTCGATGAGGATGAAGACCAATGCCCGCCCCTGGAAGCCGAGACGCCTGTCCGTGACCCCGGGAGATGCGGACCCGCAGCCGGCGTCGGCCGCGGTTACGGTTTAGCCCACGGCCTGGGCCAAGCTGCTGTTTCGTCCGCGACACGCGGCCCCAACCGAGGTTGGCGGGTTCGGCATTACATCGGCCGACGATCTGCTGTACGTCGAAGACATTTCACTTGGTGAAACAAGTATGCACTCGGTTTCCGTGGTCTTCGATGACGCCGGCCGTTGCGGAGTTCTTTGACGAAGCAGATCGACGCACCCGCCAAGCCCGAGCAGTTTGGCCGGATTTGGATCCACACCCATCCGGGGCGGTCGCCTAAGCCCAGCCATGTCGACGAGGAGACCATTTGCCCGGGTCTTCGGGCCCATGTGATTGGGCTGTGATGTTCATTCTCGCCCGCGAGGGTGAGGATTATTGTCGCCTCCGCTTCCGGGCGGGTCCGGGAGGAGAGTGGGAGATTTCAGTGGGCATCGATTTTCAAGGCCATTTCGCGGGCTCAAATTGCGACGCTTGGGCCAAAGAGTACGAGGCGACCGTCCGCCAACCGGAAGTCCGGCTCACCGGTCCACCCGCGACCCAATTCGGTGCGAACTTGGCGGCGATCGCCCGACCGATGACCTGTTCGACAGCTTTTGGGAATCGTTCGACTGGGAAAGGAGGGTCGATCTCCATGAACACACGCTTTGAACGCCAACAGGATCTCGTTCCACAGGACCGCCTCGCCACCCTGACGGCCACTGTCATCGGAGTGGGTGCGATTGGCAGGCAGGTGGCCCTGCAGCTGGCCGCAATTGGAATCCGCCGTCTGCAACTCGTCGACTTCGACCGGGTCGAGTTGACCAACGTCACGAGCCAGGGTTACTGGCAGGCGGATGTCGGGCAGTTCAAGGTCGACGCGACCGCGCGGCCGTCGCAGCCATCGATCCGACGATCGCAGTTGAAACCCGCCCTGATCGATTCCGCTCCAAGCAGACCGTGGGTGGGGCGGTATTTTGCTGCGTTGATAGCATTTCGACCCGAGCCGCCATCTGGCGGGCCGTTGAGCACCGCTGCCAATTCTGGGCCGACGGTCGAATGCTGGGGGAGGTGATCCGCGTGCTCGCGTCCGCAGACCGCACCAGCGGTGACCAATATGCCTCGACGCTCTTTCCGCAGGCCGAGGCCGATCTGGGACAATGTACGTCCCGCAGCACGATTTACGCGGCTGCAATCGCCGGGGGATTGATGGTCCACCAGTTCAGTCGCTGGTTGCGGAAATTGCCTGTGGATTCGGATGCAACCCTCAATCTCCTGGCCGGCGAGCTCGTTCAAAACCGCTGAGGGCACGGTCCCAATTTTTGCAGGCAGCTTTAATGCTGATCAAGCCAAATCCAGGCGGGCGAGAGCCGTCGGGGCCGGCACGGACGCCGTTCCCGATCAGAACGGAAGATGGAATGAATTGATCTGACTAAAGACGCCCTTTGGGAGCAGCAATGACATGAGATCCAACGACGAAACGCCTGTGGTGACCGCAAGCGAGCGTGAAGCGGCCCGCGCCCGCCTGGCGCGGCAGATCGGCCGGCTCTTGGCAAACGAGTGGCTGAGAACCCGCGCGGCGAATCCGGCCAGGATCTCAGAGCCGGACCCAGAGACTGCGTCCGAAAACGCGAGCACGTCGCCCGTCTCATCAGAAGGACAACTTGGGGTCAACCTTAAAGCGGACCGATTACGGCTCAGCTGCGGTGAGGTTGCGGCCAACTCCGAAAACGGTCAAAGCACCGAGGAAGGCCACGTCATTTAGTCGCGGCCGATCGAAAGTGGACATCCGCAGCCCGTGGTGCCCCGTGCTCCCTAGCGCAGAAGGGTCGACGTGTTCAAACCGCTATCAAAAAATCCACACGAAAGTGCCGTCGACAGGCGCGCCAGGGCGCGTACATTCTTCACGCGGCTCGCGTGTCGCGGAGGAGGCGGCAAAATGAACGTTGCTGAACAACCGGAGTTTGTGAATCTGCCCGGATTCACCGCATTCGAGCCCTTATGGGCTGAGTTCAGCCGACTACACTCGCAATGGCTTAGGGAGCGACTGTCAGAGAACGAGGTCGTCTATCGGCTCCCTGAGAAAGCGCTCGACCTCCTCGAGGCGAACCTGCAACTCGATGCCGATGACTTGGCGGCGGAAGTGGTCTACGACCGGCTCTGCCTCCGGTTCAAAGCGATCGGCACGTGGAACAATCGGCCGATCCTATATCGCTGGTTGCTTCCGGCACTAGCCCCGTTCCCGAAGGCTCTAATCGAGTCGATGACGTCTCTAGGTTGGAAGCCGGAACAGCTGCCGAAGGTGGTTGTGATGGTGCAGATTGGCGGCGACGTCTCAGAGCGGCTACAAAGCGTTGCTGGCCGGCGAATCTGTAATCCACTCTTTCTCGACGAGGCGGATCGACTGCGCAGTGCGTGGAGGTCGCTGGCTGATGCGGAGCGGCCCAGCCTTCCTCTGGCGCGAACCCCTGGGTTTCAGCAAATACCCGATTGTCTCGAGGGGACACGCACGACCGAAGCGCTCGCTGATTTTTTGAAGGCTTTCGACCAGTTTTGTGATCGCTGGTGCTTGCTGGGAATGGTGACCTGGGATCTCCCCGATCCCGATGGCCCTAAGTGGCCCGAACCAACTTGTTGCCCGCAAGGTAGTCGAGCAGAGGCGTTGACTTTTCGAACTCCGGTCGACTTCCCGCTGCTAAACAGTGACCGGCTAGGCGAAATCGCCCGCGATCAACATGCAGCTTCGGCTGAGCGCTCTGGGATTACCGACATCAAGCGCTGGGAGACGTACGCGCGTCTGCTAGAGATCGACCACTGGGAGCGCATCCTAAGGACGAGGTACGCCGATGCTGCACGGCCCCGCAACTACGTCACATTCCTCGCGGCAACGATCGGCCAGGTCATTGATCTGGACGCAGAGCGAGTGCAGGAGTATCGAAAGCAGTTGCGCCGTTGAAATCCGGACGTAGGAGCCTGCTGTCTCCACGCCATTAAGCCCTTGCTGCAGTTGGGCTTACTAGGGGGCGCGCGGCACCACGAAGCGCCGCCCGGGCTTTTTCCTCGCGATTCTGCCAAATTCCCCTGCCGACATGTGCGGCGGACGGCTCGTCGCGATCAGCGACGCGCGGCCCGCAACAGATGCGTGTCGGCGGTGGATCGAATGCCGAGAGCCGCACGGTGCATCGCTAGTCGAGAGGCCATTGCCGCAGCCTATTTCAGGGCGAATGGGCAGGCTGATCGACCAATCGTATCGCCCGAGCAGCTCGCCGAGCTACTCACGCTTAGCCGGAAGACCATTTACGCCTGGATCGCCCAGGGGCGTTTTGACGGATCGTTCAGGAAGCGTGGAAAGCACCTTCTCATCTGCGCGACAAGGCGATGGACCTTCTACTCAACGGACCTGAATGGGAGCACGAAACGAAATGCAGAGTGACAGAGAAGATCGAGACGTCGTCGGCAACCGAGTGCGCATTTATCCGGCGGTATGAAAGGAATCTACTGTGCCGACTTCTGGAGCGAAGGAAAACACTGCCGCGTCTCGCTGAGAAACGCGAACCGCAAGGTGGCCGTCGATCGAGCGGTGGCTTTGGCCAGCTCGCTGCAGGAAGGAACCTATCAAACCCGAGGGCCAGAGGTGACCATCGCCACGGCGAGAGACTCGTTCCTCGCCTTCGTGGCCATGGAAGGTCGAGCCATCAACACCCGCAACCGCTACGCGGCCGAATTGGCACGTTTCTGGACTTTTGCGAAGCACGAGGAATCATGCGGCTTTCAAGAGTGACGCCGCTGGTCGTGGATGCCTACCGGGCGGAGCGACGTAAAACTTGCAGTCCGTCAACCGTCCTTATGGAAACGACGGTGATCAAGCAACTCTTCCGCTGGTGTCACAGCCGGCGCCTGATCACCGTGAATCCGTTGGCCGACTATCGAGTCCCGAAGGTCATCTCGAAGAAGCGGCCGTCGCCGACGTTTGAACACGTGCAAGCGATCGTTTCGGTCTCCCGCCCCCGCCTCCAGCGAATCCTGGCCACTTTGGCTTTTGCTGGTCTTCGGATTGGGGAACTGCGTCAGCTACGTGTCGAAGATGTCGATCTCGCTGACGGTTGGATCCGTGTCGAGTCTCGCGAAGGTGCCGAGACCAAGACGCGTCGCTCGCGAAAGATCCCGATTCACTCAGTGCTTCGAGAGCTCCTCAGGGAGCAACGGCCGACAGGGCCGTGGTTCTTTAAGACTGCGCAGAGCGGAGACAATCCTGAAGATAGTCGCCCGATCGCGCCGAGCAAGATCAACAAGCAGTTCCAGAAGGTGGCCGCTGCCATGGGCCTGCCCGTCGGCCTCAAGGAAAACGGGTACACCATTCACTCACTGCGGCACTTCTTCGAGACCTTCGCGGTGAACAGCCGGATCCCACAGCCAGTTGTCGATGCCTGGATGGGTCACCAAGGCGTCAGGTCGATGGGCAAGGTGTACTACGAGCTTGCTGATGCCGAGTCGCAGAGATTCATGGGAGAAGTCCCGTTCTCGCTCGGCACCAGCGCATGTGCGTCAGTTAACTAGGCCTAAACTCAAGAATGCAAGGTTTCCGCCAATGTGCAATCAACGGCAGCGACACAGTCTAGTGGTCAGCCAGCCGACCGCGCCTAGCGTGGTGCTGGCAGCGATGATCGTCATGATGTCCGCCCTCACGAGTCAGACAGGGGCGGCTGCGCTGGACAACTCCTGGACAACCGGGGGGTATCCAAAAAACCAAGGTTCGCAAAGTGTTCGAACCGCGGCACTTACGACCCTCGGCTCTTTCCGGGTCGAGAGTAGTGAAAAAGGATCCCCACCACCGCCGGGGATCCTTTTTTCGTTCCCGGCGGGGATCGCACCCCCACCGGCCAGTCTCTTTCCACCTCCCGGTCCCGCGCCACTCTCGCCTGTCCGGCTTCGCTGAGTCCCGGGCCGAGGGGCAAATTCGCCGGGATACGCTCGATGAAACAACGAGTCCCGTCCCGCCGTGTCCGTCCCCGCTTCGCCTGTTTTTCTCGATTGAAACAACTTGTCTCGTCCCGCATCCGGTGCCGGCGGCCGGTACAGCCTGCCCGACGAGAGTCGAATCCCGTCCCAGTCCGGTCCTCGCCCCGTCATACGAGTGAGGGCCGGTTTCCCCAAGCTTTTCTCGATGAAACAACTTGTCCCGTCCCGGTCCCGCCGCCGCCGTCCGCCCTCGTCCGCCGGCTTCGGAAGGCGGGAGTGCCGATCTTCGTGTCCCGTCCCCAGTGCCGGTCGCATCGCCAAAACTTGCCTGGAGGATTCCGGCGGGGCCGCCTGGGATCTTTTCGCCCTATTGAAAAAAGATCCCCACCGCGGCGGGGATCTATTCCGGGGCGCGCCGGCACCCAAGCCCTCAGCGCACGATGACTGTCAGCTGGGGTGAAATCCCCGGCTCTCTCGACAAGAGGGCGCGACGACACCCGGCGCAGGACGAATGCACTCAAGCTCCGCGCCGTGCGCAGTGAACTCGTCGCGAAAAGAGTCGCTCTGTCCATCCTGCCACACGCGACCGATTCGCCCAAGATCAGTTTTCTACGCCGCGCGGCGAACGTTCGTCGCTCGCGCCCGGTGCCCACTAGCGGCAGCTTGCGATCGTCGCCACGATCTGGCACGCCAAATGCCACGACAGTAGTGCAGGCGTCTCGAAGGTGATCGCCATGAGTGATTTGCTCGAGAAGAGTGTCAGGGCTGCCGCCCGTCGCTTGCTGGTGGGTGGTCGTGCGAGCAAGCATCATCGGCCCAGACGAAGGACCATAACGGATGAAACTCTCGCTCAAGAGTAGCTATACGGTATACAGCGTCGGTTGTGCTGTCGTGTGGGCCGTCATCCTGGTTGTTGTCGCCTCTGAAGCCAGCAAGCACACGACCCATACCGTTCTCTTGGTCTTCGGTGGATGGGTCATCGGTTGGCTCTCGGCCACGATCACCAGGGCTGTTTACCCGCCGCCTCACTGGTGGCGGCCCGTGGACCGCAAGGAGTATGAGCGAGGCGGGCTGAACTAAGGGGCTGAACGAAACGGGACGGGAGAAATCTACCACGAACCCCGAGAGCCGGCTGAAACAACTCCCGCCTCCTTTAATTCTTCCAGCTGCAAAAAATCGGTGGGCCTGCGGCCCGAAGCGGGACTTGTCCCAACGATGCAGCCAGCCCCTTACTCCACGGACCACTCAAACCCCGCAAAGCGATCCATCAGTTGCCGGTGGGTCATGTCGATGTGCAGCGGGGTGAGGGTAGCGAAGCCTTGGGAGAGTTCGAGCGTGTCGGATTCCGGTTGCATTTCGCCGGAGGCCATCGGTTCCGAGTCGCTCCAGAAGTAGGGGCGACCGCGTGGGCTGATGCGTTTTTCCATCAGTTCGCGCTCGCGCTTGACGGCCATCGGCACCACTTTCAGGCCGCGGGGCCAGCCCGGATTTTGCACGGGGAAATTTAAATTCCAGAGCGTGCCCGGGCGGGGGCTGTGCGAGAGCAGTTGTTCGATGACGCGGACCGCGCGGGCGGCCGTGGCGGCGTAGTCGGGCGTCCGCTCGTCGTATTGCTGCGAGACGGCCACCGAGGTGATGCCGAAGAAGGCCCCTTCGATGGCGGCCGCCACCGTTCCCGAGTAAAGCACGTTGATGCCGACGTTCGCGCCCGAGTTGATGCCGCTGACGATCAGGGTCGGGCGTTCGGGACAAAACTCCAGCACGCCGAGTTTCACGCAGTCGGCTGGGCTGCCGTGCACGGCCCAACCCCAGGGCTGCCCGTCGCGGCTTTCCTTGTGGACCATCACCGGATGGCGATAGGTGATCGAGAGGGCGACGCCGCTCTGCTCCGCAGCCGGCGCGACAATCTGCACGTTGCCGAGCCGCTTGAGTTCGGGATAGAGAGCACTCAGGCCGGGAGCGTGAATGCCGTCGTCGTTCGAGAGGAGGATTTGCACGGAACGGAGGCCCGTCTAGTCCGAGTTTCAAGAAGGTCGCGCCCGCGCAGACGTCACGTCACGATCGGCGGCAGCGACCCTGGCTTGGCGAGGCACGATCATATCGGATCGACCCGCGCGCCTGCCACGACTTCGGCTGGCCTTCAGGTTGGGCACGGCGGCGAGTGATTTGTGTGCAAGGCCGGCACGCGGCGGGAGTAGAATCGGCGCCGTGACGGGGCGAGTTGTTCCGGCTTCTATTCTCCCGACCGAGGAGGGCGAGCCATGCGCTGGGCGGCCCTGGTGGTGTTTGGTGTCGCGATCTTGTGGTGTGATGCGGTCCGCGCTCAGGAGAAAATGAGCGAAGCGGACGCGGTTGCGCAGATCGAAGACCTGGGCGGAATCATCCGGAGAAAGAGCGATTTCCAACGGGGGCAATATCGAAAAGGGGATCGAGACCCCTATGTCATGGTCAGGTTCCCGCCTCGCTCGCGATTCAAGGACGACGATTTACGGGTCTTGGCGGCTTTCCCCGAGCTGGGCTGGTTCGACGCAGACGGTACGTCGATCTCTGATGCCGGCCTGATCCACATCGCGGGATTGAAGCAGTTGCGGAACGTCCGCCTTGTCGAGACGGGCATCACCGACGCCGGGTTGAAAACGCTGAGCGGAATGCCGCAGCTCCGCAATCTGTCCATCGCAGCCACAAAGATCACCGATCGCGGGCTGGCCGAGCTGGCGCGGCTCCCAAACCTGGAGCTGCTGTGGCTTGCCAATACGTCGGTGACCGACGCCGGCGTCGCCAGCATCCAACACCTGCCGAAATTGAAGCAACTCAATTTGGGCAAAACGCAGATCACCGATGCCTGTATCCCGCTGCTCAAAAATCTTCCGCGGCTGCGCTATGTGTATCTGTTTCAGACGGCGATTACCGATCAGGGACTGAAAGAGATCGGAGAGCTGCACAACCTGACCGGGCTCAACATCATGAACACCAAGATTACGGATGCCGGTCTCAAGCACCTCGCCGGTCTCACAAATCTGACGGATTTGGTCCTGACCCCTGGGAACGTCTCGTTAGCCGGGCTGAAGTCGCTGCAAGCGGCGCTCGTTAAAGCCAAATTCGGCATCGTGATCGAAACCAAGATCAGCGACGCCGACATCGCCAAGCTGCGGGAAGCGCTCCCCCGCGCCGAGATCGAAGTGCCACCGCAGCAGAAGGTCCAGCGAGCCGATCCGACGTTTGACGCCTCGGTCGCCCATCCGGCTTACACCGGCAAGCATCCGCGCGTGCTGTTCGACGAAGCGCACAGGAATTGGGATACCTCGAACGGACGCTACAAGGTCTTTGCCGACCTGATCACCAATGACGGTTACCAGGTGACGCCCAATCACGAGCCGTTCACTGCGGCGCTCTTGGCGAAATACGACTTGCTGGTAATCGCCAGTGCGCCGGCTCCGCGGAGAAGCGCGTCCATGTCCGCGTTCAGTCCCGCGGAGTCCGACGCGGTCCAGCAATGGGTCCAAAACGGCGGGGCGCTCTTGTTGATTACCGATCGCGAGCCATTCGGCTCCGGTTCAGAATTGCTTGGCGAACGTTTCGGCGTGAACATGAGCCTGCGCATTACAGAGGACGCTGCCAATCAAAGCGGAAGCGGCCTCGTGTTTTCGCGGGAGAAACATCTGGTTGGCGACCATGCCATTCTCCGCGGTCGCAATGCGTCGGAGCAAATCAACCGCGTGTTGACGTTTAATGGCCAATCGCTGAAAGGGCCACCGGGAAGCGCCGCACTGTTGAAATTCTCGGACACGGCGAAGGAGTCGGTCCGCAACCCTAAGGAGACCTTGGCCGCTCGCCGCAGAGAGATCTCGGCCGCTGGTCCTAAAGAGATCTCGGCCGCTGGCCGTGCGCAGGGGATTGCCTTGAAGGATGGCCGGGGCCGCGTCGTCGTGATGGGCGACGCGGAAGAGGTTTCCGCGCAGATTTATGGAGCCGACCCGCCGCGGCAAACGGGGATGAACGTCCCCGGCTGCGATAACCGGCAATTCGCCCTCAACATCGTGCACTGGCTGTCCGGCTTAATCGACTGAATTGGCGGACGCTTTGGTTTCGCCTGGGCGGATCGAGTCGGGCGAAGAGAGCAACTTTGAAACCCAGAACGAAGCCGTCAGGCGCGATTCGTCACGGTGGTCGCCAGTGCGTCGAGGCCGACGATTTCGGCCCGGCCCTTCGCGCGGTCGACCAGGTCGCAAATCAGTTTGAAAGTCTCGAAGTGCGGGTCTTCCACGACCAGGCATGATGGATGGGTCAAGAGGTCGAACGTGGCACGCTCGGCGATCGCGCGGTCGACGGCCAACTCGATGGCTTTCAAGAACCAGTCGCGCCTCCAGAACAAACTGCGAAAGGCGTGGACGTCGCTGATTGGGCTCATCGGCACCTCGATCAGGCCGCTCGGATAGGCGTAGGGGCGAGTTTGCGTCCAGGCCTCGGTGATTTTGGCGTAGAGCGCGGGCGTCGGCTCTTCGTGCGGCTTGCCCTCCGACATGAACGGATATTTCGAGCTGACCCATTTGAATCCCAGGTCGAGCAGCAGCCGCTGCAGGTCGGGCCGATCGTTGAGGCCATTCGAAAAACCGCCGGGCGTGCGAAAGCCGTCGGGGACGAGGCCGGCTCGCTCTTTGAGGGCGATGGTGCACTGCTCGATGTTCTCGCGGACGATTTGCGGCACCGTTCTTGCCGCGGACCAGCCACGGTGATCGCTGAAAGCGGAACTGGCACTCGGCCGGCGTTTTCGCTTTCACGTTGACGTGGTCGTACGTGTGATTGCCGACCGGATGCCCGGCCGCTGCCAGCTCTTTGAGCCAGGAAATGTCGGGCTGCTCGAGCACGCGGCCGACGCAGAAATAATGGATCACGCCGCCGCGCCCGCGGACGAGTTTGCCGGCTTCGGCCGCGTAGCGCTTGGTGTCGGCGTCGAGATTTCCCTTCTCGTAGTCCCACTCCATCATGCCGCGCTTGGGATAGTGGCGGCTCATCTCGAGGTCGAGCGTGAGCGAGATCCGCGCCTTCCGCTCGCTCGGAGCCGCCGTCCCGCGTGCCCACAGGGCGGCAGCCCCCATCGTCGTGGCGACGGCGCCGCCCAGAAACGCGCGGCGGCTGCAAGAACTTGGCGAGATGGACGACACAGAACGGCCCCCAGATTGCCTGGCAGGACAATGGCGGCACGATCATATCGCATCGCCGCGCCGGCGTGCCACGACTTGAACGGGCACGCGTTCACACGGCGGCCAGGTTTTCAGCGATTCGCGCGGCGGCTCGGCCGTCCCAGAGCAAGGGGACCGTGCCGATGCGACTGGGGCCGCTCAGGGCGACGTCGATGGCCGCGACGATCGATTCGTAGCGCGAACCGACGAGGCGGCTGCTGCCCATCTCGACGGTGATCGGCCGCTCGGTGTTTTCGCGGAGGGTGATGCAGGGGACGCGAAGGAACGTCGTCTCTTCCTGCATGCCGCCCGAATCGGTGAGTACGAGCCGCGACTTGTCGATCAGGCCGATCATGTCCAAATAGCCCAGCGGCTCGACAATCCGGACGCGGCTGGCCCGGATCGACTCGCCCAGGCCGAACTCGTCGATGCGTTTGCGGGTCCGCGGGTGCAACGGCAGCAGCACGGGCAGTTTTTTGGAGGCGTACTCGATCGCCGACAGCACCGAGACGAGATTCTCGCGAACGTCGACATTCGAGGGGCGGTGCAGGGTGGCCAGCGCGAATTCGCCCGGCTCGAGGTCAAACCGTGCGTGCGGTTTGCCGGCCCGCGCCCGCTCGAGGTTGGTTTGCAGCGTGTCGATCATCACGTTGCCGACGAGGAAGATGCGGCTCTCGTCGATCCCTTCGTGCTGCAAGTTGGTCACCGCGCACGGTTCGGAGGCGAAGAGGCGGTCGGAGACGGCATCCGTCACGATGCGGTTGAGTTCCTCGGGCATCGTGCGATCGAAACTCCGCAGCCCGGCCTCGACGTGAGCGAGTTTCAGGCCGAGCTTCGACGTGGCCATGGCGGCGGCCACGGTCGAGTTGACGTCCCCCACCACGACGACCCAATCGGGCCGATCGGCCACGAGCACGGGCTCGAGCCGCTTCATGATCTCGGCCGTTTGCGCGATCGGCGTGCCGGCACCGGCTTCGAGCTTGGCAAAGGGCTGCGGAATGTCGAGCTCGCGAAAGAACGCGTCGCTCATCCGCTCGTCGTAGTGCTGGCCGGTGTGGATGATGCCGGCCGAGAGCCCGCGAGCAGTCAAGGCCCGCACCACGGGGGCAATCTTCATGAAATTCGGCCGCGCTCCGGCGACAACACAGACGCGCACCACGCTCCCTCCGCGTCAGTCCACTCCTCCGACGGCGGTGAGGATATCAGTTGCTGGCGAGCCTGTACATGCGGCGTTATTCCTTTCAAGCGAAAGGCGCCTGGTTGTTCTGCTAGGTGATCTGCCAGCGACCCTCGGTCAGGGCGGCCGTGCTGCCAACAGCCATCCGTGGATCCGTTCGAGGTGGCGGCCCGCGTTCCTTCGCAAGCGGTCGAAGATCCTTCGATACTCTCGCGGGACGTCAGCGATTTCCACGAGCACGACCACGACCGAGCAGCACAGGATCGGCCAGCCAATCAACCAAATCGTCGCAGCCGCCGCCGCCGTTCCAAGATACCCCAGTCGACTGAGCTCGAACGCCAGTGCCGCCACACCCACACCCCAGAAGATCAAGTCTGCTCGCCACCTCCGCGTGGAGAGAGGCTCGACAGCTTGCATCAGCAAGACGAAGAGAACAAGCTTGCCGATTCCAGTCGCTCCCGGGAACATCGTCAATCCAACAAACCAAAGCGAGAGCGATACACAGCATTTCAGGACGAATCCCCGATACCCTCGAGTTCCGATGATCACCGCCATGAGCGCCGTGAAGAGGTAAGGAACGAATGCATCCTCGAACTTGAGATCCTTCCCGTCGCCCTTGAATGCCACTAGCACAAACACGGCGAGGAACCCGAATGTCGCTAGAGCGCCCATGGTTGAGATGAAGGCGAGTATCCCTCGCCAGAACTCTTGCGCAAGAGATTGCGCGATCAACGACGCTCCGGCCAACCCCACGTAGGCGACGAGGATGGCGAGACCCCCAGCTTCGGGGATATCAAACAGTTTGGCCATTAGGGTGACCACGCATCCAACGGCGGAGATCAAGAATGCCGGCTCGGCGAGCGATCGCCCCCCTGCTATGAGGACGGCGGGGAAGAGTCCGATCACCGTCAGGACAACGGCAAGCAGTAGCCAGGGGTACGTCCATTCCGACGGCGCGAGCGACTTCCATCCCAAAACGGCAGCAGCGCCCCCGAATCCACCGAACAGCATCCAATTGAGCACAATGAAGGTTCGGTCGATCTCGTCCACAATCCCAAAATCGAGCGAAGGCCCCTCCGTACGCTCGCTGTTGTGGCGGCGCCGGCGCAGCTCGCTGATGAGCTGTGCAACGTCATTTCCGAAATGGGTGCCGCCACGAACATCTGTGAAATGACGGTCGAGGATCCAGTGCAGACCTGCGGGTAGCGCCTCGGCCTTAGGAACGTCCGCGCGCTTCACCAGGACCGGAAAAATCGCCTTGTTATTGTCCCGGGCAAACTCCAATTCGTATCGGACGGGATCACCTTCGTTTTCTAGACGCACGCGTCCGCCGTCGTCGACGCAAGTCTCCCACCGTTGACCAATCAATGCCAGCACGATGTCGCATTCCGACAGAGAGCGCTCGACGCGCGACTTCCAGATCTCGCCTGAATGAATATTGTCAACGTCCATGAAAATACTATCGCCGCCGAACTCGCGACGCAGACGGTCGTATAGTCTGCCTGCGACGTCCTCTGTCTCGGCCCTACGATAGTTGATAAAGATTTTCATCGGCCCGTCCTCGCCGCATCAGATCTCTTCCAGATTTTGTGCCGAGATATCGGCACATGTGCATCAGCACATCGCATCGAAGGTACACCGTTTGAAGCAGCCAAACAACGATCTAGTTCTTGACGGCGATCAGCCCTCGCGTGTAGCCTCTTTCATTGCGAGCTATGCATGCAGGCTGCTTGAACGACTGGCCGTGGCCAACCACGAATTGCGCACCGCTTTTTCACACGTATTCCGCAAACACGCTATCCGCCAGAAACCGTCCTTCGCGCGTCAACCGCACATGGCCGTCGCACTCTTCGAGCAGCCCCCGTCTCAAATGGCGGGGCAACGCCTCGCCGGCCAGTTCGCGGAGATCGAATCCGGTCTGCTTTTGGAATTCGCCCAAGGCGAGGCCCTCGCAACGGCGCAGGTTGAGCATCACGAGTTCGCGGGCGCGGCCTTCGGGCGAGAGTTCCTCGGACTCGGCGATCGGCGACTTGCCCGCGAGGACGCGGTTGATCCAGGTCGTCACGCTGCGGTGATTGAGCTCCCGGCGGCCGCCGGCGTAGCGGGCTGCTCCCGGGCCAAAGCCAAAGAAGGGCCGGCCCGCCCAGTAGACCTCGTTGTGACGACAACGGAATCCGGAACGGGCGAAGTTCGAGAGCTCGTACTGCTCGAGTCCGGCTCGTGGCAGTTCGTCCATCGCCACGGCGTACATCGCCCGTTCGAGTTCTTCGTCGCACTTATTCAACAGTCCCTTGTCGAGCCGACTCTGAAACGCGGTCCCTTTTTCGAACGTCAACCCGTACGTGGAGACGTGCGTGGGGGCGAGGGCCAGCGCTGCGGCGAGCGTCTGCCGCCACAATTCGACCGTCTGCCCGGGGACGCCGAAGATCAGATCGAGGCCGATGTTGGGAATGGCTGGGCGGAGTCGCGCGACGACGGCCGGGACGTCCGCACCGCGATGATCGCGCTCCAGTAACTCGAGGATCTGAGTGTCGAACGACTGCACGCCCAGGCTCACGCGGTTGACGCCGGCGTCGGCAAGGACCGCGACCTTCGCGTCGTCGAGCCCGGCTGGATTGGCCTCGACGCAGATTTCGGCACCGGGCGCGGGCGGAAACCACCGCCGGGCCAGGGCCAGCAACCGCGCGAGTTGCGAGGCTGGCAAATACGTGGGCGTGCCGCCGCCGAAGAATAGGGTGTCGACCTCGCGGGGCCGCTCGAGCCGCGCCAGCTCGATGGCCAGCGCTTCGAGGTAGGCGTCGATCAGATCGTCGCGGCCGGCCACGAGCGTAAAATCGCAATAGCCGCAGCGATGCACGCAAAACGGCACGTGGATGTAGGCGGATCGCGGTTCGGCTTCGAGCAGTGTGGTCATGCGAGTTCAATTATTTGCAGTCGGCCGCGGTTTGTCGAAGCCCGCTTGCAGGACGTCCGCCCGTTCGCGATATTTGCGCAGACGATGAAGTACGCTTTGATTATCCCCGACGGAGCGGCGGACGAGCGGCAGGAATCGCTCGGCGGTCGCACGCCGCTCGAGGCGGCCCGCACGCCGAACATGGATGCCGTCGCCCGTGATGGCTTGATCGGTCAGGCCGACCATGTGCCCGTGTCGATGCCGTCGGGCAGCGACGTGGGGACGATGAGCCTGTTCGGCTATGATCCGCAGCGTTATCACACGGGCCGCGCGCCGATCGAGGCGGCCGCCCAGGGAATCGAGCTGGGTCCGCTCGACTGGGCCATTCGCTGTAACCTGGTCAACGTCACCGACGGGCGGATGCGGAGCTTCACGGCCGCGCAAATCCCCAGCGACCTTGGCCGTGAGTTGATCCAAGGGCTGAAAAAGGATCAGTGCGGCAGTCCGACCTGGAAGTTTCACCCGGGAGTCAGCTACCGCAACCTGCTGCTCTACCGCTCGCGAGGCGAGGCGGCGCCGTTCAGCCGCGAGACAGCGACCACGCCGCCGCACGACATCCCCGATAAAACGATCGCCGACTTCCTGCCGCAGGGCCCGGGCTCGGCCGAACTGCGGTCGCTGATGGATCGCAGCGTGCCGGTGCTGGCGGCCTCCGCGCGGAATCAACAGCGGACGGGACCGGGCGAGCTGCCGGCCACGCAGATTTGGCTGTGGGGCCTGGGAAAGACGCCGGCGCTCGAACCATTCGCGGAGCGATTCGGCAAGACGGGGGCGGTGATCACGGCCGTCGATTTGCTCCGCGGATTGGGACGGCTGTTGGGATGGAAGATCGTCGACGTGCCGGGCGCGACCGGCTACGTCGACACCGATTATGCCGCCAAGGGGCGCTACGCCATCGAGACACTGGGCGAAGTCGACCTGGTCGTCGTCCATGTCGAGGCCAGCGACGAAGCCTCGCACGAAGGCGAAGCGAAAAAAAAAGTCGAAGTGCTGGAGCGGATCGACGCGGACATCGTCGACCCCGTGCATCGTTTTTTGCAGAGCCAAGGGGACTATCGCCTGCTGATCTGCCCCGACCATCCGACATTTCTGCGCACGCGAACGCACAGCCACGGCCCGGTGCCGTTCGCGCTGTGCGGAACCGGAGTGGCGCCCGATGCGGCGACCGACTACAACGAAATCAGCGCAGGTCATTCAAAAATCGACCTTCCCGGGCATGAGCTGATGCCGTTTTTCCTGATGCCGTAGGCAGCGGATACGTAAGCAGCCGCCGGCTCACGCTGGCGGCTCGCCAGGGTGGACCACGAGATTCGCGCGAAAGTAAAACCTCAGGCGGCGGATTCGCGTGAATTGACGCGATTACGGCGTCAATTGCTGCGCTGGGGCGTCGCGAACGGTCGCGATCTCCCGTGGCGGCGACGCGCAGACGCGTATCGCGTCTGGGTCAGCGAGATCATGCTGCAGCAGACGACGGTGGCGGCGGTTATCCCGTATTTCGAGCGATTTTTGGCCCGCTTCCCGACGCTGACATCCCTGGCGGCCGCCGACGAGCACGATGTGCTGCGACTGTGGGAAGGGCTGGGGTACTACAGCCGCGCGCGGAACTTGCACGCGGCCGCGCGGCAGGTCGTCCGCGATCACGCCGGTGTGATTCCTGACGAAGTGGACACGCTGCAATCGCTGCCGGGCATCGGCCGTTATACCGCGGGGGCCATCGCGTCGTTTGCTTACGATCGCCGCGCGCCGGTCGTGGAGGCCAACACGCTGCGGGTCTACATGCGGCTTTTGGCCCTGCGCGAGCCGACCGATTCGACCGCCGCGCCAAACGCCGTCTGGGACTTTGCCGAGCGGGCGGTCCCCCTCCGCTCGGCCGGCAAGTTCAACGAGGCTTTGATGGATCTGGGGGCGACGATCTGCGTGCCGGTCGCGCCCCGTTGCGACCTATGCCCCGTCAGCTCCTGCTGCCGGGCCTTTCGCGAGGGTGTCCAAACGGAAATCCCGTTGCCGAAGCGACGGCCAGAGCCAACGGCGGTCTCGCAGGCGATGATCGCGGTCAAACGCGGCGGGCGCTACCTACTGCGGAAAAGTCCGTCCGGCGAGCGCTGGCACGGACTGTGGGAGTTTTTGCGCGTCCCGCTCGACGATGGCGGCGACTCAAAGAGCACGAAGCGCATGAGCCACAAGCACGGTCAACCCGCTGCCGCCGAGCTCGAGCACGCGGTCGCCGCGCTCTGCGGTTTGGCCGTCGACTCGAACGCGGATGGTTTCGAGTTGCGGCACACGGTCACGCGGTTCCGCATTCGGCTGCTGTGCCTCACGGCACGTTTCCGCAGCGGCACGCCGCGGGGGCCGGCGGAGTATCGCTGGGCGCGACCAGCCGAATTCGCGAACTTTGCGTTCTCGATGCCGGCCCGCAAATTTGCCGATCGGCTCGCGGCCAACGGCTCGGGCGATTAATGGCCGCTTTACGGAGCAGCCGGAGGTGCTGGGGGAGGGATCGCGGCCGGCTCTGTCGTCGACGGGGCTGCCGTTGGCGACGCCGGAAGTGCCTCACTCGCGTTGTGAGTCGCCGCATTCGCGCCCGGGGCAGGCGGAGCCGGATCGGGCAGGATCATCTCCGGCGGGACGACGATCTCCGCGGGCTGCAAGCGGAAACGGTTGAGGTTCTTGTCTGCCCGGTCCTCAATGCTGTTGAGCACTTTTTCGTCGAGGAACCCGCCGACCACGCGCTGACCGAAGCGATAGGTCTCCCAAATCCACCATTGGGCCCGGTCGACGGCCTTATTGACGAGCTCGGTTCCCGGCGTGTTCTCCCGGCCCAGCGGACGCGCGATGAGCGAGTCGATCGCCGTCGCCCGATCCTGGACCCAGTCGATCACGCCGTCCATGCGTTTGACGTTCCCCACCGACATGGGGCTGTAGTCGCCGATCGTCGTAGTCGAGACGTCGAGGGCGTCCTCTGCGTCGCGGATAGCCGGAATGCCCGACCAGCGAAGCTGCTGCTCACCCCATTCGACGGACTTCGTCAGGATTGGCCGGCCGTTGTCGAGCGGCGACAGGGCATCGTCGAAGAGCCGCAGGGCGTTGAAGTCGCTAATCGAAAACAGGCCGTAGGCGATGTTATGAACGTCCCAGGGCGAATTCGGATTGTGCACGGTGAGCGGCATATGCTCGTACTGGGGCAGGGCCGTATACGAAATCTTGCGCCAGGCCTTGAGATCGACGTCATCCCAATAGATGGCTTTATGCTGGGGCGCGTCGGGGTCCTCCTCGGTATGCGCGACCGTGCGGGTGCCGCTCGCGTCGGATAGCGTCGCCCTCGAAGCCGTGGCGTTCGCGTTCGGCACGGGTTGATAGATGTTCCGCAGCGAGTGGCCGTCGAAGTCGCCCGTGTCGAGCTGATAGCCCAGCATGTCGAGCATGGTTGGCGTCAGGTCGACCAGTCGGCACGGTTCCTCGATGCGGGCTCCGTGCCGCACGTTGGGACCGGAGATAAAGAACGTGGGCCGCATCGAGTCGGAGAACGGATAGCCGTGCGTGGTGCCGGGGGTGGCCTCGGTGCCAAAGCACCAGCCGGGCCGCGCGGTCACGACAAGGTCCGGAGCGTGTTCGCGTTCCTGTTCGTCGAGGTTCTCGGCCCAGAGCATGTGGCGTGACAGGGCGACGATGCAGTCGGGATATTTGCCCAGGGCCGTCAAGCGGAGCCACTGTGCCTCGTCGTGATAGTAGGTCAACAGCCGCGGGTGGACGTGGCCAATTAGCTCGAGCGGATCGCGTTGAGGATTCTGGTCTTCGTCGTAGGCGATGCCGCCGTCAGCTGTCGGACGCAGATTGCCGACCACCATGTATTTGTAGGTCCACTTGCCCCGTTCGTTGGGCTTGCGATGGATGACCGCGTTGCCGCGGTCCTGCGTGGAGATCAGGATCGAATCGTTGGTCAGTTTCACCAGCACCAGGTCGATCGGATGTTGCGTGGTGCCGTCGGAGTGGACCGCCTGGATGGCCGTCAGCGAACCGATCAGGTTGACCGGCGCGACGCTGTCGGAAATGCGATAGGCGAGCAAATCACCCGGCTGGGGCTTAGCGTACCACTGACCCGATTTATAAAAGTGGTTGGGCAGGAAGACCCGCCCGGCCCCGTCGGAGTCGGCATCGAGCCACACGAAGTTGACGGCCTTGTCTTCCGGATGCTTGTTCCAGAAGCGGTGTTGTCGCACCGACAGGCCCAGTCCGCCGCCGACCCAGGTCCCATCCGTGCTCACGATTCGCGGCTTGTAGAAGAACTCGTCGGCAAGATCGAAGTGCGAGAGTTGCGTCGTGCGGCCGCCGTGATGGCCGTGATCGCTGCAAAGAATGAAATAAGTGCGGTCGAGCTGACCTCGCCCCTGGATTTCTTGCACCATCTGGCCGATCAGCACGTCGGCCCGCGCGATCGTCCGGCGGGTGGTGCCGAACTGGCCGCGGCTAAAGTCGTGATGGCTCACCGAGTCGGTCTCGGGCAGCCAGATGATCGTCACCGGCGCCTTCCGCTCGAAGAGGAAGTTCTTGGCGTAGTCGGCGTTCGCGTCGTCGATATACCGCCACGACTGCTGGTACTGCATGTAAGGGACGTACTTCGTCAGGCTGCGCGACCAGGGGACGGGCGGAAAATCGTTCATCACAGGCAGGGCACCGGTCGCCCAGTCGCTGCCGTTCTGCCGCAGATGTTCGTAGAGGGGCGGAACGCCGCTCGTACGACGGGCTTCCCAGCGGCGGCGGGCCTCTTCGCCTTCGATCGTCTGCACACCTTCTTGGCCGGCTTCGTTCAAGATGCGGTCGAGGCCCTGCGGCGCGAGCTGGCGGGCGCTGCGAGACGGGCCGAGCAGATCGAGATACGACTTCGATTCCAACGTCCGGCGGCTGAACGACACTTGCCCCTTCAGCCCGTGGCGGTCCGAGAAGCAGCCGGTCCACATCGTGCCGTTGGAGGTGATCGTGTCGGAGGGGAAGCCGGTGAAGGCGTTGCTCATCCACACGCCCCCCTCGACGAACAACTTGTTGATGTTGGGCAGGTGCCCCATCGCGGCCATTTCTTTGACGACGTCGGGCCGCAGGCCGTCAATATAAAACACGACCACCTGGCAGCCGGCGACGGGCGCTCCGGGCGTCACGTCGATCGGCACAAAGTCTTCGTAGTGGATCGGCTCGACGGCACTCGCTTTTTCGATGTGGGCGACGAACTCGCCCCCGTTGTCCGAAACGTCGAAGTCGTTGATCCCCAGGTAGAGGCGTCCGCTTGCGGCGGGCTTCCAGCTTCGTCCGGGCCCGATGTAGAACGGCTGCGAGTCGCCGATCCGCCCGATCAGGCAGAAGCAGGGAGCCGGGCCCGATCCGGCAGCTGCCAGCGGGAAGTCCTTCTTGAGGATCTTGTCGCCGTATAAGAACGTGCCGGCCGGGCCGACGGTCGTGGGATCGTCGTAAGCGCCCTTGGCCGAGCGGCCGACCGTAATCTGCCCGTCGGCCCGAATGGTGAGGGGCTCATCCGCGACGACGTCGAATCCCGTGTCGCCCCACGCTTGGTTCCCTGGAAGGGCGACGTCAGCCGACACGGGCTGCGAGGGGGCTGAAGGAGTGGCGACTGCGCTCGGGGCTGGGGCGGTGGTAGCGCGCGGGGCCGGCGTGTCGGAAGCCCCACTCGCGAGCGGTGCACTGGCAGCGGCACTCGGCGCCGCGCTCGGCTCGTCGGCGTGGAGCTCGAATGGATTGGACTCAAATCCGACCGGCTGGACCTCTGGCAGCGTCCAGGCAGGGGGCTGGACCTCTGGCAACGTCACCTTAAGCGATTCGATCTGCCTCGCCTGCGTCGGTGAAAGCGGTTGAGTCGGCCCATCGGAGGCGGAGAACTGCACGCCCAGTCGGTCGACGGCACAGCCACCCACGATCGCCGCGATCACGCACGAACACGCGAGCGACCCAAAGCGTGCGTTTCGGCGACCACGGCGATTCGCCGGGCGAACGTGGACAATGGACCTGTTCGAGTGGTTTTTCAGCACGGCCGTTTCCGACTGCGGATCAGGTTGAATGCCCCCGACAAGCGCTGCAAACCTCAACTCGGGAGCTGCCGCTATGGCCCGTTCCTGTGATCAATTGAGTACGCATGTCAGAATCGACACGGTGCGTCGCCGCCATGCACGCTTTAAGGCCGCGCCAACGCTCCGCGGGAACCTCGCACAGCGGACGTAACGCAGTTTCGGGATCTGAGGCACAATCGCGTTCCGCAGACCTTAACGGCCGTTCCGTTTGCAGCGCCCCTCCGAGCGGAACGTTGCGACCAGGAGCTGCTGGCACGCGTGTGGAGCAAAGTTCGCGCGCGATCGCGACGATCGGCGGCGGTCGAAACACGCTCGCGCCGGCGAACCGACATGAACCTGGTCTGGGGAAATTTCGATTTCGAGCATCATCTCGGGCCGGGGAGTCCGCGCGCGCTGTCTGCGCAAATTCGCCGACGCAATTCCGAACTGGCGTTTTGCCTTGCTCCGCTTGCGCAGCCCGGCGACTGCTTGTGGACACCCGAGCCGCCCGACGTCGAATTTGCCGCGCACGTGGCCGAGGTCGGTGTGCCCGGCGTGCGGTTTGTCAGTAAAGTCGAGGACGTGCCACCGGGGACGACGATTGTGCCGTGGGGCTGGTGTCGGGCGGCCGACGAGTGGGCGGCGAAAAACGGCTGGACGCGCGAAGCACCCGATCTGGCCGTCGTCGCGCTGGTTAACTCGCGCGAGTTTTCCAGCTCGCTCGAAACGGAATGGGGCGTCGGGCTGCCCGGCGCTGTCGCGATTCGCACACTGCCCGAACTCGATCGCGTTTTAACCGCAGCCGCCGAACGGTCGGGCGGCTGGGTGATCAAGGCAAACTTTGGCATGTCGGCCCGCGAACGCATTTTGGGGCGCGGCGGGCAGTCCCGACCACAAGATCGCGAATGGGCCCGCCGCAGACTCGAGCGGGGCGAATCGATCTTCTTCGAGCCGTGGGTCGAGGCGATCGCCGAGTTTGGCTGCCAGTTCTCGTTGTCCCCGACCGGTCCTCCGCGGCTGGAGGGAGTGACTGGCCTGTTGACCGATGCGCAGGGAACCTATCGCGGGAGCCGTCTGTTCCCGGCTGGCGGGGGCGCAGGCCGAGATCGCCTCCCGGCGGACGTTCTCGAGATCGTCGAGCGGGCCGCAAAGCGGATCCAGCAAGCGGGCTACTTCGGGCCCCTGGGGATCGACGTGATGCGATATCGCGCGTCGACCGGAGAGCTGGGTTGGCGGCCGCTGCAGGACATCAACGCGCGGTGGACAATGGGCCGCGTCGCCCTCGGCTGGCAGCGAGTGCTCGGGCCGGACACGGGGGCGAATTGGCTCCATTTTCGTTGGCCCGGCGTTCCGGTCGTCGACGATCCGCGGTTGGCCGACGTGCTGGGGGAACTTCCGGCCGACGTCCGCATCATCCGGACGTCGCCGCTGGCAGTGGGGGGGCGGCACGCGAACCTCGGCACCGCGTTGGTTATCGGCGGCTCGGATCAGTTTTTCGGGCGGGCCCTGCCTTATCGGATAGTGCACGGAGAGTCCGCCGATTGATATGATGGAAAATGCGCGGGCGCCGCTGATTGGCGTCGAACTCTCTCGACATGTGTGCGAGACGTGATCCAAAACCGACCCACCACCGACCCCAATTCTCGTCGCCGCCCCTGGTTGATTTTCGCGGCGCTGGCGGTCGTGTTTGGCCGCGGGCCCGTTCCCTGGATCCACACGCACGAGACACTGGCTCATCAAAATCACTCAGACGAAGCACTCGCCTGGCATCTCGAGCATTTCCACCCGGCGGGCGACGACGAACACGGCTGGCACATCCACTGGACCCTGCCGTGGAACATCCTCAACTGCCCGTGCCAGCACGACACCACGCCGACGGACGAACGCGCGTCCGCCCTGGAAATGCCGCTGGAAGTCCAGGCGACGGTCAGCGTGCAAGCCGACGCAGTGAGCCACGGCGGAGCACCGCCGGCGATCCTGTCGGCCGTCGAGCGTTGGGATCGACCTCCCTGGGATCCGCTCGCTGCCCCCAGTCTGATCCCGGTGGAAGCTCAGGCTCCCGGGGTGACGCTGTGCGCACTCTACTGCGTCGCCCAGTGTTGAAAGCGGCCGCGCGCCTCTGACGGCGACGCTGCGCCCTCGCTCGACGATCGAGCGTCCCCGCGTCTTCGCCGTCGCTCTCGCGAATTGAATTTTCGTTCGCGCTCTTTGTTGCACTCCGCTACCCAGGCAAAACCCAGGTAAGGTCTCTCGCAGATGAAAGTCCGCATCGCACTGGTGGTCGCCGCCGTGTTGGTGGTGTCGACCGCGGCCATGACGGTCCCCCGTTGGCTGCGACCGCCCCAGTCGACTGACGAGCCTGACAAGAAGGACGAAGCCGAGGCGGCCGAAAACACGACCGTCACGCTCGACGAGCAAAAGCTGGCCTCGCTAGAGCTCCGAGTGGAGCCGGCCTCCGTTCAGCCGCTGCAGGTGCTGCACGTGGTGCCCGGACGGCTGCGGTACGACGAGACGCGGCACATCGACATTCGAGCGGCCGCCAACGGCATCTTGACCGAGGTCCGCGTCACGCCGGGCGATCACGTGGGGCCGGGGCAGGTGCTCGGCATCCTCAGCAGTCCGGAAGTGGGCACGGCCCGCACGGAGGTGCATCACAGCCACGAGAATTGGGAGCTGGCGACCAAGAAACATAATTGGGAGCGGGAGATCGGGGCCAACGTCGCCGCGCTCATCGACGGGCTCAAGAGCCGTGTGCCGGCAAACGAGCTGGAAAAACGGTTTCGCGGCAAGACGCTGGGCAAAAGTCGCGATGTGCTGATCTCGGCCTATTCACGCTATTTGCTCGCCGAACAGCTCTCGAAACGGGCCGAGTCGACCGGTCGCAGTGTGCTGCCGGAGACGACGCTCGCCGAACGCCAGGCTGAACGCCGGAGTGCGGAAGCGGCGCTCGAGGCGGCGTGCGAGCAATCGGCGTTCGACGCCGCACGTGAAGTCCGCGTGGCCGAAATCGAGGCCGGCGATACGCTCCGCCGACTCAACATCGCGCAAGAGCAGCTCACGCTGCTGCTGGGCTACTCGCCCGACACGGTGCCGATGGAGGAGACGCAGGGCGATCGGCTGTCGCGGGTCGAAATCCGCGCGCCCTTCGCGGGCACGATTGAAGAGCGGAATTTCGCTTCGGCCGAACGAGTGAAAACTTCCGACACGATCTTTGTTTTGGCCGATACGCGCGTGCTGTGGGCGGCGGCCGACGTCCGCGAGCAGGATTGGCGAGCGCTCAACCTGGCCGCGGGTCAGGAGGTAAGCGTCGAGGTGCCTGCGCTGGCCGGCCGTAAGATCGAGGCCCGCGTCCGCTATCAGGGACGGCAAGTGGCGGCGGAGACGAACTCAGTGCCGCTGGTCGCCGAGTTCGCCAACACCGACGGCCAGCTGCGGCCGGGACTGTTTGTTCGCGTGTCGATCCCGTTCGGCGCGCCGAAGAAGGTGCTGGCCGTCCCGGCCGACGCGATCGTCAGCCACGAGGGGACGAAGTTCGTCTTCGTCCGTACGGGGCCGGCCACGTTTCGCCGCGCCGACGTCACCACGGGCCTACAGACCGACGAGCGGGTGGAGATCACCGGCGGACTCGCGGCGGGCACGCCCGTCGTCGTGCGCGGGGCGGCCGTGCTCAAGGCCGAGCTGCTTCTGCCCACGATTAAGAAAGAAGACTGATCAAACAAGAGGACTGAGCAAACAGGCTCGCGAAAAAGCAGACTAGCCGTCCCGGACCGAGGTTTCGCCCATGCTTTCCCGCCTGATCGAGCTGTCGATCGAAAACCGAATGCTCGTGATCGTGATCACGCTGCTGGTGGCGATCGGCGGCCTGTATTCGGCCGTCAATCTGCCGATCGACGCCGTCCCCGACATGACGAACATCCAAGTGCAGGTCCTCTCCGACGCCGGGGCGCTCTCCCCGGTCGAGGTCGAAAAGTACGTCTCGTTTCCAATCGAGACCACGATGAGCGGGCTGCCGCGGGTCGAGCAAATCCGCAGCGTGTCGAAGTTCGGGTTGTCCGTAGTGACGATCGTGTTCGAGGAAGGGACCGACATTCAGTGGGCGCGCCAACTCGTGGCGCAAAGGCTGCCCACCGCGACCGCCAAGATCCCCGTCGGCGCCGGCACTCCCGAGCTGGGCCCAATGGCCACCGCCTTGGGCGAGATTCTGCAGTTTGAGGTACGCGGTCGCGGCTGGTCGCCGATGGATCTGCGGACTCTCCTGGAATGGGACATCGCACCGCGTCTCCGCGAAGTCCGCGGCGTGACGGAGATCAACACCCACGGCGGCTTTTACAAGTCGTACGAAGTCCGCCCCGATCCCGACCGCCTGGCCAGTGAACGCCTGAGCTTCGAGGACCTGTACCGCGCGATTCAAGGCAACAACGAGACGGCCGGCGGCGGCTACGTGGTGCATAACGGGGAGCAGCGGCTGATCCGCGGCTTGGCGCTGTTGCGGGACATTCCGGACCTCGAATCGATCGTGGTGCGGCGGGAGGCCGACGGCACGCCGCTGTTGGTCCGCGACGTGGCCACGGTCTCCGTCGCCCCGCTCACGCGGCAGGGCGCGGCCACGCGCGATGGTCGCGGCGAAGCCGTCATCGGCATGGTGATCATGACCTACGGCGAGAATTCGCGCGAGGTCGTGAAGCGGGCCAAGGCGCGGCTCGATGAAATTCGGGCGACGTTGCCCGAAGGCGTGAGCGTCGAAATTCTGTACGACCGGGCCTCGCTCATCGGTCGCACACTCACGACGGTGCTCACGAACCTCTGCGAAGGCGGACTGTTCGTGATTGCCGTGCTGCTCTTCACGCTCGGCAGCTTCCGCGCGGGGCTCCTGGTGACGCTGGCGATTCCGCTCTCCATGCTGTTTGCCGCCAATTTGATGTCGGCGACCGCGGTGACGGCCAGCCTGATGAGCCTGGGGGCAATCGACTTCGGCCTGATCGTCGACAGCTCGGTGATCATGGTCGAAAACTGCGTCCGCCGACTGTCTCATCCGCCCGAGGGACGCACGCGCACACAAATCATTCGCGACGCGGCGGTCGAAGTCCGCAAACCAACCATGTTCGGCGAACTGATTATCGGCGTGGTCTACCTGCCCGTGCTCGCGCTCAGCGGAACCGAGGGCAAGCTCTTCAAGCCGATGGCCCTCACCGTGCTGTTCGCATTATGCGGCTCTTTGATTCTGTCGCTCACGTTCATGCCGGCCGTCGCCACGCTGATGCTGCCCCGAAACATTAAGGAGGGGGATGTCTGGTTGATCGCGAAGGTCAGGCGGATTTACGAGCCGGTGCTCGACCGGGCACTGGCGCGGCCCTTGCTGACGGCCTGCGCGGCGGTCGCCATTTTTGCCGTGAGCATCCCGGTCGCGCTCGGACTCGGACGCGAATTCATGCCCCACCTGGCCGAAGGGGATCTGTTGATCGAAGCCTACCGGCTGCCGACGGCGACCCTGGAAGACTCGTACTCGATGACGGCGGGGATCGAGAAGGAACTGCTGAGCTTCCCCGAGGTCCGCACGGTGTTCTGCAAAACGGGCCGACCCGAAATCGCCAACGACATGATGGGCGTGAACGAAACCGACATTTGGATCATGCTCAAACCCAAGAGCGAGTGGCCCGAACGCAAGGCCCTGACGGTTTTGTCGAGCGAAATGGCCAAACGACTCGAATCGCAATTCGTCGGCGTCGTCTTCAACGAGACGCAGCCGATCGAAATGCGGGTCAACGAGCTGGTGGCCGGCGTCAAGGCGGACGTCGCGGTGTTTATTTATGGCGACGACCTCAACGTCCTCAACCAAAAAGGCAAGGAGATCGAAGCCGTGCTCCGCCGCATCCGCGGCTCGGCCGACGTGAAATCGAGCTTTCAGGCGAACCTGTCGACGCTGCGGATCGAGCCCAATCGCGAGGCGCTGGCCCGTTACGGCATCGACGCGGCCCGCGTGATGGACGTCGTCTCGGCGCTCGGCGGCCGCGACGTCGGTCAGATGTTCGATCCGCAGGGGCGGGCTCGGTTCCCCATTCGGGTCCGCATCCCCGAAGCCTGGCGCACGAGCCCCTCGATGCTCGAGCAACTGCCCGTGGCGCAGTCGGCGGGCAAACCGGTCCCGCTCAAGCAATTGGCCGACGTCAGTTACGAGGAGACGCCCGATACCGTCGAGCACGAATCGGGCCGCCGCCGGGCCTACGTTTCGACAATGGTGCACGATCGGGACGTCGGCAGCTTCGTCGCGGAGGCCGAGCGGGCGATCAAGCATTCCGTCAGCCTGCCGCCGCACTACGAAATCCGCTGGGGCGGAACGTTTCAAAACCTGCAATCGGCGAGTCTCCGTCTGGCCCTGATCACGCCGATCGTGCTCGTCGTCATTCTGCTGTTGCTTCACACGACGTTCGGGTCAATGCGATTGGCCGTGCTGATCTTTCTGGCTGTGCCGATTGCCGCTTCCGGTGGCGTTTTCGCACTGGCGCTGCGCGGACTACCCTTCAGCATTTCGGCCGGAGTCGGGTTTATTGCCCTGTTCGGTGTGTCTGTGCTCAACGGCCTGGTGTGGGTGACGGCCTCCGAACGAGCCCGGCAGTCGGGGGCCGAATTCCGGCAGGCGAGCCGCGAAACGGCCCTCGTGCGATTGCGACCGATCCTGATGACGGCGCTCGTCGCCAGCCTGGGCTTTTTGCCGATGGCCCTGTCGACGGGCGACGGCGCAGAAATGCAGCGGCCGTTGGCCTCGGTCGTAATCGGCGGGCTGGTCACGTCGACCCTGCTCACCTCGCTCGTGTTGCCGGCCATCTATCCCTGGTTCGCGCCGCGGCAGCGGGCGAATCTTGCGACCGATTGAGTGGCGATTTGATGCCACGTCGGTGGTGACGATTCCGAACGTGCGGGCCGTTGATTGCGGGCATCGTTGTTGCCGAATGTCGACGTCGCAGCCCGCTTTTGGGATTGGTTGGGGACAGCCTGTCGAAACTTCTTTTGTGCTCCCGCCGGTTGTTAAGTGCCCGCGGCGATGATCTTTGTGAAACGTGCGATGGGTCGCGTTGCCGAGCGGCGACAAGCTGCGGCTGCGGCCGGGCACGCCGGTTGCATTGGCAGTCGGCATGATTACAGTCTCGGAATACAACGACGCAGCGGGCATCGCGGAGATTCGGGAACTGTGGCGGGAACTCTGGTGGAAAACGCCGCGAGCTTCCTTTTTCCAATCGATCGAATGGTTTGAAACCAGCTTGCGACGACGCACCGCCAAAGAGCGGGTTCGCGTGCTTGTCGTCGCGGCCGCCGGACGCCCGATCGGCATTGTGCCGCTCGTGATCAAACGCGTTTCCACTCGGCTGGGCCGGCTCCACGTTCTCACCGATTCACCCGACGAGCGGGGCTTCTTCTTCGAGCCGATCGGGCCGAACCCGTCCACGACCCTCGACGCCGTCTTCGCCCACGTGGCGAAAACGAAGGTCGACTGGGACCTCTTCGAATTACGACACGCGGACGTGCAGCGTTTCGAGCGCGGCCCGGCTCCGGCCGAGCTGTGGCAATCGCGCTTCGGCACGCTCAATCGCGTCGAGGAACGCCGGCCGATCGTCGATTGCCGCGGCGACTGGGTCCACTTCTGGGGCTCGCGACCGCAATCGATTCGAGACGAATATCGCCGTTGCGAAGAGGCACTGGAGGCCCAAGGATATGTCGAGTACGTCCGCTATCGTCCCGAGGGTTCGCCGCTGGACGATGACAATCCGCGGTGGGATTCTGTTCGACGAATTCGAGCGGCGCCACGAGGGCAGTCGTCGCAAACGCCGGGCGAGCCACGGCCGCCGCCGACCGCGGGCCGGCGATGAGGCGTTGCCCCGCGAACTGCACGAAGCGGCCACGCGGGTCGCGGGCGTCGATTTCAACGTGTTGCGGCTGAACGGTCGCCCGATCGCCTGGGCCTACAACTATCGCTGCGACGGCCGGCTCGAAACGCAACGCGTGCGGGCGATTGCCGAATTTCAGACGGTGGCGACGACCGTGCTCATGGGCCGCATGCTTCGCGACGGATTCCGCCGCCGCGACGAATATTACCTGTTCGAGCCGACAGCGGCGTCCGCGGCCGGCGGCTGGCAAACCGGGGAAACGTCGCGATTCCGCTACACGCAATTCGCCCCGCAGGCTCCCCGAGCCCAAATGCTGCGGCTCGTCCACTGGCTGCGGTCACGACTTGGTAACGACACAGCGCCCGCCACGACGTCCGACTGGCGCTCGATGCACACGCTCGCGGGCTGAACCCGGGTCGCTTGTGCTGAACTACCGCTGGGCGCGCTTCGAGCCGGATTTCTGCGAGCTTTCGTCGAGGTTCTCGCGGGAGAAGTCCGCCGCGACCTTGCCGGCCGCCCGCAGAATGCCCTTCTGAATCTCGATAAAGCCGACGATCTTGTTCCCCTCGCGGGTCATCCGCACGGTGAGCTGGTCGGCGCCTGCCTGGAGCGCGGACTGGATCAGCTTCGGATAGTGATCCGCGCCTTTCTTCTTCGGCGGCTGCGACAGCGCTTCGTCGATCCACGGCTTGAGCCGCACGATCAGTTCGACCCAGGGGGCTTTTTCGCTGCCGGCGACGGCGGGCTGTTTGGTCTTCTTGATCGCCGTCTTCAGCATGTCGAGCGAGCCTTCACCGGCGGCAGCCCAGAGCACGTCCTTCGATGAGCCGACGTAAAGCAAATCGGCCCCGATGAAGTTGCTCCAATACGGATGCTTGTCCTTGGCGAACTCGATCGAGTGAATCTTGACGCCCGACTCTTCGGCCACGTTCAGCTTGACGGACGCCCCTTCGTAGGCCTTGGGCATGATGCTGATGATTTCTTCGAGCTTGGTGCCGTCGGCCGTCCGCGTGGCAGCCAGCATCACGTTCTTGCCCGACGCGCCGGGGTGGACGTCGATGAACCCGTCGGCGATGCCCGTGTTGATGCCGCTTTCGACCATCGCGTAGGACTTATCGATCATCTGCTTGGCGGCGTCCTTCTGCTCGGCCGTCCGCTTGTCGTCGGAATCGACGCGGGCCTTGATCCGGTCGCGCAAGAGCGACGACATGGAGATGGCCGCTTTCTTGCGGACATCCCCCAGCGGATGATTGATCTGGAACGCCAGGTTCGGCGTCTTGCTCCGCTCGACGTTCGCAAACAGGCTGGGCTTGGTGCACAGCTGCGAGATATTCTGGGCCAGCGCCGTGTTGGGGATGGCCGTCAGCTCGATATCGACCCGGCCGATTTCCTTTTTGGTGTCGATGTTCAGGCCGATGGTCGCGTGTTCCGCCTCGGTGAAGAACCACTCGAGCTCGTCCATCTCAATTTCGGTGGCTCTTTTCTTCAGCTGGAAATCGGCCGCCGTCTCGCCCGTGTCTTTCTTGACGGCTGCCACCGTCTGCTTGCGGGAGGCGACGAAGAGTTCGTGCCGCTTGGCCAAGGCCGCCGCGTCGGTCTGCTTATTCTGAATGTCGGCCACGAGCAGGTAGGGGTGCGAGAGAAGCGCTTGGGCCGCCTTGCTCGGGTTGACGGGCACCAGGTTCACGTCGTTTTGCGTTTCGCCGATGCGGTCGTACGGCGGCGTGTACTGCATCCAGCCGTTGAAGTCGGCCGGCTTGCCGCTGCCGAGCTTCCACCAACCGGGGCCCCCCGTTTCGCGGATTCGCGGCGTGAGGATGGCGGCCAGGTTGTCTTTGCGGAACTTCGGGAAGTTCGAGACCGGGATCGACCAGACCATGCGGTTGGCCTTCTGGTCGAAGATCACGTCGACGCGGGTCGGCAAGTTCGCGTCGACGCCGATCAAAAAGACGTCGAGATAGTCCTTGAGGACCTTCCACTGCTTCTGCTCGATGGGGTCGGTGAGCATCAACAGATACTTGATGTCCGCCAGCAGTTCGTTGGAACCAGCGACGTAGACGGTTGCGGAGGGTGCCGCACCCTGACTGGCCGCGGGAGCGGCCGGGGCCTGGTCGGCGGCGCGGGCCGAGGGCGACAGCGAGGTGAGGCCGGCCACAGCAAGTGAAGCGGCGAGGACAAACGCGGACTTTGTGCGGACGGCGACTCGCATCGGTGCTTCTCCCGGCAACGTGGACGCCACGACTCAAAAAACCGCGGCGGGATGGAACCTGCTCTCTGACGACCTTCCGGCAACCCAGCGCGGAAGGACCGGGCCGGCAAGGGCTTCGCTGCCCTCCAAGGCGCGGCATTTTATCCCGACACCCCAAAATAAAAAAGCGTTTCCGCCGGCATGCGCCCTGCAGATACGACGGTTCCGCTCTCCTGCCCGGTCAGCCTCTCTCCTGCAAAATGCAGACCAACCCCGGGCTTGGGACGGGACCGAGCTCGCAAATAGTCGGGTGCCGCTTGGGCGGCTATACTCGAAATTAGCGCGGGCCATGTCGCGACGCGTTCGTCGCATACACGTACGGAGAGCTTTGTGCGAGCGGTTCGCAGAATCGTGATCGGCCTCGTCGCTGCGGGCACTTTAACGGCGGCGATTTCGATTCTCTCGGGCGACACAGCGTGTCCCTTCGCGCCAGCAAAGGCGCTCGCCGACGACCAGTCCACCGTCTCGGAACAAAGCCCGTTTCAATTCGAACTGATCCAGGACGGGACGTTCGCGCTCAATTATCACGGCGTGCCGCTGGTCAACATGTACTTCCCCTTCTGGGAAGCGAAATGGAAATGGGCCGGGACGGGCTCCGAAATGGGGGAGCTGCACAACGGGACGGCCCCTTTCACCATTCACGTGCCCGGATTGGCGGCGGAATTTGGCGGACACATCAACGTCGGACCGCCCAACGTCGTCACGTATGAAGGCGTCCTGCGGCACAGCGCGACGCATCCCGACGTCATCGGCGGCGGCCTCGAGTTCGACATGAACTTTCAGTCCCGCCTGTTTGCCGGCAAGCAACCCTCCGACCCCGAGCTGCTCCCCAATGAAGAGGGCTGGGTTTGGCACCTGGGTCCCGGCACCGCCAAAGTCGACGGAACCGATTCCGCCGCGCAGGAAGTCAAAGTCACCTTTACGCCGGGGGTTAAGAAAGTCTTCTTCGAGAACGGGAATAAGAACCGCATCCGCGCCTTCATGGTCGTTCCGGCGAGCGCCGCCGGCATCGAGCCGATCCGAATGACCATCACCCTGCCGGCCGGCGCCCATCGCAAGCCGACCGAGGCGGAAGAATACGGCCCGGTCGACGCGGCCCGCTGGCTGCGCAACGTTTTTCCATCCCCCCACGTTCCCGTCGACTTGAGCACGCTCAACCAGCGGCCAGGCACGCACGGGTTTTTGCGGTCGGTCAACGGCCGCCTGCAGTTCGAGGACGGCACGCCGGCCCGTTTTTGGGGCATCAACGTGATGGCGTATGCCCTCTTCTCGTCGAATCAGCAGATTGCCCGGCACGCCCGGCGGTTGGCGATGCTGGGCTTCAACCTGGTCCGCCTGCACCACCACGATTCGACCCGCTGGGTCAGCCCGACCGTCATCGACAGGCACGCCGAGAATTCACGGCAGCTCGACCCGACGGGCATCGATCGGGTCGACTATTGGATCAAGTGCCTGCGGGACAACGGGATTTACGTCTGGCTTGACATGCACTCCTACCGGGAATTCCGGCCGGCGGACCGCTCGACCGAACTGGGCGAGATTTTGACTTACGACGACATCAGCCGCACCGCGAACGCACACGAAGCGAAGGGATTCTGCCAGTACGACCCCGGCCTGCAGAAGCTGATGGCCGAGTTCGAGCACAAATATCTCTCGCACGTCAACACGTATACGAAGCTGGCCTACAAGGACGATCCGGCCATCGCTTTCGTGCTGATCACCAACGAGAACGACATCACGCACCACTACGGCGTGCGGGCGCTGCCCGACCAAAACAATGCCCAACTGACTAAATTGTTTACCGATCGCTCGAAGGCGTTTGCCGAGCGGACCGGCTTTGACGAGAGCCAGCTGCGGTCACCGTGGAGGCCGGGGCCGCCACAAATGTTCCTGAACGACCAGGAACACGAATTCGACGTCACGATGAGCGATGCGATCCGGCGGACCGGTTCCAAAGCGCTGATCGCGACGGGCAACATGTGGGGCGACAATCCGCTGGCTTCGATTTCGTCGCTGACTTCGGGTGACGTGATCGACGTCCACGAGTATCAAGGGCCCGGCCAGCTCGATGCCGATCCCCGCTACAAGCCGAATATCGTCTCGTGGATCGGCATTCACCGTGTGGAGGGGATGCCGCTGACCGTTTCCGAATGGAATCTGGCCAGCCGTCAACAACCGACGGTCGACCGCTACGCAGCGCCGCTCTATGTGGCGTCCATCGCCGCTTTGCAGGGCTGGGACGCCTTGATGATGTACGGCTATTCCCAACAGACGCTCGGCGATCAGATCGGGCTGACCGGCGTCTGGGATGCGCTCAACGACCCGGGATTGATGGCGATGATGCCGGCAGCCGCCCTCGTCTATCGCAACGGTCACGTGTCGGAGGCCCGCAAGCACTACACGTTCGCACTCTCACCCGAGCAACTTTTCAATTCGGGCTTGCGTCCCGATACGTGCACGGCGTCGCGGACATTACTCGAGCAGAGCCATTTTGCCCTGGGCATCCCGCCGGTTCCGCAACTCCCCTGGCTGAAGCCGAAGGATCCGCCGCCAAAGGCGATCGTGATTCACAACCCGTCGGAAAGCTTTTTGTCGGAAGACGCCCATTCGGTCACGTCCGACACAGGCGAGCTGAAGCGCGACTGGGAGGCGGCCACTCAAACGATCGACACGCCGAAGACTCAGGCCGCACAGGGGCGCTGCTCGATCGGGCCATTCACCTGACCGACGTGACGATCTTGGTCAATACCCGACATGCGGCCGTGGCCGTCAGCGCGATGGACGAGCAGCCGATCCGCTCGTCCAACCTGATTCTGATCACCACGGTCGCGCGGGTACTCAAGCCCAAGAAACAGCCGGGAGTGTCGGCGTGGAACCAGGACTACTCGGTCATCAGCGAGCCGGTGCGGGGCGAAGTAACTGTGGCCGCGCCCGCCGGGCTGGAGGTCGTCGCCCTGACATCGACGGGTCGCGGCCTGGTCGTCCCCAACGTGATCTACGAGAACGGCCGTTACCGCATCCCGCTCGCCAAGCCGCTGAGCCACTGGTACCTGATGCGAAAAGCGCCGAAGAGTTGATCAACTCTCGCGCGCTGTGCTCAAAGCGAAGCCGTTCGACGTCGAATTGACCCGCCCGTATTCGCCTCGGCTTTGACGCCGATTTCGGTCTCGCGGTCAAAATTTACACTACATCCGCGAATTCTGCGGCAATTCAGCCGCGCGACACTCCTGCTTTCGAGATTTTCAAATTCGGCACGCGACTTGCCAAAGGATTAAAGACATCTGAGGCAGCAAGCGAACAAAGGAACAAAAGCCAGTTCGGACTAAACGGCGTCGCCTGAACGACGACGATTTCCATAAACGCTCCAGTGGAGCGAAAACGGCCCCGAGACGAGGATTCGTTGCGGGGCTTTTTTTGTTGGCCTCGACAGGACTCCGCAGCCCCGCCGGCGGCCGGCCGGTTGCCAGAATTGCCGCCAGTCATCAGAGTATGGTGGCCGTCGCGTGTTGGGCCCCGCGCCGCCTCACCCTTGGCGCCTGTTCTCAACGGAGTGATCGAGCTTGTTTGCCGCCCAGATTACCGGAACTTCCCGCATCGAACTGGTCGACGCGCCGGAGCCCGCGCTTGCACCGCAGCCGGACGGCCGCCGTCAGATCGTCTTTCAGCCCGAACTGACCTGCCTCTGCGGTTCCGACCTTCCCTACTTTGTTCGCAACATCGAGCAGCCGAATCCCGGTCTCGGCCACTCGCTGCACGAGATGATCGGCACCGTGACGGCCACCGATGGCATGCGATACGAGCCGGGCGAACGGGTCCTCTGCGTTCCCTACAACCAGTGCGGCTTCTTCGAGCGCTATGCCATCCACGAAGACCGCGCGATCCCGCTTGACCGGCGCGTCTCCGAGGAGTGTGCGCTGTTGGCCCAGCCGCTGGGAACGGCCATCTTTGCTTTGAAAAAACTGCCGGCGATTATGGATCGAGACGTCGCGGTCGTCGGGCAGGGGCCCATGGGTCAATTGTTGTGCGCTGCCCTAAGGAACCTGGGTGCCCGGGAGGTGATCGCCATCGAGCGGCTCGAGTCGCGTTTGGCCAACAGCCCGCGAATGGGCGCGACGGCCACCGTTTGCAACGCCAAGGAAGATCCCGTCGCCGCCGTCTCCCGCATCACGGGCGCCAAAATGGCCGAGATCGTCATCGAAGCGGTCGGCCACCAGGACCAGGCGCTCAATCTGTGCATCGACCTTTGCCAGCCGGGCGGCCGCATCCTGTATTTTGGCGTGCCGCCGGAGATCATCGACGGCGTCCGCTTTCGCGATTTGTTCTTCAAGAACATCACGGTCCACACAAGCGTGAACCCGGACTTTCAGCGAGACTTTCCGCTGGCCATGCGCTGGATCGGCGAAGGGCGAGTTGACGTTTCAAAGATCATCACGCACCGCTACCGCGTCGCCGAAATTCAGACGGCGTTCGAAACCTTCCGCGACCGCAAGGACGGAGCCCTCAAAGTGCTGGTCGAGTTTCCCGCTTACTCCCGTTCGACCGCGAGTCGCAAGCCGTGAGGATCCGGCTCTTGTCCGCCCGACTCCGTGTACTTTTGATCGTCGCCGTCCTCGCGTTCGGCAGCCTCGCCGGCATCTGGTGCGCGGCGGTGCCGGGCGGGACGTACACCTCGGCTGTCTCGGTCATCACGCGGCAGGAGCTGCGGCGGCATTGCGAGTTTCTGGCGAGCGACGCGCTCGAGGGGCGCGAGACGGGAACGCAGGGGGGGCAGGCGGCCGGCGCCTACGTCGTCGCGCAATTGCGGAAGCTGAAGATCCGCCCGGCCGGCGTCGACGGCGACTACTATCAACCCTTCGGGAACAGCCGCAACATCATCTGCCGCCTCGACGGCTCGGACCCGGCGCTGGCGAAAGAATATGTCATCGTCGGTGCCCATTACGACCACGTCGGTCGCGGCAGCCCCCGCAACAGCCATGGGCCGATCGGCTACATCCATCGCGGGGCCGACGACAACGCGAGCGGCACGGCCACGCTGTTGGAGATGGTCGACGCCTTCCGGTCGCTCGACGTCGCCCCCAAGCGATCGCTTGTCTTCATCTTTTGGGACGGCGAAGAACAGGGACTCTTGGGGTCGGAATACTGGTGTCAGTCTCCGACCGTGCCGCTCGAGGGGCTGAAGCTGGTCTTCAATATTGATATGGTCGGCCGGCTGCGGGAGAACCGGGCCGAAGTGTATGGCGCGCGAACGGCTCCCGGGCTGCGTGAGTTTCTGGCGGCGAACAATACCGATCCCGGCATTCTGTTGACGTTCACCTGGGAGACCCGCCGCGATAGCGACCACTACCCGTTTTATGCGCGGCAGATTCCCTTCTTAATGGTCTTCACCGGCAAGCATCCGGAGTACCACACCCCCTTCGATACCGCCGACAAGCTGAATCTGGAGGGCATGGAGCGGGTTGCGCGGTTCCTCTTCCGCACGGTTTACGCGGCCGCACAAACGCCCCGTCTGCCCGGCTTCCGCCAGGCCGCTTTCCAAGAAGGGAGTGCGTTGCAGGAATCGCGCGAGGCGGCGGCCGAAATCCCTCCGCCGCGGCTGGGCGTCACCTGGGATGAAGGGGCGGCCAAACGTCATCTGATTGAAATCACGCAAGTTGACCCGGGTTCGGCGGCAGAGATCGCGGGCATTCGGCCGGGGGACCGGATCGTAACGTTCGACGGCGCGGCCGTTCACGATGCCGCCGAGATGCGGGAAGCGGTGACCGACGCGTCCGAGGAGACCACGGCCCTTGTGGTGCATCACGGGGAATCGGCGACGCACACGCTGCCGCTGCATCTGCTGGGGCCCGCGCATCCGATCGGCATCTTCTGCCGAACCGATGATGCCGAGCCGGGCTGTGTGATTGTCAGTCGCGTGCTGCGCGGGTCGGTCGCCGAGGGGGCTGGGCTGCGGCTCGGCGACCGCATCCTACGAGTCGGCAAGCGCGCGGTGGGCTCCGAGGCGGAGCTGTCCGCGGTCCTGGCACGCCAAACGGGAACGCGCAACTCGAAGTGGAGCGGGACGGAGAGTTGCGCGCCCTATCGGTCACGCTGCCTCAGCGGGATGGCGGATCAATCGCCCCAAGTTCCCCACGTTGATAGGGTCCGCCGTTGCCGCCGGATTCTAGTGACGGCCCCGTGTCCCTAAATCCGCTACGGCCGCTACAAATTCCCCCGCATGCTGCATTTCCTGAAGTGGCATAAGCGGCACGGCCGATACTCCTGTTACGACTACTGCCGTGGGCATAGTCGGCAGATTCGGCACAGCCAGAGGGGGCCTGTGGACGTCCGTCGACGTTAGCTCGGCTGCAGGAACTTGAGCATGGTCGGACGATTGGGACTTGGCGTGGCGACGGCATTGAGCCTGCTCACCACGGGCGGGCTCTATGCCCAAGGGATCGCTCCTGCGCCGGGCTCGCAGGCGTTCTCTTCCAATGCGTTCACCAGCCCATCGGCGTATGCGCCGGCTGCCTATGGTCAGCCCGGGCAGGGCCCGGCACCCATCGTGCAAGGGGCCAGTCCATTCGGGACGCCCCAGCCGGTCGTTCCGGCCGGCTACTCTCAGGATCCGAACGCCGCCATGGGAGCTCCGTGCCCCGGCGGATGTCCGGCCGGCAACGCCTATGGGGCGATGCCGGGCTGCGGGAACGGCGACTCGCCCGACGATTTCGTCGAGACGCCTTGGGAAGAGTTGCTCTGCCGCGCCCTGCGAAATGCCGACATTCGACTCGACTACATCAACTGGGGCATTTCCCGTCCTGCGACCACCTTGATCGGTGAGAATCCCGGACCCGGAGTGCTCCAGCCGAAATTCGCCCAGATTCCGATCGGCTCGTTCGGCGGGCAGGTGATCTACGTGCCCGGTTACCTCTTTGGCTTCTATCCGATGTCGGTGCAGAAGAACCCGACCGACATCTTTCCGATTCTCAACACGAACGGAGCCCAGGTCGGCCAGGCCCGCGCCTATGACACCACGGGAATCTCGCTCGCCGAGAACTCGGGCTTCAAGGGCACCTTCAGCCTTCCCATGACGTACGGCACGATTGAAGCCAGCGGCTTCATTCTGGGCAAGGCCAACTCGGCCCCGAACGTCGGTGGTCTGCCGCAGGGCATCATCGGCGAGACCGAATCGTTTGCTGCGATTCCGGTCGACGTCGGCGGCCAGGCATCCAACGCCGTCGCCCTGTTCAGCCAGAGCTTCAACCAGTACTTCAGCTCGTTCGTGTACGGTGCGGAAGCGAACGTCTACTTCAATGCCATCGTACCCAAGGACTACGGACTGGTCCTCAAGCCGATGGTCGGTTTCCGCTACTTGGGCATCGACGAGCACTTTGACGTTGTCGCCACCAACCCCGGCGTGCCGGCCACCACGGTCGAGTCGTCCACGATCAGCAACATCTACGGCCCGTCGGTCGGTGTCCGGCTGGAACTGATGACGCAGTGGTTCTCGATCGGCGTCGATCCGCGGGTGACCTTCGGCGTCAACCAGTTCGCCGCTAACGTCAACTCGTCCGATCCCAACACGGGCGACTCGCACGATCACGACATCGATGTCCGATTTGCTCCGGTCGGGGCGATCGACGCGTTCCTCAAGATTCCGATCCAGGAACACATCCGCCTCTATGCGGCGTACAACCTCCTGGGCACGACGAACATCTCCCGCCCGCAGTCGCAGGTCGACTACAACGTGACGAGCGGCGGTCTGAACGACACGCATCTCTCGCTGAGCAGTGCCGGCATCATGATTCAAGGCTACGAAGTCGGCTGCGAGTTCAACTTCTAGTCACTACAGCGGGATTTCGCGGCGGTCGATCGCTGCCCGCATTTTTGGAAGCAGGTTCGAGACGCTCGACCAATGGGTCTTGTCCGACAGAGGTTCGGCTGGCGGACGGCTCCCGAAACGTCTTCGACGAATCGGAAGTCGAGAGTCTGACTATCCCTTGGAAACGAAAAGGACTCGTCCGAAAGGACGAGTCCTTTTCGCTTGATGCTTCCCAGATCCGTGCGGCGAACTAGCGCCCCGTGATCACATGATCGTCCGACTTCTTGGTGTCGGACTTCTTTTCTTGGGGCTTGTTCTCGGCCGCTTTTTGCGCTCGTTCGCGAGCCAGGCCGCGGGCCTCGACGACCAACTGCTGCGCCTGGTACAGGGCCTGCGAGGAGAAGTAGAGCTGATCGGTGAAACCGACCTCGGGCGAGTGTTTGTTCGCCAGATCCTGCCAGCTCAGGTTGCTAGCCAGGTTCCAAGCTGCGGCCTGGGCGACCTGCGGATCGATGGAGGTCTTCCCGATCATGCTCAACAGTGCGCTCAGGTCCGGGTTGTCGCTGTACTGCTTGACTGGAATCACCGTGTAGTTCATCGTGACATCGGGATCGGTCTTGCCGTGCTCGAGGCAAACAGAGTGGAAGGGAAGCTTCGCTGTGTGCTCGGGCGGAATCGAAAACATTCCACCGCCACCCATGCCGCCCATGCCGCCGCCCATGCCACCCATGCCGCCACCCATGGCCTGACCGCCACCCGCGCCGCCGGCGCCTCCGCGTCCGCCAGCACCGCCGCCGCCGCCGAACTGACGCAACACGGGAACGGCGACGAAGGCATCCGGCATATCCACGGTCACCGGCTTGTTCGTCGGATTCTCAATGTAGATCGTGCCGCCGTTAGAGTTCTGCGGGACGACTTTGACGTAGATCGTGCCGTCGTGCATGCCGTCAAACAGTCCGACCTGCGGAGCTTGCGGGTCGATGGTCAACTTTTTGGTGACCGGGGCCCACTTCCGCTTTTTCTTTTTGTTCTTCGCGGTCTTTTTGTCGGTCGTCGCTTTGGTGGTCGAGCCGGTCGTCGGCGTGGCGACTGTGGGCTGAGCGGCAGAGGCCTTGGCGTCCGCGGGTTTGTCGGTCGAAGCGGGTTTGTCAGCCGGTTTGTCGGTCGACGGAGGATCGGCCGAAGACTGCATTGTGCAAGCCAGCGCCAGGGCAGCCGCAAGTGCGAAGCCGCGGCCCCAAGGCGACACCACCAAACGGCGCATCATGGAACAGACCCTTTCGGAAGACAACCTGCCCGCAAACATTACCGCTGATTGATTTTATCGCCTACTTTCGCCGGGAAGCAACAAAAACTTGCCAGGATGACCGAGATTCGCCTTTCGACCTGGCTTCCCCTGCGAATCACGCGGTTTTTCCCCGGTTTTCGCACCCGCGAAAAAGAACGCCCAACGCGGATTGAAGCGCCTGGGGCCGGACGTTCCGCCCGAAGTTGGGCCTGAGCGATTTGACTCGGAGCGTTTCTGTTCCCGGCGATCCATCGTCCAACGGCGGTTCGGTGCTGCGAGCGAGCCGCCTTGATCTGCTCCGCGAGAGGCGGGATAGTCGAATCATGATCCTGCTCGATGAGCACCGGTTGCCGGCCTACCTGCGCGAGCGAGGACTGCTCGGACCCGACGAGCCGTGCGGCATCGGGGTTTTATCCGGCGGCGTCTCCAACCTGGTGCTGCGTGCGGAGCCGGCGATGCGTGCCGCCTTCGTCGTCAAGCAGTCCCGCGAGCGATTGCAGACCCAGGTTCCCTGGTTCAGCCGGCTCGACCGTATCTTCCGCGAAACGGCCATGATGGAGACGCTTCGGCCGCTGCTTCCGGACGGGGCGATCCCGCGAATCCTTTACGAGGATCGCGAGAACTACGTTTATGCGATGCAGGCGGTCGACCCCCTCCACACCGTTTGGAAGTGCGAGTTGCTAGCCGGGCGCGTTCGCGAAGAGATCGCCGTCCGCCTCGCCGATTATTTGTCCGCCATTCACGGCCGCACGGCTGGCGATCCGCGTCTGGCCGTCGAGTTTGGCGATCAGGAGATTTTCGAGCAGTTGCGGGTCGACCCGTTTTATCGGCACATCGCGCGCGTCCATCCGGAATTGCGTCCACACATCGATCGGCTGATCGCGGAAATGGCGGAGAATCGCGTGTGCCTGGTGCACGCCGACTTCAGTCCCAAGAACGTGCTGGTGGTCGACCGCGCTCCGCACGGCGCGTCATCAACGGCACCCGTGCAAGCCCCGGACGTCGTCGTGACCCTGATCGACTTTGAGACGGGGCACTTCGGCGATCCGGCGTTCGACCTGGGATTCTTCCTCAGTCATCTACTGCTCAAGGGCGTGCGGACAGCACCAGACCTGGGTCCATTTCGGCCCCTGATCGAGTGCTTTTGGCAGCGTTACCGGGCGGTGATTGCACCGCTCGCCGGAATTCGCGGCCTGGAGCCGCGCGATTTGGAGCGACGTAGCGTGGCTCACTTGGCGGCCTGCGCCCTGGCCCGCATCGACGGCACAAGTCCCGTCGATTACCTGACCGATCCGGCGGCGCGCGAGGCCGTCCGCGATTTCAGCGGCCGAGTCTTGCGCGATGCGAGGCCACGGATCTCGGAGGCCCTCGACTTGCTGACGGATTGCCTCCGACCCGCGGGGCACGCAATCCCTACCAATCCGCAAGTGAAATCGAGATGACGCGAATCGAATCGGTCCACGCACGCGAAGTTTTCGACAGTCGCGGCAAACCGACCGTGGAAGTCGAAATCACTTGCGCCGGCTCGCGTCTACCGGGACGGGCGATCGTCCCGAGCGGGGCCAGCACGGGAAAACTCGAAGCCCGCGAATTACGCGATGGCGATCCCGCGCGGCTGGATGGTCAAGGCGTGCTCCGGGCTGTCGCCAACGTCAACGGACCGATCGCGGACGCCCTGCGAGGACTGGAGGCCGACGATCAGCAGCGGATCGACGCGATTTTGTGTGAGCTCGACGGCACGGCCGACAAGTCACGTTTAGGGGCGAACGCCCTGCTCGGCGCGTCCCTGGCCGCGGCCTATGCGGCGGCTGGTGCGCAGGGGGTTTTGCTGGTCGAGCATCTGCACGCACTGTGGCGTCGCGTGCCGGCAAACGCTTCCGCCCGTGCAAAGCGGGCCGGTGCAGCATCCGGATTGGGCGACCGGCTCATCCTGCCGCTGCCGATGGTGAATATGATCTCCGGCGGACTGCACGCGGGCGGCAATCTCGACTTTCAGGATTTTTTGATGATTGCCAGCGGGGCCGCCTCGCTCCGCCAGTCGCTCGAATGGACCATCGCCGTTTATCGCCAACTCGGCTCGATCCTACGTCGCGACGGTTACGAAGGCGTGCTCGTCGGCGATGAAGGGGGCTACGGCCCCCGACTGGCGTCGAACCGTGACGCGTTGCAGTACCTGGTCGAAGCCATCGAAGGCGTCGGTTTAAAACCTGGCAAGGACGTTCAGCTGGCGCTCGACGTCGCCAGCAGTCACTTTTACGCCGACGGAGTCTATCGGCTAGCCGACAAACCGGCGTCGCCTCTCCGCTCCGACGCGATGGTCGACCTGCTCTGCGAATGGGTCGATCAATACCCGATCATCAGCATCGAAGACGGCGTGGCTGAGGACGACTGGCCGGGGTGGAAGCAGTTGACGGACCGTCTGGGAAGTCGCGTGCAACTGATCGGCGACGACCTGTTCGTGACGCAGACGGGTCGAATCGCGCAGGGAATCGAGGCGGGCGTGGCCAATAGCGTGCTGATCAAGCTCAATCAGGTCGGCACGCTGTGCGAAACATTCGCCGCCATCCGCACCACGCTCGACGCGGGCTATCGACCGGTGATTTCCGCCCGCAGCGGCGAAACGGAAGACGCGACGATCGCCGACCTGGCCGTAGCCACCGGGGCCGGGCAAATCAAAATCGGCTCGGTGGCCCGCTCCGAACGCCTGGCGAAATACAACCAATTGCTCCGCTTGGAGGAGAGGCTAGGCGATCAAGCGCTGTGGCAGGGAAGAACAGTCTTTGAAGGGCTGCGTTGAATGGACCTCCCCACGTCTCGGACGGGGCGAGCGAGTCAAGCACCCGTTCGCTCAGTCCTGCCGTGCAAAAAATCGAATTCGTCCTGCCGCGCTCGGCTTTGGGGCGATGCGTGTTCGGCGCAGTGTGTCTTATATTATTGCCCGTTTCGGTTGGGCTGCTGTGGCTCTTGGTTGTTAACGTTCCGCTGTGGCCGCTACCGCCAGCAGCGCCTCCGACCACAATCTGTGCTTGGATCGTCGCCCTGATTTTCGTCGTACTTTTTGAGTACATGTCGGCCGGAATTTTAATTTTTTCGTTGTTTGGCCTCACGTGGTCGATTGCACGTCCGGATTGGGCCGAGCGGGCACTTCAAGCAGGCTCACGCAAGATGGCTCGCGGGGGAAAATGGGCTCTGTACTTCATCCTCGCGCTGCTTTGTCTGCTTTTGATCTTTTCAATTGCTGGTCTTTTGTAGTGACGTGTCGCCGCGCCTGAGCGTACCGGACTCACGAGCATCAGACGGCGCGGAGGTCACTCCGACCCGAGAAGAAGTCGCGCAGCATTCCGGCGACCTCGTCCGGACATTCTTCCGGTAAGAAGTGACCCCCTGGCAATCCTTGGCTTTGCACGTTGGCGGCCCGTTCGCGCCAGAGGGCCGGCAGGTCGTGGACTTGCGCGATGCGGCCTTTGGCACCGTAGAGCAAGAGCAGGGGCAATTCCAGACGCTTGTGGAGGTCGGCTTCGTCGTGCTCCAGGTCGATCCCCGCCGCCGCGCGATAGTCTTCGCACGTGGCGTGGAGCGTTTCCGGATTCTGGAAGCAGCGGAGGTATTCGGCGAAGGCCTCCGGCGAGACCACGCTTCCAGACGGCGTGCGGGCGTAGAACGCTGTGCGCAGGTAGTACTCGGCATTGTTGCCGATCAGTCGTTCGGGAAAGTCGAACGGCTGCATCAGGAAGAACCAGTGGAAATACGTGCGGGCGAACTGCTCGTTGGTGCGGCGAAACATTTCCAGAGTGGGGGCGATATCGAGGACCGCCAGCTTCTCGACCGCGTGCGGGTGATCGAGCGCGAGCCGGTGGGCCACCCGTCCGCCGCGGTTGTGGCCGGCCACGAAGAAACGCTTGAATCCAAGCAGTTCCATTACTCGAATCTGATCGGCGGCCATCCGCCGCTTTGAGTACGGCTCGTGGGCCGCGTCGGTGGGTGGCTTGCCGCTATCACCGTAGCCGCGCAGATCCGGAGCGACGATCGTGAAAGAATCGGCCAAGAGCGGTGCGACCTTGTGCCAGCAGACGTGTGTCTGTGGATAACCGTGCAGCAGGAGCAGGGGTGGTCCCTGACCGCCGACCACGAGACGAATGTCGACACCGTCGCCGGGAAGCGTCTGCGCGGTGAATCCGTCGAACATGGCCGACCTCGATGGGCTCGGAGTTAGTGTGTCAATCGGATGTCAACACTCGCGCTGTGGGCGGTCAGCCCTTCCTTGGCGGCCATCAGGCGAATGTCGTCGGCAGCAGCCGCGAGCGATTCGCGGTTGTAGTGGATCACGGAGGATCGCTTGAGGAAATCATTGGCGCACAGGCCGTTCGCGAAGCGCGCCGTGCCGCCGGTCGGCAAGACGTGCGACGGGCCGGCGACGTAATCGCCGACCGCGACGGGCGTGTGATGGCCGAGAAAGATCGCGCCCGCGTTCTGGATCTTGGCGAGCATTTGCTCGGGTTGCGCCGTCGAGATGTGTAGGTGCTCCGGGGCCAGCAGATCGGCGAGACGGGCCGCTTCGTCGGCATCGCGGGCGACGATCAACGCGCCGTAGTCTGCGAGGCTCTGCCGGGCCAGGTCGCCCCGCTCGAGCCGCGCGAGCTGTTTGTCCAATTCGGCGTGAACGGCGGCGGCCAAGGGGGGGTGCCACGTGATCAAGACGCCCGACCCCGGACTGTGTTCGGCCTGCGAGATCAGGTCGCTCGCGACGAAGTCGGCCTGGGCGGATTGGTCGGCGAGCACGACCACTTCGCTGGGACCGGCAATACTGTCGATATCGACTTCGCCATAGACGTGCTTTTTCGCCAGCGCGACGAACAAATTTCCCGGACCGACGATTTTGTCGACCCGCTCGATCCCTTCGACGCCATACGCGAGCGCGGCGACGCCCTGCGCACCGCCCATGCGGTAAATCTCCGTGATTCCCAGCTCACGGCAGGCCGCCAGCAGGTCGGTGTTGTAGCCGCCGAAATCCGTAGGCGGGACGGCGACCGCGATCTCTTTGACGCCGGCCACCTGCGCGGGGACTGCGGTCATCAACAGAGTCGAAGGATAGGCGGCCGCGCCGCCCGGAATGCAAATTCCTACGCGCCGCAGTGGTAGATAGCGCTGCCGCAGTTCGATCTGGGCCGCGCCGGTCTTTCGCGTGACGACAGCGTCCCGACAGAGCAGGGCCTGTTGAAACTCGACGATGTTTGCTCGGATCCGCCGCAGCGTTGCCAGGAATTCGCGGTCGGCCCGGCTGTGTGCGGCTTCCAGCTCGGACGGCTGAACCCGGAGCGTTTCGGGCGTCAGGTCTTTCTTGTCGAGCTTGCGGCCGTAGTCGAGGACGGCCGGCAGCCCGCGCTCGCGCACGTCGCGACAAATCCGCTCGACCACTTGCTGGGGAGAGAGCGGCTCGCCGAAAATCTCAATCGTCCGCCGCTTGCCGGCTTCGGAGACGACATCCCCCTTGGGGCTAAGCTTGTCGCGCAGCGTCGCGAACGTGGCCGACGCGTCGTCGCGCGAGCAATCGATCGTGGCGATGCGAAGGGATCCGGACGGCGGAGCACTCATAGGGCCGAACTCACCGGGGCGAACTCATGGCGGCAAACTCAGATTCTGCCCATAATTCCTAACGGTTCCTGCGGGGTCATCGTACATGACGCCGGGCGATTCAAAAAGTTCATCAGTCCGAGGACATGCGATGGCCAGCCATCCGATTTACGACCTGCGGAGCGACACCGTCACCAAGCCGACCAAGGCCATGCGGCAGGCGATGGCCGATGCTGAGGTCGGCGACGATATGAGCGGCGAAGATCCGACCGTCAATCGACTGGAAAAACACTGTGCCGAGATGTTCGGCAAAGAGGCGGCAGTCTTTGCCTGCACGGCCACGCAGGCCAACCAGATGGCGGTACGCGTGCACTGCCAGCCGGGAGACGAGCTGCTGATTAACGAGACGGGTCACGTCGCGAATTTCGAGGCCGGGGGCCCGGCGGTGCTCAGCGGGGTTTCCTGCCGTGCGATTCCGGGCGAGCGCGGCCTGCTCGACTTGCCCCAACTGAGGGGAACCGTGCGGTCGGACGATCAGCATTTGGTGCAAACGCGGCTCGTGTGCGTGGAGAACACGGCCAACATGGGAGGCGGGTACGCCTGGCCGCTCGAGCAGCTGGCGCGCGTCGCCACCTGGGCCCGCGAACTGGGGCTCAAGCTGCATATGGACGGCGCCCGCCTGTTTAACGCGACGGTTGCCCGCGGCTATTCGCCCAAAGACCTGGGCCGCCACGTCGACACGATCGCCGTGTGTTTCTCCAAGGGCCTGGGCTGCCCGATGGGGGCCATTCTCGTGGGGTCGAAAGAGGAGATTCGCAAGGCCCGCCGCGTGCGAAAGCTGCTCGGCGGGGCATTGCGACAAGCGGGCATTGTGGCCGCCGCGGCCGAATACGCGCTCGATCACCACGTCGAGCGGCTGGCCGAGGACCATGCCAACGCCCGTCAACTAGCCGAGCTGATCGACAAGATTCGCGGGTTGCGGATCAACATCGACACCGTCGAGACGAACCTAGTGTTTTGCGACGTCGATCCGGCCCTGGGTTATGCCAGTCAGCTGGCCCACGCGCTCGAAAGTCGCGGCGTGCTGATCCACGATGCGGGTCCGCAACGCCTACGGGCCTGCACCCATCTCGACGTGCGACGCGAGGACATTCCGGAGGTCGGCCGGATCCTGGCCGAGTGCGTCCAAAGCGGCTTTCGCGATCGGCCCGGTACGCAATTCGGCGGCTTCTGGCGCGGCTAACCGCACCTAACCAGAGCGGAATAACTCCATCGCTCGACTTGAGTTATCGCTCGGAGGCCGGCCCGATCGGTACGATCGACGGGCAATGTGAAGATTTAGCGATCCCGTCAACTCGCCACGTGGATTCACGCCCCTCGGGCGGCCGATACTGATCAGCGTCCAGGGAACGTTGTGGACACTGTCTAAGCTCGAAGTGCGTCGATCTGTACAGGGTGGCGGTCGACGCAAGCTGAGTTCACACAAGCGTTTCCTGGAGTCTCCGATGACCGCGCGTTCCAAGAACCGATTGAACCGGGTCGCCATTCTGCGTTATGATGTTCGGCACCAGGAGGGAGCAAACCCCTCCTCCCTTGAGCGATCCGCTCGCCAGGTAGGGAGTGCCGACATGGAAGTGCAAGGCCCGGGTTCCCTTCAACGAAGCGTGCCGATCTCATCGGTCAACACGCCGGGCAAGTCGGGGGCAGCCGCCAATGGGCCAACCCCGGCTTCGTCCAAGGCGAATGACGCGGTGGAGATCTCTTCGGCCGGGCAACTCCTCGACAAGTTGAGCAAGTCGCCGGAAGTCCGGGCCGAGCGATTGGCACAGATCAAGGCATCGATCGCCTCGGGCGACTACGATTCCGATGAAAAGCTCGAAGCGGCGTTGATGAATCTGCTGCAATCGATTGTTCTGAATGAATCCCACGACTGAAATTGGCCGCAAAAAAGTCCCCCAAGGCGATCTGCCCGCGGTGGAAGTTTCGGCATCTCCGCGGGAAAAGCTCGAGGAATTTCTGGCTACCCGCGGCCTGCGACTGACGCAGGAACGCGCTGCGATTCTCGAGGAAGTTTATTCCAGCCATCTCCATTTCGACGGGGATGAGCTGGCGGCGCGGCTGGTCAACCGGCCGGGAGCCGTGCGGGTCAGCCGGGCCACCGTGTACCGCGCCTTGCGGCTGATGGTCGAAGCCGGGCTGTTGCGGCGTGTCGCGCGGCCGAACGGTCGCGAGGTCTACGAGCACGATTACGGCTATCCGCAGCACGACCATTTCATCTGTCGCGTCTGCGGTGAGCTGATCGAGTTTCAAAACGGGGCGATCTCGCAGATTCTCGACGAGGTGGCCGCCAAGAGCTCGTTCCGTGTGAGCGGGCACCGGCTCGAAGTTTACGGCCTGTGCTCAAAGTGCAGCCGCCCGCAGCGCCGCCATTCCAAGCTGGACTTGCTCTAGCTTACGACCGGGATTCAGGCAGAAACGCTCGGGCTGGAGCTTGTGCGGGGGGACAGAGCACGTCGACGAAAAAGCCCAGCCATTCGTCGGTCGCACGTGCGTGAGGATACGCCCACGCAAACCGTTCGACCGTGTGGGCCACGCCGCAGTGCGCGGAGGTCGCGGCAAAGTCCTCGATCTTCCACTCGTCGCCCACGGCGCGGAGCCGGCACGTGAAGACCAGCGTCGCTCCATAGCGACTGGAAAACCCGGTGCTGACGGCTAAGGCGGCCTTCGAGTCGATCAGGGCCAGCTTCCAATCGACGTTCTTCAAGGAGGGAATGCGGCGCAATCCGAGGATGCGATGCTGTAGCTCCTTGGACTCCATCGTCGTCAACTGTGCGGCGTGCGAGCGAGATGTTCCCACGAAGTCCGTGAATTGGTGAATGCGGGCCAACAGGTCTTCCGAACGTCGGAGGTCGTCACTCGCCTGTTCGGCTGAGCCGCGTGCCGATCCCTGCAGAGTTTGTTGTGCGGTTTGCACGGCCAAGAGCGGTGTCCGTCGGCACAGCGCCGTGACCGCATCGAGGCTCACGCGGGAATCGCCCAGCGATAAGAGACGCAGGCCTTTCAGCTCGCGAATCTCTCCCACGGCCGCGTCTGTGAATTCGTGCAGCGGAGGGTGAGCCGCCTCAGGTCCTTCAGCGAACGCAATCCGACGAGATCCTCGTGAGTCAGCAGCTGATGGGGCAGCTCGAGCGACAGACTTCGGAGATTGAGCATCCGGCCGGCAATGGCCAGCGATTCCTCCGTCAGATCGCTTCCCGCGATCGATAGTTCCGCGAGCGCCGGCAATTTGGTCAGCCGCGCGAGTGTCGCATCGTTGAGGCGAGAATTCGTCAGCTCCAGGCTGCGGAGATGTGGGAGTTTGGCCAAAAGCGCCAAGCTGTCAGGCGAAGCCAGGCGTGCGTCGCGCAGACTCACGGATCGCAACTCGGTCAACCGAGAAATTCGACGCAGGGCGTCTTCGGTGACTTGTCCGCCGGCCAAAGTCAGCGACTTGAGATGATGAAACCTGGAGATGTGGGGCAGCGCCTCGTCGGTGAGCCGTTGATTCTCGAACCGATGACCATCTTCCGTGTAGTGCGAGACCATGTTGACTTCGGTCACGAACGGCAGATACCCGTTGCGTACCACGTTGACCAGGCCGCCGAGCTGACGCACTTCGGCGATCGCCGGCTGCTCGAGCGAATAACGCACATGCTCGATGCGAACTGGGACGAACGCTTCCTGCCCGTGACACGGGGGACAAGCCTTCGGCGTTGGTTGCTGCTCGAAGAGCCGCGCCACATAGTCTGAGGGGCGAGGCACGTCGGGCCCCACGCTGGTGGTGGAGAGCAAGATCGGCAGTGCGATCAGGCACAGCAGGCTGCCCACTCGGAAGCCGCTGGGACACCGCAGCTCCAACGACGCGCTCTCGTGCAGCAGCCGCGAGATCCGCTCCGACAAACAAGTCGGGCGATCCCAAATGGCAACGGTGACGGCAAGCTGCCGCGCCCGCTTTTCTTCGGCGAGGCGACGGGCCCAACGCACGAGCATGTCGGCATAGTCGGTGCGGCTGGAGTGCGCCACGGCAAACCCATCGGCGAGCAACTCCTGGTCGTCACGAATGGAACGGCGCAGCCGCAAATACAGGGGGTGCATCCAGAAGAGCGGCAAGAGCCAGCGATCCAGGGCCAACAGCCACAGATCGCCGTTGCGGATGTGCGCCAGCTCATGAGCCAACACACTGCGGCAGTCGTCCGGCCGTTCTCGTTCCGCGAACAGAGGCGGGAGCAGGATCTTGGGCCAGAAAGCGCCCGTTGCGATCGGAATCGGATGCGACCGGCTCACGAGCAACTCGGGGCAGCGTTCTTTGCCGACCAGCTTCTCAAGCACGGCGATCAAACTGCGGGGGGCTCGCGACGCACCAAAGCGCACGCGACGGGCGGCCAGCACGCCGTGAACGACGCGAAAGACCGTGAGCACCGAGCCGAGGCCGAAGACGGCGACGGCCAGCAATCGCAGCCAAGCCAGATCCCACGCGACGAGTCGGCTCCAAAAGCCGGGACCGGTCGACGATGCGGCCGATGCCCCAATCGAGGAATGATGGCCGACGAATGCCTGCGTCGGCGAACCAAATCGCAGTAGCATCGCGAGATCGAGTCGCGGCCACCCGGAGAGGACGCACAGCACGACGAGCAGGGCCAGGCCGACGAGAGTTCCCCAGTGCAAGGCGAGTCGCCGGGCCGGTTGGGCAATGCGACGTTGCAGCAGGGTGACGACGATCAATACGACTGTTGCTGCGATGTAATAGTCGAGCACCCAGTAGGCGATCGCATCGAAACCAGATTTCATCGGCGGTCCTCAGGCAAGTCGACGAAAAGGGAACCCGACACTTGGTTCCCGCCGCTTCGGCCGGAACCTTGAGCCGGTCGCGCGAGGCTGGCCCAATGGGTCGTCCGTGTTTCGTTGACTGCAGGGCGTGGGCGGAGCCAATCTCCCCTTCAAATAACCACCTAAAAGGCTGGCGACGCCTCCAAGGCGAAGTCCCTCATTCTTATACCGGCCCCAGTGGCACAGTCAATCTCCGCTTGGCTGCTCCGGCTCACGAATCCACTGATAGAGACGCAGCGCACACAGCAGCACTAGCAAGGCGATCAGTGCCCCAGCCGCCAACAAAAGCAGACTGCGGGAGTCGCCAAACACGAGCCGGCTGGAAAGCCACAGCCATTTCCACGAAACCAGCACCACGACCGTGGCGGCGGCGAGGAACGGGCCGTAAGGAACGTAGGCACGCTTCCAGACCAGCTTGATGGGCAAAATCAGCAGCATTCCGACGAGGGGCGCGATAAGAAACACGAACACCGTGGGCTGCCAACCCAGGTAACTGCCGATCAGCCCCATCAACGTGACGTCGCCCAATCCGAGAGATTCGCGTCCGAGGATGCGCGAGGAGCAAAAGCGGACGAGCCAGGTCAATCCGACCCCGCAAACGGCGCCAGCCAAGCTCCAGACGAGCCCGTGCCAATGTCGATGCGGGTCCAGCCAGTCCGGAATGAACGGGCCGGCGATCCCGGGGATCTCCTGATTCCAGTCGACCCACACGTGCACCATTTGTAATTGGCCGGAAAGGGTCGCTCCCGCGACGCCGACGAGCGCGCCCGGTACTGTGATCTGATCGGGGATCACGAAATCACGCAGGTCCGTCGCCGTTGCCGCCACGAGCAGCGAGATCAGAATCAGTTGATAAATCATGCGACCGTAGAGCCAGACATCGTCCGGACGGACTTCGGCCAGCTCCTGACAATGAAAGCGAAGGTAGGCAATCACGTAGCCCGCGAACAACAAGCCTGTCACGATCTCCACGATTCCGCGCCCCAAGCCAAAGCCTCGGCCGAGCCAGTCGTGCTGCAGTCCGGCGGGGTCCGGGGTCGGATTCGGCTGCGGTGCTTGATTCGGTGCTGCTTCGGCCGGTTCTGCTGTCACCGCGACATCTAAAGACACGCACGCGTTTGACTCGGCGTCACGCGAAACAGACTCGGGAATCGTGAGATTTTGCGGCGCGAGAGCGTCTGCCGAATCGGCCGTTGTCGCCGCTCGGGTCAGAGCGATCGACCAGAGGTTGGCGAGGCGGCCGACGACAACGCCGACGACAAAAAAAAGTGCGGCGAGCACGCCTTGTTGGGTCTGAGTGAAAAACGATATCATCCGCGGTTCCGAACGGCCGGCGCGGCCGCAGCCCCATGTGTGCGACGCCTTCTCGCGTCCTAACCGGCACGGTGTTTGCGAACGCGAGCCGACACCACGCCTCACCAAGCCTACAGCATCTTGCAGGACCGTTTCCATCGCCTGCAACGTGTCGAGAATTCGCTCGTGTCGCTGAATTCGAGGTCGGCCCCGCGAAACCGGCAAAAAGTCACACCTAATCGTGTCTTGCCCGGGCGCCGACATAGGAAGCTGGCGGCGGTTCAATAGGTTGATTCTGCGCGCTTGAGGAACTTGCGATGAGGACGATGTTTCGTTGCGTCGGTGCCGCAGTCTGCCTGTTTTTGGCCGGCTCCGGTGTGATGGCGCAAGCTCCGGCCCAACCTGCTCCCGCCGTGGGAAGCCCCGCGACGGTCACAACGCCGCCGGCCTCCGGTCAGACCACTCCCGCGACCGCGATCGACAGCGGTGACACGGCGTGGATGCTGACCTCTTCGGCACTTGTGCTCATGATGACGGCACCGGGCCTGGCGCTTTTTTACGGAGGGCTTGTCCGCAAGAAGAATATTCTCGGCGTGATGATGCAGTGCATGTTTCTCGCCGGAATGCTCTCGGTCGTCTGGGCTCTCTGGGGTTACAGCCTCGCCTTCGACGAGGACATGCCGGGTTTGCACGGCTTCGTCGGGGGCTTCGGCAACGTCGCGATGAAGGGGGTGATGTCGTACTGGGACAGCTCGGCCAACAAGGCAGTGGTTCCCGCCTCGCCGCTGGCTCCCAACATTCCGTCGATGGTCTTTCTGGCCTACCAAGGGATGTTCTTCATCATCACGCCGGCCTTGATTTGCGGCGCCTTCGCCGAGCGGATGAAATTCAGCACGATGTGCGTGTTCATGCTGCTGTGGGGAACGCTGGTGTATTGCCCGCTGGCCCACTGGGTCTGGTCCTCCAAGGGAATTTTCGCCGACGGGCCGCACAAAGCGTTCGACTTTGCCGGCGGGACGGTCGTGCACGTCAGTTCGGGGACATCGGCTCTCGTTTGCGCCTTGGTGCTGGGCAAACGGCTCGGCTACGGGCAAGAGCCGATGCCGCCTCACAACCTCACCTACACGTGCATCGGCGCGGGGCTGCTCTGGGTCGGCTGGTTCGGCTTCAACGCCGGCAGTGCCGTAGCTGCCAACGGTTCTGCCGCGAACGCGTTCTTGTCGACACACTTGGCTTCGAGCATGGGGCTCATTGCCTGGGCGTGTGCCGAGTGGATCACCCGCGGGAAGCCGAGCGTGCTCGGCGCCTGCTCGGGCGCGGTTGCCGGGCTTGTGGGCATCACGCCGGCGTGTGGGTTCGTCACCCCGCTCTCGGCGATCGTCATTGGGTTCTGTGCCGGGGTCGTTTGCTTCCTCGCCTGCACCTCGCTCAAGGCCCGCTTCAACTACGACGATTCGCTCGACGCCTTCGGCGTTCACGGCGTGGGCGGCATCCTGGGTTGCTTGTTGACGGGCGTGTTTGCCAGCAAGTCCGTCCCAGGAACTTCGGGAACGGGCGGCTGGCTCGAGGGGAACTTCCAGCAGTTCATTAACCAGGCGCTGAGTGCCGGCGCCGCGGTTTTGATCGCGGTTGTGGGGACGTTCGTCTTCCTCAAGGTGCTCGACGCTGTGATGGGTCTGCGGGTCAGCCAGAGTGACGAGATCCAAGGTCTGGACGTCAGTCAACACGGCGAAGAAGGTTACATCTTCTTCTAGGCCGACCGGCCTGCGTTGGCTGCCTGGGACCGTGCGGATCGTCGGACTAGCCATTGCCTTCGTCGCCGCAGCCTGTGCTCGTCCGGTGTTCTCGCACGATCGTCTCGCACGACCTTCTCCCAGCCTGGCATTGACAGTGAACCGTGCGGAAAATCAGAATCTGTCGCGTCCTGCGACGCCGGAGCCGGTGCCGCGCAGCCGGTATTCCGAAGTCTGAGATTCTGAAGGGCCGCCGCCCATGAAAAAGATCGAGGCGATCGTCCGCCATTTCAAGCTCGAGGAAATCAAGGACGCCCTGACGGAAATCGGCGTCCAGGGGATGACGGTTTCCGAGGTCCGTGGATTCGGGCGGCAAAAGGGGCAAAAGGAGCAGTATCGCGGCGCGGAGTATACCGTCGACTTTCTCCCCAAGGCTAAAATGGAGATCGTCGTTTCGGACGAACAGCTGAAAGCGGTGATCGAGACGATTCTGCGGACGGCGCGCACCGGGCAGATCGGCGACGGAAAAATTTTCATCACGGATCTTTCGGAAATGATCCGCATCCGCACCGGTGAAACCGGCAACCAGTCCCTGTGACGAAGAGCCGGTGAACCAAACCCCGGTAAAGCAAACCCAGTGACGCCCGCCCAGCGGCACGCACACGCGGGCCGGTCGGCAGCAACTTCCCCCACGTCCTCCAATCGACCTGTCCGACAATCGAAACCGGTGACCCACCCATGAAGAAGATCGAAGCCATCGTTCGCCACTTCAAGCTCGAGGACGTCAAGAACGCCCTCAATCAGGCCGGCCTGCAGGGCATGACCGCCTCGGAAGTCCGCGGCTTCGGCCGGCAGCGCGGCCACAAGGAAACCTATCGCGGCGCCGAGTACACGGTCGACTTTCTCCCTAAGGTCAAGATCGAAGTCGTCGTCAGCGACGACCAGCTGCAAACCGCCGTCGACACGATCATCAATGCGGCTCGCACCGGGAAGATTGGCGACGGCAAGATCTTCGTGTCGCAACTGGCCGAGGTCATCCGCATTCGTACCGGGGAGACCGGCGCCGCGGCGATCTGACGTGGTGGAATGAGCCAAAACACGCCTGTGTCGGTCGCTCTACCCGCACTCCTGAGCGAGCGCCGCTCTCAAGTGCAGGCCATCCGCGCCGACGCGCGGGCCCTGTATGACGGCGGGGCCACCGGCATCCAGGTGGCCGCCGCCATCTCCGAAGCGACCGAAGCGTTTCTCCACCGCGTCTTTCAGGACGCGGTCGATCAGCTCCCGGAAGACCGCCGCGACCTCGTCGGCAAGAATGTTGCCGTGATCGCGGTCGGCGGTACCGGACGCGGCGAACTCTGCCCGTATTCCGATATCGACTTGCTCTTCCTCGTCGACCGCACGGCCCGATCGCTCGTTGGTGAGGTTGTCTCGCAGGCCGTTCGCGACTATTGGGACGCCGGCCTCAAGCTCGGGCACGCCGTCCGCAGCATCAGCGACACGCTGGCAATCGCCCGCCAGGAAATCGACGTGGCGACGTCGCTGGTCGAGTCGCGGCTGATTTGGGGCTCGGCCAGTCTCCACGAGCGATTGGCCGCCGATTTCCAGAAGAAGATCGTTCGCGGGCGAGTCGCCGCCTTCATCAACGATTGCCTGGCCGCACGGGAGAAGGAGCGGACCGAGTACGGCTCGGCCGTCAAGCAGCTCGAGCCCGACATCAAGCGCTCTCCCGGCGGTCTGCGCGACGTGCATCTGATGCGGTGGGTGGGGTTCGCCCGTTTTGGCTCGGCCAACATCGACTCGCTGCGCCTGCAGGGCGCGCTCGGCCGCGAGGAAGCCCGAGCGCTCCTGTCCGCCTACGAATTTCAGAAGCGCGTCCGCGTCGATCTGCATTTCAACGCCGGCCGGTGCCAGGACGTTCTCTCGCGGGACGAGCAACTGCGCATCACCGACGAGCGGCACGTCGAGGGGACGTTTGGACAACGCCCCGTCGAAGTGTTCATGCAGACTTACTTCCGCCACAGCACGGCGATCGCCGAACTGTGCGAACGCTTTATCACGCTGCATCGGCCGCGGGCCTTTTTTGCCGGACTAGTCCGCTCCCTGGCGACGCACCGCTCGGAAGCCATCTATCGGGTGGGAGCCGACTCGATCGACGTGATCCCTCGGCGCCAGGCCGCAGTGTTGTCGAGCTTGCCCGGCATTTTGAAGTTCTACCGCAGCGCGGCCCGCTACGGCGTGGCTCCGTCGCCCAAATTCACCGAGCGGATCCGCGAGACGGTGCCCACGCTGGGGGGGACGTGACGGGCGAAAGCGCCGAGATCTTCCGCGACATTCTGGCGTCGCACGGCAACCTGGGGCTGATCCTGCGGAGCATGTTCCGCACGGGTGTGCTCGAGATCCTGGTGCCGCCGATGGCCCATGCCCGCTGCCTGCTGCAGTTCAATCAATATCACAGCTACACGGTCGACGAGCACACGCTGCGGACGATCGAGCAGCTGGAACGCTTTGACCGCGACCCGGGCGCGCTCGGAACCGCCTATCGCAACATCCGCGAAAAATCGATTCTCCACCTGGCGCTGCTCTTGCACGATCTCGGCAAGGGCTACGAGGAGGATCACAGCCTGGTCGGCCGAGCGATCGCCGACCGCATGGCCGATCGTTTGCGGATCGCCGACGAGGACCGCGAGACTTTGATCTTCCTGGTTCACCGGCACTTGTCGATGGCCCATCTGGCGTTCCGCCGCGACACCTCCGAGACGGAAGGTATCTTGGACTTCAGCCGCGAGGTCGGCAGTGCGGAGCGGCTGCGGATGCTGTTTGCGCTGACGGCGGCAGACTTGCTCGGCGTTGGTCCGGGCGTTTGGACACAATGGAAGTCGCAGCTGTTGTTCGATCTCTTCGACCGGACGCTGCTGCTTTTGACGGGGCAAGATGCCGCGCTCGACCAGGCGCGGCGGCTAACGGAGATCAAGGAGCAGATCGTCACGCTCGCCCGACAGACCGCTGCCGAGACCGGTGGCCAGACGTCCGACAGTGCGCCGTGGGAACGCCTGCTGGAACGCTGTCCCGCGAACTATCTCACGACGACGCCGCCCGCGCGGATCGTGGCCGACCTGGCCGCCGTCCAAAGTTATCGCCCGGGGGAACCGATCGTCGACGGTCGTTACGATGACATGACCCATACCGTCGAATATCGCATCGTGACGCACGAGCGCGACGTTGCCGGCTGTTTCCATAAAGCGACCGGCGTGCTGACCGCTCACCATTTGCAGATCGTCTCGGCCCAGATCAGCACCACCACCGAAGGATTTGTGTTCGACACGTTCCGCGTCCTCGATCGCGACTTCGCCGGCGCCGTGCCGCCCGACCGCATCGACGGCGTCGCAGCGGCAATGCGAAAAACGCTGACCGGCAACCTCCTGGTCGAAGATCTGTTTCAACGGAACCGGCGCTTCGGCTCGGTGGGGCGGACGCAGGCCGTTTCCGATCTGCCGGCCCGCGTGGTGATCGACAGCGGTTCCTCGGAACGGTTCACCGTCATCGACGTTTTTTCCCACGACCGCCCCGGGCTGCTGTACACCCTCTCGCGCAAGATCTTCGACCTGGGGCTGTCCGTCGAATTGGCAAAGATCGCCACGCATCTCGACCAGATCGTCGACGTGTTCTACGTCACCGATCGCGATGGACAAAAGCTGCACGACGCCGGCCGCTCGCGCGAAGTGCAGTCGGCCCTGCTGGCCACGCTGCAGGAATTCGAGCGCGACGACCGGCTGCAATTCGCGTCCTGAGATCCGTTCAGCGCACCAGGACTTCCAGGACGGTGCTCGGGTCCGCCGCGCCCGCCCCGTCCGTGCGCGGGACTGACGGACACGCGCTCCAAGCACGCGGGGATCAAGAGCGTCTCTCCGCGGCCAATCGTCTCGTGCCAGTCGTTATGGCGGACTATCACGCGCCCGTGCAGCGGCATCAGGATGCGGAAGCGTTCGTCATCCGGGAGCCGCCACTCCGACAAGAGTGGGCGGCGACGCAAATCGAAATAGGGACAACTCACCAGGTCTTCGAACGACTGTTCGCCGTCGGTTTGCAGCCGGGGCTTCACCGGATTGACAGGGCCGCGTTCGAAATCGATGCACGCGAGCGCTTCGTCGAGATGCAGTTCGCGCGGTTTGCCGTCCGCTCCAAGCCGGCCCCAGTCGTCGATGCGAAAGGTGACGTTGCTCGCTTGCTGAATTTCGGCCAGCACCAGCCCCTCGCCGATGGTGTGGACCGTGCCGGCGGGCACGAGCACGCAGTCTCCGGGCCGCGCTTCGTAACTGTGCAGGCACTCTTCGACCCGGCCGGTCGCGAGACTGTGGGTGAAGGTTTCGCGGTCGATGCCCGCCTTCAGGCCCACGTAGATGCGCGCGTGCGGCTCGGCGAAAAGCACGAGCCATGCCTCGGTTTTGCCGCGCAGCCCGCGACCGAGCCGCTGCGCCTGCTCGTCGTTCGGATGAATCTGCAAGGACAATCGATCATGCGCGTCGAGAAATTTGACGAGCAGCGGAAAGTGATCGGCGGTCGACTGTAGCCCGAGCAGGGCCGTGCCATGAGTTTCGACCAAACGGCGCAACGTCCAACCCTGGTAGGGGTCGCCGACAACCGTGGTTTGATCGCTGCCGCAATCGGCGATTTCCCAGCTCTCGGCATAATCCGCGCCGTCGCCCAGCGGTTTGCCGAGGAGCGTTCCGAGCCGGCGGCCGCCCCAGCGCATGCGTTTGAGAATCGGGTGAAACTGCAACGGCTGCATCGTCTTTCTCGTGGCCGGGCGAAGAGTCAACGTCACGCAGGATTCTTCAATTCGATCTTATCGCGGGCTGTGAGCGCGAGCGAATGCGCCACCGGAGCGACAGGTTCCGCCGATCGGAACGTCGAGCGCCGCCACCGGACAAAGCCCATTCGATTTGGGCGTGTGGGTCTTCACTGTTCCGCGTCCCACGACAACCGTTAGCCCACGAATCAAATTGCATTTACCGAGATCGCAGCGCGTGTTATAGTCGCGCCCGCCCAGGAGCGGTCTAGGGGCAGTCAGCCGTGCACCAGCAGGAGGCGGCGCGTGCAGGAGTTCGAACTTTCCGTCGGCGATGCGATCCGCATCGGCAATCGCGTCCTGACGCTGATCGATATCGAGGGAGGCGAAGTGGCCTTTCGCATCGACGAAGTTCCGCACGAAGTCCGGGACTCTGACTCCGGCGACAATTTTTTGCCGGCTAAGTGAGCTCTGTGAGGGCGGAACGAGCGCGCTAGTGAAAACGCGTGCTGCGAAGTGGCAGAGTGAGTCGACTCGCCGAGTGGACGGCGGCGAGATTACGGGTTCTTGAGCGCGCGGACCGCGTCTTCTCGCGTCTCGAAGATCGACCACAGCTGGTCGAGGTGGGTGATCTCGACGACCTCGCGGCAGTAGCTGGTCAGTCCGCACAGGGAGAGCCGTCCGCCCGGCCGCGCCTTGAGATGATTCCAGGCGCGAAACAGCCCTTCGATCAAAGCTGAGCCGAAGAATCTGAGGTTTCGAAAGATCGAGCACCACGACAGGCGGGTCGGCCTGCTCGGCCACCTCCAACATCACCCCTTTGAGCGTCTCCAGCTCCGTGTCTTCGAGGTTTTCGTATTCCGGCCCCAGCGTGACGATCGTCACGCCTGCTTCGCTCGTCACGGACGGGCGCTTAGCCAGCGGAATAGTGCGACGCGGCACGGCCGAACCTCGAAATCGGGAGGGTGTCATCCTTGTCCACGCCGAACTTTTGGGCCATCTGAGCGACGCGGCAACGCTTTCATCGTAAGACGCTGTGACCGCTCATTCAAGACGCTAACGTTGATTCACCCCACAACGACCTAGGCGCTCATTCATCAGGGGCCGCGGATCGTGGATGAAGCGTCACAGTCACTTTGCGAGATTGACTGCCGCGCGTGAGCGACAACTCGACGGTCTCGCCCGATTTTTTGTGAGAAACCGCGTCGGCCACCTCTTTGACGGCCGTCACCGGCTTGCCGTCAATGGCCACGATCAAGTCGCCTAGCTCGTAGCCGTCGGCCGTGCGGCGCGTGGGCACCACGTTGGCCGCTTGGCGCCGCCCCCCGGCCAGACGTTGGCGACCAAGGCACCTGGCTGCTTGAGCTCGCCATTGTGCCGTAGGGCGGCCGTCAGGTCGTCCGAGAAGAGCGAGACGCCGATCGAAGGCGGCTCCTCGCTGCCCGACTGGATTAGCCGGGGAACGACGGCGTTGACCATGTCGACCGGAATTGCGAATCCGATTCCCGAGAAAGCGCCCGTCGGACTGACGATAGCGGTGGTCACCCCGATCAGCCGGCCCGCGCTGTCCAGCAGCGGGCCTCCGGAGTTACCCGGATTGATCGGTGCGCTCACCTGGATCACATCCTTGATCGTTTGGCCTCCCTCCGACTGAATCTCGCGCCCCAGCCCGCTGATGATCCCCGTGCTGAACGATTGGTTGAGGCTGAAGGGGCTCCCGATGGCAAAAACTTTCTGGCCGATCTGCAGATCGTCCGATTTGCCGAGGGGAATGGGCTTCAACTCACCGGGCGGCGCGTTGATCTTCAGCACGGCCAGATCCGTGCTGCTGCTGCCGCCGACGAAGTCGGCCGAATAACTCGTGGCACTCGTCGGCAGGGCGACATGGATCACTCCGCCCCGGCTACTGCGGCGGGGCCGGGCGTCGCGAATGACGTGGTAATTCGTGACGACGTAACCCTTGTTGTCCCACACAAATCCGCTGCCAGAACCCTGGGGGATTTCCACAGGGTTCATGCGGAAATCTTCGCCGAGCGCGCTTGTCGTGATGTGCACGACGGAGGCGTTGTCGGCCTTGAAAATCGCGATAGTCGACTTTTCGTCTTCGGCCAGATCGCCACGCGGCGTGATCTCGCGCGGTCCGGCCGTCGAGTCGTACAGCGAATGGGGCCAGTAGCCGCTCAGCTTGAGGTAAAGCGCGACGAAAGCAATCAACAAGATGGCGACCAGCCAGCCATTCACGGTGCCGCCGGAACTGGGACCATTCGATGCGGATCGGGGACGCTCGGAAGCCATGCTTCACTTCCAATTAGAGCCAGCGAAACGGCCAGCCCCAATCATATACCAGTGCTCAAATTAAAGCAGACGGGCCGACTTGGTGCTCAGCCCGCTGACTGCCTTGAGAAAGCGGCTCCGCTTCTTTTCCGGCAAAGACTTAAATTCCTTGAGCATTTCGGCCGTGAGCGCTTCGTTGATTCGCTCGAGTGTGGTTGCCATTCGCGTGATCAATTGTTCGGGTGACGCCTGCGGCCGCGCGGCGACCGTCACCGAATCGCTTTCCTTGGGGGCCGGACTGGCGGCACCGCTGCGAAACGGCGAATAGCTCGAGTCGGAATCACGGGCCACGCCGCTGACGGTTTCCACCGGATTACGGCTCTCGTCACCGCGCGACGAGCGGCCGCGACGTTCGCCTTCTGCCTCGATGAAATCGTTCGGGTCCCTGACCGCGACGTGGTCGTCCGGCACGTAGGCGATTGCCGCCGGCGTTCCCCATTCGTCGGCTCCCTGCGATTCGGTTCGCAGATCCTCGCCTCGCAGAGCCCGCCGCCAGGCTTTCATCTCGGCGACGGTCGACTGCGTCTCGTCGGCCCATTGCAGGCACTCGGGCGCATCGTCCCAAGTCAGCGCTGCGTAAAAGTGGGACCACTTGAGCGCCGGATAGTTCTGGTGGACGTCGGCAAAGGTCTGCCAGACGCGGCGCCGCTGAAACACCTGGTCGGCCGTCAAACCCAAGAGTGCCGCAAAGTCGCCGTCCCCGCGGCCACGGGCGTAGCGCTGGGTCCATTTGTCGGCACACTCGCCGACTACCCAGTTCGATTGACTGACGGCCGACTGGGCCTTCGCGATCAGCTCCTCTTCGGTTTCTTTGACAGCGTGGCTCGATTTTTGAGACATGCGGATCGTCGCCTCCTGCGTCGAGTGAAGTTTGCGGGCAAGAACGTGGTCACCTCGGCTGGGGTTCGACGAGAAGCGCCGAAAGCGTCCGTGCCGCAAAACTCGGGCGACAATCCAAGACAAATTAGAGGCTGAACGCACAGCCGCGCCTGGATTGCGCCCGTTCCCGCCACCCCTCCGGTGGGTCGTGGGAGAGCGAGTGTCCGCTCCGCCAAGCAGGATCGAGCCGAGAGTGAGCGATCCTAGCCGGAGGCGACCTCCAATTCCACCGGCCAAATTCCCGCCAAGGCGTGTTTTCAGCCTGCAATCTGCAAACTGTGACGTAACTTTAAGTAACTGTTGCGATTGGAATCTTCGGAACAATTGATTCAGCCTGACGGCTCAATTGGTCGATCCAGACAGGAGGAATTCGAGTCTTAAATGACTGACAGGTTGACAGTAGGGTGCCTTGACGCAAGTCGCGACCTGCCATTAGGATTCGAGCGAAATGGCGCCGTAGCCAAGAGGCTAAGGCAGCGGATTGCAAATCCGCCATCGTGAGTTCGACTCTCACCGGCGCCTCTTGCCGCAAGTAACGTAGAGCACGTTGCTTGCGGCTATTTTTTGGCCCGCGCTAACAACGCGAACTCGCCGGCGCCGGAAAAGGTTGCGCGGGCTGCGTGAACTGGCCAAATCGCTCCAATCAGCCCGGCGCCTTCAGCTTAAACTCAGCTTGAGTGAGTCGTAGAACCACGCGCCGCCGCGACCTATTCGAGCTGTTGATGGATCATCGAATCCAAGCTCGGCGGGGCGTAGGTGCCGAAGCGCATTTGGTCCAGGATCTCCGGCGTCGTCGCGTAGGCCTGGGCGGTTTCGAGATTGATCGTTTTTGCCTTAAACAACTCGAGCAAGCTCTGCTCGAAGATTCGCGATTGCGAGACAGTCTGCTGCATGCCGATGCGGATGGCCGCTGACTGGCCCCGCTCGATCGCGTCGGCGATCAGCTTGGTGTCGTTGAACAGGAACTCGAGCGCCGGCACGCGGCCGCCGCGGGTCTTCGGAATCAGCCGCTGGCAGATCACGCACTTTAAACTGTCGCGCAGCTGCAGCCGCACGAGGTCACGCTCGACCGGTTCGAAGAAGCTGACGATGCGGTTGACCGCTTCCGCAGCCGTGTTCGAGTGAAATGTGGTCAACACCAGGTGTCCGGTCGAAGCGGCATCGATCGCCGCACGAATCGTGTCGGGGTCGCGCATTTCGCCGATCGAAATGACGTCCGGATCGTGACGCAGGGCCGAGCGCACGCCCGCAATGAAGGTCTCGACGTCGTCGCCGACGCCGCGCTGAGAGACCATGCACTTCTTGTTGCGATGCACGAATTCGATCGGGTCTTCGATCGTCAGGATGTGCAGGGCTTTGTTGGTGTTGATCCAGTCGATGATCGACGCGACCGTGGTCGATTTGCCGCTGCCCGTCATGCCGGCCACGATGACCAGCCCGTGATGCAGGTTGCCCAGCTCTTCCATCAGCGGTCGCGGAATATTCAGTTCCTCGAACGTGGGGATGACTTCGGACAAAAACCTCAGGGTGAGATGCGGCACACCGACCTTCATGAAGGCCGAAACACGTGAGAACGCCACGCCCATCTGGTGGTAATTGAAGCTGCATTGATGGTCGTGGTTGAAGTCCTCCCAATCACCGGCGGGAGCCAGCTCCTTCAGCAAGTGTAGGATCTGGCTGCCGGTGACGGGCTGAAACTCGCTGACCGTGAGTGCTTTGCCGTCGACGCGAAACACAGGGGCCGCACCCGGATACATGTGGACGTCGCTGGCTCCCCGCTCGCGCATTTCGCCGAACAGACTCTGCACGCTGAGCGGGATTTTGTGCGGATCCTCGACGCTGACATGCCAGACCTCTGGCAGTTGGATCAGGCTCGACAGCGCCGCTAGCGCGGGGCTGAGTCCGGTTGTGGCGTCGCCGGTCGCACGAACGTCGCATTCGCCGGCCGTTTCCTGCAGCGTCAGGCCCCGCGTCGCCGTCACGACCTTGCGGACCGACTCGAGCAGGTGCCCCTCGGCCTTGAACTGGACGACGTACGTGTCGAGCGGGCCGTCGTTGCGGCTCCGCTCCGCCTCGACCTGGATTCCCTCGCCGACTGCCAGCACCTTCTGAGGACGCCCGTGCGTGCGTTCCATTTCGGTCGCTGCCCGCTGGATCACTTCGGCCAGGTTGGTTTGCCGTCCCAATCCCAAGATGCGAGGCGTTGAATAAGCCACCGGCAATTTCCTTTGAGGGGCTTGAGCGTTTCGATGTGCGCCGAAGACGGGCGGAACGTGCCCCGCTCGGCGATGTGAAGCAGAAAGGGTGCGAGCTCTCGCCTCTAATCCTAGCGAGTGTTGGCAAGGTCGCGGCTTCCGATGTCTACATGAACATTAGTATCCTGCCTATAATTGAGGCGGAATGTCGGCGGGGGGTCGCAGCCTCTGAAATTCTAGGCCGTGGCGACCTGCAGCACGCGACAGTTGGACGCGGTCCATGATTCGTAGCACACATCTAACACCGATCTCATCCGTCGAGGGTCGGGCTCTCGACAACGAACAGCTCGCGCAACGGCTGATCGAAATTGCCGACCTGCTCGACGCGCAGTCCGCGAACCAATTCCGGAGCCGGGCCCATCGCGGGGCGGCCGTCGCGGTGCGCCGCCTGACGCAACCCGTTTGGCAAATCGTGGCGAAGGAAGGTGTCGCCGCGCTGACGCGGCTGCCGGGAATCGGCCGGTCGATCGCGCGAACTCTCGAGCGTCTTTGCGAAACGGGACGCGCGCCGTTGCTCGACCAGCTGCGGGCAACGTTCGGGCCCGAGGATAAACTGGCCAGCGTCCCGGGTATCGGACGAAAAACGGCGGCCGCCATCCACGCCGTCCTCGGCATCGACACTCTGGGCGACCTGCAGGCCGCTGCCTACGACGGTCGATTGCAGCGCGTGCCCGGTATCGGACGAAAGCGGCTGCAAGCTGTCCGCGAATCGCTGGCCGGACGCTTCCACCCGCCTGACGTCGCCCGCACGTCGCATCCAGCAAGCACCGACGCTAGTCCCGCCTCCCAGGCCCACCGCCTTCGCCTGGTCGCCGACCTGTTGAGCGTCGACGAAGAGTATCGTCGCAAGGCGACAGCCGACGAGCTCCTGCGGATCGCGCCCCATCGCTTCAACCCCGATCGCAAAGCCTGGCTTCCCATTTTGGAAACGGAGCGGATTGGGCGACGCTACAAAGCGATGTACTCCAACACGGCCCGCGCCCACGAACTCGGCACGGTTCGCGATTGGGTCGTCATTGTTCACGAGGGGGCCGAAGAACGCGGTCAGTGGACCGTCGTGACCTCAAAGTTCGGTTCGCTGCGCGGCCACCGCATCGTCCGCGGCCTCGAACGCGAATGCGCCGAACACTACGCAAATCCCCCGGCTCACCCCCAACCCCTCTTCTAGCAGGGGCATGGCCCCTGCACCCGGTGCGGCTCAAGCGTGAGGAAGCAACGAGTCGTTTGCCGCGGGGTGTCTTGGGGCGAAGGGAGAAAGGCGAAGGGCGAAGTTAGTGGCGGGGGACGGATTTCATGAAGCGGAGGAATTCTGCGTCGAGTGCTTTAAGGTCTGAGCCGAAGGCTGATTGAAATTCGGCGAGGCGCGCGTCGGGATCGTCCCAGATCACTGGCTGCTTCTTGGCCAGCTGCTTGAGATACGTCACGTACTGGTCGCGGTGCCGCGCGTTGAGAAAGTAGGTCAGCGCCCACGACTCCGCGTACGCGTCGGCCGCCTTGTGTGCGTCGATGAATCGCTCCGTGCTCGACACCAGCGTGGCGATCGAGTCCCGTTTGCGGCGTTTGTGGAGAAAGTCCAGGAAGCGTGTCAGTCGGGGGCGATTGACTTCGCCAATCGTCTTCCAGCCTTGGGTGCCGTCGAGATCGGGTGTCTCGAAATACATTGCCATCCCCTCGGTGAGCCAGAGAGGATTGTCCGCCAGCCGCGTGTGCATACCGGAGTTGAAGGCGATCTGGTGCGTCGCCTCGTGAACGACGGTCGCCATATTGAAGCTGGCGGCGGCCGCTCGCCGTTTGATCTCGGCCGCGGACGTCGCACGTTTTTTGCCTTTGCCGGCCGTCAGATCGTAGAGCACGATGCGATTGGAGGGGATCGAATAGTAGCCCTTCGACTCGCCGGCAAACGCGCCGGCGTCGGCCGTGGCGAACACTTTGAAATCGGCCTCGCCCGCAAAGATGATCGCGGGCAGCGGCCATTTGGGCTCTTCGAGCGGCAGGCCGGCGGACCGCCAGTGGTCCAAAAAGGCGGACAGCAGTCGCTCGAACAGATCGCCGCACCACTGGGCGTATTCGCGACCGGCCCGCGTGGCGATCACGTAGTGACGGGTCTGCACGGCCTCGAAATCGGGGCCCAGCTCATCGCACAGGGCCCGGGCCAGCTCGGACGAATTGAAACGGACGAAGGGCCGGTCGAGCCGCTCGACTTTCGGAGCCTTGGCATGTCCGATCGTGTGGAGTCGCCCGTCGCGACCGAGCAGCAGCACGCCGCCGTCAGCCGCCTCGACAACGAGCTTTCCCTCGATCGTCGTGGGAGATGCTGGATCGCCAAAGCGGACCCGAACCAGCGCGTCACCCGCCCGGGCCGCGTTCACTCCGCCGGAAAACAGTGCGACGGCGGCCAGAGCCGGAAACGCGAGCAAGCGAACGCTTCCCATACCGCGATTGTAGCTCCCATTCGAGGCGGCCATTAGTCCCGGGGTCCCAAGTTCGTGCTTCAACCGTCGCAAGTCTCAAGAACCAATTTGACACTTCCGGCCACAGAATCGATCATGGCTGCGGCCTTGGGACCTTGGAGGAGATGGCCAGATGACTCCGCGACGGGAAGTTCCATTCCGATTTGTTTTTACTGCCACGGCTGTGGCCGCGTTGCTTGCCGGCGTCCTCAAAACGCCAGCTGCCGACGCCCCGGGAGTCGAGGTACAGCGACGGCATGGGCTCGACCCGAGGAAGCCGCTGGAGGCGCGGGTCGGACCTGCTCCGGCATCAGTCCTCGCCCTGTTAAAAGAGCCGGGCTGTCCGGATCCAAAGGTTCATACGCTCAGCGAGGCAGAGCGCGGGCAGCTGAAAATCGCAGTGCAGACACTGCCTCCCGTTCATCGGCGGGTGTTGAGTGCGGCACTTGCGCGAGTTGAGTTTTCTCGACGGGATGCCCAACACGGCCCTCACATCGACCGTGAATCCGGGAGAGCCCTTCCGATTGCTCGATATCACGGTCAACGCAGCCATCCTGCGGCAGAACGTCTCGCAATGGCTCACGCAGAAAGAGCAAACGTGCTACGACGTGACCGGCTCGCCGCTCCGCGTCTACGTCGATGCCGGGACCAAGGTCGACGCTCTCGTCTACGTGCTGCTTCATGAGGCGACGCACGTCGTCGATGCGGCCGGGCAAATTACGCCCGCCATTGCCGGCAAGCGAACGCCCTCGACCTTCACCGCAGGCGTGTGGAATGAACTCTCGCTGCCCGTCGCCGCCTATCGCGACCCGCTGCGGGCCCACGTCCGTTTCATTACGAACGGGGACGACACGCTTCCCGTCGATCGGGCCCCGGATGTTTACCGCTACCTCAGCCGCACGCCCTTCGTCTCGCTCTATGGCAGTCGCAATTGGTTGGATGACCTGGCTGAGTATGTCACCGTGTATCACCTGACCGAGGTGCTCAAGCAACCTTATCGCATCACGGTGCGCAATCACGACAAGGAAGTTTTTGCCTACGAGCCGATGAAGTCGGCCCTCGTTCGCGGCAGAATCGGGCAGATGAAGCAGTTCTACGCCGGCAGCTAAAGCGTGGCTGACGCGGTATTGAACTTTCAAAACCGGCGGCCTTGGACTTTGCCGCGCGGGCGGACGAATAATTTCGTCGTCCGGATTCCTTAAGGATGCCCGCATGAGCAAACCGAACCGACTCGCCCGCGAAACCAGCCCCTATCTGCAGCAGCACGCGCACAATCCCGTCGATTGGTATCCGTGGGGGCCGGAAGCGCTCGAGGCGGCGCGAACGCTCGATCGGCCGATCTTTCTCTCCATCGGCTATAGCGCGTGCCATTGGTGCCACGTGATGGAGCACGAGAGCTTCGAGAATCCGGCGATCGCCGCGGTGATGAACGAGCATTACATCAACATCAAGGTCGATCGCGAGGAGCGGCCCGATCTCGATCAGATCTATATGTCCGCCGTGCAGGCACTCACCGGTCGCGGCGGCTGGCCAATGTCCGTCTTTCTCACGCCGCAGCTCGAGCCGTTTTACGGCGGCACGTATTGGCCGCCGGAAGCGCGGATGGGCATGCCCGGTTTTCGCGACGTGCTCGAACGCGTGCACGAAGCCTGGGAAGAGCGTCGGGCCGATGTCGAGCGCGGCGCGGCCGAGTTGACCGAAGCGGTTTCACAGATCAGTCAAACGCACGCCGCTCCGGAGGCACTCGATGTCTCGTTACTCGACCTGGCGGAAAGAACGCGCGTGCGGATTGCCGATTCGGTCCACGGCGGTTTCGGCCAGGCGCCGAAGTTTCCGCATCCGATGGATTTGCGGTTGTTGCTGCGGACCTGGAAGCGGTTCGGCCACGCCGACGTGCGCGACCTGGCGATGTTGACGCTCAACAAGATGGCGGGCGGCGGGATTTACGATCACCTCGGCGGCGGCTTTCATCGCTACTCGACCGACGCTCGCTGGCTCGTCCCCCATTTCGAGAAAATGCTCTACGACAACGCGCTGCTCGGGTCGGCCTACCTTGATGCACTGCAGGCGACCGGCGACGTACGCTTCGCGCAGGTCGTTCGCGAGACGATGGATTACGTCCTGCGGGAGATGACCCATCCGGACGGCGGCTTCTACAGCACGCAAGACGCCGACAGCGAGGGCGAAGAGGGCAAGTTCTTCGTCTGGACGACGGCGGAAGTCGACTCGGTGCTCGGCGACGAGGCGAGCCGGGCTTTTTGCTACTGCTACGACGTGAGGCCGGAAGGGAATTGGGAAGGGCACACGATCTTGAATCGCCCGAAGCCGCCCGCCGAGGCCGCGCGTGTGCTCGGGATGTCGGTGGCCGACCTCGAAAAGTCGCTCGCCGCCAGTCGCCAAAAACTCTTCGCTCGCCGGGAAGAGCGCGTTCATCCGGGGCGCGACGAAAAAATCCTGGCGGGATGGAACGGGTTGATGATCGCCGCCATGGCGCGTGCCGGCCGCGTGCTGGACGAAGCGCGATTCACGACCGCCGCTTCCCGGGCGGCCGATTTCCTCATCACTCGGCTGCGGACGTCGGAGGGTCGGCTGCTGCACGTCTTTAAAGACGGCGTCGCGCGGCTGGCCGCCTATCTCGATGACTATGCCTGCGCGATCGACGCGTTGATCGAGGCTTATCAGTCGACAAGCGAGTCGCGTTACCTGACGTTCGCTGGAGAGCTGGCGGACGACTTGATCGAACGGTTCTCTGACGAGTCGACAGGCGGATTCTTTTATACGGCCCACGATCACGAACCGCTCATCGCCCGCAGCAAGGATCTGCACGACAACGCCACGCCGTCGGGCAACGGGATGGCGGCCTACGCGCTGTTGCGGCTCGCGCGCCTCTCGGGCGCGACGAATTCGATGCGGCCGGACGGCGGACCCTCGAGATGCTGTCCGGCGAAATGGTGCTGCGACGATGGGGGTCGGACAGGGCCTCATGGCCCTCGACGATCTAATCGGGCCGGCGTATGAATTGGTCCTGGTCGACGGCCGTGCGCCCGAGGAATCGGCCGCCGCCTGGCGATCGATCGAAGCCGCCTATTTGCCGAACGTGGTAGTCGCCCGCCGCGCGCACAGTCAGGAAGACCCGTCGATCGCGCCGATTCTGGCCGCAACTTTAGCCGGCAAAAAATCGCTCGACGGACAGCCGACTCTGTATGTCTGCGAGCGCGGCACTTGCCGACCACCGGTCGCGGGTGTCGCCGCGATCGAGGAAACGATCCGGGCACTCGGATCCGGCAAGCTGTAGCGCGTGCGGCCTCCGGGCATCAGTCGGGCCGAAAGCCGGTGATCGTTTCGCCGCCGTCAGGAGTGACGAGCGCGTCGTAGACGTAGGGCAGAATCAGCGGCGAGAGGAAGTGCACCGAGCCGTCGCCAAAGAGGTGCAGCACGGTCGTGGGGTGCATGCTCGAGGGGCCCCACTCGCAGTCGATGCCCTGGCTGTTTTGCGGCGCGAAGTAGGGGGAGTAATTGAGGCCAATTTGGGGCAGGGCGTAGTCGGGCGGGCTCGTCGGGTCGTAGGGATGCGACGTCAGCGACCCCGTTCCGCCGTCGATCCAAACCGCGGCGTTCGGCTCGCGCGTTTCGGCGAGGAAGATAGTGTTCGACGTGCCGTCTTTGATGTCGGCCATTCGCGTCGAAGACATGGCGTAAAACACGCCGTTGGGATGTAGATACATCTTGCCGATGGTCGTGGCACCCATGGCCGCGTAATTGCGAATCGCATACTTGTTGGAGAGGGGCAAGTACAGGGGCGACTGGCTGTAGGCTGGCCCCGCGTAGGACGGGCAGCGATAGATTGCCAGCACCTGGGCGCCCGCCTGGTAGTTGAGCGGGTCGAGGGCCGACACGTCATAATTCACTTGCGACTCGATTGTCGTCAGCTCGACAAATGGCAGCAGCATGCCGGCCCAACTGTGCAGGGCATATTGAGTCGGATCGGGACTCCAGACTCCCAGATCAATCCGGCTGGTGGAGCTGGGAGGGAGCACGCGATTGATGCTCTCATAGTTATGAAACGCCAGGCCGAGCTGTTTGAGATTGTTGCGGCACGTCGTGCGGCGGGCCGCTTCGCGCACCTGCTGCACGGCCGGCAGCAAGAGCGCGATCAACACGCAGATCACGCCGATCACCACCAGCAGTTCAACCAAGGTGAATCCGCGCATGCGCCGCATCCGACGTTCCTTCTGCGTTGAGGGCCCGCGCAGTGCGTCTTCAGATTGCAGGGAGCGGAGTCGATCCGGGAACGAGGCGAACGCGTCGTGGGAACTGCGTCATGGAAACCTCGGCGTCCTCAGCCTGCATCGGAAATGATAACAGCCCGATCCCGGCGGCGATGTGCGGAAGCGTACAATTCTGTCAAAATTTTCGCAGACAGTGCGGAGTGGCTCGGTAGCGCGCCTGCCCCGCTTTTGCCCGGCTTGCAGTCCGCCGCCCGATGCGCGTACCATGCCCCCGCGGGCAGTTCTGCCCTACATCAGTTACGCAAGTCTCCGATCGCCGTTCACAGTCATAATTCATTTTTTTCAGGCGCCCCCATGCAGCGCGACGCTTTTCTTACCGTTCAGCAGCACATCCAGGAGGAGCAGAAACGGATCAACCCGCATTCCAGCGGCGAGTTTTCCTGGCTGCTCTCGGGGATCACGCTGGCCACGAAAATCGTCGCCGCCCAGATTCGCCGGGCAGGGCTTGTCGACGTGATCGGCAGTGCGGGCACAACCAACGTCCAGGGCGAGTCGGTCCAGAAGCTCGACATCCTGGCGAACCAGGCGTTGCTCACCTGCCTGGGCAATCGCGGCAACGTCGGCGTGCTGGCCTCGGAAGAGAACGAGGAGCCGGTCGTGACGCTCCGCGATCCGCGTTACGGCAAGTACGTGGTCATCTTTGATCCGCTCGACGGGTCCAGCAATATCGACGTCAACGTCAGCGTCGGCACCATCTTCTCCATTTTGCGCCGTGACATGGACGGCCACGCCGAACGCCCGCCCGAGATGGACGTATTGCAGCCCGGCACGAAACAGGTGGCGGCCGGATATGTGCTGTACGGCGCGGCGACGCTGTTCGTTTACAGCACCGGAAATGGCGTGCACGGCTTCACTCTCGATCCGCTGATCGGCGCGTACGTGCTGACGCACCCCAACCTCAAAATGCCCGAGACGGGGCCCTACTATTCCGTCAACGAGGCGAACTCCGCCAGCTTTCCGCCCGGTTACCAGCGGTATTTGCAGATGCTGCGCGAAGGAAAAGGGGGCCGCGTTTACTCCTCGCGCTACGTCGGCTCGCTCGTGGCCGACTTCCACCGCACGCTGGTGAAGGGGGGCATCTTTCTCTATCCCCCCACGGGCCGGTACGGCGAGGGCAAGCTTCGCTTGATGTACGAAGCCAATCCGATCGCCTTCCTGGCTGAACAGTCGGGAGGCGTGGCGACCGACGGGCACCGTCGCATTCTCGAGATTCAGCCGACGAGCCTGCACCAGCGGACGCCGTTTGTGGTCGGTAGCCGCAAGGAGTCGACGCTGCTGACCGAAGTGCTGGAGAGCACGCCGGCCGATTCGTGAAGCCGGAGCGATCGCCTACTCGCGGCTGGCCGACTTGGAGTCCTTGCCGTCTTCGGTTTCGGCGAGCAGGTTCTTGATGACCGCGTCGTAGAACGCCCAGTTCGACGCTGAGCCGGCGTAGCGGATCTTCCCCTGGCGATCGAGCAGGAAGATGGTCGGATAGCCCTTGATTTGATACTTGATGCCGATCGGTCCGGACGGGCCGTCTTGCCACGCAGCGCCAGTTCGTGACCTTCTTCCGCTGGATCAGGGCGGCGTCCGCTTTCTTGTCGACGTTTACGCCCAACAACGCGAACGGCCGTTCCTTGAGCTTGCTGACCAAGGCTCGCTCATCGGGAATGAGCTTGCGGCAATGGGGGCACCAGCCGGCCCAGAATTCGAGCATGACCACTTTGCCCCGATAGTCGCTCAGCTTGAGGCGCTTGCCCTCGAGGTCCTTGCCGACAATTTCAGGAGCCACACTGCCGAGGGCAAGCGGTTGCACCACAGATTCGGCGAGCGCCTTGAGCGCGGCGGCGATGGGCTGGTTGTCGATCGTCACGTCGCCAAATTCTTCCTTCTCGATCCGGCGGACGAGGGTCGTGACCTGCTTGTCGATGCGCTTGAGTGCCGCCGCCCCGCTGACCTGCTCGCGCTGGAGCTTCAGGTTCTTGACCAGTGCGAAACAAGCGCGACCGCGATCGTCGCGCTGCTCAGTCTTATCGAGGATGGACTGCAGCAGGCGGTGCACGGAGGGGTGACAAAGGGGAGCGGCGAGCAGGGCGACGCGCCCCATCTCCTGGTCCGTGGCGTGATCGGTGAGATGCTTGGCGGCTCGCCCGACCAGGTCGCCGGTGAGATCGAAGTTCGAGTCTCGCAGCACGTAGAGCGCGGCCACGAACGCCTGAAACGCGGCCGGCGACTTTGGGGCTTTTTCGCCCAACTCCAGCAACTGCGAGCCGAATGTCTTCGCGGGATCGTTCGCGGCCAGCGATTTTAGCTTTGCGGAGTCGGTCGTTTTCGCCTTGTCCGCCAAGAACGCGGTCGACGCCTGCTGCCATTGATCGACGATTCTGGCGACGTCCTCGTCGAGCTTGCCGGTGAGGGCATCGGCCAGCTCGAGGTTGATCGTGGACTGACCGTCGGCGGCAGTCTTCGGCTGATCCTGTTGAGCCGCCGCGTCCTCCTTCGTTGGGACAGCGGATTGCGGGGAAGTCTTTGGAGATTTCTCGGTCGGGCCTTCCGTTTTGGCGACCGCTGTCCCCTTGGCCGGCGACGAAGGGGACGCCGCCTCTGACGATTTCGTCTGTGACGAATCGCGTTTCACTTTCGAGTGGGAGGCGAGCGACTGCAACTCCTTCCGGGCCTCGGCCGCGATGTCATCCGATGGGGCCCTCTCTTTCTCGCCGTGGGAAACGGGCACGACGTCGGCGTCTTGATCGGCGACCAACGCGCCTCCGGGCGGCTCGGATTTTTTCGGGGTGGTGCGCGACGTCGCCTGCCAGACCACAACGAGCAGGACGCTGACCAGCGCGGCTCCCAAGCCATAAACGACCCAGCCCGCGGACGCCCCTTCCGACTTTCGCGGTTTGGGCACGGGGCGGCGGACGGATTCCGAGACGAAGGAAACCTCGCCATTTTCATCCACGCGAATTCGGGTCTGACACTGCGGACATCGCAGTTTGTTGCCGGCCGCTTGATCGACTTTGAGCTTGGCCTGGCAACCGGGGCAAACGATGGTGGGCATCGCAACCACTCCTGGCGCTCTGCGCGAACGCTCCTTCAGATTAACCGATGCGTGCCGCGAAATCAGCGGAAACATCCGCTGAATGCCAGTCCATTTTCAACCGGACATGCCGAAATCTATCCCAGGTCCCCCGGAACGGACAGAGGAGGTGACGGCAACCCCGGCGCGGTTAAAATCGAGCGGATGTGCCGGGAATGACGACCGGCCTTCCAGCCGCAGAAGCTTTCGGCCGGGCGTCCAATTCGCTCTTTTTAGCGAGCCGCGAATGATCTGCCTCGTGACGCGTGCGCTCGCGCGGTTCTCGTTGCTCGCGGTTTTTAGCGCCGCTTCGCTGCCACGACCCTGCCAGCTGCGGGGGACGCCCGAAGCAGGCGTTCTCAATTGTCACGAAGTCAGAATCTCTTGGTACCATCGAGACACTGGTCAAGAAGTCGGCGATAGCGGGCGAGCTTATCCAAGCCGGGCGCGGTCGCCGCAAAAAGCGCGCCCTGATTGCCGCCTTCTCGTGACGTCCCGGAGCCTGGGAGATTCGTTTTGAACGACGCGCAACAAGCGTCCGAACCGCCGCCAACGCCGGGCGTCACTGCGCTCGGCGCCGCGCCGGCTGAACATATCGGCAGCGTCATTGGCCCCTACCGGCTGCTGCAGCAGATCGGCGAAGGTGGATTCGGCATCGTCTACATGGCCGAGCAGGAGCAACCGGTCCGACGGCTGGTGGCGCTCAAGATCATCAAGCCGGGCATGGATACGGCCCAGGTGATCGCGCGCTTCGAATCGGAACGCCAGGCCCTGGCACTGATGGACCACCCTAATATTGCCCGGGTCATCGATGCCGGCGCCACCCGGTCCGGGCATCCTTACTTCGTGATGGAGCTGGTCAAAGGGGTGCCGATCACCGAGTTTTGCGACAAGAGTCACTTGCTGCCCGCAGCGCGGCTCGAGCTGTTTCTCAACGTCTGCCGCGCCATCCAGCATGCCCACCACAAGGGAATCATCCACCGCGACATCAAGCCGTCGAATGTGATGGTGACGTTGCACGACAGTGTCCCGGTCGTAAAGGTCATTGACTTCGGCGTGGCGAAGGCGACGGTGCAGAAACTTACGGAGAAGACTCTATTCACCGCCTATGGCCAGATGCTCGGCACGCCGGCCTACATGAGTCCCGAGCAGGCCGAGATGAGCGGCCTCGACATCGACACGCGCAGCGATGTTTACTCGCTGGGAGTGCTGCTCTACGAGCTGCTGACGGGAACGACTCCGCTCGAAGCCGCCCGGTTGCGTGAGGCAGGGTACCCGGAGGTGCAGCGGCTCATCCGGGAAGAAGAATCCGCCGCGGCCAAGCACACGCTTAACGTCGCTCGGAGGCACGGCCACTGTGACCGCGGGCAATCGCGGACTGGACGTCAAACGCCTCAAGCAGCTGTTGACGGGCGAGCTCGACTGGGTGGTGATGAAGGCGCTCGAGAAAGACCGCAACCGCCGCTACGACACGCCCGGGAACTTTGCCGAGGACATTGAGCGTTACCTGCGCCACGAAGCGATCGCGGCCCGGCCGCAATCGAGCGTCTACCGCCTGAAGAAATTCACCCAGCGGAACCGGGCTGCGGTGGTGACGGTTTCGGCTGTAGCCGTGGCTCTGCTGCAAGGCACGGCGGTGTCGACGTGGCAAGCGATTCGGGCCACGCACGCCGAAGCGGCTACCCGCGTCGCGGCCCAGGCCGAGCGGAAGGCCAAAGACGACGCCCTCGTCGCGGCACTTTCCGAGAGAGCAGCAAAGAACGACGCCCTGGCGCGAGACGGAGACAAAGGCCGTGCTCGGTTTCCTGGAGAACCGGGTTTTCGCGGCGGCGCGGCCCGAAAATGTGGCGGGCGGACTGGGACACGACGTCACGCTGCGCAAAGCGATCGAGTCGGCGCTCCCATACGTGAACCCGGGTTTTGCGAAGCAGCCGCTAATCGAGGCCCGCTTGCGTCTGACGCTGGGCCAATCGTTCTATCTGCTCGGCGATCCACAGCAGGCGGCCGAGCAAGAGCAAGCCGCCCGTGCGCTCTACGCTCAGCACCTCGGACCGACGATCCCCATACGCTCAGAAGCATGGCGAGCCTCGCCAGCAGCTACGCAGCCCTCGGTCGCCTGGACGACGCGCTCAAACTGCGAGAGCAAACGCTTGCGCTGCAAAAGGAGAGGCTTGGCCCCTTCCACGCTGAGACACTTGCCAGCATGAACAACCTGGCAGCCAGCTACACGGCGCTGGGCCGGCATTCCGAGGCAGTCAAGCTCCGCGAAGAGACGCTGGCCCTGCAGAAAAGCAGGCTTGGACCTGCCCACCCCGACACCCTTGTGACTATGGGCAACATCGCCGTCGGCTACATGGCGCTCGGCCGGCTGCGTGATGCGCTGAAGCTCCGAGAGGAAACGCTGGCGCTCGAGAAGGCCAGCCTCGGACCCGACCACCCTCTCACCCTCGTGACGATGAACAATCTCGCAAACAACTATTCGCAACTTGGCCGCTATGCCGAGGCGCTCAAGCTCCGCGAGGAGACGCTCGCGCTCCGGCGGACCAAGCTCGGCCCCGACCACCCTGACACGCTCATCAGCATGATCAACCTGGCCGACGGATATCTGCAGCTCGGCCGGTTCAGCGAAGCCGTCAAACTCAACGAGGAAACGCTGGCACTCTGCAAGTCGAAGCTCGGCGGCAGTCATCCCGACACCCTTGAGTGCATGAGGGGCCTGGCTAACGATTATGCTGCCCTGGGCCGGAACGCCGAGGCGCTCAAGCTCCGTGAGGAGACACTCGCCCTTCGCAAGGCCGAACTCGGTCCCAAGCACCCGAAGACGCTCGAGAGTATGAGCGACCTGGCCGACAGCTACGACGCGCTGGGCCGGCACGCCGACGCCCTTAAGCTCCACGAGGAAACGCTAAAACTCCAAAAGGCCGCGCTCGGCGCCGATCATCCCGATACGTTGCGGACCATGAACGGGCTGGCGCAGAGTTTTACGCTCTCGACCGACACGCCGAGGCCCTCAAGCTGCGTGAGCAAACGCTCGCGCTCCGCAGGGCCAAGCTCGGCCCTGACCACCCCGACACGCTTTGGAGCGCGGGATGTCTGGCTGAAAGTCTGGCGGCGGTCCATCGTGGCGACGAGGCGGTGCCACTCATCGACGAGTGTGTCCAGCACGCGACGCGCAAGGCAGTCGATCCGACTTTGCTTCCACGGATCATCAATCTGCGCCTGCGCCACTTTGCGCAGGCGGACGACTTCCACAGGCTCGTGGCGGAGCTCGAACGAGCGCACGCCCCGTCGCCGTAACGCGGCGGGAGCGAAGTTCTAAGCGGAAAGGCCACGAAGTCTTCGTGACGGAGTTTTGCGCGGTCTTCAAGATCGGCAAGCTGGAATCGCGGTCGCGGGGTCGGGACCAACCTAGCAAAGAGTAACTCCAGTGATCCGCTCACGAGCGATGTCTTTGCTGATTGTTCTGGCCCTGTTATCGACTCTGGCCAGACCCGCCCCGGCCGGCAAGCCGGCGTCGCACTTCCTCGATTGTCACGGCGTCAAAATCCATTACGTGGTTCATGGGGCGGGTGAGCCCGTGCTGTTGATCCACGGGCTCTATTCGAGCGCGAACATCAACTGGCAGTTGACCGGCGTGTTTGGCGAGCTGGCCAAAGACCATCGAGTGATCGCTCTGGACCTGCCGGGTCACGGACGCTCCGACAAGCCGGAAGACGAGGCGGCCTACGGTCTGGCGATTATCGACGACGTCGTGGCGCTCCTCGATCACCTGCAAGTCAAGAAAGCGCACGTAGCGGGCTATTCGCTCGGCGGGATGATCACGGTGAAGCTGCTGGCCCTGCATCCGGAGCGCGTGAAATCGGGGTTGATTGGCGGGATGGGATGGTTTCGCCAGGGGAGCCCGCTCCAGGAATTCTGGCAGCGGATACCAAATCGCGACAAGCAATATGTGCCGTCCGCCTTTCTGCAAAAGGTCGGCCAATTCGCAGTTAGCGCGGAGGAATTGAAGAAAATCGCGGTCCCGGCCGAGGTGCTCGTCGGCGATCGGGATCCGGTCAAGCAACTGTACGTGGCCGCTTTGCGGCGGGGGCGTCCCGATTGGCCGGTCGTCGAAATCCAGGGAGCCGGGCACATCAACTGCATTCTCAAACCCGACTTTCGCAACGAGATCGCAGCCTGGGTACGCAAACAGAGCAAGCCGTAGGTAGAATTGTTTCAGGCAGAATTTTAGCGGCTGGAAATCATCGCGCGGGCCATCCTGACAGAGTCAAAAAGGGTGAGATCATGCGGAGAAGGAGTTTCGTGGCCGGTCTTACGATGCTCGTCGCGCTCAGCGATTACTCGGGGGCTTTTGCGGCCGATGCGCCGGAACTCAAGTGTCCGGTGTCGGGGCACGCCGCCAGCAAAGAGCACGTCGCCCAGCACAACGGGGGCAAGGTCTATTTCTGCTCGGGCAAGTGTGCCAAGGCGTTCGCTGCCAAATCGGATGAGTTTGCCGCCAAGGCCAATCTCCAACTGGTCCAGAGCGGCCAGTTCAAGTTGGTGAAGTGTCCGCTCGAAGGCTACACGCTCAATCCCATCACGGCGATGGAAGTGGGGGGCGTCAAAGTACTCTTCTGCTGCAAGGGCTGCAAAAACGAAGTCCGCCTCGCGAAGAGCGAGGATGAGCGGATCAACCTGGTCTTTAGCAACAAGGCCTTCAAAAAGGGGTTTGAAAAGAGCCCCACAGAACCGAAGAAATAGGCTCTCGGACTGGGCCACCGCATGGCGTGGAGAGCAGCATGCGTCGTCGTTGGACGACTGAGGCGATCGGACTGGTGAGCGTTTGGGCTATTCTTGCGGCCCCCGGTTGCGGCAAGTCGGGCAACGATCAGTCGCTTCAGGCCCTGCTCAAGCACTCGGGGGATGACCGGGCCAGCCTCTACCCCCTATCAGGCCGAGTCACCATCGACGGCGAGCCCGCGCACTACGTCAAGCCGCAGCGGCTGGTGATGATGCTCTACGATCCGACGAAACCGGATCTCCCGCCGTTCAAGCGGCCCTGTAAGGACGTCGGCGCGGAAGGCACCTTCGCCTTCGGCACCTACACTAAGGGAGACGGGATCCCGGCCGGCAAATTCATCGTCGCCTTCGCGGTGCTGGAGGTCACCAATCGGGGACTGCTGGGGCCGGATCAGCTCAATAACCTGTACAACGATCCGGAAAAGAACGCCAACAATCCCGAGTTCCACATCGACCACCAGGCACCGGGCAAGACCGACTACGTCTTCGATCTGAAAGTCGCCGGCCAGCAGGGGTCGCAGACTCCGGGCCCCAAGGCGTTGACCGAGGTTCGTCCACAGTGAGCCTCACTCGAAGTCGTTCTTCTCGACGACCTCGGCTCCATTGGTCGTGATCAGGGCATCGTAGACGGTCGGGCGGATTTCCGGCGAAAGGAAATGCACCGACCCGTCGCCGAAGAGGTGATGGATTCCTCCCGGGTGCATGCTCGACGGTCCGTACTGGCACTCGACCAGGCTCCCCGCGCCGAGCGTACTGATGAAAAACGGCGAGTAGTTGAGCGCCGTTTGCGGAAACGCATAATCGGGGGCGCGTCTTCGTTGTACGGATGCCCGGCCAATGAGGCGGTCGTGCCGTCGATCCAGACGGCGAAATTCGTCTCGCGCGTTTCGGCGACGAAGATCGTCATCGAGATCCCGTCTTTGATGTCGGTGATCCGCGTCGACGACGAGGCGTAAAAAACTCCGTTCGGCTTATGCCACAGCTTGCCGATGGTCGTGGCTCCCAAGGCCACGTAATTGCGCAGCGCATAGTGATCGGAAAGCCGGGTGTAGAGCGGCGATTGGCTGTAGTCCGGTCCGCTGAATGTGGGACAGCGGAACACCGGCAGAATGTGCGTGGCGGCATCCAGGTTCCGCGGGTCGAGCGCCGAGAGGCTGAAGTCGACTTCGTTCCAAAGACTCTTTTGGTCCAAAAACGGGAGGACCATCGAGGTCCAGCTCTGCAGGCGAAACAGCGCGGGGTCGGGGTACCAGACGCCGTACGCCATGTCGCCGGTGCAGCTCGGCGGGAGAACGCGGTTGACGTTCTCGTAGTCGCAAAGAGCCAGGCCGATCTGCTTGAGATTATTGCGGCAGGTCGACCGGCGGGCCGCCTCGCGGGCCTGTTGCACGGCCGGCATCAGCAGGCCGACCAAGACCGTGATCACCGAGATGACGACGATCAGCTCGACGAGCGTGAATCCCTGATATCGCCGCATCTGTCGCCTCTCCCTCCAGTTGTAGGGCCCGCGGCGCGGCTCGTTGATTCTAAAGCGCGTGAAGCCGCAAACCAAGCGCAGCGAAGTATTTGCGGGGACGGTTGAGAAATTTTCAGCGCTCTGTGGTCGAGCGATGTCAGCCGCGGCGGCACCATTCGCGCCACATCTGGCGATAGGCCGATTCGACCTGACGCGCGAAGCGGGGCGCGTCCATCAATGGCGACCGCTGCATGCGGGCTCGCAGAGTGTTTCGCAGCTGGGCGAGCCGCGGCAGGACGCGCGCCAGGCCCGAGGCAATTGAGACGAATTCTTCGTCGCTCCGGGCGACCAACTCGGTCAAACCCAGGTTTGAAAGCTGACTCCAGCCGGCACGTCCCACCGCCGTACGGCCGACGCGCGTCACCACGGGCACGCCCATCCACAGCGAATCCAGGCTGGTCGTGTGTCCGTTATACGGAATGGTGTCGAGCCCCAAATCGATCCGCCGATACAGCTCCAAATACTCTGGCCGCGGCCGATATTCCACGAATTCGATGCGGCTCGCGTCAATTCCCGCGTGGGCGAACTGCTCCCGCACCCGCTCGCGGTGCTCTCCGCGCGGCGACAACAACAACAACCTAGACCCGGAAACCGCTTTGAGCACTCCCACCCACAGCGAGACCGTCGCTCGGTTCACTTTGCTGAAGTTGTTCAGGCAGCCAAAGGTCGGTCGACCCGCATCGACCGCCGGCAGGGGGCCAGGCGACGGCTGATTGGTCAGTGGATCGTAACACCAGAACGTCTCGGGCAAGCGGAACGAAATCTCCGTGTAATCGCTGTCACTCTCGCCCGGAGGATCGAGATACGGATCCGTGAGGCGATAGTCGACGGCGGCGAGCCCGGTCGTCCCGGGATAAGCCAGGTACGCGACCTGAACCGGGGCCGGCTTGCGCGCTACGACCAACGGCCGTCCGTTCGACATGTGCATGGTGAGATCGACCACGATGTCGATCTGGTCGGCCCTGATTTCCTCGGCGACTTCCTCGTCGCTGCGGCCGGCAACCACTTGCCAGCGGTCGGCATACTGCATGATCCGCCGGGTGACGGAATCGGGGCGAGGCAGGTTTGCGTAGCAGGTGATCTCGAACCGCTCGTGATCGTGATGCGACATGAGCGGAATCGTGAACAGCGACTGGCAATGATCGCGAAAGTCGGCCCCGATGTAGCCGATCCGCAAGCGCCGCTCGGGGTCGCGATCGTTCGTGTGTCGGCGCCACTCGCCACGAAGGCCGGCCGCGTGCACCGCATTCCAACTGTGGTTCTCCCGTAAGATGTCCGCGGCGTCGTAATCCGGATGAAAATGGACTGCGTAGGCCAAATTGCTGTGAGAGATGATGTCGTGCGGACAAATCTCCACCGCTTTGCGGTACGCCTCGACAGCCTCCTCGATCTGGCCGGAATCGCGGAGCACGTTGCCCAGGTTGCAGTACGCGACGTGAAAATCGGGACGTAGCGCGATGCAATGGCGGAACGCGGCGATCGCTTCATCGACGTGTCCCAAGTCACGCTCGGCGCTTCCTAAATTGTTCGAGCGCGTCGACGTTATCCGGCTGCAAAACGATCGCTTCGCGGTACGAACTGGCAGCTTCCTCAAACTGCCGCAGCGCAAGCAGCGTGTTTCCCAGGTTGATCTGCGCCTCTGGCCAATCGGGGCGCAGCTCGAGCGCGCGGCGAAAAGCGGCCAACGCGTCGATCAGGTCGCCTCGTTTGTGCCGCGCATTCGCCAGGTTAAACCACGCTTCGGCGAAATCGGGGCGAAGGCGAACCGCTTCACACAAGGCCTCAACGGCTTCGTCGAGTTGTCGGTTGGCGGTCAGGGCGAGCCCGAGGTTATTAAAAGCGGCCGCGAAGCCGGGAGAAAGTGCCTTCGCCCGTCGACAAACGGCAATCGCTTCCTCGTGGCGCCCTGCGCGTGACAGCGCACTCCCCAAGTTGGTAAGCGTCGTCACCCGTTCGGCGTCGTGCTCGAGGGCCCGTCGATAGGCGGCGATCGCCTCGTCCAAGTCTCCCAACTGATCGAGGGCCCCGCCAAGATTGTTGGCCGCGTCGGCGTGATCGGGAGCAAGTTCGAGCGCGCGGCGGTAAGCCTGCACCGCTTCCCGCCGTCGCCCGACCGATTGCAGGCTGATTCCCAGCGCGAACCAAGCCTCGACCAGGTCGGGAGACAATTCGATCGCGCGTTGGTTCGACACGATCGCTTCGTCCAGGCAACCGAGGGCCGTCAATACCTGCCCCAGGCTGAGGTAGTAAACGGCGACGTGCGGGGCGACGGCGATTGCGCGGCGAAGCCAATCGAGCGCCTCCGGAAGGCGGCCTCCGGTCAGGGCCGCGACGCCCAACAAGTGCAGCGCGCCGGCGTGATCGGCCTGGCCCTGCACCACTTGGCGATACAGTCGCTCGGCATCGTGCACGCGCCCCGCGCGATGGTGCGCGAGCGCCCGCTCGAACGCATCGCAAACCGCTCCGTCGGTCATTCCGCCGCTCCGCTAGCGTCGCTGGATCGGCGGAGTGCCGTGCACGACGTGGTCCATCACACCGATCGAGTCGGGATATTCGCCAAAGCGGGCCGCGAGGTCGAGACAGTTCTGCGGCGGTGGCCAATCCCCGCGGCGAACCGGTTGGCTCAGTTTCGGGCCGCGACGGTCAAGCCGCGTTGCCTTGGTCTTTCATAACATTTTCCCGACGACCGCGGCTGTGCGCAAACTGACCTTCGCGCCCAAGGCGAAACCAACGAAATACGTCCTGCCGCACGTCCCCGTCTCCGTTCTCCACTGGCTCGCAGTGTACGCATGGATAGACTGCCGACCGTTCCTTGCCGCGATCTGCGCGTGGTGACACGGCGGAATCTGGAAGCGGCCCTCGTGTCGATCGAGTCACGTCTGCTTTCAGCAGCCGAGTGCGATTCGCTCGATCTCCGCGCCGACCGCGCTCGATTGCTCTCCGAGCTGGGGCAAGTCGACGAGGCGAAACGGCAGTACCTCGAGATTCTGGAGCGCGACCAAACGCACTTCGGCTCGCTCGTCAACTTTGCCGACCTGCTCCTGCAAACCGGCTATTCGTCGGCGGCGCGAGTCGCTTATACCGCGGCCATCACCTATCACCCCAACAATCCAAAGGGGCACACGAATTTTGGCGACCTGTTGGCCAGCGAAAGGAATTTCGAGGCAGCCCGCGAACGCTACGAAACGGCGCTGCGGATTGACCCGAGCCATCTCAATGCCCATCGCGGCCTGGCCGGTATCTTTTGGGAATTGGGAGACGAACAACGAGCGCTCGAGCACCTGGCGATCCGCTTTCACAACCGGCCGGTCGCCACGTTGCCTTTTCTCGGAACGGGCGAGCCGACACCTTTGATCGTTTTGATGTCGGCCAATCGAGGCAATCTGCCCTGGCATGACCTGATCGACAATCGGGTCTTTCTGATCATTACGATCGCCACCGAATTCTACGATCGCTCGAAACCGCTGCCGGAGCACCGGCTGATCTTCAATTCGATCGGCGATGCCGACGTGAGCCGAACGGCGCTCGAGGCGGCCGCCGTCCTCGTCGCGAAAAGTCCGGCTCCCATCATCAATTCGCCAGAGGTCGTGCTGGGCACGGGCCGCATGGATAACTCGACTCGTCTCGGAACGGTGCCCGGCGTCGTAACGCCGCGGATCGTGCGTCTGCCGCGAACGGCGTTGACCGCAGCCGACGGCCCGGCCGTTTTGGCCAGTCACGATCTCACGTTCCCGCTGCTATTGCGGCGGCCTGGGTTTCACACGGGACAGCAATTTGTCTGCGTCGAGACGGCTGACGCGCTGGCATCGGCGGCTTCCGAACTGTCCGGCGAGGATGTGCTCGTCATCGAGTATCTCAATGCCCGCGGCCCGGACGGCAAAGCCCGCAAGTATCGCGTGATGACGATCGGCGGCCAGCTCTACCCGTTGCACCTGGCGATTTCCGATCACTGGAAGGTGCACTATTTCAGTGCCGAAATGGCGGGCAACGCCGCGCATCAGGCGGAAGAGGCCGCTTTCCTCAACGACATGCCTGGAGTGTTAGGTCCAACGGTGATGCGTTCGCTGGAAGACATTAGCACCGCGCTCGGCCTCGACTACGGCGGCATGGACTTCGCGATCGGTCCGCGCAGCGATGTCCTGCTCTTCGAGGCCAACGCCACGATGCTCATTCGCCCGCCAAAGCCGGGAGCGCACTGGGACTACCGCCGCGCGACCATCGGCCGGGCGCTCGAGGCGGCTCGCAGCATGGTCTTCGAGCGGGCCGGCGCGCAGGCGGTCGCATATGCCTGACCAGAGCACGTTGGATCCGGACGATTGGGACGAGATTCAGCGGGTCTTCCAGCGGGCGATCGAGAGCTGCTTGTCCCACACGCGCGACGTGCGCGAGCGGCCGGTCTGGCAGCCGACGCCGGAGACCATCAAGGCCCGGTTCCGCGAGCCGCTGCCACGCGTCGGACAACCGCTCGAGAAGCTGCTGGCCCGCTTCGAGGAAACGGTCCTGCCCTACGGCACGGGCAACGTGCATCCGAGGTTTTGGGGCTGGGTGCATGGCAGCGGCAACGTGGCCGGGGCGCTCGGCGAAATGCTGGCCGGCTTCATGAACTGTAACGCCGGCGGCCGCGATCACGTTGCGACTTACGTCGAGCGGCAGGTGATTGATTGGTCGAAGGAGATCTTCGGATTCCCGGCGACTTCCAGCGGCATCCTTACTACGGGCACGTCGATGGCCACACTGATCGCGCTGGCCGTCGTGCGGGACTCTCGGGCCGACGCGCCTGTGCAAAAGCTGGGCGTCGCTGCTGCCAGCCCGCTCGTGGCCTACGCGTCGGCCGAGGCCCATCGCTCGGTGATCAAAGCCTTCGACTTGCTGGGGCTCGGCACCGATGCGCTGCGCCTGGTGCCGGTCGACGGCGACAGCCGCTTGCAAGTCGATCGGATGGCCCAAATGGTGACGGCCGACCGCGCCAACGGATGTCAACCGTTTGCCGTGATCGCAACGGCCGGGTCCGCCAACACCGGTGCCATCGACGATCTCGACAGCATCACCGAGTTTTGTCGCGAGAACGATTTGTGGCTACACGTCGACGGCGCGTTCGGCGGGTTGGCCGTCCTGGCGCCCGAATTTCGCCCACAGCTGGCGGCAATCGCCCAGGCCGATTCGGTCGCTTTCGATTTCCACAAGTGGCTGCACGTCCCCTACGACGCGGGCTGCGTGCTGGTCCGCGATGCCAGCGCCCATCGCAGTGCGTTTGCTGCGAGGCCCAGTTACCTGGCGGGCCACGCCGAGGGACTTGCGGCCGGCGATCCTTGGTTTTGCGACTTCGGCCCCGAGCTTTCACGCGGCTTTCGCGCGCTCAAGGTTTGGTTCAGCCTCAAGGCGTACGGCGCCGAGCGGTACGGCGAGCTGATCGCCCGCAACTGCGCAAGCTCGAGAGCTGGCGGCTCTCATCGAGTCGCACGCGGAATTGGAGTTGCTGGCGAAGGTCTCGCTCAACATCGTCTGCTTCCGATTTGCGACGGCTGGGCTGTCGAATGAGACGCTCGACACGCTCAATACACGAATCGTGACCGAGCTGCAGTTGAGCGGGATGGCCGTCACCTCGACCGCGCAGATCGGCGGCAAAATCGCCATTCGTGCAGCAATCACCAACCATCGGACGACGTCGGACGATCTGGCGCTCCTCGTCACAGAAGTCTTAAAGCGCGGACGCGAGAATACTGAGAACGCGGCTCAATTACAGGAGATCCGGCTGAGGCGGCGCGCGGCTCAGGCGCTTCTATTGCCGCGAGCTCGCGCCGTGGCGACCTGGTCGTCCAAGCGCGCTACAGCCCGCCCGTCCGCTGAGCAGGTGGTCCACTGCCCGGTGGCCCTCCACCGGGTGGCCGTCCACCGGGTGGACCCCCACCCGCCGGCGGAGGTCCGCCATACGGCGAGCGACGCAATTCGGCGGCCGTGGGAGGAGCAAACAGCCGTTGGCCGCGTTTTTTGTAGGCTTGCTTCAATTCGCTCAGCGTCAACTCGCCGTCTTTGTTCGGGTCGGCCCGGTTGATAATGTGCAGCGGCAGCTCGGTCGGATCGAGCCGCCCGTCGTGATTGGTGTCGAGCTTCTTGAAGTATTGCTCGATCGACGTTCCCCGTTTGGGACCACCGTCAAATGGGACACGGCCGCCCTCCCGCGGCGGTGGCGGACTGTCATCCTCGTCCTGCGGCCGCGATCCACGCCGGGGCGGGGCTGGATCGGGCGAGTCTCCAGCGTCATTTGCTGGCGGACCCGCGTTGGCTGATTGGCCCGTGGCGTTCCGCGTTTGTCCGGGTGCCGGCAGCGGTTGGCTGGAGGCAGTCGCAGGCGGCTCTGGCGCATTCGCGTGAGAACGAGTGGTCGGCGGAGAATCGGTCGGCGCGGCCTGCTGTGCCCCAGCAGCACTCGATGACGAAGTCACCGTCGTCGGAGCGAAGCCTTTCGTCGCCGTTTTCGGGGCTGTGGTCGTCCGGTTGTTTTGCGCCGGCGATGCGGGCGGATTCGTCGCCGTGGGAACGGGAACGCTGGTTGCCTGCGAGGGGGAACTTGCGGGCGGCGTTGGACTGGACGGGCTCGAAGCTGTCGGCACTCCTCCGCCCGCCTCTGCGAGCTCCTTCGTGTCCAGGGGATTCTGGTTGCTGCTTGAAGTCTTGGGTGTGTTGCGGTTGCCGACGAGGAACGCGCCGATCAATGCGCCCAGCACCACGAGCGTTGTCGCGGCGACGACGCCAAAGCCGAGCGGGATTCCATTTTTCGATTTCTTTTTGGCCTTCGTCCGGACGGCGCTGCGCGGTGGGAGAGCGGCGGAGAACGCGTCCTCGCGACGACGCTCCCGCTTCGGTCGCGCCTCGGCGGACGGCTCGGGGAGCGGCGTTTCCTCGTGCTCCTCTTCCTTCTCTTCCTCTTTTTCATCTTCTTCGACCGACGTTCCGTTGATGAACGCGGTGAGAGCTTTGGCAAAATCCCGCATCGTGGGAAATCGCTGCGAGGGATCCTTTTGCATCGCCCGCTGGATGATCTCTGCGAGTCCCGGCGAGAGGTCCATGCGAAACTTGCGCGGATCGGGGGGCGTCTGGTAGAGAACCTGGCTGATCACGTTCAGCACGGTCCCCTCGAACGGACAGCGTCCGACCAACAGCTCGTAGAGCACCACGCCCAGGCTATAGATGTCCGAGGCCGGGCCGAGTTTTGTCCGGCCTTCGACCTGCTCGGGGGACGTGTAGGCCGGCGTGCCGACGAGCGCCTCCCTGCTGGGTCAACCGCGTTTGCGTTTTATCGTCGAACCAGCAGGCGACGCCGAAGTCCATGACGATCGGCTCGCCCCGCTTGTCGATCATGATGTTGGCGGGCTTGAGGTCGCGGTGCACGATCCCCTGGGCGTGGGCTTCCTCGAGCGCGAGCGCGATCTTGCGGACCACCTTGGCGACTTCGCGTTCCGGCTGCACCTTTTTGCCGAGGTAGGCCGAAAGCGGTTTGCCGGCCACGTGCCCATGGCGATGTAACACGTGCCCCCCTCTTCCGTGACGTCGAAGATCGGGCAGATGTTCGGATGGCTGAGAATGGCCGCCGCCCGCGCTTCGCGATGCAGGCGCTGCGATAATTCGCCGGCCGTGTCGCGTTCCATCCGCGGCACTTTCAGCGCAACCTCGCGGTTGAGTTGCGGGTCGTGGGCTAGAAAGACGCTGCCCATGCTGCCGGAACCCAGCACCTTCTTGATCCGGTAGCGGCCGAGCATCTGGCCGACGCCCGTGGACTGGGCCGGATTGAGACCCACGGATCCCGTCGCGGCGATCGTGGAATCTGCGGCTGCATCAACGGCATTCCCCGACTCTGAATCTCGCGGCGGACGGAACAGGCCGCGAAACGATGAAAGACTGGCAGCCACAGTCGCTTGCGGCGGGGATTTTGGGGCCGAATCACCCCTGGGCGCACCGCGACCGTCGTCGGAGGAGTTGTCGGGAGGTTGGGCCGAATTGGACTGCATGGGGCGTGTTCATCTTATCTAACGTGGGCATGCGCCGGGCATCCACCATCAAATAAACCGCGCTCGCGCGAAAACTGGCCGGAAAGAATGTTGACGCCCCGAAGAAATTCGCGCGGACCTTCGCAATTCGCGTGAGTGCTCTGGCGTTGGCTACCGAGTCAGTCGTTCGATCAGCAGCCGGTGCTGCGGAAACTGGCGGCAGAGTTCGTCGCGGCTGGGCAAGGCAAAGTCGGCGAAATCGAATCCCGGCGCCACGGTGCAGCCGACCAAGGCGAAAGAGCCCTGTTGCGTCACGGTCGCGCCGAATACGCAGCCGGTTTTGACGATCGCCTGCGGCAGCTCGCCGGCCGCCAGGTTTCGCCCTAACCGGACGGCCGAAAACGCCCCGTCGGGGTCGATCCGATGCAAGGTCAGGCCGCCGCCGTCATAGAAATGGAAGACTTCATCCTGCTCGATCCGGTGCAGGGCCGAAAACTCTTCTCCGTCGAGCAGGAAGTAGATGGCCGTCGAGAACGCGCGGTCGCCGGTAAACCGGGGCGGCAACGCGGCGCGGCTCACCACTTCGTCAGAGCGGTACGTTTCCCGGAACCAACCCCCTTCCGGGTGCGGCCGCAGCTCGAGACGGTCGATCCAAGCTTGTGCGCCGGTCATCGCGCCTTCCGGTTGCGGTCACTCGGAGATTTCGACGCGCGGAAAATATGTTGCATTCGTCTTAGAAACCGTGCACGATCGACGCCTGAATTGGTCCGCGGGAGCGGCAAGGCCGCCTCGATCGATCCACCGGCCCCTTTATCGTGAGATCAACCATGAAGGCGATTGGAATGGTCCCGATTCTGGTGTTTTGCACTCTGGCAAGCCCGGCCGCGCGAGCGGAGGACGTCACTCTGGAAGGGGCGCGTCCCGTGGTTGTGAGAACGGTTCCGGAGGCGGGAGCCGCCGACGTCGACCCGAAGCTGACCGAGATCCTGGTCACGTTCAGCAAACCCATGCACGATCGTTCGTGGTCCTGGGCTCAGGCCTCGAAGGCGACTTTTCCCACCCTCGACGGCAAGCCCAAATACCAGTCCGACAAACGCACGTGCGTCCTCCCGGTCAAACTCGAGGCGGGCAAGACGTACGCAATCTGGATCAACAGCCAGAAATTCGGAAACTTCAAGGACGAAGAAGGACACCCAGCGTTGCCGTATTTGCTGGTGTTTAAAACCAAGAAGTAGGGCACACGGCCGGGCCGCCCGTCACCGAGGCATGGGGAGAATGATGATCGCGTTCTCCCCAAAGGTCGCGTCGTCGGCCTTGCCGTTGATGCGGTAATTCACGTGCAGCTGCTTGGTCGTGCCCGGAGCCGGGTCACCGCCGAACGCTGCGACGTAGCTGGGAGAGGGAAGCGAGACCAGCTGCACGTCGCTGGCGAGCTTTTGCAGCGCTTTGGTTACGTCCTTTTGTTTCCCGGTCGCCCCGTATTCGGCGCTCACGATTTCCAGCTTCACCTTTTCCAGTTTGACGTGCGAGAGGATTTCTCGCGCTTCGTCTGCGGTGGTGCTGTGCTTTTCGTCGCCGAGTTCCCGGCCGATGAATAGGGCGGTCTGGCACGCCTCGTGGTTCATTTTTGGGAAGTCCTTCATGAACTTGACGGCCAGCTGCAACGTGGCCGGGCTTTCGTACTTCTTGAGCTTGAGAATATCGAGCACGAGTTTTTGCTCCGCCGGCTGCACGGCGACGGCCATTGCGTTTTGGCACATCTCCAAACGCTGCGGCTCGGGCAGCGCGAATTGGCGGGCAATCCGGATGTAGCCGCGGAGGGCTCGCACGCGGTACTTCTCGCCCGGCGCAGTCTTGGCGAGATCGAGCAGTACTGGCGCGGCGTCGGCCGTCATCCATTCGCCGAGCAGACGACTGCTGGCGTCCTGCACCTCGGCATCGTTGGCCTTGGCCGACGCGCCGAGTGAGGCGAGCGCCTCGGTGCCGCCGACCGCACCCACGATCTTCAGGAGAGCGATCTTCGTCGCCGCTGGCGCTCCCTCCATGGCCGCCGTCAATTGCTTCGCACACGCGTCGCGGTCGGGCATTCGCACGCAGGCCGCCTTGAGGGCCCGCACCGCCTCCTGTGCGTCCTCTTCGTGTTTCGGCGTGACCACCTGTGCGATCAGCACGGAAAGTTTATCTGCCGGAACGGTCGTCCCCAGGGCCTTGAGGGCGGCCACGCGGACGGCGTCGTCGGAATTCTCGAGGGCGGTGACCAGGTCGTCGATGGCCTTGATCCGCCGCTCGCCGACCAGGTCGATCAAAAGGGGATAGATCTTGCCTTGGGCGCCATGCAGTCGCGTGACGAGATCTTGATCAACCGCCTGGCCCGGCAAATCGACCAGCGCCGACCGGGCCGTCTTGGCGAGATCGGCATCCGGATCGAGGGCGATGTGCAGCAACAGATCCGTGCACGACTCGTTGCCCGCCTTGCCCATTGCGGTGACGGCCGCGACCCGCACCGGCTGCGGACCCGACTCGGCCGCCCGCTGCAAGGCGCTCGAACACGACCGTCTGTGGGCGGTCAGCCATCGCTCCGATCACGAGTGCCGCCCGCTCGGGTTCGGCGCGGGCAATCTCGTGAGCCAAAGCCTGATCGACCTGGTTCCCCGGAAACTCACGGGCCGTGCCGAGAGCCATTTGAAACAGTTTCTTATCGGGCGAGTGTAGCTGTTCGAGCAGCAGCGGGATCCCCTGATCCTTGCGCGCGACGATGGCACCACGCGTCGCCTCGAGCATCCGCTGATGAGGGACTTGCGCCTTGCGGACGGCGTCGTAAAGAGCCACGGCCTGCTCTGCCCGACCCTCTTTGAAAGAGCGCTCGGCACAGAGCACCAGTCCCTCGGCCGCTGCCGAACGGACTTTGGGTGGCGCCGAGGCCAAGAGCGGCTCGAGCGCTGCGGCGGCTTCCGCGTTGCCGATTCTGCCCAGTGCGACAGCAGCCGCTGACGCGACGATTTCGTCTTTGTCCTGCAGTTTGCCCGATAGCGGCTTGACGGCGGCTGCGTCGCGACGGACGCCGATCGAGTTCATCGCGCCCACGGCCAATAGTCCGTGCAACGAATCGAGCGACGTTCGCAGCGCCTGGTCCGCGGCGGGACCCGGAATTGCCTCGAGCGCGATCCGCGCCCACGAGGCCAGTTGTTCGTCGGCCAGCAGCTTGCCCAGTTCGGGCACTGCCTTCTCGGAGCCGTAAACCGCCAGATCCTTGCACGCGTCGGCCTTTTTCGCCTTGGGCGCGTCGGAATGGAGGACCGCAATCAGGTCCTGCTCTTTCTTGGGCGAAGGGATTCGCCCGCCTTCCATATTCCAACCGCCGGCTTGGACCGTAGTGACGGACGCCAGCAACAACAGGCCCAGGCCAGCAAACTTTCGCATCGGATGCACTGTGAAGTTCCGGATGTGGGTGATCAATGAAGCCGGTAAGCGCTACGACAGGTGGGGGCCGTTTTGCGGCCGGTGGGATTAGAGCGAGCCGTCAGATCCGCCAAGGTTCGCGCAACGCCTCGGAACGCAGGCGGTTGGCCTGTTCGTCCCCGATGAATTCATGCTTTTTCAAGTCGTATTTGAGGGGACGGTTCAGGTAGAGAGCGATATTCGTCGCGTGGCAGGCGATGTGCGCGAAGCAGGCCGTGTCGGCGTTGCCCTTCGGTTGGCTGCGAGCCTTCACGCGTCGAGGAAATCGCGAACGTGGAACGTCGCCGGGTAGCCGCCGATTTCGGGAATCGTGCGGCCGGCGAGCAGCTCGGGTGAGCTGAGGACGAACTTGCCGCTGTCGCCCGTTTCGACCCAGCCGGTCTCACCTTCGAAGCGCACCGGGCACGAGCCGAGGGGAAGCCAGTCTTTCTCGCGGAAGATGAGTTCGACGCCGTTCTCATAACGGTCGACGATCTGTCCGTCCTTGGGCGGGTTGTATTCGACGGGAGCCCAGCGGTCGTTGCCGACGGCCCACTGGCAGAGATCGACGCAGTGCGAGCCCCATTCGAGCACGCCGCCGCCGACCAGACCGCCACCCTTCTCGAAGTTGAAGCCGTCGAGCAGTTTTGCGTTGAATGGGCGCCAGGCTGCCGGACCGAGATACATATTCCAGTCGACTTGCTCCTTGGGCGGCTCTTTCTCAGCTGTCATCCAACTGCTGGTCTGCGCCTGCATGCCGGCCGGATGGGCATAGACGCGCTTGAGCTTGCCGAGTTTGCCGGTGCGGGCCAGCCAGCAGGCAAACGCGAAGTGGGGCAAGTTCCGCCGCTGCGTTCCGGCCTGAAAGACGCGGCCCGTGCGACGCATCGTGTCGGCCAGTTGCAGGCTTTGCGAAATGTTCTTGGTGCAGGGCTTTTCGCAATACATGTCCTTGCCGGCGCGGGCGGCGGTCATGGCGGCAGTCGCATGCCAGTTGGGACCGGTGGCGATCAGCACGGCGTCGATATCGGGGCGGTCCAGCAGCTCGCGAAAGTCGCGAATCATCACGCAATTCTGATTGCCGTTGCGTTCGTCGATTCGCTTCTTGGCGGCAATGCGGCGGACTTCCTTGACGTCGCAGACGGCGACGAACTGGGCATCCTTCTGCTCCAGGAAGCAGCCGAGGTCGTAGGTGCCCCGGTTGCCGATGCCGATGCCCCCCATCACGATTCGCTCGCTCGGAGGCACCGCCCCGTTTTTGCCGAGGGCGGAGGCGGGGATAATCATGGGAGCCAAAGCCGTGGCGGCGGCCGAACCGGCCGTCTGCAAAAATCCCCGGCGATGAAGTTTCGTCACCTGCTTGGACATGGGTCGAATCCTGCGTGTTGGGCCGGCACGGGCACCGCGCGGACGCCCTGACAAACGGCCGGCATCTGACAGCATACTCCTGCCGCGCCCGTCCTTCCAACTAGACGAGGAGACGGCAGGGGTGTCGTCGCTCAAGACGGGGCCGACGCCCGTTCACCGCGCGACGGCCGCGGCCTTCGCCGGCGCGACCTCGATTCGCAGCTTTCGAGTCTGGCCGCGACTTTTCTCCTCGTAGTCGCGCACGCGAATCGTGAACTCGTAGACGTCCGCTATTGTCGGCGTGCCGCGAAGCGTTCCATCGAAGGAGTCCAGCTTCAAGCCGGGCGGGAGCGCGCCGGCGACGACGTCCCACTGGTAAAATGGGATGCCTCCGGCAGCGTCGATCTTGCCTTTGTACGCTTTGCCGACTGACCCGCCGGGTAAGGAGACGCTCGTAACTCTCACCGGCACAAAGGCTGAGGTCTCGCGCAGCGTGTAGCCGATGGCTTGCGCAAAGCAGGTCGAGCTTGGTGATCTGCCAGCGGAAGAAGGGAACGTCGCCGTGGTACTCGTTGCCGAACGCACCGCAACGGCTGGCCGGATCGATCGAACCGGCGAAATGAGCTGACTTGTCGATTTTCGGATCGACGCCGAGATAGTCACGAACCGCGGCGTCGTCGAGCCGGCCGGCGCGCTGGGCCTCTGCAAATCGCGTATTGCCGGAGCTGAAGAAGAGGGCGTGGCCGATTTCGTGATGGGCGATCGAAAGCAGGTCGTTCGGCACCTTGCGGAGGTTGGTGGCCTTCCAGTAGTCGCCGTCGCCCACGCTGATCAACCAGCCCAACGTGTTGTAGTTGCCGCGCGTCTCGGCTTCGTATCCGCCCGAACGTCGAACCGCGAGCTCTTTGCCATTTTGCCGCTGGAAGCCGCCGTGATGCGAGGCCTCGCCGCCGGAACGCAGCTCGGGTCCATGAATGCCGTAAGCGTAAAGCAAGTAACCGGAGTATTCGTGCGCGCTGGTGACGTCGTGCCCTTGCTTAAAGCCGTCCGGATTCCAAATAAAAGTCTTTTCCGCGCCGACGCGAATGAGATCGCGGGCGACGGGCGCCAAGAAATAAGCCCAATCGTCGACAGCCTGCTGAACGACGCGGCGTTTCTTCTCGTCGTCGAAAAAGCCGGAGCGGTCCTGAGAGAAGTCGACGTCGATAGGAAAGGTGCTGGTGGTCGCGTCGTCCCCGGGCGGCTTGTCCTGGTCGATGACATGGCAGGGGATCTTGATCGTCCGCTTTTTGCCCGTGGCGTCCTTAAAGTCGAGCTGCAGGGAGAAGTCGATGTCCTTCGCCTCTCGGTCCGGGAAGATCGAGACGAAAACCGGCTGCTTCTCCCGCGTGTTGAACGTGATGGTCTTGCTGGGTCCCCGCGGACCGATCTTGCTTGGCAGATTGAAGTAGGCGCGTGGCTGCGTCGACGTGAGCACGGCGCGTGCCGGAAGAGCGGCTCCCTCCGGCGGCACGACGAAGACTTTGATCGCCGGATTGGCAATCGGCCCTTCCCAGTCGACCAGGGTGAGTCCGTGCTCGTTGAGCCGTCGGCCAAAGATGTCTTCGACAAGGATGTCGCCCGCGCGGGCCGTCGCGCTTGCCAAGAGGACCGCGGCGATCATCGCGCACCGCAGGCGCATCGCTCTGGCGCTCTTCAAGCCGGGCCGCCGATCGTGGTGCTTTTCGCCGCGCGCAGCTTGCGGATGAACCAGAGGATCGCCAGGAAGACCAGGGCGCCGATGAACGCGATCACCACTTCTTCGGAACTCACTGTGATTTTTCCAACCAGCCCCAGGTCGAAGTGGAAGATCTTGGACAATACCCCCCCGATCAACGAGCCGATAAGGCCGATCGCTAGGTTGAGCACGCGGCCAAATCCGGCGCGTTGATGTTTGACGACCATCCCTGCCAGCGACCCGGCGAGCGCACCGACGATGAGCCAGGTGATCACTTCGTCTGGATTGATCTTCACGATGCGCCTCCCCAAGCCCCCGAGTGATGAAGGAAACGTCGGGACCAGTATCACCTAGCGCTCGGCCACGGCTCAAGTGGCGAGCGCCGATTCGACGCGGACCGTCGGGCAGCCGCACACTTTCGACGTCAGATCAAGCGGCGGCCCGTCACTTCTTGGTGTCGGCGGTCTTTTGGGCGCCGGCGTTCTTTCCCAGCGCGATCAAAAAGTGCTGGCTGCGGACGAAGAGGCAGCCGTTCGAGATGCCGGGTGAGGCCATCACGTAGTCGTCCAGAGGGTTGACGGCCAGCAACTCGAACGCCGGGCCGGCCTTGACCACGCGGACCTCTCCCTGCTCTGAAAAGAAGTAAAGCCGTCCGTCGGAGGCAACGGGCGACGCTGTATAGCTCCCGGTTCCCATCCGCGTCTTGTACAGCTCTTTGCCCGTTTTCGCCTCGTAGCAAGTCACCACGCCCGAATTCGAGCAGGTGTAGAGGTAGGGCCCGTAGAGAATGGGCGTCGGCATGTACGGGCCGCCGCGCATCTTGCTCCAGGCCACGTGGGAGTTGGCCTGCTCGCGCTCTTTGAGCGAGATGTCGCCGGTCGCCCCCGGCTTGATGGCAAAAATCGGCTGAATGGGGCGATTGCCGCTGGTGATATAGACCAGTTCCTTGCCGCAGACCGGCGTGGGAATGGTCACGTCCGATTTCTTGGCCAGCCGCCAGAGTTCCGCGCCGGTTTTCGGGTCATAGCCGCGGGCGTACTGCGCCGCGTTGGTGACGATCTCTTCGCGTTGGCTGTTGTGCCAGATGACCGGCGAACTCCAGGAAGGAATTTCATCGCGCGGCGTGGACCAGACCTTGCCGCCGTCCGCCAGGCTGAACGCGGCAATGAACGAATCGTGGCTCAGGTCGCACTGCAGGATGGCGAGCCCGTCGTGAATGAGGGGCGAGTTGGCGAAGCCCCACTCGTATTCTTCGTCGATGGCAAAGGCCGAGTCGAGCGTGCTCAAGTCGCGCTTCCAGAGCTGTTTGCCGGCGAAGTCGTAGCAGTACAATCCCTCGGAACCGAAGCAGACGACGACGTGCCGCCCGTCCGTCGCCGGTGTGCAGTTGGCCTGACTGCCCTTCAAGTGGCGCTTGATCTTGGGGACGCCTTCGTAGGCCGTGCGTGTCCAAAGAATCTTGCCGCTGTCTCGGTCGAGGCACAGCACCTGCCAGGTGTGTTTCGTTTTGTCACTGACGGAGCCGGGGTCCCCGTAGTTGCCGACGCGAATCTTCGCGTTCGGATCGCTGCTGATCGCCGTGGTGAGAAAAATATGGTTTCCCCACACGACTGGTGCGGAGTGCCCCAGGCCGGGGATCGGTGTCTTCCAGCGGACGTTTTGCCCGGTTTTCAGGTCCCAAACGACGGGCGGTCGCTGGCCGTCGGCCACGCCCGTGCCGTCGGGACCGCGAAAGGAGGGCCAGTTCAATGGCTCCGCGATAGCATCGCTACCGGGATCGGCGGGCGCGGTTGCCTTCACGACCGGCTTCGTGAACTTGTAGAAGCTGTACTCGGCCGTGAACCGCGACATCGTGATGCGGGCCACGTCACTGCCGCGCCATTCGACGTGCAGCTGCGAACCCTCGGAGCCCAGAGGAGTGAACGTGTCGGGCCCGGTGGGCTTGAGCCACCGGCCGGCCGCGACTAAGCCCACGGGCTTGAGCGCGATCGTGAGCGGGGCGCCACCATCGCTTTCGTACGTGCCGACGAGCTTTGCCCAGGCCTGGCGATCGTGCTCCGAGGCCGGGGGCAACGGCTTTGCGCCGGCCTTGGTCAACAGTTGCTGAATCTTCGCTTTCTTTAGAGTGACCGCCGCGTACAAGCCGGCGTCCAAAGCGTCCTGGCTGACTTTCCCCTCGTGGAGAATCATGTCGATCATCTTCTCGTTGCCCGCAGTGACCGCTGAGAAGAGGGCGTTGTCGACATCTTTGGCCCCGGCCTTGATCAGCAGCCGGGCCGCGTCCACCTTCTTTTCCATCGAAGACATGCTGAGGGGTGTTTGATACCAGATGGCGTCCCGAACGTTGACGTCCGCGCCTTTGCGGACCAGAAGCTCGATGACGTCGACTTTCCCCTTGCTGGCGGCGATCCAGAGCGCGGACACGCCGATCTCGTTCTTGGCCTCGAGGCGGGCACCGCGATCGAGTGCGCTCCGCACGGCCTTGACGTCGCCCGCGCGGATCGCGGCCCAGAGCGCGTCCCGCTTGTCATCACCGGCATGCACGGACGCGGCGGCAAGTCCCAGACCGGCCACGATCAATAAGAGCTGCCAACGGTGCCTGAGCATCGATTTGAACCTAGACAGGCCGAGTATCACGAGCGTTCGGTCGCACCTTTTGAGCATCTCCACGAACCGTCACGCCGTCAACCGAGGCGTCGCGTTCTGCCGCCATAAAACGAGAACAGCCCCGCATCGATGGAGCGCTTGGTCACCATCGATGCGGGGCTGTTGCAGTCGCTTTGCCGTGGGGAATCACTCTCCCCGCGATTACGTCAAGGAGTTCGCCACGGCGTTGAACTTGGTGTTCGCGTTGGTGCCGACGGCTTGAATCGCCGTCAAACAAACCACGACGATCAACGCCAGCATGACCGCGTACTCGACGGCCGTCGGGCCATCTTCGGAACCCAGAAAACGTTTGATGCTGTTGGTGAGATTCTTCATGTTCATGGGAAAAGCCTCTGTCGTTCGCCCTTGTTTCTCGAAACACACCCGCGCAGCGCCGGGTTCGTCTCAAACATAGGTCCGGGGGCGAAACGCGCGATGTACGGATGGTTAAAAGGTGGCGTCCCGACGATGGCTTTCGGCAACACGGTCCCGACTGCCTGCGCGGTGTTTGCGGCCTCTCCTGCCGTGACGGCGGGCAATGCCGCACGAGGACGCCCTGGCGCATGAATTTGCGGTAAGGCCGTTGAGCGGCTCAAGCGGCAGAGGGCAGCAGCTCGCGCGTGAAGACCGCCGAGGTCAGGCGGCGGGCCGTTCGCTGCAGCAATTCGCTCCATTGGTCGGCCGCGCGGCAGCGGAGCAGGCGCATCGTCGGGTACCACGGCGTGGTTTCCCGATCGAGGATCCAGCGCCAATCGGCTGCGAACGGCAGCAGTGTCCAAACCGGTTTACCGAGCGCGGCCGCCAGGTGGGCCGTTGAATTGTCGACAGTCAGAATGAGGTCCAGCGCGGACAGCTTGGCGGCGAAGTCGTCGAGATCCTGCAGCGGATCGCAGTCGGAACCATCATCGAGGGGAATCTGAAAATCGCGGCCGACCCGCACAGCCTCCGCGGCCGCGGCTCCATACTGAATGTTGAAGAAGCGGACTCCGGGCGCCTGGAAAATCGGCCGCCAGCGTTCGAGCGCCACCGAACGCCTTCGGCGGGTCTCTGCGTCCTTACCGCCGTGCCACGAGATTCCCACCTTGAGGGCGCTTCCCATGCGGCCAAGGCTCGATCGCCAGTGGGAGCAACGCTCGGGATCGGCGCGAAGATAGCCGGCTCGCGTGGGAAAATCTTCGATGCGCCGCCGGAGAAATCGCGGCAGCGAACCAATCGAATCGACGACGTCGCAATCCCCAACCGAAGGCAGAGCAGTTTCGGCGGTGGTTTTGGGAATCGCGGTGACATCAGGAAACGATCGGGCGTAAAGCGGTACCAGCCGTGCATCGCACTCGACGAAGGTCGGCCCAGCCGTCGCCAGCAAATCGGGCAGACAGGAGGCGAACATCACCTGGTCGCCGATTCCTTGCTCGGAAAGCAGCAGGATTGATCGCCCGCTCAATGGCGCTCCGTCCCAACGCGATGCGCCGAGAGGCTCCGTGGACACGGAGATCTTGAGCCGGCTGTCGTAAGCGTCCCAGCCGCGCGCCAGGTCGCCGCGGAGCAGGTGAATCAATGCACGATTCAATTCGGCCTTGGCGCGGTCGGGCGACGTCGGGGGAATTTCGGCGAGAATCGCCTGGGCTTCGTCGAACCTGTGCAGGTCTCTCAGCGTCGTGGCGAGGTTGAGCCGAATTTCGCTGTCGGCCGGCAGGAGCCGTCGCGCTCGCTCATAGCAGGCGACTGCTTCGTCCAAGCGATTTTCTTCTCGGAGGCAATTCCCCAGATTGAACCAGGCCAGGCCCAATTGCGGATTGCTTTCAACCGCCCGCTGGTAGGCGGCGACTGCATCGGCTGTTTGGCCCCATTGCTGGCTGAGGACGCCGATGTTGTTGTGGGCCGCGGCGTGATCGGCTCGCTGAGCGACGGCCCGGCGATAATGCGCAAGCGCCTCGCTCAGACGGCCCGCGCGTTCACATGCGACGCCGTCGAGATAAGCACGGTCGGCAGCGTCCGCGCTGTGCGTTCCGGCGGTGGCAGATTCGCGCGGTCTCATTGAATTAAGATCGACAGGCCCGCCGGTAAGCATGCAGCCCGAAATGGAGCCGCGGTGGCAACCGTTTTTGTAGATCGCCCAGTTTGCCCGTCCTGCTGCCGGCCTTTTGCTCTCCTTCAGCGGGCCTGTCGCTTGAACACTAGAATCCGCAGCCCGTCGCGAGCCTTGGTGGCGAAGCGGCTGGGCAGCTGGTTGCCATCCTTGCTCAGGCAGACTTTCAGGGAGTCGCCGTCGAGCGCGAAGATTGCCCGTTTCCACCGGCCGTTGGCACCCCCGTTGAGCGGACGGAAGGCGATTTGATTGGGCGACTGCGACAGGTCGAGCTCGAAGACCGATTCTCGTTTCACGCCGATTTCCGGCCGATGGGTGATCTTGTCCCCGTCGATCACCCAGACAAACTTGGGCTGCTTGATGAGCGCCTGAGGCAGCTCCCAACCGTCGGCTTCGACTGCGACCAGCGTCCAAGTGCCCTGAATCGTCTGTAGTTCCCTCCGATTGCGGTCCGCTTCCGATGGCACCGGTGCTCGCGTCGAGTCGGATTCTGGCCGCTGCCGTCTGGCCTCTTGCGTTTGTGCCGTGGCCCGAGCAGCCTGCTCGGCTTGCCAGGCCCTTTGTGTGGCCGCCTGCTGGGCGCGGTCTCTCTCGATTTGCTCGCGTTGGCGATCGAGATCGGTCATCTGCCGAGAAACTTGCCGGGCGGCTTCGTCGAGCGCGGTCCGCTGACCGGCGAGCGCCGTTTGCTCGGCGCTCAGTTGCCGCGTCTGGGCGGCGACCTTCGCATGAGCGTCGGCCAGTTGTTGGCGTTCAGTTTCCAGAGTGTGGCGATCGGCGATGAGAGCTCCGCGTTGTGCCTCCAGAGTTTGACGCAGCGTGTCGAGGGCCAGTTGATCGGCGGCGAGCGCGTTTTGCAACTGCTCGCACTCCGCACGCTCGTGCGCGAGCGTGGCGTCGACTGTGACGTGGGCTTCGCGCTCGGTTTGCAAAGCCGCCCGCTCGGAGTCGAGTTGCGACTGCGTGCGGGCCAAGTCGGCTTGTGCTGCCTGCATAGCCTCGCGCTCTGCTGCCAATTCTCGCTGCGCCTGTCGAGCGAGGTCCGTTCGGCGTCCGCACGGGTGGCCGACTCGTCGATTTGCTTTTGCCGCGCCGCCAACTCGGCCGCCCGTGCTTCGTAGTGTGAGCGGCTCTCCTGCTCGGACTGGCGGGCCAACTCCAATTGTCGCTCGAGTTCTGTTCTCTCGAGCTCGATCTGCTCTTGCGCCGTCGTTAGGCTCGCTTGGCGCGCCGCGAGCTGTGCCCGAGCGATTGCCAACTGGGCCCGCTCCTGCGCGAGCGACTCGCGTTCTTCGCCGACAGCTCGCGTCTTCTCGTCCAGCTCTTCGCGAGCCTGGTTCAGATTGGCGAGTTCGCCTTTTGTGGCTGCCAGGCGTTGCCGTTCGGACTCGATGTCCGCCCATCGGTCTTCAAGCGCCGCGCGGCCGGCGGCCAGTGTTGTCGTCCCGGCCGCGAGTTCGCTCTGCTTAGTTTGGAGTGCCCGCTGGGTTTCCTCGATTTGTGCACGCGCGCGGTCGATTTGCGCTTGCTGATCGGCCACGTCGGTTTGCTTTCGCGCCGTTTCCTTTTTCTGCTCGACAAGCGCCCGACGCTCGACTTCCATCGCTTGTTTGGCCGCTTCCAATTCCCGCCTCTGCTGCCGCAGATCGGCTTCGGAGCTGGCCAGTTGCTCCCGATTCGCAGTGACGGTCGTCCGCTCGGCCTCGAGTCCGCGTTGTGCGACTTCGACCGATTGCCGCAGCGCGGCGAGCCGATCTTGTTCCTCCGAGTGGGCGGCCAGCTCGGTCTGGAGTTCCTCCTGCTGTTTTGCCAGCGCGGTCACCGCCGTCTGATGCGCATTCCGCTCAGAAATGAGGTTAGCCCGACCGGTCGCGAGGTCGTTTTGATCCTGCGTCAGTCGCGCTTGGGATGCTTCCAGGGCCGTCCGCTCCGTGTCGATCTGGCGACGTGCAGCGGCAACCTGGGTGCGCTCGGAGTCGAAGGAGGCGCGATCCGCTTCGACTGTTTTACGATCTGCGTCGACCTGGGAGCGGTGGGCGTCGACTGCGGCGCGTTGCGATTCGAGCTCGTCGCGCTCCGTTTTGACTTTCGCACGCTCGGTCTTGTGCTTGGCACGCTCGGCTTCCAGGGCGTTGCGATCCGCATCGAGCTGGCGGCGCGTGCCTTCGACCTGGTTGCGCTCCGATTCGAGCTGCGCGTGATCGGCGTCAACCTTCTTGCGCTTCGCGTCGGCTTCGGAATTCTGCAGGAGCAGTCCGGAGCGAGCGGATTCGAGCTGGGAGCGCTCCTGCTCGACGCTCGCGCGGTCGGACTTAAGTTTGACTTTCGTGGCTTCGAGTGCCTTGCGGTCGGAGTCGACCTGCTTACGATCCGCGTCAAATTCGGTCCGATCGGTGCCAAGCTGGGCGCGCTCGGCTGCAAGCTTGCTCCGCTCGGCCTCCAGTGTCGTTCGCCCGCAGTCGATTTTGGTCCGTTCCCCCTCAAGCTTGGTGCGCTCTGCCGAAGCCCGTCGCGCGAGTTCATCGACGTCGCGCTGGCGAGCCGCCAGTCGTTGCGCGTCGTTCGCCAGCCGCCGCGCGTTCGCGGCCTGCTCGGTATCTTCCTTCTTGAGCGCGGCTCGATCCGAGTTCAACGTCGCCCGATCGCGATCGAGTGCTTCGCTGAGTCGCGAGAGGGTGCTCTGCACGTCGGCGAGTCGTGTCTGCTCGGCCGCGCTCTCGCGGCGCATGGCTTCGACGGCCGCCTGTTGGGCCTCCAGGTCGGCCCGCAACGTGAGTAGCGTTCGTTGCTTCGCCTCATGCTGATCGCCCAGGAGCGTGAGCCGAGATTCGGCCACCTGCAGCGTCACGTGACGTTGCTCGTGATCTTGCCGCTCGGCACGCAAGGCGTCGCTCTGCCGAGCCAGCTCCGTTCGTTCTCGCTCCAGTTGAGTCCGGGCCGACTCGATTTGTGCCTGAGCCGCTTGCAAGTCCGTTCGTTGCGATTCGAGCTGAGTGGAATCCGCCGCGAACTGGCGGCGTGATTGTTCGAGCGCGTTGCGCTCCTCCCCAAGTCGTCGGCGTTCCTGCTCAGCATCCTGCCGAAGTTGCTCAAGCTCCGCCTGGGCCAAGGCGAGCTGCTGTTCTGCTTGAGCGACGTCGTTGAGTCGTTCCTGGGCGGCAGCCAGGCTTTGCTGCTCTTCGTCGAGAGCCGCTCGTTTCGCCTCGAGGGCCGAGCGATCCGCCTCGAGTTCCGAGCGTTGGGCTGCGATTTCCCTGCGGTTCTCTTCGAGTTCCTCACGGAGTTTGGCGCGAGATTCCTCTTCCCGCCGTGACTCCTCTCGCAGCTTGTCGATTTCGCTCTGGCGCTCTTGCTCGGCTTGCCGTCGCGAATCCTCGAGTTCCCGGCGTGCCGTCTCGACGGCCCGCTGCTCCTCGGCGATTTGGTCGGCTTGGGCTGCCAGCTGCGTCCGCTGGGCCTCGAGCTCATCGCGCTGGACTGCGAGCTCCGTTCGTTGGCCCTCGAGTTGCGTTCGTTCGGTGTCGAGTTCGTGCAGCCGCTGGTCGAGCAGGGAGCGTTCTTCGCTGAGGAAGGTCTCGACCGGCAAGTGGGGCGCCGGCGGAGCCGGAATGCTCGGCGGCCGCTCGCTCTCCGGTATGTCGATGACCGACGCTGAACCGCCCAGGTTCTCGCCCGTGTACCGCGCGGAGCCGGAAGGTGCCGACCTGCAGTTCGTCGCCGTCGCCGATCCGGGCGAAGTGCGCCGTCCGATTGTTGACGAAGGCTCCTGTTTTGCCTGCGAGATCGGCCACCCACAAGCCGTCGTGCATCAGCACCAAGGCGAAGTGAATTGCGGAGATGCTTTTGTTCTGAAGTCTTAACTTGCAGCGATCGGAAGTTCCCCCCAGAACGATGAGCCGCGTCATCGTCGAGTTGGCTTGGTAGGCGACGCTGGTGAAGAATTCGATCTCGACCTTCGGCATCGGCCCGAGCTGCCCGGCGTATCGCTCGAGCGGACTGAAGCCGGCCGGCAGTGGTTCGCTGGGGGCGGCCGTCTCGGCGACGTCGACGAGTCGCACCTGGTAGGGACCAACGGCGATGACTTCGTCCGGCTCCAGCCAACGCCCGGACATTGGCGCATCGGCGGTTGGCGATTCCCCGGCGCTCAGATCGAGGCAGTAAACCCGCCCGAAGAGCACCTGAAGATAAAGATGACGGCGACTGACCTCGGGATGATCGAGACGCAGACCAGCGGCCCGTGCCCGGCCGATCAGCACGAACGGCAGGTTGACGACGTGGATGGTGGGATTGCGCTGCGCAGGCCCGGTCACCGCCAGTCGAAAACCGCCCGGCAGCGCGGCGCTCTTTTCGTTTTCTAGGGCGGCGATTCGCGACACGGGAGGCTTCCGCGTTTCCTCAGTGGACTGGTCGCTGCGCGCACCGATCCGGCGTCGTGCCGACGGATCACGCTTGCCGACTCTTTGGAAAAACCGTCTCGGAATCCCGGAAGCCCAACCGGGAGGGAATCAATCCCGACACAGTATCGCCACACGTCTGGCGGGGCTCAAGGAAAGCGGGGCTCACGGAAAAGGGACGACCGCGCCACATCCCCGAGCTCAGGTCGGTGAATTGAGTATTAATCCGGCGGCTTTCAGCCCTGCTGCAGCGACCGCCAGGGCTCGCGATATTCGTAATCGAGCAGCTCGTTGGCGGGCGGGTGATTGGTGACGCGCTCGGTCTTCGCGTCCCAGTCGAGGCGCGCGCGGGTGGCGAGGGCGAGATTGGCCAGGTGGGCGAACGTTGTCGAGCGATGGCCGGTCTCCACGTCCGCATTCGGCCGGCTTCTTGAGACGACGCAGTCGAGAAAGTTCCGTGCGTGCTGCCACGTGAGGTCGCCGTCTTGACTGTTCACGCGGACCGGCGTCGTGCAAGGTATCTCCTTTTGAAACTGTCCGGATCGCTCGGCGATGAACTCGAAGCTGCGCTCCGCGCTGTAGGCGGTGCCGAGCGTGCCGCGAAATTCAATTTCGCCGCTGCGCATCGAGGGGTTGCTGCTGGCCTCGTATTGACCGAAGAGGGCCAGCCGGCCCGACGCCAACTCGAAGACCGCCTCGAGCGTGTCGGGGATGGTGCGGTCATCGTCGATGGCAAAGCGGCCGCCGTGCGCCGAGATGCTGGCCGGGGCCTCTTCTCCCAGTACCCAGCGGATGGCGTCGAGGTAGTGCACGCCCCAGTTGGCGATCTGCGAGGAGTACGCGTCCCACCAGCGAAACTTGTACGGGGCGATCGTGGCTTGAAACGGTCGCGCGGCGCGGGGGCCGAGCCACATGTCCCAATTGGTGCCCGCCGGTGGATCGCTGGGCGGAGCTTTGCCGATGCCCTCGGGAAACATGTTGCTGAGCCGATAGGTCCGAGCGACGGTCACTTTGCCGAGGGCGCCGCCGGTGACGCGACTCACCAGGTCGGCGTACAAGCGTGACGAACGTCGATGCGTGCCGACCTGCACCACGCGATTGTGCTTGCGGGCCGCGTCGACCATCCGCCGCCCTTCGCGGATCGTGACCGAGAGCGGCTTTTCGACGTAGACATCTTTCCCTGCCTGGCAGGCGAGGATCATTTGGACGGCGTGCCAATGATCGGGTGTGGCGATCACGACGGCGTCGATGTCTTTGCGGTCGAGCACGCGGCGAAAGTCGTCATAGGTTTCCACCTTGCCGCCGACTTGCTTCTGCGCGCGTTGCAAATAGGGCTGGTAGATGTCGCACAGCGCGACAACCTTGGCATCGGGATGGTCGAGGAAAGCGCTGAGCAGCTGCCCGCCCCGATTGCCGACGCCAATAAACGCCAGCCGTTTTTGATTTGAGGCAGCTGCCGCCCGGAGGGACGCACCAGAAGCGGCAACGCTCACCGCGCCGGCCAAAGAAGCGGCACCCGCTTTGTGAAAATCCCGCCGGCTGAGAGTCTCATCCAGCATTGCTAATCTCCCTGACGCGCCGAGCCACTTATACCCGGCCGGCGGAGCGGCCGCACGTCCCGGCTGATCGAGTCGAAGGCGCGTAGGGTAGGGTGACGGGGCGATGCGGAGCACCCGAGCGTTTGGCAGGCTCGGGACTCAGTCTGGAGACGACGGGCGAGGCTCCTCCGGCGGCATCGCAGCCTGCGCCTCGTTACGCTCGCGGCGGAGTTTTTCCACGAGCTCTTGTTGCTGGTGCAACTCTTTCGTGAGCGGAAGCGCGTCGATTTCCGCGGCGATCTTCTTCGCCGTCGGCGAATCAGGCTGCCGGCAGTCCGCCGCGAACTTGTTGGCGAAATCACGCACTTTTTGCAGATTGTCCTGTTCGGCATCTGTGCGGTCGTCGGGTTCCTCGAAGTTGATGCTGTCGCCGCCCTTGCGAGGGTCGAGATAAACTGTACGCAGCCCTTTGATAGTCAACTCCGGCGGCAGCGTCGTGGAAAAGACGTGATAGGCGGCAGCCTGTTCCTGCGGCTCCAGGTCCCGCTTGAGCAAGTAAAGCTTTCTCTCTTCCTTTTTGACGGCCATTGACGCCGCGTTCAACCGTGCGGCGGCCTCTTGAGCGTGCGTATCCGGAGGAGGCGCAGGCGGCGGCTCGTCGGCGCATGAGATCGACGTGACGCACAGAAGAAGAAGGAGCATGCGCGTCAGCATGGTCCTTCTTCTCGCCCTGGCAGCCGGGGCCCGCCGAACGCCGTCTCGCGGAACGAGTCCGCGGCCCAAAAGTCGCGCCACGGGTCCCGCAACCGCTTTACAGCGAAGCGGATCCCTGCCCTGGGGGCATTGGGGCTGGCGATTTCCAGTTCGGCAAACAGGCTGCGGTAACTCGACCAGTTGCGGCGGCTCTGTCGCGTGCGGCATCGTGCTCCCCTCCGTGAGAATTCTGACCTGCCAGCCATTCTAGCGGTATCGATGCGAGTGGCGCGGGCGACTCACCATCTGTCCGGCGTCGTCTCGCCGGCAACGAATCGAACCGCCGCATTCCGGGCAGAAGAATTGCATTGGGTCACTTGCCCAGCATGGCTTGGACGTCCGCAGCGACGATCGGCATGAAGCGGGCCACGCCGGCACGATTCAGGTGGACGGGGTCGAACATGCACTCGTCCGCCATTGACCAGATGGCGCTGCGTCGGGTCGCGACGCGCGGATTGTCGGCCGCGACCCGCGCGAACCAGCGATTCGCCTCGGTCATGTCTCGGCGAGCGACCAGTTCGCGGCATACCGGCGTGAATAGCACGAGCAGTTTGCATCCGTGTGGTTCGCACTCGCGATCAAGGGCGGCGACCAGTTGCGACCATCGTCCGCTAACGGTGAACGGAAGATCCAAATTCGTCAGCCGGCAGTCTTTGTTGCGCCCATCTCCGATCGCGAAGAATCCGCGGCCTTCGGCGACCTTGGCTCGGTAGCTCCAGTAGGTCTCACCTTCGTATCCGCGCAGCGTTTCCCCTCGTAAGTCGGGCTGGCGGCAGATGACGACTTGACCAAATCCTGCGCCTGACAAATCGCCCCGCCGTTTGGAGCGCCGCGGCAGGCTCGCCGAATGTGGCGCCATAGGCAGTGTCGAACCGGGTGGTCATTCCGCTCGCCCATTCATCGTCATCCCGGAAGTCAAAAGAGATTGGGCTGAGACAGAGCGTGACGACCTTTGGTGCAGGATGGTGGGCGAAGTAGCCTCTCAGCGTCAGCAAGATTGCTTGCGGTTGCAGTCCCGCATGGCTTCCCAGGTTGTACCCTCGGACCGGGAGCTGCCGGGGGTCGATCCCGCAACGGCACGAGCTTCCGCCCAGGAATATCACGTCATTCAGCTCGTCGGATCCGACGGCGTATTCCATCGGGCAAAGCACCATCGCCTCATCGATGCTTGGCTGGCGATAGGGATCGAGGAAGCGGAGGTCGCGGTCCATCAGCGCGCATGTGGCAAATGCAGCGCCGGAAAAAATGGCCAGCGTCCCCAGGACCGCCAAGAGTGCGAGCCTGGCCGATCGCAGCCGTGGATTGCGGAACGAAGTGCCTATTGGGAAGCGATCCACAGGGGGCGATTGTCCCTCACCCGTGGAAGGAAGGCAATCTCCGCGTAACTCTCTTCCTCGGTTCCAAGCTCCGCTCGGCCGGCGTCCTATTTCTCGTCAGCCGACGCCTCTTGCGGATCCGGTCTACTGGGTGCAATGATGCAAACAGTGTGAAACAGGTCATCAATTGGACGCTCTATCGAAACCTCTCGTCGGTTTGTGGGCCGATTGGGTACAAAATCACGACCCGAAGGCCGTCCTCGAGGCTTTCGCGTCCCTGAGAACTTCGTGGGCCTCTGTCGCAAGTTGTGCCATGTAAGCCGCAACGCCCGGCGCATTCAGGTGGATGTGGTCCCAGCATAGCTTCGGATCGTACCAGAGCAAAATGGGGCTTCCGACATGCACGTTCGGGTAAGTCGCTTGCAAATCTCGCGACCACTGTTCGATAGTCGAGAAATCCTTCACGTGCGAAAGGTCACTTGGCATTGGGGAGAATCGGATGAGAAGCGGAACGCCTGCATTCTGACAGGTTTCAGCCAGCAGTCGGACGCTCCGATCCCATTCGGTGTGGATCTTCGCCAGCTCTCCCGGCGATTCGATCTCCGGCCTTGGCGCATGATCCCCACTTACAGGCCAGAAGCCACGTGATTTGAGTACGCTCTGTTGAATCGACCGGAACGTCATGGACCGCGCTGTTTTCGGACCCCCGACGACGGGCAAGTCACGGACATCGAGATCGCGCTCGTGGAACCCCGTCGCGATTGCGCTCCACGCACTCAGTGATCCACGCTGAATGAAATAACTCGTGCTTTGTCTCAGCGGTATTAGACCCGGCACTTCGGGGCCGTAGTTAGCCTCGAAGCGGGCTTGCATCGTGCTATTCATTTTGTCTGCGATTTCGGTCGCACCGTACTCAAATGCGAGGGGCGACATGCCCAGGACGACTAGTCGCGGCCGCGGGTGGTGCGAAAGATAGGCTTTACCCGTAATCAAGAATCCCATCGGGCCGATTCTGCCCTGGTTCGCCAAATTGAACCCTCGTAGACCGGAGAGACGCTCGAAGAGAATCGGATCAACGCCAGCGCGGCTCGTGCTGTCACCCAAGAAAATCACTTCATTTGATTCGTCCGACCGAAGTGCGTACTCGATCGGACAGGCGACGAGAACTTCGTCGACTGTCGGCGGGCGCCGTGGCTCGAAAAATCGCAGTTCGGAATCCGTGTTTCGCCCGACGCAATAACTGACCGTCGACAAGGTGGCCGTAACCGCAGTAGCGATTACGAGCACGAGCGCTGTCAACGCGGCCCTATGTACGAGTTAGGGATCGATCCGCTTTTCTGGGCAGAATCCCAAGGTCGCGGGACGCTCTGGGGGCTTTATCGACCGCGACGGCGAAGGCACACCGGATCTGAGAAGGTAGGCATTCAGATTGAGACAGCAGTGCATGGAATTGGTTCGCTTGCGGGTCAATTGGACCGCGCTATTTGTTCAAATCCGTTATAGTCTTGCGGGAAGCATGCGCAGGCGTTGTCCATCGCCTTGTTGAACATTTCGCGATTGCGCTGCTTGGCCTCTGGGGTTGCCCAGGACGGACCCTCCGGCGCTAATCCGGCCCACGGAATCAGCGCCTCTAACGCCCTCCGCAGCCTGTTGATCTCTGCCTGTAACTTCTGTTCCCTTGTGAGAGGCGCGGAATCGCCCATTTTTCAAACCGGCTTCATGGAGATTGCGAATGGATCTTGTGTTTCAAAATTCCCCGGAGGTGCAAATCGGGACGCTTACATTTCGAAACGTCCCCACGATCCTGCAATTTGAGGATGTGCCACTGATTTCGGTCGGGGACGTAGAATCCGCTGGATACAGCACGCATTTCCACATTTTCCACCCAGACGGAACGCCCCTCGCCGTGGTTAAGGGGGCGCGTATGTTCCTTACGGAAGAGGGGGAAAAGGCGAATTTGAATTTGCGGCACCTTCCTGGGGTGGTTGCTTGTGAGCTTTCTGGGCAGACATTATTCGAGTTGCGCCACGCCGGAGCATCGGCGTTGAAGGCATCGGCCGAGCTGTATACGCCGACCGGAATTCTTATCAAGGCGGCAGACAGCTTCGAATGCCTGATGCCGGAGCAAGGCGGATACATAAGGGTCGGCGGAGTGGGCATCAGGAACGCGGTGTTTGAGAACTGGCCATTCGGAATAAAAGTCCGTAAAAACGGCGGGATCGAGATGCGTGTGCTCGTCAGCCAAACGCCCGGTGGCGAGATGCTAGACATCCAAGGTTTAGGCAAATTCATCACGAGACGCGCCGACCAATCTGGATGCGAGATTGAAGTTCACACTGCGGCTGGAATGACCATGAAAATCGAGGAGATGCCACCCGGATTTGTCCCTCCGCCGCCCCACTGATTTTCTGGGCAACTCACGCCTTTTCTGGGCAAACGCGACTTTCTAGGCAAAGCCGATGGGTCGGGACACTTTGTTTCACTCGGTTGTTGACCCACCAAAGTAGTTGACCTCCCCCCATCCCGCCGGCTCCCCGGGGGACGGGACGCGAATGGGACGGGACAACATCTGGATCGGCGGGACGGGACACATCGCAGATCGGGGGAACAGGACCGCGTTCTCTCGAGAGAGAGTTGAGCCGCACGGCGCGAGGCACGTGGGTACGCCTGCGTTCGGTCTGGCTGGTTAGGCCCGCTGGGGCGTTGCCGGCAGCAGAGCGGACCGTTTTTGATTGAGCGCTCGCAGTTTTTCACAGCACTCAGCCGCTCGTGTCCGCCAAGTCTCGTTATGGGGAGCGGGGGTCAGGAAAAGATCCATTGCTTCGTTGTTCAACTCAAGATTGTCGGTCGGACGAAAGAAAGCCTCGCTCAATTCCAGCGCGAGTTCCGCATCCACAAGCGGGATCTGCAGCACGTCTGAGAGTCGCTTCGCTTGCGATTCTGGATCGGTTTTCAGAGGCCTTGTGAACCTCTCCCGGACCCAACGATAAGGACCCTCGAAAAGAACGAATTGCCAAACGCCCAGACACCAAGCCAAATCCCACTCGCAAGCCATGAGCGAGACCGCTGCCATCATTCCAAACCAGAATGCCGCCAGCGCCGCAACCGACCAAAGCCAACTGAGTTCAACAACGTGCATTCCTATCAGGATAAGGAACGAGGCGACCAAAAGGTTGAAGGCATCCTTTACCGTGAAGTTCGTGTCTTGTTCATGCTAAGGGTCAGCGCAACAAAAAACCTCATCATCACTGACGAGGTGCGCTATCCCAGCGGGTAGAGCGACCTATCGATTTTCCCGGTGTTTTGGGTTTACTCGACCGTTTTGAGCCTGTTACGCGATCGTCGATGTTGTCGCAAGTTCTGGTGAGACGATGATTTACAAATACGGGTCAGTTCCCGGCAGGATTCGAACCTGCAACGGGAATTTGATTTCCGAGATGAGTTTTCGGGACTGACGTTGCCCCGAGAATTTCCCACTTCTGCTGGGACTGCTCAAATTCAGAAAATGAACGTTCTCGGCATCCGTACTGGGTGCTTTCGGTGCGTCGTTCCGGCGCGCGTAAAAGTGCAAGGAGTCTTTCACCATTTGAACCTGTATTGGGCGTAAAACATGTTGGGCGCGGGGGAGACGTTTGCGGCCTCCAGGAAGCCCCCCTCAAACATGTGCGAGTAGCCGATGAGAAGGGATTGGTAGATGACGGAGTAGAGATCAAGTTCGTTTCCCACGTGCGTACCATCGCTCCCCTTGGGATCGACGAACAGAACTTGCCCGGCCGCGCTGTACAAGGCGTCGCGGGCGCTCGCCAGATAGAAGAAGTGCCCCTGCGCGCCGATGAACATCCAATTCGTCGGATTGATGCTGAATTGCAGATTCGGATCGATGATGTTCTGCCGGCCGACGAGGTCCAAGTAACCGAAACGTCTCGATTTTCTTGTCGTACAAGACATGTACCACACGACCGAAACGGCTCAGTGCGCGGACCTGATTTTGCCCGCGGCGGGGTGGGGAGAAAAAGAGGGAACATTCATCAATTCGGAGCGGCGAATCGGCGCTTTCAAAAAGGTGGCCGACGCGCCGGGCGAGGCCAAATCGGACTTCGCGATCTTCCAGTTGATCGCCCAGTATTGGGGCTGTCGCGATTTGTTCGAGGACTGGGATTCGCCCGCGGCCGTGTTCCAAATCCTGAAGCAGCTCTCGTGCGATCACCCGTGCGATTTTTCCGGAATTGTCGACGAGCAAATGCTCGACGAGCAGGGCGGCATTCAATGGCCCCTGCCGGAAAACGCGACCAACGCAGCCACCCACCGGCGTCTCTTCGAGGACGGCGTCTTCTATCACCCAGGCGGCAGAGCGCGGTTCATCTTCGAGGCCCCGCGCCCCCTTACCGAACCGCCCAGCGAACGGTTCCCGCTGCTCTTGCTTCACCGGGCGGGGGAACGTTGCCCAGTGGCACACCGAAACGCGCACCGCCAAGTCTGCGGTGTTGCGCGCCTTGTCCCCCAAGCACTTGGTCGCGGAGATCAATCCTGCGGACGCCCAGCGGTTCGGCATCAGCCCCAACGATTGGGTCTTTGTCGAGTCGCCGCGCGGACAAGTCCGAGCGCGGGCATTCGTCACGCCGACGATCGCCTCCGGCCAGGTCTTCCTGCCCATGCACGACGCGGCGACCAACCGCCTGACCGATGCGGTCTTTGACCCGTACTCGAAGCAGCCGGCTTACAAGGCATGCTCGGTCAGGGTGCAGCGAGCCTGACGCTCGCAGGCGCGGGCCAATTAGTGGCAGGAGCGAAGGTCTGGAAGGCGTTGCTGTCCCAGTTTGAACAACTCGGCGATAAGCCGGTCCAATCGAGGCGGCGCTTAGCATCTTGCTGGCGCCACCTGTCGCCACTTGGTGTCCTGGATTTGAAAGCGGTCGGTGTGTGCGACCGTGGGTCGCCCTTTTGAGCCGCGCCTGGCGAACAGACTTTGAATACCCGAGCACCGGCGTGCCTGTTTTCAAAAACTCATTCCTTTTCCTTTCCAATCCGGAAGGCGACCCAATTGCGGGAATGGCGCATCACCTCGTTGCGCCTGTCCGGTTTCGGACAGCCATTCTGTCAGCGGCACGTGAGTCTCAGGAACTCGTGGAATCCGGGACGCTCCGTTTGAGGAGCGATAAGCGCCGCCGTGACAGGCAAATCTCACGAAGTTGCCGGTGATTGAACCTGAGACGAAAAAAGCCTGTTGGATTCGTTCGTCTTCGGCAGGAAGCAGTCAGCGCCGAGTGGGATCATAGATCAGGGAAATATCAACCCAGTCCTCTAGGAGAATCCACCGATGGCCAAATCGCCGGAAGCAATGAAAGCAGCCATGATTGCGGGAATGGCCGAGAAAACTGGGAAATCACTCGAAGAATGGCTGGCGATCGTCCGCGGCAGCAAGCGATCCAAACACAAGGAATTCATGAAGCTGCTCAAGGAAGAACACGGCCTGACACACGGCTTTGCCAACATGATTGCCTTGCAAGCCTTGAAGTCGGACAGCCACACAGCCAGCGACACCGGTGCTCTTGTGGACGCTCAGTATGCCGGGGCCAAGGCCGGGCTGCGTCCGCTTTACGACCAGTTGCTGACCAAGATTCAGGGTTTCGGCAACGACATCGAGGTTTCTCCCAAGAAGGCTTATGTCAGCCTGCGCCGAAACAAGCAGTTTGCCATACTCCAGCCTTCCACGGCGACCCGCCTGGATGTAGGCATCAATCTGAAGGGCACAGATCCGATGGGGCGGCTTGAGGCGTCTGGCAGTTTCAACGCCATGGTCAGCCACCGCGTGCGCCTCTCCAAGACTGCGGAAATAAACAAGGAACTTCTTGGATGGCTGAAGAAGGCCTATGAGGCGTCCTAGGCCCGGTTGCTCGGGAGCGACACCGGACAACGGCGTATGATGATCTGATGATCGCATGGTGGGAGGAAAACGCCGTTAGATCCGACGTCTGCTGGCCGTTCAGTCGCGCAGTCGTTAGAGACGTATCGGGGCGGTCGGGCCCTTGAGGCGGCACTCTGCCCAGTGCCGAGAGCGCGTGCCGAAGTATCGAGCAATGGACCATTGGCATCGCAAATGTGAGAGAGGGAATACGGACCTGCGACATGCAGATTTGGGTCGACGCTGACGGGTGTCCCGGCGAAATCAAGGAGTTGCTGTATCGCGCGGCAAAGAGGCGCAAGATCAAGGTGACACTTGTCGCCAATCGACCCCTGCGTACCCCAGCGTCGCCGTTCATCAGCAGCGTTTGCGTCCGCGCGGGCGTCAACGTCGCGGACCAATACATTGTCGGCTTGGTCGCACCCGGAGATCTGGTGGTCACGGCTGACATTCCGCTCGCTGCACAAGTGGTGTCGAAAGGGGGCCAAGCCCTCGATCCCCGCGGCGAACTGTACACCGATGCGAATGTTGGCGAGCGACTTGCCGCCCGAAATTTGTTAGATGGACTGCGCGGCGAAGGCCTGATCACTGGGGGGCCAGCGAATTTCAGCGCACGACACCGGCAAGCATTCGCCGACCAATTCGATCGCTGGCTGACCAAGGCGAAGTGAACAGTCCGACCTCATTGGGCAATTCAAATCGGACAAGGTTGGCTGTCGAACTCCGGAACCTCCGAGAATGGACTGCCCGGGGACTGGCGCATCATTACCGCGCGCACTGTCCGAATTCGATCACCGATCAAGGCGGTTGATCGAAGTCGGATTCCTGGAAACTCGTCGAATCCCCTCCCCATCCCCCGCCGTTGACTCAACCACGTCGCGCTCGAGCAAGTCTTTTCGTCCGTCGATTGTGGCCCCGCGCTCCCCCTTGAGTTGAATTGACGGGCGTCAAAGCGCTACTCGTATGGCGACGTTCTCGATGAGTTTCTGGGAGTGAAATTGTCCCGAGACCGCCGCCTTTCGGTTTCGGCCTGCAGAAAACCGGAAAAGGGAACGTTTTTGAGATGCGTGCGCGGGGCTCCGGTGCGTCGGTCGATGTGATTGTGCCAAGAAGCTGGGGAAGGGAGGGAATTAAAGTTGCTGCGCGTTTGCTAGCAGGATCGCCGGGAGGATGCCCCCAGCCTGCCGCCGGTCCCGCCGTCTGATTCATGCGTCCGGCGAAGTTCGCAAGAGCCACGCGAGCGATGCGAAGGTCATGAGCGAGATGACGAGCGGGCCATAGGCTTAAACGGGTCGTGCAACAGGAATCCGATCGGGCATCAAGGAGTTGCACGAGTCCCATCGTGACGGCCATCACCGCAATTCGGTCGCGCGAACCCGACCGGAACTTTCTTTTTTCAGGAAATTCAATTATTTGACGTGCGAATCACATTGCGAAGTCTTAATATGCAGCGACCCTTCTGCAACTTCCTCAAATTTCGTCCGAGGGGCGGAGTTTTGCGATTCGCTCTGATCCACTCGACGGAGCTCGCGGAGTCCGAGACTCGTCGACGGCAAGCGCGTGGCTAAGGCGAGCGCGATTCATCGGTGAGAACGAGTTGCGGTCTTCGGTCGCGTTTGCTTGCGGATCCGAACGGCCATTTGCTCACAGACATTTGCGTTCTGGGCCGAACGGACACTGCGCACGAACATCCGCGTACGAGGGCCGAGCGGACTTTTTGCTCGATTAAGCCGGTGAACAGACCGGTGCGTCGGTGGTTACGGGCACGGAAACGCTTGGATGCTTAGCGGGCCGAAATTGGGTTGTGGACGAAGCTCGAAGGTACGGCAACCGTTGAAAGAGGAGAACTGACGATGACCAGGTTACGAATTCTTGGAGTTGCTGTGTTAGCGCTGGTGACTTTGGCTCCTCACGCAATGGCTCAGCGGAGGGGGGGCGGAGCGGTCAGCGGCGGGATGCGCGGAGCCGTCGTTGGCGGAATGGTTGGCGGGAGCGAAGGAGCGGCGACCGGCGCCAAGATTGGTGTCGTGACGGGCGCGACCCGTGCCGCCATTAATCGGGAAACGCAAGCGCGGGGACAATACCAAACGACCGCGGACTATCAGAACGCCCAGCACTCGAACTTCTACGAAGCGCCGCCGGAGGTCTTGGGTCCGACCGCTGCCGGCGCTCCCACGAAGCCCGGCGTCGAAGCCGTGATTCGCAAGGATAACAAGCCGGTCGTGGGGATTACGTTTCCGGCTGACTGGAACCAAAAGACTGGCGCCAACTACATCTCGGCCGTCAGTGGAGATGGCCAGGTCTATTCGATGCTCGTCCTCCTCAAAGGCGTCGATGACAAACAGGCCGGGATCAAAAAGCTCGAGGAAAGCTTGGCCAAGAATTACCTGACGGACGTCAAGTTCGATCGGCCGCGCGAGACGAAGGGCGGTGCCACGGTGATTACCGGCACGGGAAAGGGAAAGAAGACCGGCGTGGGCGTCGTGTTCGCGACTGGAGTTTTTGATGCCGGCGACGGCCAATTCGTCGGCGCGGCATTCGTCGCCGATTCCAAAATCGAGGATTACTACAAAGAGACGGTCCGGGGAATCTGCCAGACGATTCGCCGCGCGAAGGACTTCACAAATTAAATCGATCGGTCGGCATGGGCCAGCCGAAACGGGGGCCGACCTTGCTGACGGCGAAAAAACCCCTTGGCGCCGCACACTGCGGCACCAAGGGGTGTCATTGCGGCACGCGTTCTTTCGTTGAGCGAGAACGTCGGCATAGGCCTTCGGCGAACTTTGACGGCTCCGTGGAAAGTTCGGTTCTCGTTCAAGATGGTCGGCGGCCTACCCAACGTTTCACGGGCTCATTTACAGCAAGTGAAACAGCGGTCAGTTCAAGTGCAGTGGCGAAGAGAATCGGCACGAAGTCAGGGATCGGTCGTTTGTCGAACCGTGGCAGAAGTTTCGCGCAGTCATGAGGAGCGATCAACATGCCCGCCACAACAACAAGACGAGATTGCAAGACTGGCTATGGCCAAAACACGGCCGCCCCCGCGAATCGGCTTTCGGCCGACGAACTGCGGAAGATGGACGCCTATTGGCGGGCCTCCAACTACCTGTCGGTGGGCCAAATCTATCTCCTCGACAATCCGCTCCTCCGCGAACCGCTGAAGCGCGAACACATCAAGCCAAGGCTGCTGGGCCATTGGGGGACGTCGCCGGGGATGAACATGCTCTACGTTCACCTCAACCGGGTGATCAAGCATCAAGCGACGAGCTAGAAATGATTTACGTCATCGGTCCGGGTCACGGCGGGCCATCCCTGGTCGCGCACGCCTATCTGGAAGGCACCTAAAGTGAGGTCTATCCCAACATCGGCCAGGATGCCGACGGGATGCGGAAGTTGTTCAAGCAATTTAGCTTCCCGGGCGGGATTCCCAGCCATGTCGCGCCCGAGACCCCGGGAAGCATCCACGTGGGGGGGCGAGCTCGGATACGGGCTCAGCCATGCCTATGGAGCAGCATTCGACAACCCCAATCTGATCGTCGCCTGCGTCGTGGGTGATGGCGAAGCCGAAACGGGGCCGCTCGCCACCGGTTGGCACGGGAATAAGTTCATCAATCCGGCTCGCGATGCCTGCGTGCTGCCGATCCTGCACCTCAACGGCAACAAGATCGCCAACCCGTGCTTCCTCGCCCGCATCCCGAATGAGGAACTGCAAAAGTCTGATCGCTCGTCGTGCGCGGAGAACATCGGCTGGACTCCGGCGACATCGAGCAACAGCGTGTTGGGGAAAATTACGAGACTGGGGATCGCTTCCGGACGACCGAGCGAGAAAGGGTAAGGTCTTATGTTCATCGATCGGCTAATTTCTGCGCTGCTTATGATCGGCGTCCTTGAAATGATCGGGTCCGCGGGAGTGGCGGGGGGGAACGATCCGTTCAGCGCGGTCCCCGGCTCGTGTAATGCGATCGCGGTCGTGCACATGCGGAGTCTCGTCAATAGTCCCTTAGGTAAGCGCGGCAAATGGTTCGACAAGGCTCGTACCGCCTATGCCGAGGGGCTCCTTTCCGGGCCGCCATGGGTGAAAGAAATCATCCAGGCGACGACGGTCGGTTCGGCGAACCGCGGCGAGCCGGTGACGTACTCGATTTATGTGATGGATCGCTCCTCGATCATCGCAGACATCGCCAAGCACGAGATGGCTTCGATAGAAAAGTTGGCCGGACATGGCGCGGTCATGTCTCCTCGCAACGTCTGCTTCATTCAGCTTGCCAACGGATTGACCGGCGCGATGCAGCCGGCAAATCGCCAGGCCGCATCGGCGTGGGTTACCGCACTCGATGAAAAGCAGTTGACGCCGATCTCGCCGGCGATTGTCGACGCGCTCAAGGCCGAATCGAGCGATCAAGTCGCAATCGTCATCGATCTCAAAGGCAGGCTCAACCCGCGCTCCGTGCTGAATTGGATTGTGGGGACGCCGAAGCTCCGCGCGACCGACGACATCGAAGGGCTGGCGAAGGTTCTGTCGTCGCTCAAAATGGCGCGGATATCGGTGCGAGTCTCGCAGGCAATCGTCGCCCAGTTGCGACTCGACTTCGACCTGCCGATCGGGAAGCACGCAAACGGGCTGGAGAAGGCCGTTGCCCAGTGGCTCGACGACGCGGGCGCTCGTCCACACGCGCTGGCCGCCGCCAAAACCACGGTCGCCGAGAAATCAATGACCTTCGAGGCGCCTCTCGATGAGGTGGGCCTGCGGCGCTTGCTCAGCCTGATCCAGTCGCCGCACATTTCGGTCGAAGAAGCCGGCGGCAAAGAAGACCGAACGCCGAATGCCCTGGCGTCCGCAGCCTACTACGACAAAGTTTGCGACCTGTTGAACTCGCTGCTCTACAAGAATCGCGACGCGACCGAATACCAGAAGACCGCGCTATGGCACGAGCAATTCGCCCGCCGGATTGCGGCCCTTGCGACGACGGCCGTCGACCCGGCCCTGGTCCACTGGGCTCGAGACGTGAGCAAGGAATTGCTGGCACTGGCCGCTTCTTTGCGCGGCGAGATCGTGCAGCTCGCAGAGCTGGAACGTTCGATTCGGACCGATGAAACTGTCGATTATCGCCTTTACGGCTACTCTTCTCTCTCCGGTCCACTTTACGTTCCCTTGTGGGTGAGCAGCGTCGACAACCTCGACCAGGTCCGTGGTCAGCAAGAGTCCCAAGTCGAAAAGTCAGCCGGCCAGCGCGACGAAATTTGGAAGATGCTGTACCAGGGCACGGCCGACGTCGCTCGACAGATGGAAAGCAAGTACGGCATCAAGCTAAAACGTCCGAACTAGCACAGGCTGCTTGCGCGCTCAAACCCGGCAGGAGCCGCGCCATTGAGTCCTCAAGCTGAATTTGGGTCGGCCCTCGCAGCTTCCCAGGCACGCCCACGGTGACCGCAACACTCGCCTACGGATTGATCGAGATTTGTGGATGTGCCGCCGCGCCGCGGCTGCTTCACGCAGCAAGAAATCTATGTGCAGACGACGATCGACTACCGCGCGGCCTCGACGACTGGAAGACGCGCCCCGAGATCGACTCGTCCCGCAGCGGCGCCCTCGGCTACAACCGAGTCGTCCCGGCGACCCGGAAATTGCGAAAAACTGATCTTGGCCGATTTGGTTTTTTGTGGCTGAATGGAGGAAGCGGCTTTTTGGCGCGAGCCGTAGGTGCGCGCCGCGACCGGACTCCCCCTCATCCCTCTCCTGCGGCCGCGAGAGAGGAGAAAATTTCAGTGCCGGGCAAACTGTGACCGAGAAACGACTAGGTGAAACCCCGGGGGGGTTGGGTCACAATTTTTTACTCATATCGGTGACCCGCAAATTCGTGACCCGCCCCCGATCGCAGGTCGGGACGGGACACGAACGAAGTCCAAGGTCCAAGGTCGAAAGAGGCGGAACGGACACGAGGAAGTCCAAGGTCGATAGTCCGAGGTTCGCAATCCTGACTTTGGACGCGGGACGTTGGACCAACGCCGGGACGGGACTCGCGCGGTCGACAGGATCGAGCGAGGGGATGCTCCAGAACGCGGGGCGCTGGCCAATGACTTGCCGGTGGGGAAAGGATCCCCGGCGGTGATGGGGATCCGTTTTCACATAGGGGGGAGAAAGATCCCCGGCAACCCTCGTTGCCGGCGTCAGCGTTGGGCCGCCGGCGCGGTGGGACAAGTGGTCCCGCCGGGACACTCGAAAAGTGGCCTATGCGATCCCAGTCTCGTTGGCCTACGCAACTCTGGCCGGGCTTCCACCCCACTTTGGGATTTACTGCTATCTCGTGGGAGGTGTCGGCTACGCGCTCTTCGGTACTTCGCGGCAGTTGGCAATCGGACCGACGTCGGCCATCGCGATGCTGGTTGGCGCGACCGTCGCTGGCATGGCACCGGGCGATCCGACGCGCTCAGCGGCAATCGCCTCACTAACAGCACTGGCAGTCGCGGCGTTCGGCGGATTGGCTTGGCTCCTGCGCTTAAGTGGACTTGTCAGCTTCATCAGTGAAACGATCTTTACCGGATTCATGGCGGGCGCGGCGCTGACGATCGCGCTCACACAGCTGCCCAAACTTTTTGGCGTTCCAGGCGGCGGTGATAACTTCTTCGAACGGGCTTGGATTCTTCTCAGACAGCTTGGAGAGACAAACCCTCTCGTGCTCGCCCTTGGGATTGGGGCGATTTCTCTGCTCTTGCTGGGAGACAAGTTGTTTCCAGGGCGGCCAGTGGCTCTTCTCGTCGTCGCATTGGCCATCTTGACGGTGTCGTTTGCCGGATTGGGCGAGCGCAACGTGCCGATTGTGGGTTCGCTTCCCGCCGGATTGCCCGACTTCGAGTGGCCTTCCCTCCGATTTCGCGACGTGGACGGAATCCTGCCACTCGCCGCCGCCTGTTTCCTTTTGAGGTATGTGGAGAGCGTTTCTGCGGCTCGCACGTTGGCGGCGATGAGAGGTTATGAGATCGATACTCGCCAGGAACTCCTGGCGCTGGGCGCAGCCAACTTGCTTGCGGCCTTTTTTCACGGCTTTCCGATCGCGGGTGGACTGTCGCAATCGGCGGTGAATGACAAGGCTGGAGCGCGGACACCGCTCGCGCTCGTCTTCGCTTCGGCGACAATTGCAATCTGCCTGCTGTATTTGACCGAGTTCTTACGCAATCTTCCGATGGTGGTCCTGGCAGCGATTGTGCTGGTCGCCGTGAAAGGCCTGATTGATATCGCGGCTCTGCGACACTTGTGGCGGGTGAGTCGATTCGAGTTCGCAATCGCGATGGTGGCGCTCGGGGGCGTCCTAGTACTCGGAATCCTGAAAGGCGTGCTCCTGGCGGTGGTCGTGTCGCTGTCGCTGTTACTCGCCACGGCTGCGCGGCCTCATGTTGCCTTTCTCGGGCGCATTCCGGGCACACGCCGCTATTCCGACCTGGATCGACATCCCGACAACGAGTTGACCCCCGGCGTCCTCGTTTTTCGTCCGGAAGCGTCGTTGCTCTACTTCAACGTCGACCACGTGCGCAATCGCGTGTCGACCAAGGTTGGGGACGCGCCGTCGCTGCACCTAGTCGTTTGCGACCTGTCGAATTCGCCGCACATAGAAATGTTGCCGCAGCCTCAATGTTAGCGGCGTTGCATCGGCAACTGGCGGCCCGCGGAATTCAATTCCGGATCGTGGAAGCGCACGCAAGAGTGCGCGACTTGCTCCGCGCCGAAGGCATGGAAGAACAGATCGGCTATTTTGGCCGACACATGTCGGTCGATCAGGCGATCGTCGAGTTTGTCGGGCCTGCCTAATCGGTAACGATCTGGTTAGCCGCGCAGGTGCGCGGGCGGGTCTGAAGCCGTAAATGAGCGTTGTTCGAAATGCGCTCGTGTTCAAGGCACTTTGGCGAGACAAGTTTTAGCAGGGCAAGTGTTGACCGAGAATTGCGGGTCGCACGAGTTGCGCGGCTGGCCTTCATTGGGGTGATGCGAATCCAGGAAGGCATAACAGTTTGGGCTGAAGTCGGAACTGGCCCCCGTCCGAAGCAAAAGACAATGCTGCAGACGGCAACCTTTACCGACTGCCGTTCTTCACGTTCGCCGAAGGCTTCAACGGATCCAACACGAGCAACGCCTACCTCGGTTCCTATACGATTCTTACCCCGTTGAGCCGCCGCTTGGAGCTGATCACCAACATTCCCTTCGTGCTCCGGAACAACGTCGTCACAGGCTTGCCAACCGAGGACCCGAACCAGCGGCCGACGCATCAGATCGTGATAGAGCTCAAAGGCCGCTTTGCGCTGCAATCCGAGAGCCATCTGCTTTCCGTCCAGCGTGGCATACCAGCAGCGTCCTTTTCGGCACCAGGGCTTGGCGAACTTCGGCATGACGATTCTCCGGCTTGAACCTTGAAACGCTCCAAGGGTGAGCCAGAGTGCTCGCTCTTCAGTCGCCCCTCGTCTGTTCGCCACAGACGGGGGTTTCTGTGCCAAAATCTGCGCCAACCTAAAGGTTGTCGACGCAAGTCAGTATTCCCGGCAGGATTCGAACCTGCAACCTTTGGCTCCGGAGGCCAACGCTCTATCCAATTGAGCTACGGGAACAAAGCGGTTCGACGTGTCCGCGACGAGGTCGCCGCGCACTGTTTGTTGAAGCCGAGCCTTCGCAGGCTCGCTACGAGGAACGCCAGACCGGCTCGAATTCTAAAATTGCGCACGGCGTTTTGCCAGCCTTTGAGAATTTCGCCGCGATAGACCCGAATCGATCGGTTCATGCGACGCGGGAATTGACGGCGCGGCCTAGAAGTCAACGACGTCGATTGTCACGCGGTGGCGTTTGAGCAGGGCCACGAGTCGCTCGATCGATTCGATGCGGGGCTGGATTCCGTTGGGGTTGAAAACGACGTGCGTGACCTCCGGAGGCAGGTGCCTGGTCAGAATGCGGGCCAGGCCGGCGGGGGTGTTGATCGGCAGCGGCCGGTGGTGGACCTGATCGAAGCAGCGGTCGAACAGAAACATCTGCACGAGGTTGGGATCGGTCAGGATCGCGATGGCGTGGTGGCCGTCCGGCAGTTGCACCACGGCAAACCGTGACGCGTCGTCGCGGCGGACGATGAAGCAAGGAAAGGAAAGCTCGAAGGGGGTCGCCATCTGGAGGGCCCGCCTCCCAAATGCTGCGGCAGCACCGATTTTATCTTCGACCGCTCGGCCCTCGCAAGATGCAGGCAAATTCTGGGAGCGCGATGAGAGCGATTTGGACGAAAAGAGGCGCCGTGGCAGACGGGGCGCGATCGGTGCCGAGGGATTAGGACGAGACTGGGAGTTGCCTTCACCGGCGGTGACGGGTCTACTGGTGCTATGAGCGTGGAGTGCTAGCCGGGCCGGTCGTCGACTCCGGCGACAAATGCCGGTCCGGCAAAGGGAACCGGCTGCAACGCGCTCAACTGAAAATTCACCCACGATCGCCCTACGGCCGCCCGGCAGGAGCAGCACCGATGGATGTCTTTGCCCTCAGCAAGGAGCGGATTGTCGCGTTGGTGATCGTCGTGGTGAATGTGCTGGCGGCGGTCTTCTTTTCGAGCGTCTCGCGGAACATCGGCATCGTCGCGGCCGCCGCGACCGGGTTGTGTCTGCCGGGCCTCGTCATGATTTGGTTTCGCGAGGCGCTCAGCGTCACCGGTTTTGATCGCGGCGTGCTCCGTGAATCTCCGCCGCTATTTATCGATCTGATCGGCTGGCTGTTTCTGTTCGCGCTGCCGATGATTTTTCTCTACAAGCTCTTGCCGTGAGGCCGCGCGTCAGCCAGACCTTAATGCGTCCGCTGTTGGTCTACCATATTTGGGGTCTTCCGTGCGACATTTCGCCGGATGACTCGTCACGCAGTTCGCTGCAGTCGCGCGGCGCCCGCCCCGATCGGCTGAACTCGCTTTGCAACTAGCGCACCGAACAGCGCGGAGAGTCGCGATGGCGTCTCGAATTCGTGGGTTGGGAGAGGTCGCCTTGCGGGTGACTGACCTCGACCGGATGCAGGCCTTCTATCAAGAGACCATCGGCCTCGAATTGCTGCGGCGGTTCGAGCGAGCGGCCTTCTTTCGACTGGCCGAAGGGTTCGGCGGCCATATTCAGGTGCTGGCCCTGTTCGATCGTTCGTCCGATCCGGGATTTGCCGGATTGAATTCCGCGACGACCACGGTCGATCATCTCGCCTTCGAGATCGAGCTGGCGGACTTCGAGCGGGAGCGGCGGCGGCTCGCCGACTGCGGACTGGATGTCACGACTGCCGAACACGGTTGGGTCCACTGGCGCTCCCTCTACGTTGTCGACCCGGAGGGGAACACTGTCGAGCTGGTCTGTTACGATCCGAGCGTCGACGAACACGCCACTTGAGCCAGCGAGTCACGCAAGCGAGAAGCGAGGTTTGCCATGCGGATCGTGAAGACCGTTTCCCGTTGGGTGTTCGCGTTCTTCTTCATCAGTGCCGGCATCCTGCACTTCCGCACCCCCGACTTTTACTTGAAGATCATGCCTCCCTACATTCCGTGGCATCAGGCGATGGTCGACATCAGCGGCGTGGCCGAGATCGCGCTGGGGGCGATGTTGCTGGTGAGCAAGCTGCAGCGACTGGCCGGCTGGGGATTGATTCTGCTCTTGGTCGCCATCTTCCCCGCCAACATTTATGTCTACCAGCATCAAGAGCTGTTTCCCGGTGTCCCGCCGATCGCGCATTTGCTGCGGCTGCCGTTGCAGGCCGTATTCATCCTATGGGCCTACTGGTACACGCGACCGGAACCGACGATCGGCGCACAGGTCCAGCCGGCGACGGTTGCGCAGAGGTGAACTTAGGCAGTCTGCAGGCTGTCGCGACGACACGAGAGAAAGCCGATCGGCAACCGGGTTTTGCCGCGCTCGGCGAGGTCGGCCAGCGCTTCGCCCAACACCGGCACGAACTTGAATCCGTGACCCGAGAGACCGGCCGCAAAGCAAACTTGCGGATGCTCCGGATGGCGGTCGATCACGAAATTGCGATCGGGACTTAACGTGTAGAGGCAGGTCGCAAAGTGGAGCTGCCGCCGCGTGACGTCCGGCAAATAGGCCGAAAGAAAGCGGTCGATCCGCGCGGTCTCGTCGGCGTCGGGCGAACGGTCAACGACGAGCGGATCGCTGACCTGCAGTCCGCCCGTGTGCTCTCCAACCTTGAGTCCCTGCATGGCGATATCGGGAAAGCCGTAAAAATTTCCGGCGTCGGTCTCGAAGATGAATCCCGGCGCGCCGCGATCGGCCGCATAAGTCTCGGGCACCTCGTACCAGTAGAAGGATTTTCGCAGGACCTCGAAGCGATTGCCGAGGTCTGCCAGGAGCGACCCCGACCAGGCACCCGCGGCGATGATCAAAGAGCCGGCATGATAGGTCGTGCGATCGGTGCGCACGGCGACGCCGCTTCCCTCGGGTTTCCACTCGATCACATTGGCATCGGTTTGCAAGAACGCATCGTTCTTGACGGCCTGCTCGGCGGCCGCTCGCACGGCGTCCTCGCAGTCGAGATACCCGGCCCGGCGCTCGAAGACGGCAGTCAGCGGCTCGGGAACTCGGAAGCCGGGAAATCTCGCCGCGACGTCTGCCGCCGAGAGCGACTCGACTTCCAGACCGTGTTGCCGAGCACTCGCGAGAACCCCCGAGATGACGGGACGATCGGGATGCCCCGCGCACAGCACGCCGACTTCGTGATACAGGGTCTTCCGCGCGGGCGGACAAGTCGGCCCACAGCTCGTAGGCCCGTTTGAGCAGGGGCACGTAATCGGGATGCTCGTAATAAGCCTGCCGGATCAAGCGCGTGCGACCGTGCGAGCTACCCCGATCATTTCCGGGCGCAAATCGATCGAGTCCGAGCACATAACTGCCGCGAAGTGCCAACTGGTCGAGCGCGGCGCTCCCTACGCCGCCGACTCCGAGCACGATCACGTCGAATGCTGACGAGGGCATTTTCGCCTAATGCACAGAATGCGCCGCGCAACACGCAGCCCGGTTCTCCCGCGATCCCGAACTAAAGCGCGGTCAAATACTGTTGTACTTCCCACGAGGACACATTGCCGTTGTACGTTTTCCATTCCTTCGATTTGAGATCGAGAAATTCGTCCGCGATCACCCCCAGGCCGCCCCGGACGACCTCGTCCGTCGCAAATTCGCCCAGTGCCTCGTTGAGCGATTGCGGCAACAGCCGCAGGCCTTGCTGCTCGATTTCCGCGAGCGACCGTTCATATAAGTTGCCGAGATTCGGCGGACCGGGATCGAGGCGGCAGGCGATGCCGTCGAGTCCCGCCGAAACCATCGCCGCCAGACCCAGGTAGGGATTGCAGCCGGCCGAGACCGTGCGGTCTTCGCAGTGGCCGGGCCCCGCCACGCGGATCATCTGGGTCCGGTTATTGTCTCCGTAACCGGCGAACGCCGGCGTCCAGGTGAATCCCGAGCGGGTGGAATAAAGTCCTTGGCCGACCTGCAGTCACTTATAGCAATTGACGGTGGGGCTGGTCACCGCGCAGAGGGCTCGAGCATGATCGATCACGCCGCCTAGAAAGTGATAGGCGGTTTGTGACAAGCCGAGGCCGCGGGAATCGCTCTCGTCGAGGAACACGTTCTTGCCGCTCTTAGCGTCCGCCAAATGAAAGTGGGCGTGCAGCCCGCTGCCGGTCTGGTCGGCGAACGGCTTGGCCATGTGGGTGGCGAGCGCGCCGTATTTCCCGGCGATCTGACCCGTGGCCATCTTGAAGAAGGTAATGCGGTCGGCCGTGGTGAGAGCGTCGGAATAGTTGAAGTTGACCTCGAACTGCGAATTGCCGTCCTCATGATCGACCTGATACACGCCCCAGCCGAGGCCGTTGAGCGATTGCGTCAGTTCCTGCAAAAAGTCCATGGCCGGAGCCATCGAGCGAAAGTCGTAGCATGGCTTTTGGAGCCGGTCGACGCCTTGCGGATCCCACGGTCGAATGGATCCGTCCGCCGCGCGCGTCACCAGAAAGAACTCCGGCTCCATGCCGACGTTGAGCACAAAACCTTTCGCACGCGCCTCGCTCAGCACCCGCATCAAGTTCGTCCGACAGCAATCGGGATGCGGCTGGCCATCGACAAAGAGGTTTGCGGCGAAGCGGGCCGTGTTCGGATGCCAGGGAAGCCGCGTGTAGGTGAGCGGGTCGATGCGGGCCAGCATGTCGTGCGAGTGTGGACCCTGGCCGGCCCCCCACAGGGCGCCGCCCGCAAAGCCGGCTCCCACGTCGAGCACGTCGTCCAGGCAGCCGACCGGAACCATCTTGGTTTTCGCGGCCCCATGGATATCGACGAACTGCACGAGCAGAAACTCGATGCCGTCGCGCTCCAGGGCTTCGCGAAGGTGAGAGCGATCGGTGGTCATGCAGTGCCTTCCTGTAGAGAGCCGCGAACGCAGTCAGCGGTGTCCTCGTTGTCGAATACCATGGCCGCTGACCGCGTGCGCCGCTCTTCAAATCCCCTGCAGCGATGGCTGGCCGGGAATCCACGCCGTGCCGGCCAGCGGGACGCGGGCCATCGCCGCGGCCTCGATCGTCAGCGCGACGAGGTCTTCCCGCTCGAGATGGTGCACGTTCGACTTGCCGCAGGCGCGGGCCAGTGTCGTCAACTCCATCGCGAGTACGTTGAGGTAGTTTCGCAAGCGACGCGCGCCTTCTGCCGGCGTCAGCCGCCGCTCGAGCACCGGCTCCTGCGTGGTGATGCCGACAGGGCAACGTCCCGTGTGGCAGTGATGACAGTAGCCGGGGGCCGTGCCGAGCGCTTCGTAATCGGCCCCGGCGTCCCGAGGTCCATCAGCCGTTTGATAATCCGGACGGTTGCAACCGAGGGCCATCAGCATGCCCTGGCCGATCGAAACGGCATCGGCTCCCAAAGCGAGTGCCTTCGCGACGTCGGCGCCGGTGCGAATGCCGCCGGAAATGATCAGCTGCACCTCGCCGAGCATGTTCATTTCGTCGAGCGCCTCGACGGCCAGGGGCAGGGCGGCCAGCGTGGGAATTCCGGCGTGCTCGATAAACACTTGCTGAGTCGCGGCGGTGCCGCCTTGCATGCCGTCGAGCACGATCACGTCGGCCCCCGACTTCACGGCCAGCTTGACGTCGTCGCGGACGCGGGTCGCTCCCAGCTTGACGAAGATCGGCACTTGCCAATCGGTGATTTCGCGCAACTCTTCGAGCTTGATCGCCAGGTCGTCAGGACCGGTCCAATCCGGATGGCGGCAGGCCGACCGCTGATCGATACCCTCGGGAAGCGTCCGCATCGCCGCCACGCGAGCACTCACTTTCTGCCCCAAGCAGCATGCCGCCGCCGCCCGGCTTGGCCCCCTGGCCGATGACCATTTCGATCGCGTCGGCTTGTCGCAGGTCGTCCGGATTGAAGCCGTAGCGCGACGGCAGGCACTGATAAACCAACGTTTTCGACGATTTACGCTCTTCCGGCGTCATGCCGCCGTCGCCCGTCGTGGTCGAGGTGCCGCACTGCGTGGCCGCGGTGCCCAGCGCTTCTTTGACGTTGGCCGACAGAGCGCCGAAACTCATCCCAGCGATGGTGATCGGAATCTCGAGCTCGAGCGGCCGCTTTGCGAAGCGCGTGCCCAGCACCGTCTTGGTGACGCACTTTTCGCGATAGCCCTCGAGCGGATACCGCGAGATCGACGCCGTGAGAAAGACCAAATCGTCGAACGACGGGATCCGGCGCTTGGCCCCCAAGCCGCGAATTTCGTAAAGGCCGGTCTCGGCCGCCTGGTGAATGTAGGCCAGGACGTGGCGGTCGAATCCGGCACTTTCTTCCAATGACGTGGGTTCGGACATCGGAGTTAGTAGGCGTGGGAGGAGTCGATGTGCCAGTGATAAAGCGTCTTGGCAGACGCAATCCGTTTGAACGATTCGGGTGCGTCGTCAAAGCCGGCGCGGGCGAGCAAAGAGCTCAGCTTGTCGACATCGGCCGCGGTCGAGGGGCTCCTCGCGGGCGTCGGTTCCCAGTCCGTGAATTGTGCCGCGGACGTAGATCACGGCTTCGTAGAGCGAGTCTCCCAGTCCGGCAGCCGCGTCGCCGCAAATCACCAGCGTGCCCGCTTGCGCCATAAAGGCCGACATGTGTCCCACGCTGCCGCCAACAACGATATCGAGTCCTTTGAGCGAAATGCCGCAGCGCGAGGAGGCGTCCCCCTCGATGACCAGCAGGCCGCCGTGTCCCGAAGCCCCGGCGCTCTCGGAGGCACAGCCTTTGACTCGGACCGTGCCGGACATCATGTTTTCCGCGACGCTCCAGCCGACATTTCCCTGCACTACGACGTCGGCCAGCTGGTTCATGCCGGCGACGAAATACCCGGCATGACCGGCGATTTCGACCTGCAGCGGTGCATTAAGGCCGGCGGCGATGTGGTGTTGTCCGTCCGGATTGAGCACGCGAATTTCCGGGGCTCCCTCGCGCGAGGCGTTGTGATGCAGCCATTGGTTCAGCGCGCGGACGCCGGTGCGTGCCAGATCCCATTCGACGACGTTGGCCGCGCGAATCCGCGAGGGCGGGTGTCGGGGCGATCGGAGAAGTCGATTCGCGGGGCGTCATCCGGCCAGGCTCGGCGACACGTTCCATGAATAAATCCGTTCGGGGCCGGGCTCGAAAATCTCCGCGTCTTTGATTCCCGGAAGGTGGGCCAGCGACCGGAACTCCGAGGAGATGGCCACGTAATCATCGGTCTCGGCAGCGACGGCCGGCTTGCACGCGAACGCATCACGCACCAGAACCAGCTTGTCGGCGGTCGCCATCAGCAGCGTGAAAAACCCGTCCAGTTCGACGAGTCCTTTTTCCAGGGCCGCTTCGAGCGAATCGCCCGCGCTCATCCGCCATTCGAGGAAGCGGCAAGCGGCTTCGGTGTCGTTGTCGGTCTGAAAGCGGATGCCCCGTTTTTCAAGCTTGCGGCGGATGGTGTTGGGATTCGAGAGCGAGCCATTGTGAACAAGGCAAAAGTCCTCGCCGGCGGTGAATGGGTGCGCGTGTGCCGGCGTGACGGCGGACTCCGTGGCCATCCGGGTGTGCGCGACAGCGTGCGTGCCCGACAACCGGGCAAACGCGTAGCGATCGACCAGCTCCCGCGGATGTCCCGTGTCCTTGAACAAGTCGATCGACCGCCCGACCGACAACAAGTGGAGGCTTGGAAAGCTGTCCTCGAGCCACCCGCGGACGCGCGTCGGATCGCTGGCTGTCGTCAATGCGGCGTGATTGGCGTTGGAGTTGACTTCGACGTCCGCACCGAGATCGGCGCGGGCTCGCGTTGCGAGGTGCGACCAGTCGACCTTCTCAAGACCGGCATAGAGGCTAAAACGCCGCTTATCGCCGCCGACGGGAGGAGAAAAGACGGCCAATCCGGCCGAATCAGGTCCGCGGTCGCCCATGCAGACCAGCATCGGCGAGAGCCAGGCCCCCAGCGAATCGCGAAGAGCAGGCTGCTTGACGAGCAGCCCGACAATGCCGCACAAGCCGCAGCCTCCTACTTTGGAGGACGGTCGCCCATCCGACGACCGTGAGTTTTGCCACGAGCGGCAACGCCCGCCCGCCCATCCAGACCGACCGGCAAAGCGCAGCCGGCCAAGCGTGCCCGTCAGTCTAGCCGCTTGGTCGGCGGTGGGACAGTCCGGCGAGAGGGGAGGTGCCGTCCGCGACGGGTTACCGTCGCGAACGCGGCGACGGCCCGGTGCGGATGCGTGCGCCAGAGCCGGAAAAGGCGGTTGGGTCATTCCGCAAACTTCGGTGGCGATTGGAAGATCCGCTGGTTTCGGCCTGTGGGGGCGGGCTACAATGAAGGCTCGGGCTCTTTACTTCTAGCTTGGATTCCGAGTCATGCTGCAGCGTCGTCTCGTGGCAAGTGCCTGGATTTTAATCCTGGGTTGGGCGGGAAGCGCGCTCGGTCAAGCCGTCGTACTTCCCACCGAGAGTTCGCTCGGCCGCTTAGGTCTCACGAGGGCTTGGATGGGCTACGCGACAATCGACTCGGTCCGCGACCGCGTGAAGTATTTCATGAGTGACGAGCAGGTCACGGTCGTCGAGTCGCAGACGGGCATGGTGACCGCCTTCGATAACGCGACGGGTCGTCGGCGCTGGGCCGTGCAGGTCGGAGCCGCAACCGATACTCGCTTCGCACCGACCACGACCGAGCAGGCCGTGATCATCGTCAGCGGGCGCAAGGTCTTCGGGCTCGACAAACGGAACGGCGATGTCGTTTGGGAGGCCGATTGTCCGAACGCTCCTTCGACCCCCGCGGCGACCGACGAGCAATTCGCATACGTCGGCTCCATCGACGGCAGCATCTTCGCTTTCGATCTGAAGTATCTCAGCGGGCTGGCGAAAGATATCAGTTTGCGGAAATACATGTATCGCTCAATCAAGTGGACTTATCGCACGGGCGGCCGCGTGCCCTACGCGCCCGTATCGACTGGGACAGTCGTGTGCATCCCCAGTGAAGACGGCTCGCTTTACGGCCTGGTCGCCAAGGACCACAAGACGCGATTCCAATTCGAGACCGATCAGCCGTTGGGAGCGCCGATTGGTCAACTCGGCAATCAGATTGTCGTGGCCACGAAGGATATGAAGGTTTATAGCCTGAATGCGGACACCGGCGCCCTGAAGTGGGAAATCCTCGCGGGTCTGCACGTGCGGCAGCAACCGCGGATCATCGACGAACACGTCTTCATCTGCACGGACGGCGGCGGAATGCGGTGCCTCGCCGCGCAAGACGGACGCGAGCTCTGGAACGACCGCCAGGCAGTCCGCTTTTTGGCGGCCACGCCGTCGGTCGTCTACGCGTCGGGATACGTCGACGAAGTTCTGCTGCTTAACCGGAGCAATGGTCGGCACCTGGGCTCTTTCTCTCTGCGGGGCTTCCCTGTGCGGGTCGCGAACGATCGGACCGACCGGTTGTATCTCGCGTCCGAACGCGGACTCGTGCTCTGCCTGCGGGAACGCGACCGAGACTATCCGCTGTTCCATAAGCAGCCGGAGAAGCGTCCGGTCGAGCCGGAGATTGCGCCGGAAGACGCGGGGAAGGGCCCGGCCAAAAAGGGCGCTTCGAAGAAAGGCGAAGAAGCCGAAGAATCGACGGACAAGCCCGACGCGGCCGCCGCGACGGCGAAGCCCGGCAGCAAGACGCCTCCGGCCAAGAAGACAACGAAGCCTAAAACAAAGCCAGCCGACGAGTAACTCCGGCGGCCGAGCGGGAATTTGACGGTCAGGCGGACTGACGCAAGAGTTCGCCAACCGGCTCTGTCCAAATCGAGCCGCTGGCTTCTGGATCGGCCGGGCCGACGGCGACGAACGCCGCTTCGGGCAACACGTCGGGAGTTTCGACTCTCTGCCGCAGAGAGTTCGCTGGTAGCCGCTCGAGCAGCCGGGCCGGAATTCGCGGCAAGAAATAAAGCGCTCCCAGACGTAAGAGGGACGAGCCGGCGAAGAGCAGGTAGTAAATTTCGCGGCTCTCTCCGAAGATGATCAGCACGCCGCCTCCCAAGAGCGATCCGGCGACCATCCCGACCGTGGTCGCCAGATTGAAAACCGTGAGCACACTGGTGCGCTCTTCCGCTCGGACGCAATTCACGCTGATCAGCGAAACGGCCAACTCATAGGCTGCCCACACGGCGCCGCTGAAGAACTGGACCAGGATCAGATACCAAAAGCGATCGGAGAACAGCCAGATGCCGGCCGAGGGGACAATTCCCAGCCCGCCAATCCACAGCAGCCTCCGCGTGCCGAAGCGAGCCGCCACGCCGCCCCACAACGGGAGCGACAGCACTCGCGCCACGTAGGCGGCGGAGATCAGCACCACATATTCGCCGTACGAAAGCTTGAGCACACATAGCATGAAGGGCGCGAAATAGGGGCCGGCGAAATAGGCCGCCGCCTGCACAAACGAAAGATAAGTCAGCCGCTGCGCCTCGCCGCCGCGTGAAAAGCGTCGCAACAGCGCGGGCCAGCGCAGTGAACGAATGTTTGCCGGAAGCGGATCGGGCTCGCTCGTTCGCGCCAGACACGCCACCGAGGCGAGGCGACTCACGACCGCCAGTCCGAACAACAGCGCAAAACCGGCCAGCGCGTTTTTGGGCGACGCTCCATAAGCGATCGCCAGGCCGCTGACGAGAAATCCGGTCAACACGGCAGCCTGTTGCATGCGCGTCCGCCGGGCGAAATACCGTGGGCGGATGCAACCCGGAATCAGGTTGCCCATCCAGGTGTTCCAAGGCGGGCCCGACGCCAGACCGGCGCTCCAGTACAAGATGCCGGCTGCCAATACGAGCCACATGGTCGTCCTGCCGTGCCACGCGGCCAGCGCCAACGGCACGAAAGCCATCGCTTGGACGGTTGCGCAAATGACGACCCACTTGCGATGGGACCGGACCAGTCGGACGCCATGGGGAGCGACCAGCTGCATGATGCCGCCGGCCAACTGCGGGAGGCTGGCGATCAACCCGGCCAGCACTTCGCCGAGTCCAGCCGCGAGCACGAAGGCCGGCAGGTATGTTTCCCCCGTGCCGACCATCAGCCCCGAACCGGCCGCATCTCCCAGGCTCGACCGCATGTCGCGACGCAATTGCACCGCGCGCGACGTCGATCGCCCTTCCGCGTGGGAAATCGGATCGGGGAAGGCCCAGATCGTCTCCGCGATCGAAGACTCTGCGACGGCGATGTCCGTCATCGGAGGTGAAAAGTCAGCGGCCGGAAGTCGGCGCCGTTCCGTGGGAAGCGAGAGATTGACGAAAGAAAGACGGGAAGAGGGGTGGGATCGTAGCAGAGCGATCACAGAGCGAAAATGTCAATCTATGCCCACAATGCGGTCTGCGCCGCAATCCTGTCCGTCGGTGGAGCCTGCGCCGCAAGGAGTTAGGGCCGGCCCCTTGGACTTTGCTTCGACGGCGTGCTAAAACCGAGAGATAGAAAGTCGACCGCGGGTCCCGTTCGCAGGACGGCAGGTATGCGAAGGCAGACCAGACCAAAACCGGCACGATGCCGAAATTCTTGCGATGATCGAGCGCGTTGCCGGCGGATGCATAGGCTCTGCGGCCGCAGCCTCATCGCCGTTCTCATCCTCGCTCTCGGCGCGTCATTGTGCCCGGCCGACACGGTCACGCTACGGACGGGAGCCCTCATCCGCGGGCGCGTGCTCGATGCCACGGCCGCCTTGGGACACCGTCCGAGTTCGAAGGAAGAGCGCGACCAGGCGGCCCATCTGGTTGCCGTGTCGACGTTGACCGGCGCTCGTCTCATCTTCAATTCGGCGGACGTCGCCATTATCTCTAAGCGGTCGTTCGTGCTCGAAGAGTACGAGATGCGGAAGCGGCACACCGCGAACGACGTCGATTCTCAGTGGCGCCTGGCCGAATGGTGTAAAGCGCGCGGCCTGCGCCCTCAGCGTGACGAAGCCTTGCGGGCCGTAGTGGCACTCGATCCCGATCATTTGCCGGCCCGCCAGGGGCTGGGTCAGGCGAAGCACAACGGTCAGTGGCGCTCGTATGACGAAGAAATGCGGGCCCGCGGTTTTGTAAAGTTCGAGGGCAAGTACGTCGCCCAGCAGGAAGTGGAGATCCTCAAGAAGGCGCATCAGCGCAAGCGACAGGACCAGGACTGGCTCGAGCGCGTGCGGACTGCGGTTCGTTCATTGGCGTCCAGCGATCCGGAACGCCGCCGCAGGGGTTCGGAGACGTTGCTCAAGATCTCTGACGCGGAAGCGATCCCCGCGCTCAACCGCGTGATGCTCTCGAGCAACGACGAGAGCCTCCGCGAGTTCTACGTCCACGTTATATCGGGCATTCCTGACCTGACGGCGATTATGCCCCCCCTCGTCGATGTGTCGCTCTTCGACCCCGCCAAGTCCGTCCGCGTCGCGGCCCAGCAAGCCCTCGTCGAGCATCCGCACAACGCGACGGCCGCCGGCCTGATCGCCCGGCAGCTGCGTAACGGCGACAACGAGATCGTCCGCCGTTCGGGGCTATTGCTCGAGAAGATCGGCGATGCATCGGTCATCCCACAGCTGATCGACGCGCTGATCACGACACACGGTATTCCCACGCAAGTCGTCGATAATTCGAACAGCTACGGCTTCAACCGCGGGGGCGGACCAACCGGCGGATTGCCCCCCGATTTCTATGCCAAAGTGGCTACCGGCCAGTATCCCAACGGAGTCCAAGTCGTCACGGCGCCGCAGCCGCTGGCGGGAGCAAATGTGAAAACGGTGGTGGTCGATCACGAGTATCGAAATGCCGAGGTTCTCGCGGCCTTGCAGTCGATCACGAGGCAATCCTTCGGGTTCGACAAAGATGCGTGGCGCCGTTGGTGGGGCGCCAAGCAGACGAACGGACCATTCAAAACCTCAAGCACCCAATAGCCACGCCGATCGGCAGGATGTCGACTAGATGGCGAAAAGTTCGGCCCCGCGGCGCGCAGCCGCCCAACAGCTGGCCAGCCTGAAGGCTGCCGGCGTGACCCGGGTCTCTCGTTTGGCGCGTCTACCCGCCCAGCCCCCGCCGTCGGTCGCTGCTGCCGGAGCTCCGTCGCCGCCGAGCGCCGCACCGCCACTCAAAGAGGCGAGTACGGCAGCAAAAGCTACTGCTGACTCCGGCGTCACCGCGGCGCCGGCAGCGTCGCTTTTTGCAGCGAAGCCTTCGAGCCTGCTACGGACCGAACGGGATGAGCGACTACGGGCGATCGCTGCCCGCGTGGCACTCTGCACGCGCTGTCAGGAGCTGGCTCGCACACGCACCCAGACGGTATTCGGCGTTGGCAACCCCGAAGCCGACATCATGTTCGTCGGGGAAGCCCCGGGGGCGGATGAAGATCGCCTGGGCGAGCCGTTCGTTGGCGCGGCGGGGCAGCTGCTCAATCGAATTCTTGAAGCGTCGCGGCTCAGGCGGTCCGATGTTTATATCTGCAACATTCTGCGATGCCGGCCGCCCGGCAACCGCAATCCGCTCCCCGACGAGGCCGCGAATTGCCGCGAGTATCTCGACGGCCAAATTGAACTCGTCGATCCCGATCACATCGTCTGCCTGGGGAGCGTTGCCGCCAAGAATCTGTTGGGCATGGCCGATTCAATCGGCAAGCTCCGCGGTCGCCTCTTTCAATACGGCCGCGCCAAGGTCGTCTGTACGTATCACCCCGCGTATCTGTTGCGAAATCCGGCCGCCAAGAAAGACGTCTGGGAAGACATGAAGTTCCTGATGCGCGACCGGGGAATCGAATTGTCGGCGCAATGAACGAGCCGCGGTTGGCGACCAAGACGTTGCTATTCGTCTATGGCACACTCAAGCGGGGTGAGCCTCGACATCGCTATCTGGCGGGGCAGACCTTGATCGCGTCGGTTGCCACGGTGCCGGCCTACCGTCTGTTTAGCGTGGGCGACTATCCCGCCCTCGTGCGCCGCGACAACGGTCGCTCGATCGAGGGAGAACTTTGGGAAGTCGACGACGCGTGCCTCCGCGTGTTGGACCAGGTCGAGGGCGTCGGACAAGGCCTCTACGTGCGCGAGCCGATTGAGGTGTTGCCGCCCCACGACGGCGCAAATGTCGCGACGTACGTGTATCGGCTCTCGGTCGACGGCCTGCCGGATTGCGGCACCCGTTGGTAAGAGATTTCTTCTCCGCTTGGCGTTACAAGGTCAGTTGCTGGCGGTCGAGGCGGAGCCGGAACCGGACTTCGGCTTCGACGGCTTACCGGACGCGGATGTTCCGGTTGACGGCTTACCCGACGATGGCGTACCTGATGCCGAGGTACCTGATGAGGGCGTGCCCGATGGCGATGTGCCTGCAGATGTGCCAGACGACGGGCCGCCCGAGGTTGATCCCGGCGACGGCGCGGCGGCCGTCAGGGTCACGGTCAGCAAATTACCGACCTTCGCGTCGGTTTGGCCGGTTCCCGAAACGGTCGTGGCTAGAATCAGCGAATTGTTCGTTGAAGTGACCGGGTTGCCGGCGCCAAACTCAGTGCCGACAGCGGCGAATAGATCGGTCGCCAGGTTGTTAAGATCCGTGCCGCTTATCGTGAGCAAGTGAGTCGAGGCGTCATAATTGCCGCCGGCCGACCCCGACGACGCTGGTTTGACAGCGACGATCAGCGGCGGCACCGTCAGCGTGGACGCCGTGCCGCCAACTTTGCCTGCGAGAGTCATCTTGAGCGAGACATTTCCGTCGGCGGGAACCTGATAGTTCGCCCCGAGATTCAATGTCAGCGAGGCCGGTGTGTAGACGGCCGGAGTGGCGAGCGCGATTCCGTTTCCTTTGGTGACGTAGTCGACCAACCAGGTCGGTGTGGCCCATTGCGGCTGTACGGCGCTGGCCGTGCCGGTCGCTCCAGCGGTTGTTGGCATCGCCGTCGGATCGACGGGGACTGGCAGAGTGCCCGTGCCATTCCTGCCCAAATGCCAGGCTGGCACAAGCAGGTGAGACGTCGTGCCGTAGGGCGTGGCCAATTGCACGTCCACATAAATGTAATCCGGATAGGCCGCGTTGACGGTAATCGCCACGTTGGCTTTGCAGGTCGACGGCGTTCCTTTGCCCGTAACCGAGATCGTGAGGGAATCGGCGCCGGAGAACCCGGTCGTCGGGAGATAGGTCATGCCATCGAGCGCCTGGTTTAAGTCGGAGACTTTCCCCTGCACGGTAAACGTACTGGTGCCGTTGGCCCCGGCCGTGAAGTTCAGCGCTGCCGTCATCGCCAAGGTCAGCGACCCGTGGTTGACGTTCAGCGTGACGCTCACATCGTTCGCGCCCCTTTGCGGGTCGGTCACCACGATGCTGTTTTCGTGATCGGCGGCGGCCGAGAAGGTCAGCGTGCTGGCCCGACCTAGACTGAGCAGCGCGGCGGAAGGCGCCGAAATTGTCGTCGCGCCCGCCACGCTGGACGGAATCGTGGTACCGGACGTTGGTGGTGTCTGGGCGACGGTTGCACTCGGCACGACGGGGCTCGCGGTCGGTGTGCTTGCCGCCGGTGTGCTCGCGGCCGGTGCGGTCGCAGTCGGTACGGTCACGGTTGGCGTGACGCTGCTGAACTCGGGAGAAGAAGCTGTGGGAGTCGGGGACTCGGACGGGGCGGACAAGGTCGAGATACCGGGCTGCGACTCGGGCAGGGTGGGCGTGCCGGTGGTCGCGTGGCCCGCAGCTTCATCCGGAAAGCCGGTTGTCACGATCTGTGATTTGCCGGCGATTTGAGTCTGTTCTCGCGAGGTTCCCGTGGACGGCGACGGCACGGCGGCCGTCGGCCCGGAGGATGCCGGCGACACGGAAGAACGTGAGGGAAGTGCCTGGTCAGCTGTGCTCGCCTCGCGATCTTCAAGCGCCGCCGGACTCTTGGTCTGGGCGTTCGGCAAGGTCGTCGGCACGGAGGGCGGCCTCCAGCCGCCGGCGATTGTCCCCGTCTTTTCGATCAGGGCGATCGCGTTGGGCGGAATCGTCACCTTCATCACCTGACGGCTCAGCATTTCTTGATTCGTGACCTCTTGCCCACCCACGAGCACGCGGGTCTGGTGTACGCTGAAGTGATTGCCAATGAGGAAGATTGTCGTCGGCGCATCGAGGTTGATGGCCGGGCGCCGTACCAGCCGAAGAGTTCGGGCGCCAGGTCGGTCACCCCCGTGCTGAACATGGCAAACCCGCCGAGGGTGTTTTCGTAAGGCACCTGGACCGACATCGATTGCAGCGGCAGGCGGGCCTCCAACTGGTCAGCACGGCGCATCAAGCGTTCCAGGTCGCCGTCGCGCGTGCATTGGACGTTGCTGGCGCCCATCTGAGCGCTGTTTTGAATGAACTTGAGCTGGTCGCCCAGGCGAATTGCCGCTTTGGAATTCATCAGCTTGCGGCGCGGATTGTCGAGAGCGAACCAGTTACTGCTCGAATCGAGATCGGCATAGGGCACGAACGACGGCATGAGCACGATGGCCACACATTCACGAATCCCTGGCTCGAGTTGCCGCTGCCGCAACAAGGCCTTGCGGTCCGGACCGCCGCAGAGGAAATCCTGCAGGCAAGCCTTGAGATTGCCGGGTGTGTCCGGCGTTTGGTAACGGGGATAAAACCTCCAGCCGAAGGTCTCGGTGCCGTGCGAGAAGCCGACGGCCGTGTTGTTGATCGCGATCGTCTCCATGTCTGTTTCCAGCCGCCGCGCATAGCGGAACATATTTTCGGCGCTCAAGCTTCCGCTCACAAAGGCCAGCGACATGGCCAGCTGCATTTCGCGCCGGCTGCTGTACGTGTCGGCGATGTTTTCCTGGTCGGCCTCGGGGTCGAGGGCAAACACGTGCAGCGGCCAGCGGCAGCGGACGTATTCGTTGAAGGCGCCCCGCTCGGGTTTGCCGGGATCGGGCAGGAAGTACGCTGGCCAGCGATCGGGGGGGCAAGCCGGCGGCCCGAAATTGCCGCCGCGAGCGATCGGGGCCTGCTTCATGTCCTCGATCAGCTGCTGATTGAGGAGCGTCGAATCGACCAGGATGGCCCAGGCGAGCGCGGTCGTCATGCCGGGGTTAGTCGCCGCTCGCGAGCCGGCGCTTGCCACGGCGACGGCGTTCTTTTCGAATTCGCAGCGCCGCGTGTAGAGTGCTCCCAGACGGCGGCTATGCACGTCGTTGGCGAAGTCGGGCGTACAGATTTCCCAAAGCGGCCGCGATTCTGGGGCCTTGAGAAAGGCATAGGCCGCGCCCAACTCTTCCTGCAGGTAGTTCTGTACGTCCGGGTAATGGATGATTTCCTTGTTGGGCACATCGGCGGAAAACAGTTGCCAGGCCGTGCAGACGATCTCGGCCCAGCCATGCGCGCCGTAGATATCGACGATCTGCGACGGGGGAAACGGGCGGTTGGCCGTCCGCAGACGCGTCGACGACTGCACAGCCAGATATTGCGACCGGTGCTGAATCTCTTTGTAGTGGGCCAGCGCTTTGGTCATTCGCGCGCTCGACAGACCTTGAGCCGAATCGGTCGCCGCCGCGGAACCCGGCGGCTGGCAGGTGTAGTTGACGTCCATGGACTCGGCGATGCGGTCAATGAACTGTTGACGGGCGTCCTGATCGCTGCCATTGCCCGACCATTTGTTAAGTTCCTGGATCGAGCCCCACAGCTCGGTCATCGCCCGCTCCCACTGCTGATCGTTGAGCGTTTGTGTGAGTGGCACGCCGATCTGATCGATCAAGTCGTTGACGACCAGATTGCGAAACGTCATAGGCAAGAGCTCGTCGTGCAAGTGCGGCCGAAGTGTGAAAGTGATGTCCGCACCGTAACGCTGCTGTGTCTGGTGGCCCGGCAGCACCGACACGGGAATCCGCACCAGATTGAGCGAATAACCCGGAGCGTCGGCCGTATCGTCGCCGTCGCTCATTCGCCGCAGCTCGTGGAGATGGTCGATGTAACGCTTCATCTGATCGAGATAGACGGTTGGCTCGAGCGTGATGCCGCCGCCGCCCGTCGCGCCCGCGAAACCGAGCGGACTGGCAAGAGTGGCCGGTGTGCGTTGAATGCTGTTAAAGCCGTCAAACGCGCCGGTCGCCAACTGCGCGTCGGACCCCGACGTGGACGAATTGCCGCCCGTGCCGCCGCCACTGCTCCCGCCACCGCCGCCGCCACCACCAGCGGCCCCACCTCCTCCGCCGGAGGTGCCGCTGCTCGACGAACTGGACGAGCTGGAGGCCGTGGCAGCACCCTTTTTGCTGCCGCCCTTGCCCGCCGGACTTCCGGCAGCCGCCGCCTGCGCTGTGTAGGACAGCGCCAGGGCATCGGCGGCATAGGCCTGGTCGCTCCGGGACAGCGATCCCTGCAAGGTCGCGTGGAACTGCGTCAACTGGGCTTGCATCGTTTTTTCGAACTCTTCGCGGTACATCGTCAGGCGGGCCTGACCCCACACCGACGGCTGTTCCGCGACGATGCTGCCGTAACGTTCAATATTGTGCTCGAGGGAGTCGAGGTCAGCAGCCAGATCCTCGACCGTTGGTGGGACGACGGGAACTGCTTCGGATTCATTTCCGTCGGCCATCGGGCCGTCGATCAGATCCATTTGCTGGCACGAACTGGCGATCAATGAACTGATCACCAAGCCGATCATTACCCGGGACGGCTTGCAGGACGGTCCGCGTCGAATCATTGCTGCACCACTCTCGAATTAGGCCTCGCTCCATGCCGGCTGGCGAACGCCAACTCGCTGCTTAAATGCTCGGCGTATCGAGCGAAGCCCTTTTCTCGTTCGGGACCGCGAGCCGGGACTTGCCTCGCGTCCGAAGCCGGTCCGTGGCGCCTCTCTTATTCCATCGGCTGCGAAGGACTTGGAAAATTACGCAGGATTTGCCGGTCGCGTGGAATTTCCCGATTTTGACGGATGCTCGAAATTGCTGCTGCGATTGGAGTTGCGTCGAAGTGTGATCAAAGGCCCAGATTGTAAACGGGATAATCTCGTGAAATTTTGCGGGCTCTGCGCGATTTCGATGACGTCGAGGTGACGCGACTCAGCGGATGAAAATTGGGTCGCGCTGCACCGGCGACCACGATGAAGTTGAAGCTAGCGATCGGCGGGACGCCCCGGTTCGACCGCATGCTTCCCGGTCCGCTCCGGTCGACTTAGGATTAGGGGCGTGAAGAGCCAACCGACGATTGCCACTGCTCACGCCCGCCCCTTCGTGCGGTGGCTCCTGTCACCCAAAGTTTGGATGCCGGCATTCGTGATCTCCGGAGTTCTCGCGTTCGGTTTTCGCTGGGCCACGTCGCGCGAGCCAATCGATCGACCGGAGCCCGGAGGCGCCGCCGCCGGTGTCGCTCCCGTCGATTCGGGAGAACACTCCGACTTGCCGCAGCCGCAGGTGGAAGTCGTGCGGCCGCGCGTTGGGGAAATGGGCAGCTCGACGACGCAGCCGGCGTGGGTCGAGGCGTTTCACTATGCCAACCTTTTCGCAAAAGTCTCCGGCTATCTGGCGACGCAAAAGGTCGACATCGGCAGCGCAGTCAAGGTCGGGCAGTCCCTGGCCACGATCGACGCCCCTGAAGTCGTTCAAGCCGCCGACCAGGCCTCGGCTGAGTTGGAACAGGCGCAGGCCCAGCTGAAGCTCAACATTTCCGCCGTCGACACGGCCAAGGCCGACGTCACCGTGGCCCGGGCCAATGTCGTGGAGCAGGAGGCCGACCTCAAACGTGCGGCAGCCTTTTTCGATTTCCACAAAATCAAGTACAGCCGCATCCGCGATCTGTACAAGCAAAAGTCGATCGACGAGCGTGCCGTCGACGAAGAGCGGCAGGAACGCGATTCGGCCGAGGCGGCGTTCAACGTGGCGCAGGCGGCAATCCGCACCGCGCAGGCCGACCTCGGGGCAAAACAGGCCCTCGAACAGCAAGCGCAAGCCAATGTGGCTGACAGCAAGGCCAAGGTGCAGGTCGCCTCGGCCGTGTTGGCAAAGGCCAAGGTCTACGTCAGCTATTTGACGATCACCTCTCCTTACAACGGCGTGGTCACGAATCGCAACTATCACATCGGGGACTTCATCCGCGCTTCCGAGGAGGGGGGGCAAAAGCCGCTGCTGACCGTTGCCGAGACCGACCTGATGCGAATCGTCGTCAAAATGCCGGAAGAGTATGTGCCGCTGACGCAGCCGCACGACCCGGCCGTCTTCAAACTCGATTTCACCGATCATGTCTATCGGGGAACCATCGCGCGGATCGCCAATTCGCTCGACCGCACCGATAAAACGATGCGGACCGAGATCGATATTCCGAATCCCAATAACGAGCTGCGCGACGGCATGTACGGTTACGCCACGATTGATTTGACCCAATCGCTCAAAGGCCTGAGCATTCCCTCCCGGTGCCTGCTTAACAACGGCGATTCGACTTTCTCGGTGTTTGTCGTGCATGACCTTCGGTTGCGGCGAACGAAGGTCAAAGTCGCCAGCGACAGTGGATCGCACGCGGAGATTTCTTCCGGGCTGCAACCGGATGATCGAGTCGTGCTGCACCCGAGCGACGGCTTGCAGGACGGGCAGACGGTGAAGGCCGTCGAAGTGACGGATGGCAACGCCAATCCGTCCGCGGCGAAGAAGTGATCGGTTGGCGATCTACGACTCTCCTTTGGCCCGGCACGATGTTTGCTTTCCGTGACGCTCCAGGCGGGCTGCACGAATATCCGTCAGACGCGTGCGTCGGGAGCGGGCACACCCGGGAAGACGCAACGCACCAGTGTTCTGCAGGGAGGCATTTTCCCCGAGGAGAATGGCATGATTTCCAAGCTGGTGATCTCGCTCATTTGTTTCGCGCTGACGTGCTCTGCTGCGGCTGAGGCCCAGTTGATTCCGCAAGGCCTAGAACCACAGCCGCTGCCCGGAGCGCCCAATCCGGACTTCACGGCTCCGCGTCGTTTTCCTCGCGCCCGCCCGCAGGTCCCCCCCTCGACGACGGCCCCGAGGCAGCGACGGCGCGGGCCCGCGGCGATCGGCCAGAGGCCAGCAGGACCGGGTCCAAATGGCCCCGCAGTGGTCGCGCCGGGACCGGCTGGTCCCCGCCAACCGGCGCTGAGCGTTTTCGCCCCCGTTACGGGGCTTTCGGAGCCGGTCGACGATTTGATGGACGATATTGGCTATCAAGCGGGGAAGACGATTCCGCTGACGCCGCAAACGTGCTTCGATCTTGCCTACGCGTGCTATGCGGACGGTCGATTTGCTGACGCCATCATCTTTGCGTCGCACGGTCTGCGAATGAGTCACGATGCGCGGTTGTATTTGATCAAAGGTGTTTGCGAGCTGCATCGCGGTTTGACGAGCGCGGCCGAGCAGACGGCTGGCGACTTCCGTACCGCGATGGCCAACCAACAGTTCTTCGGGATCGAAGCGGCCCGCGAACGGATCAACGACGCCAGGGCAGTCCGCTTCGCGGATATCGTCGAGTACCAGGCGACTGGACACTAAAATCGCAACCCCCGAATCGCCAGCCAATGCTTCTCGCAAAAAGCGAGGGTGGCACGGAGGTGCATCCTCACCAATCCGTTATGAACTGCCGATCAAGATTCCCGCCAGAAAGACGAGCACGCCGCCGACGACCACTTGGAAAATCGCCGCGGTCAAAGGAGTGTCCATATAGCGGTTGCGAATCCAGGAGATGACGCCCAGCTCGACGATCACCACGGCGATCGCGACGGCGGTGGCAATCAGAAAATGGGGAATCAAATAGGGCAGCGTGTGTCCCAGTCCTCCCACGGCCGTCATCAGTCCGCAGACGATCCCGCGTAAGAGCGGCCGTCCGCGGCCGGTGAGACTGCCGTCGTCGGAAAGCGCCTCGGCAAAACCCATGCTGATCCCCGCGCCCACGGCCGCCGCCAGGCCGACCAGAAACGTGTTCCACGTGTCTTTAGTGGCGAAGGCGGCCGCGAACAGCGGAGCCAGGGTTGAGACCGACCCGTCCATCAATCCGGCCAGCCCGGGCTGAATTACCTGCAAGACAAAGAGCCGTTGCTGCGTCGCGTGCTCCTCCGCCAAAGCCCCTGAGTTGCGCTGTGTCGCCTCGAGCTCGTCGGCCAGATGTGAATGTCGGCGTTCTTCTTCGGCCAGGTCGCCCAGCAATTGGCGAATGCTGGCGTCGGCGGTCTGTTGAATCGCCTTCTCGTAAACCCGCGTGGTTTCCGCCTCCATCAGCTCGACTTGTTTTCGCACCGCATCGATCCGTAGCGGACGCGCCAGCCAGATCGGCTTGCGCTGCACGAAGCCCTTGATGTCCTGGCGGCGAATGAGGGGGATGTGCTCGCCAAATTTCTGGCGATGCAGCTCGATGAGCCGATGCCGATGGCCGTCCTCCTCCTCGCGCATTTCCTTGAGGAGCTCCGCGGTGGCGGGATAATCAGTCTTCAGGCCGTCCGCGAAGTCGTCGTAGATACGGGCATCCTCCTCTTCCAGCGCGATCGCGAGAGCGAGGATTTCCTGCTCGGACAGACTGCTGAAAGCTCGCATGAAACGCCTTTCCTATTCGCGCGGGATTTCACCGGTTCGGAGGCGGCGAAAGTCGATGTCGGTGGTTCGGTCGTGGGCCTGCAGACTCAAGTGTCCGGCCGCCAGTCGTTGGCCCCGACGGGGATTGGCGTTCGGCGGCCGCGTGTCGGTCCAATCGGTGACGGCGACTCCGTTCACCCAGGCGGCCACGTGGGCCCCGTTGGCGATCAGGGTTGCGGTAAACCAGGTCCGATCGTCGGCAATGACCCAGCGGGCCTTGCTGCGGCGATAGATGGCGCCCGTGCCGGCGTCGACCGGATCGCTGCGGTCGCCGTGCCTGAACCCGTTTTGGATTTGCAACTCGTAGCCGTTGGACGGTTCCCGCGCGGTGCCGCGAACCGTGCGGAAGAAGACGCCGCTGTTGACCGTGGGGCCGTTCGTCCGGGCGTCGAACTGCAGGCAGAAATCGGCCCAAGTCCCGTCCGACTCGAGAAACCCGGGCCCGCCCGTGCCGTGAACGGCGCCATCCACCAGGTCGAAGCGGGCCTTGGAACCGGGCACGAGATGCCAGCCCGACAGATCGCGTCCGTTGAAGATCGGACTGAGCGACAACGGACGCAGGCAGATGTTGCGAAACTCGATCGTGCCGCCGTTCATTTGCAGACCGATCCGCCCGACGCGACGGCGTGCGGGCGAGTTGTCGACGAAGTCGATCACCGGGCGGCCATTGAGCTGGGCCGTGATGCGGTCGCTCTCGACGCGCGTCGCGATCGTCATCCATGCGCCCTCGCCGTGAAACGTGCCGGCCGCTTTTTGGCGACCGACGATGCTCCCGGTGGGAAAAGTGGGATGCGAATCACAGAGGTTGAGCTCGTAGCAATCCCTGGCGGGATCCTTGGGTGAGACCGGCGTTCGCAGGAAGATCCCGCTGTTGCCGCGTTTTTCCAGGCGGTATTCGCAGCGGAATTCGTAGTCGGCCAACTCGAACGTCGTCAGCAGCAGACCGGGACCGCCGCGATCGGCCCTAATCTCGCCGTCGCGCACGCTCCAGTTGACGTCGCCGCTGGGTTGCCAGCCGAAGAGGGTGCGGCCGTCGAACAGACTGATCCATCCCTCCGCGATTTCGGACGGCGTGAGCGGCGGGTGCGGCACGGAAGAATCCGCTGGCGAGTCCGCGGCCAACATCGGGCCCGCCCAGAGGAGCGCGGCCATCCCCAGGAGAAATGCCCAGCAACGCATTGCCAATGTCTCTTTCACAAATCTGACGAGCGCAAAAGAAAAAACCCGGCCTGAAACATCAGACCGGGTTAGCGTTCGAGTTTCCAGTCTACTTGACCGAGGCCTGGTCCTTCGAGTGGCCTTTCTTGTCTTCCGGCTTGGGCTCACTGGCCTTCTCGCCACGCAACGAGCGACGCAGACTCATGCGGCCGCCGCCCTGCTTTTGGCGTTCCTTGATCATTTCGGTGATCTCTTCCAACGTGATCACGCCGTCATGATTCTTATCCAACGTCGCGAAGAAGATCTTCACCTGGAACGGCTTGTTCGGAATCTCGTTCATCGAGATCTTGCCGTCGTGGTTCTTGTCGAACTGCTGGAGGATCCGCTGCGCGATCTGCTCGGGACCGGGCATGAAATCGGGCAGCTTGCCTTCCTTGATGTCCTCCGGAGTTACCGGAACCGCGACGTCGTAGAAGCCGATCATCATTTCTTCCCACGTCTGGTCGCCCCAGCGGACGGCTGACTTGGGATCGGGATTGTTGAGGTTGTTTTCCGAATTGTCGAAATGAGCGACGCAGTGCATCTTCGTGCCCTTGGGCATCGGCATCAGGCTCGTCAACTCGTAGGTCAACTGCCAGCCGAAATCGTAACGCGGCACATCGAGCAGCATTTGCTTGCGGCCGTCCGGATAGACGGCTTCGTAGGTGAACGACTTCCCGCGGAAGTGCATGTGCGGGAAGAGCTGCAAGAGCTGCGCGTCCATGGGCATGGCGAAACTGTCGGCGTCGACCTCAAAATTGTCGGCTCCGGCCGGAATCTCAAAGCCCGTGTTGATGGCTTCGACGGTTCGCACCAGATGCTTCACTTCCTTGGGGTCGGCGAAGACGATGCCGCACTCGCTGATGTCGTCCCCGGGCTTGCCGTTGGGAGTGTAGTGCAGCTGGAACAACAGCTCGGAGCCGGCTGGGATGTGCTTGGCCATTCCCTGGGGCAGGATCAGCGGCATGGCGCCCGGAGCATAGCCGACGAGGAACTGACGGCGGGCTTCATCGCGTCCACCCTTTGGCCCGGCGAAGACGATGATGTGATGCACAACGGCTCGATTGCTCGGTCGCGCCTCGATGGCGGTAATCCACTTGTCTTCTTTGAAACCCGGGTCGACCCGGAAATACTGGTAGTCGACGACGCCCGTCGCTGGAACATGGTAGGGCTTAGCCGCCATCTTAAAGATCTGGTCCGGAGCTTTGGGCAACCCCCAGCCTTCCACGAAGGTCGGAGTCGGCGGAAGGTTCTTGACGTCGCCTTCCGGAGCGCCGGCCGCCGCCCACTGATAGAGGACTTCTTTTTCCTCGTCGGGCATGCTGCGGTCGTTGGCAAAGTGACCGAATTTCGGACTGGCCAACCAGGGAGGCATCCGCCGCTGGCGGACAACTTCGGCAATGGCGTCGGCCCAGCCGGAGACTTCGTCGTACTTGGTCATTGCGAACGGCGCCGCCTCGCCGGCACGGTGGCACGTCACGCAGCGCTTATTCAGAATCCGGACGACCTGATTCGAGTAAGTGACCGCTGAGCCGGGATCGGCAGCATGCACGCGGCCGATGAAGCAGCCCACCGTTGCCGTCTCGCCCTTCGCGACCGTTTTGCTGGCGAGCAACTCGTCGAGAGCGTCCTTCAGGAAGAACTCCGAGGCGGTCTTCTTGGCGTAGCCGACGCCGAATTGGTTGTCGATCCGCCCGTGATAACGGACGGCTCGGTCAGCATCGAGAACGAAAACCTCGGGAGTCCGCTGGGCTCCGATCTGATCGGCCAGCTTGTTGTTCAGATCCTTGAGGATCGGGAATTCGACATGGTGCACGCGGGCGAAGGCGGCAAGCTCGGTAATGGTGTCTTGCCGATTGGAGCTCACTCCCAGGAATTGCACGCCTTTGTCGGCGTACTTCTTCGCCACTTCTGCCAGTCGCTCGCCGTAGGCCTTGGCAACCGGGCATTCGGTCCCGATGAACGCCAGCACGACCAACTTTTTATCTTTGTAATCAGCCAGCGAGTGGCTCTTGCCGTAGAAATCGTTCAGCGTGAAGTTGTCTGCCTTGCGGCCCAGGGCCGAGGCAGGTGACACGTCGCCGGCAGCCTGGACGGTGCCGACGACCAGGCAACTCAAGACCGCAGCCGCTAAAGAACGGGAGCGCAACATACGTTGAGAATCCTCTTAAGGTCCCTTGGATCCGACCCCAGCCGTTACAAATCGTTACCTTGCTAACCACCCACTGGTTGCAAGATCTCGACAATCGCCGCAAACTCCCGGTTCGCCTTACCTTTCCGTACTCCGACGGATGGTCCGGGGTGGGCATCTCTCGGCCGCTCCAGCGTCTCAAACGGGGTGCCGGCTGTCAATGGCGTCGATGAAGACCGCCTTCATCTGTCCATCTGGTCTCGCCGTATTGTTCGTCGCCGAAGCCTGGGAATTTGACGCTTTTTGCGCTGATCGGTGGTTTTTTAGCGATCGGCCGCCCTCGTCCCAGCCGGGCGAATTCGACCCGGTTCCCTCATCGATCCGGTCGCGACATCCCTCCCGGTCGCGAGTCCGATGAGCCGGACCTAACGCAAGGTAGCCACCGTTCGGGCGGAAGCCGGCAGGGCGAGCCCTTCGTCCGCGAGGGGACGAACTGTCACATTTCCGAGCGCCATCAGGTCCCGGTCTCCTTCGGCCTCCATTCGCGCGAAAGTGTCCGGACCTGACGGTTTTCGGCTCTAAGTCATTGGCCACAAACACCTTGATCCGGACACTTTCGTTTTCAGCGAATTAGACCGGACCAACTAGACCGGACCTTGGTCGACCGCTCTCGATGCCAATCCGGGCCGGTTTCGCGCGGCCAGGGTACTGCAGGCGGACCAACGAGTGGGCGGGCGGACAATCGCCCGGGCGATCGCTGTCCGCGGACCGCGGCACGCCGACCACGGCTAGTCAAAGCGGTTTCGCCAACCTCCATTTTACCGCACGGCGTATCGACGCAAGATCAATTGAGCCGAAGGGAGGTCGGCGGCAGGGCCCGAACAAGGGGGGTGGGAATCTGGGCGCCTCGATTCGGCGCGCTTCGCCGAGATTTCCAGCCGGTGCCGGTCCGTCGCCACGTGGACGATGCGTGCGTCGGGGTCCAGGCGGACGCTGATTTGATCGGCTGTGGTCGCCTCGCGCCCTTCGTAGACCTGCTTTCCCGTGCGTGCATCGAGAATCGTGATCACAGTCCCCACGCCGCCGCCGCGGGCCGTCTCAAAGCGGCTGATTTGCCGCAAGAGCACCAGGACTGGGCAATTCGAGGGCAGTTCGATGAGAAGCTGCGGCGACGGGACCGAGGCGCTCCAGGCGATCTTGCCTGTGTCGCCATTGATGGCCCAAACACCGCCGGGATCGGCAGCCTGCGGACGCTCCCGGAACCGGCCCAGGCCATCTCCCGATTGGCGAATCACGATGTAGCGTTCGCCCAGCTTCCGCACGCTCAATTGCGACGCGTGGATCAGGTGGTCAAGGTCGGTCTTGAACAGTTCATTGCCGGTTGTCGACGAGTGAATGTGGAGCGTGCGACCGGCGTCGAGGATGCCGAACTCGTTCTCGTCGATCGAGATCGGCCAGGCGGGCATCGAATACTCCAAGGTCCATTCGTCCTTGCGGGCGACCAGGTCGGTGCGCGGCGGGTGAGCCGGCGCGGCGTGAAGACGGTCGTCAAGACGTGGCTACCGTGCCATTCGCCGCTGAGCGGACCGCGCACGCCGAGCGGCCCGCCAAACACCTCTGCGCCGTTGGCGGCCCGCAAGACCACGCCGTACGGTTCCGTCGGTTCCATGCGGCTGAGCGCGATCACATAGTCTTCGTTGCCGACAAGCGAATACGAAAATGCAATGTTGCGCCGCTCCCAGACCGTTTGGCCCGTCACGAGATCGGCCGCGCAAGCAGCCGAGCCGAGCTGGTAAAAGACGCGGTCGGCGGAGAGCAATCCTGTGAGCCCGATTTCCGTCCGCATTTGATTGGCGGTGGACCAACGCGGATCGAAGAGCGCTCGCGACCAGAGGATTTTCGGTGCTTCGGCCCCATCGAAGGCATCCAACAGAAAGATTCGTCGGCGCAGCGCCAGCTCCAACAGCGGGCCATGAATCCGCACCGCCATGGGAGTGTCGCCCTCGGCGTCTTTGCCGAAGACCGTTAGATCGATGTCGGCTTGCCAGCGATCGTTCCCAGCGGGGTCGATTGCCGTCAGAGTAAAACCTCGTTCGGTTTGGCGGCGCGATTCGAAGCGCCAATCGCGGTAGAACGAACCGGTTCGCTGTTCGAAAAGAATCGGCTGCGGCGGGCCGTAGAGCGGACGGGCCGACGGGACGGTTTTGACTGTCAAACCGGTATTCGGCCAGGGAGCCGCTCGGACACGAGCCGCTTTAACGCTCGGCTCCTTGGACCACGTGTCCCACAGCTTGGCCCCCGTTTCTTCGCTGGTGCACTTCACGTCCTTGAATCGACCGCCCAACTCCGCCAACAGTTCGAACGACTCGTCGGCGCGATGACGATCGAGCATCAGCCGCGCCAAGCGGGCCGTCGCATTTCCGGCAGTTTTCTGGTCGGAGCTTTTGCGCAAGTGCATCAACTGTCGGACCAGCTCCGCTTGATCCGAAGACGTGAGCCGAGCAATCAGCAGGCGCCGCAACTCGACCTCGATCGGCAGTGACCGCAACGCACCGACGGCACGGCGCAACTGCTCAACTTGTCCCGTATCGGCGAGGCGGCCTGTCCAGCTCTCGATTTTCTTGGTGAGCCGCTCCCGCTGCTCGACAGTGGTCTTTTTGAACAGCTCGGTCAGGTCCGGCGCCACGAGCTGGGCGACTTGCACCTTCAGCGACTCGCCGTCGGGCAGCAGCATGGCCCCCAGCTTGTCGTCCTGCAGCAGATGCAGGTCGTGGTCGAGGGCCGCCTCCGGATCGCCGGCGCGCGCGAGCCCCGCCGCCATCAGCCGGTAATATTCGACGCGCTGCCGCGGATCGGTGATTTGCGGCTCGAACCGCTCGGCGAGTGCGCGGCTGGCGGCGAAATCGAATCGCAGGCTCTCGAGCACGGTTGCCACCGCGATCGATTGCGTCCGAGGATCCGGCGCAACTTCACCGAGCGAGTCAGATCGGCGAGGCCCGCGTCGGTTTGACCGCGGTGCAGACGCAGTTCGCCACGGGCGGCAAGCGCGGCGGCATCGTCCGGCGCCTGCTCGAGCGTTTTCGCAATCTGCTGCTCCAGTTCGGCGGTCGGGGGGAATCCCTGCACTGATCCGGCCGACTGCATGACGACCGCTCCTTCGGCGGAGACAAGGTTGCCGGGCTGAGCATTCTTGGAGAAGCGAGTGCGCGTGAGAATCCGGCCGCGCCGTAGGTCGATCGTGGCCAGGTCTCCCGATGAAAGCGGCAAGTGATACAGATTGCCGTGACGATAGCCGCGACCGGCCGGCAGGCTCAGTTCGACCGCATGGTTCCAGGCGTCGGTGCCGTCCTTCAAGTTCAGGGCATCAAGGCCCATGCGACCGACGAGATAGACCACGCCGTCCAACGCGCCCGCGACAAATAACCGATTCAGCCGCGGCTGCGTCCAGCGCAAAGTCCCGTCGGCGAGGTTAAGGCAGTGCAGATCGTCGGAATCGCGCGGGGTCAACAGTACCGCACCGTCGACGATGACCGGGGCGGAATCGATCCAGCGAGTGCGCTCGTCGTCACCCGTTTCGAGCACATCGTCCATCCAGGTCCGCGGGTCGCCGACGCGGTTGACGCGATAGCGGTACTCCCAGACGAGTGTTCGGCTCGCCGGATCGTACGCGGTCACCACGCCGCCCGTGGTGGGGCAGATCAACAGTCCGGCAGCTGCACTCGGATTGGCACCGGCCAACCGCCGCATCGCATAAACGGGCAGGCGTCCGAGGGGAGTGGCCAGACGCTGCGTCGCTAAACGTCTGCCAGTGGCCGCGTCGATTTTGAACAGGCTAACGTCGCCGTCGAGTTCCCCCAGCACGTAAAGCGCCGAGCCCGTCGGCAGCCCGCAGCCCAAAAAGAACGTTCCGGCCAGATCACGGTTGCGGTCGGAGCGAGTGCCGCCCAGTTCCCACAAGAGGCGGCCGGTCGCCAGATCGATCGCGCCGAGCACGTTGTGGTTGCGCGCGCCCAGTCCTTCGACGCGTTCGTTCTTTTGAGGCTCTTCCAGGCCGAGAAACCCGCCGTCGAAAACGGCAAACACGCGTTCGCCGTCGCTGCTGAGACCGGCGTACGTCTGATCGCGAAAGGCCCGCGCGTTGAGGAACAGCCGCAGTTCGTCCTGCTCGTGCGATTCCATACTGACGGGCAGGCGATTCGCGCGGCGCGTCGTCGACCGGGCGGCCGCCAGAATTCCGTAGAGCCGGTCGCGGTCGGCGAAGTCCCACAGCGGCTGGCCGGTGCGCAACTCGACGGCCCGCAGCCGCGCAAATGTGCGAAACACGGCCGTGTTGCCGATAACGAGCGGCGACCCCGAGGGGATGGTGAGCGAATCGCTTTCGGCGAGGTCGTTGCGATAATCCTCGAGCGCCTTTTCGATTTCCGCGAAGCGGTCTTTCACGCGCAGGTCGTGATCGCGAATCAGCGATTGCGTCCAAACGGCGTCTCCGAGGGGCAGGGCGTTGCCGCCGGGCGCATCGCGATCGGGCTCGCCGCCGGCAAATAGCCAATCGCGCGGGGCCAGTGCTGCACTGTCGGCCGCGGACGGTCCAACGAGCCGGGCAAGCCAGTTGAGCGCTTCGTGGCCTTCGGGAATCGTCGCGCGCTGCCCGCCCAAGGTGAGTGTGTCGCCTCCCGGACGCTTCTTGATCGCGGAGAGGATAGCCGCGCTCTTGGCGTTCTCGCCGACCCGCAGCCAGCAGTACGCCTCTTTCAGCGAGAGCCACGGCTCGAAGGCCGCGCCGCCGGGGGACTTTCGCAGTCGCTCGAACTGTCGGGCGGCGGGTAGCAGCAGCGATTCGTCGAACAGGCGATTTCCGAGCGTGTAGGCGGCGCGGTAGCCCGCGCGGGTGTGGAAGTATCGGCCGACGACTTCGGACAACTGAGCGCTGCCGTTGCGTCGGGTGGCGTCGTCCAAGAGTTGGTGGGCCGTCGGCCCGAACTCGGTTTCGTAGGATTCCCGGACACCCGATGGCAGTGTGCCGATACGGTCCGCGGCCTCGCGCTTTGCGCTTTGAAAGATCGGGCCCTTCGGTCCGGGGACTTCGAGCCACGAATCTTCGGACGAATCGAGCACCCGCTGCAGATGATGCAGGGCCTCCGGATACTGCTGCCTGGCGATCAGTTCGCCGGCCGCGTCCATTTCCTTGACCGTTTGGCGATCGACGGCCAGGGGGGGCCGGTCGGGCGAATCTTCGTCGAGCCGAGTGATGCTGCGGCCCGATCGCCGCGGCAGATTTCGCGGAATTACGGCAGGTGGCGGGACGTCGGGCGGAGCATCCGGCACGGTCGTCGGCGGTGCCTGCCGGTCTGGGTTCGACCGATTCTGGCCGTCCGCGACGGGCACCTGCACCGGCGCCGGCCCGCTCCGCTCGGACGACGGCGGCTCAGCAGCGGGTGACGGCGGGGGTGCGAAGGTCGCGCACCAAAGCAGGGCGCCCGCCGCGGCGAAGACCAGCCGTGTCGCCGACGCCGGGCCTCTCATAGTTGGTCCAGCCAGTTCAACCTGTCCACCTCGTTCGATGCTCGCGGCCTTCCTCCAACCGCGAAGCCCGGAATCGCCCCGACCCACTCAACTGCATCGTTTCTCTCGTACCCGCGTGGGCGAAGGAGGCCGTGGCGACAGCCGACTGTCTGTCGGCCGCCGATCAGTCGTCTCCAATCGGCCGTAACAGGTCGGCTGCCCTTAACATTAGGATAATTCCTACGACGGTCAAATGACACCCGGCCCGGCAGCCGGACCGATCGGCTGATTTCGGCGAACGTGAGCTCTCGCGGTCTACATCCGTGCTTGACCGATGTGCCCGCGCACGATAAACGCTCGCTCCCTTCAAGTGTTCACTGCGAGATTGCCCGAGACGATCGTTCGATGGCCAGGTCACGCCTCCCCATCCTCGCCCTTATCGTCGGCTCGCTCTGCGGCTGCCAAAGCCCGGTCTCCCTGCGCAATGTCTCATACAGCCCGCTCGCGCCGATCGAGGAATCGGTCGTTTTCCATCCGATCCGTTACCCAGAAGGCGATTGGCAGCCGCGCGGATTGAACTTCGAGGATGCCTGGTTCAAGTCGGCGGATGGGACGCGGCTGCACGGATGGTTTGTCGACCACGAGCATCCGCGCGCGGTCGTGCTCTTTTGTCATGGCAACGGAGGCAATGTGGCCAACTGGGGCGACGAGCTGCGAATACTCCACGACCGGGTCGGTGTCACCGCCTTGTCGTTCGACTATCGCGGTTATGGACGCAGCGACGGCGTGCCGACCGAAGAAGGCGTGCTCGCGGATGCCAGGGCGGCCCGTCGCTGGCTGGCCGATCGCGTAGGAATCCCCGAAAGCGAGATCGTCGTAATGGGACGATCGCTGGGTGGCGCGGTGGCCGTTGATTTGGCGACCGACGGTGCCCGCGGGCTCGTCCTCGAAAGCACCTTCACTTCGATGCCCGAAGTCGGCCACGCGATGTTTCCATGGCTGCCAATGCGTTCGGTGATGCAGACCCAGTTCGACTCGATCTCGAAGATCGGCAAATATCACGGCCCGCTATTACAGAGTCACGGCACGGCCGACCGCCTGTTGCCGTATGAGATGGGGGTCGAACTTTTCGACGCCGCAAACCTGCCGAAGAAGTTCATCACGATTCCGAACGGAGACCACCAGGACCCACAAACGCCGGAGTCTTACACCGCCCTCGACGTGTTCTTGGATTCCCTCTCCCGCGTTCACAAATCTGCCGACTAGCGATTACTTCGCGACACAGTACGCGACATTCCGGCCGTCGATTTGGCGCATCTGCTCGGGTGTGCCGAAGTACGTGCCGCCGAGTGGCCGGGAACCTAACGAAAACTTGCGTTCCTGGCCCGAAACTCGTGGCCGGAACCGATCTTGACCTCCATCGCCCATCTGTCCTATTACTCCCGCCTCAATCCGGCTCGAACTCTCCATCGGCCGGGACCGTTCGGTGATTGCCGCAATTCGTTGTCGGAAAAAACCGGCGAAAACCGGGGACATCCGTCCCCCCAAGGGAATGGCGACCCATGAACAAGTTCTCTCGACGCGACGTGCTGACGACCGGCGGCGTGGCCGCGGCGGCTTTTCTCGCCCCCGGTGCTGCCTCGAACGGACAGGCCCAGGCCGAACCGACTCCGCTGCATCGCGAAGACAACGTCATCGCCAAGTCGATCAACAGCGACTCGGTCAAGATTCCGACGCTGTACGCCAGACTGCACAACCGGCACATCGCCTTCTGCTCGACCATTTTTCCGAGTGTCCCCGGCCTGCGGCTCGACGCCTGCGTCTACGAGCCCGGCGAGGGGTTCCTGAAGCTCAACCTGATGGGTGTGGCCGTCCCCAGCGATAACCAGCTCGTGTTTCGGCACTCGGTGAAGTCGTTCCCGGGACTCATCCACGAGACGACGATCACGGCCGACACGGGCACGGTCGAGGCGGTCGGACGCCTCACGCTCGACGCGCACATCAAGCCCTCGGATCTGAAGATTCCCGAGAATCTGCCGACGCCCAACCTCTGCTGGTGCTTCCAGAAGAGCCCGAACTTTGTGGCCGGCGGCTCGGCCAGCCCGCCTTACGGCGAGCGGCCCAACGTATATCCGTCGTGGGTGCAGCGCTGTTTCATCTTCACCGAACAGGGGCAAACCTTCCTCGACAAAACCCAACGGACGAAAACCGACGAAGTGCCGCCGGACGATCCGCGGAACAACCCCGTCTGGTCGCAGCACTATATCGGCGTTTGGCAGAAGATCGGCGGCGAGGCGCTGCCGGTGAACACGAGCCATACTCGCTACGTGGCTCCGGTGATCGGTGCCGTCTCGAACGACGGCAAGTACCTCATCGGCCTGGCCAGTGATTCGCCGCGCTACATCGCTCAGGCCTGGCACACGTGTCTGCATCACGTGGCCACCTGGAGCCCGACCACCGCGCCGCCGCTCGAACGGCAGTGGCGAATGAAGCTCTACGCCATGCAGAACGAGCCGATCGTGCTGATGGCCCGCGTCGCCAGCGACTTTCCGTCGTCGATGCGGCTGCGGGACCACGTGATCGACAATCAGTAGGATGTCCGGCCGAGCTTGGCCGCGACTCCGCAATCGATCCGCTCCGAAAGGCTGGGACGCTTGCCAGATCGGTCCGCGCACGCGATGCTCGCTGAAACGCTTGCAGGACGTCCCCGGCCCGCTCGATGCATGATCTCAATTTCTTCTGGCTCTGCGTTACCGCTCTGATCGCGGGCGGCGTCAATTCGATTGCGGGCGGCGGCACACTGATTACGTTTCCGGCGCTCTTGGCCGCGCTCACGCCGGTGTACGGATCGGCCGCTGGCGTGCTCGCTAACGCCACGAGCACGGTGGCCTTAGTGCCGGGTTCGTTCGCGGCCGCGTGGGGCTATCGACGTCAGCTCAGCGACGCCCGCCGCTGGTTGATCCTGTTGATCGGCCCGAGCCTGGTCGGCGGCTTGATCGGCTCGCTTCTACTCACGCGCTTGAATCCGGCTTGGTTCGATGCGCTGGTTCCCTGGTTGATCCTGGTCGCCACGCTGCTGTTGCTGATCGATTCGATCCGTCCGCGGCGACCGGTCGGTCTGGAACGCGCGCAGCAATCGGGTTGGTCGCTCGTCTGCCTGATCGCCTTTCAGTTGGTCGTGTCGATTTATGGCGGCTATTTCGGCGCGGGGATCGGCATCTTGATGCTCGCGGCCCTTGCCATGATGGGCATCGGCGACATCAACCGGATGAACGCCGTTAAAACCGTGCTGACGGTCGCCATTAACGGCGTCTCGGTGGTGGTCTTCGTCCTCGAGGGGGACGTGCTCTGGAAATACGGCCTGCCGATGGCGGCGGCGTCGATTCTGGGCGGCTACGTCGGCGCCAAGCTGGCATCCGCGTGCATCCGCGACGGGTGCGGTTCTTCGTGATCTTCATCGGCTTCACCCTGGCGTCCTACTTCTTCTATCAGAAGCTGCACGCCTAGCCGGCGGATGCGCTCGCCGATTGACATCAACGAAGCGCAGCGGCGCGTCCTTCCAGTGACGCGCGTAGTCGATGCCGATCCGTTTTGTGGTTTCTACGGTCGGCTGATAGTCAGGATCGTCCAGCAAGTACAGCTGCTTACCGGTCAGATTGAGGCCGTTTTGCAACCGGGTAATCTGCATCCCGCGCGTCAGTCGGCCGGGCCCCGAGAGATTCGCGTTCCAATCGTCGAGCGGAGCAGCCGCTCGGAACAGAACTCCCTGGCCTTGGCCCGCGGCGCCTGCGACGACGTTGAGCATCTCGTACATGCCATAAATCAAGTACACGTAGGCCCGCCCCGGTGCACCGAAGAGAACTTCCGTTCGCTGCGTTCGTCCCTTCGACGCGTGTGACGCGAGATCGTCGGGACCGAGGTAAGCCTCCGTCTCGACGACGCGGGCCCGCAATAGCTTTCCTTGCAGGCGACGTACCAAGATTTTTCCGATCAGCTCCCGGGCAACATCATCCGCCGGTCGCCGAAAAAACGACTGAGTGAGTTTTCGAGCCCGCGATTTTATCGTCTTGTTAGCGGACTCCATTCAAAATCGACTCCTGTCTCGAAACTCTAAAGGGGATGCGAGTGATTTCCGCGGTCCGCGAGCTCGTTCTCTTGCGCATGGAAAAGACTCACGGCCTCTTTTTTCGAGCCGGCCGTTTCGCTGACGAGCGGGCTCGCGTCCGAGTGGCGGCGTGGGGAGCGCGGCAGTGAGAAAGCGCGCTGGCTCGGCGCATTCGTCGAGCGAGTCACGTACAGCGTCTCGCTGCGGCCCAGCAAGCGGTCGGCACTGCGCAGACAATACTGACGCATCAGCCACGTCAGTGTGCCAAATACAGCGAAATTAATCAGCGTGTAAGTGAGCGGCGCCCCGGCTCCCTCATTGATCACGACGATCGACGCCGGGCTCGAATACGCGAAGACTCGCACCCACTCAACGTGCGCATCCATCCAGAGCGCCGCCAGTGCGCCGGCGTAAGGCAGCAAGATCACGGTCAAGATCATGAACAGCGAACCGAGAATGGCCCACAGGGCCGATCGCACCCGCGTTCCCAAGTAGAACGTCATCCAGCCGATGAGGAGCGGATAGACGGCCATCTGCGCAAGCGCGCAGATCAGCCGCTCCAAAATCGTCGCCTGCCCGACGCGGTAGGAACCCAGATGAAACCAGAACTCGTAGCCGGCGACCGTGGCGAATGGAATCCAGAGCACGGTGATCAGCCGCCGCACGCCGGCGAACAACTGCCGCACAATTTCGTCGCCCCGCAGCGGCGTCGAGATGAGGACGGGCAGCGTTTGCCGAGTTCGCTCGCCGCTGACAATGCTCGCCCCCGAGACGGCAATCAGCGTGGCGGCGATGATCCAGATCGCAAACCAGAGGAAACTGCCGACGCTATTTCCGCGGTTCAGCTCGAAATTCGCTCCTTCCGAGGCACTCACCAGCAGAAACACCGTGGGCAGCTCGATGGCAACCAGCACCCGCACCAGGTAGCGAACCGTGCCCAGCGACTTCTTGGCGGTCTCGCGCCAGGCGATTGGTTTGTCGGCGGGGAGCAGCGCCTTCTCCCGCACCAGCACCACGTTGCCCACGATCACATTCATCCGCGCGTAGAGAGTGTCCAAGCCGCGGAAGGCGGCCAGGATGAAGTTCCGCGGCGTGACGAACGCTCGCGAAATCATGGAGCGCGTGGCAATCGTGAGAAACAGAACCGTTCCCGCCAGGATCAGCACGTGCTGGGCGACCAGTCCCGGACGTCCATATTGAAAGACGAGCGAATATCCGGCGACCAAGGCTGCCCCAAAGACCAGCAAGCCCGCGACGAAGTAGGACATGAAGAAGGCCGAGACTGTGCTGCCGCACCACGCCGAACACATGAGCGAGAGTGACGCCACGAAGAGACTCAGTTCGACCAGCCACGTCACGCGGCTGAGCAAGTCGGGCAGACCGATGCCGCCCATCGAATAGGCGACGGCGAACAGCGGCAGCGACAGCAAGAGCAGCATGAAGACGACGACCAGGCGGCTGGCCAGTTTTTCCAGGATGATCGTCAGCGGGCCGAGCCGGGTCGTCAGCAGGATCGCGAGGGTGTTGCGTTCTTTTTCGCCCGCGATGGCGCCGCAGGTCATGGCCGGCAGGAAGAGCAGGATCAAGAAGGCCTGCGCGCTCGTGACCCAATCGACCAGCACGATCCCGCGGCCGAGCAACATCCGTCCGGAAAACTCGTCCGAGACGAGCACATCTCGGATGGCGACGAAGCCAATGCCGAAGATCACGATCGCGCACAAGCAGCGCAGCGCGTAATGCCGGGCGTGAGCGGACTGCTCGGCCAGTTCGCGTGACAAAAGCGGCAGGCCGAAACGCGGCCGGCGAAGTTTCATGCCGTCGTGCCCTGCGTCAGTTTCATGAAGGCGGTCTCCATGTCCATCGCCTCGGGCTGATACATGCGGATCCGTCCGCCGGCCTCTTGAATGGCGTCATGCAGATCCTCGACCGACAGGCGGTCTTCGTGCAGGCGAATGGCGATGCGGTCGACCTGCGGATCAACCGATTCGACGCCGGGAATGCCCCGCAGCCGGTTCAGCACATCTTCGCCGGAGTGGGCCAGTTGTACGTGAACCACGCGCATCAGCTGCAGCCGGCGATAGATCTCGTCGAGCGGTCCCTGGGCAACCATCTGCCCGGCCTCGATGATGCCGATCCGCGTGCACATCTGGGCCAGCTCTTGCAGGATGTGGCTCGAGATCAGGATTGTCTTGCCCATGTTTTTCAGTTCTTTGAGCAGCTCGCGAACCTCGATGCGTGCCCGCGGATCGAGGCCGCTGGCCGGCTCGTCCAAGAGCAGGAGGTCCGGATCGTGCAACAGCACCCGCGCCAGGGCCAAGCGTTGTTTCATCCCCCGCGATAGCGAATCGACCTGGCTGTCGATCTTGTGAGTCAGATCGGTGAGCTCCAGCACATCGTTGACGATGGCCGCGCGGCGGGTTCGCGGGATGCGGTAGGTGGCAGCGAAGAAGTGGAGGTATTCCCGCGTGGTGAGGTCTTCGTAGACGCCGAAGAAGTCGGGCATGTAGCCGATGTTCTCGCGGACGAGCTGCGGGTCGCGGGAGACCTCGATCCCGTTGACCTGCGCCTGACCTCGGTATCCGGGCAGGAGCGTTGCCAGGACTTTGATGGTCGAAGACTTGCCCGCGCCGTTGGGGCCGATAAAGCCATAAACCTCTCCCCGGGGAATCTGCAGCGAGATGCCGCGGACGGCGTGGATATTCCCGTAGTCGACGTACAGGTTCTCGACGTTGACGACGAGCATCATGGGTTCCCGGAATAGGCGCGGCGATAGAGGTGGAGTGTCGATTCGGTCTCGACCACAATCACCAGCACGCGTTGGTTAGGGTCGCTCGGGTCGCTCAGCGCGAGATCGTCCAGTTCGGGCCCGCCGTTGGGCGATACGGTCGACACGTATTCGAAGAGCTGCTGCGGCGCGCGTTGGGTCAGCTCTTGAACGATTTCCGGGACGGGGCGCTCGACGTAGCCGGGCCCTTTCAGACGGAAGTGCTCCAACTCGGAGAAATCGTTGAGCGCGTAGCTCATGGAGGAGCCGTGCAGCACGACGGCACACGCCTTGGGGCCAAATGCGCGGCGCATGCGCTCCGCAAGTGGAAGTCGGCCGTCCCGCCCGGTGACCTCGGGCGGCTGGTCCCAATCGAACCCCGCCGCGCCGGGCAAATCGGGCGGCTGGTAGATCGTGGTGGATTTTGGATCGAGCCAGAAGAAGCGGTTGAGCACGGGCCGCCACTGCGGCACCTGCTGCACGATCCCGTATTTGCTTGGAAAGCGATCGTCGACGCCGACCGTCTCGGGCGTGTCCTTGGTCTCGAGTTGCGGAAACGGCCCGCTGCTCATCACATGGCCGCGCCCCACCACCGAGAAGAGGCCGTTCTCGACCGGCGTCTCCAGGTCGCGTTCTTGGCTGAGAAAGAGCATTTCGATCCGCGTGCGCCGCGCGACCGAGCCGCCCGGCACAAAGTCGTAAATCTCGATCGCCCGCCGGCTGTCGTGCGATCCCAGGTATCGCTGTGAGAGCCAGAGGGTAAAGCCGGCGAATCCAACCGTGACGACGGGGAAAAGAATCCAGGTGAATCGCCGCAGCCGCAGGGCCCCGAGCAGAAAATAATCGATCGGTCCGATCGTCAGCACGTACGCCGCCAGGATGATCGCAATCATGTTGAGCGGAATGGCGGAGACACCGGTCGGCATCAAGAGCTCGAACAAACTACCCAAGTCGCCCAGCGGCGCCGCGTTGAGGTTGCTGGAACGCGGAGCGGGCCAGCGGCTGCCCGACGCCCGTACGGAACTCGGCCTGCGTGCCGTCCTTCTTTGGGTGGCACTACCAATTCGATTCTGAGGCTCGAACAGTGCGCGAAAGGCCTCCCGCAGGGCGTCGTTATTTTTATGGCCTTTGAGCAGGAAGCGCACGGTCGCCATCCAGTTAATGTCGTTCGGGTCGATCGTGGCGAGCAGATGTTCGCGGAGGACGGCGACGCGTCCCAGCCCCTTCGTCACGGTGAGCATCGTTCCTGTGGCATCTTCGCCGGGCAGGAGAAATCCCTTGGGGCCGACGACGAACTTTTCGCGTTTCGCATCTTCGTTGGTCAGCTCATTGAGCCAATCGACTTGCCGGGGCTCGAGGCCGGCGCCGGCCACGATGCACAAGCTGCCGCCGGCGCGGACCCATTTCAGCAAGGCACTGGCCTGGTCGGCGCGCAACTCGGCCAATGCCGGCGGCGTGAGCATGAAGACGTCGAAGTTACAAAAGGTGAGCGGATCGTTGGGAATGTCGGTCGACTTCAGCTCGTAGCCGACCGTAGCTGACTGGTTTGTCGCCTCGTCGGGCGACAAAAAGCTCTCGATGCGGATTTTGTCAAAAAACCGCATTTGCGAATCAGGAGGCGGCGCTTTGGGGCCGGCCGCCACGCCGACGCTGAACCACTGCACATAGGATGTGGCGCGCGCAGCGTCTGCTCGTCAAAGTCGAGACTGCGTTTGCCGGTCAGGAATCGCCCGTGAATCGTCAGCAGGGAGGCCGAGCTGCCCACGAAAAACGCGGGCAGCAGAGCGTTGAATTCGTTTTTTCCCGGTGACAGGACGAAATCGGGGACGCGAAACTGCGCCAGGCAGTTGCCCTCGTCGTAAACCTCGTATTCAAGCGCGCCGGTGGCGGGCGTTTTTTCCGCCCACTCGAAAGTCCAAACGACGGGCAGGGGGGCACCCGAGCGAGCCCGGCGATAGCGCAACGTGAGCTTCGCAGGCAGCTGGACCACGGGCGCGGCTTGCGCACGTGCGGTCGTTCGCCCCTCGGCCAGGATGGAGAAGGCCACAATCGCGACGAGCGCGATTCGCCAAACGCGGCGTTGGCAGCGGGGCAGGTTCATGTCGAGGGCCAGCCTCCCGGACGGCGCTGAAAATACCACCACTCGACCAGCAGCACGCCGAGGCCGGCCAGAGCGAAGGTCGGCCACAGCGGGCGGTCCGCGTCGATGCGATCGTTGGTCGCGGCCACCTCTTGATCCTCTTTGAAGCGCAGTTGTTTCACCGCGACGAGCGAAGTCTCCATTGAGTCGAGCAGGCTGACGCCGACATGGGCCGCTTCCGTGCCGCCGTCCATCACGAGATATTGCCCGATGGCCAGTGCGGACACGCCGTTGAGGACGCCCGATTCGTTGGTGACGACGTCGACGGCGCTGCCTTGCGGACCGGCGACGCGGTAGCTGGTCTTGGGCTTCAGTTGCAGCGGCGGCAGGACGCCCGTGCGACTGCCGCGGACTTCTGCCAGGCCAGCCTGCAGCCGGCCGATTTCCAACAGGTTGGCCGCCAGGATGGGAAAGCCGACGCGGAAGGGAAGCGTCGAGCGGTCCACGTCAAACAGCAGATAATATTCGACCCGCGCTCGATGCGACGCTCCAGAAGGAGCGGACCGGTGCGACCGGAGGCCAACACCGAGTAGCCGAGCTTTTCAAAGTCGCCGTCGCGAACGCCTTCGGTCACTTTCGGCTGTTCGACGCCGGTCACTTCGGAGAGCACCACGTGTGCCAGCAGAGGGCTACTCCGCTCCCAGTCGACCACGTCGATCGAACCCTTGCCGATGCTGACGAGCTTGGCGAGATCTTTCGGCACGAAACCGACAAAGAGCGCAGCGGCCCCCTCCAGCTTCACGTCTTCCGGACGATTGCTGACTACGACGTCGAAGGCGGTTCCTGATTGCGCGGCCGCTTCGTCGACGAGTTCGATCCCCTTCTGGACGCGGAACGCCCGGCGGAACGACGTCAATTCGGAGGGGACGAAGACCGACAAGGGGCGGCTCTTCGGCAGCTGCAGGTAGGCCGTGTTGTCGGATTCGAGCGAGTCGAAGCCGTCGGGCGTCAGGCGCGCCTCGAGACTTGAGGCTGCCGGCGACTCGAGACGAAAGACGACGCGCTTAGTGTGGCCGGGCACGAGCAGCACGGGCTCGGTGCCGACGGATACGCCGTCGCGAAACAGCTCGAGCTTGCCGTTCGCCTGGGTGGCCGTTGCCGAGCCCTCGACCCCGACAAAGACTTCCCACTGATCGGCCGCCGACCGGCGGGCGTTGAATGCCGTGATTCCCAGGTTCGGGCCGCCGGCGGGGATCTGTTGGTAGACGAGGTCGAACGGCAACTCGAAATCGGCGTCGGCCGGGACGTTGCCGTCGGTGACCATCAGCACGCGCTCGATCGGCACCGTGTGAGCGAGGGCCTGCGTCATCCGCAGGGCATCGACCGTGTGGCTGGGCACCGGGACGACGTCCAGCCGGGCGAGCGCGTCCTTGAGGATCGTTTTGTTGTCGGTGAAGTCGGTGAGTCGGCGGGCCGTCGAGCCGAAGGCCACGAGCGAGACTCGCTGATCGGGCAGAAGATTGTCGATGATTGTGAGGACCTGTTTTTTCGCCGCGTCCAATCGTCGCTCGCCTCCGGGCGCGTCGAGGGCTCCCATGCTGGCCGAGCAGTCAATCAGGATCGGCTGATACTGGGCCCGCACGCTCGCCCGCGGCAAGAAGGGCTGCATGGCCGCCAACACCAGGCAAACGAGCACCAAGACCTGTAGCAGCAGCAACAAATTCCGCTTGAATCTCTGAAACGGCGAGTTGACCCGCTGGTCGTTGATCACCTGATACCAGAGGGCGAGCGACGAGACCGACTGCCGTGGACGCCGGAGCTTGAGGAAATAAACGAGCACCAGCGGCACCAGCAAGAGTGCCAGCCACGCGCTGCCGAGCGAAAAGAAGCCCAGCCAGTTCATCGCACCCAGCCTTGCCGCCTCAGCCGGTCGAACAGCAGCCAGTCGATCGGATCATCGGATCGCGTCATCAGAAACCGCCCGCGCCGCCGGCGGCAGTGCTCGTCTAGCTCGCGCTCGAGCTCCCGGCGGCGGTCGTGATAGACCGAAAGCAGTTCGCCAACGTTCGAGATGTCGAGCGTGTGGTCCGTCTCGCTGTCGACGAACCGCAGGTCGCCGGTCAGCTCGGGATCGATCTCGGCCGGACTGAGGATCTGGATGGCACACACTTCGAGCCCGGCGCTAAAGAGCAGGTTGAACGGCCGTCCGAGTGCGCCGAAAGTCAAGAAGTCCGAAAGGACGATCGCCACGCCGCGCCCGCGGTGCCGCCGCAACACGGCTTCCACGGCCGATTCGATAGACGAATCGCCCGCCGCCTTGAGCCCTTCGAGGAACGTGAACACCCGCCCGCGGTTGACTCGGCCCGTGCAGGGAGGGCAAAGCGCGGGCTCGCTGCCACTCGGCCCACAGGCATAAATGCTCACTGGTTCCAGTGAAAAGAGGCCCATCAGCGCAAACGCACCGGCCAGCTGGCAGGCGCGCTGGAATTTGCCGTCGAACGACATCGACGTCGAGGCATCGATGACGATCACGATGCACATCTGCTCTTCGTAGCGGAACTGCTTCACATATGGGCGGTTGAGCCGCGAGAAGATGTTCCAGTCGACAAATCGCAGGTCGTCTCCCGCGACGTAATCGCGGAAGTCGGAGAACTCGATGCTCGTCCCGCCTTTGCCGGAAAGGTGTTCGCCGTGCGCGCGGTTGGTGAGCCGCCGCCGCGGCGCAATCCGCATCCGCTCCAACCGGCCGAGGATGGAGTTATCGAGCAGCGTGGTGAATTGTTTGACGGCTTCGTCGGCCATCGGAATCTTCTCAGCAATCTCTGGGTTCAGTCTGTCCCGCCCGCACTTGCGAGCATTCGTTCCGGGCCCGGCTATACCTGCTCCTCCGTGAGCCGCTCGACGCACTGGCGAATGAGCATAGGCGTCGTCATGTTTTCCGCCTGGCCGTCATAATTGAGTAGCACCCGGTGCTGCAGCACGCTGGCGGCGAAGTGCCGCACGTCGTCAAAGCCGGCATGCGCCCGGCCCTGGCTCAACGCCCGCACGCGCGCGGCACGGATGAGGGCTTGTGCGGCCCGCGGACTGGCGCCCCAGCGGACGTACTTGCGGATCTCGTCGGTGGCAAAATCGGTTCCTGGATGCGTCGAGAGCACGAGCCGCACGGCGTAATCTCGGATCGGGTCGGCGACCACCACTTTGTCGAGCACCTTGCGCAGTCCGAGAATTCGGTCGGAGTCGAGCAGTTTCTTGGGCTCTGTCGGCCGCTTGAGGATCGTCCGCATCACCACGTCATTGAGCTCGGTTCGATTGAGAAACGGCACTTCGACCTTGAACAGGAAGCGATCGAGCTGCGCCTCGGGGAGCGCGTACGTTCCTTCCTGCTCGATCGGGTTCTGGGTGGCCATCACGAAAAACGGCTGCTTGAGCTGGTAGATCGTGCCGGCCGTGGTGACCGAACCCTCTTGCATCGTTTCGAGCAGGGCCGACTGAGTCTTGGGCGTGGCGCGGTTGATTTCGTCGGCCAGCAAGAGCTGGGTGAAGATCGGCCCTGGACGGAACTCGAATTCGTAGCGCCCGTCGGCATTGGTGGTCATGATCCGCGTGCCGATGATGTCGGCCGGCATCAAGTCGGGTGTGAACTGAATGCGGCGGAAGTCGAGATCGAGCACGCGCGACAGGGCTTTCACGAGCTCTGTTTTGCCGAGCCCCGGAACACCTTCCAGCAGCACGTTGCCGCCGCAGAAGATGGCCGTGAGCGTTTCCTCGACCACGCGTTCCTGGCCGACAATCACGTGTCCCACTTCGGTGCGGGCCGCGTTGAACATCGCGGCAAAATCGTCCGCCTCGGCCTGCAACACCTGAAACTCTTCGGTCGACTGGGTCTCGCGTACGTTAGTGCTCACGGTTTCCCCTCTTTTCCCTCTTGCTGACGTTTACGTTTCATTTCCAGCAGCCGACCGGTCGTCGATTCGTCGCCTGGCTTCTTGGACTCGGCCGGTTTTGGTTCAGGTTTGGGAGGCCCCGCTTTGGGTGACGCGGCGGTCCCGCCGAGAGGGCCGCCGGCCGTGGATCCGGTCGGTGTGCGGAGTGGACGGGGCACCGGCAAGCGCTGGGCGTCGAAGGCTTTCTTGAGCGTTTGCTTGCGGGACAACAGCGTCCCCATCGTGGCGGTCGATTCTGTCTTGCGTCGTCCGAGTCCCAAGAGCGTCGCGAACGAATTCCGATCGATCTGGATCCGGCGAAAAGCCACGTCGAGCGGCAGCAGGCAGGCCAGCGCTACCAGGAACCAATCGAAAATCGGCCGCGAGCTGCGCTTGGGCTGCCGGCGCGAGCGGTAAATGTCGTCGGCCGTCGCGTCTTTCTTGAGCACCTTGCCGCCGGTCTTTTCGGCGATCTCGTCGAGGACCATCGGATTAGAACGGAACCGCAAGTACTCGGGCGAGTAGGAGACGATAAAGCCGCCTTGCGCGCGAGCCGTGCGATCGCCGGATTTACCGATCGCCATCACTTGATAGCGCCCCGGACCCCAGAGCGGAAATGTTGCCTGGTAACGCCTGGGCGCGATCTGACGCAGTTGGATCGCTTCCGATTTGTCCTGCGGACCGGAAACCTGCGCCTGCATTTCGAGGAACATATTCTGCGGATGAAAGTCCTCGGCTACGATCACACCCTGGGTGCCCGAAGAATACGCCCATAGCCGCAAGTGCTCCTCATCCTGCACGCGGGCGATGTCGGTCATCAGTTGTTTGACGAAGGCCCGATAGCCTTCCCAGCCGACCCAATCGGCGCCCCAGTTGCTCGACAGGTCGGAGGTGAAGGCGGCCGTCGTGCCCAGGCCGAATTTCCAGCGAGCGAGCACCGGGTCGAGCGAATCGTCGTCCGGCAAGTGGGCCTCGAGAATCAACTCGGTGAGCCGCTCCTTGGGGGTCGTCAGCACGTAGCCGTGCAAGGGAGGCAGGCCGCCCAACCCTTTGAGGATGGGAGAGGGGAAGCCGACCTCGGGGGTGAACGTTTTGTTCTGCACCATCGAGCGTTTGAGCGATTTGGCTTCCTTGATGAAGATCGAGGGAAGCTGCTCCGGATCGGTGGTGGTGTAATACCGGCCGCCCGTGAGGTTGGCCATCGCCTGCAGCGTGCCGACTTCGACGCCGCCGTGGGGGAAGATCGACACCGTCGAGATGGTGATGTCTTTGGCCTTGAAGTCTTTCAGCAGTTGGGGAGTCGGCGGCTGGGGATCGCCGTCCGAGATGACGATCATGTGCTTGGCGGCCGCGTCGCTTTTCGCAAGCGCGGTGTAGCCGGCCTCCATGATCGGCTGAAATGCCAGCATATCCCCAGGCGTCGCCGCGTTGATCTTGCGGACCATCGCATCGTACTGGCTGACGGGCGTCAGCTCGAAGACCCAGGACGAATCGCCCTGCATGAAGGCGAGCACGCCGGCCTCGTCCTGCGAACCGAGCACGCGAATGGCTTCCTTGGTCACGCGCTTGGCGTACGTGTTTCCTTCCGGGAATTCGCACGTGTGCAGCACGATGACGAGCGCCCCCTTGGGCAACACCTTCTTCTTGGTGATGTCCATGCTGACGGGAAGCACATCCTCGATCGGCGTCTTGTTGTAGCCGCCGGGCCCAAAACTATTGCGGCCACCCACCATCAGGAAGCCGACGCCCAAGTCGCGCACCGCGTCGTGGACCGCCTTGAACTGGACCGGATCGAAGGCGTCGGCCGCCACGTTGACGAAGATCACCGCGTCGTAGGGCATCAGCGACAGGGCGTCGCGGGGGAATTGCTCGGCGGTGAAGACGTCGACCAGCCGCTGTTCGGCCTTGAGCGCGGCCACCAGCGGCGCCCAGTCCTCTTTCTTTCCGGCCGAATCGCGCACGACCATCACGCGTCCTTCCCCCTTCACGTAGAGGTAGTTGAGGACGGTGTTGTTTTGTTTGAGGTGGTCGGCGCCGTTCGGCGTTTCGATCGTGGCCGAGTATTCGTAGTATCCCGGCTCGCGCAGCTTGATGGGAACGACGTAACGGTTCTTGCCCGCGCGGAAGTCGACCGACTGCTCGGAAATCACTCGCCCCTGTTCGCGGACGACGAGCCGGCCCGAACCGTTCTGCAAGCTCGAGAGCACGATCACCGCTTCATAGTTATCGCCGAGCTTCACGAAGCGAGGCAGGTCGAGCCGCTCGAGCCAGACTTCGCGCGAGTAGTCGTATTGCACTGGCAAGACGTCAACGGCGATGTCGCGCGATTTGAGATCGTCGAGAATTCGCGTCAGGCTGCCTTCGGTCGCTGCTCCATCGGAGACAAGCACGATCCGGCCGGCGTTCTCTTCCGGCAGCATGGCGGCCGACAACGAGAGGGCCTGCTCGATGTTCGTTGCGCCCCGGTCGACGTGCGAATTGATCGAAACGGAGCCCGAATCGAAAGGAAACGCCTGGCGGGGCGGCAGCTCGGCGGCTGCGTTTCGCCCAAAGACGACTAGCCCGGCCTGATCGCGTTCCGGCTTTTGGTTTACGGTCGTGGCCATAAACTGGAGCGCGGTCTCGGTTGAGCCTTCGCCGATCGAATCCGACAAGTCGATCGCGTAAACCACCGACAGCAGGTCGCTCGTCCGCACGGCCCTCGGCTCGGCCAGCGCCAGACAAAAGACGCCCAGCAGCAGTGCACGGACGAGAAACGCAATACCCGCGCGCCGTCCGGGGAGGCCCGAATAGCCGGCCACGTACATCCACCAGATCCAGACACAGACGGCCATCAGCTCAAACATCGACGACCGCACAAACAGCACCTTGTGCGTGAACACGAGGGCGGCGCACGTCCCAAAATAGACGACGAAGAACAGCACAAGCAGCAGCACCTGGCGCAGCGTCACCGGCCGCCGCGGAGGCGGAAAGACGGACCGGAGCACGCGGCGGAGCCGCTTCATCGCAAGAGCTCCACAATCCGCCGATTGTCGGTGTCGGCGACGAGGATCGTCCCTTTGTGATCAACGTCGATACCCCAGGGGGTGGCGAACTGCCCCTCGCCGCGTCCCGGGCTGCCGAAGCGGCCGAGGAGCCGTCCAGATTTCAGATCGAACCGCGAGACGCGTGCCGTCGAATACTCGATCACGAACAGGTCGTCCTGCGGACCGAGGGCCAGCGCGTAGGGGTAACCCATCTCGACCGTCTCGCCGGGCTGTCCGAAGACCGAACGAAATTCGCCCGTGTCGGAGAAGATTTGAATGCGGTTGTTGAACGAGTCGGCGATATAGAGCAGACCGTCGCGCCAGACGACGCCGCTGGCCCGCTCGAACTCGCCGGGACCGGACCCGCAGCGGCCGATTTGCAGCAGGAATTTGCCGTCGACCGAGAACTTCTGCACTCGATCGTTGCCGCCATACTCGCCCACGTAGAAGTTTCCCTGCGGGTCCTGCGTCACGCAGACAGGGAAGATGAATTGCGACGGATTTTGTCCGGCGCGTACCGAGCATGCCCACGACCTTGCCGTCGTGGTTGAAGAAGACGACTCGGCTGTAGTGCGTGTCGGCCACGGCGATCCGCCCGTCGAGAAAGACGCAGGCCCCCTCGGGATTGCCGTTGTGGGCATCTGGCATGTCCCATTGGCGGAGCAGCGAGCCCGTTTCGCCGTAGACGAGGACGCGTCCGCCGCGGTCGAGCACGTAGTTTTCGTGGTTTGGCCCGCAAGTGACGCTGCGGGGAGCGGGGAATCGCGAGCCTTGCGGCGGAACGGGCCAGTAATGAACTTCGCGCACCTTGAGCAGCGGCTGGTCGCGTTTGTCGCAGGCTGCCGCGAAGAGGCACATGCAGAGCGCGACAATCAATCGCAAGGCGACACGCTGGCCGGAGCTCAGCCGCGGGCCGGCCGGCCGATGAAAGAATCGCCGTTTGGATGCCGTCCGCGGGTCGGAGAGGGTCACTTCGCCAAACGAACCGGCGAACCGCGCCTCTTCGACGACGAAAGGTCCGTCCGGCGCGGCGCTGACGACGATCTGCTCGGGACGAAAGCAGCCATCGGCGTCGGCCGTGGTGCCGAGCCACTGGCGCAGGTCGGCGGGCGAAAGCCAGTTGGCCGGGCCGAGCAGGGCGGCCTCTTCGCGGGTGCGGGGCGCGTGGTAGAGGTCGCGCATCGGGCCGCTGGAGATCATTCGTCCGTCGCGGAGGCAGATTGCATGATCGGCCTCGGAGAGTGCGACCTCTGGCGAGTGCGTGGCGATAATCAGTGACGTGCCCGACTTCCGGCACCAATCGCGGATCACCGACCAGTAGTCGCCGATGCGCGCCGGATCGACGTGGGCCATCGGTTCGTCGAGGACGAGCACGGCGGCACCGCTGGCAAGGGCCCGCGCGATGGCCAGTCGATTTCGCTCGCCGTGCGACAGTTGTTCGGGCGTCTTTTCCGCATGATCGTCGAGATTGAAGTCGGCCAACCAGTCAAGGGCAGGCCGGGGTGCGCCGTTCTGCACTTGTTCGAGATGGGCGCGGGCCGTGCGGTGCGGCCACAGGCCGTCATTCTGCGGAACCCAAAACAGCGGCAGGCGGCAATTGTTGCGGTCGATGAAGGATTCGACGCGGCCGCGATTGGGGCGGGCGAAGCCGCACAGCAGGTTGAGCAGCGTCGTTTTGCCGGCTCCGGAGATGCCCAAGACGGCCGTGATGCCACGGGGAATGTCGAGATCCGGAACGTCGAGCCGAGGGCGGGACCAGCCCTCGACGCGAACGTCTTCCAGATGCCACAGTCGATCGCTCATGTCCGACGCCGCGCCCCCGGGTTCGCTGCAGTCCCCAAGTTCGCCCCTGCCCCCTTTTGGTTCGTCCAGCGACAATTCATTGCAGCACCCAGCGTACGACGAATCGTCGTCCGCCCGCCAGAAGGGCAATGGCCGCGAGCGGGAGGAGGATCGACGCCACGATCATCACAGACAGTGGATCGTCCTGCCGGTAGTGCATGAAGTTGTACATCCGCACGACGAAAGGCGTGGCAGCCGGCGGAGCCAGGATCGACGGCGCGGTCAGCTCCCAATAGGCCCAATACCAGACGAGCACGGCCGCCCAGAAGAAGCGGCGGACTTCCAACTCGTCGATCAGCCGGGCTGCGGAACGCCGCTGCGGCGCCGATGGCGATTGAGCGAGCATCCGCGCGCAGTGGGCAGCCTGGGCACGGCGACTCGAGCCCAGCACGGCCGTCAGGATGAGTGACCGGGGGAGCAGGACGAAAGCGACGGCGAGCACGACCGGCACGAGTGATTGCGATAACGACTGCAGCCCCGGCTGTTGGAAAAGCCACAGCACGCCCATGCTCAACACCAGCGAACCGAGCGCGCCGGGCAGGCAGAGCAACGAGACGATTGTGCCCCGCAGCCGTCGCGGCGTAAGGCCCAGAGCGGCCGCGCACAGAATGCCGATGAAGAGCAAGGCTGTCGACGCGATGGCCGCGGCGATGCCGATTTCGGGCAACAAGGGGCCCGTCGCGGCCCTGCTTTGCAATCCGCGCAGAGCGCCGCGGAAGACAATTAAGCCCGGTCCGCCCACGATCAGCAACGTGGCAGCGATCAAGAAGATCTCGCTCGCGAGGCGCGCCCGCACGTGGCCTTCCGCTTCACGCTCCACTCGCCATGGCGACGACATCCACGAGCCGAGCAGGATGAGCGTCGGCACGATCACCACCAATTCGTAGATCAGCGGAGTCATGGCGAAGGTGAGCGATTCAGCGAGGGTGCGCCGCCCGCCTGCCAGTTAAAGAGCCAAACGGTCCAGCTGGCCGGCGATTGCACGTCGCCGGCAGTGATTCCCATCAGTGCGGCGATTTCAAACTCTTGAAAGGCCGACAAAAAAATCACGGCAAACGCCGCAATCGAAGGTTGACCCGGACCGCGCAACCAGGTGAATACGTCCGCGGCCCAGCGCCGTAGCCGGGCGTCGTTGCGATGGCGCAAGAGCCGCTGGCAGTGAATGGCTTCGGCCGACAGCGGCGACGGCGGCGCGAAGACACGAATCAGCACCGCTGCCGCAAAGAAGCGCAAGAACAACACGGCCCAATAGACGGCCTCGGTCGTCCGGGGATAGTGCACCAGCATCAGCGCCGGACGGTAGTACGCGTAGCCGACAAAGAGCGGCGGAACCAGAAACGGAGCCAGCAGCAGCCCCCAAAAAATTCCTCGACCGAGAAACGTCGCCCGTCGACGGGTTCGTTCCCGTCCGCTGTCTTCGCTTCCGTGGGCGACCGGCGTCTTCCAGGCGGCGAGCAAGTTGGCGAGCGGCTGGGAGAGGAGCGCGGCGAAGAGAGCCACCGCCACACTCCGCACAAACGACCAGGCGCAGACCGCGGCCAGGCTCATCGCCGCGACTCCGACTTGAGCCAGTCGATACACTCGCGCCGCGGCGTCTCGAGATTGCGCAGGTCGTAGCCTTGGGGCACAGATTGGGCCAGCTCGCGGACCTCCGGCGGGATTTTCTGGCTGTCGACGGGTCCGAGGGGAATCTGCCGCGACTTCGATCGGGCCAACGCCAGCTCGGTCTCGGCGGAGAGTAAAAAGTCGACGAGCCGCTGGGCCTCGATCTGATGCGGGCAGTTTTCGATCAGGCCCACTGTATTTGGAACGATGATTGTGTACTTCGACTCGGCGCCCGTCGCTTTGCCGTCCGACACAAAGAGGGGAAGCATGGCGACCGGCTTTTTATCGTCGAGCGCCTCGAAGAAGTCGTCCGTGTCGGTCCAGCCGACTTCGCAGACACCTTCCGCTACGGCGTCCTTAACTGGCGCGTTGCCCGCCATTTCGCGCAGACCCCGCCGGCGCAGGTCGGCCCGCCAGCTCTTCACGTACTCGGGCCCTCGCAACTGCCACAGGATGCTGAATTGCGTCAGGGTCGTCCCGTAAAGCGGATTGGCCATCGCGCAATGTTCGGGATGGTCTGTAAAAAGCGTTTCGACCTTCTCGCGGTCAGGCGGCATCGCTTTGGTGTTCACGATCCAGACCCGCATTCGTGCCGCGAACCCGGTCCAGCGGCCGTCGGCGTCTTTGTAGAGAGCGGGAATTCGTCGGTAACCGCTTCCCTTGTACGTAGCCAGCACGTCTCTGGCGGGCCAGGTCCATCGTGCCGACCAGCTCGTTGTTCCAGAACACGTCGCACTGCGGATGCTCGCGTTCTCGCTTGAGTCGATCGACCAGCGACAGCGACTTGGTTGCCTCGGTGTCGTACGTGATGGCGACCTTGATCCCTGTTTGGCGGGTGAACTCGTCGAAGATTGCGTCGGCAAAAATTGCGTCGTGGGGCAGTAGACGTTGACGACCGGCGTGCCCGCTTCAAACATGCGGGGCCAGACGGAAAAGCTCACGAGGGCGCCCGCCAGAACGATGCCGGCGGCCGCTACTGCGGTCCGTTTCTTGTTTGGCATGCCGGTTCGTTATTTGCCCGGAGCGGGCGTTTCGTCGATCGAGTCGAAGTAGCCCTTGATGCCTTCGTGGTATCCGGGCGGGATTTCTTCGCGGAGAATGGCTTCGCTGAGGTTTTGTTTGACGTCGCGGACGGCCGATCGATACTGCTCCTTGACCTCGGCCGGGTCGCCCATGCCTTTGGTTTTCAGCGTGAGCAGCACCTTCCCCTTGGCGATCTGCGACTTCGATAGTTCGGTTTTGAACTTGGATTTCTTGGAGTCGTTTTCTTCGGCAGGGCCGCCTTCGCCGAATTCACCCATGTCCGGCTGGGCGCCCTTCATCATCTTGTCGTACATGGCTTCGTAGTCGGACATCGACTGCAGGCCGTCCATTTTTGAGCCGTCGAGCAAGTCGGAGTTGTTGAGCTGTTTGGCCTTCTGCAGCACGCTTAGCGCCTTTTCCAATTCGTTGAGGTCCTTAGCCGACTGCGCGATCTGCTCGAGCTCTTTGTCGGCCAGCTTGGCTGACTCGGCCGCCGCCTTGAGTGCCTCTTCAGTGGCCGGATCTTGCGGATCGCCAGACTGGGCAGCTTTGGCCGCCATCCGCATTTGTTCCTGGGTCCGCTTGAGGGCAGCCGCCAGCGGCTTCGATCCCGACTGCTCGTTGGCAAACTGCGACAGTGCGTCGAGCCGCTCGCGGAGCTTTTGGGCGAGCTCCGCCTTTCTGGCCGGGTCCGTGGTCTTGGCCAGTTCTTCGAGATCGCGCTGAACGGCCGCGAGCTCTTTCTTGATCGATTCCGTCGAGCCGGACTGCAGGTCCTCCAACCATTTTTTCGAGAGGGCGGAGGAACCGGCCCCCATCTCCTGCCCCGCATTGGCGGCCGACTTGGCAAACAGATCGTTGAGCTTCTCCGAGCTGATCTTCCGCCACTCGCCGGCAACGGTTTTCTGAGCGCCGGCGATCAGCTTGCCGTTGGCTTGCCGAGCCTTGACCTGTGTGGCTTTCATCGCGGCTTTCAGCTGCTCGAGGGCTTGCTGGACTTCTTTGGCCTCTTCGTTCGAGAGGTTCTCGCGCTCGATCTTGGCCAGCCGTTCCTTGGTCGCCTGCTTGCTGTCCTCGACGTGGCGGAGTTCCTCCCGCGTCTCTTCAGCCGCTGCGACCTTGCCGAACGGATCGAGCTGCGGCACGAAGGGAACGGCCGCGACCACGACAGCCAACACCGCGGCAATCGACGTTAATCGCCGATTGACCTTGAGGGGAGCGACTTCGCGCGGGCGGATGGTTGCAGCCCGCGATTCGGCCTTGGCCGCCACCAGCGGCTGGTATTCGCCGGCGCTGCCCTCGAGCAGGACCATCGTGAGATACAAATCGTTGGTGCCGGCGCCGCGGTCGATGGCCCGCGCCGCATCGCGGGAGCCGGGCCGATTCGGCCAGATCGCCCCGAGCACAAGCGCGACCAACGGCAGCACCGTCGGCGTCCAAAACGGCACATTCAGCGAAAATGCCCCGGTCAAGCGGGCGAGCAACACTGCGACACAGTAACCGGCAGCCAGCGAGAAGAAGGCGAATAGGGCCCGTCGGGTGATGACGGCCCAGCGCAACCGCCGCAGGGTGCTGGCAAGCAGTCGCTGCGTGCGATCACGCAGACGCGGCGTTCCTGCCGGCTGCTGAGGTGCGGCCTCAGTCGGAGTGGGCATCGCTGACCTCCCGAGCGACAACGTGCGAATCCTGTGCTGATTTTAACATAGAAGCCCGCGCGGACGGATTCAAGGAAGTTCCTGCCTCGAAAGGCTTTATGGGGCTTCTCTGGGTGTACCGAGTCTCTCGCGGGCGACGGGCTCACCCAGAAGACGCGCTCCGCGCGGCCTTTTGTCTATGGGAAGACATTGGCGGCGGCTACGCAGGGGGGCGAACGCTCAGCCGCTCGCGCGCGTGAACCCGCCAGAAGCTGAGAAAAACTCGCCGTTCATTTACGCGCTGCGGCGGAACGGGACGCTTTCAGGCACATGGCCCAGGCTGAATTCGTGGCCGGCGTGGCTCCACGCCCGGTCGAGGGCGATCAGGGCTTCGCGCAAGGAGACGGCCCGTAGCAGCCCGTCTTCGCTGTGCTGAATGAGCTCGAAGTGGACCAACTTATCGACCGCGTCGCCGATCTCGAAATCGATTTTGATGCCCATCGTCGTGTCCAAGAATTCTTCGATGGCATCGTCCAAATGCTCGCGCTTCCAGCCGGCGTCGCCTGCCTTGGTCAGCAGGAAGAAATAGGCCAGCACAGCCTCGCGAAATTCCTGCTCTTCGGCCTCGTTCAGCAACCGAAACAGCGAGCCGGCGTTGTTGTCGAGGTTCTGATAGTAGAGGCTCTCGGCCAGGCTCAGCTGATACTTCTGTTTGGTCTGTAAGTAGCCGTAGAACGACCGGAGGCCGTAGCCCACCGTGCCGCCGACCAGGCTCAACAGGGCCAGCGATTGATAGGCGCTCGTCAGGGCGAGAGTTACGGCTCCTTGCAGCAGCTTCCAGCCGGTAATGGCGACGCCGCTAAGCGTGGGGAGCACGATCTTGCCGCGATCGGTGAGGCTCAGCTTCACGCGGGTGCCCGGCAGCAGCATCTCGACGTCGACCTTGGGGATGTCCTTGAAGATCTTGATGTAGACCGAATCGGTGTCGATGTGGGCCGGCTGACCCCCGTCCTCCCGCAGTTTGAGAATCACCACGAGCCGCTGATAGACGGGCAGATTCACCTCTTCAAGCCGCATCAGGTTTCGCCAGCGTCGCCGGGCGCGTTGGCCGACGACGTCGCCGCGGACGAAGATCTCCAGGCGGTCAAAGACGTCGAAATTGACTTCGAGATTGATGCCCCAGTCGCTCGCACGTTGCAGGGCGGCGTTCAATTCCGCCGGCGAGAGCCGCTTGAAGTTGGCCCGCTCCACCAGGGCGATGAACTGGGAAAAGAGCCGCTCGATTTCCTCCGCATGCTTGCCGACCGAGTGGGGCTCGAGGGGTTGCGTGTCAGCGTCGGGGTCGAAGCCTGCGTAGGCGTCCTTGAGCTGCTCCAGTCGGGCGTGGTACTCGCAGTGCAGCGTCGCATCGAGGCGGCGGCAAAAGCGGCGGAACTGCTCCCGGTCGTGGGCTGTCAGCGGCCAATCGCGACACAACAATTCGACCAGATCGGTCTTGCGGATCGGAATGAATTGTTCCCGGTCGGTGTACTCCGCCACGCCTCGCTCCCGCCTGGCCACCCCCACGCCTCCGCTCCTGCCCGCCCGTTCGGGGAAGCGAAGTTTCGTGATTGTGACGGGATGGAGCAAGGCGAGTTTGCGGCCCGTCTGCCCCAGTTCCGACCAGGTCCGCCAGCGGCGAGAAAATGGGCATCACGCCGCGTCGGAATTTGGATATTCTGGAGCCGATCTCCCTCTCGGTGGCGAGCGGCCCACTTTTGCAAAGCCAGGATGGGAAATCAGCCATCCTCTCGTTCGACAACCCCTCTTTGGTCACACCGATGCGCAGCAATCCGGTAAAGCAGGCCCTCAAGGCGGGTCAGACCGTCGTCGGCAGCGAAATCTCACGGCTTCGCAGTCCTGACATTGCCCGCATGTATGCGCGGGCGGGGTTCGATTTCGTCTTCATCGACATGGAGCATTCGGCCTACAGCATGGAGAGCGTGGCCGACTTGATCACCGCGTCCCGCAGCCGCGGGATCGTGCCCATCGTCCGCGTCCCGCATGCCGACTACTCGCTTGTCAGCCGCGTGCTCGACCAGGGGGCGATGGGAATCATGGTGCCGCGGGTCAACACGCCCGAGCAGGTGCGAGACATCATTTCGTGGATGCGCTATCCGCCGGACGGCGCCAGGAGTTTTTCGGCGACGATGGGGCAGACCGATTTCGACGAAACGTCGATCCAGGCGCTGATGGAGTCCAATAACCATCAGACTCTGTGCGCGATCCAGATCGAGCGCAAGGAGGCCCTGGAAGAGTTGGACGAAATCATGTCATTCCCCGGCGTCGACGTGGCCTGCCTGGGATTTACCGATCTGTCGATCGACCTGGGAATTCCCGGACAGATCGATCACCCGCGGATGACGGCAATCACCGAACGCGCCATTCATCTAGCCCAAAAGCACAATGTCGCGGCGGGCGCCATCGGGCTAGACATCGACAACTTGGAGCGCTGGGCGCAGAAGGGAATGCGGTTTATTTCCTATTCCAACGAGGTTCAGTTGCTCCAGGACGCGGCCACGACCGCTGCCCAACGGCTCAAAGCCGCCGCCGCGAAAAAACAATAGGCCGATCGCGACCGATTCGGTCACCAACCGCGAAACTGTCGAGCACGCGGATCTGCCACTCGAGCGGAGAGCCATGCGAGTCTATTTCGGTCCGGCTCAGGTGGCGCTGGTCCAGGGTGACATCACCGAGCAGGACGCCGACGCGATCGTGAATGCGGCCAACTCCGAATTGGCGGGGGGTGGGGGCGTCGATGGCGCGATTCACCGCGCGGCCGGGCCATCGCTGATGGAAGAGACACGTCGTCGCTATCCACGGGGTTGCCGCAGCGGGGACGCCGTGCCGACTGCCGCGGGCCTACTGAGTGCCCGTTACGTTTTTCACGCGGTGGGCCCTGTCTGGCGTGGTGGCCAGCAACAGGAAGCCAAGCTGTTGGCGTCGGCCTATCGGCGCTGTCTCGAGCTGGCCGTCGAGCATCAGTGCAGGAGCATCGCCTTCCCGGCGATCAGCACGGGCGTTTACGGTTATCCTCGGGACCTGGCGGCGACTTGTTCATTGAAGACCGTCCGCGACTTCGTGCTCGAGTTGGCGCGACCCTTCGAGGTGCGCTTCGTCCTCTTCGACGCGGGCAGCTACGGCGCCTTCGCCCACGTGCTCGAAGAAATGGCCGATTGAGACGGCCGAAATTGTCGGCGTCTGGTTGTCCCCTTCGCCTGCGAGCCGGCCTCCCCTAAAATACGCTCAGCATGAACGAACCGACGCCCGGAGCGGGGGAGCACTCTGACGTTGCCCGGCCGCTTGAAATCACCACGTTCTACACGCCCCCAACGGCTCCGCGTCCGACAGCGGTGCGTTTTGTCCGGCCGGCGACTCCGCGGCCGTCGCTGATTGGTAGACATCCCGTCGCGATCACTTTTTTTCTGGCGACGTGCGTCAGCGTCTTCGCCGCCGGACTCGCGCCGAGCCGGGGCGTCTTCGGCGCGCTCGAACGTCTGCGTGAGGGCGCAAAAAGACCAGCTGGCAGTGGTCGTTCCCCCAATGCTCAAGGAGGGGGCAATCTATTTCGGCGCGGTGATGGCCATCCTGATCGCGCACGAAATGGGGCACTTTTTGCAGGCCAAGTGGAACAAAGTGCCGGCGACGCCGCCGTTCTTTATTCCCTTTCCGATTTCACCTTTCGGCACGATGGGAGCGGTGATCATTCAGGGAGCCGGGGTCGCAAACCGGAAAAGCCTGTTCGACATTGCCATCAGTGGACCTTTGGCGGGTTTGGTGCTGACCATCCCGATCACGATCATCGGCCTGCACCAGGCCGGCTTCGAACCCATCAACGCGAATTCGGCCGACCCGATTTACGGCGAGCCGATGATCCTCCGCTGGCTGATCCATTTGATTAAAGGGCCGATTCCGGCGGGCTATGCACTCAGATACAACGATCCCTGGCTGTTTGCGGGCTGGGTCGGAATTTTCATCACTGCCCTCAACCTGGTCCCGATCGGACAGCTGGACGGCGGTCACATTCTCTACACGCTGATCGGTCGCGGCGCCCATCGGGTGGCCATTTTGCTTTTGGTTCTGGCCATCGCCTACATGATCCGGCAAGGCGAAATCAGCTACGGCCTGATGGTCGTGCTGTTGTTTTTGTCGGGCCCACGTCATCCGCCGACGACCGACGACCAGATGCCCCTGGGGGCCGGGCGGATACTGCTCGGCTGGCTCACTCTTGCCTTCGTCATTGTCGGCTTCACGCCGTCGCCGATCATGATTCCAGAAGTCGAGCCGCACCAGCGACAGCTACAACAGCAGCACCAGCAACCGGAGGCGACGCGGCTTTATGACGTATGCCTTGATCGTACGGACCGGCCAGTGACGGATCAGCTCGCCCAGTGGGATTTCATGAATCGCAGCGAGTCTCTCGATAGCTGCTCTTCGCTCGTGAACATGCGTCGCCAGATCTTTGTCGCAGCCGCCAAATCGGGCAGAGCGAGACCGAAGGCTTCGACGACCATCCAGCCGTCGTACTTGGTCTCTTTGAGCGTCTTGAAGGTCGTATCCCAATCGACATGCCCTTCGCCCGGCGTGCCGCGGTCGTTTTCCGAAATGTGAACGTGCGCGGTGTACGGCGCACACTCGCGAATCGCCTGCGCGATGCTCTTTTCCTCGATGTTCGCGTGGAATGTGTCGTACATCATCCGCAGGTTCGGATGATTGACCTCACGGCAGAAGCGGGCCGTGTCAGCGGCCGTATTGAGGAAATAGCACTCGAAGCGGTTGAGGTATTCGAGGACGAGCGTCACCCCGGCTTGCTTGGCGTAGTCGGCCAGGTTCGCAAAGAACTCGGTGCCCCGCTTCCATTCGTCCGACGTCGGGCCCTTGCCGGTAAACTCGCCGATCGCCGAATGAAAGGGGCCGGCCAGGAGCTTCGAGCCGCAGACGCGACTCAGGTCGACGGCTTTCTTCAAATGGTCCATCGCATTTTTGCGTATCGCCCCGTCCGGCGAGATCGGATTGGCGGCGGCTCCGACACAGACGACCGTCGTGGGTTCGAGCTTGAGCGCTGCCAGGGTTTTGCCGATTCGCTGAAAGTTGGTGTCGTCGAGCTGAAAGATCGGAATCTCGACGCCGTCGTAGCCCGTCTCCTTCAGCATCTCGAAGACCTTGTCGTGCGTCGGATCGACGTTCGTCGTCCACAACAGCATGTTCATGCCATATTTCATGTCAGTCTGCCTCGACGGAAGGTGTGATTGAGAGCGGGACGACGGCAAAATGGGACGCGGGGAGCAGCCCGTCCGCGTTGGCTCGCACGATGCTGCGACCGGCCGACAGCGGCTCCTCGATGCCCGCTGGGAGCGGATCTAGTTTGACCCGCCGCAGAACTTGATTCAAGCGATAGGCGAGTCGCGCGCTGTCGGCGTAGTCGCGCAAAAACTGTTCGCGACAAAAGATCGGCAGCCAATGCCCCACGTCGACCGGCTGCCCGGCCAGATCAGCAACGACTTCGGTCAGGCGGGCCGCGCCGAGCCGGGCAAACACGCCGTAATACTGCTCGAGCAACTCCGGATGCCGCTCAATGAGTACGGCATCCAAAAGCAATTCGCTGGCGATGTGGCCCAGGAAGCCGCAGCGAAAGTTGTCGCCCGCTCCCAAAAAATCGCGAAAGAGTCGCGCGAGCTGGGCCGTTATTTCCGCGAACGCCCGTGTTTTGTGGAACCAGTGGTCGTCCTCGAAGTGCTGACAGGCGCCGGCGGCCACTTCGGCGTCGATCGAACCGGAGCCATTCGCCCGCTGGAGCATCAACTTGGGTCGCAGCCGCACACGCCGATCGATGACCGACAGCCAGTCGGGCAGCGCGGTCCCGGCCAGGAACCAGGGACGGTCGACAAAGCGAATCCCGTGAGCAAAATAATTCATCGAGACGGCAAGTCCGTGGTTGACGGCGACCGGCGATGGCCGGGCGGTGTTGTCACCGCTGGCTTCATTGTGCACAATCCCTTGCGCGCTTCCCAGGAATTCGGCGCGAAAGACACGTGATGGCGAAAAAGCCCCTGCAATTAATTGTGCTGGCTCGGGACCAGACGGCCCGCGTGCAGGATGCCTGGCGCGAAATGTCGGAATTTCTCGCCAGCGAACCGGGCGTCGAGGTGGTGGCGGCGGCGGTCACCGACGATCTCGTCCTCGACGACCTCGAAGCCGATCTGGTGGCCGTTCTCGGCGGCGACGGGGCCATTCTCCGCGCCTGCCGGCAAATGGGGATGCGGCAGTTGCCGATCGTCGGCGTCAATCTGGGACGCCTGGGCTTTCTCGCCGATCTTTCCCCAATCGAGTTTCGCGAACAGTTTCCCAAGCTGCAGGCCCGCGACTACCACATCATCGAACATCTGATGTTCGAGTGTTCCGTGAAGGCGGCGGGACGGCCGGTCGAATCGTTCTTGGGTCTCAACGAGGTGGTCGTCTCGTGCGGCGGCTCGTTCCATATGGTTGACGTGCACCTGGCGATCGACGGCGAGCCGGTGACGACCTACAGCTGCGATGGGTTGATCGTCAGCACGCCGGTCGGCTCGACGGCTTATAGCCTGGCGGCGGGCGGGCCGATCCTGCGGCAAGACCTCGAGGCGTTCGTGGTGACGCCGAATTGCCCGCACGCGCTGACCAATCGGCCGCTCGTCGATCGGGCCGACTGTGTCTACACGCTCACCCTGCGACGCGGCCAGAGCGGGGCGGCCGTCATTATCGACGGGCAGGTGCATCGTCCGCTCAGCGAAGGGGACGTGGTCGAGGTTCGGCGTGCGCCGGTCACGTTCCAGTTGGCCCGCGTCAGCGGCTTGAGCTATTACGCCACGCTGCGACGCAAGCTCCACTGGGGCACGCAGCCGCGCTACATCTCCGATAAAGAGACAGAGTAGACGCCGCGCGACTTCCGACCCATGCCCGGCATCAATCAACGCCGCACGATCTACGGATGCGGATACTGCAACGGGCGCGGCGGGAAGAATAGCCCGAACGCGTTCTTGATGAGGGCGCTAACCAGCGGGTGCGTCCCCTTGACGTAGATCGACAGGGGAATCTGGAAGCCGCTCAGCTTCTGGTGCTTGAAGTCGTCGCTCGTCTGGCCGATGTAAATCCGACGCGGCCGGCACTCGAAGGCGGCGGCGACCGCCTCGAAGAACAGGTTGAAATAGAGATCGCACTCGGGGTTGAGCTCGTAGTCGTAGCCGACGAACATTTGGTCGAACACGTCTTCGACCGTCAGCGTCGCCGCAAAAGCCACGATCCACTCGCCCTGAAAGATGTAGGTGAATAGCGAATTGTCGGGCATCTGCCGCGCGATCTCGCGGAAGAATTCGGCCGGCAGCCGCTCGAAACGGACCTTGGCTCGGTCGAGCACTCCGTCGTAAAGCTTATGGACGTCGTCGGTGTAAAGGCGATCGGCCCCTTCGCCGCCGCGCAAGTGCGCGACCTTAAAGCCGAACTTCGCAAACTTGTCGCGGGCTTTCTTGATCGTGCGCCGCTTGGCCGACGGGACGCTGGCCAGATAATTGTCGAAGCTGGTGTACTCGGCCGGGGCGCAGTTCATGGGCAGACTGTCGGCCTGGCAATAACCGAGCGTTTTCAACGGCTCGAGGTCGTGACATTCGTGAGCTTCAAATTCTTTGAAGACGATGCACTTGGCCTTCGTCTCCCGCGCGAATTTGCGGGCCTCTTCGTCGATCAGCTTGAGCGACGCCTCTCGATCGGCTTCGGGGACGAATCGCAGGTGGCTGGCGCCGCAGGAGACGGGCATCCCGACCAGCAGCAGGGGGACCCGCAACAGAAACGGCGCCACGCCGTTGATCGCGTTGGCGATGCGGCGGGCAAAACCGTCGGCGAGCACGGCTGCATCAACCGGAAAGAAGCAGAGGCAGGCGGCGGCCACCGGATGACCGTGTTCGTCGCGGATCACGACCTGGCGGAAGCGACACACCTCGGCGAACGAATTTTCGACCGCCGCTACGAAGCCCGGGTGCATGAAGGGATCGGCGTGCGGTTCGCGGAGGTGGTTCCATTCGTCCGGATCGACATCGCGAATCGAGTTGTAAACCGAGGCCGTGTATGCGAGCTGCGCTGAGGAGCGATCGCTGGAAACGACCATCGTCATGGAGTCGCCCGTCAAGCGTCTGTGAAACGCCGCCGCGCCTTACTGAGCCGCATCCGCCGGAGTGAAGCCGGCTCGCTGGGCCGCGTCATGCTTGCCGACACTGGTCTTAGCGATCATCTCGCCGATGATCGACACGACAAAGTCGATTTCCTCACAGGTTTTCTCGAAGGCGGTGAGAAATTCCTGCGTCTGGGCCTCGGTAATCGTCAGGGGCGGCTCGATCCGGAGGACCAGCGGATTGGATCGCGTAAATTGCGTATAGATCGCATGGCCCTGCATCAGGGTCTGCATGGCATGCAGCACGTGAAACGCGTCGATCATCTGGCCAACTTCGGCCGCGATATATTTTGCCATGCCGGTCGGATCGATCTGCATCCAATGCGCCTTGACGTTGGCCTGCAGCGGCTGGAACTCGACCCCGAGCAACAAGCCCCGGCCCCGCACGGTCTTCACGCAACGGAACCGCTTGGCCATCTCGGTCAGCCCGGCGAGTAGTTGTTCGCCGCGGCGAGCCGCGTTCTCTGCCAGGTGTTCGTTGTCGAGAACGTCGAGCGCGGCGAGTCCCGCGGCCGTCGCCAGGCTGCCTCCGCCGAAAGTGCTGGTGTGTAGCGTGCAATGGGCGACGGTTCCGTACGCCTTCATCCACAAGTCGCGGCGAGCGAGCATCGCGCCGATCGGCATCAGGCCGCCACCGAGCGACTTCGCCAGGGTCATGACGTCGGGATGGACGTCCTCGTGCTCGACGGCGAAGTTCATGCCCGTGCGGCCCATACCGGTCTGCACTTCGTCGACGATCAAGAGCGTGTCGGTCGAGCGGCAGATGGCCTGCGCCTCGCGGAGGTAGCCGGCCGGAGCCATACGGACGCCACCCTCGGCCTGAATGGGCTCGACGATAAACGCCGCGAATCGCCGCGTTGACAAGGTCCGCTCGAGCGCCTCGAAATCGCCGTACGGGATGCGGTGGCAGTCGCCGACGAGCGGCTGAAACACTTTCTGATATCCAGGATTGCCCGTGACTGACAGCGAGCCCATTGATTTGCCGTGGAACGCCCCGTCGCAGGACAACAGGCCGCTCCGGCCGGTCGCCGCGCGGGCCAGCTTGATCGATGCTTCGACGGCCTCGGTGCCGCTGTTGCAGAAGAAGGCCATCTCGAGGCCGCTCGGCGCCTTCGAGATGAGTTTTTCGGCAAGCGTGGCCGCGTAAGGATTCACAGACGTGGGCGTGAAGCCTGGGGCCTGTTCGCGGATGGCCGTCCTGACTGCTTCGGCCACGGCTGGGTGGTTGTGTCCGAAGTTCAACGAGCCGAAGCCGGCAACGAAGTCGAGATACTTTTTGCCGGCCGCGTCGTAGAGGTACTCGCCCTCGCCGCGGACAAAGGTCTCGAACAAGCCGCTCGTTCCGTTCATCGCCATCAAAACGGGATTGATGTAGCGGGCGCAGAGCTTGGCGGCACGGTCGGCCAGTTGTCGCGGCGTCGGCGCGGCCTTGGCGGCCGGCGCCGAGAGGGTCGTGCGGCGGGCCATCTGCGCCGTGTCTTTTGAAAACGCACGAGGGCGTCGTCGCCCAGCGGACAGCCGAAGGAATAGAGTCGCGAGAAGTCGAAGCCGTGGCGACGAGCGATTGAGCCGATCTCCTGCACTCCCTCTGGCGACAGCTCACGGCCGAGCGAGTAGCATTCCTCACGTTCCTCGAGGGCCAGCAGCATCGTTTCGCTGAGGCAGCTGGGGATCATGCCGTGCTGGAACCACAAGAGCCGCGACGCTTGGGCCATCGGCTCGGGGACCCGGATCAAGCCGCCGGTGAGGATCAGGACATCGTCCCGCTCGGGGGCGATGCCGCGGACGTCGGTCGGCACGCCGACGTCTACCACCAGCGTTCCCGGCTTCAGCCACGATTGCTCGATGCAGCTGCCGGATGACGTCGCGGAAACGACGACCGTCGCCTGGCTGAGCGCCTCGGTCATGTCGGTGACGAATTCGCACGAAAGTTGCCGGGCCAACCGCTGGGCCGGTCCTGACGCCGATCGTCCAACCAGGATCAGCCGTCCGCAGTGGGGGGCGATCAACGTCGCGGCAACGGAGGCAATGCTTCCCGGGATGCCGACGACTGCCACCGTCTCGTGAGCCAGATCGATATTCAGCTCGGCAGCGGTCTCAAAGACATTCTGCAAGGCGGTGTAGGCGGTCAGACTATTTCCGGTCGTGACGGCAATGGGGCTCTGTTCAGCGACGACCGTTCCGCGGCCGCCCACGATGCCCGTCATCGACCCCAGACCGACGATCCTTGCACCCCAATCGACTGCCTGGCGGACGGCCTGATGCATGTATCCCAGGGCCCGGTCCGGATCCTCGAGGATGGCCATTGCGCCCATCGGGATCTCGTAGAGCCGCCCGTGGGCCGTGGCGCCCGTCGGGCTGACGAGGTTGGTCAGCTCGTCGACGATGCGCACTTCCGGGACGTGAGGCTCGTCTGCGCCGGCGAGCACCTGCTGCACGACTTTGTGCAGCGCGCCGGTGAGCCGAAGGGGGTCGGCGCCCCACAGCTTCCGGAGGACGCCCCCCTCATCCAACTTGATGAAAGATTCAGTGGTGTCAGCGACTGGATGAACCAGAAAGGCAAATCGCATCGATGTCAATCTGTGAGAGTTTCGGGTCGGCCCCCGGCGAGCTCATCCGATGTTAACTCAACCGGCGTTTCGGGCCATTTCCCGAGTCGCTGGTCGCGACGAGCTCTGACGTCCATTTCAACCCGATACGGACATCCCGGATCAAAACTCGGCTGGCTGTCGGCAGTCTTCTCTGTGATCTCCCTCTCGACAAAAAATGCCCGGTGGACCGAGCGGGCCAGGATCGGCTTCCTCGATCCGGTCACCCTTTTTCCGCCGGAAAGATTGCACTTCTCGTTCCGTGTCCGGCGATCTAAAAAAGGTTGGCTAAGGTCCCATTCTCGTGAAAGTGGCCGCGCTTTGCAAAGATAAACAGCCTGCGGGGACAATTCCGGGCATCGGCTGGCCGATTGCGCGAAGCGCTCAGCCCGTGCCGACGTGTGGACAAAATGCTTCATGGGCTTCGCCCCTGGAAAAACCCTGGAAAACAAGCTAAATCTCGCCCCCACGCCCCTTCTCGACCTCTTCGAGAATTACGGCGGCTCCTTTCGCGATCTCGATCGCGGATTGAAGCTGGACGGGGCTCAGATGCGCGCTGTGCGCGACGCGCTCGCTGACGGGTTCACGCGCCAAAAAAATCCTCTTCGGTCCGGCGACCGCGTGCTGCTGGCAGTCGGCAATGGCCCCGGGTTCCTGGTAGGGTTTGTGGCCGTCCTGAGCGCGGGCGGCGCGCCAGTGCTCTTGCACGTGGAGACTCCGCCTGCCGAGCTTGATCGCCTGGCTAGGTCCTACGACGCGCGATTCGCGCTTTGCGACGCCTGGTCCGAAAACGACCTGGCTCCCTTTGCCGAATCGGTCGTTCCGCTGACCTTTGCGCCCGGCGCAGCTAAACTTCGCGGCTCTCAACTGTCGGACGGCACTCGACAAGCGAGCACTGCCGCCAATCGCCGGAATGCCCCTGCATCCCACGTCGGGCACGACCGGCCTCCCCAAGTTGGCGGCGCGGCATGGCATCGCCGCGATTGCCGAGGCCGCGCACTATCAGGAAGCCATGGGTATCGGGCCGGACGACACGATCCTGTGCGTCGTGCCGATGAGTCACGCCTATGGGTTCGGGACAAGCGCGATGATGCCCCTCGTTTCCGGAGCGAGCGTCGTTTCCAGCCGGAGGTTTCAGCCGCACGCCGTCTTTCAGGCCTTTCGCGACCTGGACATCACCACCTTCCCCGCTGTCCCGGCCATGCTGCACCTGCTGCTGGTCGCCAGCCGCGGACCAATCGCTCGCTTGCCCCGCCGCGTCCTCTCGGCAGGCGCCCGCTGGCTGAGGACACGGCCCAGGAGTTTTTCGAGAAGAACCGGCAGACGGCTTGGTCGCTTTACGGCAGCACCGAGACGGGCGGCATTTGTGTCGACGTGGAGGCGCCGACGGATGCGGGTCCAGGGTCAGTCGGCCCCAAGATGCGCCTCGTGTCGGTCGAGATCCGCCCGATTCCCGACTCGTCCGAGTGGAAGCCGGGAATCGGCCACGTGGCCGTCAAATCGCCGTCGATGATGGCGGGATACCTGACGCCGACCGGTATCGACGCGTCGTCGATTCGCAACGGCTGGTTTCAGACGGGCGACCTGGGCTTTATCGACGCGGGCGGCCGCGTGCACCTCGTGGGGCGTGAAAGTGAAGTCGTCAACGTATTCGGCATGAAGGTGATCCCCAGCGAAGTCGAGAGCGTCGTCCGCGACTTTCCGGGCGTCACGGACGTGAAGGTCTACGCCGGACAGCACCGCTCCGGTTCGCAGATCGTCAAGGCGGCCGTGGCGCCGGAGGAACTCGACGTGGCTGCCCTGCGCGAGCACTGCGCAGCCAACCTCGTCGCGTACAAGCGGCCCGAGGTCATCATTCCACTCGCGGCCTTGCCTCGCACTCCCACGGGCAAGATCATCAAGGACGAGTTGCCCTAGTCGTTACGGGCGACGCCTCACGATTTCCCTCGACGGAGAAACGCGTGAACGCAGCCAGCGCGGAACAAAAGCTCAAGGAGATCTGGCGCGTGTCATTGGGGAGGGCGGCAAGGGCCGGGTCAATCCGTCGCAGCTCGACGCGCAGGCCGACTTCGCGACGCTGGGGGTGAACTCCGTCGACTTGATGGAGTTCGTGCTGCGCGCTGAAAACGAGTTCGGAATCGACATCCTCTCTGACATGCTGCCCGACGAACTGCCGACGTCGCTGAACGGATGGGCCAGGTTGATTTCCGCGCGACTCGACCGTCCGGCCCAATCGTAGGGGTGACGAAGCAGTTTTCGGCTTTCGCCGCCCGATTTGATTGGCTCATTTGCGTCCATTGGCGGGGCCTGCCTCGGCCCCTGACGGCTTCGTCGTGAACCGATTGTGCAGCATGATCACGCCGACGGCCAGGCGACCGTCGGTGAACCAGGGATCGCCGCCGCCGTTCTTACCCCGTACTTTCTCCTGAAAGCCGTCGACCCAGAAGAAGTCGACGAGATCTCCGGTTTCCCGAGCGTCCCGGATCACTTTGTCTCGCTCGGTATCGACGTCCGGCGCGATGTGGTGGGTGACTTTGACGCTGCGCTGCTTGAAGCCGACTCGCGTGTCGTAGGTCGCTGCTCCCACCCAGAGCGGGCGGCCCAGAGAGTCGACCTTGTCGGCCCGCCAGAACCGCACGTGGTGCCGCTGCCGCGGGTCTTTTCCCACCGGCTGCTCGAAGGCGAAGTCCTGTTTGCGGCCCCACAAGAGGAGGTTGCTCACGGGGGCGTCAATGTAGGAACGGCGAAACACGGTGTCTCCGACGATCCTCATCGATGACTTGAGTGTGATCGGATCCGCGGGGGCCCATTTGCCCGAGATCAGGCAAAGGTGGAGATCCTCTTCGGACCCAATGAAGGCAATGTTGACCGGGTCGCCAGCCGCACCATTCGGCGCATGTGTGATCCGCGGCGCGTTGGCGAGCGCCGGATGTTGGTGCGGGTCGACGGCCCGTGCGGGCGACGTGCCGAGCGTGGCGGCGACCAACAACGCGAGCGAAATCGTGACCAGCGGCTTCATGGATTGTGCGGAGAGCGCGGTCGATCTTTCCACCGAATGACAGCGGCTCGCTGCCGCCTGCATCAACCGTTGGAGACCGCGGTGTGGTCGCGATGATAGCGGCCGAGCGGAAGCTTTTCCAAGACCGTTTTTCCGGTCTAGGCCGCGCGGTGCGGGGCCGCAGCCTCGAGCCTCTTTTTGGCCGCCTCGAGAATTTTCGTCCCCTCGCCGGCGTTCGACTTGGCGGCGGCGACCCGTTCTTCGAAGGGCTTGAGACCCACCTTGGCGTCGGCGACCTTTTTGCGGGAAGACTCAATCGCCGCCTTGCTGTCGGCAAGTCTCTTTTCGGCGGCAACCACCTGGTTGCGGGCGTTCTCGATTGCCTTCGGCTTTTCGGCGGCCGTCCTTTTGAGTAGTTCCGACTCGGCCGTTTTCTTGGCAATCAGTTGCTTGATCTCGTTGACCTGTCCAGCGACATCAGCTTCCCCGGGACCGCGCCGCGCGGCCTCTTCGGCCCGTGCCAACGACTCGCCCAGGGCGGGAACGAGCGCATCGATGATCGCGGCGTGCCGCACGGCCGCTCGCTGCTCCGCTCCCAACTGGGCAACATATTCCTGCGCCCGTTTGATGCCGGCGGTGGCAGCCTCGGATTCTTTGATCGCAGCGGCCACGCCTTGCTCCAGCTTGGAGACGTCTGCCTTGGCCGAGTCGAGCGCCGCTTGCGCCGATTGCACGGCATCGGCCAGCTGTGCGGACTTCGCTTGCGCGGCCGCAACCTGGACGGCCTTGTCGCGGAAGGCGATTTCTTCTGTCCAACGAGCCACGTCCCGCTGGGCGCGAGTCAGCGATTGTGCCGAGGCGTCAAATGCCGTCTGCACGGCCGCAGCCGGATCGACGGCCTTCTTGCGAACCGCCTCCAGGGCGGGCTTGAGGTCCCCTAGATGTTTTTCGGAAACCACCTGGGCGCCATGAGCTTTCTCAAATCGCTTCTTTAGCTCGGGCAGAGCGTGCTTGGCGGCGTCAAGGTCTTTAGTTTTCTGCGCGACCTGGGTCTTCACAGCTGCGGCCGCCGCAGCCAGATCCTTGTCGCCCGCGATTTTCGCCAACGCCTGCTCGCTCTTTTCGGCGGCAATTTTGAGCGAAGGCAGGGCGGCCTCGAGCGCGGCGATGCGGGCTGGCGCCGACTTGATTTCAGCGGCGACAGCGTCCGCAGCCGCTTTGTCCGTGCCGGCAGCGGTGGCAGCAGTCGCCCAGTTTGCTTCGGCAGCGGCGAGCTCTTTGCGTGCGGAGTCCAGCTCCGCATGACGCTTCGCGGACTCGGCCTTGGCGACTTTCAGCCGTTCCGAGAGTTGGACGTGCTCGGCTTCTCGTGCTGCGAGCGATTTCTTGGCAGCATCGAGCCGTTCGACGAGTGTCGGCGGATCGGCATCGAGCAGGCCGAGCTGCTTGCCGTCGTTGGCGTCGAAGACCCGTACGGCGCCGGTCCAGTCGCCGGCAATCAACCGGTTCGTCTCGTCGCTAAACGCGACCGCCAGTGGCAGGTCGGCAAAGCCGGAAAACGCGCGTTTAGCCGAACCGTTTTGATCCCAGAGCTTGGCGACGCGGTCGCGCCCGCAGGAAACGAGCCGTCCGTCGCGCGTAAATGCGAGCGAGGTCACTCCGCCGCCGTGAGCCCCCCAAGTCTTCACCTGGTTGCCGTTTTCCGGCTCCCAGAGTTTGATCGTGGTGTCTTCGCTGCCAGTTGCCAGCAAGTTGGAATCGATGCGCCACGACAGGGCGTTGACGGCGCTCGGGTGGCCGGCGAGCACGGCGTATTCGCGGCCGGTCTGAGCTTCCCAAATCACGACGCCGCCGTTGCGATCGGCCGATGCCAAGAGCACTCCGTCGGGACTAAAGGCGACGGCGGTGACCCAATCGGTGTGCTTTTTCATTTGGGCTTTGAGCGAGCCGTCAGCCGTCGAGTAGATGCGTACGACTTTGCCCGGTCCGCCCAGCGCGATCAGCGACTGGTCCGCACTGATGTCGGCCCCCAGCACGCTATCCAGTTCCTCGCCGACTTCGAAGATGCGATCGCCCGTCTTGACGTTCCAGACGACGACACGACCGCTGGCCGCGCCGCGTCCGCCGCCCGCGAGCAGCAACAGGCCGTTCTGGCTGAACTTCAAGACTTGCGGCACGCCTTCGGGGAAGGGAAGGATGCCGACGAGTTCAAGGGTTTTCGTGTTGTAGAGCAGGACCTGCTTCTGCCCGGCGAGCGCCGCCAGCGGCGACCAGGGATTGACGGCGACGGTTCGCGAGGCGGTCGCTCGCCGCGTCCGCACCACGGGCTCGAGCGTTAGATGCTCGGGCATCGGCGGCGATCCAGCCGGTCGCCCGGTCGGCGCGCCCTTGAGCGCGAGATCGAGCTTTGGCTTCTTGGGAGCGATCGCCTTGCTGCCGCTCGTTTCGAGCGCCCCGCCGTCGATCCACTTGGCGATCGTGGCGATCATCTCGTCGGGCAGCTTATCGGCCTTGAGGGGCATGTAGGGCTGCGACTGATGCGTGACGAGCGAGTAAAGGTAGCTGTCGCCGGAGCTGCCGGGATTAACGACGGCACCCGAGCCGCCGCCCGCTATCGTGCCGGCGTAATTCGTCAGGTCGAGACCGGCCGTCTTTTTGTCGGTGTTGTGACAGGCGGCGCACTTCTCGCGGAAGATCGGCTTGATGTGATCCTCAAACGTGATCTTCGGGCCCTTGGCCGCGGCGGACTTGTTGTCGTCGGCGCGGCTGCTGCTCGGCGCAAGCCCGAAAACAGCCACCAATCCTGCGAAGATCAATGCTCGTTTGCCAAATCGAACCGACATCAATTCACCTATCCCGCATCCGTGCCAATTCGTGTTGTTGTTTCCGTAGGGCAGGGGCCGTCCGTGGGCAGGCATAGCCTGCCGACAAGATCCAGAGAGATACTCCAGTTTAGCGCCCGGCGATCCCTTAGTGATTGAACAAAAACTCGCGCGAGTTGAGCAGTGCCCAGAAGGTGTCTTCGAGGACCTGCTTCTTATCCGAGTTTTCCGCGAGCAGCGCCGTCAGGGCCGCCTTTTCCTTTTCGGTGGGCTGACGACACAGGCAGCGGATGTACAACTCGTCGAGGACCTCCAACGGCGCCTTCTTCTCGTCGAGACGCCGGCGGACGAGCTTCCCTTCGTGAATTTTCGAGTTCGAGCTGTCGCCGTTGAGCAAGTGTAAGGCCTGAGAAAGGTTCGGCTCGACTCGCACCTCGCATGAGCAGGCCGTGCCACGGGTGGCGCGGCCGAACGTGGTGAGGAAGTAAGTGGAGGTGTTGCCGTCGGCCACCTGCACGGCGCGGGCGCCCAAGGGCAGGCCGGGAAACTTGTTCTTGGTGTCGGTCGCCTGGCTGATGCAATCGAGCATCACCTCGGCCCGCATGCGGCGCAGCTCGGCATGGGCGAAGTTGCGGTGGTCGTCGATGTTGGTCGGATTCACCTCTGTGGAGAGCTGATAGGTGCGAGAGCGCAGATGTCTTTGACCAGCCGCTTGAAATCGTAGTGATACTCGGTGAACTTTTTCCCCAGCTCGTCGAGCAGCTCGGGGTTGACGGCCGGGTTGCTCACGCGGACGTCGTCGACCTCGTGGATGATGCCGCGGCCCAAGAAATGCGCCCAGACGATGTTCGCCAGGTTCTTGGCGAAGTATGGGTTCTCGGGAGAGGCCAGCCACTTGGCCAGAACTTGCCGCCGGTCTTTGCCGGCCACGTCGGGCGTCGCGCCGCCCAGGAACTTGGGCTTCATCACGCGGCCGCCGACGGGGTGGGTGACTTCGCCGCTGCTGCTATTGAAGACGATCAGTTCGCGCGGATCCTCGGAGCCCTTGCGGCCGATCTGCGAGAAGAAGGCGGCAAAGCCGTAATAGTCATCCATCGTCCAGCGGTCGAACGGATGGTTGTGGCACTGGGAGCACTGGATCCGCATGCCCATGAAGACCTGCGCCACGTTTTCGGCCGTCTTCAGCGTGTCGGTCTCGTTCTGGTAGTAGTTGGTGGCCGGGTTGGCGAACGTGCCGCCCGCCGACCCCAACAGCTCCTGCACCATCACGTCCATCGGCACGTTGTTGGCGATCTTGTTCTGCAGCCACGTGTAGTACGAGAGCATCGACTTCGTGCTGATGTTCTGGTTCGTGCGGATCTGCAACAGCTCCGCCCACTTCATCAGCCAGATCTCGACGAACTCCTTGCGGGTCAACAGGTCGTCGACGACCTTTGCCCGCTTGTCAGCCGCCTTGTCGGCCATGAAGTGGCGATACTCGTCGACCGTGGGCAGCGTGCCGGTGACGTCGATCGTCACTCGCCGCAGAAACTCCTCGTCGCTACAGACCGGCGACGGTTGAATGCGTAGCTTCTTCAACTTGGCGTGGACGTGCGTGTCGATGTAATTGTTCTCGGCCACCTTGGGAAACTCGAACTTGAAACCCTTGGGCAGCACGATGAACTGGCAGCCGACGGTGTGCGTCGAGAAGCGGGCCATGATGAAGGCCTCGCCCCGGCGCCGGCGGTGATCACGCCGTCCTGCGAGACGGCGGCCGAGACGTCGTTATTGGTCATGTAGTAGGCGAGCGTGGTGACGTCGCGGTCGGTGCCGTCGGAGTACTTGGCGCGGACGGTGAGCTTCTGGGTGGCTCCCTTGCCATCAAGCACGCCATTTTTCGGATACAGCTCGACCGAAACGACCTTGGGGACTTCTCCCGGGTCGGCCGGAGCACTAGCGTTGAGCCAGCGCATCAGCGTCTGGTACATCTCGCAGCCCGCCTCGAACCGTTTGCCGCCGGTGTGCGGCACTTTGCCCAGCGCCTTCTGGATGATCAGGCTCTCTTCGGGCAGGGCGAGGTTGATGCGGCGGCCGGAAAGTTCACGGGTCAGCCGCTGGTAGTCCCCATCGGGGTCGAAGCCGAAGAGCGACAGGCGAAAGCCGTCCTTGCCGCGGGCCGCGCCGTGGCAGCTTCCCATGTTGCAGCCGGCCTTCATGAAGACGGGCATCACATCGATTTTGAAGCTGATCGGCGGATCGAGTTTGGCATTCTTGATGGTGACGGGCAGCTTCACGTTCAGCCCTGCGTAAGTGACGTCGAGCTGTGTCTTGCCGTCGGAGACAGGATAGAGCGTGTGATTGTCAAAGCGGGCCAACTTGCTGTCGGCCAGGGCGAACTTCGCGTCAGCGGTGACGTCGCGAGTGATGCCGTCGGGATAGCGAGCCTGCACGATCAGCGATTGCCGATCGCGGGCCGTTGTCAGCTCGACGTCGGGGGGAAAGACAAGAATCTCGGCCGGCTTGGGCAGCGGAGCGGATTCAGCCGCGAAAGTCGAGGCCGGTGCCAGGGCCGCGGCGAACGCGACAGCAATGAGCAGCAATTGGGGGCGAACTCGTTGTGGCATAACTCTTACTCTCCCGATTCCGTTCTCTGCTCTGGTTCCGATAGCTGGCTGGCGAACGGCGAGTGTCAGCTCGCCAAATCACTTGGCGACGGTTTGCGCTTTTTCTTTGGCCTCGAGACGGAGTGCCTCCAGGCGCGTGAGCCGCTTGGGAGCGGCGGCCGCTTTCGGTGATTCCTTTTTCGCGACCGCGGCGGAAGCATTGGCGGGTTTGGTCGCCGGCAGCGGCTGATCGATCCGCAGCTCCGTTCCGCCGACGTAGTGCACGATCGGTTCGCCGTGCTCCATAATGATCGCCTGGCAGAAGATGTTGCGGTGCGTCCCCGCGGGGCTGGCTTTCTCAGTGGAGACTTTGAAGACCAGCTCCTTCATGTCCTTTTTCAATTCCATTTCGGGCGACGTGACCTTGGGCGGGAATCCCAACACTTGCACCTTGGCCGCGCCGTCAAACGGATGGTTCACTGTGACGCCGCAAACCAGGTCGGTCTTCTGTCCCTGCTCAACGGCGGCCCGCTGAATGTTGAATTGGATGTACGGAGGCGTGATCTCCAGGTTGGCCATTTGCGAGGAGGCCCAGGCGGCCCCGCCGTTCACATTGGCCGAGCCGAGGGCGAAGATTTTCCATTTCTTGACCTCGGCCCCGCCGTTGGCGTTGAGCGGAAACAGAACTTCGTTCTGACCCTTGGGAATGTCGACTGCGGGAACTCCGCCGACGCCCGGCGGCAAGAACGGAACTTGCACGTTGATCGGCTCGACGAAGCCAGGCTTGCGGTGGGCCCGAATCTTGAGCTGCATCAGCCCGCTCTGAACCAGGGGCACTTTCGGTTCGACGATTTCGAGCGTGTAGGGCAGCTCATCGAGCACGGCCACGGCCATGCGGTCCACGTCGCACCAGCTGAAGAGCGACTGCCCCGGAGCCGCGATCACGAACTCCGCATGATTGAAGAATCCGCCGCTGACTTTGACCTTGGGATCGATGCTCTTGGCCTGCAGGTCAACGAGCCGTCCCGACAGCGGGGCGTCCTTGGCCGCCTCGAACACCACGGGCATCGTGCTGGCGTTGGCCGGCATCGGGTCGGCGATCACCTTGATGCCCGGCGGCATGTTGCGCGGATCGAGCAGGAGCTCGCCGCCGAAATTCTCGCGATTGGCCGAAATGACCGCGCCGAACCTGTTGCCCCGCGCCACGTAGACTTGCTGGCGGAATTGCGAGTAGCGGGCGACCTGCGGCAATCCGGTCGTCACTTTCGGTTCGACCGGGAGGAATTCAACGCGGTAGACGAAGCCCGGCCCGCCGCGCTTCAAGTGGTCGGTGATCGAGAGGTAGTATTCGCCGTCGGCCGGAGCCGTAAAGCGGAAGTAGGGATCGGGACCGCGCGAGTCATCGTTGGCCAGTAGCGCGCCCCCCTGCGCGTTATAGAGATACATGACCGGATCGATGGCAGAACGAATCCGCCGGCCATAACACTCCACTTCGTAGGTCTGGCCCTTCTTGGCCTTGAACTTGAAGAAGTCGACGTCCCCCGGCTTCTCCAGAATGCCGTTCAGAGCTTTCGGCAGTTCGGCCGGCGTGGCCTCCTTGAGCGTGTCGTTAGGTTCTTTTTCGAGAACGTTGCCCGCCGTCGACAAGCGGAACGGAATCTCCGAGGGCGCCGTCCCGGTCGCGTCTTCTGGAACGAGGCCAAAATCCGGCACGGGCTGCGAGGGCAGCTTCACTTTCTTCACGATGTCGCCGGTCGGGTCGCCAAGGAAGCGGACCTGAACTTCCTCTCCGAGTTTGCCGCCGGCCGGGTAAACGGCGATCGGCCGCGGGAAGTTGCCGACGTGCAGCCGATAGTGGCAATTGCCGTCGCCGCCGTAGGAACTCTCACGGACCTGAATGACGTACTTGCCGTCAGCCGGGGCGATGATCGAAGCCAGCGCGTCCTGCTTCAACAGGGGCGAGTCGTCGGCCGTAATCAGCTCGAATCGCCTGGAGTCGAGGATCGCGATGTACGGATCGAACATCGTCACGCCGAGCCGCATGCCTTCGATCTCGGCACTGATCCGCTGTCCCTTTTTGGCGTCAATCACGTAGTAATCGACGTCTTCGTTGTCGATCACGCCGGCGACGGTCACGTTCATCGGAATTGGTTGAGGCGATTTGAAGTCGCTGTTGGGCTCTTTCTCCTTCACGTCCGGAAACGGGCCCACCCAAAACGTGCGATACTCGGTCAGTCCCGTCGCCGTGCGGACGTGGGCCACATGTTCGCCCAGCCGGCAGTCCTTGGCGACTTTGATCGTCGCTTTGACGGCCCCAGGGCTCGGCTCGAGCTTTGTCACTTCGAAACCGGGCGAGAAGAACAAGATCTCTTTCGCGTCGGCCAGATTCCCGCCGTGAAACGTGAGCACGCTCGTCGCGCCACGTTGCAGGCCGCGCGGCAAAATCACGCCCAGGGATGGAGAAGCGGACCAAGCCGCCGCGCCCTCGGCTAGGGCGATGGCCAACCCAAAGGAGAACAAGGCCATCAAGCGGAGAAACTGTCGCATTGATTCCTCTCCGGTTACCGGCGGAGCCAACTTGCGGGAGAAAAAGAGCGCACGAATCGCGCGGGCGTCAACGAGCACCCCGGTCCGGGTGGCTCGCCGCGATTTGCCGGCGCCTGCTTTCGCGACTCGCAAAGTATCCCGCTCGAATGAATAGTCCTCGACGAAGGTCCAGGCTGGAAAGCCTCATCTGCTGTAGTTTTGGGGGCCGCGCGCTGCGCGGATCATCACGCCAGCAATTCCTTGCGGACCTCTCCGTCTTTCACAATCGCGATTGGCCGGGCACCCGGGGCCAACAGTTTCTTTTCGGGATTGATTCCCAGGCACTGGTAAATCGTAGCGGCCCAATCCTCCACGGTCAGCGGCTTATCCTCGGGCTCGCTGGCAGTGGCGTTGGACGAACCGTACGACAATCCGCCCTTGATGCCGCCGCCGGACATCACCACGGTGAAGACCTTCGGCCAATGGTCGCGGCCAGCCGTGCCGTTGATCTTGGGAGTGCGGCCGAATTCCGAGGCGATGCACACCAGCGTGCTGGCGAGCAAGCCGCGGCGCCCGAGATCGCGAATCAGCGCGGCAAACCCCTGGTCGAAGGCCGGCAACTGATTCTTGATGTTAGGCTGCACGTTGTCGTGCAGGTCCCAGCTGCCATACGTCATCGTCACGAAGCGAACGCCCGCCTCGACCAACCGGCGAGCCAACAGCATACGCGCGCCGGCCGTGTTGCGGCCGTACTCGTCGCGAAGTTTGGCGGGCTCGGCCTTGATGTTGAACGCCTCGCGGGCCTTCTGCGAACTGACCATTGAGTAGGCTCGTTGATAAAACGTGTCGACCGCCTTGAGAGAGTCGGCCTTTTCCTTGTGCTCGAAATAATCATTCACTGCGTCGAGGATGCGGCGGCGGCGGCTGAACCGAATATCGGTCATGTTGCCGGGAAGTTTCAGATCCTGCACGGTGAACCCGTCGTTGGCGGGATCACCTCCCAAGCTGAACGGCGCGAACGACGAGCTCAGGTAGCCCGTCCCGGCGAACTCGTTCGGCATGCTGGGAATGCAAACGTATTGCGGCAGATTGTTGCGCGGCGGAAACTCGTGCGTCACGACGCTGCCCATGCTCGGAAACGCCAGGGCCGGGCTCGGCTTGTACCCGGTGAACATGTTGTGCGTGCCCCGCTCGTGGGCTGCTTCACCGTGCGTCATCGAGCGACAGAGCGCGAGCTTGTCGCAGACCTTTGCCGTTTGCGCCAAACATTCGTTAAGCACAATGCCGTCGACATTCGTCGCGATCGAACTCATCGGGCCGCGGTATTCGACGGGTGCGAACGGCTTGGGATCGAAGGTTTCCTGATGCGGCGCACCGCCGGGCAGGTAGATGAAGATGACGGACTTGGCTTTGCCTTCGGACGTGTTGTATTGCTTGTCCCCGCCTATGGCTTGCAGGCGGAAAAGGTCAGCCAGCGTGAGTCCGATGCCTCCAGCAAAACCCACGTGCAGGAAATCGCGTCGATTCGGACGAGTGATCATTCCATGGTCTCCCTTAACCGTTCGTCCCGGTCACTGACGAGGCAAAAAAGGCTGGAAGTTGCTTGGCGGGCCGCCGACGGCAGATTGTCCTGCCTCAGCCAATGAGCCCGAACGTAAGTGCAACTCTCGTACCCACAAACCATTAACGAATTGTCTTACTGGGCATGCTTTCAGGTCGTCTCGAGCTGACTTGGCAGCCTGTAGGGGCAATCCCTGAGTTTACCCGGCAGACAGTCTGGCTGTTCGTCATGAATTTCAAGGACGCATCCCGTGAATGACGGGTGAAGACGGCGCCGTGTGGACGCGGCGCGCACCGGCTGGCATGCAACGAAACAAGGCAGGCGAGGTTTCGGCGGGCAGGTGAACTCATCGGCTCCCGGCAAACGGACAAGCGCAACGCGGACCCCTTGGCCCAAGCCCAGAGCGCTTCAAGCAGAGCCGCCCACGGACACCCAGCGTGCGACGCAGGCTTTGGACAAATGACAATCGATCGACGGACCGATGTCAAGTCCCCGGCAGGATCTACGTTCCCCAGCGGCGGATCAATTCGATTGGCACACCGAGCTGGTCGCAAATTCGCGCGACCACGAAATCGACGAGGTCGTCGATCGATTTCGGCTGGTGGTAAAATCCGGGCATCGCGGGGAGCACCACCGCCCCGGCGTCGGCCAGACGCTTCATGTTTTCCAACTGGATGCTGCCCAGCGGCGTTTCGCGCGGCACGACAATCAGTTTCCGCCGCTCCTTCAGATGGACGTCGGCCGCCCGCAGGATCAAGTTGGTGGAGAGCCCGTTGGCGACGCCTGCCAGCGTGCCCATCGAGCAGGGGCAGATGACCATGCCGCCCGTCACGAATGAACCGCTGGCGATCGACGCTGAAAAGTCCTGATAGTGATGGTAAATCAGGCGTTCGGTCCCATCCGCGAGCGCCAGCGATCGCGAATTAAAGTTATCAAGTTCGCAGGCGAGCCCTAATTCGGTCCAAAGTACCTGCGCACCGGCGGGGCTGACGGTCAGGTGGACGCGGACCTTCGTACCCAGCAACACTTCCAGCAGCCGCTTCGCATAAGCGGCCCCGCTGGCGCCGGTAATCCCGAGGACCACGTCATTCATAGACCAGCGATCTTCTCACGCGACCGAGCAGCGGAACGGGCTCAAGTCATTTTCCCGCCCGGTTTCACCCCGACGTAAACCGTTGCCAGCCCGAACGTCAGCGGCTGCCAGGTCGCGCGCTCGAGGCCGCACGAAGTCATCATATCCGCCAGGCGCTGTCCGCTGGGAAATTCCGACACCGAGTCGGGCAAATAACTGTACGCCGATTGGCGGTTCCGCGAAATGAGTTGGCCGATCCGCGGCAAGATGTGGCGAAAGTACCAACCGTAAAGCCCGCCGATCAGCCGATTTTGCGGCAGCGAAAACTCGAGGACGACGACGCGTCCGCCCGGAGCGCAGACCCGGGCCATTTCACGCAGACCTTGCTGGGTATCGGCGACGTTCCGCAGTCCGAAGGCGACGGACACGATTTGAAACTGGTTGTCGGCGAAGGGGAGACGCTGTGCGTCCGCCTCGACGAAGTCGATCGCGGATTGCGTGCGTCCGTCCGTCCGCGACGCCCGCTGCGCGAGTGTTTCGACCTTGCGAATGCCGATTCGCAGCATCTCGTGCGTGAAGTCTGCGCCAACGACGCGAACTCGGCCGCGGGCCCGACGCCAAAAGGCGATGGCCAGATCGCCCGTTCCGGTGCAGACGTCGAGGATTGGCAGCTCGTTTTCAACCGGCGCCGAGCGGACGCACTGCCAGCGCCAATAGAAGTCGATACCACCCGACAAAAAATGGTTGAGGAAGTCGTACCGGGGAGAGATCTCGCCGAACATCTCCCGAATGCGTCGGTCGGACTTGTCAACGGGCATCGTCAGTCGATGATCTTGTTGATCGCATATTCGACAATGCCCCGACCGCCGGCGGCCCGCAACTCGGGCATCATCGTGCGGACCAGCGATTCATCGACGATCGTGTTGAGAGCTACCCAGTCGGGGTCCGACAAGGATGAAACGGTCGGCGTTTGTAGCGCGGGTAACTTTGAGAGCACCGCCGGCAGGTCCTTGCGCTGCACGTTCATCATCACGCCGACTTTTCCCTCGGCGGCCAGGCACGAACGAAGCATCAGGGCGATGTTATCGAGCTTGGTCTTCATCCAGGCATCCTTGTAAGCCGCCTGGTTGGCCACGAGCCGCGTGGTGCTCTGCAGGACTTCTTCCAAGATCCGCAGATCGTTGGCCTTGAGCGAGCTGCCCGTTTCCGTGACTTCGACGATCGCGTCCGCCAAGCGCGGCGGCTTGACTTCCGTGGCGCCCCAGGAGAACTCGACCCGCGCGTTGACCGCATGTCGAGCCAAGAAAGCCTTGGTGAGCCCAACCGCTTCCGTGGCGATCCGTTTTCCTTCCAGATCCTTGACCGATTTCACTGGCGAATTGTTGGGAACGCAGAGTACCCAGCGGACGGGGCGGCGGCTCGTCTTGGAGAAGACAAGTTCGCAGATCTCGACGATCTTGGCCTGCGTCTCGACGATCCAATCGTGGCCGGTGATTCCCGCGTCGAGGATCCCTTCCTCCACATAGCGGGCCATCTCCTGGCGCGGATCAGCAGGCACTCGATCTCCGGGTCGTCAATCTGCGGGTAATACGACCGCGACGAGAACGTGATGTTGTAACCGGCCTTTTTGAACAGCGCGGCCGTCGCTTCTTGCAAGCTCCCGGCCGGGATGCCCAGTTTCAGCTTTCGTTCCGGCATGCATCATCCTCGCGCGGCCATCCCTCGGTCCGCGCTCACTTCTTGTAGACGGCCTTTGGATCAAACAGACGATTGCCGATTACTTCGACGCGACCAGTCTGCGGGTCGAGCTTGCGGAAGAAGCAACTCTTGTAGCCTTCGTGACATGCGGCGCCCCCAATCTGGTTAACGCGGATCAGGATCGTGTCGGCATCGCAGTCGAAGAAGATGCTTTTGACCTCCTGGACGTTGCCGCTTTCTTCGCCCTTGCGCCAGAGCTTTTGCCGGCTGCGGCTGTAATAGCAGACCCGTCCCGTGGCGAGCGTTTCCTTCCAGGCCGTCTCGTTCATGTACGCCAGCATCAGCACGTCGCCCGAGGCGTCGTCCTGCGCGATGACGGGAATCAGGTCCGCCTTGGAGAAGTCGGGACCATTTTGGCCTGTCTCAGACATCGAAAACTCCGGTCGGTCGAGGGACGCTACGTTAGCACGCAGCCGGAACCAAAGCCAGTTGCGGCTAATCGAGGTGGCCGATCGAGGAAGGTTCGCGCGGAGAGGATGTGACTCGGCCCCATCGCGAAATGCTTTTTCGCAACATGCCGGAGCATCAAGGTCGATTCGCAACTTGGTGTTAGGATTTTCCGATCACGTAAAATGCGTCCTTGACTTCGATTACAGGTTCTGAATAAAGTCGGTTGAATGAGTTGTCTTTTCGGACGCAGGGCCGTCGTCGGGCACCGGAAGTTCAGCCGGCACGGACTGCTCCCGTCGAGTCGCTTTTCCCGGCGATTCGCACTTCACCCAAACGACGCTGGCAAAAGTCTTTCCAACCTTTGAGTTCGCACCGTCGCGCCCCTTCTACGGATTGATGGGCCGATCAAATCCGCGGCTAATCGGACGGCAGCAGATGGGAGTCATCTTGCAGCCACCGACATCGGTTCGAGAAGGGGATGACCGACACGGTGACTTCCGGCCACGATCGCTTCGACGGCGAAGGTTTCTCAAGCCGCGTCGGGCTCCTGCAGGCCCCCTCGAGCGGACCAGAGTCCTCTCGTAAACGCGGCGAGGCGCAGAAGGTCTATTTCGGGACCTACACGCACTGGAGAAATGTCCAATCGCAATTCGGTCTGATGCGAGTTTGCCGCATTTTTGCCTTTCCGGGGCGATCGCCCCGTGAGGCGTTTCCAAAGCGGGGCGCGGGGGGAAAACGGCTCCTCGCGAATCGCTCTTCTTGGAGCTCTTCGCTCCGTTCAATGGAAGCTGGCCAGGTTCATTCCAGCTCGTTTTGTTCTCACCGTCGCGCCCCTTTCACGGATTGATGGGCCGATTGAATCCGCGAAGCGGACGGGGGCAGGCGGATTACAGCCTGCCGCCATCCGACGTCAGTTGGAGAGGGGATGACGGATACGGTGACTTCAACCCACAACTATCTGAACGGTCAACGGTCCTGGGCTGTCCAGGTTTGGCGCTCCCGCACGAGCGGCAACGCGCTGTCGGATTCCGATCCCCAACTCGACACGTTGCTCGAGCCAACGAATGGATCGATTAGGAGCGAACGGGTCGCGACGGAAGACGAGCCCGCATCCGATTGCGATCAGCCGATTCTGACTCGGCCGCAAGAGAGCCCGGAATCGAATCGATGGCTGCGAGTCGAGCATCAAGCTTTCACATGCGGAGCCGTCTACGATTCGTATTTCGCGACCGAAAGCGGATGGAAACGATTCTGGTCAGCAGATCGCCGCGGCCTCGTGTCGTATCGGCGGCTGGGCCGGTATGTGAAGGTCGTCGGGGGACTTCTCGCACGCGATGAAGATAAGCCGCAGTTGTTGCGCGAGTTCGTCGCCTTCGCCCGTTCGCACCGGTTGCTCGTCACTTGTTTCAACGTAACCGAGGAAGACGCCCCTCTGTTTCGCGAGCATGGCTTTCAAGTGACGAAATGGGGTGAAGAACCGTACGTCGACCTGCAAACGTGCACTTGGTCCGGCAAGCAGTTCGAGTGGGTGCGTCGCCAAACCAACTACTGCCGTCGGGCGGGCATCAGCGTCATCGAACATCGTCGCGAAGACATGGATGATGCCGCGTGGACGTCGCTCATCAAAGACTTACGCGCAGTTTCCGACGAGCACCTGGCGACCAAATCTCACGCCGGCGCAATCCGATTGCTGGAAGGTCAGCTCGAGGAGAACGGCTGGGGCCGCCGACGCGTGTTCGTCGCCTACTCCAGCGATTCTCCCAAACGTATCGAGGGGTTTTTGATCGCCCTTCCAAGCCGAAACGGCATGCACTGGTCGTTCGAGATGTATCGTCACCGCAGCGATGCCGTCCGCGGTGTCGTCCCCCATCTCTTTCACGTGGCGATGACGCGGATGAAGTCCGAAGGGATCGAGGCGGTTTCACTTTGCCTGGTTCCCGCAGTGGGCTGTGAACAGCCGCTCGAGGGCGACAGCGCCATGACTCGTCACGCGTTCACCATTGGTCTGAAATATCTGAACTTCCTGTTCGACTTCGCCGGCATTTACCATTTCAAGAGTCGTTTCCGTCCACGCTATGAGGGGCGTTACATCTGTGCCCTTCCCGGCACGACGTTGCTCACGGGGTTGGCCTTGGTCCGCATGAGCGGAATGCTGGACTTCAGCATCAAGCGAACGTGTTTGAGTCTCATCCAGAAGCATTGCAAACGCCGTGAACGCGCACATCTCGCCGCTCACCCGCGGTCGCCTCTGACCGGGCCTCAGCCGGCGGAGATGCCGCAAAGTCCGACGGACGGCGTTCGCAAAAGGCGCGAAGCGTCGCGCGTCATCGCCGGCGCAGAGATTCATTGAGTCGGCGTAGGGCGGCGAGCCGCGCGGGCAAACGCTCGCGCCTGATCGGTAACTGACCACGAAGAACGGCTCTGGCGATGGACAGCGCTGATTATCAATTTGACGTCTACGATTCGATCGGCCGCGTGGACGCGGGCGAATGGAACCGCCTCCGGGACGCGGCGAGCGATCCGTTCATGGATCTGCGCTTCATCGAAGCCGTTGAGATTGGGTTTGCCAAAGCCTGCCGCTTTCGTCACGTGATCGTGCGAGACAGCCAACGTCGGCCGATGGCGATAGCCTGTCTGAGTTCCTACAGCATCGGCGGCGCTTCTTTGGCAAAGGGCCGCGTGCGGAAAGTCGTGGCCGGCTTGGAACGCGTGGCGCCGTGGTTGTTCCGCAGTAAGTTGATCTTGTGCGGTCTGCCGGTTTCGGCCGGGCAAAGCCATGTGCGCTTTGCGCCCGAGGCCGATCGCGCGGCGGTCTTACGATGCCTCGATCGGGTGGCGTGTCAATTCGCGCGGCGCGAATGGGCCCGGCTGATTCTCTTCAAAGAAATTGACGAGGCAGGCTGCTCGGACCTCGAGCCACTGGAGTCGCTCGGTTACCGCCGTGCCGACAGTTTTCCGATGAACCGCGTCGAGCCCGGTTCGCGCGACTTCGCCGACTACTTGTCCCGCTTCCCGTCGAAGAAGCGCCGGCCGATTCGCCGGTCGCAAAAACGGCTCCCGGAAAACGGGTTACGGGTTGTCGAACTCTACGGTCGCGACGGCGTCGCGGATCTTTACACGGACGCGGTTCACAAGTTGTACAAAGCGGTCGCCGACCGTTCCGACGTTCAATTCGAGCAATTGCCTGCGGACTTTCCCCGGGAGTTGGCTCGGCGGATGCCCGACAACACGGTGTTTACGCTGATCTATCGCGGCGAGGAAATTGTCGGCTTCTCCCTGTCGCTCGTCTCCGAGACGACCTTCCACGGCATGGTGCTGGGAGTCGACTACGAGGTGAATGCCGAAGGCGAGGTCTATTTCAATCTCTTGTATCAATCGATCGACACCGCGCTTCGGCACGGTGCGCAAGAGATCTGCATCGGTCAGACAACCGACGCGCTCAAGCACGATAAGCTCGGCTGCTACCAGGTCCCGTTGTCGATTTTCGTCAAGGGCGGCCGCTGGACGATGAGGGCCGTTCTCAAGGCCGGATTCTCGTCGATCTTTCCACCGCGTCCGCTGCTTTATCCTCGTGAAGAAGCGCAACTGAACACTGACGGCCCCACCGCGACGCTCCCCCCTGTCGCGGATTTTGCGGCCGTCGATGTGGGCATGTGCTGATTACCTTTTCATCAGGGTCCGTGAGCCTCTGTTGAGGCCGAGGAAGAACTCCGGGGGGGACGCGCGATGGCCGCTCAGGTCCAGGCGAAGCCGCGTTCGTCGGGCGAACAGGTTGCCCGCAGCTACGAATCAATTTCCCCGATCTACGAACGGCTGACCGCTTTGTGTACCGGCGGGCAGAATCTGGCTGCCCGGCTCTCTCAGATCGAGGACATGCGCGCCGGGCAGCGGGTCCTGTACGTCGGCGTCGGACCGGGCGAGGAAGCGCTCGAAGCCGTGCGTCGCGGTGTCGAGGTGACCTGCGTCGACTTGTCACCCAGCATGATCGAAATCGTCCGTCAGCGGTTCGAGGCGGCCGATTTGCCGGGGGAATTCGTCTGCGCCGACATCATGGAATTCGAGGCGGACGAACCGTTTGATGTCGTGGTATCGAACTTCTTCCTGAACATCTTCTCGCGACCCGCGATGTTACGAATGCTGACCCGGTTAGTTTCGCTCGTCCGCTCCGGGGGAGATCTCGTCATCGCAGATTTTGCCGCGCCGCGCGGGAACATTGTGCTTCGATTCCGGCATTGGCTCTACTACACCGTCGCGAATGTTTCCCATTGGATGCTGGGGCTGTGCGCTCTGCACAGAATCTACTCTTACTCTGACTACTGCCCGGCTCTGGGTCTGAAACTGCAGAGCACACGGTATTTCCGCCTTTCGCTCCTGGGGCCAGGACCGTGGATCTTTCTGAGCATGCGCGCTACGAGAGAGCACGGGACGCACCGCGCCCTGGCGGAGGCTTAAACCCGCACGTCGTTTCCGCGCGAGGCTCTCGAACAGAGGGCGACTAGTCGCGGCTGCGATGTTGCATGAAGTAGCTCTGGACCGAGGCCACGCAGGAGGCCCCGCTGGCCGCCGCCTGCGAGCAGCGGGCGTCCGAGGATCGCGCTCGCTCGAGCTGGGCCCGCGTCCGTGTTGCGACTCCTTCGCGCAGGTCCTCGTCGATCTCGGCACAGGTAAAACCGAAGCAGCCACAGATCGGCGCCTCGGGGTCCTTCGGATAAACGGGTCGGGCGAGCTGCGGGACTTCGACCAGTCGGTCAAACGCGTCGAAATAGGCCACGGGACACGTGGCCGTCGGACAAAAGCAGGCCTCCGCCCCAAGCTGATTCCGCGACTCGGGACGCACGAAAGCTTCCAAAATCACGTTGCCGACGGGCTGGCCAGCCGCTCCGCAGCGCGGGCAGCGCTCGATGGTTGGCTCCGGATCGCGGACAAACGCTTTATTCATGGATCGGTCGGAAGTCCAAGGCAGGGGCGACGAAGGAGATCAGGCGAAACGGCACCGCAGCGCCGACTTTGATTTTGAATCGCCGCAAGGGAGTCAATTCAGCACCGGCCGCGCGCGCTCGATGATGGCGAGACAGTTGGTGCCGTTGGGCAGCGTGCCGTAGATTTGCCCGCCCCCGCGAGCGACTCGCGTGGCAAGAAACGCTTCAGTGACTGCCGGGATGCAGGCGCGGAGCAGGACCGCGGCCTCGAGCGCGACGGCCAGCAGCTCGACGATTTGACGCGCCCGATTTTCCATCTCGTCGGGCGACGTGAGTTCCCGTTTCACCCGCTCCAACAGCCGGTCGTAATGCGTGTCCATTCCCCGGACCGACTCCAGTTCGCCTTGCAGGGCCGCAAGCGACTGCGGCTCTCGCTGGATGGCCCGCAACACGTCGAGACACATGACGTTGCCCGAACCCTCCCAGATGGAGTTCAGCGGCGCCTCGCGATAAAGCCGCGGCAGGATCGATTCCTCGACGTAGCCGTTGCCGCCGAGACACTCGAGGGCTTCGCCGACCACGGGCGGGCAGCGCTTGCAGACCCAGAACTTGCCGACCGCGGTGGCGATGCGGGCGAAGGCTCGTTCCTGATCATCCGTCGGTGCGCGGTCGTAGGCTCGCGCCAGCCGTGTCATCAGTGCGGTCGCCGCTTCCGATTCGAGCGCCAGATCGGCCAGCACGTTCTGCATCGCCGGCTGCTCGATCAGGCGTTTGCCGAAGGCCCGCCGGTAAGTCGCATGATGAATGGCCTGGGCGAGTGCTTGCCGCATCAAGGCGGCCGAGCCGGCCACGCAATCGAGCCGCGTGTGATTCACCATTTCGATGATCGTGGGGACACCGCGGCCTTCGTCGCCCACTCGTTGCGCCCACGTGTCGCGATATTCAATCTCGCTCGATGCGTTGGAGCGGTTTCCGAGCTTGTCCTTGAGCCGCTGGATGGCAAACGCGTTGCGGTGCCCGTCCGGCCGCCAGCGCGGCACGAGGAAACAGGTCAGGCCGCGGTCGGTCTGGGCCAGCGTGAGGAAGGCGTCGTTCATCGGTGCCGAGCAAAACCATTTGTGTCCGGTGAGCAGGTATTCGCTTCCTGATCCGTCGTGCCCGTGCGGACGGGCCTGCGTCGTATTCGCGCGGACGTCGGAGCCTCCTTGCTTTTCCGTCATCGCCATGCCGATGAGCGCGCCCTTTTTCTCGGCGGCCGGAATGAACCGCGGGTCGTAGACATTCGACGTAATTCGCGGCAACCATTCGGCGGCCAGCTCCGGCTCTTTCCGCAGCGTGGGGACGGCGGCGAAGGTCATTGTGAGCGGACAGCCGACGCCCGCCTCCTGCTGATATTGCAGGAAGCCGAGGGCGGATCGCACGACGTGCGCGCCGTTTTTCGGCGTCCGCCAGGCGAGCGCATGGGTTTCGTGCTCGACGCCAATTTTCATCAACTCGTGCCAGGCCGGATGGAATTCGACCTCGTCGACGCGGTGGCCGAAGCGATCGTGCGTCCGCAACACGGGCGGATTGCGATTGGCCTGAAAGCCCCAAGCGATGACCTGCGCACTCCCGAGCACGTCGCCGAAGCGAGTCAGCCGGTCGAAGCCCCAGGCGCCCCCTTCACGGGAGACGGCCTCACGCAGCGCGACGTCGCTCGTGAAAACGTTGTAGTTCTCCAGCGCCGGCGGCTGATTCTCGACGCGGTGCGTGTCGAAGGGGCTTTGCGGTTCTTCATGCGGCGCGGGCAACGCAGGGATGTTGGCACGATGTTCGATCGCGGTCATGGGCCGTTCTCCTCGACCCTCATGATAACACGCGTCGACCGCGTGATCGTGTGCTACGCGTTCGGCGGCCGATCAGAACGGCCGTGGAGCCGGCGACCTATTCCTCACTGGACGCGGAGGGCTGCGGCGCAATTTCCCAGCCGGTCGCTGCTTTGTCTGTCTTGCCCGTTTCGAGCAACGTCAGCACTTGCGACACGGGCTTGGCTTTCGCTATCTGTTTTTCGATGTATTGCAGCGTCTCGAGCGAGATGAACTCGCGGCCCGCCCCCGGGCCGCCTTCGATGAAACTCCGCTTTTGATTGAAGACGGCCCAAAAGACCGCGCGCGAGTGCCGCTTCACGACGTCCCGCACCTTCTCGGCATCGCCCCCCTTGGCACGGTTGCCGTTGACTTGGAGGTGGCCCTTTTTTTCATAGAGGATCGCCACCACGTTCCAATCTTTCGTGCCGCTAAACAACCCCATGCTCGCCGCTCCCTGCGCCGCGCTCGCGAAACCGGACCCTTCTTGCCAACTCTTTCGGTTGTAACGCGCGCCCCGGAGATTTGCCAGAAGGCGAATTTCGCCGGCTATGACCGGGTAAATCAAGCGATAAGGTCGTTGATTACTTCGCCGCTGGGGACGATGCGATAAGGCCGGCCGAACGCGTCGCGGACTTGGCCGTCGTGCGGGATGCCCAACAGGTGGTACATCGTCGAGACGACGTCGCCCGGCATTAGGGCGTTGCTGGCGGGAAAGGCCCCGATGCGGTCGCTCGTGCCATACACGAGCCCTTTCTGGAAGCCGCCGCCAATCATCATCAGGCTGTAGCAATAGTTCCAATGATCGCGGCCCGCATTGCTACCGTTGATCTTGGGGGAACGTCCAAAATCGCCAAAGACCGCGACGATCGTCCGATCCAGCAGCCCGCGCTGGTCGAGATCGCTGACCAGGCGGGAACAGGCCGCGTCGAGCTGCGGCAAGAGGACATTCTTGAGACTGACGAAGTTGCTGCCGTGCGTGTCCCAGGTGGCGTTGGCGTCCGGCGCCCAGGAGATCGTGACCACGCGCGTGCCCGCTTCGATCAGCCGCCGGGCCAGGAGCACGCTCTGCCCATAGATATTGCGGCCATACTCGTCGCGAACTTTATCTGGCTCGCGTGAGATCTGAAACGCACGCTGCGTGGCCGGCGCGGTCAAGAGGTCGATGGCTCGCGCCTGAAACGCGCTCATCGAAGCCGCCGAGTTGCCGCCGAACTGGGCCGACACGTTGCTTTGCAGCTGTTCGTACAAGGCCCGACGGACCTCGAGGCGCTGTGCGCTGATGTCGGCTTGCAGTGTCAGCTCCGGCACCGCGAAATCCTTGGCGTTAGGATCGCGGAGCACGAAGAGGGGATCGCGGGCGTGTCCCAAGAATCCGCCGAAGAATCCCGGCTGCGGCGGCCCGCCGGCGCCTTCCTTCGTCATGTAGGGCAGCGTGACGTGCGAGAGCACGGGGACCGCGGGCGGCCGCAACAGGCTGACGAGCGATCCCGTCGACGGGTAATCGGTCGGCTGCGTTCCGCCGCCGATTTCGCCCCGGTCGTGCCCGGTGAGCGAAGCATAAACGGCTGCCGCGTGCGAGTTGTTCACGCCATGATGCATCGAACGCACAATCGTGGCCCGATGCATGTGCCGCGCCAGCCGCGGCATATGCTCGCTCACCTGGTAATCCGACAGCGAGGTGGCGATGGGACTGAATTCGCCGCGGATGCCGTCCGGCGCTCCGGGCTTCATGTCCCACATGTCGAGATGGCTGGGCCCGCCGTTGAGGAAGAGCAGAATGCAGGCATCGGCCTTGGGGACGATTCCGGACGCTGCGGCCCGCGCCTGCGACTCGAGCAGTCGCGGCAGGGTCACGCCGAGCAGGCCGAGGCCGCCGATCTGCAGGAGATGTCGGCGCGAGACTCGGTCCAACGTTCCAGGCGAGGCAACCATCCGTAATTCCAGAGTGCCAGTCGAGCGGCCGATCGCGGGCCAGCTTACGTTTTGAAATCTAGCTGATCACCAGCGGGGCTGCCAGCTGGCAGTGCGCCCAGGCTTTGCGGTCCGAGTGCAATGCGGGCCAGCGTCGGACGTCCGTCTGTCGAAAGCACGGAACCCGTTGGCTGACTTCGGCCGCTCCCCGGGGTAGAAGAATGATGTGGGAAGCGTCGTCACTAAACGCGTGGGTGGCATTGTGCTCTGCGGGGGACAGAGCGCGCGGATGGGCCGCCCCAAGCTGTCGCTGCCCTTTGGCGACGAGACGATGCTTGGCCGCGTCGTGCGAATCGTCGGCGAGGTCGTATCGCCCGTGGTTGTCGTCGCGGCGGTCGGTCAGGAGCTGCCAATGTTGCCGCGTGGGACGATTGTGGCTCGCGACGAGATCGACGCGCTGGGTCCGCTTGCCGGGTTGGCGGCCGGACTGACGGCGCTCCGCGACTCAGCCGATGCCGCGTACGTTTCCTCGTGCGACGTGCCGCTCCTCAAAGCCGCGTTGATTCGCGTACTCATCGATTCCTTGGGAACACATGACGTGGCCGTCATGCGTGACGACGAGCGAGATCATCCGCTGGCGGCCGTTTACCGAACGACCTGCGCCGGACGCGTGCGCGAATTTCTGGCCGCCGGCCGTCGCGGGCTGACCGAGTTTGCGCGGCAGTGCGACGTCCGGGTCGTTGGGGGCACGGAGCTCCAAGCCGTCGATCCGGAACTGCAATCGCTGGTCAACGTCAATACTCCCGCCGAGTATCTCGCGGCTCTGCGCGCTGCCGGATTCGCGGCCCAGTGACCCGCCCGCCGTTTTGCACAGCGGCGGCAAGACTCGCAATCGTTTTTTCGATATGATCCGGCCATGGGACAACTCACCTACAAGGATGCGGGCGTCGATTTGGGCCTTTATGCCGAGGCGATGGGCAAACTGCCGGACCTGATGCGGCGCACGAGTACGAGCCGCGTGATCGAGTTGGCCGGCGGTTTTGCCGGCCTGTTTCGCTTGAACGATGCCTCGGGAAACGAACCGCGGCGCTACAAGGATCCGGTGCTCGTTTCGGGCACGGACGGAGCTGGCACCAAGGTGAAGGTGGCCGCCTCTCTGAATCGGTTCTCGACGATCGGCATCGACCTCGTCGGGATGTGCGTCAACGACGTGCTCTGCCTGGGGGCAGAGCCGCTCTTCTTTCTCGATTACATCGCCATGGATCGAGACGACCCCAAACGCCTGGCCGACCTGGTGCAGGGCGTCTCCGATGGGTGTATCGAAGCGCGGATGGCTTTATTAGGCGGCGAGACGGCGATCATGCCCGGCGTTTATGGGCCGGGCGATTTCGATATGGCTGGCTTCTGCGTCGGCGTCGCCGAGCGCAGTCGGCTCATCGACGGCAAGGCGATTCAGCCGGGGGACAAGCTCATAGGCCTGACTTCGAGCGGCTTTCATTCCAACGGCTATAGCTTGGTCCGCAAAGTTATTGAGCGGGCCGGGCTGAGCCCCGATCATCGAATCGACGAATTGGACCGCACGGTCGGCGAGGCCCTGCTTGAGCCGACGCGGATTTACGTGCGGCCGGTGCTCGACGCTTTGTCGGCGTCGCCTCGCAAGCAGGCTGTGCACGGAATGGCCCATATCACCGGTGGCGGCCTGGTCGACAACGTCGAGCGGATCGTGCCGGACGGGTGTCGGGCGCTGATCGATCGCCGCAAGTGGACGCCTCCGGCCGTTTTCTCCTGGTTCGAGTCGCTGGGGTCGGTCGCGGAGACCGAAATGTGGAAGACCTTCAACATGGGGATCGGCTTCGTGCTGGTGGTCGCGGCACGGCAGGCGAACACGGTCACTGCCCGCTTGTCTGCCAGCGGGGTTGAGCACGCGATCATCGGCGGGATTGAGCAGGGGGAGAGCGGTGTCGAGTTCGTCGACTGAAGGGATGGCCCTCGACCCGTCGGTGGCCGTCGCCGTGCCGCAGCCTGCGAAGGGCGCCAATTACTTCCGCGTCTTCGCCACATTCTTTCGGAATTCGCTTGTTCGCGAAATGACGTTTCGCAGCAACCTGCTGATTACGATCGTCACGCGACTCTTCTATTTCGTGGCGCAGGTGGCGCTGTTCGAGATCATTTATCGCCAAGTCAACGCTATCGACGATTGGACGCGTCCTGAGTATTTTGCGTTCCTGGCCACCGGCATGCTGATCAACTCGCTGGTCGAAACGTTCTTCATGCCCAACTGCGCCAACTTCAGTGAACTGATCCGGACCGGGAATCTCGATTTCGTGCTCTTGAAGCCGATCGACCCGCAGTTCTTGATCTCTTTCGAGAAGATGGAGCTGGCGATGCTGAACCAGGGCCTGCTGGCCCTGGGGCTCTTAGGATACGCCCTGGTTCGCATCGGCGGGCCGATCGATCCGGTGCGCGTGGCGATGTACGTGCTGTTCGTGGCGGTCGGCGTCGCGTTTTTTTACAGCCTGATGCTCATGCTGGCCTCGACGAGCGTGTGGTTCGGCCGCAATACGGGGCTCTACGACTTCTGGTTCTACATCATCATCTTTGCCCGCTATCCGCGCGAGATTTATAGCGGCTCGCTGGCGGGCGACGCGCTGCAGTTCACCTTCTCGTTCATGATTCCGATTCTGCTCGTCGTGACCGTGCCGTCACGCGTGCTCTTGGCAAAAGTCCTCACGCCGTCCTGGCTCACGCTGGTGGCGTTGGCGGCGGCCGCGCTGGGGCTGGTCGTTTCGCGGGCCGTCTTTCGCTCGTCGCTCCGCGCTTACCGTAGCGCGAGCAGCTGAATGCTTTGCGAATGACGAAGCAAGAACGACGAAAAAATGACTGAATGAACTAAGCCTGCGGGAGGCGGCGCTACGGCGCTTACTTCTTCTTTTTCTTCGGCGGTTCCGCTTCTTCGTCGAACGAGAAGTCTTCCTCTTCGAACGCGGGCATCTCGCCGGAGGGGGGCAGGACTTCGTCGTCGTAGGCGGCGATGTTGTCCATCGAGGGTGTCGGCTCGACCACTTCCAATTCGCCCGTCGACATGCCGTGCCCGGCAGTGGCCGCCGCCGACTCTTCATCGCCCTGCGATTCGGCCGACTCTGCAGCCATAGATTCTTCTTTGCCAGTCGCTGGGACCGTGCCGCTCTTGGGGGCCGCTTTGTCAGCCGCGCCCTTGGGAGCTGCTGGCGCCTTGGGCGAACGGGGCCCGAAGATCAGCACGGCCAGCGGCAAAAAGAGGACGGCAGCACATGCGGCCAAAGTGGTGCCGTACAGTGCGACGTACATCGTCCCCTGCTTCTGCAGTGGATCGAGCTGCCGCAAGAAGCTCGTGACGAGAAAAAAGCCGAGCAGCGCCGCAGGAACGGCCGGCACAATCATCGCCAGCGCCATCGAGTTCTTGGTCGTCAATTCCGGACCCTCCGCGAGCGAATCGACCCGCAAATTCTACTCTAAATGCCCCGCGCGGCCGGCCGCAAGGGCCGATCTCGCCAAAATACGGCGGTCTGGTATTCTACTGCGCATTGCCTGACGCCGAAGCTGTGCCCGCGCCAAATTCCCCGGGAATTCGGTTGGCGCCGGGGATAAGTTCCCCTCGAGAGACTCTGATGTCGGCTCCCACCGCGCCAAACGTTGCCGAAAACCCGTCCGGCGAACCGGATGCCGGGTTGTCGCGGTTTCTGCTCTACACGCTCAGCCTGCCCGAGCGCGTCGTCCGCAGCACTATAGGTCTTACGGCCGGCGCGGCCCGCGAGGCGGCCCATGCGCTGGTTCCCGAAGCCTTCCAAAGCTCGAAAGTTTATGAGCTGGTCATCGCCAGCTCGCTCAACTTTTTGACCGAGGACATCGGCGGGGTCGAGCAGCAGGCCCGACCGGGCGAGGCCCCAAGCGTTGATAATTTTCTCGCCCGCAAAGCCGTCGGTAACTTTGTCGATCTAGCTGGCCTGGCGACGCTGCACCTGTCTCCCATCTGGGTGTTTGCCGTCGTCAGCGACGTGGCTTACGGCTCGAAGGTCTATCTCAACGAGCTGGCGGCTGAGCTGCGTCAGCGAGGGCTGACCCGCCCGGACTCGACCATCAACCGCGTGTAGGATCTGTTCGAGGCGATTCGTTCGGCCACCGGTGAAACGGCCACCATGATCGCCACGCCTCCGCTGTCGCTCGCGGAACTGAAGTCGAGCGTCGAAAAAATCAAGACGACCGACCTGACCGCGCTCGTGCCGCAGCAGGAACTGGCCGAGCAGTGGAACGAGATGCGGGCGATCGCCGCGCGAGAGAACGTCAGCCTGTTGGGGGTCTCCGGCGCGCTGACCATGAACATGCTGCAGAAGGTCGGTGCGGTGGCAAACGGGACGCTCACCGGCGTGCAGGTGGCCGGCGGTCTGTTCAATTGCAAGGTCGTCGGTCATTATGCGGCGGGGCTGCGGACGGTTCGCGAGCAGGGGTTTTATCCCCTCGTGCGGGATTCCTCGGCCCCCTATCGCCAGGCCGTGTGGAACAACTTTGCGACCGCTCGGCCCACGTGGACGTCGCAAGTCGTCAGCGGGGAACTGTTCCGCAATGCGTGGGCGGCCGTTGGGCAGTTCCGTCGAACCAAGCAGCAAGGCTAACTCGCGTGTCGCACGAACGTCTCTGGGCACCCTGGCGCCTGGCCTACGTGGCCGGCGCGAAAGACAGCCAACCGATGGCCGAGGGATGCTTTCTTTGTCGCTATCGCGAGGAAGCGCGCGACGCGGAGAACTTTGTCGTCAGCCGCGGCGAGCACACCATCACCGTGCTCAACCGCTTTCCCTATAACAACGGCCACGTGCTGGTGGCGCCACTGGCCCACAAGGGAACGCTCGACGAACTCGACGACGGCGAACTTTTGGAATGTCAGCACGAGCTGCGACGGCTCACCGGTGTCTACACCCGCCTCTTGCAGCCGCATGGCTTCAATATTGGTCTCAATCTCGGACGGGCGGCCGGCGCGGGTCTGCCCGGCCACCTGCATTGGCACTTGGTGCCGCGCTGGAACGGCGACACGAACTTCATGTCCGTGATCGACGACGTTCGCGTGATTTCTCAATCGCTCGAGGCGCTCTACGCGATGCTGAAATCGGACTCCGCGACAGGCAAGTGACCCCGATCCGTCGCCGGTAAAGTCGGCAGGATCGTTACGACTTCATCGGCGATTCATGCTGGCGAGAAATCGGCCCCAGAGTGCGTAGATTACCGTATAGCAATCCCCCCGCGCCTCTCCTATGATGGCGAGCACTCGACCTCTCGCGCCTGCACACCCTAATCAACTCCGCCGGATCCGAACTCTTCATGACGCCGACCTTGCGCCGCTTCAGCCCACTTCTTTTCGCCGTGCGCTTCGTCTACGCCCTGATTTGCGTGTGGGTGATTGTCGCTCTGTTGCGGCCCAGTGCCGGGGCTCCCTCGTTCGTCGATCAGCACCCGATCGTCGCCTTCTGCGTGCTGTTTCTGGTCAGTCAGATCGTGCCGCTGATTGACATTCTGATCGCCAAAAAGCGGATCGAAATCATCTCGTCGATCTACTTTGGTCTGGTGGTCGGCGTGCTCCTGGTTTACTTGCTGGTGCGGGTGCTCGACCCCGTTTTGACGGGCCTGATGGTCGATCCGTACTACATTCGGATCATCGAAATGATCCTGTTTTTGTCGGTTCCGTACGCTTGCACGTCATTCTTGCTGCAGACCAAGGACGACTTTCGCTTCTTGATTCCGTACGTGGAGTTCTCGCGTGATCTGAAGGGCAACCGCCCGCTGGTGATCGACTCGAGCGCGCTCATCGACGGCCGGATCGCCGACCTCGTTGAGACGCGGATCATCGACTCGCAGCTCGTCGTGCCGCAGTTCGTGCTCCGCGAAGTTCAGGAGGTTGCCGACAGTGCCGATCGCATGCGGCGGACCCGTGGACGCCGTGGACTCGAGGTGCTGAGCAAGCTGCAAAGCAGCCCTCACGCCGACGTGCGCGTCCGCGAAAACAGCGGGGACGATCCGCAGGGCCTGTCCGTTGACCAGCGGCTGGTCGAGGTCGCCAAGCGGATCGGCGGCCGGGTCGTCACCAACGATTTCAACCTCAGCAAGGTGGCCGGCGTGCAGGGGGTCGAGGTCATCAACCTCAACGACGTCGCCAACGCACTCAAGCCCCGCTACCTGCCGGGCGAACGGCTCCGCATCCGCATCCTGAAGGAAGGCGAAGCGGCCGGACAGGGGATCGGCTATCTCGACGATGGGACGATGGTCGTGTGCGAGCAGGCGAGCCACCTGCTCAACCAGGACATCGACATCATCGTGACGAGTATGCTGCAAAGTAGCGCCGGCCGCATGATCTTTGGCCGTCAGGTCCACCACACGAGCAAATAGGTTTCGCGAGCGGTTTCGCCTCGCCAGTACAAAAAGGGCGGGCCGCCGAATCGCGGCTCACATTTGCTCGCACGTGTCGATGCCCAAAAGCCAGAGCCCCTTCTTGAGCATCCGCGCGACGAGGTCGCAAAGCATGAGACGGCTTTGACGCAGCGACTCGTCCGTCTCCTTCAGCACCTGGCACTCTTCGTAGAACTTCGTGAAGGCGTCGGCCAGCGTAAACACGTATTGTGTCACGAAGTGCGGCCGGCAGTCCTCGATCGCCGCCTCGATGCTCTCTGGGAACCGCAAGAGAAGCACGGCCAGCCGGCGTTCGGCCGGAGAGCCAAGGTGAATGGCCGGCGCCTGGCGGCGGAGCGCCTGGCGATCGATGCCTCCCTTGCGGAAGATACCGCAGATCCGCGCGTAGGAATACTGAATGTAGGTCGCGGTGTCCCCAGTGACGGCCAGCATCTTGTCCCACGAGAAGACGTAATCGCTGTCGCGGTTGTGGCGGAGGTCCGCGTACTTGATCCCGCCTATGCCGACGGTCTCGGCGACCGCGGCGCGAGTCTGCTCGTCGAGCTCGGGCGTGTCTTTGGAGTCGTCGTTTTCGTTGACGATCTTGCGTGCCCTCGTGACGGCCTCATTGAGCAGGCTCTCCAGGCCGACGGTGTCTCCCGAGCGGGTCCGGAAGGGGCGCTTATCTTCGCCCAAAATCGTGCCGAAACTGACGTGGCGCAAATCGAGCTGATCGTAGCCCCAGAGCCGCGCGGTGGCGAAGAGCATGCGGAAATGTTCGCTCTGCCGGGCATCGACGACGTAGAGGAACTCCTGCCCCTTGAGCGTTTCAGCCCGATAGCGAATCGTGGCCAGGTCGGTCGTCGCGTAGGTAAACGCGCCGTCGCTCTTACGGACGATGAAGGGGGCTGCATTCTCTTCGACGAAGACGCAGACGCCCCCTCGCTCACCTGGGCAATGCCTCGCTCCTTGAGTGAACCTACGATGCCGGGGAGCATGTCGTGGTAGGCGCTTTCTCCCAGCGTCATGTCGAACGTGATGGCTAGCCGCTCGTACATGGCATCGAGCGCTTTCTGACAGAGCTGCACGAAGTCCCGCCAGAGGGCGACGTTCTCGCTGTCGAAGGCATGCAGCCGTGCCGTCTCGTCTCGGGCTCCGCGGGCGACCTCGGGGTTTTCCTCGCCGATCCGATTGACCTCGCGGTACAACCGCGCCAGCTCGCCGACCGGATCGCGGGCGAACGATTCGCGGTCGAGAAGATGCTTGTAGCCGTACAGGATCATGCCGAACTGCGTGCCCCAATCGCCGATGTGGTTGTCGCTCTGCACGTCGTGGCCGGCGAAGCGGAACAGCCGATAGAGCGCCGCTCCGAGCACCGTGCTACGGAGATGTCCCACGTGCATGGGCTTGGCGACGTTGGGGGAGGAGAAATCGATGATCACGTGCCTGGGCATGTCGGTGAGCGGCATGCCCAGGCGCTCGTCGGTCACCAATTCTCCGAGCGCCCGCTCGAGCCAGGCCGTCGTCAGCGTGAGATTGATGAAGCCCGGGCCGGCGATTTGCGGCGGCTCGCAGCAGTCGGCGACGTCCAGGTTTGACAGGATGCGTTCGGCGACTTTGCGAGGAGGTTCGCCGAGCTTCTTGGCCAACGGCATCGCGCAGTTGGCTTGGTAGTCGCCGAATTTCGGGTCCTGGACGGCTTTGACGAGGTTGGCCAGCTCGGGGGCCTCGTCAGAAAGCGGCGCCAAGGCGGCGGCGAAGCGGCGCCGGAAGAGAGCGAGCAAATTCATGCCGTTTTCGAGCTGTCGAGATAGCCCTGCCAGTCGACTCGGACCGCGTCGGCCCACAAGTGCTCCAGATCATACAGCGATCTCGCTGCCGGCGTGAAGACGTGCAGCACAATGTCGCCGTAGTCCTGGAGCAACCAGGTGGCCGACTCGGTTCCCTCGGTTCCCAAACTTTTAGAGCCCTCCGCGGAGAGGACGCGGTGAACCTCGTCGGCAATGGCCCGCATCTGCCGCGGACTGCCGGCCGTGCTCAGCACGAAGAAGTCGAAGATCGGTGTGACCGCGGTCAGGTCGAGCACGACCGTATCGCGGCCGCGATATTCGTCCGCGATCTTGGCACACAGGCAAGCCTGGCGAATGGCCGCGTTGCGTCGTGCGGCGGACAGGTCGAGTTCAGGCTGACTGCTGATAATTCCGCCTCCAGGCGGCTGCCGCTCCGCGCTTGCCGCTCGCAAGGTCAGTCCTGTCCCGTTTCCCGCTTGAAGCGGGATTCGATTTGGGGAAGCATCCCCTTATGGTTCTCATAGGTGACCGCCAGGGGATACTTGGCCTGCACCGGCTTAAACTCCAGCTTGAGGATTCGCTGCCAATAATAGACGGCCGTGATCGCTTCTTCGAGGGCTTCGTCGTCCGTGGCCAGCACCGGGTACTTGTTGAACAACTGCTCGTAGAGAGTCATGCCGTGGAAGAGCATGTCTTTGGCCTGCGGCAGTTTGCCTTGCACGAACAGCTTTTCGCCGTCGTAAATCAGCTTGTGAGCGTCGACCATCAACTGGGCCGACTCCGCCTGCGACCGGAACTTCCAATACGGGTAGCGGGTCTCATTCTGCATCCGCATCACCCAGTGCTCGAATTCGTCGGGATCGGTGTTCTGGGCGGCGGACGCTTCCTGAACGTCGCGCGGCTGCATTTCGAGGTGGTACTCGATCTGCCCCGGCCCGAAGAATTTCTCCTGGCCGAACTTTTCGACCCACTCGCGATAGCCTTCGTCCCATGCGTTCTTGGAGGCGTCGTCGAAATGCCCCTCGCGCTGCAGCGCGTCGGCTTCGTTCAATTGCGATCGGTACGGATAGCTGCGGAAGAGCACGTCGAGCATCGAGATCGACTGCGGATACTTCGTCTGCAGGTCGTTGGCGACGAGGTACACGTCCTTGGCGGCCAGGTAGTTGTCGGTTCCCTTCGGATTCACATCCTTGTCCGGGCCGCCCTTGTACAGTTCCGTGTTCGGATCGTTGCGGAAGAATTTCCGGTAGTATTTCCATTCATCGGCGCGGCCGATCTTCGTTCCCAGCACGCGTCCCTCTTCGTACGGGATCTGGGCGACCTTTTCGTTGATTGCGCGTCCCTTCTTGAGGAACTTCGCCCCCTCTTTGACCCAGAAAAAGCGGTCGGCCACCAAGTCCCACGCGGCCGAAACGTTGTAGGCGAGGTTCCAACCCTGGAACTGCCACACCCGCACAAAGTGTGGTTGCAGCATGATGATGGCATCGACATTGGCCTTCAGTTCGGCCCAGTTTTTCGTCTGTTCGTTTTCGTCAGCCTGCGACCAGAGCAAGTCGGCCGCGATGCCGCGAAAGCCGAGCAGAACCAGGTTCATCGCCGAGCTGGTCGGGTCGACCTGGCCCAGCTGGTTTTCGCCGAGATCGTACTTGGTGCGAAGCTGGGCCAAAACGCCCTGGTCGCGCGACGAACCCGTGCCCGAGGCGGGGCGCCCCAGGATGATGATGGGGACCAAGAGCACGACGATGACGCCGAGGTAAACCAGCTTCCGCTGCCGAGAAGTCAGACGGTTCATTTGGATTCCAGCTCCCGCAGCTTCAGGGCAAAGTAGCCCAACAGCACGCATGGGATGAGATAAGCGAGCGCTACGGCGATGCTGGGCAGAATCGCCGCCCGGAAGTCGACGTCGAAGCCCTTGGCTACGTACGCCGACATGCTGAAATAGCTAAAGTTCGGAAACGTTTGCTGCACCAGCCAGATCCCTTGCTGGGCGAGCCAGTCGGTCCACTTGATCGTGCCGGTCACGGTCTTGCTCAGGTCCATGTCGACCGTCTGGTTCAAGTGCGTGACCATGCGGTAAATGGACTCGGTCGGCCCGCCACCAAGCTGGTCGCCCGAGACGATCTTATCGACCGTGCCGCGGAACGACACGCCGACGATCAGCATCGCGAACGTCATCAAGGTAGCAACGGGCCCCTTGAGGAAGCAGCTGGCCGCCACGCCGATCATCACCACGATGAGCGCTTCGAGCCACACGCCGACGACTGCCTTGAAGTAGCCGACGGCGAAAGGCCGGTCGGCCGTGCGAATGAACAGGTCCGGCCGGGCCATGCCGAGGAACTGCTCGCCGTTAAGGCAGCGGGCTTCGATCTTCAGTCGGCCGTCGGAGACGATGTCCTTGAACAGGTCGGCCGTCTTGTTCTTGCGGGCTTCGCTGTCGTAATAGGTCAGCATGGCGGGCAGCGGCGTGACGTTCGCGTCTCCCCGATATTCGGCCACCTCGAAGGCGGGCAGGGGAACGCGGAGGTTCGTGGTCGGGTTGACCAGCGTGAGCTGGCACAACAGGCCGCTGCCGATTAGGCCCTTGTGGGTCCGGAACGATTCAAAGCCGGTTTGGACTCGCAATCCGCGCTGTTCGGAACCGTCTTTGGCCGGCGGAAGGGGCATGGCCGACGCTTCGCTCAAGCGATCGAAGTCCCAAATGGCCGCCGCCTTCGTCGACCCCTCGATATAAGAGCGGAACGTCCAGACGTCGCCGACGTTGATGCCGCTCGACGCTGGATTGCCCTGCCGGTCGAGGAAGGACAGCTTGCCGTAGATCGGCACTTTGCAAACGAGCTGGCCGTGGGCCTCCTCCGAAACCTGGCGATCGATCCAGATAAAGCCGGCAATTGCCATCACGGCGACCACGAGGGTCGTGATCATGCCGAAGCCCAGCATTCGCCCGAGCACAATTTCGACGCGACGCACCGGCTTGGTCACGACGGTATGCATCGAGCGGGCCTTGATGTCTTCGGGAATGCCCCAGCAGGCCAGCATCAGAACAACGGGAAGCACGAGCCAGGTGATTACCGTAAAGACGAAGACGACGTGCCGCTGAATCTGGATGTCGGCCTTCTCGCCGCCCCCGGAGAGGAACCAGGAGCCGAACATGAAGAGCAGGGCAAAGAGCCCGAACACCAACAGCGCTTTGCGGCGGATGGCTTCGCGGGCGGTCAGCGCGGCGAGCGCCCAGATGCGCCGCACTGAGATTTCGGAAATGTCGCGAATGGCGCTGAAAAAGCTGCTTGAACACGCGAACCGGACCGCTCAGTCCAAGACCGAGTGAGCCCGCGATCGACACGACAAGCACGAGCCCCACGATGGCAATCATCACCTTGAGCCAGGTGCTGACGCCCTGAAGAACATCGAACGGAAGAGGGTCAAATGACATACACCACCGATAAGGACCGAGCGTGGTGAGCGCTCGAAGAATCCAAGAGTTTGAGAGGGTGCCGGCGCTCCGGCCGTTTGTTCAATCGAGTTTCGGGATGCCCCATTCGTGGGGGGATCAGTGTTGCTCGCCGGCAGCAGCCGGTTCACGGGCCGGAGCCCCGGTTTTGGCACCGTCGGTCGGCCGCGTGGGGGCCGCTGCGTCCGTGGTGAACCGCTGACCGGGACGCTCCTGGCTCTGCTTGACGATCCGCAAGAAGAGATCTTCGAGGGTGACGGCCGGGTGATCGACTTTGTGCACCTGGCCGCCGTTGCGGGCGACGACTTGTTCGATCTCTTTGATCACATTGTCGCTGAGCCGCGTCGTGAGCACTTGCGTCTCGTCTTGCTCCTGCAGCAGCTCGTCGACTTTTCCCGAGACCTTCAGTTCACCCGCGTACAGGATGGCGATCCGGTCGCAAACGTCCTGCACATCAGCCAGCTGGTGACTGCACATGACGACCGTCTTTCCCTCCTGCTTGAGCCGCAGGATCAGGTCCTTCATTTCACGCGTTCCGATCGGGTCCAGGCCGCTGGTCGGCTCGTCGAGCAGCACGAGTTCGGGATTGTTAATCAACGCCTGGGCCAGACCGATACGGCGGGTCATGCCCTTGGAATATTCCTTCAATTGCCGCCGACGGGCCCCGTCCAGGCCGACCATTTTGATCAGCGAGTCGGCCCGTTCACGTCGCTGGGAGGCGGGCATCTTGAACAGCCGCCCGTAGAAGTCGAGCGTTTCTTCCGCGTTCAAGAAGCGGTAGAGGTACGACTCTTCCGGCAGGTAGCCTATCTTTTCGTTCTTTTCGACGTCGGCGGCGGGCCGGCCGAGGATCTTGATGTCCCCTTCGGTCGGGAACAAGAGCCCCAGGAGCAGCTTCATCGTCGTCGTTTTGCCGGACCCGTTGGGGCCGAGCAGTCCGAAGACTTCGCCGCGATGGACGTCCAGGCTCAGCGAGTTGAGGGCCCGCACCTTGGGGCGGCCCCAGAAGTCGCGATAGATTTTCGTCAGATTGCTGATTTCAATGACCGACTCGCTAGCCATCGAGACTTCCCCAACGCGTTCGGATAATGGATACGGAATTGCCGATAAAACGAAGGCGTGGCAACCCTACTGCTGGTGGGCTGCACCGCCTGCGGAGAGAGATGTTGTCGAGAGGTCGGCCCCAAATCGCCCGAAACGCGCCGACGTCCCCGATCGATATCAACGCCTCTCGGAAAGGAATCCCCCGGACGGGCTCGGCCGTGACTTAACGACTCCTCACAAGGCCGCGCGAAACGGAACTGTGCCCGTCCCACGACACTACGCCTTGCTCCGGTAGGTCGTTTGGAAATTCTTCCAGAAGCGATTGACCAAAAACCGTGCGAGAGCAACCGCTGGGCGCAGTCCCTTCCGGATGCTCTCGGATCCACTTTAAAAGCGCTATTACCCCATTGCAAGAGACGCAGCGGCCTGCACTTGGGCTTATTCGCTTCCGGTAACAAACGCGCCGGTCAAGCAAAGTGAGCGGGCTCGAGCTTGCGCCCGCGGCACGCACTCGAAGGCAAAAGCTGCCGCCGTCGGCGTCAACACATCCAGCCGCTCTTCTGTGACCGTTAGAATGCCTCGGGCACTTTGCCAGCTGGGCTAAAACCTCGCTTTGCGCTGCAACAAATACTCGACGAGGGCCCGGTCGAACGGCATGCTCGTGTCGAGCGCCACGTAGTCGATGCGGCTCTTCTGGCACTCGGTACGGTATTGTTGGCGCAGGTCGCCGAGCGTTTCCTGGTAGTCGGCCCGAATGCCGTCCGCGTCGACGACCAGCGATTCGCCCGTTTCGGGGTCCTTCAGGTCGACCATTCCGCTGAAGGGGAAGGTGACTTCGGCTTCGTCCAGGATGTGGAATACGATCACGTCGTGCCCGGCGTGCCGCAATAGCCGCAGGCTTTCGATGACGGGCCCGGCGTCGGTAAGCAGGTCGGAAAAGAGCATCACTAGGCTGCGGTGGCGGATCATGGCCGCGATCCGCCGGAGATTGTGCGCGATTTCGGTCGGTCCGCCGGGCTTGGCCCGCGCGAGCACCGCCAGGATGTTGGCCAATTGCGTCCGGCGGCTGCGTGCGGGCAAGCTCTGACGAATGCGATCGTCGAACGTCAGCAAGCCGACCGGGTCCTGCTGGTGGACCATCAGATAACCCAGGGCCGCCGAGAGGCAAATCGCGTAGTCGAGTTTGGTCAGCTTCTGCCGATACGTGTAGCCCATGCTCTCGGAGAGATCGACCGTCAGATAGCCGGTGATGTTGGTTTCGGCCTGGTACTTCTTCACGTAGTAGCGGTCGGTCTTCGCGTAGACGAGCCAGTCGATGTCTTTGGGGTCGTCCCCCTGCGTGTACCGCCGGTGCTCACTGAACTCGACGCTGAAGCCGTGATACGGACTGGCGTGCAGGCCGCTCAAGAAGCCCTCGACGATGAACCGTGCTCGCAAATCGAGCCGGGCCACTGTGCGAATGACTTCGGGTTTGAGATATTCCTCGGCGGAGTGCATGCGAGTGGAACCATTCCCTGAGGCGATTGCGCGAGCGGACGGTGTACGACGGCCTTTCGTCTCGAACAGTATCCAAAGTTGCGCGTCGCCGCACAAACTCGGGGCATAGGCTAATCAATGTTAAGTTATCGACGTGCGGTCAATCCAACACAAGTCGGAGAACCGGTAATCTCTGACCAAATGGCCGACTCGCGATGCGCGAACAAAATGCAGCAGTGCGCCGATTCGGTGCACCATGGGGAAAGGAGTGAGCCCGAGGGTGGGTTCTTGATCAGTGCTTCCCATGACGCCAACCGCTCGAATTCGGCCGCAAAACGCGTATCCACTGTGCGCGTCGGTGATTGCGCAGGATTCAGCGGCATCGAAATTGCTTTTTGCATGGACGATTTGAATCCATTGAGGTGAGCGGCCAGCGAACCGGCGCGTCAAGCGACCGGTTTTGAAGCGCGCTGCTGGGCTGACAAGGGCCGTTCGCCCGCTTCTCCAAAATCGCTGCCGCCCGCTCCGCATCGTGTTTCAACATCTGTCTCGAAGTCCGTCCCGCCGTCGAGGGGCGCTCCGGGCGAGGCGCCGGACCAGGACGTTCGAGCCAATGTCGCACGCGGTGTAGCTTCACGGGTTCGGGTCGCCACTTGTACGGGCGAGATGATTCGCAGTCCGGTGGCCGACGCAAGGAAGCGCAACCGTGTTGACGAAGGGACGGTCGGAATCTGCTTCGGGCTCTCTTTCTAAGAAGGAAACAGGCGTAATGAAGAAGTTCTGTTTTTGGGCGAGTGTGGGGACCGGCGTGCTGCTGGTGGGCTTCGGCGTGCGTAGCGACGCACAACAGCCCTCCGCCGCGGGCAAGGTCACCGTTCTGGCTTCCGCGGCCGACGTGCAGCGCACGCTGGCTCCGGCCCTGTCGATGGCTCCCAAGAAGGGCGCCATCGAGATCAAAGAAGATCCGGATATCGAATTCGTCGAAACGGCCAAGAGTGCCGACCTGCCCGACATCTCCGGTCGCGTTGCCGACGACCCGATCGAAGCCGCTTACTACGGCATCAAGGTCTGGGCGGCCGCCTGCGAAAAGGCCGATTCCTTCGACGTCGATAAAGTCCGCCAGGCCGTTTACGGGCTCGAGTTCAACGCGCCGGGCGGCAAGAAGAAGATGGACCCGGTCAACCAGCACGTCTACAAGCCGGTCTACATCGGCGAGATCAAGCGCAACGGCCAGTTCAAAATCGTCAAGGCGATGAAGGGACTGGTCAAGCCGGATAGCTACTCGAAGTACCTCCACGATCCCAAGCTGCCCGGCACCGACGGCATTTACCCTGCGCCCACGGGCGGTCCGCAGCCCGGCAAGACCTATCCCAGCCCCGATCTGTCGGACGACACGGTCCGCGTCGGCATCCTCCACTCGCTCAGCGGCACGATGGCCATCTCCGAAACCTCGCTTAAGGACGCCGACCTCTTCGCCATCGAGGAAATCAACAACGCCGGCGGCATTAAGGTCGGCGGCAAGAGCTACAAGATCAAGCCGGTGATCGAAGATCCGGCGAGCGACTGGCCGCTGTTCGCCGAAAAGGCCCGCAAGCTCATCAGCCAGGACAAAGTGGCCATGGTCGAAGGCTGCTGGACCTCGGTGAGCCGCAAGTCGGTGCTGCCGGTGTTCGAGGAACTCAACGCGCTCCTCTTCTACCCCGTGCAGTACGAGGGCGAGGAGCAGTCGAAGAACGTGTTCTACACCGCGGCCCCGCCGAACCAGCAGCTCAACCCGGCGGCCGCCTACATGCTCGACGAAGGCTTCCGCAAGTTCTACCTCCTGGGGACCGACTACGTCTTCCCCCGGACTGCCAACAAAGTCCTGAAGGCGTACCTCAAGTTCCGCGGCATTCCCGACAAGAATATCGTGGAAGAGTACACGCCGTTCCACCACCAGGACTATCAGACGATCGTCCAGAAGATCAAGGCCTTCGCCTCGGGCGGCGGCGCGTGCGTCCTCTCGACGATCAACGGCGACAGCAACGTGCCGTTCTACAAGGAATTCGCCAACCAGGGCCTCTCGGCCGTCGACTGTCCAATCATGGCGTTCTCGGTTGCCGAGGACGAACTGCGGGCGATGGACGTTCCGCCGCTGGTCGGCCACCTGGCCGCCTGGAACTACTTCCAGAGCATCGACTCGCCTGAAAACCAGAAGTTCGTGCAGGATTTCAAAGCCTTCTGCACGGCCAAAGGCCTCAAATAACGCGGGCCTCGCTTGCTCTCGTCAAGGAGCGCAAAGCGGCACGGTCAACCGACCGTGCCGCTTTGTTTTTGCGCATGCGAGCGCCGCATCGACCGGCGATCCAATCCCGTCCCGACACTCGAGTCGGCGGAGCAGAGCCCTCGCTCGCGAGGGCTCACTCGGGTGACGCTCGCCCGTCGTGTGGTCACTCACCCCGTTGCCGTCCGTGCGCGGTTGCGGCTTATGCCTCCTGGGGAATCTGCTCGATCACCCAGAAGAAGAAGTCAGAGATCTGTGGTTGGATCCCGAACCGTTTCAGCTTGGAGGCGACCTGACCGCGGTGGTAGGTGGAGTGATTGACAATGTGGCGCAGCATCGCCCACCGCGGCAGAGTAAACACGTAGCCGCGCCCACGCACCGTCAGCATGGTGTTGAGCCGCTCCGGCGTTAGCGTGGGACGCAGCTCTTCGAAATGGCGGTAGGCACGCTGCAGCAACCGAGCCGCGTCGTCCACCGCGGGCAGATCGGCTTCGGTCGGGATGGCGTCATCCGGATCGCCGGCCAGTGTGCGCAGGTGGAGATCGGTCACCCACGCGATGTGGTAAAGGGTCGAGCGCACCGACGACCACCCTGGGACCGGCTCTGCGACGTACTGTTCGGCGGTCAACTTGCGGCAGGCATCGAGGACCCTGGTATTGGCCCAGCGATCGTACGCGAACAATGCCACGACATCGTCTTGCATGTGGATCTCTCCCGGGCTCGGACCGCGGCATTGTAGATCAGCGAGCCGGAGATCTTCCCCTCCCCTGAGTGAAAAAGAGATCCCCACTGCCGCGGGGCTCTTTTTTGACCATGCGGCGATCTTTCCCGGCGACGCCGCTCTGATCTGCCTCCGAACTGTGGCCTGCCACTCCAGGGTTCGCGCGGTGGGACCACTTTTGGCGGAGCCCCTTATATCAAATCAGAGGGACCCGTCCCGGCGGGTCCACTTTTCGAGTGTCCCGGCGGGTCCACTTGTCCCACCGCGCCGGCCGGCCCAGGGCGGACCCCAGCAACGAAGACTGCTGGGGATCTTTCCCTCCCCTATGTGAAAACGGATCCCCACCACCAGCAGAGAGCATTTTCGGGGTCCGGTCGGCGGCCTACTCGTCGGCGCGCGCGGACAGATCTGACCGGACCGGATATTCGCGATCCGCACCGGCTCGTTCAGAGGACCGAGTCCCGTCCCGCAAGTCCCGTCCCATCAATCCCGTCCCGTCCCCGCCGAGTCTGGACCGGCCTCTAGCATCGCAGTTCCGGACGAATCTGTCGGGATTCGCTCGATAAAACAACAAGTCCCGTCCCGATGTGTCCCGTCCCAATCGAATCCCGTCCCGCGAGTCCGGGTCCGCGAACCCACTACGACGGCGGTCGCTGGCCGCCGAAACTGCTGGTGATCATTTTCTTCCTTATGTGAAAACGGATCCCCATCGCCGCCGGGGATCCTTTTTCGTTTCCCGGCGGGATCCCGCCCCCCAGCGGCCAGGGGCCTGCGCGGTCCTAGACTGGCGGCGAAAACTGCCATCCTCCATTCGGCCATAAAATCTCGATTCGTCCAAGATCAGTTTTCGAGATTTGTACAATCGATACCAATGAGAACGTTTCTGAAATTCACAGGGAGTGACCGCGACTTTCAAGTCTGGGAATATCAGGTTGCACACGGACAGTTGCTGATTCGCAGCCAAAATCGGTGCGACAGGGGCAAGCGCCGGGGACGAACCTTGACCTGTACTTTGTGGGTGTGAAATACATTGGCGTCCCACGGCACCTTCATGGAATTCAACTTCTTCCACCGATGCCTGAGGAAATCCAGCAGATGGAATCCTTACTTGGCGCATCGGTTCCGCCAAACGAAATCATAATTCTCGGGTCGGGAGGGCAGCGCTTTGCGGTCGTGGCGATCGGCTTGGAGGCCACCGAGAATGATTGGGACATCAATGAGACTTGCTTGGATTGTCGAGCGAGGTCCCGGCCTGAACCTTAGGGCTGGTGCGGTTGGTGCGGTGGGCGATTAGCTGGCGTTGGACGAAGGGGCAAACGGAATGAGAAAGCTTCTCCTCGCGAGATTCATTCTGGCTTTCACTACCCGCGTCATCTGGCCCTCGTTGCCCTGCGTAATTGTCGCCTGTCTGGCACTGCCGGGTCTTTCCGCGCAGGCGCAACAACGGTCCACGATCGTGCGAACCCCCGACGGGAAACCAGCTGACAAAGCAATCGTCGTGATGGCCGATACGCGTTCGATCGTCAGCATTTTTAACGGCGAGATCGTTAAGACTGACGACGTGATCTTTCGGCGGCAGACCGATAGCGCTGGCCGCGTTGACCTCGCATATGAAAGTCGTCCCCCCGGCCCAGTTCCGCGCCGCTTCGCCCCTCAGGGCTCTGATTCAGTCCTTGTCGTCGTGCATCCGTCGGGTTTTGCGCGGATCCCGTGCACGTCGAAGACAGTCCCCGAAGCCATTCAGCTCGCGACGTGGGTACGCATCGAAGGAACCTGCCGGGTTGCCCGTAAACCGGTGTCGAACCGTTTAGTGCAGCTCAAGGGGAACCTCCTGCGCCCGCCATGGGTGTGGTCGAATGGTTCTGCGAAAACCGACGCGAACGGACGATTCGTGATTGAGGGTCTGATGGCAGGCCACGCGACCCTGAGTGAGTCCGAGGACGATTTCGGGGAGAAAGAGCGGACCGTGCCGGTGTCCTCCGCACACGTCTCGATGAACCTGATCGCCGGACAAACGAGGCACGTCGATTTCGGAACGACTGGCCGTCCGGTGATCGGCCAGCTCCGGCATCCGGCTGACTCAGAACAAAAGGTCCCGTGGAGTTTCGCAAGAATCATCATCCACCCGGATATCCATCGATCCGTGGAGGGTACGATCGCCTTGACCGGAAGAGCAGATCGTGACGGAAACTTTTCGATCGACGATGTGCCGACCGGGCGCTATCGCCTGGAAGTGCGCTTCTCAGCAGGACGAGAGCAACTGCGTGCTTACCGATTCAGCGTTCCAGACATCGAAGAGAAACTGGCTCAACGCCCGGTCGATCTGGGCGCGCTGACGCTCACGTCCCTACGGCGGCGCCCCGTCCGAAATATGAAGGGGGGCTGATCGATGTTTACGTTGGTTGGTTCGCCCACAACTCTCCCTCGTGTGATTTCAAGCAGGCATTGTTTTCGCCGAGTGACTCAACAGCCGTTTCATCGTCCACGCCCGAGCTTTCCGGCACGTCGACTCGAACCAGCGAGACGCCGGCCCGCAGTGGAGCTTGGGCACGAGTGAAAGCAGAGCTCTAAGAGCGCGGTTGAGCAAGCTCAACCGTGGCACCCGAGCGTGCGGGCACGAGAGTATTCCCGTTACAGCCTAGTCGTCGGTCGCCAGCACGGCCAGTAGTTGTGCTGATGCCCAACCATGTGCACGCGATTGTTTGGTTCCCCGCCGACGACCAGGTCAGCGAGTTTGTCAAAGAATGGAAGAAACGTTCGTCGGTTCACATCAAGCGACTGCTTCGCACCGGCCTCGCTTCCTACCGGCCGCATGATCAGCGCCGACGAACCTGCCTGGCAGGCCGGATTCTACGACTTCAATATCCACAGCGTGAAAAAGCTGCGCGAGAAACTCCAGTACATGCACAACCCGGTGGCGAAAGGGCTCGTCGCGAAAGCGAGCGGTTGGCCGTGGAGTTCCGCCCGGCACTACGAATATCAGCGACCGGTGGGAGTGCCCGTGTCCTGGCTCGATTGACCGCGTTCAAAGAGTGGCCCGGACAACTCGTTGTTCGGGTCGCGAAGCGACAAGAGCGATCGTCGGGCCGCGTGTGAAGCTATCGAGTTCCTTGAGCAGCCTCTTGCTGCTTCGCAGCCGGGACAACAAGTAGTCCCGGCCACCCGGCGCGGCGTTCCCACGCTTACAAATTCTTCTTCAACCACGCTACCGCCTCCGGCACAAACGCCGGGCCGATTTTGTGGGTGCCGTCGTAGAACGAAAGTTTGGCGTTTGGGCCGTCGATCGCGTGGAAGACGCGTTCGGCTTCTGCCTGCTTGCACATTTCGTCGCGCCGGCCCATGACCATTAGAAAGGGGCGGGAGCCGATTGCCGGGGCGAAGCGGAGCGGGGCGATCAGCGAGTCGGCCGAAAGATCTGCTGGCGTCGCGCAGGCCACGGCGGCTTTGATTCGTGGGTCGACGCCCGTTAGCAGAAAAGTTTGCGTGCCGCCCATGCTGTAGCCGAGGGCGCCGATGCGGGAGGAGTCGATCTCCGGACGCGACTTCAAGTAGTCGAGGCCGCGGCGGTAGTCGATCGTCGTCTGCACGTAGATTTCTTGCTGCGTGAAGTAGCCTCGGCGCGGCGGCACTCCCGGCGGCCCTGACGGGTTGACCGGCGCGAATTCGTTGACGGAGATTCGATCGCCGTGGATTTGGGCGTCCAGAGCGAAGATCGCGATTCCTGCCTGCAGCAACCCGCGGCGAATGTTGCCGCCGCTGATGTAGTTGTTGTCGGACCAGAAGTGCGATTTCGACCCGGACCAGCCATGCAACAAGAGCACGCAGGGCACGGGACCTGTGCGCTTGGCCGGAAGCTGCAAATACCCGGGGACATAAAACCCCTGGGCGCCGCGGAACACGATCTTTTCACGCGGCCCTTCGCGTTCCTCCAGGCGCTCGACGATGCGGCCCTCGAGCGGAATCGCGGGGTCGTACGAGTAGACGCGTACGAGCAGGCGAAACGCGTCATCGCTGAAGCGTGCGGCCGAGGTCAGCTGGTCATCGGCGCACGTGGAGGTTGCAAATAACAGCAGGACCAGGCCGGCGGCGACGGATGGTTTAAACAAAGTCGCACCATTTTGCGCGGGGCTGCGGACGAACGATCGGGTGGCTGGGGTCGAGCGCAGCGAGCCCCCAGGTCCAACTGCTCTGCGGGAGCCGAAACGCCCCGAAACGCGACGAAGATCCGACTACCGTTTGTCGTACTTGTCGATCGTGGGCTCGGGGACTTCTTTGATCAGGCGATTGATGATGTCCTCGGGCGTCATGCCTTCGGCTTGCGACTGGAAGTTGGTCGAGATGCGGTGCCGCAGCACGGGAACGGCCACCTTACGGACGTCGTCGAGTGAGACGCTGGGACGGCCGTCCATCGCAGCGACGGCTTTCGCTCCGGCGATCAGGTATTGCCCGGCCCGCGGCCCGGCGCCCCAGTCGATCATTTCTCGCACGAATTTCGGCGACGACGAATCGGACGGGCGCGTCGACCGGACCAGGCGGGCGACGTAATTGATGGTCAGCGGCGTCGCCTCGATCTGGCCGATTTGCTTTTGCAGGAACAGGATCGACTTCGACGAGAGGACCTTGCGGATCTCGGGCTTTTCCATCCCGGTCGTGCGCGAGAGGATTTCTTCTTCCTGCTCGAGCGACGGGTAATCGACCTTGATGTTGAACATGAACCGGTCGAGCTGGGCTTCGGGAAGCGGATAGGTTCCTTCCTGCTCGATCGGATTTTGCGTGGCGATGACGAAGAACGGCTCGGGCAATGCGTAGGTCTGCTTGCCGGCGGTTACCTCGTGTTCCTGCATCGACTGCAGGAGGGCGGCCTGCGTTTTGGGCGGCGTGCGGTTGATTTCGTCGGCGAGCAGAATATTGGTGAAGACCGGCCCCTGCACGAAACGAAATTCGCGCTTGCCGCCGTCTCCCTCTTCGAGCACATTCGTTCCGGTGATGTCCGACGGCATCAGATCGGGAGTGAACTGAATCCGTTTGAACTGGGCGTCCAGGATTTGGGCGATCGTGCTGACCACGAGCGTCTTGGCCAGCCCCGGCACGCCGACCAGCAGGCAATGCCCGCCCGTAAAGATGGCTGCCAGGATTTGATCGATGACCGGGTCTTGCCCAATGATCACTTTGTGCAGCTCTTCGACCATCAGGTCGTGGTGCCGCTTGAAACGATCCAGGAAGTCGTCGAAGTCGCGTTTTTCGGGAGGCACGGCGGGCGAATTTCCTCGAAGTTTGAGGCGGAAATCTTCGGCTTGCCGATTCTAGGGGGGACGTCGGCCAGCATCAATCCTCTCCGTTTGGCGCGCCACCGCGCCACGGACGACGAACACAGGCCGTTTGCCCGGCTTCGGAGGTCGGGTAGAATTGAGGCGTCCTTTGCACGCCAGCACGTTCGACCGCCAGCACTCAGGAACGAAAGAGATGTCACACGGCGTCCGGCCGTTCGCTCGAGCGATGGCCGTCGCTCTAGCCGTCGCGGGCGTCGCCTGTGGTGGAGTGGGCGCCGCCTGGGGTCAGGCGCAAGGGCGCTGGCCCGAGCTGACCGCGGAGATGGTCAAGACGTCGATCGCCCGCGGCACGGCCTACATGGCGACCACGCAGAACGAGAACGGCTCGTTCGGCAACGGAGGCCTCGCCAGGGGCGCGTATCCCGTCGGACCGACGGCGCTTGCCACGCTGGCCCTGCTCAACTCGGGCGTCGCCCCGAATGATCCGGTGATCACCCGCGCGCTGGGTTATATCCGGAGTTTTCACGATCCGGGCGGAACGTACGAAACGTCGCTGGTGCTGATGGCCCTCGTCGCCGCCAAGGACTGGGACCGCGACAAGATGCGGATCGCCATGCTGGCCGAACGGCTGGAGAGCATTCAGACCACGCGCGGTGACTTAGCGGGCATGTGGAACTACGGGCACGGCCAGTTCGCCGGCGGCAGCGAGGACCACAGCAACACCCAGTTTGCCATCCTGGGGCTTCGCGAGGCGGCGATCGCCGGAGTCAAAATTCGCCGCAAGACCTGGGAGCTGACTCTCAAGCACTTCATCGAGTACCAGAACGGCGACGGCGGCTGGGGCTATCACATCCACGATCCCAGCACGGGCAGTATGACCTGCTCGGGCATGGGGTGCCTGGTGATCTGCGAGCAAATGCTCGGCTCATCCGAGGACGATACGAACGCCGACGGCACGCCCAAATGCTGCAACAAAGCCCCGCGGGCGACGGAGGCGCTGCGGCGCGCCGTCGAATGGTTTCGAACACTATTTCGCCGTCGGCGTGAATCCCGGGCACGGCGCCAGCTGGGTGCTGTATTACCTCTACGGCGTCGAGCGGGCCGGCCGGCTCTCGGGCCAGCGATTCTTCGGCAATCACGACTGGTACCGCGAAGGGGCCAGCTACCTGATCGAGGGGCAATCTCGCGTGCAGGGAAGCTGGAACGCGACATTCACGTCGGTCGAGTCGGACCGCGTCGTCGCGTCGAGCTTTGCGTTGTTGTTCCTGTCGAAAGGTCTCTCGCCGGTTTTGATTAACAAGCTGAACTACGACTCGCAGCCGGGGCGCCGGCGGGATGACGACGCACTGCCCAACTGGAATCTGCATCCGAACGACGCTCGCAATCTGACTGACTACGTCAGCAGCCTGCCGAAGTGGCCCAAGCTGTTGACGTGTCAGGAGCTGGATCTCGACAAGGTGGTGGCCAACGGCAGCGTCCGCGATTTGCTGCAGGCGCCCATCCTCTACATTGGCGGCTTGGAAGAGCCGAAATTTACCGAGGCCCAGGTGCAGTTGCTGCGAGCCTACGTAGAGCAGGGGGGCTTCATTTTCGCCGTCGACAACTGCAACGGCGCAGGCTTCGACGAAGGGATCAAGAATCTGGTGTCGCGAATTTACCCGGGGGAAGCGCAGCTCAAGCGGCTGCCGCCCGAGCATCCGATCTATCGCTCCGAGTTTCCGCTCGATCCGGAGGGGACGGAGCTGTTGGGCGTCGATTTTGGGTGCCGCACCTCGTTCGTCTATTCTCCTCGCGATCACTCGTGCCTTTGGGACAAGTGGTCGTTGCAGCCGGTTCCCAAACGGACGGCGGTCTTCAACCTGCTGGTGTTGCATTCGATGAAGGTAGGGGCGAACGTCGTGGCGTACGCGACGGGCCGCGAGCCCTACGACAAGCTCGATGCCCCGCAGGAGCAGGTGGCCGGGCCGCAGGACCACATCGAGCGGGGTTTGCTACAAGTCGCCAAACTGCGGCACACGGGGGACTGGGACGCGGCGCCGCGGGCCCTCCACAATGTGCTGATGGCCCTCAACCAGAAGTCGGGCGTGCTGGCGTCGACGCGGCAGAAAAATCTCGTTCCCAGCGATCCGCAGCTCCGTCGTTATCCGCTGGCCTACATGCACGGCCGGGCCACGTTCGAGTTCGGGCCGCAAGAAATCCAGAACATGCGCAAGTACCTGCAGAACGGCGCGGTGCTGTTTGCCGACTCGTGCTGCGGCTCGCCCCAGTTCGACAAGAGCTTTCGGGAGATGGTGCATCAGCTCTATCCGGACAAGAAACTGGAACGGATTCCGGTGACGCACGAACTGTTTACGGCGGGCATCGGCTTTCCCATCCAGCGGGTGAAACGCCGCATTCCCCAGAACGGCAACCCGAACGGCCCGCTCGATTCGACTTTCAAGGAAGGCGAGCCTTTTCTGGAAGGCATCGAAATCAATGGCCGTTACTGCGTCATCTATAGCAAGTACGACCTGAGCTGCGCGCTGGAACGGCAGGCCTCCGTGGCCTGCGCGGGCTACGATCACGCCGACGCGGTTCGCATCGCCTTCAACGTGATCCGTTATGCCCTGCTGCAGGATCTGTCCTACGCGGGCAAGATCAAGTAGGCGACCTTTCACTTGGGAGCGGACAGCTCGCGAACGGTCACGCGGTAGTGGCCGTCGTTATCGGCGAGCGAATTCCAGTGGTCGTTGATGCGGAAGTGGAGCGTGCCGCCGGTCGAAGGCGTGAATCGCGCGCCGCGGCCGACCGCGATCTGGCGGAGCATCGATTCCTCGGTCGTGGCATCGGCCGCCGGAGGTTCGCGATGGACGGCGGCTAATAGCAGGCCGATCGGATGGCCTTCCGAGTAGACGATGCTCACTCCGGGCGGCTGACTGATCCACGGTTTGGGGCTCGTGCCCAGCGTGACTTTGCCGGTGGCTGTGATTTCGTATTCGGCCCCGGCGCGGACGAGGACGCCGCTTGACTGCCAGCCGCGGTCGGACGCCACGTCGATCGGCCAGCTGGGATCGTTCGGCACGAGCGGTTTGCCCGGCTTGAAGTCGATCGCCGCCCGCTTGAGGTCGAAACCGTATTGCAGCTCGTGGGAGAAGAGGGACCACTCGGTGCACAGGTCGTCCGGCGAGTCGCCAAAGAGTTCGCGAAAGCCAGCGGCAAACTGGCCGTAGCCGCGGTGATGGCTCAGTTGGCGGAACTTCGACGAGTAGCGCGGATTTCCGTCGAGCAGCGCGCACAAGGCCCACGACCAGGCGTACGCCGGCGTTTGCAGAAAGTCTTCGGCGGTGATGCGGGTCACGTCGCGGAGCGACTTCCAATGTTTGGCGGCGATTTCGCTGCGGATGAGCGGGATGCGGCCGTGGCCGCGAAAGTTTTCGTTCCGATCGGGCATCACGCGGAACTGGTAATGGCCCGCCGCGTTGACGGTGTGCGTCCCGAAGAGCTCGGCCATTCCCTCCGAGTACCAGACGGGCATCTCCACGCCTTCCGGCGCATACATGAAGCAGTGCGTGAACTCGTGCAGGATCAGGTGCCGGCGATAATAGTCGGTCTCTTGCTCGTTCACCCAGAATTCCAGCCCGCGGTGGCGGCCGTTCAAAAACGGCGGCAGCTCCTCGGGCAAGAGTCCCGCGTTGCGAAAGCGAGCCTTATCGGTCATCAGGTAGCCCGTGACGGTGAACTCGGATTTGTCGCGTGCGGGCGGCAGCGGACCGAAGTATTCGACCAGCGCGTCATAGAGCGCGTCGACGGCCGGGCCGATCGATTTGAGACGGTCGAGCGGGCCATCGGTGTAGAGCTTGAGCCGCTTCGACTGGATCGAGGCGATGCCCAGCGTGCTCAAGTGCGCATCGTCGTGTTGGGGGCGCTGGTCGGGGCTTCGATAATCGGGCTCTCCAGCAAGGGCCGGCAGAGCTGCTTTCGCTCCGGACGTCTGCGCTGAGAGAGCGGTCGCGCCGAGACAAACAGCCACGGCCGCTAGCAAGAGCGCCAAGGACCGACTGGCTGGCGATCGGGCCGCAGTCACGCCGTCAATCCGCTTCCATGAACGCATAGCAAATGATATGCGTGAGGATGAAGAAGGAGTCTTCCAGCCGCCCCATGTGCCGCGACGGCACCAACAACGGCAGCTTGACGAGGTCGCGAAGTTTGCCCCCTTCGCCGGTCGTCAGCCCCATCGTCGTGCAGCCGATCGAGTTGGCGTATTCGACGGCCCGCAGCACGTTGGGGCTGTTGCCGCTGCCGCTGATCGCGATCAACAGATCGCCGGCCACGGCAAAATTCTTGAGCGGCTCGGCGAAGACGACCTCGTAACCTTCGTCGTTCGCATAGGCGCTCACCGTAGCCATGCTGTCGGTCAGGCCGATCATCTTGAAGCGGGCCTTCTTCTTGAACGAGGCCCCCTTGACCATGTCGACCACCATCTGCGAGGCGATCGACGCGCTGCCGCCGTTGCCGCAAATGTAAATCGTCTTATTGTCGTCGCGGACCTTGCGGACGGCGGTGATCGCCTCGCCGATCCGCTTCGTATCGAGCTTGGGCAAAAGCGCGGCGAGGTCAGTCAGATAGTCGACGGCAAAGCGTTCGTCGGACATGAGCGGTTTGAGTCCTTCGCGGATAGTGTCGGAATGGTCCGGAGCGAGTTCTATATTCGAGTCGGGTCAGGGCTCTCTCTTCTAATGACGAAGCTCGAATGACGAAAGAATGACCAAATGACCTAAGCCCGAAGAAATCCCTCTTCATTCGTGCTTCGTGCTTCCTTCGTCATTCGAGCATCGTCATTCGGACTTGATCCTAAAGTTGTTGCTCCTGCCACAGTGCCAGGCGATCCAAAACTTGCGTGGGCGTCGCTGTGCCGGTCGTCGCCAGTTGTTGCACGGTGATCGAGGCCACGAGACAACCGACGAGCGCCGCTTCGGGGAGCGTCGCGCCTGAGGCGAGCGCCAATACGGCCCCGGCCGTCGCGCTGTCGCCGGCCCCGGTCGGATCGATGGGACCGGAGATCTTGACGCCCGGAATCACGGTCACCTCGGGATCGCTGACGATCATACCCTCGGCGCCGCGCGTGCAGCAGACCGGTGCACCCGTTTCCCTCCGCAAACCTGGAATCGCGGCCCGCAGTCGCTCGAGCGGGACTGTTTCGCCCGGCAGCGGATTTTCGTGCCCGACTGCCTCGAACTGGTTCGGCTTGATGATCACGTGGCGAAACGCGCGGATGTGCGTGCGGCTGTCGGCCCAGAAATCGACCTTCGTGTGCCGCTGCGCCCGTGCGGCGATCGCCGCGCGGACCTTGGCGGTGACGACGCCGCAATCGGTCTGCTCGACCTGGTCGGCAATGATCAAAGCGTCGAGCAGGGGCAGTAGCCGGTCGAGCTCGGCGAGAACGCGAACGCCCACCGCGGCAGGCATCGACCGGCGGTTCTTCGTGTCGTACCGCTCGTGTTCCCCCTCAAGGCTCGGATCGTTGACGTCGCGCGGCTTGAGATAGGTGGGCGTCTGCAAGAACGAGAAGGGAACCAGTCCGGCGATCGAGCAATTCCGCGCCTCAAGGCCCCTGCGGAGGTCGTAGGCTTCGCCGTCGTCGCCCGTGGCGCCGATCGCATGCAGCTGGCCGGCCCCGAGTGCCGCCAGATTGTTCACCACAGTGCCGGCCGCCCCGGGGCTTGTGCGGATTTCGACGACCTGGTTGGCCCGCTTGCCCGTTTCGACGCTCGTCTCGGCCAAGCGCGGGTCGACTTCGAGGTACTTATCGAGGAAGAAATCGCCCACCACCGCGATGCGGCGCGAGGGGAATTTGGCGAGCAGCTCTTCCAGGCGGTCGCGTTTCACGATTTGACGCGCTCCAGGATGGCGTCGTAGAGGGCGGGGACGGTCGCCTTGTGGTCCCCCTGCACGTAATAACTCTCTCCCCCGTCGGCCACCGTGCGGACGAGGATCGTCTTGTACGGCCGGAAGTAGTACCGCGGATCGTTCTTGGGCGCCTCGTGAGTCAGGTCTTCGCCCAGTTCGGGAAGATCGAAGACGGCCGTCGTGAAGTGGGCGATCCGCTCGTTGCGCTGATGGGCCACGTTGCGGGCCATCGCGAGCGCTTTGAGATAAACCTCCGGCCCCATGACGGCCGTCCCGAGGTTCAAAAAGACGCCCCCTTCGAGCCGCGTGACAGTGTCGGTATAGATGAGGAAGTCGGCAAGCGAGGCGGCACCGGTGGCCGCGCCGTCGAAATTCGGATGTTCGTGGACGATGTCCTGCCCGATCGACACGTGCACGGTAACGGGGACGCGCAGCCGATAGCCGGCCGCCAGTACGCTCGTCGCCCGATGCGGAAAGTTTTGGTCCTCGATGTATTTACCGACGGCCTCGCCAAACCCGAGGCCGGCGCGCTGGCCGGCATTCACGGCGTCGTTGAGTCGCGACGATTCATCCCACAGGCCAAATTGCCCTTCCCGGACGTAGCGGGCGACGCTTTCACACGTGTGGCCGATCATCGCCAGCTCGAAGTCGTGAATCGCTCCGGCTCCGTTGAGCGCCAGGTGCGATGACAGCCCCCGCTGCATCAAGTCGATCAACAGAGGCCCGTTCCCTTGCCGCAGCACGTGCGCACCACAGGCAAAGAGGATCGCGCGTTTGGCGGCCGCGGCTTGGACGATCCGCTCGGCCAGAATGGGAATCGCTTTGTGCGCGAAGGGAACGCGCGGTCCGTGCGGCACGTTCACGATCTTCTCGAGGTCGAGATCGTGCGTCCGTTCCGACAGCGGCTGGATCTTGAGCCGGCTGCGATCAAACTGCGGGAAAGGCATCCGGACGATCCTAAATTTCTTTTTCTAATCTGCTTGCTTATCCCCTCTCCCATTCCGATGGGAGAGGGGGCAAAAAAACTCCGTCAGCGGAAATCGCGCCACAGATAATCGCACACGGCCGCGAACTCGCGGAAGTCGGGAATGACGACGTCGGCCCCGACGCCGATCAGGCGGTCGCGCTTCCAGGGATCGGGTTTGCCGCTGCGACCCGATTCGTCGCTGGCGACGGCGATCGCCGTGCCGCCGGCCCCTTTAATATTGTCGATCTCGACGTAACCGTCTCCCAGGCCAATCAGCCGCGCGCCTTCGACCTGGTTTTCGCGGAGAATCCGTTCGATCACCATCTGCTTGGAAAACGCGCGGTGATCGTCGATCGCGCCGTAGATGTGACGGCCGAAGAACGGCGCGAGGCCCAGCAGCTCGGCTTCTTCCCGCACGTAGTTCTCATCGGTGCCGCTGGCAAGATACAGCTCCAGGCCGCGCTCTTGGAGAACCTTCAAAGCGGCATAGACGCCGGGGACGAGCAGCTCTTCTGGTGCGATCGTCTTCTTCTCGAGCGACTCCCGCCGCCGAGCGATCCGCTCCATCAGCCGATCGTGATATTTCTGTTTATAGGCTAAGGGTTCTCGCGGCGCTCCACCGCGGGATTTGATCTCTTCTGCCAGGCGGATCATCTGATAGATCGTCTGCTTGCCGTTGAGTTCCATCACGAAGTTGCGGGCCAGCGTGGCGAGCTGCTCGCGACTCTCAGAGGTTCCGGTCGCCGCCAACTCCTCGACCATCAGGGGAATCATGACGTCGGGCCAGCCCTCGCGGACGAGGCTCAGCGTGCCGTCAAAATCAAACAGTGCGAACCGGGGCGGCGCGTCGAGCTTGACCTCTCGCACGATTTCGATCGAGGTCCCGGGCAGAAATCGCGTCGGGCCAACCTCGCCGACTCGGCGACGATAATCCTCTTCGTGGGCAACGGGCATGGATTCGCTCAAACTCCGACTGGGAGGCCGATTCAATCGGCCGGATTCTGTGTGGGATGCCGGGACGATCTCCGTTGCGACCGTCGGCTTGGGCGGGCGTGGACCGTGAAACTGGTAATAGGTGCAGGCAATTCGCCCATTGTAAAGCTTGCGGCGACGGTCCGCATGTCGACCGCAGTGCTGCTCGAAATTGGCCAGGGCGCTCAGGATGTAGAACGACCAGGTGTCGAACCGGCCGAAGACGTCGCGGGCCGAGCGGGCGAGTTCTTCGGCCGACTCCACGTCTCCCGAGCGCTCGCCATACGGCGGGTTGGCGATCAGGCAGCCGTAATCGCCCTGCGGTCGGACCTCGGCGAAATCCCGCCGCTCGAAGCGAATGTCGGCTTCGACGCCGGCGTTCCGCGCGTGCTTTTTCGCCATGGAGAGGCTCGCGTCGTCGACGTCGCTGCCGACGATCGCCAACGATCCGCTCCGCACGGCTCGATCGTTGGCTTCTTCGCGGGCCTCGTGCCAGAACCGGCGATCGAGCGCGGGCCAATCATCGGCAGCGAAGCGGCGCGAAAGCCCGGGCGCCCGGTTGCGAGCCCAAAGTGCCGCCTCGATCGGGATCGTGCCTGTGCCGCAAAAGGGATCGAGCAGCGGCCGCGACGCGGTCCAAAAGCTGAGCTGCACGAGCGCGGCCGCCAGAGTTTCCTTGAGCGGCGCCGGTCCGCTCAAGGTGCGATAGCCGCGTTTGTGCAGCCCGGGGCCCGTCGTGTCGAGCGTGAGCGTCGCGACGTCTTTCAGCAGCGAAACCTGAACGGGAAAGAGCGGCCCGTTTTCGGCGAACCACGAAACGCGGTGCGTCTGTTTCAGTTTTTCGACGATGGCCTTCTTGATCAGAGCCTGGGAATCGGGAACACTGTGAAGTTGCGAGCGGACGGACTTCCCGCTCACGGGGAACTGGCCGTTCACGGGAATCCAGCGGGCCCAGTCGAGGTCGGCACAGCGATCGAACAACGTCCCGAAGTCGGCCGCCTCGAACTCGCCGATCTTGATGACCACTCGGTCGGCGCTGCGGAGCCAGAGGTTCGCACGGCAAATCGCCTCCGGTCCGCCGCGAAAGGTGATTTTTCCGTCGGCGACGGTCTGGTTCTCGTAACCAAGGGCTTTGAGCTCGCGCGCGACGACCGCCTCAAGACCGAAGCTGGTCGTCGCGATCAATTCGAGTTCGTTCGGCACGCTCAAAGTTCAAATCCCGCGTTTCAGATGCCTTTGCGGACTCAACAGGCAACCCAAAGCCCGGCAAGGACTCGACTTTGGGCTTTGGACCTGGCCAGGGCCTCTGTTTCAGCGGCGCTGGGCGATTACTGGACATCGTCCAGCACGGATTGTAAAGAATGACGTAAAAGTAGTAAGCGACGGGCGTTTTTTGAGGACAACGGGCGCATGAACAACGGGAACGGGACGGCGACCGGCGATGGCCGGCGCCCGATGATCGAGGCTCAAGGCCTAAGCAAGAATTTCGGCCAGTTCGTGGCCACCAAGGACGTGAGCTTCACGGTGCCGCGCGGGGCGGTCGTCGCCTTTTTAGGGCCTAACGGTGCCGGCAAGTCGACGACCATGAAGCTTTTGACCGGGTATTTGGCGCCGACCACGGGCGTCGCGCGGATCGCCGGCTTCAATATGGCGACCGACCGCATCGAAGCCAGCAAGGTGATGGGGTATCTGCCGGAAAACGGTCCGCTTTACAACGAAATGACGCCGGTGGGACTTTTGACCTACATCGGCCAGGCGCGCGGACTAAAATCCGAACAGCTCAAACAGCGGCTCAACTTTGTCTGCGAGAAGTGTGCGCTCGACGAGGTGTGGCACAAGCCGATCGGCAAGCTGTCGCGCGGGTTTCGTCAGCGCGTCGGCATGGCTCAGGCCCTGCTGCACGACCCGGACGTCTTGATTCTCGACGAGCCGACCAGCGGTCTCGATCCGAACCAGGTGCACGAAGTGCGGGCGCTGATTCGTTCGTTGGGAGCCACCAAGACGATTCTGCTGTCGACGCACATTCTGCAGGAAGTGGCCGCCGTTTGCACCCGCGTCATTTTGATCAACGAAGGCCGGATCGTGTTTGACGGCACGGTTCAGGAGATGGCCGACTCTCCGCCCGAAATGGACAAGCGGTTCCGGGAGTTGACCGGGGCGGCAGGATCGGGCAAATCTCGCCATTGACAGTAGCAGCAACCAGCCAGCAGTCGCGCGACCAGCGTCCTCCGTCCGACCAACGTCGACGGAAGGGCGAGCCGGCACCCCTGGGTCGCGATTGCGATGGCACGGGCAGATTGAACAGACTTTCGCCGAGTATTTTCCGTCGAGAACTGGGCTTACCGATCTCGACTGATCCAGGAGCATGATCGTGTTGCGTTGGCATGTCGTTTCCGCCGTCTTTCGCCGCAATGTCGCCAGCTATTTTTCGGGCGTGTTGGGCTACTTGTTCATCATCGCCTTCGTTGTGGCGGGCGGGCTGTTGGCGTTTCGGCCGCAGTTCTTCACGAACAACATCGCCAGCCTGGACCAGCTGAGCGAAGGCTTTCCGATGCTGCTGTTGTTCCTGATCCCGGCGATTACGATGAGCGCATGGGCCGACGAGAAGAAGCTGGGCACCGACGAACTGCTCTTCACGTTGCCGGCCACCGACCTGGAGATTCTCCTCGGCAAATACTTGGCCGTGCTGGCCGTCTATAGCATCGCACTGGCCTTCTCACTCACGCATCTGTTGGTGCTGCGATCGATCGGCAACCCCGATTTGGGCGTCGCCTTTTGCACGTATTTGGGCTACTGGTTCGCCGGCGCCGCCTTGTTGAGCGCGGGGATGCTCGGCTCGGTGCTGACCAACAGCACGACGGTGGCGTTCGTGTTGGGAGTTGTGATCTGCGCGGTGCCGGTCTTTATCGGTTCGATCGCCCAGTCGAGCGATCTGCTCCGTGGACTGAGCGTTCGCGAGCAGATGCACGACTTCGAACTGGGGATCATTCCGCTCTCGGGGATTTTGTATTTCGTCTCGCTGACGGTCGTGATGCTCTATCTCAACCTGGTGATGATTCGCAAACGGCACTGGAGCAGCGGCCAGCAGACTTCGATGGGGGCGCAGTATTTCGCCCGCGCGGTTTGCCTGGCGCTGGCGCTTGTGAGCATCGCGTACATCGCGTCGCACACCAACGCCCGGGCCGATCTGACGCACGAGCAGGTCTATAGCCTGTCGCCGACGACGCGCGACGTGTTGTCCGAGATCAAGTCGGAGCATCCGGTGCGGATCCAGGCGTTCGTCTCGACCGACGTACCCCGCGATTATGCTCCCGTCCGCACCCGTCTCACCGGTCTCTTGCGGCAATACGCGCGATTGGCCGGCGCCAAGGTGGACGTCCAATATGTCGAGGTGGAACCCTTTAGCAAAGAGGCCGAGGAAGCCAAGACGCTCGGCATCACCCCGGAGCGCGTGCGGTCCGAGCGCGAAGGCCGGCACTACGAGGACACGATTTATTTGGGAGCGGTGATCAGCAGCAGCTTTGACCAGGTCGTCATCCCGTTTTTTGGAGCGGGCATGCCGTTGGAATACGAGCTCACCCGCTCGATCCGCACGGTGGCCAACGAAAAGCGGTCGACGGTGGGCGTGCTCCGCACCGATGCCGACGTGATCGGCTCACGCGACTGGCAGATCGTCACCGAGCTCAAGCAACAATACAACGTGAAAGAGGTGTCGCCGGACAGCCCGATCGACGAGAGCAAATACGACGTGCTGCTGGCCGTCATGCCGTCGTCGCTGACGGAGCCGCAGATGGCCAATCTCATCAACTACATCAAGAAAGGACGTCCGACGCTGATCTTCGACGACCCATATCCGTGGGTTTTCAACTCGGCGTTCGGCGTTTCGCAGGCCCCGAAACTGCCCAAGCCGGCCCCCGGCGGACAGTTCGGTGGCATGATGGGGGGCCGCCAGCCGGCTCCGCCCAAGGCCGACGACGGCAAGGCCACCAGCTTGCTCAACACCCTGCACATCGCCTGGGACAACGGCCGGGTCGTTTGGGACTCGTTCAATCCCCATCCGGAATTCGTGACGTTGCCGGAAGAGTTCATCTTCATCTCGCCCAAGAGCCGGATGAAGGGCGCCTTCAGCACGACGAGCGAAATCACCAACGGCCTGCAGGAAATGCTGGCTGCGTTCGCCGGCGAGATCATGCCGCTCAAGGAGAAGGGCGTGAAGTTCGAGCCGCTCCTGCGGACGAGCGCCACCTCCGGCGTGATGGAATGGGACGAGTTCACCGAGCAGGGTTTCGATTTCCAGCACGGCTTCACACCGACCGCCCGCATCAAGGATGGACGGCCGCACTTTCGCGATCAGGGAGGCCACGTGCTGGCCGCGCACCTGACCTCGGAAGTCGACAACCCCTATAAGCTGAACGTGGTCTACGTCGCCGACGTCGACCTGATTTCGGACTGGTTCTTCGTGACGCGGAACATGGGCGAACTCAACCTCAATTTCGATAACGTCCCATTCGTGCTCAACGCAGTCGACGTACTGGCAGGGGACCACAAGTTCCTCGATTTGCGGAAACGCCGGACCGCATTGCGGACGTTGACCGGCGTCGAAGCGCAGACCCAGAAGTTCGTCGAAGAGCGGGTCGCGATGACCAAGGTGGCCGACGACGATGCCAAGCAAAAACTCAAGGACGCCCAGGGCCGTTTCGACGAGAAGCGGGCGGAAATCGAGAAGGATCCGAAGCTGTCGCCGCCGGAAAAGGAGGAGTTGATCCGCCGCTTGAAGGAAGGCGAGGAGCGCCGGCTGGAAGTGGCCAAAGCCAACATCGACCGGGACAAGCAGCAAGAGATCGACAATGCGAAGAGCGCGGCCGAGCGACGGATTCGCGAGACCGAACACAAAATCATGCTGAGAGCGGTGCTGATTCCGCCGATTCCGGCCATCGTGCTGGGCGTGGTGGTCTTTTTGCTGCGGCTCGGCCGCGAGCGCCGGGCCATCTCGCCCGACCGCCGGGCCGGCCATTGAGACATTGACGAGGTCGGTCCAGGGCGTGTTCGTCCGACCGAACGCCCCGTGCGTTTTTTTGAACGAAACAAATTGAGTTGAACGAATTCATCCGGATCGCCGCATCCGGCAGGGACGAAGGACGATGAACGAGACGAAACGCACGTTGATTTTTCTGGCCGTGGCCCTGGTGTCCGTGGGGGCGGCGGCCGCGACTTATTACGGGTCCGTGCCGCACAAGGACGCGGACTCGGGGCGGATTGGCACCGAGTTCTATCCCGACTTCAAATTCCCGACCGACGCGCAGGTCTTGCGGGTCGTCGTGTACGACAAAGACACGGCTGCGATCAAGCCGTTTACGGTGGAGTACAAGGACGGCAAGTGGAAGATCCCGTCGCATCACAACTACCCGGTCGACGGCAAGGACCGCCTCGCCAAGACGGCTGCGTCGGTCATCGGCACCAGCCGCACGGCCTTCGTTTCGCGATTGAAGAGCGACCAGGCCCGCTACGACGTCCTCGATCCAGAAGATCCGGACGACACCGTGCTCACCGGCCGCGGCAGGAAGATCACGATCTCCAAGAACGACGGCACGGTGCTGGCCGAATACATCATCGGCAAACCGAGCGAGCTGCCGGGCCAGACCGACACCTATTACGTGCGGGCCACCAAGGCCGACGACTCGAACACGATCTATCTCGCCAAGCTCAAGATCGATCTGTCGACGAAGTTCAGCGACTGGATCGAGCCCGACCTGCTGAAGGTGGACCGTGAGCTGCTCAGCGAGATCCGCATCGACAATTACTCGATCGACGAACAGCAGCAAGCAATCATCCCGGGCGACGCCACCGAGCTGACGCGGAAAAACCCCTCCGATCCGTGGATACTCAAGGGCATCAAGCCGAACCAAGAACTGAAGCTCGATGCGGTGAACACGCTGGTCAACAATCTCGATAACCTGCGACTCGTCGGCGTGCGTCCCAAACCGCCGGGAGTTCTGCCCGATCTTTCGATCGACCCGCGCTACGCCCAGAGCCGCAATTTGGTTGACATCCTGCGAGCCGACATGCAAGAGAAGGGCTACTTCGTCGGCTCCGATCGCAAGGGGGGCAAGCCGCGGGTCTTTTCCAAGGAAGGCGAGCTGGAAGCGGGAACGAGCGAGGGCCTGCTCTACGCACTCAACTTCGGTCAGATCTTCACAGGCACCGAATTTGAAATCGAGACGGGCCTCTCCAAGGACTCGAAAGAGAAAGGGGCGAAGGACGCCGACAAGTCGAAGGCGACCGACGCCAAGACCGCAGAGGCCAAGACCACCGACAAGAACGGTGCTAAGAAGGACGGCAAAGACGCGAAGGACAAGGACAAAGAGCAGCTCAAGCGCCGCTATTTAATGGTCTACGTTAAGTTTGACCCCGCGCTCGTTGGCTTCCCGCCGATCCGTCCGCTCGAGCCGAAGAAGCCGCAGGGTTTGGTCCTCGATCAGCCCGCGACCAAGAGCGCTCCGGCAGCTCCGCCTGCCTCCAGCCCGGCCGCCTCGAGTCCAGTCGGAGCCAGCGGAACCAAGAGCGAGCCCAATTCGCCGCCAGCGAACAACGGCAAGACCGATCAGAAGCACTCCTCCGCGACGCGGGTCGACGATTCGCGAATGCTGGCGCTGGCTCTGCCCGATCCGCCGAAGTCGCCCGATCCGAAGGCGGGCGATGGAAAGGCGGCCACTCCGCCCAAAGCACCGGCCGCGCCCAGAAGGGAACTGCGGCAGGCAAGTCGGGTCCGGTGATCAAACCGGCGCCGCCGGCCAAGCCCGATCCGAAGGCCGTGTACGATAAGGCCTTGGCTCAGTACAAGAAGGACATCGAAAAGTACGAGAACGACAAGTCTGAATTCGAGAAGAAGATCAAAAAAGGGCAGGAGAAGGTCAAACAGCTCAACGAGCAGCTTCGGCCCCTGGTACTACGTGATTTCCGCCGAGAGCTTCGAGAACCTGCGTCAGGCCCGCGCCAGCCTCATCCAGCCGAAAGGGACGGACGCGGCGAAGAAGGCGGGGCCCGGCGCCGGCGCTCAACCGCCGTTCGACGCATTGCCGATGAAGTAGCGGACGGTCAAATAGCGGTCGGTCCCGTGGGCGCTCGGAGCGACCGAGTCGCTCCAGTCCTCGTGCTAAACCAAAATCCCCAGCCGACAGCGAATTCGCCGGCTGGGGATTTTTCGTTTGAGCGTATCACGGTTGGGCAAATGTCGGTCGCGCCCGAGCAATTAGGCTCGTTGGGGCTCGACTGCGAGCAATCAGGCTCGCTGGGGCTCGACTGTGACGGTCAGGCTGCGGCGTGATTGCTTCTTCGCCTGTTTCGCCGCGAAGTTGGCCATCGTCGGAGCCGTGTACGGCGTTCCGGCGACGAAGCGGCAGAGCGGGCCGAACGAGTAGGCGCCGCTGGCACCGACGAAGTACAGCCCGCGAATCGATGACTCGAAGCCTCGGTTGAGCACCGGGTAGCCTTTCACCGTCTGAATCGCCTGCGACAAGTCGGCCGCGAGGAAATTCATCCGCGCCACGGAGACGCGGTAGCCGGTGCCCAAGAGCACGTGATCGACGGTGCTTTCTTTCCCGTCGTTCAGCTGCAGGTGCACTTTGTCGCCGCGGGCTGAGGCCGAAACAACGTGCGTTCCCGGCTTGATGGCGGCGCGGGTCGTGCGGGGCCGCAGCCAGCTGCTGCCGGCCGAGCGAATCGCTCGAGCCGCCATCCGGTCCTGGACCGATCGGGGAAACGCGGTGAAGAGCCGCGGGTTCTCGACCAGCCAGTTGATTCCGAGCGGCCCAATCTTGCCCGGCACTTGGAACGGGTTGATGGGCAGGTCCATCATTGTTTCCAGCCAGGCGCTGTTCTTCAGCCAGTGGATGATGGCCTGGCGGACCAGCACATCCACCTCGGCCCCGTTTTCCAGCAAGAGCGCCGTCGATTCGAGCGCGCTTTGCCCGCCGCCAATCACGGCGACGCGTTTGCCGGAGAAGCGGCCCAGGTCGGCGTTCGCCCGGTCGCTGGTGTGGGAAGCCAGCTCCTTGGGCAGCGACGCGAAGGCCACCGGATAATTCGGGAAGGAGCCGATTCCCGTCGCCACGACGACGTTGCGGGCATCGAGCTGCTCGCCGTCGTCCAAAGTCAGCGTGAACCCGTCGGCGGCCTGGTCGATCCCTTCGACATGCCGCTGGTCGAGGTCGGGCAGCGCCTGCGATTGGAACCAGCGGCCGTAATCAACAAACATTTCCAGCGGCATCGACTTGGGGATGCGGCAGCTGCGGGCCGTCTCGTAATTCTCGAGCGAGAAGGCGCTGGTCGGGTCGGCGATGTGTGAGCCGGTGCGCGGCGACCGCAGCAGCATTCCCTTGGGCATCTGGCTGGCCCAGAAGTCCATCGGCTTGCCGAAGATCCGCACGTCGAGTCCACGGGCACGCAAGTGAGCACCGACGGCCAAACCGTACGGACCTGCGCCCACGACCGCAAACTGACACTGTGAATGAGAATTCAACACAGTACTCTCCTCGCGTTGCTATCAACCGAATTGACAATCATCATTTCGTCACATCTTGAAGCGACCACTCCCGCCCTTGGTTTGAACCAGGCGGGATCGGGCTCTTCGCCGTTGGCCCAAGCGATCAGCGCGGCCGGAAGGTTCGCGCCGGCAACGTGCGAGAACGGGTAGCCCCCACCGATTCGCGGGTTGAGATCGAGCACCTGAGGCCCGGCCTCGGTCATCATCACGTCGCAATCGAGGCTGCCGATGTGCCCCAGGCGACGCCCAATCACCTGCCCCAGCCGCTCGAGCGGCTGATCGGAGACGGTCATCGCGCGGTCGGTATTGCCGCAGCGCATCACCATCTTCCGCCGCACCAGCGTGGCGATGTGGCGACCTTCGAGGTCATTCACCACGTCCATGCCGTATTCGTCGCCACAGAGTTGCGGCTGGAAGACGAGGCACTCGTCGCAATCTCGCTGGCTCAAGTTCCAGAAAATTGAGCGGCGGACCTGGATCATGCCCCATTCGTACGCCAGCGACAGCTCGCGGTCGTTTTCGATGCGCTCGAAGCCGATCGAGCTGGATCCCCAGCGGGGCTTGACGATGATCGGGAACTTGAGCGCTCCGCGGGCCAGGGCTTGCCGCACGTCGGCCGGAGTCAGGTAGGTGTCGGGAGTCGCGATGTCGCACTCGCGCAAGAGTTGGAACGTCGTCCACTTGTCCTGACACTGAGCGATGACCCTGGGGTCAGACACCACAGCAGTCGTGCCGACCTCGCGAAATTCCGCGGCCCGGCGAGCCAGACCGCCCAACTCCAGGTCATTCACGGAAATCAACAGGCGGATTTGCTGTTCCCGACAGATCGACAAGAGCGCGCCGAAATAGCCCGGATCGTTCATGGGCGGAACGAGCAGCCCCTCGTCCGCGACCGAAAGGGCGGGGGCAGCCATGCTGGAGTCACAGGCGACGACGCGCCCGCGGCCTGCCAGTGCGCTCTGGAAGAATTCGACCAGAAAGTTACGCCGGCCGGCACAAGTGAGGAGAACGTTCATGATGATTGGGCACTCATCGCACAATCACAACGTCGATCCTTCCAGTGGAATCAGCGATCGGTCCGCGATCGCCACGCCTTATTTTTGCAGCGCGGAAGCTTCTTGTCCCGCGCGGGAAACCGTTCGAGGATAGTCGATTCGATATTCCGGAAAGAAGTTGCCGGAAGTCTCTTCGATCACCGCCCCCTGGGACCGGTTTTCGGCGACCAGCGCGCGGTAGGCATTTTCGTCCACGATCAGCCGCCAGGTGCGGAACGTGCTCTGAAGCTTGGAAAAGGCTTCTTTAAAGTGCAGCAAAGAATCATGCGCCGCTCCAACGCCTCCGCCCAGGTGGAGGACGTTATTTCCGCGTTCTTTGGCCCATTGGCGGGCATAATGAATCAATAATTTCGACGCGTCGCTTTTTTCATACCCGTCGCCCGTGCCGGCCAGGTGATATTGCACAATTCCGCACGTTTCCGCAAACAGACCCGCGCAAATCACCAATTCTTCGTTGCGGACGACGATCAGGTGCAGTTGATCGGTGAGCGCTCGGCGCAAGTCCTCGAAGTGATCGCTGTCGAAAAAGTACCACTCGGTCGCCCCCACCCGGCGCATGGTGTCGGTGTACACCTTCTGGAAGGCGTCGTAATGTCGCCAGGTCGTGTCTTCCTCGGCGAAGAATCCGCGCTTTTCAAGGCGGCGGATCTGGCGGCGGACCGTCTCTCGCGTCGATCCCCACAGCTCCGCTTGGGGCATGTGGAGGTCGCAATAGACCGTCGGACCGTGCTCGATCACCGTTCCCCAGCGGCCAAGCGGCTCCGCCGGCAGGGGCAGTATCGGGTGCAGACGGCAAAACACGCTCACCACCTGCGACTGCCCCAGGCATTCGACCAGCATTCCGATGGCCCGATCCAGGAACTGGCCTTCGTCACAACCGGGACGAACCGACACGATCGGCGAGGGATAGCCGTACGGGCTGATCGCATCGAAAAGCTGCGGATCTTGAGACCCGATCTCGATCGGCCGCAGGATCAGCGGCAACAGGAACAGGCCGTCGTCGTCGCGGGCGATGAACGCGCGGGGCCTCCCTCCCTCGTAGAGGCCGACGCTGAGCCGTACGTATTCCGGCAAGTGATAGAAATCGTGCCGGAGATCGCGCAGGGCGGTCGTCCAGAGTTCGGAGCCCGGTTCTACCAAGTCCCACAACATTCGCCACCTGGTCCCATCGTTCGCTTGCGGCATCGCGCCGCGTTGGCCCTGTTTCTCAGACAGTCTTGCTGCTCAACTGTGCGAGTTCGTTCTCTTCCACGGGATAGCTGTTGGGGCTGTTGGCCGGCTTGCCATGCCTCCCCCAGAACTCCTGCGTTTCCGCACTGTCGGACGCCCCTCGCCGCAGCGCGACCTCGCGGACGGTTGCCGCGAGAATTTGCAGGTCGAGCCAGATCGAGAACCGCTCGTAATAGGTCGCGTCCAGTTCGAGCCGACGCTCCCAATCCAACTGGTTGCGTCCATTGACCTGCGCCAGTCCGGTAATGCCGGGCCGCACGCGATGTCTCAGCTGCTGGCGATTCGTGTATCGCGGCAGATACCGCATCGGTAGCGGACGCGGGCCGACGAGCGACAGATCGCCCATCACCACGTTGATCAACTGGGGCAATTCGTCCAGGCTCGTGCTCCTGAGGAAGCGGCCCAGTCGCGTCAGGCGGACCGAATCGGGCAGCAGCTCGCCCGTTGGTTCACGATCGTTGGTCATCGTGCGGAATTTGAAGAGGCGGAACGGTTGTTCGTTCCGGCCGGCCCGCACTTGCCGAAACAGGACTGGTCGTCCCATGCGCGCCCACACAGCCAGAGCCACGAGGGCAAAGACCGGGGACAGCACGATCAGTCCGACGACGGCGCCGGTGACGTCGATCGCTCGCTTGGCGCACCGCTGAATGGCGCTGCCCCCAGCGCGCACCTGGGCAGGCAATTCCTGCGAGCGAACATTGGGTTCAAAGGTATCCATGACCGCCGAAGGGCTTTTCATGCTTCCACCGATACCGAAACTGGGCGACGGGCCCGACGCCGCGGAACCGACAAGAAGGCGGAAACGACCCGCTCGATGTCCGACGGCGTCAGCGAGCTGCCACTGGGCAGGCAGAGACCGTCGGCGAAAAACTGTTCGGAAACTTCGCCCCCCACGCGGCGACAGCTCTCGAACACCGGCTGGCAGTGCATGGGCTTCCAGACCGGACGTGACTCGATGTTCTGCGTTTCGAGATAGAGCCGCACTTCTTCGCGCGTGGCCCCAAACTTGTCGGCATCGATCACGACGCACGTCAGCCAGCGGGTCGCGCGACCGTAGGCGGCTTCCGGCATGAACGAAATCCCCGGCTCGCTTCCCAGGGCCGCCTGGTACTTCTCAAAGATTGCCCGTCGCGCGGTGACGCGTTCGTCGAGCACACGGAGCTGGGCTCGTCCCACGCCCGCCAGCAGGTTGCTGAGGCGGTAGTTGTAGCCGATCTGCGAATGTTCGTAGTGCGGAGCCGGATCGCGGGCTTGCGTCGCCAAGAAGCGAGCCCGGTTGGCGAGCGCCGCGTCGTTCGTGACCAGCATCCCCCCGCCCGAAGTCGTGATGATCTTGTTGCCGTTGAATGAGAAGATGTTCGCCCAGCCAAAGCTGCCGGCCGGCTTGCCGGCGTAGGTCGCGCCGAGTGCCTCGGCCGCGTCCTCGATTAGCGGGACCGCGTAGAAATCGCAGATTTCCGTGAGCGCGTCCCAGTCGGCACATTGGCCGTAGAGGTCGACGGCGATGACGGCTCGCGGGAGCTTGCCGCGCTTGGCGCAACGCTTGAGCTCGTCTTGGAGCAGGTTGCAGTCGATGTTCCAGGTGGCCGGATCGCTATCGATGAATACCGGCGAGCCCCGCTCGTAGACAACCGGGTTGACGGTCGCGGCAAACGTGCCGCTCGAGCAAAAGACTTCTTCGCCCGGTTTCAGGTCGAGGTGGCGGATGGTCAGGTGCATGGCAGCCGTGCCGCTCGCCACGGCGACCGCATGCTTGAGTCCGATTCGTTCGGCAAACTCCGCCTCAAAGCGATCGATATGCGGGCCGACCGGCGCGACCCAGTTCGTGTCGAAGGCTTCGGCCAGAAATTGCTGTTCCTGACCGCTAATGTGCGGCGCGGAAAGATAAATCCGCGGGGAGTCTGTCGGGCGAGCGACGGCCTTCGGGATGCGGCGAATCGGCGCCGTGCCGTTGGGTTCGCGCTGCGCCTCGGACGGGCTAGCGATTGCTGAAGCGGGCTTCGCCGCGGGGTCGACCTTGATTGCGGAAGACGTAGCGGGAACCGGCTTGGTGAGGCGCTCTCGAGATTCGCCGAGCATTTCGCAGTATTCCTCGTAGAGCAATTGCCAGATCGGCTCGGGCCGGAATTCGTTCTCCACCCGCGCGACCGGCTTGGCCGTGCTGGCGGCAGAGCAACGGGTTGCGCAGGTAGGTGGCCAGTGCCGTCGCCAGTGCGGCGGTGTCGCGGGGCGGCACCAGCGTGCCAGTACGGCCATCGACGACGCCGTCCACACAGCCTGTCACTCGCGTGGCAACGACCGGAACCCCCATCGCGGCCGCTTCCATCGGCACGTACGGGAAGCCCTCGCGGTAGGTCGGCAGAGCGAGCACGGTCATGAGCGGATAGGCCGACTCGGTGTCTTCGAGAAATCCCGTATGCACGATTTGCGGATCGCCGGTGATCCGCGTACGCAACTCTGCGTCCAGCCCGTCATAATTTTCGAGCGGACCGACCAGGAGCAGGATTAGATTCGGGAATTCGCGCTTCAACTCGCCAAAGGCGGCGATCAGCTCGGCCACGCCTTTGTCGCGCACGAGCCGGCCGACAAAGCCGACAATCGGGGCGTCCGCGGGCAGATGAAGACGGTCGCGGAGTGCCTGGCTGCGTTCGAGCAGGGCTGGCGTGCTCGCGAACCGTTGGACGTCGATTCCGTTGGCGGTGCCGGGGCCGAGCACTCGCAGCTTGGAGGCGGAAGCCAATCGCAATTCGAGGGCCCGCTGCCGCAGGCTCTCACCGACGCAGTAGACTCGCTGAGCATTTGCGCACGACAGACGCTCGAGGAACAGCATGAGCTGACGTTTCGGCCCGGACAGGCCGTCGGCTCGCATTCCGTGCAGCGTCATCACCCGCGCCGGCACGCCGGCACAGCGGGCAGCCAAACCGCCTACGAGGCAGGCCTTGGGCGTCCCGCAGTGAACAATGTTCGGTCGTAGTCGCCGCATGAGCTTCGTCATGCGTGCCAGCGTTACGCTGTCGCTCCAGGGGGCCGGCTCGCGCAGCATCGGCACGGCGATCGGCTCGGCCCCTTCCTGCTGGGCGATCTCATTCAATTCCCAGCCGGGTGCGCTAATCAACGTGACGTCGAAGCCGCGTTCTTTCATGAAACGCAGCTGGCCGCGCAAAAACGCCCACGCCGTCATCGGCGATGTGACGATATGCACGAGTTTTTTTTGCTGCGTCACGGTTTGGTCTCTGGATGCGGACGTTGACTCACGCGGGCTGTCTGGTTTGGCAACAAGGAATTTGCGGTCACGAGGCTCGCTGTCGCTGTCTGGCGGTGCGCGAGCCACTCCTCGGTCTGTTCACGAACGTAACGGTAAAACTCGAGTCGACGTTCGCGGAGCACGTCCTCCTGGAAATCGCCGGCGCGAGCCAGGTTGCGGGCCGAGGTGCGTTGCATCCGCGCGGCATCGGTGACGAACTCTTGGATCTTGCGTGCGAGGGCCTCCGCATCACCCGGCGGCACCATGTCTTCCGGCGGCAGAAGCTCGGGAATGCCGCCGACCGTGGAGCCGAGGCAGGGCAGCGCGCGGGCCATGGCTTCGATCATTGCCCGGGGCAGCCCCTCTTGCCGCGACGGCAGCAAGAAGAGGTCGGCCCGATCCAGCTCGTCTCGAATCGGTTCGCCTGACGCGAGTTGGCCGCGGAAGTGGACGTTCGCGGCGATGCCCAGCCGCGCGGCGCGCTCGGCCAACGCGGGCCGGTGCTGGCCGTCGCCGACCAGGATCAGCTCCACGTCGAGGCCCTCCTGCCGGCAGCGGGCGACGGCGTCGATCTGCACGTCCTGGGCTTTGTAGAGGTGTTCCAGTGAGCCGACTGAGATCAACTTCCAGGATGTTTTCTGCGTCAGCGGCCGCGGAGACTCAGCCGTGAGACCGCTGAGTTGCACGTCTGAGAAGTAAAAGCTCCGGCCGTTTGGCCCAACGGGATAACGTCGCTGCAACGCCTCGGCCGTGACGTAGGCGGCCGCGAAGGCCTGGCGGCAATGCTGCCGCAGCTCGCGGGCGAACCAGCGCCGCAAGAACGGCCGCAGTGGATGCTTGACGGCTCCAGGCGAAAAAGCATCGTACGGGTCGCCGACGACTTCCGCGGCGAACGGCTGACGTCGGCGGACGAGCGTCGGCACGAGCACGGAAGCGAGGTTGGACGGAACCCGCAACATGATGGCGTCGACCGTGCCGGCTCCGGCGACGACCGATTTGCGGACGGCCATCGCTTTTTGCAGGTACTCGCGCGGCCCGATGTAATAGGTCACCGCCGCGAAGGCGACGCCGTCGCCGTCGGCCCGCAGCACGTTGGCCGGTCGTTGATCGACGGGCTTCACGCGGGCGATCGCCTGCACTTCGTCGAAGACTTCGAGATAGCGGTCCCAGAACGGGCGGGCGCACGGTCCGTCGGTCCAGACGGCGCCGTCCGGCGTTCTGTAGAACCGCTGTTCGAGTGCGACACAAACTTTCATGACCGACAGTTCTCTAGTTGTTTCCGATGGAACCGCTGAGCCGCGAGGACGGCAGCGACGGCTCGAGACGGCGATTAATAGCCGGAATATCGATTGGCGGAGTGGCGTGGGCCATCCGGCGACGCGTGAGCCAAACAGTGGCCAGGTAAGGCCCGATCGAGTACCAGATCACGCCTCGCAGCACGACGGCCAACTCGGCACGAACCAGAAAGATTGCAAAGCACGCGGCGGTGGCCACCAGGGCCACTCGGTCCGGCCGCACGCCGCGGGACCAGCGGGCCAGCGTGCTGAGGAAGTAGCCGCAGGCGAAGAGGATCACGGGCACGCCGATATAGCCGAAGTTGAAATAGGCCTCGGCGATAAACGAGAAGCCCAGGCCGCCACCCTGGCTGGCCGTGTAGGGGTCGACCTGCCAGGTGAGCCAACTGCTCGGCAGCTCGTGCTCCATCGCCGGGTGAATCTTCCAAAACAGATTCGGGAAGAGAGTCGAGATGGCGTACGCGTAGCCCACGCCCATTTCGTAATCGCGCTCAGCGGGGACGAAGTTGAGGGTGTGTGCGACGGTCTCCATCGAGCCGCCCATCTCGCTGATGCTGGCGACGAGCGGGTTGTCAATCGTCTTGAAATTCTGCGTGAGGTACTCGAAGCTCGAGCGGTCTTTGCCGCTGGTGTTTCGCACGGCACCGACGAGCGGAAAGACGACTGCGATCAGAACCGCGGCCGCTCCGAGCAGGAGGGCCGGACGGATGGGCCGCACGAGCCGGTGCCACACCCAAGCCGCTTCGACGGCCAGAATGGCCGCCTCGTGGCGGACGCCGAGATAGAACTGAATCGCCGCGTATCCGCCGATGACGCCGACGGCTACGAGTCGCTGCCACGCATTGCGACTGGCGCCGGCCAGCAGGAACAGCGTGCCGGGAATCAAGCAGATCGAAAGCACCAGGTGGCCGGCGTTCAAACCGGTGGCCGCCTGTTGCTGATACAAGGCGAAGTAGCCGCCGGATGCCACCACGGCCAGTTCTTGCCGGATGACGAGCGCCGTGAAGGGGAGCGAAACCAGCAGTAGAATCCAGCCGACCGTACGCAGACTGACACGCACTGCGTCCAGATCGACTTGCGTCGATTCGACTCGGCGCGGAGCCCGCACGGCGGCGACCACGGCGCCCAGATGCATGGCGGCCAGGCCCAGCAACACCACGTACAGGGTGCGATCGAGAGTGACGTGCGAAAACTGTCCGCCCATCATGGCCCCTTCGTTGAGGCCGAACACTTCGAGACAGGCCTGACCGGCATTGAACAGCGTCGCCGCGATCAGGAACAGGTTGTAGCAGTCGAACCAGCTGCGCGTGATCCGCGCCCAAGAAAGAACCGACCACACGCCGTGCGCCAGGATCAGGCAGCACAGCGGATAAACGAGCGAAGCCGCATCCAGGTCGAGGGACGGAACGATCAGCCCACCCAGCAACAGCAAGCCCACAAAGATGGCCTGCGCGAGCGGCACGGCGGACGGTTCGCGACGTTGAGTAGTGACGGCGGCAATCATGGTCGAACGACTTTAGGAAACGGCCTCTAACGGTTGCGGACGCGACTCAATAAACGATCGATCGATTACGGGGGTGGCGTGGGCCGCGGAACTGCTCGGCACGGCTTGTTCGCCGCGGTAAAACTCCCGCAGCCGGGCCACTCCCATTTCGATGTTGAACGGGCTCTGCTCGATCACGCTCACCGCTTCCTGGCGAGTGCGGCCTGCGAGCGACTGGCACAGTACGGCCAATTCGTCGCACCAAGTCTGCGGGGTCTGCGAGAGCGCCAAGCGACGCACGAGCGCCGAATTGACCATGGTCTCCTCGGCGACGGTGTCCGCGAGCAGACACGGCAAGCCCGCGGCTTGGGCCTCGAGCAGCACGAGGGGCAAGCCCTCGAAATGCGACGGGAAGACGAACGCATCCATTGCCGCCGTCATCAAGCGTGGGACATCGGGCCGCGGACCGGCGAAGATCACGCGGTCTTGCAGTTGCGCCTGCGCGACCTGGGCCTCGATCTCCGGTCGGAGCGGTCCTTCACCGATCAACAGCAGCCGACCTTCGGGTTTCCGTTTCGCCAGGGCGGCGAAGATTTCGATGAGGAACTTGTGATTCTTCTGGTAGTCGAATCGCCCAACGTGGCCCACCACGAAGGCGTTTTCCGGAATGTTGAATTCGCCGCGAACGGCCTTGCGATCCGCCTGAGCGCGGAAGGGGGCGAGATCGATGCCGCAATAAGAGATGCGAAACCGCGGATCGCTCGACCAATCTGCGCCAAAGAGCGAATCGGCGGCGCACCGACTCACGGCCAGCCCGAGGGTGGCGTGCCGGTGCAGCCACCAATTCATGAGGTTCAGATAGGCCCGCCGCGGCGCGCTGGCTTGGTTATCGAACAACGACGTGTCGCAGTGACTGTGGGCAATCCGGATCGGGACGCCCGCTTGCCGCGCCGTTCGCAGCACGAAGCCCGAGTAGTTGTGGACATGGCTGTGGACGACATCGAAAGGACCGGCGGTTTCCAGGATGGCCTTGAGGTTGTGGCCGTACCGCAGGGGGTTCCGCGTACCCAGGCAGGGAAAGATCCGGCCGCCGAGCGCGCGAACTTCCGGGTCGTACGCACCAGGAGCAGTCGTGTGGACGACGAAATCGAGCTGGAAGCGCTCGCGGTCAATATTACGCAGCACGTTCATGAGCCAGGTTTCGGCCCCGGCGCGATTGAGCGCGCCCAAAACGTGCAGCACGCGAATAGGACGATCCGTACTCATGATGCGCACCTCGGCAGTCCGTCGGCTTGCAGCGAGGACTCGTCGTCCGTGTTCGCGCGCAGGGCGTAAATGAGGATCAGACCGGAGCCGAGGAGTTGCGTCAGCGCCGAAAGGGCCAGCGCCACGGCCGCGCCCCTCAGTCCCCACCGCGGGACGAGCCACCAGCATCCGAGTGCGGTGACGAGAGCGACGGCCGCGAACAACGGCAATTGCGCCCGGAAAAAGCGGGCCGCAGTGACGGCATATCCCGAGAACGAAGCGACATAGCCGAGGCCCGCCGCGATCATGGTCAGAATCAGAACGTCGGTCCGTTCGGCATAAACGGGCCCGTACAAAATCTTCAGGAGCGGCCGGCCGGCCACCACGGCGACGAGCACGCCGGCCGCGCCCAGGGCCGCGCCGAGCCCGGCCAGACGCAGCACGAACAAGCCGAATTCCCGGCGACGACCGCAGGCGTAATCGCGAGCGAGCCGCGGCGTGACCGAGTCCCCCAGTGCACCCACGGCCATCGTTCCGGCGACGCTGAGGTAACCAATGGCTCCGAAGATTCCCAAAGCAGCCTGGTCCACGTAACTCTCGACGAAGTACCGCGGGATGTTCGTGCTCAGCACGACCAGCATCATCACCAACCCCAAGGGAAGGGCGAGTTTGGCCAACTGGAACATCCGGCGCGGCTCCCACCGCGGCTTGATCGACGTCTGCCAGGGATTGCCCGTTCGTGACAGTTCTTGGCGTGCGTTGCGGAGGTCGAAGAATGCCAAGACCGTCAAGCGGCCGCAGGCGACCGCGAGAATTGCGTAAAACGCGCGGCCGGTGGCGGCGATCGTCACCGATAGCAGGAGGACAGAGGCGAGCCCCCGCAACATCATCGACTGGCCGATCCGATCGAGTCGTTCCCGCTGTTGCAGCAACCCGTAGACGATGTCGCTGAGCGAGTCGCAAACGGCAGAGACGGCGACGGCGGTAATGACCAGGAACGTGTCCCCCGAGTGACCCGACATCAGCGCGACGCTGATGACAACGACCAGGGCCAATGCCATCGCACAGAGCCGCAACGCCAGGTAATGACCGAATTGATAATCCCGCTTCGTGTCGGTTGCCTGGATGGCCCGCAGATGGAGCATGAAGAAGACGGTAATCGGCGTGGTGACTGCCACCGCCAGTACGTACTGTCCCACGATCGACGGCGTTCCCAGCCGGGCGAAGATCGCCAGGAGTGCCCATTGGCACAGGGCGTAGACGGCATTCCCCGACAGCATCCACCAGAAGTTGGATCGCAGCGATCCCTGCGACTTCTTTTCCGCGAGGGCGGGGACGGGACGCGGCGCTTCGACCGGGAATTCAGCAGTCAATGACGCATCCCACTCGCGCTCGGCGATCGCAGCCTGGCTATCGGCGGTTGCGGGACGCGTGGTCACAGGTTGGTTTCGAGTTTTTCCGCTGACTATCGGGTTATGGACCCAGTCGTTGCGCTATGAGGATGCGAGGGACGCGTCGGCCGAAGTTTGCTTTTCGGGACTCATCCGACCCTCGGGGTTGTACTCGGGCAAAAGTTCTTCAAGCTTAGCTCGAATTACGTCATCCGTATCGTCAAGCCACTGTTGGAGTTCGGAAAAGTCGCGCCGAACGGACATCAGGGAATCGGGGCGGTGGTAGGCGGCACGCACCTTCTCGTGCCGGGTGGGGAGAGTGCCTTCCTCCTCGGTGCAAAGCTTCTCGTAAAGCTTCTCGCCGGGCCGAATTCCCGAATAGGCAATCTCGATTGCCTGCTCGGGCAAGCCGGAGAGCCGGATCAGGTCGCGGGCCAGGTCGACGATGCGGACCGGTTCGCCCATGTCCAACACGAAGATCTCGCCGCCGTTGCCCATCGCGGCCGCCTGCAACACCAGTTGCGACGCTTCGGGAATCGTCATGAAGTAGCGGGTCATCCGCGGATCGGTCACCGTGATCGGGCCGCCTCGGCGGATTTGTTCCTGGAAGATCGGGACGACGCTGCCGTTGGAGCCGAGCACGTTGCCAAACCGGGTGACGACAAACCGCGTCGAGGAGGTTTCCGACAGGGCGAGCACGTAGCGCTCGGCCAGCCGTTTGGTCGCTCCCATGATATTGGCTGGGTAGACGGCCTTGTCGGTCGAGATCAGGATGAAGCAGCCGACGCCGAACTCGTCAGCCAGGTCGGCGACGCACCGCGTGCCGCCGACGTTGTTCTTCACGGCCTCGGCGGGGTTGGCTTCCATTAGCGGCACGTGCTTGTGAGCGGCGGCGTGGAAGACAACGTCGGGCGTGTAGCGGCCGAAGAGTTGCCGCATGCGGCCTTCGTCCGTCACGTCGCCGATGCACGAGACCAGCTCGGCGCCGGAGACGAAGGTCTTGAGTTCGCGGTCAAGCGTGAAAAGCCGGTTCTCGCCGCGGCCGACCATGATCAAGGCCCGCGGGCTGAAGCGGAGAACCTGCCGGCAAATTTCGGAGCCGATGCTGCCGCCGGCGCCCGTCACCATCACGGTGCGGCCTTCGATGAGGTCGCCGATGGCCGTGTTGTCGAGCTGAATCGGGTCGCGTCGCAGCAAGTCGTTGATATCGATGCTGCGGATGGGAACTTCGCGTCCGCCGTCGAAGAGGTCTTCGGGACCGGGAATGATCTTGAGCGTGAGCCGGGCTTCGTCGCAGGCATCCATCAGGCTCCGCAGACGCTTGCCCGTGAGGCTGCCGGCAATCACCAGGATGTCGGTGATGCGGCGAGTGACGGCAACGGCCGGCAGATCGTCGAGCGAGCCGACGACCGGAATACCGCCCAAGCTCGAACCGACGCGAGCCCCGTTGACGTCCAAGAATCCCCGGATGCGATACCGCGATTGCGGATGCGTGCGAATCTGGTGGGCCAGCAAGCCCGTGGCATCGTCCGTGCCCACGAGGAGGGCGGGCCGGCAATCGTCTTGCTGGAAGAGGGGCCAGAACTGCTCGCGGACCAGGCGCCAACTCGCCCGCAACGCACCGATCATGACGATGGTGATCACGCAGTCCATGATCGCCACCGAGCGCGGGATGTGGCTTCCCAGGAAAAAGTGATTGATGGTGCTGATGCACAATAGGGACAGCAGGGCGGCCCGCAGAAGCGACGCCAGGTCGGCGAAGGTCACATAACGCCACCAGCCGTGGAAATGTCCCGCGCCGAAAAAGATGCAGATCTTGAGCGACAGCACGAAGGCGAGCGTGCCCCAGAAGACGGAGACGGAGGCCGACGGCACCGCGAAATCGAATCGCAGGCAGAAGGCCAGCCAGTAGGAGAGGAAGAAGACGGCCAGGTGGCCGAACCCGAGCAGACCGACGCGGAGGAAGGCGTTCTGCACGAACAGCCGCACGAGGCGTTTGCCGCTCCGGGTGACAATTTCGATCGCTGTGGCGGCCTCTGTCGCGATTTGAGTTTCGCACGACTTCACCACGGGAAAGCTCCCGTGATTGCCGCTTGCGTGCGAGAAGCGATGTGTCTTCCTAATCCGGCCCGTCATAGTTGGTCGATTCTTCGAGTTCAGGTTGCCAATCGTGCGCCATCACCGTCCGGCCCGAGAACGGTGCTTACGCACCGATCGGCTGTGGATCCCGCATCGCGGGAGCCGGCGTCAGAGCTGGCATGTCGAGCCGCTGCTCGGCTTCGCGTCGCGCGGACGGCCAGTAGGTCTCGAAGAGTACGGCCAGCGCCGGACCGCCGAAGATGGCCAGCAACAGGCCCGCGGCCAGGAACAACGACCGCTGCGGCCGCACCGGCTGCAGGCTCAATGTCGCCGGCTGGGCCACGTTGATGTTGGAAATCCGCTGGCTTTCAAGCGACGCATCGAGGCGGGCTTGCTCGAGGCTCTCCGAATATTTTCGGTAGCTGACTTCGAGGATCTGAGCTTCCCGCTGCATCTGCGTAATTTTGTTCTCGTTGCCGTTGAGCACTCGCAGCTGTTCCTTGGCTTCGGCGAGCTGGGTTCGCAAGAGGGCGGCTTTGGCTCGCTGGGCCGCCAGAGCCGGCTTTTCTTTGAGCGCCATCAATCGCAGCTCGTCGTGGACTTTGCCGTCGAGGGCGGAGGCCCGGCCTTGCTCGGCGAAGATCTCGCGGTTTTCGGCCTCGGTCGCCTCGCTCATGGCGAGCGTGGTCTTCAGATCGTCCTCGAGACGTCCGATTTGTCCGACGAGCGTTTGCCGCTGCTCGGCCGGCGAGGCCAGCCCCGTCTGGTCCTTGAACGCCTTGAGCTCGGCTTCCCGCTGGACCAGTTGCTTCTTGATCGAGCCGGCCTGTTCGGCCAGGAAGGCGTGCTCGTGGGGCGACCGGCTCATCCGCACGTGTTCGTCCAGGTACAGATTGACGAGGTTGGAGACGATCTTCTGCGATGCTGCGGCGCTCGGCCCCTCGTGGGCGACCAGGATCACGTCGGTCTTGCGGACGTTCTGCATGTCGAGTTGCTGTCGCAGTGCGATGATCGCCCGGTCACGCGGCGTGAGCGGTTCGTCGTTGGTCAGCGAATGCGTCCATTGACTCACGGTGGCGCGGAGCGTGGCGACGAGGGACGGCGGGACGGATTGGCCCGACGCGGTCGACGGACTCAGGATCGTCTCGGGACCGACGGCGTCGACCACCTTCTCCAACAGCGAACGGCTGCGGAGGAGCTCGACGACCGTGTTGAGTTCCTCTTCGCGGCTGATCTGCAAGCCTTGGATTTCATGACCCAGGCTCGCAGTGGCATCCAGGCCGACATTTTCACGACCGAGGCGGACATACAACTTGGCTTCGGAACGGTAGGTCTTGGGCCACACGGCGCCGAGGACGACTGCGCCAACCAGCATTAGGCAACCGAACACCAGCAGCTTCCCTCGGTGCCGCGAAACGCTGCCAAGCACCGTGGCGTAAGTCGCGCCGCTGAGTTGTGTGTGCGAACCGTTGTGACCCGACCCGTGACCCGACCCGTTCTGACCTGGCATGTTCTACTTCTCCTCGACCTCGCGTCCGACCCCGACCTCACGTCCGACCCGACCTCACGACTGACACAGTGTTGCGAATGCGATTTCCTTGGCAGTGCCAAGCAAAGTGTGTTTGCCCATCTTCATCGCGGTGGGATCCCCCAACAAGTGGCAATGAAGTGGGGATACGGTGGATGTGCGGCGGCGAGAGAGTGACGTGGTTGCGCAGGTTGCCAAGCCATGTTACGGCGGCGCGCGGCACGCGAATCGCAACGGCACGATGCATCTTCGCTCGCGTGCCACGATGGCAGTTCAAGAGCGATAGCTTCACCCGAGCTTCACCTGGTTCCCACTAGTCTTCGACATGGGTTTGCGTCTAGATTCCACCTCAGCGTGTTTTTTGCGCTGCGGCCGTCACACGTGGTTTCCAAACATCCCTGCGGTGGATGAATGCTCGCGATCGATCTCTGCGATTGTGGTTGGCGGCGGGATGCTCCCGATCATCGGGACTACACCGTTCGCCAAGCGCGCATCCGCCGGATGCTCGATCGCTTACGCCCACCCAACCAGGCGCGACCGTCCACCGTCGATTGGCGCGAGTATTGTCTGCCGGTGCAGGATCAAGGCGACTTGGGGACCAGCTCGGCGCACGCGTGCGTGGGCCTGTTTCAGTACTTCGAGCGGCGAGCGACCGGCCACGTCATCATCCCGTCCCGTTTGTTCTTACACGCCAACGCGCTACGATTTTCTGGTTGCGACGGCGCTCGCGGCGGAGCCGGCCTGAGAGTTTCGTTGAAGGCCGCGCTCAAGTTCGGGCTGCCCCCCGAGCGGTTTTGGCCGTACGCACCGGATTCCCTGGAACGCGCTCCCGATCCCTACCTCTACGCCTTTAATACCGAGTTTCGCGATGTCCGCTACGTGCGGGTGGACGCCGCCATGCAACCCGGTGGTCAGACATTAGATGCGCTCCGCTCATTGTTGGCGGCGGGGTTTGTCTGCGCCCTCGGCTTTTGCGTTCCCAGCTCCGTCACCGAGGATCCGGAGATCGCGTTTCCCAGCCGCTTCGACTCGATCCGGACGGGACAGGCCGTGACGGTCGTCGGCTACGATGACGACTTGCGAATCCGTTCCACCCGCGGAGCCCTGTTGATCCGCAGTTCGTGGGGGGCGAAATGGGGTAACGACGGCTACGGCTGGCTCCCCTATCGCTTCGTCACCGACCAGCTCGCGGCCGACATCTGGACTTTGTTCCGCTCCAAATGGCTGCGCTCCGGCGAGTTCCGCAACGCGTTCTGAACCGCCGTCTTCTTGCCGCGGCCAAATCGTCTTTCGTGGCCGCGTACGCTAGAATCCCGATCGATTGGCGAAGTCGCACTCGGCGCAGGACTCGCGCGAAGCGGCTTCCCGCTCAGACCTCGATCGGAGTACTCGGCCAAGTCGAGAGGACGAATGGAGAACGTCAATTGGTGGACAGTTCTGTTGTTCTGCCTGGATCTCGTGCTCCGACTGGGGCTGTCGGTGCGGGTGATCATGCGTCGGCTGCCGGTCGGCGTGTCGCTGGCTTGGTTGTTCGTCGTCCTGACGTTTCCGTTCTTGGGCGCGATCGCCTATTTGCTGCTCGGCGAGTTGCGTTTGGGAGTGTACCGGGCGGCTCGGGCCGCCGAGCTGAGTGCCCCTTACCAAAGTTGGCTTGACCAAGTAACGCCTGGGCCGATCGACTGGAGTTCCCAGCCCGTCGCCGCCGAGGCGCTCGCGCGGATGTGCCAGAAAACGATGCGCATGCCGGTCACCGCGGGCAACCGCCTCGAGCTGATTGAGAGCTCGGCCGAGGCATTGCAGGCGCTCGTGCGCGCAATCAATGAGGCCCGCAGCACCTGTCATCTCGAGTTCTATATCTGGACAGCAGGGGGTCTCGCGGATCGCGTGGCTGAAGCCATGATGGCTGCGGCCGCGCGCGGCGTGAAGTGCCGCATGCTGCTCGACGACGTCGGCAGCCGCGAATTCCTCCGCAGCGACTGGGTGCCGCGTCTGCGCGAAGCGGGGGTCATGGTCGAGGCGGCGCTGCAAGCGCGGCTGTGGCGGTTGATCTTTGTGCGGTTCGACCTGCGACTGCACCGCAAGCTGGCAATCATCGACGGTCGCATCGCCTACACGGGCAGCATGAACCTGGTGGACGCTCGTTTGTTCAAGCGCTCTGCCGGCGTCGGGCAGTGGGTCGACGCGGTCGTGAGCGTGGAGGGGCCCGCCGTTGAGCCCCTCGGCGTAACGTTTCTGGGCGACTGGGCGATTGAAACCGAAGAGGATATCGAGCGGCTGAAACAAACGGGCGACGTTCGACCTCAACCTCCGTTGGCGGCCTCACCGGTCCAGGTGCTGCCCTCTGGCCCCTCCGATTCGCGGGACGCCATTGAGCGGATCATGATCGCCTTCATCTACAGCGCACAACATCGGCTGGTGCTGACGACGCCCTATTTCGTGCCGGACGAGGCTCTGATGGAGGCGTTGGTTTCCTCCGCCCAGCGGGGGGTGAAAGTCACGCTCATCGTGCCCGAGAAGGTCGACTCGCGGCTCGCGCGGTTGGCCAGCCGCAGCATCCAGAGCGACCTCGTCGAAGCGGGAGTCGAGGTCCTGCTGTTTCGTGGCGGGCTCTTGCACACGAAGTCGGTCTGCGTCGACGGCGAGTATTGCCTGTTCGGCTCGCTCAACCTCGACCCGCGGAGCCTGCACCTCAACTTTGAAATCACGTTGGCAATCTACGACCGCGAATTCACCAGCCGGCTTGAGGCGCTGCAAGCGCAGTATGCCAGCAAGTCGCGCGCGCTCAACCTCGTGCGCTGGGAGAAGCGCGGGATGGGCATCCGGCTGCTCGAAAACGTCGCGCGGCTGCTCGGCCCGCTGCTGTGAATCTCAGAGCCGAGTTGCGATCGCAACAGCTCGGCCAACTCACGTTCACACCGAGAGGATGTGGTGCTTCTCCAGGTACGCGACGACTTCGTGTGCCAAGTCGTCGATTCCCTTGGTGTCCGCATCGAGGACGAGTTCGGCTTTCTCCGGTGCTTCGTACGGATCGTCGATACCGGTGAAATTCTTGAGTTCGCCGGCTCGGGCCTTTTTGTAGAGCCCCTTGGGATCCCGCTTCTCGCACGTCTCGATCGATGCCTTGACGTAGATTTCGATGAACTCGCCCGGCACCAAGAGGGCGCGAACCGCGTCCCGGTCGGCTTTGTAGGGTGAGATAAAGGCCGTCAGCGCGATGGTCCCCCCCTCGCAGAACAGCTTGGCGACCTCGCCGATGCGGCGAATGTTTTCAGCGCGGTCGGCGGCCGAGAATCCCAGATTTTTATTGAGCCCGTGGCGGATGTTATCGCCGTCGAGCACGAACGTGTGCTTGCCGCGCGAATGCAGCAGGTGGTCGACGGTGTTGGCGACCGTGCTCTTGCCGCAGGCGCTCAGTCCGGTGAACCAGACCACGGCCCCTTTGTGCGCCTTGAGCTTGCTGCGGTCGGCTTTGGAAACCTTGTGCTCGTGCCAGGTGATGTTCGTCGCTTTCTGTTCCGCCATGGTCCTGCTTTCGCTCTCTGACTGGACTGTGAATGTGGTCGTGCTGAATGCGGTTTAGCCGCCGCGAACAGTCCGCTCGAGGTCGGTCCGCGACCGCTCTTTCGGTGGCGCGACGATGGTAGGAGAACGGTGCGACGGAGGGAAGCCCAAGCGATCGGTGCTGCCCGGCGGGCTCGGAGGGTGATCTAAGCTTGCGGTTGCCCTAGGTTTTCAGAGCCGATGAGGCGAGCGTTCCCGCCTCACTTCGGACGCAGAAACTCATGGTCGGCGTCGTGTAGGCCAAGACCCAATCACCGTCTCGATGCAGGGCGATCCAACCGTACGTGCGATTGCGCGACGCGGCTTCGTCGAGGCAGCGTCTGGCCGCCTCTTCCAGCGGCATCCCGTCGCGGCACCGCGTTTCGAGGCGGGCGGCCAAGGCGTCGTCGACGATTTCCTCGCCGATTCCGGTCGCGCTCACCGCCACAACCGCCGAAGCATAGTTGCCGGCCACAGTAGCGGAATCGCTCACTCGTCCGGGAAACTCGAATGAGCGCCCCCCCGTGCTGGTTCCGGCGGCAAGTTGACCTGATGGGCTGCGAACGACGCAGCCGACCGTATCGAAGCCGCCGACTTCCTTCCGCCGCCGCCAGCTTTCCGACTGCTCTTCCGTGGCCAGATTTTCGTCCGCAAGGTTCAGGTCGCTGGCGAGTGTCTGGACGCCCGGCTGCGAGATCACCCGCGATGGCCGCGACTGAAGCGCCAACGCGATGACGGAGGGATGCTTCACACGCAACGCGTTGATGACGCCGGAAAACGATTGCCGGGCCCCGTCCATGATGGCGGCCGAGACGCGAATCTCCCCGTCACTTTGAATTGCCCCGCCAAGCCCGGCATTGAACTGAGGATCGGCCTCCAAGGCTGCAAGCGCGGAGGCGACGACCTCCGTGGGCGAGCGTTTCGCCAGCTCCGGGAAACACGCGACGGCGATCGACTCGAGCGCCTGGGCGGCCGCCGCGATCTTTTCCGGTTCGGGAAGCCGCGACGGCGCCCCGCCATGCACGATGATCAGCTGGCCCTGCGACTTCCCCGAAACAAACTGCATCGACATGATCTTTCTGTGGCAGTTTCCCGATTCCTGTCGTGGCAAAGCACGCCGACATTCTTCTTCGGTTAATCCGAATTTCGTCCCAGAATATCAACCTCGAACATCAAGCGCCAAAGCGCCCCGTGACTACCATTTCGAGCCGACGGGGGGTGGCTCGCGGAGCGCCCGGCCGGCGATCGTTGCCCGCCGAATTTTTGGTTTGCGAGGCCGAGTCGTCGTTTTCGCGAGCGGCTGTGCGACAATTGAAACTATGCGACAATACGGATGAGCGACAATATCTTAAGACGCCCATCGTCGATCGGCCCATTGCGACGGTTAGCCGCGGTCAAGCGGCGATTGCAACGCGGCCAGCCGCGCTAGCGGCGATTTGCGACCGGGTCTGCCGCGATGTTCTGTGAGGTGACGCCGTGAAGACAAACATGTTTGTCCGGGTGGCCGGCCCGGTCATCGCCATCAGCGCCATACCGCTGATCGTCGGGGTCGTTTCGGCCTGGCAGGTCAAAACCTCGCAAAAAGGGGTCTCCAACCAGCTTTCGCTCGACGTCGCCGGTCTGCGGGCGGGCGAAAAACTGGCGATCGGCATTCGGGACGTCCGCACGGAGCTCAATCAATATTTAAAGTCCGGGGATCCCCAATCGCTCCAGTCGGCCGGTGGCGCCCAGAACGACATCAATCATTGGATTCTCGAGGCCGAAGCGGCTGCGGCGACCGAGCGGGAGAAGCTCGACGTCCGCCAGTTGCGGGAGGGATCGGCGGACTTTTTCAACCAGCTCGACCAGATCGTCGAAGCGAAGGACTCCCTCGAAGAGCGGAAGTCGAAGATCAACCAGCTGATCCCTGTGCTCGAAGATAAGTTGCTCAAACCCGCGCAGGTTTACCTGGATACGAACGAGGAAGACATCGAGAACTCGAACGCCAAGAACCTGCTGATGGGCAATCGGGTCGTGCTGGGATTGTTCCTGCTGGGCATTTGCGGCCCGGTGTCGGGTTTGGTCGCCGGTTTCGGAATTGCCCGGGGATTTTCGCGGTCGATCGTGCGTCTCAGCTTGCCGATTCAGGACGCGGCCGGAAAGCTGAACGAGATCGTGGGGCCGATCACGTTTTCCGCACAGGCGGGCCTGGAAGAAATCGAAATCGTCCTCCACAAAATCGCCGACCAGATCGGGGCCGTCGTCGAGCGGTTGCAGGAAAGCCGCCGCGAAGCGCTGCGGGCCGAGCAGTTGGCCGCGGTTGGGCAGATGGCGGCGGGAATCGCCCACGAGCTGCGCAACCCGCTGATGGCGATGAAAATCCTCGTGCAGGCGGCGGCCGAGGCGTCGCCCCCCAATCTGGCCGACCGCGATCTACTAGTGCTCGAAGAGGAGATCACGCGGCTCGAGCGGTCGGCCGAGACATTTTTGGATTTTGCCCGACCGCCGGAGATCGAGCGGCGCACGTTCGATCTGCGACTTCTGGTCGGGCAAGTGCTCGACCTGGTCCTCCCGCGAGCGGGACGGGAGGGAGTGCGGATTTCCTGCGAGTCGCCCGAGGACCAGCCGATCACCATCCGTGCCGACATGGGACAAGTGCGGCAGGTTCTGCTCAACCTGGTCCTCAACGCGCTTGACGCCGTGCCCGAGGGTGGGTCAATCTCGGTCGAAATCGAGACGGCCGAAGATGCGACCAACGGCGGCCCCGGTTGGGTCACCGTCCGCGTCCGCGACACGGGACGAGGATTGCCGAGCGAACTGGGCTCCAAGATTTTCGAGCCGTTCGTTTCGACTAAGCCGACCGGAATCGGGTTGGGGCTGTCGATCTGCAAGCGAATTGTCGAGTCGCATGGCGGCCAGATCGAGGCGGTCAACCGACCCGAAGGCGGGGCCGAATTCACCGTCCGACTGCCGGCAATTTCGCATGCCGAGATGTCCGCCGCGGGGGTGGTGCCGGCTCGTTTGTGATCAAGTGTGGTCCTTCCGTTCAAGAATCGTCTGAGTTGTGCTGATGGCCCGATTGCTCGTCATTGACGACGAACCAAACCTGCAATACTCGCTGGTCAAGAGCCTGAGTTCCGAGACGCTCGAGGTGGCGACGGCCGGGACCGCGCGCCTGGGGATCGAGGCCGTCCGACGCCAGCCACCCGACGCCGTGATTCTCGATGTGCGTCTGCCCGATCAGCCGGGTCTGGAGGCGTTCGAGGAGATTCGCCGCATCGACCCCCGTTTGCCTGTGATCATCATCACGGCCTTTAGCACGGCCGACACGGCGATCGAGGCGACCAAGCGGGGAGCCTTCGAGTACCTGCTCAAGCCGGTCGACTTCCATCAACTGCGCGAGCTGGTGAACAAAGCGATCGAATTGAGCCGACTGCGTCACGTGCCGGCTGTCTTTGCCGAGGACGAAGTCGCCGACGAGGGAACGGTCGACCGCATCGTCGGGCACACGCCGGAAATGCAGGACCTGTATAAGACGATCGGCCGCGTCGCTCCGCTCGACGTCCCCGTGTTGCTGCAGGGGGAAAGCGGAACCGGCAAGGAGCTGGTGGCCCGGGCGATCTATCAGCACAGCGGCCGCAGCCAGGGGCCGTTTTTGGCGATCAACTGCGCCGCCATGCCTGAAGGATTGCTCGAAAGCGAGCTCTTCGGACACGAAAAGGGCTCCTTCACCGGGGCCGATCGCCGCCGGATCGGTATCTTCGAACAGGCCGACAAGGGGACGTTGTTTCTCGACGAAATCGGCGACATGACACTGGCCACGCAGCCCAAACTCTTGAGGCTGTTGCAGGAGCAGCAGTTCGAGCGGGTCGGCGGCGAGGAAACCATTCGCACCGACGTCCGCGTGATTGCCGCCACGAATCAGGACCTCGAACGCAAGGTGGCCGCCGGCGAGTTTCGCTCGGATCTGCTCTATCGGTTGAAGGTGGTGACGATTCACCTGCCGCCGCTTCGCAATCGCAAAGACGATCTGCCACTGTTGATTGCGCATTTTCTGCGGATTTTAAACCGCGATCTGCACAAGCGGGTGACCTCGGTGGCGCCCGATGCGCTCCGCGTGCTCGAGGCTTACCCGTGGCCGGGCAACGTTCGCGAGCTGCAAAGCGCGATCAAGCACGCCTACGTCCAGTCGCCCACCGAAGTGATCACGCTCGATTGTCTTCCCTCCCATCTGCGAGAGGAACCCTCCGGCCAGGCCGCGGGGCCCGAGTCGAGTTCCGAGAATCTGCGCGTGGTCGAGATGGTGAGCGAACTGATGCGGCGCGGCGAATCGGATATTTATCAAAGGGTCACAACCACGGTCGACCGCCTAGTCCTTGAGACGGTGCTGCGGCACGTGAAAGGCAACCAGGTGCAAGCGGCCGAAGTGCTGGGGATTTCGCGAACGACCCTGCGGGCCAAGATGCGGAGCTTGGGCTTGGCGATCGAAAAGCAATTGCTGTCGGACCCCGGCACCCCCGAGTGAACCGGCTCCTGCGGCGAACTTCTGTTCGTTCGCGGGGACGTTACCGGTTGGTGGTGACTGGGGGAGCGACCGCCGGCGACCTTAACCACCACGCAAAGACGGCGGCGAAAATCAAATCGCCGGTCGCGCCGGGAATCAGCCACGCGGACGCCTCGCCCGTCGCCCATAAGACGACCGCCGCCACAAAGACGCTCGCCTTCCCGCAGGCGGCGAAACCGACCATCGGCCGGTCGATCGTCGGCTGAAGTGCCAGCCAGGCATAAGCCGCACCGAAGAGCAGCACAAAGAGCGTGAGCATCACGCTGTAAACCAGCGGGACCGGCACCGGCAAGCCGGCGAGTTGCCCCACGGAAGCCGGGAACGCGAACGCGGATGCTCCGATCAGGTTGTAGACCACCGTCGCCCACAGCACCTTGCGCAGGACGGCGTCGCGCTTCATGCCAGGACTTTCCGCACCACATTGCCCGCCACATCAGTCAATCGGAAATCGCGTCCTTGGAATCGGTACGTGAGCTGTTTGTGGTCGAGTCCCAGCAAATGCAGCACGGTTGCCTGCAGGTCGTGAACGTGCACCGGGTCTTCCGTGACGTAGTAGCCGATCTCATCGGTCTGCCCGATGCTCGTGCCGCCTTTCACCCCGCCGCCGGCCAAGAGCATGGTGTAGGCTTCGATGTGGTGATCGCGGCCGGGCACCTCGCGCGGCTCGCCCTGGGGCGTGCGGCCGAATTCGCCGCCCCAAATGACGAGCGTGCTGTCGAGTAGTCCCCGCTGCTTGAGATCGCGAATCAGCGCCGCGGCCGGACGGTCGACTTCGCGACAGCGGTCGTCGAGCGGCTGTCCCAAGTTGGTGCCCGGGTTGCCGTGATGGTCCCAGTCGGTGTGATAAAGCTGCACGAAACGTGAGCCCTTTTCGATCAGCCGGCGGGCCAGCAGGCAGTTGCGGGCAAATGAGGGCGTGCGCGGATCGGCACCGTAATCGGCGAGCGTCTGCTTCGTCTCGCGAGTGAGGTCCATGAGCTCGGGGGCGCTCGTCTGCATCCGGTAAGCCATTTCGTAGGCGGCGATGCGGGTCGGAATTTCGGGATCGCGCACCTGGTTGAGCCGCAATGAATTCAGATCGCGCACCGCCTCCACAAATTCACCCTGGGCGCGGCGGTCGACACCCTGCGGATTCGACAAATTGAGAATCGGCTCGGAGCCGTTCAGGAACGCGACACCCTGATAGGTCGTCGGCAAGAATCCGCTGCCCCACAGCGGCGCTCCACCCCGCGGCCCGCGCGGGCCCGAGAGTAAGACGACGAACGCGGGCAGACTTTCCGATTCGCTGCCGATGCCATACGTGACCCAGGCCCCCATCGACGGACGGCCGAATCGCGAAGAGCCCGTATTGACGAACAACTTGGCCGGCCCGTGATTGAAAACGTCGGTCTTCATGCTGCGAATGAGCGTGCACTCATCGATGACCGAACCCAGGTGCGGCAAGAGCGTCGACATTTCCAGGCCGCTTTGGCCGTAGCGGCGAAACTTGCGTCGCGTGCCCAGGAGTTTGGCGTCTCTGCTTGATGAAGGCGAATCGCTTGTTCTTCACATACGAGGCGGGGATCACCTGGCCATCCAGTGCCTGCAGCTTCGGCTTGCTGTCGAACAGCTCCAGCTGGCTGGGGCCGCCGGCCATGAACAGGAAGATCACCCGCTTGGCTTTCGCGGCGAAGTGCGGTAATGCCGGCGCCAGCGGGTTGGTTTGACGCGTATTCGGTGCGGCCAGGAGCGGGTTGCCGCTGAGGAGCGACGCCAATGCAACCGAGCCGATGCCCAGACTGGATTCGGCGAAGAAGTGCCGTCGGGTCAGGTTGCGTAATTCGGTTTCGTCTGGACTCATCGGGCTCATTCCCGGGTAATGAATTCGTCAAGATTGAGCAGCACACGGGCGGTCGCGCGCCAGGCTTCGCTCGCGGGACCTGTTTGAGCCGCCAGGAACGCGCCGAGCCGGTCTTCTTCGGCCGCGCTCGGTTCGCGGGCGAGACAAACCAAGAAAGCTCGCCGGATTCGTGCGCGGTGATCGCCGCCCGCCTCACGTACGATGCGGGCGGCCAGGCCGTCGGACATTTCCACAAAGACCCGGTCGTTGGCCAAGGTGAGGGCTTGAAGGGGAGTGTCGGAGCGATTGCGGCGCGTGCAGGTGGTATTGCCGTCGGGAGCATCGAATGTCGGCAGCATCGGGTACGGGCTGCTCCGCCAAAAGTAGGTGTACATGCCCCGGCGATAGCGATCGGGCCCCCGGCTTTCGGGCCACGCCTTTTTTTGCTGAGTGATCACAAAAAACCCCTCGGGCTGCGGCGGGTAGACGCTCGGTCCACCGATCTTCCGGCACAAGAGACCGCTTGCGGTGAGTGCCGCGTCGCGGACCGATTCCGCTTCCAGGCGAAGCCGCGATTGCCGCGCGAGCCAGCGATTGCCGGGATCGCGGCGCAACAAATCGTCTCGCAGTTCCGACGACTGTCGATAAGATGCCGACGTGACGATCAAGCGGTGCAGGCTTTTTTGGCTCCAACCACGGCGCACTAGCTCGCCGGCGAGCCAATCGAGGAGCGCGGGATGCGTGGGACGCGAGCCCTGGGTGCCGAAGTCGTTTTCCGTATCGACCAAACCCGAGCCGAAGAAATGTTGCCACGCACGATTGACGGTTACGCGGGCGGTGAGGGGATTGGCCGGATCAAACAGCCAGCGAGCCAGATCGATGCGCGTCGGCCGCTCCTTCGAGGGCGGCAACGGCGACAGGAACTCAGGCACACCGCCGGTCACGACGGCGCCCAGGCGGAGAAAGTCGCCCCGGATCAGCACGTGCGACTCGCGGGGAGTTTTTCGCTCGGTCAGCACCAAGGTCGTCGGCACGCGCCGATCGAGCGCGGCTTTCTGTGACTTGAGCACCGCGACTCGCGACCCCAGCGGTCTGCGGGTGACATCGGTTTCATAAAACGCTGCCGACAACTCGGCGCGCTGCTGTCGGGTGCGCTTATTGACCGGGACGAGCGCCAGGCCGCGGATGGAATTGGGGACCAGCAACGCTTCGACCGGGCCGACGGCAGTGCTCAGTCGCAAGCAGCCGACGAGGTAGTTGGGCTCCGAGTGCTCGTGGCGAAGCACGACTTCTATGCGCATGCCGCCGGCCATGCGGATCGGATTTCGCGGAACGACCACGAACTCGCGAGGGATGTGCGGATTGCCAATTTTCGTGCCGATCGCCCAGCCCGTGCTGCGGTCGCCGTCGATGGCAAACGCAGCGGGGTAGCCCTCCTGTGAATGATCGGCGACGGCGGCCGCCAGTTTAATCGGCGTCCAAGCCTGGGTTGCACTGCCGGCCAGCGGGCGGGCATTCACCTCGAACTCGCTCAGCACAAAGTTGCCGGTAGCGTCGCTGCGGCCCGGCCCCGAGAGCGGCAAGCTCGGGTGCGTCAGGGCTTCGAGCCGGATCGCATCGACGTTGTCGGAGAGAACATCAAACTCGAGGTGATACGTGTCGTTCGCCGGGACGCTGAAATCGACGACGAGCGAACCGTCGCCGACCGGATTGAGCTGCGTTCCTTTTTCGGTGCGGACTGTCGACAGGACGGCCGTCGCCCAATTCACCGGCGGCCGCGCGGAGATTGTCTGCTCCCAGGCAGCTTGCCGCGACCGTAGACCCCGATCGTGCTCGATGAGCGGGCGTTCGGCCTCGGCAATCTCGCGCGTCAACCGCTTCAATTGCGACGCCTGGGCGGCCGTCGCCACCTGGAAGGACGGCTCGTCGCAGTTGTTAAAGATCGCAAAGAGGTTGTAATAGTCGCGCTGGGAGATCGGGTCGAACTTATGCTGATGGCACTGGGCACAGCCGACCGTCAGACCCAGGAAGACCGTGCCCGTCGTGTTGACGCGATCGATCACCGACTCGACGCGGAATTGCTCCTTGTCGACGCCGCCTTCCTCGTTGGTGAGTGTGTTGCGGTGAAAGCCGGTGGCGACCAGTTCGTCGGGTGTCGGCTTCGGCAGCAGGTCGCCGGCCAGCTGTTCCAACGCGAAGCGATCGAACGGCAGGTCGGCATTCGTGGCGGCGATGACCCAGTCTCGATAGCGCCAAATTTGCCGCGGACTGTCAACGGTGTAGCCGTTGGAATCCGCATAGCGGGCCTGGTCAAGCCAGTGACGTCCCCACCGCTCGCCGTAAGCCGGCGACGCCAACATGCGGTCAACGAGCCGTTCGTAGGCGTCCGGGCGGGCATCGCGTTGGAATTCTTCCACTTCATCGGGACTCGGCGGCAGCCCGCGAAGATCAAAACTGAGGCGGCGGATCAGCGTGGATCGATCAGCTTCGGGTGACGGGGCAAGTCGCTCGGCCGCCAACCGCTGCCGAATGAAGGCGTCGATGGGATTGCCCGGGCGATCGCCGGGAGCCATTGCCGGCACGCGGGGGTGAGCGACGGGAACAAAAGCCCAGTGCGTCGGTCGCGGCCCGACCGTCGATTCGGCCGGTCCGGTCGCCCCTTCATTGATCCAGCGGACCACGCGGGCGATGGTTTCTTTCGGAAGGCGCGGCGCCTCGGCGGGCATCGGCGTGAGGCCGCCTTCACCTTGCAGCGCCTTCGCGAGCAGGCTTTTTGCTGCGTTGCCGGGAACGACTGCCGCTCCGCGGTCGCCTCCTTTGAGGATTGCCCCCAGGCTGTCGAGTCGCAGGCCCGATTGCGAGTCTTTGCCGCCGTGGCACTTGAGGCAGTGTTGGGCGAAAATCGGCTCAATCTGGGTGGCGAATTCGATCTTCGCGCGGTCTTTGCCGTTCCCTTTGGCTGGTCCTTGAGCGCAGGACGGACTTGCCACAAGCGACAGGCAGCAGGCCGAACAAATCGCCGAAAGCAGGAAGGCGTGGGGCGGGAGACCCAGGCGGGAGCGCTTCATTGATCGTCACCGGCGGGCGGCAATCGACGCATCAATGGAGTTTAATGTTAACGCGTGCCCCGTCGACCGTCCAACGCAGTCCGGCGACCAGCTGGACTAAGAACGGCTTCGGTGGCGAAAAGTGATCGGGGCATGAGAAAATCGGAATCGTGAACACTTTTGCCGATCTCATTGCTTCACGCCGCGATTGGCTGGAGCAGGTGCTCAAGCCGTGGTGCCGTTCCGCGCGACTGGCCGACCTCAAACGAGCCGAGCTGGAATGGGAAGACATTGCCGGCAAGGTGGACTCCAAATCCACATTGTGGACTTGGGCGTGGAGCCGATTTCCGGAGATTGTGCACGAGGGATTGGCCGGCGTGAACGAGACGAACGCGGTTCGCGTCACCCTGCGGAACGAGCAGGTGCATTCTGGATATCCCGACAATCGCAAAAGTGCAGCGGGGCGGTTGTTTCTGTTGTCAGGCGAGCCGGGGGCGTCCGGACGCGCGTCTGAGATCGGCCCGATTTCGATCGACGACATCGCGCGGATCGAGCGCGCCTAAAAGTCTGAAGGGGATTTTGCTGCCATGGCTGTAAACGTCTTAGACCGCGGTGCTGCCGACGTCTCCCGGCGAGACTTTCTTTCGACTGCGGCCGGAACCGCACTGGCAACTCTTGCCGCGGGACAAGTGACGGCTACGCTGCCGGCCGCCCAGGAGATCGCCGTGTCCCACGACGCATTGCCGATTGTCGATACGCATGTGCATTTGTGGGACTTGAGCAAGCTGCGGCTCCCCTGGATGAGTTTGCCGAAGGGCAAGCCGCTGGCGCACAACTACTTGCTCAAGGATTACGACGCGGCCACGGCGGGCGCGAACGTCGTCAAGACCATCTACATGGAGGTGGCCTGCGATCCGCGGCAGCACACGGTCGAAGCCGAGTATGTCATCAACTTATGCCGTCAGCCGGGGAGCCGGATGGCCGGGGCCGTGATCGGCGGCTCGATGCAAAGTGAGCGGTTCGCGGACTACATCAAGGAGTATGCGCAGAATCCGTACGTCAAAGGGGTGCGGATGGTGCTGCACGACCCCGATCGCCCCAAAGGAATGTGCCTGGAACGGCAGTTCGTCGAAAACGTCCATCTGCTTGGGCAGCTTGGCCTGAGTTTCGATCTCTGCATGCGGCCCGCGGAGCTGATGGACGCCGTCCGCCTCATCGATAAGTGTCCGCAGACGCGTTTCGTGATCGATCATTGCGGCAATTGGGACGCGCAATCGACTGATGCCAGGCAGCGGGCCGAATGGGAACACGCAATGCACGAAGCCGCCGCGCACTCGAACGTCGTTTGCAAGATTTCGGGAATCGTCGCGACGGCGCGGCCCGGCCACTGGAAGCCCGCCGACCTCGCACCGACCATCGATTTCTGTCTCGACACATTTGGCGACCGTCGCGTGTTTTTTGGAGGCGACTGGCCCGTCTGCACCGGCGTGGCAACGTGGCAGCAGTGGTTGGCGACACTGCAGACGATCGTCGCCAGCCGCTCGCGCGACTTCCAGAAGCGGCTGTTTCACGACAACGCCGTTCAGTTTTACAAATTGAGTTGAAGAAACCGGTCGCGCTGGATTTTCTTTGACCTTCGGTTTGGGGCGACGTAGACTGAAGAGTGGAAGCAGTCAACGGGCCAGCGGCGTGCGACAATTCGCGGTATTCTCCGCGAAATTCAGGCGCCGATTTCCAGGGCCGGTCCGCAAAGGAGGGCGTCGACCGTGGACAAAGGAGTTGATCGCGTCGGGTCGAAGTAGCGATCGCCGCTTCGGCACACAATCTGCAATGGCACACAGGGCCCGACGCATCCTGGCACGTAAGTGAAGGAGGTCACACGATGGACCGCATCCACTTCGACGCGGCAGCCTGCGAATCTCTCGAAGATTACACGGCCCTGGAATATATCCTACTCGGCGATCTTCGCGATCTGCTCGAGGAACCGGCCGATCAATTCACCCGCAGCTGGCTGATCGCCGTTCTCGACGCATTGCTGGACACCATGCCGCGCGAGATGGCGCTCAAGGAATCCAGCGGCTACTTAAGCGAAGTTCTCGACGAGTATCCGAGTTGGTATCGGCACGTCGAGGATTTGCAGAACGAGCAACGCCTCTTGGTGTTGTCGCTGCAAGCGCTGCGTGACCGTCTGGACACGTCTGGTCCCTACGAGCGCGACGCGGTTCGGGTGAACTCAACCGTCCGTCAATGGATGACTCGCCTGGTGGCACATCGCCGCCACGAGACGCGTTTGTTGCAGACGGCGATGAACCTGGAAGTCGGTTGCGGCGATTAGAACTTCGTCAGGAAGTTCTAAGAGGGCAGCCTCCCGGCGGAGCGCCTGCCGAGATCCCTTGAACGTCAGGCGCGGACAGTTTGTGCGTGGTCGCAGTACCACTCGTAGGTCTGCCGCAGCCCGGTCTCGAGATCGACGGAGGCTTTCCAGCCGAGCTCGCTGAGTCTGCTCACGTCGAGTCGCTTGATGAGAGTTCCGTCGGGCTTCGACGTGTCGTAAACAAACTCGCCCGCGTAGCCGACAATTTGGGCTATCAAAACGGCCAGATCGCGAATTGCGATATCGCTGCCGGTGCCGACGTTCACGTGCGCGGCGCCCGAGTAGTGCGTCATCAGATGCACGAGCGCATCCGCACAGTCGTCGACATGGAGAAACTCACGCCGCGGCTGGCCGGTACCCCAGATGGTGACCGTCGACTTCCCCTGCCGACCGGCTTCATTGATCTTTCGCATGAGTGCAGGAACCACGTGGCTCGATTCGAGATCGAAATTGTCGCCGGGGCCGTACAGGTTGGTCGGCATTGCCGCAATAAAATCGGCGCCATACTGCCGGCGATAACTCTCGCAGAGCATCAGGCCGGCAATTTTCGCGACGGCGTAGGCCTTGTTCGTCTGTTCCAACGGTCCGGTCAGGAGCGCACTTTCGGTTAGTGGTTGCGGCGCCTCCTTGGGATAAATGCACGAAGAGCCCAATGCCAGCAGCTTCTTCACGCCAGAGCGCCAGGCCGCTTCGATGACGTTGGCCTGAATTAGCAGGTTGTCATAGAGGAATTCGGCCGGGCGCGTGTCGTTGGCGAGGATCCCGCCGACCTTGGCCGCGGCCAGAAAGATCGCGTCGGGACGGTTGTCGCGAAGCCAGTCCTCGGTCTCGCGCTGGCGGCGCAGATCAACGGTCCGCTCGGCTGTCAGGAGGATGCAGTTTTCTTTTTGCAGCCGCCGCAACAACGCCTGCCCGACCATTCCCCCGTGGCCGGCCACCCAGACGCGCCGGTTCGCCAGGCGAAAAGGACATTCAAATTCTTGCGGCGGGGTCATCGAGGTATTGGCCTGCAACGATCGATTGGTCGACGAGGATCCGGACTAGGAACCTTTTGCGAGCAACTCGCGATCGGACTGCACCATTTCGCGGACCAGTTGTTCAAAACCGACGGTGTGTTTCCATCCGAGCCGCTCGCGGGCTTTGGCGGGATTACCCAATAGGGCGTTGACTTCCGTGGGGCGAAAGTAACGCGGATCGACGGCCACACGACGCGTTCCCCGAGCGTCGAAGCCTAGTTCGTCGACGCCAGCTCCTCGCCACGTGAGCGGCATGCCGATCGCCACGAATGCCCGCTCGACGAATTCGCGGACCGAGTGCGCCTCGCCCGTCGCGAGGACATAATCATCCGGTTGGTCCTGCTGCGCGATCCGCCAGATGCCGTCGACAAAATCACGGGCGTGGCCCCAATCGCGGCAGGCGTCGAGGTTGCCAAGATAGACCGTCTCTTGGCGGCCGGCCTCGATCGCGGCGACGGCCCGCGTGATCTTGCGAGTCACAAACGTTTCGCCGCGGGTGGGGCCCTCGTGATTGAAGAGGATGCCGTTGGAGGCATGAATGCCGTACGCTTCGCGATAGTTGGCCGTCACCCAGTAGGCGTAGACCTTGGCCGCCGCGTAGGGACTGTGGGGACGAAAGGGACTCTGTTCATCCTGCGGAGGCGGTGCGTCGCCGTACATCTCCGAGCTCGACGCCTGGTAGAAGCGGACGCGTGGTTCCATCTTGAGAATGCGAATCGCCTCGAGCAGTCGCAACGTGCCGAGCGCATCGGCATTGGCCGTGTATTCGGGCGTTTCGAAACTGACCTGCACGTGGCTTTGGGCGGCCAGGTTGTAGATCTCGTCGGGTTGCGTCTCCTGGATGATGCGGATGAGGTTGGTGGCGTCGGTCATGTCGCCATAGTGCATCCGGAACTGCCCGTCGGTTTCGTGCGGGTCGACGTACAAATGGTCGACGCGGGCCGTGTTGAAAGACGAAGAACGACGCTTGATGCCGTGGACGGCGTAGCCTTTGGACAGCAAGAGCTCGGCCAAGAGCGCGCCGTCCTGCCCGGTCACTCCGGTGATCAAGGCGACACGCCGACCCATCTTTGAAACTCCAAGTGCGATTGCGCGAGCTAGATTCGATTCTGGCGCCCGCACCCAACCTTTCGGCGCCCGTTGTGGCCACTCTTTCGTTATAAGGCGACCCGCGCGGGCAAGTCAAAAGCCCGGACAGCTCATCCGCAAAGCAGGCGAGGGGGCGAGTCGGGCACGAACGATTGGGCTAGCTGCGCTCGTACTTCCAGTTGCGTGACTTGCCCTCGGCGAGCCATTCGATGGCTGTTGCGATGCGGCGGTTACGAGTTTCCGGTTGTTTGGCGTCGTGGAACCACTCGAGGTAGTCGCGTTGCTTGCCCGGTGGAAAGCTTTCGTAGGTTGCCCGTGCTTTCGCGTTCTTTTTCAAGGCCGCGGTGAACTCGGGCGGAACCGGCAGCTTCGGCTTAGGTTTGCCGTTCGTGCGCGATTTTTTCACGCCGGCGGCGTTCTGCTGCATCGAGTATTTGATACACCGCTTGAGCTCGGCATCGCTCGGGAGGTCGGCCAGCCCCGTGATCTTGCCGAGCTCACCGCGACCCTGTTCGTTCTTCGCCGCCCAGGACCCTCGCTCATAGTGCCAAATGATAATGCCGCAGTGCTTCTTAAAGGCGGACATGCCGCAAATGTTGCCGCCGTCCACGAAGAACGCGCTGCCCCATTTGATGGTCTCTTGAACGTTGGGACAAACTTCGTGGACCAGCTTGCGAACGTGCCGCAACACGGGTTTCGCGAAATCGGCCGCCTTGGCGATATACGCGTCGACGCGCGGGTCCTTAGTGCCCATTGGCAGCGGCTGGCTGACTGGGCGGAGCGGCGGGGGCGCCGGGAGCCGGAGTGCCTGGGACAGGAGTGCCGGGCACCGGAGCGGCGGGCGGATTTGACTGTCCTCCCGCTAGTTTTTCGCGGACGAGCGGAATGCCCCATTGCCATGCGGCAAAGCAGACTCCGACAATCACGGCCAGATAAACGACCAAGCTGACGAGCCCCTTCACATTCGAGACGAGGGTTCGCAACCAGCGCCAGCGTTTGCGACGCGCCTCCTGGCGGTCGATCTTGGCATAAATGTCCTGAGTCTTGCGGGACTTCGCGTCGGCCTGCATCTTGACGGCCCGATTGGATGCCAGCGCCTGAAACTCGGGATATTGCATCAGCGGCAGGAAGGTGCCGTTGGGCGAATCCTTGGCCTTGGCAGCCGGATCGAGCGTCTCGCCCTTGATGCCGGCCATTATTTCCGGCGTCGACATGCGGGCGATAACGACCTTTCCCGCGGCATTTTTTTGCTGCACGAACCAGTTTCTGTTGGGGACGGCGGCCGCCTTCGTCGCGTTGCGGGCCGCGTCCTGGGCGGAGGTCAGGCGATCGCTGGGCGGGGGCAGGCGGACGTCCGATCGTGTCGAGTTGACGCCGGGGCCTTGGCCGCCTTGCATGCGCGAGAGGCTCGCGGCTGACGCGGCGGCGACCGACGCGTTGACCACGGCCGTTCCCCCGGACGACTCGATGAAACTGAGCGCGGGGTTCGCCAGTCCCAGACCGCCAATGTCGCGAATGATGTCGGCACAATCGGCGTAGCGATCTTTCGGATCCTTCAGCAGCATCTTGCCGATGATCAGATCGAGCCGCTCGGAAACCTTGGGATTCAGCTTGCGGGCGCTGGTGTAGGTCCCTTTTTCCTTGGCGATGATCAGCTCGAGCGTGTTTTCGCCGCTGAAAGGGAGTTTGCCCGTGACAAAGTAGTAAAGCGTGCTTCCCAAAGCATAGATGTCCGACCGCTTGTCGACGTGCTTGGCGTTGCGGGCCTGTTCCGGGGCCATGTAGAGCGGAGTGCCCAAGCCCGTGCCGCTTTGAGTCATCGACACGTCTTCGTCGAGGGCCTTGGCCAGCCCGAAATCGGCGACTTTGACGACGCCTTTGCTCGTCACCAGGATGTTGTCGGGCTTGATGTCGCGATGGATCATGTTTTGGTCGTGCGCGTGCTTGAGCGCGTCGGCACAAACCAGGGTCACGTGCAGCGCGTCTCCGACGTTCAGCTGCTTGACGTCGTTCATCCAGTTCTGCATGCTCCGCCCATCGATAAACTCGATGGCGGCGAAATTGACCCCGCTCACGCTGTCGGCCGCGTAGACCTGCACCACGTTCGGGTGCTGCAATCGGGCCATCGAGCGGGCTTCCCGCAGAAACCGCTGGACGAAGTCGGGCTTCTTGGCGAATTCCGGCGACAGCGTCTTGAGGGCGACCTTGCGGTCGAGACTGGTCTGAGTCGCCAGGTAGACGGTGCCCATGCCCCCTTGGCCGAGCTTCCTTTCGAGCTTGAAGTCGCCCAGCTGGGTGATCTTTTTGCTCTTTTTTGCCTCGCCGTCGGCGCTGGACGGCTTGGTGGGCGCGGGGGCGCCGACTCGGGTCGACGGGGTAGCCGAAGCGGGCTTTGCTTCCTTGGCGGCGCCCGGCGACGATTCCTGGTCGCTCGGCACGAACGTATCTCCCATGGCTGGCCCAGACCCGGGAACGCTTGTTTCCGCAAGCGCTTGATTGACCGTCTTGTCGGCACCCTTGGTGCGGCGTGGATCAGCGGATGCCATGACGACCCCTTCGCTCTCCGGGGCTTTGGGAGCGAACCAAACACCGATAAAAGCACGCTTATTATGCGGAATTTATGAGCGAATCGCAAATAGATTCCGACACGACACGCCCAGATTCTCGGCTTAGAACGCGGCAAAAACTCGGGCCAATCTGCGGGGATCGCGCGTCCGACTACGCCGCGGAAGTCGTTGCCATTCACCGGGATCGATCAGCGATAGGCGAACTCTTTGCCGCTCAGCCGCGTGAAGGCGTCGACGTATTTCGCCCGCGTCCGGTCAACGACGTCCTGTGGGAGTGTCGGCGGCTGGCTGTTCTTGTCCCAACCGGTCGTCTCGAGCCAGTCCCGGACGAATTGCTTGTCGAACGAGGGGGGCGAACGGCCCGGTTCGTAGGAATCGACCGGCCAGAATCGCGAACTGTCGGGCGTCAACACTTCGTCGATCAAAATTAGCTGGCCGCCGATCGAGCCGAACTCGAACTTCGTGTCGGCGATGATGATCCCCTTTTGAAGGGCGTGCTCGGCCCCGCGGCGGTAGATTTCCAGGCTCAACGTCTTGAGACGTCCGGCCGTGTCCTTGCCGACGATCTCACACATCCGCTCGAACGAGATGTTTACGTCGTGCCCCGATTCCTCCTTCGTGGCGGGCGTGAAGATCGGTTCGGCCAAACGCTCGCTTTCACGCAACCCGGTCGGAAGTGCAACGCCGCAGACCGCGCGGGTCTTTTGATACTCCTTCCAGCCGGAACCGGACAAGTATCCCCGCACAACGCATTCAATTGGCACGACCTCCGTCTTTTTCACGACCATGCTGCGGCCGTTGAGACTTTCGCGATCGACGCCGGCCGGCAGCGGCAACACGCCGATGTCCATACTCAACAGGTGGTGCGGCACGTCGAGGCGACCGAACCACATTTCGCTGAGCTGCGTCAGCACGCGTCCTTTGTCGGGGATGCCGTTCGGCAAGACCCAGTCGAACGCGCTGATGCGATCGGTCGCCACGAACAGAAGCCGATCGCCGAAATCGTAGATGTCCCGGACTTTGCCGCGCCGCACAGGAAAACCGGAAATCGAACTTTGCAGAGGCGCCGAGCGAGCCATCGCACCTTTCCGTTCGCTAGCGAAATGCCGATCCTTGCCGCGTCCGAGCCCTGGGCGAGCCATCCGCACATTTGCGCGGCGGCGACCGGGAAAACACGCCTCGGAACGCGATCGGGACACCCTGTCCGGACCCACTGTATCGCGGTGGGAAAAGCGTGACAACGATCTGCGGACGACTACCGCGGCCACTTCTCGACCGTGGCTGCTCGAAACCGAGCGGTCGCCGCCGATTTCTCGCGTTCGGCCCGGGAAACGTGTCGAAAGTTGGCCCCGAGTGCTTTAGACTGGGAAATTGCCGTTTTGAGCAAGGATCCAGAATGGGGGTGATGCGGTTCTTCGTTTATCCGCCGGAGATGCTCGACGGTTGGCCGGAAGTTTTCGACGCCTATCTTAGCGGCGCCGATGGCCGTGTCTTTTCCACTCAGATTGACGTGGCCGGCAACGTCGTGAGTTGTCGCCGCACGTCGAGCGAAAGCGGGCGATTGCATGTCGCCTGGCCGGTTGAGGGTTTCGGGCGACCGGTCACTTCGACGGCTTCCTTGCCGGAGCGCGAGGAACCGTACCTGCTGCCGCTGGAGTTGGCGCGGGGGAAAATCTCCCAGCTGCGCGACCAGGTGTCCGCGTGGGAAGTGGGCGGGATGGTGATTCCTCCATCCTTCGACGCTCCATTTCAGGCGGCACAACGCAAGTTTCGCGAAGCCGTCGCCCTGCAGGGCCAGCCGGCACAGACCGTCGAGCCCGTCACGCAGTCGCTGGCGCTGGCCTTCGAAGCGGCCGAGATGGCCGTCAGCGCTTACGCCGGCCAGCGGCTTTCTGCCCGCCGCAAGCGGTCGCCCCAGCCTGCCGCCGCGACTGGCTGCGCCCTGGGCCAGTACTTGCCGGATGAAAGCGCGACTGCGGTCTTTCGCGAATCGTTTGCCGCGGCCGTGATTCCCGTCGAATGGAAGCACATTGAAACGTCGGCCGGCGAGACCAACTGGGATCTGGCGGACGCTCAGCTGGAGTGGGCGCTGGCGAACCGCCTGTTTGTCTCCGGCGGACCCTTACTCGATCTTTCGGCCGACGGAATGCCTGCGTGGGTCGGCTCGTGGGGCGGCGACCTGCCCAATCTGCAGAGCCTCGTTTGCGACTATGTGGAGACTGCCGTCGGACGCTACGCCGGAAGAATCCGCACCTGGAACGTCTGTACGCGGGGAAATACCGGGGGGGCCTTCGGTTTATCCGAAGAGAGCCGGCTGTGGCTAGTGGCCCGCGCCCTGGAAGTGGTGCGGCAAGTCGACGAGGAAGTGCAGGTGATGATTCGGGTGGGACAACCGTGGGGCGAATATCAGGCCCGCGGAGCCCATCGACTGGCGCCCCTCCAATTTGTCGACGCTCTGTTACGCGCGGGCATCGGACTCTCGGCGGTCGATCTGGAGATCGCCGTTGGATTTCGGCCCTACGGATCGGCTCCGCGCGACCTGCTTGAGCTTTCCAGACTTCTTGATTTGTGGTCGCTGTTGGGGATTCCGATTTACATCACGCTCGCCTGCCCCTCCGAAGCGCGGGCCGATGATTTGCAGGCCTCGCACGACATCGAAATCGAACCGAACCGCTGGAAGGAAGCCTGGAACGAGGCGGCACAAGTTGATTGGATCGACGGTGTTCTCCCGGTGCTAATGGCCAAGCAACCGGTCGTGGGGATCTTTTGGAAGCAGCTTGCCGACAGCGTGCCGCACGAATTCCCGCACGCCGGTTTGATCCGACCGGACGGGACACCGAAGCCCGCTCTGGCACATTTCATCGCCCATCGACGAGCGCTCGTGAAAACCGACAGCGATCCGTCGATTCGCGGTTGCTGATCCGCTACCATCCGTAAAGAGCGCGGGATGCGCCGGGCTTCACGTTGGAAGCTTCTCATTATTAATGCGTTCGTCTGCCTGTCGCCGGAGCCGGCGAACGGAGGAAGCACCTGCAATGGCGATCGACGTCTATGAGCTCTGCCCGTGCGGCAGCGGTAAGAAACTGAAATTCTGCTGCGCCGGCATCATCGACGAAATGACGAAAATCAACCGGTTGCAGGCCAACGACCAGCCGCGACAAGCCCTCGCCGCGATCGAGAAGCTCGAAAAGTCGAACCCAGACAATCCCTGGGTCGGCACGGTCCACGGAGAAATACTGCTCTCGCTGGGGCAAATCGAGGAGGCGCAAAGCCGCCTCGAACAGCTCCTCAAGGCGCATCCCGACCATCCGTACGTTGTTTCGCGGGCCGCGCTGGTGCTTTTGCTCAACCAGGGTTACCGGGCGGCTCAACCGACGATTCTGCGGGCCTTCCAAAAGTGTTTCACACGCTCGCCCGAGCATGTCGGCGTGCTGGCGCTCACACTTTTTGACGTGATGGCTCGCTCGCAGTTCATGATGGCGGCACGCCAGTATCTCACGGTCGCGATGCGGCTTTTGGGGGAAAAATCGCGCGAGAATACGTTCCTCGCACTACTCAAGCTGGACGGCGACGTCCGCACGCCCTACCCCCTGCGCAGTGTGCAGAACCTCCATCCCTACGCGGGCGACGGCCCCAACGCCGCCGAGGCCAACAAGGCCACGTCGCTGGCGAAAATCGCCTGCTTTGGCCCAGCCGGCCGCACGTTCACGAAGATCGCCGAACTCGAGCCGAACAACGCCGAGCTGTGGCGCAACGCCGCGTTGTGCCGCGCATGGAACGCCGATGAACCGGGAGCCGCCCAGTCGTTTCACAAAGCGGCCGCCGCGTCCGCGAACGTTGAATTTGCCGTCGAATGCGAAACCTTCGCGCAGTTACTCGACCTCAAACACTCTCCTGATCGAGTCCTGTCGACCGAGGTCGACATTCCGATTAAGTCCGCGTCGCGGCTGCTCGGCCTGCTGGAAGGCAATGAGCTCTATTTTCCGCTGCCTGTGGAGCCGCCGGATGAGTCGGAGGGGCCGCCTGTTTCCGGGCGATGGATCGTGCTCGATCGAGCAGTTGCCAAAGAATCGGAACTGGGCCAGAATGCCTTTGACGCGCTGCCTTCGGTTGTAGGAACGCTCACGGTTTACGATGCGCTCCCGGAACAGAATCTGGATGCCGCGGCGATTGTCACGGGATTTGCCACAAAGGAATTCGACGCCCGGGTGGCGGACTTCGAGAAACTGGTCGCGGACGAAATTACCAAGCCGGCCGCTCGGAACGAACTGACGGATGCCGAGGTCGAGCCGGTCGCCCGCGAGCTCGCCCCGTACTTCCGGCGCAAGCTGTTCAGCGCGGCCCCCGAATCGTCCCAGCGCGCATCCAAGAGGGATGGTGGAAGCACTTGGTCGATGATATTTGGTGGAACGCTCCGCAGGCTGCGCTCGACGGCAAGAGCCCGGGTGCCATTGCGGCGGACCCGGGGTTCCGCGTGCGGCTGACGGCTGCGGTCTACGTGCTCGATGCGCTTTCCGAGCGGCTCAACGGCATTGTCGATCTCGAGGCGATCCTCGCTCGCTTAGGACTTCAGCCCCTGCAACCGCTTTCGCCGGCCGCAGCTGAACCCCTGAGCTCGCTGTCGCCGATGCAGCTGCAGCGTTTGCCGATTGCCGATCTGTCCGACGCGCAACTAGTGAACGTTTATCGGCGCGGCTGTGATTGGGCACCGCCGCTTCGCCACGCGCGTACTCAATGAAGTCGTCGCCCGGCCGCAGTGTCTCGAGCAGATTGGCCCTGATCGCGTCTTCGAGGGGTTGCTCGAAATTGCACACCAGGACGAGCGGCACGCGGATGCGATCGCCTGGGCCCAGAAAGGCCGCGAGCATGCGGCCCGATCGCCTCAGAACTTCGAGCGATTGTGCAAATGGACGATGATGGAGTTTCTGTTGCGGGCGGAGAATCCGGATGATGCGGAACTGCCCACCTTGTATCGCACGCTGCACGACTACTATGCCCCCAAGGTTCCGGAAGTCGCGCGCATGCTCGAGCAATTCACCGCAGCCAACGCCGAAAAATTGAGCTGGCTACGTTCGGCCGAGCTGCTCGTCGGCAGCGGCGCGGCGCCAACCAGCGGCGGACTCTGGACCCCCTCGGGATCGAGCGAGCCGGCCGCGGGATCCAAAAAGCTCTGGCTCCCCGGACAGGAGTGACCGCCATGTGGCGGTTCACCGATGCAGCCGGCGTGATGGGCCGCGCCCTGGAATTGGCCACTCGGGGCATTGGATTCGTCGAGCCCAATCCGGCGGTCGGGGCGGTCCTCGTCGACGACTCCTTTGGCTTCATTGCCGAGGGCTGGCACCAGCGATTCGGTGGCCCGCACGCGGAAATCGAGGCGATTAACAGTGCCGGATTGCGAGCCGCCGGTGCGACCCTGTTTGTCACACTCGAGCCCTGCTGCCACGAGGGCAAAACGGGATCGTGTGCCGCCGCCATTCTCCGCGCGGGCATCCGCAAGGTCGTGGCCGCCTGCCGCGATCCTTTCCCTAGAGTGGACGGCCAGGGCTTTGCTGTGCTGCGCGCGGGGGGCGTCGAGGTCGAAGAAGGACTCCTGGCAGATGAGGCCCTCGAGCTGACGGCCCCCTTCCGCAAACTGGTCGAACGGCGAGAACCCTGGGTGCACGCCAAGTGGGCCATGAGCCTTGACGGCAAGATCGCCACGGCCACGGGCGAGTCGCGCTGGATCTCGAATGAAGCGAGCCGCGCAGTCGTGCACTGGCTCCGCGGACGCATGGATGCCATCGTGGTCGGCGCACGGACAGCCGCGCTCGACGATCCATTGTTAACCGCCCGGCCGCCCGGCCCGCGGATCGCGACGCGGATCGTGATCGACTCAAAAGCGGCCCTTGCCGTCGACTCGCAACTGGTGCGCACGGTCGGGGAGGCGCCGCTTCTGGTGGCCTGCGGCCCAGAGGCGCCCGCTGAAAACGTGCGACGGCTCAAAGAGCGCGGCGCGGAAGTCTTGCAGTTGCCCGTCGCGCGACCGAACGACGCCTTGAACCCGGCGCAATTCGGCGTCGACCTGGGTGCGCTGCTCAAAGAGTTGGGCCGTCGCGATTTGACCAACGTGCTCGTGGAGGGCGGGGCGGCACTCCTGGGTGCACTCTTCGACGAGCGGCGGATCGACGAGTTTCACGTGTTCATCGCTCCCAAGATCCTGGGAGGCGAGCGGTCCCCGGGGGCCGTCGGCGGATCGGGGCTCGCCGCACTGAACCTTGCGGCCGAGCTGCGGACCATCTCGGTCGAGCGGTTGGACGGCGACGTCTACATCAACGCCCGGCAGCTGCCTGGTTCACGCCTGGCGGATTAACGCCCGGCGCAGCCGCGGGCGCCGCGGCCTGGACAAGGCCGGCCGGTAGCGAGTGCATGTATTCGACGTACTGCTTGTCGAGGTCGGCATAAGAGACGCCCGTCAGTTCGTCGAGGCCGCGGACGTAGGCCCGCTGCCGCCCGTTCGTGCGGTAGATCTCGGCGAGATGCTCGACCAGTGCGTCCCGATAGCGGCCCCCTTCATATTGCATAAAGAAGTGGGCGAGACCGGCCGCCTGGCTGTAATTCTTGCGGATGTTCGGGCTGTGCTGGAATTCGGTCATGCCCATCGCCGCGAATTTTTCCAGCGGCACATAGTAGTTGTCCAGAACGCAACGCTCGCGGGCGTTTTGAATGCGGATGTGGTGCGGGTCTCCCACCGAGGACTCGCCATTTTCGGTGCGATAGGACTCCATGTAGCAGGCGATGCCCTCGATGATCCAGAAGTTCGCGTCGACGGCGACCATCCGGTCGGCCTTCAGATTCTCATAGAACAACTGGTGCGTCGCCTCGTGAAACAGCGTGTCCTGCTCCTTCTGGTCGGGATTGTTGAAGAAGTAGGCGACGCGATCGCGCGTGTAATACAGGCCGTTGGTCATGTCGACCTGCGGGATCTTGAGCCGCAGCCGGTCGGCATATTCCTGCCGCGTGCGGAAGTAGTCGACGTCATAGGGATCGCGGCGGATCTGCAGGTTGGAATTAGGCCCGGAGGTTTGAAACAGCCGCGCCATCTGCTCGGGCGTGCTGAAAAACGCGGCGAACGTCTGCATGAAGAAGGCGTGGAACTGCTCGAGCGACTTGGCGATTTCAACGCCTCGCTCGAGGCTGACATTGGTATGGATCAGGTAATGCTCCGTCCGCACGTGCCAGGCATGGCGAAAATCGCGACGAATCTCCGCCTCTTTGTCGGCGCTCATCCAGTGGCCGGCGTAAAGCCGCTGGCCGGCGCGATAGCGGGGGACGTCGAGTTTTCTCAGCCAGCCGTAGAGGTCATCCCAGACAAAGCCTTTGTCGAGCCGGTCGGCCGCATACGGCGTCACCCATTCTTTATTGCGGAGCTTGTAGCCCAGAATTCGCCGTGCGTATTGGTGGTCGGGATTCTGCCGGACGACTTCTTGCACAAGCCCGTAGGCATAACTGGGATACCCGGCCGACAGGGCTTTACGCGAAAGTCGATAAAGCTCGGTTGCATATCGCGATTGCACATCCCGCAGTGTGACGCGGAGATCGCGCTCTTTAGCCGGAACCGCAGCGGGGATTTCAGCCTGCTTTTCCTTGGGCAGCTTTTGCACGCGGAAGAGGGCGGTCGAAAGCGGAGCCGCCAGTTCCCGGCACTGTTGAGCCGGTTCTGCCAGGCCCAGATCGGTGAAGTCTTGCGCGAGGGTATCGAGCCGCGCGGCATGTTGCCTTCGCAGCGTCTGCAATTCGGTCTGAACGGCCTCAAGATGCTTGGGGGAGGCGTTTCGGGCCGCGGGACCGACGACTGACGGATCGACATCCGCCATGGTCTGGTCGGCGACGGCCACCACCAGCAACGACGCGATCAAGAGGCAAAGCGCACGGGTGCCACGCCCCAGCGAGGGTCGGCAACGGCGCGTGAGCGGTCGCAGGCCGAGATGCGATGAAGCCAAGCGATTCGTCCTTGAGCGGCAGCGGGCCAAGATCAGCTCAACTGATACGCCTGTCGTTTTAGCGTCTCGTGGCAGGGAAGAGCATCGAGAGAAAACTCTTGGCAACTGACCGCGACGACTCCGCGAAACGAAATGAAGTTATCGATCCGTTCGATGATAACGCGGGGCGATTCGCGCGGATGCAGTTCCTCGGCTGGTTCAGAGGACTCGGAAAACTGCGATTGCCTTCATTCTACGCCAGCCGCGGGGCTTCCGAAAGGTGAGTCGAGCGCCCTAGTATTTTCCGGCTGGATTCCCGGGCTGCCGAGGGAGACCGGCCTTTGGAAGCCAATTGCCACCCGTCGCGACACCGGCCAATCCTACTCGGCGAAGGCGGAATCGAACGCCCGTTTTGAGGGCTCGAAGTCGACGTTCTTGCAGAACTGGGCAGCCTCCCGGGCGCCGGCTTCGCGATCCATGCCGGAATCCTCCCACTCGACTGAGAGCGGGCCGGCATACTTGATCGCGTTCAGGGCTCGGATGACCTCTTCGAATCGCACTCCGCCTCGGCCGACACTGCGGAAGTCCCAACCGCGGCGCGGGTCCCCAAACGGCAGATGGCTGGTCAGGATGCCCGTCCGGCCGCTCAGTGTTACGGCCGCGTCCTTCATGTGGACGTGATAAATGCGGTCGGGAAAAGACCGGATGAATTCGACCGGATCGACCCCCTGCCAAATGAGGTGACTGGGGTCGAAGTTGAAGCCGAACTCTTCGCGGCGGTCAAGGGCTTCGAGGGACCGCTCGGCGGAATAAATGTCGAAGGCAATTTCGGTGGGGTGCACTTCGAGCCCGAATTTGACCCCGCACTCCTGGAAGACGTCCAGAATCGGATTCCAAAGTTCCGCCAGCAGCCGGTAGCCGGCGTCGATCATTTCGCGCGGAGTTGGCGGAAAATCGTAAATCAGGTGCCAGATGCTCGAGCCGGTAAAGCCGTTAACGACTTGCACGCCGAGTTTTTGCGCGGCGCGGGCCGTATTCTTCATTTCCTCGATGGCTCGGCGACGGACGCCGTCCGGCTTGCCGTCTCCCCAGATCGACTCCGGCAGGATGCTTTTGTGGCGGGCGTCGATGTTGTCGAGCACGCACTGACCGACCAGGTGGTTCGAGATCGCGAACAACTTCAAGTCATGCTTTTCGAGCAGGTCGCGTTTGCGGCCACAGTAGGCATCATCGGACATGGCGCGGTCGACCTCGAAATGGTCACCCCAACAGGCCAATTCGAGTCCGTCGTAACCGAACTCGCGGGCCTTCTTGCACAACGTCTCCAGCGGCAGGTCGGCCCATTGACCGGTAAAGAGGGTGACAGGTCGAGCCATGGTGAATCTTTCTGGTGTCAATTCCGGTTTTGGAGGGCGGCCCAGTCCGGCGACAGCGGACCGTCCTAAAGCGCGATTCGCCAGACTAGACCAGGGCGGAAAGCCTGTCAACGATTGCGTAAATCTAGGCCCGCCAAGGGTTCGCGGACGTTGGAGATGTAGGGTTTGGTCGACCGGCCCAGGGGCTCGGGCGCAGTCTTCGGCGCCAATTCCTGCGATTTCTCACCGTCCGGGCCGAATACCTGGGATGAGCGCTCAAACGTGTAAACAAATACAGATTTGAGCTTTGAAATCCGTTGGATTCTGCACGAAACTTGGCACTTGCGCCGCATTGCAATTGTCCGGGCCGCCGCATTCTGATTCCCCTCATGGGAGGCTCTCCAAAGAACAGAAAAGGACACTGCAATGAATCATCGTCGACGCGTTTTCACGCTGATCGAATTGCTGGTCGTAATCGCGATCATCGCCGTACTGATCGCGCTGCTCCTACCTGCCGTGCAAGCCGCCCGCGAGGCGGCCCGTCGCAGCCAGTGCCGAAACAACTTGAAGCAGATTGCCCTGGCGGCCCACAACTATCACGACGTCAACAACACGTTCCCTCCGGCCTTCACTCTCTTGCTCGGGCCGGTGCAGATGTCGACCCATGAGTTTTTCTGCGGTTGCTGCTGCTACACGAACGGGGCCTGCGCAGCCCTACACTGACTGGAACGTCCATGTGTGGGGCGAGCGGCTGCTGGAGTTCATGGAGGCCACGACGCTTTACAACCGGATCTGCATGAACGCACCGATCTTTTCTCCCGCGAACTTGTGCTGCCCGACTTACGGAGGTCAGGTCTACACCGCCCTCAACTCGGGCAGCTGCTGCAACGGCTCGCCTTCAGGTGCGCAGCGTCCGGCAGCGGGCGTTGTTCCCGCCTTCGTTTGCCCTTCTTCGCCCCGCACCACCAATCCTTTCTTGGAGAAGAGCCTGCGATTCTTCCCATTCTGCGCCTATCCGTCGTACTTTGCGGGGGCCAGCGATTACACGGCCGTCGGCGGTTAGCTGCGGCCTGGCGTGCGCCTACGACAGCGCGGTTGGCCCGACCGACCCGCAGGGCGTCCCGACATTTAACGCCGGGGGGCCGGGCGCGTTCACGGCTCAGACTCGACGCTTGGGCGTGCTCAACTTCAACGGGATTCGCAACGGCGTGTTGCCGATCCCGATCGACCTGATCATCGACGGAACGTCGACCACGATCTTCTGCGCCGAGCTTGCCGGTCGCCCCGACTTGTGGGAGCGCGGCGTGAAAGTCGCCAACGCCCCGGTTACTCCGTTGCCCAACGCCGGCGGATGTTGGGCCTGCATCGACAACGGCTGGATGGTCCTCAATGGTTCGACGTTTGACGGCACGGCGCCGCGCCCGGCGGTCCGACGCACAATCCGAACGGAGCCGCCCCGGCTTGCTTCATCAATTGCACGAACTATGTCAACCTCGGCCTTTACAGCTTCCACCCGGGCTCGTGCGGAATCGCGATGTGCGACGGATCGGCTCGCATGGTGAGCGAGAACATCAGCGTCGTCACCTTCTGCCGCTTGATCACGTATTGCGGCCGCGCTCCAGTCACCGACAACTTCTAAGTTGGCTGCGGCGCGAATCATCCGGCCAGCGACCATTCAAATACGCTGGCAGGGTCGGGCCCGCGCCTCATTTCTCGAGTTGGTTATCCGATCGCTTAGGTGACGGGGTGGACCGGCGATTTCGGGAGTCCTGCATGAGTCAACGGTTTCGTTCGCGGCTACCGCTCTTTTTCGCGGCCGCGATGGCGCTAGCCGGATGCAATCAGCGGGCTCGCGTCGACGAAGCAATCAAAGAGCAGTCTCGCGGAAACCAAGGGGTCGCAGATCGGCGTCGCCCGATTCTCGGGGACCGTGACGATCGACCATCAGACGCCCTCGATTCCGCGCAAACGAGCTCTCGTCCTCATCCTCTATAGCGCGAAGGACGCGCAGCCGGGTCATGAGACGCTCTATTGCACGGCGTGCGACAAGGACGGGCATTTCGAGTTCACCCGCTATACCAAGGGGGACGGTGTGCCTCCGGGGGCATACACGGTGTTGTTCGCGGAACTCATGCCTCGTCGCAGATCGCAGTTCAGCGGGCCGGACGATCTCAAGAACCTCTACAACGACCCCGACACGTCGCCGTTTCACGTCGAAATCGCGCCTCCCGGCAAGACAGACTGGGACTTCAACGTGGACGTTGCCGGCAAAGAGCCGAATCCCCATGCGGGGCCGCACGCCATCACGCAGCTCGTGAAGCACTAGCCCGCGGCTGCCGGTCCTAGACTAGTGTACCCCGGGCGCAGTCCCGAGGTGGGCGATGTACCACTCTAAGAGCGTGGCAAACGGCGGGCTGAATGCGGCCGGGTCGGCCGCCGCGAGCGCCCCGAGCTCGTCGAGCGTGAAATAAGTCAGGCTGGCGACTTCTATCTCATTCGGCGCGGGGACCGCATCGCTCACGGCGCGAAACAGAGACGGTCTGCTCCTGGGCCGTTTCCGGCGAGGCCGGCAGTTTGACCAGCCGCTCCAGCGGGGCTTCGATGCCGACTTCCTCCAGCAGCTCGCGCGGCGCGCATTGCTCGTAGGTCTCTCCAGCGCCGACATGCCCGGAAGCTGACGAGGTGTAGGTCAGCGGATATTCGTCTTTTGAAGCCGAGCGTCGCTGGACCAATAGCTGCCCGCGTGAATTGAAAAGAAAGACGTGGACGGCTCGATGGGCGAGCCCCTGAGCGTGAACGACGCTCCGCCGCTCCTGCCGAATGACGCGATCGTCCGCGTCGACCACGTCGAAGAGTTCGTCCGCGGGATCAGACGACTCGACAGCATTGTCGCGCGGCATAAACCGGAATTTCGAGCCGTAGCCCGCTCTCTGATTCGACCGTCAGCCGCGGCGACGCGGTCGGCCTGAGTGGCCCGTATCGGCCACCGTTTTTGCGGGGATTGCGTTGATGTAGCCGATGAACATCTCGTCGAACGTCTGCTCGCCGAACCGCGCGTCCACGAGGGGCAGAATATTGTTGGGATTGTTCGCCGAATTGTCCCAATGGGCCTCGACGATCAATTTCGACCCTCGCGGCACGACGAGCGGTTGGGCCAGCTCATATTGATACTGCCAGTTGAAGTCCCACCGCGGTACGGACAACAGGGGCTCTTTTTCGCCATTGGGGCGCTGCAGAAAGAAGCTGAACGACTTGCCGCGAACGTGCATGTGCGGCATCAGCGCGGTCAGCGTGACATCGGCTGGTACGGTTTGCGAGGCCCATTCCATGTGGTCCGCGTCACCGGCAGGGATGAGGATGTCCGGCTTGCCGAGCGCGAAGGTCTGAATCTCCTTAGACGAATTTCCCTTGGCAAGCACGATGCCGAATTTCGAAAGGTCGTCGGCCGCGGTTCCGTTGGGCGTGTAATGCATTTGGAACCGCAGGCGGGCGCCCTTGGGGATTTTCTTGGCATAACCCTGCGGGAAGAGGAAATAGCTGCCTCCCGGCGCCCCAGCGGCGAAGAATCCATTCGCGAGCCCGTCCTGCGAGCGGGAATGGTCCTTCGGGAAGTCGAGCAACACCAGCATGTGATGCACGACGCTGTGATTGCCGAATCGGCACTCAACTCCCTGCACCCACATGTCCTTCGTGAAGACCGGTGAGACATAGAAGTTCTTGTACTCGATGACTCCGGTTGCCGGGACGTGAAACGACTCGGGCATGCTGAAGATGCGGTCCGGCTTGCCGATGTTCCAGCCCTCGACAAACTTCTTTTCCGCCGGCTTTTCAGCGGGGTCGCCCTGCGGACAACCTTCTTCGACCCATTGCGTGATGGCGTTGATCTCTTGGTCAGTCAGACTGCAGTCGTTTTGAAACTTGCCGATCTTCGGGTCTGCCGGCCAGGGAGGCATTCGCCGCTCGGCAACCGCGTCGCGAATTGTCGGACCCCAATCACGCACGACCTCGTAGTCCGAGAGCGCGAACGGCCCGATCTCGCCGCGACGATGACACTGCTGACAGCGGTTTTGCAGAATCGGCAACACGTCGCGATAGTAACTCGACGTCGCCGTTTCGGAGGGTTTCGTGACTCGGCCGATGTGGCAGCCTTGGACCGGCGTTTCGGCGAGCGCCACCGCTTCGGACTTCAACAAAGCGTCGACCGCGTCGATCACATAGCTCTTGGTGGCTTGGGCTCGCCGCTCGCGATAGCCGTATTGATCGTCGAGCATGCCGCGGTAGCGGACGGTGCGCGCGGCATCAAGCACGAAGACTTCGGGAGTTCGTTCGGCAGCGAACGCGTCGGCCACGACATTGCCGGCGTCCTTCAAAACGGGGAAGGTCAGACCGTTGGCCCGGGCTTGTGCCCGAGTTTGCTCGAGCGTGTCCTGGGCATTGGCGTTGACCGCAATCACCGCCACGGACTTGCCCTGGTAATGTCTGGCGAGCGCGCGAAGACTTGGGGCGTACAGGTTTGCCAGCGGGCACTCGACACCCAGAAACGCGACAACCAACACCTGTTCTTTATGGTCGGCCGAATGAAACATCGTGTTGTCGACCGCGGCGGCCGAGAAGGGGGCGATCGTGCGTCCGATCTTGGCGGAATTCCCGCCTTCACCGTGGGCGACGCCGGCGATCGCCACGGCCGTCTTCACTTCAAATCCCGACTTGGAGCCGCGACTGGAACCCTTCTTACTCGCATGGCTGGAATCCTTGCTGCCTACCTTGGAGGACGAGGATTCGCGCTTGAGCGATCCGGCCGGCTTCTGCGTTCCTTCATCGTCAGTTTTCGGGCTGTCCGAAGTTCCCGCGGCTGGCTCGGCCGTCTTTCCGTTCGACTTGAGTGTCTTCGCTCCGTTTGCCTTGTCTTTGTGCCGAAGTAATGACGACCCGCCAGACGGTTCAGCCGTATCATCCGTGGCCTTTGACGTGTCGACTGCCGGTTTCTCGGTCTCAGTCACCTCCGCGTCCTTCGTCTCCGATGTCTCCGTGGCTACGGCATTCGCGGGAGCAGAGGGCACGCTGGACGGCCGCGAACTGAAGAAGATGTACAGCAACAGCAGGATCAGCACACCGGCGCCGACGCTGGTCCAAACGACCAAGGGGCCGTGCTCCGCGACGTTCCAGCCGCCGCTCGATCGCGTCCGCGCGGGCAGAGGGGGCAAATCGTCGTCATCGTAATCGGGGACAGCTACGGCAATCGATTCCGAATCCGTCTCGTCGAGCTCGGGATTGCTTCGTGCCTTCTTGCGGCGGAGAATCGGTTTATCGGCCACCCGTTCATCCTGCTCGTCCGTGTCGGCGAGCATGGAATCGATCTCGGACGTTTCGATGTCGGGTGCCGATCGCTTGCCCGACTTGCCCTTGCGTCTAGCCGTGGGCTTCGCGTCGTCCTCGTCAACGAGATCGGTGCCGGACGAGTCGGCAAGCATCGCGTCGAATTCGCTCGACTCGGCTTGCGAAGCAAACGCTCCGCTCCTCGCGTCCCCGCGCGACTTGATGCGTTCGCCCGATCCTTCTTTGGGCCGCTCGCGAACCGGCGCGTCGGCCTTAGAGTCGGATCGTCGGCTCGACGATTTCAGCGGGACATCGAGTACGCTCGATTGGCTGCGCGACGGTTTTTTCGGTTCGTCGTCCAGCAGCGGAAGATCGTGCGCGTCGACTGCGATCTTGATCACGCTCGAAGTGGACGCGCCCGCCTTGGTCGGCGCGTCAGACGGCCCATCCGATGCTTCTAAAGGGATGTCGTCGGCCAACGGAATGTAAACGTCCGTCGGTATCTGGATCACGAAAGGCTTCTTGCACGACGGGCAAGGAACCTTCTTGCCGACGAGTGAAGCCTTGGTGATCTTGAGGGACGCGCCGCAAGCAGGGCAAGCGACCGAGTGCGTCTGTGGCATGCGGATGAGCCCTCCCGCCCAGCTCAAGCGCCGAAAACTTACTTAGAAACGTCGCAGGGCACACACGACCCATTACTCAGCCGCGACGATCGCGACGCCGTTCTGGATTTGATAGGCACTTCTTAACTGGCTCTTCGTCGATCGCTTAACGCGAAAGCAAGCACGGAGGATCAAAAAAGTCGAAGTCCGTCCCCGCACCTTCTTTAAACTCGCTTACAGGAATTACGAGTCGGAAAATGCCAAAGTTTCGTCAGAATACCCCACGATTCCTGCTAAACCAAGAAGTATTCTCGATTTAACTCTGGCTTAAGCTTTCGCTCATTGCTCTTTCAAAGCAGCGACGACCGCTTTCTCGATGTCGGCGTCGTCGAACGGGTGGTCAGGGTCGCCGCCGAACTTGTTTCTGAGCTTCCCATTACGACTGTAGATCTTGTAATGCGGCAGCGCACCGCCGTCGATATCCAAGGCCGCAAATGCCGCGTCCGTATCTTCGAGTCGATTGGCGAGGTTTTTTATCTCGGAATTCTGCTGCCTCAAGAACTCGAGAATCTTTTTCTGATACGACGGATCGGGACTGTCCATGCTCATCGAGACTGCGGTAAGCCCCTGATCGGCATACTTTTTCGCCAATGCGAGGGTGCGCGGGAACTTCTCGCGGCAGGGAAGACAGTAGGTGGCCCAAAAATCGACTAAGACCACCTTGCCGCGCTGGCTGGCGACATATTTCTGATACTCTTCTGGGGAGACCGGCTCAACTTTGACCTGCGATGTTCCGTGGGCATCGGCGACGGCGCCTGCTGAGGGGGCAACTAGGGGTTTTCCCCTAGGGGAAGATTCAATGGTATTGGCCGCACCGGGACCACCCGCGCCAGTGGTTCCGGACGAGGCCGCAGGCGGTTCGTTTCCTGCGCAGCCAGCGAGCAACGTCGTCGTCAACAACATGCAGCTTGCCAGCGACGCGGACCGCACGCGCGCAGTCTCAAAGCGAGTTCCGTTCAACATGCTCGATTCCTTCCGATTGCCGCGTTTTCCGATTTGGGTTTATCAGCGGCGGCGAGGGCGGTTACTGCGGTTTGCCGTACTCGATGCCGCAACCGGTGGCCCGTGTCTCGTCGGGATCGGGCCGCTTTCCGTCCAAGAGCGCATGGACGGCGTCGCGGACATAGGACCGCTGCGCTTTCTCAGGCTCGATATCGTCGTCGAACTTTCCCATGTAGGCGATATTGCGTTCGTGATCGAGGACAAAGAGTTGCGGGGTGACGGTTGCTCCATAGGCCTTGCCCATTTCTTGTGTCGAATCGCTGAGATAGGGGAAGTCGAATCCCTGCAGTTTGGCCCGCTCCTTCATTTTGTCGAGACTGTCTGTAGCGAGCAGGCTCGAGTTGATGGCGATGAAGACCACGCCCCGCTTTTTCTGGGCTCGGGCGAAGCGGATGAAACGATCTTCGTACATCTGCGCGACGGGGCAGCGATTGCAGATGAAGGCGATCACCAGCACCTTGGCTGACTTGTAGTCGTCCAAGCTATGCGATTTACCGTCAACTCCCATCAGCCCCTCGAACTTCGGCGCGGGTTTGCCGACGTCGACCTTACGATTGTACTTCGCCGCACGGGCCAAGTCAGAGCAAGCGAACACGAGCAAGATTGCGATGAACGATCCCACGACTTGGATCGGAAAACGTCGGCCCGTCATGCAGTGATCTCCATAAGAAACGAAAGTCGGGAGTCGCATATCGGTGTACCTTGCCGGTGCGCGGCATGTGCCTGGCGTTTCGCAAGCCGCCACTTTGAGTTGGTGGCTATCCCCGTCATTCAGCCTAAGGCCCGGACTCAACGGTCGGCAGCTCAGACCTTCGAGGGAACATCCCCGCGCGCCAGTTCTTCATCCCACTCGTCCAGCAACGGCCAATCGACCGCGCAGGTGCCGAAGTCGGCCATGTGCTGATAACCATTCAACCGCTCGATCGTCGAATCCAGCAGGGCGTTGTCCTTGCGGAAGATCGGCCCGTGACTCGGCAAGAGCCACTCGACGTCGCTGTCTCGAATCCGTTCGAGCGAGCGGATGAATGCGGGGATGTCCGAACCGTGGTGTGCGTCGATGTTTCCCACGCAGCCATCGCGATAGATATTATCGCCGCAGAAGAGCAAGTCGTCCATGCGAAACGACAGTTGACCGTGGGTGTGTCCAGGCGTGTGCCAGACCTCGATCTTTTTCTCGCCGATCTTGAGCACGTCCCCTTCGTCGATCGTACGATCGAGCTTGATGATCGGCAGATCGATCGAGATTTGCTGGGCGGAGATTTCGGCGTAGGTCATGATGCGGTCCCCCTCGAGCAGCAGCCGCTGCGTTTCGGGGTGGCCGACCGTTTCCGCCGAGGGGAGCAGGTCTTTGGCCTTCTTCAGCCCTTGAATGTGATCGACGTCGGCGTGCGTGGCGACCAGATAGCGGCAACTGGCCAGCGAAAAGTCCATCCGGCGGATCATGTCGATGATTTCGGCAACGGTGTCTTCGTAGCCGATATCGATCAGCATCCACTGCGAATGATCGTGAACCAGGTAGACGCAGCAGCCCAGACGGCGACGCGCCTGGTGGTTCATTTCAATGACGTTGGGGAAGAACTCACGCCGGCCGGACATCAACACTTTCTCCGCGTTGGGGACCACGTGGGCATCGGTTGCAGACGGGAATCCGGCGACGGTCGGGCGGCAGCGTACGCCCAGAAGTTCGCGAACCGGCGCTATTCTAAGGGTCATTTTCCAGCGAAACAAGGCGGTCCCGCCGGACGCGCGGAGCGGGCACGCGGCATGAATCGAGCGCATGACGCGGGGATCGACCATGGAACTTGCGAACCCGCGGAGGTCGCCAACTGGCCGGTGGGGGCTCGTCATCCTGCTCTTTATTGACTTCGAGCGCATGTGAATGCTTGACACGATCAACTGTATTAGTATAATTAGTACAGTTGTCGGCGAAGTCGCCGGAAGGAAATGCGATGGAATTTCGGCTCGAGGCATCGTCACGGCTCCCGATTTATCGCCAGATCGTGCAGCAAGTCCGGCAAGGGGCCGCACGCGGTCAGCTCAAGCCCGGTGAGCAATTGCCGTCGGTTCGAGAACTGTCCCGCATCCTGGTCGTGAATCCAAACACCATCGCGCGCGCCTATGTGGAGCTGGAGCGCGAAGGGATCCTGAACAACCAACCCGGCCGCGGCGTGTTTGTGGCGGAGCCTCGAGCTCAACTCGCCAAGGAAGTCCGCCGCCGCCGGCTGATCGAGCTCGTCGACAAGTTCCTCACCGAGGCGGTCCATCTCGGCTTCTCTGAGGCCGAGGTCCAGCGGCTGGTCTCGGCTCGCTCGGAACAGTTTCAATGGGAGCCCGCCCGGCTCGAGACCCGATAGAGAGACGCGCGAATGTCCGACGTCATCGCCACCGAACGGCTCACGAAATACTACGGAACGCGCTGCGTGGTCAATGGCCTCAACCTGCGCGTGCTGTCGGGCGGCGTCTACGGTCTGCTGGGACGCAACGGGGCCGGCAAGTCGACCACGATTCGCATGCTGATGGGGATGGCGCAGCCGACGTTCGGGCGGGCCGAAATCCTGGGGCACGACGTCGCCCGCCTGCCGCCCGAGGTCCGTGGTCGAATTGCCTACCTGGCCGAGGGGCATCCCCTCTTCGGCTGGATGACGGTCGGCCAGGCCATTCGCTTCATCCGCGCCTTTCATCCTCAGCATTGGAACCAAAACCTGCTCGACCAGGTGCTCGAACATTTCGAGTTGCCGCTGGGGAAAAAGATCCGGCGGCTTTCCAACGGCCAGCGGGCGCATGTCGCGTTGGCGCTGGCAATCGCGCCCGATCCCGACTTGCTGATCCTCGACGATCCGACGATCGGTCTCGACACGGTGGCCCGGCGCGAGTTCCTGGTTTCGTTGATTCACGTGATTCAGCGCGAGGGCCGCACGATCCTGTTCAGCTCGCACATTCTCTCCGATGTCGAACGAATGGCCGACCGGATCGGCATCCTGGTGGACGGCGTGCTGCGCGTCGATTGCCCGACCGACCACTTCAAGGAAACGGTCCGCAAGGTGGTCCTGCAGTTTGGCGGCACGCCCCCCGCGTTCCCGGGTTGTGAAGGGCTGGTCAGTGTCGCCGTGGATGGCCGGCGGCTTGAACTGTTGGTGGTAGATTTTGGACCGGCCCACCAGGAGATCATCGAATCGCTCTCGCCCCTTTCGTGGGACGTTTTGGATCTGAATCTCGAAGACGCCTTCATCGAGTACACGCGGGGGAGCCGGCCGCCGCTCTTCGCGACCGCCGACAGCGGACCGGCGAACGGCGTGACGGCAAGTCGCGAGGAGGGGCGCTGACATGAAGGGTGAATCGCTTCTGCTCCTGCGGCGGCTTTTGTCGGCGACCGTTCTGGCGACCGGATTTGGTGTGTTTTGGCTGATCGCAGTCGCCGTTCTGGGCACGATCGTCCTGGAAGCGTGCTTCCGCGGAGAATCGCGGGCTCGCGAATCGATCGTGGTCCGCAGCGATGGCCAACCGTTGATTGAAACGCGACGCGCTCGCGCGGTCGAAGGCTACCGCGATCTCGATGGTCGGCCGCTTGCCGGCCCGAAACAGCCCACGCTCATTCTGCCGATCGGGCTCATGGGAACCCAAGGTCAGGAAGGAATCAACGACTTTTTGAGCTCGGGCCGAGTCGACTGGAAATGGAGACTCAAGGCGTTCGAAGACGATCAGCACGGGGCGAATCATTGGTTCTTTGTCCACGACGGCAAGGAGCAAGGCTCGGGATATTTCGTCGGATATAACTGGGCGACGTTCGAGCGCATCGGCTTCATCGGTGACTCGGGCTTCAGCCGCAACCCTCTCCCCGCAGAGCAGTGGTTTCCCGTCGAGCGCGATCGCCTGATTTGGAACCAGTGGAGCTCGGTTCGCTTTGACCAGGACAGCGGGCAAGTCGCGCGCGAACGGTATCAGATCAAGTCGCGGATCCCCGCGCACCTGATTTACGTTCCCTCCGGCAATCGCGTGCAGCTCGTCGATTTGGCCCAACAAACCGTGCGGACCGTCTTCGAAGGCGACTCGCCGATTGTCGGAATCAATTTGATTAACGAGCCGAGCGCGTCGCGCCCGCGCCCACGCAGCGGCCGGCAATTCTGGTGCGGACTGAGCGGAGCATCTCCGGCCTCGCCGACGATCACCGCGTGATCTGGACGCTGCCGTGCTCCGACGAATCCGAACGGAAGCGAGTCGTGATCGTTTACCTCCTCTCCGATGGACAGATCGTCATGACGATCCGCCGCGGCTGGGAGGGAAACATCATGCGCGACAGGGTCTACTGGCTGTCACCCGCCGGAGTGGTGCAAAAGCAACAAGACGTGGAAACCCAGATCGGCGATCTCGCATGGAATGAAAGGAGTGAGGGCCTGCTGCTGGCCTGGGCGGTCCCGGTGCCGGCCGTCTTTCCCGCCCTTCAGCCGCTGCTCATGGTCCTCGGGGACATGACAAACAGTTATCTCGACGGCTGGCGCCTGATGCTGGGGCAATCGTGGCTTTCGCTGGTCGGCGTTGTCCTCGTCTCGCTGGCGCTGGCCACCGCGACGTGGCGACACTGTGAGCGCTTCGCGCTGCCGCTGCATGAGCGACTAGCCTGGCGGGTTTTTGTGGCGCTGACGGGAGTCCCCGGATTTGCGGGCTACCTGCTCCACCGCCGTTGGCCGTTGCGTCAAAAGTGTCCTCATTGCCTGGCGATCACTCCGCTCGCAACGGGAGCTTGCGCCCGGTGCGTGAAACGCTTTCCGGGACCGATTCCGAAGGGGACCGAGGTCTTCGCCTGATGAACGTCGCCCGGTGACTCGGCCGGCCGAGCGACTTGCTGCGGGGGACAATAGGAAGGAAAGAAAATGTTTCGGGCGATTGCTCTCAAAGAATTGCGGGAGACGTGGACGTTCGCGGCGCTTGGCGTCGCGCTCTTCGCCGGCCTCGTCTGCAATCAGATCGGAAAGTGGAGCCCGCTGCTGAGTTACCTTCTGGGGTGGATCCCCGGATTAAAACCGTGCGCCTGCCCGTCGGTGTTTCCGTTCCTGTACGACAGCTTTCAGACTCCCTACACGTTCGTGGCGGCCGGATTGGCGATCGTGCTCGGATTGCGGCAGTCGGCCTGGGAGCCGAGTCAGGGAACGTCGCACTATCTGCTGCATCTCCCCCTTTCGCGCTCGAACATCTTTCTGTCGAAACTCCTGGTCGGCGGCGGCTCGCTGCTCGGCTGCACGCTGTTGCCGCTCGTCGCGTACGGAGCGTGGGCGTCGACGCCGGGAACCCACCCCGCGCCCTTCGAGTGGTCGATGGTCCGGCCGGCGTTCCGGATCTGGCTGACGATGCCGCTTCTGTACTTGGGGGCTTTTTTGACCGGCATTCGGCCGGCCCTCTGGTATGGCTCGCGACTGCTGCCGCTAATGGCTGTGGCGCCTTGCGCGTTCTTCCTGCAGTATGTGCCCGATTGGTGGCTGGGCCTGCCCTTGCTCGTGCTCATGGACGCCTCACTGACGAGCGTCATCTTGCTCGAGGCGGCAGAGCGCGATTACTGAGTTTCCACTGTGCTGCATTTCCACCGTGCCGCGAGCCGCGGCGCTGCTTGACGCTCCCGCGCGGACTGGCAAATATGTAGCGGCGTTGCCGAATCCACCCCGAGCCCAAGTCTTCCGGAGTCCGCTCATGTTTGCCTTCTCACGCACGCGCTTCGGGGTGTTTTTGCTCATCGTGGCGATCGTGGGCCCCGTTCTTGGCGGCGAGGAATGGCCCCGATTTCGTGGCCTGAATGGGAGCGGCGTGTCGGCCTCCCACGGGTTGCCGACCGATTTTGGCCCCGCCAAGAACGTGTTGTGGAAAGTCGCCTCGTCACACGGCTCGTCCTCACCCATCGTTTCCCGCGGCCAGCTCTACTTTTCGTCGTTCGACCACGATCAGCGCACGTTGCACTGCCTCGATGCGGTGACGGGCAGGGTGCGCTGGGCCCAGACGGTGAAAAGGATCCGCCAGGAGAATGCCACCCCGCCGAACGGGCCGGCCACGCCGACTCCCGTGACGAATGGCGACTTCGTGTTCGTCCTGTATCCCGACGTCGGTGTGATCTGCTACACAGCCGCGGGAGTCGAACGTTGGCGGGTCGACCTGCAGCCATTCCACAGCATGCACGGCATCGCCAGCTCGCTGATGACGATCGACAACCTGGTGATCGTGCTGGCGGATCAATTGGCCGGCTCGTACATCGCGGCCCTCAAAACCGAGAACGGCCAGATTGCGTGGAAGTCCGAGCGTGCCGACGGACTGACGGGCGGCTACTCGACGCCGTCAGTTTACCGTCCGAAGAACGGACCGCCGCAGCTCATCGTTTCGGGGCCCCTCGAAGTCGTGGCCTACGATCCGCTCACCGGCAAACGGCTGTGGTGGATCAATGGCGTCACGAACTCGCCCATCTCGGTGCCCGTGATCTGGCACGACCGGGTTTTCGTTTGCGAGGATGTGGGCGAAGCCATCCCGTTCTCGCTCATGGCGTCGTTCGACAAGAACAAGGACGGAAAAATCTCTCTGGACGAAGTGAAGTCGAACGTCCCAATGAAGCTGCTCGTCGAACGGATCGACTCGGGCTGGGGCAATCACTCCGGCGCGATCGGGGCGGCCGAATGGGACAAGGCCTTTGGCGGCATGGTCAACAAGGGGGGCCTGGTCGCGCTCGATCTCGGCGGATCCGGAGATGCCACACAAACACACGTTCGCTGGTCGTATCGCAAAGGTATGCCCACGATCCCGTCGGCGCTCGTCTACGATGATTTGGTTTACGTCGTGAAGGACGGCGGAATTCTGTCCGCGTTCGAGGCGGAAACTGGAAAGCTGGTCAAGCAGGCGCGGCTGAAACCAGGCGGACACCAGGTCGACGCTTCGCCGGTGGCGGCGGACGGACTGATTTACCTGGTTGACGCGGACGGCTGGCTGAGTGTCGTCAAAGCCGGGCGCGATTGGCTGCAGGTGAAGACAACGGAGCTCGGAGAACCCTGCGTCGCCACGCCGGCAATCAGCGACGGTCGGCTTTACGTCCGGACGAGCAAGTCACTCTTCTGTTTCGGGCGCTGACGAACTGCGACCGCGGCGGTTGGCGGCCGAAGCGCTTGCGACGGGGTATCGCGCGGTCTGAGTGCGCGTGGGATCCCTTCAACTCCTTGTCAAACCAGTCGGCCATCACCTTCACTTCTTCGTGAATTGTGAGCCAGGGATGGCCGCCACCAGGCTTGACGATCAACTCGGCTTGCCCGCCTGCCTTTTTGAGCGCTTCGACCAGGATCTCGGACTGGTGGAGGGGCACGAGTGGATCTGCGTCGCCGTGAATGATCAAAAACGGCGGTTGTCGGCGGTTGACTAAGAGGGCCGGTGAAATCTGTCGCGCCAGCTCAGTGAGCTTGGCCGAATCGATTTTTTGCGGGATTCCCTCGCTGTCGGCGCCGACCATCTCACGGATTTGTCGCGCCGAGCGTTCGTCCTTGCCAAAGTCGGCCGTGTTGCCGTGATAGTGCAGGAAATCGGTGGGCGGGAAGAAAATCCCGACGGCTTTGAAGGGTTGAAGCACCTTGCCCGCGGCATCCGCGGGTGTCGAGACGATCATCAGTGCGGCCAAGTGCGCGCCCGCCGAACCGCCAGTAATTCCCAGGTTGTCCGGATCGATTCCATATTGAGCGGCGTGCCCGCGGATGTAGCGAGTGCCGATCCGCAAGTGCCGCACCATTTCCGGAATTGTCCATGAGGTGATGGAGCCAGGCCGCACCGCGAAAACGGTGTATCCGCGACCGCAAAAGATGTCATAGACCTGGGCGAGCTTGTGATCGCGAATCTTGCTGCGGTCGGAACGCCACGAGCCCGATGCCACGTCTAGGATCCCCAAACCGTTCTTTGGACCCGTGGGCGTAAAAACGTCCATTACCAGCACGGAACCGTCGTCCTCTCCGTAGACCACGTCCTCCTGCTGGATATAGAGCCGCGTGCGCTTGGCCGCTGGCGGCGCCGGTTTGAGGTCCGGCACGGACTTGGCGGCGAGACGCTTGTCGAGCCAGTCGGCCATTACGGCAACTTCTTCATGAATGGTGGGCCAGGGATGTGCGCCGCCAGGCTTCACAATTAGCTGCGCGTCGGTGCCGGCCGCCTTGATCGCTTGGATGAAGACCTGCGATTGCTGCAATGGCACAAGCGGATCGGCATCGCCATGGATGATCAAAAAGGGCGGTAGCTTGCCGTTGACCAGGCGGGCCGGCGAAATCTGTCGCACCCGTTCGGCCAGCTCTTTCTTCGGCAGGGGCGGTTTGAGCCGTTGTTCGCGGGAGAGCGCCAGGCTCTGCACCAAGTGGCCCCACTCGTTGTCCTTTGTGTAATCGATCGAGTAACCGGCCCACTCGAGGAAGTCCGTCGGCGGGAAAAAGATCAGCGCGGCAGAAAACGGCTGAATCACCTTGCCGTCCTTAGCAACGTCCGGCGTCACCATCGCCAGGCAGGCGAGGTGGCCGCCGGCGGAAGCGCCGCAGATCGCCATGTGGTCCGGATCGATGCCGTATTCGACGGCGTGATCGCGAACCCAGTGGATTCCCTTGCGGAGGTTTTGCACCATCTCCGGGGCGCTAAACCGTGACCGCGAGCCCGGGCGAATTGCGAAGACCGAATACCCGCGACCACAGAACGTCTGGAAAAACTGCGCCTGTTCGTGGTCTCGTATCTTTCCCCTGTCGGTGTACCAGGTGCCGGAAACAACGTCGATCAAGGCGAGGCCGTTGCGTTTGCCAATCGGTTGAAAAATGTCCATCGGCAGCCCGACTCCGTCTGCCTCGCCGAAGACCACGTCCTTTTGCTGTTTATAAGTGAGCGGTGCAGTTATCGGCTTTGCCGGAAAACGCCGCGACACCGCGCGAGTGGTCTCAGGCTGAGTCGCCGGCGCTTGGGCGGGAGCGGCGACAGCCATCACGCTCAAGCCGAGAACTGTTGCCGCACCAGCCGCCAACCGCATGCATCGGCAAGCGAACTGCGCCCTACGGTCTTTCATCGCGCATCTCCGTCCCGAAATCGAAAGCCCAGCGGGGGAACCTCCAATAAAGCTAGAATACCGCGGCCATTCGCGGCTGGGAATCACCCGTTTGCCTCCACGGGATCAGCCCCGTTCTGGAGCCGGGCAGCAATCGACGGAACACTGGTCAGGCCAGGCCTCGAGCGTCCCGGCCGCCGCCCGGCCGGGCAACGATCGCACCCGTTCCTCAATCAGGTCGGAGAGCGCCGCCACAAAAAGCGGGTGGGTACCGACCGTCGCGGCGCGGACGAGATTCAGGCCCAACTCGCGACTCTTATCCTGCGCCTCGACGTCGATGTCGTACAAGACCTCGAGATGATCGGAGAGAAATCCAATTGGCAAGACGGCGACGTCCCCAACACCCGCTGCCGCCAAAGCTGCCAGATGGTCGCAGATGTCCGGTTCGAGCCATGGATCACCGGGACGCCCGCTGCGACTTTGATAAACCAGCGCCCAACGCGATTCCGGAATCTTCAGACGTTCGCAAACGAGGCGGCAAGTTTCGTTTAATTGCTCGGCGTAGCGCGAAGTTTGCGCTATCGACTGCGGAATGCTGTGGGCCGTAAAGGCGACGTGCGACTGGGAACGTCGCTCGACGGGAATAGCCTCCAGCGCCTGCGCTGAGTCGATCGGCATTCGCCGCGACGAACCCCGGGTGATTGAAAAAGACACGAATCTTCTCCACGACCGGGGCGTTCGATCCGACGGCGACCCGAGCCCGCTCAATATCTTCTCGATACTGCCGACAACTCGAATAGGAGCTGTAGGCTGCCAACACTAGGACCAGCACTCGCCGCGCGCCGGCTTTCGTCAACTCTTGCATCGCGTCTGCTAGAAACGGATGCCAATTGCGATTTCCCCAGACAATCGGGAGCTTGATGCCGCGCTCGGCCAGTGCGGGGCGGAGGGAGCCGATCAAGTCGCGAACCTGATCATTCAGCGGGCTTTTGCCGCCGAAATGGTAATAGTGCTCGGCCACGGCCAATAGCCGCTCGCGCGGGATGTTGCGACCCCGCGTGACGTTTTCCAGAAACGGAATCACGTCTTCGCGGCGCTCCGGCCCGCCGAAACCGACGATCAGGATGGCATCATACTCGGTGGACAAGCGGTTTCCCGGATTTGGAAAGTGGACGCAAAAAAGGCCCCCCCGTACTTTAGTCTCGAGGCAGCGCGGGCGGGAGCTAGCGGCACGCGAACGTTGCCGCCAGAATCTGTGAGCTTCGCGCACGGATGTTGGCAGTCTCGAGACTTATCCGGTCATCGCGAGCTGCGATCGTATTTTAGGGGCTCTGATGACAAACGACCCGGAACGGCTCGAAAAACGGCCGGACGGCCTGGCGATGCTGGCCGTTTTGTCTTTTGTCTCCGGAGCGGTGGCCGGCCTGATCGGTGCGTGGTTCCGGATGGCCCTGGGTTGGGCGGACGGGCTGCGAGCTGCTGCGATTTCCCGTGCAGAACCATTGCATCTGGTCGGCTTAGTCATGGTAATAGCAGGTTGCGCCGCCGCAGTGGCTTTGGCCGCGTGGATGGTGCGCCGCTTTGCGCCGTACGCGTCCGGCAGTGGGATTCCGCACGTCGAGGCGGTAATTCTCAAACAGCTGCCGCAGGCCCCCGTTTGGCTGATCCCGGTCAAGTTCATCGGCGGCGTCTTGGCGATCGGTTCGGGGCTGGCGTTGGGCCGCGAAGGACCGAGCGTGCAGATGGGGGCGAGCGCGGCACACTTACTCGGGACAGTCTTTCGTCGGGATTCATCCGATCGCCTGGTTCTGCTTGCTGCAGGGGCTGGAGCCGGTCTCGCGACGGCTTTCAATGCGCCGATCGCCGGAGCAATCTTCGTCCTGGAAGAGTTGGTCCGCCGGTTCGATACGCGGATCGCGATCGCCACCTTCGGTGCGTCGACCGGCGCGATTGCCGTCAGTCGACTCATGCTCGGAGACCAGCCGGATTTTGGCGTCGAACTGCAGCCTTATCCCGGCTTTGCCACGGTGCCTATTTACCTGTCATTGGGAGTCGTCGCCGGACTGCTCGGTATCCTCTACAACAAGACAACGCTGGGTGCCCTCTCTGCCGCGGAGAAACTGCGTCATTTGCCCGTGGAACTCCGCGCGGCGATCATCGGCAGTTTGGTGGGATTGGTGGCCTGGTTTCATCCGAATCTCGTCGGCGGCGGCGACGCGATCACTCAGCGCACGCTTCTAGCGAGCGAGTCCTGGCGCTGGCTATTGGCGGTGCTCGTTCTTCGCTTTGCTCTGGGAGCGATCTCTTACGCGGCCGGCACGCCGGGAGGCCTGTTCGCGCCGCTCCTGGTGCTCGGGGCGCAGAGCGGGCTGCTGTTCGGTTTGTTGTGCCAACACTGGGCGCCGGACGTCGTCCCCGACCCGAAGGCCCTCGCGGTCGTGGGAATGGCGGCCTTCTTCACCGGAGCCGTCCGGGCGCCCGTGACGGGAATTGTCCTCGTCACCGAGATGACGGCAAACTTCACTCTCCTTCTCCCGATGCTGGCTGCCTGTTTTGTTGCGATGCTGGTGCCAACGCTGCTGGACAACGCGCCAATTTACGATTCCTTGCGAGAAGTCACGCTGAGAATGGCTCGCTCAAGGGAGCGGGCCGATCCGCAGTCCAACCGAGCGCACGAAACCCAAGAATGCTCAGGGTCCGGCGAAAAATGATCCGTGCGCACCGTTTAAACGTCCGCCGGCAAGAACGCTGCTCGCCCGAGTTAAAAAACCGAATTGATGCGCGCGTTTTCTCGCCGCTCAACGTACGATGATCAGAAGCGAGTCGTTTCGTCTATCGCACGGTGAAATCGGCAACAGCCGGATGATGCCATGAGATTTGCGCTCGTACCGTCTTTAGTGCTTGCGGTCACTGTCGCGGTTGCACAGGCGGAAACGCCTCCGTCTCCACATTTTGCCGACGTCGTGCACGACCATTTTGACGCCTGGGATCTGAACCACGACGGCAAGCTCGAAGCGAAGGAGATCGACACGCTGATGACGCGGCGCTCGATCCACGGTGACGCGGCCGCGGCCCTGGCCGTGCTCAAGCTCCGGGAGCGTCGCACGCCCGCGGCTGTGCGACCGGGATTCACGCTGACGGTGCAGGATGTCGCCGATTTGGATTCTCTCGCGGACCAAGGCGTCGCCGTCGATCCGGCCAAGGGGCCGCCCAAGCCGTTCCGTTCCGAGACGCAATTCAAGCGCCTTCGCAAGACGCTTCAATCTCTGGTTCCCCGGCTTTATGCGGGCGACGGGCCCGACTTTTCTGTGATGAAGCAGGGCGGGATCGGCGACTGTTATTTCTTCTGCCTGACCGGTTATCTCGCCTTAAAGCATCCGAACAAAATCCGCGACATGATTCATGACGGCCCTAACGGGGGCTACGTGGTCAGATTCCTGGACGGCGAGACCTTTCCGGTTCCGGCTCCGACGGAAGTCGAGTTACTCATTAACAACTCGACGAGCAGCCTGTCGGACGGAATTTGGCTCTGCGTGCTCGAAAAGGCGCTTGGGGAACGGCTGCGCAAGAAAGCCAAAGATCCGGCGAAACGCACGGCCGAACCGACCGACGCGATGGCTTCCGGCGGCAGCACCGCGACGGTCATGACGCTGTATTCCGGCCACAAGGCGAAAGCGATCGCGCTCCGCGACTCGAAACAGGCGGCGGCTCGCCTGCAAGAACTGAGGCGCGAGCTTCCGGCAACCCTGGCCCACGGACGCATGGCCAGCTTGGAGATGGACGCGCCGCCAACCGAGCGGCCCAAGGTTCCGGGCCTGGGATACCACCATGCGTATGCGATCCTGGCCTTCGACCCCCAACAGGACCGGGTGACGGTGTGGAATCCCTGGGGTCAGAACTTCCAGCCCAAAGGGCCAGAGGGCCGCGAGCACGGGTTTCCCACCGTGCACGGCACTTTCCAAGTCCCGCTCAAGACGATGTACCAGGTCTTCGCGAAGGTCCATCTGGAGACGACGGAACGGGCCACCGTCGATTCCCCAAATTCAAAGACGCGGCGCCGTGCGGGTTAGACGGTTCTAGCGAGACGCCCCGCAGGTTGCCCGTCACCGCCGCGTTTCCGTTCCGCCTGGCTGAACCAAATACCGTGCGAAGTGCCCAATCTCGAAGGACCTGGGGCCGTTCGCAGTCAGCTCGGCATATCGGGCGCTCACTCCGGGCACCGATTCCAGCAGCTGACGTCCGCGTTCCGGTCCGAGGATCGCTGCGGTCGAGTCGAGTCCATCGGAGAGGAGACCGGTTGGCGCAATCACCGTCACGCTGACCCGCCGGGTGATGCCCAATCCGGTTTTCGGATCGACGAGATGCGAATAGTGCTTTCCGCCGATCTCGACGAATTGGAAGGCATCGCCTGCAGTCGACACTGCTCGGTTCGCTAACGAGATGAATTCTTTTGTTTGAGCGTCAGGAGGCTCGAGTCCGCCGACTCCGATCTTCCACCCCGTTTCTCCGGGTGGCGGGTCGCCTGCCGAAATATCGCCCGAAAGCGAGACGAGCGTCTGTCTGAAGCCGTGTGCCCGTAACGCGCCCCGCGCTTCATCCGCGGCATAACCTTTCACGATGCCGCCAAAATCGAGCTGCATGCCCGCTTTGTCGAACGTCACCGTACGCCGGTCCACATCCAGATGAATGCTCTCGTAGCCGACACGTTTCTTGGCGGCCGCAAGTTCCTCGGCCGTCGGCAGTCGCTTCGAGCGCCGCGACGCTCGCCACAGCTTGACGAGCGGTCCGACAGTAACGTCGAATGCTCCACCCGACTGCCGAGAGATCTCAAGCGAAGCGTGAAGGACCTTAGCCAGATCCGGGCTGATCGAAATCGATTTCCCCGGCAGTGCGCGACGGGTCAGCCGCGAGATTTCGCTGTCTTCGTCGTAATCGCTGAAGATCAAATTGAGCTGGCGAATTCGGTCGAAGGCGGCGTGGACGGCGGCGTTTGCGGCCTGTTTATCACCGGCATATACTAAAATCTGAACCGGCACGCCCATTAGGATTTGCCGGAACTCCAATCGCTCCAACCCGCCTGCCGATCCCGCCGGAATGACGGCACTCGCCAGCAACAAGATGGCCGCCGTCGTATGCATATTTGCGACGAACCGCTGGTCTCGACTCTGTTCAACCGACCGAATTCGTCCAGTCGTCTCTGTGAAAGTCGTTTCGCTATGTCGAAGTTAGTGCCCAGCCTTCGACTGGGGCAAGTCCGAGTGATTCTCGCGGCCACCGTGACGCTGCTGATTTGGGGGGCCGCACCGCTTCAGGCTGCCGAACCGCCCGCCGACCCCGGGGACGCGCTCACTCCCAGGGAGATGAAGCGATACACGCAAAAGATTGCTGGGACGGACGTCGACTTCGACATGGTGCCGATACCGGGCGGCCAATTTGTGATGGGCAGTCCGCCGGGGGAAAAGGGGCACAAGCCCGATGAAGAGCCGCAGCACGGCGTCAAAATTGAGCCCTTTTGGATGGGCAAGTGTGAAGTCACCTGGGACGAATACGATCTGTGGACCTACGCCCTCGACATTCAGCGTCGCAAGCTCACGCGTCAGAAGCCCGGTCCGCACGACGTTGTCGCGGATGCCGTCACGCGGCCGACCAAGCCTTACACGGACATGACGTTCGACATGGGGCACGACGGCTTTCCGGCCATCTGCATGACGCAGCTCGCGGCGAAGATGTACTGCAAATGGCTCAGTGAAAAGACGGGCCGCTTCTATCGTCTGCCGACCGAAGCGGAATGGGAATATGCGTGTCGTGCGGGAAGCAAGACGGCCTATTTCTTCGGAAACGACCCAGCCAAACTCGGGGAATACGCTTGGTACGACAAGAATTCGGGCGAGCATTACCACAAAATCGGCAAGAAAAAGCCGAATCCGTGGGGCCTTTACGACATTCATGGCAACGTCGCCGAGTGGGTGCTCGACCAGTACGAGCCGGACTTTTACAGCAAACTGTCGAAGATGCCTCAGCCGGTTCTCGAGCCGCTAGCCGCGCCGAAGAAAGTCTATGGCCGCATTGTTCGCGGTGGATCGTGGGATCAGGACGCCGCCAAGGCCCGCTCAGCGGCCCGCGAGTTTTCGATCCCCGATTGGAAAATTCAGGATCCGCAGATTCCGCAGAGCATCTGGTACCTCACCGACGCCCGCTTCGTCGGTTTTCGCGTGATTCGCCCGCTTCGCGTTCCCGATCAGGCGGAGCGAGATCGGCTGAACCTAGAACCCGCGCCGAAGGATTTGATAAAAGAGTGATGGACTGTCTTGGGAAAGGTCGGCCGCAGACGAAGTGAGCGGCTTTGCCTGTTTTGTTGCCCGAGTCGTGCTCGTGAATCGGCGGGTTGATCCCGCCGCTCTCCGCAAGAACTGCACTTTCTGATCGTCCTACCCGAAAGGTCGTGCCATGCAGCGTCCCCAGAATGAATCCACGTCGCGCCGTGATTTCATGAAGCAGTCGACCACCGCCGCCGTCGGTGCCGGCTTGTTGGGCGCGCTTTCGCCGCGCGCCTTCGCAAAGGGTGACGACACGGTTCGTGTCGGCCTGGTCGGAGCGGGCGGACGTGGCTGCGGCGCCGTCGGCGACTGTCTGCGTGCCAACCCGGCAACCAAGTTGGTGGCCGTGGGCGAAGTCTTCGACGATCGTCTTCAATCGGGGCTAAGCGGTCTGAAATCGGCCTTCGGCTCGCAGCCGGGCCGTATCGCCGTCGACGAAGCTCATCGATTCTCCGGCTTCGACGCCTACGAGAAAGTGCTCGGCAGCGATATTGATCTCGTGATTCTGGCGACGCCGCCGGGCTTTCGCCCCTATCACTTCGAGGCCGCCGTCAAAGCGGGCAAGAACATCTTCATGGAGAAACCGGTCGCCGTCGACGGACCCGGCATCCGCCGTGTGCTGGCCGCCAACGAAATCGCCAAGCAGAAGAACTTGAAGGTCGGCGTCGGACTGCAGCGGCACCACCAGCCGATGTATCTCGAATCGCTCGAGCGAATCCACAACGGCGAGATCGGCGACGTGACCGCTCTGCGGGTTTATTGGAACGGCACCACCCCCTGGGATCCCCGGAAGACCCGCGAACAGTGCAAAGGGGAAATGGAGTACCAGATGCGCAACTGGTACTACTACGTCTGGCTCTGCGGGGACCACATCGTCGAGCAGCACATCCACAATCTCGACGTCGGCAACTGGATCAAGAAGGACCATCCGGTCCGGTGTTGGGGCATGGGTGGCCGCCAGGTGCGGACCGACAAGAAGTACGGCGAGATTTTCGACCATCACGCCGTCGAATACGAATACGCCGACGGCGCGCGGATGTTCAGCCAGTGCCGCCAAATGCCGAGCAACTGGAATTCGGTCTCCGAGCACGCGATCGGGACCAAGGGCACGCTCGACATCGCCGACGGACACGGTAGCTCGATCAAGTCGGGCTCGCACGAATGGCGCTACGATCCGCACGGCCGGCGCGAGTTCCCCTATCGCATCGAGCACGCGGACATGGGGGCCGCAATTCGTGACAACCATCCGTACAACGAGGTCGAATACGGCGCGCACAGCACACTCACGGCGATCATGGGCCGCCTGGCGACGTACGGCGGCAAACCGGTGGAGTGGGAGGCGGCACTCAACTCCGCGATCGTGCTCGCTCCGGAACACTTCGCCTGGGACGCGGAACCCCGCGTGATGCCGTTCCCCGACGGCAGCTATCCGGTCGCGATTCCCGGCGTCACCAAGACCGTTTGAGCATTGTGGTCGGTATGGCCGCGGATGTTGCTGGTCCGTCGACACAGCGGGACGAGCCGTGGCCATTTTCGGCACGCAATGAGGCCGACACTGAAGGCCTCGGTCGCGCGCTGGGCTTTGCGCTCGACCGCGGAGGAGTGGTCGCGCTGATCGGACCGTTGGGAGCCGGCAAAACGCGACTCGTGCAGTCCGTCGCGTCCGCGCTCGGCGTTGACCGGCGCACGGTGAACAGCCCAACCTTTGTCCTCGTTCAGGAATACGCTGCGCCGTTGCCGGTTTTTCACTGTGACACGTATCGGCTGCGCACCGTCAGTGAGTTCTTGGACCTGGGCGTCGATGAGATGTTCGACTCCGGGGGAGTCTGCCTGATCGAGTGGGCCGACCGCGTGAACGAGGTCTTGCCGGCCGACCGACTGCAGATCGAAATCGAAGTCACTGGGGCGACGACTCGCAAGTTTCGCCTGACCGCCTTTGGACCGCGCAGTGCCGAGGTCTTGGCCAAAACTCGGGCGAACTGGCAAACCTCGACCTAATGGCCGATCAAACGCGAATCCTGCGCCCGGTCGCGTCGAAGGATGCTTCGTGGCGCGCTCTGCGTTATGCTTCAACAGGAGTTCTGTGTCGTGGGCACGATAGGATTTCGAGGAAACCCCGTGATTCGCAGCTTGCGATTGATTTCTTTCTGTGGTGCGCTTGCTCTGATCGTCCTGGTCGCCGGAAGACAACCAATGATTGCCGCGGAATTGGGTGAGGACGGCTACGTCGATTCGAACGGCGTCAAGATTCACTACGTCACGATGGGCAGCGGCGAGCCCTGCATCCTGGTCCACGGATTTCCCGATTTCTGGTACACGTGGCGGGCGCAGATGCCCGAGTTGGCCAAGCATTTTCAAGTCGTGGCAATCGACCAGCGCGGCTACAACCTCAGCGACAAACCCGAGGGAGTCGACAACTACAAGCTCGAAAAGCTGGTCGGCGATTTGAACGCGGTCGTCGAGCATTTCAAGGCGCCCAAGGCGATCATCGTCGGGCACGATTGGGGCGGCATGGTGGCCTGGACGTACGCCATGCGATTTCCCGACAAAGTCGATCGGCTGATCATTCTCAATTTGCCGCACCCGCAGGGGCTGTCGCGGGAGCTGGCTCACAACCCCGCTCAGCAGAAGGCCAGCCAATACGCCCGCAACTTCCAGAAGCCCGACGCGGCCAAGCACATGGCCCCGGGCATGTTGACCTTCTGGATCACGGATCCGGAAGCGCGCACAAAGTATCTGGAGGCGTTCAAGCGATCGTCGATGGAAGGAATGCTCAATTACTACAAGGCCAACTACCCGCGCGAGCCGTACCAGCCGCTCACGGGTCTTCCCAAGGTGAAGTGCCCGGTCCTGATGATTCACGGGTTGAATGACACGGCCCTTTTGCCCGGAGCGCTCAACGACACATGGAACTGGATCGATAACCAGCTCACCCTGGTCACCATTCCGCATGCCGGACACTTCGTGCAGCAGGATGCGGCGCCGGTCGTCACCAAAACCATGGTTCACTGGCTCACCGATAAATGACTCTTTGCCTCCTTTCGGCGTGACGGCACCCTTCCACAATGGCTGACCTCACGCTCGCCTGCCCGCGCTGCGGGAAAGCCTTCGCGATTCGCAACCGGCAAGCCGGGCAGCGCTACCTCTGTCCGCATTGTCGTCAGCCCTTCAGCCTGCAACCGGCGCAAGAATCGGCGGCGGCCCAGCCGGCAAAGCCGGCCAGCGCGTCCCCGACGAAGTTCTCGCCCGAAGACCTGCTCACTGCGCCGGCAATAATTCGGCCCAAGCGAACCAAGCGAACTCCGTTGCGGCTCTTCGGTCCGGCCGGTTTCGTCGCGGCCCTGGCCTGCGTCGGAATTCTCTTTGTTTGGGACCGCTATGAGCGGCGAGTGGAAAGGGCCAATGGAATTGACGCCGCGGCTGTGCGCAGTCACGAGCTTCACGAAGGATCTCGAGCGTCAACAGCGCCGTTTCAGCGCAAGCCGATCGAGCTCCTGCTGGCTCCGGCCGGCGCCCGCATTGTGATTCATCTGCGGCCCTCACGCTTGTGGACGACGATGAATTCGGACGCGTCAGAGCGAGGCAACAAGCAGGCCGCGACCTGGAGAGCGAGCGAGCTGCGTCTCTGCGTTCCCGCGCTGGCCGAATGGGGCCGCGATCAAATTGAGAACTGGTGCCTCTACCCGCCGACCCAGATTGAAGAGGCTGCGTTCTCTTTCACGCTCCGATCTCCGGACGAGCCTCCCGACGTCGCCGTGCTGGTGCGATTGGAGCGCCCGGCCGGACGCTCGGAAGTCGAAAATCGTTTCGGCGGCACCCCCTCTTCGAAGGGGTCGCTACCCATATTTCTGAAGGGGGATCGGGCGCTCATCGTGCGGGACGAGAAAACGTTCGCCGTCGGCCCTGCCGAGTTCTCGCAGGAGATGGCGGAAGCTCGCGATCAGCCCAACCCCACCGACGCGAGCATCGAAGAATTGCTCAAACAGACCGATCGCACCCGCGACCTCACCGTTGTCTTTCGTCCCGACGATCTCGATCGTTTTCGCACGACGTTGCTATCGCCGCAGTGGTCGGACGACCTTCACCAACTGGCCAGCTGGCTCGATCCCGAGGAGGTCGAAGGAGCCGTCTTCAGCGTGCGGCTCGACGATCCTTTACGCGTCCGGTTGATGGCGCGGACGCGTCCGGTGGTCCGCGGTCCCCGACTGGCGGAAACGCTTAAGGAGCGACTCGATCGCTTGCCGATGGACTTGTTCAAATACGTCGAACGCCTGCAGCCGAGCGGACCCGGCTCGCGCAAGATCATCGGTCGGTTGCCGGCGATGTACAAAGCCGTCGCGCTGGGCTCGGCGGTCAGCTCCGATCCGCGGTTGGTGACGCTCGAATCGGTTCTGCCCGAGCGGGCTGCCCCCAATCTCACGCTGGCAACTTACCTGCTGCTCACCGAGGGCCCCACGGAGCTGAGCCGTGCCCCGGCCGCTCCCGTCACTCCCAAGCGCGAGGGGCCGAAGACCTTGGCGGGCCGGTTGCAAACCGTCATCGACGTCGACTTTAAGCGGACGCCGCTTTCGGACGCGTTCGATTCCATCGGCGGCGACATCGGCGTGACCTTTGAGCTCGACGGCGGCGCGTTCAAGCTCGCCGGATACACGAAGAACATGCCCCAAACGTTTCAAATCAAAGGAGCGCCCGCCAGCCAATCGTTGCGGAAGATCCTCAAGGCTTACCCGAAGTTGGCGCTCGTTGCCGACGAAGCCCGTCGCACGATTACCGTCACGACCGCCGAAGCCGCGGCTGCCCTGAAGAAAACGCCGATGACTCTCGGCAACTGAAGCGTCGCTGTTCGCATCTCGTTTCGCGACGTCCTGGCCAGAGGCGGACTTCCCCTCTTGAGCGGCCACCAATGGCCGCAGCCGCCGCAATTTGCGGCCGTTTTTCGGCAAATGTTTCGGACGAGGTGTGATTTTCTTCCGAGCCGGGCGAATCATAAGGTGGGTTGAGTCAACCAACTGCTTGGACGATGCGGGCGGCGATGTCGAAACGAGCGGGCCAAGAGCACTTCCTCATCCTGCTCGACGAGCACAAAAAAATTCTGTTCAAAATCGCCAATTCGTATTGTCGCCAGGCTTCCAATCCCGAGGACCTGGTGCAGGAGATGGTGCTGCAGTTGTGGCGGTCATTCGGCCGGTACGATCCGCGGAGCCGCTTCACGACGTGGATGTATCGCGTCGCCCTCAATGTCGCCATTTCGTTTTATCGACGCGAGACGCGGCGGCCGCGCACGGCCACTCTCGATGAACAGAGGGTTCTGCAGATCTCGCCCCAAAGTCGCGAATCCGCAGCGGCGTCGCGAGACACGGACTGGCAACTGCTCGAGAGCTTTATTCGGCAGCTCAATGAATTCGATCGCGCCTTAGTCATCTTGTATCTCGACGGCAATCGTCACGACACGATCGCCGAAATTCTGGGAATCTCGGAAACCAACGTCGGCACCAAAATCGGCCGGATCAAGCAGAAGCTCCGACGGATGAGTGCCGCCGACGAGGGGGAAACGGTCAGCCATGGAACTCGATGAACTCAAGTCTCGCTGGCAAGCGCAGGACAAAAAGCTCGACGATTGCCTGCGATTGAATCAGCGGGTGCTACGGGAGTCGCTGCTCGGTAAGGCTGATACGGCTCTGCGGCGTTTATCGCGACTTTTGTGGTTCGAACTCGTGGTCAACGTGGCCGGCGCGATCCTGGTCGGCTCGTTCCTCGGCGATCACGTTACCGAACCGCGATACCTGATTCCGGCAATTGCGCTGCAACTCGGGGTGATTGCGGTCATTGTTGCGGGCGCGCGTCAATTGGCGGCGATCGCCGGCATCGATTACGCCGCCCCGATCGTCGAGATTCAGCGTCGTCTCGAAACTTTGTGGTTGCAGCGGATTCGCACAACACAGTGGACGCTGATTCTCTCGCCGCTGGCCTGGACTCCACTGGCGATTGTCGCGATGAGGGGCCTCTTGGGGGTCGATGTTTACTCAGCCTTTGGCCTCGCTTGGGTAGCTGCGAACCTGGTTTTTGGCCTGCTGGTGATCGTGATTGCCATCTGGGTATCCCGCGCCTATGCAGACCGCCTGGGGCGATCCCCTCTGATCCAGCGGTTGCTGCAGGACCTTGGCGGGCAGAATCTGGCGACGGCGCGGGCGTTCGTGAAATCGGTGTCCGAGTTCGCCGACGCCTTGCCGAATTGAGCGGAAAGGTGCGGTGGTCACCGGCTTTCCTTGTGCGGTTCGAATCGCGAGCGACTACAATTGAGGACGACGGTCCCGCCGGATAACGGCCGTCCTACGTTGCGGGAGCGGAGTCTGACCATGCCCGTGATTACGTTTCGCTGTCCTCACTGTTCCGCCGATCTCAAGGTGCGGGACGACCAGATCACGGCCGCTCCGGTTAACTGCCCCGATTGCCGACAGCCCATCGTGATCACTCGCGACGAGTTCGGGCACGTCACGGCGAATGCACCTGTGCCGCAGGCCGGACATGCGAAGGCGGCTAAGGGGTCGAAATCGTCGGCTCCCAGTCAGGCGGCCGGCGTGCCGGGCACGAAGTCTTCACCCGCCCCAATCGTGCGAGAGGAAGCCGTCCGCGCGGTCGAGTCGCCAACCTCGGCCAGCGGCATGTCGCGAAATTCGATTTTGGTGCTGGCCGGTTCCGTCGTCGGTCTGGTCGCCATCCTGGCTGCCGGCGTTTTCTTTTGGCCGCGCGGTGCCCACACCGCGGCAGATGACGCAAAGCCTGAATTAGCGGCGACGGCTGGCGCGGCCACCGCGTTGGGAGAGAAGGGGAAAGCACACGCGGCCGGACCGACGGCGTCGCCCAACCCAACGGCCGCCGCGAACAAAGTCGAGGCTCAGCCTACCGTTTCGGGTCGTTTGATGGCGCTCGGTCAGCGAATTATCGAATATCGCGTGAAGAAGGGGCACTATCCGTCAGGCGCTCCGGGCCGCGATGGGTTGCCGCCGTCAGAGCGCCTGAGCTGGCTGGCCGAATTGGTGGCGACGGTGCTTCTACGCGATCACCCCGCTCCGTCCTGGACCGATTCTTGGCGCAGCCCGCACAACGAGCGATTCGTTCGCCAGCGGATTCCCGAATTTCTCAATCCCTCGATCGATCGGCTGACCGGTGCCGAAAACTACCCGGCCACGCATTTCGCAGGCGTCAGCGGGGTCGGCGCGGATGCCGCCGATTTGCCGATCGACCATCCCCGGGCCGGGATCTTTGGCAACAATCGCAATACGCGGATCCAGGATATTCGCGACGGAGCATCGAACACGCTGATGGTGGTCGGCGTCACGGGAGAGTTGGGGAGTTGGGCCGCTTCCGGCACGCCAACCATGCGAGCGCTCACTCGCGAGCCCTACGTCAACGGCCCGGATGGCATCGGGACCGGTTCACCCGATCGTATGCTCGCGTTAAAGGCGGACGGCAGCGTGCAGGAATTCTCGGCTAAGACCGATCCGCGGATTCTCCGCCGGATGGCCGCCATGGCCGACGGGCTGCCCTTGGATCCCAAAGTTCCCGGCGAGCCGGGCGAACAATCGCCGCGGCCGCCCGCGCCGGAACGTATGGCGCAGCGCCTAAGCCAGCCCCACCGACGCCATCCGCTCCTGTGAGAAATATTGCGGACGCAAAACTCGCGTCCCCAGCCGGCAAGTCGCAGTCGCCCATTGCGGCTTCGCACCCCGCTGGCAAAAAACCGGGGACGGTTCCCGTTCCGGTCATCAAGCCCGATCTCACCGCAACCTTAGCACAACACGTGGTCCACTATGAGCAGATCAAGCCCGTGCCGTTGCGCGACGTATTGAATGTGTTGGAAGAGCTGACGACAGCGCCGATTCACGGAGACCGGCAGGAGATTCCCGATCTCGACGACTTGCTGCAGACCCCCGTCAGCCTGACGCTCGACAACACGACCGTGGCGGCGATTCTCGAAGCGGTACTTGCGCCGGCTAAACTCACGTACCATGTGCAGGCCGACGCCATCCAACTGCACCGCCTTGGTCCCGTCTCCGGCCGGGCCGGCTCGCCCTGACGAAAAGACGAACTGTGCAGCCTGACGACGAACTCTGCCTTTGCTTTCACGTCTCCAAACGCAAAATTCTCAATCACCTGCGCGTCCATCAGCCGCGCGTGCCCAGCCAGCTCAGCGAGTGCGGGGGCGCCGGGACGGGGTGCGGATGGTGCGTTCCGTTCCTCAAGCGTTACTTTGAAGAGTCTCGGAACAGGGGGGGGCCGACTTCAGAGCCCGATCGACTCTCGTCGCAGGAGTACGCGTCGGCCCGCGGGGCCTACATCCGCGCAGGAAAGGGGGTCCCGCCACCGGGCGCGACGCCTCCCCCTTCTTCCGACTAAACCGATTCGTCGCGAGCCACCGAGCTCGGCACGAGCCCAACGAGTGGGCAATCGAAACTCGCCTATGACGCCGCCGCTGATCACGCTGACCACCGATTTCGGTCTGACCGATAGTTATGTTGCGCAGATGAAGGGGGCCATTTTGTCGATCGCTCCCGACGCGCGTTTGATCGACGTGACCCACAAGATTCCCCCGCAGGATTGCGCCGTGGCGGCCGCCGTGCTGGCCGATGCGGTCGGCGCCTTTCCGGCGGGAACGATCCATCTCGTAGTTGTCGACCCGGGCGTCGGCACCGCGCGGCGCCGATCGCCGTCGAGGCGCGCGGCGATCAGGGTGAGGCGACATTTCGCTTCGTCGCGCCTGACAACGGCGTGCTGACTCGCGTGCTCGAAGCTCGGCCGACTGTCCGTGCGGTCGAATTGAGGGAGCGCCGATTTTGGCGTCCGGTCGTATCGCAAACCTTTCACGGCCGCGACGTGTTTGGACCGGTTGCCGCGCATTGGAGCCGCGGTGCCGATCTTGCCGAGTTTGGGCCGCCACTCGATTCGCCGCTCGTCAAGCTGGTGTTGCCTTGCCCCGTCCGGGACGGAGGCAACCTCCACGGAGAGGTGGTGCGGACCGATGGATTCGGCAACCTGATCACCAATATCAGCGCCGCGGACTTATCCGCCGCCGACCGATCGCGACTGACGGTCGAGATCGGCACTCAACGGATTTCCGGCATTTCAAAGGCCTACCAGGATCAAGCGACGGGTGATCTGCTGGCCGTGATCGGCAACTCCGGCATGTTGGAGATCGCCATTTGCTGCGGCCATGCGGGCGAGATTCTGGCAGTTTGGTCGGGCGACAAAGTCGTGGTGCGAGGGCTGTCCTCGTGACCCAAACGGCCTGTCCGACCGCGGGTCTTTTTGTTACGGCCACCGACACGGGCGTTGGCAAAACTTATGTGACCGCGCTCATCGCCTCGACTCTCACGAGTTCCGGTCGTCTCGTCGGCGCGTACAAGCCGGTCTGCAGCGGAGCTGAATTCGACAAGCAGGGAAAACCTCACTGGGTCGACGCGGAGACGTTGACCGCAGCCATCGGCGGGCGATTCGACTCGGAACGCGTCTGCCCCTTGCGATTCCGCGCGCCGCTGGCCCCCAACGTGGCGGCACGCATGGAAAACTCTCAAATCGACTTCGACCTCCTCCGCGAGGGGGCTGAGTGGTGGCAGGGCCGAGTCGAGATTCTCCTCATCGAGGGAGTCGGCGGACTGTTGTGTCCGTTGACCGAGCGAGACACGATTGCCGATCTGGCCCTCGTGCTCAAGTATCCGCTGCTTATCGTGGCCCGGCTTGGCCTGGGCACGATCAATCACACGCTGCTGACGGTCGAGGCGGCCCGCAGTCGTGGGCTCGCGGTGGCGGGCATCGTGCTCAACGAAGCAGAGCCGCTTGCGTCGCTCGAAGGAACTGAAGAGAATCCCGTCGAAATTGAGCGACGGGCGAAGGTTCCCGTGCTCGGCATTTTCCGGCACAGCCGATCCACGCCGACGCGGGCCGACGGTGCCGCGATCTCAATCGACTGGGCAACATTGACGCGATGCCCTTGATCAAGCTCTTGCTGTTGATCCCCACGCTCGACCGCTCCGGGGCCGAAAAGCAGTTCAGCCTGCTGGCCACGCGCCTTCCCCGCGACGAGTTCGACGTGCAAGCCGTTACGCTGACGCGGAGCGGCCCCTACGAATCGGTGCTTCGCGACGCGGGGGTTCGACTTTCCCATCTCAACAAGCGGATGCGCGTTGACCCTGTCGCATTGTGGCGGCTGAAATCGCTGCTCGACGCCGAGCAACCTGACATCCTGCATTCGTGGATCTTTGCGGCCAACGCCTATGGCCGGCTCGTGACGGGTGGGGGACCGCGACCCAAAGTCATCGTCTCCGAGCGCTGCGTTGACTCGTGGAAAAGCGGGTGGCAGCTCTGGCTCGACCGGAGACAAATCGGCCGTACGACACGACTCGTCGGGAACTCGGCCAGCGTCGCCGAGTTTTACAAAGGCCTGGGCGTGCCCGCCGGCAAGATCACGGTGATTCCCAACGGCATCGAGATCCCCGACGCGCCGCCGCCCGATCGAGACTGCCTGCTCGGCGAACTCCAGATTCCCACAGGGTCGCGGGTGATCGGATTCGTCGGCCGCCTGGCGCCGCAAAAGCGGGTCAAAGACTTGATTTGGGCCATGCAGCTTTTGCAGCAGCTCACCGATCGTGTTTATCTTTTGTTGGTCGGCGAGGGCCCGGAGTGCAACGATCTGGTCGCACTCGCACGACATGTCGGCTGCGAGCATCTCGTTCGTTTCGCCGACTACCGCGAAGACGCCGCGAAGCTGATCGCCCTGTGCCAGGTCTTTTGGCTGGGAAGCGAATTCGAGGGGATGTCCAACAGCGTGATGGAGGCGATGGCCGCGGGCGTGCCCGTGGTCGCCACGGACATTCCACCCAACCGCGAGCTGGTCGTCGACGGCGAAACGGGCTTTCTGGTCCGCGTCGGTGACAGCGTCGGCATGGCCCAGTTTACGGATCGCATTCTCGCCGACCCGTCGCTGGGCCAGCGTTTAGGTGCCGCAGGCCGCGAGCGGATGCGGTCATTGTTCAGCATCGAACGCATGGTCGCCGCCCATGCCGATCTTTATCGCGAAGTGCTCCGCGACGGAATGGCGCCCTAGAGCGGCCTCACTCTTGAGTTACTTTCCGCTCCCCAGCTCCAAACAAAGCAGCGTGTTTTCGTCGCGGAGATAGGCCTTGGTGCCCGCCACTACGGGGCTGGGCCAGACGGGGTATTGGATGTCCTTGAACGAGGCCCGGGCGAGTTCCTTGTACCCCTGCGGCGAGAGCTGCGCGAGCGCCAACGTGCCGCGTTCGCCAAGTACCAGGAAGCGGTCGCCAACCTGCGTCAGCGAGCCGCGGCCGAAAAATGGGAAGGGGATCGCCTCGCCGGTAAGACGATTGATGAATCCGCCAGTTTTCGGATCGAGTTCGAGGTCGTTGACGGAGTCGAATCCGCGCGTCGCCCAGGCGACTTTGCCGCTCGCCAGCTCGACGCAGCGCAGCTCGCCTTCGGATTCGTGCCGGCCGCTGAATCCGTAAATGAAACTGTCGCGATAGATCGGGGTGGACCAGTGCGCGAGCAGGTTCTTGCGGTCACGCCAGAGCTCTTTCACCGCATCGCCGGCCGGCTGGACCTCCAGCAATGCCGAACCAACCCGGTAGGCGGCCGAAATAAAAATCTTGTCGCCGATCACGACCGGGCGCGCGGCCGTCACCGATTCATAGTCGCGCGAGCAGAACCAATATCGAGAATTCACGTGGCCGTCGCGCGGATCGACGGAGACGAGCCCCTGCCGCATCAAGCAGAGAATCTGCCGCTTGCCGTGGATCGTGGCAGCGATCGGCGAAGAGTAGCTGACGGACATTTCTTCGCCCGTCCAGCGGTATTTGGGTTCATTGGGCCAGTCGGTTTCGATGCCATCCCAAGTGCTCTTGCCGACGCTTTGCCACACGATGTCGCCCGTGGTCGCGCGAAACGCCACCACGCCCGAGTTCGGCTGTCCGCCCACGAGGACAATCAGCAAGTCTCCTTCGAGGATCGGCGTGCAGCCCGTGCCGAAGAAGTGCTGGGGAACGTTGAAATCCTTGGAGACGTCCCGCGCCCAGACGTGCCGGCCCGTGGCCAGCTCCACGCACAGCAATTTCCCCTCGGCCCCAAACGTGTAACAGTACTTTTCGGTCAAAAGCGGGGTGCAGCGCGGACCATTGTTGTAGCCGTAAGGGTCGGAAAAGGTGCTCTCGTAGCTCACCTTCCAAATCGACTTTCCGGTGTCTGCGTTGAGACACTCGACAATCGATTCGTTGTGCAGGCGATGGTGGAAGACCAACTTGCCCGCGCGCACCGAGGGAGCCGAATACCCGGACCCGATCTTTTTGTTCCAAACAATCGGCGGGCCGCCCTTCGGCCAATGATCGGCCAACCCGGCGTCCCCGGTAACTCCGGTACCGGAAGGGCCAAGGAACGCCGGCCAGTCGGAGCCGTGCGAGGGCTTAGCGGCACTCGCGACTTTCGACTGTGCGTTGACGGCCGGCGCTGGCGATCCGACCAGGATCAGCGCCAGCAGGGTGCGCAATATCCTCCGCAGGTTATCGATGCGCCGTCGGTCCAAGGGGTGGCGCACGGCGCATTCCTTAGGGAGTGAGCTGGTAGACCCGAAACGTGTCATTCGCGTAAATGGGGTCAAAGTTAAACGGCCCGAGACGCCTTGCAATGATATAGGCGATGCCCCGCTTGCCCAGCACGTCGACCTCGGCGCGCGAGTAGCCGTCCGGCAGGCTGGCTTCCGACCAATTGCGCAGAAACAAGAGCCGCTCGTTCCATTCGATGATTCCTGGGCCATCTTGCGGGCAATCCTTAAACGAAACGAACTCCGGCCGCTGCGCGTACCACTTGAACGCCCAGCTTTCCTGCACGGGCGCGAGAATGAGTGCGTCTTGCGGAGTATGCGCCGGGTCCACCGGCAGACATCGTACCAATCGCTCAGTTCGTCCGAATCGAATGTGGGCCGCGCGTCGTCAGCCAGATGCAACGTTGTCAGCACGGGCAGGCCGCAGGCCAACCAAAGTCCGACAACTCCAACCTTCCGCGCGATGCCCGGCCACCGGCAGATGAGTTCGCACCCGCGTCGGAGGAGCCCGGCAGCCGTCAACGCGACTGCAATCGGCAACATCGCGTCGACCAAACGAAACGGGTAGAGCTTGAGAAGCTTCCACCGCAGCGACACATCGATCAACCAGGGAAAGGAATAGTTCTTGATATTCTCGGGAGGACCGTGCCTCCAGCCGACGAGAAATCCGCAGGCCGCGATCAGCGTGCTGCCGACGACGAACCAGACGAACCAGGACTCCTCGACTCGGTGGGCCATGAACCAGCGGCCGACCTGCCACGTGAGCGCCAGCACGGCATAAATGGTCCACGCTGTGGTCGCGAAATGGAGCGGGTCGAGATGGTGGGCGAGACGATAATAAACCTGGATGTAGTCCGCCTCGAACGAGCTGCCCTTCGTCGCGCGGAGTCCAACCACAATCCCCGGGATTCCCAGGAGCCCGGCGCTCGCACACGCGGCGATGATCGATCGCCATGACAGTTTACGCGTTCCTGTTTCAGATGACCTAGTGCCCGACATAAGAACGCCGAGCGTGGCAAAAACTCCGCACGCGGCCCCCCAAATTCCCACGACCGGATGAAAGCTGATGGCAATGCCGATCAGAACACCGGCAACAAGCAATGAACGCTGATTCCGCGTAGAAATGGCCCGCGTGCAGCAAGCCATGGCGGCGAACAGCAGACCATAGGCGATGACCTTCGCCTCGATTCCGCCGATCAGCCATTCGCCGCTGAGATTGCCCGCGCAGGCGGCGATGAGCAAATAGATCCAGGCAGCCCACAGCGGCGGCCAACGGGCGGGGACCAGGGTGTGGACCAGCAGGGTCCAACCCGTCGCAAATATCAGGAGGCCCACCAATCGCCCGATGACTGCCGTCGCATCGAGCGACAACCAACGTGTGAGCAGTCCGAACGTCTGAAAAAAAACCAGATGCGCGTTGGATGACTCAAGAAAAAAATCCCGAGCGCACCACGCCGGATCCCAATAGTGCTTGGCTTTGCACATGTAATGCGGTTCGTTAGGCCCCGGAATCGGGTATCGGACGAACGAACTGAGGGCGAACGACGCAAAAACGGCGGCCGTCACCACGATCCGCAACCGGAGACTGGTTCCGGAAAATGGGTCGTCGCGTGCCGCCGTGTAACGATAGGGCACGATCCTATTTCTTTTTCCCGGCCGTCTTCTTGGTTTTTTTACCCGCGGCCGATTTGGTGGAGGACTTTTTCATGCTCTTGGTGGGCTTCGCTGCGGAGGATTTCGTTTCGCCCGAGGTCGACTTTTTCCGGCCCTTGCCGAACACCTGGTCCCAGTTCTGCCAGAATTTGGGAGTGGTGCCTGTCCGTACGATCGGTCCGCTCATCGTTGTCTCTCCTTGAAAACATGTCCGCTTCAGATGTCGGCGCGATTGTTTGCAAAGTGCCCGCGCGCTGTCAAGCGCGGCCGCGCGGGCCGATTTCGTGCAAACCTCTGCCGCGTCGCACTTTGGCCGTTCTGCATTGCTCTGGCTGCCCGAACCTCGAGGCAGATTGGGATGTCTGGGCATGTGTGCAACAAGTAAGGGATAACCCCGTGGATGCGAAGTAGCGTGACCGCTAGAATGACTCCGCTCAATTCAGCCACAGCTGGTGGTCTCGAGATCGAAGCAACGGAAGCTTTTGTCTTCGCGGATCCTTTCCGCTGTGAGCTGTCAAAACAAGGAAGTGTCTCTCTGAAAGCTGCCCCGAAAAAAGGTGCGGCCGCCGTGCGCGCCAATCCGCTCATCGCCCGCTACGAAACGATCCTCAAACGGCAAGAGCTCGTTTGGGTGTCGCGTCGACCGTTCTTGCGCTGCCTCGGAACGGGCGGCCAGGGAATTGTGTTTCTGAGCCAACGGCTCGGTGCCGACGACTTTCAGCGTCGCGTGGCGCTCAAGGTCTTTTCGCCCGCGCCTTACGGCGATGTTGGTAGTTACGAAACCGAAATGGCCCGCATCGCCAGCGTGGCTGGCCGCGTGGCCCGCATCCAACAGGACAACCTGGTCGACGTCCACAACTTTATCAAGCACCGCGGAATTCGCCTGCTCGAGATGGAGTGGGTCGACGGTTACGACTTGCAGCGGCTCTGCCGGCCTCGCGTCTTCGAGCAGATCCGCGCGAATGTCACTGCCGAACGCTGGGAACACATCAACAGTTTTACCGTGACCCAGGGTAAAGCATCGCTGCGATTCAAACCGGGAATTGCGATTTCTGTGCTGCGCGGCTGTCTGGCGGCAGTAGCGGCATTGCATCGCGACGGGATCGTCCACTCGGACCTCAAGCCGTCCAACATCATGCTGAAGCGAACCGGCAGCACGAAGATCATCGACGTCGGGTCGGCGTTTGATCTCTACGATTCACCACCCGCCGGCCGTTGCACTCCGGCCTATGCGGCTCCCGAGGTTCTCGAGGGCAAGCCCGGTTCGCCGCAGTCTGATTTGGCAAGCCTTGGTTACGTCCTCCTGGAGATGCTCCGCGGCGAGCAGCCCTTCGCGGGCAAATCGCGATTCGCCGAGCTGCTGCGCAAAGAGGCAGATCTTGGAGCGACTTCCCAAGCTCTTGCCGCCGGAGGAATTCGCCTATAGCGAGCCGCTAATTAAGTTAATCCGCCGGCTGGTCGATCCCGATCCGTCGCGACGCTTTCCGAGTGCCGAAGCTGCCGACTTGGCAGAGGACGGTGCGGCGGAGTTCATGCGCCAACTCGTGAAGGGCGATCTCTCGAGCGAGTACCATGCCGATGTTCGGCAGTGGATCGAGGACATCGAGCAAAGCGGCGGCGTTGGTGACGACGAGCGAAATTCGCGCCCGCTCCCTGGTGAGTGCACGCTTTCCCTGGCCACCCTCCATCCTTTGGGTGGCGAATTGACCGGGTGAGGGGATGGGTGAGAGGGCTTTTGGGTGAAACTCCCAGGCGATCCCGCTTCATCTGATGTAAGATGTTTAATGTCATTGTCTTGCATCAATTCTGCGCACGCCGGGTCGTAATCAGATCCGCGTTTGCACGCGCGGCGCGATCCGCTTGCCAGTCTTGCAGTTAAGCACGTCTCGGTTGCTTGACACTCTTTCTGGGCGTCTGTACAAACGAAAATCGATGCCCGATTTAGGGAGATCGGACGGGTATCGGACGCCTCCTCGATCCACCTCGCGATCCGACCCGACACCTGTCTTCGTTCGCGCCGGTCGACTTGACTTAAGATCATTTGCACCAGGGCTTTGCAGCGCAGTTAATCGCGCGGTTACGAACGGGTACGCTACGCGTGGGCGCCGTTCGAAACCTCCCTGCCAGGCACAGTTCCGGCCCGCCGAACGAGAGTTGTAGGGAAAGCAATGGCCAAAAAACCGGTCGCGACCAAGCGTGTGCCGAAGCCTGCTCCGGCGAAAAAGGGCCCAAGCCGTCCCGTCTCACGGCTCGCAAAGCCTCCCCAGGCCAAGGCTTTTGTCAAGAAACCATCTCCGCAACGCAATGGCCAAGCCCAGCCCGCGGCCGAAAAGGAAAAGCCCGCCGGCGAATCGCGAAAGGCGACCGGCGGGCTTGAGTCCTCGCTTCGCAGTCTGGATCGACAAATCCTGCAACTGATCAACAAGCGGGCGGAGGGGACGATTCGGCTGCTCGAAAGCGCTCCGGATCGGAGTGCGGCCGTCTTCGACTTGCACGGCGATGATTTGCTCTGGCAAGAACTGACCGCTGCCAACCCAGGTCCGCTGCCGATCATGGCCGTGCGGGGTGTTTTCCGCCAAATCCTCAGCGCGTCGCGGCAGAAGGTCAAAACCCACCGCGTGGCCTATTTGGGACCGCAATTCAGCTTTACTCACCTGGCGGCGATCGAGCGATTCGGCGAGTCGGCCGACCTGATCCCCGTCAGCACGATCGCCTCGGTTTTCGAGGAGGTCAATCGCGGACACGCCGATTTCGGTCTGGTCCCGATCGAAAACAGCACTGACGGGCGGATTGTCGACACGCTTGACATGTTTACCCGGTTGCCTCTCCGGATTTGCGGCGAAGTCCAAATCGCCGTGCACCACAACCTATGCTCCAAATCGCCGCGGAGCGAGATCACCGAGATTTACAGCAAGCCTCAGGCACTTTCGCAGTGTCGCGAATGGCTGTCGCGGAATATGCCGCAGGCCCGCCTGATCGAAGTCACCAGCACGTCGACAGCAGCGCAACTGGCCCGTGACAAGCCCGGCGTCGGAGCGGTGGCCAGTCGCCAGGCGGCCGTTGAATACGATCTGCAGGTCGTGGCGGAGAAGATCGAAGACAACGCCAACAATGTCACTCGCTTCGCCGTGATTGGCGACCAGCAGACGCGGCCTTCGGGCCACGACCGCACGGCCGTGCTGCTGCAAATCCCCCACGAGCCTGGCTCTCTGTCGGACTCCTTGCAGTCGTTCAAGAAGAACAAGCTCAACCTGAGCTGGATCGAATCTTTCCCGCTCCGAGGACCCGAGACCGGCTATCTGTTCTTCATTGACTTTGAAGGCCATCTGAACGAAGCGCGGACCAAGAAGACCCTTGAGGAGCTGGCGCGCCGGGCAATCCGCATGGAAGTGCTCGGCTCTTACCCGCGGAGCGAGCCGCTGGAATGAGCGAACCGTCTCGTCGCAAGCTCGTGGCCGGCAACTGGAAGATGAACACGACGCGGGATGGCGCCGTCGAATTGGCGCGGGGCGTCGCCCAGATCGCACCGGCCTTCCGCACCGGCGTTGACGTGCTGGTCTGCCCGCCGTTTCCCTACCTCTGCGCGGTCGCTGCTGCGATTGAGGGGAGTTCCGTCAGCCTCGGAGCCCAGGACGTTTACTTTGAGCCGCCCGGAGCCTTTACGGGTGAAGTCGCGGTCAACATGCTCACCGACGTTGGCTGTCGTTACGTGATCATTGGCCACAGCGAACGCCGGCATATTCTGGGTGAGACCGACTCCTTGCTGCAGCGAAAGGTCGCAGCCGCCATCGCCGGTGGTTTGGACGCGATCCTTTGCGTGGGCGAGCACCTGGCCGAGCGGGAATCGCACCAGACCGAAAAAATGCTGGACTCCCAGCTGGCGGGCGGCCTCCGGGATCTCCCCGAAACCGTGTGCGAGCATCTCACGATCGCCTACGAGCCGGTTTGGGCCATCGGGACCGGCCGGACCGCGACGCCCCAGCAAGCCCAAGACGTGCACCTCTACCTTCGCAACTGGCTGGCTGATCGCTACAATCCGCGGCGCGCCCAGAGCATGCGCATACTTTACGGCGGAAGCGTCAACGCGAAGAATGCGCTGGAGCTGTTGTCGCAACCCGACGTCGACGGCGCACTCGTCGGCGGTGCGAGTCTGAAAGTCGAGAGCTTTCAGCCCATTATCGACGCGGCAGCGATTGCGACCCAGGGCGCGGGAGGGAAAACATGACCCATATCCTGACTGATATCTCCACGATTGTGTTCCTCTTTGTGGGGCTGTTGCTGATCTTTGTGATTCTGTTGCAACGGGGCCGCGGGGGTGGTCTCGCCGGGGCCTTTGGCGGCGCGGGCGGCCAAAGCGCGTTCGGCACCAAGGCCGGCGACGTATTCACGCGCATCACGATTGGTATTGCGCTCGTCTGGGTGATCATGGCGATACTCACCGGCTACGCCATGACGTACGAAAGCGGCAAGAGTCGCTTCGAGTCGAAAGTCACCGAGTCGAAGGACGCGGCCGCGGAGGGTGAGGCCGTGCCGGCGAATCCCGGTAAGGGCGACCCTTTCGAGGATGGCAGCCCGAACGCAACCTCGCCTACGTCGAAAGAATCGCCGAAAACGACCACATCGCCTCCGCAAAAATCGGCGGCGGCTGCGAAGGACAAAAACGCCCCAGCGCCGACGAAACAAGGTACCGGGACGCCCCCAGCCACTCCGTCGACGCCGACGAAATGACGGCAGCCGCGCGATAACCTGTCCTGGGATCCGATGGGTCGCGAGCGAGCGACTTGATGTGGGGTGAGTATTGGAATCCGCGCGGGGATGACCTCGGCCGACTTGGCGGGGGGCGGATATCGTACCTTTTAGGCGGAAGGTGGGCGGCCTTGCTGTTGAGCATGACGGGCTTTGGCGATTTTCGCGGCCAGGATGAAAGCCTGTGTGTTGCCGTCGAGGTCCGATCAGTCAACAACCGCCATTTCAAAATGGTGGTGAAGTCGCCCGAACGCTTTCAGCCCCTGGAAGGGGAGATTGAGCGGGTCGTGCGCGAGTCGATCACTCGCGGCACCGTCAACGTGCTACTGCGAGTCGACGGAATCGGAGCCTCGCTCGGGTATCGGCTCGACGCGGCCGCGCTCAAATTGTATTGGGAGGAACTCAACGGTCTTTCGGCGTCTCTCGGTCAGGCGGCGCCGCACGACTTGACCGGGCTGTTGGGATTGCCGGGCGTTGTAGTCGAGGGTGACGCGTCCCGATCTGACCCCCGTGAAGCCTGGACGGTGATCGAATCGTCCCTCCGCGGAGCACTCAAGAAGCTGCGCGAGTTCCGTGCGGCCGAGGGCGCTTCGATGGCCCAGGACCTGCAAGCCAATTTGAAAGTGGTGAGCACGCAGCTCGACGAGATTGCCGTCAAGGCCCCGGAAATCGTCCGCGAATTCCGGGACAAACTGCACGAGCGGGTCCGCGAGCTGCTCGGGGGAACCGACGCGACGCTGCAGCCAGCGGACCTGATCCGCGAAGTCAGTGTCTATGCCGACCGCTGCGACATCGGCGAGGAAATTTTGCGGCTGCGGTCGCACATCGATCAGTTTCAGGCCTTTGTTCGCGAGCCGCAGTCGCAAGGACGCAAGCTCGAATTTCTGACACAGGAAATGGTCCGCGAGGCGAACACGATCGGCTCGAAGGCCAACAATGTGCAGGTGGCCCACGCCGTCGTCGAGATCAAGTCGGCGATCGAACGGATTCGCGAAGTGGTGCAGAATGTCGAATGAGGGAACGCTCGTAGCGGGGGCTCGGGTGAGTCGCGGAGTGGACAGGTCGAGTGGAGACGGGAGCGTGGAGGAAAACGCGCGCGTGGTCGTCCTCTCCGGTCCCAGCGGCTCTGGAAAATCGACAATCGTCAACCGCCTCGTCGAGCAGGCTCCGGTTCGGCTCGTCAAAGCGATTTCAGCGACCACCCGCCCGCCTCGCACCGGCGAAGCCGAGGGGCGGGATTACTATTTTCTGGCGCGTGCCGACTTCGAGCGAAAACGCCTGACGGGGGAATTCCTCGAGTACGCGGAAGTATTCGGCTCGGGATACTGGTATGGTACGTTAAGGACGGAGCTTGATCGGGCTGCCCGGGCGGGGGCCTGGGCACTCTTGGAGATCGACGTGCAGGGGGCCCGTCGGATCGTCGAGCAATATCCGGACGCCGTGACGATCTTTCTGAGCGCGTCCTCCCCGGAGGAATACGAGCAGCGGCTGCGACGCCGCGGCACGGAGAACGAGGCCACGATCCGGCGGCGCATGGAGATTGCCCGCGACGAACTCGCCTCGGCCGGCTTTTATCGTCACCAGGTGATCAACGACAATCTGGACAGCGCGGTCGGCGAAATCGCGCAGATTCTGATGACACGGGAGAATGAGCTGAATGCTGCCTGAATTTAAAGAAGAGATGATCGTTAACAAGGTCGGGGGGCGGTTCAAGCTCTCGGCGCTGATCCAGAAGCGGCTCGTCGCCCTCAATCGCGGGGCTCGCCCGCTGGTCGAGTTGCCGACGAAAAACCAGATGGAAATCGTCGTCGCCGAGATCATGCAGGACAAAATCTTCCTCGACGCGTCGGGCAACCTGGCGGTGTCTTCGGACGAAAGTCCCGACGTCGGCGACACGGGGCCCAGCCTCGACGATCTCTAAGATCAATTCCGCAGTTGTTGTTCGCGATTGAGGCCGAGGGCAGGCTCGGCCTGCCGATGAACCATGACCTCCGGCAGTTCGCTCAAGGGGCGTGAGATCCTGCTCGGCGTGAGCGGGGGGATCGCCGCGTATAAGTCGGCTGACTTGACGAGCAAGCTCGTTCAAGCGGGGGCGTCGGTGTCGGTGGTTCTGACTCGCGCCGCCGGCAAATTCATCGGCAAGACGACGTTCGAGGCGCTCACCACACGGCCGGTCCACGGTTCACTGTTTTCGCCCAGCGAACACTTTTTGGGTGAACACATCGGACTGGCCCGGCGGTGCGAGATCCTGGTCGTTGCACCGGCGACGGCCGATTTCCTGGCCCGGATCGCACACGGCCACGCCAACGACCTCTTATCGACATTAATCCTCACCGTCACGCGGCCCATCCTGCTGGCTCCCTCGATGAACGCGGAGATGTGGGCCAAGGCGGCGGTGCAGCGCAACATGGCTCGTCTCCGTGAAGACGGATTTCACTTCGTCGAACCGGGAAGCGGTTGGCAGAGCTGTCGGGAAGTTGGTCCAGGACGAATGGCCGAACCGAGCGAGATCCTGGCGTCGATCAACCAGCTCCTGCAGTGAGTCCGGTGCATCGACATATGCCGCCGGTGAACGTGGTAAACTGGCACGATGCGGATTCTCATCACCGCCGGGCCCACCCGCGAATATCTCGACGACGTGCGCTATCTGTCGAACGATAGTAGCGGACGGATGGGATACGCGATGGCTGAGGCCGCGCGGAGCTCGGGGCACGACGTGGTGCTCGTCAGCGGCCCGGTCCACCTTCACCCGCCGCAGGGCTGCGAGTGCCTGTTTGTCAGCACGACAGCACAAATGCGCGACGCCTGTGTCTCGCGTTTTGCAGATTGCGACGGCGTGATTGCTGCCGCCGCCGTCTGCGACTACAAGCCGCTCAACCGCGTACCGGGGAAAATCTCCAAGACCGGCGGCCCGATCACCCTCGAGATGATCGAGACCGACGACGTCCTCGCGGAACTGGGCCGGCTCAAAGGGGGCCGCTGGGTCTTAGGATTCGCGCTCGAGGCGACCAACGCGCGGGAAAACGCCCTGCAGAAGTTGCGGGCCAAGAATTGCGACTGGATTGTGCTTAACGGACCGGCCGCGATCGGCGCCGAATCCAACAGCGTCGAGGTTCTGGACGCGTCGGGCCGGGTGGTGACCAGTTTTGAAGGCCCTAAGGCCGCCGTCGCCGGCCATCTCATCTCATGGATCAGCGCCAACGCCTCGAAGGCCGATCGCCGGTGACAGAATTCAAGCCCCGCGCCGGAAAGGTCTATCTCGTCGGAGCGGGTCCGGGCGACCCGGGCCTCTTGACGCTGAAGGGGCTCGAGTGTCTCCGTTCCGCGGACCTGGTCTTGTACGATGGACTGGTGAACCCGCTGCTGCTGCGATTTGCATCCGGGCACGCCGAACGCACCCATCGTGAAGCTCTCGCCGGCGGTTCTAGCCAGGCGGCGATCAACGAACGGCTGATCGACGAAGCGCGCGCGGGCAAAACTGTGGTGCGGCTCAAGGGAGGCGACCCGTACATCTTCGGTCGCGGCAGCGAAGAGGCGGCCGCGCTCGCCGCTGCAGACGTCGAGTTCGAGGTGGTGCCGGGCGTCACGGCCGCGGTCGCAGCGGGGGAATACGCGGGCCTCTCCTTCACGCACCGCCAATACGCGTCCGCCGTCGCTTTCATCACCGCACACGAGGATCCGGTTAAAGGGCATCCGTCCTTAGACTACGAGGCCATTGCCCGGTTTCCGGGAACGCTCGTCTTTTACATGGGGCTGCAGCGGCTCGAAGGTCTGGCAGACGCACTCATTCGCGCCGGCTTGCCTGCCCAAACGCCGGCCTGTCTTATCAGTTCGGCGACCAACCCGGGACAGCGAACGGTTGTCGCAGCGCTCGGCGAACTGCCCGCAGCCGTGCGGCAATCCGGTGCACGGCCCCCGTCAGTGATCGTGATCGGCGAATGCGTCACGCGACGGGAAACGATCGCCTGGTACGAAAGGCTGCCTCTGTTTGGGAGACGGATCGGGATTACCCGGCCCGTTTCGCAAGCAGGCCCTATCATCGAGCGAGTGCTCCGGTTGGGGGCGGAGCCGGTCTTGCTGCCGACTATTGAAATCCTACCGCCGACCGATTGGCGAGCAGTCGATGCCGTGCTCGCCCGGATTGCCGATTTCGATTGGCTCGTCTTCACGAGCGTCAATGGCGTTGACGCCTTCCTGTCGCGGCTTTGGCAAACTGGCGGCGACTCCCGCCGTTTATCGCGAATCCGAATTGCCGCCATCGGGCCGGCAACCGGCGAATCGCTCGCTCGGTTCGGCCTGCGACCTGACCTCGTCCCGCGGGAATTCCGGGCGGAATCGTTAGCGGAAGAGCTGGTGCCACAGGTCGGGTCGGGGAACGTGCTTTGGGCTCGGGCCGATCGGGGGCGAGACGTCTTGCCGAAACGGTTGGCGGAAGGCGGCGCCCGCGTCGAAGAGGTCGTTGTCTATCGCAATGTCGACGTTGCCGCCTTGCCGCCGGGCGCCGTCGAGCGATTGGAGCGCGGAGAGTTGGATTGGATCGGCTTGGGCAGCCCCTCGATCGTGCAGTCGCTTTCTCAGCTCTGTCCGCCTGCCGCCCGGTCGCACCTGGGGCGCACCACGCGACTCGCGAGCATCAGCCCCGTAACGAGCGCTCGCGCCCACGAACTCGGACTGGAGATCGCTGCCGAGGCGACGTCCTACACGTGGGATGCAGTGATCGACGCCATCCTGCGGGCCGAGACTGGTCGCTCCGACGGCTGATTCCCCGCACACCGCGGTTTTCGCCGTCGGGAATGGCCCACTCGTGCCTCGATCTTCGGAGAGTCGCCCGAAAGTTAGCGCGCTGATTTGCTCTTGACCGGAATGGCCCCAACACGAAAATGCGGTCCTTTCCCTCGCACTTTTCTTACGCATTCGACCTGGCCATTTCGATCCGAGTGGGGGCACGGAGGATCGCGCCGTGAAACGCTGGCTCTCGTACCTTTGGATCGGCACCTACCTGGGCGCCCTGTCGTTCGGCTGCGTTTCTCACGCATTCGACGTGCTGCCGAACTGCCACCCGATCATGTATTTCCTCGTTTGGGACATGTTTTGCGGCTGGGCCGGCTACGAAGGACGAATGCAAGTCATCGGAGAAGGGGAGAGCGGCAAGTTTTACGAGCTGGCGCCCGCCCCGTGGGGGGAATTTCATCCGTACGGCTACCTTGGCCGTCAGCATTACGATCCGGAATGCCGGCAAGGCGAGCGGCTCGGCCACATGTGCCTCAGCCACACCCAGCACGAGCCGATGGTGCGGATGTTCGTCGTCGAGCAGGAATACCCCAAACGGTTCAACCTTCCCGATGCGCAATATGAGGCCTATTACGGCAAGCCTAAGGACAACTACACGTACTGCCACACGCGGTTCGTGGTCACGCCCCACGGCGAGATTCTCAGCACTCAGCCCACGTGGTTTCTTTACCAGTACCACATGGGATTGCGAGACAATCCTCGGCTGATGTCGGACGCCCGGCGCAGCCAGCCCTTCATTCCGGCTGGGTTGATGAACGATTCCCGCGGCGCCTATTCGTCGACTCCCTCGTCGGCGAATTTGCTCAACGGGCCTCTCGCTGAATAGCCCTCTTGCCAAGCCCGGTCGGATGCAAGCAGGACGCCCCTTCCGCCTCGGAGTTGATTGATGAGCACAGGGATTGCCAGCCAGCCCCCCCGCGGAATTCTCTCCCGGCTGAACGCGTTCTTCTACTCGGAGGAAGTTCCGTACGGCCTGGCTCTAATGCGGATTTCCATTTCGATCGCGCTCCTCCTGGCGATGGTCCCGCGCTGGGGCTACGCTCGCGAGCTTTACTCGAGTGACGGCTCGCCGGTTCCCGTCTGGGAGATTTACGGACTCAAACCCCTCTTTACCGAACCCAGCGCCGAAGCGGCCATCGCGATTCACAGCGTCTTGCTGTTGGCGTGTCTCACGTCTTGCCTCGGTTGGTGCACCCGCTTTTCGATGATCCTGGCGGCGGCGGGCTACATCTACCTGAATTCGCTCGACACCATCGGGACGATGAACAAGTACTCGGTCATCGCCTCGCACCTCATGCTGCTCATGTGTTTTTCCGATTGTGGAGCGATCTGGTCGCTCGACAACTGGTTCCGACGCTCGCGACTGCGCCGCGCCGGGGTGCCCCCCGAGATCGCGAACCAGCCACGACGTTCCGCCGCCTGGCCGCGGCGGTTGCTGCAGCTGTGTGTGGGCCTCGTCTATTTCGGTGCGGTGCTCACGAAGGTGAAAATCCCCGCTTATTTTTCGGGCGAGCAACTGCAGACCTGGATGATCACCAATTACAACATGCCGAACTTGCTCGGCCGCTATTTCGAGCCTTATCCCGCGATCCTAGCGGCTTTCGGGCTGATCGCGCTGGTTTGGGAGTGCACATTTATCTTCCTGGCGTGGCGCGGCATCCCGAGAATCATCATGCTGGCGATCGGCTCGACGTTTCACATCATGACGTTGCTGACTTTGGGACTGTGGCTCTTCCCGGTCGTTTGCATCTCGTCCTATCTGGCGTTTTTGAACGAGGCGGACGTGGCCTGGTTCAAACAACTCTTTGCGCTGGCGCGAACGCGGTGGGGGATTGCGCGCGACGGTGGGCGAGTTGTTCCGCTCGCGCGAGTGGCCATTGCTCCCGCCAGTCAACCCGGCCTGGGCGCAAGCGGTCTTTGGCGTACTGGTGCTGGCGACGGCCGGCGGCGGCATCGCCTTGGAATACAAGCTCGATCGTTACGGGATGCGTCGCCCGGAAGGCCCGTACGCACTCAAGCCGCTCGCTCCGAACTACGTCGCCCAATTGCTGCGGCCGAGCGAGCGGATTCGCAACCAGGACAAGGTCCTGCTATTTGACATCGGCTCCCGAGTAGCCGCGGGCGCGGTCCTCGACCGCCGAACCGAGTTCCGCCAGGGCGACCTGATGAAAGCCGAATGCGACTTGGTGCCCCCCCACGAAGACCTGTGGCTGGGATGTGAACTCGAGGATGCCGAACACCGAGTGATCGACACGACCGGCTGCTCGGTCGCCAGCGAATCGATGCGCGCCATTTTCGACTATACGATCGGGGACTCGATGCCGACCGGCGACTATTCGCTCGTGCTCAAGATCGGCGGCGAGGAAATCATTCGTCGCCACTTTCGCGTCCTTCCGAATCGCGCGGGCGGCCGCCTGGCAAATTGATCGCGACGGCGGCGCCACTATTTTTCAAATTTCGCGGACGAATTCGCGACGCCGCTCCGTCAATGGAAGTAGAACGCCCGGAGCGCGAGCCGCTTGTCGGCGTTCGCGTTTCGTCCTACACTTCCCGGCGGAGCCGCCCTCATGTGGTTCACTGAGACGCCGTGGCCGCCATTCTTCATCTGCTCGGTGATTGCGGCCGCCTGCTTTGCGCACTGGCACGTGCATCGCCATCCTCGCCAGCTTTATCTGGCGGGCGCCTTCCTTGCGCTCGGTGGCGCGGTGATCCTGGTGGAGCGATTGATCGTCACCGAGAAGGAGCGCATCGCCAATCAGGTTTTTGCGCTGGCTCGCGCCTTCGAGGCCGGTGACGCGCCTCGTTGCGTCGATTTCTTCTCGATGCAGGACGCGGAAGATCGGGCCCTCGTGCAGAACGCGGCGTCGGCGGCACGAATCGTCGGCAGCATTCGCATCACCGACATGTCGGTGCAAATGAGCTCGGCGGAATCACGGGCCACCACCACGTTTCGCGCAGAGCGCAACGGTGAACTATCTCGGCCGCGAACAGCACGGGGCGACACGCTGGGAGTTGACCTGGCAACGTGAAGGCGGAGATTGGAAGATCATTCGCATCCGCCGGCTGCACTTCGTCGGCGAAGGCGAGATCCCGCCTCTCTCGCCGCAGGAGTGACCGGTTGCAAAGGCATCGAGCCCAATCGCAACGTCACCCCTGGCGACAACCGTTGGTTCGCCCGAGCCTCGCTTGATAACCGCATTGCCTGCTTACCGGCCTGCTTACCGGCCGGCAACCTTTTGCGGCGGGACTGCGATTGACGTCGTTTTCTTGTCGGACGCCTTTGCGTTGCTCGCCGCGGGTTTGTCGGGCTTAGCGGGAGCAGGTTTCGCGGCTGGCTTGTCGTCGTTCCAGGCCAGGGTCATCCAGCCGATCATCATTTCTTCCCACGTCTGATCGCCCCAGCGGACGATCTTCTTGGGATTTGGGTTGGCCGGATTCTCCTTCGAGTTGTCGAAGTGCGCCACGCAGTGCAGCATCGAGCCTTTCGGCACGTCAACCGGCTGCGCCAGGCGATAAGTGTTCTGCCAGTTGAAATCGAACTGCGGCACTAGCAAGAGCACCTGCTTCTGCCCGTTCGGCCGCGTCAGCTCGTACAAGAAGTCCTTGCCTCGCAGGTGCATGTGCGGCATGAGCTGGTAAATCTTCGCGTCACGCGGGAATTTGTACTCCGATTCCACCTGCCAGTTCGGATTGCCGGCCGGAATGCGGATGTGCGTGTTCATCACCGGCTGCGTGTGGGAAAAGTGCTGAGGCTTGTCTTTGCCCTTGTAGAGCACGAAACCGACCTTCGAGCGATCCGTGGTCGCCTTGCCGTTGGGCGTGTAGTGCATCTGGAAAATCAGCTCGGAACCGGCGGGAATGCGGCGAGCGACGCCCGGCGGAAGGATGAGCGGCGGATCGCCGGGAGCGACGCCGCAAACGTGCTGGCCGCCGATTCCGTCGCCCGAGTCGTCATCGTCCTTCGGATTGCGACAAAAGACGATGATGTGGTGCACGACGGCGGGGTTGCCCGGACGAGCCTCGGCCGCCTGGATCCAAATGTCTTCCTTCAGATTGGTCTTCACCGAGTAGTACTGGTAGTCGACCGTCCCGGTGGCCGGCACCTTCACTTCGAGCGGCAGCTCGAAGACGAAATCCGGCTTGTCGATCTGCCAGCCCTTGGTCCAAGTCCGCGGAGCGGGCAGGTCCTTCGAGTCGCCCTGCGGGGTGCCAGCGTCGATCCACGCCAGCAGCTGATCGATCTCGTCCTGTTCCATGCGGCGGTCATTGGAGAAATGGCCGTAGCGCGGATCGGCATGCCAGGGGGGCATCCGCCGCTGCAGAACGACTTCCTTCATCATCGCGGAGTGCTCGACGGCGTCGTCGTAGGTCTGCAGCGTAAAGGGCGCAGACCTCACCGGCCCGATGGCACTCCTCGCAGCGCCGCTGCAGGATGCGTGAGATCTGCTTGCTGTATGTGACTTTGGCGAGCGACGCCGGTCGTTCGTCGTGCGTGATCAGGCAGCCCCGCGGGGTCGTTTCGGCAACCGCGATCGGCTTACCGGCAAGAAGGTCCTTGAGCGCCTCTTCCAGGTCATGCCGCTGCGGCACGTCCCGCTTGAAGGTGTAGCCGTAGCGATCGTCCAATGCGCCGTGGTAACGGACGGCCCGATGGCTGTCGAGCAGGAAGATCTCGGCGGTGCGTTTTGCGCCGAGCTGATTCGCGATCCGCTGGCTCGGATCGAGCAGCACCGGGAACGCGACCTTGTATTCGCGGGCGTGCTGGGCAGCACGGGCCTGCGTCGTGCCGGCATTCGACTGTATGCCGACGATCTGCACGCCTTGCTTGGCGTAACGGCTGCCAAGGTCAGCCAAGTCTTTCAGGTACAGGTTCGAGATCGGGCAGTCGACTCCCATGAAGAAGACGACCACGGCCGCCTTGTCCTTGAAGTCGTGCAGCGCGACAGGCTTGCCGGTAATGTCCTTGAGCAGAAAGTCGGCAACGGGCGTCGTGACGGTCTTGGTCGACACGGCTGTTTTCGCGGGCGGAGCGGGACTTGCGCCCCAGACCATCGCGGGAACCGCGCTCATAGCCGAGACGAGTGTCGCCGCGAGAACCGACCGACCGAGCGCTTTCATGCCAAGATTCCCCCCATGAGACCGTTGATCGACGCCAAGGCTCGCCTTCGGCAGATTGTACCCGAGCCGCGGTTGACTGGCGTCATCGGATCAGGACGAAATCGGCGATTCGGGCGAAATCAGCCCGTTTTTAACTTCCCTTGGGGGCCCACGAGCCCCGCGGCCCGGCGGACACGGTCCAAGACTTCCCGCCCTTTTTTTCGGGCTTTGGCGGCGCCGGCGTGGAGGATCTCGTCGACCTTCGCCTCGTCCGCCGACAATTCGGCGTGCCGTTCGCGGGCTTTCGCAAAATAGGCAAGCGATGCCTCATACAGCAATTGTTTGGCCTCTCCGTACCCCACGCCCCCCGCCCGATAGCGGCCGGCCAGCTGTTCCTGTTGTTCGGGCGTCGCGAAGAGCTTGTAGAGATCGAAGATCACGTCCGTGTCCGGGTCCTTGGGAGCTTCGACCGGCTTGGAATCGGTCTTGATCGACATGATCTTCTTGCGGAGCTTTTTGGGATCCTCGAAGACCTCGATCGCGTTGCCGTAGCTCTTGGACATCTTCTCGCCGTCGATGCCGGGGACTTTCGCCGCTTCCTCCACGACGTGCGCCTTGGGGAGGGTCAGGACTTCGCCGTACATCGAATTGAATCGCGCGGCGATGTCGCGCGTGACTTCGATGTGTTGCACCTGGTCGGCTCCGACCGGCACGACGTCGCTGTCGTAGAGCAGAATGTCGGCCGCCATCAGCACCGGATACGTGAAGAGTCCGGCGTCGGCCGGCAATCCCTTGGTCTTTTTGTCCTTGTAGGCGTGGCACTTCTCCAACAGGTGCATTTGGGTGACCGTCATCAACAGCCACGTCAGCTCGCTGACTTCAGGCACATCGGACTGGCGGAACAGGGTGGCCTTGTGCGGGTCGAGGCCCAATGCCAGAAGCTCGATGGCCGCGTCGCGGATGTATTCCGAGAGCTGAGCCGGATCGCGCACCGTGGTGAGGGCGTGCAGGTCGGCGATGAAGTAAAACGCCTGTTCGTTGTCCTGCAGCGCGATGTATTGGCGAATGGCGCCGAAGTAGTTGCCCCAATGAAATCGGCCGGTGGGCTGAATTCCCGAAAGCGCGCATAGTTCCTGCGGATCAGTTTTTCGTGGGTTGCGAGGGCTGAGGAGTGTTCTCGACGGTCGCTTCTGGACTGCGGACGCAACGGAAGCCGGCGTGAAACGTGGCGCTGTCGGGATCTTGCTTCATCCGTGCGCTCACACGGTACCCGCGACAGTAATTATCGCTGCACATGAAGGAGCCGCCGCGCTGCACCCGCTTCGGCGAGTTGGGCTCGAGCGGATCGTAGCTGTCCGATGGCCCCGGCGGATTCGACAGGGGAGCATAACGATAATAGTCGGGTCGATAAAAGTCGTGACACCACTCCCAGACATTGCCCGCCATGTCAAAAAGTCCGTAGCCGTTCGGCGTAAACGAGGCCACCGGCGCCGTCGTGCGGAAACCGTCCTGCACGTTGTGCGTATCGGGAAACACGCCCTGCCAGATGTTCATCGTCCATTTTCCGTCCTGCTGCAGCTCGTTTCCGCACGGGTAGATCGCGTTCTTCAACCCGCCGCGGGCCGCGTATTCCCACTCGGCCTCGGTCGGCAGCCGCTTGTGGGCCCACTGGCAATAAGCGTTCGCGTCGACCCAGGCGACATGCACCACCGGGTGGTCCATCCGGTCGGCGATGGAGGATTCCGGGCCGTCCGGGTGCCGCCAGTTCGCCCCCTTGACATATTTCCACACCTGAAGCGGCCAGAGCGGTTGATCCTTGGTGAGCGTTTTGCGGTCGAAATTCGGATTAAAACAAATCGAGCCGGCCACAAGATTCTCAGCCGGAATCTCGTTCACGTCGGCCACCAGGCCTTTAAAGTCCTCTCGCTTGGGCGTGCGTTCGGCGATAGTGAGGTACCCGGTTGCATCGGCAAATTTCTTGAACGCGGCATTAGTGACCTCTGTGCGGTCCATCCAAAAGCCGTCGATCGTGACCGAATGAGCCGGACGCTCGTCCGGCGGACCCTGATCGTCGCCCATCGCGGCCTGGCCACCCGGAATCCAGACCATCCCTTCGGGGGCCGGCCCCGGCGGGGTGACGAACTTCGCGACTGGCGTGGCAGCCGATTTGGTGTCCGGCGCGCTCTCCGCCAGGACTTCTGGTGGAGGAGGGTGGATGGGGGCGAGCGAGTGACTAGAGCCCGGCAGCTCGAATGCGAGCGCGCCGACGATCGTCAGCACGACGATCGCCACCAGGAGGAAAATCCGCGCGTTCAAATCCGGGCACCCCGTTTGTTCTTTTCGGCTGCAATTCTCTTATCGTATCCTGGCCGAGCCGTGCGGTCCAAAGCAGGCTCGACGCGTGTTGCGGGTGAGATCCGGCCGCCGGTAGAATGAGCCGGACTCCTGTCGCTTTGTTGCCCGTTTCGATCGCTCTTTGCGGCTCGTCTGCCGCGGGATTTGCTGCCATGAACGCCTCGGAAGCGATGCTCGAGATTCTGGCCGACTCGGGCGTGCGGTACCTCTTTGGCAATCCGGGAACGACCGAGCTGCCTCTCTCGGATGCGCTCGTCGATCATCCGCGAATCAAATACATCCTGGGGCTCCAGGAAGTGCCGGTCGTCGCGATGGCGGACGGCTTCGCCCAAGCCTCCGGCCTGCCGAGCGTCGTCAATGTGCACATTAGCTGCGGCTTGGGTAACGCGATGGGCATGCTTTACAACGCCTACCGCGCCGGGACGCCGATGATCCTGACGGCGGGGCAGCAGGACCGACGGCTGAAGTTCGAGGAGCCGATCCTCTGGTCCGACATGGTTAGCGTGGCCAAGCCCTGGACGAAATGGGCGGTGGAAGTCGAACGGGCCGCCGATCTGCCGCTGGCGATTCGGCGCGCCGTGCAGACCGCCATCATGCCGCCGACCGGCCCCGTGTTTCTCTCGATCCCGATCGACGTGCAACGCGAGGTCGGGGATTTCGATCTGACGCCGCCGCGCCCGATCAATCCGCTCGTGCGACCGCCCGTTGAAGAGCTGAAGCGAGCAGCCGCGATTCTGGCGAAGGCCAAGAACCCCGGTATTCTCGCCGGCAGCCGCGTGCAAGAAGCCGGCGCCGTGTCCGAGCTGGTTTCTCTCGCCGAGGCGCTCGGGGCACCCGTAATGGCCGAAGCCGGGACAACGCACGGGCGACTCGCCTTCCCATGCACACATCCGCTGTCGGCCCCGGGCATGCCGATCTACTCGCCCGAGATCGTCCAGCGACTTAGCGAATTCGACGTGCTGTTCGCGGTGGGGACTGATCTGTTTCGCCTCTACGTCTACCATGAGCCGGCCCGGCCCATCCCGGAGAACACTCGACTAATTCACCTCGATCAGGATCCGTGGCAGCTCGGCAAGAATTACGCAACGGACGTCTCGTTGGCGGGCAATCCCAAGCCGGGCCTCGCCGAGTTGGCGTCGCTCGTGCGGCCGACGATGACCGTTGCCGAACGAGAACTTGCCGCCAAACGAGCGGCCGAGCGCGGTCACGCCCACCGCAAGATTCGCGAACAAATCCAGGCGCGCGCCACGGCCGAATGGAGCCAGCGCCCGCTGACCCCGGCCACCATCATGTCGGCCCTGGCCAAATCCTTGCCGAAGGACATCGCCGTCGTCGAGGAAGCGGTCACCACGACCGGGACGCTGCTGGAACGACTAGGGGCCATTCACGATCCCACCGGATATTTTGGGCACCGCGGCTGGGCCCTCGGCTGGGGGTTAGGCTGCGGGATTGGAGTGAAACTCGCCTGGCCCGACCGCCCCGTGCTGACAATCTTGGGGGAGGGAGCCTCGCTGTACGGAATTCAAGGGCTTTGGACCGCCGCCGCCTACCGGATTCCGGTCACGTTCGTGATCTGCAACAACGCCCAGTACCAAATTTTGAAAATCGGTGCCCAGGGGATGGGCCTGCCGCGGGCGAGCGAGGGCCGCTTTGAGGGGATGGACATCGCAAAGCCCGAAGTCGACGTGGTTTCCCTGGCCCGCTCATTCGGCGTCGAAGCCCACCGTGTGAGCGACCCGGACGAGCTGGCGACCCGCGTGCAAGAGTCCTTCGGCCGCGACCTGCCGATCCTATTTGACGTTCCGGTCGTCCGCGGGACCCCAGCGCGCTTGAATTATTGATGCGTATTCCGTCTACCACCAAACGGCAGCACCAGATGTCAGGCGTCGGTTGGCTCATGGCGGCGCGCGAAGCCTGCACTACAAGCCGCTCTAAACGAAAGTCGGCGATCGCCCCGTCTCATCCTGCGCCCGTGAGTCAATGCGGCGGCATCGATGAATTCGTATTGATTTGACCAAATCCGTGAGGCGGGGGCCGATCCAATGAGTCTACGAGGTCTCGAACGCCGATCCGCGGCGAGCGCTACGATCCGCCTGTGGCTGATCGCCGATGTCTTGACCATCTCGTTAGTAGCGGCGGCCCAAGCATCGGACTCACCGCACCGCGAGTTGCGGCTGCATTTCCGGCTGCCCGCAGGGATGACGCTTCCGGCCGATTTCCGGCCCCAGGTTTATGCCGAGAGCGATCGCGATGAGGCGCGGCTGATGTGGCAGCCAGCAGATCGTCGGGGCGGCTTGCGGAACGCGAACCTTCAGCCCGTTCACTCGACTGACTCGGGCGAGTTCAATGTGTATCTATCCTATCCCGAGCAGCCGTTCTACGTCGCCGTCTTTGCGCCGGGTTTCCTGCGATTCTTCGAGCGCGGGCCGTTCCAATGGTCCCAAATCAAGAACGGTCGGCTCGAGATCGATGTCGAGAAGCCGGCCACGCTGGAAGTTCACTTCAATCCGGGCCAGGAAAAGCCGGAGAGGCTGCCGTTCGACGGTCAGGTCCTCCACATTATCCGCCGCGCGGAAGGGACCGAGTCTTACAACGTCTTCGTCGATCAGGACTTGCCCTTTAAGGGTTTCGCACGGATCAGCGATCTCGCCGCCGGCGATTACCTCGTCGGCGTCGAAACGCGGCCGAAGCCGGGAGTCAAAGACGATCCCAGGACGACGCGTTCGCCTGTGAATCCGGGGGCCTACGTCGAGAAGCGGAAGGTGACACTACGGTCCGGTCAGCAGCTATTAGTCCGTTTTCGCTATGTACCATTCGATATGAATGTGTTTCGCGGCAATCGCACGGCTGCGGTGCGTTTGCTGCAGCCCGATGGAAAGCCGGCGGCGAGCAAGCCGATCTGGATTGGCTACTTTGATGCCCATTACGGTGCGGTCCCGGTCTTTGACGGGTCGGTTCCCGCAGCAGGCGAAATTGTCTTCAAAGACATTACCGATCGGGTGCCGGAGATCATGACTGGGGCGCCCTACTTCATCTTTGTGAGGAATCGCTGCCTGGGTCGGTTCGGCTTCTCAAAGAAGTCCGGCGTCGAAAGATTCACATTCCCGTTGTGGCCGGATGCCAACGACCTCGCCCCCGACGCCGAGTTGATCAAGGTCGCCGACAGCAAGCCGATCAAGCTCAGCAGCCTGCGAGGTAAATTGGTTTGGATCGATTTCTGGGCGACGTGGTGCAAACCGTGTCAGTCCGCCATGAAAGAACTCGACCAACTCGCCGCCGACGAGCCCGCTCGCTGGAAAGACCGCGTGGTCCTCGTCCCCGTCAGCATTGACGAACTGCCAGAGCTGGTGACGCGACATCTGGCCAAGCGCGGGTGGACGCACCTGGAGCATTACTGGTCCGGACCAAGCAAAATTAACGGCTTCCAATCACCGGCCGCCCGACTCTTCGTCGTCGACGGCGTGCCGACCTCGTTTTTGATCGGGCCGGACGGCCATATTCTCTGGCGTGGATCCCCGATTCCGGAGCCCGGCGGCAAGAGCACGAAGGAACGCATCGCAGAGGCACTCGGGCCGTAGCACCGGCTCGGGGAGAACGCTCGCCGCGATCGGCCAGTACCGTCTTGCATCGCTCGACGTCGGCCATGCCCGGTGAAACCGCGATCTTCGGTCGGGATCGTCACGGGACGGCATCGTGTCCCGCCGGTGCCCGAACCGCCCAAGAAACGTGCGAGGCGTTGTCGTTTCTCTAGGCACAATCTCCGATTGCGGGAACCAGGCAATTGTCGTAAGTTGCTGAAAAGGAGTCCCTTAGGGCAACGATTTTGGGCGTTGCTCGGGGTGGCGCGTGAAGTGCTCCGAAGCTGAATAGAACCGTCCTCCAAGCGATTCCTCTCCACGAATATCTAAACGTCAAACTGCTCGCCGCTTACCGTGAGCGCCTTTTCGTGAGACCGGCGTGAGCCAGATTCCGTCCCTCCAGACGTCCATACAAACCGCGGCACCGACCCGCCCCGTCACAGGGGTGTTTGCCGATTATCAGGTCGGAGAATTTTACGACGAGCTGTTTCAGCCCTCCGGTCGACCGCGGCGTCAGTCGGAAACGGTCTTCTCGTACCTTCAGAGAATGGCCTTCGACGACCTCAAGCGTCGGCAGCTGGCGGCCGACCGCTCAATGCTGCGTCTGGGAATCACCTTCAACGTCTACGGGGACGGCGAAGGCACCGAGCGGATCATTCCCTTCGATATCGTGCCGCGGGTGCTTGGGTCGGGTGAATGGGACCCGCTCGAACGAGGGCTCAATCAGCGGATCGCCGCTCTCAACCTGTTCCTCGACGACATTTACCATGAGCAGAAGATCGTCAAGGACGGGATCGTTCCCGAGCATGTCATCCAAACTGCTGCCTCCTTCCGGCGGCAGTGCGTCGGGCTCAATCCCCCCAAGGGAGTCTGGTGCCATATTACGGGGACCGACCTGGTCCGCCACGACGACGGCACCTTCTACGTGCTCGAGGACAACCTCCGTTGCCCGTCGGGCGTCTCGTATCTGCTGCAAAACCGTCAGTTGATGAAGCAGACCTTCCCAGCACTCTTCGAGACGCGCCCGGGTCCGTCCGGTCGACGATTATTGCAGCCGGCTGCTCGACGCCCTACAGTCCCTCATGGACAGCAAGATTCTGTCGCCCAGCGTTGCGCTGCTTACGCCTGGGTCCTACAACTCGGCCTACTTCGAGCATTCGTTCCTGGCGCAGCAGATGGGCATCGACCTGGTCGAAGGCCGGGATCTGGTCGTATCCGACGGCTTCTTGCACATGCGGACGACGAAAGGACTCGAGCGGATCGATGTTCTGTACCGCCGCATCGACGACGACTTCTTGGATCCCAACACCTTTCGGTCCGACTCGATGCTGGGTGTCGCCGGCCTGATGGACGTGTACCGCGCCGGCCGCGTCGCCTTGGCCAATGCGCCGGGCACGGGCGTCGCCGACGACAAGGTCATTTACGCGTATGTGCCCCAGATGATCAAGTATTACCTGGCGCAGGAGGCGATCATTCCGAACGTGCCGACCTATCTGTGCTTCGACGACGCTCAGCGATCGCACGTCCTGGCCAATCTCGACAAGCTGGTCGTGAAGCCGGCGAACGAATCGGGCGGCTACGGCATGCACATCGGCCCCCGTTCGTGCCGCGCCGAGCAGGACGAAATTGCCCGGCGCATCGAGGCCAAGCCCCGGAACTACATCGCCCAGCCCACGCTCAATCTCTCCCGCAGCCCGGTGATCGTAGAAGGCGGCAACATGGAAGGGCGGCACGTCGATCTTCGCCCCTTTATCGTCTACGGCAAGGAAATCTTTGTGTTGCCGGGCGGCCTGACCCGCGTCGCGCTCGAAAAAGGGTCGCTCGTCGTCAATTCTTCCCAGGGCGGTGGCAGCAAGGACACCTGGATCGTGGCGGAGGACGCCTAGCGGATGCTTTCCCGCGTCGCCGACTCGATTTATTGGATGTGCCGCTACGTCGAACGGGCCGAGAACGTCGCTCGCTTCATCTCGGTGAATCTCAACCTGAACCTCGACCTGCCGGGACAGGCCGTGCAGCAGTGGCGACCGCTGGTGGTGACGACAGGCGACGACGCCCTGTTCACCGCGGGCTACGAATCGGCGACCAAGGAAAACGTCATCCGCTTTTTGACGTTCGATCGCCAGAACCCGAATTCGGTCCTTTCGTGCCTGACGTCGGCCCGCGAGAACGCCCGCAGCGTTCGCGAAATCATTTCGTCCGAAATGTGGGAGCACATCAATCGCTTTTTTCTGATGCTCAAGGACACGAGCGGCTACCGGGCCGCTCTCGACAACCCATACGATTTCTACGAGCAGGTCCGGCTCACGGGGCAACAGTTCCAGGGCATCACGGACGCGACGATGACCCATGGCGAGGCCTGGCAGTTCTGCCGCGTGGGCCGCGCGATCGAGACGGCCGATAAAACGTCTCGAATTCTCGACGTCAAATACTTCATCTTGCTGCCCACGCCCCGCGACGTCGGCACGCCGTACGACGACATTCAATGGTCGGCGCTCTTGCGATCGGCCAGCGCCTTCGAGATGTACCGCCAAAGACACGGCCGCATCACGCCGGCCCGGGTCGTCGACTTTCTAGTGCTCGACCGCGAATTCCCGCGGGCCGTGCTTTATTGCCTGACCGAGGCCAACGAATCGTTACACGCGATCTCAGCGTCCAAAACCGGCAGCTTCAGCAATCGGCCGGAACAACTTTTGGGGCAACTCCGGGCCGAACTGGCCTACACTCGAGCGGACGAGATCATCTCCGGCGGACTGCACGAGTTCGTCGACGATCTGCAGAAACGACTCAACTTGGTGGGTGGGGCGGTGTGTGATACATTTTTCGCCGTCCGACCCGTGTCAGGGGCAGCCGCGCCCATCGCGGCTGGGGCAGGAGGAGCGGCGCACGCCACGACTACAGCCTCGGCCACGGCTGCGGCGAATGCTCTAAGCGCGAGGGCTTCCGAATGACATTCTGCCTGGCGATGAGGGTTGAAGATGGGCTGGTCGGCATCGCCGACACGCGGGTGATCTCGGGAAGCGAGTGCATCACCGCGAAAAAAGTTTCGGTCTACCACGAGGAGCAGGCGGCCTTCTTCGTCATGTCGTCCGGCCTGCGGGCTGTCCGCGACAAGGCCCTCACCTACTTCGAGGAAATCATCGAAGACGCCGAGCAGCCCCTCTTCGGACGTCTCTTCCGCGTGGCCAACCTGTTCGCCGACCAAATCCGCCGCGTGGCGGCCGAGGACAAGCAGTCCCTTGAAGATTCGGGCTTCCGTTTCAACATCCATGCCCTAATCGGCGGCCAGCTGGCCAAGGACCGCGAGCATAAGCTGTTCTTGCTCTATCCCGAAGGGAATTGGGTCGAGATCAGCCGCGGCACGCCGTACCACATCATCGGGGCCTCAGGTTATGGCAAACCGGTGCTCGACCGCACGCTCAAATACGAAGACCCAATGCGGTTCGCGCTCAAAGTCGGCTGCCTGGCGTTCGACTCTACGCGAATCAGCGCCGCCGACGTCGATTTTCCCGTCGACGTCGTGCTGTACGCTCGTAATACATTCCAGATTGTCGAGCATCGCTTCGAGAAGAGCGACCTGGCCGAGAACTCCAACTGGTGGCAGGAGCGCCTTCGCGACTCGGTTCGCGAGCTGCCGACCGGCTGGATGGAACCGGTCCTCGCCAAGCTGCGCGACCCGCAGGTGGTGCCGATGAGGTTATCCGAGCGCGACGCGAGCGCTTAGTTCACGAGTAAGAATCACTGTGCAATTCGAAATCGCCCATCTGGCCCGCTATAGCTACAACCAACCGGTCTTTCTGGAGCCGCACCTGATTCGGATGCGGCCGCGCGTCGACGGCGGACAATCGCTCGAGTCGTTTCGCCTGATCGTCAAGCCGCAACCGGCCGGGATCTCCACCTCGCTCGATGCCGAAGGGAACGTCGTTTCGCTTGCCTGGTTCAACGGCCTATCTTCGGAATTGACGGTGCGGGCCGAGTCGCTGGTGAACACGTCGCGGAACAATCCCTTCGAGTTCATCCTGCCGCCGAATCGGCTTCTGTTGCCAATGTCGTATTCCCCGGTGGAGGAGCCGCTCGTGGCCGCCGCACGCAAGCGAGCCGGGGAGATTCCTGGCGACGATCCGGTCGGCCGATTCGCCGCCGACGTGGCCGCGGAGGTCGACCAGCAAGTGGTCCCCTTTCTTGGTCAACTGAGTGGACGGCTTTCATCGACCTGGACAGTGACGAACCGTGAGACCGGTCCACCGTGGTCGGCCCTCGTGACATTTTCGCGGCGGACCGGTGCCTGCCGCGACTTGGTGGTGTTGTTCTTGGACGCGTGCCGCAGCGTGGGGCTGGCGGCCCGATTTGTCAGCGGCTACCAGCAACGATTGAGCGGTCAGGCCCACGACCTCCACGCTTGGGCGGAAGTCTACCTGCCGTGGGCCGGCTGGCGCGGTTACGACCCGACACAAGGCCTGGCCGTGGCCGATCAACACATCGCTCTGGCTGCCTCGGCCCGACCGGAGCAGGCCGCGGCGGTCGTCGGCTCCTACCGAGGCACCGCTGCCTCCGCGACCTTGACCGCGTCGATTAGCCTCACGAGCTCCGATCAGGTGCAGTCTCTGGTGAGCGGCATGCAGTCGCAGCAGCAGGTTAGCTAAATCGCGACTGCGAGAGCTTGCGCAGAGCGGTTTCAAGGCGGCTAGTGCTGATTCGACGATTGCCAGGGCACTGCGCCGGCTGCTTGAAGATGGAGCTGCAGCTCGCGCGCGAGCCGATTGCGGATCTTCGGCTGGCGGGAGGCCAGGTCGTGTGATTCAGCAGGGTCGTCGGCCAGATTGAACAGCTCGAGCGGGCGAAACGGACTGTTGTGGACGAGCTTCCAGTCGCCGTCGATTACCGCTTCGTTTTCTCCGCCCCAAAATCCGGGGCCTCCCTCGCGACGCATGAAGAAGAGCGGACGCAATAGCTTCTGGACCTGTCCCGTGAGGGTCGGCAGGAAGCTCGTGGCGTCGATATTCCGGGGTCGCGCCACGCCGGCCGCCTCGAGAACCGTCGGGAAAATGTCCATCGTGACGGCAGCCAGGTCGGTGGTGGAACCGGCCTGAATGTGGCCGGACCAAGAGGCTCCGAACGGGACGCGCAGGCCGCCCTCGTACATGCTGCCTTTGCCGTCACGCAGCGACCCGTTGAGTGCGCCATAGTCGAGCGGACCGCCGTTGTCGGAGTTAAAGATGACCAGGCAATTCTTGTCGAGGCCGGCCGCTGATAGGGCTGCCAACACGCGTCCGATGCCGTCGTCCATGTGTTCGACGAGGGCAATCCGTCGGGCCCGCATGTCCGGCAAGGTTGGAACACGATCATGCACTCGCTTCAGCCAATCGGCCGGCGGCTGAATGGGGGCGTGAGGTGCGTTGTAAGCGAGTTCGAGAAAGAATGGTCGCTGGTCGTGTTGACGCTCGCGTAAGAACTCGATCGCCCAGGTCGTGAAAACGTCGGTTGCGTGCCCCGGCGGATCGACGGTCTCTAGGTTGTGGCGGAGATAGTTGATCCCGTGCCGCCGATGGGTTACGTAATCGTCCATCATGTCGCCGAGCCAGCCGTGAAAGTCCTCAAAGCCCCGCGCGTTGGGCACGTCGGGCGGCGCGAGTCCCAGGTGCCATTTCCCGATCAGCGCAGTCGCGTAGCCGGCCGGCTTGAGCAGAGCGGGCAAGAGCACGGCGTCCGGTGCGAGGCGGCCGAAGTTCTGATCGGCATGGGTACGAATCACTCCCGGAACGCCGACGCAATCGGGATAACACCCGGTCAGCAAGGCGGCACGCGTGGGCGAACACACGCTCGAATTCGTGCGAAATCGAGTGAGCGTTTGCCCTTCGCGAAAAATCCGATCGATGTGCGGGGTTCGCACGTCGCTGCCGCCGGAGCACGATAAGTCGCCGTGGCTTAGGTCATCGGCCAGAATCAGCACGATGTTGGGGCGATTGGTTCTTTCGGCCGCCGGTGCGGGGGCGGCGATGAGGCAGGCCAACGCGAAGGCAAAGAACAAACAGCGCCGGGACCAGGCTCGATTGGTGTCACTCATGGATCTTGTCGTCATCGGTCAGTCGAGGTGGAAGATCTCTTCCAGGCGCATGAGCCCTTCATCGGGGCGCCGGCCGTCAAGGTCTTCGAAAAAGGGGGCCATTTCACGCTGCCAGCGGGCATTCACCTCTTGGGCAGCCATTCCTCGCAAGGCCGCGTCGAAATCGGGTGTTTCGAGATAACCCACGAGCAGTCCATCATCGCGAAGGAAGAGCGAATAGTTGGTCCAGCCGGTGTCGTGCAGGGACTGCCGCATGTCGGCCCAGACCGACCGGTGCCGCTGCTTGTATTCGTCGAGTCGCTCTTTGCGGACTTTGAGCAGGAAGCAGACACGTTCCATGGCAGGGCCTTTTTCTGTTCGCGTCGATTGGACTTACGAAGGGCGAGAGCCCGCCGAAATCACGATAAACGCCGCCACCATCGCCACGTTTCCCAACTGCAGCAGGAGATAGGCGCGGCGGCCCGCTCCCTTCCATTCGCCGGTCACCGTCCCCCAAAAATTGCCCATCAATACCATCAAGGTCATGAACAGCGGCCAGCCGAGCACGGGGCCGCGGTCGCCCATGCGACTGGCCCCTACGCCGTAGAAAAACATTCCCAGCATCCACAGAACCCCCATCAGGATGACCAGCGCCGTGTTTGCCAGAATGGGAGCGCCGTCCGCCGATCGCAGGCTCCGGTTACGGCCGAGCAGATAAAGACAGTAGAGCGCGTTCGTCAGGAAGCCCGCCGAAACAGTCACGGCAATCACGGCGACCGAAGCGATGGCGGCTTCCGCCCCGCGATACTCGGCTTCGCGCTGAATGTCACCGCCGAATGCGACGCTGAAATTGAACATCGGCGACGTCACGCCGGAAACCAGGCAGATCAAAAGGCCGCCCAAGAATCCACCCGCCGTCGCCGCCGTAGCGGTTCCCGCAGTCTTCGCTTTTTCGCGACCGTCGGCTCGCTGGGCCGCCTCTTTGAGGAAGCCGGCTCTGGCGCACAGCGTGAGTCCGAGCAGCACGATGGCGAGACCGAACAACAACCACAGTGTTCGCGGGGAGCTTAGTTCTGACGGTTGCAAAACGGCGAGTGGGATCAGCGAGCCGAAGGTCGCGGTCATCGATACGACAATTGCGAAGGCCATCGCGGTGCCGACCCGCGCGACGCCCAGTCCAAACAGCACCGAACCGACGCCCCACCCCGCGCCGAACAAGGCTGTCGTCAAGAGCTTTTGCGGGGCAACGGCCGCAAAGACCGACGCGGGGGTGGGCACGGCCCACGCCACGATCAGCCAGGGGACGAGCACCATGCCCACAATCGAATAGAAAAGCCAAGTTTTTTCCCACGCCCAACCGCGGACATATTTCAACGGGACGGTAAAGCTGCCACCCATCGCGCCCGCGACGACGACCAATGCCAGGCCCGACCAGAACGAGTTCACAGTGTCGGCTCCTGGGCGCGCGTCTGTTGGTGCTGAGGCGTCAGCAGACTCCGGAGCAAATCGCGAAAGAGGATCGTCTCCGACAAGTTGTCGCACTCGTTGCAATGTTCCCAGTCAATCCAGACGTATTCGATGCCGAGCCAGCCGCGATAGCCGACCTCTTGCATCCGCTCGACCACTCGACGGTAATCGATCACGTTATCTTTGAACGGCGTCTGCAGCCGGCCGTGGCGGGCTCCCCGCACATGAAAGTGTGAGGCGTGTGCGACCAAGGGCTCAACGTCGCGATCGGGCCGGCCCGCCCGTGTAAAGTGCGTGTAATCGAGCGTCAGGGTTAGACCCGGGACCTGCTTCACCAGGTCCAGGGCCGAGGCGGGGTCCGGGAACAGAGAGCCGACATGCGCCTCGGTCCCCAACGTCACGCCGGCCTGGCGGGCCTGCTCCACGCGCCATCCGAGTTCTTCGATGGCCCGCTCCAACGATTTCTCACGGCTCTCCTCGTCGAAATCGACGCCGGGCAGAATCGTAACATGGGAGCAGCGCAAGGCGACCGCGTATTCGAGCGTCCCCGCGAACCAGTCGCGGGCCAGTTTTCGTCGGCCGGCGTCCGGATGGTTGATCGGGTACAGGCGGAAATCGGCGGCGGTTTGCAAAAAGACGTCCGCCACGCGCAAGCCGAGCGCGTCCGTCCGCTGTTTGAGGGCCGCTGCGGATTGGGGGATATCTTCGAATTCGCGCGACGGCCAAAGGTGCGAGCGTCCCTCGAAAAGTCCGATGTCGACGCCGGCAAAGCCGAGCATGGCAATCAATTGCAACGACTGTTCGTGCGGCAACAGGGGAAAGGCAAAGTCGGCGCAGGCCAGTTCGAAACTCATGACAAGTCGTCCGGAAGTGTGACGCGGGGAGTGTCCCATTCGGCTGCAGCCAGGTAGCCGCCGTCTACGACGACTGACGTGCCTGTCACGCCGGCGGAATCCTCACAGGACAAGTAGAGTACCGTGCGGGCGATGTCGTCCGGAGTCAGGGCACGCCCCAGCGGCACGCGGTGCAGCCGTGTGGTCAGCGTTCCCGCCGGATCGACCGTGGCATGCAAGTGGTGCCGCAGCATGGGCGTGTCCGTGATGCCTGGGCAGACGCAGTTGCAACGCACTCCATCGGCCGCGTAGTCGAGCGCGATTGATTGGCTCAACAGGAGGACGGCCCCTTTTGAGGCCGTATAAGCCGGTGTGCCTGCCTGTCCGACATAGCTACTGATCGACCCGATATTCACCATGTAACTGCGCGGGTTGCGACGCAAGTGGGCGATCCCGTGCTTAATGGCGAAGAAGATGCTCCGCAGGTTGACGGCCATCAGGCGATCCCATTCATCCACGCTGTACTCGTGCAGCAGTTTGACGTGGACGATGCCCGCGCAGCTCACGAGAATCTGCAACCCGCCCAACGTTTGTGCCGCTCGATCTAGACTGGCGCGGACCGCCTCCTCGCGCGTGACGTCGCATTCATCGAAGAGGGCAGTGCCGCCTGCCGCACGAAGAGCAGCTTCCAACGCCCGCCCGCGGTCCGCCTGCACGTCGGCGATTAGGACGCGGGCCCCCTCCGCGGCAAACAGTCGCGATGTCGCCTCGCCGATGCCGGACGCCCCCCCGCTGATCCAGGCAGTTTGTCCTTCCAGGCGGCGGCTCATGGGCGTCCCTTTGACCGTGGCGCTTAAGGTCGATCGGGCAATTCGTTGATTATTGGCACGACGCCTCGCCCACGCCAGCAAGCCCCGCACATTGGAAAAGCGCACCCCAATTGCTTATGAGAATGAAGGACGATCCCCGCTCACTGCTGTAATTCCTCCCGACACGACTTGCCAGGCGACCCGCCATGACCGTTTGCACTTTGTTCTCGCTTGCCCACAACCGGTGTCGCCCTCTCGTCCTCGCTGCGGCGTGCGTCATGTGGAGCGGTTGGCTCGGGGCGGCCGAAAAGTCGACGCCGGCGAACGTGATGGTCGAGCTGAAATTCGAGTCGACAAAGGAATACTCGGATCCCTTCAATCAAGCGCAGCTCGACGCCGTGTTCGTCGATCCCGCCGGCCACCAGCTGCGCGTGCCGGGCTTTTGGGACGGCGGTAAGACCTGGCGCGTGCGGTATGCCTCGACTCTGCCGGGCACCCACCGTTACACGACCGAGTGCTCGGACAAATCGAACGGCGGCCTCGAGGGCAAGACGGGCGCGATCGAGGTCGTTCCCTACCAGGGAAAAAATCCGCTCTATCGCCACGGCCCGCTACGGGTGATGGGTGACCACCGTCATTTTCAACATGCCGACGACACGCCGTTCTTATGGCTGGGCGACACCTGGTGGATGGGTCTCTGTCAGCGGCTGCATTTCCCGGACGAGTTTCAGACGCTGGCCCGCGACCGCGTGCAGAAGGGGTTCAACGTCATCCAGATCGTGGCCGGCTTGTATCCGGACATGCCCGCCTTCGACCCCCGCGGGGCGAACGAAGCCGGCTTTCCCTGGACCGCCGACTACCACACCATTCGTCCCGAGTACTTCGACGCGGCCGACCGTCGCATTGTGTCGCTCGTCGACTCGGGGCTGACGCCTTGTATCGTCGGCGCCTGGGGCTATCACTTGCCCTGGCTCGGCGTCGAGCGGATGAAGCAGCATTGGCGTTACCTGGTCGCCCGTTACGGCGCGCTGCCCGTCGTCTGGTGCGTCGCCGGCGAAATCACCATGCCGTTCTATTTGTCGAAGACCAAGGAAAAGGATTCCGAATTTCAGCGCGAGGGCTGGACCGAAGTCGCCCGGTCGCTGCGGCAAGTCGACCCGTTTCATCGGCTGGTGACCGGGCATCCGCCGAGAAGTGCGCGTTACTCGTTCACCGATCCATCCGTGCTCGATTTCGACATGCTGCAAACTGGCCACAGTGACCGTCGCAGCATCCCCAACACCATCCAGCTGATTCGCACCTCTCGAAATGCGTCGCCCACGCTGCCCGTGGTCCTCGGCGAAGTCACCTATGAAGGAATCCTGAACACTTGCTTCGAAGACGTGCAGCGATTCATGGTTTGGGCCTCCTACCTGTCGGGGACCGCCGGCCATACTTACGGGGCCAACGGCATCTGGCAGGTCAATCGCCGCGAACAGCCGTACGGCAAATCGCCTCACGGCGGCAACTGGGGCAATCGGCCCTGGGACGACGCGATGCAGCTGCCCGGGTCGCGGCAGGTCGGTATTGCGAAGCGGTTGCTCGAGAAATTCGATTGGTGGAAGTTCGAGCCGCACGCGGAATGGGCGACCTGGCAGCGCACCGAATCAAAGCACGGCCCGTTCGAGGTTCCCTACGCGGCCGGAATCGCCGACAAGGTGCGGGTGATTTACGTGCCCCGTGTCGAACCGATCGTGGTGCACAGCCTCGCCCCGAACGCCAATTACTCAGTGCGGCATTTCGTCACCCGTACCGGCGAACTGAAACCCGCGCAGATCGTCCGCGCCGATTCGCACGGCGATCTGGTTTGTCAGCCGGAGACATCTGACGGCGATTGGGTCGCCGTTCTTGAATCGACCGAGAAATCCCGGCCGGCCGTTTCGCTGCATCCGGAGAATCCGCGTTACTTTTTCTTTCGGGGACGCCCGCTGACATTGATTGCCGCGACCGAGCACTACGGATCGGTGCTCAATCGGGCTTTCGATTTCGAGCGTTATCTCGCCGAGGCCGCCGATAAGCACCAAACCGTGAGTCGAACATTTTTGCTCTACCGAGAAATCGCCTCGCCGAGTAATCCGGCCTCTCCTTGCAAACCCGCGGCGGCGGATTATGTGAGCCCCTGGCCGCGCACCGGCCCGCAAAACGCCCTCGACGGATTGCCGCGGTTCGACCTCGATCGCTGGAACCCCGAATACTTCGAACGGTTGCACCGATTCCTCTCGCGGGCCTCGAAGCTAGGAATCGTCATCGAGCTGACGCTGTTCAGCAATTCCTACGGCGACGCGGTGTGGGCCCTCAATCCGCTGCGGGCCGAGAACAATTTGCAGGGAGTCGCCAAGATTCCCTGGTACGAGTACAACACGCTGCACAACGCGCCGCTGCTCGATCGCCAGTTGGCGTATGTTCGCAAGATCCTGCAAGAAACCAGCGGCTACGACAACGTCTACTACGAAATCTGCAACGAGCCGGGCGGCAACGCGAGTCCGCACGCCAGCGTCGCCGATGTCGACGCGTGGCAAGCCCGCATCACCGGCTTCGTGCGCAGCGACCTCGAGCGGCTCGGACATCCGCATCTGGTGTTCGGCTCGCAAGCCTTCAGTTACAAGCCGGCCTTTCGCCAGGAGCTGGATGCCTCGTTCAAGCAGAGCGAGTTCGACGCCGTTAATGTCCACCCACTGCCTGGGATGGTTCTCGGCCGCCGCGAGTACATGCTCGGTAATTTCATGTCGAAGCAGCTCGCCCTCCGGGATTTCCGTGATTTCTGCCACGCGACTCACGCTTTTAACAAGCCGTGCGTTTCCGACGAGGACAACGCCGCATCGATGTATCGCGATGTGGTCGGCTGGACGATCCATCGCAAGCGGGCTTGGATGGCCGTGCTTTCGCAATGCCATTACGACTACATCGATTTCTCGATTAACTCGGGCGTGGAGACGGGCACGGCCGATTCGAGGCGGATGATCCGTACCTGGATGAAGCATCTCTGTGACTTTGTGCGGACGTTCGACTTCGTGCATGCACGGGTGGTACCCGAATGGGTCGTGCAAAAGCCGCAACACCTTGTCGACACGGCACTGTCGCTTGCGGACGGCGGCTACATCGCCTATCTGGCCGACGATCGCGAAGTTGCCGACCCGACCGCCGGGCAGCCCATCCAGGGAAATCTGCTGGTGCGCCTGCGGGCCGGAGACTATCGAGCCCGCTTTTATTCGCCGGCAGCGGGGGAGGTGGCATCGCATGTCACAGTCCGCGGGGGCGAGGCACCGGTTCAGATCGAACTGCCGAAGTTCGAGCAGGATTTGGTCGTGCTGGTCGATCGCGTGCCGGCGGGTGCGAACGCGTCGACCGCAGGCGCTCGATAAGCGAGGCAACCGTGCACTCGCCGCCTGAGCTGATCATAGAAGGGCCGAAGAAGGCTGCTTGGACGATTGCGCTGGCCCACGGTGCCGGCGCACCGATGGACAGTCCGTTCATGAACGTGATGGCTCAAGGGTTGGCCGAGCGGGGCTTGCGGGTCGCACGCTTCGAGTTTCCCTACATGGCTGCCCGTCGCCATCAGGGGCGGGGCGGACCGCCGGACCGCGAACCCATCCTCCGCGAAACCTGGCTCCAAGTCGTGGAACGTCTCGGCCGCGAACGATTGATCATTGGTGGCAAATCGATGGGCGGCCGGATCGCGAGTTTGATCGCGGACGAAGCGAACGTCGCGGGGCTCGTGTGTCTCGGTTATCCGTTTCATCCGGTCGGGAAGCCCGATCAACTCCGCATCAAGCACCTGCTGACGATCAAGACGCCGACTTTGATTGTGCAGGGAGAGCGCGATACATTTGGTTCACGCGACAAAGTTGCGGCTTACAATCTGCCCACGGGCATCCGCATCCACTGGTTGACAGACGGCGATCACAGCTTCAAGCCGCGGAAAAAATCCGGCGTGACGGAGGAGCAGAACCGCGACGCCGCAATCGGCGAAATCGGCGCCTTTTTGGACAAATTGCCCGCCGCGAAAGGCGACTGATTGTAATTTTGACTCAAGCGACTGGGCTGAGTTTGCCGATAATTCTCACGGCGCTGTTCTGGTTGGAGCGGGCAAGTGGGTCAAACGGCCGGTCGACTCCGGAATCCTGAAAGGTCCGCTTGGCAGCCGGAGCGGGCTGATGCGTTCAAGGTCGAAAACGGTCAGCGCATCGACTTCGCTCCGCCGGGCCTGTCCAATCGCCGCCATCTGCGTTCTCGCGGGATGTTCTTGGGCGGGTCCCTGGCAATCCGCGCTTTCACTGCCCCGCGAAGTGACGCCCGACGGCGCGCGCGACCGGATTGTCGCCCCCGTCACGCTCGACACGGCTGAGGTCAAAACGGGCGATGCGAACACTCTGGCCTCGACGGACGACTCTGCCGCTCCGCAGAAAAAGGTCGTGCCGGCGTCGTTCCTGACGCGCATCCCCGCGACGACGCCCGTGGTTGCCTCCTTCGACGCGTCCGCGAGCGACGCAGCAACGCAGACGTTTTCTCTTCTCGACGCCGTCGACTTCGGAATCCGCAACAATCCGCGGCTGGTGGCCGCCTTGGCTGCGATCGAGCGGGCCCGCGGACAGTCGGAGGTTGCGTTTTCGGCCTTCTTGCCCCAGGTCGACTTCCTGACGCACGAAGGCGTGACGTCTCCCACTCTGGGTCCGGCCTCGGCGGGAGTTACGGGAATCATTCTTCCCACCGCCACGGCGACGCACGACTACGCACAGGCCGAGTTGCAATTGGCGTGGACGATCTACGATTTCGGGCACACGGGCGGGCAGTACCACCAGGCCCAGGCGCGCGAGCAGATCGCCGAACTGCAGTCGATGCGGGCCCGCCAGACGGTCGGGTTTGACGTAGCATCGGCGTACCTGCTCGCACTGCGGGCCGGCGCGGTCCACCGGATTCAGGAAGAAGCCATTCGCCGCGCCCAGGCGACTCTCCGTGATACGCGCTCGCGTTGCGCGGCCGGCGTGCTCGAGAAGGACGACGTCCTGCGGGCCGAAGTGCAGTTGGCGGCCGCGGAAGAAGACGTCGACATAGCCCGAGAGGCCGAACTCACGGCCGTCGCAAGGCTCAATAATGCCATGGGTCGCAACGCCAGCCTCCCGGTATCGCTCGTTGCCTGGAACTCCGAGCCGGCGTTCAATCTCTCGTTGGTGCAGTGTCTCGAAGTCGCAGCGGCTCAACGTGCCGAGATTTCCATCGCCCGCGAAGCAGTGGCAGCGGCCCAGTTCGGCCGCGAATCGGTCGCGGGAGATTTCCTGCCCAAAATCTATACCCGCGGCAGCGTCGGCGTGGTCGGCGGCTCGAACATCGCCACCGGCGCAAGAAGGAATCGGTCTGCACATCGATATGCCGCTCTACACGGCGGGCCGGCGCGAGGGATCGCTGTGCGCAGCAGACGCCGAGATACAACAGGCGCTCGCCGATGCCCGGACGATCCTCGATGAAGTGACGCTTCAGGTAACTGTGGCCTACATCGCGGCGACGACCGCCCATCGCCGCATCGAGCGCGATCGGCCCGCCGTCGTGGAGGCGGTCGAAAACCTGCGCTTGGTGCGGAACCGCTATCGCAATGGGCAGGCAACCCCAACCGACATTGTCGACGCCGAAGTCGCCCTCACGCGGGCCCAGCAGCGGCTCGTCTCCGCGAATTATGAATACCTCGGCGCGCTGGTTGCGCTGGACTACGCGCTGGAAAACCCAACGGCCTCGCTGCTTGGTTCCCCCGCGTCGCCGGACGCCAAAAACCCGCAGCCAGTCGACGAAGTCCCCCCGCCACCTCCGCTTCCGCGGCCCGAGCAAAACCATTAGGCTCACGCTGGAAAGCGGCTCGCACCGTCTCGGCTGTTGATTCTCCGGAAGTCTCGATGCCCGCACAGGCCCGCGATTCGGAATTCTTCCGTTCGGCTGCGCATGCCGCCGCCTGGACGGCGCGGCTTCCGATCCGATTCCTCGCCGGACTGGGGCGAAGGGTTCGCCGGCTGGCGGGGTCGGTCCGTTTTTGGGTGCTCGTCGTTGTCGGCGTGCTGGTGCTGTTGGTCATCTATTATGCCCTGGCCGACATTTATTCGCCCTTTACGACGGAGGCCTACGTGCAGGCCTACGTCGTACAAATCGCGCCGCAGGTGGCCGAGAAAGTCGTGCGGGTGCACGTTCACGAGGGGAGCCGCGTGAAATCCGGCGACCTCTTGTTCGAACTGGACCCGTCGCTCTTCGAGCAAAGGGTCGCGTCGCTGGCGGCCAAAGTGGTCGAAGCCCAGCACCAGGTGCAGCAGCTTGACGCGGAACTTGCCGCGGCCAAGGCCGACCATGAGCGACTCGTGGCGGAGGCCGAGTACGCGGCCGTCGTCTATCGGCAGGAACAGGCGATTTACAAGACCGAGTCGACGACTGAACGGCGCTACCTCGAGGCGGTGCAAAAGAACAAGGCCAGCCAGGCGGCCGTCCGCCAGTCCGAGAACAACGTTCGCCGCATCGAGGACGCTCTCAACGCGCGAGTTTCGGGGGAGAATACTCTGGTCGCGCAGGCCAAGGCTGATCTCGCGGAGGCGCGGCTCAAACTGGCCTATACGCGGGTGCGGGCCCCGTGCGACGGCCTGATCACCGATTTGCAGCTCCGCGAGGGGGCCTACGTGCACACAGGTCAGGCCGCGCTGACTTTGATCGACACAGCCCGTTGGCTCGTCGTCGCCAACTTCCGCGAGAACTCGCTTGCTCGTATGCGCGAAGGACAGTCGGCGTTGATTGCGTTTCGCGGCCTGCCGGGCCAGCTTTTTTCGGCCACGGTTTCTTCGGTAGGGTGGGGCGTCAGCCAGGGGCAGGGCGTTCCCTCCGGCCAGCTTCCGGATGTCAAGACGCCGACCAATTGGGTGCCGCCGGCCCAGCGCTTTCAAGTGCGTTTAAGCCTGGACGAGCCCGACGCGGTCCCGTTGCGGGTCGGCATGACAGGCAGCGTCGCCGTTTACACCGAGCCGCAGGGCACCGTCACGAAAGTGACGCGTGTGTGGCACCGCGTGATCGCCTGGCTGTATTACTTGTGACGCCGCTCATGGACGTTGCACATTGACGCGACGCGACAATCGGTAACCCGCGGCGATTAAACATCCATCTCGCCCGGCATGGCGGCCGACGCCGGGGCCGGGGCGGGCGGCGGTAGAGGCGGAGCGGCCGCCAAGGGAAACCGCGGCCACAGCCCCGCCACAATGACAGAAGCGGCCAGGCCCAGGAGTATCCCTTCGAGGCGTTGGAGTGCGGGAATCAGGCTGCCGAAGTCGGCCGGTTCAGCCACTGCGATCATCGGCAGCACCAGCCCCATCTGGAGTCCGGCGTAAGAGTACGTTCCTCCCCGCAGAGTGAGGTACGTCGCGACAAACTGTCCGAAAAAGATCAATGTCGCCAAGAGCGGAAAATGAGGGAGCAGGCTCACCAACACAAAACTCACCGCGCTCCACAGGGTGGCGAGCACGAGCCCCGCGATTCGCAGCTCCCCCTTTTGAATCAGGGCTTGGAGGTGTGGCGAAATGGTGAGCACCAGGACCGAGATGGCAGCCGTCGCCGGAGGCAGATCGACTAAATGAGCGACGACGAGCGTGATCAGCACCGTGACCGCGAGCATCAGGCTCTGATTGAGCCAATCGGTGCGGATCGGAAAAAGTGGCGCATCTCCGAGATTGATGCTGACATCACCCTCGAAACCGGCCAGCCAGTTGACGATGTTGGCGACGAACACTCCCACGAGGATCGCCGCAAACAGCTCGCGCGACTCCCAATCGACGGTCTCGGGCGAAAACCGGCCGATTTGGAAAACGGCCACCAGATACAGTCCGGCTTGCAGGGCCGTGTAGGCCAGTCGTCCGGAGAAGTAGATATAAAAACACGCGGTCAGCAAGACGCCGATTAATAAAAACGCGATCAGGGGGACGTCGTTAAACCACGTGGTCAGCACGAGTCCGGCCAGGATGCCGACTCCCCGTCCCGCGACCCGTTCGATCCCTTTTTGAAAGCTGGTATAGCTAAATTGCGCCATGACGAGGAACGTCGTCCAGACGGCCAGGTCGGTGTGCGCAAGACGCAAGGTGGCAGCAAGCACGAGGCAAATGACCGACGCCATTGCGGTCAACAGGGAGTGGCCGGTTGCCTCTCGGGGGCTAGGCGTCAAGTGGGCGCCGCTTCTGCTGAAGACGCGTATGGTGCGTAGGGAGGCTCGCAGAGCCCGCAGGGAGTGCGCGAAGGATTCCGCGGGTTATGGTAAGATTGTGGCGATTGCCGCGCGAAGTCCGACTTGAAACGGCCACAGTCGACCGGCTTTGCCGCGGCACGTAGGGCAAGCTGCCAGCTTGCCCCTAATCTCCATTCCTCTATTCCACACCATAATGAACGTGGGACACGGGCAAGCTGCAGCTTGCCCTACGGATCCAGCGTGCAATCAAGTGATCCGCTCGTCCCGGCAACCGTTCAACGCGTGCAGACGCCGGCCCGAACTCACCAAACCTCGACGCGATCCTGCGGCTCGCGGTACATCGCGTCGCCGGGCTTGAGGTTGAACGCGTCGTAGAAGGCCTGGATGTTCGAGACCGGCACGGTCGCACGCACGAGCGGCGGCGAGTGCGGATCGGTCCGCAGCCGCAAACGCTGCTCGGCATCGCGAGACGTCCCGCGCCAAACTTGCGCGAAACCGATGAAGAAACGCTGCGGCCCGGTGAATCCGTCAATCACCGGCGCCGGCTGACCGTGCAGCGATTTTTGATAGGCCGCGTACGCGATGGCCACGCCGCCCAGGTCCGCCAGATTTTCGCCCAGCGTGAGCCGTCCGTTGACGTGCAGCTTTTTGAGCGGCACCTGGTCGTTGTACTGTTTCACGAGCTTGTCGGTCTTGGCGTTGAAACGAGCCCGGTCTTCCGACGTCCACCAGTTCCGCATATTCCCATCCTGGTCGTAGCGGCTCCCCTGGTCGTCAAAGCCGTGGGTGATTTCGTGGCCGATCACTGCGCCGATGCCGCCGTAATTCACGGCATCGTCGGCCGTGGCATTGAAAAACGGCGGCTGGAGGATTCCGGCCGGGAAAACAATCTCGTTCAAAGACGGGTTGTAGTACGCGTTGACGGTCGGCGGCGTCATGCCCCATTCCGTTCGGTCGACCGGCTTGCCGAGTTTCGACAGGCGATACCGAATCTCGAATGCCTCGGCCCGCATTACGTTCTCGGCGTACGAATCGTCACGGATTTCCAGCGACGAATAGTCGCGCCATTTGTCCGGGTAACCGATCTTCGGCGTGATGGCGGCGAGCTTTTCCAGTGCGTGTTTCTTCGTCTCCGACCCCATCCAGTCGCGCGACTGCAGCCGCTCGCGATAGGCGGCAACCAGGTTGCGCACGAGTTCGTCCATCCGCTCCTTGGCGGCCGGTTTAAAGTACTTTTCGACGTACAGACGGCCGAGCGCTTCGCCCATCAACTGGTCGATCGCGGTCACGGCCCGCTTCCAGCGAGGTTGCTGCTGCTTGATGCCCCGAAGGACGCCGCTCTCGAAGCGGAAATCCTCGTCCTCGAATTTCGAGCTCAAATAGGGGGCCATCGAGTGGACGACGTGCCAACGGAGATAGGTCCGCCAATCGGCCACCGGCACGGAAGTCACCATTTCGTTGAGCCGGGTGAGGAATTCCGGCTGTCCGACGATCACGTCAGCCGGTTCGCCGATGGCCGCCGTGTTGAAGTAGAGGGCCCAGTCGACCTTCGGCGTGAGAGCCGCCACCTTTTCGCGGTTGAGCTTGTTGTACTGCTTTTCACGATCGCGGAGCTGTACCGGCGTCCGCGATGCTTCCGCGAGCTTGGTCTCGATCTGCATGACCGTGTCCGCGCCCTTCTGGGCGTCTTGCGGCGCATCACCCAGCAGTTCGAGCATCTTGGCGACGTGCCCGCGATATTCATCGCGGATCCGCTTCGAGTCGCCGGTCGTTCCCAGATAATAGTCCCGCTCGGGGAGCCCGAGCCCCCCTTGATTGACGTAGACTGCGTAGACGTTGCTCTGCTTTTCGTCCTGCCGCACCATCATGCGAAACAGGGCGGGGGTGCCGGCCAGATGCAGCCTCGCGGCCTCGGCGACCAATTCCTGCGGCGTGGAAATCTTCGCGATCCGCTCGAGCGTGCCGGCCAACGGTTTCGCCCCGGCCGCTTCGAGCTTGGCTTCATCCGTCGCCGTCGCGTAAAAGTCCCGCAGCTTCTTATTGTCGGCGTCGAGCGGCTGTGTACTCTTCCCCAAGCCTTCCAGGATCCCGCGGAGGAAAGCCAGATTGTCGTCGCGGAGTTTCGGGAACGCGCCCCAGCGACTGTACTCGGGCGGGATTGGATTGTGTTTGATCCAGTTACCGTTGACGTAGAGGAAGAAGTTGTCGCCCGGCTTCACGGACTGGTCGAATGTCGTTCGATCGATACCGCTATTCGCAGTGTTTTCGCCGGCCCGGCTGAGCGCGGCCGTCGCGACCAGACAACAGCAAACACAGACAACCAACCCTCGTGTGACACATCCAGATCTCATGAATTCCTCACGTCACTGTCGGTGAACGTAGCTCTCGTGAACCGCACGGCGGCCATCGCCGTCAGTCATCGCCCGACGTCAAATCGGGCCGATCAACATCGGCCGGGCCAATCGAAACTGGGGCCGGATCAAGCCCGGCGCGCTCGAATGTCCGGCACAACACCGTCCCATGACCGTGGAGAAAACGGTCGGCTGGAACTTCTACGGCATAATAGCCACGATCGCCGGATTTTCGGTAGCGAGTCAGGCTGGGGAGCCTGCCCGAGCAGGGGGCGTCCGAGTCGGCTTTGGGACGGTCCTTGGCCCCCATGATGTCGATTTTGTAAAGCGTCGCTGGGCTCCTGAGACGCTTTGGGCCGATGCTCAGCCGTCGTCGTTTTGAGGCCCAACGGGGCCGAGAATCCGATAGCCCAGGTCGGAGCGCAGCGCAGGGCCTGGGATTCGAGAGCCCGCCGTTCGCATTTCTCCGTAGCCCCGTAGGGATGAGACAATCCGGGCTACTAATGAGCCCGATACCCGTGCCACCGTTCAAGCAGGCCTCGCACGATCGGCGCGGCCGGTCAATCCCGGAATCTGCCAAAACTGATCTGGTTCAGATCGCCGTTTTGTGGCTGAATGGAAAAAGCGAAGCTTTTCGCGGCACGGTGGACTGCGCCTGTTGGCGACAGCTCCGGACGCGTGACGTGCGCGGCGACATAATGCGCCGAGGCTGAAAATCCGGTCGGGCCAAGTTCATGGCCCGGTTGCAGCTCGGGCCTGTCTCGCCCCGTTGGGGCTCAGGACGGGGGTCATGCCCCTGGATCCTGGGCCTGCGCTTCGCTCCGACCCAGGCTATAAATGTCTCGGGACTGAGGAAAGAGCTCCGAACCAACGCGTAAGCGAGGTTTCGCGGTCAAGTACTGGCCGCTGGTGAAGAGATCCCCGCCGGGAACGCAAAAAAAGGATCCCCGCCGGTGATGGGGATCCTTTTTCACATAGAGGAGAGAGGGAGAAAACATCGCCGGCGCGCGGGACAAGTTGTCCCGCCGGGTCCGCCAAAAGTGGTCCCGCCGGGACGGGTCTCTCACAATTGATATAAGGGGGGGTGGACCCACCGACGAGAGTCCCACCGGTCAGCGGCGATCCGGGCCGGCAATCGGGACGGGATTGATTTGGGACGGGATGGGACAGTTCCAGCGAGTCTATGGTGCAGAGTCCAAGGTCGAAGATCCGCCGAAGGCGTGGTCCAAAGTCACAGAGACGCGATGAGGACGGCCTAAGTACTTTCACGGGGGGTTGGGTCACAATTGTTTTCTCAATAAGGTGGACGCACGAATTGGTGACCCACCCGCCGGACGGGACACGAGGCGCGAGGTCCCGTCCGGACACATTCGTCGAGGCGGGACGACAAGTCCACGGAGACTTTCACCACAAAGGCACGGAGCAAGATCCTGAGCCAGCAGATTGGAATTCCTTCGTGTCTTTGTGCCTTCGATGGTGAACAAATCCGTCGTCGGCGCACGGGATGGGACTCGAGCGTTGGGGCGGGACTCGTCGATTTCGCGCGTCCGAGCAAACGGGTCAATGATTAGCCGGTGGGGATGAGGTCTCCGCCTGGAACGAAGAATGGATCCCTGCTGGTGGTGGGGATCCTTTTTCACATAAGGGAGAAACAGATCCCCAGCAAGGATTGCGCGAGACCGCGTGAGAGCGGTCCGGTCGTTCAGCACTGAATGTGAGTCGTTGAACTGTCCTCGCACCCGGGGGCTTTCGCAAGGCGAAGTGCCCCCCGCGACCCTGTCGAGGAGGCAACGACCTGGTCAGTGCAATGTGGGCGGACACGACACTGGCGGACGAGCCGACAGTGCCACCCTAGTGCGAGCGCCAGACAGCCAGGGTCTGGGCGTCCCGGGCGGCGAGTCCGGTTCTAGCGGTTGCATTTGTCATGCTGTCGGGGACCGTTAGTCCGCACCGTCGGCCAGTTCAATACGGCAGCGCCCCGCCGGCCAATCGCCAGATTGCCGCGATTCACTGGCGACTGAAAAAAGCTCGCGGGCTGTCGCGTTGCCGAGGCGCCTCACATGACCTAGGCTTGCAAGCCTTTTTGCGCACAGACCGCAATCAGCCTGCAGAAAGCCGGTTCCGCATGAGCCTTGATCCCGCGACCGCTGGTGGACAAGCGCAGTCGACGATTCTGGTCGTCGACGATGAAGCTCCCGTTCGTAACTTGTTGGCCACCTGGCTTACGGCAAAGAAATTCCGTGTCGTCCGTGCGGACTGCGTTGCCGCAGCCAAACGCTGCCTGGAAGGCGAGCCGATCGATCTGATAACGGCCGACATCAACATGCCGGGCGGAACGGGCATCGATCTTTTGAAGCATGTCCTGGCGACCCAGCCGGACCTGCCGGTGTTGATGCTCACCGGCAACCGCGATACGGAGTCGGCGATTTCGGCACTCAATGCAGGAGCGTTTGGCTATCTGCTGAAGCCGGCCCGGCAGGACGAGCTCCTGGCACAGGTGAACCACGGCTTGGAGCTGCGGCGCCTGCGAATCGAACGCCGCCGCTATACCGAGGGACTCGAGCAGCGGGTCCGCGAACAGACCGTCGAAATTCGGCAGGCGCACGAGGAAACGATTCACCGGCTCGTGCATGCCGCTGCGACTCGCGACGTCGAAACCGGTGCACACATCGTTCGCACGGGTGTTTTCAGCGAAATCCTGGCGCGGGCCGCGGGGTGGTCGTCGGCCGAAGTCGAACGCATTCGCATGGCGGCTCCGATGCACGACATCGGAAAAATCGGCGTGCCGGATGCAATCCTGCGGAAGCCCGCCGGACTGACGCCGGAAGAGTACGACGTAATGAAGCAGCACACGGTGATCGGCGGCAAGCTGCTCGCTGGCTCGAACTCCTCGATCCTGACGTTGGCCCGGGAGATTGCCCTCGCGCACCACGAGCGCTGGGACGGGAAGGGGTATCCCGCCGGAATCGCCGGCGACGCGATTCCCGAAGCGGCCCGCATCTTATCCATCGTCGATGTCTACGACGCGCTGACGAGCGATCGTCCCTACCGGCGGGCAATGAAGGAGGAAGACGCTCTGAAGATGATGCTGGCCGGGCAGGGGAGTCAGTTCGACCCCGTGCTGCTCACCACCTTCTTCAGCGTCCTGGACCAGATCCATCAGGCGGCCGGCAATCATCCGGATGCCCCGGAAAATGCGGAGAACTGGCGCGATCTGACAATCTGCTCGGTTCCGTTCGCCGGCAGCGTGAACGCGGGCCGGTCGGAATAACCGGCAATAGCGACAGGGAAGACACGTCCCGACCGCGGTTGCTGCCGGCGTCACGACCGTCGCCACAAGAAACTCCCTCAGGGGAGTGCGTATTTTCCGCATGTCGCCTTGTTGCTAAATCGCCTCACCCCCACTCCCGTCCTACCTTTGGAATGCGGAATTGCGCAGGTTGCGCAATGCAATGCGCCGGACGCTCCGCGGCGAGCGGATGCGCAGAGGAACGGATCAGACATGGTCATCTTGGTCGTAAGCGATTGCCAGACGAAGGCGACGAGGCTTCGCCATCTCCTGGCTCAGAATGGCTGCGACTGCCCGCTGGCGAACGTCTTGCCCATCGACGCAGCGGCCAACGCGGTTTCCTGCTTCTACCCGAAGCCGGACTTGATCTTGTTTGTGTTGTCGGACGACGCGCAGCGCTGCCACGATGCACTGGAACACTTGCGCGAGCTGTCCGGCGTCGACGTCGTGGTCGTCGGACCACGCGATCCAAACTCGATTCTAGGAGCTTTGCACGCGGGCGCGGCCTCCTACCTCGACGAAACCAGTAACCTCGAACGCGACCTGGCCGTCACGCTTGGGCGGCTTTCGACTGCCGACAACGAAAAATCGCCCGCCGGTCGCCTGATCACGGTCCTTTCCGCCAGCGGCGGCTGTGGTCGCACGCTGGTAGCCGCCAACCTGGCGGTGGCGCTGGCAAAAAGGCACGGCCGCTGCGGATTATTCGACCTCGACCTGTACGGCGGAGACCTGGCGACCTCGCTCAATCTCAAGCCTCGACACTCGATCGCCGACTTGTGCCGCAGCATGGACAAGCTCGATCAGAAAATGTTCGAGCAGTCGCTGATGGAGCACGAAAGCGGCGTCTTCGTGCTGGCCGCCCCGGACAATTGGGAAGAAACCCGGTTCGTGACGTCCGACGGGCTGCAGAAGGCCCTGCGGTTCGGCCGCAACGCGTTTACCAACGTCGTCGTCGACCTCGACGCCTTCTGGCAAAAAGACCTCGCCTACGCGCTGCAACAGAGCACAGCCATCGTGCTGTTGGTGCGGCTCGATTTCGCGGCCATCCGCAAGGCTCGGCGGGCCCTCGCGTGCTTTGAGCGGAGCGGTGTCGATCGCGCCAATGTGTTCTTGGTCGCCGCCCGTTCGGGCCGGCAGAAAGAAATCAGTGCCGCGCAGGTCGAGTCGGCCCTCGGAATGAAGATTCGGCACTCGATCCCCGAAGACGCCGGTGCAGCAAATTCATCGACCAATTGCGGGAACCCGGTCGTGTTGGAGTTACCCAACTCGTCGATCAGCAAGGCCATCAACGCGCTTGCGACCACGATTGCGGCAGAACCCGGGCGCCCAGCGAAGAATGCAGGCAAAACCTCGTCGAGTCTCTCGCAGAAATTCCGCACATTTTTCTCGCTCAGCGTGCAGGAACTGTCGCGGGGCAAGTAATCCCGCCGCGGTCCCCCCTGAACCCAGGAACACTCTATGTTTCAAACGCTCGATCTGCGACCAGCCAGCGCCACGACTGGGATCGAAAGCACGGAGGATCGCTTCGTCAGGCTCAAGAAGGAGATCCACAAGCAGCTGATCAGCGGATTGCACGTTCCGTCCGTCGGCACCGTCGACGACTACGAACTTCGGCGCGAGCTGCGCCGCGGCATCGAGCAGCTCTGTGAGGACCGGACCGAGCTGTTGAGCCAGGACGAGCGCATGCGGCTCGTCAACGAAGTCATCGACGAGACTCTGGGGCTCGGCCCGCTCGAACCGCTGCTGCGCGACCCTACGATCACGGACATCCTCATCAACGGCCCGCGCACCGTGTACGTCGAGCGTCGCGGTCGCCTGGAGCGGACGAATATCGTCTTTCACGACGATCAGCACCTGCTCGACATTGTCCAGCGAATCGCCAGCAAAGTCGGCCGTCGGCTCGACGAATCGAGCCCGATGGTCGACGCCCGCTTGGCGGACGGCAGCCGCGTCAACGCGGTCATTCGCCCGCTGGCACTGGACGGCGCCCTGGTCTCGATTCGCCGCTTTTCCGCCAAGCCGCTCTTGGCGTCCGACCTGATCGCCCGCAAATCGGTGACTCCCGAAATCATCGAGTTCCTGTCGGCCTGCGTGAAGGCGCGGCTGAACATTCTGATTTCCGGCGGAACGGGCAGCGGAAAGACGACGTTCCTCAACATGCTGTCCGGTTACATTCCCGACGACGAGCGCGTCGCCACGATCGAAGACGCGGCCGAGTTGCAGCTTCAGCAGCCGCACGTCGCGCGAATGGAGACTCGGCCGGCCAACTTGGAAGGTAACGGTGAGATCACGACGCGGGACCTTGTGCGGAACGCCCTGCGAATGCGGCCTGACCGTATCGTCGTGGGCGAGTGCCGCGGTGCCGAGGCCTTCGACATGCTGCAGGCCATGATGACCGGGCACGAAGGAGGCATGACGACCATCCACTCTAACGACACGCGCGAGGCCGTCAGCCGGTTGGAAATGCTGATCGGCATGGGAGGCCACGAGCTATCGATGTGGTTCATTCGCCGCCAAATTGCGTCGGCAATCGACATCGTGGTGCAGTGCGCTCGTCTGAGTGGTGGCGTTCGCCGCGTCATGCAGGTCTCGGAAGTCACGGGAACGGAGGGCGAGGTGATCGCGATGCACGACCTGTTTGTCTTCGAGCAGACTGGCCTCGATGAAAACAAAGTCGCCCAGGGCCACTTCCGCGCGACGGGCATCCGTCCGACCTGTCTCGAACGGTTGAGCGCCCAAGGGACGGTCCTCGATCCGAACCTGTTCGAGCGGCGGATTCTGGAAACCAACCGCCTGGCCTCGATTACTCACGCGAGCAAACGGTAATGGACCCCATCGTCGTCAAACTGGCGAGTTTCGTCGCGGCCGTGCTCGCGGTCGTCGGCGTGTTCTCGGTCATTTCCGACTTGGTCCTGCGGGACAAGGCGCGGATCAAGGCTCGGCTCGACCAGGAATTCGGCGACGAGAAGCAGCGAGAGGCCCGCAAATCGGAGATCCTCAAGGACCTCAAGCTCTTCCACGCAGAGACCTCGCGGCATGTCCCCGAGGTGTGGAAGCGATTTGTGACGGCCGTCGAACATTCGGGACTCAAGACGACTCCTTTTCGCGTGCTACAGATTGCGTTAACCGCGGCGATCATCGGTGCAGTTCTCGGCACGACGATGACAGGTCTCTGGCTGATCGGGCTCGTTTGCGCGGTGATCGGCCTCGTCTCGCCATTTGCTTACGTTTACGCGGCTCGCGCTCGACGCGTCTATGCCCTGTGCATGCAGCTGCCGGAAACCTTCGATCTGATGAGCCGCGCCATCAAGGCTGGCCAGACGATGTCGGGAGCGATGCAGCTGGCGTCCGATCAGCTCAAGCCGCCGATCGCCACCGAATTGGCAATCTGCTGCGACCAGCAGAATCTCGGCTTGCCCTACGACGTGGCCTTGCAGGAACTGGCACGGCGCACGGGCGTGATGGAGTTGCAAATGTTCGTCGTCGCCCTGCTGGTGCACCGGAACACCGGCGGCAACCTGGCTGACATTCTGCAGAGCTTGTCCGAGGTTATCCGTAAGCGCACTCGGCTGCGTGGGAAGGTGAAGGCGGCGACTGGCGAGGGCCGGCTGCAAGCCGTCGTCCTTTCCGTGTTGCCCCTGGCGGCCTTCGTCGGACTGTTGGTGATCAACCGGCCTTACGCCCAAATCCTCCTTGACCGCCCTTCGCTTTTGCTGTCGGTTCTGGCGGCGGAGGCGCTGGGGTCGTTATGGATCCGCCAGATCGTGAATTTTGAATTCTAAGCGACACGTCCGACCACGGAACGACCGATGAATTGGAATTCGTTGACCTGGAACCCGTTGACGCAGATCAACTGGGAATCCCTGGCAGTTCCGGTCTGCGCATTCCTGGCCGTGAGCGGCCTGACCTATTTCGCATTTCACGTGATCTGGTCACGGGACCGCCGCGTCGACGATCGGTTGGTCGAGCTCTCGAGCGATACGCCGTTGATGCAGACCCGCTCATCCCGAGGAGATCAGCCGGCTGCCACTTCGATGCGATCGAAGGTCGCGAAGATTGCCGCACAACTGCTGCCAAACGATAAGCGGGAGCGCACGCAGCTCGAGGCACGACTGATGCACGCCGGGATCTATGTCCCCTGGGCTCCCAGCGTCTTCATGACGACGAAGCTCGCCCTGATTATTGCGCCCCTGTTGATCGGTTTGTTTCTCGGCACACTCGGCGCGGGGCGTCCGCAGCGGATTCTGTTTTGTGCGGGAGCCGCCAGCGCGATGGGGATCGTATTGCCAAGCCTTTGGCTGCATCGGCGCAAAGTCCGCAGGCACGCAGTCCTCTTGAAATCGCTGCCCGATTTCCTCGATTTGATGGTGACCTGCGTCCAGGGCGGCTTGAGCATGAACGGCGCCCTGCAGCGCGTCACCGAGGAGTTGGCCGTCGCGCATCCCGTGTTGGCCGGCGAGATGGGGATTGTCGAACGGCAAATCGAGCTGGGTGCGGCACCCGATCTGGCGCTCCGCAACTTCGCCGAGCGTTCCGACCTGGCTCCCATCTCCAGTTTAAGCACGCTAGTCGAGCAGTCACGACGCTTCGGCACGAGCATCTCCGAAGCCCTGCGCACCCACGCGGAAATGATCCGCGAGCAGAGGGAACAGCGGGCCGAAGAGATGGCCCAGAAGGCGGCTGTCAAGATCCTGTTTCCCACACTGTTGCTCATCTTCCCTGCAATCTTCGTCGTCCTCGTCGGACCGGCGGCTGTGCAGATCGCCCGCACGTTTTCGTCGCCGCACGCGGCGGAGGCTGCGGACGGCAAGCCCAACGACAAACAGGTCGCCGAGAACAAGTAAATGCGGACGTTTTCACCAGCCGCATACGGCCGGTCGCGGCAGACCGGTGCGATGACGCGGCCGAGCCGACAAAGACGCCGCGGCGCGGCGGCGGTCGAGCTTGCGCTGACGCTGCCCCTGCTCTTGCTCTTGACATTTGGATGCGTCGAGCTGGGACGCGCGATTTCAATCTACACGATTGTGTCGTGCGCGGCGCAAGCGGCGCGGAATACGGCGCAACTCACGGCTATAGCACATATACCTATTCGTCATGGCAAACCCAGGTCACACAGCAAGTTCAGAATGCGGTGCAGGGGAATCCGACCTTCAACTCGAGCCTGTTATCCGTCAGCGTCGAAACGACGGCGGAAACCGGCGGCTACAACCTCGCAACCGTCACGGCCAGCTACCAGTTCAGCACGATCACGAAGTGGCCCGGATTACCCACTCAATTCACGATCAGTCACACCGTCGGCATGCGGCGCTATCGATGAAGCGGCTTCAAGCACGACCTTTCGGCAGTTGTCCCTCGCGTCGCGGCGTCGCGGCCGTCGAGGCTGCCGTCGTTTTGAGTGTTTTCCTGGTGATCCTCTTCGTGATGATCGACCTGGGATTGATGGTGCTCGATTACAACCTGCTGTGCGACGGCGCCCAACAGCTTTGCCGCCAGGCCATGATCCACGGCTCGAAGTCGTCGCCTCAAGAGACAATGTGGGGCCCGACGGCCGTGAATGGAAACGCGGGTGACGGAACTCAGTACAGCCAGAGCTTCCTGCAAGATCTGCCGACCATGACGCTGGCGAAGGTGTACTACAAGCTGGATTGGTCGAACGGAACCAACCAGCCGGACGATCCCGTTCAGGCCACACTGAGCTATCAATACAGCCCCATGATTCCCTTCGTTCTGGGCAATCAGCCGATCGCGCTCGAGGCGGTCTGCACCATGCCCGTCGATCACTAACAGCGTCCACTCCAAACGACACCGGCAAGACTTTCACGAGGCGAACCGATGCAATTCCTCTTGTGCAAACAGACTGTGAACCGGCCGAAGTCGCGACGCCGCCGTCCGCAAACCGTACGCACATTCGGGCACCGCCGATCGGCGGGCGTGCTGGTCATTCTGGCCATCACGTTGCCGATGCTGGTGGGCATCGCTGGGTTGGTACTCGACACGAGCATTCTGTTCGCTTCGCACCGCAATCTGCAGAGTGCCGCCGACGCCGCCGCAACGGCCGCCGCCATGACGATTTACCAGGGTGGCTCGGTCGCCGACGCGACGGCTGCTGCGACCACTGCGGTCCAGAGCGACAACTTGCTCACAGACGCGACGGTGGCACTCAGCGTCCCGCCAACCACCGGCCCGTACGCGGGCAACGCGGCCTACGCCCAGGTTAACGTAACTCGCAAGGCCAGCACCTATTTCATTCAAGTGCTCGCTGGTTCGTCCGTGCAGACGATTGAGGCTTCTTCGGTCGCCGGTTCGCAAGCATCGACGGCAGGTGGCGCTCTCGTGCTGCTCGATCCGAATCCGCCTGGAATCACCGTCAACCTGGCTCCCGTCGCGCCACTGTCGCTGACGCTTCCGCCCATTCTGGGTGGCCTGCAGGTGCTGGGCTTGGGCCAATTCAAGGTGAACGGCGCCGTGCTCGACAACAACCAATGGGGAGGCGTGGACCAAAACGGGAATGCCGCCGGCACCGCCGCATCACCCCCGTATGGCGCGGAGTGCACGCCGTTGATCGCGCTCACCAGTGTCGCCGCACAGGACATCCGGGTTGTCGGCGGCGTGGACAATCCGCATAACTACGGCAGCAACTCTTCGGGGCAGCGCAGTCCTCTCCGCTGCAATGCGCTGCCGGTTCCCGATCCGTACAGCAGCATTCCCGCTCCCACGACCGCGGCCGACAGCCACAACGTTGTCGCCACGCAGTACGGCGGCGTGACGGTCATCGGGTTGCCCCTCTTGCCTGCGACGGTGTTCAACCCGGGCGTTTACGATTGGATCGAGATCGTCAGCGGTGCGGTAACCTTCAATCCTGGCGTCTACATCATCCGCAGCGTCAATCCGCTTACGGGGATCGCCTTCAACGTGATCGCCGGCAATGTGACGGCCAATGGCTGTACCTTCTATATCACGAATACGACGAACTACACGCCCGCCTCCGGTGCTCCGGACAATTCCGACGGGAACGCCACTCCGCCTGCGGGAGCCGCCAATCTGATCCCGAGTGTGGTCATCGCTTCGCTCTTGGGCAGCAGCTATTCGGGACTCAATGATTCGAGCAGCCCATTCAATGGACTGCTCTTCTACCAGCGCCGCATCGATCGCCGACCGATCGTGCTCGCCGACGAGACGTTGATCCTGGGTGGGTCGCTCAGTGGTTCCATCTATTCCAAGTACGGCCAGATGATTTTTGCCGCCGCCGGCACGTACGACCTCAAATTCGTCACCGGATCGATGCTCTGCCTGAACATTCTGCAGTGCACGTTGAATCCGAGCCAACTACTCTCTCCCGCGATGGACGTCTATCTCGTCCAATGACTTCGATGAGCACGACTCTCGACCGACCTTTGACGCCTGAGGCGATCGCCGCGCAGCCACCGCAACATCGGGGCGGGCTGCTCGAGCGATCGCCTGCGCTCGTCGCCGTCACGTCGGTCGACGGCCGCATCATGCTGGCAAACCGGGCTTGGACCGATCTGTTAGGCCACGCGAGCGAACTGGTGCTCGGTCGGCTCGTGACGCATTTCGTTCATCCCGACCACACTACGGCCTTTACCGCGATGCTGCGTGAAGCGGCCGAATCGGGCGCTCTGCGGAGTCTTGACGCGCCCATCCGCTGCCGCGACGGGTCGCACAAATGGTTCTGCTGGCAGGTCCGCCGCGACGGCGACCGCAGCCTCTACGCCATCGCCTTCGACGTTTCGGAGCGGAAAGAGGAAGAACAACGGACAGAGCGCCGGGCTTACGTCACGTCGCTGCGGGCGGAAATCTGGGCTCCGTTCGCCAGGCCATTTTCACCCGTCTCGATCTTCGAGGCCTGGGCCAATGTTCTGGCCAAATCGCTGGAGGCGCTCGAAGTCGGCATTTGGACGGTTGACGAGCGGCGGCCTGATCCTGTGTTCGGGGCCGCCTCTCAGAACCCCAAGGCCGGCCAATCGCTGCCGTTCTTCGAGCTTTTGATCGACGAAGTGCGGCAGGTTCGCTGCAAAAAAGCGCCGAGTGCCTTTGTCAGCACCGGCGAGGTGCCTGCCGAGAGCGTGCTCGAAAAGATCATCCGCAGTCGGGGAATCACGGGCGTTCTGGTGTATCCGATTGTTTTTCAGGATCGCGTGGTCACGATCGTTGCCGCCTGCTTTGCCCGCGCGATTCGAGACGTCGACACGTTTACACTCGAAAAGGCGGCCGTCGAAATTGGACCGGCCCTCGGCTTCTTGCGGCAGCACGAACTTCTTGCCGACTCCAAGCGGGCACACGACGCGCTCGTCCGCTTTTCGCCCGCCGCGATCTGCGCGGTCGATCGCGAAGGAAACGTCACTCGCTGGAACCCGGCGGCGGAACGCCTCTTCGGTCGCACCGCCGCCGAATCCATCGGCCGCCCGCTGGCGATCGCGCGCGGGGCCGAACGTGAAGTCCTCGATGCTTCTTTGCGCGGAGCCCTGGCCGGCCAGGCGACGGCCCATGTCGAAACCAAGGTGCAGACGCAGAGCGGGCAGACTCTCGAAGTCGCGATGTCCGTCTCGCCGCTGTGCGGGGCCGAAAAGACCGTCGAAGAGACGGTGATCCTTCTCGCCGACCTGACCGACCGGAAGCGGGCCGAGCGTCGACTGGCGCTTGGGCATGCTCTCTCGCGGCTGCTCGCCGATCCCGAAGCGAACGAAGAAGCCCTCGGCACGGTTCTGTCGGTGATCGCCACGCATCTCGGCTACAGCTACGGCGAACTCTGGTCGGTCGACGCCGACACGACTAATCTCCGACTGACAGCGACCTGGAATGCAGTCTCAACGCTGGCAGCCGAGTTCGCGACTCAGACGCAAAACTGGGAGACGGGCGAGCCGGCCGATCTGGCGAAAACGGTGCTGCGTCACGGCAAGCCACGGTGGTTCGGAAAGCTCTCGACAGAGCGCACGATCGACCGTGCCGGCCTCGCGTCACGCTGCGGTCTGGACGCCGTGTTGGGTATTCCCATGCTCTCCGGAACCGGGGCTGACGCGAGTGCGAGCGGCGTCCTGGTCTTCTTTGCGGACCAGATCGCCGAACCGGACGAACAATTCCTCGGCTGCCTTACCGCGATCGGCGAACAGGTGGGATCGTTTCTGTCGCGCGTGCGGCTGCAGCATACACTGCAGGATGTCGTCGAGAAGCTGCGGCAGGCCGAAAAGATGGAGTCGGTCGGGCGCTGGTGGGGGGAGTTGCGCACGACTTCAACAACTTGCTGACCGTCATCCTGGGTTACGGCGAAATGGTGCTGGGCGACGTCCCCAAGGACGCGCCGATGCACGAGCTGGTGACGGAAATTGTCGAGTCGGGCAAACGCGCCTCGGGCCTCACCCGTCAACTTTTGGCCTTCTGCCGCAAGGAAATCTACAATCCGGTCGTGCTCGACCTCAACGCGTACGTCGAGGGAATGGAGAAGATGCTGCGGAGGCTCGTCGGCGAATCGATCGAGCTGAAAACCGAGCTCACTCCCGATTTAAGTCATGTCCAAGCCGATCCCGCTCAAATTGAGCAAGTCGTGATGAATCTGGTCGTCAATGCCCGGGACGCCATGCCGGCCGGCGGACAGATCACGATCGAAACCAAAATGGTTCAGCTCGCGCGCGGCCAACAGATCGCCGCGCACGCGACTCCCGGTTCCTACGTGCTCGTGGCCGTGCGCGATACCGGCTGCGGCATGGACGAGACGACCCGCGCCCGAATTTTCGAGCCCTTTTTCACGACGAAAGGGGCCGGAAAAGGGACCGGGATGGGGCTCGCCACCGTGCAGGAGATCGTGCGCGAATGCGGCGGCCAGATCGCTGTCGACAGCCAGCCCGGCCAGGGTTCGACCTTCCAGGTCTATCTGCCGCCCGTCACCAGTGGCCTTACTGCGTGGGAGGTGGACGCCGCTCCCCGGGCCATTCCGCGAGGGAATGAAACGGTTCTGGTGGTTGAGGATGAGGTGACCGTGCGTCGGCTCATGGCGCGCTTGCTGCGAATCCAAAACTACCAGGTCCACGAGGCGAGCAACGCCACCGAAGCGCTCGACCTGCTTCGAAAGCACGCGAGCAAGATCACCCTAATGATCACCGACGTCGTCATGCCCGATATGAACGGAGTCGCACTGGCGGAACGCGCGCGTGCCCAGCTGCCCAAGCTCAAGGTGCTCTACGCGTCGGGTTACCGCGACGGCGAGCTGCGGCGACTGGGAATGCCCGACCTGGGCCTGGCCTTCTTGCAAAAGCCCTTCACGACCTTCGACCTCGCGACCAAGGTCCGAGAGACCCTCGACAGCTAAAGGCGTCGCGGGTCGTCATTGGCCAACGAATCGACCGTTCGGCTAACAGACCGATCGCAGTCTCCACAGCCTTCGCATTAGAATGTGCCGAGGACGCGAGCCTGACGATCCCATCGAGCGTATGCCCGCGAGCCCGTTGCGGCGAAGACGTTGCAAACTCGTTCGAAAAGGACGACTGCGAAAAGGCAATGTTCGAACTTCCTCCGGCAATCGACGGCCCCTCTGCCTGGAACGGTCCTGACGTGTTCCGGCAATCCGATTGGATCGAGACGCTCACAGCGGACGAGGTGGCCGAGGTGGAGTCGGCCGCCCGCCGACTTGAACATGCCGAACCGGAGTGGGACAGGTTGAGGCCCGTCGATTTTCCGGTGCCCACGCTCAGTCGCCGTCTGGCGCGATTCTCCAGCAAGTGCTCGCAGGGCGGGGATTCGTGCTTTTGCGCGGGTTGCCGGTCGAGCACTGGGGACGGCGGTTGTCGGCGGTCGCTTTCCTGGGCCTGGGTCTGCATTGCGGCCGTCTGCGTCCACAGAACGCCCGCGGCCATTTGCTGGGACATGTGAGGGACGTGGGTCTAAGCAGTCGCGATCCGCACGTGCGCATCTATCAGACCAAAGAGCGGCAGAACTATCACACCGATTCGTGCGACATTGTCGGGCTGCTCTGCCTGCAACCGGCAAAGGCCGGTGGACTGTCGAGCCTGGTCAGCTCGGTCACCATCTTTAGCGAAATGCGGAAGCGGCGTCCCGATCTGGCACAGGTCCTGTTCGAACCCATCGAGACCGACCGTCGCGGGGAGGTGCCGGCTGGGCAGAAACCCTTCTTCTCTGTCCCCGTTTTCAATTGGCACGCAGGACTGCTTTCGGCCATTTACCATCGGATGTATATCGAGTCGGCACGCCGATTTCCAGAAGTTCCACCGCTGACCGCCGAGCAGACGCAGGCGCTTGACCTGTTCGACGCGTTGGCCAACGACCCGGCCTTGAATTTCCAGATGAGTTTTCAGACGGGCGACATTCAGCTCGTCCATAACCACACGCTGCTGCACGACCGCACCGCCTTCGAAGACTGGCCGGAACCCGACCGCAAACGTCATCTCCTGCGGCTCTGGGTGGCCCCGGAGAATGCGCGTCCGCTACCGCCGATTTTTGCCGAACGGTACGGCTCAGTGGTGCCGGGACAACGCGGCGGAATCGAAGTGCCCGGCATGCGCTACACGGTCCCCTGGGACGCCGAGGAGACTGCGACTCCCGACCGAACATCGTGATTACCTCGTGCCGCGCCCCAGCCGATCGAGGAGATGAGTGACGCGGTCGCCCAGGGACCGGGCGGAGGACGAACATCGCGTCCATTTGTAGGCCATCGACCCTCTCCCCTTGATCGACGGCCCTACTGCGTTGGCTCCGGCTCGGGAATGCCCAATCCCTGCAACATGATGTCCGAAAACCAGACCTCCCCGTCCTCGGCGACGAGATTGAATGTGGGGATCGTCGGCTCGGGCAAAATCGGGACAGAGCCGATTGGTTTGTCATCAAGCAGCGCGCGCCAGCTGTCGGCTTGCCGTTCCACCGACAGCGTGTATGCCTCACCCGGACCGCGCTCGAGCCGAAGGAGCGTTGACTGGCTCACGAACGGACCGAGATCGCGCTCGCGTCGCCCCAGTTCGACGCCTTTCTGGGAAAGCATGACAACGTAACGCGGTTCATCCTCGATCGACGCGTCGCGCCCGAACTCGATCTCGGCCGCCTTGGCCCCGTGAAGTTGGGCGACCACGGAAAGTCGGTAGTGGCCGATCGGGCGTCGGGACTTGCCGACCGTGTTCTGCAGCGAATGACTGATGACACCGCTCGTTCCTCCAAGGACCCGGCCACCTTCGGTATTCCGCTTCACTGTCCACGAACCCTGCTGCGCCCGCCAACCGGTCAGCGAAAGGCCGTCAAACAGATTCTTGCCGACACCCACTGGGACGAGTGGCCGCGCCGATTTATTACTGCGAGCCCCACTCGGCCAAAACCGCCAAATTCCCGCAGTAGCGGCAGCGGCAACCACGACGACGCCGATGAGCAGAGTCAGCACGGGCCGCGGTCGTCGCAGCCGGCGCGGACTCGATGCCTTGGCAGACGGATGCCATCCGCTCGGTTCGGTCGCGTGCGCGACAGCCGGTGGTGGCTGTGACTGCGGTGATGCCGGTGCGACAGATTGCGCCCGCACGGGCTGCGTGGCCAAAGCCGCCGGTGTAGGATCGACAGAAATAATCTGCGTGGCCGCCTGGGCCGACCACTCCGGCGGTGCGCCGCTCGGCTTCGGGACGGACGCAATCACCGAATCGATCCGCTGCAGCAGCTCAGGGTAATCCCGGACGCGATCATTCGGATTTCGGCGGGTCATCTCGCGAATCAACTCGCTGCTCGCGGGCGAGACGTGCGGACACTGGCCGCGAATGTCGATCCCGTCCGCGACTAGCTTTTGCGTCACGAGCTGTGGGAGCTTCATTCCGTAAAATGGCGGTTCACCGGCGATCAGCTGGAATGCCGTCGCGCCGAGGGAGTAGATGTCGACACGATGATCGAAAGGCTCTCCGGCCAGCTGCTCGGGGGCCAGGTAATGGGGACTGCCGATCGCCGTATTCAACGACGTCAGCCGGGTCTGCATCTCGACGTCGCGGGCGAGGAATGCCAGCCCGAAGTCAGTGATTTTCACCATCTTCAGGCCTTCCGCCAGCTCAAAGCCAGCAGGGGGATCGACGAGCAGCAAATTGGCGGGCTTGATGTCGCGGTGGATGATCTTGGCGGAGGCCGCGTGCGAGAGGCCGGCGGCCGCCTGCCGCATCAGTCGCCACGCAATCACCTCGTGAAACGGACCACTGAGCTCCACGTGCCGCTCGACGTCGAGCCCTTCGATCAACTCCATCACGAAATAGAGGCGCCCGGCATGTCGGCCGAAATCATAGGCGGCGACGATATTCGGATGGCGGAGCCGCGCGACGGCCATCGCCTCTTGCTCGAACCGAGCGAGCGCCGTCGGGTCGTGCATCTGCGTGACGGGAATCGTTTTGATGGCGACGACGCGGTCCAGGCTCTTTTGCCGCGCGCGAAAGACCACGCCCATTCCGCCGCGCCCGATCCATTCGAGAATTTCGTAGCCCGGCACGACCTCTGCGGCGTGCAGCAGCGTTTCGACGATGTCAGCCTGCACGGCGTCGATCAGGCCCCGCTGCAAAGCGAGGGTGTTGGCCGCGAGGTTGCCGGTTCGGACCTCGGCCTCCAAGCGCACGTACGTCTCGCGGTCCAGGAACCGCAACTGGCAAGCGATTGAAAGGAAATCGCCTTGCGGCGGCGACGAGGTTGGATTGGTCATGAGCGTGGTGTCTCAGCCCGGCTCTTCTTTGAGCGTATCCAACTGTTTCAATATCGCTTTAACCGACGGGCGATCCGACAGAAACTTGCCGACGTAAGCAAAACGCACCTGCCCCTTTTTATCGAGGATGTAGGTCGCGGGCTTAGAAGGATCCTGCCGGATGCCGAGCGCGTTGACCGCTTTCAGCTCGATATCGAGCACAACGGGAAACGGAGTCTTGCTCACGCCCTCCCCGGTGCGGAGGAAGGTCGCTTTGAGAAAATCGTTCAAGTGTTGCGATTGGTCGGGCTTGGTGATCGGATAAACGACAAGCACCTCAGTCGCCCGCTCGCTGATCGCCGGATAGTTCGAGATCAGGCTCGAGGTGTAACTCGAGCAGTACGGGCAAATCCCGCCGTTGTAACCGCGGGTGAATACTAGCACGAGGTTTTTCGTGCCGATCCAGTCCTTCGGCCGAATCGTTCTACCGGACTGGTCGACAAACTGCAGATTGACCAGCGCGTCCCCCGGCGAGGCGTTCGTCACCGGGTCGTCCTGGAAATGGATGTCCGCGGGGCCGATCATGTCGGCCGCATCGTCCGCGTTGGGCGCAGAGCGGCCGCAGCCGGTTAGAAGTGCGATGACGACCAGGACCGGTACGATCTTTGCGCGGCACGAGTTCGCCGGCCGTGACAAGCTGATTCTTGCGGGCATAACGGTGTCTCCGCGTAAATCCTAGCAGACTGTTCGATTGGGTTCCTCAAGCGGATTGCGACGATTCGGATTGCCGTCGCGTCAAATCCGCCCGGAGTTGCGATTCGGCCGGCACGCGCAGCGCGGCAATCAACGCGGCAGCGACCAACGGACAGCAAGCCAAGAATGGCACGACCTGCGAATGGGAGAAACCGCGGTCAAGGAAGTCGCCGACGATCGACGGCGCCACGAATCCCGAAAGATTGGCGAGCGAATTGATCATTCCGATTGAGGCTGCCGCCGCCGTGGTCTGCAAGGTCAGCGTGGGGAGCACCCAGAACGACGGGGCACCCGCGTAAATGCCCGCCCCTGCCAGACACAACCAGATCATCACCACCCAGAACGGCTGCCCGGGGATCGCACTTGCCGTCAAAAACGCGGCGGTAGCGATCAGCGGCAGGATCGTAAAGAATCTGCGCCGGCCGGTCCGGTCGGAGAAATAGCTGACGACGAGCATGGCGACCAGCCCTGCGGCGTAAGGCAGGCCCGAAAGGAGCGTTGCCACCCTCACCGAAACCCCGGATGCATTTTTGATCACCGTGGGCAGCCAGAAAACAAACGTGTAGCTGTTGAGGTTGGCAGCAAACAGCGACAGGGAGAGCAAGATCACATTTCGCTCCCGGAACGCCTGCCAAATCGTCACGCGGGCGCTCGCGTGTTTGGCCAGCCGTTCGGTCTCCAGTTGATTCGTAATCCAGTCGCGCTCCCCGGGTTTGAGCCAGTGAGCCTTCTGAGGCCGGTCAGTCAGGTAAAAGAGCGTGAAAACGCCGAGCGCGACCGCGGGCAGACCCTCCAGGATGAACAGCCACCGCCAGCCCGACAGGCCCAACCAGTCAATTCCCAGGATGGCCGCCGACAGCGGCGCGCCGAGTCCCATCGCAATGGGAATCGCCAGAATGAGCCCGCTCATCGCCCGGGCTCGATCGGTGAGCGCAAACCAGTGGGTCAGATAGACGATGATCCCCGGAAAAAAACCGGCCTCGGCCATGCCGAGCAGGAGTCGCGCACAATAGAACTGAGTCGAAGTGTTCACAAATCCGACCCCGGCCGTGCACAGCCCCCACGTGATCAAGATACGGGCCATCCAGCGGCGCGCCCCGTACCGCTCGACGATCAACGCTCCGGGAATCTCGAACGCCAGATAGCCGATGAAGAAGATCCCGGCCCCTTGCCCGTAGACCTTTTCCGAGAATCCCAGCTCCGCCATCATCGGCAGCTTGGCGAACGACACGTTCGCGCGGTCCAGGTAGTTCACGATGTACATCGCGAAGACCAGCGGCAACACGCGAGCGGCAATTCGCGCGCGTGTTCTCTCGCCAAGCGACGATTGGAGAGCGGACGAGTCCATGGAGTCAACTGATGGTCAACGCCGGCGCGTGAAACCCACGGACCGGGAACGACATGTCAGCGCAAGTCGGCGCTTGCTCTGCGCCCGCCGACGAGAAACAGCGGAATCCCCAACAACAAGGGGACAATTCCCAACAGGCACAGGGCCTTTGCGTAAACGACGCTGGCATACAACATATACCCGCAGGCGCCGATGAACGTCAGTGGCACGAGCGGGTAAAGCGGCGTTGAGAACGGGCGCGGTCGGCTGGGATCGCGGACTCGCAGCACGAGCAACGAAACCCCGGTCAACAAGAAGAAGAGCCAGAAGACCGGCGCAGTCCCCGCCACCAAAGTGTCGAACCCTCCCTCGAATTCGGTCCAGGGCAGCGCGGGCAGGCCGCAGACCGTCAAGGTGCGATCGATCGAACCGCGGCCGGCCTCCGTCCCGACGCCGACGATTAAAAACAGCGAGACGCATGCCTGGACAATGAGCGAACGAACGGGCGAGTCGAACCGAGGATTCCAGTGTCCCATCCAGGAGAAGAGGCGATAGTCGGCCCCCAGGCTGGCGTGCAAACGCGAGCCGGTGAGGATCAGACCGCTCACCGCTCCGAGCGCGGAAACCATCACCAGCAGGCTCATGCCGGCGGCCCCGCGTGCCCCGAGCCACAGTCCGAAGACGTCGGCTGCCGGCGCCCGCGCTGCGCAGGCCGGTGAAACCGAGTGCGTGGATGAACGCCGCATTAACGAGCACATAGAGTAAGGTGACGAGCAGCGTTCCCAGAATGAGGGCTCGCGGCATGTTCCGCCGAGCGTCGCGCACGTCGGCCGTCACGAGTGCCGCATCGTTCCACCCACCGTATGCGTAAAGCACCAGAATCATCGCCAGGCCCAGTCCCAGACCGGACGCGGGCTGGCTCGTGGTCCATGACGCCGGGCTGCCTTTCCATAGGCCGATTGCGAGCAGACCGCCTAATCCCAGCACCTTTGCCGCCGTGAGTAGGTTTTGCAGGGACTTACCTACCTTCATACCCAGGATATTGAACAAGGTGAGGGCGATGACCGCGGCGCCCGCGAACCAGACTGCGTCCCGCGGCTGGCAGCCGCACAGATTCACGCCATAATCCGCGAAGACGTAGGACAAGGCGGCGATGTTGCCGGTGAGGATGACCGTCAACCGCGTCCACGCGAACAAAAAGCCAGCCATCGGGCCGTAGGCGTGCGTCAGATAGAGATAGTCGCCGCCGGAACCGGGATACGTGGTGGCCAATTCGCCGTAACAAAGCGCGCCGATCAGCGCGACCACTCCCCCCACGCACCAAACGGCGATCCCCGTCCACGCGTTGCCGACGTTGCCGAAGACGACGGGCGGCACCTTGAAGATCGACACGCCGACGACGATGCCGATAATCACGCTGACGGCGTCCCACAGTCCCAGCTCGGCACGCAGCTGAACTGTGGGATCGATCTCGGGCTCCATCATTCGTCCTCAAACCGCGTCGTGACGACCGCCTTCCCGGGGCGCGGCCCGATCGGGCGGGCTCCATTGTGGTTCTGACAAGACGGATTGGCCAGCCGGTTCGCACGGAAATGGCTGGCTCAGCCATCGCTGAAACAGATTGCGATCCGCGGCGCGCAAGCTCGGCCTGCCCATCAAGCGACGTTGCCGCCAATTCCGGTCAGCGCATCAGAATTTCGACGGCCGCCGCCAGCCCCGCCCATTGCGTCAGGGCGTCGGGCGGCATCGTGGTCGTCGCATCGTCACTCGGTGCATTGGCCGTGGACGGCCCTCCAATGGCCGGGCCGACGGCGGCAAGGATCGTTTGAGACGAGACGGCGATGTTCGCCGTCGTCGAGAGGTTGTCCCCCAGATCGGTGTAGGCCAGTGTGACCGTCGCCGCCTTGGCCGCAAGCGTGTAAGAAAGTCCGTTGAGGGCCGCGTTCAAATTGGCGAGCGTGCCTTCCACTGTCATCGAGCTCGAGTTGTTCGATCCCGAGATAAATGTGAGCCCGCTGGTGGTCGCCAGCTTGAGCGTTCCGGACGTCGCCTTGACGGTGAGCTCTTCGACGTTGCTGCCCGCACTGGTATCGGTGATCAAAATGCCGTCGCCGTTGGCCGGCGAAAAGGTGAGCGGAAAACCGATCTGCGCCCGGGCCGAAGTCGGGGCACTGATCGACGGCGGATTGCTGGCATTGACGCTAATCGAAACGCTTCCCGAACCGGAAAGGTGGTCCAACGAGTCTTCGATCGAAATCGCGAGCGAGTCGGCCCCCGTATAGCCCGAGGTCGGTTTGTACGTCAGCCCGTTGAGGGCCGCGTTGAGGTTGGCGACTGACCCGGTCACCGTGACGGTGGCCGAGCCGTTGGCCCCGGCGGTGATCGTCAGTCCGGACGTGGTGGATAAGGTGACCGTTCCGTGCGAGACCGTTAATTGCAGCGAGTCGGATCCGCTGCCCGGACCAGAATCGGCGACCGAAATCGAGTTGGACGACGAGAAAACCAGCGAACCATTTTCGGGAGCAGTGGCTGAACCGGGCGCCGTGACCGCCGGCGGACTGTACGCATTGACGCTGATCGCCACACTCTTCGATGCCGATTCGTTGTCGCCCGGGTCGGTGATCGAAATCGCCAGCGAATCCGAGCCGGTGTAATTCGCGGCCGGCACATAAGTGAGGTTGTTGAGAGCCGCGTTGAGATTGGCAACGGTGCCGGTGACGGTGAACGACCCGGAACCATTCGATCCGGCCGTGAAGGCTAACCCATTTGTAGTGGAGAGAGTGATGGTCCCGTGGGCGACACTCAGTGAGAGCGAGTCGCTGTTACCGCCGGCAGCCGAGTCGGCAACGCTGATGGCATTCGAGGAAAAGATCAGCGAGTTGTTCTCGAGCGTCGTGGCGGTTGCCGGCGCGGTAATCGACGGGGCGGGCGGGGCGTTGATCGAGAGCGAGATGTTCTTGGATGCCGACAAGGTGTCGCCAGGATCAACGAGCGAAATCGCCAGTGTGTCGGAACCGGAATAGGCCACGGTGGGTTGATACGTCACACCATTGAGGGCCGCGTTGAGATTGCTGATCGTGCCGCTCACGGTGAACGATGCAGAGCCATTGCTACCCGTCGTGATCGTCAAACCGGAGGTGGTGGAAAGGGTCAGCGTCCCGTGCGAGACCGACAGCGTCAGCGAATCGCTGCCGGGATTGGCGTCGGTCAGCGAAATCGCGTTGCCGTTGCCGGTCGAAAAGGCCAGCGAACCGTTCTCGGCGATGGACGCGGACGCCGGGGCCGTGATTGACGGCGCGAGTGGGCTGACGTTGATTGCAACGCTCGTCGAGCCTGACTTGTTGTCGGTTGGATCACTGATGGAGAGCGAGAGCGTATCGGAGCCGGCGTAACCGCTGTTCGGCTGGTAGGTCAGCCCCACCAGGGCGGCATTCAGATTGTTAACGGTGCCCTTGACGCTGAATCCCGCCAAGCCGTTCGAGCCGGACGCAAAGACCAGCCCGTTAGTGGTTCCCAAGGTCAGCGTGCCGTCGTTGACCGAGAGGGTCATCGTGTCGGCGTTGAACCCGATACCGTTATCCGTGAACGAAATCAGGTTGCCGTTGCCGGACGAGAACACGAGCGAGCCGTTCTCGCTGACGGTCACGCTGGAGGGTGCGGTGATAACCGGGGCGACATACGGATTGACCGTGATCGCGACGCTTGACGACGTGCTCAAAGTGTCGGTCGGGTCGGCCAGCGATACGCTCAGCGTGTCGGAGCCCGTGTAGTTGCTGAACGGCGTGTACGTCAGCTCGTTGAGGGCGGCCTCCAAGTTGGCGATCGGTCCCGTCACGGTAAACGACGCCGAACCGTTGGTGCCGGCCGTGAAGGTCAATCCGGTCGTCGAGCCGAGCGCGATGGTTCCCTCGGAAACCGACAGGGTCAGCGAATCGGAATTGCTCCCTGCCGACTGATCCGAGACGCTGATTTCGTTGCCGTTGGCTGACGCGAATGTGAGCGAATTGTTCTCGGTGACACTCGCGCTCGACGGACCCGTGATGGCTGGCCGGTAGTAGACTTTCCAGGTGAAGGCCTGCATGACGCTGGCCCCTTCGCCGTCTTTGGCGGTCACCAAGGACGGATAAATGTTGGCCGAGCCGGTGATGGTCCCGGTGATCAGGCCAGTGCTCGCGTTGATCGCCAGCCCGGAAGGCAGGCCGGCGGCCGAATAGGTCCACGAATCTCCGCTAGGGAGGCCGCTCGTCTCAATCGGCAAGGAGACCGTGTCGCCGATGCCATTAATTTGCATGCCCGGGTTGGTTTCCGACAACACCGAAACATTCCAGGTGAAACTCTGGCTGGCGCTGGCTTTGGTCCCATCGGCCGCTGTGACGGTCACAGAATACGTGCTGGCGGAGCCAGTCAACGCTCCGGTGATCACGCCGGTGCTGGTGTTGATCGACAGGCCCGACGGCAGACCGGTTGCAGAGAAGGTCCACGAATCTCCGGAGGCCAAACCGCTGGCCTGCACTTGTAGCGAGACTGTATCGCCGACCGCATTGTTCTCGGTGCCCGGGTTGACGACGAGCGGATTGACGCCAACGACGGCATAGCCGCCAGCTACCTCGCGAATGCGCCAATTCGTCTCGTCGGCGATATAGAGATTTCCCGCAGAGTCGAGCGCAATACCAGCTGGGTCGGAGAGCTCGGCCGAGCTGGCTGCGATGTTGTCGCCGTTGTAACCGGTAGTGCCTGTTCCAGCGACCGTGCTGATCAGACCCGTCGACGCGCTGACCTCGCGAATGCGATGGTTGCTCTCATCAACAATGAATACGTTGCCGGAGGCGTCGATCGCGACACCCGAGGGACCCCACAACTCGGCCGACGTCGCGGCGATGCCGTCGCCGTTGTAGCCCTGGGTTCCGGTTCCGGCGACCGTGCTGATCAGTCCTGTCGACTTATTCACCTCACGCACCCGATTGTTGGCAGCATCCGCGATGAACACGTCACCAGCAGCGTCCACCGTGACGCCATCGGGGAGGTTCAACTCGGCCGACGTCGCGGCGATGCCGTCACCGTTGTAGCCCGCGGTTCCGTTCCCCGCGATCGTACTGATCAATCCCGTGGCTTTACTCACCTCGCGAATTCGCGCATTTTGGAAGTCGGCGATGTAGAGATTTCCGGCTGAATCGAGCGCAATGCTGACCGGAAAGCCTAATGCGGCTGACGTCGCCGGGATGCCATCGCCGTTGTAGCCATAGCCGCCATTGCCCGCGACGGTGCTGATCAGTCCCGTGGCCGCGCTGACTTCCCGGACCATGTTATTCTGATCATCCGCGATGAAGACATCTCCAGCGCTGTCGACGGCCACAGCAATCGGAGCATCCAATTCCGCCGATGTGGCGGGGATGCCGTTGCCGTTGAAGCCGAACACTCCCGTCCCGGCAATCGTCGTGATCACATGTGTCTGAGCATTGACCTTTTCGACGATATCGTTGTGCGAATCGGCGATGTAGAGATTGCCAGCGGAATCGACGGCCACGCCTACAGCATAATTCAGTTCGGCGGAAGTGGCTGCGATCCCGGTGCCGTCGTAGCCCTGGGCTCCGTTTCCGGCGACGGTCTGAATGATCGATGAAGCGCTCAAAACGCTGCTGCTGCCCGCGAAAGTCACACCGCCGTCGCCACTGTATGTTGCCGTGAGGACATGCAGCCCGGCTGTGAGCGTTGTCGTCGAAAACTGGGCGGTCCCGTTATTGACCGGGACAGTTCCCAACGACGTTGCGCCGTCGTAGAACGTGACCGTTCCGGCATTCGGGCTTCCTGCGTGACTCGATACGGTCGCGGTCAAGGTTTCGTTTTGGCCGTACGTTCGATTGGCCGACGAAGCGACCAGCGTCGTGGTGGTCACCGACAGCGCCGAGACATTCCAGGTGAAGTTTTGACTGAGGCTGCTGGCCTTTGTGCCGTCGGCCGCGGTGACCGAGACGGAATAGCTATTGGGCGATCCGATGATCGTCCCGCTAATCAGCCCGGTGCTGGTGTTGATCGACAGGCCGGACGGCAAACCGGTCGCGGAGAACGTCCACGAATCACCGGGGGGCAAGCCGAATGCCTGGAGTTGCAGCGATGGCGAGTCCCCAACCGCGCCATTCTGCGTGCCCGGGTTGATGACTGCCGGAATGTACTCGTTGAGGACGGGCGAGGTGGCGCTGGCGAAGTTCTGGTCGCCGTTGTAGACGGCCGTGATGGCGTTCGTACCGCCAACCAATTCCAGGCCGGGGGCCGTGTAGGTTGCGGTGTTGGTAGTCGACGGATTCGTTACCTGTTCTAAGTTGTTGAGCGACACGATCCGCAGGGCTGTCCCATTGTCATAAAGAGTGACCGTGCCGATGGGCACAAACGCGGTTGCCCCGCTCGTTGCGCCGTTCGCGACACTGACAGTCGGCGTAACGGAAATCGTGAACGTCACGCTGGCGCCCGGATTCGCCGGATTGGGCGACGCGGAGACGACGGTGGGGTTGACAGTCCCCAGGACCGGCAGCACGAGCATCGTCTGCCCCATCGAGTAATTTGAATCGCCGCTGTATGAGGCGTAGATGTGATAGTGGGAGGCCACCAATCCCGAAACTTGAATCGACGCGACACCGTTGACGACGTTCGCCGTGCCGATCGTGACGGGGGTGGTGTCGTAGTTCAGCGGGTTATTGGCGCCCTCGTAGTACGTGTAGGTCACTGTGCCGGTCGGCGTGGGACCGCTATCGGTCGTGGCAAGGGTGGTTGTCAGCGTGGCGGTGTTACCAACCACGACGGGATCGGCTGAGGAAACTGTGCTCATCGTGTCGTTGGAATAACCGCCCAGCGCGAAGAGCGTTCCGCCGTTATCGGAAAAGATTACGCCGTTGGGGGCGATGGCAGTCGGCGTATAGGGAACGCCGACGCCGGACGTGACTTGGACCGCGTTCGCTATGAGCCCCGTGCCCAGGTTCCACTGGTAGGTGTAGCCGTCTTCGTTGTTGATGTACACGCTATCCGTGGCGGGGTCGACCACCGTCCCGTTGGTGCACCACTCGCGGACGGCGTCGGGGTCGCCGGCCTCTGCGTTGGGGAGATCCGGCGACGGGCTGGCGATCGCCATGACCTGCGCCATGACCTGCAAATTGGGATTCGCGTCGTAGTTCGGGTCGAGCTGCGTGTTGTAGGGATCGAGGATTGCAATCTGATTCACGCCGTTGCCGCCGTAAGGTTCGCCCACCTCGGCGTTGGCGTAGTTGTTGTACTTGGTGAGGATCAAGTACGAGGACGAGCCCGTATAGGACGGGACCATCGAAGTCGGAATGATCGAGGGCGTGTCATCCCAGCCGAAGGCTCCCGGCGTATATTCCGTCTGCAGATTGCCGGAGAAGTGCAAGAGGAAGCCGCGCGAGCCGTTGTAGGTGTTGATGTTGGGGAAGACGCCCAGGAAAACGGTGTTGTCGGGAGCCACCATCGGCGAGGCCGTGCTCTCGTCGATCAGCATCGCGCCCAAGCCGGTCCCCGGGTCAATGAGATGCACCGAGTCCTGGGCGGCCATGGTCGTGCTGTTGAGCGCGACAAGATACGAATCCGATTCGTTGTTGACGTTGAGCGAGTAACCGGAATCACTGACGCCGAAGTAGACTGTCGAACCGTCGTTGCTAAGGGCCGGCGTCTGACCCAATGTGGGGTTCCAGTTGCCGTCGTTGGTCTGTCCGACGGCGGAATAGGCGAGCGTGTACGTGGCGGTTCCCGACGGAGTAATACGCGCAAAGCCGCCGTCGTTGATACCCGACGGGTTCGTTCCCGTCTCCGTGAACCCAAAGTAGACGTTGCCCGAGCCATCGACCATCAGGCCGGTGTTGATGTAGATCGACGAGTTGTACGCCGATTCATTGGCCGTGTAGTTGGCCAGGCCGTAGAACGCTTCTTGGACGACTGTTGGCGTCGAGCTGCCCGGGTTGTCCGGGTGAGCGATGTAGTCGAGCGTGCCGCCGGGGCCCGGGAAATAGACGCGGTCGGTGACCGGGTCATAGACCGGCTGCACCGGCTCGAGCCAGTTATAGGTCGGCGCGATGTAGCTGGCGCCGTTGGGGTTGTAGGCCCAAGCGCCACCGGAGGTATACGCTGCGTTGCCCGTCGTGCCGTTGAGCTGAAATTGGGTTGAGTTGAGCACGGTAATCGTAAACATGCCGTTGGCGGCCGTGTTGCCGTTGACGCCCCCGACGGTGACCGAGTCGCCCGTGGTCAGGCCCGTGGTCGTCCCCGTGGTGATGACGATCGGCCCGGCGTTGCTGGCGGCGGTGACTGAACCGGTGAGCGCACTCGTCCACTCGACCGCGCCGGTGAGGTCGTTGAGGCCCTCGATATAGAAATTCTGCGAGTTCTGGTCCTGGCCGCTCCAGGTGATCTTGACCGGGACAATGACAGTGCTGCCGGGAGTGAAAACCGGATCCCCGTAGTGCACGGCGCCCCAGGGAGCCAGGTCGAGCGGCGTCGACCAGAGCAGCTGGTTGAGGGGCTGGGCGGCGACTTGAGTAACTTCCGTGTGCTGCGCGTTGCCGCCGTAGTTGTTCCAGCTCGCCGTCAACAGGGCCCGGTCCTCGAGCAGTTCGATTGTGGGTTGACAGCGGAGTCGACGAGGCGCACGCGTCGGAGACTTTCGGAACCACTTCAATCGCAGCAACATGCATGTGTTCCTTGGGCCCGTAAGCACTAAAGCGCAATAGGTGCTGCCCAAGAGACTAAGCGGGGACCGCGAGACGAGCAAGCGGACGGGCAGCCCGGGTAAAAACGGTAACTGCTATGCCTGCTATGATTTGCGCACGACGACAGTTTTGAGCCATAAATTTGTGCATTTTTTGAAAACTTCAAAAAACTTGTCCCGGGGCGATTGCCCCGTTCGTCATGATCTACGAAACGCAGCCTGACACGAATCAGATAGCCGACGGAAACGTCTCCCAAACCAAATCACACAGCACGAAAGGAACGCACCATGGCCCGATTTATGTTTGTTTACCGCGGCGGCAACGAGGCGGAGCGGAGCATGAGCCCCGAACAGATGCAGCAAGTCATGCAGAAATGGGGCGCCTGGATCGGTGAGGCCATGCAAAAAGGCTGGATGGTTGACCCCGGCGACGCGCTCACTCCGGAGGGCCGCGTCGTCCGCGGCAAAGTGGTCAAGGACGGTCCGTTCGTCGAGTCCAAGGAAGTGGTCGGCGGTTACTCGGTCGTCGAAGCATCGACCATCGATGCGGCGGCCGAATTGGCCAAGAGTTGCCCGGCCCTGGAGTACGGCGGAGCCGTTGAAGTTCGCACGCTCGCCGGTTTGGCCTCCAAGCTCTAGGCAACTTGAATGAAGAAATGACCGACTCGCATTCGCAACATTCTCCAACTGCCCTCTCCCCCTGCACCAAGGAATCCGCGATGAAAGCCATTACGACCTGCATGCTCGCCTTGGCGGCTGTCACCGTACTGGGGTACGCCGCGACCGCCGGCGAACATCACTCGGACCAAAACAAAGCCAAGCACGCCGACCTCGACAAGTTCAAAGCCCTCGTCGGAGTTTGGGAAATGACGGGAATGCCCGACGAGCACGGCGGCGCGGGCCCGGCAACCGTCAGTTACAAGATCACGGCCGGCGGCAACGCCGTGCTCGAAACAGTCTTTGCCGGCAGCGAGCACGAAATGGTCACGTTGTATTATGTCGAAGGAGACGGATTGGCTCTCACGCACTATTGCATGCTCGGCAATCGACCCCACATGCGAGCCCTTGCGACCACCGAGCCCAATCAAATCCGCTTCCGCTGCCCTGAAGGTGAGGATCGGCAGCTGGAGACCGAAGAGCACATGCACCAGGCCACTTTCACTTTCGTCGACGCCGACCACCTAAAATCGGAGTGGGTGCTCTACAAGGACGGCAAGCCCGAGAGCACTCACGCATCCACTTTCGTCCGGAAGAAGAAATGACCGGCGTCCGATCCGAGGAGTCTTCGGCAGACCGTTTGGCAGCGTCGGCTGCCCGCTTGTCTGCCGCCTCGGCGCCCTCGCAATCTGAATCCGTTGCGCCGCTCGTGGAGCACTTTTTCCGCCACGAAGCGGCGCGACTCGTTTCGGTGCTCACGCGTGTCTTCGGCTGGCGCAACTTCGACCTGGTCGAGGACATGGTGCAGTCGACACTCTTGGATGCGCTCCAGGCGTGGCGCGTTCAAGTCCCCGAGAATCCGACCGCGTGGCTTCATCGCGTCGCTAAGAACAAGATTCTCGACGCCCTGCGTCGCAGCCAGATCGGGCGGAGGGCGATCGAAGAGTTGGCCGCCGAGCCGACGCCGCGCGAAGGCCAGCTCGACGATTTTTTCCTCGACAGCGAGATCGAGGACAGCCAGCTCAAGATGATGTTCGCCTGCTGTCACCCGCGGCTCGCCCGCGAGAACCAATTGGCGCTCACCCTCAAGGCGCTCTGCGGCCTTGGCACGTCGGAAATTGCCCGCGCTCTCTTGATCCAGGAAGAGACGGTGAAGAAACGGCTCCAGCGGGCCACTCGGGACCTGGTCGAAAATCAGATCGCGCTCGAGCCTCCCGGAGCCGACGAGCTCGCGAGCCAGCTCGACAGCGTGCACCAGGTGCTTTATCTGCTCTTTAATGAGGGCTACAGTTCGACCGACGGCGAAGCGGCGATTCGTGTAGACCTGTGCGAAGAGGCGGCCCGTCTTTGTTACTTGCTGTGCTCGCAACCGCGGTTCGCCACGCCACCCACGCAGGCGCTGCTGGCACTCATGCTGTTTCACGCCGCCCGCTTCGACGCGAGGCTTGGCCCTGGCGGCTTTGTGCTGCTGATGGAAGAGCAGGATCGAGCGAAGTGGGACGAGCGACTAATTCGCCGCGCCCAGGATTTTCTGGATCTGTCGGCCCGCGGCCAAAATGTTTCCGTCTATCACCTGGAAGCCGGGATCGCGCTGCATCACTGTTCGGCCAAGAGTTTTGCCGAGACCGACTGGCCCGCGATCCTGAAGTTGTACGACGCGCTGATCGCAATTCACCGTTCGCCCGTGTATTTGCTCAACCGAGCCATTGTCGTCGCGCAGATCGACGGACCGGCGGCCGGCATCCGGGCCTTGGACAAAGCCGGCCACGACGCCGGACTGCAACGCTATCACCTCTTTCACGCCACGCTCGGCGAGTTTTACCGCCGCGCCGGCGATCTCAACCGTGCCCGCCGCCATCTCGAAGTGGCCCGCAAGAAAACCAACTCTCCTTTCGACCGCGAGATCATCGACCGCCGGTTGCGCACTTGCACCGCGCCCGCCTCGACCCCGCTTGCTCCCGGCGAAGCGTAAGGCATCTCTTCGATCGGCGTCTCGAATCCGCTACGCTCGTGCACACCCAGACGTCGCTCCGGCAAACCCTCTCGAGGTCCGTTCCGCATGACTCGCAAACCGGTCAGAAGCAAAATCGGCGAAGCACGCACGATTGCGGTGGTGGGGGACGTATACCACCTGTTGGTCACGAGCCAGGAAACCGACGGCAAGTACGCTCTCATCGAGGCAATCGTGCCCCCGGGAGGCGGACCGCCGCCGCACAAACACAGCCGGGAAGAGGAGGGCTTCTACGTCTTGCAAGGAGAACTGCGGATCACCGTCGACGGAGAGCCGTTTGTGGCGCTTCCAGGCGATTTCGTAAACCTCCCCGTCGGCAGCCTTCATTCATTTACCAATGTCACCGACAAACCCGCGAAAATGCTGATCACGCTGGCGCCGGCTGGCCTCGAACAGATGTTTGTGGAAATCGGCCATCCCGTTTCTCCCGGCGCGACGACGGCGTCGCCCCCTACCCCGGAAGAGCTCGCACAACTACCCACCGTGGCCGCACGCTACGGAGTCACCATGGTTGTGCTGAAGCACTAACCACGGCCTTCTCAAAATCTCTGCGTACCCGATTTAGCTGATTGTCTCGAAGAAAAACGGGTCTCTTGAGATCGAGAACAGGGGCGAATAGGACGCGCGTGCGCGTTGCCAAAAGTCAACGTCGCCTGTTGCCGCGGCTCCGTATGACGGAGTTTTCATAAATGGATCGTTTCTGTCCGCCACCGCGACCTATGTTTGTTTTAGCGTCATGTCCCAGACATTTGTCATCGATCGATGCAGCAGATGTTTGGGTGTTCGGCCTTGGAAGTCCGCCAGGGCCAACCCGTCACCAGAAAGCGAGAGGACCACCATGAAAAACTTCAAAGTGCTCGTGAAACAGTTCCTGGTTTCCGAAGACGGCCCGACCGCGGTCGAGTATGCCGTGATGCTCGCCTTGATCGTCGTGGTTTGCTTGGGCGCCATCCAAGCGGTCGGCACCAACGCAAACGCGAAGTTCAATCAGGTCCAGCAAGCCCTCACTTAAACGACGCTTGTTCGGATCCGGCAGGGGCGACGCTTCGGCCGAGCGAGCTGTCCGACGGGACTACCGTCGCAACAGCGCTCCGCCGAAACGCTCGCCCCGCTCGCCTTTTACGCCCCGCCGATTTCGCGTGCTGCGCGGCGCTCATTTGACGAGCGGCGAGATCTGCCCCCACCTGCCCGTGAAGACTAGTTCCTTGAGGGGCTTACGTGACCGGGCTGCCAGCTCGCGCTTCTGCAGCGCTTCGCTCAGGTCGCCCGCCTGACCGTGGTAGCCGACGGCGATCATCGTGAGCGGCACCTGATCTTCGGGAATCGCAAACACCTCGCGGGCCTTATCGGGCAGGAAGCCGGCCATCTGATGCACGAAGAGTCCCAGCGACGTGGCTTGCAGCACCAAATTCTCGTTCGCTAGCCCGACGTCGTGAAACGCGTGATTGTTCGGCTTGCCGTTGTGCGTGAAATTCGTCGCGGCGATTGCCAGCAGCAGCAACGGAGCCTGCTTGGCCCAGGAATTTCCCTCGACCAGGCAGCTCGCGAGTCGTTCAAATTCCTCCGGCTCGTCCTTGGTCGCGATCAGATACGACCAGGGTTGACCGTTAAAAGAGGACGGAGCCCAGCGGGCTGCTTCCAGCAGGCTGACGATCTGCTCGCGCTCGAGGCGGCGGTCCGCAAAGGCAATCGGGCTCCACCGCTCGCGGATCAACTCGTGCACCGGCACCTGAGTTTCCGCCGGGTTCGACATGTCGATTCTCCTTGATGTTCCTGACACGGGCGTTTGCGGCCGATCTTCGCTTGCGCCCACGGACGTTGCAAGTGCGGGCAGGCGCTGCGGGTGTATGCGAAAGAAGCCCAAACTTTTCGGGCGCCTGCAGCTTGATCCGCGCTCGGCCGAATTTGGTAATCGCGTTTGCAATTCGTTCGGACGCCACGTACGGTCGCAACTACCATCTCCGGAACTTGTTCCCATGTATCGGCAACAGCCTCGTGCGCGGGTGCAACTTGAGTGCTCCCGCGCTCATTCTTCGCCTTGGCTGGCCACGAATTTGATTGGCCACGGAGGCGGTGAGTTTGGCCGAACCAAAACGCGGCTTCACGATGATCGAGCTGGTCGTGGTGATCGGCATCATCGGTCTGTTGACGGCCTTGCTCTTGCCCGCCGTGCAGGCGGCACGCGAGGCATCCCGTGCGACGCAGTGTCTGAATAACCTGCGGCAATTGGGAGTTGCGCTGCACAACTATCACGACGCCCGTTCCTGTTTCCCGCCAGCCGTCGTCTGGAATGGCGGCCCAGGAGAGCCGCGTGATGGCTCGGCCCAATATTAGTGAGAATATCGATCCGCAGATTTGGCAGTGCCTCTACTCGAAGGACAACTCGCGCCCTTCGAGCTTCCATTTGGCTGTTAACGCATTTGGCGATCGACGTGTATCCGAACGACGCACCAATTCCTCCCGGCGAGGAATGGTTTTACGAGCTCGATGGCCGAGTCCACGGCCCACTCTCTCGTGCCGACCTGGACGAGCTGCTCAACGGTTCCGGCGAGACGGCTCTCCAGGTTCGCGTGCGACACAGGACCGACGGTCCGTGGCGTCCGTTCCGCACCGCGAGTGTCGCTCCTGCGTCCTTTCCGATGTCGCAACAGAATTTGGGTGGCGATTTCCCGGCACGCTCAGCCGCGGCGCTCACTGTCTATGGGGAATGGTGGTCTGGGCCGACTGCTCCGCTCGAATTGGGATTTGTGTACCGGCCTGGTTGTCTGGCTGTTGTTGAACGGGCTCTTTCTCTTCTGGTTTCAGGACCCGTACTCCCGCGAGCGGAGCTACTTGCAAACGCTTCGAGCAATCAGCGGCGAGGTCCAGGAACTGCGGGATAAGTCGGCCGCCGCGGCCGAATGGCGTGCTCTCGCTCAGCGAACGCGCGCCGCCTCGATCCGATCGTCCGCGATCTCGAGAAATCGGCGAACGCCTCGGAACCCGCGAAGCAGCAGCTTCTCTGGGCGGCCCGCGACCTGACTCCGCGAACCCTCGGCCCCCGCACCAAGGAACGCGACGAATTCGACCGGCGTTTGAACACGTACCTCAATACCGCCGAGGACGAGATCCGCAACCGCTAACTCCCCCGAAAGCAGGCCCCTTCCTGCCGCTCAAAGGGGCACCGCTTTCACCAATCGCTTCCGCCGTCCCCGCGACGGGAATCAATTCTAGGCCGTCTCACCCAGCAGTCCACGGGCCAATTTATCGAGAGCGTCGCTTTCGATCTGGCGAACGCGCTCGCGGGTGAGACCCAGAGTCTCGCCGATCTCCTTAAGCGTTTTGGGTTCCGAATCATCCAGTCCGAACCGCATCCGCAGGATGATGGCCTCGCGAGATTCCATCTTCTCGAGCATACCGAAGACGTGGATCAGGTTGTCGCTGTCGACCAGCTCGTCTTCCGGCGCCTTGGTCCGCTCATCGGCGATCATTTCGCCCAGCGACCAGCCCGACTCGGCCTGATCGGTCTGCGGAGCGGAATTGTAAAGCTGGATCGCCTTCTTGACGATCCGCAGCTTCTTCTTCGGCAGCCCCAGTTCCAGGGCCACCTCTTCCAGCGTCGGCGTGCGGCCGAACTGGTCGGCCAGCTTGGCCGTCGCCCGCCGCCATTTGGACAACAGCTCGACCATATACGCGGGAATGCGAATCGTCTTCGCCGAGTTGACGAGGGCCCGCTTGATCGACTGCTTGATCCAGTAGCTGGCGTAGGTGCTGAAGCGGGTATTCATCGTCGGGTCGAAACCCTCGACCGCCCGCAGCAAGCCGAGGTTGCCCTCTTCGATCAAGTCCTGCAGGGGCAGCCCCTTGCCGGTGTACGCCCGGGCGATGTTCACGACCAGCCGCAAGTTCGCGCGGACCATCCGGTCGCGCGCCTCCTTGTTTCCCTGCTCGATGCTGTAGGAGAGTTCCTTCTCCTCGTTCGCGGTCAACAGAGCCGTCTCGTTGATCTCGCGCAGGTAGGTTTCCAGCGGCGACTGGACGGCGGTGGTGGTACGGCGACGGGTGACTTTTTGCATAGGGTTCCTGCGATGGCTGTCGGGTGGCCGCGGGTTGCGGGGTTGCGTTAGTCGTGCGGTGGCTCGGCCCAAAACGGGGGGGCACCCAATCAGGAAATTGGTCAAGGCGTCGACGGGATCCGACCGCCGGGGGCGCGCCCGGTGCGGTCGGGATCCGGTCGGCGGGACTTGGTGAGTCGAAGAGAGGCTCGATTGCCCGAGGTGATTTATCGGTGGGCTGAGGTGAAATCCTCTACCGGAAGAGGATCGGGCGCTACAGATTCCACCTTCAAAGGGGGCAAACTGCGCAATAATAACGGCCCTCCGGAGAGCACCGGAGGGCCGCAAAGTTTCGCGCGATTTTTTCAATTCTCCGATCGCCGCAGTTTCGCGCGATCGTTCGGCGCCCTTGGTTAGGGCGCGAGGATTCCTCCGAATCGCCGTCCGTCGAGCCGCCGCCCATTGTGAACAGCGGGCCAGCCGAGCCACTTCCCGTTCCGCCTTTGAGCTCCTCGCGCGGAACTGCAGTGCCTCGCGCCGCCTCGTCGCCGCCGCCGGCCGGGGCCTCGCCTTCGGTGCCGGGCACACGACGGCTGAGACCGATCTTGCGCTCTGCGCTGTCGACACGCAGCACGCGGACTTCGATCTCCTGACCGACTTTGACGATCTCTTCCGGATTGTCGACCTTGTGGTCGGCCAATTCCGAAATGTGCAGCAGTCCCTCCAACTCCGGCTCAAGTTCGACGAAGACGCCGAAGTTCGTGATCTTCGTGACCTTGCCTGTGACCACCGTTCCCGGCTGGAATTTCTCGGGGATCGTCGTCTCCCACGGATCGCCGGCGAGCTGCTTGAGGCCGAGCGCGATTCGCTTCCGGTCCTCGTCGACCGAGATCACCTGGCACTCGACCACGTCGCCGCGCTTGAGCATTTCGTTGGCGTGCGAAATCTTCCGCGTCCACGACATGTCGCTGACGTGCAACAGTCCGTCCACGCCCTCTTCCAGCTCGATGAACGCGCCGTAGTTCGTGAGATTGCGGACGGTGCCTTGAACCTTGCTGCCGGGCGGATACTTCTCGGCGACCTTTTCCCAGGGATTGGGCTGGGTCTGCTTCATGCCCAGCGAGATTTCCTGCTTGTCCTGGTTGATGCCGAGCACCACCACCTCGACCTCGTCGCCAATGTTGACGAGTTCGCTCGGGTGGTTGATCCGCTTCGTCCACGACATTTCGCTGATATGCACCAGCCCTTCGATGCCGTCCTCGAGCTTCACGAACGCTCCGTACGACATCACGTTGACGACTTCCCCCTTCACCTTGGTGCCGACGGGGTACTTGTCGTTGACCAGCTCCCACGGGCTGGGGAACTTTTGCTTGAGGCCCAGGGCGATCTTCTCGCGGTCGCGATCGACGTTGAGGATTGCCACCTCGATCTCGTCGTCGATCTTCACCATCTCTGACGGATGGCTGATGCGGCCCCAGCTCATGTCGGTGATGTGCAAGAGGCCGTCGATGCCGCCCAGGTCGACGAACGCGCCGAAGTCGGCAATGTTCTTGACAGTGCCCTTGCGCAGCTGGCCCGGAGCGATCTCCGACAAGAGCGCCTGCTTCATCTTCTCGCGCTTGTCTTCGATCAGCTTCCGCCGCGAGACGACGATGTTCCGCCGCTGCTCGTCGATCTTCAAAATCACGCACTCGATCTCGCGATCGATGTACATGCCGATATCGGGCGGGCGGCGGATGTCGACCTGGCTGGCCGGCAGAAAGACGTTGACGCCGATGTTGACAAGCAGGCCGCCCTTGATCTTGCGGACGACCTTGCCTTTGACGACGTCCCCTTCCTTATGGCTCTTGATCACCTTTTCCCACTCGCGCATCCGGTCGGCTTTGCGCTTCGAAAGCAGGATCAGGCCAAAGTCGTCCTCGACTTCCTCCAACAACACGTCGACTTTTTCGCCGGGCTTCGGCGGCTCGTCGGCATCCGCCCATTCTTCGAGCGGCACGATGCCTTCGCTCTTGTAGCCGATGTCGACCAGCACATCTTCACCGTCGATGCGGATGATGGTGCCGGAGACTGTTTTATTGACATCGAACGAGCTGGCACGCTCGTCGTAAAGGACGTCCATCTTGGCGTCGTCCTGGTGCCAGTCAGTCAGTGACCCGCCCAGGGCATTTTCGAGATCCGCTTCGTTGACATTGAATTCGCGAATGAGATTTCGATCGACCATAAACGCAAAAAGTCCATTTCCATCGGCGCACCCCGCGGCCATATGCCGCACTAGAGCACGACGATCAACCCAACAAAAGAGAAAGGACGCGAGACATCGGCGCGGATCCTCTCCGCCCCACCCAAAACACCTCGCCGGAACAGAGAACTATAACAGAACTTACGGCCCACACAACGGCAGCGGCGCAGGGGCAATGCCCCTGCACCCGGTGCCGTTGACGCTCCGCGAACGGCCGCAGGCGACGCACCGCCGCCTACGCACTTGCCGGCGTTTCCCGGTTCGCCTGGGCTTCGTGCCTGTGCGGCTTCGGCGTCCCGTGCGAGTTCGGCTGCCGTCCGGTCCCGTCCCGAGATTCGGGTCGCGTCCGGACGTCCGAGTCCCGTCCCGATATTTGAGTCCCGTTCGGTGACTAGAAGCGCGTCCCGACTCTGAAGCCCTGAAAGGGCGAGATTCGATAGCCCAGATCGGAGCGCAGGGCCGGCCTGGGATCCGAGAGCCCCCTCGAATTCCAAAGCCCAAACGGGGCGAGACAATCTCCGACCGGGTGGGTGGGCAATTCAACCGCGACGAACCCTCGACTCGGCCCTCCACACCATATGACCCATTTCCGTGCCGTCCCGACATTCCAGTCCCGTCCCGCGGTGTCCCGATTCCGTCCCGGCGTTCCAGTCCCGTCCCGATGTCCCAATCCCGTCCTGGTGTCCCGATTCCGTCCCGGCGTTCCAGTCCCGTCCCGATGTCCCAATCCCGTCCCGATGTCCCAATCCCGTCCTGGTGTCCCAATCCCGTCCCGATGTCGCGATCCCGTCCCGGTGTCCCAATCCGTCCCGGTGTCCCGATCCCGTCCCGGTGTCCCGATCCCGTCCCGGTGTCCCGATCCCGTCCCGGTGTCCCGATCCCGTCCCGGTGTCCCGAATCCCGTCCCGATGTCCGAATCCCGTCCCGATGTCCGGTGACCTAAGCCCTGAAGGGGCGAGACAACCCCGGCCGCGTCCCGGTAACCGGACCGCGACCAACGACCACCAATTCTGACCGTTCAGCCCCGCGGTCCCGGTTCGAGTCCCGTCCCAACCGATCCCGTCCCAACCGATCCCGTCCCAAAACCAGTCCCGTCCCAACCAGTCCCGTCGCGTCGGGCGGAGCCAGCGCGCACGGCGATCGGCTTTTGCCAGGGGCCAGACTCGATCCTACCGCAACAAACCCCGACCGCGGAGACCGAGTTTCTACGCGCTCATAAACAACTCCGAAAATCGCGCCAACTCGCCGGTGCGATCAAAAGAGCGTCGCGGCCCCTCTCGGGGGCTCGGATGCCGCGGACCGCGCTCGAGCATGGCGGCCAAAACCAGCGCCAAACGCTCGGTTGACACTCCGAGAACGGTGCTGTAAAGAACGATGCAGGCCCCCATCGTCTAGCGGCCCAGGATCCGGGGTTCTCAGTCCCGTGACGAGGGTTCAAATCCCTCTGGGGGTACTTTTCAACACAGCCGTAAGTCGCTGCCCGACTTACGGCTGTTTGCGTTTTTGGATCGGCAATGTCGGAAGGAAGACCGAGCGCCTGCGGCCGCTTTGCGGATTTGGCGAGACTCATTCGAGGGAATGGCGGATGCCACGCGAATACAGCAACCACCAGAAGAAAATCATCAAGCGGTTTTACGACAATCGCGAGGGGATCGACTCGCAGCGGTTGAGTGAAATTGCCAGCGATCTGTATCTGGCGGAGGGGAAAAAGAAAGATCGGCTGTGGAAGCAAGCAGGTGAGATCATGGAGCGGCTCAACGTGCCCAAGTCGCGGATCGAGCACGTGCTCAAGACGGCCCGGCCCGATATTCTGGTCGAGGTCATCAACGATCTGCAGAAGGGACTGATTCGCCCGGCCGAGAAACCGAAGCCCGCGGCGCCGCCTCCTTCGGAGGAGTGATCGCGGAGATTCCGTGGCACCCGGCGATGCATTCGTGAACGCGAAAGGCGCCTGAAATCGAAAAGCACCGCTTACTGCGTGCGCGGCTCTTCCGGAAATTCGCTCGGATCACGGAAAAGCACCATCGGGCTGACGCCCGACGCTCGCCGGGCTGCGTGACTTTGGCGTGCTCTGCGTGACTCCGAGTCTCCGGCGTGAGCCGGGAGATTCCTTCTTCTCTCGAGTCGCGATTCGTTGGACGGGAAATTCCTCGAAGACTCGCCGCGGTAGGACGAATGGCGGACCGTGAGTTCGTCGCGTTTCGGGTCGGCTTGCTTGGCATTTCTCTGGCAGCTGCGAATTTTTCTGCGCTGGCCTGTTGACACGGTGTCGGCTGCCCTGTAAGCTTAGTCAACTAAGCGTATGGTACTAAGCGACACGAGGAGGTGTCTGGATGAACGCGGCGTCGAACCCGACTGAGCGGGAACTCGAAATCCTCAAAATCCTCTGGGAGCGGGGCGAGGCTTCGGTCCGCGACGTCTACGAGCGGATGCGCGAGACCGCGCCCATCGTGCAGAACACCGTGCAGGCGTTTCTGCGGACGATGGAGGAGAAGGGGCTCGTGCGGCACCGCGTCGAGGGTCGGACGTTTATTTACAAGCCGGTCGTGCCGCGGGCCCAGACCACGGGGCAGCTGACGACCGAGTTCGTGCAGCATGTCTTCGACGGGGCCATCGACCAACTCGTCGAGACGGCGTTTTCGCACCACACGCCGTCCGAGGCGGAGCTGACGCGGCTGGAAGAGCTGGTGGCGGACGTGCGGGCCGCTCGCGGCAAGCAACCTCGTTCCGAAAGGCGCCGTTCATGATCGACTTCCTCGACGCGAACAACCGGATCGAAACCATTGCCAGCAATGCCGCGGTACTGCTCGCGGGGATCACGGTGCTGCTATCGTTTGCCTGCCTGGCGGTGGCCGCCCATCGCTCGCCCGTGCACCGACAGCGACTGGCCGAATTCGCGATTGCGGCCACGCTGATCTGGGCGCTCTTGGCCGTCACGCCGTTGCCGCGGCCACTCGCTCGCGGCTTCTTCGCCGAACTTTCCAGCGCTACCGCGCGACAGGCATCGGCATTACAGGTCTCACCACCACAAGCGCCGGCAGCGACGTCCGTGGCCGGACCGCCCGAGGCGAACAGCGGTGTGGGAACCCAGGCGGATTCAGCGAACGCGACCGGCGGCGTCTCGGTCGACCCGACGGTCGTTCGTCTGGTGCCGAGGCTATTGCCGCTGGCAGCAAGCGATGGCTTCGCGGTCGACACAAAAACGCCCAGCGAACAGCTCAAGCCGGACTGCCCGCCGTGTCGGGACAAAGTGCAGTGTCAGGATGAAATGCAGCGCCCGGAAGCCGCGGAGCCGATTCGCGCGTCGAGCGCCAATTTGATCGTCGACAGCGATCCCGATGAGAGCGAGATCGTGCCGGATCAAACGTCGACGAAGCGGCTCGAGACCGTCACGGTCGAGCAACTGGTGACGCTCGACCCATCGGGCGCGCTCGCGACGCCGACGTCCCTCGAAAACTCGACCGCGATCGAATCGTCGAGCGAGCAAACTGCCGCCACGAGTTCGGCGACGTCGGTCTTCGGACGCGTCGGCTCGTTCCTGGCGGCGCGGTGGAAGCTGTTGTTGCTGGGCGCGTACGGGCTGGGCGTCGTGGTCTGTGCGGCGTGGATCGGCCTGGGGCGGGTGCTCTTGGCGCTGATCGTGCGGACGTCTCGCCCGCCGGAAGAGTGGCTCGACGAGCTGTTTGCCGACCTCTGCGACGAGCGGGGCACGTACCGCGTTTGGCTGCTCGTGGCCCCTCGTTATCCGCGGGCCATGTCGTTCGGGATTTTCCGGCCGACGATCGTGCTGCCGGCCGCCCAGTGCGTGCCCGAAAACGCCGAGGTCTTGCGGCACGTGCTGCGTCACGAACTGGTGCACATCGGCCGTCGCGACGCGTGGGGCACGTGGCTGTTCAACGTTTCGTTCTTGTTCTTGTTTTTCCATCCGGCCTTCTGGTGGCTCCGCTCACGAGCGCGGCTGAGTGCCGAGTTGGTGGCCGACGAATGGGCGGCGGCCCGCTCGTCGCGCGACGAGTACGCGCGGGAGCTGATCGCCTTCGTGCGAGCGACCCGCCGCGCGACCATTCTGCCCGCCGGCGCCACTGGAGTTCTGGGTTCGACAACGCCCTTTTCGAGGAGAATCGAGATGCTGATCCGACGCGAACGACCGCTTGAGATGCACAGCTCTCCCGCCTGGCGCATCGTCTCTAGCGGAGTCTTGGGCGGGCTGATTATCGCCATGGCAGCCAGCCTGGGCCGCACTGCTCAGGACGACCCGCCGAATCCCGACAAGACGGTGACCGTGCACGTCGACGCCACCAACGTGACGGGCGACGACAGTGACAAAAACAAGAACGACAAAATCGTGATCGTGAGGGAGGACGACGACCGCATCAAGGTCCTCGCCACGGACGATGATGACGACGACGCGGGCGAGGCGCAGAAGCACGGCGACAAAGCACTCGAGCGGATGAAGAAACAGTACGAGAGACTCGCCCGCAAGTCGGCCGAGCTGCAAAAGCAAATGGCGAAGCTGCAACAGGCCCTCGAAGAGGCCAAGGCCGGAGGCGAGCACAAGTCGCCGTCGGCAGACAGCCACGAGTCGGGCGAAAAAGTGCACGTCGAAAAGCGGGTGATCATCAAAGACGGCAAGGGCCATTCGCACGACGGGCATGCGGGCGATGATGCGGGCGTGTTCCGCTTCAAGGTCGACGGCAAGCAATTCGTGATTGCAACGCCGGACGGGAAGGGGAACGACGGGAAGGCCAATTTCTCCATCAACACGAAAAAGAAAGACGGCAAGGACGGGGAAGAGGCCACGATCGAGCTGAAGACCAACGAGGGGGAAATGATCCTCGAAATCGGCCCCGATCACATGCCCAAGATGAAGAAATTCAAGGGCTTCGGCAAAACGCCCGCCGAGGTCGAAGAAATGAAGAAGACGTTCGAGATGCTGCCGTCGCTGCAAAAGATCGAGGGGCTGCCGCCAGCCGAGCAGCTCAAGGAGCTGGGCAAGCTCAAGGCGCTCGAACAACTCAAGGACCTCGGCGACCTCAAAGAGTTGAGTCAGCTGAAAGCGCTCGAGCAGCTCAAAAACCTCGGCCAGATCCGAATCTTAATCGATGACGACTCGATGGACGCCAAACACCACGGCGAGAAGAACAAGGACAAGGAGACCAAGAAGCACGCCAAGGCCGACAAGGACGCGGCCGAAAAGATGAAGATGAAAGAGGACATCAAAGAGCAGATCGAGGAGCAAGTCCACCACGCCCACGCGCAAGCCCGTCGCGCTCAGATGGAGGCCGTGCGGCAGCAGCTGGAAGCCAGACGCAAGGCAGCGGAAAAACTCATCGAGAAACTGAAGAAGGAGTCGGAAGAGCTGAACAAGGAATCCGAAGAGAAGGAAGGCGGGCCGAGCACCAGCGCCAGCCCGAGCACGCGGGCGCGGACCGAAGGGCGTGCTGTCATGGTGCAAGACGAGCGGGTCAAGCCAGTGATCCGCAGGCGGGTCGAGCCGCGGGCCACGGTCGCGAAAGCTCGCGCAGAATCCAGCAGCCGGCGCCTGAGCATCCCCGTTGGCGACCGGACCGAAGTCACCATGGCCGAGCAGGGGACCACGAAGGCAGTCGCCACGCTCGATTCGTCGGCTGATCCGATGCGTCTGGCCGAGCTGGTGAGCAACGCCGTCGGTGCGCTCGAGCAGGCGCGGGCCGCTGTCGAGGACGTGCACGGCGACTCCAGCCACCGCCATGTCGCCGAGTCGCGGGTGCGAAGTGCCGAGCGCAAGGTGCGGCTGTTGAGCCGCATTGCCCAGTCGCTCCACTCCCAAGCTGCCGCGCAGGCGAAGCGCACGAACAGCCAGCACGATCAGGACGAGATCGACTCGAAGCTGCGGATTCTGGAACTGATCCAATCGGACGTAGAGTCGGCGCTGGGCAAGTCCGCCACTTCGGTGACACCCGCCGTCCCGGCGGCCCCCGCGGTTCCCGCGGAGACGCCGATCGTGTTATCAATCCCGACCCAGATCTTAACGGGCCTGACGGCGCCGGCCGCGCCGGTTGCTCCCGTAGCCCGGGTCGCTCCCGTGCCGGCTCCTGCCGCGGTCCCGACACCGGCCGCCATTGCCGCGCCGGCTGCAGTTCCCACCCCAGCCGCTCCGGCGAAACCGGTGGAAAAAAAGTAGTCACGCGTTAGCGCGCCGTCGATCGAGGACAGAGCACTCGCGATCAAAGGAGAATAGAGGACAATATTTGCGAAGTGTGAGACGGGGCACAGAACGGCCCCGAACGTCTCGCAATAATCTCTGAGAACAAAGAGGGGACTGGCTTCCGACCGTTGCCCGCTGTGACGGCCCGGGTGCTTGCTCCCCTTCTTTTCTTTTTTTTCCGGCTTCTTCGCTGCGACGCAGTCCGACGCGCTCGACAGGATTGATTCACCACGAAGGCACCAAGACACAAAGTAGAAGGTGCCAGATAAGGTTTCAGCTAAACCGGCTGAATCCCTTAGGTGCCTTAGTGCCTTCGTGGTGAAAATCTCCGTCTGCTCGCAAGTCCCCGTCGGCATATTGGGCATATTGTCAGGCGCTACGGCCCGCGCAATTCGCGCAACAAAAACCCCTCACCCCGTCCTCTCCCCATCAGAATGGGGGGAGGGTAGAGTAAGGGGGTTTTGTTTGGTTCGGCGGTCTTGACTAGACGTTGTAGTACAGCTCGAACTCGTGCGGATGAGGTCGCAGGCGGATCGGGTCGACCTCCTTGGTCCGCTTCCATTCGATCCACGTCTCGATCAGGTCCTTGGTGAAGACGTCGCCCTTCAAGAGGAAGGCGTGATCGGCTTCGAGGGCCTCGAGCGCTTCCGGCAGCGAGCCGGGCGTGGTATTCGTCTCGGCGAGTTCTTCGGGCGACATGTCATAGATGTCGCGATCGAGCGGCTGACCCGGGTCGATCTTGTTCTGCACGCCGTCGATCATGGCCATCATCAGGGCCGTGAACGTCAGGTACGGGTTGCAAGAGGGATCGGGGCAGCGGAACTCGGCTCGCTTGGCTTTCGGGCTGGCCGAGTACATCGGGATGCGGACGGCCGCCGAGCGGTTCCGCTGCGACAGGGCCAGCGTCACCGGCGCCTCGAAGCCGGGCACCAGCCGGTGGTAGGAGTTGGCGGTCGGCGCGGCGAAGGCCAACAGAGCCCGGCCGTGCTTCAAGATGCCGCCGATGCCGTGCAGACCGATCTCGCTCAGTCCCGCGTAACCGTCGCCGGCCATCAGGGGATTTTTTCCCTTCCACAGCGAGATGTGCGTGTGCATGCCCGAGCCATTGTCTTCGAAGATCGGCTTGGGCATGAAAGTCACGGTCTTGCCGTTGCGGCGGGCGACGTTCTTGATGATGTGCTTGTACCACATCATCTGGTCGCCCATCTTGATCAGGTCCTGGAACTTCATGTCGATTTCGCACTGGCCGGCGGTCGCCACTTCGTGGTGATGCGCCTCGACGGCGATGCCGATCTTCCGCATCTCGTTGACCATCTCGGTCCGCAGGTCCGAGAGCGTGTCCACCGGCGAAACCGGAAAGTAGCCCGCCTTGTAAGCCGGCTTGTGGCCGAGGTTCGGGCGCTTCGGCACGGCCCGAGTTCCAGGCCGCCTCGACCGAGTCGATCTCGTACATGGCCCCGTTCTGCTTCGACTGGTACCGCACGTCGTCGAAGATGAAGAACTCGGGCTCCGGACCGATGTAGCAGGTGTCGGCAATGCCGGTCTGCTTGAGGTAGGCGACCCCCTTCTTGGCGATATTCCGCGGGTCGCGGGAGTATTTTTCCTTGGTGATCGGATCGACGATGTCGGCGATCACGCTGACGGTCGGCTCGGCGAAGAACGGGTCGAGCACCGCCGTCTTCGGATCGGGGACGGCCAGCATGTCGGACGCATTGATGGCCTGCCAGCCGCGAATGGACGAGCCGTCGAACCCGAAGCCGTCTTCAAAGACGCTTTCGTCGATCGTGTCGACCGGATAGGTACAGTGCTGCCACGTTCCGAGCATGTCGCAAAACTTGAGATCGACTTGCTCGGAGTCGTTCTTCTTCATGAACTCAAAGAATTCCTTCGGCGTCATTCGTCCGGTCCTTTTCGTGGGTCTCGTTCGTGCTCAAGCGCGCATGCGGATTCGGCACGGCTGCACAAAGTTCGTGCACCTTCTGCGCGTCGGGGCTTGGCGGCGCGGGTGCAAAGCCCTGAAATGCCCAGCCCGGTACGCTCGTAGATCCGTTGGCGAGAGAGTTTCGCAACGGCCGTGCCGAGCGGTGGCAGGTTGCGTTGCAGCATACTCAGAACCGGGCCGACCTGCCAACGATGGACGGGTCATTTCGCAATCAATAGAGTGAATCCACGTAGGCGAAATTTGGACGAGCGAAGCCAGGCTGGGAAGTGGGCGGCTCGGATTGGCGACGGCAAGTTTTTTCAGCTGAGCATCGCGGCGGTTACAGCGAGTCGATCGGTTCGATGGAAAAGCGGCTGCGCGTTTTGTTCCTGTGCACGGGAAACTCCAGCCGCAGCCAGATGGCTGAGGGACTGCTCCGTCAATCGTTCGGCGACCGGATCGAGGCACTGTCTGCCGGTTCGCGTCCCGCCGGTTTCATCCATCCCCTGGCGATCGCCGCGATGCGCGAAATCGGGACCGACGTTGCGACCCAGCGGAGCAAGTCAATCCAGGAATTTTTGCCGCCTGATGGGACACTTCCCGATTTGCTAATCACGCTTTGCGCGTCGGCCGCCCGCGAATGCCCGACGTTTCCACCGCAAGTCAATCGCTTGGACTGGCCAGTCGACGATCCGGGGCACGTGGTCGGCACGCCGGACGAGCAGCTCGCCGCTTTCCGCCGCACGCGCGATGAGCTGCAGTCGGCCATCGAAGGCCAGTTTCGCTCGGCGTCCGGCAACGGCAAACCGACGCGTGTGACGGTCAACTCTAATGGTTCGAGTCCCGCGTCGGCTGCGGGCTCCGGTCAATCGGCCATTCCCGGGACGGCGGTTGAGCTGCACGACGTGGCAAAAAGTCATCGACTCGGCACGACCGAGGTGCAGGCCCTCCGCGGCGTGACGGCCGAAATTCCTGCCGGGTCGTTCACGTTCATCGTGGGCCCGTCCGGCAGCGGCAAGAGTTCTCTGCTGTACCTGATCGGTGCGCTGGATGAGCCGAGCCGAGGAGAGATTGTGGTCGGCGGCCGGCGACTGCAAAAATTCACCGCGACCGAGCGGGACCAATATCGGCGGGAGGAAGTTGGTTTCGTCTTCCAGAGCTTCAATCTGTTGGCCAACCTGACGGCCGTCGACAACGTGCTCGTCCCGTACATGCCGCGGGGCATCCGGGGCGATCTCCGCGCGCGGGCCATTCAGCTCCTGAAGGACGTGGGGCTGGGGCAGCGGCTCGACCATCGCCCAAACCAACTTTCCGGCGGCGAGCAGCAGCGGATCGCGATTGCCCGCGCGATCCTCAAGCGTCCCAAGCTGGTTCTGGCCGACGAGCCGACCGGCGAGCTGGATAGTGTGACCGGGGCCGAGGTATTCGGACATTTGCGGCGGCTGCACGAGGAACTGAAAACAACTGTCGTGGTCGTCACACACGACCAGCGTTACCTAACCGACACCGACAACGTGCTGCGCCTGCAAGACGGCAAGCTTGCCGATGGAATATAATGGTGTGCCCGCCCGGTCCGTGATTGATCGCGGTCCGGCGAGCGGCCGGTGTCAGCCGGCCGGTTCTGTCGCGCGGCCGGTTCATTGACGGACCCTGTCGCGCACTGTGCTCTCTTTGCAGGGCCGTATGTCGAGACGGATTGAGTCAAGTCGGCAACGCTTCGCCCAATATCGCGAGCGGCTGCGCAAGAAGGAAAATCTTCAGCCCGAGCTGGTCTCCAGTCTCCGCCGCCGGCCCCGCGTCCGCTCGACCCCACTCTTGATCAAGAGCTTCTTCCGCCTGTTGGGCGACCAGCGTCCGGCCGTTTACTTCTCGCTGGCGACGCTGACCGTTTCGACCGTGCTCGGTTTGGGTCCGCCGGCGGCGACGAAATTCGTCGTCGACAACGTGCTGGGCAAGAAGCCCCTGCCAGCCTCGATCCCCGCGTGGCTGCACGTGCCGCACAACCCGTGGCCGCTGTTACTGTTCATTGTGGTGGTCGTGACCGTGATGAACCTGGTCAAGGTGGCGATGCACGTTTGGGGGCGCTGGTACGCGACGCGGGCCACCAAGCGGCTGCAACTCTCGATTCGCAAGCGGGCCTTCGAGCATGCCGTGCGGCTGCCTTTGCACCGCGTCCACGAATTGAAATCGGGGGGCGTGGCCAGCGTGCTGCGTGAAGACGCCGGCTCGGTGGGCGAGTTGATCTTCGGCATGGTCTACAATCCCTGGCGGGCCCTCGTGCAGTTGTCGGGCAGCCTGGTCATTCTCGCTTGGGCCGATTGGCGATTGCTGGGGGGTGCGCTGGTGCTCGTGCCGTTGGTGTTTCTCACCCATCGCACCTGGATCAACCGCATCCGGCCGCAGCACAAAGCCATCCGCGCCCGCCGCGAATCGATCGACGCCCACACGACCGAATCGTTCAGCGGCATGCGCGTGGTCCGCGGTTTCAGCCGCGAACACAGCGAGGCCGGCCGCTTCGTCCGGTCCAACGACCTGATGGCCCGGCAGGAACTGCTCGTCTGGTGGTGGGCACGGATCATCGAAATCGGCTGGGAGGCACTGATCCCGCTCAGCAGCGGCCTGTTGATGCTCTACGGGGGCTGGCAGGTGCTGTCGGGCGCCCTGACGTTGGGCGACCTGATGATGTTTCTGGTCTACCTCGCCATGCTACTCGAGCCGCTGGCGGTTCTCGCCGAGAGCGCGGCGACGCTGCAGAATAGTCTCTCGGCCCTCGACCGCATTCTCGATTTGTTGGACGAGCCGCGCGAAATGCTGCCGACCGGCGACTCGGTGCGGATCGACAAGCAACAAGCCCGCGGCCGCGTCGTGCTGGAGGACGTCACCTTCTTATATCCCGGCGCGTCGCAGCCGGCCTTGCGGAACGTTTCGCTGGTGGCCGAGCCTGGCCAGTTGATCGCGCTCATTGGGCCGAGCGGTGCGGGAAAGACGACGCTTTGCAACCTGGTCGCCCGCTTTTACGATCCGACCGTCGGCCGCGTCACATTCGACGGCATCGACGTGCGGGAAATTCACGTCGAGAGCTATCGCAGCCTGCTGGGAGTCGTCGAACAGGACGTCTTTCTGTTCGACGGCACGATCGCCGAGAACATCGGCTATGCCAATCGCGATGCGAGTGATGCCGAAGTCCGCCGGGCCGCCCAGATTGCCAACGCCGACGAATTCATCAGCCGTCTGCCGGAGGGTTACGACACGCTAATCGGCGAGCGCGGCGTCAAACTGAGCGGCGGGCAGCGGCAGCGGCTGGCGATCGCCCGCGCCGTGCTAGCCGATCCGAAGATCCTGATCCTGGACGAAGCGACGAGCAACCTCGACACCGAAAGCGAACGGCTGATTCAGTCGGGCCTGTCGCGGCTGATGCAAGACCGCACCTGCTTCGTCATCGCCCACCGACTGAGCACGATCACCCACGCCGATCGGATCGTGGTGCTCGAAGATGGCCGCGAGGTCGAATCGGGCACGCACGCCGAGCTGATGGAGGTCGACAGCCGGTATCGCGCGATGGTCCAGCTACAAACCAGTCCGCAGCGCGATTCGTTCCCCGTCGACGAGCTTTCGAGCTAAACTCGCCGATCGGAAAGGGGACCGTCCGCGATGCAGATCGGCGTGGTCAGCGACACTCACGGGCACTTGCCCAGCGCCCGCCGCGCGGCCGAGCTGCTCGCGGAGCACCCGATCGAGCAGGTGCTGCACTGCGGCGACATCGGCACGCCGGAGATCGTGCAGGTCTTCTCTCGGTGGCCCGGGCATTACGTCTTCGGCAATTGCGATTCCGATTGGTTCGCATTGCGAGCCGCGATCGAACTGGTCGAGCAAAACTGCCACGACGAATTTGGCGAGATCGACTTGGCCGGCTGCCGGATCGCCCTCGTCCACGGCCACGATCATCGCCGCTTCCAGGAAGCGGTGAATTCGCAAAAGTACCAGCTCGTTTGCTACGGCCACACGCACGTTCCCGAGGAACACTACGAGGGGAAGACGCTGGTGCTCAATCCGGGCGCGCTGTTCCGCGCCAACCCGCGCACGATTGCCATTGTGGAGCTGCCGTCGCTCGAGGTGGACCGCCTGGTGGTCAGATAGTGAATGACGAAGCACGAATGACGCAGGAATTCCCGAAGCACGAAGCACGAACGCCGAGCCCCAACCCCAGCGCCGAAGTCGTCGCCGACCATGTGGCGATGATCTATGACGGCGGCCAGGTGGCCGTGGAGGACGCCAGCTTTACGATCGGCGGCGGTGAGTTTGTCTCGATCGTGGGACCGTCGGGTTGCGGCAAATCGACGCTCTTGCGGATTATTGCCGGGCTCGTCGCTCCCTCGAGCGGGATGATCCGCGTCGGACATCGGACGGCGGCCGCCGTGACGCGCGGTTCGGCCCGGATCGGCTTCGTCTTTCAGGATCCGCGGCTCTTGCCCTGGCGGACGGCCGCGCAAAACGTCGGCTTGCCGCTTGAATTGGAACGCGGCTCGAAGACCAATCGGCTGCCGCGAGTGAGCGAGGCGCTGTCGCTGGTCGGTCTGAGCCAGGTCGACGCCCTCAAGACACCGCGGATGCTCTCGGGCGGAATGCGGATGCGCGTTTCGCTCGCGCGGCGCTGGTCACCGAGCCCGAAATCCTGCTACTCGATGAACCGTTCGGGGCCTTGGACGACCTGCTTCGTCAACAGCTTAACGACGAGCTGGCTCGGATTTGGCTCGCGCGGCGGCCGACGGCCGTCTTCGTCACCCACAACGTGAGCGAGGCGGTCTACCTTTCGCAGCGGATTCTCGTCGTCACGCCGTCGCCCGGGCGGATCGCCAGCGAGGTCACGATCCCGTTCGAGTACCCGCGGCGGCCCGAACTTAAGGGCACGGGCGAGTTCGCGCGGCAGGTCGGCGAAGTGAGCAGCCTGTTGCGAAAGGCGGCCTCATGATGCCGTCGAAACGCTCGCTGCTGACGGCGGTGCTGCCGCCCGTCGTCTTGTTTCTCGTCGTGCTCGGCGTCTGGCAGGCAGTCGTGCGAATCTGGAAAGTCCCCGCGTTCCTCCTACCGAGCCCGACTGACGTCGGCAGTGCCGCGCTCGAGAATTTCGGCAAGCTGGCCTCGGCGACTGGCATCACGGCGGCCGGGGCAGCGTGCGGCTTTGCCGTCAGCCTGATCATCGGCGTGCTGATCGCTCTCGTTTTCTGCCAGTCGGCGATCATCCGGCGGGGTTTTTTCCCCTATGCCATTTTGCTGCAGACGGTCCCGATCGTGGCGATTGCCCCGCTGATCGTGCTCTGGTCCGGGACGGGGTTTCGCAGCGTGGTGCTCGTGGCGTTTATCGTCAGCGTTTTTCCGATCATCACCAACGCGACGGCTGGGCTGACCGCGATCGATCCCGATCTCGTCGATCTGCTTCGGCTGCACAACGCGTCACGCTGGCAGACGCTCTTCAAGCTGCGGCTGCCAAGTGCCGTTCCCTCGACTGTGACGGGAGCTAAGACGTCGAGCGGCCTGGCGGTGATCGGCACGATCGTCGGCGAGTTCTTCGTGGGCTACGATCCGTCCGAGCACTGCGGGCTCGGCTACTTGATCCAGGAGTCGACGACGCAGCTCAAGGTCGATCTCGTGCTGTGCGCGGTGGTGCTCGCGACCGCGCTCGGGCTGCTCGTCTTTGGCGCCGTGAACCTCGTGGGAGCGCTGGTGCTCCGCCGCTTTAGTTCGATGTCCTAGCGCGCACACCCGGGCGAGCGCCCGGTGTTAGCGGGCCGGTTTGCGAGGGTCTCTTGGCTGATTCTTCCCGCGTTCGCGACCGTCTCGTCGGCGCCCTCTTTAGAACCGGCGGGCTGACACCCGCCGCTCGCCGCATTCGAGCGAGAATCAGCCGGCCGCAAAGTACGAGCGGAGGATCCGCAGGACCGACTGGGCCCGGCGTTGGAATTTTTCCTCGCTGGGGCGCCAGCCGAGCGGTTCGATGCGGACCTTGATGCTCACTTGCTTCGAGGCCACCCGTTGCCGTCGCGACGGCGTCGCCTTTTCGTTGCCGAAGCGGACCACCACCGTCACCGGCTGCCGGATGGGCGAGCGGCCCCACATCGGGAAGAGCCCGCTGCGGCCCAGCTTGATCACGGCCTCGGTCTCCGAGACTTCGCTCAGGGTGCCGTGCTCGTCGCGGACGAAACCGCCCAGCTTGTAGACGATCATGTCCGCCGCGATGCAGGCGCTAAAGGTCGACTCGAAGACGTAGGGATCCTGCGGCTTCTGCGCCTCGACCTCGGACAGCTGCTCTTCGACCCGGTTCTCGTCCGACGTGAGCGAGACCGTGCGGTTGCGGCCCGTCTTCTTGGCGGTGTAGAGGGCGCGGTCGGCCCGCTTCAAGAGCGTTTCGACCGTGTCGCCCGGCTCGACCTGCGTCACCCCGAAGGACGTCGTCACCCGCAGATCGGGGTTGCCGCCGATATTGCCGTTCATGATGGCCAACCGCAGCCGCTCGGATCGCTTGAATCCCTGTTCGAGTGCAGTTCCCGGGCAGACGATGACGAACTCTTCGCCGCCGTACCGGGTCACCAGGTCGCCCGAATAAACTTCGTGCCGCACGCAGTTGGCAAAGTCGACCAGCACCTGGTCGCCGACGGCGTGGCCGAAGTTATCGTTGATCGCTTTGAAGTAGTCGATGTCGCCGAACATCACGACGAAGGGCTCGGCGCCGGCGGCCTGCTGGTCGTGCAGCATCAGTGCCAATTGCGTTTCCAGCTCGCCGCGATTGGCCAGCGAGGTCAGCGGATCGCGGCTGGCCGCCAGCTTCAAATCGCGATATTCGCGCGGCCGCATGCTATTGCGGGACAGGTCGCGAAAGATCTCGGCAATGCCGTGCAAATGCCCTTCGTGATCGACGAGCGGGACCGACTGCAGCTCCACGTCGATCCAGCGGCCGTCCGCCGCCTGCATTTGAATGTTCTGCGTCGACGGCGTCGTCGATTCACGGACGCGCTTCATTGGCACGTCGGCCTCAGGGATCCGCTCGCCCAAGGCGTCGGCGTACTTGAGCACGTTCTCGTTCCAGGCCTGCTCGAGAATGTCGTACGACTGGCGGCCCAACAGCTTTTCGGCTCCGCTGCTCCAGAGCACGAATTTCAGATCCGCATCGACGACGTAGAACCCGTCGTACAGGCTCTCGAGCAGATACAGATACGAGAAGATGTGTCCGAGCGCCCCCGCCTCGGGTCCGAGGTTCGGCGGCGTCTTGCCCGGCGACAGGCCGCTGTTGGTTTCGTCCAGCTGCTCGCCAAAGGGAATGCCGTCGTTCTCGGCCCAGCGTTCCAAGGCCCGCACGATGTTTCCGTCGAACTGCGTCCCCGACGCTTCCTTCAGGATCATCATGATCTCGGCGTGCGACTTCGCCTGGCGATACGTCTTATCCGACGAGAGCGAATCGTACGCGTCGGCGACGGCGAGGATGCGGCCGCCCTGGCAGAAGTTCGCGCCTGCCCGCCGCGTCTGGCCGATGCAGCCGTGATAGTCGTAGGACGCCTGCACGATGAATTTCACGACTTCCTTGTTCACGCGGGCCGCCTGCAGCACGTCGACGCCGATATTGTGATGCAGGTCCATCAACTCGGTTTCGTCGGGGCTGAGCCGGCCGGCCTTGAAGAGAATATTGTCAGGCACACCGATCTTGCCGATGTCGTGCAAGAGCGACGCGACTTCGAGCATCGTGGTCTGCTGCGTCTCCCAGCCCAGGTGCTTGGCGATGCCCGTCGCCAACAGGGCCACGCGGCGGGAGTGCCACATGGTGGCTACGTCGCGGTAGTGCAGGGCGCACATCAGGCTTCGCAGCACGCCCTTGGAAATGGTGCCCGCCAGCGGATCGCCGGCCACGGCCGGGCTTTCGGCGTCGGCACGCTTGTGCAAGTTCATCAAGCCGAGCAGGACCCGCGCGGAATCGTGCGGCTGCGGATTGAGGAGCGCGGAATCGGCAGCTTCTTCGACGGTCAGCTCGTGCTCGAGCGGTTCGGTGAGCATTTTTTCTCGCCCAAATTGGTGCGGTCCGGCCCGATCACCGCCGAAGCGGTGACGGGCGACGGAGGCCGGAATTGGACTCGCGGCCGGCAAAACGTGTACGAACGCCGCGAAAATCTACGCCAAGCGTCGCAGGTGTCAAACTGCGGGCGGCGTGCCGGGCCGATCCCCAAAGAATCGGTGCCGGTGAGATCCGAAGAGGCGACCGATTGTGACGATTTTGCGGGCGATGCGCTTTTCACCAGGCTTAGATGGCGAAGAATTCGCCATCACGCTGCCGCCACTGCAAGCGAGCGCGTGACAACAAGCACGGAGATTTTCACCACTAAGGCACTAAGGCACTAAGAAATTCAGCTCTTTGCTTAGGGCTTTACTTCGTGCCTTAGTGTCTTCGTGCTGAAGAAACTCTTCGCAATTTGGTCAGGCCAGCTCGCCCAACTCGCGCGAGCGCAGAGTTGCGGCCTGCACGGCGTTCATCAGTGCCGCGCGAAGGCCTGCCGTTTCCAGGGCGTGCAAGCCGGCGATCGTCGTGCCGCCGGGGCTGGCGACGGCGTCCTTCAGCACGGCCGGAGTTTCGCCGGTCTGGATCACCATTTGGGCCGCGCCGAGCACGGTTTGGCTCGCCAATCGCGTGGCGACGTCGCGCGGCAAGCCCATCAACAAGCCGCCGTCACTCAGGGCTTCGATCATCTGATACACGTACGCCGGTCCGCTACCGGAGAGACCGGTGACGGCATCGAGCATCTGCTCGGGCAGCTCGACGGCAATTCCCACGGTCGACAGCAGTCGCGACACCAATTTGCCGTCGTCGACCGTCAGCGCCTCCGCCGAGAGCGTAGGCCGAAGCACCGGCGCCCACCAGGCACGGCGTGTTCGGCATTACGCGGGCGAGCCTTGCCTGGGAACCAAGCGCCGCGCTCAACGTCCGCAGTGGAACGCCGGCGGCGATTGAAATGACGAGATGCCGCGACTGCACGTCGCTGGAAATTTCCGCCAACACCTCGGCGACATGGCCGGGTTTGACCGCCAGCACCATCACATCGGCCCCGCGGACGACCTCGAGATTCGAGGCCGTGCTGCGACAGCCCGACGCCTTCGCAAACGAATCGCGGCCGACCGCCAACGGATCGCTGGCCAGGATCGCGTCGGCCGCCGTGAAACCGGCCGCGACGAGCCCTTTGGCCAACGCGGTCGCCATCCGCCCGGCACCGAGAAACCCGACTCGAATTCGTTCGTTCTTCGCCGACATGCGCCACTCTTTCCGAAAACGCGATTATAAAACGCGGGCGCGGCCACTGTCAGCGACCACTTCTTTGAAACGCTCGAGGCAGGCCGTTAAAATCTGCCTTTCTATGCCCACCGACGCGCCCGCCACCGCGCCCCGCCGCGAAGATCCGATCCTCATAAGTGCTCGCCGTGAAGCGGTGATCGTCTTTGCAACGTGGATCGTCGCGCTGACGTACACGGTCGGCTACTGTGCCCGCTACGGTTACGGCCGCCGGGCCGAAGACCTGCGCTACATTTACGGTTTCCCCGATTGGGTCTTCTGGGGGATCGTTGTGCCGTGGGGCGTCTGCGTCGTCTTCTCGTGGGTCTTCGCGTCTCTGTTGATGACGGACGAAGATCTGGGCGAGGATCCGCCCGGCACCGAGGCCAATCCAACGGCGCTGGCCGACGAACAGATTCAGGACGCCTGAATGCTGATTGCCGCCCAACCCGCCTGGGGCACGCTGACGGCACTCGTGCTGTTCATTCTGGCGTCGATGTGGATCGGCGTGCTGGCCAACCGCGCGACCCGCGCGGGATCGTTCATGAAGGGATTCTTCCTGGGCAACCGCGGGCTCGGTTCGTGGGCGCTCGCGCTCACGGCCACCGTCCAGAGCGGCGGCACCTTCATGGGATACCCGTCGCTCGTCTATACGCACGGCTGGTCCGTCGTCCTGTGGATTGCCGCTTACATGGTCGTGCCGATCACCGGCTTCGGCATTCTGGGCAAACGGCTGGCGGAGATTTCGCGGCGGTGCGGCGCGATCACCATGCCCGACCTGTTTCGCGAGCGGTTCGGCAGCCCGGGGCTCGGCCTGCTCGCCTCGCTGTTTATCCTCTTCTATATGTCGTTCATGATGGTCGCCCAGTTCAAAGCGGGCGCCCTCGTGATGAAGATTGCCTGGGTCGGCAGCGACTCGTGGTCCGAAGACCAGAAGGTCGGCCGCTACCGCATCACGGAGAGCGGGATCGCGCGGCTTACGAAGGAGGGAGTGCCGGCCAACGTCGTCGCCGCGCTCGACCCTCTCAAGGACCAGCTCTACGCCACGGAAATTCAGTTTTCCGAACAGGTTCGCGGCGAGCTGGCGAAAATGAAGCCGGGCCCCAGCCCCGAACAGGCCGCCGCCTGGGCCCATCGGATCGCGGCCGTTTCCGAGCTGACTGATTGGCCCTACATCACGGGGCTGTTGGTCTTCACGGTGAGCGTGGTTGGTTACACGCTGATCGGGGGCTTTTTGGCCGCCGTTTGGACCGACCTGTTTCAGAGCGTGATGATGTGGGTCGGCGTGTTGGTGTTTTTGATTCTCGCGCTGCGTGGCGTGGCGATGCTGCAGCAGGAGGAAGTTGTCCGCGGGGCGCCGGCGGCTGTCGCGCAGATGAACCCGCTCGAGTTCGCCAATCGCCGGGCGATCGAAAAGACCGGCCCCGACTTCGCCTTCAGCCCCGGTTATGACGGCAAGCACGAAGGACGCTCGTTCCTGCCGCTGAGCCTGGCGTTTTCGTTCTTTTGGATCTGGGTGTTTGCCGGGCTGGGCTCACCAGCAGGCATCGTGCGGATTATGGCCTGCCGCAGCACGACGAACATCCGCCGTTCGATTTATCTGCTGGGCATCTACAACGCGTTCATCTACATCCCGCTGGCGATGATTTCGATTTGCGGCCGCGCCCTCATTCCTGATCTGCCGGTCGGCAAGACCGACGACGTGATCCCCATGCTGGCGATGAAAGTCACGAGCGGACTGCCGTTCGGCGAGTTCGTGAGCGGTCTGATCCTGGCTGCTCCGTTCGGCGCCGTGATGGCGACGGTCAGCTCATACCTGGTGGTGATTGCCTCGGGGCTCGTCCGCGACGTTTATCAGCGGTTCGTGCGGCCGGCGGCCGCCTCGCGTGAGTTGGAGCTGTTGTCGTACGGCGTGATGACGTCGATCGGTGTGATTTCCGTCGTCACGAACCTGGCCCCGGTCGACTACCTGCAGGCGATCGTCGTCTTCAGCGGCACGGGCGCGGGGGCGACGTTTTGCGTGCCCATGTTGATGCTGGTCTTTTGGCGGCGTGCGACAGTGCCCGGGATGGTGGTCGCCATGCTTTCCGGCGCGGGGACCATGCTCGGGCTGTATTATTTGGGCGCCGTGCTCGGCTGGGGCGATCCGCTGCTGGGCGAGGCGACCCGCTTTCGACCGTATTTCTTGCTCGGGCTCGACCCGCTCCTCTGGAGCCTGGCCGTCTCGCTGGCGGCGGGCGTCGGCGTGAGCCTGCTGACGCGAACCTGCGACGAGGCGATGTTGTCGAAATACTTTGACGCCGAGGAACCGGCCTCGGGCGTGCCCGGAAAATCTATCGCGGCCGAGATGCCTGCATGAGCTTCGCCAAATCGGACAGCCCTTATCGCGTCGACGATCTGAGCGGTTTGCTGAGCCCGTCGCTGCTGCTCTTTCGTGAACTGCTCAACCAGAACATCGACGCGATGATCGCGATTGCTGGCTCGCCAGTGCGGCTGCGACCGCACTGCAAAACGCACAAGATGGCCGAGGTGACGCGAATCGAGCTGGCCAAAGGCATCCGCAAGCACAAATGCGCCACGTTCGCCGAGGCCCAGATGCTTGCCGAGGCGGGCGCCAAAGACGTGTTTTTAGCCTACAACCCGGTCGGACCGAATATCCAGCGGGCGGTCGAGTTTCTCCGGCGTTTCCCTGACGTCGCCTTTGCGGTGACCGGCGACCACTCGCAGGCGATTGCCGCGCTCAGTCGCGCGGTCTCGAGCGCCGGCCGAACGATCGACGTATTGCTGGACATCGACATCGGTTTTCAACGCACTGGGATTACTCCGGGCGACGCGGCACTCGACCTGTATCGGCAGATTGCCAACAGCCCCGGTTTGCGTCCGGGCGGCCTCCACGCGTACGACGGGCAGGTGCATCAACCGTCGCGTAGTGAACGCGAACAAGCGGTCGCGACCGAGTGGCAGACCGTGCAGGCATTTCGCGATCGGCTCGTTGCTGCGGGGCTGCCGGTGCCGCGGATCATCGTCGGTGGCACGCCCACGTTCCCGATCCATGCCGCCAATCGCGATCCGTCACTCGAACTCGCACCCGGCACATGCGTGCTGAACGACGCGGGCTACACCGAGTTATATACGGACATGAAATTCACGCCAGCGGCCGTCCTTCTGACGCGGGTGATCAGCCGCCCGAGCGCCACTCGTCTCACGCTCGATGTGGGGACGAAAGCAGTCGCCACCGATCCGCCGGTGGGCCGCCGACTCTTCATTCCCGAGCTGCCGGACGCCCAGCAGGTCGTGCATAACGAAGAACACCTGGTCCTCGAGACGCCCCGCGCGCAGGAATTCACGCCGGGCGACGCGCTGATGGCGATCCCCCGACACATTTGCCCCACCGTGGCCCTGCACAAGGACGTTTACGTGATCTCCGATGGCCAACTCGTCGACCGCTGGCCCGTCACCGCCCGCGACCGATTTCTCGACGTGTAATTACAAGCGGACGGAGATTTCACCACATAGACACAAAGGCACGAAGTAAAGGCTTAACAGAATTTTTGTATTTCTTCGTGCCTTTGTGTCTATGTGGTGAAAAAATCTGCTGGATTGGAAAACGAGAGCGGTCGTTCATCGTGAATCATGTCTGAGCCAGACCCTACCTCGACCGATCGCCTCCGCACCGGCATCGACCGCTTGGACAGTTTGCTGGGTGGCGGGCTGATTCCCGGCACGCTCACCGTCCTGCTGGGCGCGACGGGCATTGGCAAGACGCAGCTTGGGTTGCAGTTCGCGCGCACCGGCGAATTTCAGGAAGGGCAGCGCGGGTTCGTCTTCGATTTGACGTCGCGCGGCGATTCGCAGAACCATCGCGAGTACGCTCGTCGGCTGTTTGGTTGGGAGATGTCCCAGCGTTCGGCCGATGCACCCTTCGACCCGGCCCAGGTGTGGGACCCGGCGGCCGCCCGCTGCGACTATTTGCACGTCTTCGACCGCACCGGTCGGCGGGTGTCGATCGGCGATCTCGAAACTGAAGCGTGGCGGGAGTGGAAGGTCGAGCTGTCGCGCAAGCTCGAGCGCAGCATCGCCTTTTTTTATGGAAACTTCATCCAAGGCGTGCGGCGGTGCGTCATTGACGGCATCGAGCCGACCGATCGGGCCAGCGACTCGTTTCAGTTCCACGTCTTCGATTACGTGTATCACCAGATCCTGCGAAAAGACGCCGACTGGCTGGCCCGCGACCTCTTTCGCGGTCAGTTCCGGGCGAACGAAGCAGAGGTCACCCGCCATCCGTACGATCCGCGAACGATCAGCTGTTTGCTTCTGTGCACCTCGAAGGAAGTGCTGCTGGAGCAATTGATTGCGCGCTCCATCGAATCCGGCGACGTGTTGACCAACGCCAGCACGATCATCCTGCTCGGCAAGGTCCACCAGGGGAACCGGATGGGCCGCGCCCTCCACGTGGCCAAGCACCGCGGCAGTGCCTGCGACGAATCGATCGTTCCCTTCGCGATCACCGACCGTGGCCTGGTCCTTTGAGACCGAAGAAACGCGCGCGGAAGTGTATTTCGACCTTTTTCTTCGCTCTTTCCTTCAGGCGCGAAGACTCCCCATCTGAACGCAGCCGCCCTCGTGTACGGCCGCGCGCTGCCCCCAACTCCGTTGGCCAGACGTGGTTCGAGCGATCGTGCGGATTTCATCGCCAGGACCGATTGGGGGCCAGAGTCGTCTTCCGGGAAGGGGGTCTGGCGCGTAAAATTAAACCGGTTTTTCGCGACGAATCTCTCGCCAACCGCTGACGCCGCAAGACATTGACATTTCATAAGTCCCGCATTAACTTCCCCGCGGTCAGCGGTCGATTTGCCTGTGGAAAGTTTTCGCCGAGTGGTACGTTCTGGTCCGGCTCAGATCGAGGCGAAATGGAGCCGCCCGCACCGAGGCGCTCTGATCCGAGCGGCCGTCGCTTGTGAACTCTTGAAGAATCAACCCCGCGCTCGACGCACAAACTGCACCGGCCTGCGTCCGGGATTTTGTGCCTCGTCCCTTCCCCAGAATCGAGAGAATGCGATGATCCGGACCCTGCGCTGCTGCTCGCTCGTAGTGCTTCCCGTGGTGCTCGCTGCCGCGCCGGTCGCGGTCCGGGCCCAAGAAATCGTCCAACAGCAAGTCGTCGAAGATCCGAACGACTGGGCGAAGAAGATGTTCGACTCCACCAGCCAGGACTTTGGCGTGGTGGCCCGCGGGGCGGAAGTCAGCCACAAGTTCCACATCAAGAACATCTACACGCAGGACATCCAGGTCTCGAACGTTACCACGTCGTGCGGCTGCACCGCCCCGCGGTTCGATCAGACCCCGGTTAAGACCGGCGGCGAGACGATCGTCGAGATTTCGATGGACACGTATAAGTTCCAGCACCTGAAGACCTCGACCGTCACGGTGCAATTCGGCCAGCCGCGGTTTGCTGAAGTGAAAATACCGGTGCAGGTGTATATTCGCTCCGACGTCGTCTTCACGCCGGGTTCGGTCAATTTCGGCGCGGTGACCGTCGGCACGAAGACCGATCGATCGATCGAAATCGCCTATGCGGGCCGTCCGGACTGGGCGATCGGCAAGGTGGTCACGGGCGATCCGAACATTGTGGCCAAGGTTGTGCAGACCGCGCGGGACCCCAACGGCACGGTCAACTACCGCCTCGACGTGTCGCTGCTGCCTGGCGCCCCGGTCGGCTTTCTGCGGAAGCAGATGACCCTTGTGACTAATGACGCGACTGGCGGCGAGATTCCCCTGTTGGTGCAGGCACGGGTCGAAGGCGACGTGACGATTACCCCGTCGGTCGTGCAGCTCGGCACCGTCTCCCCCGGCGGCGAATCGACGAAGACCGTCCTCTTGCGGAGCAACAAACCGTTCGTGATCGAGAAGGTCGAGTGCGACTCGAACCGCCAGGCATTCCGCATGCCCGCCTTGAGCAAAGAAGCGAAGGCCGTGCATGTGCTGTCGCTGGCATTCACCGCGCCGAACACTTCCGGTCAGTTCACCGAGAAATTCATCGTGACGATCGCCGGTCGGCCTGAGCCGATCACCTTTACGGCGACGGGCGATATCCAAGGCTCCACGCAGGCCGCGCGGCCGTAAGGTAAGAGCCGGGATGCCCCAAGTCGTCGGAACGTCGATCGATTCGGGCTCCGGGCCGCACATCGAGATTCTCAAGTCCGCGGGGATCGGCTTCAGCGAGGTCTCGCGAGCACGAGACCTCCGCCAGAACGAGCAATTGATCGAGGCCCTCGCCGGGGCCGATGCGGTCATCGCCGGAGCGGAGCCGTACTCCAAGCGAGTGATCGAAGCGCTTCCCACGCTACGGGCCATTTCGCGTTCGGGCGTCGGTTTTGACGCCATCGACCTGGCCGCCTGCGACCGGGCCGGTATCGCCGTCAGCACGACGCCGGGCGTCAATCACCATTCGGTGGCCGAGCACACGTTGGCCCTGCTGTTTGGCGTGGCTCGCGGATTTCCGCTGACCGATCGCCGCGTCCGCGACGGCAAATGGAAGCGGGTGACCGGCCCGCGGGTGATGGGCTCGACGTTGGGAATCGTCGGCTTGGGCCGCATCGGGCAGGCCGTGGCGACGCGGGCCATTGGCGTCGGCATCAAGGTACTGGCGTTTGAGCCGCAGCCGAGCGCCGAATTTCTAGCTAAGTGGCCGCTCGAGATTGTCTCGCTCGATGATCTACTCGCCCGGTCCGACTACGTTTCGATTCACTCCCCGCTGACGCCGCAAACGCGGCACCTCATCAACGCGCAGACGCTGGCAAAGATGAAGCCGGGTTCGGTGCTGATTAACACGGCCCGCGGCGGACTCGTCGACGAAGCGGCGCTGTGCGACGCGTTGCGTTCCGGCCACCTGCGGGCCGCCGGGCTCGACGTGTTCGAGGTTGAGCCGCTGCCGGTCGACAGTCCGCTGCTTAAGTTGGACAACGTGCTGCTGGCCGGGCACGTCGCCGGCATGGACAACGAGTCGAAGTACGACACGTTCAAGATGGCGGCTGAAACGATCGTCGAACTCTACCGCGGTGGGTTGCCGGCCGATCGCATCGTGAACCTGCGCGGCGTTAGCAACTGGCGCTGGGCACGCGGCTAGCCACCAGCGGACCGTACCGAGCAGTGCCGCTCTCCGAGCCGCGGGTGTGAGCCCCAGGAGACTGCTCCGTCCTGCGCGCGCAACCGCCAGCTCACGCTGGCGGTTCGCCGGGCTTGTCATTGCTTTCGCGGTCTCAAGTCTTCTGGGCCGTGGGCCGGGCTTCGGTGTTGAAGACCAGGCTGCCGTGGGTGGCGTCGACGTGGATCGTCGAGCCCTCCGCGATGTTCTCGGCCAGGATCTCGTTGGCCAGCGAGTTTTGCAGCCGTTGCTGGATCACGCGCTTGAGCGGTCGCGCCCCGTAGACCGGGTCGTAACCCTCTTCGGCCAAGAGTGCTTTCGCCGCCGGCGTGACGTCGATCGCGTAACCTTCCTCCTCCAGCTGATGCTGCAGGCGGACGATTTGCAGGTCGACGATCTGGCGGATCTCCTCCCTGCCCAGCGGGTGGAAGAAGATCACTTCGTCGATGCGGTTGAGGAATTCCGGCAAGAACTCGCGCTGCATTACGTCCATCACGCGTTCGCGCAGCTCGCGCTCGTCCTTTTCCCGTTCGCGGCCGTCATCCTCTTCCTCGCGGCGGGCAAATTCCATGATGATCTGGCTGCCGATGTTGGAGGTCATCACGATGATCGTGTTGGAAAAGTCGACGGTGCGCCCCTGGCCGTCGGTGAGCCGACCGTCGTCGAGTACCTGGAGCAGGACGTTGAACACGTCGCGGTGGGCTTTTTCGATTTCGTCCAACAGCACGACGCTGTAAGGCTGCCGCCGCACGGCCTCGGTCAGCCGGCCGCCTTCTTCGTAGCCGACGTAACCCGGAGGCGCGCCGATCAGCCGCGCGACCGAGTGCCGTTCCATGAATTCGCTCATGTCGATGCGGACCATGTGCCGCTCGTCGTCAAAGAGAAATTCAGCGAGCGCCTTGCACAGCTCGGTTTTGCCGACGCCGGTGGGCCCCAGGAAGATGAATGAGCCGATCGGCCGATTGCGGTCCTGTAAGCCGGAGCGCGAGCGGCGCACGGCGTTGGCCACGGCTTCGATCGCTTCGTCCTGATCGATCATCCGCTTGTGAATTTCGGTCTCCATTCGCAACAGCTTCTGCCGTTCGCTCTGCAGCATCCGCGTGACCGGGATGCCCGTCCACAGGCTGACGACGCGGGCGATGTCCTCTTCGGTGACTTCTTCGCGCAACAGCCGCTCGCCCGGCGATTCGTTGATTTCCTTGAAGCGGGCCTCCAGCTCGCCCAGGCGTTTTTCGGCCGTGCGCAGCTTTTGCTCCGCCTCGTACGCGCGAACGTAGTCGTCGTTGAGGTGGCTCTGCTGGGCCATGTTGAACGCCTGGTCGTAAGCCAGCCGCAGCGTCTCGATCTCGCTCTTCAGCGGCTTGAGCTGACCGAGCGACTCCTTCTCCGCCTGCCAGCGGCTCTTGAGCGCGTTGACGCTTTCCTCGCGGTCGGCGATCTCGCGCTTGAGCTCGCCCAGCCGCTGCTTGCTGTCGCCGCTGGTCTCGCGGGAGAGGGCCTGTGACTCGATCTGCATGCGGGTCAGCTGGCGATTGGCTTCGTCGATTTCGGCCGGCATGGAGTCGAGCTCCATTCGCAGCCGGCTGGCCGCTTCGTCGACCAGGTCGATCGCCTTATCGGGCAGAAAACGATCGTTGATGTAGCGGTCCGACAGCGTGGCTGCGGCGATGATCGCGTCGTCTGTGATTCTGACGCCGTGATGCAGCTCGTAGCGCTCCTTGAGGCCGCGGAGAATCGAGATCGTGTCCTCCACGCTCGGTTCCTGGACCATCACCGGCTGGAACCGCCGCTCGAGGGCCGGGTCCTTTTCGATGTGCTTGCGATATTCGTCGAGCGTGGTGGCGCCCACGCAGTGCAGCTCGCCGCGGGCGAGCGCCGGCTTCAGCAGGTTCGACGCGTCCATCGCCCCTTCGGCCGCCCCGGCGCCGACGACGGTGTGCAGCTCGTCGATGAACAGGATCACGCGGCCTTCCGATTCCTGCACTTCGCGGAGCACGGCCTTGAGGCGGTCCTCGAATTCGCCGCGGTATTTCGCTCCGGCGACCAAGGCCCCCATGTCGAGTGCCATCACCCGCTTGTCTTTGAGGTTCTGCGGCACGTCACCCTGGACGATGCGGTGCGCCAGCCCCTCGACGATGGCCGTCTTGCCGACGCCGGGCTCGCCGATCAGCACCGGATTATTTTTGCGCCGCCGCGACAGCACCTGGATCACGCGGCGAATCTCGGTGTCGCGGCCGATCACCGGGTCGACCTTGCCTTGCCGGGCCAGCTCGACGAGGTCGGCCGCATATCGCTTCAGCGCCTGATATTTTTCCTCGGGGTTTTGATCGGTCACTTGCTGGGTCCCGCGCACCGATTTGAGGGCGGTTAAGAGGTCGGCTTCGCGAACGCCGTTGAGATCGAGCAGTCGTTGCGCCTGTTCGCCCGAATTAGCCAGTGCCAGCAGCAGGTGCTCGGTCGAGACGAACGAGTCCTTCATCTGGTCGGCCAATTTTTGAGCCTGATCCAGCACCTTGCCCGTAGCCGGCGAGGCGGCCAGCTGCGCGTTGCTGCCGGACACCTTGGGCTGACGATTGAGCTCGGAGGCGATCATCGTTTCGAGCTGACCGACGTTGGCGCCGATCTTCTGCAGCAACGGGCGCACGATCCCCTGGTCCTCGTGCAGCAGGGCCTCGAGCAGGTGCAAGGGCTGCAACTGCTGATGTCCGTGCCGCTCGGCAACGTCCTGCGCGTGTTGGACGGCCTCCTGAGCCTTGACCGTCAGCTTGTCGAAACGAAATGCCATATTGGAATGCCTCCAAAACAAACGGACCGCAGAGCGGCCCGTTTGTGAGCGATCAGGTCACTCGAGAATTCAGCCGTTCACGTCTTCTCGAACTCGGCGTCGATGACGTTGTCCCCCGTGTGTCCCGACTCCTCGTGACCGTTGCCCGCCGGCTGCGACTGGGCCGAGGCGCTCGCCTTCGAGGCTGCCTCGTACATGTGCTTCGAGAGGGCGTGCGTCGCCTGCTCAAGGTCCTTGACGGCCGACTCGATCGCACCGGCGTCCTCGCCGGCGGCCGCCTTGTTCACCCGCTCAATCGACGATTCGATCGCCGACTTGGAGCCGCCGTCGAGCTTGTCGGAGTGCTCCTTCATCAGCTTTTCGGTCTCGTAGACCAGCCGCGCCGCGTGGTTGCGCGCCTCGGCCAGCTTTCGCTTTCGCAGATCCTCCTCGGCATGCGACTCGGCGTCCGTGCGCATCTTCTCGATTTCGGATTCCGACAGCCCGCTCGATTTCTCGATGCTGACCGTCTGCTCCTTCTGGGTCGCGATGTCCTTGGCCGAGACCTTGAGGATGCCGTTGACGTCGATGTCGAAACTGACTTCGATCTGCGGCACGCCCCGCGGAGCCGGCGGAATTCCGTCCAGGTTGAACTGACCGAGCAACCGGTTGTCGCGGGCCATCTTCCGTTCGCCCTGGAACACGCTGACCGTCACCGCGGTCTGGCTGTCGGCCGCGGTCGAAAAGACCTCTTTCTTCTCGACGGGGATCGTGGTGTTCCGCTCGATGAGCGTGGTCATGATCCCGCCTTCGGTCTCGATGCCCAGCGACAGCGGGGTCACGTCGAGGAGCACCATCTCCTTGACGTCGCCGCCGATGATTCCGCCCTGAATGGCGGCACCCACGGACACGACCTCGTCCGGGTTGACCCCTTTATGAGGCTCTTTGCCGCCAAACTGCTGGCGGACGAAGTCGACAACCTTCGGCACGCGGGTCGAACCGCCCACGAGCACGACTTCGTCGATGTCCTTAGGCGACAGCTTGGCGTCGCGCAACGCCTGCTCGACCGGCCTGCGACACCGCTCGACCAGCGGATCGATCAGCCGCTCGAACTCGGCCCGCGTGACGTTCATCTGCAGGTGCTTGGCCCCCGTCTGGTCGGCCGTGATGAACGGCAGGTTGATATCGGTGGTCGGCTGCTGCGACAGCTCCTTCTTGGCTTTCTCGGCCGCTTCGCGGAGCCGCTGGAGGGCCATCGGGTCCTTGCGGAGATCGATGCCGTTCTCGTTCTTGAAGCGGTCCGCGACGAAGTTGATCAAAGTCTCGTCGAAGTCGTCGCCGCCCAAATGGGTGTCGCCGTTCGTGGAGAGCACTTCGACCATCTCGTCGCCGACTTCGAGGATCGAGACGTCGAAGGTACCGCCACCCAGGTCGAACACGCAGATCTTCTCTTCCCGCTTCTTTTCGAGCCCGTACGCGAGCGCGGCGGCCGTCGGCTCGTTGATGATTCGCTCAACCGAGAGACCGGCAATCTGCCCGGCGTCCTTGGTGGCTTGCCGCTGGGCATCGTTGAAATAGGCCGGCACGGTGATCACCGCGCGGTTGACCTTGTGCCCCAGGTAAGACTCGGCCGCTTCCTTCAATTTGCGGAGAATGAGCGCCGAGATTTCCGGGGGCGTGTATTCCTTGTTGCCCGCCTTCACCTTCACGTAATCGCTCGGTCCGCCGACGATGGTATAGGGAACCATCTTCTCTTCGGTCTCGACCTCGCTGTGGCGACGGCCCATGAACCGCTTGATCGAGTAGACCGTGTTTTTGGGGTTGGTCACCGCCTGCCGCTTGGCCGGCTCGCCGACCAGGATCTCTCCCTTGTCCGTGAAGGCCACGACACTCGGTGTGAGACGATTTCCTTCCTGGTTGGCAATGACCTTCGCCTCGGACCCTTCAATCACGGAGACGACCGAGTTGGTGGTCCCTAAATCGATGCCGATGATCTTTTCGCCTTGCACCGCCATGGTGATCTCCTTTAACCACGGTCAGAAACCGCGAAGCGGCCCTGACTTACGCATTCAACTTCTCGGCTGTGTATTTCGGAGCGAGTCCGCCATCTTCTAACGCACTCGGGATGTCACTTTCAAGCAGCCGCAGTCTGGGCGCTTTTCGCCAGTGACACTTCGCATAAGGCAAAGCACGTGCCAAGATCGCGGACGGATTGGGTTGGGTATAACTTATTGCCAATTGATAACTTGCGGATCGCCCACCAAATGGCCCCGTTCGGGCTCCTGTCAATTTGGCAAGGGTCGACGGGTTAAACTTTAGTCGACAAGATGCCATTTTGGCAACCAGCCTCGGACCGATCGAATGCCGGTTCCGCTGACTGGTCGTCGTCGGAATTGCCCCTTCTGGGCGAATTCTATTGAGCCGATGGCGGTCTTTCCGCGTTCGTGCTTTGCGGTCTACATGCCGTCAAGTTCCCCTGCAGCGAGCCATCGCCAGACAAATGGCGATCTCCGCCGCGCAGTCACCGTCGAAGTAGCGGTTGAACTTGGCGGCAGTCAAAGTTGAGGATTGATAGAATCGGCTCAAATTGGCGAATGGGTGGTTGAGGCTCAGGCAGCGAAAGACGTCAGACCCGGCAGGAGATTGTGATGGGACTCTTCGACAGACTCCGCACCGAACTGGTCGACATCATCGAGTGGGTCGATAATTCGAACCGCGCGCTGGTCTGGCGGTTCCCCCGGTATCAAAACGAAATCAAGAACGGGGCCCAGCTCATCGTCCGACCGGGGCAGAAGGCGATCTTCGTGCACCGCGGACAGATCGCCGACGTCTTCGAGCCCGGCAACTACACACTCGGCACCGAAAACCTGCCAATCTTGAGCACGCTGCAAGCCTGGAAGTACGGCTTCAACAGCCCGTTCAAGTCGGAGGTCTATTTCGTCTCCACCCGGCAGATCACCGATCTGAAGTGGGGCACCCCCAATCCGATCATTCTCCGCGATGCCGACTTTGGCCCCGTCCGCGTGCGGGCGTTCGGCACGTACACGGTGAAGGCGGTCGATCCCAAGGCCTTGCTGCAAGAACTCGTGGGAACCGATGCCGAATTCGATGCCGACGAGGTTACCGAGCTGTTGCGATCGATGATCGTGTCAGTCTTTGCAGAAATGATCGGCAGCTCGCACGTCGCCGTGCTCGACCTGGCCGCCCACTATCGCGATCTTTCGGACGGGTTGCGGAAGAAGGTCGAAGAGAAGGTCGACAAGGAATACGGACTCGACATTCCGCAGCTGATGATCGTCAACGTTTCGCTTCCCGAAGACGTCGAAAAAGCCCTCGACACGCGCTCGAGCATGGGCGTCATCGGCGACATGAACCGCTTCCAGCAATTTCAGACCGGGCAGGCGATCACGGCCGCGGCCAACAATCCGTCGGGCGGCGGCGCCGCTGAGGGGATGGGGCTCGGCATGGGTTTCGCGATGGCCAACCGTATGGCGGGCGCGTTCGGCGCTCCGAGTTCCGGTCCGCCTCCCGTTCCCGGAGCGGCCGCCTGGCACGTGGCCATCAACGGGCAGCAGCAAGGGCCGTTCACAGCTCAGCAGTTGGCCGACGGCATCGCGAAGGGGCAGATCGCTCGCGACACGCTTGTCTGGACGACGGGCATGGGCGAGTGGGCGCCGGCCGGACAAGTGCCGCAGATCGCCAGCGCCTTTGCCACACCGCCGGCTCCGCCCGCCGCGCCTCCTCCTCCTCCGCCCGTGCCGACGAAATAGAGCGGCCGAGCTGACCCTGAAACAGACTTCCCTGTGGCAAGACGGAGAGGTCGCAGAACCGCGGCCTTCCCGACCAATGACCGCCGAACGACAGCCCTCCGTCGTCAATTTCCCCTCGCGGACGCTCCATGAACGCCAGCGCCGAACCGCCGGACGCACCGCCTCGGCCGAACGTCGCCCCAGCCGCTCCACCCTCGCCGACGTCCGAAGGGCATACGATCGATGCTGGCCGGGGCCGCGTCTTTCCCTGCGAGCGGTGCGGAGCCGAGCTGGTCTTCAATATTGGCGACCAGCGGCTGAAGTGTCCTCACTGCGGCTTTGAAAAGGACGTCGTCGTCCCGCCGAACGCGACGGTCGCCGAACAAGATTTCGAGGCGATGGTCGCGCAGTTGAAGAAACAGGCGGCCACGCGGAGCGCGGAGCAAGAACAGGAAGGAACCCAGAACCATATCCGTTGTGAGGGCTGCGGCGCCGACATTGTCTTTGTGGGCACATTGACAAGTTCCGAGTGCCCCTACTGCGGTTGCCAGGTGCAGCGCGAGCACGTGCACTCGGGAGGCTGGCGGATCCCCGTCGACGGCTTGTTGACCTTCGCCGTCGCTCGCGAGCAAGCGGCGAGCAACCTCAGCGGGTGGATTCGCTCGCGCTGGTTCGCACCGAATGAATTTCGTAAACGCGGTGCGAACGGCAAATTCAACGGCGTCTACTTGCCCTTCTGGACGTACGACGCCATGACTGCCTGCGCCTACGATGGCCAACGAGGCGAGTATTACTGGGAAACCGTACGCAACGGCGATAAGGAGGAGCAGGTCCGCCGCACACGCTGGTGGCCGGTTTCCGGACAGTTCCAGCGTTTTTTCGACGATGTGCTGATCGCCGCGACGGGCGGAATTCGCCGCAACCTCCTGGACGGACTGGCCCCATGGCCCCTGAAGAAGTGCCGGCCGTTTTCCCAGGAAGTGCTCGCCGGCTTTGTGTCGCGGACGTACGACGTCGAGCTAGAGGACGGCTTCGGCCTGGCGCGGAGCGAAATCGACGCGGCCCTCGAGCAGGACGTGCGGCAGCGAATCGGCGGCGACGAACAGCAAGTCGACAGCATCCGCACGCAGTACGGGGCGATCACGTTCAAACACATCCTGCTGCCGGTCTGGATGCTGGCCTACCGGTATCGCGACCGGACCTATCAGGTTTTGGTCAACGCTTGCACAGGCGAGGTCGACGGCGAGCGGCCGTACAGCGGCTGGAAAATCGCGTTTGCCACTCTTCTCGGTCTCTTGGGAACGGTCCTCCTCATTTACCTCATGCAGCATCGCTAGCGACATGGGCGAGGCAAACGAAACACTCAGCTCCTGTGGAGTGAGTGACTTGCCGCAATCGTCCGCGCACGAAGCCTTTTAAACCGCGCGGGCCGCCGAACCGCATCTTCCGCTCAGTCGCCGCAGCCCACCTAGAATCCGGAGTCCCCGGGTCATTTACTTTCGCTCGAGGGGTGCCTAAACTGGAGCCTCCACCGCATCAGGGAGATGCGGCGATCGGGGGACATCACCGCACCGGCGGTTTGGGCCTGTTCCGCAGATCGCCCCGGAAGTCGCGGCTGACGGAACTTGGCCCGCGGCATGGCCGCCCGATCCCCGACGCTTTTCCGTTGCCAGACGGGAAGCGATGGAGCGCACGGGACCACCGCGTACAATCGAGAGGTCCTTCATGGCAACCGGTGATATTGAGATCACGTCTGTGCCCGAGGGTTCAGACGTCGGTACAACGGGCCCGGAACCCGGAACCGCTCTCTCGACTTACGTTGCCCCCCGCTCGACTCCCAAGGCCAGCCCGCTGGCCCCCAAGGAGCGCGAGCCGCTCATCAAGGCCACTCTGCGGAAGCGATGGTGGCTGATTGCCATTTGCGGACTGGTCGCCTTGGGGCCGGCGTATTTCGTCGGGCAGATCTTCTCCACCGAAAGCTACTACCTCAAAGGCGAGCTGGAATATCACGGCCTGCCGGAGATGACCAAAACCAATGCCTACCAGATGGAGCCGGTCGAGGCGCATGCCGAGCTGATCCAATCGCCGGCCTTTCTGCTCACCGTGATCGAGAAGCGGAACATGGCCCACGAACTGGACGTGCTGGGCCTGACCAACAGTCTCGACGTGTCGGCCGACGGCAAGTCGAAAATGATCACGCTGCTCCTCACGACGAACGACCTCGGCAAAGGCAAGGAACTGCTTGACGACTTGATGGAAATGTACGTGCAACGGGCCGTCGAAGACCGCCGCAATCGGGCCACCGAGCACGTGCGTCATGCCGAGGAAGAGCTGTTCCGCGCGGAAGCCAACGAGGAAAACAGCCGCAAGCTGCTCCGCAACTATAGGGAAAAGATGGTCGGCACCGAGTTCGACCAGACACAGCTGCCGGACACGCTCCGCCAATACACGACCGCGCACAATTCCGCCTGGCTGGCCGAGACCACGTTCAAAACACAAATTCAAGAATACAAGGCGTCGCGCATCGCCGAGGTCAAAGACCTCAATCGCAAGATGCTCGAGGCCAAGCAGAGCAACGTCAAAGCGCATCTCGAAAAGTACGATCCGGCCAGTGAGCCTTATCAAACGCTCACCCGGCTCAGCCGCGAGCTGGGCGATTTGGCCAAAAAGATCGGCGACTACGATTCGCCCATGAAGTTCAAGGAGCAAGTCGACGCCGTCGGCAAGAACCTGAGTTCGTTCCCCTGGCTGAATTCCTACGTCACGCCCGACATGAGCGATCAGTCGACGCAGATCGACAAAATCACCGAAGAGGAAAAGCGGGCCGAACTGGGACTCAAAACCCGCTCGGATGAAGTGGTCGACCTCAAAGCCAAGATTGACGACACGAAGAAAAAGCTCGAGGCCGCCAACAACGCCATCCGACCGCAGGTGGAAGAGGCCAAGGCCTTCCAGGACGATCTGGCCGCGGCCACCTACAACAAGCAAATGGTGCGCGGGCAGTTGCAGGCGCTGCGGCAAATCAAGGCCAGCCCGGTCAAGGAGCTGTCGATCGTCTGCAAGGCCACCTGGGATGGGAAAGCCAAGACCACGTTCAAGAAGCTGTTCGCCCTGGCGTTCATCGGCGTGAGCCTGGTGCTTGTGGCTCCCGTGTTCGGGGCCGAGTACTTCCTCTCCCGCGAAAGCCCGGCCGACGAGACGGCCCGCCGCTTCGGTCTGCCCCTGTTGAGTCGCGGCGCCCTGAGCAGCCGCCTCAACCGGCGCAAGGCCAGCGGCGAATTCTCGCTAGCCCGTACGAGCGACGATGGCGAAGATTCGCTCCGCCTCCTGGCGCTACGAATTCAGCAATCGTTGAGGCGGCCCGGTGCAGTCATCGTCTTCAGCCCGCTCGAGCACAACGAATCGCCGATTGGCCTGATCTGCAAGCTGGCCGTCTGCTTTGCCGAGCGCGAAGAGCTGGTGTTGGTCGTTGACGCGGGGGCGACGCTGGCGGACAGCCGCTCGGTGCTCGCGTCGCTCTTCCACGGCACGCCCCACCGCACGCCGGAGGGTCGGCCCCTCGATCCGACGCTCGTCGACGGTTCGGCCGAGGCGCAGATGGCCACGTTCGGTATTTCAGACTACCTCTGCAACGAGGATCTGGAAATCGGCGACCTGGTGCTGCACACGAAGTACACGCGAGTTGACTGCATTCACGGCGGCGTTTGTCCGATGCCGCGCGAGGGTCTCGCCTCGCGGCGGGTCACCGATTTGCTCGAGCTGTCGCGCGGCCGTTACTCGATGATCCTGGTCGCCGGACCTTCAACCCACAATCAGACCGACGTGCAGCTGCTGGCGGCGCGGGCCGACGGCATGCTCTTCACGGTCTCTCCGAGCACGCCGATCTCGAATCGTGGTCATGAGGTGATCCAGGATCTGATCGACCTCGACGCACCGGTGATGGGCCTGATCGGTTGAGACATCGGCGCGTCCCCTGCGATCGCCGCGGAACCTTTGGCAATGCTCTGGATCACGGCCGGGTTAACGGCGGCGGCGCTGCTCGTCGCCTGGCCCGCGATCGTTATTGCCGGGCAAGTGGCCGTCGCGGCGCTCCCGTCGCGTCGTCGTTTAGATCGGGAGCAAACGGCCCGGCTCGGTCAAGTTCGTCCGGCCTGCGCGCTCTTGGTCCCCGCCCATAACGAGGCACTGGGGATCCGCAGCACGATCGAATCGCTTTCGTCGCAAATGCAGCCGGGCGATCGGCTCGTCGTCGTGGCGGACAATTGCACCGATGACACGGCTCGTGTCGCCCGTGAGGACGGAACCGAAGTGGTCCAGCGCACGAACCTCGATCATCGCGGCAAAGGCTTCGCTCTGCAGGCCGGGCTGGCGCATTTGTCGGTCGGCAGGTCGCCGGGATTTGTCGTCGTGGTCGATGCCGATTGCCGACTCACGCCCGGCTGTCTCGACGCGCTCGTCGCTCAGGCGGCCGCCACGAGTCGTCCGGCCCAGGCCTGCTATCTCATGACCGCGCCTGCCGAGCCGCGAGCGGTCGACGTCGTCTCCGCGCTCGCCGTGCTCGTCAAAAACCGCGTGCGGCCGTTGGCGATGGCCCGGCTCGGATTTCCCTGCCTGATCACCGGCTCGGGCTCCGCGTTCGCGTGGTCGGCCTTGCAAGCGCGTTCTTTCGAGGGAGGCAACATCGTCGAAGACATGCAGCTGGCAGTCGATTTGGCGCTCGCCGGTTCGCCGCCGTCCTATTGCGACGAGGCGGTGTTATTTGCCGCCTTGCCGGACCGAGCGGCCGCGTTCACCAGTCAGCGACGCCGTTGGGAGCACGGCCATTTGCGCACTCTCTTGAGCCAGGTTCCCCGCCTGGCGCGGGCATTTGTGCGGACCGGCCGTATTGGGTTGGCGGCTATGCTCGTCGATCTGGCGGTGCCGCCGCTTTCGCTCGTCGTTGCCCTCAACCTGGCCTGCTTGACGGCGGGTCTGGCGGCGTTCGCCCTGGGCGCCGGCGGTATGCCCGCGTCGGTGAGCGCGGCCGCGCTCGGTCTGTTGGCCGTCTCTATCGCACTGGCCTGGTGGTGCTTCGCCCGAGACCAGATTCCATTTCGCTTCTTGCTCAGCGTGCCCGTCTACGTGGTGATGAAGCTGCCGCTCTATGCCGCGTTTCTCTTCCGGCGCGAGAGTACGTGGGTCCGCACGGCTCGCAGCTCCCAGCCGACGCACGAGTGAACGACGGCGGCGGTCGGCGCTCGCGGCGACCAATCACTTGCCGATGCAGAAGCGGCTGAAGATGCGGTCGAGAATGTCGTCCGTGTAGACTGCACCCAGCACGCGTCCCAAATGCTCGAGCGCCTCGCGCAGCTCAAGCGCGCAGGATTTCGTCGCCTCGGCTTGACTCGGCCGCTGTCAGCGCGTGCCCCAGAGAGTCGCGACAGGCGGCCAGGCTTTCGCGGCAACGTGCGGCCGTCGTCCCGATGATCTCCCCACCGTCCGACGCCGCCTCACTCAAAAGCCGGGCGCAGCGTTCAACCAGCTCGTCCAGTCCGGCTCCCGTTTTCGCGCAGACCGGCAGCGAGTTGCCACTGGTGTCGTGGTCCGCACCTGACATACGCAAGTCGGACTTCGTCTCGACCAACACTAAACGGCGACCGCGGCCAATTGCCCTTCGGCGCAGCTCAAAATCGGCCAGCTGGTCCGCCGCGCCAGTGTCGGCCGCTGAACACCAAAGCATCAGGTCGGCCTGCTCTCGCTGTTCGGCACCGAGGTGCTGTGTCCTTCGCGTCAACTCTCCCGCGTAATCACTGGCGTCGCCTGCTTCTCGATCCGTCGCATCAAAAAACTCCCAGCCGGGCGTATCGATCAGCTCGACGGCCACTCTCGACCATTCAACGGATCCGCTGAGATAGTCGCGTGTCGTGCCTGCGACCGCGGAAACGAGCGCCGCATCGCGGGAGAGCAGGGCGTTAAACAGGGTGCTTTTGCCGGCATTCGGCAGCCCGGCCAGAACGACGCGACGCCGACCGTGCGATTGAGCCCGCGATTGGCACTGCACCAAGAGTTCGCCGACCGTCGATTGAGCGTGACCGATTCGCGTCGCCATTTCGTCCCGCGCGACGAACTCGATGCCGTCCTCGACAAAATCGAGCCCAGCCTCGAGGTCGGCCAAGAGATCGATCAAGTCGCCCCGCACCTGCGTCATGCGGCCGGAAATCCCACCGGCCAACTGCCGCAGCGCGATCGCCAGCGAGTCTTCGCCCGCGGCATCGATCACGCCGAGCACCGCCTCGGCCTGCAGCAAGTCCATCCGGCCGGCCAGAAACGCCCGCAAGGTAAATTCACCCGGCTGCGCGGGCCGCACTCCCGCCGCGAATGACCGGGCCAAAACGGCTTCCAAGAGCGCCGGCGACCCAGGCGCATGAATCTCCACCAGCGGCTGGCCCGTATAACTGCGCCCGTTGGGCCACGTATAGACGGTCACGCCCAGCGGCGACCGCAACCCGTCGAGCCGCAGTCCGCCCGCATGAGCTTCCGCTCCGCGGGCCGACTGCCAGCGCCCCATGTCAGCCGGCTCAAACGAACCATTCAAACACTCAAGTGCTCGCGGCCCGCTGATGCGGACTATTCCCCGCGTCGCAGGCCCAGCTGCCGAAGCCAGCGCGCCGATCGTGTCGTCGAGTTGAAACTGGGTGGCGGACACGACGCACCTTGACCGCGTTGCACTCTCAAGTGCCCCGCGTCCTCACCTCCAGTCGCGGGCACAGAGGCGTTTCGCAAAAACAGAAAACCCCGATTGGCTCGGGGTTCCCAGGACGCGCGCCTGAAGCGGGCGAGTGGTCGCTACTGGACTCGAATAACCGCGAGAATCCCGAACAAAACGCAGTTTATCAAAAAAGCATGCAAATGCACAGCGCTTCTGCGATTCTGACCTCAGGCGGGTCGCGATCGCATGGCCATCGCTGTCGGCGGCTGACCGACGCCGGATCCTTGGAATCGTGGAGGCGGCCGCCGTGAAGCGGTAGCATCTTTGGAAGCATTGAGCCGGGCAGCGGACTGATCCCCGCGCCGATCGTGGCCCTCGAGGACGCACAACCCCTTCGGAGGGCCACGATCAACCCGGCGAGAAAGGTTGTGCGACGATGCGAGTTGAAGTTCAGCCCGTGTGGCGACCGCGCGAGTTTTGCCAGTCACCGTCTCGCATTCGGTCACGGTGATGATGCCGCTAGACCTTCGGTCGACCATCGGGGTTACGCCCCTGCAGGGCGCCGACCTCGTGACCTGGAAGGCTGTCAATCGAGCACTGGAGAAGGCCGCCAAGGCACCGATGGAAGCGGCCGGACAGCACTGGCTGTGGGAGTCGCTGCAGCGGGTGCAGGCCGCTTTCAAGGATGCCGACCTCGATTCGGTCGTCTACGAGGTCTCTCTGATTGCCGCACGGCTCGGAACGCCGGAGGCGATGCCGCAGGTATCCCGAACGGCTATCGCTCGACGCAAATCTCTCGAGAAGGGGCCCGCGGCGCATTGGGCGCCGCTGCGGTTCGCTGAAAGGCGCAACGCGGACTTCAAGCGGCTGTATGAGGAAGCGCAGGCCAAAGGTCACGGAAGATCCAAGGCCGACCGCTGCGAATATGTGCGGAAGAACAGTCGATTTAAAAACCCCAAAACCCGCAAGCCATACACCGCCAGGTACATCAGCCATCTAGCGAACTCCAACTTTTCGCTGTGAAATCTCGACCATAGTTCCGGTGACTTTTGGAACTGTGGACCACATTGCCAGCAATCTTCTCTATCGGTCTCTTGGTCCGCGCGTAAGGTGATGCAGTCGTCACACGACTCATCACACAAAACGCGAATACCGGAGACCGAAGACATGCCCGTGGCAACCGAACCGAGTCGGGCCGAACTGCTCGACATTCATGGCGTGGCCGAACTGCTGGGCGTTCACTGGCGGACGGTCAAAATCTGGCCCGCTTGAAGCGCATGCCCAAGGCAATCCGCCTGGCACGTTGCCGACGCTGGCGCGTCACGGCAATCAAGAGATGGATTGAGGCCGACTGCCCGGCGCAGGACGACCGTGCCGGGACCGGCTCGTGACCGCGGCCAACCATTCTGACAATTCGCCGGACCGCGGGCAAACGCTTCCGCAGAATTCTGTGGAGTTGTTCTCGGGTTGGAAGAATTCTGCCAATCCGGGCTGCTCTCGGTTCGCGCTGACGCTCGAGTCGATGCCCGATTCGATCCCCGCAACGGCCAGACTCAAAGCCGCGCTGAAGGTGCTCCGACGTGCGTTTCGCCTGCTGCGTCGAGTGCCAGGAAGTGTCGGCCGAACGAAGGGCACGATAGTAACCACGCAGAAAAAACCCGCGTCGAGGACGAGTCGAACGCGGGTCAAGGTAAACCAACTTCCGATGCACAGTCTACACGGGAAGATCCCGAGTGGGAAGTGGATTTCGACCCAAAGCCTCCGCCCGACTTTGGGATCCAGTCGGTCACGGCGGAGATCGCTGCATCCATCAAGAAGCGACCGATTCGCAGCAAATTCGTCGCGCCACTTGGCACCGGGAACCCGATCGAAAGGATCGTGGACGCCCAGCGCCTGCGAGATTGTCGCGGCTACCTGCGACTGTTGAAAGCGGCGATCGACCAGTCCGGCCCAGCGGCTCGCACGCTCGCGGCCTTGTTGCAACACGCGGACAGAAAGAATCGGCTCTGCTGGCCGTCGATTCGTCAGATATCGCAAAACGTGTGGATTGCCACGTCGGACGATCGAACGGCATCTGGGGATTCTCCACGCAAAGCAGTTGGTCCGAGTCGAGAGCGGCGCATCGGCGCACTACAGCAGCTCGACCTACGAAATTCTGCCGGCGACTTGGGAGACCCGGCGGAGATATTACGTTCTGCCGCGGTGGTGGAACGCGACCGAGTGGTCAACGACGGTCGTATTCGCGTGGCTGTTGAGCCGCGCGTGCATGATCGAACGCCGAGAAGAAGACGAGGAGGGCAGCCTGGACGATCGTTGGAGCGTCACCTACGGCGAGATTGCCAGACAGACCAATCTCGACAAGCGGTCCGTGCGACTGGCGATTGGCAAGTTGGAGGCCGGCCGGGCGCCGCTTATCGAGCGAGACCGGCCGTCCGGCGAGGATCCATCCTGGGTCTTCTCCCTGTCAGCGATCAACATGCAGACGTTCTGACCCCCCGGAAAAAATGGCACATCCCCCCCGGAAAAAATCGCGCATCCCCCCATACAAAAATGGCGAGCCCCCCCGGAAAAATCGGCCATCCCCCCCGGAAAAAATGGCGCACAAACCTTATATGTCTTTGAACCTGATATTAGGGAACCTAATAAAAAGAACCCGATACACCGGAGCACTGGCTTCGCGACTTCGCTCCCGGTGCCGCGAGTTTTTTGAATGACCAGGATTGGGACGGGGAGGCAAAGACCAGACACGCCGACAACCTTCGCGGACTTCGCGATCGGTGGAGACTGGGTTACCAGAATTCTGGCGACCCACGGATTAACCTTTGGCGAATTCGCCAAACCTTTTTGGCCGCCACGTTCGACCGTCGCGGCGAGCATTGGTCACCATGCTCGGCGGGTCCTTCCGCGTTTTCAAGCTGGCTGGCTTGGCACCGGGAACACCACAAAAAATGATTTGAATGGACAGACCGGTCGTTTTTTTAAAGGTTTGCAGAATTCTGCAAACCTTTTGACAACCAAGTTTCTGTTGCGAGATTTGGGGTTTTCCAACGGCAGGAACTGCTTTTCAGACCGAAGTTAGGACCCGGACGACCGCTTGACCATGCCAAAGCGTAAAGCAGACAAAAGCTCCGGGCTGCGTTGCACGTGCGGCTCGTTCGACCTGCGGACCGTGCGCACGACCCCGGGCAACGGGTTCAAGCTGCGACGGCTCGAGTGCCAGGCTTGCAGAACGCGCCACACCAGCATCGAAAGGTTTGCCACGGGGCCAGTGTCGGCACCGAGTGCTATAGGTGTGGGGCATTGGCCGAACTTAGCGGTCAGTTGCGGGAATCTCTCGATTTGCTTGAAGGAATCCAGCGCTCGGGAGCAACCGACGTGCGTAACTTTGGAACAGGAGACTGCTAGGGATGACCACGAACTTACGAACCGCAGGAGGCCGTCGAGGCCACGGCCCGCCAGCGAATCGCCGGCTGGTGGGAACGCGCGGGGCTCGAGCCGTCGTTGCCGTGCGACACGAAAACGACCGTCCAGTTGCTGACGGGGGTTGAGTACAGGGTCGACGGAGACACGATTTTGGGGATGCTCACCGACAACGCGTTTCCTCCTCCGAAGCGCGTCAGCGGACGTCTCGTGTGGCAGGCTGACGACGTTGTGAATTGTGCCAGGGCCCTAGAGGCCCGTCGCGCGTGGGCACCGTTCTCGACGCTGCACCAGCACAAAAAGACCGGGACCGAACGGCTGGACGAGATCTACCAGCGCGATGGCGGTTCGTTGTTCAACGACCTGCCCAAGTTCGACCTCCCCGCGCTCCTGGGCTTGCTGGTCGAACACGCCGCACCATCCGCACGTGGTCGAAATTCTCGCACAAGCTCTCCGGCTCAAACTCGAATCGCAGGGAGTGCTGTGAGCACCGAAACCGTCACCGACCAAAACTTGGCATTCGTCGCGGACGTCGAACTGCAGGCCGCGGCCGCCGACGGCAAGCGGCCGACGTTCACAATCAACGCCTATTCCGGCGGACCGATGCGGCTCAAGGGATTCGAGTATCCGGTCGTCGTCGACCTGGCCACGGCCAAGAGCGGCGAAAGCGTGCTTGTCCTTCGCGACCACGACGAGCGGTCGATCGTCGGTCAGGGACGGGCCGTCATTCGAGGGACGGACATCCAAATCCACGGAACGGTTACTGCCGATCGCGGACCCGGTGCCGACGTCGTGAGCCACGCCAAAAACGGCTTCCGGTGGCAGGCGTCGATCGGCGGATCGCAGTTTGAGCGCGAGTACCTGGCCGCGGGGCAGGACGCATCCGTCAACGGGCGTTTAGTCGCCGGACCGATGATCATCGCAAGAAACTTTGTGCTCAAGGAAGTCTCGTTCGTTGGGCTGGGCGCGGACCCGACCACGAGCGCGGCGATCGCGGCCAAAAGGACAAACGAAATGGAAACCACGACCACGCAAATCGACGCGATCGCGGCCGAACGCGCCGGATCACGGACATCAATCGTCTCTGCGCGGACAGCGAGTCGATCGCGGCTCGCGCCGTCGCGGAGGGCTGGACCACGGAACGGACGGAACTCGAAATGCTGCGAGGATTCAAAAATCAAGCCGAGCTCGAATCCATCCGCGCCGGCCGTGGCGCGCTGGGCAGCTCCTCTCGTGCCACGCAGGCGGGCGCTCAATGGGCCAAGCGGTCACCGCAAGCATGTTGATCTCCGCGGGACTGCCCGAGGAAACCGTCGGCAAGTTCTACGGCGAACAGGTGATGAATAGCGCCGTGTCTCGCCAGTGCCGCGGAGCCGGACTGCAATCCGCCTTCCGAGCGGTCTTGAAAGCGGACGGCCGGCATGATGACCTGACGACCGAACGGTTCTCGGATGAAACGATCCGAGCCAGTTTCGAGGCATCTGGCCATCTTCGCGCCGAAGGATTTTCGACCCTCTCGTTGCCCGGAATCCTTGGCGATTTTCTCAACAAGATGATGCTGGCCAGCTACAACGGTGCGGCCACGACGTATCAATACCTCACTTCCACAAAACCTCTGACGGACTTCAAGCCCCTGCACCTATTTCGGCTGGTCGGAAGCGGAGAGTTCCACGAAGTCGGGCCGGCCGGCGAGCTGAAGCACATCGGCGCGACCGAACAGACCTACAGCGTTGAGGCCGCCACCTATGGCGCGCTGATTCTTTTGACTCGCCAAAGTGTGATCAACGACGACCTTGGCGCCTTCTCTCAGTTCGCGCAGATTCTGGGGCGGCTGGGCGCGGTGAAGCTCGAGCAAGTGATCTACACGCTGCTCATGTCCAACCCGGCGAGTTTCTTTTCGTCCGGGAACGGCAATTACCAGACGGGCAGCGGATCCGCGCTCGGCCTGACGAGCCTGGCATCGGCTGAAAAGCTGTTTCGGCTGCAAGTCGACGACAACGGCTTGCCGATTCTCAGCGAGCCGCGGACGCTGCTCGTCGGCCCGTCGAACGCCGTAGCCGCCCGGCAGCTGCTGCAGTCGACAGATTTGGTCCAGAATCAGAATCCAAGCAACGTCGCCTTCCGGGCTGGCCAGCCAATCACCGAGCGGGAATCCGTTCGTCGCGCAGCTGAAACCGGCGGTGAGCCCCTGGATTGAGAACGCCACGATCGTCGGCAACTCGACGACGCGTTGGTATCTGGTCGGCGATTCGGGCGACATGTCGCCACTCGTCACCGGCTTCCTTGGCGGCCGTAGTGTGCCGACCGTGCAAATCGGCGAACCGTCCTTCGACGTTTTGGGAATCTCATTCCGGGCATTTTTCGATTTTGGCGTTGCCGTGCAGGACTTCCGCGGCGCGGTCATGTCCGACGGCGCCTGATTGCTCCTTTGCCTTGACTCCGGCGTCCTGACCCTTCGCCGCGGGCCATTGCTCCCCGGCGGTTCGTCGTGTGTCCCATGCGAGCCGCCGGGTTTTGACAACCAATTCCCCCGAGCGATTCGCGCGTTGGCTTCGCGGTTCGCGCGCGGGTCGTTCGGGTTTCCTCAAACCGCGAATGGAAACCATGGTTTCCAAATCCTCCCGCCGGCGGGAGAAACCTGAGGTGCAAATTTGACGACGTTCAACGCTCAAGTCTCTCAGTCGACCGACGATGGCTCGCAAAACAGTAGCGGGACCGTCACTCTCACGGGCGGTGCGGCGGTTCTTTCGGTCTCCACATGGGCGGCGTTTCGATTTCAAAATGTCACGGTGCCGCCGGGGGCCACGATCACGGCGGCGAGCCTCTCGCTGTGGCCCACGACCGCGAAGGACATGAACTCCACGGTCTACGGGAACAAGGTAGCCAACCCTGGCACGTTGGCGGCCACGGCGAGCTACATCAGTGGGCTGGCTCTCACGACCGCCAGCGTGAGCTGGATCCCGGGCCCGATGACGGCCGGGGCGTTCAACGCGTCGCCCGACATTTCCGCGATCATCACCGAGCTGATCGGCCAGGCTGGATGGGCGAGCGGAAACTCCATCATCCTGATTCTCGACAACACTGAGACCATGTCCCTGGCCGTCAGCGTCGAGATGTACGACGGCAGCTCCAGCGAAGCGGCAGAACTGAGCATCAGCTATACGGGCGGGGGCGGCGGCGGAATGCTGCCGTTTAACCGCAGCAGTGAATGGTACAGATCGAATAACTAGGTCGATGGGGGGCAGTCTGCTCCGGCGGAGCCGCTGATTGCGGCGAAGGCGAAGGCGAACCAGAAGCGTGGTGGAAACTCGTCAGAAGTGGGTCGGGAGAATTCGCCGGAACCGGCAAGCAGTACGAAGCGGAAAAGGGCAAGCGCGGGGGCGACAGGAAATCAAACCCTCAGAGTGAGGGATTGAAGTCGCCCAAGGAGCGGATCGCAGCCCGAGCAGATGAGCTACTACCGCGGCAAGCAGCACGAAGCGGAGAAGAAGCGTGAGGGAAAGCCGTCCTCGAAACCTGACAATTCTTGTCAAGTTAAGGGGTCTACTCGCAAGCGGCTGGCAGAAGAGCATGGCGTCAGCGAAGGCACGATTGAAAACGATGCTGAGTTCTCGGAGGCCGTCGACAAGCTCGCCGAGGAGAAAGGGCCGGAGGCGCGGCGCGATCAGCCGACGGGCGGCGGCTCGTCGCGCTCGAGCTGGGCTGCCCACTATTTGCCGCGTTTTTTCGGAGGGTTCAACTTGCGAGTGGGGAACGGTTTGCCGAGCTGCTTTTCGCCCGCCTCAGTCGCCAGCTTGCGGAGCCATTCGGAAATGCTCGTTTCGCCTGCCTCAGTGCTGGCGGTGCGCAGCCATTCGAGTTGTGCCGGCGTGACGCGGAATCCCGCCAGCTCCGTCAGCAGCTCGAATTGGATCGGTGGGCGTCCCTTCCCCATGTCGGGAGTTTTAACGGCATGACGGATCATCGGCAATTTCCCTTGCATCACAGTTAGACGGTAATTATATTCGCGTTTAACTGTAATGTCACGCTGTTGAGGAGCGGTGACGTGAAAAACTTGGAACCGGCTCGGCGAAAGCCGAAACCAGAAGCTCGCGCGGAAGGCAGCCTCAACCTGTCTTTCGTCGCGAGTTTTCTTTTTGGGAGGCGCTCCCCCATGCCATCCGCTGCCCCGTTCCTAGTCCTCAATCGAGCGAATCGCAGGGTGATTCACCAGGCGGCCAGCTTGGCGGAAGCCCGCGGCTTTAGTGAAGGGCATCCGAGGCCGTGTGCGATCGCGATCGTCGCGGAGACCTACGCGTGCTCCGAAATGGAGTTCTGCATCGAAATCGTCAACTGCGAGACGGGGCGCATGCTCGCGCGTTCCGCCCCGCTCGAATTCGATGAAGCGACCGACGAATTCTTGATGGCGAAGATCCTGCTTGTGCCCGCGTCCCTCTCGAAAGGCGGTGACGCATGAACAAGCCAACCCTACGCGACGCGCTTCGGGAAATGTCGGCGCGGCGGATCGAACTGCACCGGCGGCACGGTCAAATATCTCGACCACGCCGTCAACGCGATTGAAAAATGGAATCATGGGCCAGTGTTGCTCGAGAGCATGTGCGACGAGCTCGTCTTGATCTGGCTGTCTGCCCTGAAGGATCAGGACTACGCAGCGCGAACGGTCAACGGTCTTCGCATGGGCGTCTTGGTGATCTGGCGGGATGCGTACCGAGCGGGCGCTATCGACCGCGAACCCGGGAAAATTCCCAAGATGAAAGTACCCAAGCGTGCGCCAACAGCCTGGAGCGTCGAAGAAGTCGGCCGGATGCTCCAGCACTGCGACGCGGGCTTTCCGAAGCGCTGGTCGCGGACCAAAGCGGGCTGGACTTCCCAGCACTGGCAAAGCCTGATCCTCGTCATCTTCGACACCAGCCAGCGGATCAACTCCCTGCTGTGCGTCCCGCGTCGATGCGCGGACCTGGACCGCGGGATCCTCTTGGTGCCGGGCGAGTTCGTGAAGAACGGGCAGGATCAGCGGCATCGGCTGCACGCGCAGACGTGTGATCTCCTCCGCGGCTTGCCGGAGACCGTGAATCTATTCCCGTGGCCAAAGCACCCGCGGGCAATCTGGCGGGACTTCCGCAAGATTCTCTTCGCGGCCGGCTTGCCGTGCGGCTACCGCGATTTTTTTCACAAATTGCGGCGGACAAGTTACAGCTACGCCTATCGGTATCTGGGGCCGGCAGGCGCCTCGATGCACGCTGGCCACGGGAGCGATCTGTCGGCAACCTACCTCGACCGCACCTTGCTCGACCTGCCGGAGCTCGTTGACCTGATGCCGCGGCCATCGCTCGCCGAAGGTAGTGACGGTCCCGCGGCGGTGTTGCCATTCCGCCGACAGGGAAAGGACGGGGCCGCATGAAGCAACGACGCGGGCGAATGGATCCCGGCATGCTCCTGAAAAGGCGTGACCCGGATCGCAGGGAGGCGGGCGTTTTCCGATAAGAGGCGTCCCGCCCCCTGCTTTGGAAAATCCGAACGCATTAGCGGCTCTAGGACGCGATCCGATTGAAAACGTGACCCGGCACACGTCCGGGGAAAGGCGATTTAAGTGGCCAGCATCACACGACAGGGCAACGGCCGGAAGATGATCCAGTTCATCGGCGTCGACCGGCATCGCAAAACCTTGCGGCTCGGCAAAGCCTCGATGGAGACGGCCCGCATGGTGAACGGTTACATCGAGGCGATCGTTTCGGCTCGACGCCAGCGCGTCCCGATCGACAGCCTCACTGCGGAATGGCTGGGCAACCTCGACGATCACACGCACGGCAAGCTGGCGGGCGTTGGCCTGGTGATCGCGCGCGTCAAAGTCGATCCCAAATCTGACGACGATGGAAAGTCGGTCGACCCCCGGCTGCTCGTCGGCCTGCTGCAGTTGTTCAACAAGGTGAGGATGAAGGCCAAGCCGGGGACACGCACGTCCTGGGGCAACACGCAGCGGAACCTGAAGGCGCTCTTCGGCCGGCTGAAAGCAATCGCCGAAATCACCGAGGCCGACGCCGATCAGTTTTGCGAATGGCTGTCGGCGAAGCAGGGCCTCTCTGAGGCGACGGTCCGGCGTCGGTGCGGTCACGCAAAGCAGTTCTTCCGCTTCGCCAAAAAGAGCCGGTTGATCCCGTCGAACCCATTCGAGGAACTGAAATCGACGGTTCCCGCCAACCGTTCCCGGGACCATTTCATTCCCCGCGAGCACGCACAGCTGATCCTCGACGCGTGCCCGGACGCTGAGTGGCGGCTGATCTTCGCTCTGAGCCGGTGGGGAGGCCTGCGGTGCCCGTCAGAGCACTTGGCGCTCCGCCTCGACGGTATCGACTGGGAACGCGGCCGGATGCTGGTGAAAAGCCCCAAGACCGAGCATCACCCCGGCGGTGCCTCTCGGTGGGTTCCGATCTTCCCCGAGCTGCGTCCGTATCTCGACGATGCCTTCGCACGCGCTGAGGACGGCCAAGAGTTCGTGGTCACTCGCTATCGGTCGACCGAGGCGAACCTTCGGACGCAGTTCACGAAGATCGTCGTGCGGGCCGGCCTCGAGCCGTGGCCGAAGATTTTCCACAACCTGCGCAGACCCGGCAGACCGAACTGCAGGACCGGTTCCCGGCTCACGTCGTCTGCGCCTGGATCGGCAACTCAGAACTGGTCGCCCGGAAGAACTATTTGCAGGTGACCGAGGAGCACTTTGAAAAAGCGCTGCAAAAAGCGCTGCAACATACCGCGATACCTGGGAACACTGGGGCACACGCTGAAAATGTGACCGGTGAAAATCCTGCAGAAACGCAGGGGGTGTGTGCCGGTGTGGCGACGTGTGATGAAGGGGAGTGGTCGCTACTGGACTCGAACCAGTGACCTCCACGATGTCAACGTGGCGCTCTAACCAAACTGAGCTAAGCGACCGCAGGCTCACGTGAACTTACGGTTTGGTCGAAATGCCGTCAAGGGCGGCCGCTTTGCGCGGCGCCTGGCCGTGATGTCGCACGGCGGCTAGAAACTTCCGCTTGTGAAACAGGGGATGTCGGGTATTCTCTTGGGGCGTATGGAGCCACAGACCGTTCATTGTCCCGGCTGCCATGCCCTGGTGCCGGCGGCTGACATCAATATCGCGGCCCTCGTCGCCAAGTGCGGCAATTGCAATCGGATCTTTCCGCTCTCGATCGAAAATCTGCAGGCGGCCGGGGCGACCAAGGGGGAGCTGGAGCTGGGTTGTCCCGGGGGAGTGGTGCGGGAAGTCGGCCCCGGCGGCGAGCTCTTCATCCGGTTGAGCTGGTTTCACCCGATCTTGGTCTTCATGGCCTTCTTTTGCGTGTTTTGGGACGGCTTTCTCATCGTTTGGTACACGCTGGCGCTTGCCGGCCCGATCAGGGGCAACATGATGTGGATGCCTCTCTTGTTTCCGCTGTTGCACGTGGCCGTCGGCGTGGGACTGACCTATTACGTCATCTCCGGATTTTTGAACTCGACGCGGATTCTCATCGACGACGAGTTTGTCCACATCCGCCACCAGCCGCTGCCCTGGCGCGGTAATCGGGATCAGCCGCGCCGCGAGATTCGCACAATCGAAATGACGATGGGCTGGGCGCAGAATCAGCAGGCAATGTTTTGCGTCTGCTCGAATGGCGAAGAAGGTCGGCAAACCGTGCTGCTGTCGAACATCACCTACAACCGCGCCCGCTATATTGCGCGGCAGATGGCTAACTTCCTCAACGTCGGCTTTATCGGCTGCGAGCCGACGACGTTTGCGTTTCCGCTGCCGCGCTGGCTGCGCTGGCTGCGAGGCCGGCGGACAGGTTAGGCCGTCTCCGCCGTATTCCGCGGGATTGCCGTGCCCATGGCTCGCCGCGAGCCCGTGCGGGACTTCGAAGCGATCGAAGAGCCCTCGCTGACGCTTTCGGGTTGGTGGGATGAATCAACCCGACGCGTCGGTGCGGGCAGTCCGGGAAACGGATTCCCTCGCGAAAGTTAGCTCAGCCGCGGGTGCCCAGGCTGCGGTCGAGATTGAACGCGGCGCTGATCAGCGCCAGGTGGGTGAACGCCTGCGGGAAGTTGCCCAGCGCCTCGCCGCTGGGCCCCGTTTCTTCGGCGTACAGGCCCAGGTGGTTGGCGTGACCCAGCATCCGTTCGAATAGCAACCGGGCCCGTTCGAGGTGCTTGGGATCTGTTCGTCCGGCCCGCGTGAGCGCTTCGACGAGCCAAAAGCTGCACATGTTGAACGTGCCCTCTTCGCCGAAGATGCCGTCGGGCGAGCGTTGGACGTCGTAACGATGTACCAATCCGTCCGACGTCAGCCCACCGTCGGCCGGATGTTTGCGGATGGCGTCGATCGTCTTCAACATCTTCGGATCGTTGGGCGCCATGAAGAAAACGAGCGGCATGATCAGGGCCGACGCGTCGAGGTAATCGCTGCCGTAGGACTGGATGAACGACTGCCGCTTGTCCGACCAGCCCTTGGTGAGAATCTCTTCGTAGATCGTGTCGCGGACTTTGAGCCAGCGGGTCCGGTCGGCGGGAAACGATCGCTTGTCGGCCAGGCGCAGGCCCCGATCGAGGGCAACCCAGCACATGAGGCGAGAATAGACGAAGTCGTGCCTGCCGCCGCGGACTTCCCAAATTCCGTCGTCGGGCTGCTGCCAGTTGTCGCAAAGCCACTCGAGTAGCGAGCGCAGATGTTTCCAGCCGTCGTAGGAAATCGGAGAGCCGTACTTGTTGAACAAGTACACGGAATCGAACAGCTCGCCAAAGATATCGAGCTGAATCTGGCCGTAGGCGGCGTTGCCAATCCGCACTGGCCGCGAGCCACGGTAACCGTCGAGATGATCGAGCGTCGTTTCGGGAATATCGCAGCGGCCGTCGATCCCGTAGAGCACGCCGAGCGGCATGCCTTCGCCCTGTTGCTCGCGATAACGGGCGTCGAGCCAGCCCATGAAGTCGGACGCTTCGGAAGTGAACCCAAGCCGCAACAAACCGTAGAGCGAAAAGGCTGCATCGCGGATCCAGGTATAGCGATAGTCCCAGTTCCGCGGGCCGCCGATTTTTTCCGGCAGGCTGCAGGTCGCCGCGGCGACGATCGCTCCTGTCGGTTCGAAGGTCAGCAGCTTGAGCGTAAGAGCCGCCCGATAGACGATGTCCCGCCAGCGGCCGACGTACTGGCATTGCGCGAGCCAGTTCCGCCAGTACTGCACGGTCTTCTGGAACAGCTCGTCGCTTTCGTGTTCATCGGGCGCCCTGATGCATTGTTCGTCGCTCCGCAGTTCTCGCAGCGCGAAGACGGTCGATTCGCCCTCGCGCAAACGAAACGTGGCATGCGCGCTGCGTTTATCGCGCTGCAGGGGAACGGGAGTTGAAAGCGCCAGCGTGAGCCCGTCCGAGCGGAAGATCACGCCGTATTCCTGGCGTTCCGTTTCATGCGTGGCGCGAGCGTAGTCAAATGCCGGCTCGCAGACGACGCGGAACTCCATTTCGCCCCGCGACACGCGCACCCGGCGGATGAGGCGACTGTTGTCGTTCCCGGCCGAACGTCCCAGGATCGGCATGAAATCCTGAACCTCGCCGACGCCGTTGGGAGAGAGGAACCGCGTGACGAGAACGTTGGTGTCGGGCCAATAGACTTGCTTGTGCCGCGCGTCCTTATGCGTCGAGCCGAGGCTGAAGTGGCCTCCCTTTTTGTCGTCGAGGATGCGGGCGAAGACACTGGGCGAATCGAAGTGGGGAAAGCAGAACCAGTCGATCGAACCCTGCATACTGACCAAGGCGGCGGTCCGCATGTTCCCGATGATGCCGTAGTTTTCGATCGGCTGATAGCTCATGCGGACTCGCGAAAAAACCAGCAACGGTCGGAGCGCAAGACTACGCGCTGAGACGACTGCAAAAACCGCGCCGGGAGCCAGCTTGCTTGCCGAAGACGGCAGTCAGTGCATGGCTTTGTCGCTGACTTCCGGATGTTCCTGCATAAAGCGGACGAGCATCGGCGCGTAATCGCGGAAACGCGGGCAGGTCAGGCCGGTGCCGGCGAGATCAGCCAGCGTGTTTTCGCACGTGTACGCAGTCGGATGCGTGAAGTAGTCGATCGACTCGGGCGTGATATGCGTGGCCTTCGCGGCTCCCGGGATCCGCAACAACCCCTTCATCAAGGGAGCCCAGGTTGGAATCTGCAACACCCGGCGGCCCGTGGCTTGCGAGAAGATCTCATAAATTTCGGCCACGCTTGGCGGCTGCGGATCGCACAGCTGGTAGACCTTGCCTCGCGACTGTAGCAGGCCACTGAGACGGCACAGCGCGGCGACGACAAAATCGCGAGGAGTAAAATTGACGTGGAACTTCTTGGGATTGCCCACGGTCGACATCGGAGCCGTCTTCTTCCAGCTGACAAGGTAGCGAAGCGCGCCGTACGGACCGTCGTACTTCTGCGTTTCGCCGGTTTTGCTGTCGCCGACGACGATCGATGGGCGGTAGATCGTCGTGCTCATCCCGTGCTTCATCCGCTCCTGGACATCGACCTCGGCCAGGTATTTTGTTTCTTCGTAGTAGTTGTTGAACCGCTGGCAGACAGACAGGTCGCGCTCCGTGAACACGCCCGGGTGCCGACCGCTGACGTAACACGTGCTCACATAGTGCAGCCGATCGAAGGCGGGACAGCCGGCAATGAAATCGAGCACGTGCCGCGTCCCGTCGACGTTGATCTTCATGCCGAGCGGTCGAGGTACCGCCAGGTCGTAGATGGCGGCGAAGTGATAGACCTCGCGCGTCTCGGCCTGCAACTCCTTGATGCCGTCCTTGAGGGCCAGGTGCGGCTGCGTGATATCGCCCTCGACGATCTGAATGCGGTCACTCCAATCGGGCTGCCGGTCGGCGATCCGTCGGGCCCGTTCTTCAGCCATCGCGCGAAGATGCGATTGCACGAGGCAGGTGACGCGGGTTTGGGCGTCGGTGCGCGAAAGGAAATTGGGCAGGAACGCCGACGCGAGAAAGCCGGGAAAACCAGTCAAGAGGGCAGTGGGCATCGGTTACTGCACGATCTCGAAAAGCGCGAGCGAACGGTCGTCCAGCGAGAAGCCTCGACGCGAGAGGGCTCGTATTGTAACCGATCTTGGCGCGGGTCGAAATCGACGGTGCGAGCGTCCCGCGATGAGCGAAACTTCCTCGGTGAGGCCCGGGTGCCTGTCTACTGGACGCGGTTGCATCGCTGCAAAAGGCAAAGTGCGCCCAGTTGCCTCCCCGCAACAGGCAAAGCATACTGATCCTTTCGGCCGCACCGCGGATTGGCCTACCGGAAGTCGGAACTCAGTGGGACAACTAGGGAGAATTCGATGCGTCAAGCACTTGTGTTGGCGGCAGTCTGCGGGTTGACCGCGTCGAGCGCGGTCGCCCAGGATTGGGCCAAGGAGAAACTCGCCAAATCGTCGCGGCACGGCGAATACGTCAACATCCGCTCGGGGTCGCGCAACGTGGAAGCCTTCGTGGCCTATCCCGAGGTTGCGCACACGGCGACGACCGTGCTCGTCGTTTACGAGATCTTCGGTCTGACCGATTGGGCCAAGCTAGCCGTCGATGAATTTGCCGCCGCCGGCTACATCGCGATCGCCCCTGACTTTCTGTCCGGCCACCCGAAGGTCGGCGAGCCTCTCCGCGCGATTTCGAGCCTGCCCGAAAAGCAGGTAATGACCGATCTCGACGCCGCCTTCGACTACGCCAAGCGTCTCCCCGCTGCCAACGGCAAGGTGGTCGTTGCGGGTTTCTGCTGGGGCGGCGGCATGGCCTTTTCCTACGCCGCTCATCGCAAGGATCTAAGGGCGGCCTTTGTCTTCTACGGTCGCCCGCCGCAGCAGCCGCAGATCTCCGACCTGCATTGCCCCGTCTACGGGTTTTATGGCGAGAAGGACATGCGGATCACGGTCACGGTCGATGCCACCAAACGCTTCGCCGCGGACGCGGGAAAGACGTACGAGCCCGTGACTTATCGGGGGGCAGGCCACGGGTTCATGCGGACCGGTGAGCAGCCGGGTGCGATCCCAGACAACGCGAGAGCGCGCACCGAGGCCTGGCAGCGCGTGAAACAGATCCTTTCAAAGGTTTAAGCGAGACAGTCCGGGGCTCGCCGCGCTCGGCACACGACACTAGCACCGGCACTGACAAACCGAGGCTCCGTCCGTGCGAATCGCTGCGCTCCCGGCCTTGGCGGCTTGTGTGATTGCGACGGCCGCGGTGCAAGCCGACGAAGTTAACTTCGCGGCTTATCAGCGAACCGCGGAGGACAAGGAAGACTCCTGCTGGCACATCCGATACAGCAAATGCGACGGGGTCGTGCGCACTGACGACCTGGTGTTCGTCTTTCCACGCGCGGAGTTCCAGCGAGCGAGCGTCGTTGTCAAGCAACTTCAGACCGCGTGGAATCTTCTGCGGGAAATGACGGGGATTGACCCGGTCAAAACCTTCGGCCAACGAATCGTGATTGGATTTCGCCATCCGGGCGACGAAGGCGGGCGGGATTGCGATCCGGGCTGGTCGTTTGAAAACGGCTGGAAGCACGGGTTTTCTAAGGAGAGCTGGCCGTTCATCAATATCCCTTGGAGTTGCCGAAAACGCAGACGAGAGCCGGAAGAGTGCCTCCCGATCCAGATCCCGCATGCTTTTCTCGCGGCCAAGCCGATGCGCCAAGGCGACGCGATGTGGGTTGAAGGGATGTGCCACATCCTGAGCCTGCCCCTGTGCCGGGTCATCGAACTCCCCATCGTCTGCGAAAGCCGATATCAGCTGTATCTCTCGTCGGCCTGGAAGGGCGGGGCAGGAATCCCCTACCAGGACTATGCCGGGCGACTGATCCGTTGGTCGCAGCGAAACAAGGTCGACGCGCGGAATGCCAAGGGGCTCAAGAAGGTTCTCCCTCAGCTCTGGGAGATGGAGTTGGCGTCGACACTGGCACAACCCCTCTCGAGACGCCCGAAAAGCGTTCCCGCAGGGGCGGGTTCGAAGCGGTAGCCCGCGGTTGTGTCGAAGCGGATGGATTTGGTCACTGATGCGCGAGTCGCGGACGCGGTCACAGGTTCGATCCCGTGATTTATCGCGGAGCCGGGCACGGCTTCATGCGGACCGGCGAACAGTCAAACGCCCCGCATCGCTCCAATCGGTCGAACCGCGCCCCCGGTATGCGCTTTGCATTGCTCCCGCGGATCATCTCGATGCTCGGACCGCGACCCTCGAAACGCGTGTTTTTGTTGAAGTCGGCACCGCGGGCGACGTCGAATGGGAACCAATCGCCCACCGGTGGGCAGGGAGCCCCCGTGAATACAGCTCTGGCGGCGCCGTTGGACGGCTTTGAAGCGGACGGAGCGAAATCGGAGCGTGCCGAAGCCGCAGCGCCCCGGTTTCTCGGCGGAGTGTCATCGGCCTCAACGCGGCCAACTTCTTCCTCGCCGAGGTGACGGGCGTCGTTATGCCCTTTCTGGGCGATTACTTGAAGGAGCAGAAGTGGTCGGAGGTGCCGATCGGGCTGGCGATTTCGTGCGCGGGGCTGGGCGTGTTCTTGATGCAGACGCCCGCCGGGATGATCACAGACCGAGTCTGCCAGCGTCGAACGCTGTTAGCCGGGGCTTCACTGATCCTGGGACTCGCGTACGGCTTGTTGCCACTGGTGCCGGCATCGTCTTTCGCTCTCGACCCGCTTCTGTTCATCGCCGGTGTCTCGCGGGCGTTCTTCGCGCCGCTCTTGGGGGCGCTGGCGTTGGGGCTCGTGGGACACGCGGCGCTCAGTCGCATGATGGGACACAACCAGGGCTGGAACCACGCGGGAAATTTGGCTTCGGCCGTGTTGGCGATGGCCCTCGTGAGCGCCCTCGGCCTGACGTCCGTTTTTTTCGCGGTGACGGCGGTTTCGATTTTGGCGGCGGCTTCAGTCTTCGTAATCCGCGAGAAAGAGATCGACGAAAAGCGAGCGACCGGAGCCGGCGACGCGAAAAAACGGCCGTGCCGGGCTGCGGCAACTGCTGCACGACCGGCGGGTGCTCGTGCCCTTGGCGGCGACCGCTCTGTTTCATCTGGCCAACGCCCCAGTGATGCCTTTTTTGGGGGCTTACATCAAGCAACTCGGCGGCAGTCACGTGCAGGTGGCGGCCGTCGTGTTGGTCGCCCAGGCGGTGATGATTCCGATCGCCGTCGCCGCCGGTTTCCTTTGCGAGCGATGGGGCCGCAAGCCCGTGTTTGCGATCGGATTCCTGGCGCTACCGATCCGCATTATGCTCTATACGCTGACGAGCAATCCTTGGGTCCTCGTTGCGCTGCAAGCGTTTGACGGAATCGGGGCGGGCATCTACGGTGTGGTCATCGTCGCCATCTGCGCCGATCTGACGAAAGGGAAGGGCGGGTTTAACGCCCTCTCCGGCCTGATCGCGACGGCCCTGGCGGTCGTCGGCGTGATTGGACCGCTGGGAGCCGGCTTTCTGGCAGAGCACTTGGGGTATAACGGCTTCTTCTTCGTTTTCGCCGGGATCGCGGCGCTCGCCGCCATACTCTTTCTGACGATGAAGCCGGAGACGAAAGGTGAAGGCGAGACGGGCCGCGTCCTCCAGCCAGGAATCGTAGGGTGAACGACCGGGGCTATTGGCTGACGTGGGTCATTTTTGCCCTCACATATTGCGGTCTGGCGCTCGGCAAAATTCCCGGGCTGCGGATCGATCGGGCCGGCATCGCGTTCGTGGGGGCTGTGCTCATTCTGATTACGGGGATCCTCTCGCTCGCAGATGCGACCAGCCCCGAGTCGATCGACTTCAAGACGCTGTTTCTGCTCCTGGGGATGATGATCGTCGTTGGGTCGCTGCGACTCTCCGGCGTCTTCCAAAGGCTGACCGACCTTGCCGCTGGCTCCCTCGCTTCTCCAAGGGCGCTGTTGGCCGTGACGATCGGCCTGTCGGGCGTGCTCTCGGCATTCCTGATCAACGACGTCGTGTGCATCGCGCTTACGCCGCTCGTGCTGCATCTCGCGCGGCGCATGAGAGTCGATCCGCTGCCGCACCTGATTGGGCTGGCGACGGCCGCGAATGTCGGTTCGACCGGCACAATCACGGGCAACCCCCAGAACATCTACATCGGTGTTCATTCGGGGATTCCCTACCTGCGCTTCGCCGCGCGACTCTTGCCGATCGCCTTCCTGGGATTGGCCATCAATTACTCGGTGGTTTGGCTCGTCTATCGCCGCAAGCTTGCCCCGGTCCAGAACCGCGACGCCGTCACGCCAGATTCTCGGCAGTCTGACGCCGACTCCGGCGGCGGAATCTCCCGCCATTCACGACTGTTGACGCTGCAGATCAAGTCGATCGTCGTGACACTCGGAGCCGTCGCCCTGTTTTTCGCCGGGCTACCGCTCGAGCTGGTCGCGCTAGGGGCCGCGGCCGTTGCGCTCTTGGAGCGAGTCAAGCCGGAGAGGATTTATCGCGAGGTCGATTGGAGCCTGCTGGTGATGTTCACAGGGCTCTTCATCGTTGTGCACGCATTTCAGGTGCACGTCGTCGAGGGCTGGAACGTCAAAAGCTGGACCTGGCTGTTGACACGTCCGGTCGATGTGCTGAGCCTCGTTTCGCTGGGGCTGTCCAACCTCGTGAGCAACGTCCCCGCCGTGCTCCTGCTCGAACCGGTCGTACAGAGCGTACCTGCCGCCACTCGGGAAAGTGCCTGGCTGGCCCTGGCGATGTCGAGCACGTTTGCCGGCAACCTGACGATTCTCGGATCGGTGGCCAATTTGATCGTTGTCGAAAGCGCCCGGCGGCGCGGATCGAAATCCGCTTCCGCGAGTATATGAAGGTGGGCGTGCCGCTCACCTTCTTGACGACGTCACTCGGCGTGGCATGGCTCACGCTCGTGAAATACTAATCGCCGTGACTCATCGCTTACGCGCCGCCCTGCCACTGCTTCACTGCGTCGAACGGGTGAAGCAGCATCACGATATTGAGCAGCAGATTGTCGCGAATCCAAAACAGCATCACGATCTCGGTGACAACGACGATCGCGAGCGAGGGCCAGAAGCCGATTCGCCTCGCCAGGTAGAAGCCAATCACGCAAGAGAGCACGTCGCCGATCGAATTGCCGATGCTGTCGCCGAAATAGTCCAGCGAAATCGTCGCCGCGCGGTAGCGATCGATGACAGCATTCGTGTTCTCAGCGATTTCCCAGCCCGCTTCGACCGCCAACGTCAACACGAATCGCCAGCCGACGGACATCCGCGGCCAGAGCCAGGTGAACAGCCCGTAGAACAAAATCCCGTGCTCGAGGTGTGAGAAGCTGTATGGGTCGGCCAGGTGCTGCGAGTTGTGGCTGCTGTGAACGTTGCCCGACCAAAGAAACGGCCGACCGCAGGCGCACCACCAGCGGCGTCCCTCGAGCCGTAGGACAATCGGATGGACGACCAGAATGAGCCCGCTGACCACGATTGGCCGGCGGTTCACTCGCATGGCTGTCGTCGCGCGAGCGACCAACGACTCCGCTTGGGCTGCCGGAGGCTCCATCAATCCGAGTCCAAACGAGGTGACAAGACCGATCGAGACGACGTCTTAAGCCTTCCCCTCCATCCGCTCCGCGTACTCGCGTGGCACCTTTTCCAACACGAGTTCGATGTCGCCGTACTTCAGGCAGGCCAGCGCGATCACGGTATCGCCGCCAATGACGGCGTCCATCAGGGTCACGCCAGTGTAAAACTTGACCTCCGAAAGGCCCTTCAAAGTCCCGTAACTTCGATTGGTCGAACCGCACTTGGAACAGGGTGTTTGCTCGCTGCTGGGCATATCTGCGTCCTCGACTACTGGGGAGAGACTCGGTCAGGTGTGGCGGTCCGAGTGTTACGGACCAATGCCGGATCGACGGACTCACTGAAAGCCGTGGGCCAAACCCCAACAAACTTCCCCAAGTTCTGCCGAGGGCAGCCCGGTTTGCTGGTCAACGTGACGGTCGCGAAGCGGCGAAAAGGCGGACGACCCCACGCGTTTTCCTACACCGTCCCTCGCTGACGCTTCGGTTTAGTGAATGCAACAGGCCAACCCAAAGCGTCGGCGAGGGCTCTTCGATCGCGCGAAGCCCCTCCGAGACGACGCGCACGCAGCACTCTGATCGCGTTCGCCACCGCGCCTGCCGGCTATTTGTCGTCTTCCGGCTTGACCAAGTTGGGCATCTTCTCGCGGACTTTTTCCGCCAGGGGCAGGGCATGCGAGGCGATGTACGGCTGCTTCGGATGCTTTTTCGCGTAGTCCTGGTGATAGGTCTCGGCCGCATAGAAGGCTTTGAGCGGCTCGAGCGAGGTGACGATCGGATCCGGAAACGCTTTCGTGTCGGTCAGGTGCTTGATCTTCGCCCGCGCGGTTCGTTCCTCGTTCTCGTTCGCGTAGAAAATTGCCGAGCGGTACTGGTTGCCGACGTCGTTCCCCTGGCGGTTCATTTGAGTCGGGTCGTGGGAATTGAAGAAGGCGTCGAGCAGTTGATCGTAAGTGATCTGCCGCGGATCGTAGGTGACGCGAATCGATTCGGCGTGACCGGTGTCGCCGTTGGACACCTGCTCGTAGTTCGCCGTCTCCTTCGCGCCGCCGGCATAGCCGCTTTCGACGTCGGACACGCCTTTCAGCTGCTCGAAGGCGGCCTCGGTGCACCAAAAGCAACCGCCGGCAAAGACGGCCGTCGCCTTGTGGTCCTTGGTCACGGCCTCCGCGGCCGGGTCGGCCAGCGTGGCCAGCTTGTCTTTGTCAACGAACTTCAGCGATTCGGAATTGAGGCAGAACCGCAGTCCCGTGGGGCGCGGACCGTCGTCGAAGACGTGTCCCAGGTGGCCTCCGCAACGGGCGCACAGGATCTCCGACCGCGTCATCCCGTGCGACTGGTCCTGATGCTCGATCACGTTTTCGCGAGCGATCGGCTGGAAAAAGCTGGGCCAGCCGGTCCCCGAATTGAACTTCGCATCGGACGCGAAGAGGGGCAATCCACAGCCAGCACAGGCATAAACGCCCTCTTTGTGGTTATCCAACAGCGTGCCGCAGAAAGCCCGTTCGGTTCCCTGGGCGCGCAGAATATGGAACTGGTCTTTGGTCAACCGCCGCTCCCATTCGGCCGTGCTCAAATCCAAGTGAGGAGTTTCGATGGGACCGACGAGTTTTCCGTTGCGATCGAAGACGCGGACTTGAACCATCTGGTGTTTCTCCTGGTGACGCTTTTCGCCCGCTGGCTGTTTGTCGTCGGCGGCCTGCACCTGGTCGTCGAGGGAACGCTGCACGCAGCCCGAAAAGCCAAGACTCCCGTATATCAGTATCAGGCAGCACAGTTCCAGCGGCCAAAGCCAGCTCGATGCCCGGCGTCCACCGCCCAACTTCGGCAAGCCGGCCCAATGGGCAACGCGAACGGTTTCGGACGATTGAACGCTGGTCCGCAAATGAATCTGCCTAAAGCGCTGCATGGAGCTGGCTCTCCTTCGTTTGAGACTGGCAACCGAGCGCCGCCACTGTCTGCCCCGGCGGTGCTCTGCCGTTTATTGTACGGATCGCGTGGCGAAACGGCACGTATTTGGTGGCGTTTGTCCTCCATAACGCATCGGCTTGCCGAGCCGCTCGGGTTTTCCCGTCTTATCAGAACGTGTTGACCTAATTCGGATTCGGTCCTATATTCTGCCGCCCAACGGACCGATCCGGCTCCTGCTCTTGCCGCGGGCCGAGCACCGCGACACCCGATCGCTCACCGTGGGACCGCAAAGAGTGACGGTTCGCCATGACACAAGCACCGGCTACCCCCGCACCAGCGGCAGCCGAGGCGGCGCCTGCCCCCGCGGCGGCGAAGAAATCGCTGCTGGGCGGAAAACGCGTCAAGCTGATCGCGATTATTGCCGGCGTGATGGTCCTCCCGGCCGTCGGAGCCGCACTGTTATTGCCCAAGGGACACGCTGCCGCTCCCGCGGAGCAAACCGGGGAGGGCGGGCCAGCCCATACCGAAGAATCGCATTCGTCGAAGTCGGAAAACGTCGTCGAAGTCGAGGTGGGCAGCTTCAGCGTTTCGGTTGAGCCTGACGACGCCCAGATGTGGAACGTGAGTTTCAAGCTGTTTGCGACTGTCGGGACGGACGCCCAGGGTCACTTTGCCGACGCCAGCGAGCGCTTTAAGGCGCGCCTGCGGCAGGCCGTCGTGAAAGTGGTGCGAATGTCGAGCATCAAGGACTTGCGCGACCCGCAGCTGGAACTGATGAAGCGCGAGATGAAAAGCCAGCTGAACAACGTCATGCCCGAGCCCTACATCCAAGAAGTCATCGTCAGCGAAATTCGGGTCATGCAGCAGTGATGGGAGCGTCATGGCGGACGATCTTCTCAAACCCGAAGAAATTGAAGCACTGCTAAAGGCTGCCGGGTCCGGCCCCTCCGGCGGAAGCTCGGCGCCCCTGCGCCAGGCTACTGCCGACGATGCCGGTCCGCTTCCGGGCAGCCCCGTCGGACGACCGGCTGGCCGCCCGGGCCAGGCGTCTGCGAGCGAGAAAGAGAAATCGCCAACCGAACGGCTACTCGAACAAGTGCAGGCAGGGCTGGCGGCTGCGGTGTCGCCCACGTTGCCGGAGCGCAGCGGGATTCCGGCCGAGCTGGGTTCTCCAGCGGCCTACGAATTTCGGCCCTTCGATCACGGGGCGGCGGGGGCAGGCGATGGTGTGGGTCTCCACGCTCTGCAGGACGTCGAACTCGACTTGCGGATCGAACTGGGGCGCACCGAACTGTTGATCGAGGAAGTTCTGCAATTGAAGTCCGGATCGGTCGTGCCGCTGGACAAACTGGCCGGCGACCCAGTCGACATTCTGGTGAATGGTCGACTGGTCGCGCGGGGCGAGGTTTTGGTGTTGAATGACAACTTCTGCGTGCGGGTGGCCGAAATTGTCGCACCGGCACTGTAGTCGACTGCTGCGGCTGCTCGGGGCAGTGGCCGCCGTCGTCTCTGTTGCGAGCTCGGCTGTCGCGCAGTCAGGCTCCAGCGATCCCTTCGCGGATTCACCGATCGTCAATCCGCGTCCGGAAACCCGACATTCGGTTTCGCGGCCGGCCCCCGAACCCGTTTCGCCGCCCGCCGCGAAGTTTGCTGCGCCACCTTCCACACCTGGGGCTGCTGCGGAAGCGACGCCCACGTCCCACCACAAGAGCTGGAAGGAACTCGCGCAGAAGCACAACGAGGAACGCGCGCGGCAGCCTCAGACTTCGGGATCAGCGACGCCGAGCTCTTCCGCTCCAAAATCCTCGACATCCGGCGCTCTGTCGGCCGTCGGCGCGTTGATCGTTGTCATCGGCCTGATCCTTGTCCTCGCCCGCCTCTTTCGCCGTCACGCGCCGCTGTTCAACCAATCCCTGCCGAACGAGGCCCTGGAGGTGCTCGGACGGCGGTATCTCGATCAACGACAGTCGATCCTGCTGCTGCGGATCGGCTCGCGGATCCTCATCGTCGGCTCATCGCCGGCCGGCCTGCAGGGGATCGGCGAGCTGAGTGATCCGGTGGAAGTCGACCTCGTGGCCGGGATGTGTCGCCCGACCCGCAACGGCCAAGGGCTTGGTTCTTCATTCTTCAACTTAATTAAGGGGCAGACGGCTGCTCCCGCCAAGGTTGGGGGTGCCGAATCGCCGCGTCGCAGCCCGGCGCCTAGCACAGCGGCACACAGCAGTCCGCCACATCGCAATCCGCCGGGGGCTTCCGAGCCTGTCGTTCCCTCGGAGTCGCCCGACGTTCGCGGACCTGATCCGGAACAGGAATTGATCCGCCGTCTGCGGGGCGGTTCGAACCCCAGTGTTCCATTTACCAATGCGCCAATCACGGGAGTGCCTTACGCCGGCCCGGCGGAGGTGTTCCGTGACTGAGCGCCTGCGAGCGATTCGACTGGGATCCCATCGCGGCAAGATCGCCATCGCCGCACTGGTGGCTGGTGCGGTGATTGCCGCCATTCCGCGAGGGACCGTCGCCCAACAGCCTGTGCAGCGTCCGCAGTTCAGTCAGCCGGCTGCGCGAGGACCGAGCAGCGCTCAAGGCATGTCGCTCGATCGGCCGCTGGTTGCGCCGAAATTCCCCGCACAGCCGGCACCCAATCAGAGCGGTCTGCCCGTCGACGTCGAGCAGATGCTCTCGCCGTCCGGGCTCTCGTCGACGCTCAAGATCATGCTGGTGTTGACGGTGATCAGCCTCGCGCCGGCGATCCTGATCATGACCACGTGCTTCATTCGATTTGTGATCGTCTTCAGCCTGTTGCGACAAGCCCTCGGCACGCAACAGCTGCCGCCCAACCAGGTGTTGATGTCGTTGAGCCTGTTTTTGACGTTCCTCGTCATGTCGCCTGTCTGGAAAGAAGCCTACGAGCAGGGGATTCGTCCCTACTCGAGTCCGCCAGCCGGCGAGCAGCCGATCGGCCTGGAAGACGCCTTCCACAAGACGGCCCGTCCGATTCGCCGCTTCATGATCGAGCAGATTCAACGCACCGATAATCTCGAGGCGTTGATCACCTTCTTCGAGTTTCAACATCCCAACGAAAAGGCCTCGCTGCCCGAGGATCTGGAAGAGGTCGACTCGGTCGTGCTGCTGCCGGCCTACATGTTGAGCGAGCTGAAGACGGCGTTCGTTATCGGCTTTCAGATTTATCTGCCGTTCCTGGTCATCGACATGGTGATCGCCACAGTGCTGATCAGCATGGGGATGATGATGTTGCCGCCCGTGCTGATTTCGCTGCCCTTCAAGCTGCTCTTGTTCGTGCTGATCGACGGTTGGGCGCTCACGGTCGGCATGCTGCTGGAGAGCGTGCGGGCAGCCACCGGCTAGTGGTGTTTCCAAACGGACGGATTTCGCCCAAGCAGGAGGACAAGATGACCGTTGAGCAGGCCGCCGAGATGACCCGCAGCGCCGTGATCCTGGTGATGATGTTGGGAGCGCCGATCATGTTGATGGCCATCCTGGTCGGCCTGGTGATCAGCGTTCTGCAAGCGGTGACGCAGCTGCAGGATCAAACGCTGAGTTTCGTGCCGAAGATTGTCGCGATGTCCCTGGCCGGTCTAGCGCTCTTGCCATGGATGATGCACCGCATCGTCGATTACGCCACAGAAATCTTCACGAACATCCCGTCGCAACTGTGACGAGGCGGAGTGGGGGCGCATGAACTCGCTGCTCGATCGCCTGAGCGTGACACCGGTCCACGATCAGGCCCTGCGATTGCTGATGCAGGGAGCCCTCACGCAGTTTTACGCGTTCACGCTGGTGCTCGTCCGTCTGTCAGGCTTGATGATTGTCGGACCGCTGTTCGGCGAACGCATTGTCCCCACGAATCTCCGAGTGCTGCTGGTGCTGGCCTTGGGGTTCCTGATCACTCCGGCCGTGCACGATCACAGCCGCCTGTTGTTCGACCGGCTCGATGCGAATCACGACGGCCGTCTGACGGCCAACGAAGTCCCCGAGTCGCTGCTGCCGCGCTACGAAGCGTTGCGACAAGCCGCCGGCAAAGATGAAAACACCGGCCTGACACAGAGCGAGTTTCAGAGCACGCTGCGGCCGGCGCGGACACTCCTCGAGTACGGCCGCGTCGCCATCTGCGAGCTGGCGCTCGGTTTTTCGCTCGGTTTGGGAGTCTTTACGATACTCAGTGGTTTTCTGCTGGGAGGCGATCTGATCGATCAGCAGACAGGACTCTCGCTGGGGCAAATCGCCGACCCGAGTTTGAACATCACCGGCTCCGTCACCGGCCAGTTCCTGTTTCAGTTCGCGGTGACCGTCCTGTTGGTGCTGCAGCCGACTGGCTACCACTTACAGATGATTTCGGCGATCGTCTCGACGTTTCAGACACTGCCCTTGGGCGAAGCCTTCGTCAGTCTGCCGACGATCGATCTGCTCCGTGACCTGATCCATCAGTCGTTGGTCCTGGGCGTCCAGGTCGGTGCTCCGTTTTTGGCGGCGATGTCGCTCGTCGCGCTGACGATGGGCTTCCTCGGGCACTCGGTGCCGCAAATCAACGTGCTCATCGTCGGCTTTCCGGTGCGGGCCAGCATCAGCCTGCTCATACTGATTGCGTCACTGACGGGGATCGCCCGGGCGGCGGTCGATTTGGTTCCCACGACAATTGACGCCATTGTGCGGACGATCGGCGTCGGATGAGTTTGCGCGCCGCCGCTCTCGTGCCACCTGGGGTCCCGCGTTGTGTCGGCGTTCCACGGCTGTTGATGCGTCATGTCGACCGATGAATACGGCGAAAAAACAGAGCTGCCCACCGAGCGCCGCCGCACGGAAGCTCGGGAGCAGGGCAACGTCGCGCGCAGCCGCGATCTGACGGCCGCCGGGCTGATGCTCGGAGCCGCCATCGTCTTCTCGATGTTGATGGTTCCGCTCTGCCGCTCCCTGGCCGGACTGACCGCCACGCTCCTGCGAACGGCCGGCCACGAACGCCTCGAACCGGTCGATGTCGTCGAGCGTTTCCGCACCATTCTCCAGGCCGTCGGTCCCAGTCTCTTGGCCGTGTTGTTGGCGATGATGCTGGCGGCCTTCGTGTGGAACATCGTCCAGTTCGGCATTCTGATCGCGCCCGAGGCGCTCGTCCCACAGTTCGGACGCTTGAACCCGCTTTCCGGCTTTAAGCGAATTTTTTCGACCGCTGCCCTGATGCGGTTGGGCGTCAGCCTCGGCAAGCTGGGGATCGTCGTGGGGATCGCCTTCTGGTCGATCGGCGCGCTCTTGCCGCAGGTCACGCAACTGATCGGTTTGGCGCCGGGAGCAACGCTGCACTATATGGAAGGCGCCCTCGTGAAGCTGGCGTATCAGCTCTCGATCGCGCTCGTCGCGTTGGCCTTGCTCGACTTCTTGTATCAGCGATGGCGGCTCGAGCAGGACCTCAAAATGACGAAGCAAGAGGTCCGCGACGAAATGAAGGAAATGCAGGGCGACCCGCACATTCGCCAGCGGCGACGCGACGCCCACCGCAAGGTGGCCCAGGCCCGCGAACTGAATCAGGTACGCAGCGCCGACGTCATCATCACCAACCCGACGGAGATCGCCGTCGCCATCAAATACGACCCCACAAAAATGCCGGCCCCGGTCGTCGTCGCAAAAGGAATGGGCGAAATCGCCTCCAGCATCCGCCGCATCGCCAGCGAAAACCGCGTGCCGATCATCGAGCGGAAAGAACTGGCCCGAGCCCTGTACCGCAACATCAAAGTCGGCCAGGCGATCCCGGTCGAAATGTACCAGGTCTTCGTCGAAATCATGGCCTACGTCTACAAGCTGACAGGCCGCACCCCCCGCGGACTGACTTGACCGCGCCTTCCGCGGCCCACTGTCGTCCCGCCGAGAAACCTCCGATTCGTTCCCGCCGCCAGCAACGGAAGCCGGCCTTGCAAAGAGCTGGAAGCGTTGCGATAACTTAGTCGCCTCGCACAAACGGGACGTGGCGCAGCCTGGATTAGCGCGCTTGCTTGGGGTGCAAGAGGTCGCAGGTTCAAATCCTGTCGTCCCGACTCTCACAACTAATTGCTGATTCGCGAGTTGCGATTACCTGCCATCAGGCAGTGCGGCATCAGAGAGCTGGAACTGTCCAGCCGACTGTCCAAACCGAAAGGTGCCGCACATGCCGATCGCCCATTTCCCGCCATACCCGCGCCGCCCCCACTCCACCGGTCAAGCTCGCGTTTGCGTCGATGGCAAACGCATCTACTTGGGCAAGCACCAGTCGCACGAGTCGATCGCCCGCTACGACGCCCTCCGCGATGACTGGCTGCGTCGCAAGACTCTCGACAGGTCCACGCTGACCGTCGACGAGCTGGCGCTTCGATACCTTGAACACGCGATCTCGTACTACGCAAAGGAGGGCGCGCCGACGTCCGAAGTGGCGTGCATCCGGTCCGCCCTTCGACCGCTGGTGATGCTCTTCGGGCCGACCCTGGCCGCGGCTTTCGGCCCGCTGAGTCTCGAGGCCGTGCGACAGGAAATGATCCGCCTTGGGCGGAAGCGGAAGAGCATCAATCGACAGGTCCAACGAATTTGCCGAGCGTTCCGCTGGGCCGTCTCACGAGAAATCCTGCCCGAGTCGGTATACGTCAAACTCGAAACGCTCGAGCCGCTCACTGCGGGCCGATCCGCGGCGATCGAGGGCCGCCCCGTGCAGGCCGTCCCACTGCCGCTCGTCGACGCCATCCGTCCGCATGTCAGCCGCCAAGTCTGGGGCCTGATCCAACTGCAGCTCCTGACCGGCGCCCGCCCCGGCGAGCTGGTGGCAATGCGCGTGGGCGACCTCAACACGAGCGGCAAAATCTGGGAATACGTGCCGCGAAGGCACAAGACGCAGCACCGGGGAAAGCATCGAGTGATCTCGATCGGACCGCGCGGGCAGGCACTACTCAAAGAATTCTTGACCGCGAACCTCGATTCCTTCGTTTTTTCGCCGGTCGATGCGGAAGCCGAGCGGAACGCCGCGCGACGCGAAAGGCGACAATCGCCGCTGACCCCGAGCCAGGCGGCCCGGCAAGCGTCCCCCGACGGCCGCAGGCGGCCTCGAGCGCATTACACCGTCGCCAGCTATCGCCGCGCGATCCAGCGCGGTTGCGAGATCGCTTTCGAGATGCCGGCGGAGCTGCGGAAGATGCCCGCGACACTTGCGCCACCGGAAAGGAGCCGGCTGCGGAGCCAGGCCGCAGAATGGCGGGAGTCTTACTGCTGGCAACCGAACCAGCTCCGACACAGCGCGGCGACGTTTCTACGCCGCGAGTTCGGGGCGGAAGCGGCCCGCGTGATCTTGGGGCACGCTCACTTGGCGACAACGGAGATCTACGCAGAGCGTGACTTAGAGCGCGCGCGGGAAATCATGGGAACGGTTGGGTAAAATCCTCGTCGATCGTCGGCTTTCGCGGAGTAATTAACCGCAACTGGGCTGACGCGCTTCGCTCCGGCGGCACCGGGCGAGGTGCGTCGGCCTGCCGACGAAAAGAGAAAGGTGCCGCTCGATGACGCAAAATGTAGGCTTGCCGTCGTCTGAAAAATGGGGTGCGCAAGGCCGCCCGAAGTCTTTTCACGGGTCTCTGCCCGAACTGTCGCACTTCCATGCGCTCCTGCTGTCGACGCTAACTGGCGGACCGAAAACGGGCGAAGAGATCCGCGAGTCGGTCGGCTGGGTTCCGCCTCGTCTACTGGATTTCCAGGTGATGATGCGACGCTTGCACGATCGCCGGTTCGTAGAAATTCTCGGCGTCCGAGAGAAAAAGAAACCCGGGAAAGACAAAAAGGCGAGGTGGGTTGGCGAGAATCTCTACCAACTCACGGAGAAGGGGCAACGCGCACTCGGCGAGTATCGAGCTTTCGCAGTGCAGACGGTGCCGGCACAGATCACAAAAAGCGCGAAACCGGTGGCCGTGGCGGCGCGGCGCATTCGTGGACGCGATCGGTCTGAGCGTCAGGAATGGATGCACAAGGGTCAGCTCAAACAAATCTGCGCATCAGACGCGCCGAGAGAATTCAAAATGCTATTGCGCCTGACCCAGCCAGCGTCGTTTCGCGATCGCGATGACTGTCTCATTTTCGATGCTGCGCGACACATCGACTACAAGGACGCACGCGGGGAAAAGCTGCCCGACGTTTTAGAAATCAAGAGCGGCCCGCAAAAAGGGCGGGAAATCAAGATCACAAACGAACTGCTCGAATGCATCCGCGACGCCCGCCAATGGCGGGAACGCGCACCCGTTTTTGCCTCTCAGGGCGGCCTAGGTTGGTGCGATATTCCGAAGAACTACCACCCCTGTCCATCCAACGAGCGCATCGCTCGGGATCTCCAAGAGGCGGTCCGTCGCGCGGGCCTCGGCGACCGTGGGATCAGACCATTTTGGCTTGGGCACGATGTGAAGCCTCAGCTAGAAAAGGCGATTCTCGACAAGGCGAGCAAGGAGTTCCGCCTGTTCTACAGAGCATTGAAGCATTCAGGCCTCGATCGGAAGGAACTCGCGGCACTTCGCTGGCCTAACGTAGAACTCCCAAAACTGCGCCCCGTCAAGGAAGCTCTCCTCCAAATTGAAGGTCGGGACGAACCCGTGCACGCGACGGGCGAGTTTCTAAAGGTGCTTAACGAGGCCCACGACGACTGCTTCGGTGGCCCCCTGTTTTGGACCCCGCGGAGACGCCGTTGGGATTCTTCGGAGGCCAATTACTATTGGGAGCGATGCAGGCGCAAACTGCATTTCCCGTCTTCGGTGAAGTTGTTCGGACGGCGGGGTCCACACGGAAAGCCGAAGGCTCGAGCGGCACCTGAGCAAGGCGGTGCGACGGTAGGCACGGCAGCCACCGGCGAAATTTTGACGGATATGCCAGGGGCCGCACCCAAATCTCCGGCCATGCGACACCCAAAGAGCGTCGACGTCGCAGAAGTGTGCCGCCTTCTTGCCAATCCGAACGAGGCACGCAAATCTAATAACCAAGTAGTTCGCGATTTTCTTGCCGGCACCGAACGAAACCAGAAGCTGCTTGAGCGCAAGGCAAAAAGCCTGCTGCGGCAGGCGCGGCACCTTCGGCACCTGTGGGAACCGCGCCCGAGGGCGGAGAGTTAGCTCTCCGCGCGGAGACTTGCCGGTCTCCGCTGCGCGGCGTTAGCGCCCCGACAGGCACAGGCGCAGCGCCCCGCTGGCCGAGTCAACTCCCAGTGAATCTCGCGATTTTGCTGGGTCTCGCGCCTGCTATCCCGAGGGCGGAGAGTTAGCTCTCCGCGCGGAGACTTGCCGGTCTCCGCTGCGCGGCGTTAGCGCCCCGACAGGCACAGGCGCAGGCGCCCGCTGGCCGAGTCAACTCCCAGTGAATCTCGCGATTTTGCTGGGTCTCGCGCCTGCCATCCCGAGGGCGGAGAGTTAGCTCTCCGCGCGGAGACTTGCCGGTCTCCGCTGCGCGGCGTCAGCGCCCTGACAGGCACAGGCGCAGGCGCCCCGCTGGCCGAGTCAACTCCCAGTGAATCTCGCGATTTTGCTGGGTCTCGCGCCTGCTATCCCGAGGGCGGAGAGTTAGCTCTCCGCGCGGAGACTTGCCGGTCTCCGCGCTGGGAGGGCGGCATTTTTGTGGTCCAATTGCGTTCGTCGCATATTCGCGTGAATTGCAATGGAGAGACCATGCATGGCCACTGACCTGATCGCCGACGGCGAGCCGATTCCGCTCGCTGAAGCCGCTCGGATGCTTCCCGGTCGACCGAACCCGTCGACGCTGTTTCGATGGCGAACCCGCGGCATTCGAGGGACCAAGCTCGAAACGCTGGTGGTCGGCGGCCGGCGATTTGTCCGGCCCGCCGCGCTGAATCGCTTTATCGACGCGATCAACTCCCCGAACGAGCCGCCCGAGGACGGGGCGACGACGACCGCGTCGACGGGCGGCCCACAAAATCCACCAGGCGGAAAACGCTCGAGCGAAACGGCTCGGCGGCTTAAAGAAGCCGGGCTCGTCTGACTGAAAAAGGTGGCCCCACCAACGAAAAGGGCCGTCCGGGCTGGTCAGAGCCCGGCGGCCAACAAGCGAAGAAATGGACGGCTTCATGATATCAGCGACAGGGACTGTGCGCACGCCGGTTGACGAAAAGCAGCGAAGCCTTTTCGACCATCGCGGCAATCAGCTCGGTTGGCTTCGACTGCTGCCGGCTGCGTCGACCGTTGCCACGCAATACGGAACTGTGAGCGGCGCAGCATGTCTGGCGGTCCTACGCATGATTGACGAGCTGGTGGGCGATCGCCGCTCGCCGCGGATCAAGATCGCCACGATCGCGAGATTAACCAGGCTGTCGCGCTCAACCGTCTGTCGAGCCCTCGCCGCACTCAAGGGGGACGCCTTCACGCTGGCCCTGATCGCAGACGGGCGTGTCGATGGGGCCGCGCTAAGCCATGCCCTTGAGGAATGCGGGATGGCCCTCCTATCGGTCAATGAGCAGTTTGGCGTCAGAGGCCGGGCGCCCGGTGAGTTCACGATTCTTTGGCCAGCGCTGAGGGCCCTGGTCGAAGCTGGAAAGTTTCATGGTGAAACTGCCGGCGGTGTCATGGAGAAACCTACCTCGTTTCATGGTGAAACTGCCGGCGGTGTCATGGAGAAACCTACCTCGTTTCATGGTGAAACATCTCTTCCGCCTTCTTCCGCCTCGGATCTATCCGCCCCTGATCCGCCAAATACTCGTGGGGGCGTTCAGAAATGCGGACGCGACGATTCACCCACAGAGGCGCAGGCCGAGGCGCTTTACGCGGCCTATCCGCGCAAGATCGCGCGCGGTGCCGCCTTCAAGGCCATCGAGCGGGCGCTGCGCGACACCGATTTCGAGACGCTGATGGAAGCCGTCCGCGCGTTCGCCGGCTCGAGCGCTGGCCGGGCCGGGAAGTTCTGCCCCTACGCCTCGACGTGGTTCAACCGGCGGCAGTGGGAAGACGACCAGAGCGAATGGGATCGACCGGCCAACCGGAAAAGGGCATTCGACCCGACTCCCTACGAAAAATTTATCGCCGAACGCGAGGCGGAAAAATGATCTCTGTGCGCGAATACGCCACCCTGCACGCGACCTTGTTCGCGACCTATGACCGCGCGACGACCGATCAACAACTGGAGATTTGGTACGAGGCGCTTAAGGATCTCGATCTCGACGCTCTGAAAGCAGCAGTCACACGCTGGATTATGGAATCCGAAAGCGCGTTCCCGACACCGGCCGCACTGAGGCGATTCGCGGTCGAATCGAAAGACGGGCGTTTTCCGGAAGTTGATGAGGCGCTGATTGTCCTGCGCGACACTATCAAGCGGGCTTGCCCGTTCTATGACCCGCAACGGTTTATGAAACTGCTTCCGCCGGCGATCCGCCAAGCCGTGCTCTCTTTGGGCGGGCCAACGGCAATCGCTGATTGGACCGTTGAAAACCGGACGGCCCAGCACGCCCAATTCCGCGACGCGTATCGAGCGATCATCGCTCGGTCGGAGACGCAGCGAAAACTGCCCGCCGAATTGCGGCCGCGGCTGGCCGTCCCAAACGCTGCGGTCGGTCGCTTGGCCGACAAATTCGCAATTCCCTATGAGCCGATCGCGCTGCCGCCAGAGGACGAGCCGTGCAAAGCCGAGACCTGATCCAAGAGCCCCCGGCAACAAGCGACGTCGACCTCGCGGACTGGTTTCGCGAGAACCGGACGCGACTGCCGCGATTCGCCTTCGCCCTGTGGCCAGCCGTACGGGTCGCCGATCCGATCCGTTACTTCGCCTCGATCGCGGGCGACGTTGCGGCCGGGCCCGACGGTCCGCGAGCCGTGGCGTTGCAGGAGGACCTGGCTCGCTTGCACGAACTGTTCGGAGATTCCGATTCGTGCCGGGACCGGCAAGCAGTGTTGAGTGGCTTCGGATCGCAGCAATGAAATCCGACGAACGCTACACGCTCGAGCTGGTGGGCCTGCCAGGCTGGTCGACACCGACCGCGCAGAGGGTCAAGCGTCTGTTGAAGGCCGCAGGCCGGCAATTCGGCCTGCGCTGCGTTCACGTCGTTCAGATTCGAGCGCAAGAGCCCGCCCGTCGGCCGTCCGGCGACTGCCAAGGCGCTGTCGACCATTCGTCGGAGTCCAACTAACCGCGGGAGGTCAGCCAGTCGAACAGCTCTTCGGCCGTGAGCGTCGGCTTAAACGAGAAATCCCACGAGCGGCGGACCGGCTCGCTGGCCAAGTAGCGAACCTGCGCACTGTTGACCCCGCAGCAAATCAGCAGCCTGTCATTGCCGCGGCAGGGGCGTTCCTCGAATCCGTCGGACTGGTGGGCCGCGTCGAGGTGCTCGCGCAGCCGGTCGAGCAATTCGGGGTCACGCTCGCTCATGGCACGCCAGACCATCGTCGCGATCCAGGCCCGCCGTCGCTCCCCAACTCGAATTCGATCGCGTCCTGCGCGGCCTCGAGGCGCTCGGCTTCGGTCGTGTGCATCTCGCGGCCAAGGCCGGTCATTGCGGCGATTTCGTTGAGCCGGCGCTCGTTGGCTTGCCACTTCGATTCGAGGGCTTCGCGGTCATTAAACATCTTTGGGCGGCTGTCCGACTCCGCTCTTACAGGAGAGGTAGTGCAGCTTAATCGAAAGATCGCGGGCCGTGCTGTAAGCCTTGTCCGCAGCCCGCAGCAGTTCGTCCGTGTGCGGAAAGCCGCGCGCGTCCATCCGCCTTCTCACGCGGCCGAGATACCGCACGTAAGGCGCGAGCCGGTCGCCAATGGCCTCGGCCTGGATGGTCGAAAGATCGCCGGAGTCCATGCCTCCCAGGATGCCCGGGCGCGCACGCCGACGCAAGCGGCATCAGGGCGCAGACTTTGGCCGACGCTTCATCTTGCGCCATTCCCACGGCGGCACGGGGTCGCGATCGACCCAGAGTCCTCGGTTGTGCTCGCGTGCGTCGGCTTCCGCAGCGGTGAACTCGCCCGGCTTGTCGTACTGCGGATAACGCCAGGCGTTACCGTCCTGCACCATTTCGAGATTGATGAACCGGTCGCCAAGGTAGATTCGGCCGACCTCGCGGTGATACCGGTCGACGTCGATCACCTCGACACGAACGGTCTGCTTGAACACCTTGCCGGCGAGCTGCTCTCGAGCCTTGGTGCCGAAAGGCTGAGCTTTTTCGGGCGCGTCGATGCCCGCCAGGCGAATCTTGTGCTGCGCGTTCGATGCGTCCAACACGGTTAGCGTGTCGCCGTCGGCAATCGCGATCACGCGGCCGGCCAGCTCGTGATGCGGACTCGCGCCGAAGGCCAGGCCGGGACCGACGATCAACAGGGCGATGAGCTTGGGGATCATTGTTTCCCGAGCTGCGATTTCGCGGCCCGGGTCAGAGTCCATTTCACCCACCCGGCCATTTTGCGGCCGTCGCTTTGCGCAGCTTCCGTCCACAGGGCAAGTTCGGCGGGCGTCGCCCGGACGTTCAACCGGAGTTCTTTTGGCTGCTGCGTTTTGGCCTTCTTCGCCATGAGGTTCCCCTTGGTATCCCAAAGGGTTTCTAACCGGTCGGCCGGAAGCATTCAACGGGGGCTTGACGCCGTGGTATCCCAATGGTATCCCAATGGGTAATGGAAAAAGTCTGGTCTGTGCTGGAGACCGGGACGGAACCCAGTTGGATTGAATCGGCTTCGGCCGAATCGGAAGGCCGCGCGTCGCTGCCAGCACCAGCGAACGTTGCGGCTTTCTTTTTTGGGAGGTGCCCCATGTCTCGCGACGTCGACCGAATCGCCCAGCGGCAATACAAGCGGCTCTCTCGTCCGCTGGCCGTCGAGGTGCGTGAATTTGCCGAGGACCATGCTGCGAAGATCGAACAGGCCGTCAATCTCTTTCGACGCAGCCCCAAACGCTTGTGGTGCGAGGCCGGCGTACAAAACGGCGAGCCCATCCTTGTGAATCCCGAGACGTGGATCGCCGACGGGGAGACCTATCGAGGCGCAACTGAGCTAGAGCGCCATTCCCTCGAAATCGTTTTCAATCTGCCGAATCAGTCGATCGACTTCCGCGGACCGGACTACTTGGCGCGGACCGCGGACGCCTTCCGGGACATGGCCGACCGGTTGCTCAACGCAGCCCAGCGACTCGACGCGGCCCAGGCTCGGGAAATGGCGGTGCGCTCATGACGAAACGCAACGGCAAGCCAGACAAGCGAGCGGCGCTCAAGATGACGCTGCGGGAATGCCTTCAGGAGCACTATCCCAAAGACGACATCGCCGAGCGCACGATCAAGAAGCTGCAGTTCGACCTGGTCATTTGGGAGAGGCTGACCGGCAATCCCGCTTGCGGGGCGGTAACCGACGAAATGCTCGAGGCGTTTCGCAAGGCCGCACTTGCCGAAGGCTATGCGCCGAGCACGGTGAACGGAGTGCGGCGAACGCTTCGCGCGATCCTACGGCGGATCGGGCCCGTAGTGTTCGGCAGTCCTCATGGGCTTGGCATCCTTCCCCGGATTCCCTACATGCGCCCGTCGAAGATCGTGCGCGGGCTGCCGACGCGGGTCAGTCAGGAGGCTCTCTCCCGCTGGTATCTGGCGTGCGAGCAGATGCAATCGCCGCAGTGGGGCGGCCCGCCTGCTTTTTGGTGGCAAACCTGGCTCGTCGTCTGCTACTTCACGGGGCTGCGCAAGGGCGACATGTTCGCGATCCGGTTTGCGGACTTGGACCTCGACGAAGGCACGCTGCGGTTCACCGCTCGCAAAACGCAGAAACCCATGCGGCTGCCGCTGCATCCTTGCGCTGTCGAACACCTGAGGCGGATGGCGGAGCCGTCGCGGGAACTGGTGTTCAAGTCCAGCATTCAGCTTTCGGGCGGCTTCAACGGGCGATGGAAGTCAATCTGTCGCAAGGCCGACCTGCCCGAGGTGTTCACGCCGCACGACATTCGACGGACAGCTGCCAGCGAGATCGAGCGCGTCAAAAGCGGGATGGGGTCCGTGCTGCTGCAGCACGCGGTCAACGACACGACGCACGTTTCGTACCTCAACCAGATGGAAGAGCTGGGTGACTCGATCCAGCAAATGCGTATCCCGCTGGCGTTCAAGCACGGTCCACGACAAGCCGAGCGCCAGCTCGCCAAGCAGCGGGAGATGGCGCAGGCACTGATGAAGGCCGCGCAGTTCAGCCCGCCGTCGTTTCCCGATCCGGCAGAGTGGCAGTTTCACAACGTCGGCTTTGCCTTTCGCGGGCACCACGTTCGCATGGAAGGCGGCGCCCTAAAAATTCTCAAGGCACTCGCGCTGTCTCCCATGCACTCGTGCACGATCGACGAGTTGAAAGCGGCCGTTTGGCCGGACGGGAACATTCCCGGCAGCTTTCGCACGGTCCAGGGGAGGATCTGCGATTGCATCTCGACGATCAGGGAGCGACTGCGGCACACGCTCTTGTTGCCAGACAGCTTCAACCCCTGTCCCTGCATCGAGCGCGGCAACGGCGGCCGGTGGACGTTATACATCCCTGGCGAGGCAGGGAAGGGCGCCGCATGAAGCGCGAACATCTCGACATGCTCAGCCTCCGCGAAGCCTACGAGCAAATCTACATCCCAGCGAGCCCGGACCTGGCTCACCGGACGATCGTGAAATACCGGCACTTGTCCAACCGTTGGGAGCGGCACACCCGCAACCCGATGATCGGCGAGCTGGAGACGGCCGACTTCATCGCCTACCGCAACGCGTTGAAGGATCTCAGTCCGTTCACCGTCGAGAACGATATCAGCGATGTGTTGACGCTGCTCCGCTACTGCAAGGCCGAGAAGATCGTCCCAGACGTTCCGAGCCCGGGGCGACGGCGGAAGCGACGCGTGCAATTGAAGGACACGCCGACGCTCGCCGAGCTGGGCCGGCTCTATGAGATGGTCGACGTCATCGAGTGGCCCGTGCAGCGCTGGCGGTCGCGCTCATCGGGAATCGCGCCATCAACTCCGCAGTGGTGGCGCTCGTTGCTCTGCACTCTCTTGCTGACCGCGTTTCGCAGGCAGGACGCGCTGACCTTGAAATGGTCGGAAGTTCTCGACGACCGGATCCGACGCGTGATGGCCAAGGTCGGGACCCGTATCGAGATTCCGATTCATCCGGTCCTACGTCGGCACCTCGATGCGCTGCCCCGCGTCGATGATTTCGTGTTCGGCCACTATTCGAGCAACGTCCAGGTCAATCTCTGGCAGAGCCGCCTCTGGGAAGCCGCTGGCACCCAGCCGATCACGTTTCAGTCGATCCGTCGACTTGCGGGCCAAGTCTGGGAACGGAGCCGCGCGCGGGCCGGCACGTGCATTCTTGGCCATTCGCTTCGCGGCAGCGACGCTAACTACCTGTCACCCTATGAAGTGCTGCAGTCGGCGCTGCCGCACGTCGAGTTGCCGGAAGCGATGCGCGAGCCCAACGTGAAGCGGGCGACGCGAGAGGACGTCTCTGAAGGCGCTTCGCGAGCTGGACCGGGGCGAGATGCTGGCGGTCCTGCAGGACGGGATGAAACTGCTGGCCGAACACGGGGCGCCGGCATGAGCGTGACCACAATAAAAGCCATTCCGGGATTGGAACCGGACGAAATGCTTGCAGTGCTCCAAGGCGGGAATGAAGCTGCTCGCCGAAGATGGAGCCCAGCATCATGGCCCTTGTCCAATTGCCGATCCTCAATCCCGAGATTCAGACGACCCGCCGCATGGAGCAGTGGCTGCGCGGTCGGCGCACGGTGCGGCGGATGCTCCGGCTTGAGCTGTGGACGGAGGACCCCCACTGCGCTTACTGCCGGCGGCCGCTGCCGGGCCCGGATGCCGGGGTGCTCGACCACGCACGGCCGCGGTGCCAGGGCGGCGGCGATCAGCCGAGCAACGCAATGCTGTCGTGCCGACAGTGCGACCAGGCCAAGGGGCCTCGGACGATCAGCGAGTGGAAGGCGGATCTGCTGGCGGGGCTGTTCGCTCTGCCGAATCCGCAACGGACAAACGATACTCCGGTGCATGACACGGAAGCCGGATCGACAGGACACCGACGGAACGGCGAGCCCACGACCGCTCTACCTCCCGACACCGGAGGAGATTCGGGCTGCATGCCGAGCGATCCAAGAGACCTGGACGCCGGAGCAAGAGGCGGAGCGCCGATTGCCGACGCGGCCCTGGTTCCCGCCGGGGATGAATCGCACGGAACGCTTCCCGGCCGATGAGGACGAATGACCGGGCAGGAACTAGAGATGGCCCCAGCGGCCAGCCGCTAAATGTTCCCGATGCTCCGCGCCTGGGCGAGCCACAGCTCGATGTTCGCGTTGGCCCACTCCACGCCGCGATCCTTTACCGCCGATCGCCATTCGGCTAGCTCGTCGGGAGTCATCTTTCGCTTGCTCCCACTCGTCGGGTCCGTAACGAAGGGGGGATCGGGGGACGGTGATCCAGCTGCCTCGGTTTCGCTCATCGCCGTTAAATATATCGCGCGCCCGTACGGAACGGACCCCTCACGCCCAATTTTGGCCGTCACGTCCAGTTTTCGATGATCCATTCCTGCCGTTTTACCGTTTGGTAATATGGAATCTGACATTACCAGTCGGTAACATTCAAGGCGAACGGTATGAAGGTCATAGGCTACACACGTGTGTCAACCGACGAACAAGCGGCAACAGGGGTAAGCTTGGCGGCCCAGGCTGAGAAACTGACCGCCTACGCGGCCCTCTACGGCCTTGAGATCGTCGAGATGATCGAGGACGCCGGCGAGTCGGCCAAGTCGCTCAAGAGGCCCGGATTGCAGCGGGCGCTCGAGCTATTGAAGGCCGGCCAGGCCGACGGGCTGCTGATCGCGAAACTCGACCGGTTGAGCCGATCGGTGAAGGACTGGAACGGGCTGATTGACCTCTATTTCGGTGAGCGGGCCGGGAGGCAGCTGTTTTCCGTTGCCGACTCGATCGACACGAGATCGGCGGCCGGCCGGCTCGTGCTGAACGTGCTAATGTCCGTTGGCCAGTGGGAACGGGAGGCGATCGGCGAGAGGACCCGCGACGCGTTGAGGCACAAGCGGAGCAAGGGACAGCGGATCTCGGGCCGCATCCCCTTCGGCTTTCGGTTGGCCGACGATGGCGTGTTGCTCGTCGAGGACCCGACCGAACAAGCCATCCTTCGCGAGATCGACGGACTCCGGGCCAGTGGGCTTTCGTTGCGGAAGATCGCGGCGGCACTCAACCGTGAGGGTGTGCCAACGAAAGAGGGCAAACCTTGGCAGCACACGACGATCCGCGGCATCCTCGACCGGAACGCGGCCTGAGGGCCGCCGTTCGGCGGTGGAAGCGATTGTTGAGCCCGGACCGACTGCGCACTACAGGAGCACTTGGAGGATGACAGCAACCAAGAGCGAACGGCCGATCGTCCGCGCCCTGAGGAAAGCGATCCAGGCCGACCCGCGGACGATCAACGCCCTGGCGGTTGAGGCGGGGGTTCCCGTCCCCGTGCTGTGGCGGTTCGTGCAACGCGAACGGGGGATGAATCTCGACAGTGCCGCGGCCCTGATGGACGCGCTGGGGCTCGAGCTGACGAAACGCAAGTAGGCGCCGACGAAGGCCGCCCGTACTTCGCTTGCCCCTTTCAAAGCCCAGTCGTGGGCGTTCGGCATTTTTTTCTTGCGTCCCGCGCCGATCTTCGCTCATGCTGGTTTGCAAATCGGAGGGCCACCGCAATGTTTGGGCTATTTGTTGCCACATCGATACTACTCGCCGGGGATCAGCCGGACGCCGCGAAAGCGAGGAAAGAACCAACTGCCGACCGCACCGCAGCGACTGCCGCCGACGATCTGAATGACGACGAACGCGCCTATCTGACAAAGCTCATTCAAGTGCGCGATGTGCGTGCGGATGAGCTTCGACGTGAGATCTCGCAACTTCCGGAACCACCAAAGCTCAAGCGGTCCGCACGTCACTCGAAGCCCAAGCCCGGCACAAAGGCGTATCGCGAGAAAGAGGCGGCCGAACTGGCTGAGGAAAACTCAAACAAGTTGCGATCGGAACTTGAAAGGCTCGAGACCGGCGAAGAGATCCCGGTGTTAGGATCGATGCGGGTTCGACAGGGCGAGATTGGCCAGTTAGGACACGTGAAAGTCACCCAGGTGATCGGCCCCGACGAAATGCTGGTGGAATACCACCGCGACTTTCGCTTATGGGTTCAGGGCGTCTCTACGAAGAACTATGTCGACGATCAGAACATCTGGTCTCTAAGCATTCCGGTCATTTTCGACGGGACCAAGAGCTACAAGACTGTCCTCGGAGCACAATCGACGGTGTTCTTGGTGCGGCCGTTGAAGGTCGACTTGGCGAAGGTTCAGGCGGCTTATCGAGCCCGATCGAAGCCACCGGTACCCAAAACGCCCAATCCTGAAACTGTGCGGCCGGAGAAAGCAACAACCCCCACGGCACCTGCCGATCCGGAAGCCGCAGCTCAGAAGCGGTTCGGAGCTTTGCTCGCGAACAGTCGCAACCTGATTAAGGCCGGCGTGCGCGAAGCGGCCGAGAAGAACTTGAAACGCATCACAGAGGAAGCGCCAGGAACCGCAATCGCCGCCGAAGCCCAGAAAGAATTGGATGGGCTCACTGGACCGCGATGACTAACGCCATCAAAGGTGATGAACGCCGCCCGGCGAGATTTCAGGAGAGCGTCCTGAGCAACAAAGCACGTCTGTCGCATCTCCGCGCAGTGCTTCGCGATCGTCGCCTTCAATTGCTCGAGTTCTGACATCGGACTCACGCGAAAATCATAACGCTGCTGTCGTTAAAATCCGGAGAAGCCCACCGTCGTCGAGCGAGTGCGCACCCCCAATGATGTGCGTCGCCACGATGGACCTCTCCGGAGGACTCGCCAAAAAACCGTCAGCGCTCTCCTGCGACTGAGTTCACTGCTTGCCCCAGCACTTCACCGGCCGCAGCCAGCTCAGCCATATGGTGCTCGTTACGTGCGGTGCGTTTTTCGATGACTCGCCGCATTTCGCAAAGCCAGCCCGACTCTGCCCAGCGCTGGATATCCGCCGCGAGCTTTGCAACTGCCTGGCTCGTGGCCTGTGCGTCGAGCAGGAATTGCTGACGGGTCGACTCGAGGCCGTGCGCCTTCAACATCTGGGCGGTTCGGAAGCGAGCGCCGGTCGCCGCCTTCCCCAGCCAGACCTCGGGCGGGATGAAACTCGCGTCCGTTCGTTCGCCCGTAATCCGATCGAAGTTTTGGACCGGCTCGTATTTGGTGATGAGGCTTCCCATCTTCAGTTTCTCGCAATAGCGCGTACGCGACGGTTCCGTCACGAACGGTCCTCGTCGCGCGGCTCTGTTTCTAGGGTGTCAATTTGGCGGTCTCGGTCTCGACCCAGATCCGCTTTAGGGTCGCCTCGACGTCGAACGGTCCGAATTCCGCCGCGTCGATGAACAGCAACATGGCCTGCAGCTTGACCAGGTGTCCTGTTGTAGGGTCGAGGATCGCTTCCAACGCCCCATTGGCCGAACGCTCCCACTCTTCGGCCTTCATGCCCCAGTCTTTGCGGATGGCTCGGCGGACGTCCTGCAATTCGCGGCGAGAGGGGATCATTGGCCAAGCTCCGCGCGTAAGTTCTGGTTGCTCATCTCGAGCAGCGTCAGAGCGCCCGCGATCACCATCCGCGGGCGAGGATCGTTCAACGCCTGATCAGAAACCGCACGGACGATCGCATTGCGGACCGGCTGCGAGGGGTTCCAGTCATGGCGGCAGGCGAAGCGGATCAGCACCAAGTCGCCTTTAGAGAGTTGCCCCCAGAACCCCTGGGCTTTTGGACCCGAATCGGGGGGGAATTCCGCGAATCGCCTCCGTCAGCGCCCCTGGGGGCCGCTGCGTAATCGTTCTTCGCGGAGCCGCTGTCTGCGGCGTCGACGTCTGTTGT